>JAUXVU010000040.1 GCA_030680295.1 Moraxellaceae bacterium
CCTGCATTATTCATAAACTTAGTAAAGAGGGTTCAGTTGCAGGATGTTCAGACCTTATTACAGGCGATAGGCTTTTGAAATAGTGATGATTCGTGGAAATATCGAAAATAAAGAGTTTGTATAGCAAATGTTATTTCTAAAAAAGACATTTGATATTGCTGATGACCAAAGCAACTATAGCTTGACATAACTTTTCAATACCAGGCAAAGATGATTATTTTACGAAAACAAAAGATTGCGAACATGAAAAATTATCAGAGACGTAATACTGCAAAAAGAGCAAAAGCATTACCAATGATATTTTGGTACGGACACGAAGTAGGAAATTCCAGTTTGATTTTAGTTTTTAATTCTCTGACCCGAACCCCGATTTTCAATAATTTCAACTGTAGAGTTTTCATTGTTGCTTGAGCAAAGATAGTACCTTTAAGCACCGAATGCTTCAGAGCATGCAACAATACATAAGCGGCAGAATGTAAAAACAAACGGAACTGATTGGCTTCAAAGCGATGACATGAAGCTCTGTCAGAATGGAGATAGGTTTTATGATCTTTAATATAAAGTTCGGCATTGCCTCGAGCACAATAGACTTTTTCATACATCTTCTTCGCTTTTGCATGAATTGCGTTAGTTACAATAAAACGTACATTTGGTTTCGTAGATTGATCAGTCATCTCCACCTTCGCGATAACCCGTTGTTCGGCAGTCCAACTTTCCGCCTTGTAGTAGAATGAGAAATATTGTTTGACTTTGACCTGCTTGGCAGCATATTCCTTGATAACCAAATTCACCACCGTCTCTATGCGTTTATCTAATACCTTATTCCCGGTCAACCCGGTAACAAAGATTATATTCTTTTGAGAGTTTGCCCATTGCATTACTTCCGGTGCAGCGAAATGGCTATCAGCACGAAAAATGATTATTGTGTTTTTGAATTTTGTTCTTAACCGTTTGACAAGTCTTTTGAGGATAGATAAAATAGCCTTACCGGTTAATCTGCTTGGTTTAAGAATCGTCAGGATGTATTTTCCGCTGAGCCCTTCGTAAATATGAAGAGGCATTAAGCAATAATCGCCATAGTACCCATTGAATAGAGACATCTGTTGGTCTCCATAGGTTATCGTATCAGTGTCATCAAAATCAAGAACAATACTTTTCGGTTCTTCCGAATATGAAGCTACAAAGGAATCAACAAAAGCTACAGCCATTTTATAAAGGTCGCTTCGTGAAGGTGTGTTTTCGAATCTACTCATAGTTGGTTGGGAGGCTAATGGTTTGCCGCTCAGAGGAAGTCTCTCCGAACACATCTTCAATATTGGATCATCGCGAAGAGAAGTACAGTCATTACAATCTTCATAACCGGAAGCAATCTGGTAAATTCGTTGTGAGAATATCTCTGAATAGGTGTGATCAATATATCGGACATCCCTTTTATCATCAAGTGCACATCCCAAGGCTTTAATGATCCCTACATTTTTCTCAACTTCTTTGAGCATCAGAAGACCGGCATCAGAAGAAATATGTCCGCCGTCAAAATCAATAAATATTTTTTTGTTTTCAATTGCAGGTAATTCGAGGGGAAATAGGGTTCCAGTGGAGAAAGATTCTAAAGAAGATTTGGGATTACTGGAGGAATATTGCAAATTGTCTGACGAGTTTTTGAGAATTTTGTTCAAGGGTTATCCTATCTGTATATATTGCTGTAATTCCTTATACAATATACACTTAAATAGGGTAATACCCTTGGACTTTTTTATATTTGTGAATAATTCAGGTTACCAAGGAAAAAATAAATGCAGTTCTTTTCATAGCGTAACCTTTCATTTTATTTGTTTATAAACGATTGAACGACGGGTTTGGATTAGTTAATTTCGATGCGAAGTTAAAGATCATTTTTTATTTAAGCAATTTTATGGATGAAGAATTAAAAAAAGATATTGAACAAAGTTTAAAAAAATCCAGACCGCATACTAAGTGGGATGAAATTAAAAAATGGATTCCATCAATTATCATATTACCAATTGCACTTTATTGGGTTTTTAATCGTGGTGAATATGGAATGATTGATAATGCTGATTTGGTAA
>JAUXVU010000001.1 GCA_030680295.1 Moraxellaceae bacterium
TTTGTGTTTAATGATTGGATTGTTAGTATGCAGCATGAGAGTTACCTCTTAAGTTTTGATTAAGGCTTCGACACCCACAATCAAAACTGGTAACTCTCACCTTTTCAAGGCGATGTGTCAGCTCAAGTCGGAACTAATACATTTAAACACGTATAGGCTTAATTTTGATGCGATCAAGTCCCTGCAACACGACTTTGAGATCTTCGTGATTAATGGTAATGCAGCGATTGAATGTGAATTCAAATTAGCAATGGAGTCGTTCAGAGCCACTTGGCTATCTCACTCTATGCCTTCACCGTATCATGAAGCTTTTGCTGTTGTACTTCCCAAAGCAGAGTGGCGCTCAATGAAAGTAGCTACTTGGCTAACCCAAGTAGGTACAACCAATCTTGGAGAATACCTTATTGCATTGGCTAGCAAACAATCCACCAAATTATAAACACAGGCTTAAGACTTTATTTTACTGTCCCCTCAACATGCCCCATTGCAATCGCAGCCAACCGCTGCCTAACAATCGGCAAACGTCCTGCATCTAGAACATGCCCAGGTAAAGCTTGATTAAATCCGTTGTTTGCAATTAATGCTGTAAATTGCGCTTGCAGATAGCGTCTTAGTTCATCAGGCGCCTGAGCACATTCATTTATCAGCTCAGGTCGCCCTTCAATAACACCAATCATATCTTCCATATCATGACTTCCAATAAAGTCGCCACGACCGCGACCATGAAAAGCCTCGAACTTAGTACCCAAAAAGCAAGGTGCGGAGATCACACGAATCATTACATCATTAACTAATTGCGTGGGCTCAGCCGTTTCAGCCGCCAGTTCATACCAACGATTACTGAAACCTAAAATGTTGCTGTCAATTGGCATGACATCCAAAATCCACCCGCCCGAAATCCATCGGCATAGCGGTGCACCGTCCGACTGATCCTCTTTAAATCCGCGAGCTCGTAATGCATCCCCGAAGGCATAATAGTCAGTATGCGATTTAATGATTGTGATGACGTCCACATCCTTCGTTGGTCGCACGCTAGGTGCTGCAGGATCGGTAATCAATAGGCCCGCTGTTACACCACCCACAAAAATAAGTTGTTCTGCTAACTCACCCAGCTGCAAAACAACTTGGGTCATCATTTCTCTGTTGGGGTCACGCTGCATATAACGCATCGCTCAAGTGTTGATGAATCAGTTCAGCCGCAAGCTTACGCTCTCGCGCTCTACCGCCCCGCAACGCATCGGCCAAAGCCAACAACTCATGCAGTTTAATGTCACGAAGTGCTGCTTCGGGGGCAGAACGATACAACGGTGAAAATGACAACCCTCTGACTGTCCCTTCCGGTGACGGCCACACAGGTGGTAATTCATCAACATGAAATAAAGCGGATAAACCTGGGCCGGCATGTGCGGTCGGAATGCCTCGAACGACACTGCCGCGCTCTGGCACGAACACGTATCGAAGGCCATGAACCAAAAATTCTTCAAGCGCTGCCAGAACAGGGCGCCCCTCTGCCATTAAGCCAGCCGCATGCAAACGCTTATCCGCGGCATGCACTTCGGACACACTCAAACCGAGTTGGATTGAACGTTCTTGGTAGCTTGAAGTAGTTGGGGACTTACACACGCCTCCCAACACAACCAGCACATCTTGTGGCTTAAGGTTCATAACACGCCATTCTTTATTTGCAAATCGCGAATAAAGAATGGCTTAATTTTGTCTTTCAGTCAACTGTAGATACTGAGCTGCTAATCAAAACACTGAACTTCACACGACGCTCGAGACAGCTACGATATGGAATTCAACATTTATGAGCTATCTAGAGACGGCTAGTTGAGTCAAGCCTGTAGTCATCGTAAAAATTTCACATGTAAATCAACATGTTAAATTATTTTAAATCAATAGAATTGCTACATTTAAAAAACTTAATAAAACCAATACGTTAATTTAACTAAACATTTGCTGGTAAAAAGTTAGGCCTTGTCAAAAAAGGTTGTCAAAAAAACGATATTTTCTATGTCATTGTTTTTTATAGAAAAATTATGAAAATTTTCTTGACAACACCTGACATCAAGCTGAAGATGATGACTCCAATTCAGAAGAGGTAGTGGTGACAATGAGCAACGAAGATATGCCAGAGTTACGAACCAGCACAGAAGTATGCCGGGCCATCAAGGCTTCGCCCTCGACATTAAAACGGTATCGAGATGCGGGTCTAATTGAGTACATTCAGATTGGCCGAAACATACGATTTACAACCCATGCAATCATCAAATTTATTAATGAGAGGGCAAAAAAATCGGGCTAAAACTTAGCGTAGCTACAATAAACCTATGGCTGCAAGAGAGGGCGGCTAGATGGTTTATATCAAAGTGAAAACTCATTAGTGTCATCGGGCATGGTATCGATACTATCCCGTGTTGCTTCATTAGGATAATCATTCAAATCGCATATAGGCTCTGGCTCTGGCTCTGGCTTTATAAAAAGGTCATCTAAAAAATCAAAGTCATCAGTATTAAACGTGTCGGCGAAACATAACTTTGCATCTTCTATTATTTTATAACGATAGTTAAGGGACAGATCAAAGCGTTGGTATCTTTTTTTCCTAAAATTAACAAGCCTCATCAAATCTTGATAATACTCATCAACATTATTAGTATTTTCATTTTTGAAGTTCATGGATTTTTTATCTACCTCAAGTAGGCTTTCATTTGAGAAAACAAAATCCTCCGAATAGATCGCTCCCCTCAAAAACAATACTTTATTATCGTCATGATTCTTAAAAGCCAAGGATTTTTTATATGCCTTTTGAAAAGTGAGCTGATAGTTCTCCAAAAATTTTATTAGCCCCTCCCTTGAAGTTATTCTTCCATTAAAAATATTCTTGCCAACCTCAATATGCAGATATTTTTTAACTTCTATATCACGACCAGAATCGTAGCGGCCAAAATAAATAACTCCATTATTAATTGGATCTTTAGGCGAATTTAGATTGTATTTTGCATTAACATAATCACAAAACCTACGACAAAAATCACGATCAAGATCTGGTAGAAATAAGTCAATACTTCTTAATGTCACAAGATCAACGCAGGGTATAACAAAGTTTAACTCTAAATTTTGTTTATCCTTATGCCTCACCCATAAAAAATTAATTTGATGCGGAAGTAAGTTCCCACGAACAACATCCATGAATAAATTGATTATTTCTAACTGCAAATCATGCTCTAAATCTTTCTCAGTGAATGCCAAACATCCACTAATATATCTTTTTTTAAATTTTAAGCTGTCAATAATATTGCACGTCAGTATGGGCGAACCCGTTATAATTGATGCGTCTTTACGTTTGAAATCAACTCCCAACAAGTAGTTAATACAGTCACGCCCTGACCGCTGGCTAGTTTTAAATATTTTCAGGATCATTAAAATACAATCGTGAAATCATAAAAATTTCAATTGCTTTAATCAGCTTGTGAACATTCACGTCATAGTCGCAACATTCGTGCTTCCAGATCGTCGCATTTAAGCACGCAATTGCAGCCGTCAATTGGCCGATTATCTTAAGCTCTTCTTGGCTATATCTATAAAACGGTGGCAACACTTCCTCGCATTCGACATTCCCCTTGGAGAGAGGTTTTGTGCACTGCTCAGCCAACAAGACATCTCTTGCCCAAGTCGCCACACATGCCCGATCGGAGGACGACTTTATGCGACTCTCCTCCACCTTGGTTAGTCGAATCTTTAGTACCTGTGTTCGCTTATGCGAAACAGTTTTTGGTAAGTCTTTACTCACGTTGCTGATCATAAAGCGGGCCCTCCGTCCTCACTTGCTAGGGGAGGATGAGCCACTTTACCAGCACCGTCAACCACTAATTTTACACAAGCTATTGATATAATTAGATTATTTGTGTCATAAGTGCGCATAACACGTCACATGCATTCACGACACATCAAAAATATTTTTGCAGCATGATCTAGCGTCAAAGCGAGGGGTTTTCGCTATCTAACGCATTGATATCGGCATGGCTTAGTTGTTTTAGCTATTAGTCGCTTCAGAACGTGTCACAAGGTGCCACGTTCAAGCAAGCATCCGAGTGGTGGGATTTGTGGTGGGAGCCGTCAATTTTTTAGGTTTTAGAAATGACGAAACCCGCTTGGTTAGCGGGTTTCGGGCACAAATAGTGGCGGAGAGTAAGGGATTCGAACCCTTGAGGGGCTTATGACCCCTACTCCCTTAGCAGGGGAGCACCTTCGGCCACTCGGTCAACTCTCCGTCAAGGTGGGCGATGATACAGAGACTGGCCAAGAATTAAAAGACCGAAGTGCCTGAAAAACATCCCATCAGCAAAGTTTACTCAGCATCTTCCTGAGCAGGCACTTCGCCACGCTCATTTTGGATGCGTTGGTAAATTTCTTCACGGTGCACAGCAACATCTTTAGGTGCATTCACGCCAATACGTACTTGGTTTCCTTTCACACCCAAAACAGTCACAGTGACTTCATCACCGACCATTAAGGTCTCACCTACGCGGCGCGTTAAAATTAACATGTCACTTACTCCGGTCATCGACTCTTTCGGGTTAGGCGGCTTCTGCATCCAAATCAAATGCAGTGTGCAAAGAACGCACTGCCAGCTCTAAGTATTTTTCTTCTACAACCACTGAAATTTTGATTTCAGAAGTCGAGATCATCTGAATATTGATGTTCTCTTTTGCCAACGTTGCAAACATTTTGCTTGCTACACCAGCATGTGAGCGCATGCCAACACCCACCAAAGACACTTTGGCGATGTGATCATCTGCAATCACTTCACGTGCGCCCAATTCGGCCGCCACTTTTTCCAACACGGCCACTGCTTTTTTCATTTCGCCACGAGCCACCGTGAAGGTGAAATCAGTGGTGCCATCGGCAGACACGTTTTGCACAATCATGTCGACCTCAATGTTGGCATCGCCCACTGGGCTTAAAATGCGTGATGCCACGCCAGGCACGTCAGGCACGCCACGAACAGTTAACTTGGCTTCATCACGATTAAACGCAATACCTGAAATAACCGGCTTTTCCATATCTTCCTCATCATCGACAGTAATTAATGTGCCTTCACCTTCGCCAAAACTGGATAACACACGTAATGGTACGTTGTATTTTCCAGCAAATTCGACTGAACGAATTTGCAAAACTTTCGAGCCCAGCGAGGCCATTTCTAACATTTCTTCAAACGTAATACGCTGAAGACGTCGAGCACTTGGAACTACACGAGGGTCTGTAGTGTACACACCATCTACGTCAGTATATATCTGACATTCGTCGGCTCCAAGCGCGGCCGCTAATGCTACACCGGTAGTGTCAGAACCGCCACGACCTAAGGTCGTAATATTTCCAAGGTCATCTACACCCTGAAAACCAGCCACTACCACTACCTTACGTTCAGCTAGGTCAGCACGCATACGCTGATCATCAATACTTTCAATACGTGCCTTATTAAAGGAGCTATCCGTGCGAATTGCCACTTGTGTGCCAGTATAAGACTTAGCTTCTAAGCCTAATTCCTTTAATGCCATCGATAACAGGCCAATGGTCACCTGCTCACCGGTGGCCAACACCACGTCCATTTCGCGTGGATCGGGCTCTGGGCTAATAGCCCGCATCAGACCGATTAAGCGGTTGGTTTCGCCACTCATGGCAGAAACCACCACCACAATATCGTCACCTTTGTCGTACCAGCGTTTTACGCGCTCGGCCACGGCTTGAATTCGCTCGGGTGAACCGACAGAGGTACCACCATATTTTTGAACAATTAGCGCCATAATGTTGTCTATTTCCTGTTCGATTTTGTCAGGGAACGTTGCTTAATTACTGAACACGCTCACGAATAAAGTCTGGCACTGAAGCCAATGCAGCAGGTACGGCAGCGACATCATTGCCACCAGCCTGAGCCATGTCGGGACGACCACCACCTTTACCGCCAGTTTGCTGTGCCACAAAACTCACCAGCTCACCTGCTTTTACTTGAGTGGTTAAATCACTGCTGACACCAGCAACCCAGCTCACTTTATCGGCTGAACTTGAGGCGAGCAAAACCACACAGCGACCTAAGCGTTGGCGCAGTCCGTCCATCGTCTCACGTAAAGCCTTGGCATCAACCCCATCAAGTGTTGCTGCCAATAATTTAACGCCATTAATATCAATGGCCTGATTGATCAAATCAGCACCCGCCGCAGAGGCAAGTTTTGATTTCAAACGATCAATTTCTTTTTCCAGCTCACGCTGACGCTCGAGTGCCTGTGACACTTTCTGCACTACCGTGTCACGGCTGGCTTTGACGGACTCGGCTAATGCACTTAAAGCTTGCTCGCCTGCATTTAACCAAGTCAGCGCAGGCAGACCGGAGCGTGCTTCAATACGACGCACACCTGCTGCCACACCAGCTTCAGAAGTGATTTTAAACACACCAATGTCGCCAGTACGTTGAACATGGGTACCACCACATAATTCAACCGAGAACGCAGCATCACCCATGGTTAATACGCGCACTTCGTCACCGTACTTTTCACCAAACAAGGCCATAGCACCTTTTGCCATCGCCGTTTTGATGTCGGTTAGTTCAGTTTGCACCGTACTGTTTTTCAGAATTTGGTCGTTTACCAGAGTTTCAACTGCTTGCAGTTGTTCTGGTTTAACTGCTTCGCCATTGGCAAAGTCAAAACGCAAATAGTCTGCTGTTACCAGTGAGCCTTTTTGGCTGACGTGATCACCCAGCACTTGGCGTAATGCGGCGTGCAACAAATGCGTAGCGGAGTGATTGCGTGCAGTGGCAACACGTACATTGGCATCCACTTGCGCCTGCAGCACATCACCAACTATGACCACACCACGACTAACCACGGCACGGTGAATATGGTGAGAACCGGCTTTGCTGGTGTCTTGCACTTGCAGATCAACGGTTGCGCCACGCAGATAACCGCTGTCACCGACTTGACCGCCGGACTCGGCATAAAATGGCGTGCGATCCAAAACGATTAAAACATCATCGCCTTCTTGCGCTTGTTGCACTGATTCACCCGCACGATACACCGCACGCACAGTAACTTCGATGCTGAGTTGTTCGTAACCGACAAACTCTGTACTGCCGTCAACATTAATCAGGCTGTTGTAGTCCAAGTCAAAACGCGAGCTGGCACGGGCACGTTCGCGCTGGGCTTGCATGGCTTGTTCAAAACCGGCCATGTCCAAGATCAGGCCACGCTCACGGGCAATGTCACCGGTTAAATCCACCGGGAAGCCATAAGTGTCATACAGACGGAATACGGTATCTCCGGGAATAACGCTATCGCTAAGTGCGGCCAAGTCTTGGTCTAAAATGCGCAGGCCTTGTTCCAAGGTGCGGGCAAACTGCTCTTCTTCTTGCTGCAACACACGCTCAATATGAGCTTGCTGTGTTTTTAGCTCGGGATAGGCTTCGCCCATTTCGCGCACCAAAGCATCCACCACGCGGTAAAAGAAACTACCGCTAGCGCCTAATTTATTACCATGACGGCAGGCGCGGCGAATGATGCGACGCAACACATAACCACGGCCTTCGTTCGATGGCAGTACACCGTCAGCCACCAAAAATGCGCAGGAACGAATGTGGTCTGCCACCACTTTTAAAGACGACTGGTTGGCTTGTTCACAACCAATGGCTTTAGCCGCGGCGGCTAATAAGGACTGGAACAGATCGATTTCATAGTTGGCATGCACTTTTTGCATAACCGCAGAAATTCGTTCCAAGCCCATGCCGGTATCGACACTTGGTGCTGGCAGTGGATGCATCACACCGTCTGCAGTGCGATTAAACTGCATGAACACGTTGTTCCAGATTTCAATAAAACGGTCACCGTCTTCATCAGGTGAGCCCGGTGGGCCACCCGGAATATGTGCACCGTGATCGTAGAAAATTTCGGTGCAAGGACCACAAGGGCCGGTATCACCCATGGCCCAGAAGTTATCGGAGGCGTACGCCCCACCTTTATTGTCACCAATACGAATAATGCGCTCAGCCGGCACACCAATGGTGTCTGCCCAAATGGCATAGGCCTCATCGTCTGATGCATAAACGGTGACTAATAGTTTTTCTTTAGGAATATTTAGCCAAGCCGGTGAGGTTAAAAACTCCCAAGCGTAAGCAATGGCGTCTTGTTTGAAGTAGTCACCAAAACTGAAGTTACCCAACATTTCAAAGAAGGTGTGATGCCGCGCGGTATAACCGACGTTTTCCAAATCATTGTGCTTGCCACCAGCACGCACACACTTTTGTGACGACACGGCGCGGGTGTAATTGCGCTTGTCCAAGCCTAAAAAGCAGTCTTTAAACTGATTCATTCCGGCATTGGTAAATAGCAAAGTCGGGTCGTTAGCAGGTATCAGCGAGCTAGAGCTGACTCGGGTATGGCCTTTTTCTTCAAAGAAACGCAGGAAAGCGTCACGTATTTCAGCGCTTTTCATTCACGGCTCCAAACCTGATACCCGAATAATGGGTACTACATGGACAAAAGACCGCAAATTATAGCGATAGACGAGGGGGTTTCGCAGCAAGTTTGCGTAAAAAAGCCAAGTTAGACGAATTCATCACTGATATCGTCATCAACGGATAGGCCTAAACGCGAAATAGCGGCAATGGCATGCGACATGGAGTAACCGCGATATTGCAGAAAACGGATATAACGCGCTTTTTCTTTGCGATCCGTTGAGAGTACTTGGCCAAATCGTTTGCGTAATTGATTGGTGGCTTCCGTTACCCAGTCCACCTGCCCCAATTGGGTCACGATTTCAGGTTCATCGGCACTGACACCGGCCACTTGCAGGCGCTGTTTAATGACTCGTGCGGCTCGGCCACGATTAATCTGACTGCGCACCATACCTTCGGCAAAGCGCTGATCACTTTGCAAGTTGTAGTCGATGAGTTTGGCTAATACCGCTTCGATTTGGTCTGGCTGAGCATTTATTCGTTTGAGCTTTTGCTCCAGCTCACGTCGTGAATGTTCACGACGTGTTTGCCAGGCCAGCACTTTGGACCACAGCTGGTCAGCGGACCACACTGGCCCGCTATCCTCAGCACCATATACATCACTGGAGTACTTAGAAGCCCGCTTCTTCCAGCTCATCAGCTTCGCCTTCTACTTCCACAGGTGCAACTACTGGGCCAATTAACTGATCACGCACTTGATCTTCGATCACTTTAGCGATGTCTGGATTTTCCAGCAGGTATTTGCAGGCATTGCTTTTGCCTTGGCCAATTTTATTGCCCTGATAGGCATACCAAGCACCGGACTTATCGACTAAGCCCAGTTTCACACCTAGGTCAATAATTTCGCCTTGGCGGTTAATGCCTTGGCCATACAAAATTTGGAACTCTGCTTCGCGGAAAGGTGGAGCCACTTTATTTTTCACCACTTTAACGCGCGTTTCTGAACCCACCACTTCTTCGCCTTCTTTCACCGCACCAATGCGACGAATATCCAAACGCACCGAAGCATAGAACTTCAAAGCATTACCACCTGTGGTGGTTTCTGGGTTGCCGAACATCACACCAATTTTCATACGGATTTGGTTAATGAAAATAACCAAACAGTTTGAACGTTTGATGTTGCCGGTGATTTTACGCAGCGCCTGTGACATCAAACGTGCTTGCAGTCCCATATGGGAATCACCCATATCACCTTCAATTTCAGCACGTGGCGTCAGTGCAGCTACCGAGTCGATAACAATGATGTCGACCGCAGATGAACGAACCAACATGTCAGCGATTTCCAGCGCTTGTTCACCGGTGTCTGGCTGCGACACAAACAGGTTTTCAATATCAACACCTAATTTGCCCGCATACTGAGGGTCTAGGGCGTGTTCAGCATCAATAAACGCAGCAGTGCCGCCAGCACGTTGGCAGGCCGCGATCACTTGCAGGGTTAATGTGGTTTTACCCGATGATTCAGGGCCATAGATTTCAACAATACGGCCTTTTGGCAAACCGCCAATGCCCAGCGCAATATCAAGCCCTAACGAGCCGGTAGAAATAGCAGGAATAGCACCCGTTGCTGGTTGGTCGCCAAGACGCATGACCGAACCTTTACCAAATTGCTTGTCGATTTGTGCCAGTGCAGCACTCAATGCTTTCTGTTTATTTTCGTTCATTGGCCATGACCTCTTGGATAAATGAAAACAGCAATAAGCTGTCCTTTCGTACAGTATTATGGCACAGGGTTTTCGACTCTGCCAGTATCAATCAATGTTGTTAGTCGACTGACCACATGCAACACCGTTTGCGCTCGTACCGCCGCACGGTCGCCAGCAAAAACACGCGCTTCGGTGGTCACACCACCAGCACCCGCCCACGCCATCCACACCAAACCCACCGGTTTTTCTGCTGTACCGCCGTCCGGCCCGGCAATACCGCTCACCGCCACCGCCCAGTCTGCCGTGGCACGTGCACGTGCACCAATGGCCATGGCTCGCACCACCGCTTCACTGACCGCACCATGAGCAAACAACTCAGCCTCACTCACACCCAACTGCTGTTGTTTAGCCGCATTGCTATACGTCACCCAGCTTTGCTCAAACCACGTTGACGAGCCCGCCACACGAGTAAAAGCCTCGGCAACGCCACCGCCCGTGCAGGATTCGGCCGCCGTTAATTTCAGCTGATGTTGTTGACATAATTGCGCCAGCTGCTCAACACAGCTGTTAATGCTTTGTTGCCACTCTAGCCATGCATTTGTTGCGGGTAACGACATAATGACTCCAAAAAAGGTATGCTCGACCTGACTAAAATAATCAACGTGGATGACATCCCTCATGCTTAACTTTAGCTACCGCAATCCCGTAAAAGTGATTTTTGGCAGCGGCTCTTGCGCCCAAATTACTAAAGAAGTCCCCAGCGGCAGTCGCGTTCTTATCACCTATGGTGGTGGCAGCATCAAACGTAACGGCACATTTGATGAAGTGAAAGCGGCGCTCAGCAATCATGAGGTGTTTGAGTTTGGCGGCATCGAACCAAACCCCAGTGTAGAGACCTTGCTGCAAGCACTCAATGTCATCAAACAAGAACAAATCAACTATATTTTGGCCGTGGGTGGTGGCTCCGTCATTGATGGCAGTAAATTTTTAGCCGCTATTGCCCTTGAAGAAAACGACCCCATTGAAGTGTTACGCACACGTGGCCGTAGCATTCGCCGTGCCCTGCCTTTGGGTGTAGTGGTCACTTTGGCGGCTACTGGCTCAGAAACAAATTCCGCCGCGGTGGTGACTGAATTAAGCACACACACCAAAACCGGCTTCTTTAGTCCGCATATCTACCCGCAATTTGCCGTCATGGATCCAACCAAAACACTCACCCTGCCCACACGTCAGGTTAGCAATGGTGTGGTTGATGCTTTTGTACACGTCATGGAGCAATACCTGACCTATCCGGTGAATGGCAAAATCCAAGACCGTTTTGCCGAAGGCATTTTATTAACACTGATTGAAGACGGCCCGAAAGCATTGTCGGAACCTGACAATATTGAAGTACGCGCCAATCTGATGTGGGCCGCCAGCCAGGCGCTCAATGGTTTGATTGGTGCGGGTGTACCGCAAGATTGGGCCACCCATATGTTGGGCCATGAGTTAACTGCCCTGCACGGAATTGATCATGCGCAAACACTGGCAATTGTACTGCCAGCGATGATGGAAGATCAGCGCGTTACCAAACGTGAAAAACTGCTGCAATATGCCGAACGTGTGTGGCAAATTCAGGATGGCAGCGACGATAAACGTATCGACTCAGCCATTGAGCTAACTCGCGCATTTTTTGAACAGCTTGGTGTGCCCACACATTTATCGGCTTATGGTGTTGGCCCTGAGCATATAGATGCTTTAGTGGCGCAGCTAGAAGCACATGGCATGGTGAAACTCGGCGAACGTCAGGCGGTTACCCCGGATGTTTCGCGACGTATTTATGAGGCTTGCTTGTAATGACTGGATTCGTTTTTGCTACCTGTCCCCGCATCATCTGTGAACAAGGCAGTGCCGCTCAACTCGGCACACATGCCAAGGCACTGGGTGCCAGCCATGTCTTTATTGTCACTGATCACTTTTTGCATGAAAGCGGCATCACCATACACATGCTGGAGTCCATGGATGCAGCCAACCTGCGTTATACCCTCTATACCGATGTCGTGGCCGATCCACCAGAAGCCAGTGTTGAAGCCGCGATAAACGCGGCGCGCGAAGCCGGTGCGGATTGCATTATCGGTTTTGGTGGTGGCAGTTCAATGGACACCGCAAAACTGGTTGCACTGCTAGTCAAAACACCACAAAACATTCCGGATATTTATGGCATTAACTTGGCCAAAGGTCCTCGTCTGCCGCTGATCCAAGTACCGACTACCGCTGGTACGGGTTCAGAAGTGACCGCCATCTCCATTTTGACCACCCCGCATGATGAGAAAAAAGGCGTAGTTTCGGATTTGCTTTACCCTGACTTAGCCGTGCTGGATAGCCGTTTAACCATACGTCTTCCAGGCGCTATTACTGCCGCCACCGGCATTGATGCCATGGTGCATGCTATTGAGTCCTACACCAGTCGCCACAAGAAAAACCCACTGTCCGATGTGTTAGCGCTACAAGCTCTAAAACTACTGCATGACAATATTCGTTTAGTATTAGCCGACGGCAAAAATACCGATGCCCGCGAAGCCATGTTATTGGGTTCATTGTTAGCCGGCATGGCATTTGCCAATGCGCCAGTGGCAGCCGTACATGCCTTGGCCTACCCTTTAGGTGGTCATTATCATTTGTCACACGGCCTAACCAATGCACTGGTTTTAGCACCGGTGCTGGCCTTTAATCAGCCCGCGGCCAGCGCCCACTACGCACAGTTAGAGCGTCATTTAGACAGCAATGCCAGTACCGATGACGATGTCGCATCAAAAGCTTTTATTAGCCGCATGACGCAGTTGGTGAGTGAAATGCCATTTGCGCAACGACTGTCAGCTCATGGTGTGCCCGAAGATGACCTGCCGATGTTAGCCACTGACGCCATGGCTGTGCAGCGCCTGCTGATTAATAACCCAAGAGACGTGACTTACGACGACGCCTTGGCCATTTATCGATCCGTGTATTAATCATAAGAAGCCCGCTATGAACCCGAGCCCAGTTACGGCTAAAAGCCAAATCCGCGCTGACTACCAACATTTTTTAGCCATCCCCACCCGTTGGATGGACAATGACATTTATGGTCACATCAACAATGTGAACTACTACAGCTTTTTTGACACCGCGGTGAATCACTACCTGATCAATGCCGGTGTGCTGGATATTCACGGAGGCTCCATTGTCGGTTTTGTGGTGGAAACCAGCTGCCAGTACTTCCGCCCGATTAGTTTTCCTGATGTGGTCACCGCCGGCATACGCGTAGCGCAACTTAAAGACCGCAGCGTGCGTTATGAAATTGGTTTATTCCGCAACGATGACAACGAAGTTTCAGCCGCTGGCTATTTTGTTCATGTCTACGTTGATCGAGCCAGTGGCCGCCCCACGGCCATTCCAGAAGAAACACGTGATGCCCTGCGTCGCCTGCTGATTTAACAAGAGCCCTTTTATGTCACTGAACAACCCACTTTTGCGCCAGCAGGCGTTTATTTATGGCCAATGGTTAGATGCTGATTCTGGCCAGCGCCACAGCATTACTAACCCTGCCACTGGCGAGATCATCACATCAGTACCCGACATGGGTGCCATGGAAACACGCCAAGCCATTGAAGCTGCCAATCAAGCCCTGCCGGACTGGCGCTCGCGTACCGGCAAAGAACGCGGCCAGTTGTTACGCAAATGGTTTGATCTGGTCATGCAACATCAAGAGGATTTGGCTCAGCTAATGACCGCCGAGCAAGGCAAGCCGCTATTAGAGTCACGTGGTGAAGTGGCTTATGGTGCGTCGTTTATTGAGTGGTTTAGCGAGGAAGCCAAGCGGGTTTATGGCGAAACCATTCCCGCCCCCACCGTGGACCGCCGCATTGTGGTGTTAAAGCAACCGATTGGTGTGGTGGCGGTCATCACACCGTGGAATTTCCCCATTGCCATGATCACCCGCAAGCTGGCACCAGCCCTAGCCGCAGGCTGCACCGCCGTGGTTAAGCCAGCAGAAGCCACACCTTTATGCGCACTGGCACTGGCGGCATTAGCTGAACAAGCAGGCATTCCAGCCGGGGTAATTAATATTGTCACCACCGCATCACCGGCCAGCGTGGGTGATGAACTCACGCAAAATCCAACCGTGCGCAAGTTATCGTTTACTGGCTCCACCGCCGTCGGCAAACGCCTGATGGCTGCCTGTGCTGGCACCGTCAAACGCCTATCACTAGAACTTGGCGGCAATGCACCTTTCATTGTGATGGCCGATGCCGACCTTGATGCCGCCGTTGTCGGTGCCTTGGCGTCCAAGTATCGTAATGCTGGCCAAACCTGTGTTTGTGCCAACCGCTTTTTAGTTCATGACAGTGTCTACGATGCCTTTGCGGCAAAACTAATAACGGCTGTGCAGGCCTTAAAAGTAGGTAATGGCACGACCGACGGCACACAAATTGGCCCGCTGATTAACGCAGCCGCCGTCACTAAAGTTGAGCGCTTAGTAAATGCCAGCATAGAACAAGGTGCCAGCTGCAAAGTCGGTGGCGCACGTCATGCCTTTGGCGGCAATTTTTACCAGCCCACGGTATTGCTAGGTGTTAACAACGACATGCCCATTGCCGTTGAAGAAAGTTTTGGCCCGGTCGCACCATTGATTCGTTTTCATTCGGATGATGAAGCCGTGGCCATAGCCAATGCTGTGCCTGCAGGTTTGGCCGCGTATTTATATGGTCAAAATTTGCAGCGTGTATGGGCCATCGCCGAACGCTTGGAGTACGGCATGGTTGGCATTAATGAAGGCATTATTTCCAATGAAATGGCGCCCTTTGGTGGCATGAAAGAATCGGGCATGGGTCGCGAAGGCTCACACCATGGCATCGATGAGTATTTGGAAATGAAGTATCTGTGTTTAGGTGGCATGCATCGTGTCTGAGGTTAATTCGCTGCAAGAACACACCCCGATGATGCAGCAGTATTTGCGCATCAAAGCGGACCACCCCAATGAGTTAGTGTTTTATCGCATGGGGGATTTTTACGAGCTATTTTTTGATGACGCCAAACGTGCTGCTCGTTTGCTCGATATTTCCCTAACCCATCGTGGCCGTTCGGCGGGTGAACCAATTGCCATGGCAGGTGTGCCCTATCACGCCGCCGAAAACTACTTAGCTCGTCTTATTCGCCAAGGCGAGTCGGTGGTGATCTGTGAACAAGTGGGTGAGGCCAACGCGCAAAAAGGCCCGATGGAACGCAAAGTGGTGCGCATCCTGACACCGGGCACCGTCAGTGATGAAGCCCTGCTAGACGCTCATAAAGAAAACTTACTAGCCGCCGTGTGCCGTGTCGGTAAACACTGGGGATTAGCCTGCCTAGACATGGCCAGTGGCCGCTTTTGTCTGCAAGAAATGAGCAGTGACGAACTGCTGCAAGCTGAGCTTGCACGTTATAACCCAGCTGAAGTGCTGTTCCCTGAAGATGCGACCTGGCAAAACCTGCTGTCTGACTGTCGAGGTTTGCGCTCACGCATGCCCTGGCATTTTGAGGCTGACTCAAATCATCGGTTGCTCTGCCAACACTTTGATGTTCATGACCTACAAGGTTTTGGCTGTGAGCATTTAAAAGCAGGCAGCACTGCTGCCGGTGCGCTGTTGGCTTATGCCCGCGAAACACAGCGCTCCACCCTGCCGCATATTCGTAGTCTGTCAGTAGAACAAGCCGATGATATTTTGCAGCTGGATGTGGCTACCCGTCGCAACTTAGAGCTCACACAAAACATTCAAGGCAGTACTGAGGCGACACTGGCCTCTGTGCTAGACCAAACGCGATCACCCATGGGTAGTCGTTTGCTAAGACGCTGGCTACACCAACCCATTCGCAATCAACAGGTGTTAAATGAACGGCAACAGGCCATTGCCGAGTTATTGACTACGCATGCTTGGGAAACATTGGGTGACTGGTTAAATCAGATGGGTGATGGCGAGCGCATTTTGTCGCGAGTAGCACTGGGTTCGGCCAGACCACGTGACTTAGCTCGTCTACGCGACTTACTTAACTTACTGCCAGCAATGCACGACTGGTTAAGCCAACAACAAAGTGCACGCTTAATCGCGCTATGCCAGCACATCCAGCCGTTTCCAGAACTAGCCAGCACACTGCAAGCCGCCGTGGTTGAGTCACCACCTGTGGTGTTACGCGAAGGTGGTGTGATTGCGGATGGCTTTGATGCCGAACTCGATGAGCTGCGTGCCATTAGCACCAACGCCGGTGATCACCTAGTCAAACTGGAAAACGAAGAGCGCGAACGTAGCGGTATTGCCAGCTTAAAAATTGGCTACAACCGTGTCAGTGGTTATTACTTTGAACTAAGCCGCCTGCAAGCAGAACAAGCACCAGCACATTTTATTCGCCGACAAACCTTAAAAAACGTTGAGCGTTTTATCACGCCAGAACTAAAAGCCTTTGAAGACAAAGCGCTGTCCGCGTCAGCCCGTGCCTTAGCCCGCGAAAAACAACTCTATGATGAGTTGCTGGCCGTTTTGTTAACCGCCTTGGCGCCGCTACAGGCACTCTGTCATGCCTTGGCCGAACTCGATGTATTGTGTTGCCTTAGTGAACGATCCGATGCCTTAAATTGGACTTGCCCTGTGCTGACCTCACACACCGGCATTGTCATTGAGGGTGGCCGCCATCCCGTGGTGGAGCGCATGCTAACCACCACATTTACCGCCAACGATGTCTCGCTTTCACCCGAACAACGCATGTTAGTGATTACCGGCCCTAACATGGGTGGTAAGTCCACTTATATGCGCCAAATTGCCCTGATTGTGTTGCTGGCGCATATCGGTAGCCATGTACCCGCTAGTCGTGCAGAAATTGGCGTGGTTGATCGTATTTTTACCCGTATTGGCTCCTCTGATGACCTAGCCTCAGGTCGATCAACCTTTATGGTGGAAATGACCGAAGCGGCCAATATTTTGCACAACGCCACACCGCAAAGCCTAGTCATCATGGATGAAATTGGCCGTGGCACCAGTACCTTTGATGGTTTGTCATTGGCTTGGGCGGCCGCTGAGCACTTGGCGCTGAAACGCCGTGCCATGACCTTATTTGCCACCCATTATTTTGAGCTGACCTGCCTTGCTGATCAGCTCGATGGCATTCGTAATGTGCATTTGTCAGCAGCCGAGCATGACGGTCAGGTGATTTTCCTGCATAGCGTTAAGCCTGGCCCTGCCAACCAGAGTTATGGCCTACAAGTAGCGCAGTTAGCCGGTATTCCGAATGAGGTGATTCGTGCCGCTAAACAGCGGCTACAATGGTTGGAAACACAGTCTGTGCACAACCAACAGCAACAGGCACAGCAGCAACCCAATCAAGTTTTCCAAAACGACTTATTTGCGGTGGCCGAGCCCAGTGCTGTGGAGCAACGTTTAGTAGATATTAATCCGGATGAATTAAGCCCGCGCCAAGCACTAGACTTATTGTATGAACTGAAGCAGTTACAGTGATAAATCAGTAACACTGATATAGCACAACAGGTTTCTTCAATTGCCTTAAGCCTTTTGCGCGATTAGACTAGCCGCCGATTTGAAGCACACTGGGGACATGACCTATGACATTCGTCGTTACTGAAAACTGCATCAAGTGCAAATACCAAGACTGCGTGGAAGTTTGCCCGGTTGATTGCTTTTATGAAGGTCCAAACTTTTTGGTCATTCATCCTGATGAATGCATTGATTGTGCATTGTGTGAGCCTGAATGCCCGGCCAATGCCATTTTCTCTGAAGATGAAGTGCCGGCTGATCAGAAAGAATATATTGAGCTCAATGCAGAGCTGGCCAACAAATGGCCAAACATCACCGAAATTGGTGAGCGCCCAGCAGATGGCAAAGAATGGGATGGCGTGAAAGGCAAGCGTCAATATTTGGAAATGTAACGTTTAAGCTTATAAAACGCAGACAAAAAGAAAGGGACCTAATGGTCCCTTTTTAGTACTAAACCTTCAATACTAAATGCATCCTTGCACTCTTCCTTGAGATTAACACCATTCTGGTGCTTTCATCCTTGCCCATAGTCCATCACAGTAAAAGCGAACACCCTGTTGCTTGGCCCTCATGGCACTCGGCAAATATAGTGAGGTTTCAAGCCTGCGAGCATGACAAAAACCTAATTCATTATCGAAATATAATAAATTTCAATTAATTCATGATGTTATATTTTATAGGAAGAGAAAAATACGATAATCCCTACACGATTTGTAGGAAATTTCTGACAAAAAAAGGGGCCACATCTTGTGACCCCCCAAAAATCTCAACACTGTTTGCAGCGCTTTACTAAATCTTGGCTAAAGACTGACAAGATTTTGACGCCTCCACAAGTCAACATAAGTCATATTATGTAGCATTTTGTAAACTCTCACACCATCACACGCTTGGCTGGCCAACGCATAATAAAGCTCGCCCCACCGAGCGCAACACTACGTCCAACACGGATAGTACCGCCAAACCAATAAGCAATTCGGTTAACAATCGACAGGCCCAAGCCATATCCTCCCGTGCTACGCGTACGACTATCATCTAAGCGCGTAAACGGTTCAAACACACGCTTCCAGTCTTCCTCTGGAATACCGGGCCCGTCATCTTCTACCGTCAAAAATGCCGTTCCTTGGCGCACTTCAAATCGCAGCAAAACCTCTTTATTGGCATAACGCATGGCGTTGCCCACTAGATTTTGTATAACACGATGCAAATAACGTGGCACAGCATCAACCACTAGCCCTGAATCCATCTCTAAACGCAATTTAACGGGCTTGTTTAATGCTTTCGTTTCGCGCTCAATACGAGCAAGTAGCTCATCGATATCCACCTCTTCAAAATTAAGCTGTGGCGAACCCTGCTCCAAACTAGCGTAAGTCAAGATTTCATCAATCAGCGTATTGAGCTGGCTTACATCTTCATCAAGCTGATCTAGTTGCGCATAACGATCGTCAATATCTTCTGTCTCGGCCAACATTTCCATGCCAAAACGTAATCGTGCCAATGGGGTACGTAATTCATGCGATACCGCTTGTGTCAGCTCACGCTGCACATCCAGCAGACGTTGAATATGCCCTGCCATTTGATTAACCGTATCGCCTAAGCGTGAAATTTCATCTTCACCATCTAGTGTCATGCGCGCATTTAAATCACCCGACTGCAATTTCATAACCGTTTTGGTTAATCCAGCCAAACGTCGCTCAAATAAGTGGATGACACCATAAGCCCCCAGCGTAATTAGCAGCAGCGCTATCACTGAGGTCATGATCATTAAGCCCACCGGCAGGCGATCGAACAAAGCCACAGGACCCACCACCAACAGCTCGCCTTCGCGCAGCTGGCTAGGTGCAAATACTGTTAATTGATTACGACCCGCAATAGCAGATTCCGTCAGTCGCACGATGATTTCGTCTTGGTTAAGACGACGAATTTGCTCACTGTCTAAGCCCGCGCTAAACATCGGCATGAGCTTCATCGGGAAGCCAATAAAAGGAGATAAGGTTTGCAAGCGCAGCGCTTCTTGGCCCGGATAATAGGCCAGATCTTCTAGAAAAAACGTCGCAGCTGCTCGCACTTGCTGCTCGCCGAACCCCTCAAGCTGAGTAGCTAGATACAGTGTTTTTCCCGGCAAAGGAACACGAATCCATATATCACTGAAGCTATTGAGGCGCTGACGTCTAACCACTGCACGACCTTCGTTAAGACGCGCAATGTCTTCACCACTGGGCTCAAACGGCAAACTGGGCTGTAGTCGCATTGGCGCGCCGACGAGAATCGAGGCGTCGGACAGCCAGATGTCACGCATTTCCTCTGGCTGTCGCGCAATAGACACCGCAGCAATATGAAACATCGCAGTGGCCACTTCCTGCGTATACGTTTTAGCGCGATGTTTATTAACGTAACTTAGCGAAAAATAAGCCACCAAGCTGACGCTCAAAACCACCAGCAAAATGCCACCATAAATGGTGACAAAAATGCTTTTTGAGCGAAACAGCCTAGGCATTAAGCAGCGCTATCTTTAACGAATAAGTATCCTTTACCACGAACAGTTTTGATCATACGAGGGCTATCAGGATCATCACCAATCTTCGGTCGAATGCGCGATATGCGCACATCGATAGAGCGATCTTGTCCGTCATATTCAATGCCACGTAGCTGCGAGAAAATATCTTCACGCGATAAAATTCGGCCAGCATTGGAAGACAGCAGCCACAATAAGTCATATTCGGCGCTGGTTAATTCAACCATATCTCCACGCAGTACCACCGAGCGCGAACCGTTATCAATGATTAACTCACCAAAAACGATGCGCTGAGGCACATTGTTATCTGTTTTGTCACCACGACGCAGTTGAGCACGAATACGCGCCAATAACACACGAGGCTGAACTGGTTTAGGCACGTAGTCATCAGCGCCCATTTCCAAGCCTAATACTTGATCCATATCGTCCGTACGAGCGGTAAGCATGACAATGGGATGCAAATAATGATTTCGCACTTCACGGCAAATAGTTAAGCCGTCTGCCCCGGGTAACATCAAGTCAAGCACAACTAAATCTGGCTGCTCATCAATAATACGGCGAATAGCGCGTAAGCCGTCCGACTCAATGCTAACTTCCATACCATTGCGGATTAAGTACTCTTGTGTGAGCTCAGCAAGGCGTTGATCATCTTCCACAATGAGAATTCGCGGGGGGCTTTCATGCGAAGACATTCGTCTACTCCTTATGATCATTTGCAAGACAACAACAGGCTGTTTGCAAACGTAATTATTGTTGTTACATAAAGTCTCTTTGTAACAGAATCATAAGGGATGCGCCAATACAACCCAAGCACTCTCATCAACTTAATTCGTCTACTACATCTTGTGTTTTAACTGTCAGCCCAGCCACGACAGCCATTTAGCGACTTACGCACAGACTTACCCACGAATAATCCACAACTTATCCACATAGTAAAATCGCACATCTAGTGGCTAGGAAACGATCACACACACTAGATATAGAAAATTTTGTCAAAATTCATTGGACAGAGGCCGCAATTTATCGTTTGATAAAGCATGCAAAGAAGCACTGCCATACAAACAAATAAGATCAAACGGCAGCGCTGAACAAACACAATATCTTGGGTTTTGCTTATAAAACAGCCGCCTACCACAGTGGCCGTACAAGACCCAACCAGAATGACAGTCAGTTTTGAGGATTACATCTATGCAAGCAGACATCTTTGCGAGCACATCAACCAGCACCAAACCTACCCCAACAGCTAATAACGACTCTACTGCTTTAGCGCCAGGCCAAATTCGTGTCATTAAACGCAACGGCACGGTAGTTAGCTATGACGACGGCAAAATTGCGTTAGCCATCAGCAAAGCCTTTTTAGCTGTTGAAGGCTCAGGAGCTGCAAACTCTGCTCGCATTCACGAAACCGTCGCACAACTAACCACCATGGTCAGTACAACGTTTCGTCGTCGCATGCCATCAGGCGGCATGGTGCATATTGAAGAAATTCAAGACCAAGTCGAACTAGCGCTAATGCGGTCCGGTGAGCAAAAAACCGCGCGAGCTTATGTGCTTTACCGTGATGAGCGCAGCCGTGCACGTGATGTCGATACGGTTATCAGCACGCGTCATCACCCTACCCTGCACGTTGTCAAAGCAAACGGTGAGCGCGCACTACTCGATTTGGGTCGACTAGAGGACCTAGTCAAAACCGCTTGCACGGACTTAACTGCTGTTGAACCACAAGCCATTATTGATGATGTATTGCGCAACCTGTATGACGGTGCGCGCGAAGAAGACATTAATAATGTCATGGTCATGTGTGCTCGTGTACAAATCGAGCAAGAACCTAATTACACCTACGTTACTGCACGCTTGTTGTTAGATCACTTGCGTACCGAAGGCTTAAGCTTCTTAGGCCTAGCGGAATCCGCCACGCATAACGAAATGGCTCACTACTACCCGCTCGCACTGCCTACCTTTATTCAGCGCGGCATTGAGCTGGATTTGATTTCTCCTGACTTAGCCAGTTATGACATGGCACGCTTGGGCGCCGCCATGCAGTATGAGCGTGACTTTCAGTTCACCTACTTAGGTCTGCAAACACTGTATGACCGCTACTTCCTGCACAGCAATGACGTACGTTTTGAGCTGCCACAAGTATTCTTTATGCGTGTCGCCATGGGCTTGGCGCTAAAAGAAGAAGGTGATCGTGAAGCACGTGCCATCGAGTTCTATAATCTGCTGTCTAGCTTTGATTACATGGCCTCAACGCCAACACTATTTAATGCCGGCACACTGCGCCCACAACTATCCTCTTGCTACCTGACTACCATTCCAGATGACCTGCATGGCATTTATGGCGCCATCCAAGACAACGCCATGTTGTCAAAATGGGCAGGTGGCTTGGGCAACGACTGGACACCAGTTCGTGCGCTAGGCGCCTACATCAAAGGCACCAACGGACGCTCACAAGGTGTCGTGCCCTTCCTGAAAGTAGCCAACGACACTGCTGTTGCCGTGAACCAAGGTGGCAAGCGTAAAGGTGCAGTCTGTGCTTACTTGGAAACTTGGCACTTAGACATCGAAGAGTTCCTTGAGCTGCGCAAAAACACCGGTGATGACCGTCGTCGTACCCACGACATGAACACGGCCAACTGGGTGCCTGACTTATTCATGAAGCGCGTGTTTGATAACGGCGTATGGACATTGTTCTCACCGTCTGACGTACCGGACCTGCATGACCTGTATGGCAAGGCCTTTGAGCGTCGTTATACCGAATACGAGCAAATGTGTGACAACGGCCAAATGCGTTTGTTCAAGCGCGTGCAAGCACAAGACGTGTGGCGCAAAATGCTGTCCATGCTGTTCGAAACAGGCCATCCATGGGTCACCTTCAAAGACGTATGCAACCTGCGTTCACCACAACAACATGTGGGTGTCGTGCACTCTTCTAATTTGTGTACCGAAATCACACTCAACACCAGCAAAGACGAAATTGCGGTGTGTAACTTAGGCTCGATCAACTTGGTCAATCATGTTGGCCCTAATGGCCTTGATCACGACAAGCTTGCCAAAACAGTGAAAACGGCTGTGCGCATGCTTGATAACGTGATTGACCTTAACTACTACGCCGTTGAAACCGCGCGTAACTCCAACATGCGTCACCGCCCCGTGGGATTGGGCATTATGGGCTTCCAAGATGCGCTGTATAAACAGCACATTGCCTATGCCAGTGATGAAGCTGTTGAGTTTGCCGACCGCTCTATGGAGGTCATTAGCTACCACGCCATTGCCGCATCAAGTGAGTTAGCCGCCGAACGTGGGCGCTACGCTAGCTTTGATGGCTCGCTGTGGAGTCGTGGTGTACTGCCAATCGACTCGTTATGGGCCATTGCAGAACATCGTGGAGCTGAATATGTAGAAGTCGACTTCAGCCAAACCCTAGACTGGGCCACGCTGCGTGAAACCGTAAAAACGGTGGGCATGCGTAACTCCAATGTCATGGCGATTGCACCAACTGCAACGATCTCCAACATCTGTGGTGTGTCGCAATCCATTGAGCCGACCTACCAAAACTTGTATGTGAAATCGAACTTGTCCGGTGAGTTCACCGTGGTTAACCCTTACTTGATTCGCGAGCTAAAAGATCGCGGCTTATGGGATTCGGTCATGATCAATGACCTGAAATACTACGATGGCTCGGTACAGAAGTTAGACCGCATTCCAGCCGACATGAAAGCAATTTACGCCACTGCGTTTGAAATTGAACCGCGCTGGTTAGTGGATGCCGCTTCACGTCGTCAAAAATGGATTGATCAGGCGCAGTCATTAAACCTGTACTTGGCCGAAGCCTCTGGCAAGAAGCTTGATATCACCTACCGTATGGCTTGGTATCGCGGCCTAAAAACCACGTACTACCTCCGTGCTATTGGCGCAACAGCCACAGAGAAGTCTACTGTGTCTGATGGCGCGCTCAATGCGGTACGTGCACAAATTGAAGAGATGGTTGAAGCCGCTCCAGTTCCTCTGGCCTGCTCAATCGATAACCCTGACTGTGAAGCCTGTCAGTAAGCTTAAGATTTTAGGAGTTCGCACATGATTAGCTGGGATGACTTCCATGAGAATGACAAGCGCACCGAGAAAACATCGCCTGCGGCGCCAAGAGTTGCGCAAGCAACTGCGAGCGCAGCAACTACGCCGACACCAGCAGTGGTACCTGTTGATGTACCCGCAGCAGAACTTAATGTTCGTGGACTTGAGACCCCTGCTGCCGTCGTCAATGAAGTCATCAGTCGAGTAAGTCACAACTTAAACACTGAAATAGACGGCTCTGCGCATGAGCGCGCTGCCGCCGCACTGGCCAGACTAGACTCAGCACCCGGCTTGGAAGAGCTGGAAATGGGCGCAGAGCGTATTCAGGTCGACGACAAGCGCATGATTAATTGCCGCGCCGACTTAAATCAGTTGGTGCCTTTTAAATATGAATGGGCTTGGCAGAAGTACCTCGATGGTTGTGCTAACCACTGGATGCCACAAGAAGTGAATATGTCGAAAGACGTGGCAATGTGGAAAAGCAATGACAATCAGCTCACTGCAGATGAACGCCTGATTGTTATGCGTTCACTGGGCTTTTTCTCGACCGCTGACTCGTTGGTAGCCAATAATTTGGTGCTGGCAATTTATCGCCACATCACCAATCCAGAGTGCCGCCAGTACCTGCTGCGCCAAGCTTTTGAAGAAGCCATTCATACCCATGCCTACCAGTACTGCATTCAGTCCTTAGGCATTGATGAAGGTGAAGTGTTCAATATGTACCGTGAGGTACCCAGTGTGGCACGTAAGGCCTCATGGGGACTGCGCTTCACCCAAAGCCTGTGTGACCCTAACTTCACAACAGGTACAACAGAAGCGGACCAACACTTACTCCGTAATCTAATTGGCTTTTACTGTGTCCTAGAAGGCATGTTCTTCTACTGTGGCTTTACCCAAATTTTATCCATGGGTCGGCGCAATAAAATGACCGGTGTGGCCGAGCAGTTCCAATACATTTTGCGCGATGAGTCCATGCACGTGAACTTCGGCATTGATGTCATCAACCAAATTAAGAATGAAAACCCACAGTTGTGGAGCAAAGCATTCCAACAAGAAGTCATTCAAATGATTTTGGAAGGCACACAGCTGGAAGTTGAGTACGCACGCGACACCATGCCACGTGGTGTGCTGGGCATGAATGCAGCGATGATGGAAGAATATCTGCACTTTATTGCCAACCGTCGCTTAGTGCAGTTAGGCTTACCCGAACAGTTCCCGGGTGTAAAAAACCCGTTCCCGTGGATGTCCGAAATTATGGACCTGCGCAAGGAAAAGAACTTCTTCGAAACCCGTGTCACCGAATACCAAACCGGTGGCGCCCTAGCCTGGTAAAACCTTATGTCACGACGATTGTCAGCACTCCTTTTAATAATGGCAATCGTCGTGGCGTTATCTTTTACGTGGCATCAGTCACGCCCTAAACCCAATGCTGCGCCCGACAGTACGACCGACCTCGTCATGCTAGAAGAAGCCAACGATGCACTCGCGTTAGAGATCGATACGCTTGAAGCTGAAATCCACGCCATCGAAGACATGAACGCAGACACTAAGCGTTTGCTTGAGTTAAAATCCGCTCGTCTGCAAGCACTGGAAAGCCAGCCTTAAGCCAGTTACTGTGGTCTCACTCGTAAATGATGCTCAGGCCATGACTATGCTGCGTAACTGCGCCATTTTTTTATGCTGCCTTTGTGTGTTTGGCAGCCCGTTAGCAAGTGCAGAGCCACTGATCACAGCGGATCAATGTCAATCCATCGAAACAGGTCCGGGCCCAGAAAATCTGCTGCTCCTTAAAGACCGCCAGCAACTCCTTATTTCTAGCCACGATCGTCGACGATTTTCTCGCACAGGCGAAATCTATCGTTATGACTTAAATAGCAAAACCATGCAGGCTTTACCACGCGAAGGTGAGCCGGAATCTTTCCGCTTTCGCCCACATGGAATGGATGCACAAAAGCGTAATGGCAATTGGTGGCTGTATGTCATTTCGCATGACAGCGAAGTATTCAGTGACCAACACAGCATCGCCGTTTATGAGCTAATTAATGACGTCCTTCACTTTCGTCGCCTGATGACCACACCATTAATGAGTGCGCCAAATGATTTAGTGCTAGGCGAAAACGGAGATATTTACGTCACCATCGAACGTGCAAATGGTGGCAGCATTACTGAAATGATATTTCTGCAGCGCAAATCCAGCGTCATTCATTATCGAGCCGGCCGAGGCTGGCAAGTTGCCGCCAATGACCTATCGTTTGCCAACGGAATACTGCTAGACAATGACACTGCATATATCAGCCAAACGCTTGGAGAAGGCATTAATAAATACCAGATACTTTCCAATGGCCGCTTTCAATTTAAAGAAAAAATCACCAATTTGTCACTGCTAGATGCAATTACGCCAAGTCGCCCTGGGCACATCATGGCACCGGCCCATCCCTCTTTATTTCAATTGTTTTGGCATTGGCGTCGTGACAATCGCGCTTCGCCATCCATATTGTATGAAATCAATACCAGCACGGGCGATGCGACAAAATTATTTGCCAATGATGGTTCAAAGATCAGCGCCGTATCACAAGCTATTTTAGTAAACGATACTTTATATATTGGCCAACTATTCGAGCCCTTCATTTTGGCCTGCCCTCGCCCCTTACAATGATTGTCAAATGACGCGATACAGCGCAATATGCTAACCAAACATACTCATCAGTATGTTTGGTTAGCATCATTTATTGCTGTAAGGAACTTGTCGATGCCAATGACTTACCGAATCCCGCTACTCATGCTGACTTGCAGCCTGTTATTTGCTTGCACTGAGGCACCACAAAGCGAACAAGATGACAGCATACCAGTGCGCATTAGCCGCATTGGCACCCAAGATGACGTCAGTCACATCAATGTGACGGGCACCTTGGCCAGCCAAGAAGAGATTCGTTTAAGCTTTAAAACCGGCGGAATTGTTCGTCGAATCACTGTAGAAGCAGGTGATCGCGTCAAGGCAGGCCAAGAACTAGCGAGACTCGACACCACCGAGCTCGATGCACAAGTCAAACAAGCCAGCGCTAATGTAGATAAAGCTAAACGCGACTTAACCAGAGCCCAGGACTTATTTCAACAAGGTGTGATTGCTGAGCAAGTAGCGCAGGATGCACGCACTCAGCTTTCAGTTGCTGAGGCTGCCCTATCAAGTGCTCGCTTTAACCAACAACATGCCGTTATTCGTGCCAGTGGTCATGGCGTTATTTTGCAGCGCTTTGCTGAGCCCGGCGAGCTCGTCGCCCCCGGCAGCCCAATCGTGACCTTGGCCCGGCAAGATCTTGGTTGGGTCATTCGCGCGGGTTTAGGTGAACGTGACGCCATTAACGTCGATGTAGGTAATCCAGCCGAAATTCGCCTCCGGTCCTACCCTGACTTAGTCATTAACAGCAAAGTGCGTGAAATTGGCTCTGCCAGCGACCCACGCTCAGGAACTATTCGTATCACGCTACCTCTGCCACCACTCACTGAGTATCGTTTGTTGTCAGGCCAAGTTGCCGATGTTCGTATAGCCCTAGCCGCAAAAGACAACGAACATATTCAAGTGCCACTCACGGCCATTTTGGAAGGCGACCAAGACCAAGCCTATGTCTATGTCATTGATAAGGACAATGTGGCTCGCCAGCGCACCGTCAAACTCGGCGACATTAAAGATGGTTTTGTCACCATCAATGACGGATTACGCCACGGTGAAAAATTAGTCACCGAAGGTGCGGCCTGGTTAAATCCCGATAGTCGCGTACGAATCCTGCCCTAACCCGGACAGCACGTTTAAAGAGGAGTTCGGTCATGGGTTTTGCGGCATTTTCAGTTCGTAACTTTCAATTCACACTAGTCATGTTTTTCATGATGGCTGCCATTGGTTTGCACGCGTTTAAAAATATTCCACGCGGTGAAGACCCTACTTTTGCCATTCCCGTTGTCTCCATTGTTACCGTTTTTCCCGGTGCTGATCCATCCGATATGGAGAAGCTAGTCACTGAGCCCATCGAGCAGGCGATTAACCGTATCGAAGATGTCAAAAACATCTGGAGCGATAGCGAAGACGGGTTATCCATCGTGCGTGTGGAGTTTGACTGGAGTAAAGACGCCGAGAAAAAGTACGACGAAACGTTGCGCGAAATTAATGCCATTCGTAATGAATTACCGGCCGGTGTGCGTTCGCAAGAAATCATCAAAGCCAGCCCCGGCTTAGTCAATATTATGCAAATGGCCTTAATTGGCCCCAATGGCTCACCGCGTGAAATGCATGTACTCGCCGAGCGCCTAAAAGACCGCTTAGAGCAAGTGCCGGGCGTACGCGACATTGCAGTTTGGGGACTTCCAATTGCAGAGGTGCAAATTGCTTTGGACCTAGCCAAGCTAGCGCAGTACCGAATTCCAGTCACTCGTGTTGCGCAAATTCTGCAAAGTGAAAACACCAATATTCCTGGCGGCGCCTTAGTACTGGGGCAGAACCGATTTAACGTACGCACCTCGGGTAGTTTTTCAACGCTCAATGACATTGCCAACGTTGTCATCACCAGTAACGGTCGTGATATTTTACGATTAAAAGACGTGGCTGAAGTAAGTTGGGGCTATGAAGAAGAAAGCCACCGCACACGTTTTCAAGGTCGGCAAGCTGTTTTTATTACTGCCAACCAAAAAGACAATCAAAATATCTATGCCGTACGTGACGGACTGCTCAAGGAAGTCGAGCAATATCAAAAGCTACTACCCTTAGACTACCGTCTAGAAATTGGCTTTGACCAATCAAAGAATGTCGACAAACGATTAGGCCGACTTGCCACAGACTTCATGATTGCCGTCGGTTTAGTCATGATTACCCTTTTGCCGTTAGGGCTACGTGCAGCCGGTGTAGTGATGGTGTCTATTCCATTATCGATGGCAATGGGCGTTGCTCTGCTCTATTTCAGCGGATTCTCACTCAATCAATTGTCTATTGCCGGTTTTGTGCTGGCATTAGGTCTATTAGTTGATGACTCCATTGTTGTCACGGAAAATATTTCCCGCTTTTTACGCTTGGGCTATAGCCGCAAAGAGGCCGCTATTAAAGCCACAGGACAAATTTACCTGGCCGTCTTAGGCTGTACCGCCACCTTATTATTTGCATTTTTACCCTTATTTTTCTTACCCGAAGGTGCGGGCAAATTTATTCGCTCCTTACCTGCAGCAGTGACTTTCACCGTCATTGCTTCATTAGTTGTATCACTAACAATCATTCCATTCTTAGCCAGTCGTTGGCTGGCGAAAGAAGAGGCCCCAGAAGGCAATAAAGTACTGCAGCTAGTGATGCGTGGCATTCATACCGTTTACCGCCCATTGTTGGCTTGGGCATTAAATCACCCACGCAAAACCATTAGTTTTGCCGCCTTAGCCTTTGTCGCCACCCTTGGGCTTGTGCCACTCATGGGCATGAGTCTGTTTCCTAACGCTGACACGCCACAACTTCGAATTACAGTAGAAACACCTACCGGTAGCTCATTGGAAGAAACTGATCGTGCAGTACGATTTGTTGAGCAGATTTTGCTGAGCTCACCTGAGGTGAAATCGGTTTTTGCCAATGCCGGTCGCGGTAACCCACGAATTTTTTACAATGTATTCCCCACGGAAACACGCAGTAATGTCGGTGATTTATTCATTGAGCTGCACGAGTATCACAATAAACGTACGCCAGCTTTTCACGAACAACTTCGGCAAGCCTTTAGTGACTATCCTGGTGCACGCATCATCATCAAACCCTTTGTTAACGGCCCTCCCATTGATGCACCGATTGCTATTCGGGTCATCGGCCCAGAAATTGATGAGCTACGAAAGCTGGCACTCACGATTGAGCAAATCATTCACAATACGCCAGGTGCGCGCGATGTTGGCAATCCGGCCAGACTACTTCGTACCGACTTGGACTTAAACATTGATCGCGAAAAAGCTGCTCAACTCGGCATTCCTCTGATTGATATTGACCGCACAACTCGCTTAGCTATTGCCGGCGAAAGCATTGGTCAGTTCCGTGAAGCCAATGGTGACGAATACGACATCAATCTTCGTCTGCCACCACAAGATGGCCATTCACGTTTAGCCAGCTTAGAACAAATCTATTTGACGTCCGTTACAGGCGATGCGGTACCGCTAAGCCAATTAACCAATCCTGGATTTGTCGCTGCGCCCAGCAAAATCCCTAGATTCCAACGCCAACGTGCCATTACCCTCACAGCCTATTCAAGCGATGGTTTTAATACAGAAAAAGTCACCGAGGCGGTGGTCGAGAAACTAGATGCGATGGAATGGCCTGATGGCTATCGTTATAAAGTTGCCGGCCAAGTAGAGGCCAGAGCAAATAGCTTTGGTGGCATTGAAACTGCGGCAATGGTTGCCATATTTGGCATCTTGGCGGTATTAGTCCTAGAGTTTGGCAGCTTTAAAAGCACCGCGATTGTCGCAGGCGTTATTCCACTAGGCATCATGGGCGGTTTAATTGCCTTATTCTTATCTGGCAACTCCATTTCCTTTACCGCCACCATCGGCTTTATTGCCTTAATTGGCATCGAGATTAAAAACTCGATTTTGTTGGTCGACTTTACCAACCAACTGCGGCAACAAGGGCGTAGTCTGATGGAGGCCATTCAAGAGGCTGGCGAAATTCGTTTCTTACCTATTTTGCTGACCTCACTCACCGCCATTGGTGGCCTTACCCCGTTAGTGATTCAAGGCTCGCCACTTTATGCGCCATTGGCGTGGGTCATTATTGGCGGCTTGATTTCATCGACATTCCTCGCTCGCCTAGTCACGCCCGTCATGTACTTTTTAATGGCACCGGCTGTACCCATGATAAAAAGCGACGTCAGCGAACCTGCGCGCCAGCTATAATGGCGCCATGAATAATGCACTGAATATCGAAGACGATGACTACACCCGCCGCTTTGCGGGTGTAGCACGTGTTTATGGTGATGCCGCTCTGCAACGCTTTGAACGCTCTCACGCCGTTATTGTCGGCTTGGGCGGGGTTGGTTCATGGGTGGTTGAAGCCTTAGCGCGAAATGGCATAGGCCGTTTTACTCTGGTTGATATGGATGTAGTGGTTGCCTCCAACGTTAATCGTCAACTGGTGGCCTTGACAGCAGATTTTGGCCGCAGTAAAGCCGACGTATTAGCAGACCGTATTCGTGGCATTAATCCACGCGCACAAATTCGTGTGGTGGATGACTTCTTAACCCGCGAAAACGCCTTGGATATTTTGACACCGCAACCCGACTTGATCATGGACTGCTGTGATGATGCCAAGGCCAAACTAAGCCTAGTTTTGCATGCTCGGCGTCACCGTAACGTGCTGATCGTCTGTGGTGCAGCCGGCGGCAAAACCAACCCCAGCCGTTTGCATATTGAAGACCTTGCTCGCTGTGAACAGGACCCCTTGTTAGCCCGTCTACGCAAACGTTTACGCAAACACCACGGCTATCCGCAAGAGCCGGGCAAACCCTTTGGCATTCACTGCATCTACTCTGACGAGCCTATGCATACGCCAGCCGATGTCTGCGACAGCGCAGGGCTTAACTGCAGCGGTTATGGCTCAGCCATGACGGTTACCGCCAGCATGGGCCTGCTTGCGGTTAGCCAAGCGCTAGCCCTGTTGCAGCGACGCAGCATACGGACATAAAAAAACCGCCGGTTTAAGGGCGGTTTTTTATGTGTGACCTGCTCATAATGAGCAGGTTGATGGCGTCAATTAATGACCACCACCTGTTACACCTTTCACCATTTCTTCCAGTACTTTCTTGGCATCGCCGAAGATCATCATGGTTTTATCCATGTAGAACAGGTCGTTGTCCAAGCCAGCATAACCAGGAGACATCGAACGCTTGATCACCATGATGGTGCGCGCACGGTTGGCTTCCAGAATTGGCATACCGTAAATTGGTGACGTTGGGTCGTCTTTAGCGGCAGGGTTAACCACGTCGTTTGCACCAATCACCAACACTACGTCAGTTGATGCAAAGTCAGAGTTAATCTCTTCCATTTCACATACGTCTTCATATGGCACGTCAGCTTCAGCCAGCAACACGTTCATGTGACCTGGCATACGACCAGCAACAGGGTGAATCGCATAACGCACGGTTACGCCCTGCTCTTTCAATACAGTCGCCAGCTCTTTAACCGCGTTTTGCGCACGTGCTTGAGCCAAACCATAACCAGGAACAATCACCACGGAGTCGGCATTAGCCATCATGAAAGCAGCGTCTTCAGCAGAACCAGACTTGTAGTTCTTCTCAACACCGTCACCTTCAGCACCAGCGGCAGCAGCGCTTGCACCAAAACCACCAAACAACACGTTCAATAATGAACGGTTCATGGCTTTACACATGATGTAAGACAGAATGGCGCCTGAGGAACCTACCAGCGAACCGGCAATGATCAACATCGAGTTGCTTAGCGTGAAACCAATACCGGCAGCCGCCCAACCTGACAATGAGTTCAGCAAGGACACCACAACTGGCATGTCGCCACCACCAATTGGTGCAATCCAGAAATAACCAAACACCAGCGCAATCGCGGTCATGATTAAGAAAGATTGCAGCGAGTCAGCCATGAAGTAATGTGCACCGAAGCCCAGCATTGCCAAGAACAAAATGGCTTGAGTTGGTTTAACCCAAAAACCTTTCAGTGGTTTGGCAGCCAACTTAGCGGACAACTTGCCCCAAGCAATAACTGATGCAGTGAAGGTAATAGCACCAACAAAGCAACCAATGAACAGCTCAAAGCGGAACACGGTGCTGAAGTTAGTATCTGGGTTAAGCACTGCAGCAACTGCGATCAGAACAGCCGACATACCCACAAGAGAGTGCATCATGGCCACAGTTTCTGGCATTTGTGTCATTGGCACGGTACGCGCACGGTACAAACCAATTACCGCACCCAGCACCATGGCACCAATGATCAGCAACATGGCAGGGTTTGGTGCAACAAAGAATGTTGCGGCAACAGCCAAGGCCATACCGATCATGCCGTAACGGTTACCAGCTACCGCTGTAGTTGGTGATGACAAACCACGCAGGGTCAAAATGAACAGAATGGCACCAATCAAGTAGGCCCAATCAGCGTATTGTGCAAAGTTTTGCATTGATATGGCTCCTTACTTCTTTTTCTTGAACATGTCCAACATACGATCGGTAACCGCAAAGCCACCGAAGATGTTGATACTTGCCAAGAACACGGCGACAGCGCCAAGAATCGTGGTCAGCGTAATTTCGCCGTTAAAGGTAATGGTTTGCAGCATCGCACCCACTACAATAATTGAGGACACCGCATTGGTTACTGCCATCAATGGCGTATGCAGTGCTGGCGTAACGCTCCAAACCACGTAGTAGCCAACATAAATAGCCAGCACAAAAATCGTGAACACAGCAACGAAGGGGACACCCACGGCCTGCTCAACGCTTTGAGTTAATTCGTTCATTCGCACACTCTCCATCAGGCCTTTTTGTAAAGCACTTGGCCGTTATCCACGATTAATGTGGGCTTGACCATGTCGTCTTCGCGATTTAGCACAATGCTGCCAGCCTCTTTGTCAGCCATTGGCGACAAGAAGTTGAGCATATTGCGGGAATATAGTGCAGAAGCTTCAGTGGCAACCAATGCCGGAATATTGCCGATACCAACAATACGCACGCCATTTTCAGTCACAACGGTTTCATCTAACTTAGAACCTTCGACGTTACCGCCGGTGCTCACTGCCATATCAATGATGATTGAACCAGGCTTCATCTTGGCCACGGTTTCGGCTTTCACCAGCACAGGAGCCTTACGACCAGGAATTTGCGCTGTGGTAATAACGATATTGGCGTTAGACACTGCTTTGTCCACCACAATTGCCTGATCACGAATGTACTCAGGTGATGGCTGCCAAGCATAACCACCAGTGCCCAATGCTTTCGCTTTTTCTTCGTCAGACATTGGCACATCTAACCAACGACCACCCAGCGACTCAACCTGTTCTTTTGCGGCAGGACGTAAATCAGAGGCTTCAACCACTGAACCTAAGCGCTTAGCGGTTGCAATCGCTTGCAAGCCAGCAACACCCACACCTAACACCACGGTGCGTGCGGGCTTAATGGTGCCAGCAGCTGTCATCATCATCGGGAACAAGCCGGCATATTCATTAGCCGCTAACAAAACAGCTTTGTAACCAGCCAAGTTAGCTTGTGATGACAAAATGTCGGAGCTTTGAGCACGGGTAATCCGTGGAATCAATTCCATGGACACACAAGTCAGGCCTTTAGCCGCATAGGCGTCTAAAAACTCATTTTGATGTGGAGCAAAAGCAGCCAGTACGGTTGCGCCCTGCTTAATCAACGCAACTTCATCTGCCGTAGGGGCAACTACTTTTAGCACGATGTCAGCATCGGCCAAAGTCGCTGCAGCATCAGCCGCAATTTTCGCGCCCGCTGCTTCATAAGCTGCATCCGTCGCGCTTGACGCAAGGCCTGCACCCGACTGAACCACAATGTTAAGCCCAAGGGCTGCAAATTTTTTGACAGTTTCTGGCGTTGCTGCGACACGTGTTTCGCCGGCAACAGTCTCTTTTGGAATGCCAATAAGCATGGTTTGTCCTCTTCCTTACTGCCTGCACCAAGTTGTATCAGGCAAATGGCATTGACACAGTGTGACTTCAGCGTCACACCTCTCACAAACCGCCGGATTGTACGGCATTCGTTAAGACTTTTGTCGAGGTTGCGTTGAAAAAAATCATATTGGCATTGTTGCCGCGTTTAACGGTTGACGTTACTTTGTATTAATTTTGTATAAAGTCATAAAGATGTAGGTAAGTTTACGAAAAGCTTGGTAAATTACCTTTGTCGGAATTTACAACTAAAAAGGCATACACATGAACAAACTACTTTCGCCTTTAGCTGCAGCTGTGGTCCTTGCGTCCAGCACTGTTGCTTCAGCTAATGAAGGAGACACTCTACCTAATGTTGGTCAGAAGAGTCTTTACCATGTATACATCGGTGCCATGTATAACCAACCTGATCGTGACCGCCAATTAACAGATTATGGTTATGGCTTCACTGGTGCAGTTGGCATTCCACTGAACAGCATTTCTAACCGTCTATTTTTAGAACTTGGCGGTTCACAAACTACTTATCGAACTGGCCGTGCCACTAACTCTCAAGGCGCAAGTCAGCAAGTTCCTGTCGACTTCTACCGTCGCGATCTAACAGGCAACTTACAATATGCCTTTGGCAATCGTGATGAGTTAACACCATTCTTATTAGCAGGTGTTGGCGTAGCCCGAACAGACGTAGCACTAGGCGAAAACGACCGTACTCATTTCACTGCTAGCGTAGGTGCCGGATTAACAAGCTTAATGTTTAGCGATGTCGTTCGTGGCCGCGTTGATGTGCGCGGCGTATATGATGACTACTCCAATAATCTGTTTGATGCCGTGTTAACTGCAGGTATCGAAGTAGCACTGGGTCGTAGCCGCGGTGAAACGATTATTAAAACAGTCGACCGCATTGTAGAAAAAGAAGTCCCCGTTGAAGTTGCTACAATTAAAGAAGTTGTCAAAGAAGTAGAGCCTCTAGACACTGACGGCGATGGTATTCCTGATTATCGTGATGACTGTCCTGACACGCTTAAAGGTGCTCGCACAGATAACCGTGGTTGTGCTTTAGGTCAAACACTCACCATTGAAAATGTTGAGTTTGAATTTAATAAAGCGACACTAACGCAAGCATCAATGCCTATTCTTGATGCTGCAGCCAAGTTCTTGAATAGCCAAGACAATTTAAATGTTGTTGTGGCTGGTCATACCGATGACATTGGCAGCGATCAATATAATCAGAAGCTCTCTGAATCACGCGCCAACACAGTGGTCAAAGCTTTACTCGATCGCAACGTTCGCGCCAATCGCTTAAAAGCACTTGGACTTGGTGAAAGCTTCCCACGCGTTCCAAACGACTCACAGGAAAATCGTGACCGTAACCGTCGTGTTGAATTCTTGCTCTCGGCAGCTGATCGTCCTGACAAAGTCATCAATCAACAAGTGCCAGATGCAACTACAGAGCCAACATCTGATGCACAAACAAACACTGAAACACCAGCTGAGTTGCCATCCCCAATTCTTGCTGCAGAACCTGCTGCTGAAACCAATTAATTAAGCTGTGAGACTGACTATGAACATTAAATCAATATTACTAACCACCGTGTTGGCGTTTGCAACACTCGGCATGACAGCCTGTGATGAGTCACGTGGCAATGACTTCCAAGGTGCTGCAGGTCAAGACGGCCAAGATGGTCAAGATGGTCAAGACGGAGAAGATGGCGATGACTTTGATCGCGATGTATTCTGCGCAGCAAACCCTGACAACATCATTTGTACTGACGACATTGATGAGTTCTGTGCCATCGATGCAAATAAAGACAAGTTTGTTTGTGATGATGACATACAAGAGTTTTGTGGCCGCGAAGAAAATGCTGAGAGACCAATTTGTGTTGGGATCCCAGGAGAGGACGGTGCTGACTTTGATATCGTGAAGTTCTGTGCAGATAATCCCGCAAATCCGATTTGCGATGACCGTGATGCGTTCTGTGCAGAGAACCCTAACAACGTAATCTGTCAAGAAGTTGAAGAGCCAGAAACAGGTGGCTTGATCTTCAACGTACAAGAAACAACAGCAGGCCTGCTAAATGGAACGCCACTCGAAGTACTGAATGACGGCCTAAATACTTTAGTAGACCCACAAGATGGCGTTTTATCTCCTTTAACTGGCGCACTCGAGTCAGCTAGTGATGATGGCGGCCCACTTGCTCCAGTAAGAGATGGTGTTAATACATTACTTGTACAGCCGGACTCATTACGTGTTGTGATCGATGCTTTGAATCAAATATTAAAAGTGTTGGATCCATCAGCCTTAGGTGGTGGTGTACCTGGATTACCTGATGCAGGTGGTGGTGCGCCCGCACTTCCTGGCCTAGATGCTCTACCAATTGATCAGGCATGTGCGATTCCTTTTCTTGGCCCACTGCTAGTTCAAGGAGCAGGCGGTAGCTGCGAATAATTGAGCCTGACTCGATGCAAAAAAAAACCGGCGAAAGCCGGTTTTTTTATCAAAAATACAATTTAACTTTCAGGGCGCATATGCGGGAACAAAATCACATCGCGAATGCTAGGTGAGTCAGTAAACAACATCACTAAGCGGTCAATACCAATGCCCTCGCCTGCTGTTGGAGGCAAACCATATTCCAGTGCACGAATATAGTCGGCGTCATAATGCATGGCTTCATCATCACCGGCATCTTTCTCACGTACTTGTTGCAGGAAACGTTCAGCCTGATCTTCCGGATCATTAAGCTCAGAAAAACCGTTGGCAATTTCACGACCACCAATAAAGAACTCAAAACGATCGGTAATGAATTCATTGTCATCATTACGACGCGCCAATGGCGACACTTCGGCAGGGTATTCAGTAATAAAGGTTGGCTGACGCAGTTGTGTTTCAACCGTTTCTTCAAAGATCAGCGTGTGTAACTTGCCGATGCCCCAGATAGGCTTAACCTGCATTTTCAGCTGAGTGCGCACCACTTCTGCGGCTTGCTCAAAGTCCCAAAGCTGCTCACGGGTCAGGTGCGGGTTGTATTTCAGAATCGCATCCACCATGGACAGACGATCAAACTTCGCACCAAAATCAAATACTTCACCTTGGTACGGCACTTGAGTCGAGCCCAGAATGTCCTGTGCCAATGTACGCAACATGTCTTCGGTCAAATCCATCAGATCACGGTAATCAGCATAAGCCTGATAGAACTCGATCATGGTGAATTCAGGATTGTGGCGAGTCGACACACCTTCATTACGGAAGTTGCGGTTGATTTCAAACACACGCTCAAAACCACCAACCACCAAGCGCTTCAAATACAGCTCAGGGGCAATACGCAAAAACAGCGGCATATCTAACGCATTGTGATGGGTATTAAATGGCTTGGCCGCTGCACCACCGGGGATGACATGCATCATCGGTGTTTCCACTTCCATAAAGTCGCGACCCGCCATAAAGCGGCGAACACCTTCAATGACCTGCGAACGAATACGGAATGTGCGACGTGTGTCTTCACTGACAATCAGGTCAACATAACGCTGACGATATTTCATTTCCTGATCGGCCATGCCGTGGAACTTATCCGGCAGCGGACGCAAACCTTTGGTCAGCATACGCAGGCTTTCAACATGCAAGGAAAGCTCGCCGGTTTTGGTCTTAAACACATAACCCTGTGCACCAAAAATGTCGCCCAAATCGCTGTGCTTAAACGCCGCATAGGCTTCTTCACCAATGGCATCACGCGAAATATAAAGCTGAATGCGCCCGCCCATATCTTGAATCGTGGCAAAGCTGGCTTTACCCATGACACGTTTCAGCATCATACGGCCAGCCACCGAGAATCGATGTTGCTCGGCCGCCAAAACCTCTGACTCCACTTCGTCAAAGCGCGCATGTAAGTCCGAGGCTAAAGCATCACGACGAAAGTCATTGGGAAACGCTTGGCCTTGCTCACGAATAGCAGCCAGCTTTTGCTTACGCTCAGCGATCAGCTTGTTGACATCTGGCACGGGCACTTCATTGGCATTATTAGGCGTTGTGTCGGTCATGGTTATTTCTCTTACAAGCCCATTTTTAATGAGGCTTCAATAAACTGGTCAATATCACCATCTAAGACGGCGTTCGGGTTGGAGCTTTCAACATTGCTACGCAAATCTTTTACGCGTGATTGGTCGAGTACATAAGAACGAATCTGGTGGCCCCAACCAATGTCAGACTTGGTGTCTTCCATGGCCTGTTTGGCCTCACTCCTTTTCATCACTTCTAATTCATACAAACGTGCGCGCAACATTTTCCAAGCACGATCACGGTTGGCGTGCTGCGAGCGCTCATTTTGGCAAGCAACCACAGTATTAGTAGGAACGTGAGTCAAACGAACGGCTGAATCGGTTTTGTTAATGTGCTGACCACCGGCACCACTGGCACGGTAGGTGTCAGTGCGCACATCGGATGGGTTGATATCAATTTCAATATCATCATCAATTTCTGGCGACACAAACACCGCAGTAAATGAGGTATGTCGGCGATTGTCCGAGTCAAATGGCGACTTACGCACTAAGCGGTGAATGCCGGTCTCGGTACGTAACCAACCAAAGGCATACTCGCCCTCAATACGGATGGTGGCAGACTTAATGCCGGCGACATCGCCATCCGATACTTCCATCACTTCAGCCTTAAAGTCATGCTGATCGGCCCAGCGCAAATACATGCGTAATAAAATATTGGCCCAATCCTGAGCTTCCGTACCACCGGCGCCGGCTTGGATATCCAAAAACGCACTATTAGCGTCCATCTCACCGGAAAACATGCGACGGAACTCTAAGTCCGAGACCAGCTTGTCGAGCTCATCAAGTTCACTGGTGACATCGACCAAAGTGCCTTCGTCATCTTCTTCCACTGCCAAGTCGAGCAGGTCTCTCGCATCCACCAAACCACTGGTTAAACGGTCGATGGTGACCACCACGCCTTCTAGGGCAGTTCGCTCTTTACCGATGGCTTGTGCTCGGGCGGGGTCATTCCACAGGGCAGGATCTTCTAGCTCGCGCATCACTTCTTCTAAGCGCTCTTGCTTCAGATCATAGTCAAAGATACCCCCGGAGCGACTCACTGCGCTCGCTGAGATCTTTAATACGAAGTAGGTAAGGATTAATTTCCATGACAGCCAAAACCAAAGTCAAATAAAGGGCGAAATTGTACCGGAAAACGCACTAAAGCGCTTTTAATGACTCAATCCGTAACTGCAATGTTTCCATGCCGCGAAAATAGTTTAAATCCAAGCGATAGGCCAGGCGAACACGCTTACAGGCGGTATTTGGCCAGCGGTGCCTATCCACATTAAAGGCAATCGCATCAAGCACACGGTTAGAGTCCGGATGGCACACACTAAGCTTTAGGTGTTTTTCTTTTAACACACGCTGATCAAGGCAAATAAACTCACCCTCAAACAGTGGCTCCGGAAAGGATTGGCCCCAAGGAGCTGCGCTGCGTAACTGCTGGGCTAAGGACTCAGTGAAGTCTTGTGCGGATAACTCACCATCGGTCATTAATACCGCCGCCAATAACTCCGGAGTGACCACCTCGGTTAAAGCAGCCTGAAATGCCTGCCGAAACGCCACCAAATTTGCTGCGGGCAAGCTCAGGCCAGCGGCCATGGCATGACCACCAAACCGCGTAATTAAGCCCGGATGTTGTGTCGCCACACGATCAAGTACATCACGAATATGCACACCGGTTATTGAGCGTGCCGAACCTTTAAGCTCCGCCGGCGTCTCATCAAAGGCTGGCGGTTTAGCTGGCGCAAAAGCAATGACGGGTCGATGCAAACGCTCTTTGATTCGCCCCGCCAAGATACCAATGACACCTTGGTGCCAGTGCCTGTCATACAGCACCATGCCCGCCGGCAAACCACCTTCATCCAAGCGCAGGGCGTTTAAAGCGGACAACGCTTCTTGCTGCATGCCCGCCTCGATTTCACGGCGGGCATGGTTGAGCTCATCTAATTCAGCGGCATAACGTAGCGCTTGTGCAGGATCATCCGTTAATAAACAACGAATGCCTTCCGCCATATCATCCAAGCGGCCCGCTGCATTCAAGCGTGGCGCAACGACAAAACCTAAGTCGCTGGCGACTAAACGCGCCGCGTCACGCTGTGCCATTTTCAGCAACGCGGTGATGCCAGCACAACAGCGCCCGGCACGAATACGCGCCAAACCTTGATGCACTAAACGACGATTATTGCCATCCAAACCCACCACATCGGCAACTGTGCCTAAGGCCACTAGGTCTAAATAATCTGCCATGTTTGGTGCATTAACACCGCGCTGATCAAACCAGCCGGTGTCACGCAGCCGTGAACGTAGTGCCGACAACACATAAAACACCACACCCACACCGGCTAAATGTTTGCTCGGAAAGTCACAGCCCGTTTGGTTGGGATTCACAATGGCATCAGCCGCTGGCAATGTATCGCCGGGCAAATGATGATCAGTGATGAGAACATGCACACCCGCCGCTTTGGCCGCCGCCACGCCTTCTACGCTGGCAATGCCGTTATCAACGGTAATGATTAAGTCCGGCTGCAAAGTCTGCAGCGCCTGCGCCACAATTTCTGGCGTCAGACCATAACCATACTCAAAACGGTTAGGCACTAAAAAGTCAACAAAACCTGCACCCATGGCTCGCAGCGCACGCACGCTCAGCGCTGTACTGGTAGCACCGTCAGCGTCAAAGTCACCAATAATGATAATGCGCCACTGCTGAGTAATGGCTTGTTCCAGCAGCGTTAGTGCCGCGGATAAACCTTGCAGTTGTTGTGGTGAATGCAGCTGATTCAGACCTAGGGCAAGGTCGTCATTGGAAGAGATGCCGCGAGCAGCAAACACTCGCGACAACACCGGATGCACACCCGCTAAAGCGCGGGTGCCATCCGGGATAGGACGTTGTAACCAGGTGATCTCGCTCACAGAGCCATAGTTTGCAAAATACTATCGCGCACTTGGCTCAGTTCAGCATCAATGGTTTTCACAATAGAAGAACTGCACTGGCTAATAGCGGTATCCGGATCTTTCAAACCATTACCGGTCAAAGTACACACAATGGTTGAGCCTTCTGGAATACGACCATTTTTGATGTCGCGAATAGCGCCACCGAGTGATGCCGCCGAAGCTGGCTCACAGAAAATGCCTTCACTCATGGCCAATAAACGCTGAGTGTCTAAGATTTCCTGATCGCTGAGTTCATCAAACCAGCCACCGGACTCATCCATCACTTTATGCGCTTGTGTCCAGCTTTGTGGATTTCCAATACGAATCGCCGTAGCAACGGTTTCTGGCTGTTTGACCGCTTCACCACGCACAAACGGTGCCGAACCTGCCGCTTGATAACCGATCATTTTTGGACGGCTGCCAATCATTGGGCCACCGGCATAACGGCAATGGCCTTCACAAAACGAGCAGGACTCAGTGACTTTGGTGCCAGCAGGTGTTGAATACTCGCAGTAACCAATCCAATGTGCGGTAATGTTACCGGCATTACCCACGGGTAAGCAGTGATAGTCTGGCGCACGGCCTAACTCTTCAACAATTTCAAAGGCCGCTGTTTTTTGACCTTGCAAACGGAAAGGGTTCACCGAGTTAACAATGGTCACCGGCGCTTCATGAGCCACCTGCTTTACCAACTCCATACCATCATCAAAATTGCCACGAATTTGCAGAGTGATGGCACCGTACATCATGGCCTGAGCCATTTTGCCCATGGCAATTTTGCCTTCGGGAATCAACACAAACGCTTTGATACCAGCACGGGCAGCATAAGCAGCAGCGGCAGCCGAGGTGTTGCCGGTTGAGGCGCAAATAATCGCTTTTGAGCCGGCTTCAACAGCTTTTGTCACCGCCATGGTCATGCCGCGATCTTTAAACGAACCGGTTGGGTTTAAGCCTTCGTACTTGACGTAAATATCCACATCTTTGCCAATCAAGGCCGGGATATTCTTGAGGCGAATTAGCGGCGTATTGCCTTCGCCTAAAGAAATAATACGCGTGTCGTCATTCACCGGCAGTTTGTCGCGGTAACGATTGATTAGTCCGGTGTAACGGTGGCCAAAGCTCATGCCAGTGTCTCCATGCGAATACGAGTGACTGGCGCGACAATTTCTGTCAGCGCCTGCAATTCAGTGATGGCAGCGTTCATTTCACGCTCAACCACCAGTTTTGTCAAAATAATGACCGGCACGGTACCGGCTGCATCATCAGCAGGTTTTTGCAAAATCGCTTCGATGTTAATGCCGTGCTGGCTGAGGATACGCGTCACATCCGCTAACACACCGGGACGGTCCAGTGCTTGCAAACGCAGGTAATACGCAGTCACCACCTCTTCCATCGGCAGGATAGGCGTATTGGCCATGGCATGCGGCATAAAGGCTAAATGCGGCACGCTATGCAGTTTTTCTGCGGTCAAAGCACGTACCAAATCAACCACGTCCGCCACCACCGCAGAAGCGGTAGGACCTGCACCAGCGCCAGCGCCGTAATACAAGGTTGGGCCCACGGGATCGGACTGCACCAAGATGGCATTTTTCACGCCATTCACATTGGCGATCAAGCGGTCTTGTGGAATCAAGGTTGGGTGCACACGCAGCTCAATCCCTTTGGCTGACTGACGGGCAATACCTAAGTGTTTAATACGGAAACCTAACTCTTCAGCATAGGCGACATCATCACGGGTTAACTTGGTGATGCCTTCCATAAAGACTTTGCTGAACTGCAGCGGCACACCAAACGCCAAGGAAGCCATAATGGTTAGCTTGTGGGCGGCATCATTACCTTCCACATCAAAGGCTGGATCGGCTTCGGCATAACCAAGGGCTTGTGCTTCTACTAGCACGTCCTCAAAGTCACGGCCTTTGTCGCGCATTTCGGTCAGAATAAAGTTGCCGGTGCCGTTAATAATGCCTGCTAACCAATCAATACGATTGGCGGCCAGACCTTCACGCAGCACTTTAATGATGGGCACGCCCCCCGCCACAGCCGCTTCAAAGGCAACATGCACACCCTTGGCTTCAGCAGCGGCAAAAATTTCATTGCCATGTTCGGCTAACAACCATTTGTTGGCGGTAACCACATGTTTACCATTGGCAATTGCCGCCATCACTACAGCACGGGCATCGGTAATGCCGCCAATGACTTCGACCACAATATCAACCGCCGGGTCTTGCACCACCGACATAATATCGGCGCTAACAACAATGCCTAATGCCGTTAAGTCCGGACGAGGACGGCGAACGCCCACATGCGAAACGGTAATGGTACGACCTGTACGACGTGACAACTCTTCTGCGTTATCGCGAATAAGATTCAAGGCGCCGCCGCCAACGGTGCCAAGTCCGACGATTCCAATATTGACCGGTTTCACAAGCCCACCTGATGTTTTAAATAACACAACGCCGGCTAATACCGGCGTTGCAAAAAGAGACTGCGCATTATAACGGCAGCCTTTGATTTGTCGAACGTTCCACTGCGCTATTTCAGTTGTAAACGCTCGGCCAATTGCGCTGCAGTGACATATCCACCCACATTTACACCTTTGCTAGTGAATATGGCAGGCGTGCCTTGTACACCCATTTTTTGCCCCAATGCATATTGGGCTTCAATCGGCGCTTTGCAGCCGGCTTTGCCATCAGCAACACGCCCACCACCTTTCACAATCGTCATCGCTTTATCCGGTGTTGGGTGACACCAAATATCACGCATCACTTTGCTAGTGCCGCTATCAGGACCAGTACGCGGTAGGTTGCGTGGGTAAGCCAAATAACGCACTTCAATACCCATACGATTCATTGCTGGCACCTCTTCATGCAGTCGACGGCAATAACCACAATCGGTATCGGTAAATACGGTGATGACTTCTTTTGCTTTTCCTTTGGCAGGGAATATCACCATGTCTTGGCGTTTTAGCGTTTTCATCAATTCAACTCGCTTACGGCCCATAGCTTCGTCAGTCAAACTCACTAAACGTTGACCATCAAATCGAGAAATATCGCCACGCAGCAAGTGTTTACCATCTTCACTGACATAAATAATGCCGCTTTCGAGCTCAACCTCAACCAGTCCTGGAATGGCGCTGGAGCGGATTTCTTGAATCGGCACATCGGGCGAAAAACTCAGCAGACTGTCACGTACTGCCGCAAAGTCGCCGCTCGCTGATTTTGTCGTAGCAGTGGCCTTGGGCTTTTCAGCCTTTTTATCTGAGTCATCTGCTTGCAGACAACCGGTCATAAGCGCTGAAGTGATCATCACACTAGCCAGCCAACGACGATTCAATAAACCCATTTTATTCTCCTATTCTTTAGCGCCAAGAGCATAAGGCATTGTGGACGTTTACGTCAGCCTCGCGGATGGTGTTGTGCATGCAATGTTTGTAAACGCTGGCGAGCTACATGAGTGTAGATTTGCGTAGTGGACAAATCACTATGCCCCAACAGCAGTTGAATAACGCGCAAATCAGCACCATGATTAAGTAAGTGTGTAGCAAAAGCATGACGCAATGTATGAGGTGAAACCACCTTAGTGATGCCTGCCAATACGGTATAACGCTTAATGAGATGCCAAAAATTTTCACGCGTCATGGCACTGCCACGGCGGCTCACAAACACCGCGGCAACTACCTTACCAGCAAGCAACTCAGGTCGCGATTGGTCAAGATAACGTTGCAGCCATAACGCGGCCTCCTCACCTAAGGGTACCAAGCGTTCTTTTTGGCCTTTGCCCATCACGCGTAAATAACCGGCCGATAAATTCAACGCCGCCACTGGCAAATTAACCAGCTCACTCACCCGTAAACCACAAGCATACAAAAGCTCAATCATGGCTTTATCACGCAGCCCTAGTGCTGTGCTGGTGTCAGGTGCAGCAAGCAATGCTTCGACGTCCGCTTCGGATAAGTCCTTTGGCAAGGGGCGCCCTAATCGTGGCGACTCTAAATTAATGGTGATGTCAGTCGACACTAAGCCGCGCTTTAACCATCCTTGCCAAGCACGACGGCAAGCCGATTGTAACCGGGCTAATGAGCGTGGGCTTTTGGCCATGACCGTGGCATCGGCAAAATAGGCCGTTAGTGCTGCTGCATCTAGGGACTTTAATGATTTAGGGGCCCACCACTGTGCCACTAATGCCAAATCAGAGACGTAAGCTTTGCGGGTATGCACACTCAGGCCCTCAGCTGATAACTGATGGCGAAACGCAGTAAGCAAGGCATCTGATTCGGACGGTACTAATGTCGGCTCTGTCATAACACCACTATAGCCCCTGGCCAGAAAAGAAAGAACCCGCTACAAGAGCGGGTTCTTTCTTTAACAGCATCATTAGCTGCGGCATAAGCCGCCTTAGCATTACCGAAGTAATTACTTAGGCGCGCGTGGTGCCAGCTTCTCTTTGATACGTGCAGACTTACCTGAACGATCACGGAGGTAGTACAGCTTGGCACGGCGAACAGAACCGCGACGCTTAACTTCAATGCTCGCAACCACTGGCGAATGCGTTTGGAACACACGTTCCACGCCAATGCCATTGGAAATCTTACGAACTGTGAAAGCTGAGTTCAGACCACGATTTTTGATTGCAATAACCACGCCTTCATAGGCCTGGAGACGCTCACGATCGCCTTCCTTAACTTTCACTTGAACAACAACCGTGTCACCTGGAGCAAAAGATGGAATATCTTGCTTCAGCTGGGCGGTTTCTACTGCTTGAACCAGGGGGTGCTTACCACTCATGGTTTGTCTCTCCACTTCCGGTCACAGAGGCTACGCGCATACTGACCCATCAGACTAAGATCATAGAGGCTAATCGCATATGATCCACGTGCACACCGTTAGGGTTTAGGCAATTCTGCCATCGCCGCCAACAAGGCGTGTTCTTCGGCACTTAAACTTCGCTTGGCCAACAAATCGGGCCGTCGCGTCTGAGTGCGCCATAAACTTTGCTGCAAACGCCAGCGGCGTATCGCGGCATGATCACCGCTTAATAACACCTCAGGCACTGCCATCCCGTCATAAACTTCAGGACGGGTATAATGTGGACAGTCCAATAAGCCATCCACAAACGAATCTTCTTCTGCCGAGGCCGCACTGTTAAGTACACCCGGCAATAAGCGCGCTACCGCGTCAATCAACACCATGGCCGGCAGCTCACCACCGGACAACACATAATCACCAATCGACCATTCAGCGTCGACCTCACTCGCGATTAGGCGCTCATCTACACCTTCATAACGACCACACAGCAAAATCAACGCCTGCTGCTCAGTTGCGATCGTTTTCACCGCTGCCTGAGTTAACACCTGACCCTGTGGTGACAAATAAATCACCGTCGGTGTTAAACCCTGCGCTTTCGCGGCTTCCCGTGCAGCATTTAATGCTCGCCGCAGCGGTTCAATCTGCATCAACATGCCAGGACCACCACCATAAGGGCGATCATCAACACGTCGATAATTGTCTTCGGTAAAGTCTCTTGGGTTCCAACTGGCTAAGGTTAACTTACCAGTCGCTACTGCTCGCGCGGTGACCCCTGATTCACTAATCGCCCGGAGCATCTCCGGAAACAGCGTAATCAGGCCAACCCACATGGCAGTGCCCTCAATCAACTAATACGTCGGATCCCAGTCAACCATGATGCGCTTTTGCTCACGATCAACAAAACGAATAACTTGGCCCGGCAACCAAGGCAACAAACGCTCTTCTTGGTCAACACTGCCTTCACAACCACGCAACACCATCACATCATTGGCGCCGGTTTCCATCATGGCATGCAGGCGACCCAGCAAGACACCTTGCTCATTAATCACCCGCATATCAATCAGGTCAGACCAGTAATACTCATCTTCTGCCAAACTCGGCAGTGACGTGCGCGGCACCCAAATAGGAAGCCCTAACAGCTTTTCAGCTGCATTACGGTCTTCACAACCTGCCACTTTCGCCACTAAACCTTTACCTTGACTGCGCTTGGCTGCTAACTCAACCAGCTGAAAGCCGGTGGAGGTCTCAACATACCAAGGTGCGTAGTCAAAAATATTGGCTATGGGGTCGGTGCGCGACATCACCCAGACCCAACCTTGAATGCCATAGGCATTATGGATGTGACCCACTTGCATTAAGCTGTCACGGTCTGGGGTTGTCGACATAAGCATTAGGCGCTCTTCAGAGCATCCTTGGCCAGTTGAGCAACACGCTCAGATGGCTGCGCACCTTGTGATACCCAGTAAGCATAACGCTCACCGTTCAAACGCAGACGCTCTTCCTGGCCACGAGAAACCGGGTTGAAGAAGCCAACACGCTCAATGAAACGACCATCACGCGCATTGCGGCTGTCCGTTACCACGATTGAATAAAATGGACGCTTTTTGGCGCCGCCACGAGCTAAACGAATAGTAACCATATTAACTTCCTCAACGGGTTTCTGTGGTAATTCGGTCCGTTCCCAGCGCCACAGAACTCGACTGGATACGGAAGGTCGCGGATTGTACGCCAATTCAGCAGAATCTGCTAGGCTTCGCCACCGTGAACGCCTGTGCGAGACCTTAGCCCCATGCACTATCAAGCACCCACCCAATCCATTGTGCGTGGTCTGGCCCTACTGACCCTGTCTGCCCTGCTCTTTTCTGCCATGGGTGTGCTTATTCGCCTGGCTTCACACAGCGTCAATAATGAAACCATCGTGTTCATGCGCAACCTGACTGGCACCATCATGCTGCTGCCTTTAATTGCCGTGCATGGTCTTGGATTGTTTAAAACCGCCGTACCGCTGCAACACCTGTGGCGAGCAGTCGTCGGCCTTGCCGCCATGTATGGTTTTTTCTATGCCATTGCCAATTTGCCGCTATCTAGTGCCATGGTGTTTACCTACTCATCACCCATCTTTATTCCATTGGTAGCTTGGCTGTTTTTACGTGAACGGATGACGCCACGCATGGGTATCGCCGCTGTAATGGGTTTAGTGGGCGTGATTATGGTGTGTCGACCAGCCGCTACCGGCAGCCTCTTTATGGCTAGCATTGGGATTAGCGCCAGCTTGCTGGCCGCCATGGCCTTTGTCACCGTGCGCTCGTTATCACGCACAGAGCCCACCACGCGCATTGTGTTTTATTTCTCGCTGATATCTGCACTGATTTCAGCCATTCCCATGTTCTGGGCTTGGCGACCACTGACCAGTGAAGAAACCTTATTAGTGGTTGGTGCTGGTGTATTAGCCACCTTTAGTCAGTTGGCCATGTCACGCGCTTATAGCTTAGCCCCTGCCGGAAAAATTGGCCCAGCAGCCTATCAGGCTATTGTATTTGCCGGTGTTTGGGCTTGGCTGATGTGGGGGGAAGTGCCAGACCGTTACGCGGTAGCTGGCACAATCATTATTTTTGTAGCGACCCTTTTGTGTCTGGAACGACGCCATCGGCCTCGCCAAAATATCGGCTAACAAAGTCACAACGACAGCTCGGTAGCCAGTCGGGGAAGCGATAGTAGTTATCACGAATCTCCGTTAAGACCGTGTCTTTATAGACTGCATAATCGAAGCCTTGACCCAGCAAGAAGTCAAACGTCTGGCCCTTATAGTCGACTTGAAATAACTGATGCTCGGCAAACCATGGTGCAGCAGTTTCCACTTCACGTGGACGCTTCAAAAACAGCAAGACAGACTCACTATCTAGGTCACGGAAGTCGGTAATAAAATCATCTTGGCGGGCATATTTAGAGCCAGTGCCCATCACCATGACGGGCTCACGAGCCAAGTACGCTAGCACTGACGAGGCGGTATAACCCTGAGTAGCCAAGGCTAACTGGTCCACATTTGCTGCTGTTAGCTCAGCAGCCTTGGCACGAGCGACCACTAAAATTTGGTCGCCTTCATAGGCCGCTAATATATCGCGCTGTAATTTAGGCTTGCTGCTCCAGACCGATAACGGCATGGCCACAATCAACAGCACAATCAGAACATGCGCCACACCATACCAACTGATCTGACGGGTAATTTGCTGCCAGCGGGTTAACGGCAGACGCCATAACAACAACAAACAAAACGGATGGAACCACAACACCCAATGCAGGCCGATATTTTTGCCTAGGCTGACCAGCAAAAAGCCTAAAAATGCCGTTGCCACCAATGTCGCTGCCAAACGCATAATGGGCGCAACGGTGACCTCATGGACTTGGCCACGAACCTGATATAGCCCACGCAACACCGGCGGCAACAACACATAGGCCATCATCACCACATAACTGGCTAATGCCGCCCATTGCACACCCGTGCTGCCTTCATTGCGATTAACTAAGTTAAATAGCAGGTTGCTCCAGCAATTCATCAGGTTCCAGTGCAGGTTTAACAAACCAAACGGGATGGCTGCCAACACCAGCACCACACCATGCCGCCAATACGCAGGTGCCACGGCAAAATAAAAAATCAGGTAACCAACGCCCAACAACACGGAGAAATATTTAGATAAAAAGGCAAGGCCAAGGCCCACACCGGCCAGTGCAGCCCATAACAAGCGGTTGGTTAACAGACCACGAGCAGCGGCCACAAACGACAGCGCCGCAAACAAAATGCAGCCGGTATCTGTCAGGGTAAATACGTTGAGTAGACTCATCGGGCTGAGCAACAGCAGTAACGCCAGCCAGCGTGCCTTAACCGCATCAATAGGCTGCATCAGCTGATAAAACGCCCAAGCAATGATGAGCTCACTGAGCAGGCCCGGCATACGTAACCAGACACGATGATCACTGACTAATAACTGCAGCCACATCATCCAACCCGCCATGGGAGGATGGTCGTAGTAGCCATAATCGAGGTGACGACCCCACAGCACAAAATACGCTTCATCACCGGTCATGGGCAGCGCCCAAGCCAGCATCACCTTAACCAATAACAACGTGGCCACAATAATAACCCAAGGTGCATTTAACCAACGTGTCATCGCTTGATTAAGCATCATTAATCCTTACAAATGTGAGTCACTGGCGGCCGGTGCTGGCGGCAAACTCAACACTGCAATCATGCCCAATGCCACGGCAAACCATAATGTTGCTAGACGAATAATGACCGTAGCCGCCACCGCCTCTGGCAGAGCCAAACCCTGCAACACCAACAAGCCTGTCATGGTCGCTTCGGTACCGCCTAGGCCACCGGGCAAAAAGCTGAGCGCACCCACCAGCATGGCAAAACCATAAATAAATAGCGCCGCCTCAATACTGATCTCTGGCATCAGCGTGCGCAAAATAAGCCAAGCACCAATGCCTTCAGCCAACCATGCCACTAGGCTTAAGCCCTGTGACTGCCAAAGTAGGCGACCTTGCCATAACGGCCTGCTGCTTGATGCCACATCTGCCAGCCAGTTCACACTTTTGCGCTGGCCGGCAACTCGACGTAATAGGTTTTCAGGAAAGCGAGTACGCAGCAGCAGAAGGCAGCACAACAACACACCCATCAGTAGCAAAAACGCCCATTCACCTTGTGGCAAATACGTCAGACCCAATGCTGTCAAAATAACAATAGCCACCAAGTCCGCTAAACGTTCGCTAAAAAACATGGCCGCCGAGCGATGCCACACCACACCATAAGGACGCAGAAATACACTGCGAATTAACTCACCGGCTTTACCCGGTGTGGTGGTCAACGCAAAACCAGCAAAGTAAATACGCTGATTGAGCACACGTGGCACGTTGTAATGCCAGCGTTGTAAAAACAAATGCCAACGCTCACCACGTAAGCCGTAATTAACCAGCGATAACAGCAAGGCCACCACAATGGGCCAGGCGCCAATTTGCTTAACAGCGGCCCAAACTTCTTGCCAACCCGACCATAAGGCAAAGACTAAATAACCAGCGGCACTTAAAGCCACCGACAACCACAATAAACGCTGTCGGCGCGGACCTAAGTTCATAAGGCCACCAGCGACAACACCGTGATTAACCAGCCCAGACCAGCTAACGCAATATGTGGGTCTCTAAACAAGTCACGTGAGGGGTCGCCACCACCGGATGAATCATGCAGCAGGAATAAATAACGAAAGCAGGCATACATCACAAATGGCACGGTGTAATACAGACGCTCGGTGCCATGAAACAACATGATGTTTTCATCCATGGTGTAGAGGCTGTAGCTCAAAATCATGCCGGTACAGGTAATACCAATCAGCTTATCAAGCAGTGTCGGGCTGTAGTCATTCAGCACAGCACGGTGCTCACCACCCTCTTCGGCCAGCGTAAAAATTTCAGCCCGGCGTTTGATAAAGCCCAAAAACAACGTAGTCCACAAACCACAAACCACCAGCCAATTCGATGGTGGAATCTCGATACCGTCTGTGCCGGCTAAAATGCGCAGCATAAAACCAGCGGAAATACAGAAGATATCCAAAATCACAATATGCTTAAGGCGTAGGGTATAGACCACATTCAGCAGCAAATAGGCCAGCACATAGGTCACCACCAGTGGGCTTGCCATACGAGCGATAATGAGCGCCGCCAGTGCTAAGCCTATTGTCAGCATCCAGCCTTGGTTGGGCGTAACCGCGCCCGAGGCTAATGGCCGACGACACTTAACCGGATGGAGCTGATCTTGCTCACGGTCAAATAGGTCATTGAAGACATAAACACTACTGGACGCTAAACAGAATGCAATAACAGCAAGCAGCGCTGCTTGCACTAGGGCAGGCTCAGTCCAAGCATGACCAAACAGCAAACCGGTCAACACGAATCCATTCTTTACCCACTGATGTGGGCGCATTAATTTAATTAGCGACACCGCGCCTCCTGCCTTTCAATTAATGCCAAGGGCGAAAATGTGCCTGCTCGGCCAACGCCAACATTTCACGATCGCCACGGGTATCACCATAGGCCGCTAAAATTCGTTCAATTTTATAGTGTTCACGAAGCCGTACCGCCTTCTCCGGGCCATAACAATTTGGCGTGGCTAACTTGCCGGTATAACGACCGTTTGCATCCACCTCCAACTCGGTGGCCAAGACCGTATCAAAGCCCATGTGATGCGCCCACGGCCTGAGATAAATCGCCAACGTAGCGCTCACCAATGCACACACATGGCCCTGCTTTAAATGACCATGCAAACGGGCAACGGCTTGCGGGCGCAGTGTGCGCGGAATGACATCGTGTGCAAATGCATCTGCCTTAGACTGAACTACTTGTGCTGACTGCCCCGCTAAAAAACAAGCCACGACCTGCTCTTTAGCCTGTGCGTTACTGGTCATTTTCAACGCATATCGACACAACACAGGCAACGACTTCAGTGCACCCAAAACAAAACGCCAAGCTGGCGTAACAAACCATAAAAAGCGAAAAAATGACTCGCCATAGGTCAGCGTGCCATCAAAATCAAAGGCCACCACGCGTGGCTGCTTAACAATGACCGTCACAATTTTAGCCTCTTGAAAATGAGCTCCGGCACATGGCGAATGATCAGCAGAATTAAACGCCAAAAGCCTGGTACATAAATTTCGTTACGGCCTTTACGTTGCGAATTCACAATCACCTCACCCACCTGCATGGGGTCGGCAACTAAGAACAAACCGGGCAAGCCAAAGGTCATACGGGTATCAACAAAGCCAGGCTTAACCGTCATCACTGACACACCGGCATGAAACAGACGATTACGCAGTCCAGCCAAATAGGTCGCAAAACCTGCTTTCGCCGCACCGTAGGGGTAGTTGCTCTGACGGCCGCGATCACCCGCTACCGAGGCAATGCCAACAATAAAGCCAAGCTCACGCTGCTCAAACACGTCAGCAAAGGCGTTTAACAAGGCAACTGGGCCGGTGTAGTTGCGCTGAATCACCTGGATTGCAACATCACCACGACGCATGCTCTCAGCTTCTGGCATCCAGCCAGCCGCCAATAACACACCATCCACCTGACCATAGTTTGCTTCTAGGTTTGTTACCCAGGCTGGTCTATCGGCATTGTCATCAAGGTCTAACTCAATGACTTCGGCACGTGTTTGAAAGCGCACTTGAATATCACTGGCCAGCCGCGCCAATTCATTTAAATCACGACCTGCTAATAATAAGCGGTGACCCTGTGCCGCCCACGCAAACGCAGCCCCTCTGGCCATTGCTGATGTCGCACCCACAATCAAAATCTGCGTCATCAACACATCTCCAAGCGTTGGCCTAAGGCCGACACATACAACCCATGTGGGTCTAACTGATGGCGAATGGACTGCCACTCGCCTAAGCGTGGATACATTTGCTGCAGCGTGCTAGCCGACATACGTGCATCTTTTGCCAAATACACCCGTCCACCATGCGCTAATACGATAGTGTCCAAGGTATCCAGCAGGGTTAGCGTGCCCGCACGTAACGGAATATCTAAAGCTAGGGTAAAGCCGGGCATTGGGAAGGACAACATACCCTCACCCTCTGCACCAAAGCGTTTCAGCACCGCCAAGAAGCTGGCATTACCGCCCTCGCTAATGCGTGTTAATACTTCACGAATACCGACTTCCGCACTGTCTTCCGGCAATACAAACTGATACTGCACAAAGCCATTTTTGCCATACAACCGTGGCCAGTCGCGAATCCCATCTAAGGGATAAAAGAACGGTGCAATAGCCACCCGATGCGGCTCAGTTTTACGTGACTGCCAGCGGTAATAGAGCTTATTAAACGCGCGCACGCTGTGGCTGTTCAGACAAAAGCCGGGCAAGTTAACCGGCATGCTTATCTTAGCCGGCCCCGGTGCTGGACCTAGCGCACCATCAATATGATGACCACGAATGAGCACCGAACGGCCAAGCGACTCACCTTGCGCTAAACAATCAATCCACGCCACGGTGTACTCATCGTCCTGCGCTGGATCACGCATCAGCGCCATAATTTCGCTTAAATTTTCTGCCGGCACATGACTCACTGACATATCAGCCGAGTGAATAGGCTTGAGCTGCAACTCGACTTCACCAATCAGGCCGGTCATGCCCATGCCACCAACAGTGGCCCAAAAACAGGCAGCGTTTTCTTCAGCAGAGCAACGCACTGGGCCATGAACAGTAAACAACACAAGGTTTTTTACAAACGCACTAAAGCTGCCAACATGATGATGATTTTTACCATGCACATCACTGGCAATCGCCCCGCCAAGGGTGACGAAGCGTGTGCCAGGAGTAACGGGCAAAAACCAGCCCTGAGGCATGACAACACGCAAAACATCATCGAGACTTACCCCGGCTTCTGCGCAGAGAACACCGGTTACTGGATCAAAGCTCAGAAAACGATTTAAACGTGTCGTCAGTAACGTATGGCCTTGCAAGCTAATGGCAGCATCACCATAAGCACGACCTAAACCGCGTGCCAAACAAGGTCTATGAGCCCATTCAGCTAGTTCGGCATAACGCTCAACTCGCGCCAATCTGGCATCTACCAAGGGATAGTTACCCCAACCCGCGAGCCTTTTTTCAACAAATGCAATATCAGTCATTATTAGCGCTTCTTAAAGCCGGGAGGGAGCACACCCGGTAAGCCTGGAAAGCCCCCAGGACCACCTAAACCAGGCAGACCGCCTGGCATTGACGGTGCACTTTTACCACCGCCTGCTGCCTTGCCCATACCCGGCATGTCGTCGAGCATACCCGGCGGCAGTTTGCCCTGCATACCACGCATCATTTTCATCATGCCGCTGGGGCTGGAAAACTTCTTCATCATTTTGGCCATCTGGCCATGTTGCTTCAGTACTCGATTAACATCTTGAATTGTCGAGCCCGAGCCATTAGCAATACGGCGTTTGCGCGAGCCATTTATCAAGTCCGGCTTCTGTCGTTCTGCGGGTGTCATGGACTGAATAATAGCTTCCATACGCTTCATTTGTTTTTCGGGCGCGCCACCCGCCATTGCCTGCTGAATTGACGCGGCATTCATGCCAGGCAACTTATCTAACAAACCACCCATGCCACCTAAGTTACGCATTTGCTGGAACTGCTCCAGCATGTCTTGCAGGTCAAAGCCTTTACCTTTCTGTAGCTTCTTGGCTAACTTTTCGGCCTTGTCTTTATCAATCTTGCGCTCGACCTCTTCCACCAAGGACAGCACATCACCCATGCCTAAAATGCGTTGAGCAATACGGTCTGGATGGAATAGTTCAAGCGCGTCAGTTTTTTCACCAACACCAATAAACTTAATTGGTTTGCCGGTAATAGTACGTACCGACAAAGCCGCACCACCACGAGCATCACCGTCAGCTTTAGCCAGCACAACACCCGTTAATGGCAGCGCATCATTAAATGCTTTGGCGGTATTGGCGGCATCTTGGCCGGTCATGGCATCAACCACAAACAGCGTTTCAATCGGCTTAATCGCCGCATGCACACGCTGAATTTCCGCCATCATGTCTTCATCAATCGCCAAACGACCCGCGGTATCGATAATGACCACATCGGCAAATTTGAGCTTGCCTTCAGCAATAGCATTGCGCGCAATATTGACCGGATCCTGACCAATGTCTGATGGAAAAAACAGCACATCAATATCGCGTGCTAGCGTTTCCAGCTGCTTGATCGCGGCAGGTCGATAGATATCGGCCGAGGCCACTAACACCGTTTTCTTTTGTTCTTTTAAATAACGCGCCAGCTTACCCACCGTGGTGGTTTTACCTGCACCCTGCAAACCGGCCATCAAAATCACCGCAGGCGGTGTTGTGGCTAAATTCAGTCCTTCGTTTTGTGTACCTAAAGTGCGCACTAATTCTTCGTGCACTAATTTTACAAACGCTTGACCCGGCTGCAGCTGTGTTAAAAAGTCTTGGCCTAATGCCTGCCCTTTAATGCGCTCAATAAACTCTTTAACCACCGACAGAGCAACGTCGGCTTCCAGTAACGCCATCCGAACTTCACGCAGGGTGTCTTTAATATTGTCTTCGTTGAGCCGACTGCCACCGGTAATGGCTCTTAGGCTGGCACCTAATCGATCACTTAAATTATCAAACATCGCTCTCTTCCATCTCATCATCGGCGGGTACAATGCCACCATTATAGGCATGCCAACCGCCTAGCGCACGAGCACTTGTCTATGCCAAACTCAGGATCCTGTCTTTGATCACTGTTATGACTGTATGGAAGCGCTCAACGCTACTCTTTCGTTACTCGCAACAATACTCTATCTGGCCACTGCTGGCGCTATTGCGCGCTCATTAGCCCGACGAGAAGCGCCCAACCGAGCATTAAGTTTAAGCTTGATGATCACGGCTTTAGTTGTGCATGGAGTTTTGCTGCATAACAACTTAGTGCATGCACAAGGACTGCAGTTAGGCTTCTACAGCATCGCCATTTTGCATGCGTGGTTGGTTGCCATATTAGCCGTGCTGGTGAATGCCTATCGCTCTGTGCAGGGCATCTTCCTTATTGCTGCGCCTTTAGCCGCCATCGAGTTGTTTGTTGGCAGCCTAGGCCAAGCCAGTACGCCCGTCATTTTAAGTACCGGCATACAAATGCATGTACTGCTCTCAATCTTGGCCTACAGCCTGTTAAGTATTGCCGCGCTGCAAGCCATTTTAGTGGGTCTGCAAGAAGCCGCTCTGCGCCAACATAGACGTCAGTTGTTGTTAGCCTTGCCCGCGCTGCAAACCATGGAGCGCATGTTATTTGAACTGATTGGTATTGGTTTTATTTTACTAAGTGCCGCCATTATTTCCGGCGCTTGGGTGCTTGATGATCCACTGGCACAACAAGTAGCGCATAAAACGGTATTTACCGTGTTGGCGTGGTTATTATTTGCCACCTTGCTGATTGGTCGGCACTGGCGTGGCTGGCGCGGCAAAACCGCAGTGCGCGTCACCTTGAGTGGGTTTGCACTGCTATTGCTAGGCTTTATTGGCAGTAAGTTTGTCCTTGAACTAATTTTGAACTAGGACATTGCTATGTTGACATTATGGATCATTGTCCTGCTACTGGTTGTACTGGTGCTGTTAGGCGCTTACTACCTTAGGCTGCGAATGCCACGCGGCAAACGTGCTCGCAGTCGTTACGTCATCACCCAGCTACTTAGCCAAATGCTGCTGCCACCACTACATCAGCGCATGTTGCAGGGCTTGTTAGAGCTAGACAATATCACCGTCAATGACATCATGATTCCGCGCCAAGCCGTCACCGGTGTAGACCTAGAAGACAGCATCGACAGCATCATGCAAGTATTGCGCACCACCCAACACACGCGCTTGCCGGTCTATCGTGGCGACTTAAATCACACCGTCGGCATTTTGCATATGCGCAATGTGTCGCGCCTAATCGGTCGCGGCCAAATCAGCAAATCGGAATTAGTGCAGTTTTGCCGATCGCCTTATTACCTACCAGAACGTACACCACTGCCTTCTCAATTGCTGGAATTCCAAAAGCACCGCCGTCGTCTTGGTTTGGTTGTCGATGAATACGGTGATGTGCAGGGCATTGTCACCCTAGAGGCCATTCTGGAAGAGTTAGTGGGTGAGTTCACCACGCGAGCTGCGGACCGTCACCCCGACATTACCCGCGAAACCAATAATAGTTATCTAATTGATGGCGCCGCCAGCCTACGCACGATTAACCGCACTTTAGGCTGGGAGCTGCCCAGTCAGGGCTCACGCACATTAAATGGCTTGCTGCTGGATTATCTGGAAACCATTCCAGAGGCTCCGGTGAGTCTACGTATCAACAACTACCAAATTGATGTGCTACAACTGCGGGGACACTTAATCAAGTCAGCACGACTCAGCCAACTCAGTGAGTCGGCTTAGGCTTCACTTACAATGTGACTTGCACCGCATCCATGACATGACGGGCTTTGGCTCGCGCTGCATCCACATCATCTGCCAACGCCAAGGCCACGCCTAAGCGACGTTGACCCACCACTTCTGGTTTGCCAAACAAACTAAACGAAGTGTCAGGCTCGGCCAAGGCATTCGCAAAGCCATTAAACTGCATTTGCTGTGAGTCGCCTTCGACTAATAGTGCCGCCGAAGCTGCCGCACCATGCTGACGAATATTAGGGATCGGTAGACCCAAAATCGCACGAGCATGCAAGGCAAATTCCGATAACTGCTGTGACATAAGTGTGACTAAGCCGGTGTCATGTGGGCGGGGTGATACTTCACTAAACCAAACCTGGTCACCCTTCACAAACAACTCAACACCAAATAAACCAAAGCCACCTAAGGCAGCAGTAATGCGCTCGGCAATTTCTTGTGATGCGGCCAATGCAGCCTGAGTCATCGGCTGTGGCTGCCAAGACTCACGATAGTCACCCGCAACCTGCAAATGTCCAATGGGTTCACAGAAAGACACACCGTGAATATGGCGAACAGTCAGGAGCGTAATTTCATATTCAAAGTCGATAAAGCCTTCAACAATCACACGACCACCACCGGCACGGCCACCTGACTGTGCGTACTCCCATGCGGCTTTCACATCAGCTTCGGTTTTCACCACACTTTGGCCTTTGCCCGAAGACGACATAATGGGTTTGACCACACAAGGCATACCCACTTGCTTAATGGCCGCTTCAAAATCAACCAAGTTGTCGGCAAACACAAAGGGAGAGGTAGGAATGCTTAAGGTCTCAGCCGCCAGACGACGAATGCCTTCACGATTCATGGTCAGCTGTGCCGCACGTGCTGTTGGCACTACATGCCAACCTTCAGCTTCTAAAGCGACTAGCTCATCGGTCGCAATCGCTTCAATTTCCGGCACAATTAACGCTGGCTTTTCTAACTCCACGACACGACGCAACGCGGCGCCATCCAACATGGAAATGACATGACTACGATCAGCAACCTGCATACCCGGCGCGTTGGCATAGCGATCTACGGCAATCACTTCGCAGCCCAAACGCTTGAGCTCAATAATGACCTCACGGCCCAACTCCCCTGCCCCTAATAACAACACACGAACGGCGGACGACGAAAATGGGGTGCCAAGCTGTGACAGATTCATGCAGGGGGCTCCTGAGCGGTATTAAACGGATGGCATAGTTTAGCCGCGTTCAGGCGTTGCTGGCGAATTCGATTGATAATGCGCTGTTGATGCTTGGGGGATAAATGTGGCCATGACTGAATTTCAGCCATGCTACGCAGGCAGCCGACACAGCTTTGATTGGCATCTAATAAACAGCGCCCTATGCAGGGCGACGACACTGATTTAAGCAACGTAAGCAGCCTCGTTTGCAAAGCTGCATGCTGCAAAAACCCAAACTTAAACTACATGCCACAAACCCTAATCAGTCTGCGGCTTCATGCTTTCGCGAAATTGCTTTGCGTTGTGCACATAATGCTGGGCACTGAGCATTAGCATTTGTTGTTCAGGCTCAGACAAGGTACGCACCACTTTACCCGGGGCGCCAACTACTAATGACCCATCCGGAATTTCTTTGCCTTCTGGAATTAATGCTTTTGCACCGATAATGCAGCCCTTGCCAATTTTGGCGCCGTTTAACACCACCGCACCAATGCCAATTAACGAACCATCACCAATTTCGCAGCCGTGCAGCATAGCTTGGTGACCGATGGTGACATTGTCACCAATCACCAACGGTTTACCAAAGTCAGCATGTAACACCGAGCCATCTTGCACATTGGTATTGGCACCAATAGTGATTAACTCACAATCACCACGCACCACGGCGTTAAACCACACACTGGCGTTATCGCCTAAGCTAACCGAGCCCACCACCGTGGCATTGTCCGCTACCCAATAATCGCCTAAGCAGGTCACACGTCGCTCACCCAAGCTATATAGCATTGGCACACCCTCTTTTTTTAATGTTATGAAATTGGCCCTTTAGCCGACATAAACGCCGGCAACACCGGCGGCCAAGGAAAGTCGACATGATGATTTAGGCCATGGGCCAAAAAGTCCACCACCAACTTCGCTGTCAAACCCCAAATAATGTAGTCATCATAACGATAACAAGGCACTACCAAATCAATGCCCCGGAAGTTAATGCGATAGTCACGTGCCGGTCTTTCTTCCATAAAAAACCGCAACGGCACCTGAAACACACTTTCAATTTCCTCAGGATTACCCACGATTTTGGGCTGCCCTTGCACCAAGCCTACCACCGGCTGCACCAACAAACCGGCCTTTGATCGTGTCGGTTTTAAACTACCAATGACTTCAACACAGTCACAGGGCAGAGCCACTTCCTCTTCACTTTCACGCAGAGCCGTCATCGCTAAATGCACATCTTGTGGCTCAAAACGACCACCGGGAAACGCAACCTCACCCGCATGTGAGTTCATATGCAGCGCACGTCGTGTCATCAGCAGAGCCGGCTCGCTATCTTGAATAATAGGCATTAACACGGCCGCATCAGCCTGCGACAATAACGCCGCCTGAGGGTCAAAGTTTTTGCGTAGTGTTTGAATCAGTGCATGTTCAGTCATGACCCGATATTACACAGACTGGTTGAATTCTGGCAGTAGCTGTAGCAGAGAAATCCCAAACAGAGTCGGTATACTGTTGTTTATTAACCGAGGGCAACTTATGAAGTTTTGCAGCAAATGTGGTCACACCGTCGAGCATCGTATTCCCGAAGGCGATACTCGCCTGCGCCATATTTGCCCAAGCTGCCACACCGTGCATTACCAAAATCCCAACATCATTGCTGGTTGCTTGCCCGTGTGGGAAGGCAAAGTATTGTTATGTCGCCGAGCGATTGAGCCCCGTTATGGTTTTTGGACATTGCCCGCTGGTTTTATGGAAAACGGTGAAACGGTAGCAGAAGGTGCCGCACGCGAAACCTGGGAAGAAGCCGAAGCCAACGTCAAAGACCTGCAGCTCTACACCATTTTTAACATTCCCTACATCAACCAGGTCTATATGCTGTTTCGCGGCGACTTGGTCGATGGCAAATACGGCGTTGGTGTGGAGTCCTTAGAAACCCGACTGTTTAACGAAGATGAAATCCCTTGGGATGAACTAGCGTTTCGCTCAGTCAAGCTCACGCTGCGTCATTACTTTGTCGATCGCGTTAATAATGAGTTTCCCGTGCATATTGCTGATCTTCGCCTGCCTAGCACCCCCAAAAGCACACCTTAAATCGGCTGCGTCCATTTTGACGGTGCGTTAAGTCATTTAAGTCAATGCAAGCCTGCCGCTTTCAGGCACTATCGAAGAACGTGAACAATAAGTCACAGGCCCTAATCGGAGATAATAATGAAAATGGTAGACCTACAAGGTGCTGGCTTGAGCATGCTCAGCCGCATGGCGCAATCCGAGTTGATTGACAGCCTAAAACTGCGTAAGCCCTTTGAAAAACTCCTGTACCGAGGCAGCAAAGCAGGCTTCCAAGTCATTGGTGCCACGGCACGTGCATTTAAATCCACCGATAAAAAGCCACGCGAGCGACTGCCCGCGCCAGTTCGCACTGACCTATTCGACTTAAACCTGACTAACGAACAACAAATGATTCGTGAGTCGGTACAGCGTTTTGCCGCTGAAGTCCTCTATCCTTTAGCACATAAGTCCGATGAAGCAGTCAGCTTACCGGCTGATTTACGCGCCCAAGCTGCCGAATTAGGGCTGGCGTATTATGCGGTGCCAGAAGCCATGGGCGGTGCCGCCAGTGAACAATCTGTTGTGACTCAAATGTTGGCCGCCGAAGACCTAGCTCATGGTGACTTCAGTCTAGCCGCTGCCATTTTGGCACCAATCAGTGTTGCCAATGCACTGACTCGCTGGGGCACCGCCGAACAACAAAGTCGTTATTTACCCGCTTTTGCCAGCGAACAAGCACCCGTTGCCAGCATTGCTGTCAATGAAGCCACGCCCTTATTTAACCCGTATAAATTAAGCACAACGGCCAAGCGTAGTGGAGATGGCTTTGTACTTAATGGTGAAAAAAGCCTAGTGCTCTGTGGTGCTGATGCTGAGTTGGTGTTAGTTGCCGCCATGTTAGATGACAAACCCGCTTTGTTTATTGTCGAAGGTGGCAGTGAAGGCATGCGCTGGATGAGTGACGAGGCCATGGGCCTTAAAGCGACTGGCACCATGAAGCTGCGTTTAGATAATTTAACGCTACCCGCTGATGCACTGTTGGGTGACCAAGACTTTGATTACCAACAACTCTTAGACTTTGGTTATTTGGCTTGGTGTGCACTGGCCGTGGGTACTGCTCAGGCCGTCTTAGATTATGTGATTCCCTACTGTAATGATCGTGTTGCCTTTGGCGAACCGATTTCACACCGTCAAGGTGTGGCCTTCATGATTGCTGATCTGGCGGTCGAAATTGACAGTATGCGCATGCTGACTTGGAATGCCGCATCCCTGGCTGAAGCCGGCAAACCATTTCATCGCGAAGCCTATTTGGCGCGTCTGTTGTGTGCAGAAAAATCCATGCAAATTGGCACTAACGGTGTGCAGCTATTGGGTGGCCATGGCTTTACCAAAGAGCATCCGGTGGAGCGCTGGTATCGTGACCTGCGTTTTGTTGCTATCGCCCACGGCGGCCTACACCTCTAAGCCTGACTTTCGAGATCGACATCATGAATTTACAAAATCCAAAGAAATACAGCATGTTAGTCACTCAGGCACGGCAAGTGGCTGACACCTTTTACCGTCCTATTTCACGCAAATATGACAAAGCCGAGCATGCCTACCCAAAAGAGCTGGACATGTTGGCATCGCTATTAGACGGCATGAATGAAGGCGCTGATGAATCCACGGGTGCTACCAGCGCCAGCAAACGTCCGTCTAATAATCAAGACACGGGCAACAAAAATGGCGGCAACTTATCCGCTCTGTTAGGTGTGATGGAGCTTTGCTACGGCGATGTCGGTCTGTTGCTTGCTATCCCACGCCAAGGTTTGGGCAACGCAGCCATTGCGGCAGTGGCCAATGATGAGCAGCTGGCGCGTTTTAAAGGTAAATGGGCTGCTATGGCCATTACCGAACCCGGCTGTGGTTCAGACTCGGCAGCCATTCGCACCACCGCCGTTAAGGATGGTGATGACTATATTTTGAATGGTGAAAAAATCTATGTGACTTCCGGCGCCCGCGCCGAAGCCGTTGTGGTTTGGGCCACCTTGGATAAAAACCTAGGCAAAGCAGCGATTAAGTCCTTTGTTGTCGAACATGGCACACCGGGCATGGAAGTTACTCGCTTAGAGCACAAGCTAGGCATTAAAGCCTCAGACACAGCGGCCATCACTTTTACCGACTGCCGAGTACCGGCTGCTAACTTATTAGGCACGCCCGAAATTGATCTGCAAAAAGGTTTTGCCGGTGTGATGGAAACCTTTGATAACACCCGCCCCTTGGTGGCTGGTATGGCCGTCGGTGTTGCTCGTGCAGCAATTGAACGCACCAAAGAGTTGTTAGCTGATGCCATCGACTTAAATTACGGTGCGCTACCACTTAATGCCTCGCATGCCGAAGCCACTCTGTATCGACTTGAAGCTGAATACGAAGCGGCACGTCTGCTGACCATGAAAGCGGCTTGGATGGCCGACAATCGCATTCCTAATTCAAAAGAAGCGTCGATTTGTAAAGCCAAGGCTGGCCGCACTGCCAATGAAGTCACGTTGAAATGTGTGGAGTTAGCGGCATCATTGGGTTATGGCGAAGATGAACTGCTGGAGAAGTGGGCGCGTGACTCAAAAATCTTGGATATTTTTGAAGGTACGCAACAAATTCAGCTGTTAATTATTGCTAGACGCTTACTTGGCAAGGGCTCAGCAGAGCTCAAGTAATTGCCGATTTTGGTGTATCCGCCGACTCATTTTGCTTGCGTCGGCGGTACTCCACTGGCGTCTCGCCAGTCCAACGTTTAAAGGCACGATAAAACGTGCTTGGCTCGGCAAACCCCGTCAAATAAACAATCTGCTCAATACTTTCATCAGTGCGCGCTAATAAGCGTCGCGCCAGTCGTGAACGATAGTCCGCCAGCACATGGTTAAAGCTTGTGCCGGCTTCTTCGAGCTCGGTACGCAGTCGACGCTCAGGAATACCTATCCGGGCCGCTACTGCCTCTAAGGTGGTGTTGCCCGATTCAAGGATTTCACCAATCGCGCGCTTCACCTCACCCACACGATCGAGTCTTGCCAACTCAACTAATTTTTCATTGGCCAAGCGCTCATGCAAACGCAAAAAGCCGGGCTCAGCATGCCAGACCTGATGGCTCAACACCGCAGGGTCAAAGTAGAGTCGGTTTTCACTGCAACCTAAGGTGACGGGGCAGCCATAAACTCGCACGTACTCATCCGGTGGTGCACCTTCGGCGTGTTTGAAATGAACTTGCAAAGGTTTGAATTGGCCATCGGTCAGTGAATTAAAAAAACGAATACTGCCAATGACTAAGGCTTCAGCAAAATGACGTAAGTGAGTGCCATCGGTAAGCTCGGCAAAATACACCGCCTGCTCATCTTCTACCAAACGCACTTTCACTGCATCGGTCAACAGACGTTGATAGGCCAAGGCACGGCGTACGCCTTCGCCAAATGTTGGGCTGGAAGACACCAAATATTCCAACACTTGACCACGATAAATGGGCATGAACTCGCCGAGATGCAAACCAACATGTGGGTCTTTCGAGACGTCTTCAAGCGCTTGCCAAAACAAGCGCTGTCCGGCAAATGGCGTGCGCACCATCGAGTCGGTGTTTAGCCACGTATGCGAAATGTGCGCACGTGCTAACACTTCATCAGCAGGCAGCCCTGCTTTGAGCATGGCCTGATAAGCCAGCCTCAATAATATGGGCGCATCGGTGCGCTCAGCCATGACGTAGTAAATCCTTATGACGCAATGGCAATATCATTAGCTTAAACCGCTGGCATTGCAACGACATCGGTCGACCTATTTCAAGGCCGCCCGTGCGTTACGGAACAAGCGCAACCATGGGCCATCTTCCTGCCAACCTTCAGGTCGCCAGCTATGCTGCGAAGCACGGAAAACACGCTCAGGATGCGGCATCATGATCGTTGCGCGACCATCACGCGAAGTCACCGCCGTCATGCCCGCAGGCGAACCATTTGGGTTTAACGGATAACGTTCAGCTCGCTGACCTTGTCCATCGACATAAGCCAAGGCGACCAATCCACTGGCTTGTAATGCAGCCAAACGATCTGTCGAATCCGCCACACGACCTTCACCATGTGCCACAGCTACTGGCATGCGTGAACCGGCCATGCCGGCAAAAAACAATGACGGTGATGATTGCACCTCCACCATTACCGTACGCGCTTCAAACACTTCACTACGGTTGCGTTCAAAACGTGGCCAAAGGTCCGCACCTGGAATCAACTCATGCAACTGCGACAGCATTTGACAGCCGTTGCAAACACCCAAGGTCAGACTGTCAGGACGGGCAAAAAAATCAGCAAATTGATCACGCAGACGTGCATTAAACAAAATCGAACGAGCCCATCCACCACCAGCGCCCAACACGTCGCCATAAGAGAAACCGCCACAGGCAACCAAACCAGCAAAACTATTTAGTTCAACACGACCCGCCAGCAAATCACTCATGTGCACATCAATGGCCGTAAAGCCGGCGCGATCAAACGCAGCTGCCATTTCGACATGACCGTTAACACCCTGCTCACGCAAAATCGCCATGCGTGGACGTGCGCCGGTATTAATAAACGACGCCGCAATGTCTTCATTAAGGTCATAACTCAGCGCCACATGCAGGCCACTGTCGTTGCTGCTGATGCCATCAAACTCTTGCTTGGCACACTCTGCATTATCACGTAGAGCCTGAATTTGATAACTGGTTTGCGCCCATAACTGCTGCGCTTCTACCGCGTTCATGGTCAGTACGGTTTGACCCTGCCAGCTAAAACGCAATTCACGTGCAGCTGTGGGTTCGCCTAGGTCATGCACATGACCCTTTAGGCTGGTATTGGCAAACTGCGTTATCACACGTTGCACGGCATCGGCCGGCACCTGAATCACCGCACCCAACTCTTCGTTAAACAACGCCTCAACCGCGCTCGGGCTGGAGCCATCTAAGCGAATATCAACACCGGCATGCGCAGCAAAAGCCATCTCTGCCAAGGTGGTAAACAAACCACCATCACTACGATCGTGATAGGCCAATAACAACTGCTGTTGCGCTAACGCACGAATGCCATCAAAGAAATCTTGTAGCAGCGCTGGGCTGTCCACATCGGCTGGGGTCGTGCCCATTTGCCCATAAACTTGCGCTAATGCCGAACCACCGACACGGCCTTGGCCGCGACCTAGGTCAACTAACAACAAACGGGTGGCCTGCTTTCCAATTTGTAATTCAGGTGTCAGTGTTTTACGAACATCAGTCACCGGCGCAAAACCGGTCACGATCAATGACAATGGTGAAGTCACCGACTTGGCCTCATCACCTTCCTGCCAAACCGTGCGCATAGACATTGAGTCTTTGCCAACAGGAATGGTCAAATTAAGGGCTGGGCATAATTCCATGCCGACAGCGTGGACGGCATCAAACAGGTTTTCATCTTCTTTGCCTGCGCCGGCCGCTGCCATCCAGTTAGCCGATAACTTCACGTCAGACAGCTTGGCAATATCAGCGGCGGCTAAGTTGGTAACTGTTTCACCGACAGCCAAACGTGCTGAAGCAGCGGCAGACAACACAGCAACAGGGGTGCGTTCACCCATAGCCATGGCTTCACCCGTTAAGGTCTTAAAGCCGGTAGCCGTTACCGCACAATCAGCCACTGGCACTTGCCATGGGCCAACCATTTGATCACGTGCCACTAAACCGGTAATCGAGCGGTCACCAATGGTAATCAAGAATTGCTTGGAGGCTACCGATGGCAGTTGCAACACACGCTGAGCTGCCTCGGACAAATCTAAGGACTGCGTATCAAAAGCGGGTTGCGTGAGTTCTTGACGCTCAAAGCTGCGCTGCATTTTTGGTGTTTTACCCAGCAAAACCTGCATGGGCATATCCACTGGCGCATTGGCAAACAAAGGGTCATTAACCGCTAAATGTTCCACTTTGGTGGCTTCACCCAGCACGGCAAATGGGCAACGTTCACGCTCACACAACGACTCAAACAAATTCAGACTGCTGGGGCGAATGGCCAAGACATAACGCTCTTGTGCTTCGTTACACCAGATCTCAACCGGGCTCATGCCCGACTCCATGCTAGGAATCGCACGTAAGTTTAAAGTCGCACCAAGGCCATGCTCATGCACCAGTTCCGGCATGGCATTCGACAGGCCACCGGCACCAACGTCATGCACAGACACAATGGGGTTGTTCTCTGCCATGCTCCAGCAGGCATCAATCACTTCTTGGGCGCGACGCTCCATTTCTGGGTTGTCACGCTGCACCGATGCAAAGTCTAAATTCTCGCTGCTGCTACCCGTAGTCATTGATGATGCCGCACCGCCGCCCAAACCAATCAGCAGTGCCGGCCCACCCAATACAATTAATAAATCGCCAGGTTCAATGGCATTTTTCTGGACATGATCATCACGGATATTGCCGTAACCACCAGCAATCATGATGGGCTTGTGATAACCCATCACTTCAGGACCATTGATGCCATTCACCCGCTGCTCAAAGGTACGGAAATAACCACACAATGCCGGGCGGCCAAACTCGTTGTTAAAGGCAGCACCACCCAATGGGCCTTGGATCATAATATCCAGGGCAGACACAATACGCGAAGGCTTGCCATAGGCTTGTTCCCAAGGCTGTTTAAGCCCAGGAATATTTAAGTTAGACACAGTAAAGCCGGTTAAACCTGCTTTTGGCTTACCGCCACGACCGGTTGCGCCTTCATCACGAATTTCACCACCAGAACCAGTCGACGCACCGGCAAACGGTGAAATAGCCGTCGGATGGTTATGCGTTTCCACCTTCATCAAAATATGCACAGGCTCTGCGTTATAACCGTAGGTGTTGGTGCCACCTTGACGATAAAAACGCTCAGCATGATGGCCTCGAATGACTGCGGCATTGTCTTTGTACGCTGACAAAATATCGGTGCTGTAGTTCTCGTAGGTGTTTTTGATCATGCCAAACAAAGAACGAGGTGCCGGCTGACCATCAATCGTCCAGCTAGCGTTAAAAATTTTGTGGCGGCAGTGCTCAGAGTTGGCCTGCGCAAACATCATCAGCTCAATATCATTGGGATTACGCTGCAGGCGCTGAAAGTTTTCTACCAAATAGTCAATTTCATCATCACTTAGAGCAAAACCTTTTTCACGATTGGCGACAACTAAGGCCTCACGACCACCTGCCAAGATGTCTACCTGTGTCATCTTGCGAGGGGCATCATGACTAAACAACTGCTCTAAGGCCGCACCATCAGCAAACACCGACTCGGTCATGCGGTCATGTAATTTTGCCAGTACTGCCTGCCATTCCTTATCGGATAAACCCTCTGCACCTTCTAGCCAATAACTACAGGCGCGCTCAATGCGCAGCACCGAAGTGAGTCCGGCATTATGCGCAATATCAGTCGCTTTTGATGACCAAGGAGAAATCGTGCCAGGACGTGGCCCAACAATGACTTGCCGACCAACGGGCGCTACTTTTAGCGCCTCGCCGTAATTTAATAACTCAGATAACTCAGCCGGCGCTTGAGCAAGCTCGGTATCCACCACGTGCAACCAAGACGCCGAAACGGCGCGTAATTGGCTAGAAACAGTCTGTAGGTTTTGCAGCAAGCGGTGTTGACGAAACGCAGTGAGCGCATTCGCGCCAGGCAGAATCAGCATGTAATCTTCTCTCGAGACAGCAAACGGGTCGGCTTAAGGCGCGTATTGTAACGAAAAAATGGCACAAAGATTGTCTAACAATGAGCTCTTACTCGTCGGATGGCATTCGACCATCAGAACTAAAATCACTATCATGGCTAAATATCAAACAACCACAGCAGCGGCACGAGGCATGAGGCCATGAAAAAGCTCCATCGTAGCAAGCGCCCAAAGGTTCGCACACAAAGTAAAGCCGTGCGCCTTCGCCAGCGTTTGAAGGTCAAAGCACGTCATGTTCGCTTTGCCGTAGGTGGCTTGGTCGCTGTTACCAGTTTGGCACTGCAACCCACCATGACTGCGCTACAAAGCGTACGCGCCAGTGGTGAGCTGCATTTAGTTGGCATTACCAGCCCGAGCACGTTTATTCATCAAAACGGCCATACCCATGGCATGCAATACGAATTAGCACGCCAATTTGCCGAAGAGTTAGGTGTGGAACTGGTTATTGACCCCGTGGATACCACCGAAGGGGTATTGAAATCGATTCAACGCAATCAGGCTCAGCTCGCGTTAACCGGATTAACCACAAGTGATCCACGCCTAGGTCGGTTAATGGTAAGTGACCCCGTCATTGCTGTGAGCCAGCAATTGATTCATCACAGCAGCCAGCGTGCACCACGCAGCATGGAAGACTTAAGTGGCAAAACAATTGCTACGATTGCTGATAGCACCGAAGCATTGACACTCAAAAGCACATTATCCGGCATAAAAGATGTACGTATTGTTGAGTTTAGAAACGCTCAGGCCAAGGATTTACTCGACTTACTCAATGACCAAAAAGTAGATTTGGTCGCTATGCACTCACAAGACTTTGATGGTCATCGCCCGCTATACCCACAATTAAGTGAAGCCATCGATCTTAATCAAGCTGATGCCATGGCTTGGGTATTTTTAAAATCACAAGATCAAAGCTTGTACCAAGCCGCCCAAAACTTCTTAGCACGTAAAAAAGCTGATGGTTCACTAGAGCGTTTAGCGCAGTTCTATAGCACTGGTAATTCGTTTAATCGTTATGGCAACAATGTCTTTAATCGCGACATTGCCCAACGCTTACCGCGTTATCAAGATGCGTTTCAGCGTCAAGCTGCTAATGTTGATTTGGATTGGCAGTTATTAGCCGCCATCTCTTATCAAGAATCTAAGTGGGACCCTAACGCCGTATCGCCCACGGGGGTTCGAGGGCTAATGATGCTGACCAATGCCACTGCTAGCGCCATGGGTGTCAGGGATCGCACTAATCCCGAACAAAGCATCAAAGGTGGAGCAGCTTACATTAAGCAAGTTCTCAACAACATTCCAGACAGTGTCCCGCAGCCAGACCGCACTTGGATGGCATTGGCCGGTTATAACATGGGCCCTGCGCACGTGAATGCGGCACGCCGCCTAACTGCACGTCTTGGACAAAACCCCGATAGTTGGCAAGACGTAGCAGCTAACCTGCCGCGCTTAGTGCAGGAAAATCGTGCGAATGGACGCGCTGTTCCTGACATTCGTCAAGCACTACATTATGTTCAGCAAATTCGTCGATATTACGATGCCATTGCCCTTAGTACTGCTCAACCGCGCGAACCAGTACAAGTGGCTGATATGAACTTTACGATTACCACGCCAGACGGTTGATTCTGCTAACATCGGGGCATCTGTTTAGATACGCTAATAACTAGAACAACCGATGTAGGAAAAAACTACGTGGCATATCCCCTCATAACTGTCTTTTTATTTTTATTTGCCAGTAACACTGCACACGCCGGCGACTTAGACACCCGTATTAACGAATTTCTGACGCCTATCTCCAACGCCATTAGCAGCTTTGTTTTCTACACCGTCCCTGTATCCGGCACAGAGTTTCCCCTAGTTTTAGGCTGGTTAATCTTAGCCAGTGTGATCTTCACATTTTATTTTGGTTTTATTCAGCTACGCAGCTGGCGCCACTCTTGGCATTTGGTGCGTGGTCATTACTCTGGCCATGCCAACACACCGGGCGAAACCTCACATTTCCAAGCACTCACCATGGCACTATCCGGCACTGTCGGCTTAGGCAATATTGCAGGTGTCGCTGTCGCTATCAGCATTGGTGGTGCAGGTGCAACATTTTGGATGATTCTGGCCGGCTTTTTAGGCATGGCAACTAAGTTCACCGAATGTACCTTGGCCCTGAAGTATCGCATTTATCATGCTGACGGCAGTATTTCCGGCGGCCCCTTTATGTACCTTTCGCAAGGCCTTGCCGACTTAGGCTTAAAGCGCACCGGCAAAGTATTGGCGGTTATTTTTTCCATTTGCTGTATTGGGGGCTCGATTGGTGCTGGCAATATGTTCCAAGCCAACCAAGCCTACCAACAAGTGCTTAATGTCACCGGCGGCAGTGAAAGCTTTTTGGCTGACAAAGCGTGGTTATTTGGTCTCGTTTTGGCCATCTTTATTGGCATGGTCATTATTGGCGGAGTTCAGAGCATTGCTCGCGCCACATCACGTATTGTGCCGTTTATGGTGGTGGTTTATGTGACCACTTGCCTATTCGTAATTTTAAGCCATTTCAGCAGTATTCCTTGGGCATTCGGCCAAATTATTGAGGGTGCATTTACCGGTGAAGGTGTTGCCGGTGGCGTCGTTGGCGTACTAATTCAAGGCTTTAAACGCGCGGCGTTTTCTAACGAGGCCGGTCTAGGCTCAGCACCTATTGCACACGCCACTGCACGTACTAAAGAGCCTATTGCAGAAGGTTATGTCGCATTACTTGAGCCCTTTATCGACACCGTAATCATCTGCACCATGACCGCGCTTGCTATCATCATTACTGGTCGCTTGGATAATGACACCCTAACCGGGGTAGCACTCACTTCTGATGCATTTGCCAGTGTGATTCCGTGGTTTCCCTATGTTTTAGCGGTCTCGGTTGTGTTATTCGCGTTTTCAACCAGTTTGGCTTGGTTTTACTACGGCCTAAAATCAATCACCTATTTAGTGGGCAAGCACCCTTCCGTAGACATGGGCTTTAAACTCTTTTTCTGTGCCTGCGCCGTTATTGGCGCCAGCATGAGCCTCGGTCCTGTCATCGACTTTTCGGATGCCATGATTTTTATGATGACCATCCCCAATGTCATTGGCCTGTATTTGCTTATGCCTATCGTCAAGCGCGAACTAAGCGACTATCGCCAACGTCTAAAAGACGGTGAGATTGCTCGTAGCCCAAAATAAACCCCTGTTAATACCGTGTCCGGATGACTCAACACGTCACTAACCCTACAATGCTTAGCTAAAGAACCAGTATATCCGGACACCAACCATGAACACCGCGCTTAGCCCCACTATTGCCCTCACACTAGACTTAATTCGTCAGCCTTCAGTCACGCCATTTGATGCTGATTGCCAGCGCATCATGATTGATCGTCTAACGGCTATTGGCTTTACCATTGAGCGTATGCGTTTTGGTGACGTTGATAACTTTTGGGCACGTCGCGGCACTACTGGTCCACTTTTCGCCTTTGCGGGTCATACCGATGTTGTACCCACAGGCCCTGTCGAGCGCTGGTCCGTACCACCATTTGAGCCCAGCATTGAAAATGGCATTTTAACAGGACGCGGAGCTGCCGACATGAAGGGCTCACTTGCTGCCATGGTGGTTGCTTGTGAACGTTTTGTTGCCGCCCACCCCAACCACAAAGGCTCCATTGCCTTCCTGATCACCGCCGATGAAGAAGGTGTTGCCACTGACGGCACGGTTAAAGTGGTGGAAACGCTGGAAGCTCGCCAAGAAAAAATTACGTGGTGTTTAGTCGGTGAACCATCAAGCACCACCTTAGTTGGTGATGTGATTAAAAACGGTCGTCGCGGATCACTGGGTGGCGTACTGACCGTACGTGGCCGCCAAGGCCATGTCGCCTACCCTCACTTGGCTAGCAACCCTATTCACAATCTAGCGCCGGCCTTAACTGAGCTGGTCAATGAAGTCTGGGATGAAGGCAACGCGTTTTTCCCAGCGACCAGCTTTCAAGTTTCCAACATTAATGCCGGCACTGGCGCCAACAATGTCATTCCCGGCGAGCTGCAGGCGGTATTTAACTTCCGCTTTTCCACTGAATTAACCGAGTCCATCTTACGCCAGCGCACAGAAGCTATTTTAGATAAGCATGGACTGGACTATCACATCGACTGGAAGCTCAGTGGCCACCCATTTTTAACCGCAGAAGGCGACTTGGTCAGTGCTGCTGTTAATAGCATTCGTCGTATTACTGGTCGAGAAACCACGCTATCCACCACTGGTGGCACATCTGATGGACGCTTTATTGCACCGACAGGCGCGCAGGTACTAGAGCTTGGCCCAGTCAATAAAACCATTCATCAGGTCAACGAATGTGTCGCCGTTGCCGACCTCGATACACTGACCGCGCTGTATGAGGACATACTGTTGCAACTTTTAGCCTCATAATTTGCGCTTCGTCTGAATAATGCCCCTAGTTTGTGGCAGCAGCTGAAGTCCTATGCTTAATTTGATTTCGCCAGAAAGGCTCCTATTAAAGGATATGACCCAACGTCAAGGATGACGCAATGAATGATTCTAAAAATGAGCGCGCGCACGCTTCTGCATTAACCTGTTATTTCAACGAAGTACGTCAATACCCGCCATTAAGCGCGGAAGACGAGCAGGTGTTATGCCAGCGTATTGTAAAAGGTGATGAAGCCGCTAGGCACGCCCTTATTCGAGGTAACCTGCGCTTAGTCATAAGCACTGCCAGACAATATTCGCATCCCGAGCTACCGCTAGAAGATCTCATTGAAGAAGGCAATTTTGGTTTGATGCATGCCACGCATAAGTTCAAACCTGAACTTGGGTTTCGCTTTTCAACCTATGCCATTTGGTGGATACGGCAATACATCGAACGCGGCATTATGAACCTTGCAAGGACAGTACGTTTGCCAGTTCATGTCGCTAAGCGGCTCAATCGTTATGTGCGTGCTAGTCGCAAATTAAGCCAAAACATGTGTCGTGAGGCCGGTGCACAAGACATCTCCAAACACTTGGATACGCCAATTGATGAAGTCCGTGAGCTGCTGCCGTGGTTAGAGCGCCCAACCTCACTTGATAACAGTCAAAGTGACACGCACTGGCATGAAATCCTACCAGCCAGCAACTGCTGCGAACCAGAACAACAAACCAGTCGAGATGACTTATGTCGCCATATTCATAAACGCATGCGACAGCTCACTGCGCGTGAACAACGCGTGTTATGTCTACGTCACGGTCTGTTTGGCCACCCGAAAATTACGTTAGAGGAAGTCGCCAAAGATATCGGTTATACCCGTGAGCGTGCTAGACAAATCCAGATTGATGCTCAACGCAAAATGCGTGAATGGCTCACGAAAGATGGCATTGAGTCGAATTTTCTTGCGGAAGAATAGTCAGTCGCTGCGACGATTACGCTAGAATGGGCACCTTGCCCTCGTAGCTCAGCTGGATAGAGCAGCCCCCTCCTAAGGGGCAGGTCGGACGTTCAAATCGTCTCGGGGGCGCCATTAACCAGCGTACTATCAAGAGTATGACCTGATCACCTTGAAGTTGCCCGAGCCTGGCAGCTTTGTAATAAAGCTTGAGCCAAATAACACGGCTGGTGTGTAGCTGCCGCCCGCTATAGTGCTTTGTAATAGGTGACTTGTAATATGCAAAGCGCCATCAACTGTCATGCTATAGATATTGGGAATATCAATACATACAGAAACAACATCACCTGCGGCATTTTTCGCCTCTCCCCAGACTAACGTTGGCATGACGGCCCGAGCAGCCTCATCTGGACCACATACAAAGCGCTCAACAAGTTTTTTTAAGAGTTTCTGTACTGCGTTTACCTGCAACAAAGGCCTCGCAAAACTCAGACCACGAGCACCAAATACCAATGGTGACGGCATAGGAATCCACGTCTGAATATTCGGAATACCTGTTGTGTAATAAGCTGTCGAAACGTCGCCCCAAGGAATAGTCATTGCGGACCGTGCGCCGCGCCCAAAGTCTATGTGACGATGCCGACTGCCCAAAGCAGTGGCTTTCAATTTACCATCAACACGCTCAACACATCCTGCACCTAAGCCTTCAATTAAGGTCTTAGTGGTACCTGGGGAGAGCGCAAGGTCGGAATCAAACCCCAAGGATAAATGTGTAGCGTCTGGCATTAGTTCTTTTAGCCGAAGCGCAACGCAATCGGTTGGAATCACATCAAAGCCAACCCCAGAGCACAACACAATCCCCTTTTTTCTAGCACGAGCGCTTTGAACCCGTGAGTGAGTGAGCTCAAACACAGATATCTCACCTGTGATATCTAGATAGTGAGCGCCCACTGTAAGGCAAGCCTCTTGCATAGGTTCTGCAGTCACTGAGAAAGGGCCAGCGCAATGCAACACTAACCCGATATCAATTAGGCTTTCATGGACTTCAGCCGCTTGAGTAAGAGGAAAGGTGCGATAAGGCAATCCCAGCTCATTTGCCAGTTCATGGAGTTTTTGCTTGTTACGCCCTGCAAGTATTGGGAACAAACCTCGCCTTGCTGCTTCACGCGCAATCAACTCCCCTGTATATCCGTTTGCACCATAAATCATCCACTGCATTTGACTCTCCTAATTAGTGATTAAATGGACAACCAGCCGCAATTTCTCCAACCTTTTGGCTGTCATGACTTTCAGTTACATGGCGTGCGGATGGTCTCGGTGGCAATTTGGATCCAGATTTTTTGGCCTCTTTCATTGCAATACGATATTGATCGAGCGATTCGTATGAATAGTGATTACGCCAAGAAGGATGGCCAAACTTTAAGCGCATATGAAAATAGGTAGATACCCAGCAACTCGTTATAGGTCGTGGCAACATACGCCAAAATGATCTATGTGCCCGAACTGCAATACGATCACGCCATGTTCGAGTAATGCCAAGCTTTTGCTCAATCTCCGGAGGAATGGTCAGGAGCATTCCTGTCCAAAAAAAATGCCGCATAGGCCACGTCAGTCGTTGCCATACTGGACGAGGAATCCATGGCGCGAACCTTGGCATAAGCGGTTGTCGTGCCAAATCCATAATGAACTGCCCTGTCCCAGTATCATTCGCATAAGGAATCCAAACCTCCTTCCAATAGACTTCAAAATCACTGTACTGCTCAGGCAGACCTTGAGCACGAAAAAGCGCTCCAATTTGTAGAAATCCAGTGTAGACATCCTGCCTAAATGACGCCGTCTTAAACCCACGAAGTTCCTCATGGGTATCCATTATCGGCTTTAAAATGCCCGCCCAAGTCCATGCCCAAACATCTTTATTCCAGGCGTGATAACGTGTTCCATCATCTAGTGTTCCTTCAATATGACGATGTAATTCATGTATGGCATGTGCCACCGCTGCACGCTCATTGCCAGCGAATGCTAGGCCAACAACAAGATCAAAGGTGTCCAATAGCCGAATAAGCATATCTTCAATACTGACCGTATCTCGCATGGCAACTTTTGCTACACGATCGTGATCATCAACACCCTTGCTACCCTCAGGACTCAAAACAACATAAAGAAATGCTGGCAAAATTGCATACAAGGCTGAGCCATCACTTAAAACCTCATATAGCGGTGATCCAGGGCCTGTCATATCTCTAGATAAATCGTTTGTACTCATACTTAATTTCCTCGACTAAATTTGAGATAACGCTTTAATCAAGACGACCATTGGGAATGGCAGCCAAAATCTTACATAGCAAGAATTATGGGCAAATTTGAAAAGTCGCGTGAGACGCTGCACTGCCACTTCAATTATCATTTTCAGCCACAAATTGTGGTGATTCGACTGTAGACTTGATCCGTACCATCCAAGCCAATCGACATAGACAATCTCATGTGGGTATCATAAAAATTAAGTTTCTGAAGCAAAGGCTGCTGAATATGCGAGAAGAATCTTGATGGAAGCACCCGACAAAATCCTATTTGAACCCATTATTCCCATGTCATATTTTCAACTTATGGCGGAGATAATGTCTGAGCGGGACATTAAGATTGAAACTTTGCTAGAAAACTCCGGGATCTTAATTAACCAGACACTACAGTCCGATGCGCGCATGTCAGCCGTACAATGGGGCTTGATAGTTGCCAATGCCATAAAAGCGTCTGGAGAGTGGGGGCTCGGTTACGAATATGGCCTACGTATGAGGCTCTCGGTGCATGGATTCCTAGGTTTCGCAGTAATGAGCAGTCTTACATTAGATGAGGCTCTTGATACAGTTATTCGTTATTTTCAATTGCGCCAGCGAAACTTGATCCTGCGCAGATCCACAGATGCAAGCACATGTGTTATTGAAATATCTCAACAACACCCTCAGTCTATGGGACATCCAATAAACTCTGTTCGAGCCTTTATGTTTGAAGCTTTAATAGTTGGGCTTGCCAAAGGAATTGCCAGCATGCTCCAGCTCGACAGCTTTCCTGAAGATGTAGAAATTTCTTTCGATTGGTCTGAGCCAAATTATTATTCAGCATATCGAAAGCGACTACCCCCTATAAAATTTAACCAGCCAACTAATTTTCTGAAGTTTCCCAAAAGCTTCCTTAGCTTAAGACCACTGATGGCAGACGCATTGGCATCACAACAAGCTATTGAGCGCTGTGAGCAAGAGCTAGAGCTTGTTGGAGACGCAAAAGTATCAGTCAGCAATCAAGTCAAAAAGACTTTGCTCAAAATTACTATAGGTTACCCAACTCAAGAACAAATGGCGGCCCATCTGAGCATGTCAAGCCGCACATTAGCACGCAAACTCAAAGCTGAAGGTTGCTCATATATAGAGCTACTAATGGAGGCACGCAAACAAGTTGCTTGTAGCTTACTTGAACACAGCAACATAGAGCTGCAGCAAATTGCAAACCGATTAGGATATGTAAATCCAGCGAATTTTACGCGCGCATTTCATCATTGGACGGGGGAGTTGCCTAGCCAATATCGTCTTCGGAAACGAGAACCAACTAAAAATCCTTCTTAACGCCTCCTAGGGGCAGGTCGGACGTTCAAATCGTCTCGGGGGCGCCATTAACCAATGACGCCACCCAGCATGGGCACAAACTTCACTGGCTCAATTACCTGCTGCTGCACAGCTCCATCTAAGCCCTTATGAACTAAAACTAAGTTCTGGTGTGAGCTACCAACAGGTAACACCATGGTGCCACCCAACGCCAGCAGATCAACTAAGGTCGCGGGCACTCCCAATGAAGCTGCCGTGCCAATAATGCCATCATAACCACCATCGCCCGGCAGGCCCTGCAGACCATCAGCATGACGCAGGCGTACATTATGCAGACCTAAGTTTTGCAGCCGCTCACGCGCTTTTTCTTGCAATGGCTTAATGCGCTCCAGTGAGTGCACAAAACCAAATAGCTGCGCAAGCACAGCTGTTTGATAACCAGAACCAGTACCAATTTCTAACACTTTTTGCCGTGGGCCATCGGCCAACAACAGCTCGGACATGCGCGCCACAATATAAGGCTGCGATAAGGTTTGACCATGGCCAATCGGTAGTGCGGTGTCTTCATAAGCGCGATGAGCAAGCGCTTCATCAACAAAAATATGACGTGGTGTTTGGCGCATGACATCTAACACACGCGAGTCTTTAATGCCCTGGCTAATAAGCCTAGCGACCATGCGCTCGCGCGTACGCGCCGATGTCATGCCAGAGCCAAATAGATCAAACGAAGATGAAGTCATGATGCCTGATTAATTTTCTTATGAAGGAACTAGAACGAACTCTACCACGAGGCGCTTAAGCTTTTGCTACCCAATGTTCAACCGTTTGCATCACACCATAACGTGTCATGTCGGCATCAATCGGGGTCACACTAACAAAACCCTCATTCACTGCATGAAAGTCTGTGCCAGGCGCATTATCTAATGGGTCACCCGATGCGCCAATCCAGAAAACATCATGCCCACGTGGATCTTGTAAGCGCAGCACATCCGCACTGGGGCCACGATGCCCCAAGCGTGCTACTTGAAAGCCTTTTAACTGACCTAACTCACCCGCCGGCACATTTACATTCAGCAAGGTGCGTGGCGGCAACGCCAGACTTGGCCAATGTTGTAGCAGTCGCACCACCATTTCAGCTGCGGGGCGATAGGCCTCAATACCCAGTGTTTTCGCACGCTCAGCAACTAATGACACGGCCATTGACGGCCGACCCAAAAAACGACCTTCTAATGCGGCCGCCACCGTTCCAGAATAAATAACATCATCACCTAAGTTCGCACCGGCATTAATGCCAGAGACAATAATATCCGGCACAAAATCGAGCAGGCCATTAAGTGCAATATGCACACAATCAGCCGGTGTGCCATTAATAGCAATAAAGCCATTATCTAGCGTTTGCGGGCGTAAAGGCCGGTCGAGGGTAAGCGCACTAGAAAATGCACTGCACTCGCCTAATGGTGCGACGACTGTCACCTCACCAATACGCGCCAAGGCATCAGCCATGGCCATTAAGCCCGGTGCATGCACACCATCATCATTGCTCAGCAGAAAGCGCATGATGATCTTCCTCAGTTAATTGAAAGCATGATTGCAACACGCTGGTTGCAAATGCACCAGAGGTCAATGCAAACGATAATGACAAGGTATTTTTCGATAACCATTGCCAGCTCATATCTTGCAAACGGACTCGCAAAGCCCGACGTTGAGCCGGAATAGCCACTTCACTCAATGCAACACAGGTCTCTTGCCAAGGGGCCAGCACCTGACTTTCTAAATCTAGCACCTCAGCTGAAACAACCGGCTCACCTGCACCTGGCAGTGGGCCTGTGGCATGTAATGCTAGGCTTGTAAAACGATCTTGCCAGCTGGTGTCATCCGATTCTGGTGTAAAAAAGCTGCCACGACCATCCAACTGCAAGACATCACCTGGCAACACCTGCTGCCAACTGCCAGACTCAACACGCGCAGCTAAGACCTGATTAAATAAGGCTGAACGAATGGCGGATAACCAAAGACTTTCGCGTGCATCCTGACGACGTCGACGGCCATTATTACGCGCTGCCAACAACGCCAAACCACGACCAATATTACTGCCATCCCGCCCAAAACGTTGCAGGCCAAAATAGTTGGGCACGCCTTGATCACGCATATCGTTAAGTCGCTGATTTATTTCTGCCTGACTGCCACTAACTTCACGCAGCACAATCTGAAAATGATTACCGGCATGAGCTCCACGCCTTAACTTGCGAGAACTACGCTGCTGGGATAACACCGTAAAGCCGGCCTGCTCATCACCCACTAAGCCTAGATCGTCTGGCCACAAACCGCCGCCGGGCCAATGCACACTAAACCATTGCCGGGTTATTGCATGACGATCTTTAAGGCCAGAATAACTCACTTGCTTGGCCGGCAATTGCAGCTGCTTGGCTATGGCGCCAGCAACATAATCAGTATTCAGGCCACGCTTTTGCACCCATAACCACAAATGCTCACCGCTACCATCGGGGCTAAACTCTAAAAACTCTTCAACTTGAAAATCTTCCGCCACTGTTTTTAATTGAGCGGTTGCCACCGCTTGGCCCCACGGTGACAAAAAAGATCCTGGCGTTAATGTCGTCATTGTATTGGCCACAGCAGCACAACAGCATGCGCCTCAATCCCTTCACCACGCCCAACAAAACCCAGCTTTTCTGTCGTTGTTGCCTTCACGCTGACTTGGCCATCTGCCACATTGAGGTCACTGGCTATGCAGCTGCGCATGGCCTCAATATGTGGTGCTAAACGCGGTTGCTGCGCGAGTACGGTGATATCCGTATTGGCCACCTGATAACCTGCTTTGTGAACTAAAGACATGACGTGACGTAGCAAAACACGACTATCGGCTTTGGCATATTGCGCATCAGTATCTGGGAAGTGTTTACCAATATCCCCTAAGGCTAATGCGCCCAGCAGTGCGTCTGCCAAAGCATGTAACACCACATCACCATCTGAGTGAGCGACCAAACCCTGACTATGAGCGATACGTACACCGCCCAAAACAATGGCGTCACCATCACCAAAGCGATGCACATCAATGCCATGACCAATACGGGGGCCAAGTGGAGAAACAGTCATTTATTGTCCTCATGATTATTCGTGCGACTAAACTCACGCGCCATTAACAACGCATGCGCCAGAGCCAAATCATCAAAATAGGTAATTTTTAAATTATCGCGCGCGCCTTCTACCAACAAAGGCTGCAAACCTACGCGCTCAATAGCGGAGGCCTCATCAGTGACAAGCACAGCATCACGTTGTGCTTGCTGTAGGGCATCAATTAATAGTCCTAAGCGAAAGGCTTGTGGTGTCAGTGCGTGCCACAAGCCTTCACGTGCGACGGTTTTCGCAACCTCACCCGTTAAATTTGCACGCTTCATGGTGTCACGGACTGGATTGGCCAACAGACCACCAACAGGGTGGGTATCAATCGCTTTTAATAACTTGCGAACATCATTGGCACGCAAAAGCGGCCTGGCCACATCATGCACTAACACCCAGTCACTTGCTTGCGCCCCACCGGCTTGCAACGCCAGCAAGCCGGCCAACACCGAATCCATGCGCTCGGCCCCACCGCTAACAAATTGCAGTTTAGTGGAGTGCTGATACCACAGCTGTTGAGCACGCTCATCGTCTGGCGCCACAACCAACACAACTCGATTAATTTCTGGCAGAGAGGTTAAGGTATTGATGGTGCGTTGTTGAATGGTCAATCCGGCCAGATCAAAATACTGCTTGGGCAATGCGGCGCCAAACCGCTTACCTGCACCGGCAGCAGGCACCACCGCATAAATGCTCAACTTAAGGTGACTCCGCAGGAGGTGCTGCAGATGAGGAGGCTGAGCCAGAAAGTGCTTTACCGGTGATCAAATAAAACGTTTCATCATCGCGAATCATGCCTAGGTCTAATCGTGCACGTTCTTCGATGGCGTCTTTGCCGGTTTTAAGATCTAACACTTCCGCTTCCAACACAGCATTGCGCTGCTTAAGTGTTTGGTTCTCAGCGTGTTGTTCAGCGACGGCTTCTTTGATGCGGTGAACGGCCATAATGCCACCCTCACCAAACCACAGCTTGCCTTGTAAGATTAAGAAGACTGCAGCGGCCAGCCATAGCCATAAACGCCCGCTCTGACTGGCCTCTGTCATACTTAATTCAGTCCCTTAAACTCAGCCTTGCCACGATACGGTGCGCTGTAGTCCAGCTCCTGCTCAATACGCAGCAATTGGTTGTACTTAGCAACACGGTCTGAACGGCACAGCGAACCCGTCTTGATTTGACCTGCTGCTGTAGCGACGGCCAAATCAGCAATAGTGGCATCTTCGGTTTCACCCGAGCGATGCGAAATCACCGTGGTGTAGCCATTTTCTTTGGCCAAATAAATAGCGTCTAAGGTTTCGGTCAACGAGCCAATTTGGTTGAACTTGATCAAAATCGAGTTACCAACGCCTTGGTCGATACCTTTTTGCAGGATCTTAGGATTAGTCACAAACAAGTCATCACCCACCAACTGCACACGGTGACCAAGTTTGTCCGTTAGAATTTTCCAGCCAGCCCAGTCGGACTCATCCAAGCCGTCTTCAATCGAAATGATCGGGTAGCGATCACACAGACCAGCTAAGTAATCAACAAACTCGGCAGACGTGAACGACTTATTGCCCTCACCTTCCAGCACATACTTACCGTCGTGATAAAACTCGCTAGCGGCGCAGTCCAACGCCAACATGACATTCTCACCGGCTTTATAACCTGCAATGGCAATGGCCTCGACAATCACCTGCAGCGCTTCTTCGTTGCTGCTTAAGTTAGGTGCAAAACCACCTTCATCACCCACCGCAGTATTCAAGCCACGCTTTTTCAGCACACCTTTCAGCGCATGGAAAATTTCCGCGCCACAACGCAGCGCTTCAGCAAACGAGGTAAAGCCAACAGGTTCAATCATGAACTCTTGAATATCGACAGTGTTATCAGCGTGCTCACCACCATTGATGATGTTCATCATCGGTACTGGCATGGTGAAGTGCTCTTGCCCACGCAAAGAGGCAATATAAGCATACAAAGGCTGGCCTTTGGCTTGAGCCGCCGCTTTGGCAATCGCCAAAGACACCGCCAAAATAGCATTAGCACCTAACTTTGATTTAGTTTCTGTGCCGTCCAGTTCGATCATGGCGTGATCTAGTTCGGACTGATCAAACACATTTTTACCAACCAGCAATTCACGAATATCACCGTTGATATTAGCAACGGCATTTAATACACCTTTGCCCAAATAACGTGACTTGTCGCCATCACGCAGCTCCAAGGCTTCACGTGAACCCGTCGAGGCGCCGCTCGGTGCTGTGGCACGGCCCATCACACCATTGTCTAAAATGACATCAGCTTCTACCGTGGGGTTGCCACGAGAATCCATAATTTCGCGTCCGCGAATATCGACGATGATCGCCATGCTCACTTCTCCAGTTTAATAATCAAAAATGGCCCGTCACATTGGGCCATTCACTTATTTAATGTGTGTCTAATTCGGGTAGGTTTTTGACCAGATCATCAACCGCTTTCACTTGGCTCAAGAAGGCTTCCAGCTGCGACAAGCGCAAAGCACAGGGCCCGTCACATTTGGCTTTTTCAGGATCAGGATGCGCTTCTAAGAACAGACCTGCCAGCTTTTGTGACATGCCAGCCAAGGCCAGCTCAGTCACTTGCGCACGACGCCCACCGGCTGCATTAGGCAGGCCGCCTGGCATTTGCAAGGCATGGGTTACATCAAAAAATACCGGATAGTTAAACTGCTTCATAACACCAAAGCCGAGCATATCCACGACTAAGTTGTTGTAACCAAATGATGAGCCACGCTCACATAAAATCAGCTTGTCGTTACCCGCCTCTTCAAATTTAGACAAAATATGCCCCATTTCTTTTGGCGCCAAAAACTGAGCTTTTTTGATGTTGATGACGACATCGGTCTTGGCCATTGCAACGACCAAGTCTGTTTGACGAGACAAGAATGCGGGCAACTGAATGATGTCTGCTACTTCAGCGACTGGCGCACACTGATAAGGCTCGTGCACATCGGTAATAATCGGCACATTAAAGGTTTTCTTAATTTCTTCGAAAATCTTTAAGCCTTCGTCTAGGCCGGGCCCACGATAGGACGATACTGACGAGCGATTAGCCTTATCAAAAGACGCCTTAAAAACGTATGGAATGCCTAGTTTTTGCGTGATCGTGACGTAGCTTTCACAAATCTGCATGGCCAGATCACGCGACTCCAGCACGTTCATGCCACCAAACAAAACAAACGGCTGGGTATTGTTTATAGCAATATCACCAACCATAACGGTTTTTTGTGTCGACATTCTTGGCATTCCCTTAATTCAAATTATTGTGGTTATTTACCTGCATGCGTTAGTGCTGCCTGCACAAACGCCGAAAACAATGGGTGCCCATCCCGTGGTGAGCTGGTGAACTCAGGATGGAACTGACACGCCACAAACCAAGGATGATCCGGAATTTCCACCATTTCAACTAAGGAATTATCGGCACTTTTACCCGCAATTCGCAAACCTGCCGCTTCTAGCTGCGGCAGGTATTGGTTGTTTACCTCATAACGATGGCGATGACGCTCGGTAATGTCTGCTTCACCATAGGCCTGATGCGCAAGAGAGCCTGGTGTCAAATGACACAATTGAGCGCCCAAACGCATGGTGCCGCCCAAATCAGAGTTGGCATTACGGCGTTCAATTTGACCTTCTTCTGTCATCCACTCGGTAATCAAACCAATCACCGGATGTTCACAATTCGGATCAAACTCGCTGGAGTAAGCGCCTTTAATGCCAGCAACATTACGTGCGTACTCAATGACAGCCACTTGCATACCTAAGCAAATACCTAAATAGGGCACTTTGTTTTCACGGGCATAACGCACCGTGGCAATTTTGCCTTCGGTGCCGCGATCACCAAAACCACCTGGCACCAAAATCGCATCGGCATTGGCTAAAACTGCTGTGCCCAGCTGTTCAATCGTTTCAGCATCGATGTAGTTAATGCGAACTTTGGATTTGTTCTTAATGCCGGCATGTAATAACGCCTCATTGATCGACTTATAGGCGTCAATCAGTTCAACGTATTTACCCACCATGGCGATATTCACTTCACGCTCTGGGTTAAGCAGGCCATCAACTACCGAATCCCAATCGCTTAACTCTACGGCTGGTGCCGTTAGACCCAAACGCTCAACCACAAGGTCATCTAAACCTTGCTCGTGGAAGCGGCGTGGGATTTGATAAATGCTTTTGGCGTCTTCAGCAATAATGACTGCACGCTCATCCACATTAGTAAACAACGAGATTTTTCGTTTGGCATCATTGGGAACTTGATGCTCAGAGCGACAAATCAGCACATCTGGCTGCAGACCAATTGAACGCAACTCTTTAACCGAGTGCTGAGTTGGCTTGGTTTTATGCTCGCCAGCGGAGGCAATATAAGGAATCAAGGTCAAGTGCATGAGCAATGAGCCTTGATAACCCAACTCAATGCGCAACTGACGCACCGCTTCCATAAACGGTTGCGACTCGATGTCACCGGCGGTACCGCCAATCTCGACAATCGCCACGTCCATACCACGCGCGCCTTCACGAACACGCTGTTTGATGGCGTCAGTGATATGCGGAATCACCTGCACAGTGCCACCCAAGTAGTCGCCGCGGCGCTCTTTTTGGATGACATCTAAATAAATACGACCCGAGGTGAAGTTGTTCTTCTTGGTCATTTTGGTATGACGCAAAAAACGCTCGTAATAACCCAAATCAAGGTCAGTTTCGGCGCCATCGCCTGTGACAAACACCTCACCATGCTGATACGGGCTCATGGTGCCTGGATCCACATTAATGTAGGGATCCATTTTGATCAGCGTGACAGATAGCCCACGGCCTTCTAACAAAGCAGCCAATGAAGCGGCAGAGATGCCCTTGCCCAATGAGGACACGACACCACCAGTGACAAAAATAAACTTGGTCATGAAAAATCCAGGCAATTTGGCTGAACAAAGGGCACGGCAGCGCCACGACAACGACGGGAGAGAATGTTACCACGCACAGCCTCTGCCTTGAAACGGAAAAGCGCATGCAAAAAAACAACAGGGGCCAAATGGCCCCTGTTGTTGGTACTTACTCGACGCAGTTCGGCTTAGAAGCTGAACTGAGCGCGGGCAGTGATAGCGGAGATATCTGCTTGTGGGTTAGTACCCGCTACACCTTTCGACTTACCATCATGATACTCAACCATGAAACGTACGTTTGATGTTGCGTAGTAGTTCACACCAACAGCATAACCAGACGCTTCTGCATCAGCTGCTGAGTCTTTGTTTTCAATCATGTCATAACGTGCTTTTAGCTCAATTGCGCCTGCACCTGGCTTAACTGACGGGCTACCGAAAGCACCACGAGTCGTGTTGTAACGTTTAGCATGGTCTGTAATGAAGTAGCTAACTTGCGCGTAATAGGCTGCAACTTTCTCATCTGACTGGCCAACATTCAACGAGTCACTAAAGTCTGCTAACGCATACTCAGCTTGAGCTGTGAAAGGACCTTGACGGAATGCAACTTCACCAGCAATTGTAGTTTGCTTATCAAAAGCTTGGTTAGCATTGATCAGTGTTGGGCGTACTTGAGCATTACGTGTCAGACGAGGCTGAATTGCAAAGCCACCAGCACCAACTGTTGGGTTGCCAGCTTCTTCTGATGTCGCGCTTAAACCAAAATGCAAAGTGCTAGTGTCTGAATTAATTGGGAAAGCGTACACACGACCGTTATAGCCTAGAGCCTGCGAGTTAGTTGCGCCTGCAGCACCACTATTTTGCTCACCTGCTGTTTTGTTGTTGTAAACAGCTACACCATAACCAACCATGTCAGTTTTACCGTTCAAGAATAAACCTTGTGTAAATTGACGCTGGTAAATGCCTGTTGCAGTCGCGAACGGACGCTCCATAAAGGTAATGTCATTAGAGCTTGTTAACTCTTCCATGCCACGGAATGGCTTGGCTTGACCGATACGCAAAGTTTGACCACCCAACACTTCGCGACCAATCCACATTTCGCGGAAACCAGAACCGTTGTTAGCGCCTTGACCAGCAAAATCATTCTCAAACAAGTAAGTCCAGTCATACGCCTTACCAGATACTGATAAACGTGCACGACGGAAGTCAGTTGTACTGTTGCGCTTTTGACCAGCAGCATTCAAATCATCTTCTTCAGTAACATAGTTGCCATCAAAGTGAATACGACCACCTAACTTGGCAGAAAAGTTGCCATCTTCAGACTTGATCTCGAATCCACCTTTTGTTGTTGCTTTGTCAGCCATTGCAGGAGCTGCAAAAGAGGCTGCGAAAACCGCTAAAGCGGTCAGTTTGATTGCGTGATTCATATAAAAACCTCTGCATATATAAGTTAAGTGAGCCTTTTCGACGCTCGCAACCGCTATTTAGCAACTGCCAAGTGGCGGTGTATCACGTCCAAAGCGGCAACATGCCAGCCCTTGGAACAGATGCGAGTATCAAGAGGAAATGTTGCAGAGGCGGTACAGTTTGATGACAGTTCAGTGACAGCGCACCAAAGGTTTACATGACTTACAAAGAATTTTCTCAAGAGAAAGCAGCTAAATATTAAACTTAAGCCAATGATTTAATTATAAGTATTTAATTTTTTGCCGCTTATTCCAAGAAATATACCGCTTGTCGCAAATGTAAATAAATGTATCTAGAAATGTATTGCACCAAATATGGGCATGATTTAGCTTTACTTAACCCCATTAAAAATATGGGTTAGCGCAAGGAGAAACATAATGAAAACTAAACTCACGTTGCTAGCTGCTGTAGTTGCTTTAGCCCCTATGTCAGCAATGGCTGGTGGCTCTGTAGATGTTTTCTTTATTCACAATAAAGCAGAACTAAAACAGGGTGGTAATTCTGTAAAAGAGGATGGCAACGGCTACGGATTTCGTGGTATCGCCGAACTTGGCAATGGGCTTTCGCTTACTGCCTCTCATCAAGATACGCGCATTAAAGGAAGCAATATCGGAACTAATCTAGGTATTGCAGAAACACGCGTTGGCTTGTCATACAAACATCAAGTTAACGATCAATTTAGCATGACTGGTAATGCAGATTTTGTTCAGCTTGATGCAGAGCTAGATAAAAATCTGGGAATTGGTTTAGCACTTGATGGCTATGCAGTGGGCGTTGGCGCAAGCTTTGCTGTAATTGACAACCTAAAAGTGTATGGCAACTTAGGCTATTTAAATCTAGGTAAGCTGAACAATAAAACCGTTGATGGCTTTGAATACACAGTAGGTGCTTCCTACGACATTAACCAAAATATTGCAGGCTTTATTGAGTACCGCTTAGTTGATGTTGATACAACAGCATTGGGCCCTAAAGTCAGTGTTGACTTAGACACTTGGCGCATTGGTGCTCGTTACACGTTCTAATGCTTTAGAACTCTGCATGAGTCTAAAAGGGCACCTTCGGGTGCCTTTTTATTATCATAAGCCACTAGACTTAGCCTCATTCCACAACGCCACCATCTGCGCCAAACTGGCTGATGACAACGACTCCCCCTCGCTGCGTAACTTTTTCTCAATAAAACCAAAACGCCGCTTAAACTTCTCCATGCCGCCTAACAGCGCCTGTTCACTGCTCACCTTTAAAACACGCGCCAAGTTCGTAGCGCAAAACAACACATCCCCTAACTCATCTTGCAAAGCTTCAATAGATAAACCCTCATCCACCGCTGCTTCTAACTCATCAATTTCTTCACGCAACTTAGCAAAAATAGCTTTAGGGTCGGTCCATTCATAACCAACCTCGGCCGCCCGTGCCAATAACTTTTCTGCCCGTAATAAAGGAGCATGCCCAGCACCCACCTTATCCAAAAATGCAGGTTTAGCCTCTGGCAAACCAAGACGCAAACGCGCGGCTTGTGCCAAGGCTTTTTCTTGAGCCTTAATAGCCTGCCATTGCGCACTTACTTGCTCTGGTGACAAATCTAATCTTGGCTTATCTAGACGACCTTCAGGAAAAATATGCGGGTGGCGGCGAATTAATTTATCTGCAATCACACCGGCGACTTGATCAAAGTCAAAGTCGCCCTGCTCTTGAGCTAGTTGTGCTTGAAACACGACCTGCAGCAGCACATCACCCAGTTCTTCCTGCCAATCCAGTACATCACCACGAGTAATGGCATCGACTAACTCATAGGCTTCCTCAACGACATAAGGAGCTAGTGACTGTACCGACTGTGCTAAGTCCCACTCACAGCCCTGCTTGGGGTCGCGCAGTCGTGCCATGATCATTAGCAGGCGCTGCAGCTGGGGCAAGGCCTGCTGGTTCATACACTAGACTCGCGATGTTCGGTGACACGTCGTGCTTCGGTGATATTTGGCAGCTGCTCAATGCGTGTCAGCACACGCGACAGTTTTGCCAGACTCGGCACTTCCATGGTTAGGCGCATCAGCGCCGAACCATCTTGGCGATCAGACTGTGTTTGTACACCAATGACGTTGACTTGTTCGTTGGCTAGAACCGAGGTGACATCACGCAGCAAGCCGGTTCTATCCCAGGCCCGCACCAGTATTTCAACCGGATAGACATCATTGGACTTAACTTGCCACTGCACATCAACCGCGCGGTCGGGGTCAGCTTCTATTAAGTGCTGATAGTCCATGCAGCCACGTGCATGCACGCTTACGCCGCGACCCTGAGTGACATACCCCACAATCGGCTCACCCGGCACTGGACGACAGCAGCCAGCAATATGCGTCAGCAAATTACCCACGCCTTCAATGACAATGCCGCTGTCATTAATTTTTGATGGCTTACGAATAGTTTCAGGCAGCGCCAGCTCTTGTTGGGATGCCTGCACTAAACCATCGGTTAACGCGTGAGTCACTTTTGCCAGCGCTAGGTCACCGGCACCAATGCCGGCCAACACATCATCGGCTGTTTTTAAGTTAAAACGATCCGCGACAGACTCTAGGGCAGCACGCGACAGACTTACCCCTAAACGAGACAGTTCGCGCTCAAGCAAAACCTTACCTTCAGTCAGGTTGCCACTACGATCTTGCTGCTTAAACCACTGCCGCACCTTGGCCAGTGCACGGCTAGTGCCCAGATAACCAGAGGCCGGGTTCATCCAGTCGCGACTTGGAATACCACCTTTGGCGGTCATAATGTCGACTTGCTCGCCGGTATGCAGCTTATAGGTCAGCGGCACAATGCGGCCATTCACTTTGGCACCGCGGCAACCATGCCCCACTTCGGTGTGAATGTTGTAAGCAAAATCTAATGGTGTGGCGCCGCTTTGCAGGTCAACCACATGGCCATCACGAGTAAAGACATAAATGCGCTCATCATGAATGGCCTGATTAATTTGCTCAGCCAGATCATCTAAACGTTGATCGCCAATATCGTCTTGCCATTCGAGCACTTGCCGCAGCCAAGCAATTTTGTTTTCGTAACGCGCATCGGAACGTGTGGCTTTGCCTTCTTTATAGGTCCAATGCGCACACACACCCAGTTCGGCCTCTTCATGCATTTCAAAGGTACGAATTTGCACTTCCAGCGGTTTGCCCGATGGACCAATCACGGCAGTGTGTAATGAGCGGTAACCGTTCTCTTTTGGCGTGGCAATATAGTCATCAAATTCACGTGGAATATGACGCCATAACGAATGCACCACCCCTAGGGCGGCATAACAGTCACGCACTTCCGGTAATAAAACCCGTACGGCACGCACATCGTAGACCTCATGAAAGCTGATGCCTTTACGCTGCATTTTTCGCCAAATGGAATAAATGTGCTTGGCACGACCGCTGATTTCGATCTTGCCCATGCCCATGCGTTCTAAGTTGACCCGCAGGGTACTAATCACTTCATTAATATAACCATCACGTTGCAGACGTTTTTCATCCAGCAAACCGGCAATTTGTTTGTATGCTTCAGGCTCTAGATAACGAAACGATAAGTCTTCCAACTCCCACTTGATGTGACCAATGCCCAAGCGGTGCGCTAGCGGTGCATAAATATCAAAAATTTCGCGCGCTACCCGGTGACGCCGTTCAGGCGCAGCATCTTTTACTTCTCGAATAGCAAATGTTCGCTCCGCCAGTTTGATCAATGGCACGCGGACGTCATCAATCATCGCCACCAGCATTTTACGAACGTTATCTAATTGCTGCTGTTCATTATTGAGGTGCCGATGATCAGGATTGATCAAACGGCTAATCGCCGCCATGCGTAAGACGCCATCAATCAACAGGGAAATATCGTGGCCAAAACGCTTTTCAACATCAATTAAGGTGATTTTGCCTTCACGCACACTGCGGTACAGCACGGCAGCCATCAAGGAATCTTGATCAAGATTGAGCTCGGCCAAAATATCAGCCATAGCCAAGCCGGTTAAGAAGCTTGAGGTACGAGTAGACCAAACATTGTGCCGCGCTTCTGCTTCACGATCAGCACGCTCAGCATATTGGCACGCAGCCAATAACTGATCAGGGTCATGCAGTTCTACTTGAGCGGCAATACGCGCCATCCAAGCATTAAGGTCAACACTACCATCACTATGGGATGGGTAGTCTTCACGTACTTTGACCATTCAAGCCTCATCCGCGGCGTTCAAACACCGCAATCGATTCCACATGGGTGGTGTGGGTAAACATGTCCATCACCCCCGCTTGCGTCAACACATAACCAGCTTGTGCCAGTTCACCCGCATCACGCGCCAGAGTTGCAGGATTGCAAGAAACATACACAATCCGCTTAGGCGCTAGCTTAATGACGTGCGGCAGCACTTCTAGTGCACCACTTCGGGGCGGATCAATCAAAACTTTATCAAATCCGGCTTGTGCCCACGCCAACCCACTCACATCTTGCGTCAAATCATGCGCATAAAAGCTTACATTGATCAGGCCATTGGCTCGTGCGTTTTCGCCACCACGCTCCACCATTTCCTGCGAACCCTCAACACCAACGACTTCGGCTGAAACGGTTGCCAAGGGCAAGGTAAAGTTTCCTAGGCCACAAAATAAATCCAGCACACGCTCATTCGCATTTGGTTCAAGCAACTTTAATGCCAAGCTGATCATACGCGTGTTAATCGCCGCATTGACCTGGGTAAAGTCATTGGGGTGAAACGCCATGCGCAAGCCATTGGGGCCAAATGCTGGCAAGTGATAATACAGCCGGTTTTCACCATCTTCTGGCCAAATGCGATGCACGCTGTCATAACCAGCAGGCTGCAAATAACAATGCCAGCCACGCTGCTGGCAGAAATCACGGATGACCTCGCGATCATGCGCTGTGAGTGGTTGCATATGCCTAAAAATAAGCGCTACTTGCGGGTCATCTGCTGTTGGGTCACCCGCCGCTACTTCAATCTGTGGCAACTGGTCGCGACCATCTAGTGTGGTAATCATCTCCCGAAGCGCCATAATGGTATGACCAATACGCGCATCAAGCACATGACATTCCGACATTTCGGTCAAAAAGCCAGATTTACGTTCGCGAAAGCCCACCAATAACTTTTCTTTCTTAATAACATAACGCACACCTAAACGTGCCTTGCGACGATAGGCCACATTGTCATCGACTAACGGTGGCAGCCATTGCTCAGGCTGCAGGCCGCCAAAATGCTGAAGCTGTTCGGCTAAAACCGACTGTTTAAAGCGAATTTGCGCCGCACGATCCATATGCTGCAACGAGCAACCACCACAGACACTAAAGTGTGGGCAAGCAGGCGTTACACGATCACTGGAGGCCTCAAATACTTCCAGCACATCACCTTCGTCATATTTACGCTGCTGCTCGTTGATATTGACGCTTACGCGCTCACCTGGCAGAGCAAAGTCTACAAACACCACTTTACCGTCGGCATGGTTCGCAATGCCTCGGCCATCATGGCTAAAACGGGTGATTTGCATTTCTTGGGGTGGCAGATTCGGCCGGCGTTGACGTCTACGCGACATGTTGTCTCACAAAGTTAAGCAATAGGTAAATTTAAGGGTGGGTCTTGCGTTGGAAACTGCACACTGGCTTCCTGCCAGGCCGCTAAAAACGCTAATAAATGTGGTTGCTCTGAAGCAGCCAGGGTGGATTTGACCAAGTCAAACTCCGCTGCCAAACCAGCAGCATCATACTGGCCGCGCATAAACTGAAAACGTAAAAACACCAAATAGGTATTAAGCACGTCGGTTTCGCAATAATGACGAATAGCGGCTAAGTCACCGGCTAAAAAGGTTGGCCACACCTGCCCGCCATCCATGCCCATCTTGCCGGGAAAACCCAGCAGCGTAGCAACTTGGTCCAATGGCTGCACAGCACGCGCTTGATAACCTGCCAGCAAGTCCATGACATCAATATGGCGACTGTGGAAACGACCTAAATAATTATTGAACTTGGCCTCACGGTTGTACTCGCCTTGATCCCAATAAGCCGGCGCCTGCACACCATGAATCAATGCACGGTAATGCAAAACCGGCAGATCAAAGCCACTGCCATTCCACGACACCAAGGTAGGGGTATAGCGCTCAAGGCCGGCAAAAAAACGCTGAATAATCTCCGCCTCGGACGCGCCTTCATCGCCTAATGACCACACTTTGATGCCATCGCGTGTGCGTAACACCGCTGAAATACAAACAATGCGCTGTAATGAATGGCGAATAAAATCACTGCCACCGGTTTCTTGCCGGCGTAACTTAAACAGTGCCTCTGCAGCAGCGGCGTCATCTAAGCCATCAAGGCCATATAAACGACGTCCACCAGCAATATCAGGCACGGTCTCGATATCAAACACGAGTGTGTTCATGAAAATACACCGGTTGATAAGTAACGATCGCCACGATCACAAACAATGGCAACGATGACTGCATTCTCTAACGTTTTCGATAGTTCTAGGGCTGCCCAAACCGAGCCCCCCGATGAAACGCCACAGAAAATGCCCTCTTCACGCGCCAAACGCCGCATCATGACTTCAGCTTCAGACTGTGGAATATCCATCACCAGATCAACTCGATCTCGCTCAAAAATAGTCGGCAAATAAGCTTCTGGCCAGCGTCTGATACCAGGAATCTGCGAGCCTTCAATGGGCTGCAAACCAATAATCTGAATATTTGGGTTTTGTGCCTTCAGATAACGAGACACACCCATGATGGTGCCGGTGGTGCCCATTGAACTGACAAAGTGAGTGACCTCACCCTGAGTTTGCTGCCAAATTTCAGGCCCCGTGCCGTTAAAATGCGCGAGCGGGTTATCACTGTTACCAAATTGATTCAGCACAATGCCTTTGCCTTCGGCCTGCATGCTCAATGCCAAATCACGAGCACCTTCCATACCTTCTTGCTGAGTGACCGAAATCAGCTCTGCACCATAGGCTGCCATGGCGTCTTTACGCTCTTGGCTTTGGTTAGCCGGCATGATTAACACCATGTGATAACCTTTAATGGCGGCAGCCATTGCCAAGGCAATACCGGTATTACCGGATGTTGCCTCAATCAAGGTGTCGCCTGGCTTAATATGCCCACGACGCTCCGCCTCAGTAATCATCGACAAGGCAGGACGGTCTTTCACCGAACCCGCTGGATTATTACCTTCCAGCTTCACCAAGATGGTGTTTGAGGTTTTGCCCGGCAGCCGTTGCAAACGCACCAGCGGGGTATTTCCTACGCAATCGGCAATGGTGGGGTAGTTCATCACGCAGCACCCATAAAAACTGTAACTGGCGATTGTAAAGACAAACCGAGCGGCAACCAAACGCTATTGCTCGATTCACCAAAAAGCTAGCAAGCCATTGGTCATGCTAATCTAGGCAAATTCTATTTTTAGAGAGCAGGCATGCACCCCTGGCCCCTTCATACCCGCCTTATGTTCTGCCTACTTATACCTGTAGCGGTATTTATTGCAGGCTTTCAAATAGTTGGCATTTTGCAGCAGCAAAACACCTATGCCGACAATGAACAACTCAGGCACAGCCTTGCCCTCGCAACGCTCAGTGCGCACTTGGAAAAAGAGGCCTTAACACCGGAAGTCATAGCCCCTATTCTTAGCGATACTGCCATTAACGGACTGGCCGTATTAGATCCCTCTGGCCAAATCGTACTAGAACTGGGACAGTGCATAACTAGCGCCAACACGATTGACACACTGCCGCAGCAAACACTTAGTGACGGACGTCGAATTGTTTTGCTACCTAGTCCAGACAGTCAACATGATCAGATGATCATACAAATGGCGCAGGCACTGTGTTTGTTTATGGCTTTTTTGGTGGTGCTGGCCTTTATTTTACAGTTTCAATTGAAACGAAGCTGGCGCCCGTTTGCGGCCATGGCACACACACTGGCTGAACATGGTCGTTTTATTGACGACGAAAACTTGCACAAAGCACATACATTGTGGCCACAGTTCACAAACCAACTATTCCAGTTTTGCGAAGACACACAAACTGAGCTTAACAACCTACGCAGCAACTGTGACCAACTTGAAGAAGACCTCTCTTATACCATTGAAACCATGGAGCGCCAGCAAATCACCTTGCACAGTGCGCGCCAAGAAGCGGTGACCAACAATCAGCAAAAATCAGCTTTCTTGGCCAACATCAGCCATGAGATTAGAACACCGCTCAATAGTTTGATTGGCTTTACTCGTTTGTTGGGGCGCACCAAGCTCAATCCAGAGCAGCTAAGCCATGTGCAGTCGCTTAGTCGCGCCGCTGAACATTTATTGGCCATGCTAAATGACCTATTGGACTTATCTAAAATAGAAGCCGGCCGTTTAGTTTTAGATGAAACGCCAGTCAATCTGCGCGAACTAGTCACTGACACCATCGACATGATGCAGCCATTGATTCTTGATAAACCGGTCAGCATTAGTCACTTGGTAGATGCACTGGTGCCCGCCAGCATTTTGGGTGACTCGCTACGCCTGCGACAGATCCTCAGCAATCTACTTAGCAACGCGGTGAAATTCACACCCAGCGGCGACATCAACGTATCACTCACAACTGCAGCAACAAAAACGGCTGGCGTTGTTGAGCTAGTACTGGCAGTAAAGGATTCCGGCATTGGCATTCCCAGCGCCCAAATGCCCTCGTTGTTTGATGCTTTTGAACAAGGCGACACCTCCACCACACGACGTTATGGTGGCACCGGCTTAGGCCTAACAATTACCAAGCAATTGGTGGATTTGCTGCAAGGACAAATTGATGTTGAGTCAACCGTTGGCCAAGGTAGCTGCTTTAAAGTGCGTTGGCAGGCAGCGATTGATCCTTTTCAAGCAATTGCAAAAACCGCACCACTGGGTCAGCGAGTGCAAGCTGCACTCAACCCTCCCTTGCGAGTACTTGTAGTCGATGACCACCCCGCCAACTTGCTGCTGATGCGCACTTGGCTTAATGACTATGGCATAGCGGTTGAATGTGCTGAGTCTGGCCATGATGCCGTGCATTTAGCGCTACAAAAACCATTTGACTTGGTCTTCATGGATATTCAAATGCCAGGAATGAATGGCGTTGAAGCAGCCCAGGCTATCCGCGCAGGCGAAAAATATGGCCAGCGCGTGCCGATTGTTGCATTGACTGCACATGCCATGAAAGCAGGCTATCAAAATGAACAAAACGGCATCGATGACTACCTGAGCAAGCCATTACAAGACGCACAACTACTCCACATTCTGCAGCAGTGGACGCGATTTATAGCTGCGCCACAGGCTTTAGTCGATTGGCAAGAAGGACGAAAACTAGCCAATGGCAAGCCGGAATTAGCTGAGATGTTGCTACGCACCTTGGTCGATGATCTACCGGCAACACGCCAACGCCTGCAAACAGCGTATGACCAGAAGACTATTGCTGTCTGGCAACAAGAAATACATCGTCTTTTAGGCGCCTGTCGTTACTGCGGCGTACCTGCCCTGCGCGCACAATTGGAGCAAGCCATGACTGACAACAGCTTTAGCCAAGTCAATCAGGTGTTATCAGAAATAGACTCACTGCTGCGCTGGGCACAGCAGTGGTCGAATCATGCGGGGATTAACGCGGAGCCATCCGAATAGCACCGTCAATGCGGATCGTTTCACCGTTCAAGAAGCTATTTTCAACAATATGTACAGCTAATTGACCATACTCGTCTGGATGACCCAAACGCTTGGGGAACTGTGTCATTTCAATCAAAGGCATCTTGACTGAGTCCGGTGATGAGTTCATTAGTGGTGTGTTGAAAATGCCCGGGGCAATTGTATTTACACGCACACCAATGGTTGCCAAGTCACGTGCCAATGGCAGTGTCATCCCGACCACGCCACCTTTTGACGCAGAGTACGCCACTTGGCCAATCTGGCCATCAAAAGCGGCAACGGAAGCGGTATTAATCACCACACCACGCTCACCATCAGCATTGGGCTCATTTTTTGCCATCTCTGCAGCGGCTAAACGCGTCACGTTAAACGTGCCAATCAAATTAATGGTGATGACTTTGCTAAATACTTCTAACGAATGTGGGCCATTTTTACCCACGGTTCGCATAGCACTACCAACACCCGCACAGTTCACGGCAATGTGCACGGCACCCCAGTTAGCAACAACAGCGGCTAAGGCCTCTTGAACAGATGCTTCATCTGACACATTGGTGCGGCAAAACATCACATTTGCACCCAGCTCTTGTACCGCAGCCTGACCAGCCTCTGCATTTAAATCAAAAATAGCGACTTTAGCGCCCTTGGCTAAGTATGACTTTACGGTAGCCATGCCTAAGCCTGAAGCACCACCAGTGATCACGGCAATTTTGTCTTGCAACTGCATAAAAAACCCCTGAGATATAGTTACTCTAAAAAAGACGACTGTTCAGTCACGCGGGGCAGAGCATAAGCAGCCAAGCGCGCCGACGCAAGTCTGTCAAACCAAGCCAATACCCGAAATTTGTCTCGCCAAACGAGCCGCATGGTTATCCGTCATGCTGCCGACAAAGTCCAACACGCTTAAATACCCTTGATACAAGCTAATGCCTTCGGCCAGTTGTGGCTCTAGCAGAGCCAGTTGTGTGCGTTGTCGATGACTTAAACGCTCAGGTCCATGCAAACAAAGTGCGCGCACATTCGGCACTAACACGTTAAGTAATGCCCCCAAACAAGGATAGGCAGCAATCTCCATTTCAACTTTGCTGCGGTGACGATAAACTTTTTCACTAGCCAACTGCTTAGCCGCCACCAATGTTTCACGCACATCAGCACTAGAACAAGCAATCAAGTCTTTTTGCGGCAACTCGCCTGCTAACAACGCATCGTGATGACGCATAAACGTGTCCGCTAAATCCTTCACACAACGCCCGACCATGGTACCCCTTAAGGCCGCCGCATATTGGCGTGGATCACGTATGCCCCACACCTTATCTGGATCCACAATCGGGGCCAACAAACGCTCAAACTCATGCAGATCCAAAATGCCCATTTCTACCGCATCTTCTAAATCCACAATGGCATAACAAATATCGTCAGCCGCCTCCATCAAGTAAGACAATGGATGCCTAGCCCAATGGCTATCACCCCGCTGCAGCAAACCTAATGAGTCAGCGACACGCTGGTAATAGGGTAGTTCCGCCTGATAAATATTAAACTTGCCACGCTCAGGAAAGGTTTGTGCACTCCACGGGTATTTCACCATGGTGCCAATGGTGGCCGCACTCAAGCGCATACCACCCTCACCCGCATACATCTCCAAACTGGTCACTAAACGCAGACCATGCGCATTACCTTCATAGGTCTGAATATCGATACGCTCAGCATCACTTAAGCCGTCTAGCAACGCGGCATGAGCAGGATCACGAAACCAGTCTCGCAGGGCATATTCACCAGTATGGCCAAATGGTGGATTGCCTAAGTCATGCGCTAAACACGCCACTTGCACCACTGAGCCGATATCAAATGGTGTATAGCCCACAGGCAGTAAGCCACCCTCAACCAACATGGCACCAACACGGTTACCCATGCTACGACCGACACTGGCCACCTCCACGCTATGCGTTAAGCGGTTATGGGCATGATCACTCTGCGCCAAGGGGTGCACTTGGGTTTTACGTCCCAACCGTCTAAATGCAGAAGAGAACACCACACGGTCATGGTCAATGTGAAATTCAGAACGCAAACCTGCAGCCCCATCTGCACTAGCTGCAGCCCGTGTTGGCCTTACTTCGCCATCGCGAATTTTTAAACGCGTGGTATTTAACAACGCTGGCCAGCTCATACGTTCAACCGTCATAGGCCTCTCTCTTGCACAAAAGGTGTGTTAACTAGCACCTGATAATAGCCTATCGGCTATGGCATACTCAGCTCATCTTTTCATGGGGCAACACAATGCTGGACGCGCTATTTCAAAATAACCGCTTATGGGCAGAGTCTGTTAAAGCCAACGATCCCTTGTTTTTCGAAAAGCTCGCTAATCAACAGTCACCGCAGTTTTTGTGGATAGGTTGCGCTGATAGCCGCGTACCCGCCAATGAAATCATGGGGCTGTTACCGGGCGAAGTGTTTGTTCATCGTAATGTCGCTAACCTAGTCATTCACACCGATATGAATTGCCTTTCAGTACTTCAATATGCCGTTGATGTACTAAAGGTAGAGCATATTTTAGTGACTGGCCACTATGACTGTGGCGGCATTCGAGCTACCGTTGAAAATCGCGAATTCGGCCTTATCGATAACTGGTTACGCCACATCAAAGACATTGAACGCCAGCATGACCATGAGCTAAAAGGCCTTGAACCACAGCAGCGCATTGATCGCCTGTGCGAACTTAATGTCATGGCACAAGTGGCCAACGTTTGCGAAACATCAATGCTCAAAAATGCGTGGCGACGCAATCAGTCTATCTCTGTACATGGTTTTATTTACAGCGTGAAAGATGGCTTGTTGCGCGACTTAGGCATTCACTGTGCTGGCTTTGAGGATCTAGAAAAATTGCCGCATAAAAAAACCCAGCAATAAGCTGGGTTTTTTCTACCGCAACAAAATTACTGTTGTGGTGGGTTGATACGGATTTCGGTACGACGGTTTTGCTCACGACCAGCTTCATTATTGTTTGAAGCAATTGGTCGAGTTAGGCCATAACCAACCGCGCTTACACGCTGGCCGGCAACACCACGATTGACCAAATAACCGGCCACAGAGTTAGCACGTTGCTGTGACAAGTTTTGGTTAAATTGCGCGTTACCAACGTTGTCAGTGTGACCACTAACAGTGATGGTGGTGTCTTTATACTCTTTCAGTACATCGGCGACTGCATCTAACACTGGCTGGAAGTCAGTACGAACAGCAGACTGCCCGGTAGCGAACGTGATGTTGCCTGGCATAATCAAATTGATTGCACCGGTGTTTGGATCACGTTGTACACCAACACCAACACTGGTTAAACGGTCACGCAATTTCTTTTCTTGAACGTCCATGTAAACGCCCACGCCACCACCTGCAACACCACCAATAGCAGCACCTTGTAAGCAGCGCTCATTGCGCTTACCGCTTTTCGTGGTTGCTGTTGCAATGCCACAACCTACTGCTGCGCCGATAGCAGCACCGTAAGTTCCTTTAGCGACTTGACGTTCGCCGGTGTAAGGATTAGTTGTACAGCCGGCAAGGATTAACGTACCAGCAACTGCAGCAACGGATAAAAGACGCATTTTTATTCTCCTGAAACAATAGACCCACTTATCGTGGGCTTCCAATTCGATGAAACGCATAGTATTGCCAATGGTTGACAGACTAGTCATTACATTGATTACACAACACCGGGGATAGTTTTACTAAACGCAACCATCATTGCAGCAGTATACGCTAGCAACGCAGCCAACAACCATAAACACTGCTGAAGCCTGCCATTTATCCGCTTAAAGGTAACGCCGGAGATAATTAAGAATGCAAACAGTAAAGCAAACTTTAACCATACCCAGTTAGGCACTCCACCCATCGCCTTTGTCAGCATAATGCCGGCCACAATTAAAATAGCACTTAAAATATGCGGCAAAATGCGAATGGGTGTTTTTTGTTGCCATGTTGAGCCAGCCAACAACATTCCGCCGCGCAGAAAAAACACAGCGCCCAGCAACAATGCAGTGGTCATATGCAACATTTTTAATAATTCGTAACTCATTAGTGCGATGGCTCCTCGTTGATGGTTTGCACAGGCTTTATGCGAGCCTGCGGGTGTGAAGTCAAACGTTTTTTTGCTATGTTCATTACCGCTAAAACACGTAAGTCTTCATCATGCTATTTGAAAAAGTCCCCACGCCTTGTGTCGGCATTTGCTCAACCACCTACGGTGACTCAGTCTGCCGTGGTTGTCGTCGTTATTTGCATGAAGTCATTGACTGGAATCGTTATAACGACACAGAAAAGCGTTTGATATGGCAGCGCCTTGATAACCTCATGCAGCAAGTGTTACCACGATATTTTGATATACGTGACAGCGACACCTTACGTCGCCAACTTGAGCACTACCGTATTCCATTCAGAAAAGAGGCCACCATTTGGGGCTGGCTGTACGCCCTGCTAAAAGCAGCCGCAAAACAAGAGCCAGTATTGGGCGATTTCGGCGTATGGCGTATTGATCGCTCAGACCTGAGTTTGGCTGAGTTACGCGAACAAATTAATCTAGATTTGCATGTCTTAGCGACTGCTTACTATGAGCGGGATCTACTGCGGGCAAGTCGAGTTTATGGTGCGCCAGAAAGGACTTGAACCTTCACGCCTTGCGGCACTGGAACCTAAATCCAGCGTGTCTACCAATTTCACCACTGGCGCAAAACTCGGCGGCGACTATAACAGAGCTCTGCCTCGTCGCCTAGCCAGTTTATGCAGTTGCACGCAATCTTCTGGTACGTAATGTGCCACGAACATTACCTGACACATAACCCAGCATAGCCAATAACGCCGACTCATTCGGTTTAGGTAACTTACCACGCCCAATACGACGCAATTGGCGGGTATACCAAACCACTTCTAACAAGCCCATACGGTCAATCGGCTTAATACCCGTACTCAGTTGTTTCACGCGATAACGAGTCTCTACACCCGCCAGCAAACGCTTAGGTGCGTCCGGCTCAATAGCCAATGGTCGCGCCAAACCAACCAAATCCATCGCACCCGATGCCAAGGCGTCACCCATGCCCGACAATGAGCGGAAACCACCGGTCACCATTAACGGCGTACTGACTTGTTGACGCACTTTTTCGGCAAACTCTAAAAAGTAAGCTTCGCGTGCTTTGCTGCTGTCTTTTTGACGCAAGCCCGCCATGGCAGGCGCTTCATAGGTGCCGCCAGAGATTTCAATCATATCTATGCCAGCAGCCGATAGTGCCTCGATGGTAGCTAGTGACTCTTCTTCGGTAAAACCACCACGCTGAAAGTCGGCCGAATTGAGTTTAATGCCAATCGGGAACTCAGGCCCAACCGCTGCACGCATGGCTTCGTATACCGCCAGCACAAAACGACGACGCTTTTGCGGACTGCCGCCCCAGTCATCAGTACGAATATTGTGTTTAGGCGACAAAAACTGACTGACTAAATAGCCGTGTGCACCATGGATTTGCACACCATCAAAACCGGCTGCTTTAACAATGCCAGCCGCTCGACCAAAACGTGCAATCACGTCTTGAATATCCTCTTCGGTCATGGCTTTTGGTGTATCAAAAAATGCCCGCATATCCGGGTTAAACGGAACGGCTGAAGGCGATAAGTTCTGCTTATTCAAACCACGAGGTGATTGTTTGCCCGGGTGATTCAGCTGCACCCATGTGGCGCTGTTATGACGACGCCCTGCTTGCGCCCACAGCTTTAATTGACTTAGATCACGATCATCCTCAATCACCACATTACCCGGCTCACCTAACGCACGGCGATCAACCATGATATTGCCAGTAATGGACAAACCGATGCCGCCTTTTGCCCAAGCATCATATAAGTGAATTAGCTCAGGCGTGACGCGATTATCCATCGTCGCCATTGCTTCACTCATGGCAGACTTGGCCAGTCGATTGGGCAATACAGCGCCGCAAGGCAATGTTAATGATTGGGCTAAGCGTTGGGCGTGAGTTTGCATAAGAGCACTCCATCAAGAATGGAATGCAAATTACGTGCAATACGTCATGCTGTCAATATTAGACAATGAGCAATGTCAGTATTAGCCTGCACTTACCGATACTGCCCCTTCGCGACTTGGCGGCAGTTCACAGCCATGCAAAGACTTTAAAGACGCACCCATGATGGTTTCAAAGTGTTTAGCAAGCTCATGGGTATTGCGTCCCTCAGGGCGCTCTGCCGCCAAAAATAATACGTCTACCGTAATACGTTCGCCACTGAGCATATTGAGCAAGTGAGGCCCAAAAGCATCTTCTCCAATAAATGGCGCCAACGGATGCAGCCCCTGCTCATGGCGATAGGAAATCAACATGGGCTGTATCCAGCAATCAGTTTCTACACCAGCGGCAAAGAGCTTGGCAAAAAAACGATTTACTGCAAAACCATCGGTGGTGGTGCCTTCGGGAAAAAATAAAACTCTTCGATTTGACTCAATTTCATCAACAATTTGATCTTTAACACGTTCGGCATCACCCGAACCACGCTGAATAAACAAGGTCCCGGCCGCTCTAGCCAAGCTACCAATTAATGGCCACTTAGCCACTTCAGCTTTAGACAAAAAGTTTAACGAACGAATACTTCCCAGAACAGGAATGTCCATCCACGAGACATGGTTACTAATCCATAACGCTCGCGAATCGTTGCAAGGGTCGCCTTGAATATGAATATCCAAATTCAATACTGAACATAGGCGACGCAACCACCAGCGAATAATCGGTGCATGCCAAGCAACATTTTTGAAAAAAAACATGCCCACCACGGCGGCGATTAACACACCAAGAAAAATATGGCAGCCGAGCAGGAGTAATCGCCAAATCAAACCGAGGCTTAAGGGTGGGTTAGTCACGATAGCAGGATGCGTATGTCGTATGCGAGGTGCTCGGGTCACGATGTCTCATATTAGGCAGTCTTCAGGAACTTCTGAGCATACCTTCCTGACAGCGCTTGTACATCCATTAAAATGAACACATCCGCACAATTAAAGTCTGGGTCCCAGCAGGCTTCACCACCAATACGCGCGCCCATACGTAGATAAGCCTTTAATAAAGGTGGCACGCTGACTTTGCCGGTAGTGGCCGACGACAACATGATTTCACGGCTTGGGCTAACTCGTAGTTCATCACCCACAAAGTGTTTTTCACGCAAGGTTGGCATTACGCTGGCTAAGGTTGTACCGCCATCAGCTAGGCTGATGCTGGCACAGCCAATCAGGTATTGATAACCCGTTGCTATCATGTGTTCTGCCAAGGCTGACCAAAGCACCATGATGGCCGCACCTGAGCGGTAGTCTTTATGTACACAAGTACGGCCAATCTCTAATACCTTGCCTTGCAGGCGGTGAATCGCACTTAAATCAAACTCTTGTGCGGAGTAAAATCCACCAGCCAATCTCGCCGACTCATCCGACAACAAACGTGTAGTGGCAATAATTTGATTATTATTAGCCAAGTCGTAGACGTTAATATGCTGGCAATACGCATCGTAGGCATCAATATCCAAACCGCCAGTGGCGCTGCAATCAATGCCGTACTCTTCACCAAACGTTTCAGCACGTAAGCGTTGCGCAGCAGCTACCTGTTCTGCTGTAATCGCAAAGCTCACCTCAAAACGCGGCTTTTGACGATCAGAGGACGACTCAGCTGGCAATATATGATGAACATTGCTAGTTGGTTTAGTGCTGTCTTGTGCGAAGATCTGTTCGCTCATTATTTGTTTCTCTACTGACTTTTTCATGCAAGCAGTATTGAACAAACAGATGTAGACCCTGTGACAGTTATATTTCATTTTGGTGAATTATTTGGAAGCCTTACTCCCTTGGTTGCTGTACCTATTTACCGGCATATTTGCTGGCTTTTTAGCTGGCCTACTAGGCATTGGTGGCGGCATGATCATTGTGCCCGCGCTGATTCTGAGCTTTCACTGGCAAGGGCTAACACCCGAAGTAAGCACTCACTTAGCGGTTGGCACATCGCTCGCTAGCATTGTCTTAACAGCCACCAGTTCTATTCGTACCCACCATCAAAAAGGTGGCGTGGACTGGTCGGTGTTAAAACGATTTGTCCCTGCACTCATGATTGGCGCTGTGTTGGGTGCACAAATTGCGCATCAGCTACCAGCCCGCGTCTTACAGGTTGTCATTGGTGTTTTTGCCTTATGGACAGGCTGGCAAATGCTTAAGGCACAAAAGCCCAATGTGATTCAGCAACCGTTACCAACCGGCGCCCCGTTATACGCCGCCGGCGGTGTCATCGGTGTAGCCTCAGCTATTTTTGGCATTGGCGGCGGCAGCTTGATGGTGCCTTACCTTTGCCATCATGGCGTGCGCATTCAACGGGCCGTGGGCACCGCGGCAGCGGCAGGATTCCCCATTGCTCTTGCTGGCAGTGCTGGTTTCATCATCAGTGGCTGGGGACTAAGCTCCCTGCCCAGCGGAGCCACTGGTTATGTGTATTGGCCGGCTTTATTAGGCATCGCACTGACCAGTTTAATCTTTGCGCACTTTGGCGCCAGCACTGCACACAAGTTGCCAGCGGCCAAGCTAAAACGCGCCTTTGGTGTGGTACTGGTGTTAGTCGGCATACGTTTTGTCATCGGCGTGGGCTAACTAACCGGTATTGCGCAACCCAGCCGAAATGCCGGTCATGGTCACCATCAAGGCGTGATCATGAGGGCTACGTAAGTCATCCGGATGAGCCGCCAACCACTCACGGCGCCGCAACATCAGCTCAGCCTGCAACAAATGCAATGGCAATAAATAAGGTCGGCGCAAGCGTATGGATTGCGCCAAGATCGCATTACGCTCAGACCATGGCTCAGCATCGGTGTAGTTTGGCAACAATTCAGCCAATTGCTTAACGGTTGCACGTAGCTTGCTTCCTAATGCGCGCAAGTCCTCACGCTTGGTCAGCTGCGTTTCATACTGCTCAGCAATGGCAAAGTCTGACTTAGCCATCACCATCTCCAGCATATCCATTAGGCCACTAAAAAACGGCCAGCTCTTAGCCATATGTTGCAAGGTCTTAGACCCGTATTTAGTTTCGGCTTCGCGCATAGCCTCAAACACACCCAGCCACGCGGGTAACATCAGCCTAATTTGTGTCCATGCAAACACCCAAGGAATGGCGCGTAGGGTTTCCACACCGCCGCCCACAACTCGTCGTGCCGGGCGTGAACCCAACGGTAAAAGCTGCAGCTCTTGTTCTGGCGTGACGGTACGCAGGTAATCAATAAACACTTGATCCTGCCGAATTTGCTGGCGAAAGACTTGTTTGGAGACATCACTTAATAAGGACATCATATCGCGCCAAGCCGGCTCGGCTATTGGCGGCGGCAGCAAGGTCGCTTCCAGCGTAGCAATTAAGTATTGCGCTAAATTGCCAATGGCAACAGCAGGCAAACCGAACTTCATGCGAATCATCTCGCCCTGTTCAGTTACTCGCAGCGCACCATTAACGGTGCCCGGCGGCTGCGAACGCAGCGCTTGCCGTGTCGGCGCACCACCTCGACTGACGGTACCGCCACGACCATGAAACAACACCAAACGCACATCATGTTCCGCCGCGACATTAGCCAAACCCTCTTGTGCCTGATACTGCGCCCAAGCAGCAGCTAACAAACCAGCATCTTTAGTGGAGTCTGAATAACCAATCATGACTTCTTGATGGCCATTAATCAGTTCTCGATAAATCGGCAGCGATAACAGTGCTTGCAAGCACTCCGGTGCATTCGCTAAATCATCAAATGTTTCAAATAATGGCACCACACGCATTGGGTTGGGCATTTCAGCTTTATGCATGAACAACTTAACCAGCAATACATCACTGGCCTGATGTGCCATCGAAATAACATAGGCGCCTAAGGCTTCACTCGGTTGCTCGGACAGCATTTTAAAGGTGGCCAAAACCTCCATCACCTCAGCATTAAAAAGTGGCGACTGAGCATGCTGCCAGATATGACTTGGTAACAATGGACGCGGATTGGCCAGCTCGGTCAGCAAAAACTGCTGACGCTGTTGCTCATCCCAGGCCATGTAGTCGCCTAAGCCTAAATACTGCGTAATGGCGGCCATGGTCTCGGCATGGCGGGTAGATTCTTGCCGAATATCTAAACGTAATAACGGCAACCCAAAACAATGCAGACGACGAATAATATCGACCAGCCTCCCCTCTGCAAGGCGCGACAACCCAACATCAACTAAATCGTCATAACACAGGATAAAGTCACTTAAGAGTTCATCGGTGCTGACATAACCCTGCTGGTCAGCACTAACACGACCAGCAATCTCATCATTAACTCGCTGCTGAGCATGTTGTAGGCGGTCACGAATCTGCTTTAACCAATCGCGATACGGTTCACGCGAGTCCTCACCAACGCGCCCACGAATAGCCTGTCCACAGCGCGATACCGATAGCTCACTGCGTAGCGCATCGACATCACGCAGGTATAAGTCCAAGGCCATCCAGCGCGCCAGCAGTAACACCTCTTGTGTCACCACATGCGTCACAAAGGGGTTGCCGTCACGATCACCGCCCATCCACGAGCCTAAACGTAGCGGTGCGACATTCAGTGGCAAGCGCTTATCCAACACTGCTTGCATGGCATGATCCAGCGCCCGCAAACAATCAGGCACTGCGAACCAAAGACTAGTCTCTAAGGTTGCAAAGCCCCATTTAGCCTCATCCACTGGGGACGGGCGCTGTGCTCGAATTTCATCGGTTTCCCATGCCGCTAACACTAGGCGTGCCAACGACATTTCTTCGGCTGAATTGGCAAGGCCCGATAAGCGACTGGTATCCAGCCGTGACAAGCTCTCAGCAATCTCATCATGCTTTTGAATCAACGTGCGTCGAGTCACTTCGGTTGGATGTGCAGTCAACACCAGATCTACCGCTAAGTCAGAAACCGTGGCTGCAATTTGATCATCGCTCAAGCCCGCACCTTTCAGCGTGGTTAATACTTGCTTAAATGACTCTGTAGCAGGCGCTAACAAGTCACCGGGAAAACTCTCTCTAGCCAAGCGGATGCCATGATACTGCTCAGCAATATTAGCTAAATTAAGAAAATGCGAAAAAGCACGCCCTACCTCATGAAGCTCTTGTGTATCGGCATTAGAAAAGAACTCTGCCAGTGCTTGCGCTGCGGTCACGTCACCTGCCACCACTAGCTGAGCTGTTTGTCGTAGTGACTCAATGCGCTCAAATGCAGACTGACCTGAACGCGCACTCAGCACCTCGCCTAGCAGCTCACCCAATAAACGAACATCTTTTCGTAAGGGCTGATGATCCAAACTCATAGTTACCTTCTCTTTATTTGCCAATGACTTAGAGTCTATGTCAGTAAGGCTAACAGCTAAAACAATTATTGTCAGACAAGCTGCTAGTGCATTTGTTTTTGGCTAGTGCTAGTATCTGTTCGTCTGAAAGCTGACCTTGATTTGCCGCAACAACTCATTGTCGAGTCAGACACCCTATGTTTTACAACCTGAGAGATACTGACCATGCAAATCAAAAAATTCGCTGTTATCGCTGCTGTTGCTTCTACTTTAGCTTTCGTTGGCTGTGCCAAGAAAGAAGAAGCTGTTGAAGCTCCTGCTGTTGAAATGGAAGAAGCTGTTGAAGCTGTTGAAGAAGCTGAAGTAGAAGCTGTTGAAGCTGTTGAAGAAGCTGCAGACGAAGCTGTTGAAGCTGTTGAAGCTGCTGAGTAATCGCTTAGGCTAACGCCTTTGTTGATTAAAAGGGGTGCTTAGGCACCCCTTTTTCATATCTGAATGTGGAGTGTGACAACATGACCTGCCCTTGTGGTTCTTCATTAGATTTTACTGCCTGCTGCGGCCCGATTTTATCCGGTGAACAACCCGCACCCAGCGCTGAAGCCATGATGCGTGCTCGTTACACGGCTTATACTCGTACTGACATTGACTTCATCATGAACTCAACCCACCCCGATGCACGTGACGACAGCGACATTGATGCCATGCGCGCTTGGGCTGAAAATGCCGAATGGTTGAACCTGGAAGTGCTGCAAGTAGAAGCTGGCGGTGAAGGCGATAGTCGTGGTCTGGTCGAATTTATTGCCCATTACAATATGGGCGGCATAAAACATCATCATCATGAAGTATCGGGCTTTGTCCGAGACCAGCTCGCTGACGGTAGCAGCACTTGGTTATTCCGTGATGGCAAACCCCTACACAGTGGTCCATCCGAAAAGCCCAAACCCATCGTGAATGAGGTTAAAATTGGCCGTAATGATCCCTGCATATGTGGCAGCGGTAAAAAATTTAAAAAGTGCTGTGGCGCCTAATCAAGCCCCAGCCATCTCAAAATGGAGTTCAGTATGAGTCACGATCCGGTTGTTATTGTTAATGGTGCACGCACCCCAATGGGCGGCTTTCAAGGCAGCTTAGCCAGTGTTACTGCACCAACGTTAGGTGCCATTGCTATTCGTGAAGCAATTAGCCGCGCTGGCATTCGCGCCGAGCAAGTACAAGAAGTCATTATGGGTTGTGTCCTGCCAGCTGGCTTAAAACAAGGCCCTGCACGTCAAGCGATGTTAGATGCTGGCCTGCCTGCTGCCACTGGCGCAACCACAATTAACAAACTTTGTGGATCGGGCATGAAAGCCACTATGTTGGCACATGACCTGATTGCCGCTGGCACCAACGACATCATGGTCGCAGGTGGTATGGAGTCTATGACCAATGCCCCCTACATTCTGCCCAAAGCACGTGGCGGCTTCCGCATGGGTCATGGCCAAGTCATGGACCATATGTTTTTAGACGGACTCGAAGATGCTCGCACAGGTCGTTTGATGGGCTCATTTGCGCAAGACATGGCCACCACGCTAGGTCTTGGTCGCGCGGATATGGATGCCTTTGCAATTGAATCGCTAAAGCGTGCTAATGCAGCCATTAATAATGGTTGGTTTAAAGATGAAATCGTGCCAGTGCCAGTACAAACTCGCAAAGGCGAAGCCATTGTTGATACCGATGAGCAGCCAGGCAATGCGTCACCAGACAAAATCCCCAATCTGAAGCCTGCATTTGCTAAAGACGGCACCATTACTGCTGCCAATGCCTCATCAATTTCAGACGGCGCATCAGCATTGGTCTTGATGAAAGAAAGCAAAGCACGTGAGCTAGGCTTAACGCCCTTGGCACGTATTGTTGGCCACGCCACGCAATCACAAGACCCAAGCGAGTTCACCATTGCCCCTGTAGGCGCCATGGCTAGCCTATTTGCCAAAACTGGCTGGACCGCAGACTCAGTTGATCTGTATGAGATCAATGAAGCGTTTGCTATGGTCACGATGGCGGCCATGATGAAACACAACCTGGCTCATGACAAAGTCAACGTGCATGGCGGCGCTTGCGCATTAGGCCACCCAGTAGGCTCGACTGGTTCGCGCATTATCCTCACCTTGATTCATGCGCTGAAGCAACGCGGCAAGAGTCGCGGTGTTGCAGCGCTTTGTATTGGTGGTGGCGAAGCTACTGCCATGGCAATCGAAATCATCTAAGGCTTCATCAGCATACGAAAAGCCCCAGCTTAGTCTGGGGCTTTTTTATGGGTAACTTTATGGTCAAAAAGCCTCAACGGGTATTTTTTAACCGCCAAGCGGTCATCTCAGCAGGTGAAACTCATGCTAGCGTAGTCGCAAAATAATAACGGTTAAGGACTGCCATGAATCTGATTCGCAATATTATTCCTTTTCGCTATTTTGCATGGTTAGGTAGTGGCATCGCGTTTATTGCTTCGCTGCTACTGTTTTGGTTTCATCCCATCATTGGCGGCACACCGGTTATGGTTTTTGGCGCCCTTACCGTACTAGGCGCATTGGATTACTTCCAAACCAAACAAGCCATTCGCCGTAACTACCCAATTTTGGCGCATTTTCGCTTTCTGCTTGAGTCGATTCGCCCTGAAATTCGCCAGTATTTTTTTGAGTCCGACACAGAAACCATTCCGTTTTCTCGGGCACAACGTTCACTGGTGTATCAACGGGCCAAAAACGTTATCGATAAAAAAGCGTATGGCACGCTCACAGATGTGTACGAAGAGCATTACGAGTGGATCAATCACTCGGTACAAACAGTAAATATTGAAAACCATGACTTTCGCGTAACTATTGGCGAGTACAACTGCAAACAACCTTACTCACTATCTATCTACAATATTTCGGCCATGAGTTTTGGTGCGTTATCTGCCAATGCAATTCTGGCGCTCAATAAAGGAGCCAAGCTGGGCGGTTTTGCACATGACACTGGCGAGGGCTCAATTAGTCGTTATCACCGAGAAAACGGCGGCGATCTGATTTGGGAAATTGGCTCAGGTTATTTTGGCTGCCGTAATGAGGACGGAACCTTTAATGCTGAGCGTTTTGCCGAAAACGCTTGCGACCCACAAGTTAAAATGATTGAAATCAAGTTGAGCCAAGGTGCTAAACCTGGCCATGGCGGCATCTTACCCGCTGCCAAAGTGACCAAGGAAATCGCCGAAGCCCGTGGCGTACCAGAAGGTGTTGATTGTGTATCACCGTCATGTCATTCGGCATTCTCGACACCTGTTGAGCTGATGCATTTTATTGCGAGATTACGCGAACTTTCGGGCGGAAAACCCGTTGGTTTTAAGCTCTGTATCGGCCATCCATGGGAGTTTTTTGCTATCTGCAAGGCCATGATCAAAACCAATATTACGCCTGACTATATTGTGGTTGATGGTGCCGAAGGCGGGACTGCTGCAGCCCCTGTAGAGTTTACAGATCACCTTGGCACGCCCATGCACGAAGGCCTAGTGCTGGTTCACAACACCTTAGTGGGGCTCAACTTACGTGATCGCGTAAAAATTGGGGCGGGCGGCAAAGTTATCTCCGCGTTTGATATTGCACGTACCATGGCCTTAGGCGCAGATTGGTGTAACTCGGGTCGTGGTTTCATGTTTGCTTTGGGCTGTCTGATGGCACAAACCTGTCATACCGGCCGCTGCCCAACTGGCGTTGCGACACAAAGTTGGTTACGCCAACGTGCACTGGACCCCGACGACAAAGGCAATCGTGTCTTTCATTTCCACCACAACACCATGAAAGCACTTGCTGAAATTGTAGGTGCAGCAGGCCTGAGTCATCCAAACCAGCTAATGCCCCACCACATTGTACGGCGAGTATCGATGCACGAAGTCTCGTTAGTTTCAGCGCTAATTGATTACTTAAAGCCGGGCGACTTATTAGAAAACCGAGCAGAACATCCGGTCTATCGAATGTTCTGGCGTATGGCAAGCCCCGATACATTCAGCCCTGTGGCTGAGTGCGAGCTGCCAACTTAAGCTAATGATTTAAGGTGCTGGCGCTGCTTTGAAGGCAGCAATAGCAGCACGAATTGCTGGCAACTGTGCCTGGGCCGCGCGCTCGCCTGCCAAAATAGCAGCATGGCGCGTCGCCAAATCTCCAGTTCCCATTGCGGAAACATCAGGCTGCACAACTACTGAGGCCATGGCCAACTCACGATCAATACCGGCTTGGCCCATAATGGTAATGGTTTGATTTAACAGCCCCCATGGAGACGTTCGTTGCCCTGCCCTAGGACGAGCCGAAATATCTACTGCTATAACAATATCAGCACCCATCTCTTTGGCCGTTTCTACCGGAATGGGACTCACTAAGCCACCATCAACATAACGCTTGCCAGCAATCGTTACTGGTACAAAAACATTTGGAATACTGCAGGAGGCGCGTACCGCCTGTCCTGCATTGCCACGGTTAAAAATCACTTTGCGCCCTGACTCCATTTCGGTTGCAACCGCAGCAAAGCGCAACGGAAAGTCTTGCATGGGGCGATTACCAACGACACCGTTGACATAGTCTTGCAAGCGCTGACCCAACAAAAAGCCCTCACGATTAAATGTTAGGTCACGAATTTCAGCTTCACGTAAATTGAGCGCTAAAGACTGTAGTTCAAAGGGGGATAAGCCACTTGCATAAAGTGCTCCAACAAAGCTACCAGCACTCGTGCCCGTCACAATTTGAGCTTTTATGCCATGCGACTCCAACACCTTAACCACACCAATATGAGCAAAGCCTTTAGCGCCACCACCACCCAAAGCCAAAGCAATAACAGGTTCGCGTGCCTCGACTTTAGGAACAGGTGCAGCCGTTTGGCGAGACTGACAGCCCGCTAATAAAACCAAAAAACTTAAAGCCAAGCACTGCTTAATCACAAAAACTCCTGAATCTGTAGTGCATCAATGGTGTTTTGCCATAACGCCGTCGCAAGCTCCGCCGCTGACGTTTGACGCAAGTTAGCTAATGAAGCCAGCACAAGAAATAAATTTGCCGGATGATTCTGCGTCATATGACGACACTGACTGGGCAGCATATCGGGGGCGTCAGTTTCTATTACCAAGCAAGATTGCGGCAATGCTGCGGCCACTGCACGAATGCGACGCGCACTTTCATAGGTCAGCGCACCACCAAACCCCAGCTTAAAACCTAAAGCAATATAGTTATTTGCCTCTTCAAAGCTGCCAGAAAACGCATGCACAATGCCGCCAGTGTTCAAGCCAACTCGCTTAATGCAACGCACAATATCACTATGACAACGTCGTGCATGCAGTATCACTGGTAAATTAAACTGCTTAGCAAGTGCCAACTGAGCCTCAAACAATGCCACCTGACGTTGCCATAACTCCGGCTCACGTAAAGCCGGCTCATAACGATCAAGTCCAATTTCACCCACCGCAACAATATGATCCTGTTGGGCTAAATACTGCGCCAGAAGGTCCAGATGCTGAGGTCGATACTCCGCCAAAAATAAAGGGTGAACACCAAGTGCAGGCCATAGACGAAGCGTTGGCTGGTCATACTTGACCTGCATATCTAGCAGTACCTGCCAGCGATCTGCTTGATAAGCTGGGACAATTATTCCCTTTACACCAGCCGCACCAGCTTGCTGCAACACTGCTGCAGTATCTTTAAATACTGGTGCATCTAAATGGCAGTGACTATCAAGCAATTGCATTTGGCTTAAAACTCGACTCAATCATTCACATATTGCGGTTGAATAGACGACTGTAAACGAGCGTAGGGCAAGTCAAATGCAGGCATACCTTCTGAGTAAGGTCCTAAATCATAGGCTTGATACTGCACCCGCAAGTGCTTTGCCAGCAGTGCAAAATTATTAGTACGCTCAAATGGCCAGCCTTCCATAATTGACTCGGGATTATCCAAGTCACGCAACCAGTCTTCGTATTTTTGCTCCACTTCAGACCAGAATGACTGCTCTTGTTCAGGTAAAATAATGTCACTTAATGACAACGTCTTCGCCCGTGCAGCATCCCAATTAATGTATTGGCTTTGGAAACTGCCATGAGCACCGCCGGTATACCGGGCATCATCAATGCGCAATACATGCACTCCAGCTCTACCCTCTTCATGCACTAGCTTAAGCTCAGTACTCCAACGTTGCCGATACTCCATGGACTCACTAATAAACAATGCACCCTGTTTGGTGAATAGTTTTATCAATTGTTCTGCCGAGCTAAAGTTACCTTTTGAAAGCTCCGCTGTGGAAAACAGACCGCTGAGCACAGCATTGTTTAGCGCAGGAACATCTGGGAAAAACAACCATGACACATCATAGTTGCTACATGAGGAGCGACACTTATTGGGTTTTGCACTAAAACTGATTGTTACTACAGTTAAGCCGTCAGCAAGCTGCCTTTTAGGACCAATAGTTTGCTTAATTTCAAGGCTTTGCATGTCAATTATTGGAGGCTGAAGACTAACTGCATCACGATCCGCCGGAAGCTCGGCTACATCCTCCTGTGCTGGCTTGCGTTCGCATCCAAGCAGCAACAAAACTCCTAAACACAATACAAACAGCCTAGTCTTCATCGGCTTAATGCTCTCTCGTCGGAGAAAAGACAACCTCCGGATAACGCTCCTGCATGATCTGTAAATTTACGCGAGATGGCGCCAAATAGGTTAAATAACCGCCACCATCTAACGACAACTGATCATGTGCTTTCTTTTTAAACTCGGCCAGTTTGCGCTCATCGTCGCAGTGCACCCAACGCACTGTCGCCACATTTACCGGCTCGTAGACACACTCTACTTTATATTCTTCCTTCAAGCGGAACGCGACCACATCAAACTGCAACACACCAACCGCACCCAAAATCAGATCATTATTGATCTGCGGCATAAACACCTGGGTCGCGCCCTCTTCCGACAGCTCTTTTAAACCCTTCTGTAACTGCTTACTTTTCAACGGGTCTTTTAATCGAACACGACGAAACATCTCTGGCGCAAAGTGCGGAATGCCTAGGTATTGCAGAGTCTCGCCACCGGTAAAGGTGTCGCCAATTTGAATGGTGCCGTGGTTGTGCAAGCCAATAATATCGCCGGGCCAGGCTTCTTCTAAATGCGCACGCTCACCCGCTAAAAAAGTCAGCGCATCTGCCACACGCACCTCTTTGCCCAAGCGTACATGCTGCATTTTCACGCCCTTTTCATAACGTCCTGAGCAAACACGCAAGAAGGCGATGCGGTCGCGATGCTTAGGATCCATATTGGCTTGAATTTTAAAAACAAAACCAGTGAACTGCTCTTCAGTGGGTAATACCTCACGCTGCACGGCTGTGCGCGGCAGTGGTGTTGGAGCCCAATCAACAAAACCATTCAAAATATGATTCACACCAAAATTGCCCAGTGCCGTACCAAAAAATACCGGGGTTAGGCGGCCTGCTCTGAACTCAGCTAGATCAAAATCATGACTTGCACCTTGTACCAACTCCAACATATCGCGCAGTGCCTGCGCCTCATCACCTAAGGTCGCATCAGCATCCGGGTTGTTGAGGCCATCAATGGTGACATCTGGGATTAGCTCACTGCCGTGACCTTGCTTGTATAAGTAAAAACGGTCTTCTAACAGGTGATAAACGCCCTTGAAGTCGCGTCCACTACCAACAGGCCATGTTATTGGTGAGCACTTGATTTTTAGTACTGACTCAATTTCATCCATGAGCTCAATCGGATCACGTATTTCGCGGTCTAATTTATTTACAAACGACACAATTGGCGTGTCACGCAGGCGGCACACTTCCATCAATTTAATGGTGCGATCTTCAACACCTTTTGCACCATCAATCACCATCAGTGCCGAATCCACCGCAGTTAACGTGCGATAAGTGTCTTCAGAAAAATCTTCGTGGCCTGGTGTGTCCAGCAGGTTGATAGTAGCCTCACGATAGGGAAACTGCATGACCGAAGTGGTAATCGAAATACCACGCTGCTGCTCCATCGCCATCCAGTCGGATGTGGCATGTCGGTCGGATTTGCGCGACTTCACCGTGCCCGCTACCTGAATGGCCTTACCCCATAACAAGAGCTTTTCAGTGATAGTGGTCTTACCCGCATCCGGGTGAGAAATAATGGCAAAGGTACGACGTGAGGCGACTTCTGCTTCAAGCTGCTGCGAAAAGGACATATACGAGTGAGGCCTGGTTGATACAAGTACCGACATTATACGCGATGGCGACCCGACTCACGACACCGTATAAGCCATCATCACCGCATCTTCTCGACCAGTTGGTGTGTCGTAGTAATTACGACGAACACCTAACTCGTTAAAGTCTAGTGACTGATACAAGGCGATAGCAGCCTCATTGGAGGCGCGCACCTCCAAAAACCAAATATTGATGCCATCACAAAACTCGCGCTCAATGAGTTCGCGCAGAAAATATCGCCCTAAACCATGCCCGCGCTGCACAGGATCGATGACGATATCAAGCAGGTGTGCTTCATCAAGAATCTTTTGCACAAAGGCAAAGCCCACAATTTGCTGCTGCTTGATCAGGACAAAACTATGATGATCGGCAAATGAACGCTGCAGGCTGGCCTGAGACCAAGGTACTGGATGAGAGACTTTTTCCAGTGCATACACACGACCTAAATCAGCCTCAGTCATCCGCCGTATGGTGACCCCATCACTCATTTCTGCAGTCGCTGCCAAGTCGTCTTTTTCAGCATTGGCGAAGCCATCATTTCCGCCAGCGACGGCAATACAGTCGCGTTTGCTGGCGCAAAATCAGTCAAATCATTCCCCAAAACAAATACCTGCGACGGCAGCTCACAATGGGCTTGCCACCATGCAGTTAAGGCGTCTTTTGCTGCAGCTGGATCACTGGCTAAGTGTTTTGCATAAGCAAATGGCCAGTCAAAGCGCGCATTACCATCCTCCATGGGCCAGTTCATCGCGGCACATAACGATCGCCAAAGTGATAATTCGGCCGCAGACAGATCCTGATTTTTTTGTGTTGCTAACAATGCAATACGATCAATGCCCAGCAGAAATAATCGACAACTAAAGCTGACCGTGGTGCTGGGCTCAACTTTTGGTGGCTGCACACGTTGCGGCGCCGGCTCAGAAGTTGCTGGCTTTGCTGGTGTAGGCAGAAGCTCCGGCAAACTGACCGGCATGCGCTGCACTGGTGCGGCCACGGCGGCGGGCAACTCAGGCGACAACTCAACCTGCTCTGCTACTTCAGCAAAGGTGTACGACGATGCCGCACCGATGGCTAAGTCCTGCTTAGCCACAAACTGTGGCATGCCTAACGCCTGCAGATACTGACGACGCTGTGCTTCCGCCATGGGCGTATGCATTACACGCCTGCCGTTTGTGGGTGCGCACGCTCAATGCCGCTATTGAGCAAGTTCAGCGCGTTTAAGTAGGCTTTGGCACTGGCAATCACAATATCCGTATCTGCACCATGGCCGTTGATAATGCGCCCTGCTTTGCTTAAGCGCACAGTGACCTCACCTTGCGAATCAGTACCGCTGGTGATGGCATTGACCGAGTACAACTCCAGTGTTGAGCCTGAGTTGGCCAGTGCTTCAATGGCACGGAAAGTGGCATCTACTGGCCCAGAGCCGGTCGCCGAAACAGTTTTTTCCGCACCAAGGTGTAGCAGTGTTAACTGCGCCTCTGGCACCACACCGGTTTTTGATGTCACCTCTAAGCTGACTAAACCATATACTTCTTCGGCTTGAGGCTGCGCATCGGACACTAGTGCGTGCAAGTCTTCATCAAAAATTTCATGCTTCTTATCGGCTAAGGCCTTAAAGCGAACAAACAGCTGATTCAGGCTGTTATCAGAGCCTGCATTAATGCCTAACTCCTCCAAACGTGCACGGAATGCCGCACGGCCAGAGTGTTTGCCCAACACCATTTTATTGGCATTCCAACCCACATCTTCGGCACGCATAATTTCATAGGTTTCACGGTGTTTTAGTACACCATCTTGGTGAATGCCGGACTCATGGGCAAAGGCATTAGCGCCCACAATCGCCTTATTCGGCTGCACCGGGAAGCCCGTCACGCCAGACACTAAGCGTGATGCTGGCACAATGCCAGGTGTCCAAATATTGGTTTCGACCGGGAATAAGTCTGCACGGGTTTTCACCGCCATCACCAGCTCTTCCAAAGATGCATTACCAGCACGTTCGCCTAAACCATTAATGGTGCACTCGACTTGTCTTGCACCTTGCAAAACCGCACTTAAGGAGTTGGCCACCGCCAGACCTAAGTCATTATGACAATGCACGGAAAAAACGGCCTTGTCGGCATTCGGAATGCGCGCCAATAACTGACCTATGGTGTCGCCAAACTGACCGGGAATGGCATAACCCACGGTATCGGGAATATTGATGGTGCTAGCGCCCGCATCAATAGCGGCTTCAATAATGCGGCATAAAAAATCGATTTCTGAACGGCCAGCGTCCTCGCAAGAGAACTCGACGTCTTCAGCCAGGTTGCGCGCATACTTTACCGCGCGTACTGCATTCTCAACCACGGCATCGGGCTCAAGACGCAGTTTGTATTTCATGTGAATGGGTGATGTCGCAATAAAGGTATGAATACGTGAAGCATTCGCAGGCTTTAATGCTTCAGCCGCACGATCAATATCTTCTGCACGGGCACGCGCTAGCGAACAAATTCGCGAGTCTTTAACCGCTTCTGCCACCGCACGCACAGACTCGAAGTCACCTTGGCTAGCAATGGCAAAACCGGCCTCAATAATGTCCACCCGCATGCGCTCTAAGGCCTTGGCAATACGCACTTTTTCTTCCGTGGTCATCGACGCGCCCGGACTCTGCTCGCCATCACGTAAGGTGGTATCAAAAATAAATAATTTGTCTTTAGCCGCCATCATGTGCTCTCTTTTTGTCATCACTAAAGCATTGTTAGCTGCTATTGTCCGCACTGCAAGCGGCAAATTCGTAGCCAGCCTGCGAATACTACAAATGACCAAAATTCAGTCAATATTTTGCATTTGGGCCAACACATAGGCCCATTTTTTCCGTATCTTTGCCCCCATTAATATCACCCGGATTGTGAGACCATGTCTGTACCTTTTATTGCTTATCCCACGACACAGGAACTTGTTGATAATGTGGCGTCGCTGAACACACGTTTAAAGCAGCGCGACAAAGAAAAACAAGGCCCCTTTGCTACCGACCTTATGCGGCAAGCAGCCGAAGACTTATTAACTGTCTTCTTTGCTGACCTGTTTGATGCTCTAAAACAAGCTGAACCTCGTCAGAGTTATCGCGAAGGCAGCGCTGTTGTTCGCGACATTCGTGACAAGCTGCTGCACTACCTTGGTTGGGCTTCACCGTTTTTTGGTAACGATAGACTGCCACCTGCTGTAGAGCATTACTTTAGTTTGTTCCGCCCACTTAATGTGAATGGCGACTTAGTTCCGCACATTACTATTTCAATTTCACCTGCATTACGTGCCCGTGCCGACGCCGTGTTGCCAGACCTAATGGCTGGCCAAGCACAAGACATGAATGAGTGCATTGCGGTTTTTAACGACATTATTCTAGAGGCACTGCAAACATTGCTGGTGCGCCCTAAAGATTTAATGAAGTTTAACTTTATTGTGAATAAAACTTTATCGGGCGTTATCAGCTTGATGAGCAACCTCACCACACGCAGCTTAGAAAAAGCTGGCGCTGACATGCCAGCGGAACACCAACCCATTCTGGCTCGCCATATTGCTAAGTTTTTAGTCGCCCCGCAGGCGCTGCAAGCTGCTTAATTACTGATACTTAAACCATAAAAAACCCCGCATTAAGCGGGGTTTTTTATGTCTGATATTGGTCAGCGATTACATCATGCCGCCCATACCACCCATGCCGCCCATGTCAGGCATTGACGGGCCAGATGACTTGTCTTCTGGCGCGTCAGCAATCATGCACTCAGTTGTTAGCATCAAACCAGCAACTGACGCTGCATTTTCGAGCGCTGAACGAGTCACTTTCGCTGGGTCCAAAATGCCCATAGCGATCATGTCGTCATACTCTCCTGAAGCTGCGTTGTAACCGAAGTTACCAGTGCCTTCTTTTACTTTGTTCAGCACGACAGACGCTTCTTCACCAGCATTGGTGACGATTTGACGCAAAGGCGCTTCCATCGCACGACGCAGAATATTAACGCCAGCTGTTTGATCTTCATTGTCGCCTTTGAAGTTGTTCAGCGCCGCCAAGGCACGAACCAAAGCTACACCACCGCCCGCTACTACGCCTTCTTCAACCGCTGCACGAGTTGCATGCAGAGCATCATCAACGCGGTCTTTTTTCTCTTTCATTTCAACTTCAGAACCAGCGCCTACTTTGATCACCGCAACACCGCCAGCCAGCTTGGCTACGCGCTCTTGCAGTTTTTCTTTGTCGTAGTCAGAAGTAGCATCTTCAATTTGTACACGAATTTGCGCTACACGAGCCTCAATTTCAGTGGACTGACCAGCACCATCAATAATGGTAGTGTGCTCTTTAGCTACGATGACTTTCTTCGCGCTACCTAAGTCATTCAGAGTGGCGTTTTCTAAGCTCAAGCCCACTTCTTCAGAAATCACGGTGCCGCCAGTCAAAATAGCGATGTCTTGCAACATGGCTTTACGACGATCGCCAAAGCCAGGCGCCTTGACTGCACAGACTTTTACGATGCCGCGCATGGAGTTAACCACCAATGTTGCCAGAGCTTCGCCTTCAACATCTTCAGCGATCAGCAATAATGGCTTGCCGGACTTCGCTACGGACTCTAGTACCGGAATCATTTCACGGATATTGGAGATTTTTTTGTCGACCAACAGAATGAATGGGCTATCGAGGTCGGCCACCATGGTGTCTTGCTTGTTAGCAAAGTAGGGGCTGATATAACCACGATCAAACTGCATACCTTCAACAACTTCTAAGGTGTCTTCAAAGCCAGAGCCTTCTTCAACGGTGATAACGCCTTCTTTGCCCACTTTATCCATGGCCTGAGCAATCAGGTCACCGATGGTGGTGTCGGAGTTAGCAGAGATCGAACCAACCTGAGCAATCGCCTTGGAGTCGGTGCAAGGTGTCGAAATTGCTTTAATTTCGGCAACAGCAACGCGCACGGCTTTATCGATACCGCGCTTCAAATCCATTGGGTTCATGCCAGCAGCAACGGCTTTCATGCCTTCGTTCAGAATGCTTTGTGCCAACACAGTTGCTGTTGTTGTACCGTCACCGGCGATTTCAGCTGTGCGTGAAGCAACTTCTTTAACTAACTGAGCGCCCATGTTTTCGAACTTGCATTTGAGTTCGATTTCTTTCGCAACAGACACACCATCTTTGGTGATGTGCGGAGCACCGAAAGATTTATCGATAACAACATTGCGACCTTTAGGGCCCAGTGTGACTTTGACTGCATCGGCCAACACGTTCACACCATTGATCATTTTTGCGCGAGCACTGTCGCCAAAACGTACTTCTTTAACGGCCATTTCTAAAATCCTCTTATCAACAAATAATTATTTCGCTCAAGCCTTAGGCTTCGAGTACTGCAAAAATTTCGGACTCTTTCATGATCATGTATTCTTCACCGTCAACTTTTACGGTGCTTCCGGCGTACTGACCAAACAGCACTTTGTCACCGACTTTGACATCGAGCGGGCGAACTTCACCGTTTTCTTTGATGCTGCCGTTGCCAATCGCAATAACTTCACCTTGTGAAGGCTTTTCGGCAGCGGAGCCTGGAAGCAAAATGCCGCCGGCTGTTTTGGTTTCTTCTTCTACGCGACGAATCACAACACGATCGTGCAATGGACGAATTTTCATCGGAACCTCCAGTTAATACATATGTTGGTACAAGCATTTGGCTTGAATACTTGATGGGGATAGAAACCACAGCTTCAAGGGCAATACCTTAAATTTTTTAGCCAAGTGATTAAAAAACCGCTAACGTAGCGGCTTGAACAGCGAGCATTGTATGTCTGAATCAACAAACACCCCACAAGTAACCCTTCGCGATGCTTTCGGCCGTCCTGCCGCCTTTACCATGCTGTTGTTTGGTTTTGCCTCTGGCTTACCTTTTCTTTTAGTAGGAGGCACCTTATCTGTCTGGCTTAAAGAAAGTGGGGTGTCACTTGAGGACATTGGCTTAATTAGCCTTGCAGGCCTAGCCTACGCTTTTAAGTTTGTGTGGGCACCTTTAGTTGACCGCTATCGCATGCCGTTATTGCATCATCTTGGCCGACGCCGTTCTTGGTTATTAGCTTCCCAAATTTTGTTAGCGTCGGCCATGGTCGGCATGGCCATGATCACTCCAGCTGGTGGGCTCACGTTATTTGTCATGTTAACGGTGTTAGCTGGGTTAGGGGGCGCAACACAAGATGTCGTAGTTGATGCTTACCGCATTGAGATTGCCCCTGTTGACATGCAGGGCGCGCTAGCCGCCACCTACACACTAGGTTATCGCGTGGCTTTATTAGTGTCAGGAGCACTGGCACTAACCTTGGCCGACCACCTGCCTTGGCAATCCATTTACCTCATGATGGCGGCGATTGTTGGTGTGGTTATGTTATTCACACTGTGGGCTAGGGAGCCAGAAACTTATATTAATTTAGCAGGCGAAGGTGCCGTTAAAGACACTTTAAAAGAAAGCATTATTGGGCCTTTTCGTGAGTTCTTCTCACGCTTTGCCGGCATTTTAGGTATCGCACTACTAGCCTTTATTGGCTTATTTAAAATCTCCGATCAAATGTTAGGCGTAATGGCATTTCCATTTTATTTAGATAGCGGTTTTACAAAAACCCAGATTGCCGCCGTAAGTAAGTTGTTTGGTGTATGGGTCAGTATTGCTGGTGCATTTTTAGGTGGTGCAGTAGCCGTTAAACTCGGTGCACATCGCACATTATTTATTGCCATGGTCATTGGTGCTATCAGCAATTTACTGTTTGTTTTATTAGCTTATTTTCCTGGAAATATTTCGGTGTTTGTAGCTGTGATTGGCGGCGAGAACTTAGCCGGTGGTTTTTTGGGCGCCGCAGCCGTGGCATGGTTATCGGCCTTAGTTAATAAAGGTTATACAGCTACGCAGTACGCATTATTTAGCTCATTGGTTGCGCTTCCAGGAAAATTAGTTGGTGGTTTTTCCGGCTTCATGGTGACGGGCATGGGCTACATTGGCTTCTTCATCTTTTCAGCAGCGGCAGTCATCCCAGCCATCATGTTGTTTTTCTGGCTAAGTCCACGAATCAAGCCATTAATTAACAACAGCGGGCATGACTCATAAGTATCGTCATTTATGACAGTCGCGTGACCGGCTACTTACTAAAAGCATACAGAACCCCCTCAATAAGGCCACGGAAACTACGTTGCCGAGCCTTTAAGCTGGACATTAATACAATAAATAATGTCCACACCGAGGTGAGTTTCATGCAACGTACGTCCCTATCTTTAGCAATCGTATTTGCCAGCATTGCCAGCCAAGCTGGTGCCGGTGGGTTTGCACTCAATGAACAGAGTATTTCAGCGTTAGGCACCGCCAATTCTGGCCGAACAGCAACTGCAATCGATGCATCTACTGCTTACAATAACCCCGCTGCCATGATGCAGCTGAAGCAAGCGCAGTTCACACAAGCTGTAGCATTTATTGATGCGCAAACTAAGATAACTAATGTTGCAGGTGGCTTTCCTGGTGGCACTGCAGATGGCGATATTGTGCCGCACACTTTTGTTCCATCAGGCTATTACACCTCTGGCGATAAAGGCGGCTGGGCTTGGGGCTTAGCGGCCTATGGTAGTTTTGGTCTGAAAACAAACTACGAGCCAAGCTTTGGTGGACGTGTATATGGCGATAAAAGTGATGTAAAAGTCACTACCATTCAGCCAACACTAAGTTATCAAGTTAATGACACAATTTCAATTGGTATAGGCCCAACGATTAATAAAATTGAAGCGTATTTAAGCAGTGATGTTGGCTTCCCAGCACAACAGGTAGTCTCGCTTGAGGGCGATAAAATTGCCTATGGATACAACGTAGGTGTTCATGCCAATTTAAGCGAAAAAACCCAAGCTGGTTTGGTCTATCGCTCCAAAGTCACTTACAACATCAAAGGTGAAATCAACGGCGCAGCACCTTTCAGCATTCCTGCACGCACCTCAGTTACTACACCTGAGTCTGTTGAGCTAGGCATCAGTCACGCGCTATCCCCCACACTAACTGCGCACGCTGGAGCAGTTTGGACTCGTTGGAGTCGTTTGCAGGCGCTAAATGTATCAAGCATTTTAGGCGATGCTGGTAGTGAAGAGTTTGCGTGGGAAAACACATGGGGCGCCGCACTAGGCTTAAGCAAACAAGTAAACGACAAGTTCGTTTTACGTGCTGGCTTAGCCTATGACCGCACACCTGTAACGGAAGAACACTTGTCCGTACGTCTGCCGAGTGGCAATCGCCGTATTGCCACATTTGGTGTCGGCTACCACATTAGCAAAAATCAGACCATAGACTTTACTTATGCTTACCTAGACGAGTCCAAGCGAAACGTAGATAAGCAGCCGTCCTTAGCGGTACCAGTTCCATATTCTGCAACCTACAAAAACACCGCCAGCCTTTATGGCTTGCAATTCACGCAACGCTTTTAATGCTTAAGGCATAAATATTTGAATCAAAATACCGGCCAAGTGCCGGTATTTTTTTATATGCGAATAGCGCCTTCAATATCTCTGTAATCAAAAGCCTTGACCTTGAATATAGGCTAGTCAACTATCGGTACTTTATCGCTTTCGGAAAACCCATATGTTGCAGACTGTGCATGCTTTTAATAAAAATGATGCCCTTGCTGATCACGACGCAACCGGCTTAGCCGATCTGATTCGTCGAGGGGAGCTCAATGTACAAGAAGTACAACAGGCTGCTATAGCCCGTGCACAGCAAGTCAATCCGCAATTAAACGCGATTGTTCTGGAGTGCTTTGAGCGCCCAATCAAAGCAGAAGCTCAACGCAGCAACAATGTATTTGCCGGTGTTCCGACCTTTATTAAAGACAATGTTCATATCACGGGTCTACCCACTCGTATGGGTTCACGCGCCATTCCTAACATACCCGCTAAGGCAAATAGTCCATTTGTGGATCAGTACCTGAGCCTTGGTATGACCTGTCTTGGCAAAAGTACATTGCCAGAGTTTGGTTTTAGCGCCAGCACCGAATTTATGTTCGACGAACCAACCCACAATCCTTGGCATATCGATTACTCATCTGGCGCATCATCCGGCGGTAGTGCCGCCTTGGTCGCCAGCGGCGTAGTTCCCATTGCGCATGCCAATGATGGTGGCGGCTCGATTCGTATTCCAGCTGCTGCTTGCGGACTGGTTGGGCTAAAGCCCACACGGGCACGACTGGTAATCAATCCAGAGCAAAAAGCGCTACCGATTAATATTATTTGTGATGGTGTAGTGACACGCAGTGTGCGCGATACAGCAAATTTCTATGCTGCCGCTGAGCGCTTTTATAACAACCCTACCCTGCCACCAATTGGCCTAGTACAAGGTCCCTCAACAAGGCGCTTGCGTATTGGTTTTGCCATCGACTCCATCACCGATGCCATTACCGATAATGAAACACGTGCCACAGTCCAAGCCACTGCTAAATTACTCGCGTCACTTGGTCATCATGTGGAAGAGATTGACTTGCCCATTCGTCAACAGTTCCCTAAAGACTTTGCCATGTACTGGGGGTTTTTAGCGTTTATGGTCGACACCTTTGGCCGCAAAATTATCGACCCCAAATTTGATGTCAGCCAACTCGACAATTTAAGCAAAGGCTTAAGCAAAATGTTTCGCCAACAAGCCTGGCGCTCTCCCGCCATGCTCTATCGTTTAGGTCGTGTGCAGCAGCAGTATGCAAGCTTTATGAAACAGTACGATGTCGTACTGACGCCAACACTGGCACATACCACACCGAAGCTTGGGTATTTAAAACCGGACCAACCTTTTGATCAATTGTTTCAACGCCTGCAACAGTATGTCTGTTTCACCCCACTTAATAATGTCGCGGGCAGCCCTGCCATCTCGCTACCACTTGGGCATAGCAATTTAGGCCTTCCTATTGGTATGCACTTTTCTGCGGCGCATGGTGATGAGGCCACACTCTTGGCTTTAGCCTTTGAATTGGAAGCAGCTCAGCCTTGGCGCCGTATACAAGATAACCAATAGTCGGGGCATTATGCTGTCGGTCGCATCAAAACGACTGTCGACTGGCAGCAAGCGGTTTTGGTTGTGATACTCTCCCAACGTCTTTACAACCAGACTGGAGAGTCACCCATGCTTGGCCTGATGCAAAACCAGCCCCTACTAATTTCATCCTTAATCGACTTCGCTGACCGCTTTCATAGCGATACTGAAATTGTCAGTCGTCGCGTCGAAGGGGATATTCATCGCTACACCTTCAAAGAGTGTGTCCCTCGTGCCCGCCAAGTAGCTAATGCGCTTGATAAAGCCAATCTAGGTGTCGGCTCCCGCGTCGGCACATTGGCATGGAACGGTTATCGCCACTTAGAGCTGTATTTTGGTGTATCCGGCAGTGGCCGTGTTTTACACACCATCAACCCTCGCCTAATTCCTGAGCAAGTCGCATGGATCATCAATCACGCAGGTGATGAAGTGCTGTGCTTTGACATGACCTTTTTGCCCATCATCAAGGCCATCGCTAGCCACTGTCCCGGCGTTAAATTATGGGTAGCAATGTGTGATGCAGACGCACTTCCCAACGACACTGGCATCAATCAATTAGTTAGCTATGAAGCTTGGATAGGCAGCGAAAGAAGCGAATACCCTTGGCCCATGCTCGATGAGCAAGCGGCCGCCTGCTTATGCTATACCAGCGGCACTACCGGCAACCCTAAAGGCGTTCTTTACAGCCATCGCTCAACGTTATTACATGCCTATGGCGCCTGCCTACCTGATAGCTTAAACATGTCGGCACGCGACACTGTGCTTCCCGTTGTGCCCATGTTCCACGTCAATGCTTGGGGCATTCCTTATATTTCAGCACTGACCGGCTGCAAGCTAGTCTTCCCCGGTGCAGCACTTGATGGCAAATCGGTTTATGACCTTATTGAAGCTGAAAAAGTCACCTTAGCGGCTGGTGTTCCAACCGTTTGGCAAATGCTGCTTGGCCATATGGAACAAAATAACCTGCGCTTTAGTGAGCTTAAACGCACAGTAATTGGTGGTTCAGCCTGCCCACCCGCCATGATTCGCGCCTTTAAGGAAACTTATGGCGTCACCGTCTTACATGCTTGGGGCATGACCGAAATGTCGCCGTTGGGCACTGTCTGCACGCTGAAAAAGCGTCATGAGAGCCTAAGTGCAGACGAGCAGTTAGCAATCAATTGCAAACAAGGCCGCCCAGTTTTCGGTGTGGATATGAAAATTGTCGACGAAGAAGGCAATACCTTGCCGCACGACGGCAAAGCCCAAGGTGAGCTTTTAGTTAAAGGCCCATGGATTGTGCAAACCTATTTCCGTGGCGAGGGTGGCGACCCATTAGTAGATGGCTGGTTCCCAACAGGTGATGTTGCCACTATCGACCCTGAAGGTTATCTACAAATCACTGATCGAAGCAAAGACGTCATTAAGTCTGGCGGCGAATGGATTAGTTCAATCGAAGTAGAGAATATTGCGATGGCCCACGCCGCGGTAGCGATGGCCGCCTGTATTGCGATGCCACACCCAAAATGGGATGAACGCCCTCTGTTGGTGGTTGTGAAAAAGCCCGGCGCAGAAGTAACTCGCGATGCACTACTGGCGTTCTTTGAAGGGAAAATCAGCAAATGGCAGGTACCAGATGACGTCGTCTTCGTCGACGCCATTCCTTTAGGCGCTACTGGCAAAATGCAGAAGATGAAACTACGTGAAGAATTGTCCGACTATAAGCTGCCTACCGCTTAAGATTTGCAGCCAATAAAAAGGCCGGCAATAAAGCCGGCCTTTTTATTACATCAAAAACCTACTTCACTTTTTTAATCTTAATCATAAAGGCCGCCATTGCAGGCAATACCATGACTGCACCAATCATGTTCACCGAGAACAAGAAAGCCAGCAAAATACCCATGTCGGCCTGAAATTTCAGTGCCGAGAAGGCCCATGTTCCCACCGACACACTCATGGTCACCGCCGTAAAGATAGCCGCTGTACCACGTTGTTGCAGTGCGATGTGGAAAGCCTCTTCCAACGTATCGCCCGCTTCAAGCCTTAGCTTCATACGTTCGAAGAGATAGAGGCCATAATCCACACCGACACCGACACCTAGCGCAATAACGGGCAGTGTTGCCACTTTCAGGCCAATACCCATCGTCGCCATCAGCGCATTACACAGTACTGCAGCTATCGACAACGGGACCACAATACACAGCACCGCCATGACTGAACGGAACTCCATATACACCAACAGTGAAATTGCACCAAAGAGCATCAACAACATAATGACTTCAGCTTCATCCACAGCCTCGTTGGTTGCTGCCATCACACCAACATTGCCACTTGCCAATAAGAAGTCGATGTTCTCGGCTTTGTTGGCCGCGATGTAGTCTTTAATCTCCTTAACGATATGCTTGATGCTCTCGCCTTGGTGATCCTTGGTATAAATCACTACCTGCATGACACTACAGTCGGTATTCAACAGGCCGGTTGAAGTATCAATTGGAGTAACGGCTTGTGCTAAGTTGTCACGATTACGTGAATGTACTCGCCAATTAGGATTACCCTCATTCCAGCCTGCACCAACAATTTTCGACAAGCCCGCCAGCGATGTAGTACTCGCTACGCCATGCACACCACGCATATGCGTCTCGAAACGATCAATGGCATCCATTACTTCATAGTCAGTACAAGCACCATCAATGTCTTTGCTCTGCACGATGACAGATAGAACATCAACACCAATCGAGAAGCTACTCACAATGGCTTCTACGTCTTGGTTATAACGTGAGTCATCGTGTAGTTCAGGCACACCAGTACCTAAGTCGCCCGTTTTCAAATCACGTGACTTTAAGGTACCGGCACCAAGTAAAGTTGCCGTAACTAGCAGCGTCACTACCGCTACTTTGGGACGCGCAAATACACGCAAACGACTCCACAACCACTCGCCACGCTCTGAACCACCTTGTGCTTTTAAGCTATCCAGCTCCTTGGGCGTTAAACGCACATAGGTTAGCAAAATAGTAAGCAACATTTTGTTGGTCACCAGCATAACAGCGACACCAATACTGGTAGTAATCGCTAGCTCACGCACAATGTCGATAGCGATATAGATCATTACCAAAAAACCCACGGCATTTGACAGCAACGCCATCGCACCCGGTACAAACAGTGCACTGAAGGCATTTCGTGCAGACTGCTCTGAGTCAAACCCTTGAACGACCTCTAACTTCCACGCATTGGTCATCTGTACAGCGTGACTAACACCAATCGAGAAAGTCAGGAAAGGCACTAGAATCGACATGGGGTCGATACCATATCCAATGATAGGTAGAATGCCCAACAGCCAGACTACTGGCACCATAGCGCAAGCCAATGCCAACACAGTGAGCTTGAGAGATCCGGAGTAGAACAGCAAAAGAATAGTTGTAATGACAAAAGCGATAACAAAGAACACCAAAACGCTGGCCGCACCTTCAGCAATGTCACCAACCGCTTTAGCAAAACCAATAATATGCAAGGTCACATCATCAGTAGCTCGGTCAGTCCGAATTTGCTCCAGCTTTTTCGCCATGTCTCGGTAATCTAGGCGATCACCTGTTTGCGGATCAATTTCTAACAGCTCAGCCGCAACAATGGCACCTTTGAAGTCGTTCGCGACCAATCGACCAACATAGCCCGACTTCAACACATTAATACGAACCTGCTCCAAGTCCTCTTCGGTGTAGGCAAACTCAGCCGGAATCACGTTCCCGCCGGAGAAGCCCTCTTCAACCACCTCGATGAAGCGCACATTAGGCGTAAATAAAGACATCACCGATGCACGATCAACTCCAGGCAAGAAGAACACATCATCTGTGACTTCTTTCAGTGCCTTAAAAAACTCGGGACTGTAAATGTCTTCTGCTTTCTCTGCACGTAAGGCAATAACAACGCGGTTAGCGCCACCAAAATCTTTACGGTACTCAAGAAAGGTTTGCATATAAGGGTGCTGAAGCGGAATCATCTTCTCGAAACCAGCATCCACACGCAGCTGTGTCGCTGACCAACCAAGGGCCACCGTAATTAATGCAAAAAGTGTTAATAAGGACTTACGATTACCAAACAGAAAATTGGCCATCGTATCCACAAAGTCACGTAGTTTCATGCGCGTCAGTCCTATATTAGTTCAATTTAGCTAGGTGTTGGCCGCCTTGGCCAAGTGCAACTAAGGTATCTCCTGATACCATCACACCTGCCAACATAGGACTTCCTTCAAGTTGACTTACGGTAAAGGTCTGACCGTTGTCTTCACTTGTCATCACCGTTCCGTTTTGCCCTACCAAACGAAGCTTGCCATCACCACATGCACACGAACCAAACATTGAAGATTGACTACCATGAGTCACTTCAACAAAGTTCTGACCTGCATCATCGCTGCGCAACACATGACCACGCATACCAAAAATCAAGACTTGGTTTTCAGACAGCGCCTGCGCACCAAAATACGAACCTTGATATGACACCGGCACCACACTCCAGTTTTCACCAGCATCCTCTGATCGCAAAACCGTACCTGCTTCACCAGCAATTAATAACGTCGTATCGCTTAACTTTTGAATTGCGTTGTGGTGCCAATCCAAATCGCTGATTGGTCGCGAGTCCCAAGTTTGGCCACCATCACGGCTGTCCATATACAAGCCATAAGCACCCACCGCAATGGCATAGTCTGGAGATACAAACATCACATCAAATAAAGGCGTTTCAGCCTCTATATCAAGATTGACCTGAGCCCAGGTTTTACCACCATCAGTAGTACGCAAAATAACCTGATCATGGCCAACAGCAAGCCCTAATTGATTATTTACAAAACGTATATTGGTTAATGACGATTCGGTAGGTGAGGCCACCGCTGTCCATTCGGCACTTCCAGTTTCGCGCCTGAATATACGACCACGCTCGCCTACAGCAAATTCAAGCGAGTCAGTGCTGGTAGCACCCATTATCATGGTTGAATCAATACGCACACTAGTCTCTGGCAGCGGTGGGCCTGAGCGATGCGAAAACGCATAACTCAAGCAAACCGCCACAAACGCTAGAAACAGGTAGGGAATCCCTCTGGACAGCATGTGGCTGCTCCTTTTTTAATAGTTATTAATTAACGTGTTCCTGCGCCACGTAAGCCAGACGGTGAAAAGTCAGCAGCATTTCGTGTAATACGGCGATACACCCAAGGCTCTTCGTTAGAAATACCCATGGCTAAGTATCGACCAGACTGTAAATCGTGGTGAACCTCAATGCCAGGTGATATAGCCAATTGGTCGTACATGGGTACAGAGTGAGACTCAGACACACGCCACAGCTGACCACGAGCGTCGTACTTATCAGTGGTTAAAATAGTCCAAGAGTCTTCGTCGATATAGAATACACGTTTCGTATAAATATGACTGGTACCTGACTTTAACGTCGCTTCAACAACCCATACACGATGTAACTCGTAACGCGCTAAGTCTGGGTTAACATGACCTGGACGGATAATGTCCGCGATCTTGTATTGGTTGCTGTTAATTTTGTAGGAGTTGTAAGGCACATACAATTCTTTCTTGCCAACCAACTTCCACTCATAACGATCCGTTGCACCGTTAAACATACCAAAGTCGTCGTTTGTACGCAGACCATCGGATGCAGTGCCTGGATTGTCGTAAGAAATATTCGGCGCTAAACGTACCCGGCGCTGCCCAGGATTATAGGTCCATGCTTGGCGTGGGTTAGTGTTTTGATCGAGATACTCATGTACCAAAATGATTTGGCCAGCCAAACGTGCAGGCGCAGTAATTGATTGCAAGAAATGTGTCAGCTTATTTGGATCACGCTGAGCCGGTGTTTTTTGCAAGTTGTTGTAATGGAAGTCGTATTCGTACTCAAAACGAACTGGTGTGTATTGACCACTACGAGTCACTGCAACCTGTGCATTATTGGTAGCAAAGGTATCGCCGCGGTAGGACGTAATGTGATTCCAAATGACTTCAACGCCAGTCTTAGGCTTTGGAAATGGGACACCAACAGACGTTCCTGTAAAGCCATTACCACCGCCGGCCAACTTAACCCGACCAAGGTTAGCTTGCGAGGCATCATAAATTGCTTTTGGATATGCCACTGTACGGTGTGTTGGGTAAACCGCAATTTTCCAAGTTGGATAAGTCTTAAGAAGCGCTTTTTGACCTTCGCTTAACTTATCAGCGTGCTGCGCCATATTGGCCGCTGTAATTTCAAACTTTGGCTTCTCGCTAGCAAAAGGATCAACGTAGTGAAATCCAGGTCTAAAGCCTGCAGGCGCAGTGGTTAAACCACCAGTCCACGCTGGAATGGTGCCATCAGCATTTCCGGCTTTCTCAGCACCCACTGGTGTAAGTTCGTTAGCGTGCGCCATAGACGCTGATAATAGCGCCACAGCAAAGAGTATTTTTTTCATTACTTTTAGAGCTCCGTGATGTTAATTAAAACGCGTAACTAATACTGGCTGCGACGAAGTCACGGTCAATATTTGGGTTCGCGATACTTTTGAATGTTTTAGGCTGTCCCTCTGGCAAGCCGACCAAGACAGGCAAATTACATAAGTTTTCACCGCTCAAGGGTATGTTTAATACTCCTCCTAAAATGGGGCCTAACACTGGCAACCCACCCACAGGAGTTTGTAAAGGCGTACCGCAGTCCTCACCTGAAATCTCTCGACCGCCAAAGAAGGTGGTGTAGGCTATATCTGCCGACCAAACCTGGTTATAGGTGGCATTTACCCCCAGTGATATCGCCTTAGCGTCTTCAGTCAAAAATTGGCTGGTGCCCTTCACATCATGTGAGAATACAAAGCGAGGAAACAGATTCACGCCTGCAAATACATCGTTGTACTCTAGGCGGCCAACTGCACGATAACCCCAAGAGTTACGCGACGTATAACCAACACCACGTGGCTGAGCTGAACCGTTTGCCACTAATGGCGTAGGGTAAGTAAACGAAGGGCCTAACAAACCACCGTTTGTGCCAGGGCTTTCACCGGGCAGGTACACGCCAGGACCATTAAACAAGACACCTTTCGGTAGCTCCAAATGTACAAATGCTGCTTCAAACAAACCAATAAACTGACTAGCGCCAAACACATTTGGAATTGCTTTTAAACCAGTAAACTGGAACTGATGCATTGGCACACGCTCATAGCCTTGCAAATAAGCACTGCCGCCGGGGTTATTCGCACCACCTTCAACATCATTACCGAAACCCGCTTGGTTTGGAGCACCCAAAATAGCCAAATTCAGCTCAACCGATGCTTTTTGCACTGGCATATTAGGACGATAGGAATACTCACCCTGAAGTGCAACTCCAAGTGGTCCTGGGGTGTTAAAACTCAAGCCATACAGCTGAATGTCTTCAGGATACTCGGCAAATACACTACCGCCATCAGTACTTAACAGGCCGCGCGGTACGGGAAGCGGTGCTTGTGGGTCCGGCACTTTAATGCCACTCGCGAATGGCGTGCGGCTATGGTAATTGATGCCGTATAAACCTATTTCGGTATTATTTAGGAAAGGCATTAACCAGCGCAGCGCAAAACCAAACTGTCCGTCATCACGGGCTAACTGATCTTCACTGCGAGTAATCACAGAGTTATCGGCAGGGGTACATGGGTCCACACAATTACGCGTATTACGTCCTGCAGACTCACGATCTGGTGTGCGTCCAAACCCAGTGAAGGCTTCACGACCGCCGGGGCCCAGCACATCTGTAGTACTGAAGAACGATCCACTGGGATCAATTTTAAAAGGCTCAAACTTAAACTGATAAAAACCCTCAAGGGTAATGTCATCGGTAATTTGCTGTGATGCAAACAACATTGGCACCGGAATAAATGCCTCTTTTAACTCCGAGCCAGGTGCACGCAGGCGCACCACATCAACAGGGTTAATTACGTTAATGCCACCGATAATGAAGGTACTTTCACCCCAGCTGACCACCTGCTTACCCAAGCGAACATTTAAACGACGGCCACCGACATCAAACTCTTGACGCACATAAGCATCAAACAGCTCCATATCAAAATCTAAGCGCTTGTGGGCAATTTCACTGAGCTCTTCTTTATTGCGCGCAGCTAAATCGGAGACATAACCAAAACGCGTAAAAAAGCCCGTTTTACCATAGGAGATATCTAAGTCGTGTAAGCCTTTGAGTGCCAAAGACACCACTTCGCCACGCTCGTAGTTAAGGTTGCCCATGTCTTCATTTGGACTGCGTGAAGTACCGCCATTCACGATGCCTACATTGCGCTTGTCCGGATGCTGAGTACGTACAATTGCACCCACACTAAAAATGGTATCAAAGGTAAATCTCAGATCACCCTCAGCCGAAGTAAAGGTCATTGCGCTGACTGGCGCACTACATAAATAGGCAGCAGCAGAAATAGCGAGAGCTAGCGGTTTAAATCGGGAAGTGGATTGAGCTGCATTCGACTGAAACATCACGAATTCCTCATTATTATTGTTCTTTGTATTGTTTGTGTAAGTGTACGCAGCCTTCGCTCGATCAACAATACATTTGTTCGATCAGAGTGCGAGGCTACGCGATAAAAATCAATAACAAGTTTGTTATTGATTGTTTAAAAATACAAAGCAATGGACAAAACGTCCTGTACAAACCAAAATCCGCTCACTTTCAAGTGTCCAGCTCACGCTGGTCTACCTTTTGGTAGACGGGAAGTCGGTGCAAGTCCGACGCTGCCCCCGCAACGGTAAAGTTGGTTTAAGGACCTCACGGCCACTGTCCTACAGGATGGGAAGGCGAGGACCCATGGCATAAGCCTACCAACTAGCCCGGAGACCGGCTTGAAAGTATACGGCCAGCGCGGTGGGCGCTCTATCCGAAGCATATCTGCACTCTTTGGTGCGGATAGCCTTCGTGCTGGCATTTCCCGATTCGCTGTCTGCGGGGATGCGACAGCATGGAGATGTGAACACCATGAAAGCCCTTTCTTATGCCTTGGCGCCTTTAGCGCTGGCAATCTCTGCACCATCACTTAGCGCTAACACATCTGAACTCGATGAGGTCGTTATTACGGCTAGCAGAAGTGTACAAACAACTGGTGTGAATACCGCCTATATTGATGTCATTTCTGAAGAAGACATTAAAGCCTCAGGCGCACAAACCGTTTTAGATGCTCTGCGTCGCTCAGCCACTATTCAAGTTGTTGATAGCGTTGGCAACGGCAGTTCACCAACCATTGGCATGCGTGGCTTTGGCAGCAACGGCAGTCAAAACACACTGATTCTAATTGATGGCCGTCGGTTAAATAACGACACCGATCTTAGTAGCGTCAACCTGCGTAACCTAAGCATTAATAATGTGGCGCGTATTGAGATTGTGAATGGTAGTGCTGGTGCGCTGTATGGTGCTGGTGCAGTGGGCGGCATCATTAACATCATCACCAAACGCGCAAATGGCAATCAACTGGATTTAAGTGTTAGCCGCGGCAATTACGACACCGAAAAATATCGTGCTAGGGCCAGCGCTCAAAAAGACGCCTGGAGCGTCGTGGTGGTTGGCGACAAAGAGCTCTCTGATGGCTATCGTGACAACAACGATTTAAATAATGCGTTTGGGCAGGCTCGTATTGCCTATGACGGGAAGCGCTTTAGCAGCTATGTCGAAACCAGCAAATTAGATCAAAAAGCCAACTTGGCCGGCAGCTTAACGGCAGCGCAAGTTAGGCAGAACAGACGACAAACCAATACGCCTAATGACTTCAGCAATATTAAAGCCACCAGATTAAGTCTAGGCGGCTCCATTGCGCTCAATGATCAGTGGCTCTTGACGTTAGATACATCAAAACGAAAAGATGAGCTTGATTCTGAATTCTCCAGCTTCAGATTTGCGCAAAGCAGAGACCAGATCACTCTGAGTCCAAAGCTACAGGGCAGTTTCAATATGCTGGAGCGTAAGCAAAGTATTATTGTTGGCCAAGACATTGAGCGCGGAAGGTATGAGGCATTTGGCTCAATTGGCAAGCCCAAAACCAATAGCTCCTATGTACAATTAACGAGCTCACTAACGGATCGTGTTGATCTCGTCACTGGTTATCGTTATGGCACACATGTCAATAACATCAGCTTCACACCCAAGGTATCAGACAGTGTTTCTGCTGGATCAGTTGGCGTATTTTGGAAAGCCACCGATCGCACCAACGCATGGTTACGTGCTGACCAAAACTTCCGCTTTGCGACGATTGATGAGCACACGTTTACCGCGACTGGCAGCACGCTAGACACACAAACTGGCCAATCTTTCGAAGCAGGTATTGAGCACCGCATTAATCAGCACAAACTGAAAGCGCAGATTTATCAGTTAGAGCTAAAGAAAGAAATCACCTTTGACCCTTCTGCAGGCTTTTTTGGTGCCAACATCAATCTAGACCCCACCAAACGTCGGGGCATTAGTTTGAGCACTGACAGTAAGCTCACCGAAAAGCTTGATGCGCAACTGCAAGTCGGCTTAGTGGATGGTAAGTTCACGGCAGGTTCTTTTGATGGCCAGCGCATTCCTCACGTCCCTAAAACCTCCATTACTGCTGCGCTGAACTATCAGCCACTGGAGAAAACTACGGTTGCTTTAGAGAGCCAATACACTGGCAATAAATTTGCTGACTCAGACTTTAATAACACCAGCAAAGTCAAAGCGGTTTTAGTCCATAACATGGCAGTCACACAGCAATGGAAAGACTTTTCCGCATCAGTTCGCATCAATAATGTGCTAGATAAGAAATATAACGACTACACCGTTCTGAACTTCTTAGGTGAACCTGCGTTTTATCCGGCAGCCGAAAGAAATGCATTACTGACTGTGTCGTATCATCTGAAATAGCAAGGAGAACACCATGGGCAACCGCCTGAGCAAAATCTACACACGCACGGGTGACGATGGCAGCACCGGTCTCGGTGATGGCAGTCGTGTGCGTAAAGATGCTGCGCGGGTGGAGGCCTATGGCACAGTGGATGAAACCAATGCTTACGTTGGTGTACTGCGCGCCACGTTGGCACAAGATCATCCTGCGCAAGACATGCTCACCCACATTCAACATGATTTGTTTGATGTGGGTGGCGAGCTTTGCATTCCCGGTTATGAGCTCGTCACTCACGGCTATATCGAGCGCCTAGAACAGGCAATTGATGCCATTAATGACGAGCTACCGGCATTGAAAGATTTTATTCTGCCCGGTGGTTCGATGGCGGCATCACAAGCCCATGTGGCACGCACGGTGTGTCGACGAGCAGAGCGCCGCACGCTCACGTTAAGTGAGCAAGAAGCGATCAATCCACTGGCTATTCAGTACCTGAATAGACTGTCCGATTATTTCTTTGTATTAGCACGCCAATTGGCGCGAGAAGATGGTGGCAAAGAAGTGTTGTGGCGTCAGCGCGAGCCTCGGCCACAGTAATCTTTTATAAGCAACATCACACCAATAATTGCCGAACGTCAGCTAATAACTGCGACAAACGTGTGGTAAAGCGTGCCGCTGAGGCACCATCAATGACACGATGATCATATGACAGTGACAAAGGCAACATCAGCCTAGGTACAAACGCCTGACCATCCCACACCGGCTTATGTTGTGCTCGCGACAGGCCTAAAATGCCAACCTCAGGCCAGTTCACCAACGGCGTGAAAGCAGTGCCACCAATCCCACCTAATGACGAAATGGTAAACGTCGCACCCTGCATAGCAGCTGGAGGCAACTTGCCTGTTCTGGCCTGTTCTGCAAGCTCACCCAGCCGCGCCGACAACTCGCGCAAGCCCATGGTATTGGCGTTATGCAGCACCGGCACTAACAGTCCATTCGGGGTATCAACTGCAATGCCTAAATTGACGTACTGCTTAACCACTAGGTTTTCGCCATCACGACTTAATGAGCTGTTAAACGCTGGCATTTCCTGCAGCAAATACGCCACTGTTTTAGCCACTAAGGCTGTCATGGTAAGTGACAGGCCTTCCGCTTTAAACCTATCCTTTAAGCTTAGACGAAACGCTTCAAGCTCAGTGATATCAGCTTCATCAAACTGAGTCACCTGCGGCACAATATTGGCAGAGCGTGCTAAGTTTTCTGCCGACTTACGTTGAATACGCGAGCGCGGCTGCAGATCAACTTCACCCCACTTGCTGTAGTCGGGCTCAGGCGGCAAATCGGCACTCACCGAAGCTCCGCGCGGCTTACTTAGCTCCGCCTTAACCCAGTCATGCACGTCTTCTTTCAGAATCCGCTGCTTAGGACCAGAGCCCGTGACAGCCCCCAAGCCAACACCTAACTCTCGGGCCAGACGCCTAACCGCAGGACCTGCATAAACATTGGCATCGGCCGCTGGAGCGTTAGCAACTGACGCTGGCTTCTCTGCCGCCGGTTTGCTCGGTGCTTTTGCTTCTGTAACCTTTGATGCAGTTTCAGCAGCAGGTTTATCTGCCTTCGGGGCCTCTTTTGGCTTATCTGTTGCTGCCGGCTGCTCTGACTTTGATTCACCATCGGCTGCATCAAACTGCAATAGCGCATCACCCACTTTCACGGTGTCGCCAATTTTCACCGACCAAGACACCAGCACACCATCTTCTATCGCCGGCAACTCTAAGCTTGCTTTATCAGACTCCAATACCGCAATAGGCTGATCTTTTTTCAGCACATCACCCGGCTTAACCAGCAGCTCAATCACTTCTGCCTGCTCAACGCCTAAGTCCGGCACGTTCACTAATATCGACATCGTGCCCTCCTTATGCTGTTGCTGCGTTGGGCTGATCGGGATTGATTTGCCAGGCTACTCGCGCCTTCAACACATCATCTAAACTCACATCACCAGCCTGCTGCAAAGCCACCATGGTGGCATAAGCAATTTGTTTGGCATTCACACCAAAGTGCTGACGCAAAGCCTCACGACTATCTGATCGACCAAAGCCATCAGTACCTAACACCACATATGGCCTATCCGCAGGTATAAACGCGCGTACTTGGTCTGCATGCACTTTCATATAGTCGGTGGCCGCCACGATAGGGCCCTTGGTCTTGGCCAATTGCTGGGTAATCCAACTCACTTTGGCTTTTTTATCTGGATTTAATAAATTCCAATGCTCCGCGGCTAAACCGTCACGGCGCAATTCGGTAAAGCTGGTCGCACTCCATACCGCTGCACGCACATTCATGTCTTTTAACAGCTCTGCGGCCGCCTCGACTTCACGCAAGATCGCACCACCACCCAGTAATTGCACTTCAGGCGACTTTGACTTGGCCCGAGCGGCAGGCTTCAGGCAATACAGCCCTTTGCGCACACCTTCCTCGCAGCCTTTTGGCATTTCCGGATGCGGGTAGTTTTCATTCATCACCGTCAGGTAGTAATACACATCCTCTTGTTCAGCAAACATGCGACGCAGACCGTCTTGCACAATAATCGCCACTTCGTGGGCATACGTCGGGTCATAGGAAATGCAATTGGGAATGGTGGATGACAACACATGGGAATGCCCATCTTCGTGCTGCAAACCTTCACCATTGAGCGTGGTACGTCCTGACGTCGCGCCAATCAAGAAGCCCCGAGTACGGCTATCACCCGCCGCCCACGCCAAGTCACCCACACGCTGAAAGCCAAACATGGAGTAGTACAAATAAAACGGCACCAGTGGTTTGTTATGAATGCTGTAAGAAGTGCCACAGGCAATCCATGCACTCATGGCGCCCGCTTCATTAATGCCTTCTTCCAGAATTTGTCCCTTCACATCCTCGCGATAGAACATCAGTTGGCCAGCATCTTCCGGCTCATATAACTGCCCGACATTGGAATAAATACCCAGCTGACGGAACATACCTTCCATGCCAAATGTACGTGCCTCATCGGGCACAATCGGCACAATACGTTCGCCTAAGCCGTCCACTTTTAACAACACGCCCATTAAACGCACCAGCGCCATAGTGGTCGAAATCGGACGCTCAGAGCCTGAGGTAATCGTGTTTAGCTTGGCTAAATCGGGAATGGGTAAGGTTTCGCTTTTAATACGTCGTTGTGGCAAAAAGCCACCCAGCTTTTCACGACGCTCACGCAGATACTTTAATTCAGGGCTGTTTTCATCCGGACGATAAAATGGCAATTCGGCTAACTGCTCATCGGTAAACGGCATATCAAATCGGTCACGGAATCGGCGCAATGACTCCAAATCCAGCGCTTTCATTTGGTGAGTTTTGTTGGCCGCTTCACCCGCACCAGTGGCATAACCTTTGACCGTTTTAGCTAAAATCACAACCGGCTGACCTTTGGTGGCCATCGCCTCAGCATAGGCGGCATAAACCTTAAATGGGTCGTGACCACCACGATCTAACGCGGCAATTTCTTCATCACTTAAGTCTTTAACTAACTCAGCAAGTTCTGGGTACTTGCCAAAGAATTTTTCACGCGTATAGGCGCCACCACGGTTTTTAAACGCCTGATACTCACCGTCAACTGCTTCGGCCATACGCTGACGCAAAGCGCCAGTCTCATCTTGTGCTAGTAGCGGATCCCACTTCTTACCCCAAATAACTTTAATGACTTTCCAGCCCGCACCTCTAAATACTGATTCGAGCTCTTGGATGATTTTGCCATTGCCACGCACTGGGCCATCTAAACGTTGAAGGTTGCAGTTAATGACAAAAATGAGGTTGTCTAACTTTTCCCGGCCTGCCAAGGCAATCGCACCCAAAGACTCTGGCTCATCCATCTCGCCATCGCCTAAATAGGCCCACACCTTACGGCCCTGATCTGGTAACAAACCACGGTTTACCAAGTACTTCATGACATGTGCTTGGTAAATCGACATGATAGGACCAAGCCCCATGGACACTGTAGGGAACTGCCAATAATCCGGCATCAACCAAGGATGCGGGTAACTCGATAAACCTTTACCAGCCACTTCACGACGGAAGTTGGCTAACTGCTCTTCGGTCAGGCGCCCTTCTAAGAATGAACGCGCGTAAATGCCCGGTGCGGAGTGACCTTGGTAATAAATTAAGTCACCCAAGTGTTCGTCATTAGGGGCGCGGAAAAAATGGTTAAAACCAACATCGTATAAAGTCGCTGAAGAAGCAAATGTCGCAATATGACCGCCTAGCTCGTCATCATTTTGATTAGCTCGCATAACGATTGCCAAAGCATTCCAACGAATCAAAGAACGTAAGCGCCATTCTAGGTTAGGGTCGCCCGGCATCATTGGCTCATGTTCGCGCGCAATCGTATTCACATAAGGCGTACTTAAGCGATCTATAGCAACACCTAAGCGCGCTGCATCGGCATTAAGCCACTGCAGTAGTTGTCGCGCGCGTTCCGGCGAGCCGTGCTCTACAACAGATGCAAACGCGTCCAACCACTCTTGCGTTTCTGCATGATCGGAATCACCGTAATGACGCGGACTTGCCATACTTTCCACCTTTAAATAATTTGTGACTAATCAGTCACTCCAATCTTCTCATGCCAGCCTGCTCTCGCCAAGGCTTTAGCTGCAGACAAAGCTCAGGAAGTGCAGCCAATAGCGACAGTCCAGGGCGCGTTAAGTCTTTATCATTCACAGCCAAAATAGCGCCAGTTTGCACCGCAGGTAAATGCTTAAAGCGAGACCAAAACTGTTGCGCCGATGAGTGGCCATGTTGCGACACTAAAATTACATCTGGACGCTCACGCAAAATAGCCTCCACACTCATCACTGGCGCAGCAATAGGTGACTTGGGTACAATCGAGTCAGCACCACATAACGCCATCGCCTGGCTCACCAAATGATCAGGCGACAACGTATAAAGCGGGGTTTGCCACACTTGATAAAACGCTCTTAATCGTGGTCCTGTTGCATACTGTTTACGTTGTGCGTTTAAGTTTTGTGTCAATTGCTGGGCTTGTTTGTTGGCCTCTCTCTCTCGATTAGCTAGCTTGCCTAACCAACGCAAACGCTCTGGAATGTCTTCAAGTTGTTTAGGTGAGATCGTCAGTACGGGGATGCCTAGCTGCTTGACCCGCTGAAGCTGCTGCGGAGACATGCCATCGGGCCAATAGACAATTAAGTCAGGCTTTACACGGCGAAGATATTCTTCATTAATTTGTCCTGGCTGGCCGACAATGGCATAGCCCTTCACGCTTTTTAAACGACGGCTTGGGTTGTCATAATCATCATGAACGCCCACGATACGTTTGCTAGCCCCAATGGCTTCGACCATGTCGACAAGATGAGGCCCTAGCACAACCCAGCGACTTGGTTGTGCCGCTGAATTCGACCAAGACACCCCTGCATCATCTTGCCATGAGCCAGCTTGTGCACTAGCTACTACAGCCGCGATCAGCAGTGCAAAGGCTGTTAAAAACCTGGCCACAACGTCTTTAATGCTAGGAACACCATCCATACTATAAGTGAACGCTGAATTAGCGCCTGAACACGTGTCAAACTGGCTGTTAGGTTGAGGTGCGCTGATTCAATGTCGTCATCCAAACCTTCTGGCTCAGCTGCTTGTGCAGCAACATCAATCAGCTCATGACCATTGGCATCAGACTTCAACAACTGCTCTCGAATGACCGCCCAAGTTGCCGTAAAGTTACCCGCCAAAGCAAAACTTATGGACAATAATCGCGTGGGAATCCAGTCCGCGATATGCAGCCATGACAAAGCGATTTGACGCGCCTCTTCACGCGCATGACCTACCATCAATCGCAGCAAGTAGTAACCTAGCGCAGCAACAGGGCCCGCTAACAAAAACCAAAACAGCGGTGAAAATAACTCATGCAAACTTTCACGTAACAAAAATGTTCGTGCCTGATGCAGCTCAGCATCTAGCGTCACTTCATCCGTAACCCAGTCATGTTGATCATCGATAACAGAGGTAGACAGATGCTCTATATCGCACTTATCACCATCTTCTTCGGATGCAGCATACTGGCGCTGCCACATCATGGCAAAGCGCTCCAGTGCACGTGGCAATGAGACATCGCTAAAAACAATTACTAGCACAATCGCCGCCGGCAGGAAAACCAATAGACTCAGACCTACTTCACGCAAACCTTGAATCAGCACTAACAACACCAACATAGGTAACACAATCACTAAGGCCAAACGAACAGGCGCTGGCAGTGCTGCTGGCAAGGACTCCATGAGTCGCAGCCACGACTGCCCCGGTTGCGATAAGAGGCGACGCCAATCATCAGGCATTGCAAAATAGGCAGCGAGGGCGATCAACGCCAATAACAGGGTCATTGCGGTACTCCTTTCAACAATTCTGCGACAGTGCTCGCCAATCAAATGTCGGACCTGGATCCGTCTTACGCCCAGGCGCGATATCACTATGCCCAACTACATGACCTTGTGTACTAGGATAAGCCCGCCACAAGATCGGTAATACTTCATTTAACCTAGTGTACTGTACTGGCTCATAAGGTAGGTCATCACAGCCTTCAAGCTCAATACCAATTGAGTAATCATTGCAATTATCACGGCCAGCATAAGACGACCTGCCGGCATGCCAGGCACGCTTATCGAACGCAACGAACTGAATCACTTCGCCATCACGCCGAATCAATAAATGGCTAGATACTTCCAACTGATAAACTTCAGCAAAATAGGGATGATCTGAGGCTTGAAGCTGATTTAAAAATAGCTGCTCAATATAAGGGCCACCAAATTGGCCAGGCGGCAAACTAATGTTATGAATCACAATTAAGCTGATGTCAGGTGTAGGTCGGTCACCAAAATTGGGCGAGTCAACTCGTCTTGCACCCAGTAACCAATGATCGGCACCTAATTGCATTTTTTCGTCTGTGAGCTAGGGAATAAAAACAACATTGCAAAATCCTCGTATACTGCGCGGCATTACATGTTGACCCGTTATGGATGCTCTATGAACTCTGATTTACTCAAGGCTGCTTTAGCTGCCAACGTTACCGCAGCGCTTGTTGAAGATATTGGCTCGGGTGATATCACAGCGCAACTAATTCCCGCTGAAAAGCAGGCAAAAGCTCGAATTATCACCCGCGACCCAATGATCCTTGCTGGCAAGCTTTGGTTTGATGCCTGCTTTATGGCCGTAGACCCTAGTGTCAACATTGAATGGCAGGCCGAAGAAGGACAATTAGTTGCTGCGGGTAGCACCCTAGTTGAAATCACTGGCAGTGCGCGTAGTTTGCTGACCTCAGAGCGCCCTGCACTTAACTTCTTGCAAACACTATCAGCTACCGCCACACAAACTCGGGCACTGGTTGCGCAATTGGCTAATACCAACGCGAAACTTTTAGACACTCGTAAAACCTTACCGGGACTGCGTGTGGCACAGAAGTACGCGGTGTTAGTGGGTGGCGGACATAACCACCGCATGGGCCTATTTGATGCTTACCTCATTAAAGAAAACCACATCATGGCAGCTGGGTCTATTGCCGCAGCGATTAGTCAGGCTCGTCAAAATGCGCCAGACCGCATGGTAGAGGTAGAAGTGGAGTCATTAACTGAGTTAGGTCAGGCCATTGATGCTGGGGCTGATCGCATCATGCTTGATAATTTCAGCCTAGAGCAAATGCGCGAGGCAGTCACTATTAATCAAGGTCGTGCAGAGCTTGAAGCATCGGGTGGCGTTAACCATGAAACCATTCGCCAAATTGCCGAGACTGGCGTGGACTACATCTCGGTAGGAACCATCACTAAAGATATCCGCGCGATTGATCTGTCGATGCGCTTAATTGATTAGGCTAAGCAATACGCACTAAGGCCACTCTTCATGAGTGGCTTTTTTTTTGCCCGCAAAGCATATTCCCCAAATACCGCGCAAACAAAAACCCCCCGCCGGGTCACGGCAGGGGGTCGTTGTATTAGGTGCTTGGCAATGTCCTACTTTCACATGGCTAATGCCACACTATCATCGGCGCTGAGTGGTTTCACTACTGAGTTCGGGAAGGGATCAG
>JAUXVU010000003.1 GCA_030680295.1 Moraxellaceae bacterium
TTTGTGTTTAATGATTGGATTGTTAGTATGCAGCATGAGAGTTACCTCTTAAGTTTTGATTAAGGCTTCGACACCCACAATCAAAACTGGTAACTCTCACCTTTTCAAGGCGATGTGTCAGCTCAAGTCGGAACTAATACACATGATTATATGTCCAGAGCCAACGTGTCGCATGATCCTGCATTTCTGCTAAATCAGTAAACACGTATTGGCCTAACCATTTGTGTCTTACGATTCGGTTGTATCGCTCAACATACGCATACTGTTGCAGCTTTCTACGACGTTCCCCCACATTTGCGGCTGGTTTGGTGCGCAGCGGAAAAACCAGTCCGACAACATGTGCTTGTTATATGCGACTATAAAGAATATATATTTTGTCGCTTCAAAAATGCTCTTTCTCCACCTTCGAGGATTGCACAGCAATCTTTCTGTATAGATTCTCTATCGATCGAGCCTCGGTTTACAATCGACGTTTTATCACTTGTGCTTCGTAGAGGAATAATTAACTCTGCATCGCCCAGAACTGCAATATTTGCATTGTGCGTAACAATAATTACTTGTCTCGATTCTTTTATTTTCTTTAGATTAGCAACAATAGTTTTGTATACAAATTCGCTATCTAGGTGGTCTTCAGGCTGATCGATTAATAGTGGAATATTGTTTTTAGATTGAATGAGAATTGCCAGTAGAATTGACTGCTGCTGACCTAACGACAATTTAGATATTGACTTAGAGATATTCTTTTTTTGACCGCCTACTTCTACTATTTTAGTCACCAAAATGTGTGGCCTATCTTCGTATGTTAGCGCCTGGAAATCCTCATATGAATTATTCTCTCCGACTTTGTCAAATATTATCTCGATATCGTCATCTGAAAAAACACGCTCCTCATTCTCATCCAGAATATTTACAAATATCGACTTTCGACGACACTTAACCTCTGTAGAAAATGTTATAGGTGACATATTAGAGGATATGATTTCTGACTTTTTAACCTGTGAAGTCCTCCAGCCCATCATTTGCTTGAGAAGTTCTTCAAACCTTGGCGAGTACCCCCCTTCGGTGAATTTCGCTAAAACGAATAACCCATCAACTGAGTTTTTTAAATTATTGTTTATCTGTGTACTAAAAGAATATCGTTTTTTATATATACTTTTTTTCAGCTCAATCCGCTGCTGCAGTAGCTCAGCTCTTTCGTTCTCTGTTTCAGTCAGCTTAATCTGGTCAGCTTTTAGCTTTCTAAGTCGCTTCTCATAATACTCAAGATCTTTAGCAATCTGATTAATCTTACCAATATCAAAAGGAATGCCTGCTTTCTCTAATTCCGACTTTTTATCGTCAATTTGCTGTTGAATTTCAGACTCCTTTGACCTCCACGATTCAAGTTGAATCTTAAGAAGGCTAACTTTTTCTTCTAAAGCGACATTTAACTCGTCAGATTTACCTGCTACAATTTCAGAAAAATCGTTAACTAGCTTCTTTACTTGAGCTATCTGATCTTTTCCTACAATTATTTCATCATCAGAAAATTCATCAAAGTATTCAAATAATGTTGAATCCTTAAGAACTTCTCGATAGCTTTTAACAAGATTATTTAACTGCTGTATTAGATCGTCTCTTATCCCCTTCTCTTTGACCAAAGCAATTTGATGCTTAACAAGATCACCAACCTTATCTTGTTCTAGCCGCGACTTTTTATCCTTAAGAGAATTAAGTTGCCGTTCGGTATCTTTTATTGCTGCAACCTCAATTCGCAACTTCCCTAGAGTACTCTGATTATCAAGCAGCAATTGGCAGAGATTTGCATCCTCTAACTTTAAATTCTCTATTTCCAAAAATCCGTCAAGAAAGTTTAGTAAATTTTGAGGGTCGTCATCACTATTCTTAATTGTATCCGCCGTTTCACTTTGTCCATAACACTCCATTGGAACGCTTTGGAGGCCATCATCTCCATCCGTGTGATTGAAAGCATAACTATTCTTGGATCGACGGAATTCAATTACCTTTCCTGTTTCATCTTCATAAAACAAACTAATATCATCGGGCCACACATCACTATCAACTACATTCTTCGAAGATTCATTTCCTGATGCTACGCGAATAATCTCCATCAATGTTGACTTGCCGGTCCCTCTGCCTCCTATTATGCAGCTTAGATTACTACTGAAATCAATAAACTGATCATCCAGCAGCCCCCCCTTAATCTGCACTTTGACAAATTTTGGAATCTTTTCAGGAATTACATCTTCGATACGAACTCGTGATTCATAGGATATCAAAGCAATGCGGAGTGCCTGAAAGCTCAATTCATCAACTTTAAAACGTGTTAGCTTCTTATTTCCTTCTGCGTTTGTTCCAAGCTTATTTATTGAATGTGAATCTGAGGACATGACTTTAGCTAGTATTACATCATCATGTAGGTTAAGTTTTTTTCTTCGCGCTTTTACAAGAGCCAATCGATTACTATCTGAATCTTCATCTGTATAAAGCTCAAGACTACCTTTTTTACTTATTTCAAGAGCAAGCAATGCTGGATGGCAGAATATATCATCCATTTGAGAATTAAATCTTACTACCGTCTTTTCAAAGCCAGAATCTAGCTCAATGTGTGCAAGGACTCCAAAACCATTGAATTGTGAAGCTATATTTAGGCACTCAACAATGCCCTGTGAGCAGCGCTCTTTGTCCTCAGAAATAGTAAGTTTTCCGTGAAAGGATCTTAACTCTTGAAAGCTAGAAAAATAAACAAGAAGGTGGCCCTGCGTTGTACTCACCTCAATTCCGGGTACTACAAATATGTCCTTGCCTGTAGCATAATCAATTGCAGCCTTACTATTTAGAATTTCGTTGTGATCTGTAATGCTGATTATTTTCAGATTGGAATCTATTGCTGTGTCTACAATTCTTTCAGGCGTCATATTTTGATCAGTAACGTCAAAAGAACCTGAATCTTTTCCATAAGAATGTATGTGAAGATCAGCTCGAACAAACCTAGCTCCATTGTTAAAAGTTATATCCAAAATAATCTCCTAATCCTAAATGCGCAGCACCATCATGCTACAAATATTATATTCAGCTCTTTTTTAGCCAAATTAAAATTTCGAACTACTCGATCTAACGGGCATATAACGCCGCGTTCTGCGGAAAATTTGGATCTCCGCAGGAAATTTGTCCGACAACAGCGCCTTGTTAAGGCTATATGAGGCTATCTTGAACACCGATATTCCTTTTTTGCTTTGTATAATGGGTTTTTAGAGTTTCCAAAAAGTCTTCTGGGGATGAAAGTGCCTCGCTGATTATTCCAGTTTTAACTAGACTCAGATAAACAGCCACAGAATGTGCTTGACAATTTATTGACTTTTTAGGGTTGAATTCGATATCAGTAAAAGCATCAAATAAAATAACCTCTTTAGACAACTCATCATTGTTTGCTAGCGCATTAATGTATATCCAATCATAGAAATAGGTTCTGGGCTCAAGTGGAAAAATTTTTCCGAAAAACTCAAAACCTATAAGTTGGCCGGATTCTTTAAGCCTAATATCTTTTTTTGCTGATAAAGAATCTAAACCAAACAGATCTTTGTATGGTCCGCCTCTTAAAAAGACTTTGCTTCCTTGAAAAGCGGTCTCAACAGTGAGTATATTTTTTTTCTTTTTAGTTTCAATCCTCAAATTAAATGCAGAAAGCTTTATTCCAAGCTCGTCTTCAGATTTGCTAGATATTTCTAAAACACGCCCAAAACCTAGACTATGTGCAACGCTGTGAAACTCGGAAATTGACTTTTGTTTTTGAGATTTTGCCATTCCAGGGTGCCACTTGAAATCTAAAAGCCTTTCTTCAGCACCTGGCTCTCCGGACATCTTAGGAATAAATAGTGGTCTTGTCGCCATTACCAATGCTCATGATCTAATCGAGCTGAGTAAAACGCTCGGTGATAGAGAAAATCGAAGTTTAGATGTCTTGCTTTTAAATCCTGCTCTGTTTGCTTATCAGGAGTAATTACTCCTTCAATGTACTGAGGCTCAATTGTGTCGAAGACCAAGATTTCAGCTTGTGGGTTGGTCGGGCAAGCATCTGGCAACTTTAAAGTTGCCCTATCCGGCTTTCCTGCTACGGGATCAAACATCCTTAGAAAGGCAGCAACACCTTTTCTATTTTGTATTGGAATCGCTGTAACATTATTGCTTGCTGCATTTTCATGGCAAAACGCACAATCTTTAAGCCAGAGTATTTCGGGCTTAAAGGCCACAACAACCCAAGCTTGACTGGAGTTTTGACGCCTGAGGCTATAAAACATCTTATAATTTGGATGACTTATTGATAGGCAGTTAGCAGTTTTTTGTCCATCCATTCGATATTGATCGTTGAATGCTACAGCCGCTCCCTGAGCTTCAAGTGTAGCTCTAGGTATAAGCCCATTAGCGAGAATCGAATCCACATTCTCAATTTTTGTAAAATGCCATACGTAATCGATACTTCGGCTTTTTACTTCGTTCTCCATTCCAATCTCCTGATGGTTCTACCAGTAAGCCTAGCGTTTGAGCTCAGGCCGCGGCTCGTCAGGGCCGTCGCGCCTACAACGAATGGTTGGGCGATGGCGCGACTACCCTGAAATCCCCTCTACGAGTTGCAGGGCGCTGCGATAGTGCGGCTTTAGAGCATTTTCTATCGAAACGTAAGGTACAGTTACGAACTGCGAACCGCACGCATATGCGCCAACATGATACGGGGCAAAAAGAATATCAATCCCCTCTTCGCGAAACGAGAATGACGAAAAGTCTAACCACGACTCCGTACCCCGATCTACCCACGCCGCATCAAGTAGCAACTCACCATCGCCTGCTTCGTCATATTTCAGAGACTTAAGCTCTGTACGGACATACTCCTTCAATGTCTGAAGCGCCGACTCCTTGTTGGAAAATATGTGCTCCAATGATTCAACCTGTACCAAGGGATCAAGTACGAAAGAATACGTTCGAAAGTGCGTATTTGGATGCGCCGCACCGGCTCCGTAGGTGTGTATTGCATATACAATAGACATCATCTTTCCCTTAATAGAAGGCCCTGCCGTATGCGCATCAAAGGAGTTGGTCCTGAGAAATCGCTCCTGCCCATAATTGTAATAATCCTGAGCCTGCTCAAATTTTACTTCCCTACTGGACAGTAGTTCACCTAAGAGCCACCCACTGATAAGGCCGGACACGTCAGCCATGCCAAGGTAGCGGTCTGAACTAAGTTCGATTACTTGGAACTCAACCTCATATCCAGGAAGGCCATCCCAAGATTCCTTTCTAGTATTGAGCGTCCAATAGATCTCTTCTCGACTTTGCGCCTGCTGGATTTCAACTCCCAGACGCTCTAGCTGGAAGGCCAACGAATTCCTAACTTGCAATAGGCAGTCACCATCTCGAGCAAACACCGCATGTAAAGGCTTCAGCTGCTCCGGGAGCTCAATATCATCATCCAAGACGACGGGTACAATGTAGATGTCATCAAATAGCTTTTCAGACATTTTATCCAGCGCGATCTTAATCTCGCGCTGTAGATATCCGCGTCTGTTAACTGAATTGTTTGAGAGAAAAACGAGAACCAAGCTGGATTTATCTAGGGATCTTTTTAATTCAAAGTCCCAGTTTTGGCCTGCCATCAATTTTCGACAGTCCATCCACACATTCAATCCATCTTTTTCCAGCGCATCATAGAAGGGAAGCACACGACCCCTATCTGGGCTCGCGTAACTTATGAAAATTTGCGGCGTTTCTTCTGCGATCATCGTGGTTTCCACATTCTATACAGCTCCAAACGTTGAGCTCAGACCGCGGCCCGTTAGGGCCGTCGATCCTGCAGCGAATTGTTATGTACCAGCACTAGAGGCAAACACGGGAACGTAAACACCATAGGCCCAGATAACGGTACCCGCCACTGAGAGCAGAATTCCTTGAATTTCACTTCGAAGCTCTTGCCGCAAACGGAGCCTTGCCCGATCTTGATTTTCCTTAGTGATCTTGGCCGCCTCTCCAGAGCTCAATGGTGGCCCGGTAACTCCGGTGCTGTTGGCAATTATGCTTTCCTGCTGGAGATACTTCTCGATGGTTGTAAAACGAATCATCGAGAACAAGCCAAAGATAGTCATTACAGCGCCGGAGGCGGCGAATAAGTTCATGTCGTTTGCAGCTTGGCCAAGTAAGAAGCTTACTGCGCAATATGCAATTACGGCAAAGACCGAAACCCCTGAGTTTAGAGCGCGAAGCATGAGTCTGTAGAAACTCTTCATGCGTGGAAACCTCTTTATAGCGTTATGTCGGCTGGGGAGACTTGTTAAACATTATTTGTCACCCTATCTTTAAGAATTTGAATAATATTTGACTTTAAAATCCCCTTATTTTTAATAACAACTCTGCCGCCTGACCCTATTTTTTGAGCTAAATCACCGAGTTCTTTGGCATGCTTAGGCTGCCATCCATTTGCAACAGCCCACTGAGTTACTTCTAAACCAATTAATGGCTCACCTTCCTTGTAAAGAGCCTTGAAATATTCTTTTGCCGCAGATTCGTCAGATGGGTGAAGAATCCCATTTGAAAGGTTAACCATTACAGTAAGACTTTTAAGCGCTTCTTCTACTAGTGGTGTCATTTTTATTCCATGTGTTGATATTGATGCTCAACGCCTTGAGTAAGCTGCTGAGACGCGACGCAGCGAAGTACGGGTCGGCGTTACCAATTTAGTATCCGTCTTACCGATCAAAGTTTCGTTCTCGAAGCTCTTCACAAACCCCGTCAATGCTCGGAAACATTGAACCTGCCGTGATTCCCATAAAGCGTAAATCTGCCATTACATGACATCTCGCCCGCGCTGGTATGTCAATTGCCTGAAGAAACTTAATCCCGGACTCCTTCTCCTTTTCGAGTAGATAGGCCTCTATGTCATATAGGTTCGTGGCGGTCGTGACAGCCTGTTGAGGAACGATCCTAGGATTGTCGATGGCAATGAACTCCGACACCGATAAGTGAGGAAACGCTGGGTCTAGGTTTTCAACTTGCCTGTAACGAGATTGCCACTCTTGATTATTAAAGAAATAAATTCTTACTGACTCGTCACCGGAGTAGTTAATGGGACGATCCCGAAACGCAAAGAATGCTGCTACATAAGGGGAGTGAGACCAATCTAGAAGAGGGGTTGGATACCCATGATGCTGCAGTAAATTAAAAAAAGCGCCATTTTGCTCTGGGACCGTAAGGTCAAAAAAGTGAGAAGTAATGGCGCTGAGGCGTTGATGTAATTTCTTTACATCCCTAGAGATAAATTCGCTGATTCGATAGCGCTCACGACGGTGGAACGACGTACATAACCTCCATGGCTCCCTCTGCCCACGGAAAAGGTATCCTGCCTCAGAAAGTTTAGAAACATGTTCTTTGAACTCTACCCAAGACATCACCTGTCCCGAAATCTTTGAGCCTGTCCTCTGATCTGGTCGCGTCAACTCCGCCGAAAACGTCACCCCGATATCTGTCGTGCCATCTATATTTAGAGAGTTGCCCACTTGCCTGATTTGTGTTCTTGCTTGTTGGGAATGAGCCACCCCCTCAGGATACAGAGCCTTGATTTCATCCCAAGAGGTTTGGAATCCGCTTCTAGGATCAATTGGCGCAGCAAATGCTGTAACCGAGTGTTCTAAGCTTTTATCTTCCGTAGCAAAATATGCAACGGTACCGGGGAGGCCATTTTCTTCGGGATGCAGATACGCAACACCTTCAAAATGATCACCTACTTCATCGATATTGATCATTATCTTTCCGGTAGTACTTCCGGAGTATTTTCCGAGCCATTGTCCCCTCATCAAACCTACTCTCTTATCGTCTAACGCCATTTATAAGCGGTGCGGCCGCTAGGCCGCGTCCGGTTGAGGCTCGACAGGGCCGTAGTCTGCAAGTAGTACTTAGCCAGTGTCTCACCATTGCGCTTACGTGTGTCTCGGAGAACTAATAATACCTTGCGGTAATGCGATGGAGCGCAATAGAAATAGTACATGGCTTCGTTCCAAACCGTCACCATCGCACTAGATACGTTATCTCCGCTCGTCTATTTATGGAACTTGCACTCAACAATTACTGGTGGGTCATCGGAGCCGAGATCGAAAGCATGAAGCTTCTTCTTTCCTCCCACACCCACCTCTACTAGATGGTTCTCTTCGACCTCTATTCCAGCAGCAGACAGAATAGACTTTGCCGCTGCTTCGAAGCCCCTACCAACGTGAGCATTACTTATAGCTCCAATTCTTTGAAAGTTTTTGACCATGCTGCTTTTTCCGTTTGAGCTTCTAGCGCCGCCAGCAAGCGCGCTTTATAGTGAAGGTGAAGCCGGAACGAAAAAGCCGTCACTGTAAAGCGAATATGCGGGTAGAAACCTAGCATGCTCATTCTGTTCGTTTACATCGGACCTTGATGCCCCTGCTCTTTAATAGCATGGGCAGCTAACATTGCACCAATGCCTTTTCCGCACACATCAGGTGAAATCAACAACATCTCAATATTACTGTCGTGGACGCCACAGAATCCCTATATTTCACCATGACCATGTTTAGCACACCTTAAATCAACTGCATCAAAATACTGCTCCAGAATTAACGGCTTTAACTCCTACTGATCATCTTCAGCCAGAAAATCATGAGTTGCTCTGACCGAGGACTCCCATATTTCTATTAACTTAAGGTGGTCTACTTTTTCTACGATCTCAATACTCATTTTTAAACTGATTGAAAATTTTTCCGAAAGCAGCACTTTGTTAGATTTTTTTAGTTCGATATTCAATTTCCACAACGAATTTTGTTGTGGCGGCAATTAAAATTGCGTCTTGCATATTGATATTTGGTTCGCTTGTACTGCCGTGGCCAGACAAGGGCATTGTATTACGCAGATTATATATAGCACCGACGACATTTTTTATCTCGTCAGGAAGCGAAGATTCTTTTTTATATTTCTCAATAAAGCTTCCCAATGTCTGACTGGCTAATTGTTCATCCCCAAGAACATCTTTGGCCATTGTTTCGAGGATATTAGATGCAGCATGAAGGACCCCCGAATGATCGTTACTTTCTAAACATCTCTCCATGCGGCCAATTAAAACCACAACATTTGAATGTGCCAACCGATCAAATTTGCCAATTCCTTTTGAGTTAAAATCATCAATTTGATTGTAGACACTACAATCTAAAAAATGGCAAGCAGCCAAAAACCCCCATTCATAGCGCCAGTCATTTTCAATACCTTCTCTTTCAGCAACACTTTGGCCAATATCTTTATCAATTTCGTCCACATATTTAGCTATGTAACTAGCGTAATAACGAAAATACGTGTAAGCCACTTCCGGACAGAAATTTGAGAATGAACTTGGCCTACCCTCCAAACCGCCAACTCCAGTGTTTTCCTCTGCAATGACTGAAACTAAGTCTGATTGCTTCCAAAATTCATCAAGCTCTAATTTTTTTTCATCACCTATGGAAGTGATCATTTGAGCTTCACCAAGCATGTATATGCTTGCGTAATATCTATGGCATTTGTGAACATTTGCGTACGGACATGAACAAGCGACACCTGCTTCTGAGCTTTTCGCTCTGTACCACGAAGAATCAGGAACTATTATGGGCATCGCTTGTTCTCCATTGAAAATCTAACGATTAAGCTAACGGGCTGCCAAAAGAACAGCTTTTGGACGTCCAGCGAACGAAGTGAGCCACAGTTGAGCACATTGTTAACAGTTACCACTGTTCTTTTTCATGTTTGCTAGCATTTTTTCATTGACCTTAATGCGAGTTTGGAGCTGCTTGTTGGTAAGTGAGCGCTTTCTCATTGTGTCGATTGAGAAACTATACTCCCATTCATTTATCCAGCCCTTTTCATATGCATGCCTAATGGCTTCAGCATTAAGTGACTTTTGGTTGTCTTTTCGGACTCTCTTGACGGCTTGGAATATTAGATCTGATGGCAGTCCGATGAATTTCTTAACGCAGCAATTGCCAACGGTTGCAAATTGACCATTAAGCTTGTTTTGAAGGGTGCAAACTTCAATTATTGGGAAGTGACCGCACAAGCAGGTTTCTGGCTCGTTCGCTTCATATATTTGATACAGGGTCCACTCAAGCTTCGCCAGATCCCAAATTGCTGCATTAGATCTTGTTAGGATCTCTTCCGTCAGTTTGTATTGGGACATGGTGCCTCCTTGCGGCTAACGCCCGCCATAAACGGCGCAAGGAACGAGCGTCCGGCGACCGCAGGGAGCGAATTTCATGGCTTTGTTAGGCATTTGCGCCACAAACAAGCCCAACTCTCTCCAAAATGAACCTTGAAACCTCAACTTCTGAAAAGTGGTTGGCATCAATGTAACCGTCGATTGAGAATACACCTTCAGTATGTGCACCATCGAAACGAACAAACATTATTCGCTCACTCTCCTTAGACTTGATAATATCCCTTACGGCACGCCATTCTAATCCGCACCATTCTTTCTCCGAGTACTCTTTACACAAGAACACAACGACCAGTTCGCAATTATTCCTATAAATATTCTGCAACATGATATCTAAATCAGGCCTAGCCAGCTGTGACTGATAATCAAAGTCGTAAAATACCTGATCTTTGCCTAAGTTTGCCTTAAGCGAATCAACAACGTTTGAAACATAGCCACGCTTCTCTCCGGGAAATGACAAAGCCACCTTGAAGTTGATCTCATCGACCCGACTCATCGATTTATCTATCTTTTCTACTCTTGGACTTACTAATAAATTTTCTAGCGCTAATAATGAAAGAGAGAAAGGATCTGGCTCGATTCTTTCCAATTTATCCTTACCCGGACTGACTTTGGAAATGTAATAGAGAAGATAGCTTAGCCAAACAGCCATTTCATTACCATTGACTGCAGCGGTAGGTTTAGAAACTCCATCCTTTTCAGATTCTTGAATCTCAGAAACCACACGACTCTTTAAAACGGAAGCTTCCTTTTCGTTAAATAAACTCCCGGCGCGTTTCGCCATGCGTGCAAAAAGAGCACAACTTTCACCTTCTATTACAGCAAATGCCGATAATTGTGCACCTCTGACGCCCCACTTAAGATCGCTATGCTTTAAATTCTCAACAAATTTCTCGGCACCACCTTGAGGCTTAATTTTTCCATAATATTGCCATAGCATTATTGTATGGTTTGGCGATTTAAACTTCCTGTTATCGACAGGCCCTTCATGCGTCACATAGAACAGGCTAAATGTTAAGTCGTGAAATTTGTCAGCTTCACGCTCGAATGAGCTTATCAGTCGCTCTATCTCGTTTTTTTTCTTTCTAAGTGACATTTATCACCTTAATCTAAACGGTTGCCTAACGTTTGAGCTTAGGCCGCGGCCCGTCAGGGCCGTCGCGCCTGCAGCGAATGGTTATGTGTCTCCACCCGTACTTCGCTTTGCGCGAACCCTATCAATGGCCTCAGATACGGTTCTTGGGTAGTTGCCAGAGAAGTATTCCACTATGAGTGGATCTGCGGTGAAATAGTGAGTGGCCAAATTGACAAAATCATCGACACTTATACTGCCGTTAATTTTGAACATTTTCTCAGACAATGGCTTTTGATGCGCGCGTGATTTCACATTGAAGTTGAAGTCCGAATCTCTTCGCTCAAAGTACTCCGATTCCGTCATGTATTGCACGGCGCCATCGAAATGACGAAATTCATTCAAACCAATATCAAACTCGGCGTGCATATACCTTGCAGGGTATAAGTTAACGCCCTCTTTCATGACTGATATTCCGTCATTCTTGAATTCTATAGATTGGAACGTTTTTACGCCCCTGCCTTCCGACCATTTTACATTTAGCGCGTACGTGTCAGAAAAAAGAAATGACAATATTGGCTCTTCGATATCTTGAGGGGGCTTCAGTACACTCACTCCATTCTCAATTTCGCCTACCGATCTATTAAAGGGAGCGCCATACCAAGTGTCATCTTCAATGTAGCAACTAGAGTCGACGTTAATACGCACCCTGTTTTCATCCAGCGCTATGTACTTCTCTATATTGCTGGCTCGGTAGCTAGTGAACACCTCAACAAAGTGCGGAGCGTAGTTATTGTTTTCATAGTATTTACGGCGGAAGTTTGGGTGCACCATAACCATGAAATTGTCACTTCGCATATAGCCTGATTGGAATGGCTCGGACCTGAGCTTCCCATTCAGCCAGCTCATTGAAACCAGCCCGTCCTTTTCGCGAGGGATGCAGTCAAGTAGCTTGGATACAAGGCCTGGATACTTCGCGACCACACCAATTGTTGGCACGTAATAGAAGTCGCTTTGCCCTAACTGCATCCCTTTATCAGAACATATGGCAATGAATCTGGCTATTAGCTCTGAATTAGATTCGGGCAGAGTTCTACTTTCCTCAGCTATCCGCTTTCGGTATTGCTCGAGGAGCTGCTCCTCCATTTCAGATTGGCTCTTGGACATTTTCAATTCTCTCTTCGTCCTACGCTACCTACCGAGACACATAACGACTAAGCTCACCGGCGGCAATGGAGCGCAGCGGAATTGCCGTCCGGTGCAGCGCCTTGTTATGCATCGGATTATGGGGCAACTAATAAATAGCGATTATCTCCGCCACCCTTCGGTGGCCATTATCTTTTGCGCTTCTTCGGTAACCAGAAAGTCTAGGAACATCTGCGCCTCACGGTCTGCGTCAGGTGAGATGACTACATTGACATCTCGCCAGATCGTTCGGCCTTCATCTAAGCGAACAAGCTCCAATACATCGGGGTGCGTGATTGGCCAGTTCGGCCAGGTAATCCAGGCATCAGCGTCCAGCTCCTTGAACGCATTGAAGCTGGCGCCAGAGCCGAGCGAGTACGACACGATATTCTTCCGAAACTGCGCGACGTCATTCAGCGAGCCCATGCGTCCGGCGACGTCTTCCCATGTTCCAGTTCCGGAGGTGTTGTAGATGCCCTTGCCCTCCGTAACGACGATTTTCATTCCTTCCACTAGAAGCGCGTCAAAGCCCTGAATATTCTTTGGGTTGCCGGCCTTAACGGCTATAACGGTGGGCCTGATATAGATCGGCTCGACCTTGCTGGGGTCGAAGGTCTTGTAGGTTAGCAGGAATGCCGTCATCGACTGCTCCGAAGTACCCCAAAGTATATCGGCATCTGCCTGCGCATCAGCAGACCATCTGCTTTCAGGCCCGGCGATAATTTCCACTTTGGTACCCGAACGGTTTTCCCAGACCTCAGCGACTTTTTTGAAGGCGGTATTCGGCCCCCCAGCACCATACAGTTTGACGACACCATCCTTCGGCTCGTGCTCGATTGATGGGTCATAAAGTGATGTCTGAGCGAATGACGGAACAACTGCTGCTGCACAAAAGAGTGCTATGACGGTAACTATTTTCATTTTCTATCTCCTAATTTGAATGAGATTGTAACTTGGCTGTGAGGCATAACGCCAAGCGAAGCGGCGGCCCGTTAGGGACGTCCGCCTTGCGCGACTTGTTAAATATTCAGCCGACGACAGTTGGCGGCAAATAGATGGTAAATTCATTCAAAGGCTCGATAAGCACACTATATGGATTGAGTTGCTCAGACTCTGAAACAATTCCAAGCCTAGATAAAAGTCCAAACTTTGCCGACTTGAGAGTCGCTGGCTTTACCAATAATTCCTTGTGCCAAACCCTATAGGTACCGAGCTTGCCGTCTCTACGATAATAAAAACCAGCAAGAGGATGCGTCAGGTAAACCAGAGCTGACTCTGTGTCAGGAAATCCTGGTAAATTAAAAGTGTCTTCTTCTGATTGTTGCAATTCAACCGCCGCTTCTGCCCAACTGGACTCGGTGGTCATTTCATACTTTTTGTACAAACCTGTCGATTGGTTAAGGCGGCAATCAAATTTCACCTTCCCTGCATGCCAGGGTAGATTCCATAAATACCTTGGGACTACTAGGGTCCAAGAATCAAGCGTAGTGCCGAGAAACCAAACGCATCTCTCACCTGTGACCCTATCTATGATGTAAATGCGATAGTTGGTTTGGCCCATAGTGAACTTTGGAAACGGAAAAACCGCCGACGTAAAATCGACATCGATGAATGGCACAACCGAGATCAATCCCAGCGTTCGTCCATCAACTTCAATAGTGTCTAACTGGAACCTATCTGGAAATATCCCACTAAATCTCTCGGCGGGAACTGCATACGTAATTATTGCGAAGTGCCTCAAGCCGCAAAGTACGTCAATCCCCTTCGGCCTGGGTCGTTCGGTTAGGCAGTCTTCAAATTTTCTCGCTTCCTGCAAAGTGATTTCCTGAAATTTAACACCAGAATTAAGCCGTGCCGCGAAGCGGCATCGGCTTGAATGACTCGTTAGGCTGCCGATGTGTCATCTTGCCCAGCCCTGTCCGACTTCCGCATTTCTTGTCGGATTCCACTACTTGGGGGCGGTGTCAACACTTCTGTTCCGTCCACGAACTACCGCGTCCCTTACCTCAAAAACGTCATTGCTGAACAACTTCCAATACTCCTCATCGGAGGTCGAACTAGGGAAGCCTGCGGCGCATACAATTTTGAGCATGCCTTCACCGATAGAGTCAGGGTAAATTGGCGCAACTGTTCCAGCAGTGTTATTGGATCTGATGAACTTCCCACCATCTTCATAATCAGACCAAGCTAGCGTTTGCCTCGTTCTAGTGGAACAGTTGAACTTCAAGCGATAAGCAGTGGACCAAGCACCATTCTTATCTGGGGTTGAAAGTTGGACAGACTTGACCCAAAGAGTAACTGAGTTTGAACTTCTTTCGACCGTGTCGGCGTCAAAGAAGATCAGTGCTTCATCATGTGAAACATTGATTCCAAACCACGTTGCAGCCGCTGCTCCATGTGCGACGCTGAGCGCTGCAAGAGCAATTAGATACGCACAGATTCTAGAACTTTTCATTAATCCCCCCTCATCACGGTTGCTGATTCTAGCGCCTAACAGTTGATTCAACGACACCTGTCGTATAACACATGAAAAAACGACAGTTTTAATTTTAATAAGTAATGTCTAAACAATACTTTGTAAGCCAACCCAAGCCGCCGCACTTATAACTTATACAAACAACCACCTCACTAACGTTACGAATACGGCAACGCCTCCAAACATCAACTAGCAGACCTCAAAGCATCCACTGAAACTTCAGTCGGCATTAAAGTTTTCGCAAAAATTAACGCCTCAGACAAATCCGCACTAAATACAAAGGACTCATTAGACGCCCAATGACCTTGGTCGTCGACCACATACAACAACCAGCCCTCTGGCTCTTCGGAGTGCAGCGCCTTAAAGCAAGCATGTGGCGTTAACACCGAGGTCTCCCCAGCGACTCGATGCAGGTTAAGCACCACCGCGAACTCACTCAACACATAACTCACGTCAAACTGACCACGGTGTGTTGGGCTCGGGCGAACGGTAGTAATAAAGGTGTCGAGATGGTTGCGAACACGTTCCAGTTCGCGCGGGGTCAGCATCGATGTTGCTCCTTGATGACAGAGCACCATATTCATATGACATGTGCTTTTACGCAATACACGCAATAAACCGGAAGTGATAATTCTGACGAACGTTATTCATTCAACTAAGTTTTTCTCAGATTGGACTTAGTCGTTTGAACCAAAGCAGCGTCCATCGTACAACCTCACTACTTTGGCTCCTGTTCTAAGCAAAAGCCAATCAACTAACCCTACTTAAAACGTTATTTATCTCGTTATTGATGCTTTGAAAGTCCTTATCGATATGCCCAAAAAACTTAGTCATTAATTCGAATTTAAAACTAGACGCCCAATATGCTACTGCAGAAACCATGCCCAGAAACGAACCAAGGTTGTACCAAACGATCCCCGGAACAATGGCTAACGACAAGAGAAATGGAACAATTAGTTCTTTATTCTTATTTTGAGCCAAAAGCTTGATAGCATTTTCTGAAAGCTTTTCCTGACGCGTACTATTATTCTTAATGTAAAGATATGGCCCCGTTTGTTGCCCCTGCGGAACAGCCCATAAAAGTGTCAACGCATGCCCGGGAATACAGGTAATTCCCCAATCCCAAATGCGAACAGCATGATGAACACCGTGAGCGTCCTCAATCACAATTTCTTGGTGCTCAACTGTTTTTGAATTAATGCTTACATTATGTCTTGATGGCTCAATGTAACCATGTATGTTGCCATGCGAGCCACTGATCATGCCTCCTCCACTGACAACCGAGGTCTCTGCACTCAGTTGTGATTCGAAGTTTTTGCTTGCTGAAACCACGGTTCCTGTCAGCGTGAAGAACTCCAAAACTTTTCCATTTGTTAATACTAAGCTCATAAATCCTCCCGACTAAAAAGTAAGCCAATATCAATTAGTTTGATTGATACGATTCAAAGTCTTCTTCAACGGAGACATCACAAAACGATCTCGTTAGGCCATCACGTACCGATATCACTCTTGTGGCGTTTTCATTAACTTGTTGACTAAATCCATCCACCTCTGGGTCCGGTGCTACATCTGCTGCACGAGCCAACGCTTCGACCGACACATCAAAATAGGCCGACATGCCATACGAAAGATCCCCACCATCGCCACTCAGCTGATAAAGACCAATTTTTGTGACCGGAAATCCGTAAACTGCTAGCGCTGGTTTGATTTCATAAGTCCATGACTGATCACCGAACTCATCAGAGTCATGCGCAAGCTTGACTGCTCCCATCTCATCTAGTGCTGGCGCAAGCTCATAAACGGGCAAATCGAATCTTTTACACTCAAGAAGTTCGCGCAAAAAATAAAAGGGATTGTCATAGTCCTTATACAGTTCCACCTTTGACGTTCTGTCTTGAAAGGCATAAAAAGCGGCACCACCAAGCACCGCACCGATTAATAAACCCGTAAAAAGTGTTCTCATATCACTTACTCAAACTCTTAAAAAAAGCACTACTTCTCAAGTCTAAAATTGCGTTAGAAGTTCAAAGAGCCTTCGCTAATCAGGCTCTTCAAAACAATCGTTGCTGGCACAAAGAAAGGCCCCGTTTCCGGCTGACCAAAGTGAGTCTGAACTGACTGCAAACTCAGTCCTTTCAGCGCAGGGTGAATCGACGCGCCACTGCGATGTCCATTAAAAGGCTTGAGTTTGCTGGGTTGGATATCGACTAACTTCATGACCCACTTACCGTTCAGTCGGTAAAAGCCCATGTACTGCTTTGTGGTCACTTGTTGTGAATCAGTGTGATCATGTGAGTCGTCACGCACTAGTCGAGCACGAACTACTGGATTATCAGAGTCAGTACGTTGTGAGCCGATCACTTTTAGGTAGTTAATGTCAGAAGTCCAATTCTTCTGGCAATAGCTCATGAAGTCCGAAAACTGGCCACCAGCGGTAGTAAAATAGAAGTTACGACCCACGTCGTAACCACCGCCGTTGGCACCAATGCGACCATCGGGATAGCCGGTAACATCTTCTGCATCCGGCGTAATGCCACAGGCAGCATGGCCGAGGTTCATCATGTGACCAAACTCATGTGCAAAGATATTGGCGCCACCAGACAACCAATCTTCTACATAAGGTGTTGTTACACCCAAATTATCGGTTGCACTGAATGATTGGTTCAGAATGGTATTCAAACCATTGGCATAGCCACCCACAATTGCGCCAGCGCCAAAGGTAAATCGCACGTTGTCTGGCCATGCTGTGACACAAATCGAACCCGAGTTTTGTTCACGGCAGTAGTTCAAGTCCATCTCGTTCATGAACTCATCCAACACCGCTTGAGGAAACGTATGAATGCCGTTTTCAACACTGGTTGGTGTGGCATTAGTAAGCACTTCAGACACGATCGTTTCAGCAGACGTTACTGTTAGTCCTGAATGCGGATAGGTGCGCTCCAATAATGACTTCAAGTCAGCGTTAGAAGGAAACACACCGGTTTGTCCATTAAAGGTCACTTGGCGAACCACAATTGATTCGGTACGAATGTCATTCACAACAACTGAGCCCGTCTTAAACAGTGGGTTGGTTACCTCAGCAGGGCTGGTGGTATCTACATGCACTTCAAAGCTTGTGATGTTGCTCAACATTTTGTTGGCAGGAATCACCGCCACATAGCTACCGTTTAGGTTGGCATCATTAATGGTCTGTGGTGCGTTAATCGCATTGGGTGTGAGTGTAAAGCTCTCACAAGTCATCGGTGCGGAACATAAACGCAATGCCGAATTAACCGGCAGCACTTCGTTGTTGCGCTCACTGGTCACATCCACACGAACACGAGTCTCTTTATTTGAGGCCAGTACCGTATCTTCATCGTCCATGTCCTGCTGCACCACTTGCAACCACGCCATATTTTGGATGGTCAGGGTGCGTGGTTGAGCCACGGGCTCTTCAGGCTCATTCGGCTCTTCAGGTACAGGATTCGGATTGGGGTTAGGTGCATTGTTGCCACCGCCTCCGCCGCCCCCACCACAGGCGGCAAGTTGAAGTAATAAGATTGCGGCTAATAGTTCTTTTTTCATGATGTTTACTCGACTTTATTAATATTCAGATGCCGTAGCGACAACGCACTTAAAGCTCAGGCCGTCATAGTCCTCAACAGTGATGACGCCGACTTTGGTACTGCGTTCAAAGTCCCACTTTCCTTTCTTCAAGCGCGCCGCCAAGATCATTTGGGATTGCGTGACACCTTGGGTAAAGGCACGGTAGGAGTCCTCACCACTTTCACGGAAAATCTTGATGGTCTGAATTGGCAGGCCAAATACGGTGAGTGGATTCTTTAATCGGTACGGTTCAGCGCTGTTTGAAATGCCGTGCTTTTCCATGGTGGTGTCGAGTAATTCGTAATTCACACCTGACTGGCACTCAAACAACTTCACGAGGTTTTGACGTTCAGATGCCGTCATAGCCGAAGCAGTACTAGGCAGTGCAATGCTCGCCGCAATGCATGCTGCATAAAAGCAATGCCGCGCCTTCTGATTTAAGCGGCTTGGCAGGGAGCCAAAGCTGCTATTCATAGCTGTATTCATTAAGTAATCCCTGTTCATTTTATTTTCTCCCCTGATGTTGCTTTGTAGATTATATCCCGTGGATTTACAATCCCCATTAAGCAGAAGCTGCTGTTATGAAACAGCACACCAACCCAGCCTTTGCTCACTTTGCTGCGCAGCTTAAAAAGCGGCGTAAGATGGTCGGGCTGTCCCAAGAAGCGTTAGCGCTTTTAGCTGATGTTGATCGGACCTTTGTAAGTCAGATTGAACGAGGTATTGGTAACCCATCGCTGCTCATCATGACGCGGCTAGCTGGTGCGCTTTCCGTTGAGCTGCACGAACTGCTGCAGCCCGATGAACATGCCAACGAGAAACCAGACCTTTACCCCTAATGGATGACGTGACTTGAAAATCCAAACGGCATTTTTTTCTCAACCACCGGCACCATAATGTCCATTGGCAATAGCTGTTTTCGCTTCTCACGAGCTGCTGTTCCTAATGCCTCCCGCAACACCCGCTTCATCGCTCTTGGCGTGGATGCGACTAAGATCTCAATAACGTCTTTCGGTAAGGTGTTATCGAATACCTCGTTGCAACCCAGCTCAGTGAGCAAGTCGGTATAAATGTATTGTGCAATTTGTACCAATTGCTGACGGGTAGGTTCTTTGACATCAATCACCGTCATTCGGCTCAAAATGGGCGCTGAAATCAGGCTGGTGTCGTTCGCGGTGGCAAACCAATTGATGTAGCTGGCATCCACCTCAAACTTGACGGCTAAATCTTTAAAATGCTTTGCCGACTTTCGCTCCAAAAGCGTTAATAAGGGTTGAGTCGCCAAACCCTCTTTAGCCAAAAAGGCCTTATCCAACTCATCCAATAAAATGAGTGGATTGCCACAATCATGCTCAATCAAAGTGGTTAATGGCACACCCGGCTGAGAGTGCCTGTAGCGAATATCTGATCCAGACAACATCATCACGTCCTGCGCTGTCGCCATATCAATCATTTCAAAAGGCATGAGTAGTCTTTCGCATAACCAGCGAAGCGCCTCGGTTTTTCCAACACCGGGAGGGCCGGCCAATAACACCGGCTGCATGCACAGTGGTGCATTGGTTAAGCGAATCAACGCAAACTGATTCGCTAATAAATTGTGTAACTCACTAAAGTTAGGAAACTTATGTAAAAACTCAGACAAGATGTCTTCAATCGTGTCCGGCACTGTTCGCAACTCACGTAAGTGTCCATTGGGTGACAACAACTTCGTAAAGAAGTTTGCCGCTTGTGAACTCTTTTCAAGCGATGAGCCCATGCTGGTTCTGGCATTTTCCAACTTCTCTGGATCGGCAAGCCGCATCATGTTTTTTGGCATGTCTTTTTCTGTCATATTTGTTTCTGCATCCGCTTTGCTTTCTTCGTCTTGCGCTAGCGCCTTCCGCTGAGAAAGGACAGTTTTTTCTTCCATTGCTCTTTGCTTAGGCGTCATATCGTCTAAAAAAATGACATGCCCCTCATGCTCACACGCGCCATAACTAGCACCACATGCTTTGCATGTACTGTTGATTGCTTCATGCAGTTGTTTGAGCTGGAGAGTTAGTGCTTGATAAAAAAGCGGATTAGCTTTTCTAAATTGTTGCTCTTGAACACGATCAAAATACAACTCAACCGTCCACTGAAAAAATGTTTGCGATGAACACCTGATCATCAGCGGAATCATCGGCGCCTCACTCGGCATTGTTCTGCTATTAACTAATGCGTTAATCGAAGCATTTAGGTGATGAAACTGACCGGGGCTCAATGTACGACCCGTCAACTGAATCATTGGGTAACGCTCAGCAAAACTCTTTTGCATTAGCCGAAACCCTTTTCTGGATACCACACCGGTCTGTGCTGTTCTGATCATGACTTTTTACTCCCCTTGCATAACTTTATAGTATTTTATAATTAATACGTGTCAAGCAAAAAGTGTGATATTTTTGATAACAATTTATAGTTATTTGGAAGAACTGATGGAAAACAGCGACATACGTGAAGCAGAAATTCAGATTGCTCGTGCCTTAATGGATCTTCGCGGAGACACGCTGAAAGGGATTGAAGCTGCTATTGGTATAAAAGCAGCTAATTTGTCATCGTGGTTACGCGGCAAGCCGCAAGTGATGTCTCAACAACGTATTGCGCTGTTACTAAACATGCTGGGGGTTTACGGCATGCGCCTTCGACATGACATCACGCATGAGTGGCGATCAAATGTTGGTGTTAATGAGCTGGAATCATTGTTTTCATTGTTAGGAGGCTATCCGCCTGAAGACCGTGAGCTATTTTTAGGCCCTGTTGATGCTGAAAACCTCTTTATCACTACTCGATCAGTCGCCTTACTTTTAAGAGAAGGCAAAAAACTAATCGCGATTCGGATTGTCTTGGAGCCCGGCTTAGCAGGTGATATTTCGTTAGAAGATCTCCCAGTTGCTCAATTGCATGAGACTCATACGCCACCAAATCAATTGGTTGCAACAACGCCAGCTGACTTTAGAAAGCAGCTTAAGACAACCATTATTTCGACACGTAGCACGCTGTGGGATAAGCCTAAATACTATTATGAAAGCATTAAACTTGGACCACCGGACTCGCTTAAAGAGGTAACAAGAAAGCTAACTGAAGAGCAAAAATATCTCTTGGGCGAGGCATTGAGGGAAATACTGAGCAAAGGATTATCGATTGAAGAGGTATGTCAGTATTTGAAGGCATACAGAAAACATGCTTAACTTTTTCAACTTATTGTCCGCTTAAAAGTAGTCATCAAAATTTAGGGAGTTTTCGTGCTGTGCACGTATGCGCTTTAAAGCTGCAGCATGTAGCTGAGACACTCTCGGTCGACTGACGCCCATTAGCTGGCTCAACTCAGCGAAAGACAAGTGTTGATAATAATGGCCAATAACTACTTGTTTCTCTCTTTCAGGAAGCTGAGCCACCAGTGCGCTCAAGCTGGTCATCATATTTTCTTGTTCATATACACCTAATGGGCCCTTGTCATCAGAGGGCTCACTTAAAATTCCAAGCTCTAAAAAATAGCCAAATGCTAAATCAACAGCAGCGTTGACTACTTGCTCGAAATCACTGTCTTCATCTCGAAAACGATCTTCGCTTGATAGGCTTTGCAGTCGATCACGCGTCACTTTTTCGCGATCCTTTACATAACAAGCGAGCCCTTTTAAAACTGCCCCTTTAATATAAGGCTCAGCAAAAGTTTTAAACCTTACCTGTCTCAATGGGTCGAATCGGTCGATTGCTTGTAATAGTCCCAGCGATGCAAAGCTAACGTAATCATTCCATTCCGCTAACGGATGTGGATATCGCGAAAGCAAAAACTTAGCTAACGTTCTGCTCCATTCACAATAGTAAAAAAATAACTTTGTTCGTACATCAGCAGATTGAGCTGAAGACCATAGTTGCCATAGCTGAGCTTCTTCGGCCAATTTTTCAGCATTGAAATCCTTGTCAATGCTGTTCATCAATCATCACCCTTACACAACGTTGCGAACCAGAACTTGTGTGATCAAGCCCCACCCGTCAATAAGCAAAAACAGCATGATCTTCAACGGCAACGATATCGTAATTGGAGGAACCATAATCATGCCTAACGACATCAAAATGGAGGCCACAATTAAATCGATAATCAGAAATGGCAAGAAAATAACAAAGCCAATTTGAAAGGCTATTTTCAGCTCACTCAGCATAAAAGCAGGAATGAGCTTAACGGGTGACAAGTCATCTACCGACATTGGTAGGGGTGACTTTGCTAACTCATAGACTAACTTCAAGTCACTCTCACGTGTCTGCCGCACCATGAAATCACGCATCGGTAACCATGCCTTTTCAGCGGCCACCTCGATAGCAATTTTATTCGCTAAGAACGGTTTTACACCTTGTTCATACGCTCGCTCTAATGTGGGCGACATGACAAAAAGCGTAAGAAAGAGCGACAGTACAATCAGGACAATATTAGGGGGTGTTTGCTGAAGGCCTAAGGCATGTCTAGTTAAAGACAACACCACAATATTTCGCGTGAATGTTGTCAGCGCAATCATGATGAAAGGGATAAAAGAGAGCAGCGTCAAGAACGCAAAAATACTCGCCGGTGAGCTCATTTGAAATGCATTAAGTTCTGTCATGCTAATGGCTCGTTCACAGCACCCGTGGGTTCATTGCCGGGTACAATTATCATCGAGGCACCATGGCTCGACTCCGTCACCAGCACATCAGTAGCGCCTGAACGCACACGATAAACGCGAGTCTTTGGTGAAAGTCGTAATACCGACGTACAAACCAAAGCATCATCTTTTCCCAATCGATCTTGGTTAACACGTGATTTATTTGCATACCAACGCAGTACGACATAGGTCATGGCCAGTAATACGACCAAAACCAGCATCACTTTAATCACAAAAGCCCAAGAAACAGGGTCATCTGGACGTAATGGCAGCGCCATAACAACGGCATCAGTTGATGAAGACATAGTTAATGCTGTCACAGAATTTCCGTTAATTGCACACCAAAGTTATCGTCTACGGCCACCAGATTTCCGCGTGCAATCGCCTTACCGTCTAAGCAAAGTGTGGCCGGCTCATTGACCTGTTGGCCAAGCTTAACTAAGGCGCCTGACTTGAGTGCAAACAACTCATCAATCGACAGCTCTACCGTGCCCACCTCTACTTTAAGTTCAACCATGACATGCTTAACTAAGCCCATGTCTCGCTTAATCAATACATTTCCTTCCTTACCAGCGGCTGGAATAGCCTCATTCAACTCAATATGCTCAACCGTAACGCTCATACCCAACACTCCAAAAAATCAGTGATCTGCCAGCTGTAATACACGCTGTGAATTATGACGAACAAGATACCCAGAGGCCTGAGGGCCATCGGGCAATACCAATTGAAAACGCTGCGACAAAGGTGCAGCCGTTGGCAACACATCGCCAGGCTGCAATTGATCAAGTGCAGCTACTGACACCCGTTCAAGCGGTAAAAAAACACGAAGGGAAACACGCGTCGAACCAATGACATCGTCGCGACGATTGAGTGCTTTTTGTGGCGGAGGCACTGGAAGAAATTGATTTAGCAATGATGCATCAATGACCAAAGTGATTGCTGATTCTGCAATCTGCATCACGACGCGTGGACTCGTATATAAAGACTGGGATGGGGCAGCCTGAACAACTGCAGTAACTTTTTCCATACCGATCGCAGCCAGTACTGAGTTCACTAACGCAAGCTTAGCTTGCTCAATTAATGCGACTGCCACAGCATCGTTGGGCAGTTCTTTAATGCCCGCAAATACTTGACCATGCCAATCTAAATTGCTGTCGTAACCAACCCAAATCTTCCCATCCGACAGTTCAGCACAGACCCACTCAGCATGTGTAATTTGCTCAGCACCTGCCTCACTCACATGAATTTTGTCTTGGGTATGATTGACTGCGTTGAAGCACCACTCCTTACACCAAGAGAGCCATGCTTCGGGTAGCAGCTGACGGGCGTTCTGCAAGCGTGTGCTACCAACAAATCCCCAAGGCACCATGATCAACCCCCTCGTGTGCTGTTATAAAGCTGCTCTAGCATTTCATTAGAAACAGTCATGACACGCGAGCTGGCTTGATATCCTCGTTGAATAATCAAGATGTCACCAAACTCTTGCGCTAGGTCGACATTTGACAGCTCAATGTAGCCACCCTTGATTCCACCAAACTGAGACTGGGCAGGACGGCCATATATAGGCTGCATATTCCTTGAGGCTCGATAGAGTGAATCTGAGCCCATTTGTAGCCCAGAAAAGTCACCAAAATCAGCAAGTGCTAGCTGAGCACTATCACGGCGCTCACCGTTGGTATAACTCAGTTTCATCATACCTTTTTCATCAAATGCCAAACCCATTAGGCCAGACACTGCACTGCCATTTGTCACACGTGCTGATAGTGTATGGCTTGCGCCACTACTGACTTGGTAAGACTGGTTGAAGCTGCCTGGCTCACCAAAATCCAACGAAATAATTTGCTCACTCGTTTCAGTAAGTTTGAAGGCAATAACATTTTTATCGACCGCTGGACTACCGTCTGGATTGAAGACAACCTCACCTGAATGCAGCAATTCACCTTCTGCATTCGTTACATCGACCTTCCAACTATGCTCAGGCACTTCCTGGGGTGTGAATGTAATGGTTAGGCTTTGTCGCGTACCTGTTTCGTCAAACACCTGAACCGCCTGAATTACATGATTCTCTTCAAACGGTCCTGAACGAGCCAAGCTTCCAAGCATTTCTACTGTCGTCGTTGCCGTCGGTGGCAATGCGCGATGGTCTTTGATATTGATTTCACTTAATTGACCTGCTGCATTAATACCCATCACTCGCAGTGCAGACACTGACTCAACAAGATAGCCCTCTCGATCAATCCGAAACTGACCTGCGCGGGTATATAAATACTCACCCGCGTCATTTTTCAGGACAAAAAAGCCACTACCCTCAATCGCGACATCCGTATCGTTGCCCGTCTGCCGAGCTTCGCCAGAAGCTGTCCGCATTGATGTTGTTGCCACATCGGCGCCATAACCTTGTCCAACACTTCTGAAGAACGTATCTGACCCGCGGTAACCCGGAGTATTCATATTGGATACGTTGCTCGACACATTATCCAAGCCTTTAGAAAAGGCTAACAAACCACTCATACCATTAAAAAATGCCTGCATAGTCGTGTCCTTTTCTAGAGTCGAACTAAGGTAACTTGAGAGAGCCTGACATCTGTCATAACTGAACCACCTGTAGCACTCACCGTTAATAAAGGGCCATTCGTGGTGAAGTTAATCGCAGTCACGGTACCGACCATGCCTTCACCCGTGTTGTCACTCACTTGTACCTGCTTACCCAGCAGACTTAGTGACTGCGAAGATGCACTCATGGCCACTAAATTATTAGTGCTTTCGTTAGTAACACGTGTTTGCTCAAGGTTGGCAAACTGGGCCATCTGAGCAAGAAACTCACGATTATTTATGGGCTCAAGTGGGTCTTGAAACGTCAGCTCTGTCAAAAATAGCTTGATGAAGTCAGACTGATCTAATCGACTTTGCCCTAACTCAGAAGCTGTCGCGCCTAATGGCGCTCCAATTGCATCAATGGCCATTCTTACCTCCAGCAAATACCTGTCCATTGAGCCAGACATTAGTCGGCTCAACGCCCAAATCAGCTAAGCGATGCAATAAATCCTCTAACACACTCGTGCACTCGGCTTCAGACATAAAGTAGTCACGTACCACGAGCGATAAGCGCTGCTCGTCGCCTAACAACTGCCATCGTTTTTCTAGTAATCGCGCAGCAATCAAGGCACTGGTTTCACGCTGTATGACATCTACAGAGATAGGATTTGAGCGTAATTTAATGGTGATTTGATTTCGCCAATGTCCCGTCGGCTGCTGGTTTAATTCAGCATCAATCATGGCAAGGTTCGATACTGTGGATGTTGCAAGTGGTGATACCGGCAATGAAGGCTGTTCAGCCGTTTTCTCTAAAAACTCATGGTCAAACTGATTGAGTTGCGACGTCAAATATGACAGATGAATGCCGGCCTGAAGTCCCAGCTCATATAATTTTGTGGCTGCAACTTCACCACGCTCCGTCACCTCAATCGATTGCTGATAGGCATGACCCTCAGTAGCCAACATTACTCCCTCTTTAGGGATGTCACTGACACTTTGAGCATTTAATGGTGTTATCGGCAGGCCTAGCCGCGACTTAAAGTCATTAGCACGATCATGTGTTGGAATCACAGGTGGACGCTCTCCACCAGCACCTAATGAAAATGCAATTTTGACGCTCATCGTGCTGCTCCCTGTCGACAGCCTGACTCGAAAATCTCAATTTGCTCACGCTCTTGAGCATGCGCAATGGCGACTGCTTTGACTTTGTCATGTGCCATTGTCATGGCGTCCATTTCCAGCCTCGAACCAGCCGCGGCTGCCGTTGCTTGCTGAACAGCTTTACGAGCTTCTATCAGACGCTGCTGGCGTGTTTGCACATTGGTTCTTATTTCCATAAGCGCCAGTAATCGTTGCTCAACCATTGCAGGATCAAGGTTGTCGCCTATACCAATTAATCGGTGATATTGCTCTTGCAAAACACGATATTGAGACAAGTCCCGTTGTTGCAGTTGTTCAAGTTGACGTTGGTGTTGCATCGCTCGGGCTAACACTTGTTGAGACTTTTCAAACTGTAGTGACCGCCAGCGCAAAGCCGATGCAAGTTGACGCTTACGTCGAGATAGCTCAAGCATGTTGCACCGCCCCAGCAAGCTTTGTTGCAATGGTTTTTAGTCGTTGCCATGACTCATCGACACGTACATGCTCTAACGGTGTTTGTCGCAAGAAACGATCAATTTCAGGCTTGAGTTCGATTGTTTTATCAAGCAATGCGTTAACGCCTCGCTCATATATTCCCAACGTAATTAAGTCTTCTTTGTCGGTGTAGGCCGCCAGTGCACTCGACACCTGTGCAGCCTGCGATGCTTGATCTGAGGAATGAAGGACTCCAGCCAAACGACTAATGCTGTGTAAAACATCAATGGCAGGGAAATGTCCACGTGAGGCTACGTGGCGACTGAGTACGATATGGCCATCGAGAATGGCACGCATATGATCGGAGACAGGTTCATTCATATCGTCTCCTTCTACCAATACCGTATAAATTCCGGTGATTGAGCCTTGCCCATTCAATGCACCTGTTCGCTCCAACAATGGCGGCAATAATGCAAATACCGACGGCGGATAACCACGACTTCCCATGGCCTCTCCCGTTGCTAGCCCAATCTCTCGTTGTGCCAATGCAAATCGCGTAATTGAGTCCATAATCAACAGCACATGCCGACCACGCTGCCTAAAATCTTCCGCAATCACGGTTGCGGTATAAGCCGCTTGGCGCCTCAACACAGCAGGTTGCTCAGCTGCTGCGGCAATCACTACAACCCGCTTAAGCCCTTGCGGACCAAGACTGTCTCGAATGAAGTCACCAACTTCACGGCCTCGCTCACCGATCAGTGCAATCACAATGACATCAGCATCGGCATGTTTCGCTAACATGCCCAGCAAAGTGCTTTTACCAACACCACTGCCTGCAAAAATTCCAATGCGTTGACCACGCCCGAGTGGCGTAAATACATCAACGGCTTTAACACCGGTCGCCATCACTTGCTGAATTGGCACTCGGTGCAAAGGGTTAATCGGTGCCGTAGTTCGAGGCCGACGAGGGAGAGCATGAGATAACGGTTTATCATCTAAAGGACGACAGCTTGCATCGAGTACTCGACCTAATAACTCATCGCCTACAGGCACTTCCAAAGCAACGCCTCTAGCAATCACTTCACTATCAAGACACAACCCTTCCACTGGGCCATGCGGCATGAGCAAAACATAATCACTTCTTAAGCCAACAACTTCGGCCACTACCGAATCACCGCCTCGTGCCGGCACAATATCAACCAGCTCGCCCAAACGAACATCGAGTCCCGTGGCTTCCAAAATTAGACCTTGAATAGCCGTCAGACGCCCTAAACGGCGGCACAACCTGACGCGTTGTACCCGTTGTGTTAGTTCAGACTCAATTGCTTGCCACATGAGTCACTCCCTGTGAGCTCAACAATGCCTTTTTAAGCGCATCCCACTGAACTTCTAACCCCGCTTCGAGCCGACCCGTACCATGATCAATGACGCAATTACCGCTCACTAGATTAGCGTCTGAGACCAAATGAGCCAGCAACGACTCATGCAGCCCTGAAGACTTCATCTGCTCATAGTCCACAGCCGAAAGGTGTATTCGTAACGGACCCTCTAAACGATAAGTGTCAAGCGTTTGCGCCACCATATCCGGCACTAAAGGACGCAGCTGCTGATGTTGGCCCAGTAGCTTTAATGTCGCCAACAATGCCAGACGCCCAATCATAGGCTCCATGCTTTGCAGTAACTCTGCCTGCGCTTTCTGTAAGGATTCGACAACTGTTTTCAATTGGCTTTGCTGATCCAGAAAAGCTTGTTTTAGCTTTTTCTCTTCGGCCTGCCATTGCTCACGAGCTGCCGCCAGCCCACGCTGACTAGCCTCTTTTTGTAACTGCATTAGCTCATCAGCAAACTGCTCGCGTAATTGGTTACGTATAGCGTTTTGATCAGGAGCAGCCACGACATCATTTTTAACCGGAGGCACCGGCACGCTTGGGCCTGGTAAGCGGCGCGTTCCCGTTCCCATAATCGGCTGGCGTAAAACAGCTGTTGAATTATCCTTGAACATGGCTGGCCTCAACGTTAGGCATCAAATGATCTCTTAATGCCATGACCAGTGCTGGTGGCACAGCAATATCAGCAAACTGCTGATCCCAATGCCGTATTTGATCAATTGCAGGTAACGCACTCATGACCAGGTTACGTTGCTGAACTGAATGTCCCTGTAACAACAAAGCAGCCCAGCATGGGTGTTCCGCCTTAGCAACAAGATCATGTAAAGCAACATCCGTTGGCAAAATAGAAGCCAGGTTTGCAAATTCAGCTTGATTTGGCTGCCCTAAAATTGCAGCAATAACTGTTGGGTCTTTAGCCAGCCCCAATTCATTAATTTCCTGCAATAAACCGTCGATCGTTTGACGCTGCTCATCACTCAGCTGCTCAAGCACCCACACCCTGTCATCCACATGAATACATGCCAAACGGATGGCCAACTGTCGTAATGAGGCGCTTTCCATGCTCACTTTCCTTCTTGTAACCAACGTCGTAAGTCCATCAATAATTGCTCACGTTCATCGACAGACAAACGCGTCATATGAGTAGATTGCTTCCGATTCTCTCGCCACAACAGCACGCAACTGACAACAAGAAAAAGTCCAAATAGTGCAAGCCCTGCAGCCAACCAATACTGCTTACTATTCTCGGTCATTGTTAATGTTGACGTTGGCAATGTTGTAGGGCTACTTGATACAGCACCCTCTACATAATCGGCTGCCGAAGCATCCGATAGATTAGGTGGCATATAGGTGATGACTAAGGTATCGCCACGGTTTGGAGAGAGGCCTAAGGCTGCCTCCAACACGCGCTGCATTTCATTCATGACTTCGTCGCTTTGAGGCACGGACAACACAATACCGACACTGACACGCTCAATCACACCAACTGCATGCTCAGTTTCAGATCGCTGTTTACCAACAACATATTCAACTTCACGTGTTTGCTGATTACGCGCCTGTACTGCCTCATCACCACTGGAGTTTGAGCTCAGTTGTTTCTCACGCAAAATGGGTGATTGGCCAGTAACAACAGGCAGCTCACTCACTGACTTAACACGATCAAAATTCATCAACACGCGAACCGACACTTGGGCGCCTTGCGTACCAAAGGATCGTTGTAAAAGCTGCATGACTTTGTCCTGCAGCTCACGCTCTAAACCCATCGACAGTTGAAAGCGCTCAGGTATTGCCGCAACACCATCACCCGCACTTAAAGCGCGCCCTTCTTCATCTAAAATGACGACGTGCTCTTGCGTCATACCATCAACTGCAGATGCAACCAAGTGTTGAATTCCCTGCACTTGCTTCGTGTTCAACACTACATTTGGTCGCAAACGAACAATCACAGAAGCCTTGGGGTGATCAGCATCTGCTTGATATAAACCAGCGCGCTTCAACGTCAAATGCACGCGTGCAAATTTGACCTCAGAAATTGTCATAACTGAACGAGCAAGCTCCCCTTCTAAGGCACGCTGATAATTGATTTTTTGGCTGAACTCGGACATGCCGTAATCAGCTTTATCAAACAACTCATAACCCACGCCACTTCGTGTGGGAATGCCGGCTTCAGCCAAATGAATACGTGCCTGCCCAATATGCTCTGATGGCACCTCAATAAGGCCTTCTTTGACATTGATACGATAAGGCACTTGCCATTGGCTCAAAATCGCCAACATGTCGGCTTGTGACGACTCAGTTGCCTCCTTATGCAAAGGCACATAACTCGGCTTCATCACCCACCAAATGGCCACGATCAACAATATGGCAATCGCTATTGCCCCTGTAATGAACAATAAAGAGCGCTCTGCGATCAGTTCAGAAAATTTCTGTTCACTCATTTAGATCTGCATCCGTGTTAGCTCTTGATAGGCATCTATCAAGCGGTTCCGTATTTCAACAGCCATCTGCATGGATAACTTGGCCTGCTCCATTGCCATCACTAGCTCATGCGGAGATAAACGTTCACCCGCCGCATAAGCCGATAACATAGTGGTGGCCTGATTTGCTTGTGCATCTAACTTAGACAGCCCACTGGTAAGCAACCCAGCGAACTCTCCCGTCAATTTGTCTGTTGACCCTAACTGGTTTGTTGCAGCAACCAATTGCTCTGGACCCCAAGACACTGGCTCAATGGCAGTTGTCATCTTTATTTTCCTATTTCAAAAGCTTTAAGCGTCATTGCCCGCAGACTGTTGTAGGCACGGATATTCGATTCATAAGCTCGTGTTGCGGATACCAGCGTCGCCATCTCACGAGCGGCATCAAGCTTTGGGTAGCGCACCATGCCATCCATATCTGCTAATGGATGACCTGGCTCATGAGCAAGACGCACTTCATGTAATCGAGCCTCCGTTGCCTGAAGCTCATTTTTTGGCAGGCCTAAGTGTTGTGAAAACAGTGAGGGCATTGCAGCAGCCTGCAACGGTGATGCCACTCCCGGAGGTAATGCCACATTGGCCATGGCCAAGTTATGGCTAGCGACTTCAACACGGCTGCGTTCATAGGTTAATCCGGCACGAATAACATCACTGACTTGATCTAGTTCCATGCTCAACGACCTCCGCGCATCGCCAACTGCATTAAGGCAAACTGACGTGAAACACTATCTGCCAACGCTTGATACCGTCCGCTGGCTGCTGACAAGTCCGCTACCTCACTATCCAATGCCACGGGTGCCGCATCACGACGCGGCATCACCTGCGCCGACAAATCCATGGCTTGCAATGTATGTAGAGCCTGCTTGAATGCAGAGGCATCACCATGAGCAAGTTGTAATGCTTGCATGGCATCTCCCAGCTCAAGCCTCATCGAACGACTGCCGGGCACATTAGCCATGGCAATGTTATGAGCAGCCACTCGGGCTCTCGCCTCCTCCACACTCATGGATAGGCGCACAGCATCCAGTAAAACACCGACATCTGTTGTCATATCACTCTCACTGAATAACCAGTTCGGCATGAAGCGCGCCAGCTTGTTTAATCGCCTGCAACACCGTAATCACTTCACGTATCGTCAACCGCACGTGATACAGGGCCTGCACTAGCTCCCCTACCGTCGTACCATTCGCTAATTGAACAGGGCCTCGTTCTTGCTCGGTTACTTCCAAGCGGGTATCCGGCACAACCACCGTGCCTATTGATTGACCAGGCCTTACCAGAAATGAAGGTTGAGAAACCTGAAAGCGTGTGCTCACCACAACATTCAAATTCCCTTGTGAAATATTGACCTCACCAATGCGCACATTACTGCCAGCGACTACCGTTCCTGTGCGCTCATTAATCACGATACGTGCGGCATAGTCAGGGCGTACGGTGACACGTTCGATGGATGCGATTAATCGTGGCAAGTTGGCGGCTCGCACAATTGGCAGCTCAACCTTGGCCGCATGAACTACGCGTATACCTTGCAACCCTAATTCTGCAAAAAGCGAGTCCGCAATTCGTTGAGCGGTGGTGTAATCCGGCTCGTGTAAAATCAATGCCAGCTTTTCAGCTTGTGCATTGACCGCTAGTACTGGCGCACGCTCAAGCGTTGCCCCACGAGGAATTCGACCGACTGTTGGGTGATTCTTTTGAACCGAATTGGCATTGGCCTCAAATACATGTCCACCAACGGATACTGGACCCTGCGCTAATGCATACAACCGATCATCGGGACCATTAAGGGATGTCATTAACAACGTGCCGCCCAATAAACTTCGAGCATCGCCTAATGAAGACACCTCAACATCTAATTTGTCACCACCCTCACTGAACGATCGCATCGTGCCCGTCACCATCACAGCTGCAGTATTACGCGCACTTAAATCATCATCCGACACATTCAAATTGAAGCGCTTGAGTGTGTTCACCAGAGACTGACGAGTTGATTTGTTTCGGTCACTGTCACCAGTGCCTGCAAGACCGACCACTAGCCCATAACCCACCAAGGCATAATCACGCTCACCTTGGATTCGAACGAGCTCTTTAATGCGAACTTGCTCCGTTGCGCTGGTTACACCGGGTAGCAGCAGACAGGCAAGCGCCAATAACATTGCTCTCATAAAATGCCCGTCCATTTAAAGAAGCGATAAAACACATTTTGTTTTTGAGCATTGGTCACAACACCATCCCCGACTATGTCAATTTGGGCATCGGTCAGTCGGAAAGAGAGCACGGTGTTGTCATAACTGATGTCATCAGGGCGAACTAAACCGGACACACGAATTTGTTGCATCTCATCATTAATGGTGATGCGCTGCTGCCCACTGACACGAAGCAGCCCGGTATCAAGTTGCTCAACCACACGAACGGACACGTTGGCACGTATTTGCCCACGACGACTGGTCTGTCCAGCCCCCACTGTGTCGCCTTGTATTGCCAAGCCGCCTTGAAATTGGTGCCGGCCATCACCGACATTGGCAGATACTCCCGTTTTACTGTTGGCATCAGTGCCAGCAGCAGAGACAGCGGTTGTCGACTCCACCAACAGTACGGTCAAACTGTCACCAACGTGATAAGCACGACGATCACCTGATAACGAGCGATAACTGTCTGGATTAATCAAACTCTGTGCAGCCACAATCTGAGCCTGAGTACTTAGCAATATCATCATCATGAGGACACCACACTTACATCTGAGCATGTACCTCTCCTTTTCCTGTCACCACAGCAAGCACACTGCCTTCTGCGCCTGTTACTTGAACTGAAATTTGCTCACCCAACGCACCATGCTCAAGTGCACGTCCGCGCGCCCGCAGCATGAGCCCATTGTTTTGCAAAACCACATGTACTTGTGCGTCTCGACGAACGAGTGGCTCTATACGTAAATGCTGGCGTAAAACTGGCTGACCTGCGTTAACAGGCCGCTTAAGCCAAAACCCCTGCAAGTCATCCACTAACTCACTGGGTAAAAGCTGTAGAACGGCCAAATCAATCTGCTTACGTTGAGGGAGTGTGGACATCACCTCTTTATCAGCAATTGAAGAACGACCATAAACCCAAGCCTCACGAAGCGCAGAAACCCGAAACCATTGTGTTTCTTTCACTGGTTTACCCAAACGACAGGAAAAACCCGTCAGCGTCACAGGCGCTCGGCTCCTTAAGCTATTAGGCATTTCCAATTGAACGTCACGTAATGCTGGCCACGTATTCATAGGCACTAACGACACCTGAGTCGGTGTTGCTTGCTGCTCATTCAGCATCACCTGCAAATGTGTCGCCACACGAGCGGTTATCGCCTGCTGATCCGCAGGCGATAGCGAACATGCCAGCGCTGACGAGTCAGCCGCCGCAGGCGAGGCTAATGCAACAGTGCATAGAAATAATGTCAGCCCATATTTCATGTCGATTTAGCGACGCAGGTTGTTAATGGTTTCCATGATCTGGTCACCGGCCTGAAGTAAACGCGCATTCAACTGATAAGCACGTTGAGCCAAGACCAAACCTGTCATTTCCTCAATCAAGCTGACATTCGACATCTCAATATGTGACTGCAGTAATGTGCCCTGTCCATTCAGTCCTGGCTCTGCATAAGCTGGCTCACCGCTCAATGCGGTCGGTCGGTATAAGCCCTCGTTAATTTTTTCAAGCTGCTCAGCATTGCCAAAACCCGTTAATCGAATTTGACCCACCATCATGGTTTCAGAACTGTTAGCCAGTTTTGCTCGGACAACACCATCCGCTTGAATTTGAATGCTGGCAGCATCCGGTGGAATACGCAGATCCGAGGCCAGCACCATGCCATTGGCTAACGATAATCGACCATCATTATCTACATGAAAGCGGCCTGCACGGGTGTATGCCAACTCACCATTTGATAACTCAACTTCGAAAAAACCATTACCCGCAATCGCAACATCCAAGGGGTTAGTCGTTTGACGAATCGCACCTGGCGTAAAGACTTGAGACTGATGGGAAACCTTGATACCCGCGCCTGTAAGCTGGCGTGATGCTGAGGATGAGCTATCTGCATTCACCGGAACCATTTGCACCATGTCCATAAAGTTGACTTGGCTGCGCTTAAAACCAACGGTTTGCATGTTGGCAATATTATTTGAAATGCTGTCGATCCAAGCTTGGTTAGCCGCCAAACCAGAACTAGCAATACTGAGTGCATCGATCATGGTGCGTTCCTTTCTTAGTCCTTGCCTATTTGATTAATTCCACTGTTCAAAATACTGTCGTAAGCAGACAGTGCTCGCTGCATACTCTCAACATGACGTGAGGCTTCCATGATTTTGACCATGTCAGTACTCAATTCTGCATTGGAGCGCTCTAACCAGCCTTGATAAACCATGTAATTGGCTGCGGGTAATACTGGGGCGGCTGAGCTGTAACGCCCGCCGCCCATAACGGTGGCTTGTGTCGCGTCACTGAGTCTCACTAACTTAAGTTGCGCAACCTCTTCATCATTAACTTTCAACCCACCGGCTGCATCGGCGGTTAGCACCCCTTGCCCAAGCTCAATAACACCATTTTTACCCAGCACCGAGAGCCCCGACTGAGTTACAAGCCGTCCGCTCGCATCAACACGAAAACGGCCATCGCGCGTCAGTTGTTCACCACTGTCAGTTTGCACGACAAACCATGCGTCACCGGTCAAAGCAAAGTCCGTTAATTTTCCTGTTTGATGAATTCCGCCGGACTCCTGACGTAGCACTTCGTGTCGCTCAATGGCGGAGAGACCCGTTGCCGTCGTTGAAAGCGCATTAAAAGAGCGTGTGGCTTTGTAGCCAGGGGTATTGGCGTTAGCAACGTTCTGAGCTACTTCACGCAAGGTATTCATATCCTGTTGTATGACACCCGCCAGCTGCATAATGAGGTCACTCATGCTGACTCCAATGCCGCAAATCCGGGCAAATCAATCATTCCTGCAGACGTTACCTTGGCATGTTGCCCAACCTCAGAAACCGACAACACCGCCATATGCGGTACTGCACGAGCCAAGAAACTTTTTAAAGCTCGTCGAAGTGGGACTGCACACAGCAACACAGGGTGTTTGTTGTTGGCCAGCTGCTTTTCCGCTTCACGTGCTAAGCGTGTTACAAAACGCTCCAGATCTTGTGCAGGCAATAACGAACCACCACCGCCTTCTCGTTGCTTAACCGCGGCCAACATATAACCCTCAATGTGTGGCGCAATGGTCATCACATGCAGTTCGCCACGCTTATCAACCAAACGCTCATAAAGCGCAGCACCTAATCGCTCACGAACGCGTTCCGCTAGTTCTTCTGTATTTTTAGTGGTTCGACCGGCATCCACGAGCACTTCCAGCACAGTCTCCAAATTTCGTATTGATACTTGCTCGCGCAATAAAAGTTGCAACACCCGTTGAATATCGGAATAGCTCAATACTTGCGGCACTAGCTCATCCACCAAGCTCCCCATAGCAGCGCGTTTGTGATCAACCAACTTTTCTGTTTCAGCGCGTGTAAGAAATTCAGGAGCATAGCGTCGGGCAATTTCTGACAAGTGCGTCATCAGCACAATGTCGGGCTCAACTAGGGTGTAGCCAGCCGTACGAGCTTGTTGGCGTTGCTCGGCGGCAATCCAAATTGCACTTAAACCATAGGTGGGTTCTTGTGTCGCTCTGCCTTCAAGTTTCACTTTGGAGTTAGCCGAGTTGATTGCCAATACCTTATCGAACTCAAGCTCACCATTGGCCACTACTGCGCCATGAACACAGACATGGTATGAACCTGCCGGTAAACGATTATCCAAATGCGCATGTAACGGTGGCACAGCAAAACCAAAGTCTTTGGCAAATTGCTTACGTAAATTTTCAATACGCAAGCTCAACGTGCTCGAGGCAGACAGCACATGGCTCGCCAAATCAGTGCTTAAGCGCAGCTCAAATGGCTCTGTTTTCATTAAGGAGTAAATATCACTGTTGTCAGACTCATCACTCGTTGCTTCCGCAGAGTCTTTGACCGAATCGGCTGCTGGCTTTTCCAACTGACGATAGGAATACCAAGCTGCCAATCCAAAGATGCTAAATAAGAATAGCAGTGGTAATACAGGCAAGCCGGGCAGCAGCATTAGTAACAACACCACAACGGATACCACAACAAGCGTTTTAGGGTATGCCGTCACTTGTCGCTTAAGCTCCGGACCTAATCTTGAATCCGTGGCTGCGCGAGTAATAATAATGCCGGCTGCAACAGCAATAATCAGAGATGGAATTTGCGTCACGATGCCATCGCCAACAGTCAGCAACGTATAGTGTTGCAAGGCATCGCCCCAGCTCATCCCTTTTTGCAACATGCCAACCGACAGCCCGCCGATAATGTTAATGGCAATAATCACAATGCCAGCAATGGCATCGCCTTTAACAAACTTGGATGCACCATCCATGGCACCATAAAAATTAGATTCGCGTTCTAACTGAGAACGGCGTTGGCGGGCTTCATCATGATCAATAATGCCCATGTTCAAATCAGCATCAATGCTCATCTGTTTGCCGGGCAATGAATCCAACGTAAACCGTGCGGCCACTTCTGCTACGCGCTGAGCACCACTAGTAACAACGACGTACTGCACTACCACCAAAATCAAAAACACCACAAAGCCAATAATGTAGTTGCCGCCCACAACATGTGCGCCAACGGCACCGATCACTTTACCGGCATCACCATCTGTCAAAATCAAGCGCGTAGCGGCCACATTCAACGACAATCGGAAAAGTGTCGTCACCAGCAATAACGAAGGGAATGTTGAGAAACTTAACGGCTTGTCGGTGTCAAAAGTGACCAACAAAATCAGCAGTGCCACCGCAAAGTTAGTTAACAGCAGCAAATCCAACAAACCCGTGGGAATGGGCGTAAACAGCACAAGCAAAATACCGATCACGGCAATCGCTAAGAAGAGATCACCGCCTTCCATTAGCAGTCGGTTCATGATGGCCTTCATGTCATCAGCACCTTATTGCCAGGAATAGCTAATATCCAACGATAAACGCGCGCAACATCGACCTGCGTCACATCTGGAATTGGAGCGTTTAAAATTGCCACTGAGTGCAGCAGTCTGGCTAAGGGTGGTCGACGCAGGATAGGGACTCCTTTCTGACGAGCCTCCGTCATGATGCGCTGCGCTAAAAAACCACGCCCCATCGCCAACACAATGGGTGCCTGCATGGTGGCAGGCCGATATTGCAATGCCACCGCGTAGTGCGTTGGATTCGTAATCACGACATCCGCATCACCGACCTTACTGACAGAGGACGCCTTGTGTAGTAACTCCTGCTGAGCCCGCTTACGTTTTGCACGTATCTCTGGGTCTCCTTCACGGCGCTTGTATTCGTCTTTCACTTCGCGCTGACTCATCCGCATTTGGCGGCCAAAATCTTTACGCGAGTACCACATATCAAACAAAGCCGCTAAGGCCATCACCAACAGCACGGCATAGCCCAAACGAATTAACAGTGACTTACCCATCTCGGGTAGTGACAGCGGTGAAATAAAAGCAAATTCCAACAACCGAGGCGCAAATGCACGTGCTACGGCATAAAGCACCACACCAAATAGCACGCCTTTCACCAACACCTTCATCAGCTCAACAAACATTTTGCGTGAAAACATTCGCTTAAAGCCCGCTATTGGGTTTAGACGCTTAAAGTCGGGCTTAATGGGTGCTAACGAAAAAACTGGTCCGTTGAAAACCAAATTGGTGATTACTGCCATCAATATTAATGCAGCAACCAATGGCATCAGGGCATATAACAAGGGCTGTAAACTGGCACCGCCCTGACCCACCAAATAACCCCAGCTGCTGGCAATTTGATCTGCTTGACCCAACCACCAATGTGCTTGCATATGAATGACTGATGCCAATTGATATGCACTACCAGAAAACACCACCAGAAAAGCGAGAACCATCACAAAAGTCAGCAGCTCGGGGCTGCGTGGCACTTGGCCTTTTTTACGTGCCTCTTCCAGTTTAAATGGCGTTGCTTGTTCCGTCTTATCTTGCTGATCGTTCATGGCGCCCCCAATGCACGAGCGGGCCCACGAAGTGCCGCCTCAAACAATAAAGGAATACGCTGCACCACTAACGGCAGTGTTAACACCAGAAGCAAAATACCAATGCCTAACTTGACGGGTAATGCCAGAAAATAAATATTGGCTTGCGGCATGGATCGCGCCAAAAATGCAAAGGCAGCATCCACTAACCACAAGCCTAAAATGACTGGAATCAACATCATGAAGGCCAGCAGGAACTGCTGGGTCATAACCTGCGCCAACTCATGAGACATCACAACACCAGACACACTGCCTGGAGGAACAATCACCAAAAGCGCGGCAAACACTCTCAACAGATCGTGATGCACATCCAAGACAATAAATAGCAGCATAAACGTTAATGTCAGCAGCTCTGCCACAATACTGGTGACGTTATTGGTCGATGGATCAAAAACTCCAGAAGCATTTAAACCCATCTGGGTATCAATTAATTTACCTGCCATGTCTAAGCCAGCGTATGCCGCATGAAAGCCAAACGCCATGACTGCTCCCAGTAACAACTCACCAGCAATCACTGCAAAACCTAATTGGATTGACGCATTTGAAGGCAACGCGGTAGTTAGCACTAACGCCAAGGCAAAAGTAAGCACCATGCGAATCATCATCGGTGCCCGTGCAAACGCAGCAACCGGTGCCACCACCAAAATAGGCAGTAAACGAACCGACACCAGCAGCACACTAAGCAGAAATGGAGACACAGATGACCATCCTTGGACACATACTCGTTCTTAGAAAGAAGCAGCTTGATTAATCATGTTTACAGAAAAATGAATCAGTGTTTTTAAGATCCAACTGCCAAACACCACTAACATCACCACCGTTACTCCTAACTTAGGAATAAAGGTCAGCGTCATTTCCTGCACTTGGGTAGCTACCTGCAAAATGCTGATTAATAAACCCACCAGCAACACAGCAAGCAATATCGGAGCAGCTACCAAGGCCGCCGTAATTAAGGCGTCCTTTAGGACATACAGCGCAAAATCTTGGGTCACTTATCAACACTCCCTGTTGCCTTGTGTGCGGTAAAATTCCTATACCAAGGCAAGCTAAACGCTTAAGACAGGAAAACACCAAAACAAGTGTAACCTGCAATCTGTTCAGCGATTGTAAACTTTACAAAAGTTATTTTACTATAGATTTTTTTTAAAATTGAGCGCTTTTTGAACAGTCAGTCATGTCTGATGCACATTAGACCATGACCTAAAATGAACCTGCCGATAGATGAGCAACATGCGCATCAGTCCACAGTGAGTAATAGCTTTACATATCACGCTTTTTTATATAAATCGCTTTACGGATAGAGCAATATATTAAACATAAAGCAGTAGGCGCCATAAAAATTCTTGATATTTTGACCTTTCCTTCTGAAACAGAGCTTTCACTATCAGGACCAAAAAGATCAAAAACTTCTGGCGCAATCCATACATAACATAAAGCCAAAATAAAAAAGAAAATACTCATAATATTTCCACTAAAAGTTTCCAAAGAGAAAGCTTTCTCAAGAATATCCACTCTCAACCACTTCTCCAAAAATGGCCATAAACTAACTATAAAAAAAGGGCAAAATATAGCCAAGAAAACTAAAAATAAAGGCTCATCAAACCAGCTCATTTTTTATCCTCAACACTTGGCATTAGTAATGGAATATTACTAACTGTCACTCCCAGTGCCTTCCAAGGGGAATAGTCATAATAACTCGGTTGGTTTAGCTTTAAGCTTGAATTACATCTCATAGATGTCAGCCCCTGCAAGTCCAATTAAGTTAGGAACTTAACTTACTAAAAAACCAAAATCACTTTAAATCTCCTTCAACAAAGATAAAGTAGTAAGGAATAGCCGCAAAGACCGAAAATAAAACTAAGGAGATAAACCAAAAAGGCTTCCATTTAAGGCCTTTATTATTAACCATATGTGAAAATGAATAAAACCAAATATAAAAGCATGAAAGCATGAAGTAAAAACCGAGAAACTTGGCGCCAAAAAAATCTAAATTAAATCTAATAGACATTAACTCAGCAGGAACCACAACAACCAATCCAGTTAAAGAAACAAAAGCAGATAGTCTAGCCAACTTACGAATCATTTATCAGTCCCCATAAAGTATTCACTTCTAATGCTTTTTGCCCTACGAATAGCTTCAGAAAAATTAAATTCCCCTCCATATCTAAAAATTAGTGCAGGCTCAAAACTAAGAATAAAATCACCCTGCCTATAACTATGATTTATATCTTTATAATACACATCAAAATTACCAGAAAATTTTCCAAGATTATTCATACTGGATCCAGTTCTTTCTCTATATGCATCAATAGTAAAATCCCCAAGAGAGAGCTCGAGGCCCAACTTTTGACGAACAGATGGCTCACCTCTCCAGTCATCAAAGCTTCTCACGCCAGATCCAGCATCAATCGTCACTTTAGCACTGAAATAACCTTTGAAGTCCACCCCAATTTGCCCTACTAACCCTCCACCAAACCATCCCTTTAACAGCTTATTATTAGAGCCCATAGAAATATTATTTATTTCAGAAGCGCTTCCCTCTCCATATAGACTAGAAACACCTTGAACTCTGCTAGCAGAGGCTCCTGTAGTCGAGGAAACTCTCAATAAATAATCAGAAATGGTTTCACTGGATGACTTCACGGTATAAAGCTGGCTCTCAGCGCTGCCTCTAAGCATTTCATTCAGTGTTTGCAACTTATTCTGATGTATGTTGTTAACACGAGAACCAAATTCTGCCGTCCGAGGCCCATCATAATCAAACGCAGAATTCCACTCACCAGTTTCTGCGATGCGGTCAAGCTGATCAGCCTCCAGATCAATCCTTAAACCTAGTCGATACTTGTCATCATAGTAAGCATCTAATCGCTCACCCAAGCCGCGCCTGAAGTTGTCTTCAATACTTAGTGAATCGTTATTCCGAGCTGTTTGTGCTTCAACAGGTTGCTTGACTGTCGGCCTTAAGCTCTCAGCCATGCTATTACCCAAGGCATTACCAAAGGCATCCGCCGTAACACTCAATAGATCCAGTTTACCATGGCCGTTAATGGCAATCTGAGTCGTGGTTGTCACCACGTTACGGCCCAAGCTACGCAAAGTATTGCTTCCCACTGCAGACCACGAGAAGCCACCATCGATTGAACTATTGGAAAAACCACCCAGTTTGCCCGGTTCAGTGACACTGCCACTACCACCGAACCTCATGTCAAACATACCGCCGACAGCCGAAGCCACCACACTAGCCCAGCTGAACCCCTTCTGCACACCAACCGCATGCGCAATGCCCTGTCCAACTAAATTCTGTGCGATACTA
>JAUXVU010000020.1 GCA_030680295.1 Moraxellaceae bacterium
ATAAGAACTTTTTCTTTAACGCCACTCACGCCCCGCGTCAGTGAGGGCGCATTATAGACACCGCTAAACTCACGTCAACACCCAAGCCAACAAAATCAACAAAAAACATGCCGATCGATTCGTTTTTGTACAGAACGATCATGTCTTAATCAGATACGGAAGCTAATCAGCAAAAGTCACCCTTGCGATGGCTTTTTTTCCTGCCTGAATAATCTTGCTCTCACCCTTATTTAAAACGAATCCATCCGGTGCAGGCTGACCATCAATAAACACGGCTTTTCTTGCAATCACATCTTTAGCGGCGGCTGAGTTCTTCACCAAGCCCGCACGATTTAGCACCGGCACAAGATGCAGGCTGGTTTCGCCATCACCATTGATAACCACTTCCGGGACATTATCTGGAATCTCGCCCAAACCAATGGCATTGCCTGCGCTACGATGTGCGTTAGCGGCGGCTTCTGCATCATGAAAACGCTCAATGATCTCTTCAGCCAAGATACGCTTAATAGTCTGCGGATTTGCACCTGCAGCAACATCTGCTTGATAAGCTGCGATCTCTTCTAAGCTCTTAAAGCTCAGCAACTCAAAGTAGCGCCACAGAACGTCATCAGGAATCGATAGCAGCTTCTGATACATCTCACCCGGCGCATCAGCCACACCGACATAGTTGCCCAATGACTTGGACATTTTCTGCACGCCATCTAAACCTTCGAGAATAGGCAAGGTGATACAGGTCTGCGCAGGCTGACCGTATCTCCCCTGCAAAGTGCGCCCCATCAGCAGATTAAACTTCTGATCTGTTCCACCAAGCTCGACATCCGCTTCCAAAGCCACCGAGTCATAACCTTGTAATAGCGGGTACAAAAACTCATGAATAGAAATAGGCTGTTGTGCGGCATAGCGCTTTGTAAAGTCATCGCGCTCCATCATACGAGTGACGGTGTATTGCGCCGCCAACTCAATCATGTCCGCAGCAGACTTCTTGCTCATCCATTCGGAGTTGAACACCACACGAGTTTTGGCCGGATCAAGAATTTTAAAAACTTGCTCTGCATAGGTCTTGGCATTGCTTGCAACTTGCTCGGCAGTTAGCGGCTTGCGCGTCACATTTTTCCCAGTAGGATCACCAATCATGCCGGTAAAGTCGCCGATCAAAAAAATGACCTCATGGCCCAAGTCCTGAAAAACTCGCAGCTTATTAATAAGCACCGTGTGGCCCAAGTGCAAATCAGGCGCAGTTGGGTCAAAACCAGCTTTAATACGCAAGGGCCGACCCAGCTTAAGCTTCGCCAGCAACTCGTCTACTTGAATAATTTCTTCAGTGCCGCGCTGAATACGCTGCAGTTGTTCTTCCGGAGATAGGTTCACGAGCATTTGTCCTGTTTTACATCATGCAAAAGGCGATTCTAACACTGCGCAATGCCAAGGCGCATTTCACCAAAGCAGGCTTTACATTAAGCTCTAGGCATATACTTATTTGAGACATGTTATGGGCGAGTTATATATTGGCATTATGTCCGGTACCAGCATTGATGCTGCAGATGCCGTTTTAGTTGACTTCAGCCATAACAAACCCGAACTGCTCGCCCACTTAAGCCTGCCATGGCCAGCAGCCATACGCACAAAAATACTGACACTAGCCGCGGGCGGTTCAGAAGAAATAGAAGCATTTGGCGACGTAGACATACTTGTTGCACGGCATTTTGCAGAGTTAACAGCACAACTATTAGCTAGCACTCCTTATACAGCCGACGACATACGCGTCATTGGCTGCCACGGCCAGACTATTCGTCATCGCCCCAATGCAACCAGGCCATTTACCATACAAGTTGGCGACCCAAACACCTTAGCTGAAAAAACCGGTATTGCCGTGGCCTGTGATTTTAGGCGCCGCGACTTAGCCGCCGGCGGCCAGGGCGCCCCGCTAGTACCTGCGTTTCATCAAGCAGTCTTTGCTCACCCACAACAAACCGTTGTGGCATTAAATCTTGGTGGCATTGCCAACATTAGCGTGATGCATCCGGGCAAACCCATCCGTGGATATGACACAGGGCCGGCAAACATGCTGCTGGACGCTTGGTGCCTAAATGCCACGGGGCAACACTATGATGAGAACGGTGATTGGGCCGCAAGCGGCGAGATCAATGACTCACTATTAAAAGCGCTATTAGCACACCCCTACTTGCAACGACCAGCCCCTAAAAGTACTGGCCGGGAAGAGTTTGGCTTGAGTTGGTTAAACTCCACCCTATATGGACAAGCAGCATTAGAGGCCAACAGCATTCAAGCAACATTGTGCGAACTGACCGCAATTAGCGTTGCTGAGGCGATAAAGGCAGAGGCGGCATGCGGACAGTTAGTGCTCTGTGGTGGAGGTGCTTTTAATGGCTATTTGGTTTCACGCCTTCAATATCACTTACCAACATGGCAACTATGCCGCAGCAGTGACTATGGTATAGACCCACAATGGGTAGAGGCCTGTGCATTTGCATGGTTAGCAAAACAACTAATTGATCATCAGGCAGGTAGTGTGCCAACTGTAACAGGTGCTGACCGTGCCTGCGTACTGGGGGGAATCTACCCAGGTAAAGTCAGCCTTAAGTCACTATTTGCTAAATCGTAAAAGACGACCCGCAACCACAAGTGGATGTTGCGTTGGGGTTTTTTACCAAAAACTGGGAGCCGTTTAGGCCTTCAACGTAGTCAACCTCAGAACCCACCAAGTATTGATAGCTCATAGGGTCAACTAGCATGGTGACATCGCCATTTAGAAATTCGGTGTCACCTTCTTTGATTTCCTCGTCGAAAGTGAAACCATATGAAAAGCCTGAACACCCACCGCCGGTAATATAAACCCGCAACTTCAATAATGGATTAGCCTCACCTTCACGCAGCTTGCGAACTTTGTCAGCCGCGTTGTCGGTTAACACTAATGCAGCGGTGGACATGTTTTACTCCTGATTAAATTAAGCAGCACTGTCTTTTACAGCCTTCAACACAGGCGCAACCAATGGTTGTAAATGTCCTGTAACTTGCGCTCCCAACGACATTTCCATGCGCTGATAAGACACAACTCCTTCAATACGGGCATCGGCAGTTAGCTCTAAGTGCTCATGAACCGTCACATTGCCACGAATTATGCCACTAACAACGGCATTAGGCACATTAACGTCACCGATGACTTCTCCATGCAAATGCAAACAACCATCAGTTGAGTCTACATTACCAGTGACACTGCCCTCTAAGTGCAGGCCGCCAGTAAAACTTAAATCACCGACAATATGCGTTTGCTCACCAACAAAGCTGTGATCTGTATAAGCAGATAAATCAGAGTTTTTTTTCTGTTTTTTAAACATAATTAGCTTCCTTTTACTTCCCACTTATAACGACGCTCAGTACTAAGCTTGCCAGCACTGACGCGAATATCAACCCGTTCTGGATTAAATCCCGCTGGAACGGTCCATTCTCCCGTGAATTGTTGATAGTAACGAAACTGAAAGCGCGGTGCCTCAAGCGGCAAAGACACTGTGCGAGAACCCGAAACAAGCTTGGCTGTTACGGCACCTTGCGCCACACTTCCACTGGTTGAGTTGCGGGTAACCAACAATCGATATCGCACCTTGCTTGCATCGCTACTTGGAAGTAACTCAAAAAACTCAACACCTAAATCATTAGTTGTAGCCCTAGGGGAGACCATGCGCTTATAGAAAATCACTCGATCTTCAAGAGAAGACATAGTGGCTAACAACTCTTGATTATCATCACGCATACGCCGTGATGCTTCCTCAATAATGGCGAACTCACGCTCACGAATAGCTGCTGATTCTTGTGTTGCCGAAATACGACGCTCAGCATTTTTCATCACAACACCAATGGCGGCTTGGGCGCGCTCAGCCTCTTCGCCTGCCAGATGTTGACCAAAACCAAAACCCACAGCACCAAATATCGCCGCTACCATAATCATGGCAACCACGATGTACCAAGGGCGATTCGGTTTATCTGGAACAATAGCCAGCCGCAACCGATCTCTACGTCGCACCCTCACCTCGCTTGCTTTATGGCATTAAAGCAATGTGCGACAAGCCTGCTTGCTCGTCAAAACCACACATTAAATTCATATTTTGCACTGCCTGACCAGCAGCACCCTTCACTAGATTGTCTATAACGGACAATACTACAACAGTATCTCCGCCCTGAGGCCGATAAACCGCCAATCGACAGGTGTTTGCACCTTTTACCGAGCGTGTTTCGGGCAAACTACCTGCTGGCATGACATCGACAAATGGCTCGTTGGCATAAGCGGCTTCGAACAAACTCTGCAAATCATCCACCGGCTTTGTCAAACGAGCATACAAAGTGGCGTGAATTCCGCGAATCATAGGAGCCAAATGTGGCACAAAAGTTAAACCTACTGGCGCGCTCACAACATTACTTAAGCCTTGCCGAATTTCGGGCAAGTGACGGTGGCCAGATACGCCGTAGGCTTTCAGGCTTTCACTAGACTCACATAACAAACTATTTAGCTCAGCTTTTCGGCCAGCGCCAGACACTCCGGAGGCTGCATCGGCAATTAAATGCTCGGCATCAATCACACCAGCGTTAAGCAATGGTAAAAAGCCCAACTGAACCGCAGTTGGGTAGCAACCGGGATTGGCCACCAAACGCGCTGACTTAATTGCTTCCCGATTCACTTCAGGCAAGCCGTAAACAGCCTCGGCCAATAGATCAGGACACGCATGCGGCATGCCATACCATTGCTGCCAGACGGCCGGATCTTTTAGGCGAAAATCGGCCGCCAAATCAATAATCTTCACGCCACGTGCTAATAGCTCCGGCACCTGCTTCATTGCAATACCGTTGGGCGTTGCATAAAACACCACGTCACACGCCGCTAAACGTTCGACATCTGGTTCCGAAAAGGCAATATCAACTCGGCCACGTAGATTAGGGTAAATAGCAGAGACTGGCTGGCCTGCTTCGCCGCGAGAGGTAATGGCCTCTAGCTTTACTTCTGAGTGTTGCGCCAACAAACGCAGCAGCTCAACACCGGTATAGCCTGTGCCACCGACAATTCCCACTTTAATCATTAACAACCTCTGCCTGAAAATATCAAATTGAATGCCACATTATCTGCACAGCTTGAGCTTTGGGTAAACCTGAATACTAGCGATATGCAACAGTTGTTGGCAGACTAGCCTTTATTATAAACCTGAGTGCACTAACTTCATGTTGTGGATCAAAGCCTTTCACGTAATTGCCGTTATTTGCTGGTTTGCCGGATTATTTTACTTGCCGCGCTTATTTGTCTACCACAGCGAGTGTAAAGACAACGCCGGACATGAGCGCTTTGTTGTCATGGAACGCAAACTTTATCGCGGCATTATGTGGCCATCAATGTTGGTCACCATCGGCCTTGGCATTTGGTTGATGGTGCTAGGCTGGGATTTCTGGAAAACACAGGGCTGGCTGCATGCCAAATTGGTGCTGGTTGCAGGCTTAGTGGTGTATCACTTTATGTGTGGCATTTATCGCCAGCAACTTGCCGAGCAGCGCAGCCGTCACAGCAGTTTATACTTTCGTATCTTTAATGAAGTACCCGTACTGGCGCTGATCGCCATCATCATCCTCGTCATTGTGAAGCCATTCTAATGCGCCCAGTTGTCCTATGTTTTTCTGGGTTGGACCCTTCCGGCGGAGCTGGACTGCAGGCCGACATTGAGGCAATTGCAAGCTGCGGTGCACATGCAGCAGTGGTTGCCACTGCACTCACCATTCAAGATAGCCAGCAAGTGTATGGCTTTGAGTTAGTCAGTCCAGACTTGATGCGCCAACAAGCCGAAAAGGTATTAGCCGACTTACCGGTAGCCGTCATCAAGCTGGGGATGCTTGGCTCTGCCCAAGCGGTTCAAACTATTTTTGCTGTGCTCTCGGCACATCCTCATATTCCCGTGGTGATAGATCCTGTATTGGCAGCAAACTCCGGCGGAGAACTTGCCTACGCCAGTTTGCGCGAATCAATTTTAGCCGTACTGCCACAGATAACTGTGCTCACACCTAACAGCGTGGAAGCTAGGCGTTTAAGTGGCTGCAATGAGCTTAACGCCGCTGTTGAAACGCTCGCACAAGCGCCGTATCTATGGCTGAAAGGTGGCCATGAACCGGGCACACAAATTACCAACACTCTATTTAAAGGTGGCCAGCGCGTTCATGAGTCTGTCCAGACTCGACTTGCTGGTGAGTATCATGGCTCGGGCTGCACGTTAGCATCCGCACTTGCCGCGTTTATTGCACTTGGCCATGACATGACAACAGCTTGTCAGCTCGCTGAAAAATACACGTATTTCACACTGCAAAATGCTGACTTGCCACACCCAAATGGCCAACGTATTCCGCGCCGCATCATCAAGTCGAGCTTGTCATGACCAGCGCCACTCACCACAAAATAAGTGGGCTCTACGCCATCACCGACCATGCATTACTAGGTGACCAACTAGTTTCTGCGGTCACCGCTGCGATTGAAGGCGGCGCCCGCATCATTCAATACCGTGACAAAAGCCAAGATCATACCCGTAGGCTGCGTGAAGCTAATGCATTACGTCAGCTCTGCCAGCAACATGAGCTACCTCTGCTGATTAATGACGACGTCGAGCTGGCACTTGCGGTCAATGCTGATGGCGTGCATTTAGGACAACAAGATGGTGGCATTGCTGCCGCTAGAGCGCGACTAGGCGCCACGGCCATTATTGGCGTCACCTGCCACAATCGCATTGATTTAGCCGAGCAAGCCACTGCACAAGGCGCAAGCTATCTCGCCTTTGGCGCGATATATCCATCACAAAGCAAGCCCCAAGCATTACTTTGCTCATTGGCTATTCTTCAGCAAGCTAAACTGCAATTTAACTTACCGCTAGTGGCGATTGGCGGTATAAGCGCCGATAATATCGCGCCGGTAATTGCTGCAGGGGCAAGCGCCTGTGCCGTCATCGCTAATCTCTGGCAAAGCGTTGATATTTGCCAACAAGCCAGAATCTTATCCAAGGAGTTTCCGCCACATGAGTAGCAATCGATCTGAGGCACTGTTTGCAAGTGCTTGCGAACACATTCCCGGTGGCGTGAACTCACCAGTGCGTGCATTCCGCGGCGTCGGTGGCACACCGGTGTTTTTTGCCCGCGCCCAAGGTGCTTATTTGTTTGATGCTGATGACCGCTGCTATATCGACTATGTCTGCTCATGGGGCCCTGCCATTTTGGGTCATGCCCAGGCCGACGTGATTCGCGAAGTACAAGAAGCCGCCGTGCTTGGTTTGTCATTTGGCGCTCCGACTGAAATCGAAGTGGAAATGGCAAACCGCATCAATCAGATCATGCCATCGATGGAAATGATCCGCATGACCAGCTCAGGCACAGAAGCCACCATGAGCGCGATTCGCCTAGCGCGCGGCTTTACCGGCCGTGACCTGCTGGTGAAATTTGAAGGCTGTTATCACGGCCACTCCGACTCACTTTTGGTCAAGGCTGGCTCCGGTGCATTAACCCTTGGTGTACCCAGTTCAGCGGGCGTGCCCGTTGGCGTAGCAAAAGACACCATCACCCTGCCTTATAACGACCCCGATGCAGTGCGCGAGTTTTTCAAAGCACATGGCGAACAAGTTGCCTGCATTATTGTAGAGCCAGTGGCTGGCAACATGAACCTAGTCCCACCACGTGATGGCTTCTTAGAAACCCTGCGTGAAGTCTGTGATCAATACGGCAGTGTGCTAATTTTTGATGAAGTCATGACTGGTTTTCGTGTCGCCTTAGGTGGTGCACAAGCGCTTTATAATGTTCGCCCCGACTTAACCACGCTAGGCAAAATCATTGGTGGTGGCATGCCCGTTGGCGCCTTTGGTGGCCGCAAAGACATTATGTCTTGCATTGCCCCACTCGGCCCGGTCTATCAAGCTGGCACATTATCCGGCAACCCCATTGCTATGCGCGCCGGCCTAAAAACCTTAGAACTCCTATCCAGACCTGGCTTCCATGATGAGCTCAGTGCTAAGACACGAGCTCTGTGCGATGGCTTTGAAGCCGCCGGCAAAGCCGCGAATGTTGCCATCAGCACACAGCAAGTAGGCGGCATGTTTGGTTTGTACTTTAGCGAGCAGCCCGCTTGGTCATACGCTGATGCAACCACCTGTGACACGGAGCACTTTAAGCGCTTTTTCCACGCCATGTTGGCCGAAGGAATTTATTTAGCACCCTCGGCTTACGAAGCTGGCTTTGTCTCAATTGAGCACTCTGCGGCCGACATTGAAAATACTATTGCTGCCGCAGAACGTGCTTTATTGGCTACTCGCTAATGAAGCTCAGCAGGCCGTTGTTGACTGCACTGGTCATCTCCAGCCTGCTGCATATTGCGCCATTTATTGAGCTAAATTGGCGTGAGTGGTTTGTTGACACAGAAGATGAGGTTTTAGAAAGCAGTGAAGCGGACGAAGTTGAGCGAGTCCAGCTAGCGCTAACCCCTGCAGAAGAAGTACTACTTACCCCACAACTCGTATTTTATAGCCCTGCACCTCCTTCACCTGTAGTGACAAAGCCCACTGCAGAAGCTGCTCCTGTCCGCATTAAGCCTAAAACCGAAGCGATAGCAACAAACACTGTTGCTGAAGCACTCACGCAGCCGTTAGAAGACTCAGGTATTGAAGACGTTTATGAGCCGCCCGCCACGTTTCCAGTATCGGTACAAGCCATTCATAGTGCTCGATATCGTGGAGTGCGTTTGCGCTTACAACAACAATGGATGATGGAGGGTCGCGACTATTTTATCCGCAATGATGCGCGCAAATTTGGCTTTGCTGGCCTGATCACTAGCGCAGGGAAAGTGTCTCCCGAAGGGCTAAAGCCTGAGTCTTTTCGGCTAATGTTAAACAATGATATGCAGCAGTTTGCTGACATTGATTATACCAACGACGTCATGACTCATGGCCGCAGCGCCCGGCAGCGCCGCTCATCATTAAACGGCATGGTTTTTCAGGACATGGCAAGCCTGCCATTCCATGTTGCCGTTAGTTATGAGGGCAAGGCTGAACGCGAACTGATGGTTACCACCGGCAGCTCAATCTATAAAATTGTACTGCGCGTTGTTGCTAATGAACGTTTGCGCTTGCCTGGTGGAGAAATAGAAACGATTCACCTAACTGGCACTCGGCAAAACGACGATGGCAAGTTACAAGGTGGTTATGATATTTGGCTAGCACCCTCATTACGCAACTACCCAGTTCGTTTTACCGGCCCAGATAGTCGCGGAAATCTGCTAGAAATGTCTTTGTTACAAGTCGACTTTGATGGTCGCCGTGTGTTCGGCCGAGATAGCGTCGATGATGAGTTTGATGAGCACGAGCAAATTCCAATCGACTTGCTACAGCAGCATGGATACGAAAACGTTCAGCCCATCACTGAACAAGATTAACGCCCAAACAAACCACGCACACCATCAATAAATGAATCAAATAAACCCGGCAAACCACCAACCGCACAAGATGTCATTTCTGCTGGACGATTTTTAGCTGACAGCGGCACATAAATCACATTAGAGCAGTCTTCCTTGCTGAGCTTTCCTGATGAGCTGTCAACCCAGTCCCACGTAATGGCCGTTGGTTGGCGTGGTCTAACAACAGGAGGCTGAATTCGCACCATCATGTCAGTCCAAATTGGCAAAGCTCCTGCACCACCAGATAAACCTATTGGTTTGTTGTCGTCCCGGCCCAGCCATACTACGGCTAGATGATTACCTGCCGCGCCAGCAAACCAACTATCACGCATATCGTTCGTTGTCCCTGTTTTACCCGCCAGCACTTGACTTGGTAGCCGAGCATTCGCTGATCTTCCAGTACCCTCGTTCATAACTTGCTGCATTGCCCAATGCAGCTGGTATCCGTCGGCCGGATCGATCACTTGACGACGTTCTTGGCGAAAATCTTTAAGTACTTGGCCATCCGCTGAAACCACCTCACGAATACTCAAAATTGGCGCATAAGTGCCCATAGATAACATGGTCTGATACAGCTGCAGCACATCCATCGGGCGCATATCAGCAGCCCCTAATAACAACGACGGATATGGCGTCAAATCAGTGGTCACACCTAGTTGACGCAAACTGGCAATGACCATTGGTAAGCCAACTGACATACCTAAACGAACTGCTGCTTGATTATACGAATACGCTAAAGCATCTTTCAGTGTGACCACACCATGGCTTTGATTGTCATAGTTTTGTGGGCGCCATGTTTTACCCGAGTCACTGACCACCTCAACCGGAGCGTCATCAATTGGAGAACCTAATGTGTAGCGGCCACTACTAACCGCCGCTAAATAAATTGCTGGCTTTAACAATGACCCCACTTGGCGCCTAGCATCAATTGCACGGTTATAACCCGTAAATACAGTGGCGCCACCGACCAATCCCAGCAAGTCACCGGACTGTACATCCGCTGCTAATACTGCACCTTGCAACTCGGATCGGCCTTGCTGACGCAATCGTGTTACGGCAGAAGTCAGTGCATCCTCCGCCGCTTTTTGAACACGAGGGTCAAGTGTGGTGAAAATTTGCAGACCTTGATCGGTTAAGTCTTGCGCCTGATAAATTTCCCGTAATTGACGCCGCACTAAATCCAAAAAGTCAGGGTAACGATTACCCACAACTTGTGGGTTTGCCAGCACGCCAAGCTCTGCTTTCATCGCCGCATCACGCGCGGGCAGACTAATAACACCTTCACGATAAAGACTATCGAGCACAACATTACGTCTCGCTAAAGCACGCTCAGGCTGACGTCGCGGGTTATAAAACGATGGTCCTTTAACCATGCCAACTAGTAATGCCACTTGAGGCAAACTCAGCTCACCAATTGGCTGCCCAAAATAGAATTGCGAGGCCAAACCAAAGCCATTCACTGACAAATTACCCTGCTGGCCTAAGTTAACTTCATTCAAATAGGCCTCGAGAATATCGCTTTTATCGTAGTGCCACTCCAATAAAAGCGCCATCACCGCTTCATTCAGCTTGCGCTTTAATGAGCGCTCATCGGTCAGAAAGAAGTTTTTTACCAACTGCTGAGTGAGTGTACTGCCGCCCTGCACCACTGCCCCACTGGTGGTATTCACAAAGGCTGCACGCAAAATACCGCGCAGTGAAATACCCATATGCTTATAAAAGCGCTGGTCCTCGGTAGCCATCAATGACTCAATCAAGTACGGCGGTGCCTCTTTGAGCTGCATCAAAATCCGGTCTTCGTTATGACTTGGATAGATGCCACCAATTACCATAGGCTCAAGGCGAACTTGCCCATCTTTACGAGGCTGTGTGCTTGCCAGTTCAACCAAACGCTGACCTTCAAAACGAAGTCGAACCAATTGGGGAGCTTCAGCACCACTGGCAAAACGAAAACCACGGGTATGCACAAATAAGATGTTATTGCGTACGTCGTAACTGCCTGGATTTGGCGCATCTGTAATACGACGATAATGAAGTGATTTCAGTTCTTCGATAACTAACGCTTGTGACAGTGCAGCGTCTGACTGTAAGACCAATGGGCGAGCATAAACTTTGGCAGGAATCGCCCAACGATTGCCCTCAAAGCGCTCACGCACGGTGCGGTCAAGACTCAAGACATAAGCCCCACCGACAACAAACACTAAAAGCCCAGCAATCATCACCAACAAAACCATACTGGTTTTAATGCGCTGCCATAGGGAAGGCGATTTGCTCACAAGCACTCCAAAGGTATTTTCCTAGCGTATTGTACTCGGCTTGCGCCATCCATCTAGCCTTGCCATATGGTATTCGTCAGTCTGCGCCTTATACTGTTCGATTAATTTTTGCCTACTGAGTATGTGCTATGCCCCACCGTTATGACTTATATGCCATTGGCAACGCTTTGGTTGACCTTGAATACTTAGTTACCGATGATTTTTTACAGGATAATGGTGTAGAGAAAGGGCTCATGACGTTGGCCGAGCCCGAGTCACAAGCAAAGCTTATTACTCAACTAGAGCAAACGCTTACTCGCGAAAAGCAAGCTAGCGGCGGCTCAGCAGCCAATAGCATTATTGCTGCAGCGGCGTTTGGTGCACGCTGTTTTTATAATGGCAAAGTAGGTAACGATGCATTGGGCCAGTTTTATCGTGCTGACCTAGATGCCGCAGGCGTTTTCAGCCCTGCTACTGCCGCTGATGCCTCCGCACCTACTGGCACCTGTGTGGTCATGCTCACACCTGATACTGAGCGCACCATGAATACCTATTTAGGCATTAGCGCAGAACTAGGCCCAAATGATGTTGATGCAGAGGCTATACGTGCCAGTCGCTGGCTTTATATCGAAGGCTACTTATGTACGTCTGATAGCGCTCGAGCGGCTGTCGCCGACGCACGCAGCATTGCCCGCGAAGCTGACACTTCACTGGCCATGACCTTTTCCGACCCCGCCATGGTGCAATACTTCAAGCCTCAACTTACCAACATGCTCGCAGACGGTGTGGATTTGTTATTTTGCAATGAAGACGAAGCACTTGGCTTTAGCGGCACTTCAAGCATAGAGCAAGCAATAGATGTTCTTCGCAAAATATCCAACAACGGCATCATTACGATTGGCCCACGTGGTGCCATGGTCTGGGATCAACATTCTGTACAACACCTAGACGGCCTAAAAGTAAATGCCATTGATACCCTTGGTGCCGGCGACAGCTTCGCAGGAGCAGTTCTTTACGGCCTTAGCCAAGGCTGGAGCTTAGTTGATAGTGCGCAGCTTGGCATTCGCACCGCCGCGCAAGTGGTCAGCCAATTAGGCCCACGTCTACCATTAGATGCTTATCGTGAATTACTCGGTGTCAGCACATCATGAGTTTTGTGCTTTGCTCACTCGACACACTGATTGAAAATGAAGCACGTAGCTTTCGCTCACCATTGGGCGAAGTCATTGTCATCAAGCGTGATGATCAAGTGTATGCATGGCAAAACATATGCCCACACTTGGGATTAAACCTAGAGTTTAATCCCAACGAATTCATGGATAGCGACAAACATTTTTTGATTTGTAGCAATCATGGTGCATTATTTAACGTAGAAGATGGGCTGTGCGTTAGCGGACCCTGCCAAGGCGATTCACTGCTGCCCGTTTCTATTGAGGTGATTGGTAACGAAATTCGTCTACTAGCTGCTGACGAAGTGAATAAGTCCTGATAAGGTTTGCGCCCGCGACAGCGCTCTGCTATAGATTCGCAATTGACTGCATCGAGAGAATAACATGGCTACCCGTAGCACTGAGAAAACGGCCGAGGCGCCAAAAACTACTCGCAAAAAGCCCACTGCGGGCACATCGCTGATTCATGGCGTAGCGCCTTATAAGGAAACCAAGGGCGAAGACTATATGTCATCAGCTCAGCTAAACCATTTCCGTGAAATTTTACGTGCATGGAAGCGTGAGCTCATGGAAGAAGTCGACCGAACGATGCACCACATGCAAGATGACTCAGCGAATTTGCCAGACCCAGCTGACCGCGCCACGCAAGAGGAAGAGTTTTCGCTGGAACTGCGCACCCGTGATCGTGAGCGCAAACTGATCAAGAAGATCGACAAAACGCTCGATTTGATTGAAAAAGATGATTACGGCTACTGTGAAGACTGTGGTGTTGAAATTGGTATTCGCCGCCTAGAGGCTCGCCCAACAGCCACGCTGTGTATTGACTGCAAGAGCTTGCAAGAAATCAAGGAACGCCAGCTGCTCGGTGGCTAATGAAACATCGGTGATTGGGCGCTTTGCGCCCTCGCCTACAGGTCCTTTGCACTTTGGCTCACTGGTAGCAGCTCTCGGCAGCTACCTTGACGCCCATGCCCAACAGGGTAAATGGTTACTCCGCATCGAAAATCTTGATCCTCCACGCGAAGCCCCCAACGCTACCACTTCAATTTTAGCCTGCTTAGAAGCACATGGGCTGCTCTGGCATGAGCAAGTGCAATATCAAAGCCAACATAGTGATCGTTATGAGCATGCACTGGCTACATTAAGCGCAGCTGGCCACACCTATGTTTGCGACTGCTCTCGACTAGCCATGCAACAAGCCAGTCGTCCTGACTGTGTTAGCGACTGCCGCCTTAGTAAAAAGGCTCATGGTGCTATTCGATTACGCACCCATACAGCCACAGTTCACTATAACGACCGCCTGCGCGGCGACATCAGTGAAACACTAGCAGCCACCTGTGGAGACTTTGTACTCAAGCGCCGAGACAATTTTTATGCCTACCAACTGGCTGTCGTCATTGATGACGCCTTTAGTAGTGTTACTGATGTTGTACGTGGCAGCGACTTGCTCGATAACACCGCTAGGCAATGTTATTTATATGATGTCTTAGCACTTCCCAGACCACGTTACTTACACTTACCGCTCGCTACGGCTGAAAATGGCCAAAAGCTGTCTAAACAAAATCATGCCCCTGCGATACAACTGAATAAGGCCTCAGAAAACCTTTGGGATGCGCTTTGCTTTTTGCGACATCAACCTCCGGCATCATTACAGGCTGCCCCCGTGCGCGAACTATTAGAATGGGCTGTTGCGCATTGGAGCCCTCAGCTACTGCCTACCCAGCCATAAGCCTTTTACAGCCGCCACAAAAGTGTTACCTTGCGTAACACTTGATTGTGGAGGTCGCCGTGTACTTCGACCGGTTAGTCATCCTTTTTGTCATTGGCGCTTTCATTCTTTCGCCTGTCATTATTAACTGGCGAAGCGACGAGTTGATTTTGTGGTACAAGCCTTTTGTCGTGTGGGTAGTACTCATAGGCTTGGCATTTTGGGTTGCTAGGAGCCGCGACATCGATGATCTTTGACTCCAGCCTCTTAATCTTTATTGGTTTTACCTATTTAGGTTTACTGTTCTTAGTCGCCCATGCCAGCGAAAAAGGTTGGCTGCCGCTTAAGCTCGTCAAACACCCTATTATTTATACCCTCTCTCTTGGTGTATTTGTCAGTACTTGGGGGCTTTTTGGTGCGGTGGAGTTTGCCAGCAGCTATGGCTATAACTACCTTACTTTTTTTCTCGGATTTTCTGGCGCCTTTCTACTCGCACCCATCATCATGCAGCCCATATTGCGTCTAACCAAAGCGCATCAGTTAGGTTCGCTTGCTGACTTACTGGCTTTTCGCTTTCGTAGCCAAGCAGTTGGCACCATGGCGTCAATCACGCTCTTGATAGGCATGATGCCAATTTTGACGATGCAGATTCAAACCGTTGCAACGCTGTCACATCTGATGACTGGCCAGCAACATACCATCGCCACTGGTCTGGTTTTTTGTGGAATTTTGGTGATTTTCACTCTGCTGTTTGGAACACGTACACGATATGCTCGCCAACAAAGTCACGACGGACTCGTTGTCGCCGTGGCGCTCGAATCACTTATAAAGCTACTAGCATTTGTAGCGGTAGCGCTTTATGGCTACTTTTATGTGCTTGGCGGCCATCAGGGAATCAACTTCTGGTTGGATCAGAATCCACAAGCCCTTGCCAATCTATATGAACCTTTAAAAGAAAATTACTGGCATAGCCTACTGTTGGTGTTTTTCTTCGCTGCCGTCGTTATGCCCACCATTTACCAGTTAGCGTTTACTGAAAACCGTAGCAAGCGTGACCTGTCTTTTTCCAGTTGGGCATTACCGCTCTACTTGTTAATTATGGCGTTGTGCATTCCAATTGTGTTGTGGGCCGGCGACACCATCGCCTTTCCCATCACACGTGAGTTTCATGCCTTCAGTCTAGCCCTTCACTCTGAGTCAGCCTCACTCAGCATTTTGCTCTTCCTTGGCACGCTTGCTGCCAGCAGCGGCATTCTGATTGTGTCGACTTTAGCGCTCTCAAATATGTTGTTAAATCACGTGCTACTGCCACTAAGAGGCTGGCGGGCAGATGACGCGCTGTATCAAAAAACAGTGAGTCAACGTCGTGCATTAATTGTATGCATTCCACTGGCGGCATTTTTATTATCATGGCTGCCGCAAGTCAGCCCGAATAGTACCGAAATGTCCATGTTGGGCTTTGTGGCCATGTTGCAGTTAGTCCCAGCAGTTATTGCCCTTCTGTTTTGGCCGCGAGCAACACGCGAAGGCATTATTACCGGACTTGTGATTGGTGTTTTGATATGGCTAGTGACTCTGCTGCTGCCTAGCTTTTCTATGTGGGAACTGCGCCAAAGCCTATGGCAATACGGATTTAACTTAGTCAAGTTAGATCACTGGCAAACCATGGGCTTATTAGCCACATTAGCTAATGCTGGTACCATGATTGCAGTTTCAATACTTACCCGCCAAACCGAGAAAGACCAAGAGCTGGCTGCATCATGCTCGATTGACAACCTACGCAGTCCATTGCGTTGGCGCATGAGCGCTGACTCAGTGCAAGATTTTACCGCCGCTTTACGCCCGGTATTAGGTCCCATCACCGCAGAACGTGAGGTGCAACTAGCACTGACCGACCTCGGCCTAAAAACAGACGAACTACGCCCTTATGCTCTTCGTCGCCTACGTGACCAGCTAGGCTCAAACCTTTCAGGCTTACTTGGCCCCAGTGTGGCGCAAGACATTTTGGATGCGCACATTCCACAGCTGGTCCAAGAGAAAAAAGGTGGCGATGACATTCACTATATTGAGTCCAAACTTGAGGACTATCGCGACAAACTCTCAGGACTTGCCGCCGAACTCGACATGCTGCGTCGCTTCCACCGACAGACTCTTTATGACTTGCCACTAGGTGTTTGCACCTTAGGTCATGACCTTGAGGTAATTAGTTGGAACCACGCCATGGCCATGCTGACCCAACAGCCGGATCAAGAAGTCATTGGCTCACGATTAGATAGCTTACCGTCACCATGGAGCCAGCTATTTAGTGAGTTCTTACAAGACCAGTGCGTGCAATGGCGCCGCCACCCTGTAACCGTTGCCGGTGAAACACGCTGGATCAACCTACATCGTGCCGTCATTGGGGAAGCTGATGGCAACCTCGTATTGGTGATGGAAGATGTCACTGCCATGCAGTCCATGCAGTCTCGCCTTCAGCATACCGAACGACTCGCCGGTATTGGTCGACTTGCTGCAGGTGTTGCTCATGAAATTGGAAACCCTGTCACCGGTATTGCTTCTTTAGCTCAGAACTTACGTGCTGACTTTCCAGAGTCTGAGATAGTCTCTGAGTACGCCAACGCCATACTCGAGCAAACGCGTCGTGTAACACGCATTGTGCAATCCTTGGTGAGCTTCTCTCACACGGATCAGCACGTTGGACATGAGCTTGAGGCCGTACCATTGGCCAGCGTTGTTGCGCAGGCCATAGAACTACTCAAGTTGGCACCAGCAGCACGCTTTACGAATTTTTCAAATGATATTGCAGAAGAAGTCTTAGTTCATGGTGACAGCCAGCGCCTATGCCAAGTATTCGTAAACTTGCTAAGCAACGCGCGTGATGCCAGCCCAGACAATGGCCAAATTATTGTGCGCGCCGACTGTCATGGTGACCGTGTGCATGTGGAAGTGGAAGACTTTGGCCACGGGCTACCAGCGGGTGCGCTGAGAGACACGCTATTTGAGCCCTTTGTCACAACCAAACCTGCCGGCAGCGGAACTGGACTAGGTTTAGCGTTAGTACATGGCATTATTGAATCACATCACGGCAGCATTCAAATGGTCGATAAAGGTGACTACGATCAAGGCCAAGGAGTGATTGTGCAACTCACGCTACCGCTAGTTCACGAGGAGGACAACACGTGAGTCAGATTTTAGTCGTGGATGACGAGATCGTTATTCGCAATAGTTTAAAGAAGCTATTAGAGCGCCATCAGCATGAGGTAGAAACCGCAGGCAGTGTTGATGAGGTAGTCAGTCGTTTTGCGCCAGATAGCTTTGACCTCATTATTTCTGACCTGCGCTTGCCGGGTGAAGTGGGTACCGCACTCATCAATCGTGTCGGCAACACACCTATTTTAATTATGACGAGTTTTGCCAGTATTCGCTCAGCCGTTGATGCGGTCAAAGCAGGTGCCGCTGACTATATCGCCAAGCCATTCGATCATGACGATATGATTCTAACTGTCGATCGCATTTTACGAGAGCGCCGCCTGCAACGGCAAAATGCCGCATTACGTGCCGACATTCATAAAGTTCAACCGGGTCGCAGTGGCATTATTGGTAGCTGTGAAGCCATGCAAAAGCTGCATAAACGCCTAGAGCGTGTTGCACCGCTCAACACCACTGTCCTTATTTTGGGGGAGTCAGGCACCGGCAAAGAGCTGGTTGCCCGCGCCTTGCATGAACTCAGCCCGCGTGTTGATGCCCCACTTATTTCCGTGAACTGTGCTGCCATTCCAGAGTCGCTGATTGAATCCGAGCTATTTGGTTATGAAAAAGGAGCATTTACTGGCGCCCAAGGTCAGCGCAAAGGCTTGGTCGAAGCAGCAGATGGCGGCACATTATTTTTAGATGAGATTGGCGAGCTACCAATGGAAGCGCAAGCGCGCTTACTGCGCTTGCTGCAAGAAAAAGAAATTCGACGCTTAGGCTCTACTCAGGCTCGCCGTGTCGATGTACGCGTTATTGCAGCCACTCACCGCAACCTCAAACAGCTCATCAAAGACAGCCTGTTTCGGGAGGATTTATATTTTCGCCTAAACGTCATGGAGATTGAGTTGCCGCCGCTGCGTGATCGCGGCATGGACATTCTCGAACTGGCGCAAGCGCTACTTAAGCGCACCATTGAGCGTATTGGTAGTGACTCATTAACTTTTTCTAACTGTGCACTCGAAGCCATTAGCCAATACGCGTGGCCTGGAAATATTCGTGAACTAGAAAACGCCATTGAGCGCGCGGTCATTTTGTGTGAGGACGATCGCATCACACCTGAACTGCTTGCCATTGAAACAACACGAAAAGTTGCTCCAGATGCCTCAAAAACGCCATCACCAGAAGCGTCCGGCGACTTATCGTTAGAAGACTATTTTCAACAGTTTGTGCTCGATAACCAAGAGCATATGTCAGAGACCGTGCTGGCCAGTAAGCTTGGCATTAGTCGAAAAACACTCTGGGAGCGCCGAAATAAACTAGGTATCCCCCGGCGCCGTGGTGGTACAGAGGATGGAGGCTAGTGTTACCTATTTCCCCATCGTTGTTACGTTATGTAATTAAAACTTTGGGTAGGCGCCTTAACAATTGCCATGCGCAAATCATATCTTACTGATTTAAATTAAAATAAATTGAATTAAAAAGTTGGCACGCCACATGCATTAACGATTTCACAATAAGAAGAAAGTCGGTTGTTAACTCAACCACACAATAAAAAACGTACCCTTATGGAATTGGGTGGCAAAGAACTTGGATGTTTGGGCAAAAAAAATAACAAGGCCCAACATAAATAGACGGTCATAAACCGCACACTGTTCAGCGTACGCGGGAGGAAACCCCTCCCGCTTTGCGTTTCTAAGTCCCGCAATCTGAGTTAAGCAAATCAGCCCGCAAACTTGCTATCATGCGCCATATTTTTCTGATTCTGATGAGTGCATGGCATGCTAAAAACGTGGGTTAATCGTTGGCGTAATCGTGGCAAGCCACCCACTCGGCTCGACCCAGTTATTATTCCGCGCGATCAACACCCTATCTCTCGGCGCCAAATCAGTAGTGTCGCAGTCAAAACGCTTTATCGTTTGCATGATGCTGGCTATCAGGCATTTTTGATTGGCGGCGGTGTTCGTGACTTACTTATTGGCATCATGCCAAAAGACTTTGATATTGCTACCGACGCCACCCCAGAAGAGGTGAAAGCATTATTTGGCAACCAATGCCAAGTCATTGGTCGTCGCTTTCGCTTAGCGCATGTGCGCTGGGGGCGTGAGATTATCGAAGTAGCCACCTTTCGTGCCAATCATGATGAAGCGGCAAGCCACCAAGGCGGTATCAATGATGACGGTTTGATTATTCGTGACAACGTTTGGGGCTGCATTGAAGAAGACGCTGCCAGACGCGACTTCACTATCAATGCCATTTACTACAACATCGCAGACTTTTCGCTGTGGGATTTTGCCAATGGCAGCGCCGACATCGAAAACCGCATCATCCGCATGATTGGTGATCCTGAACTGCGTTATCGCGAAGATCCAGTTCGCATGCTGCGCGCCATTCGTTTTGCCGCCAAGCTCGACTTTGATATCGAACCACGCACTGCTCACCCCATTCCGCTGCTAGCCGAGCTGCTCAGTGATATTTCTCCGCACCGGATGTATGACGAATGCCAAAAGTTATTGTCTGCTGGTTATGCCACTTATGTGCTGCCTTTGCTGCAGGACTATGGCCTGTTTGAAACGCTGTTTCCGCAAGCAGCAAAGTTTCCCTGCCAGCAACTTTGGATGCTAACGGCACGCAACACTGATCAACGCATCGCTGATGATAAAAATATTCACCCCGCCTTCTTTCTCTCGGCCTTACTCTGGGGTGATGTTCAAAATCACTTCAATACGCTAATTGCCAGTGGCATGCCCCGCGTACCGGCATGGCAAAAAGCCTCGCAATTGGCGCTAACACGTCAACATGCCCGTACTGCCATTCCTCGCCATATTGGCCAAGTCGCTCGAGAAATCTGGGAACTGCAGGAGCGCCTACAGACCCCTAGACCTCGACAAGTTGAGCTATTGGCGCAGAACCCGCGCTTTAGGGCCGCCTACGACTTCCTGCTACTGCGTGAACAAGCTGGTGAAGCAACAAACGACATGGGTGCGTGGTGGACACGCTGGCAAGGTGCTGACCCTGGCCTACAAGCCGAGATGGTTCGCGGCCTTACTGATGTAGGCGGCAAGGGCAAGCGTCCTCGCCGCAAACGCACCGCCAAGGTCAGCAGTCAGTAGTCGCCATGAACACACCTATTGTTGCCGCTATTGGCATGGGCGCCAACTTGGGCCACCCTGCGCAAACTCTTTCGCAGGCAGCTCAAGCCTTACAGGCCATATCTGCCAAGCCGATTGAAATGTCGCGGATTTATCGTAGCGCTCCTATTGGCCCTGCGGGACAGCCGGACTACGCCAATGCCGTAGCACTCATTCACACCCTGCAGACGCCGCTAGACTTGCTTGACCAACTGCAGGCCATTGAGCTGCAATTTGGTCGCACTCGCAGCATACGTTGGGGTGCGCGCAGTCTAGACCTAGACTTGTTGTTATTTGGTGAACAGCAGATCCAGCATGAGCGACTAACCGTTCCACACATTGAGTTATTAAACCGAAACTTTGTACTTTGGCCATTAGCTGAGGTTATGCCCTCGATCATATTAAGTGATGGCATAACCATTGAAGCGCATTGCCAGCAAATTGGCCGCGAGGGTTTATCCCTCTGGCTCGACAGCAGTCAGCTTGACCCCAAGCCAGATGACGAGGATCATCAGCCACCGTTGCGTTAATACGCTACCGCAAGGAGTAAGTCATGAATCAAGTCACCTTAAAAACCCTGCGCGATCTAAAAGCACAAGATCAGCGCTTTAGCTGCCTAACCTGTTATGACGCCAGCTTCGCTGCGGCGATGGCACGCGCTGGTGTTGAGGTTATTTTGATTGGTGACTCCTTAGGCATGGTCCTACAAGGTCACAACTCCACACTGCCAGTAACCGTTGCCGATATGGCTTACCACACAGCCTCTGTAGCCCGCGGCAACCAACAGTCACTACTCATGGCTGATATGCCATTTATGAGCTATGGCAACCTGGACAGTGCGCTAGAAAACGCCGCCACATTGATGCGCGCTGGTGCGCATTTAGTTAAATTGGAAGGCGGTGCTTGGCTGGCTGACACCGTTGCACAGCTTGCACGTGTTGGCATTCCAAGTTGTGTGCATATGGGGCTCACCCCTCAGTCAGTTAATGTGCTCGGTGGGTACCGAGTGCAAGCCAAACAGCAAGATGCTGCTAATCAGTTAGTTGCTGATGCAATTGCTTTGGAACAAGCAGGTGCTGCTGTATTACTGCTAGAGTGTGTACCCCGCACTGTCACTGAACGCGTTCAAAAGTCTGTAAATATTCCACTCATTGGCATTGGTGCTGGCGCTAATTGTGATGGCCAAGTATTGGTTATGCATGACATGCTAGGCCTTCATGCTGGCAAACCAGCACGATTTGTGAAGAACTTTTTAAGTGCAGGTGATGGCACAATCGAAGGTGCATTCAGGCAGTTTGTAAATGACGTTAAAGCGGGTGATTACCCAGCGCATGAACACGGCTTTGATTAATTAAGGGACGATGATCACACCATGAAGGTAGAGCATACGATTGCAGCCGTTCGAGCTGCACTGAAACAAGCACGCCAAAAAGGTCAGTCCATTGCATTTGTACCTACCATGGGCAACTTGCACTCTGGCCACATTCAGCTCATCAATGAAGCTCGTCGCCGTGCTGACTATGTTGTTGCCAGCATCTTTGTTAATCCCACGCAGTTTGGTGCGGGCGAAGACTTTGATAATTACCCACGCACGTTGGATGCTGACTCAGCCCAATTAGCAGACGCGAAATGCGACTTATTATTTGCACCTAGTGCCACTGAAATGTACCCAGACGGACGCTCACAGCTCACAACAGTCTCCGTTGCAGGCATTACCGAAACATTGTGTGGCGCCTCTCGCCATGGCCACTTTACGGGTGTCGCCACCGTGGTCACCAAGCTATTTAATATTATTCAGCCAGACATGGCGCTATTTGGCGAAAAAGACTACCAGCAGCTTGCCGTCATTCGCTGCATGGCCAAAGAGTTATGCATCCCGATTGAAATCATTGGCATCCCAACCGTACGCGCTGAGGACGGGCTCGCCTTAAGCTCACGTAATGGCTACTTAAGTGCAGAGGCTCGTACTAAGGCACCAATGCTATACAACACGCTCTGCCAAGTACGTGATGCCCTATTGGCGGGGCAGGATGATGTGGACATGCTGATACAGGCTGCTAGCACACACTTAAACAAATGTGGCTTTGAGGTGGATTATCTCGTGGCATATTCGGACAAGTTACAGCCCTTACAAGCAGAAGACGACGTTGTTGTGACCCTAGTCGCCGCAAAACTAGACGGCACTCGCCTAATTGATAACCTATCATTTCAGCGAAAAGCGGCTAAATAATAGACACAAACTAATTGCACTCAACGATTGAACCAAAGCAGAAGTTGCGGCAAAATGGCGCGCCCACGGTTAAGCTGACGCGTTGGTCACCTTAACTGTTCGATCATACCGTATGCGGAGGCAAGCACATGCAATGCATTATGCTTAAAGCCAAGTTACACAGAGCCTGCGTTACTCACGCTGAGCTCGACTATGAAGGCTCGTGCGCTATTGATAGCGACTTGCTAGACCTCGCTGGTATTCGTGAATACGAACAAATCCAGATTTATAACGTAGCCAATGGTGAGCGTTTTACCACCTATGCTATTCGTGCTGAAGCTGGCTCATTAATGATTTCGGTAAATGGCGCTGCTGCACACAAAGCACAGCCTGGCGACCGTGTCATTATCTGCACCTACGCTCAGTTTGACCAACAAGAGCTGGCTAACTTTCAGCCACGCTTGGTGTACTGTAATGAAGACAACACCGTAAGCCACAGTGCAAATGCAATTCCCGTGCAAGTAGCTTAACGGCTAACTGCTCATAAAAAAGGCCATCATTAACGATGGCCTTTTTTATTGCCCAAGATTTGTTTAGCCAAAGAAAAGGCCGACATAAGCCGGCCTTTTCTCACTTCAACGTTTTTACATACCAAGCATACTATTCAGCGATGCCTGCCACTCTGCGCCATTTTGCGACAACATGTAGCCACCGTAAGTAACGATGAGCAACGACACAAACATAACAACTACCGGCAGAATCCAACGCTCGTAACGGTAGTAGAAGGTACGGTCTTTCACTTCTGCATCAGCAGCATCCATGACCGCCTCACCCACAACTTGCCGGGTAAGCAACTGATTGAGCGCCACCGGTGGTGACAGATACCCCAGCTCAAATGCAGCCAACACAATCATCCAGAAGTGGATCGGATTAATTCCGTTCGCATATGCGATCGGCGCCACCGTTGCAGACACCAGAATAACTGCACCGAATGGGTCCATAATCATACCGATGGCCACCAACATAAACATGAAGATGGTCAAAGCTAGGAAGATATTACCCAAATCAGAAGGTACGCTATCCATGATATGAGCACGCTCAATCACACCACCGACAGATACCGACAGTGCCATCAGCATAATCAACGCACCAATGTGACCGATAGTATCGTTCGTAGCGGTACGCAAAGCACCTTCTAGACTCAAACGACGCTCTGCCGCAGGGTTATCTTGAACAGCCACATGCTTTGGTTCACGACGCAATTTGTCGAATACCACAATGGTAAGCAAGATAATTGGCAGAATGACGGGCGCCGTGAACTCATCCATTTGTGTGTTCAAGAGATACTTGTATGCATATACAACTAAGATCGTGATCACAAAGTATGGCGATACAGGCACTAAGGCACGCAGTGACTCACGCAATGCATTGCCAAAGTCAGCTCGCTCACTAGGTACTTCCTTCAAGAACAACGAGAAAATCAGGAAGATAGTTGACGATACTAAGAAAACACCAACACCCCAGCCATACAGCTCAGTAGTGGTAACTTGTTTGTTCAATGCTGCAATCAACACAATTAACAAACATGGACGCAAAACGACACCCATCGAACCGGACATCGCGGCAGCAGCCAAGGCGTATTGTTTGCGTGCGCCAGAGTTTGCAACTTCTTTGTAGATGATGAAACCAGCCGCAATAACGAAAATACCTGATGCACCGGTATACGCCGTTGGAATAGCTGCAGCCAATAGCAAAATCCAAGTCAGTGTTTCAGAAGAGAATTTCCATGGACGAACAATATCCAAGAACAGCTCAACTACTCGGGTTTGCTTCAGCAACATACCGGCCCAGATGTACAGAGCCAAGTTCAAGAAGATGTTTGCAAACTCGAAAATCTGACCCATATAAATGGCCAAACCGGCAAAGTGCTTATCACCAAAGAAGCTAAAAGCCGACGTAATAGCCATAAACGCATACAGCGGAATACACAACAGCGCCTTACCAAAATTGTCTCCGCCTTCAACACTTTGCGGCTTCTCAAAGAAGTGCTTAATGCTAATAACAGTCAAAATGGCAAACATACCAATCGTCAAATAGTTAATGATTGGTTTTTCAATAGCAATACCAGAGCCAATCAGCACGTTGTTGTAATAGAACCAGCTTGAGTACAACAGCAGTGCGTTAGCAATCACCATGGCACCTGAATAAACACGGTGGTCTGTCATGGTACGTGGCGGACGAATATTAATGTGATGCTTCGTCAAGGTTGTAGTTGCCGCAGCAATTAACAACATTGTGATCAATAAGAGGGGACGGTTTTCAGTACCAAATTTGAAAATACCAAAGAAGGATGTCTCGACTGCACGGAACGCTTTAACTTGCGGAGACATATTATCTTGGATACGAACAACTAGATCATGCCTTTCAGCACATTGCGCCTTCGCACTTTCTAGTGATGAACGAATCGCATCTGGATCAGGAGCTTCATCAAAAAGAGCAGCAAATGGATCATCTGAGGCGGCAGAGCTTGAAAGTTGAGCTTGTACAGCCTGATCAATATCCATATTAGGATCACAATCTGGCGTCGATGGGTCAACTCGCATCATGAAGTATTGGACACCCGTAGCTGGGTTACCAAACATGTTTTCACCCATGCGCAACAACTGACCGTGAATCATTTCACCAGTACCAATCACTAAGGTTAGTACAAGTAAAAACATCACTGGCAAGCTGGAAAACCACTCCATTGCCGTACGGTTTAGAAAGACCGTTTTGTTATTCGTAGTATCCATTTTTTATTTCCTTATTGGATTTTACAAGATAAACCGCAGACCATTATCTGGCCTGCGGTTCAAATCTTTACTGCCTCGATTTTTATTCGAGTGTTTGTGAACACTCAGCATCTGCAGCATTTACTTGGCAACGGATACGACGCAACAAACTCATCATAGTCTTGTCATAAAAACCGCTGTTAGCCAAATCGATACGTGATTGACGCAATAGCACGACATAACCTTCTTTATCAGCTGCTGGCAGATCCATCCAACGGCTAGCAGGAATGTCACGCTCTGCTTTCGCAATTAAACCTAATGAACGGTCTAACTGTGTGGCAAACCAAGCACGTGATTTTTGACCAAAGTCAGCTGGGAACTTGGACTTATCGATATACATTTGCATTGTTAATTGCAGCACAGGGAAGCGAATAACCGCACCATCTTTGCCTAGGCCTTTTTCCAACTCCAATGGCTTATAGGCTGCGGCTGGCGCACCAATAATGTCCACAGCGTTGTTATTGAACTTAGCACCAAAGTTACTGATGTCAGATGAAACAGGTTGAGCGCCAATTTTCTGTACCATGCGAGCTTGTGCACGGTCGTAGTCAAATACGGCAATCTTCTGACCAGCCAATTTGTCTACGTGATTAATTGAACGGCTTTTCACGAACAAATAAGCAGCACCTGCTGGCATAAAGCCGGCAACTTCATACTTACCTTGGGTCATACGTGGCGCTAACGCAGGGTTAGACAACGTAACAAACGCACGCTTTAGAACTTCGTTATTTGGAATGGCACCCAGTGAGTCAAGGCCTCCCGTAAACTTGTTGAACTGTGAACCGCGCATACCAGTTACAACAACACCGTCGCACTGACCAGCCATGAAATCAGCTGCAGCTACACGCTCTTCGGTATAAGCACGTAAATTAACCGTTGCACCCATACGGCTGGCCTGTAAAGCCCAGTCACGCATAACACCATACACATCACCTTGTGCGCCCAAAATATCCCAAACACAAATAGTTTGAGATGCTGAGGCTTGCACTGGCACTGTTGCTGCTGAAGCAGCCAGCACAAATGCGCCTACAGTTTTATTTAGTAATTTCATTTTAATTCCCTCTATTTTTTTAATAAAAACCACGTCACCACGCTGCGGTTAACGCGTAGCGTGGTTTTTCGTATTACAACAAGTCGTCGATATCGACCGATAACTCTGATTGATCAGCTGTTTCATCCCAGAACTTACCTAACATGCCTGGAGGTGTGCGCTGACCGGTACCTTCCGTCCAAAGACGGTCAGAAAGGCTAGTCACGATAAAGCCTGCAAGCGCATCAACTAACTTGTAGTCAGGGTTTGGCTTAAATTCGGCGGGGACATTGGCATAACGCTTGATACCATCACGCAGGCGCTCTTCATCTGCTTTACCTGCTGCAGACAAGGCATACATGGCATGTGCAACACGAATACCAGATTTTTCACCAGACGCCATCGCTGCATTAAATGCACCCCAGACGTCTTTACCTTCATCGGCGCCTGGCAATACATTCCATACCACGGCACGAACGCCGAGTGGAACGCCCCACCACTTTTCATTATCCAAGCAAGTAAATGCACGCTCAGCTTTTGCTGCAACATCCATTGGCACGCCAACTACTTGGCCGGCAATGATGTCGTTTAATAGCGCTTGCAGGCCGCTCAACAGGCCGAGCATATAGACCAGCTCATCGAAGTCTTTGTAGAAGTCAGTGCACTGGTCACCGATTTTGATGTCATAACGCTTTTCATAATAACGCTCGAAACGCTCATATGACTTCAGCTGACGACGAGCGGCCGTTTCAGCAAATCGTTTTTGCGCGGTGCGAGCATCTTGTGCTTCTTCAATCATGCCTGCCTTTGCAGCGCGCAAATAACGCATTTCATGATCAAAGCTGGTGATCTCAGCACACAAGCCAGCAGTGGTGTAGAGCAGGGTAGCCAGCTGATCGATATTGGCGCCAATATTTTCGGTAGCGACAATCAGCGGAGCTAAAGCAACACCTGACTGACACGCCATAATGGCATCGTCATCTTTTAATAGTGGAGGAACAAGGTTGCGCTCAATAAAACGCATGGATTGGTTGCCAACAAATGCGACAGGATCGCAGGCAGACAACAGAACAGATGCACCAACCACAAGGCCGGCAAAGCTTCGACGAATCAGGCCTGAAACAGCCATGAACGTTCTCCTTAAATAATTTTTGTTGTTATTAGCACGCTGGTAAGCGAAGGAGCTCGCTTGCCTATGGACTAATCGAGTAACGGGCAAACGATACCATCAACCACTGCAACGATGGAACCACTCAACACACAACTACGACCGTTTAGTCAAAAAAAACCCGCCTAACGAACATTAGACGGGTTTTTCGACTCATTTAACGGCTATTAGCTTTCCGCAATGTCCTTCATAGACAGCTTTACACGTCCACGCTGGTCTACATCAAGTACTTTAACCTTCACTACCTGACCTTCTTTCAAAAAGTCGGACACGTTCTCAACGCGCTCACTGGAAATCTGTGAGATATGAACCAGACCATCGGTGCCAGGCAGAATATTAACGAAAGCACCAAAGTCGACGATGCGCGCCACAGTACCTTCATAAATAGTACCGACTTCAACTTCAGCCGTAATTTCTTGAATTCTTGCCAAAGCCGCCTGTGTGGCGCCTTTAGTTTCGCCATACACACGGACTAAACCAGAATCATCAATATCGATGGTGGCTTTCGTTTCTTCACAGAGAGCACGAATGGTTGCGCCGCCTTTACCAATGACATCACGAATTTTGTCTGCATTGATTTGGATGGTGGCATAGGTTGGCGCATGAATGCTGACGTCTGAACGAGAGACGGCCAACACTTCATTCATTTGTTGCAGAATGCTCATGCGTGCTTCGCGTGCTTGAGCCAAGGCAACTTCCATGATTTCTTCGTTGATGCCTTCAATTTTGATGTCCATCTGCAATGCAGTTACGCCATTAGCAGAACCGGCCACTTTAAAGTCCATGTCGCCCAAGTGATCTTCATCACCCAAGATGTCAGTCAGAACAGCAAAGCGCTCATCTTCTTTTACTAAGCCCATGGCGATACCGGCCACTGGAGCCTTCAACGGCACACCAGCATCCATCAGCGCCAACGAAGCACCACAAATAGAGGCCATAGATGACGAACCATTTGACTCAGTAATGTCTGACACCACACGAATGGCATACGGGAACTTGTCTGAGCCAGGCAGCATAGGTTGCACACCACGGCGCGCCAAACGACCATGACCGATCTCACGACGCTTTGGACCGCTGTCACGACCAGTCTCACCGACTGAGTAGGATGGGAAATTGTAATGCAACATAAAATGATCGGTGTATGAGCCTTCCAGTGCATCAATCATCATGGCATCACGAGCACCACCCAATGTGGCAGTAACTAAAGCTTGTGTTTCACCACGCGTGAACAATGCAGAACCATGCGCACGACCTAAAACACCAACTTGAATATCTAGCGCACGAACGGTGCGTGTGTCACGACCGTCAATACGTGGCTTACCTGACAAGATGTTGTCGCGGACAGAGCGATACTTCAGATCTTCGAACAATGTTTCCACTTCATCAGCAGAAACATCACCACCTTCAGGGGCAAACTGCTCTAATGCTTGCGTCTTGATTGCGCTTAAAGCTTCGTAACGATCTTGCTTAACAACAATGCCATAGGCATCAGAAACAGCAGCGCCAAAAGCGGCTTTTAATGCGGCCTTCAGCTCAGCATTAACGGCTGGTGCAGTCCACTCCCAACGTGGTGTACCGACTTCAGCAGCAAACTCTTTAATGGCCGTAATAGCCACTTGCATTTCATCATGACCAAACAACACTGCACCCAGCATTTCGTCTTCGCTAAGCTCTTTAGCTTCTGACTCAACCATCAACACAGCAGCTTGTGTACCAGCCACAACCAAGTCCAGCGCCGATTGCTTTTGCTGTTCGTACGTTGGGTTTAACACGTATTCGTGATCAATATAAGCAACACGTGCAGCAGCAATTGGACCATTGAATGGAACACCAGCAATGCTCAATGCCGCTGAAGCACCGATCAATGCAGCAATATCTGGATCAGACTTTTTGTCTGTCGAAATCACCATGCAAGTAACTTGCACTTCATTGACAAAACCTTCTGGGAACAACGGACGAATCGGGCGGTCAATCAAACGTGATGTCAGTGTTTCTTTTTCTGAAGGACGACCTTCGCGCTTGAAATAACCGCCAGGAATACGGCCAGCAGCATAGGTTTTTTCTTGATAGTTAACGGTGAGCGGGAAGAAGTCTTGGCCTGGTTTGGCTTTTTTGCTGGCAGCAACAGCCACCAACACTTGCACACCACCCATGGTGATAATGACTGCGCCCTGCGCTTGGCGGGCAATACGACCGGTTTCTAAAACAACTTGCTGACCACCAAACTGAAATTCTTTACGAACAATCTTAAACATAGAATCCTCTAGTAACTGTGAAGACCTGCGCCATCGCAAGCTTCCTTTATTTTTGCCACCGGAGGCCCCTACAGCTGCATTCGCATTAACAAATGCAGCTGCTAGAAGCCTCTCCTACGGCATCCGACAATTTAAACCACAAAAGACAAGGAGCGGCATGCCGCTCCTTGTCTACCTACCTTAGCGACGCAGACCCAAAGATTGGATCAGGGCGCTGTAACGACCGTGGTCTTTACGTTTCAGATAGTCCAGCAACTTACGACGCTGGTTTACCATGCGAATCAAACCACGACGCGAATGGTGATCATGCTTGTGCTCCTTGAAGTGTGGCTGCAGATCATTGATCGTGACAGTCAACAGGGCGACCTGTACTTCAGGGGAACCGGTATCACCGGCAGCACGTGCATATTGTGCGACAACAGCCGCTTTATCTTGAGCCGTTAGGGCCATGATAATTCTCCAAAGTGAGAAGCCATAAAAAAATAACGACAGACCGCGCCTCTCTGCAGCCAGCGTCAACATGCCCTAACGGGCCTGTTTACTTTGCTCGCTCTCGCTTAATGCGTCGAACGTAGCAATCGGCGTGGCGCGAGCAGACCATCATCATCTACTTCGCCAACACCTAAAAAAATGGTTTCTGCAGCAATTTCACCCTGCTCAAAAATCAGCACTGGTTGATCTGCCGGCAATGATCCTGCTTGGACCGGATTTCCGTGGCGTAAATAATACGCTGAAGTGCCCGATAACTCCACCCGTGGCCAATCAGATAATCCCGCCCAACTTGGCAGCAACATGGCATCAAGTTGGGCAAACCCCATATTGTTCTCGGCAGACTGCACCTGATCACGGGTATGCGCATCCGCTAAACTAAACGGGCCTGCTGCCAAACGCCGCAAGACCGTGACATGGGCACCACAGCCGATAGCTTCACCAATATCCTCAACTAGGTTGCGAATATAAGTGCCTTTAGAACAGCGCACTTCCAGCTCAACAAACGGCGGCGTAAATGCTGTTATTTCAAGGTGATAGATCGTAACGGGGCGTGCGGGACGGGCAATTTCAATGCCAGCCCGGGCATACTCATACAAAGGTTTACCCTCAAACTTCAGGGCAGAATACATAGAGGGCACTTGCATGATATTGCCGCGAAAGCGCGTTAGCACTTGCTCAAAGTCTGCCTGAGTCAGTGCCGGCACCGCTCGTTCACGCACGATTTCACCATCGGCATCAGCCGTATTGGTTTGCTGACCCAAACGTAAACGCGTGGCGTAAACCTTGTCTGCTTCTAAAAGATAATGCGAGAACTTAGTGGCTTCACCCAAACAAATGGGTAATAAGCCGGTCGCTAGCGGGTCAAGACTGCCCGTATGCCCTGCTTTTTCGGCCTGATATCGGTGCTTAACCCACTGCAATGCTTGATTTGAAGTAAGGCCCGCTGGCTTGTCGAATAACAAAATGCCATCAATGGGGCGTTTAGGGCGGCGCGGCTTACTCAACGGATGCCCTACTTATGACTTCTGTTCGTCGCTGCGCACGGCTTCACTGATAAGTGAAGCCATACGGTTACCTTGACTGGTTAAGCGATCATGATGAAAGCGCAGGTGTGGCACGATGCGAGTGCGCAGACCACGCCCTAATTCGCCACGCAAAACACCCGAAGCAGCATTCAGAATGGCTACACCAGGCTCGGCTGGCTCATCAAAAGTGCGGCCAAGAATGGTCACATAAATGTCGGCATAACTCATGTCAGGACTTACCTTAACCGCCGACACCGTGACCATACCTAAGCGTGGGTCACGCAAACGCTGCTTAATCAATTCAGACACGTCGCGCTGAATTTGATCGGCCAATCGCTGTGTTCGTTGACTCACGCCCTACTCCCAAGCAGCCCTTACAGGCTGCGCTTAATCACTTGAACTTCGTATACTTCGATTTTGTCGCCTGCCTGTACGTCTTTGTAGCCTTTAACCGCTAGACCACACTCCATGCCGTTGCGCACTTCAGCCACGTCGTCTTTAAAGCGGCGCAGTGATTCCAACTCACCTTGGAATACCACCACGTCTTCACGCAGAACACGAATCGGCTTGTTACGGAATAAACTACCTTCCAGCACCATACAACCTGCGGCAGAACCAAACTTCGATGAGTGGAACACTTCACGCACTTCGGCAATACCGACAATGTTTTCACGACGCTCTGGCGACAACAGACCCGACATCGCATCACGCACATCATCAATCAATTCATAGATGATGCTGTAGTAGCGCAGATCAATACCGTCTTCTTGGCACTTGGCACGAGCAGAGTTATCCGCACGAACGTTAAAGCCCAAAACAACAGAACCAGTCGACTCAGCCAAGGTCACATCAGACAAGCTGATAGCGCCGACACCGGAAGACACGATTTTGACGCGAACTTCTTCGTTGCCAAGGTCATTAAGTGCCGCAGACAGCGCTTCCAATGAACCACGAACATCGGTGCGTAGAACCAAGTTGACAGTCGCAGCTTCCTTTTTGCCCATATTGGCAAACAGATTTTCTAGGCGGCTGCTTTCTTGTTTATCAATCAACAATTGGCGATCGCGTGTTTGGCGGAACTCAGCTACTTCACGCGCCTTACGCTCATCGGCAACTACCAAGAACTCATCACCAGCCATTGGAGCCTCTGGCAAACCTAAAATTTCGACTGGCATCGATGGGCCAATATGTTTCACAGGCTTACCATTTTCATCATTCAATGCACGTGCACGGCCATAGAACGTACCCGCCAAGACTAAATCACCCTTCTTCAGGGTGCCACGCTGAACCAACAAGGTTGCAACTGCACCGCGACCTTTTTCAATGCGTGACTCAATCACCACACCTTGTGCAGGGCCTTCTTCAACGGCTGTAAGCTCTAATAATTCGGCTTGGTTCAAAATCGCTTCGAGCAGCTCATCGATACCTTGACCAGTATGAGCCGACACTTTAACAACCTGAGTGTCTCCACCCCAGTCTTCTGCAATAACTTGCTTAGCAGACAATTCACTCAAAACACGATCAACATCAGCGGACTCTTTGTCCATTTTGTTGATAGCAACAATCAACGGCACACCTGATGCACGCGCATGATTAATTGCTTCCTCAGTCTGTGGCATCACACCATCATCAGCAGCAACAACCAAAATAACGATATCGGTTGCTTTGGCGCCACGAGCACGCATCGCGGTAAATGCAGCGTGTCCTGGTGTATCCATGAAAGTGATCATGCCGCGCGGAGTTTCTACGTGATAAGCACCGATATGCTGAGTAATGCCACCGGCTTCACCAGAGGCCACTTTGGCGCGGCGAATATGGTCAAGCAAAGAGGTTTTACCATGGTCAACGTGACCCATAATGGTCACCACAGGCGCACGATTTTTCGCTTCGCCATCACGCACAATCGTTTCGCGCAATGAGTCTTCTACCGCAGTTTCACTCACAAACTTACTGGTATGGCCCATTTCTTCCACAACAAGTGCAGCGGTTGCCTGATCAATACGCTGATCGGCAGTCACAATCTCACCCATTTTCATCAAGACACGGACAACTTCACGTGTTTTCTTGGCCATTTGCTGCGCCAAGTCACTAACTAAAATGGTTTCGCCAATGGTTACTTCATACACTTGTTTTTCCACTGGGCGCTCAAATCCATGTTTTTTCGACAACGTACTAGTTAAGGCACGAGTAACTGGTCGGAAAGCTTGCTCAGCACGGCTTTTCGGTCCCTTTTTACCACCACGTGGTGGTGTTGCGGTGCCACGCTTTATAGCGCGATTTTCGCTATCGAATGACTCTTCGTATGCTTTACCAACGAGACCTTTAGCCAGCGGTGCATCCACACTCGGTGTCACCACACCCGCATCAGGGCGATGTGCTAGCTCTTCAGCGATACGTTGAGCTTGCTCAAGTGTTTTCAAGCGCGCCTTTTCTTCAGCCTCTTTACGTAATGCATCTTCTTGCTTACGGCGTTGCTCTTCAGCAGCGCGTTCACGAACTAACTCTTCTTCACGACGCGCACGCTCTTCTGGGGTCTCAGCTCGTTTCAAGTCAACCTTAGGCACACTTAACTTACGCGCACTATCTTTAGCATCACCACCTTGTTGACGGCGTGCTTCTTCGGCTGCTTTACGTGCTTCCTCTTCCGCCTGAGCAATACGGGCATTTTCTATAGCTTGGCGTTCGGCCGCTGCAGCCGCCATACGTGCATCTTCTTCTTGGCGCAGCTTAGCTTCCTGCTCTAAACGTAACTTTTCAGCTACTTCGCGCGCTTGCTCTTCTTGCTCCTCAACCAATGAACGCTTGACATAGGTGCGTGTTTTTCGCACTTCGACATTCACTGTCTTACCACGGCCACCAGAAGACTGAGCCGTTTTTAAGGTGGTGACAGTTTTACGTTGCAAGGTGATTTTTTGAGGCTGACCTGCCTGCTCGCCATGCGCACGCTTAAGGTGAGCCAAGAGCTGTTGCTTTTCAGCATCATTTACAGAGGCATCTGCCGCCGCATGCGACAGCCCTGCCTCTTTCATTTGAGCCAATAAGACTTCGACAGATCGACCTACAGTTTCGGCCAGTTGTTTGACAGTAACATCAGCCATGGGGCGCACTACTCCGCTTCAAAGTGGTAATCCCGGCTCAGTTGAACCAAGGCTCACGCGCTTTCATAATTAGTTCGGCCGCCAGTTCTTGGCTTAAGCCGTCAATATCAACAATGTCATCAATGGCTTGTTCAGCCAGATCTTCCATGGTGACCACTCCGCGCGCTGCTAATGCAAACGCTAATTTGCGGTCCATGCCTTCCATGGTTAATAAATCTTCCGCAGGTTCAGCAGCATGCTCTTCACTCACCAAGGCCTTAGTCAACAAAGCATCTTTAGCACGCTGACGCAGTGCCTCTACCAGCTCTTCATCAAACTCTTCAATGTCGAGCATTTCCTCGACCGGCACATAGGCTATTTCTTCTAGTGTCGTGAAGCCTTCACTAACCAGAATACTGGCAATATCTTCATCAATATCAAGGTCTTGAATAAACCCATCAATATATTGCTGCGACTCGCCCTGCTGTTTAGCTTGCGAGTCAGCCACCGTCATTACATTTAAACGCCAGCCGGTAAGCTCAGATGCCAAACGAACATTCTGACCGCCACGACCAATCGCCATCGCAAGCTGATCTTCTTCAACTGCGACATCCATGGTCTGTGTATCTTCATCAAGCACAATAGATGCCACTTCAGCTGGCTGCAGTGCATTGATAACAAATTGCGCCGGATTATCATCCCAAAGCACAATATCGACACGCTCACCACCTAGCTCACCAGACACTGCTTGCACGCGTGAACCACGCATACCAATACAGGCGCCTTGTGGGTCTATACGGTGGTCATTGCTCTTTACCGCCAACTTGGCTCGAACGCCTGGATCGCGTGCGGCTGAACGAATACTAATAATTTCTTCGCCAATTTCTGGCACTTCAATGCGGAACAATTCCATCAGCATTTCGGGGCGAGCACGTGACATTAACAACTGAGCACCACGGCTTTCGTTATTGACGTCATAAAGCACCGCACGCACGCGATCACCAATGCGGTAGTTTTCTCGTGGCAGCATTTCTTCGCGCGCCAAATAAGCTTCAGCATTACCGCCAAGATCAACAATTAGACCATCACGTGTCGTCTTTTTAACGGTACCCGACAGGATTTCACCGACACGATTACGATACGCATCAACAACCAAGGCACGCTCAGCTTCACGTACTTTTTGCACGATAACTTGCTTGGCGGTTTGTGCCGCAATGCGACCAAACACTTCGTTGTCGATATGCTCTTCAACAATATCGCCTAAAGTCAGTCCGCGCTCTTCGACGTCACTAATAGCGAGCTGCATGGCTGGAATTTCATGGTCTTCGTCAGCAACGACTTCCCAAAAGCGAAATGTCTCATACTCGCCAGTTTTTCGATCAATACTGACGCGAATATTCACTTCGTCAGAATCAAAACGTTTTTTAGTTGCCGCCGCCAGAGCTTGCTCCAACGCTTGGAAAATGATCTCGCGAGAAACGCCTTTCTCATTACTTACCGAGTCAACTACCAACAGGATTTCTTTGCTCATAATTCGACCTGTGTGATCACATTATAAAAAATCAAAATTTCGATACAACGTTGGCTTTATCAATACTGATAAAGGGCAAAACAACACTTTGTCCTTCTGCCTGTAACGTTACCTGCACATCATCTACTGCTTCAACCACACCGCGCCAACGGCGACGACCAGCTACCGGTGCCGTCAAACGTAAGTTAACTTCTTCGCCAACATAACGCTGATATTGTGACGGTTTAAATAACATTCTGTCCCAGCCAGGTGAGGACACTTCTAAAGTGTATTCACCCGCAATAGGGTCTTCTACATCGAGTATAGCGCCAACTTGACGACTAACCTCAGTACAGTCTTCTACACTAATACCTTCCTCAGTTTCACGATCAATATAAACGCGCAAAACCGAGTGCTTACCTTGCTGAAAGAACTCAACACCCCACAAGTCTACTGCGCAGGCTCGTGTGGCTGGCTCAATCAATGCCGTCAGCTCTTCAACTTTTTTTGAGATCGCCATTGCTCTCTCCCGTCAGACCAAAAACCTAAAGGCCAGAAACAAAAAGTGGGCGAATCGCCCACGTTATTGGCGATCCACGCAGTAACAACTGCTGACCGCTGAACTTGTAAAAAAGCCCACTCAAGGTGGGCTTTTTCAACAAAGTCCGAATGTGGTAGCGGGGGCTGGATTTGAACCAACGACCTTCGGGTTATGAGCCCGACGAGCTACCTGACTGCTCCACCCCGCATCAGAGGTTGCGAACTTTAGTGATCTGACGTGATCTTGTCAAACCCTTTCGTAGGCTTATTACAATTGGTGCGGAAGGGGGGACTTGAACCCCCACGCCGTTAGGCACAGCCACCTCAAGGCTGCGTGTATACCAATTTCACCACTTCCGCTTTTACTGCATTACAGCGAGGTTATTGACCTGCTGGAGCTACCGGCAAATCAGAGCTCACCGGCGCGGGCGGCACTTTACTATCAGTTGGCAGTTCCGGCAAGCCCTGAGTTTCAGCAGGACCATCTTCCAATGGAATACCAAACATATTTTTTGACTGACTCTTCGCGTAGACGGCTAATGACAAGCTAGTGACAAAGAACAATAAGGCAAGGCCCGCAGTCAGCTTAGTCAAAAAACCAGCCGAGCCAGCACCGCCGAATACTGTGCCGGATGCGCCCGAACCGAATGAAGCACCTGCTTCTGCACCCTTACCCTGTTGCAACATAATCAAAACAATCATGAAGATTGCAATCAAAATGTGGACCACTAATACCAGCGTTTCCATCGTCTTCTCTCGTTAGGCGCTTTTCTGAGCCGCCTTGCAAATTGCTAAAAATTCGTCCGCCAACAACGATGCGCCACCCACAAGGGCACCATCAATATCCGGCATATCAAACAACCCCGCCGCATTACTGCCCTTCACACTGCCGCCATAGACAATACGAAGCTGATTTGCCCGCGCCTCATCAAAGGCTGCAAACACTGCACGCAACGAAGCATGCACTGCTTGTGCTTGCTCTGGCGATGCGGTTAATCCCGTACCAATAGCCCAGACAGGCTCATAAGCCAGCACAGCATGATCAAATGCTTCCGGACCATGACGATCCAGCACCGCCAGCAATTGACGCGACACGACCGCCAGCGTTTCACCTGCTTCCCGCTCGGCCAAAGTCTCACCGACACACAACACAGCCTGTAATCCTGCATTTTTTAATGCCGCAAACTTATCAGCTATCTGCTTGTCTGTTTCAGCAAATAACTGACGGCGCTCTGAGTGCCCCACCAAGGCACCGTTAGCACCAAGGTCTTGCAGCATTGCTACAGAGACTTCGCCGGTATACGCACCAGACTCAAACTCAGACACCGTTTGCGCCAACACAGACAGTGATGATTGCGCAACCGTAGCGATCACGGTTTGCAAATACACTGTCGGCGGAACTACAGCCACGTCAATATCGGAAAATATGCTCACATCGCCAAGACTACTTAGCAACTCAGCATTTGCCCGATGACTGCCATTCATTTTCCAGTTTCCGGCCACCCAAGGTCGACGCATTGTACAATCTCCCACCAGCCGGACCTAAGAGGTCGGCAATACTAACCAAGGCTGCAATCGCTTACAAGTTGTTGCGCACTTCTTGTGCAAGCATCTCTGCTAACTGCTGTACCAACTGATGGTCTTCACCTTCCACCATGACTCGTAAAACTGGCTCAGTGCCTGAGGCACGCAATAGTACTCGCCCACGACCTGCCAATTTAGTCTCAGCAACGGCAACAGCAGCCTGAATTGCTGGGTGCTGAATATCTGGCTTGCCTTGCACTCGTACATTTATAAGCACATTCGGGTACTTTTTCATACCTGCTTTTAGTGCCGACAAGGGTTGGCCACTCGCAACCACAGCCGATAAAACTTGCAAGGCAGCCACAATGGCATCACCTGTGCTGGCCTTATCCAAACAAACGATATGACCGCTTGCCTCACCACCAACTGCCCAGCCATGACGCTCTAATTCCGCCATCACATAACGGTCACCGACATTGGCTCGGACAAAGCGCAAGCCTAAATCCACAATAGCTTGCTCCATACCGAAGTTACTCATGAGCGTACCAACCACGCCACCCACAGGCAGACCAGCACGCAAACGTTCACGTGCAATAATGTAGACAATTTCATCGCCATCAATAAGCTCGCCGTGCTCATCCACCAACATGACACGGTCGCCATCACCATCAAACGCAATACCTAAGTGTGCTTTCTCTGCCAACACTTTCTTTTGCAGGGCATCTGGATGTGTTGAACCAACCTCATCGTTGATGTTGCGGCCATTGGGTTCACAGGCGAATCGAATGACGTTTGCACCTAACTCCTCAAACACCATCGGGCCAACCTGATAGGTAGCACCATGGGCGCAGTCGACCACGATGGTTAGGCCTGCCAGCGATAAGTGATAAGGAAAGCTGGCTTTGCAATACTCAACATAACGACCACGCGCATCTTCGATACGCTTCACCTTGCCCAGCAACTCAGGGTTATCAATGACCATGTCCTTATCAAGCCAGGCCTCAATTGATAACTCGATATCGTCTGATAACTTTTTACCGTCTGGGCCAAAAAACTTAATGCCATTATCAAAGTACGGATTATGTGAAGCGGAAATGACAATGCCGGCATCGGCGTGGAAGGCACGGGTCATATGCGCAACAGCTGGCGTAGGAATGGGCCCCAATAACAGCACATTAACGCCAGCCGCAGACAAGCCAGCCTCTAAGGCAGACTCAAACAAATAACCCGATAATCGAGTGTCCTTGCCAATGATTACCGTTGGGTTATCAATCTTAGAGGCCATCGCTCTACCAGCAGCCCATCCTAGCTTCAGTGCAAAATCAGGGGTAATCGGATACTGCCCCACCAAGCCTCGCACACCGTCGGTGCCAAAATAGCGTCTGCCCATCATTTGCTCCTTATTTATTTTTATTGCTGCGCCGACCAAGGTCGTTGCGCCTGCCACAAGGTAATTGCATCTTTCGTGGCTTTAACATCATGACTACGAATAATTCGCGCACCGCGCTCCAATGACAACACCGCAGCACTTAAGCCCGCGTATAAGCGCTCATTTACAGCAGCACCGCCCAGCACTGCGCCCAACATCGATTTACGCGACAGACCAATTAACAGGGGCAACCCTAAGTCTTTAAGTGTAGATAACTGCGCCAATAACTGTAAATTGTGATCCAGTGTTTTGCCAAAGCCAAACCCCGGATCAATCAATAAACGCTCACGCGCTATTCCAGCAGCCACACAAGCATTAATACGCTCAGCTAAAAAAGCGCTTACTTGATCAATTACTGAGTTGTATTGCGGGGCCTGCTGCATATGATTTGGCTGGCCCTGCATATGCATCAAGCAAATCGGCAGGCCTGTCGCAGCAGCAGCTGCTAGAGCATTTATTTGTTGCAGTGCACGGACATCATTAATCATGCCGGCACCCAGCTTGGCAGCTTCGGTCATGGCTTTGGCGGAGGATGTATCAACGGAAATAATGACATCAAGCTGAGTGGCAATCGCTTCTACTACCGGCAGAAGGCGATCGAGCTCTTGTTGCTCAGATACTGGGGCTGCGCCAGGACGTGTGCTTTCTGCGCCAACATCAATAAGGCTAGCGCCAGCGAGTAACATGGCTTCCGCTTGGCGCAAAGCCGCATCTCGGGTTTGAAATAAACCGCCATCTGAAAATGAATCGGGCGTCACATTAAGGACGCCCATCACGTGAGCTCGAGTTAAATCAAGCCCACGCTGACCACAGTGCAATATTGTCAAAAGCCAGCCTCAGGTAGCGCCTTCTACAGGGTCGGTCGATGGCTTCTTGTCATCTTCGTCAACATCATCTGCTACCACACCTGCGCCACCAGCTGGTGTTGAGTCATCCCAGCCTTTTGGCGGCCTGACCGCTCGGCGCGCCATCAAATCATCAATTTGTTCAGCATCAATGGTTTCGTACTTCATTAACGTCGACGCCATCGCATCTAAAATATCACGATTATCGACAATCAGTTGTCGCGCAGTGTTGTAACAGCCATCGATGATGCTGCGGATTTCATTGTCGATATCCATAGCTGTTTGCGCAGACACATTTTTGCGCTGAGTGACTGAGCGACCAACAAATACCTCGCCTTCATCCTCTTCGTATAACAGTGGGCCCATTTTTTCAGACAGGCCCCACTTAGTGACCATATTACGCGCCAACTCGGTGGCCCGCTGAATGTCATTGCTGGCACCCGTGGTCACACCTTCAGCACCCAAGGTCAGCTCTTCAGCAATTCGCCCACCGAACAGCGAGCTAATGCTGCTTTCAATGCGACGCTTGGACATTGAGTAACGATCTTCTTCCGGCAGGAACATGGTTACACCCAAAGCACGACCACGCGGAATGATCGATACCTTGTAAACCGGGTCATGTTCTGGCACTAAACGTCCAACAATGGCATGGCCAGCTTCGTGAAACGCCGTATTAAGCTTTTCAGCGTCCGACATCACCATGGATTTGCGCTCGGCACCCATCATGATTTTGTCTTTAGCGCGCTCGAACTCATTCATGCTGACCAGCTTCAAGTCACCACGAGCGGCGAACAGAGCGGCTTCGTTAACCAAGTTAGCCAAATCAGCACCGGAGAAGCCGGGAGTGCTGCGCGCCAATGTTGATGCATCAACATCTGCACCCATTGGGATTTTGCGCATATGTACACGCAGAATTTGTTCGCGACCACGAATATCTGGCAGACCAACAACGACTTGACGGTCAAAACGACCAGGACGCAGCAGCGCCGAGTCGAGCACATCAGGACGGTTGGTGGCGGCAATCACAATCACACCTTCATTGCCTTCAAAACCATCCATCTCAACCAGTAACTGGTTCAGCGTTTGCTCACGCTCATCGTGACCACCGCCCATGCCAGCACCACGTTGACGGCCAACAGCATCAATTTCGTCAATAAAAATAATGCAGGGTGATTGTTTTTTGGCTTGCTCGAACATGTCGCGCACACGACTGGCGCCGACACCAACAAACATCTCAACAAAGTCAGAACCGGAAATAGAGAAGAATGGTACTTTCGCTTCACCCGCAATGGCTTTTGCCAATAGTGTTTTACCAGTACCAGGCTGACCGACCATTAAAATACCGCGAGGAATACGCCCGCCCAAGCTTTGGAATTTGCCCGGATCACGTAAAAAGTCGACAACTTCTTTCACTTCTTCTTTGGCTTCATCACAGCCAGCTACATCAGCAAACGTAACTTTAATTTGGTCTTCGCTGAGCTGGCGCGCACGTGACTTACCAAAGCTCATGGGGTTGCCGCGACCACCTGCGCCACCGCCACCACCCATGCCACCCATACGGCGGGAGATAAAAATAAACAGAGCAACCATCAATAAAATGGGGAATGCGGCAATTAACAGCTGCGACATCATGCCTTGCTGCTCAGGTGGCGCACCGACAATAGCCACTTTTTGCTTGAGCAACTGATTAATAAGATCAGGGTCTTGAGCAGGTGGACGCACGGTTTCGAAGCTGGCACCATTTTGACGTTTACCAACAATCATGTCTGGCTGGATACGAACTTCCGCAATATCACCCGCATCCACAGAGCTAATAAATTCACTGTAAGACATGGCTGTATTTTTTGTCGGCTGATTAATGCCACCGAGCACATAGGACACTGCAGCCGCAATCGCGATCCAAATAAGTAGGTTTTTTACAAAATCATTCACAGTGGTGAACCTCCAGTCTCGATGCGCTAGGTTAGCCACCCATCGATTGATCTTAACGCCTGACGCATACGCTACGCAGACACTAGCATTTATTTATCGCTTGGACGAAAGCCAGTAGCGACTAAAAAAAGCTCTCTTGAACGGGCGCGTGATGCATCTGGCTTACGCGACTTCAGTACGGCAAAGTTAGCTTGAATTGCTTTGCGATACTCTTCATAACCTTCACCCTGAAATACTTTTACCACAAATGTGCCACCAGGCTTGAGTACACGTACCGCCATGTCCAAGGCTAGTTCACATAAATACATGGCCCGCGGCTGATCTACAGCGTTGTTACCAGACATATTGGGGGCCATATCCGAAATTACAAGGTCTACCGTGTCACTACCTGCCAAGTCCAGAATTTCTTGCACTACTGCCTCTTCACGAAAATCACCTTGAATAAAGGTCACATCTGGCAACGCGTCCATAGGAAGAATATCAGTCGCAATGACACGGCCACGACCATTTAAAATACGCCCCACTACCTGACACCAACCTCCGGGCGCGGCACCTAAATCAATAATATTCATGCCAGGCTTAATTAAACGGTCTTTTTCTTGCAGCTCAAGCAGCTTATAACTTGCGCGCGAGCGATAGCCGTCTTTCCATGCTTTTTGCACATAATGGTCGTCTAAATGCTCTCGCATCCATGCCTTACTTCGGCCGGATAGTTTTTGATTGGTAATTTTCGTTGCCATGATTCACCGCAGACTAGGGACGCGCCTGCTGTAACAGGCTAAACTAAGGGGTACTTTTTACCAGAAAAACCGTGTCCGCGCCCGAATACTCGCGATGCGACACACCATCGAGGATGTATTTGTGAGCTTGTCTACCGCTGAAAAGAAACGCCTACGCCAGATTGGTCACCATCTACACCCCTTGGTGCAGCTGGGCAATCAGGGTTTGACTGAAGCTATCTTAGCTGAAATTGATGCTCGTCTTGAAGATCATGAGTTGATTAAAGTGCGTATTGGCGGCGAAGATCGCGCAGCACGCCAAGAAGCCATCACGCTAATTGCCGCCACAACCGGCGCTGAAATTGCACAGTCAATTGGCAAACTAGTGTTGTTATATCGCCCAGCGAAAAAACCTAACCCTAAGCTGTCTAACTTATTACGCGTTAGCGGTTAATACCAAGAAAGATTCCAATTAAAAAGCGGCTTAAAGGCCGCTTTTTAATTTCTGCTGAACAAATAGTGGGCCAATCAACAAAAACACTAAGTCATCTGCAAATGACGGCTTAGCACCTTCGACTTTATGACCCCAAAACTGTCCGGCCCACGCCAATACCCAGACTGCAGCTAATACCGGCAATAAAGGCACAGCCAAAGACTTCAACAGCAAAACAGTTGCTATAGAAACGGCCAACCATATAACGCCAGTCACAAAACTGCTAAGTGATAGCCGTGCATAAAATGCCAAGACTGGAATAACGCCTACCGTTGCCACGTTCACATAAGGCAACCACGCTTCAGGCAGACTTGGCACCAAACTACCTAGCGGGATCAACCAAAACAAACCAAACGTCGCAATAAAAATGAGCGGCACACAAATCATATGCACAATTTGATTGGTGCGATTGCGATGACTTTTTGCATATTCCGCCAAAAACTCTTGCTCAGTACGCATGACCACTCTCTTATAGTTTCTTATGTCACCACATTATCATTGGCAAACTGCCAATTTAGCAAGCGCTCTACGACCGCCTCTGTATAAGCGGCACGTCGATTCTGATGATCTAAATAATAAGCGTGTTCCCACACATCAATCGTCAACAACGGATTAAAATCCTGACTTAAGGGCAGCTCAGCATTACTGGTGCTCACCACACGTAAACGCGCACCGTCTTGCACCAGCCAAGCCCAACCACTAGCAAATTGGCGATTAGCCGCTTGAATTAAAGCCTGTCTACAGGCTTGTACCGAACCAAATGACTCGTGCATCATGGCCGCCAAACGTTCTGGGGGTTCGCCCCCACCATTGGGCTTCAAACTTTGCCAGTAAAACGTGTGATTCCAAACTTGGGCGGCATTATTAAATATAGCCTCGTACTCAGGCCGTCCCGCTGTTGCTTTAATTAAATCGACTAGCGATAAAGTAGCAAGCGGCGAACCCTGCAGTTGGCGGTTCAAGTTATCCAAGTAACCACGATGATGACGACCATAATGAAAGCTGATGGTCTGTGCCGAAATAATGGGCTCTAGTGCATCATTTGCAAACGGCAAATCCGGCAGTTTATGGGGCGTGGCGGCATGCGCCAGCCCTGCCTGACCTGATACCGCTAGTACTGCGGCCACACTAGCACTTGAGGCTAAAAAGTCGCGTCGGCTAATGCCTTTGCTACGTGCTTCTTTCATTTCCCACCCTCTTAAAACAGTAGTGCTTAACTTGAAGCCAACTTAAGCCCAATGATACCGGCAATCACCAAACCAACGCTGCCAATTCGTAATACCGTTACTGGCTCATCAAACAACACAACGCCCATGATAACGGCACCAACAGCACCGATCCCAACCCATACTGCATACGCTGTGCCCATCGGCAACGTCTTCATGGCAGAAGCCAACAGCACTACACTGGCCACCATGGCAGTCAAGGTAATCACGCTGGGGGTAAGCTTAGTAAAGCCATCGGTGTACTTAAGGCCAACAGCCCAAACCACCTCTAAAATTCCTGCTAACAACAGCACTAACCATGCCATTGCAATCTCTCCTTAAGTCACGCTCTGGCCTGAATGGCCAAGCTATAAGTCACCACTATACTGTCTTGAGCCAGCACTTTTCCTTCCATCGCCGCCTGCACCTGACGACCGTCAAAAAGCCCTGACAACGACAGGCTTGGCACTGACAGAGCATAAACTGTGAAGTGGTAATGATGCAGGCGCTCATCATTAAACGGTGGCCATGGGCCATCATATCCACCGTAGTTGCCAGCCATATCTGCATCACTAGCAAACCAGCTGGTGTAATCATTAATGCCACGCACACCAATGCTAACGGCACCTGGCGCTTTGCCTTTTGGCGTAATACCTTCACCATCCTGCCCTTGCGCCAATGCTGTGACAGTTAGTGGAATATCAACCAAGACCCAATGAAAAAAGTCCACACGCGGCAGATCATAAGGCACGACACGATCAGCCTGATTAACATCATCAGCACGCGAGGGCACATCCGGATCATGACAAATGAGTACGAAGGATTTTGTCTCTGCCGGAAAGTCACTCCAGCTCAGCTGTGGACTAATATTTGCGCCTGGCACTGGACCTGTTGGACCCGCCACACCCATGGCATGTTCAACGGGAATGCGCTCACCAGCGACTAGAGTTTGGCTTGTTAATTTCATATAAACACTCCATTATTAACGATCTGCCAGCCGATCCAACGCACCTAGTACATCGCGCCAACTGACAATACCTGCAATTTTTTGATCAATCTGCAAAACAGGCAAACAAGAAATATTACGCTGTACTAACAGCTCAACCGCGTCATGCAAACTGGCATGTGTCGTAATAGTAATAGGGTGATGACCCATTACTTGATGAACACGCTTGTTAAGCGTAGCCAAATCACGGTTAGTTTCATTAATGGTACCAATATGCGGACTAATTGCTTTCAACAAGTCTCGGTCAGAAAGTACCCCCACTAAGCGTCCTTGTTCCACAACTAACAAATGATGAAAGTGATGACACTCAAATAAGCGTTTCACCAAGCCTAAGTCATCATCAGGAGAAACCGTTACCGGAATAGGCGTCATCACATCCTGAATTAGCATTTGGTGCTCCCACCTATTCATTAGCCATACAAACACTAAAAATAACAGAACTATGGCAGCCGTATTGCTAAGCTTAACCGGTCACTCTGAGATAAGCCCTAAACACCATGTATGAAATTTTAAGCGCCTCTGTTTTTCATGAAGTCGCATTATTACTAGTGCTCGCAGCCGGAGTTGGCTTTTTGGGTTTATTGCTTAAGCAACCCCTGATTGTCAGCTTTATTGCTGTCGGTATTTTAGCCGGCCCATCTGCGCTCAACTTGGTCAGTGCCACCGAGCACATCAACTTATTATCTGAGCTTGGCATTGCTTTGTTACTGTTTTTAGTTGGTATTAAGCTTGATCTTCATCTTGTGCGTAAGCTTGGCACAGTCTCGCTAATGACAGGGCTTGGACAAGTCGTATTTACCGCTGTTTTTGGCTACTTAATTGGTATTGGGCTAGGTTTCGCTCATCTCACCAGCCTATACATCGGCATTGCACTAACATTTTCTAGCACCATTATCATTGTCAAACTACTGTCCGATAAACGTGAAATCGACTCGCTGCACGGCCGTATAGCGCTGGGCTTTCTGATCGTACAAGACATTGTTGTTGTGCTGGCCATGATCAGCCTATCGGCGATTGGCATTGGTGCACGTGACGCTGGCGAGGCTGGTGACAGCATGACCGTAGTACAAGTTCTATTGTCCGGACTTATACTCGTTGGCCTTGTTTTACTGTTTATTCGCTACCTTGCATCTCCTTTAACACAGCGCTTAGCGGCATCGCCTGAGCTACTCATTTGCTTCGCTATCGCACTAGCCGTTCTACTTGCCGCAGCGGGAGAAACCTTGGGTTTTGGCAAAGAACTCGGCGGTCTATTAGCTGGCGTGGCATTAGCCTCAACACCTTTTCGTGATGCGATCGCAGCACGCCTAGCGCCCCTTCGTGACTTTTTACTGTTGTTTTTCTTTATTGCACTTGGCACACACTTAGATCTCTCTCACTTAGGCAACGACATTATTCCAGCCATGGCATTCTCTGCCTTTGTACTTATTGGCAACCCGCTGATTGTACTTATCATCATGGGCATTATGGGTTATCGCCGCCGTACCGGCTTTATGGCCGGACTTACCGTGGCACAAATTAGTGAGTTCTCGCTGATTTTTGCGGCCATGGGAGTCACCTTAGGACACATCAACCAAGAAGTGATGGGCTTAGTAACCTTAGTTGGTCTTATCACCATTGCCGCTTCGACGTATATGATCACGTACTCTCACAAAATATACCCAATTTTCGACCCATTCTTGGCCGTATTTGAGCGCAAAATTCCATGGCGTGAGCAAGAAACACCATCTGCCGCCGATGACGACAAATACGACACCATCTTCTTTGGCCTGGGCCGTTATGGCACCAGCCTAGCGAAACGCTTAAACGCTAATGGAGAGCGTATTTTGGGGGTGGATTTTGACCCTAGCGCAGTAAAGCGTTGGCAGAAGCTTGGCCTTGATGCACGTTATGGCGATGCGATGGATCCTGAGTTTATTGCCAGCTTGCCGCTTAGTCAGGCCAGCCAAGTGATTGCGCTACTTCCAGACCACCAACATGGGGTCACCCACAATGATAGTCGCTTGGCTTTAATGCATGCATTAACTGAGCAACATTTTAGTGGCCGAATCGTAGTGCATAGCCAATACGAGGACACAGTAACCCAGCTTAAAGAAGCTGGGGCACATATTGTTTTAGAACCGTTTAAAGATGCTGCAGACTTTGCAATGAAACTGCTGACTACTGATAACGAACAGAAATAATCTCATAGGTAACGAGGCCGCCCGGCGTTTCAATGACGGCTTCATCACCTTCTTCTTTACCAATCAGGCCACGGGCAATTGGCGAGTTCACTGAAATTTTTCCGATTTTAAAGTCGGCTTCATCGTCACCGACAATTTGATAGGTCTTCACTTCTTCGGTTTCGATATGTTCAATCTCAACCGTTGAACCAAAAATCACCTTACCCGTGTGTGGCACTTTCGAAATATCAATGACCTGGGCATTGGACAACTTGCCTTCGATATCCTGAATACGCCCCTCAATAAAGCCCTGCTGTTCGCGAGCTGCATGATACTCAGCGTTTTCTTTTAAGTCGCCATGCGCACGCGCCTCTGCAATCGCCGCGATCACAGCAGGACGATCAATCATTTTCAAGCGCGTGAGTTCCTCTTGAAGAACCGCCGCGCCATGAACTGTCATTGGATATCGTTGCATTTCACGCCATTCCTTCGTGCAAGTCCTGAAGGCGACGCACAGTCAGCGCGTCTTTCGACTGCAGCGCCAAACAAACTGCCTCGGCACCACTTAACGTAGTGGTGTAATAAACCTTGCCTTGCAGTGCACTTCGACGAATCGAGAACGAATCTTGCTGCGCCTGCTTGCCTTCAGTGGTGTTAATAATCAAGCTGATATCACCGTTTTTGAGCATATCAACAATATGTGGACGACCTTCGTTCACTTTGTTGACACGCTCACAAGCAATACCTGCCGCGGCCAGTACACGTTGTGTACCACTAGTTGCCACCAGCTTAAAACCAAGGTCTGACAGATCTTTAGCCACTGACGACACATGAACCTTATCAGACTCACGCACAGACAAAAACACTCGGCCACCCTTCGGCAGTTGTTCGTTAGAACCCAATACGGCTTTATGGAAGGCCTCCGCAAATGTTGCGCCAGAGCCCATCACCTCGCCTGTTGACTTCATTTCTGGGCCAAGAATAGGGTCAACACCAGGGAACTTAGCAAACGGGAATACTGCTTCTTTCACGCTGTAGTAGTTCGGCACAATTTCTGAAACAAAACCTTGCTCAACCAAGGTAGTGCCTGCCATGCAACGCGCTGCCACTTTTGCCAGCGACACACCGATGCACTTCGACACAAATGGCACAGTACGTGATGCACGAGGATTCACCTCCAGCACATAAACATCACTGCCTTTGACGGCAAACTGCACGTTCATCAAACCAACCACACCCAGCTCACGAGCCATGCGAATGGTTTGGTCACGCATCACGTTTTGCAGCTCAGCTGACAGGTTATAGGGTGGCAATGAACACGCTGAGTCACCGGAGTGAATACCCGCTTGTTCGATATGCTGCATGATGCCGCCAATAACCACGTCTTTTCCGTCGCTGACACAGTCCACGTCAACTTCAATGGCGTCATCCAAGAAGCGATCCAGCAATACTGGTGACTCATTAGATGCCGAAACTGCATCACGTAAGTAACGAGCCAGCTCGGTGTCATTAAAGACAATTTCCATGGCGCGGCCACCCAGCACATAACTGGGGCGAACCACTAACGGATAACCAACTTCTGATGCCAAACGCAGACCTTCTTCGGTCGAACGTGCTAAGCGATTTGGTGGCTGCAATAGCTTTAAACGCTCAACCATTTGCTGGAAACGCTCGCGGTCTTCAGCACGGTCAATCGCATCTGGTGAAGTACCAATGATAGGCACACCAGCAGCTTCCAAGGCGCGCGCAAGCTTCAGTGGTGTTTGACCACCGTACTGCACAATGACGCCCTTGGGCTTTTCTAAGCGCGCAATTTCCAGCACATCTTCAAGCGTCACTGGTTCAAAGAACAAACGGTCAGAAGTGTCGTAGTCAGTTGATACTGTTTCGGGGTTGCAGTTGACCATGATGGTTTCATAACCATCTTCACGCATAGCCAAAGCCGCGTGCACACAGCAGTAGTCAAACTCAATGCCCTGACCAATACGGTTTGGACCGCCACCCAACACCATAATCTTGTCACGGCTGCTTGGATTAGCTTCGCACTCTTCTTCATAGGTTGAGTACATATACGCTGTACTAGTGGCAAACTCGGCCGCACAGGTGTCTACACGCTTGTAGACTGGGTTAATACCTAAGTCCCAGCGACGCTTACGTAATTCTTTTTCAGACACACCAATCAATGTGGCCAAACGGCTGTCAGCAAAACCCTTGCGCTTTAAGCCCCACATGGTGCTGTGATCCAAACCAGCAAAACCTAGGCGTGCAACATCGGTTTCGGACTTGATAATGTCTTCGATTTGCACCAAGAACCATGGATCAACACCAGACAGACGATAGATCTCATCAACTGACAACCCCATACGGAAGGCATCACCGATATACCAAATACGGTCTGGGCCTGGATTAGACAGTTCATTACGCAGCTTGCCTTCTGGATCGGCTAAGCTCATATCAAGCTTGGGTGTAAAACCATCAACGCCTACTTCCAAACCACGCAAGGCTTTTTGCAAAGACTCTTGGAAGGTACGACCAATGGCCATGACCTCACCCACTGACTTCATTTGTGTGGTCAGGCGCGGTTCGGCTTGCGCAAATTTTTCAAAGTTGAAACGTGGGATTTTGGTGACCACATAATCAATCGATGGCTCAAATGATGCTGGTGTACGACCGCCAGTAATGTCGTTTTTCAGCTCATCTAAGGTGTAACCAACTGCCAGTTTGGCCGCCACTTTCGCGATTGGAAAACCAGTCGCTTTTGATGCCAAGGCTGATGAGCGCGACACACGCGGGTTCATTTCAATGACCACCATGCGGCCATCGGTTGGACTAATGCCAAACTGAACGTTTGAACCGCCAGTTTCTACGCCGATTTCGCGCAGTACGGCACATGATGCATCACGCATCAGTTGATATTCTTTATCAGTCAGCGTTTGCGCTGGCGCCACGGTAATCGAGTCACCGGTATGCACACCCATGGCGTCGAAGTTTTCAATGGCGCAAACAATGATGCAGTTGTCGTTTTTGTCACGAACAACTTCCATCTCATACTCTTTCCAACCAATTAACGACTCATCAATCAGCAGTTCGCGGGTCGGCGACAAGTCTAGACCGCGCTCACAAATTTCGATGAACTCTTCACGGTTGTAGGCAATGCCGCCACCTGAGCCACCCATGGTGAATGATGGACGAATAATGGATGGGAAACCGGTTTGCTCTAACAGTGCAAAGGCTTCTTCCATATTGTGTGCCACACCAGCACGCGGACACTCAAGGCCAATACGACGCATGGCTTGGTCAAACAAACGACGGTCTTCGGCCATGCGAATAGCGTCTTTTGATGCACCAATAAGCTCAACACCAAACTTCTCTAATACACCTTGTTTATCAAGCTCAAGCGCGCAGTTCAGTGCGGTTTGACCACCCATGGTAGGCAGTAACGCATCGGGGCGCTCTTTCTCAATAATCTGCGCAACCGTTTGCCATGTGATGGGCTCGATATAGGTCGAGTCCGCCATCGATGGGTCGGTCATGATGGTGGCAGGGTTCGAGTTCACCAGAATGACGCGATAACCCTCTTCACGCAGCGCCTTACAGGCTTGTGCACCGGAGTAGTCGAATTCACAGGCCTGACCAATAACAATTGGGCCAGCGCCGATGATGAGAATGCTTTGAATATCAGTACGCTTTGGCATGTCTTATTTCCGGGCCTGCATCAATTCAATGAAGTGGTCGAATAATGGCTGAGCATCATTTGGACCGGGACTGGCTTCAGGGTGACCCTGAAAGCTGAACGCCGGTTTGTCCGTGCGGTGAATGCCCTGCAACGAGCCATCAAACAATGACTTATGCGTGACGCGTAGCGTGTTGGGCAAAGACGTTTCATCCACTGCAAAACCGTGGTTTTGACTGGTGATCATGACACGACCGGTGTCGGTGTCTTGCACTGGATGGTTAGCACCGTGATGGCCAAACTTCATTTTCAATGTTTGTGCGCCTGAGGCCAACGCTAACAGTTGGTGGCCCAAGCAAATGCCAAACAATGGAATGTCAGTGGCCAATAATTCACGGATGGCGGCAATGGCGTAATCACATGGTGCTGGGTCGCCAGGACCGTTAGACAAGAAAATACCATCTGGATTAAGCGCTAACGCATCAGCAGCCGAAGTCTGTGCCGGCACTACCGTTACTTTGCAGCCACGGTCAGTTAACAGGCGTAAAATGTTGTGCTTTACACCAAAGTCATAGGCCACGACATGAAAGCTCGGTGCCGCACTTGGCGTGACATATCCGGTGCTTAAACCCCAGCTGCCTTCAGTCCATGAATAACGCTCATTGACTGTCACAACTTTGGCCAAGTCAGCACCCTTAAGTCCAGGGAAGGCTTTAGCAGCAGCCAGTGCAGCATCAACAGCTGCTGCATCATTTGCCGCAGCGCCCGCTAAAATGGTGCCGTTTTGAGCGCCTTTTTCGCGCAGAATTCGTGTCAAACGACGAGTATCAATATCGGCAATGGCAACCACCTGATTGCGAATCAAATACTCAGGCAATGTTTCGGTCATGCGCCAGTTGCTGGCAAGTAATGGCAAATCACGAATAATGAGGCCGGCCGCCCACACTTTGGTTGACTCAACGTCTTCAGCGTTGGTACCGGTATTGCCGATATGCGGATAGGTTAAGGTAACCATCTGCTGGCAATAGGAAGGGTCGGTAAGAATTTCCTGATAACCGGTCATGGCCGTATTAAAAACGACTTCACCGCTGCTTTGTCCATCAAAACCGATGGAGCGACCACGGAAGACGCTACCGTCTTCGAGCACAAGAATGGCGGGCTGGCTCAAACCGACCTCCAATAACAAGATGAGCAGGACGTGCGCGCAAAAAAAGCGAGGAAGAGAGACTCCTTCTCGCTCTAGCTGGCATATAGCCAGTTACAGTGCACACAGGCGCGATTTGAGGGATGATTTTACGCACTTGCAGCCCGGCTGTCCAACAGACTCCGCAGTTCTGGCAAAGTCTTTGCTATTTAAGGCCTAACACGTCCTGCATATCATACCGACCGGGCTGGCGCGCTACCGCCCAGGCAGCGGCTCGTACGGCACCATGGGCAAAATTAGCGCGATTAGTGGCAACATGACGAACTTCCACACGCTCGCCTTCACCGAAGAAAAATACCGTGTGATCACCCACGGTGTCGCCACCGCGCAGCGTTTGAAAACCAATACTACGGCGATCACGCGGACCCGTATGGCCTTCACGGGCATAAACGGCGTCTTCTTTCAGGTCACGACCCAACGCCTCCGCCACCGCCTGCCCCATCATCAAGGCAGTGCCTGATGGCGCATCCACTTTATGTCGGTGGTGCGCTTCCAGCACATCAATATCCACCGTATCACCAAAAGTTTTTGCCGCCAGCGCCAGCAATTTCAGGGTGACATTAACGCCCACGGAATAATTGCCGGAGCACACCAAAGGCACCTGCTGAGCCGCGGCATTTAACGCCTGCTGATCAGCGTCGGAAAATCCGGTGGTGCCAATCACAATTGCCACGCCGTTTTGCTGGCACAGTTGTGCATGCGCAACAGTTGCCGCTGGCGTACTGAAGTCGATAACCACATCAACATGATTAATCACATCAGCCAACGAGGGACTAATCATGACACCAAGCTTACCGATACCCGCCAGCTCACCCGCATCAGCACCCAGTGCTGATGACTGCGGATACTCCGTTGCCGCGGCAAGCTTTACACCTTCTTGCGTCTGTACTGCCGCCACCAAGGCACGACCCATGCGCCCAGCGGCGCCACACACTGCAACTCGAATCATTTGGTCATCTCGTCAAAAAACTTTTTCACTGCCGAGAAGAATGACTCTTTTTGCGGCGATTGGCGACTCTCTTCACCATTACCCGCTGCCCTAAACTCGCGCAGCAAATCTTTTTGCTGGTCATTTAAATGTACCGGCGTCTCGATAATCACACGACAAAGCATATCGCCGGGGCCATGTGAACGAATTGGCTTCACACCTTTGCCGCGCAGACGGAATAACTTGCCAGTTTGTGTGCCTTCCGGAATACGCAACTTCACACGACCATCCAGTGTTGGCACTTCTAACTCACCACCTAATGCCGCATCAACAAAGTCGATTGGCACCTCACAGTACAAGTCAGCACCATCACGACGGAAAATGCGGTGGTCACGCACCGACACCTGCACATACAAATCACCCGCTGGACCACCGGCAGCACCCGCTTCACCTTCGCCACTTAAGCGAATGCGATCGCCGGTGTCGACGCCGGCTGGAATTTTAACTTCCAAAGTTTTTTGCTTACGCACACGGCCTTCGCCATGACAGCTGCGACATGGATCAGGAATGACTTTGCCGCGACCATGACAGGTCGGGCAGGTTTGCGACATAACAAAAAAGCCCTGCTGTACACGGACTTGGCCCGAGCCATTACAGGTGCCACATTGTTTAACTGAAGTGCCTTTTTTGGCGCCCGTGCCATCACAGACTTCACACTCAACCAGTGTCGGCACACGAATTTTGACCTTAGTGCCGCGAACCGCTTCTTCTAGATCAAGCTCTAGGGTGTAACCTAAGTCCGCACCGCGATTGGAGCGCTGACCACCACGGCCGCCGCCACCAAAAATGTCGCCAAACACGTCACCAAAAATATCACCAAAACCGGCACCGCCGGCTCCTGAACCGCCACCCATATTAGGGTCAACACCAGCATGTCCATAACGATCATAGGCTGCGCGCTTATCTTCATCAGACAGTACTTCATAGGCCTCATTGGCTTCTTTGAACTTATCTTCAGCGCTTTTATCGTCTGGGTTACGGTCGGGGTGATGTTTCATGGCCAAGCGCCGATAAGCCTTTTTTAATTCATCCGCGCTGGCATTCTTAGCCACACCCAATACTTCGTAATAGTCACGCTTGGCCATGTTTTCACCTCGGGCTGGCTAGCCCTTTTGCACAATCTGTTGAGACACAAACGCGGGGAAGCCCCCGCGTTTGTCTTAATCGCTCTACCGAAACGACTTATTTCTTGTCGTCTTTCACTTCTTCAAACTCTGCTTCTACCGCACCATCATCTTGCTTAGGCTCGGCAGCAGCATCGGTCGCTTCAGCACCAGCAGCACCTTGGTCAGCGTAAAGCTTCTGCATTAGTGGCATGGACGCTTGGCTCAACGCTTCAGTGGCAGCGTTAATCTGGTCTTTGTCACCGGACTTAACTGCTTCTTCCACTTTCACAACTTCGGCATCAATGGCTGACTTCTCTTCATCAGTCACTTTGTCGCCTAAGTCTTTCAGCATTTTGCGTGTGCTATGCACCAACTGGTCAGCTTGGTTACGCGCTTCAACCAACTCTGCAAACTTCTTGTCTTCTTCCGCATTGGCTTCGGCATCACGCACCATTTGCGTGATTTCGTCATCGGTTAAACCGGAGTTTGCTTTAATGACGATGCTCTGCTCTTTGCCAGTGGCCTTGTCTTTCGCACCAACATGCAAGATGCCGTTGGCGTCGATATCAAAGGTCACTTCAATTTGTGGCATGCCACGTGGTGCAGGCGGAATGTCAGCCAAATCAAAACGGCCTAATGACTTGTTTTGTGAGGCTTGCTTGCGCTCACCCTGCAACACATGAATCGTGACCGCTGGCTGATTATCATCCGCTGTTGAGAACACTTGTTGCTTCTTGGTTGGGATAGTCGTGTTTTTCTCGATCAACACAGTCATCACGCCACCCATGGTTTCAATACCTAGGCTCAACGGTGTCACATCCAGCAGCAGCACGTCTTTCACGTCACCAGACAACACCGCACCTTGGTAAGCTGCACCAATGGCGACGGCTTCGTCCGGGTTAACGTCACGACGAGGATCTTGGCCAAAGAACGCTTTCACACGCTCCAGCACCAATGGCATACGGGTTTGACCGCCAACCATGATGACGTCACCAATATCACTGATCTTCAGGCCGGCATCCGCCAGCGCTACACGGCAAGGCTCAATCGTGCGTGACACTAAGTCTTCGACCAAAGACTCCAACTTGGCACGTGTTACTTTCACATTTAAGTGCTTAGGACCGGTGGCATCGGCAGTGATGTAAGGCAGATTAACTTCAGTTTGAGTGGCTGTGGACAGCTCAATTTTTGCCTTTTCAGCAGCTTCTTTCAGACGCTGCAGCGCCAACGGATCGTTGTGCAGATCAATGCCTGAGTCTTTTTTGAACTCATCAGCCAAGTAATCAATTAAGCGCAAGTCAAAGTCTTCACCACCCAAGAAGGTGTCACCATTGGTGGACAACACTTCAAATTGGTGCTCGCCATCAACTTCGGCAATCTCAATGATAGAAACGTCAAAGGTACCGCCGCCCAAGTCATACACGGCAATTTTGCGATCGCCTTCTTTTTTGTCCATACCAAAGGCCAAGGCAGCAGCGGTTGGTTCATTGATGATGCGCTTTACATCTAAACCAGCAATGCGGCCAGCATCTTTGGTGGCCTGACGCTGACTGTCGTTGAAGTAAGCAGGCACCGTGATAACCGCTTCAGTGACTGGTTCACCCAAGTAGTCTTCAGCCGTCTTTTTCATCTTTTTCAGCACTTCGGCAGAAATTTGTGGTGGCGCCTTACGGTCACCTTTCACTTCCACCCAAGCATCACCATTTTCTGCCGCTACAATTTTGTAGGGCACCATTTTGATGTCTTTTTGCACAACATCGTCAGTGAACTTACGGCCAATCAAACGCTTAACAGCAAACAGTGTGTTTTGCGGATTGGTCACCGCTTGGCGTTTTGCGCCAGCACCGACCAATACTTCATTGTCGGTATAGGCAACAATGGATGGTGTGGTGCGTGCACCTTCCGAGTTTTCAATCACTTTTACTTTGTCGCCTTCCAGCACTGACACACAGCTGTTGGTTGTGCCTAAGTCGATACCAATAATCTTGCCCATCATGCTCTCCTATAACAGACCGACATTGGCCGGCACTGTAGTTAATCTCTGGCGCTTAATTCGCACCTTGTTAATGAATATGTGGGTGATGACGCCATTTTCAAGGCCACCAACCGCAAATTTTTGCTTACGAAGCTGTTGCAACCACCACCATGGCTGGGCGCAGTAAGCGACCCGACAAGGTGTAACCCTTTTGCAAAACTGCTGTAACGGTATTTGGCTCAGACACACTGGATGGCTGCATAGACACGGCTTGATGCAGGTCCGCATTAAACGGCTCACCCAAGGGATCAACTACCTCAATGGCGTGACGCTTCAAGGTATCCAGCAACTGTTTATAGGTAAGCGCCACACCCTCATGCATGGCTTTCTGCGCTTCGTCTTCACTAATGGGCGTCTGCAAAGCACGTTCCAAGTTGTCGACCACCTCTAACAAGCCGCCCGCAAATTTTTCCAAGGCATATTTATGAGCATTCGCCACTTCTCGCTCAGCGCGACGCTGAATGTTTTGTACTTCAGCCTGCGCACGAATTTGCACATCACGCATTTGCAGCTCGATCTCGGCAATACGCTGATTCACTTCGTCTTCGGCAAGCGGCTCAGCCTCTGGCTGGCTTTCCTGTTCGGGGCTTAACACCTCTTCCACAGGCTCTTGTTGCTCAGTTTCTGGCTTATTTGGCTCGCTCATTCTCATCTCCCACTTGCGGCAACTTTTATAGATGCAATGGTTAATGGTGATGTTCACCTAATTTTTCAAGTGGCCAGCGTAAAATTGCAGTCGATTAATCGCGAGATTGGCCAAGGTGGCCTATGATTGGGCATCACCACCGTTGAATGGATAAGCACATGCTGAGCCTGCTCAAAATCAGTCAATTTGCCATTGTTGATAACCTAGAGCTTGAGTTTGCTAGCGGGTTTAGCGTCATCACCGGCGAAACAGGTGCGGGCAAGTCGATTCTGATGGACGCACTGGGACTGTGCTTAGGCGACCGTGCCGATGGTTCAGTGGTAAGAGCAGGTGCCGACCGTGCTGATGTCAGCGCGCTATTCCAAGTAGGCCATTTAGAAGAAGCAATGAACTGGTTGCGCGAACGCGAACTCGATGAGAGTGACGAATGCACACTGCGCCGCACATTTTCCCGCGATGGCCGCTCACGTGCATACATTAATGGCCGCCCTGCCACACTGACTGACTTACGACAAATTGGTGAATGCTTAATTGACATACACAGCCAACACGAACACCAAATGCTGCTGCGCAAAGATAACCACCGCTTAATGCTGGATAGTTTTGCTGACACCCAGGCACTAGCCAAACAAACCGCCAGCCAATGGCGCGACTGGCAAGCAGCCGCTGAACGCTTAGCCCATGCCGAAAAAGCCGGCGCCGCACAAAGTGCACGGCTCGAAATTGTGCAGCACCTTTGTGATGAGCTAGCGCAACTCGCTCTGGCTGAAGGTGAATATGAAACACTGGTGCAGCGACATGACACGCTGGCAAATGTTGGCTCTTTGCAAGAAGACGGGCAATTAGCACTAAATTTATTATCGGAAGCGGATGGTGATACAGCGGCCCGACTGCTACAACGCGCTCTAAAAACGCTAGACGGTCACTTGAGTTTATCGCCCGCCCTGCAAGAGGCGCATAACTTACTCAACAGTGCCTCTATTCAAATTGATGAAGCCATTCCTGTGCTGAGGCACTTCTTGGCCGACCTAGAAGCCAGCCCACTGGAGCTTGAGCAACTCGCCACACGCCTAGGACAGTGCCATCAGCTTGCACGCAAACATCGTGTCATGCCGGAACAACTACCCACTGTCTTTACCGAGTTAACAGCTGAAATTGAGCAGCTCCGCCAAGCACAAGACTTGGACTTGCTGAACCAGCAAGCAACACAACACTACAATGCTTACTACCAACTGGCGCAAGAATTACGGCAACAACGCCAACTCGCTGCAGAACGTTTTTGTGCTGATATTCAGCAGTTTTTGCAGGGTCTGGGACTGGGCAATGCCCGCTTAGTGCTTTCTTTTACCGAGCCCGCCAAGCCCGGCAGCAACGGCCTTGATGATATTGAGTTCTTGTTTAGTGCCAACCCGGGCCAGCCTTTACGCCCCCTCGCCAAAGTGGCCTCCGGTGGTGAGTTATCACGCTTATCACTCGCTATTCAGGTGGTACACGCACGTCATTCACCCGTGCCGGTGATGGTATTTGATGAAGTCGATGTTGGTATTGGCGGTGGTATTGCCGAGGTAGTTGGGCGATTACTACGTGACTTAGGCGAGCACGCCCAAGTATTTAGCATCACCCATCAGCCGCAAGTGGCGGCGCGCGGACATCATCATTTACGTGTGGAAAAACGAGTGATTGATGGGGAAACACATAGCACGGTTGTCACACTGAATCATGACCAACGTATTGATGAAATTGCCCGTATGTCTGGTGGCTTAGCAATTACCCCAGAAACTCGCCAACACGCTGCGAGCATGCTGGCGGGTTAATTATTCGTCCTTACCTTTACAGTTTGGGCGCACGCAGTTGCCGTAAAGATGCAGGGCATGACCGCTAAGCTCAAAGCCTAGGCCTTTGGCAACACTGAGCTGACGCTCTTCAATGACTTCATCGTGGAACTCAAACACCTTACCGCAAGCACTGCAAACAATATGGTCGTGGTGATCGTCATTTTTGAGCTCGAATACTGACAGGCCACCTTCAAAATGATGACGCTCAACAATTCCAGCAGACTCAAACTGCGTTAACACTCGATAGACGGTGGCAAGGCCAACATCCTCACCAGATGCTAAAAGTGCTTTATAGACATCCTCTGCGCTCATATGATGCACAGGTGAGCTTTCCAGCAGCTCAAGAATTTTTAAGCGAGGCAGCGTGACTTTTAAACCGGCTTTGCGTAAATCTTGATTGGTTAGCGACATGGGTTCGTCTCTTTGCGGGCAATGCCTTATGATAACCGACCTAGCCCCTGAGGGCATCCACTGATAACTTCGAGGTTAACGCGCAACATGCAAAAGATTTTACTGGCTGGGCTTGTAGCAGGCACCTTGTTGGTCAGCGCAGGCTGCAGCAATATTTTCCGCGCCTATCGTATTGATGTGGTGCAAGGCCAAGTGGTTACACAAGAACAAGTCGAGCAAATTAAGCCCGGCATGACACCTGCTCAAGTTCGTTATGTTCTTGGCACACCGCTTGTGACGGACACACTAAACCCGTCGCGCTGGGATTACGCCTATCGTTTTATTCCCGGCACTTATGCCAAAAAGGCTGGCTTGGAAAAAGTCCCTCACCGCCGCTTAAGCGTGTTCTTTGACATGAGTGTTGTATCGCGCGTCGAAGTAGACGGCGAAATGCCGGTTAAGTCGATTTCGTTGCCGGCCAGTAAAGATGGCGCCGTGCGCACCACCGAGTCCATGCGGGAAAGCGAACTACCTTAAGCCTTAGGTAGGCTTCGTTCGCGAGGCGCGTGCCTTAGCCGCACGCACCTTGCGGATTTCCATCGGATCTAACGTTAACGGACGGTAAAGCTCAACTCGGTCGTTAATTTTGACGCTATAACTCTGCGGCGACTTTAATACCTTGCTCCAAACACCAATCGCCAAATCTGCTAGCACCAAATTTGCTGGCAGCAGGTCATTGGCTATAGCCTGCTCTACTGCCTGTAATGCGCTGGTTCCTGGTGCCACACTCAGCTCAGCCAACCATTGTTGCTCTGCCGTGGCATAAACCACTTCTATTTTAATCATGACAAGCTGAACCATTGATACAGGGCGACTAACAATATGATGGGCGCCACCCAGCGAATACCAACACGCCATAGGTTATAAACACCCTCAGATGGCAGCTGCAGGGCTTTGCGAGCATGGCTAATCTTCATGATCCAACCGGCATAAATCGCTAAGATCAGCGCATTCAGCGCCAACCATACCAACAAACCCTTCAACCACAACTGCAACACTTCCGCGCCTGCTTGCAGACTAATCCACTGACTAAGCAGCACCACGGGTACAATCACCGCAAAGCTGGCCAGTAAGGGTGAATTCACCCTAGCCTGCACATTGGCAATAGCAGGCTCGGCAACAGTAGCCAGAACTAAAAACAGTAATACCGCCGACAACACGGTAGCCACCAAACAGGCCGAGCCATGATGCAGGCTGGCAAAAAACACCGCCGCAAGCAGTAGTAATACAGCCACGACCTTCATCGATAGTTTGTTCTCGCCACCGGCATAGGTAGGCCAGCGAACCATGGCGCCAGCCCCTCCCAGCAACACACCCGCTAATAACATGGCAGCACCTGGCAGCGCCGGCAACAGGACTAAATCGGTTTGCATGGCAATGGTAGCGTGCTGGCTCATTTGCCAAAATAGTACGGCTGCTAATGCTAAGGTCGGTAACAACCACAGCGTTAATGGCGCGCGACTAAATCGACGCAAAACACCCAGGAAAATAATGATGACGGTGCTGGCCGACCAAATACTGGCTGAATCCAGACCTGCCAGTACCCCTTGTGTTTGCAACACTTGCGTAATGAAGGCACCGGCATACAGCGCGATCACTACCAGTAGCAATACACTGGCGCCTAAGCTACTCCATGCCAATACTCGCCAACCTCTAGGCGCATCAGATTGCCGTGTAAGCACTTGCATGCCGGCAATTAGCGACTGATTCGCACGCACTGATAACGCGCGTTCGGCCAACGCTAATGGCCATGCGCCTAAGACAACACCTAAGGCCAAGTACAACCAATTCGCCTCTAGGGTCGGCACAAACAGCACCGACAAAACTAACGGGATCAGTAATAAGCTACCAAAGCGTGCATGAACAGAAGGATGCGACATAAATAACACTCTTAGTGATTGCCTGACATGGTGCGCTATTGTCATCGCATGTCATCATAAGCTCAAGCCATCACCCTATTTCAACGACAATCCGCCTATAATACTTACCATGAATCAATCCAAACCTATCGCCGTTAATCGGCGCGCACGCCACGAATACTTTATTGAAGACAAGTTCGAAGCCGGACTGGTGTTGCTTGGCTGGGAAGTGAAGTCCTTACGTGCGGGTAAGTGCAACCTAACTGACGCCTACATTCTGCTAAAAAACAATGAAGCATGGGTGATAGGCATGCAGATTACGCCGTTACTAGCGGCCTGTACGCATGTGGTAGCCGACCCCACTCGTACGCGTAAACTGCTGCTGAACTACAAAGAAATTCGTGAGCTGATTGGTGCTGTACAACAAAAAGGTCACACCTGTGTGCCCTTATCGATGTACTGGCATAACGGCCGCGCCAAACTGGAAATTGCCCTAGTGAAGGGCAAGCAGTTACACGACAAACGCGACAGCGAAAAAGACCGCGACTGGGCCAGACAAAAGTCCCGCATTATGCGGGACCGTGGCTAAATCAAACCGTTTTGGTAAAGATCGCAATCAGCTTGCGAGTTAAGTTGGTATAAGGCGGGAAAAACATTTTTGCCAACATGATGCGCGTACGCACAATACCGCGCTCATGTGAAAACGCTTTAAATCCAAAATGGCCATGCGCACTACCAATACCCGAGTTATTCACCCCACCAAACGGCAAGTTGCCGTGCAGGAACTGCACCACGCAGTGGTTAATACAGGCGCCACCAGATGACGTATTGCGCATCACCTGATCAATCACTGCCTCATTTTTGCTCCAGACATAAAGTGCCAAGGGCTTGGGGTCTGCATTAATCTGATTGATAACTGCTTGAATGTCGGTGTAGACAATAATTGGTAGCAATGGCCCAAAAATTTCTTCCGACATAATGGTCGCATCTGCAGGAATAGAGCCCAACAAGGTCGGAGCAATATAGTCATCACCGACATCTGTTTGACCGCCCGCTAAGACCTTGGCACCGCGCGATACCGCATCATCCAATAAAGACTTTACTCGTGCCGCATGACGACTATTAACCATACGCGCTAAATATTCACTTTGCTGGGCATTGTCGCCATAGACATTTTTCAGCACCTGCTGACAGGCCGCAACAAAGGCATCATGCACATCGGCATGAACATAAATATGATCTGGTGCGATACAGGTCTGACCGTTATTGGTGAACTTAGCCCAGAGGATATTTTTGGCTGCCAATTCAATATTGGCGCTGGCATCAATAATGGTCGGTGACTTACCACCCAACTCTAAAGTCACACTGGTTAAATGCTTAGCGGCAGCTGCCATTACCACCTTGCCAATAGCAGGTGAGCCCGTGAAGAAAATATGGTCAAACGGTAATTCGAGTAATGCTTGTGCAGTTTGTGCATCACCTTCAATAACCGCCACTTCTTCAGGACCAAACACTTCCGCCACAATTCGACCAATAACGGCAGCCGCAGCCGGGGTCATTTCGGATGGCTTAATAATGGCCGTGTTACCAGCCGCAATAGCCGAAATTAGTGGGCCCAGACTCAGGTTTACTGGATAGTTCCAAGGCGACACAATCAGGCACCGACCCTTTGGTTCATACTGAATATAGCCCTTGGTGCCTACCATCATGCGTGATGGCCACACACCCTTTGGTTTCATCCACGATTTCAGATTACGCAAAGCATCGTTGGCTTCAGCCACTACCGGCAATATTTCAGTCAACTCTACTTCCGTGGCAGGCTTACGAAAATCCGACCAGCCAGCAGCAATCACATCATCTTTATGTGCCAGCAAGGCATCACGCAAACGCTCAATTTTTAATTTGCGCTCAGCAGTAGTCGATGCTCTTAAAAGCAGTGCCGTGTCACGCTGTTCTGAAAATACTGCTGCTATATCTGTCATACCTGATTCCTATTATTAAAATTACTGTCGTATGGTGATTGTGCTTTTTGCCTTGGCACGTACTTCAGCTGACGTAAATGGAAAACGCAGCCACTCTTTTTTTGCATAGGCCTCTGTAAAGTCTGTGTAATGCGGGTTTGCCGGGTCAGTAGACTGTGAATACGTTATAAACCCCTCAGCAATTGGCTGATTTTTATCGTCCCAGGTCACGGTTTGGATATAACTGTTACCGTAAATTACTGGATAGCCTTGAGCCGCTAAAGGCCCATCAGTCGTAGCGATGGTGAAAGCCCCAGCATTACTGTCGCCACCAAATACCGGAATCTTGTCGCCATTAGCTCGCAAACCAACACCAGAGTGCTGAATATCACCGAGCTTAGCATCAAAGGCAAAGCCTGATGCTTTCACCGCAGCAATAGCGTCAGCAAAAGCTAGCTGCACAAATAATGAACTGGTATTGAATGTACGCGGAGTATTCACTGGATCTGCCGAACTAAACGCTGTGCTCCAGCGACTAGTGAGCGGTGTATCAATCGGCACGCTAATTGGTAGACCACCAGGGTTGGCTGAAACTAAGCGCCAAAACTCTCGCCATACATGAGCGCCGGTTGAATCAAGGCTATCACTGCCGTCCCAATCAGCAAGTGCTGCACAAGCAGCCGTCACATCAACACCAGCAACTGGTCCACTACTCCCCAGCAGCAGTGGCTGCGTACATAAGCTATTAAGCACACTCTCGCGAGCCAATTCAGCGGAATAGATCTGACTATTAAGCACAATGGATTGCAGGTTCTGCATAGTGAAGCGATTGCCGGACAAGCCGTCAGTACCTGCTAAACGTCGCTCAGCCTGCAAAATACATAGGCGCGTACGTAAGGTGCGCGGGCTGTTTTCATCACCAATAATACGACTAAAACCAGTGATAGGCTCTGCTGGATTGGTTAGCCAGTAGCTATCATTGCAGTTCGTGACATAGTCATCGCGTTGTTGTGAGGGCAAATTACTAGGACCAAAAATGCCGGGCACCGGCGCATCATCATCACTGCCCCACTCACAATCTGAACGACTGCCATCGAGTAACGGCAAGCCCGGCGCAACCAGCCCAACCACTGGTGCTAGTGGAGAGTTTCCACAGCTAGCAACTTTGGCATCAGTCACATGTGGCACAACCGTCACATCACCATAGTAAGCCTTACCATTCGGTCCAGTAGCCACCGTATTAACCCATGGCACACCCAGTTCAGTACCGTGCGCTTCGATAAATTCATCTAGGCTTTTGGCTAAATTCCACGTGCCAAATTGGTTAATTAAACGATCATTTTCATAATTAGCATCACGCATGGTATAGGCCAAAACATTGGTCCACGGCAAAATGGGGACACCCGCTGCCTCTAAGGTCAGCATAGGACCAAAGTGGCTGTGATACAGCGTCCGTGACTGCGTAGTTAGGCTGCCGTTTGGCTGCTTAATTTGGATTTCAATCGGTACAGCGCGCATATCACGCAACTGACCATCATAAAAATACTGAGTGGGATTTAACGGATTGATTTTTAGCTCATAGAGAGTGAAACGATACGCCGTCGACACGGTGTGCGACCACGCCACACGATCATTAAAGCCAATCAGCACGGCCGGCACGCCATAAAGTGATGAGCCCATAATGTCGAGCTTGCCGGGAATCGTGTTGTGCGAAATATAGAGTCGCTCGGTGCCGCGCCATGGAAAGTGTGGGTTACCAAATAGAATCGGCTGGCCGGTGGCACTGCCATTCTTGCCGATACCATACATATTGCTACCAAAGCGGTCATGCTGTTTCAACTCAGCAAAAGGCCCCGGGGCTTGAGCAAGCGCTTGCTTGCGCTGGGATAACGGCACTTCAGTTTGTGCAATCGGAATTGGCAACGCCGACAAAGGTGTGCCTTGTATCAAATTCAAGATGGGGCTGAGCAATTGCAACAACGCATCAAGCGGGCTACCTCCACCAGTACCACCACTGGGCGGCAAGGCTGGGGGCTGGGCATTGCCAATTTCATTCACAAACACCGAGCTACTGGCCAAAATCGATAGACGCACAAAACGACGATACATATCCGCTTCGGTTATTGGCAACAGCCACTCACCATCAACACAAGCCGCATGACGGCCAGGATGTTGCCCTGCTTTTAGCTCCGTTATATAACGGTTAAAACCCGCGACATAGCCAGTGACTAGCTGCTGAAAGTCAGGCTTGGTTTTTGCTTTTGTACGCTGCCACGCAGCATCATCTAACATCGAACGCCAGAAAAAGTCGCTAGATACATTGTCAGCCACTGAGCTGTTTGGCTCGATTCGATAGCTGCCATCGGTGCCGAAATAACGCGCACGCTCACCACGAATAGTGACGAAGTCATCCAGCATTACACAGAGGTTATCTTCTGCAAAAGCATAGGCTTGGCCAAAGCCTAAGCTGCCAAAATCGCTGGCCGTGATATGCGGAATACCCATGTCCGTACGAACAATTTTGGCTTCATAAGTTGAAGTACGTGGGCTGGGATTATTTGAACTACTGTCATTATTTGAGCCAAAGCAGCCAGACAAGCCCAGAGCAAGTAGCGGCAGCAACGCAACTCGTTGAAAACTAGACATGGGGCACCTCTTTTTTATTCTTTTTATATCGTCTGACAATAAGTGACTGCGCAGTTTTCAGCAAGCCTAATGCGTAAACCTCATGACAGTAGCAGCCGTTAGGCGTATGCTTTTAATGCTACGGGGATGACATGGCTTCGACGTTGGTTATGAAGCTCGTAGGTGCATGCGGAGAGTGGATTGTCTCTCCTAAATCAACGTTCCAAACAAATAGTCGCAAACGACGAAAACTACGCACTAGCCGCCTAAATCCGGCTTATGACCAAGCTTGCATGCCAGTATGCGGGGGCGGTCAGCGCAAAAAATACTGGATCGCTGTGATGCTCGCCTCGCGCTGATCAGCTAAAACCTAGAGGATCGCTTGTTACACCCTGTCGCTCGGGCCGTAACCGGTTAAATCAATTGAGACGACTAAGCATGTAGATCCGAGAGTAGAGTGCTGGCGGACGCGGGTTCGATCCCCGCCATCTCCACCAATCAAATAGAGCCCCTTGAAAACCAAGGGGTTTCTTTTAAATCAAAGGGTTAGGCTAAGGAATACCCCTCATGAGTGCTACACAGACAGAGGAAAATCTCTCCATGTGCGAGCATCTCATCAGACGTGGTTCACGCTACTCTATTCGACGTAGAATCCCTCAAGACCTGATAAACCACTATGGCAAGCACGAGATAATCAAAGCACTTGGTACATCAGAGTTTAAGGAAGCTGTTAAGCGCTGCCGCATTGAGGCGGTTAGGCTAGATCTAGAATGGGATACCGTTAGAGCCAAGCTTGCAGGGCAGACACCCTCTCCGTTACTAGCTCAGTCTACCGCCCAAGAGATAGCTGACTTTGAAAGAGATCAGCATGAAAACAATCTTCTAGCTGCACAAGATGCTATTGAGCAAGACGCACTAGAGGAGAAGCATGCTATTGATCAGGTCATACAGCACCATGGCCTTTCTGGCTTGCTAGCACTTAGCGGCGTAAACCTTGGCCCTGCTATCGGCTTACCTGCTACAAACAACACCCCTGCACTAGCCACCCCAACAAAGCAAACTCTAGGTAGTAAGACACCCACTGTTGAGGTCTTAGCTCTATGGGAGCGAGAGAGACCCCGCCAGCAACGAACAATGGATGCCAAGAGAGCAGAGCTAGGTCGCTACTCCCGAATGACTGGCATAGATCATATTGAAAGTATTACTAAGGCTAGCGTAAGAGCATTCAGAGACAAGATGCTTAGCGAGGGTGCGTCCGCTAAAAACACTAACAAGTACCTTGACTCGCTTCGCGCTCTACTTAACTTTGCAGTAAGTGAAGACTTGATACCTAGCAACCCTGCTAATGGAGTTAAAGCAAACATCAGCGCAAGAGAAATGGATGAGCGCCAGCCATTCCCTCTCACCGCACTCAATACGATCTTTAGTAGTCCAGTGTATTCCGCTAACGCTAGACCACTTGGTGGTGCCGGTGAAGCCTCATACTGGCTACCATTGCTGGGTTTATACACTGGGGCACGTCTTGAAGAGCTGGGGCAGCTACACCCTAATGATGTCTATGAAGAGAGCACTCCTGACGAGTCTATGACTGCATGGGTCATTCGCATTACTGATGGTGAAGGGCAAAGTCTCAAGAACGTAAGCAGTAGAAGACGTATACCTGTACATCCAGCCCTTATTAACTTGGGCTTTATTGAGTATGCAGTAAGGGCTAAATCTGAGAAGCGCTATCGCCTCTTCGACAAGCTAAAATTGAACAAGTATGGCAAGCATACTGACGCATGGTCAAAGTGGTTTAGTCGTTACCTTCGGCACACCTGCGGCATTACAGACACCAGCTTAGTTTTTCATTCTTTCAGGCATACATTTAAAGACTACTGTCGCGCTGCAAGCATTCCTGAAGATGTGCATGATTCGTTTACAGGCCATACCTCGGACAGCGTAGCGAGAAGCTATGGTGGTGAATATCCGCTTGCACCACTAGTAAGTGCAATCAATAAGTTCAAAATTTCGGGGTTGATTACAACTCCGAAAGCCCTAGTTTGAGCTGGTTATAATTGCTGTAAGGGCGGACACCAAAATAGTAATTAAGAGCCCTACTATGCCGTCTTTATGCTCAACATACCAAACTCCAATTCGCCCATACCATGAGTTAAGAGCCCTAGCATAGTCTGCACCTTTACGTGTCACAGCAATATGCAGATCACCGGCATAAGGCCGCCTTTCCAGTACTATGTAGCCTGCCTCATTGAGATATGTAAGCGGCCTCAGCACTCGAATTCCAGCCAATTCGTATTCTTCTGGCCAGTCACCTTTTCCTGATAGAGTTTTTAGGTTTCCAGAAGCATCTTGCCAATTACGCCCCCTTGGAAGTGGGGTATGTATCAACCAAGCAATTTCACCCTCAGTAAAACTATGCTCCTCGCCTATCATCTCCCTATAAAAATAGAGCCCATGCAGAACTTGTTTTTCCTCTTTATTCACTCGTGAGTCCTCAATATCGGATGAAAATCAGTAGGTGTTTACTTAGGTTTGAAACTGTTGTTAGTCTGAAGCTACTACTAACAAATTACTGCTTTCTATAAAACAACAACAAGGACTACTTTCATGAAAGGACTAGCTCTAGCCGTAATAGCCGCTCTTATTTCAGGCTGTGCAGGAATTCAAAGCTCAACTAGGGTTGACTCTCAAATAAAAGCTTTTGAGTTCAACTCTCTAGCCTCTCAGTACATGCAGCGACCAACACACTCGTCAATCGAAACCATGAGCACTGGCTCCTCGGTTCTTTTGCTAGAGATGGATAAGTACGGTACAGGCACATCTCAAATCAGATTTGATAAGGCTCATGTCGAAAGCTATGTTGCTTTGATAGATAAATTTAAAGCATGGGAGTCTCTTGCTAAGGCGAGACAAGATGCCCTAACCAAAGAGATTGGCAGAGCACGTACATGGTCTAACATAGGTACTGGCGAGCTGAAGTTTGTGTTTCATAGTGGCAACCAGAACTCACATTACCTTGCAATCAGCTTTTGTACAGTCGGCACATGTCTTGACGATCAAGCCCTATACCTTGACCTGCCGAACGCCAACAGACTTACATTGACGCTTCAACAGCTAGAGAGCGGACAGCTCAAACATACCAATGTGGATGCCATTTACAAATAGGCCTAGACAACTACTTCCCGGACTTAAAAATAATAGCCTCATTCAAGAAGGCTATACATGCCGACTACTTCCATGACATCCCCCATACGGGGGTGCGCTACGCAGCTTCGTCACAACGAATTATAAGGTCGCTAGAGGCGCACCAAGAACAGACCTAGACCCAACAAAGGCTTTAAGCTGATCGCATCACTACCACCCCTGTGAGGCGATCACACAGGCTTTTTTAGTTGATGTTGAGGTACTCATATAGTTGTTAAAACAATACTTAAAGACCTATGACGTCTCATAAGGGTATACCCTTGAGACACATCTGTTTCTTATTCTTACGTCGTCTCAATAGGGTTGACTGTATCAACGGACACCAATACCATTCGGGAAAGACCCTAATGAGACGAAACCAATGCAAACAGTTCTATACGCACGAGTATCAACTTCTGATCAAACTATTGAACATCAGCAGCGTCAAGCTGAGGAGTCAGGGTATGTATTCGATAGAGTATTCGTCGACAACGCAGAGTCTGGTATTAACAAAAGGCTTGTTGATAGGCCTGCTGGCAAAGAGATGCTGGGCTATTTGCGTAGTGGCGACACGTTGGTAGTTCGCTGGATAGACCGGTTAGGCCGAAACTATGAAGACGTAACTTCCAATATTAGGGAGCTACTAGCTCGTGGAGTAATCATAAAAACCATTATCAACAATATGGTATTTGACGGCTCAGCATCTGATCCAATGCAAAAGGCTGTAAGAGATGCGCTAGTAGGCTTTATGTCCGCCATGGCTCAAGCTCAGGGCGAGGCAACCAAGATTGCACAGAAAGCCGGTATAGCGCATGCCAAGATGTTCGCCGGTGAAGCTAAATACAAAGGCAGGAAACCAGCCTATAACCGCAAGCAGCTTAACGCAGTACTTAATGGCATTGAGCAAGGACTGGGGGTAATGGAGCTGGCACGTCAGCTTGATCTGTCACGTTCGACCATATACAGAATCAAGGCTAGCCCAGATGCAGCCCAAAAGGCGTTAGCAGCATGGGGAGAGTAAGTCATTAGCAAGTCATTTACGTGCACCAGTTAACTCATCCAAAGATACACTTGATATACAGCATCTTAAGTATGCTCATGAGAAACTCAGTTCGACACTAATCAAGAATCGTTAGATTTGTACCACAATCCTAATAACTACAAGTAGTTTATATATTATGCAAGCAGAGCTTAATAGCACGATATTGGCCGAGACAGCGCTCCCTCATACAGAGGAAATTCTAAAGGCCGCCAACTTGCAAAAGCACGATAGGATAACTCAATCTTCGTCAGAGAGATTTACCAACCAACGCTATACACGTCGTGAAATCCAAAGCCGGGTGGAGGCAGCATCTAAACAAGCTGGGGAAGCTGAGCTTAAGAAAATTCATGCTGAAATGCCCAATACAGATCTCTTTCAAGTACATGTACAAAGCCGTTTATTTATTAAACGACAAAAAGGTTTTCACAAGGTATATCACACGCTCGTAGAAACCATACTTTTTCGTAGTAGCGACAAGCAGACTCAGAAAGCAATTTTAGAGTCCGTCAGGAAGCTGCTTCCAGATTACGCCGACTCCTTAAACGCTAACATCTGGACTCAAGAGCTTGCGCCTTATAACCTAAAAATGTTGCGGAAAAAGGTTTCATGTAGTGAACTTGCAGGAAGGATCCATCTAGCTGAAATAAAAACCTTATCAAGCTTGAAGAAAGCTGTTAAGGCAGCTCGTGCAGTCGCCAATGCTGATCCAACTTATAAGCCCACTATCACCATTACAGATGAAAAGGTCATCATTGGTAAGCGGCTTTTTACAACATACATAAAGTCAGCGAACGAGAAGTCATACCCTTCATTCAGATTTACGAACAAAGGCGTTAGACATGCTATTCGTGTGGATAGCCTTAAAGCACTGATGGAGGCTTGCGACATCACAACCATTCAAGTCAAACCAGCCAAATAAATCCACCATAAAGAAGGGCTAATACCATGAAATGGGCTTTACTAATTACTTTTCTCGCAGCAACAAATGCTCAGGCTGATATGTTCCAGCCAAGTCATTCATGCAGCAAGCCCTACAAACCATTCCAGTTTACAGCTCAGTATGAAGTAGATAATTACAACAATAGCGTTAGCAGATATAAAAAATGCATTTCAGACTTTGTGTCGACTCAAAACGACGCCGTAAATGTTCACCAGAAAGCTGCATCTGATGCAATTGAAGACTGGAATAGATTTGTACGCTTTGAGCTTAACTAACACACGTCGTTTGATTTGTTAGTAAGCGGCACAAACAACAATAAAACCATAAAAGAGTACCCACCAGAACTTACCTAACACCAACATATATATTCGTAAGCGCTGTTAATCTGCTTTAGAGGCTTGTCCACTGCGCAGGAGGCGCGACGTTATGAACACTCTTTTCCTTATTTGCGCCACGATGATTCAATCAATACCGAATACAACCAATGTGGTTGCAACTCCAACCGCAGCTTGTATTTATGCAAACCCAGAGCAAGTAATTTCTACATTCGATCATGCTAACGCTATTGGAGCCGTCACTGTCCCCAATGCAGCAGCAGGAAAGTCTCAAGTAGTGAGTGCCAAATGAGCAGCACTAGTTACGCCATAACGCTGCTCATGACTATGTTCACGATGTCTGCAAGTGCAAATATAACTATTGCAGAAGCAACTGTGATTGCTGACAAGACAATGTTAATAAATCTTGCAGCGTCAAATGAGACCATTCAAAAGCATGTAACTGAATTTCACTCTGGGACTGCTTATGAGCGGCCTGTAAAAGCACCCGCTGAGACAACACAGCAACGCCCAACGGTACAGATGCCAAGTACCGTACCGGGTACTGCTGCACCACGTAGCCGTGTACCAGAGCGTAAACTACCGAAGCCACAGCTCAGCCCGTTGCAGAAAAAGGTTGCTGCTAGCCAAGGTATCCTTGAGTTTGGCGAAGAAGAACAGGCAGCCCTGCTTGCCCCTGCGCCCGGCACTGATAGTGTAGCCTTTGCTCAGCAAGTGGCCAGCGAAACCAACGCTAAGGCGTTTGCAGGGCGCGATAAGGGAGGCGCTACACTTGGCGAGGCTTTCGATTGGGGCTTCCGTGAGAGCGTTATAGGCACCTTAGTGGATGAGTACCGCTCTGGCAGTGTTGACCGCAACTTCATTTCAAGTATGCGTGAAGGTAAATTGAACGCAGTTATTGACGCACAGCCATGGCAGACTGACCTTAACGCCCGCAACTACGTATACGCTGCACAGAACGAGGAGGACTTCCACCGCCGTCTAAAGATCAATAACGAGAGAGCCCTATTTATTCAACGCATGCATAACGCCAACGGCTGGAATGGTGTTGGGGCAAGGATCACTAACTTCATTGGCCGTTTCGCTGAGATTTTACTGATAGTACTTCTGCTGGTTGGCTTCCTAATACCCGTTAAGGACAATAGCAGTAAACGCTTATGAGCCCGAGGCAAAAACTCGTATGAGCTCACTAAGCTTTAGAGTTGGAAGAAACCTCAATCATCTTTTTTAAACCCCACACATACAGCTTTTAGCTTAATGAATTAAGCCGGTACCCTTATTGACTAAGAAACAAGCTTCAAGCAACACGTCAGGCATGACGCAAAACATGACGACCACAGGACGGCCATTAGTGAAAGCTAATGGGTGGTCGAGGGCGGGCTCAACTGAATCTCAAGCAGGTCAAGTCTCAAGACTTAATGCTAAGGTTCTGCCTACTCCACGTTCCTCGTTAGATATATTGGCTAGTTGAAAAGCGATATATCTATACGAGGGACGGGAGGGCGGAACTCACAGAAAACTCAGCAGTATCAGTCTCAATATATACCAGCAATTACTACCCTAATACCATCCGTCAATACCCTGTAAACACTTCATACAGAGCTTACTAAGCAACTACCTACAGCATGCTTAGTCATGAACCATAGAGCTGTAGTAGTTACACTGTTAGTTCATAGCAGGCTTATCATTGGCAGCTAGTATTGCTACACTGAGCAGATACACAAGTAGTGCTCACCAAGCTATAACCTATTGATTTTATTGGAAGACAAGCGATCCCCGCCATCTCCACCAATTAAGTGAACGCAAAAGCCCGCCTAATTAAAAAACTAGGCGGGCTTTTTTGCTCTATGCCGCGCTAGCCTCCGCCACCAGCTTCTTACCTTTCATAGTAGGAATAAAACCAAAGTTCTTAGCTTCACTACCGGCAATAAATTGCTGACGCCCTATGCGGGCTCGGAATTTGCGACCCATGCTCGTCAATCCCAAGCTTTGGTCAGCGATTAGTGTCATCGCACTCATTAACAAAATACTCGACTTCATAGGTGCTGGTGGCACTTGCATGCGGTTACTTAACTCATCCCCCAGCATCAAACGGGTAAGTGCAGCAGAGCGATAAATCAACAAACGTTTAAGCCATTGCTCGCCCGGCTGATCATTTACCATTTCTTTCAGTGCATTAAACAAGCCTTTGGTCAGCGCAATACTGTCCTGATCCGGCGCCATATTACTGGTTGCGTGCAGCATAGCCGCCAGCTCTATTCCTTCACGAAAGTTAGTCGGTTGCAGTACCTCATCAACCCCCATTAACCAACAAACATATCGGTAATAATGCATGATGGCTTCACGCTCGGCAGCTGAAAACAGCAAACCTTGGGCAGCACAACCAGCAATAAAGACAGTGGAAAACTCAAGCTGTGTGGCCACCATATCAAGCTGCATGATGGGCTCACCCCAAGCATCAAACTGCCACTCGGGATTAGCTCTTAAACTTTGTCGAACAAAGGCATGCATCAGGCGCACACGTAATGTGCTGTGAAAACCTTCGGAGTGTCTAGCCAAGATCCCTGAAGTGGCACAGTCGATTGTCCAGCGCGACGTTTCACTTAAACGCTTACGCGCACCCTGACTTAAGTTCGCCGTCATCGCTAATGGTTTGACCGCAGCATCGGCAGCATAACCAATCATCAAAGAGCACGAACCGAGCGCAGTTGAGCCGTATAAGCCGGACCGTAAAACAGCATTTGCACCGCGCTGCATAAGCTCGTCATCAACCCAAGCTGGCCGCTGATCAACTTGGGCAAACAGTGCTTTAACACATTCTGGCGCATCAGGTTGTGAATGAATGCCTTGTGTTAATGCTTGCTGAAACAACGCCCATCCACCTCGATTAGCATGAATCCAAGCAGCCACGTTGTCTGCCAGTGGGTCACCCTGCCATAAGGACTGCTTTAATTGTGCAAAACGCGAATCCGTCGTTTTTATGCCAAGCATGCGCAATCCTATTGTTGCCTGCGGGTCTTTCCAACGACGTGCACTGCGAACTTTATCCAGAACCTGCAGCCCTGTGCTCATGACGACCTCCGTAACAAATGTCATTTACGTTACGCCAACATCTGACAAAGCACGTTGTCATTAAGTGACATAGTACTCACATCACCTAACAGCTGCCTTATTGCTAATTAGTGCTCAGCATCCACTTATGCGCTATGGTATTAAATACTGATAGTCCGCTCACGGAGCAGCATCATGGATACTAATCTGCACACATTCAGCGAATTATTTGATCAACTGGGCCTGCCATCCGATGCCGACTCAATTGAACGTTTCATTGAAAAGCACCGCCCACTGCCAGATGACATTTTTCTGGTTAACGCCTCGTTTTGGAGTACCGGTCAGCGCGACTTCTTACGTGAAGTGATGGTGCAGGACTCGGACTGGGTGGGACTAGTGGATCAGCTAAATGCGCAGTTACGCACAGGTGGCGACTAAACTTAGCGAACTACAGTCTGTGCCACCTTTAAGTAACGACGCCCTTCAGTGCGCACTTTTTGCTCATCCAGCTTTTCAGAGGCCACATGAACTGCCTCCAAGGCGTCGGTTAGCGCTGCCATGTCTTTGTTAATGCGCTCAAGGGCAGTCTCTAGGGTGTAGGTCAATTGATGCACCTGTGACAGCTCTGCCGGAGTCAGCTTTTGCTTGGCCATCAATTCAGCCAACGCTTTGTTATGTGTTGAAAACAGGGTCACAGCCTGTGACAAACTGGTTACCACTGGCGGCTGAAAGTGACTAGGTCTTGCCGAATCTGCAGTGACTGAAAGTGGAAAAAGACAAGCAGCCATTAATATGCCCTGCAACCACCCCTTTCTTGCATTAAACAATCTGCTCATGATGAACCTCAAAAATTAAACGATAATGATTATCAATTGTATGCTTGCCCACCTAAAATACAAGGCTCTCTCACTGGGCGACGACTGATCAGACGGCCAGCACTCACAATGGCTGACGAAGGCAAGTGATCCTGTGTATAAAAGACACAACACTTTTAGCAGGATAACGCTATGGAAAAGCCCCGCTCACCGCGCAATAAAGGTCTACTGAAGCGTAGCCTTGGCCAAGCTCTAGACATTGCTGAGCTGGCACGAGAAACCGCGAGTGATGCCGCGCGCGGCCTAGTGGGCACAGCCAGTGATAACGCTTTAAAGTTAGCGCAAACCTATCTCGGCAAACGGTCACTCACCCTGCCGCTACTCGAACCGGTGTTAAACCACCAAATTCGCCAACGCCTTAGTAACCACAAAGCCATTGACCACCTCAGTCTTGATTGCGGTAACGACCAGCTAAAAGTACGAGTCGATGGGCATTACATGCGGGTGATTTATACCGTTGAGCTGCATTTTGCCGTCACCAAATGTGTCATCAGCAAAGACGAGCGCAGCATTTATTTGCAACAGCTTGATGAGAACTTAGACGCTCAATTACGCCAAGCCAACTTCGCGCTTAACTGGGCAGCACGCAAGGCCAGTTATCATGCGTTTCGTTTAGCCAATAAGCTACCACTGCCCTCCTTAGCGCAACATATCATCAAAGATATTCCCGGCATTCATGCCGATGGCCATCGCCGCTGGCGTATTGATTTAGATGAAGCGGGGCTGTTCGGCTTTATTGAAAACCGATCATGGATGCTGGACAAATTAGTGGAACTTACCGACTTCAGTATGCTGCCCGGATTAAACGTGCTGCATGAAAGTCGTGAGTTATTACAACAGCTGGTGAATCAATTTGAGGTGCGCGGACTGCGGGTACAGCCCGGGCGTTTGGACGTTAGCGTCGGCATCAGCAAAGGCTGACACCGACGCCACACATTTACTTCAGGTCAAAACGATCCGCATTCATTACCTTCGTCCATGCCGCGACAAAGTCCGTGACAAATTTATGCTTGGCATCATCACCGGCATACACTTCCGCAATGGCACGCAGCTCCGAGTTCGATCCAAAAATCAGATCAATCGGTGTTGCTGTCCATTTCACTTTGCCAGTAGCGCGATCACGCCCTTCATAAATGCCTTCCGCTTTGGCCGACTTTGACCACTGAGTGGACATATCCAGCAAATTAACAAAGAAGTCATTACTCAGCGTGCCTGGCTTAGCGGTGAACACACCATGCGCAGCCTGACCCGCATTTGCATTCAACACACGCATACCACCAACCAGCACAGTCATTTCTGGCACACGCAAGTTGAGCAGATTGGCACGATCTACCAAAGCCTCTGCTGGCGGCAAGTAACTCTCTGTTGAGTAGTAGTTACGGAAGCCATCAGCTTTTGGCTCTAACATGGCAAACGATTCCACATCGGTTTGCTGCTGGGAGGCATCCATACGACCCGGCGTGAACGGAACGTCAACGCTGTGGCCGGCATCTTTGGCAGCCTTCTCAATAGCTGCTGTACCACCCAGCACAATCAAATCAGCCAAAGACACCTTTTTGCCACCGGCTTGCGCACGATTAAAGTCGGTTTGAATACGCTCTAAACGACTCAGCACCTTGTCTAACTCACGCGAGTTATTCACTGCCCACGCGCGCTGAGGTGCCAAACGAATCCGTGCACCATTAGCCCCACCGCGCAAATCAGTGGCACGGAAAGTGGATGCCGATGCCCAAGCCGTACGCACCAGCTCTGGCACCGTCAGGCCCGACGATAAAATGCGAGACTTCAATAACGCGATATCAGCTTCACTCACTACAGGGTGATCAAGAACCGGCACCGGATCTTGCCAGATCAGCGTTTCACTTGGCGCATCAGCGCCAATGTAGCGAACACGTGGACCCATGTCGCGGTGTGTCAGCTTGAACCATGCCTTGGCAAACGCACGCTCAAACTCTTTCGGGTTTTCCTTAAAGCGCAGTGAAATCTCACGGTAAATAGGGTCAACTTTCAGTGACAAGTCGGTAGTGAACATGATCGGCGCATGGCGCTTGCCAGCGACATGAGCATCTGGCACTAAGTTAGCCGCCTGATTATTTGCTGGCACCCACTGAACCGCACCCGCTGGGCTTTTTGCTTGCACCCACTCAAACGCAAACAAGTTATCCAAATACTGCGTAGTCCACGCGATGGGGTTTACCGACCAAGCACCTTCAAGCCCACTGGTGACGGTGTCTTCAGCATTGCCTTTACCGCATTTGTTTTTCCAACCAAAACCTTGATCTTCAATGGCTGCGGCAGCAGGCTCGACACCAACACATTTAGCATCACGCGCACCATGTGCTTTACCAAAGGTGTGGCCACCAGCAATCAAGGCAACGGTTTCTTCATCATTCATGGCCATGCGACCAAACGTTTCACGAATGTCCTTAGCGGCGGCTAACGGATCATGATTACCATTCGGTCCTTCTGGATTAACGTAGATCAGACCCATTTGAACGGCGGCCAATGGGTTTTGCAGTTTACGATCACCGCTATAACGCTCATCAGCTAGAAACTCTTTCTCTGGGCCCCAATAGACCAAGTCGGGCTCCCACTCATCTTCACGACCACCGGCAAAACCAAACGTTTTAAAGCCCATAGATTCCAAGGCAACGTTACCGGTTAACACCATTAAATCGGCCCACGACAAGCTTTGGCCGTACTTTTGCTTAATCGGCCACAACAATCGTCGAGCCTTATCTAAGTTGGCGTTATCTGGCCAGCTATTGAGCGGGTCAAAACGCTGCTGACCGCCGCCCGCACCACCGCGACCATCAAAAACACGATAGGTACCGGCACTGTGCCATGCCATACGAATGAAAAACGGGCCATAGTGACCATAGTCTGCTGGCCACCACGCCTGCGAGGTTTTCATTAAGGTTTCAATGTCTTTTTTGACGGCTTCAAGATCTAATTTGGCAAAGGCTTCGGCGTAGTTAAAGTCCTCACCCAACGGGTTAGATGCTGCGCCTTGTGCACGCAGTGGGCTCAGATTTAATTGCTCTGGCCACCAAAATTGATTGCTCTTCATAGGCCCCTGGGCATATGCCGACATGGCCTGTGTTGTCAGTGCAATAGCAACCGCTACCGCAGACAACATCGACGTATTTTTTCTTTTCATGGTGATTTCCTCTTTAAGAATCGAAACAACGTTTTTCTAATCCACGCAATGATTCTAAAGAGCTATTTTTTTCTAGTTAAATTGAATGTAAAAATGATTTTGATAGTAAAAAGCTATATTACTTCCACAAAACACATACAGAGCCAATCGACGATTGGAGTAAGATGAACACGATTACTTGAAGCAGAGAAAACAATGCTGAGTCAGCGTAATATTCGAATCTGGCTAGTACCATCACTCGCGATGCTTCTACTAATCGTGCTGGCTAAGTATGTTGTGGACATCCGTACTTACCAAGCACGGCAAGCTGACCAAAACGAAGTGCAAAACATTCTGCTAGAAGTGCGGGCAGAGTTTTTGTCGCACCTAAACGCCAATATGTATTTGGGCTCAGGAATTTCAGCTTATATTCAGGCGAACAACGGCATCATTCATGACCAAGACATGCAGCCTTGGCTTCAAAGCCTATTTAAACAAGGCCGCTATATACGCAATATCGGCATCGCCCCGCAAAACACCATCTCAATGGTCTTTCCGTTAAAAAATAACGAAGCGGCAGTTGGTTTGCACTTTCCATCATTACCTGATCAATGGCCACAAATCGAACAAGGCATAAAAACCAACCAACCGTTTATGCAAGGACCAGTCAACTTAGCCCAAGGTGGTCGTGGACTGGCTTATCGAATTCCGGTCTATCTCAATAACAACACAGAATATTGGGGGCTGATCAGTAGCATTATTGATATCGATAAGTTGGTAGCTGAAGCCACGGCTAAAGCCACTACTCGTGGCCTAGATATTGTCTTTGTTTTTAATAACGACGCCACACAAGTGCGGAAAAACTTCACTGGCTCAGTTGATTTACCCATCGAGAACTTAACCGGGCAGGTTTGGGGTCGACTAACTAAAAGCCACACTTCACTCATCAACATTGAGCGCTTACTAGCGTATTGCTCCGCCATGCTCATTGGGCTTTTTATTTTCCGACTGCAATGCCGTGATCAGCAAGTACTAGAAATGCAGGAGGATCTTTTAAAGTCCCAGCGCATTTTTAGCGCTGCTTTTAGTGCCTCTTCACAAGGCATGTTGTTATTGAGTCCTACACATACCGTCACTGCAGCCAATCCGGCTTGTGCTGAATTACTCGGCATGAGCGCTCACCTACTTCAGGAACGAGAGTTCTCCAGCCTGCTGAGCGAACGTAGTCGTGACAATGCCATGGCCATCATTGCCGCCTCATCGTCATTTCAAGCACCCGCTATTGAATGCGAGCTTTTGCACTACGTTGATCAACATACAATTGAGTGTGAACTACATATCGCCAGCATTGAGATGGGCAACAAAGGTTGGCTGGTGCATATCCGTGACCTGCGAGAAAGCAAGAAACTCCAACAACTACAAAACGAATTTATTTCAACCACAAGTCATGAGTTACGCACACCCTTAACTGCCATTATTGGTGCGCTTGGCCTGCTCAACAACGAAGCGTTAGGCCCCATTCCAGCCAATATGAAAGAGCTTATTAATCTAGCTTACGGCAACAGCCAAACGCTGAAATCATTGATTAATGACCTACTTGATATGGATAAATTGTTATCTGGCCATATCCAATTAGTGCTTCAAGCTCACCCGATTCAAAACTTAGTGACGCAGACAGTAAATGAGCTGTCTCCTTTCGCCAAAAAGCAAAACGTAACAGTCACTATAGAGCGCTCTGACGATCTTTTAGTCATGGTTGATGCTTTGCGGTTTCAGCAAATTCTGAGCAATTTATTATCGAATGCCATTAAGTTCTCTGGCGCAGACTCCACTGTCACCGTGCACATTCGACAAACAAACAACTTTGCTCGCGTAGCAATCACTGACCAAGGACCGGGTATTAGCTCACAATTTCAAGCGCGTTTATTCTCGCGTTTTGCGCAAGAAGACGCATCAAATACACGCAATCCAGGCGGCACAGGCTTAGGGCTTGCCATCAGTAAGGCGCTGGTCGAACAAATGCGAGGGCGTATTGGTTACTTGCCTGCCTCGCCACATGGCGCGACATTCTGGTTTGAAATGCCACTCGTGATGACTAACGAGTTCTGATGTTTTCAGCTAAAGTATCGATTCGACACTTTTAACTGTGGAAACCGTTTATGTCAGAAGCTCACTCCACTTCATTACCTGATGCTATTCGCCAACGTCGATCAGTCCGTGGCTTTAAACCTGAAGCAATCGCCCCAGAGGTATTACAGCAAGTATTTGAGTTGGCGCAGTGGGCACCGTCTAATTGCAATGTGCAGCCATGGCAGGTTTATGTCGCCTCTGGCGAGACACGTGACACGCTGAAACAACGATTTACAGAAGGTGTAGCCAGCGGCAAAGCCATGACACCTGATATTGGTTTTATGCCCAGCCTGAGCGGTGTACATCGCACTCGCCAAGTAGAGTGTGCGCAAGCACTTTATGGCGCCATGGGTATTGCCCGTGACGATAAGATGGGGCGTATGCGTGCCACTTTGCGCAACTTTGAATTATTTGATGCGCCACATGTGTGCTTTCTGGGCATGGATAAATCGTTCGACACCCTAATGGCATTAGATGTGGGCATGTACGCGCAAACGCTGATGTTAGCAATGACTGCTCACGGCATTGCCAGCTGTGCACAAGGCTCCATGGCTTATTACCCTAACGATGTGCGAGAAGTGTTTGGCATCGACGACAATATCGCGATTTTATTTGGCATCTCGTTTGGATACGAGGACACTAGTGTAGCGGCCAATGAGGCACGCACCATTCGCGCACCGCTGGCTGAATCTGTTTCTTTTCGCAACTAAAGATGAGCACTGAATATGTCTGATGACACGCCATCTGAAAAGCCACCATTAGCTCCCGCTAAGCCTTCATTACGCGAACCACTCAAGCGTGTGGCTAAAAATGCCATGGAGGCTGTAGGCCAAGCCCGCACGACTGCCAAAGGCATGGCGATAATGGCTGCTGAAACCGCCAAAGAAGTCAGTGGTATGGCCAATGAAACCGCCAAAGGTGTGGCCGAGATAGCGAATGAAGCTGCGCGCTCGGCACTGCAGATTGCATCGGAAGGTGCGCAGGTAGTGGCACAGTTAGCTGAAGATGGCGCCAAAGTAGCAGCGCAGTTTGCAGGCGACACGGCCAAAGCGGCGGGCCAAGTAGCAAGAGAGGTAGCGCTGCAAATGGCGCAGGCCTATTTGCGCAAGTCTACGTTGACGCTGACATTTTCAGAAAGTCAGCTTAACCGCCAACTAAGGCAAAAATTTGCCAACAACCCCAACATTGATCACCTCACCGTGTACTGCGGCGACGACCGAATTACCGTGGCTGTCGATGGCCATCACAACCGACTAATTTATACCGTTGAATTAGATTTCGATGTACTGGAGTGCAAGGTTTCACGCGACACCAGTTATTTACGCGTACGCCAAGTCAGCGAAGAGCTCGATGCTCAGTTTAGGCAAACCAATTTAATTGCTAACTGGGCCGCCAAACAAATTGGTCGCGGTGCGTTTTATGTTGCTAATCGCTTACCGACCAAAGCACCAGTACACCAAATGCTGGCCAATATTCCGGGCGTCATCAGTGAAGGGCCTCGTTTATGGCGCATTGATTTGGGTGAAACCGCCATGCTGGATTTCTTAAACAATCGCTCATGGATGGTTGAGAAATTAGTTGGGCTAACCGACTTAAGCGTGTTACCCGGACTAACCACGCTCAAAGACAGCAAAGAGTTGATGACTCAGCTGGTACAGCAATTTGAAATTCGTGATTTGCGTGTGCGACCAGGACGGTTAGAGGTCCTAGTCGGCATCAACGCTACTTGAAGAAGCCCCAAAATATGGGGGCTTCTTAATTACAACCCGCGCTTGGCCAGCTTTTTCAAACCTGCACGAATAGGTGCTTCCAAACCCTTGGCGATAAGCCATGCAGTACCGGGAATCGCTGAGTCTAATTCGATGGTGTAATGCAAGCGCGAACCATCTTGAAATGGGTAAAAACGCATCACGCCCAAATGGTTTTTAACCGGCCAGCCACCTTTGCTGATTGTGTATTCAATGAGTTGATTTTCTTCAACTTTGGTATTGGTTTCTTCCAACGTCACCAAGCCGCCGGGTGCAGACATAAGACGTGTTGATCCAACGCCATTCACCGAACCTTGGCCATCACGAATGCGTGTGATTTTTAATGGGAAAATTACGTTCAGATTTTCATGATCGCTCAGGAAAGCGAATAGCTTTTCGACTGGGAATGAAAACTCTTGAATAATTTCGATACGTTGCGCTGCCATAAAGACTCCCATTGATCATTTTATGTATTTAATTAAGTGACAACGGATACTGCCACTCTAAATCTTCTGCCACAAGTATGACTAAAAGCTACTTTAATAAATATTGATTCATCGCCTGTAATAACTGCTGGCGCAAATCTGCTCGCTCATTAATTAAATGATGTGATGCTTCCGGAATCTGCAATTGGCCTTCCACAAAAAACCATTGGCGGACAAAGTTCACGTTATATCGCCAGTCCACCGTTTCATCACGTTCGCCTTGCACCAACGATATTGGAAAGCGGCACTGAGGCAACGCATGAATATAACGCTCCCAGCGCACCATGCTGTTTAACCAAGCCAATGGAATTGTGCGGAACTGTAATGGATCGTTGTGCCATAAAAAATCAACAAAGTCGTGATCATTACTGCTGCGCCGCATATGACGAGGCAAAGAGAGGCGCCAACGACCAAACAGCCACTGCCCAAAACGTACTTTGCGCCATTGCGCAATACGAACCAACGGCGCCAACAGCTGCACTCGCGAAAAGAGTGGGCGTTTGCCGGTGGCCAATGAGGACAACACATGATCCATTAAAATTGCACCGCCGGTGCTCTGCCCTATGGCAACCCATGGTGACGGCAGCTCTGGCTTAAGTGTTGCGAGCACATCAACTAACACCTCTTGGTAGTGCTTAAAATCTTCGATGGCCCCCGTTGCTCCAGATGACAAACCATGGCCAGGCAAGTCATATGCTACGACGGCATATCCACGAGCCAAGCCATGCTCAATGGCATGACGGTACAAACCCACATGATCAAAATAACCATGCACAATCAGCAAAGTACCTTTTGGGTGCTTGGCTAAGGGCAAAAATACGTGCGTGGCAATGGCATAACCATAAGCATCTAATGTGCCTAAATAGTGCTGGACGGACACGCCATCCGCTAAAGTGTGCAACTGATAATGCTGAACATAATCAGCCAAAACCCCTCGCAGAGGGGCTTTTATAGCTAAATCTAATGGCGGCAAGGCGCGACGGACTTTGTCAGGGCTGAACGTGGTCAAGCTAGACCCTCAAAATGTCATAGTTGGCCTAGCTTAACCATTACGGTTGCAAGCGCAATAAGGGATTAACCGGCTTAGGTGCCGCACGTAAAATTCCCTCAGGTGTTACTGCACCACCCGCCTCATTTATCGCATTACTGGCTGCAAGGGTAAGCTCCCACGTTTGTATAAAACGCTCAGCCGAATTAAACAAATCTTGCATATCTTGCGCCGTGCCTTCTAAACGCATTTCTTGCACCATGCCACTCATCATGCCGTAATGTGCACTGCCATCCTCATCGAGTGACCAAGTGCGACCATTACCAAGCGCGTCACGCTCTTCTGGCTGGAAGAACCGAACGGCAGATTTTCCAGAAAAATCCGTTAGCTGATCAAAAACCGTGCCGACAAATAGGTCGTATGGATAACGAACCTCTTTACCAGCACCAATATTTCCACGAGGGGACGCTTGTGCCGACAAGCCATTGGTGTCGGTGCCAAAGCCAAAACCAAATAACGGACGTGGTTCCGGCAGGGTGCGCCAAATAGCTTTCAATTCCGCCATATCGCGAATTAGGCGAGGACCGTTAGATAAACTCGGATACATGAAGCCGCCATTACGCAAAATGCGCAACGTCTGATCACGACTGGTGCCACCGAATGTGCCATGGGTTGAAACAAATGGATAGGCAATCGGTTGAGCCTCGGCCAACTCCAAGGCTTGTGTTTTCATTTCCAGTTCGAGGTGATCAATATCAAAAATCAATCCTTTTTCCATCAGTAGCTGATAGGCGAACAGTCCCATGGGGGTCATCCAGCGCGCATTACATTGGCGCTTTTGCGGATAACAAGGCGTGATACCGCCTGGACGACCGCCTTGGCCCAAGAATGGACACAGCTGCTCGGGCAGGCCAGTGGTATAAAGACTGGTCATTTGGGTGCCACCAAACTGATCCCACAAATAACCAGTGAAGCCCGGTGTTTCATCTAGCTGTGGGCAGTCGTAGGTAGTCCAAAACTCACCCGTTGGTAATTCTGCAGACTGGATATAACCCAAAGGTGAAATGCCCATTGGATTGGTCAACAACCCTGTTAACTTGTTGATGTCTTGCGAAGGAATACCGCCAGTGTTTTCGCGATTACCTAAGTTCAGTACTAGGCCATCAAAAATCCCGTTACCACCAAAAGCGTTATCAAACTCGTGAATGGTAATAACCTGCCGAACACCTAAGTCCAGCAAACGATCCAGTTGATTGCGAACCACATTTTCGTCGCAGGTATAGCTGTTTTCGGTAAGTCCTTTACCCGTCTCTTGAAAAGGCTCTTGCATGCGCAAAGGGTTGTATCGCAGCTTACAGTCCAACACATTGGAAATTTCAATGCCTATGACTACCGCCAACTTGCCTTTTGCAATGACTTCTCGCGCTTCTTCTGGCGACAAAACAATACGGAACCAACCCTTGTTGCGACCACCGTATTGCGCATCAATATAGTCTTGTAGTGCATACAAGGTACCAACCTGTCGTGCTGCACTATTCATTTCATTACAGTCACGCAGTAAGTCTTTGGTGAGGTTACGCTGGATTTCACACAGCGTTTCATTTTCCACCAAGTCATTCACCATAATGCGCAGGCCTGACATCCATGCACGCTCTACCCACTTCCAGTAAATTGCCTCATGAGTCAAGCTGCCACGTGATGGCCAGTCAGTAAAGGTTGGCCAACCATCAGTAGCATGGCCATCAAAATCATTACCCAACAAACTCCCCACTAAATCAAGCAAACCATTTGGGCCATGAACTTCTTTGCAGTCACCAAGGGCGTGTGTCACACCAAAACGATGAAATGGGTCGCCGTATTGAGCGTTACCTAAAAAGTTGGTTGCCGTTAAATGAACGTGCACATCGGCCATACCAAGTACACGACCATCTTCGGTGGTGCCCTTAAATGTTTCACCTTCCGCGTTGCTATTTGCTTCAGGAAACTCTGCGCAGCCAGTGGCCATATGCAACTTAAATTGCTGTGCATTTGCGCCTTGCGCTAACTGACCAGACTCAGCAACTCCCAAGCGTTGATTGGAAGCAGCCGAATCTATTGTGAATAACTCACCTCGAATTTTTGGATCATTAAAACTACGATACGCCGTGATTTCTGCCAATGTAGGCTCACGATCTTTCACGGGTGGTTGAATGTATTGCGTGTTATCGCCAACGACACGCAGGGTAATGATGTTGTTATCTTTTGCTGCGGCTAACGAGTTCATTCCCACGTTATTGCCCACAGAAACCAGCTGACCAGCTCGGTTATACAGCAGGTAATTACCTAGACTAGTGGGCTTGAAATAAAAGGCATCGGCCTCGGCAAAACTGTTTGCCGTTGCACCATACCGACCATTATTGGCGGTTATGAATTTATCGTTTTCAGCAGATTGAATAACGACGCAACGATTCGCAAAGGCATAACGTGTGCGACCCGAAACCTCAACACCGTCATCATCATCATCGTCGTCGTCACCATCGTCGTCAGGCGCCGGTGGATTAGTCGTCCCATCACCTAATGATATTCGTGATTTATTCGAGTCGAAAATACAGCCTGACAATACCAATGCAATGCTGAGCAATGTCAGCTGAAGAAAACGGAACGCCATGACGACGGCCTCTTTTTATTATTATTGAGCGAATTTTAGTCACTAATGTAACTATTGTCTATGCGTCAAACCTAAATTAACGCCCCAATAAAAAGGCCGATGAGGTCACCCTCACCGGCCTGAAACCACCTGCGTTAACGCTTATTGCACTTGTTGGCGCAGCTCGCCACGGGTGTAACGATCGGTCATCACTTCAAGTGACAATGGACGAATTTTGCTGGCCTGACCAGCGCAATTAAACGCCTCATAACGATCCACACAAATATCACGCATGGCCACCATAGTTTCTTTAAAGAACTTACGTGGATCAAACTCTGATGGATGTTCTGCCATATAACGACGAATTGCACCGGTGGATGCCAAACGCAAATCCGTGTCGATATTCACTTTACGCACACCGTGCTTAATGGCTTCAACAATCTGCTCTACCGGCACACCGTAAGTTTCTTTAATGTCACCACCGTACTGATTGATGATGCTTAACCAGTCTTGCGGAACACTGGACGAGCCATGCATAACCAAATGCGTGTTGGGGATGCGAGCATGAATTTCTTTGATGCGATCAATCGACAAGATGTCGCCTGTTGGTGGGCGCGTAAATTTATAGGCACCATGTGATGTGCCGATGGCAATCGCCAGCGCGTCAACACCCGTGTCTTGCACAAAACGGGCAGCTTCTTCTGGGTCAGTCAGCAGCTGAGAATGATCGAGCACACCTTCAGCACCCACACCATCTTCTTCACCGGCCAGACCTGTTTCCAAAGAACCTAGGCAGCCAATCTCGCCTTCAACAGACACACCACAAGAATGCGCCATTTCAACAACACGACGAGTCACCGTCGAGTTGTACTCATAACTGGTTGGCGTTTTGCCATCTTCACCCAAGGAGCCATCCATCATCACCGAGCTAAAGCCAAGCTGAATCGAGCGCTGGCAAATCGCAGGGCTGGTACCGTGATCCTGGTGCATGACCACCGGAATCTGTGGGAACTCTTCGATGGCGGCCAAAATAAGGTGACGCAAAAACGGCGCGCCGGCATATTTGCGCGCACCGGCTGAGGCCTGCACGATGACAGGTGAGTCAGTCTTGGCAGCCGCTTCCATAATGGCGCGTATTTGCTCAAGGTTATTGACGTTAAACGCAGGCACGCCATAACCATACTCGGCGGCGTGATCTAACAATTGACGCAGGCTGATCAAAGCCATGGTGTTCTCCTAAAAAACGATAATTACTTAGCCGCTGCAGCTTCCAATGCCGCTACTGCGGGCAATACTTTGCCTTCAACAAACTCTAAAAATGCACCACCACCGGTGGAGATATACGACACACGATCGGCCACATTGTATTTATCAATGGCCGCCAAGGTATCACCACCGCCAGCAATCGAAAATGCTTCCGATTCAGCAATCGCCAAACTCAAGGCTTTCGTGCCACCACCAAAAGCGTCCACTTCAAACACGCCCACGGGGCCATTCCACAAAATCGTTTTGGCAGCTTTTAAAAGCTCAGCAAAACGCGCGGCGGTATCTGGTCCAACATCTAAAATCATGTCGTTTGGACCAACATCGGCCACTGCTTTCACCACTGGTGTGGCGGCTTGCACAAAGGCAAAGAAGTCTTCGATAGGACCGGTCACTTCGGCCACCACCACATCGGTAGGCAATGGCACATCAACCTTAGCGGCAATGGCTTTGGCGGTATCAATTAAGTCATGTTCGCACAGAGACTTACCAACAGGGTAACCCGCTGCCGCCAAGAAGGTATTAGCAATACCACCACCAACAATCAACTGGTCGCAAATAGTCGATAGTGAGGTCAGCACATCCAGCTTAGTCGATACTTTCGAGCCAGCTACAATCGCCGCCATCGGACGTGCTGGATTACCCAGCGCTTTGCTCAATGCGTCTAGCTCAGCCGCCAACAAGGGGCCCGCCGCCGCGACTTTCGCAAACTGAGCCACACCATGTGTTGAGCCTTCCGCACGATGTGCCGTACCAAAGGCATCCATTACAAACACATCACAGAGTGCCGCATACTTTTGCGTCAGCGCATCAACGTTTTTCTTTTCACCGACATTAAAACGTACGTTTTCCAACAGCACGACCTGACCCGGAGCAACATCAACACCGTCCAAATAGTCTTTCACCAACGGCACATTTTGACCGAGCTTTTCCGACAACCAAGCGGCGACAGGTGCCAGTGAGTTCTCTTCACTAAACTCACCTTCTACCGGACGACCCAAGTGTGAACACACTAACACCGCCGCACCTTTTTCCAGCGCGAGTTTGATCGTTGGCAACGAGGCCACTAGACGCGCATCAGAGCGAATGACGCCATTTTTTACCGGCACGTTTAAGTCTTCACGGATCAGCACACGCTTACCGGCCAAATCCAAGTCAGTCATTTTTAATACGGTCATTCTTAGCTCCTGCTCAATACTCTCGATGGCCATTAGGTCAATTCTGACGGGCTGAGCATGAATTCAAACACGCCGTAAATACATCCCTGTAGGCTCGCAGGCGCCATCCATGGCGCCTGACGGTTTGAATTCATACTCAGCCTGTCACTTCAACTATCACCGCAACAATCACTGCCGCGTATTCATTGGGTGGGCAGGCGTTAAATGTGGACCGTCAGACGCCATGGATGGCGTCTGCGAGCCCCCAAGGACGGGTTCACGGCGTGTCCACATTTAACGCCTGACCACCCAAACTATTTCGGTAGCGCCGCCAATGCCGCACACAAATCCAGCAAACGATTGGCATAACCCCACTCATTGTCATACCACGCAAACACTTTGACTTGATTAGCCACTAACTCAGTTTGCGTTAAATCTAAAATCAACGACTCGCTACGATGATTAAAATCAGCCGACACTAAAGGCTCATCGTTGATCGACATCAATCCATTACTGTTATCCGCATAAACGCGTAAGCCTTCATGCAGCGCATCTAATGACAATGGCCGTGTCATTTGCACGGTCAAATCAATCGCTGCCACATTCAATGTCGGCACCCGTAACGAATACCCGCCTAAGCGATCTGCCAAGTCGGGGAACACCCGCCTAGCTACACCCAACGCACTAGAGGTGGTTGGGATCATGTTTTGCGCACCGGCACGACCACGTCTTAAATCACGGTGAACATGGTCTAGCAAAACCTGATCGGAGGTGTAGGCATGAATTTCTGTCATCAGTGCCGACTCAATGCCGGTTAGCTGACGAAATGCCTGCAACATGGGACATAACGCATGAGACGTACAACTAGCCGCAGAAATAATGCGATGCTCAGCGTTTAACTCATGATCATTAACACCCATGACCACAATCAGGTCTGCGGTATCAAATGGCGCCGCACCAATGACTACCCGCCCAGCACCAGCGCTTAAGTGGCGCTCGGCTTGGGCATAGGCACGAAACTCACCGGTACACTCCAGCACCACATCCACGGCTAAATGCTGCCAAGGCAACTTGTCAGGGTGTGGTTCGGAATAAAAGGCAATGCGCTGCTCACCCACACGCAACACATGATCGTCTAAGGTGACATCAAACGGAAAACGCCCGTGGGTGGTGTCGTACTTTAATAAGTGCAGCAAAGCCTGCGGGTCACCAAGATCATTGATCGCCACAATTTGAATTGGATGGCGTTCACCGGCCTCTAGCATTGCCCGCAATACATGGCGTCCAATGCGACCAAATCCGTTAATGGCGACCCGTAGGCTCATGGCGACAACCGTTTCATGTTAGGCCTTTAACTGCAGCCACCACAGCTTCGGTGGTAATACCAAAGTGTTTGAACAAATCACCCGCAGGCGCAGACTCACCGTAGGTCGTCATGCCGACAACGGCGCCATCAAGACCGACAAAACGATACCAATAGTCAGTAATGGAAGCTTCGACTGCTACACGTTTGCGCACAGCGGTTGGCAGCACCGATTCGCGATAAGCAGCGTCTTGTTGCAAGAAAGTGTCGGGGGAAGGCATCGACACCACACGCACCGCATAACCATCCGCGGTTAATTGGTCGGCTGCTGCCGTCGCTAACGACACTTCTGAACCGGCAGAAATCAAAATGACATTGGCATTGTCAGCATCACGCAGCACATAACCGCCTTTGGCGATGTTAGTGATTTGCGCAGTTGTACGAGTTTGGTGCACCAAGTTTTGACGTGAAAACACCAATGCCGTTGGGCCATCTTTGCGCAATAAGGCTTCACGCCAGGCTACCGCAGTTTCTACCGTGTCCGCTGGGCGCCACGAGGTCAAGTTAGGGGTTTGACGCAAGCTGGCTAACTGCTCAACCGGCTGGTGAGTTGGGCCGTCTTCGCCCAAGCCAATCGAGTCGTGAGTGTAGACATGAATAGCACGCTGCTTCATCAGTGCCGCCATGCGCAGGGCATTACGAGCATATTCCATGAACATTAAGAAGGTGGCACCGTATGGCACAAAACCACCGTGCAGAGCCACACCATTCATAATGGCGCTCATACCAAATTCACGCACACCGTAGAACACATAGTTGCCATCGGCATGATCTTGCACACCACGACAGCCTTTCCACAGCGTTAAGTTAGAACCGGCCAAGTCAGCCGAACCACCCAGCAATTCTGGTAATAAAGGACCAAAAGCGTTGAGTGTGTTTTGTGATGCTTTGCGTGAGGCAATCGTTTCTGCCTTGTCGTTACATGCCGCTACCCACGCATTGGCTTGCTCAACAAAGTTAGCCGGCAAGTCACCTTGCAGACGACGCTTTAATTCAGCCGCCAGCTCAGGGTGGGCTTTGGCATAGGATGACCACAGGCCATCCCAGTTCTTTTCTAATACGTCACCTTTGGGGCGCGCATCCCAGGCATCATAAATATCTTGTGGGATTTCGAATGGCCCATGTGTCCAGCCTAATGCTGCACGTGTTAAGGCAATTTCATCATGGCCTAAAGGTGCGCCATGGCAGTCTTCTTTGCCTTGTTTGTTTGGTGAGCCAGCACCAATCACAGTTTTACAAATCACCAGTGTAGGTCGTGCACCATCAGCTTGAGCTTCTTGTGTTGCACTGCGAATGGCGTCAGTGTCATGGCCATCAATCGGGCCAATCACTTGCCAGCCATAGGACTGGAAGCGCTGCACCGTATCGTCAGTGAACCAGCCCTCCACTTCGCCATCAATGGAGATGCCGTTGTCATCATAATAAGCAATGAGTTTGCCCAGACCTAAAGTGCCGGCCAAAGAACAGACTTCATGCGAAATGCCTTCCATCAAGCAGCCGTCGCCTAAGAAACAATAGGTGTTGTGATCAATTACGGGGAAGCCATCACGATTGAACTGCGCAGCTAGGGTTTTTTCTGCTAACGCCATGCCCACGGCATTGGCAATGCCTTGGCCCAGTGGGCCCGTGGTGGTTTCAATGCCTGGCGCATAACCGTATTCAGGATGGCCCGGGGTTTTACTATGCAACTGACGGAAGGCTTTAAGGTCATCAATACCTAGATCAAAACCGGTCAAGTGCAGCAAGGCATATTGCAACATAGAGCCGTGGCCGTTAGACAACACAAAACGATCGCGGTTAATCCAGTTGGGGTTGCTGGGGTTGTAACGCATAACCTGTCGCCACAGAACTTCGGCAATATCTGCCATGCCCATTGGGGCGCCTGGATGGCCTGAGTTCGCTTGTTGAACTGCATCCATCGCTAAAGCGCGAATAGCATTGGCAAGATGACGCTGATTAAGGGGCTGCGCGGGCATGCGGGGTCTCCGTTGGGCGGGGCCAGTATGGTTCAAGTCGCGCATTTTCGCCCATGCCACCGCACATGGCAATTGCCGATGGGCAGTTAATGCATCATAGCGCCATCCATCGCCTTACCCCGACAGCAATCATCTCAATGGCGTAGGTACCAATGACCAAGGCTGAAACGCGGCCAGTAATCTCTACATAACGGTCGACTAACCTAGCTTTTCGGTGACGCACGCTGTCATGCACCCACTTTAATAACGCCAAACCCAGCACGACTAAGGTCAATGTTAGCCAGACAATTCCAAGTGCAATCGGCGATGGCAGCGAAGAGCCCATGAGGATGGCGGCTGATACGGTGGCAGGGCCCACCAAGAATGGCATGGCAATGGAGCCCGCCATGTGTTCAGGGTCACCACGCAGTTGCCCCATCGCTTCAACCCCTTCAAAGAAGAAACGAATACCCACCAACAAAAACAAAATGCCGCCAAAGATTTGAAATGAGGCGAACTGAACATGAAGCATCTGGGTAAAAAATGCCTCACCACTGACAACAAACAGCGAAAACACCAAGCCACCAATCAACACGCCACGCGCTAACACACTCACAAACTGGCGCATGGGCAAGCGCACCATGACATCGAGCAAATACAGACTGAGCAAAAATGGATTTAACAACGCGAAGAAGAAAACAAATGAATCAAGCCCGGACATAGTCCCTCGTAATTTGACATTTTGAGGTCAAATGCTAACATCTCAAATCATTTGTACTCAAACTAAATTGCGAAATACATTAAATGAACGAAACGACATCGGTTAAATCGCCGTACGAGGTTCGCATCCTAAGAGACATACGCCGCATCATTCGCGCTGTCAGCATCCACTCTAAAATGCTGAAAAGCACTCAAGACATCACCACGCCACAGCTGGTGACGCTGCTGGCCTTGTGTAATGACGGGCCAATGAGCCTAAAAGCACTGGCACAGGCTATCGACTTAAGCCCCAGCACCGTGGTCGGCATCATTGATCGGCTAGAAGCCAAGTGCATGGTGCAACGCAGTCGTGACGCCGGCGACCGTCGCCAAATTCAAATCAGTATTACTGCGCAGGGGTTTGCCTTTGTAGAGCAATCGCCAAACCCGCTGCAGACGCGCTTAGCCAATGAGCTGAGCAAATTACCCGAACTAGAGCAGGCAACTATTGCGCTCTCATTAGAACGCTTAGTTCAGTTATTTGGCGCTGATCGCTTAGACGCCTCAGCCATCTTAGCTATTGATGCCATGGAAACAGGAGTTAAAAATGACAATGCAAAAAGTCATCCTTCGCCCCCCTCGTAAAGAAGATGGTGCTGCGATTTACCAGCTGGTGAAAAGTTCACCTCCGCTGGATTTGAACTCCTGCTACGCCTATCTGCTGCAAACCCTGCACTTTTCAGAAACCAGCATTGTGGCTGAACACAACGGCGCCATTGTCGCTTATGTGTCGGCCTACATACCGCCACAGCAACCAGACACTCTATTTGTTTGGCAAGTGGTTACCGCTAGCGCCTATCGCGGCACCGGCATGGCCGCCACACTCATTAGTGGCTTGCTTGCTCGCTCGGCCTGCCGCGCAGTGCGTTATATCGATACCACGGTATCGCCTAGCAATATTGCTTCAGCACGCGTTTTTCGCAAATTAAGCGAGCGCCTTGGCTGCCGCATTAACACATCAATCCTGTTTGCTGCGTCTGACTTTTCAGGTGCCGGACACGAAGATGAAGTTCTGTTTCGTATTGGCCCATTTGCCCCCGCGAACAATCAATTTATAAAGGAGCCCTCTCATGCCATTACAAATATTTGATCGTCTAGAGTCGGAAGTTCGCTCTTATGTGCGTAGCTTTCCAACGGTGTTTAAAACAGCTAAGGGCAGCTGGTTAACCAATGAAAACGGTCAGCAGTATCTCGACTTTTTTGCCGGTGCCGGCACGCTGAATTACGGGCATAACCCGGATGCGTTGAAATCTGCGCTGATTGATTACTTAAGCAGTGATGGCATTGTTCATGGCTTGGATATGGCCACCTGCGCCAAGCGTGAGTTCATTGAAACTTTTGAGCGCAACATTTTAAAACCACGCAAGCTGGACTATAAGCTGCAGTTCACCGGCCCGACCGGCACCAATGCCGTAGAGGCCGCACTGAAACTGGCGCGCCAAGTGAAAAAGCGCCACACCGTGCTGTGTTTTACCAATGCCTTTCATGGTGTCACTAGCGGTTCAGTAGCAGCGACGGGTTCACGTAAATTCCGTGAAGCTACCGGCACTGCGCTCGAGAACACACGTTTCATGCCATACGCCGGTTACTACGGCCAGGATGCCAACACCCTATCTATGATTGAGCGTCAGCTCAAAGATCCTAGCTCAGGCCTTGATCATCCGGCGGCTGTATTAGTCGAAGCGATTCAAGGTGAAGGTGGCATTAACACCGCATCACCAGAATGGCTGCGCGGTCTGGCAGCACTTTGCAAACGTCATGACATGTTGTTGATTGTTGATGACATCCAAATGGGTTGTGGCCGTACCGGCGACTTCTTCAGCTTTGAACAAGCTGGCATCGTGCCTGACATTGTCACACTGTCGAAATCATTGTCTGGTTATGGTTTGCCAATGGCTTTGGTGTTGATGAAGCCTGAGTTAGACATTTGGAAAGTGTCAGCTCATAACGGTACTTTCCGCGGCAATAACCCTGCTTTTGTGACCGCCACTGCTGCACTCAATACTTTTTGGCAAAACAGCGAGTTCGCCAACTCAGTGATTGATAAAGGCCGCTTTATGCATCAGCGCCTGATTCAAATGCGTAAGCACTTCAAAATTGTCTCCACCGTACGCGGTCGCGGCATGGTTGGTGGACTGGTGACGCCATCAGACGAATATGCCGATGCAGTAAGCGCCAGCTGCTTTAAGCGCGGCCTGATTATTGAAACCTGTGGTCCACGTGGTGAGGTGGTCAAGTTGCTTCCTGCACTTACCATTAGCAAAGAAGACTTAAGCACAGGCTTAGATATTCTGCAGGCTGCGCTAGATGAAGCCGAAGCCACTCATCAAAACTTACTCGAGAAAAAGGCCATTGCATGATCGTTCGTCACTTTGAAGAAATTGCCAAGTCTGACCGAGCTGTTCATAGCGATAACTGGTCCAGCTTTCGTTTATTAACACGTGATGAAGGCATGGGCTTCTCCATGCATGAAACATGGATTAACCCCGGCACCGAAACACATATTTGGTACAAACATCACCTGGAAGCGGTGTACTGCATTGAGGGTGATGGTGAGATTGTGCCGTTAGTGGGTAGCGAAGATGCGCCAACTGCAGAGCCCGCCATCGCGATTCGCCCCGGCATGTTATATGCCCTGGACAAACATGACCGTCATTTGCTGCGCGCCAATACACGGCTACGCATGATTTGTGTCTTTAACCCACCTCTTCGTGGCGACGAGAAGCATGGCCCTGATGGTGCTTATGCTCCCGCCACTGATTAATAAAAGGAGGATATTTTGATTTCTTTGTGTCGTGACCCCTACCCCTCGCGTGCCATTAGCGACCACTTGCTGGCACGCCGTCTTGAGCCGGTTATTTGGTCTGAAGACAGCGAGCGCCCGGCATGGTTAAGCCCAGAGCAGGCGCAACAATATGCCGATAGTGGCTATTTAGTTTTAGATAACTTCCTAAACCGACAACAAGTCATTGAGCTGTTGGCTGCGCGTTCTGTTTGCTTAGATCAGCAGACTGTTGTTCGTAACTTGGATCAACAACATGCGGCATTTGCTGACCTTGCGCGTAAGCCTGAGCTGTTGGAATTAATGCGCTACTTGGTCGCCAGCGATGTGTATCTGCATCAGTCAAGTGCGCATGCACAAGCGACCCTAAAAGGACAGCAGCAAGATTGGCGCTCTGACTTTGAGATTTGGCATATTGAAGATGGCATGCCACAAATGCGTGCGGTGCAATGTTTTGTCGTGCTGGATCAGCCCTCACGTTTTAATGCGCCACTGCAGGTGCTGCCAGGCTCACATAAAACCTATGTTGGTCGCCCTAACAATGAACTGGCTGACGAAAGTGTTGCCATGCTGTCGCATCAGAATGGTGGTGAAGATGCTGTTGAGCCTATGCCCGGCAGCTTAATTGTGATGGATAGCAATATTTTGCATACCTCTGAAGGGCAACACTTGGCTTTTGCTTTTAACAGCATGGACAACTGTTTGACAAAACCAGCCTATGGTTTAGCACCTCGCTCAGAAGCGTTAGCAACGCGTATCGCACCCAACTCTCTTTAATCAAAAAAAATTGATATAGCTATGCGGGCAGGTTACACTGCCCGCCATGAGCACATCCGAACACAATCAAACGCAATCTGATCAAGCCCTCACCGAGCTGGCTTCGTGGTTGCGCGCGGTCGGCGACCCCATCCGTATTCACACCCTGCGACTATTGGCGCGTGATGCCTTTGGTGTGCAAGAACTGTGTCACTTGCTCGACAGCAAACAACCTTCACTTAGCCATCATTTAAAAATTCTGCTGCAAGCGGGCCTAGTGACTACACGGCGCGAACGCACTACGGTGTTTTATCGCCGCGACCCAAGTGGTGCACTAGCGGGCACACTCAAACATCGCCTGCTGGCAGAAATTGATGCGCAGCCACTGCCTGCCGACATTGAATTACGTCTGCAGGAAATACATCAGTTGCGTAGTGAGGCCTCTCGCCGCTTTTTTACTGAACAGGCGGCTGTGTTTAAAACACAGCAGGAACAAATCGCTGAGTTCCAAGAATATGGCCCTTTGGTTTCTCGTCGCGCCATACGTCATGGCGGCGGTATTGCCATTGAGGTAGGTCCCGGTGATGGCGACTTGCTGCCATTACTCAGCCCTCATTTCAGCCAAGTGATTGCCTTAGATAACAGCCCGGAAATGTTGCAGCACAGCCGACAAGCCGCTGCTGAATTAAACAATATTGTTTTTACCCTAGGTGATGTTGATGACAGCAACAATCCGCCCGAGCTGCCGCTGGCTGATGTGATTGTGATGAATATGGTGTTGCACCATGTGCCTAACCCTCAACGCTTGCTGACACGTTTATGTCATTTACTTAAAGATGATGGCCGCTTGATTGTTACCGAGTTATGCGCCCACGACCAAGACTGGGTGCGTGACGCCTGTGGTGATGCTTGGTTAGGTTTTGACAGCGACGAGCTTATTTCATGGCTAAGCAATGGTGGCCTAACGTCCGTTAGTGCGGACTACTTGGCCCTTCGTAATGGCTTTCGCGTACAAATTCACGAATTCACTAAATCCCCTATTACCCGCACACTTATTTAGGACAACCTTATGAGCGAATACAGCTTATTTACCTCCGAATCGGTTTCCGAGGGACACCCGGACAAGATTGCCGATCAGATTTCGGACGCTGTGCTTGATGCCATTTTGATTCAAGACAAAAACGCCCGTGTCGCCTGTGAAACCATGGTGAAAACTGGTGTTGCCATTGTTGCTGGCGAAGTCACCACTTCAGCTTGGGTTGATCTAGAAGACCTCGTGCGCGGTGTTATTAATGACATTGGCTACACCAGCTCAGATGTGGGTTATGACGGCAGCACCTGCGGCATTATCAATATTATTGGCAAGCAGTCACCGGACATTGCCCAAGGTGTAGACCGCGTTAAACCAGAAGACCAAGGTGCGGGCGACCAAGGCCTGATGTTTGGTTATGCCAGCAATGAAACCGACGTGTTGATGCCAGCACCGATTTGTTATGCCCACCGCTTAGTAGAGCGCCAGGCTCTGGCACGTAAGTCTGGCGAGCTTGCTTGGCTGCGTCCGGATGCCAAATCGCAGGTCACCTTCCGTTATGAGAATGGTGTGCCCGTGGCAGTGGATGCTGTGGTGTTGTCGACACAACACAATCCGGACATCTCATTGGCTGATCTGCGTGAAGGCGTGATGGAGCACATCATCAAGCCTGTTCTGCCAGCAGAATGGCTACATGCCGACACCCAGTTCCACATCAACCCAACAGGTTTGTTTGTGATTGGTGGACCGGTGGGCGACTGTGGTCTGACCGGCCGTAAAATTATCGTCGATACCTACGGTGGTTATGCCCGCCATGGCGGTGGTGCATTCTCTGGTAAAGACCCATCAAAGGTAGACCGTTCAGCCGCTTATGCTGGTCGTTATGTGGCGAAAAATATTGTTGCTGCCGGCCTAGCTGATCGTTGTGAAATCCAAGTGTCTTATGCCATTGGTGTGGCTCAGCCCACTTCAGTGTCCATCAACACGTTTGGCACGGGCAAAATCAGCGACAGCAAGATTGTGCAGATTGTGCGCGATGTGTTTGACCTGCGCCCATATGCCATTACGCGCATGTTGGATTTGCTGCACCCCATGTATCAGCGCACGGCTGCTTACGGCCACTTTGGTCGTACACCTGAAACAGTATCAGTGACTGACAAAAAGACTGGTGAAGTGGATACCTTCACCACTTTCACTTGGGAAAAAACCGACAAAGTTGACGACCTGCGCGCTGCCGCTGGTTTATAACTGACTAGCTCGGCTGGGTGCTTAACTCCAAAGCACCTAGCCAGCGGATGGCATGCTCTCGGTCTGTGCCACACATATCGTGTGCTGGCTGTAAGCTGCCACAAAACGCGGGGCGCTCAGGTTGACCAAACAGTTCGCAGCGAAAATCTGCCAATAAGTGCAAACACGCCACACCGGCGGGTTTTCCCTGCGGCATTTTAGGTAAGGCTTGGGTAATAGATGGTGCTATGCAACAGGCACCGCAGCCTGTGCGACAAGACAGGCTCATATACCCATAGCGGCCAAACGCCTTAGCGTTTCTGACACAATCGAAGATAACATGGGGTGATTGACCTCCACATCTGCTTCCCATTGGCGCAGCACATCTTCAAGTACTTCTAAATTGGCTGGCGCCTTACCTTGCAGCTGAGTTTCCAGCTTTGCTAAGGCTAGTTTGGCCTCTTGCTGATGACTATCATCCACTAGCGAGCTATGCAGACTGTCACGCAGTTCGGCTATCGTTTTTTCGGTACGTTCGGCTGGCATGGTGGCAAGCTCCTCAATAAATTCGCTATAAACACGCTACTTACTCAGCATACGCCTGCTCACCCTTGGAGTCATCATGTCACCCGTCCTGACCACTGTTTCGCTGCTGGTGTTATCTAACATTTTTATGCTTTTTGCTTGGTATTCGCACTTACGAACTTTAGGCGACAAGCCAGTATGGATTGCTATTGCCTTTAGCTGGGGCATTGCCCTATTTGAGTACATTTTTATGGTACCGGCTAATCGCATTGGCTACACCGTGCTCAGCGTGGCACAACTTAAAATCATGCAAGAAGTGATTACCTTGCTGGTGTTTGTGCCCTTTGTGGTGCTGTTTATGAAAGAGCCTTTAAAACTAGATTATTTGTGGGCTGCTTTGTGCCTGATGGGCGCGGTTTATTTCGCTTTCAGGCAACATGGCGTTGCCTGAGCTTACATCCGAAAAATAAGGCCCGCTTGAAGAACAGGCAAGAATTGATACTTGCTTAATTCGTCTTCAATTTCTTTACGCTCACTCGCCGTAAATTGATCGCATGCTGCCTGATTAACGGGACCGCGACATGTGACCGATACATTGGCTTCAGGCTTGCCTGCAAAAACTACACCGGCACTTAGGTGATATCCAAAGCCTTTTTGTTGCAAAGGCGACTCAAAACCTAGGGTCAAAATCGGCGCCAAGTCATTGGCAAAACTTGCCGACACATCAGCGCGCTCAACCGCTGGTTGGTTCTGAATATCCGTCGCAACCAAATCAAAACCCGAATTAGACGCCACCAAACCACCTGATAAACGGAAGTGACCACCAAAAGGCGCCCAATTTAATAACACTTGCGGGTTACGCAGACGGATATCACCGTCATAAGTCGCATCATCCGTTTCAACATTACGCACGGAAAAGTCACCACCGGTATAACCAGCCGTTACCGCCAGGTAAGGCGTAAAGCCCCACTGCACGGTGGCACCATAACCGGCAAGGCCAGCTTGAGGGATTACGCCAAAGCTGCTGGCATGGACAGAGGTTGCACAGGCTAACAGGGCTACTACACAGAACTTACGCATTGTTATTCCTTTATCAAAAAATTTGGATATTAGGTTTTTTGTCGTTATACTCAGCCGTCATAACCGTCGGTTGAGGGGCGCTGCAGCGAGATTACTCGTCAGGCTCAATCGCATCCATTGTTAACGGTGCCCGCTTTAATGCTTCGGAGAGTCTCCCATGAATGCATCCGCAAATATCGCAACATTTACCGACTATAAAGTACGTGACTTCGCTTTAGCTGATTTTGGTCGCAAAGAAATCATTTTAGCTGAAGCTGAAATGCCAGCACTAATGGGTTTGCGTGCACGTTATGCCCCAACCCAACCATTAGCTGGCGCTAAAATCATTGGCTGCATTCACATGACCATTCAGACCGCCGTGTTGATTGAAACCCTGGTTGCATTGGGTGCCGAAGTGCGTTGGTCATCCTGCAATATTTTCTCTACACAAGACCATGCTGCTGCTGCCATTGCTGCCGCCGGCGTTCCTGTATTTGCGTGGAAAGGTCAAACTGAAGAAGAGTTCTGGTGGTGCATCGAGCAAACCGTTTTAAAAGACGGCCAGCCTTGGGATGCCAATATGATTTTGGATGACGGCGGTGATGTTACCGGCCTAATCCACCAGAAATACCCACAGATGCTCGACAGCATTCATGGCATTACTGAAGAGACCACTACGGGTGTTATGCGCCTGATTGAAATGGCCGCTAAAAATGAGCTGAAAGTTCCAGCCATTAACGTCAATGACTCGGTCACCAAATCCAAAAACGATAACAAGTTTGGCTGCCGCCATTCGCTCAATGACGCCATTAAGCGCGGCACTGACATGTTGTTAATGGGTCGTCGCGCCTTGGTTATTGGTTACGGTGATGTGGGCAAAGGTTCAGCCGCATCATTACGCCAAGAAGGCATGATTGTTCGCGTCACTGAGATTGATCCTATCTGCGCTATGCAGGCCTGCATGGATGGCTTTGAGTTGGTTTCTGCCTATAACAATGGTGTTGTCACTGGCCGTGATGAAGACGTGAACGCACGCTTGTTAGGTGAAACCGACCTTATCGTTACTACCACCGGCAACGACAAGGTGTGTGATGCCGCCATGTTGCGTGCACTTAAAAACGGCGCTGTGGTCTGCAATATCGGTCACTTCGATACCGAAATTGATACCGCTTTTATGCGTAAAAATTGGGTTTGGGACGAGATCAAACCACAGGTACACAAGGTCTATCGCACAGCACCAGGCGCCGAAGCCAACCCAACAGACCCAAATTATTTAATCCTGTTGTCAGAAGGTCGTTTGGTGAACTTGGGCAATGCCACCGGTCACCCATCACGCATTATGGATGGTTCATTTGCCAACCAAGTACTGGCGCAAATCCATCTTTATGGTGAGAAGTTTGCCGACCTGCCTGCTGATCAAAAGCCGGGAAAAATTCGTGTTGAAGTTTTACCTAAGAAGCTGGACGAAGAAGTGGCAGCAGCCATGGTTGCCGGCTTTGGTGGTGTCATGACTAAGCTGACTCAGGCACAAGCAGAATACATTGGCGTGCCCGTCGATGGTCCTTTCAAACCGGAAAGCTATAAGTACTAATATGAGCCACTTCAGCATTGAGTTTTTCCCCGCAAAAACGGACGTTGGTGCGGAAAAGTTGCGTGAGGTGGCGCGGCGCCTTGGCGCCTTAGGTCCTGAGTTTTTCTCAGTGACCTATGGTGCTGGTGGCTCAACGCGTGATCGCACCTTAGGCACGGTTAAAGATGTGTTGGCACAAGGCTTTGCCGTGGCGCCACACTTGTCCTGCATTGGTGATAGCCGCGAAGAGATTGGCGAGCTGCTGCAGTTGTATCGTGACATGGGCATTAATCGCATTGTTGCCCTGCGCGGCGACCTGCCATCAGGCATGGGGGCAAGCCAAGGTGAGCTGCCGTATGCCGCCGACTTGGTACGCTTTATTCGTGAACAACATGGTGATCATTTCATTATCGAAATTGCCGCCTACCCTGAAAGCCACCCGCAAGCTGCGGACTTGGCTACAGACGTTAAGCACTTTGTTGCCAAGGCAAATGAAGGGGCTGATAGCGCCATTACCCAATACTTCTTTAATGCCGACAGCTACTTCCATTTTGTCGATCGTGTGCGTGCTGCCGGCTGTGATATCCCCATCATTCCCGGCATCATGCCGATCACCAATTTTGCTAATTTAGTGCGTTTTTCCGATGCCTGTGGCGCCGAAATTCCACGCTGGATTCGCAAGCAAATTGCTGGCTTTGGTGATGACAGCGTCAGTATCCAACGTTTTGGTGAAGATGTCGTGTCTGAGTTATGCCAGCGCTTGCTTGATGGCGGCGCACCCGGCCTGCATTTCTACAGCATGAACCAAACCGAACCCACACTGGCGCTGTGGAATCGGCTTAATCTGTCCACTTAACACATCAAGACTGGCATCTCAGGGCAAAGCCTAGGTAACATCAGGCTCTGCCCTGAAATATCCACGAGATGCCTGATGCGTTATACCCGCAACACCCTGCTGATAATTTCTTGTCTTGTGTTGACTGCCTGTGCCAGCACGCCTAGCTCCGCCCCTATTGTTCAACGTCACTTCACTGGCCACTTGCCCGACTCCCTTTTGCGCGAACTTAATGGTTTGCAGCTCAATGCTAATGTCACCGTTCCCGTGGCCACACACTTTAGTTCGGTGGCCAGCCTAGCCCCCGCCTATGGTTTATTACTGGATATCGATCCGCGCAGCCAAACGCCGGAACAGGCAGGACTAGCCATTCAACGCGTACTTGATGTTAATACGGTGAGCCAACAACTGCTGAAAAGCAAAATGCAGCAACAGCCCCGACTGCAAAATGCGCTGCGAGACAACGGTCGTGGACAACTGAGTTTAACGATTCGTCGTGTCGGCATTCTGGCCAAAGATGTTCGCGAAACTCAGTGCCAACCCATGATGATTGTCAGCGCCGACATTCGTGATAACAAAGGCCATCTGCGTTGGACCAGTGGTTTTGCCATGAATCGATTAGATGAACGCATTAACTATTCTTGCCAAGGCCTAAAACAATCTAAACCCTTGGCACAAAAAGCCATGACCGAGGCGCTAGATGCCGCACTAACAGATGCTGTGCAGCGAATGGTTCAGCCATGAAAAAAATCCTAACGCTGTGTGTTTTGTTGTGTTTGCCGCTAGCTGCTCATGCAGACTTAAGTTTGTGGCAGGCACGGACTGCGCCAGAGGCCGCCTCTGGGCGTTATCCACTGAATGTAGCCACTACACAACAAGCCATGGCGGTAACAGCACACCCCTTGGCCACACAGGCAGCAGTTAATATTTTGCAGCAAGGTGGTAGTGCCATGGATGCCGCCATTGCCGCACAAACCGTGTTAGGTCTTGTTGAGCCGCAGTCATCAGGATTAGCCGGCGGTGGTTTTTTAATCCATGCCTATCAAGGCCAAGTCACTGCCATTGATGGCCGCGAAACAGCGCCTGCTGCCGCAAGTTCAGATTACTTTCTGAATGCTGATGGTAAGCCCATGAATTTTGCACAAGCGCTTAGCCGAGCACGAGCAGTTGGCATTCCAGGCACCGTTGACTTGCTTGCACAAGGTCATGAACGCTGGGGCAAGTTGAGCTGGGCAGAGACACTTTTGCCCGCTATTCGCCATGCTGAACAAGGTATTAATGTGTCGCACCGCCTGCATGAGTTAATTAAAAACGACCCGTTATTGAGCAGCGACAAAGCCAGTCGTCAATACTTTTTCGATGAGCAAGGCCAACCTCTCGCTACTGGTAGCAAACTTCGTAATCCAGCATATGCACAACTACTCAGAGCACTGGCTGAAACAGGTCCTCGCGAATTTTATGAAGGTGATACCGCTCAGCGTATAGTGGCTCAGCTACGTGCTGCCGGCAGTCCAATCACATTAGAAGACTGGCAAAGCTACCGTGCCTTAGTAACACCCGCGATATGCGTCCCTGTTCAACGCATGCAAGCCTGTAGTGCACCTCCACCCTCCGGAGGCTTTACCGTATTACAAGGTTTGGCGATTTGGTTGCAGGCCGAAGCCGATGCCAGCAACCCCCTTCGCCGATTTATTCCTGGCCGCCAGCAGCGCACAGACCTTGAAGTTAGTAGTCTTCATCGCCTCATGGAGGCACAACGCCTAGCCTTTGCAGACCGCCAGCAATACAGTGCTGACCCTGCGTTTGTGCCGGTACCAACAACCGGCTTGCTAGACAATAGTTATATTCGTGAACGTGCTGCGCTTATTAAAGATCGCGCCATGGTAGAAGCAACGGCAGGACAACCGGCGGGTGCACTACGATTAGCCGCCGATCTATCTTTGCAAAGCTTTGGCACCACACACATCAGCATTGTTGACAAAGAAGGCCACTGGGTGGCCATGACCAGCTCTATTGAGTCTGCTTTTGGTAGCCGGCTCATGATTGATGGATTGTTAATGAATAACCAGCTAACCGACTTTAGTTTTGCCCCTGAAATTGATGGAGTCCTTGTCGCCAACCGAGTGCAAGCGGGTAAACGTCCACGCAGTGCCATGTCACCTGTGATTGTTTTGAGCACCCGTGGTGAACCTTTGTTAGCCACTGGTTCAGCTGGTGGCGTACGCATCATGGGTTATAACAGCCGTACATTGTCGGCTTGGTTATTGGGTGTGCGTGATGCCCGCAAACTCATGGCTTTACCGCATGTATTGGCACGTGGCGACATCATTGAGCACGAAAACAGCTTAGCCGCTCGTATTCAGCAAGAGCTAACGCTGCGTGGGCATGAGCCCATCGAGGCCACGCTAACCAGCGGCAGCAACGTTATTTTGCGTTATGGTCGTGGCTTGCAGGGTGCGGCTGATCCGCGCCGTCCCGGCACCGCTGCTGGTTATTAAGGAGGCCCAATGCCATTGCATCGACAGATACTACTCGCGCTCATACTCGGTATTGCACTCGCCATTGGCCTACACTGGGTCGATGCGGCTTTACAGGCGCAAGTGTTATTCGTCACCAGTTTAGTAGGCACATTATTTCTTAATGCACTTAAAGCCGTAGCTATTCCATTGGTTGTGGTCACGCTAATCAGTGGGGTGGGCGGCCTAGACCAACGCCTTGGCCGCTTAGGCAGCATCACCATGAGTTACTACATTGGCAGCACCTTGCTGGCGGTGTTAACCGGCTTGTTAATTGCCAACTTACTCACGCCCGGCCTTGGCATTACGCCACCTGATGGTGGCTGGTTAGCCAATAGCGTAGTGCCAGCACATTTAGTTGCCGCCAGCAGCGACACATCCCCGTGGACAGCTGCCTTGTTACTGCTTGTGCCCAGCAACTTATTTGCAGCGGCGAGTGATGGCAACTTACTCGCGCTTATTGTCTTTGCCCTGTTGTTTGCACTGGCACTGCGCACGCTGCCAAATGCACAACGCCAACTGCAGCGTCAGTTTTGGGATGGACTGCATCACATTTTGCTCACCGTTACCCTGTGGGTACTTAAAGTCGCACCGATTGGTGTGCTGGCCTTAGTCTGCACCAGCGCCAGCCAAATGGGCTGGGCCGCCCTCAAGCCTTTAGCCATGCTGATGTTTAGTGTGCTATTGGCGCTGCTAATGCATGCCACCGTCAACCTAGGGTTTATCTTGTGGCGAGTAGCCCGAGTGCGCCTACGCGATCACGCCAGCGCCATGAGCCCGGCCTTGTGGATGGCCTTTTCCTCTGCGTCATCAAGCGCTACCTTGCCAGTTACTTTGCGCTGCCTACATGATCGTGCCGGTGTGGATAAAGGGGTTACCGGCCTAACCGTACCGCTAGGCACCAGCATGAATATGGACGGCACGGCGCTATATGAATGTGTGGCCGTTTTGTTTTTAGCACAGCTCTTAGGCTTTGATTTAAGTCTGGCTGAGCAGCTCATTGTTGTCGCCCTTTCATTAGCCACCACACTGGGCATGGCAGGAATTCCCTCCGCCAGCTTGGTTGCTATTGCGGTTATTTTGGACCGTGTCGGGTTGCCGCCAGAGGCCTTAGGTCTACTGCTAATTACCGACCGACCACTGGATATGGCACGCACTGCCGTCAATGTGTGGAGTGACTCCGTCGCCGCGCGTGTTGTCGAACGCTTCTACATCAGCGACACGCCCCAAGACTCGGAGGCAAACGCATGAGCAACGCCGACTGGATGCAACGCGACCTTCGCCATGTCTGGCACCCCTGCACACAAATGAAAGACCATGAGCAATTGCCGCTGGTCCCTATTCGTCGTGGCCAAGGTTTATGGCTAGAAGACTTCGACGGCAAGCGTTATCTGGATGGCATTAGCTCATGGTGGGTGAACCTATTTGGCCATGCTAACCCAGAGCTTAATGCTGCCCTGAGCCAACAAGCAGACACGCTTGAACATGTCATTCTGGCCGGCTTTACCCACCAAGCCATTATTGAATTAAGTGAACGTTTAGTGGCATTAGCACCGCCCGGTTTAGAAAAATGCTTTTATGCCGACAACGGCAGCTCTGGCATTGAAGTCGCACTCAAGATGAGCCTACACGCTTGGCGCAATCTCAATAAACCAGAAAAAACACGCTTTATCGCGCTTGAAAATAGTTACCACGGTGAAACCATTGGCGCTTTGGGTGTGACCGATATTCCGCTGTTTTCAGAAACCTATAAACCCATGCTGCAAGCGCCCCTGCGGGCACCATCACCGGATGCCAGCTTGCGTCGTGAAGGTGAGACTTGTGCCGATGTAGCTAGGCGCGCCATGGCCGGCATGGAGCAATTACTGCAAGACCATGCCCATGAAGTGGCGGCAGTCATTGTTGAGCCACTGATCCAAGGCGCGGCGGGCATGCGCATGTATAACCCGATCTATTTAACGCTGCTGCGCGAAGCCTGTGACCGTCATGGAGTGCACTTAATTGCCGATGAAATCGCCGTAGGCTTTGGTCGTACCGGCACTTTTTTTGCCTGTGAACAAGCGAATATAAGTCCCGACTTTTTGGTGTTATCCAAAGGACTCACCGCCGGTTATTTACCCATGTCAGTGGTGATGACTAGCAATGTCATCTACGATATTTTTTATGATCGTTACGAGACCTTGCGTGGCTTTTTACACTCACATAGTTATACCGGCAACGCCTTAGCAGCGCGGGTGGCCTTAGCTTCCTTAGACATTTTTGCCCGTGATGATGTGATCGTCGCCAACCAAGCGCGCAGCCTAGCCATGGCACAGGCATTAGCCCCTTTGCATGACCATCCGCATATTCACCATATCCGCCAAACCGGCATGGTGGCGGCCTTTGACTTGGTGCGAGACAAAGCCAACGGCACGCCTTATGACTGGCGTGAGCGCCGTGGTCTAGCAGTGTTTCAAGCCGCCCTAAAACGTGGCTTATTGCTACGGCCCATTGGCAATGTGGTGTACTTCATGCCGCCCTATATTATTACTGCTGAACAAATTCGCTGGATGGTGGCAACCGCTGTAGAAGCCATCAATGAGGCACTTGCTGCCCCAGCTAGCGATAGTGCTGAACTTGGTCCCAGCATAGCTTAATTAGCATCGTTTTTAAGGAGAACACCGGTGCCTCGTTTATATGTGCCACAACCTTATTTAGTCGGCGATATTATTGCTTTGCCCGAAGAGGCCGCACACCACTGGTGTCGTGTGCTACGTGCACAGCTGGGTGATCAGGCTCAGCTGTTTGATGGCCAAGGCCATTGTGCTGAAGTCGAGTTAGTTGAGGCTGGTCGCAAACAAGCCAGCGTGAAAGTTTTAAGCACAGCCAATCCCTTACGTGAGTCACCACTGCATACCCATTTAGGTTTGGTGATGTCACGCGGTGAGCGAATGGACTATGCCCTGCAAAAAGCCACCGAAGCGGGCGTTAGCGAAATCACCCTGCTAAGCAGTGAACGTTGTGAAGTGAAATTGCGTGGTGAAGAGCGCGCCGATAAAAAGCTTAGTCATTGGTTACGAGTATTGGTCAGTGCCTGTGAGCAAAGTGGCCGTAACACCCTGCCCGTATTGCACACCCCGATGTCATTGAGCGACTGGTTAAGCTCTGTGAATGCCGAACAAAAATGGGTACTGGCGCCCAGCGTGCAAGGTGGACCCAGCCAAGCAAGTAGCCCAGCCTCTGTTGCGTTATTAATTGGTCCTGAAGGTGGTCTAAGTGATGGCGAAATTATGCAGGCGCAAGACAAAGACTTTAAACCGTGGCAGTTAGGACCGCGGGTGCTGCGTACCGAAACCGCACCGGTAGCCGCACTGGCTGTGCTGCAATGGTTGTATGGCGACTATCAGAGCCGAAACTAAGGCCGCAGGCTCAGGCGCACTGCGGCACCGGCTTGAGGGCGGCCACGCCAACGCAAACGCGCCTGACAACCTAGCTGCTTGGCACGGCTAAGCAAGGCGGCGCGCACCGCTGCCACACCTTGTCCACGGCCCTGCCATAAAGTGGCTTGTTGAACCGGTTTTGCCACACCAGCGCCATCATCGGCCAATAACAAAAAGTAGCTCATCTTTGACGCCTGCCGCACATAGGCTCGAAGCACAACCTGCTGCACCGCTGGCTTACCCGCCGCCAAACGCTCAGCGGCGCTTTGTGCTCCATGACTTAAGGCATTCCGCAGTAAGTGCGGCAACATATCCCACAACAAGTCCTGCTCACTCAGCCATAGCTCATCGATGTCGACGTGAAGTTGCGCTGGGTAACCAATCTGCTTGGCTGTCTCTTGGAAAAACGTCTGCACGGCCTGCGCCAGCTCATCTGCAGTTTGTAATGCATGAGTCGGTCTGGCCAGTATGGGCAACCAATACGCTTTTAGTTCTGGCCAATAGCTGTGGAAATCCCCCACCAACAGCGCTGACTCGGCAATATGACAGGCCTCAGCCAGTGTGTGTTGGTCTGCGCCCAAGGCCGAACCTTTCAAGGTGTGCAGGTAATACAGCAATTGCTGCCGGGATGACTCCGTTGTTATGGGTTGTTCCGCAATCGCCGTCAGCAGCGGCCACAGACGTTTAGTCTGCTGCACAAATAACTGCTGTAATGGCTGATTCATAAGGCGTCCCAAATGAGCTTTAAACCCACCAGCATGGTCAGACTTTCAAATGCTCGTTTAACTAATTGGTTGCCATGCCGATGCGCCAAGTGTGCACCGTAATAACCGCCAACTAACGAACCAATAAACAAGGCAGGCAACCAATCCCAGCGCACTGGCGCTTGCAAGGCCAGCAGAAATGCACCCGATCCGTTCCAAAATAGGCCAACTAATATCAGGGTATAAACCACGGCACGGGTGTAGTCCAAGCCAAACCAACGCACCAACCACAAGGTGACAAAAAGTCCGGAGCCAGAAGTGAGTGAACCGTTAATCACACCAATAAAGGTAATGACCAAACCACCAATGGCATAACTCTTCAGGTCATGCTGATGATGAATAATAACTTGCCCTAACTTTGGACGGCGCCATGAATAAAAGCCCAGGCCTAAGGTCAAAATGCCTAAGGCTAAACGCGCTAGGTGTTCAGGTACTTGCAGAATGATTTGTGTGCCGATGGCAACACCGGGCAGACCAAAAGCCAAGATAAACAGCGCAAAGCGCCAGTTCAGCGCTTCGGTACGCAGGTGCCGCAAGGTGGCACCAATGCCTAGCGCCACACTGGCAATTTTGTGTGTCGCCAAGGCAATCGGAAAGGCTAAGCCTAAAAATAACAACACCGGCAGCTGTAGCAAACCACTACCGCCCCCCGCCAGTGATGACAGGGTGTTGCTAATAAAGGCGAGCAGGAATAAAAGGCCCTGCTCTAACCACGGATCCATTAACTTTTAGGCTTATGCGAACGGTTGGTGATCAGTGTACCCATGCCTTCATCAGTAAACACTTCCAGCAGACACGCATGTGGCACCCGGCCATCAATAATATGAGCACTGCGCACACCACTTTTTACCGCATCCAAGGCGCAGGCAATTTTGGGCAACATGCCACCATAAATGGTGCCGTCAGCAATCAAGGCATCAACGTCTTGCGTGGTCAGGCCGGTTAACACCTGCTTGTTTTTATCCATCACACCAGGAATGTTAGTCAGCAAAATCAGCTTTTCTGCCCCTAAGGCTTCGGCTACTTTACCCGCCACTAAGTCGGCATTGATGTTATATGAGCGACCATCATCACCCACACCGACAGGCGCAATGACAGGAATAAAGTCACTTTTAAACATCAGCTCCAACACATCGGTTTTGATACCCGCCACTTCACCCACTTGGCCGATATCAACAAGCTGCGCCATACCGGCTTCATCCATACGTGACAGCGTCATGCGACGTGCCCGGATCAGGTTGGCGTCTTTGCCTGTCAAGCCAATAGCACGACCACCGTTACGGTTAATTAAGTTCACAATTGACTTATTCACCAGACCACCGAGCACCATTTCCACTACATCCATGGTCTCGCCGTCAGTCACCCGCATGCCGTCAATGAACTCAGACACCTTTCCGATTTTCTTCAGCAGGTCACCAATTTGTGGGCCACCACCATGCACAACCACCGGGTTCAAACCCACGGTTTTCATCAGCACAATATCTCGTGCAAAAGAGTGCTCGAGCTCTGGCTCGGTCATGGCGTTACCGCCGTATTTGACCACCACGGTAGCACCGGCAAAGCGTTGAATATAAGGCAGAGCCTCAGTTAACACCTTGGCAATATTGAGGGCGGATTCGCGAGTTAGCGCCATGATATTTCTCTCAAAAAATAATTAGTGACGACCTGAGCTACCAAAACCACCGGCACCACGGCTAGTGGCATGGAACTCATCAACCAAATCAAATTCAGCCTGCACTACAGGCACTAAAACATATTGCGCCAAACGCTCACCCGGCTGCATAACAAACTCGGCCTGACCACGATTCCAGCACGACACCATCAGCTCACCTTGGTAGTCGGCATCAATCAAGCCCACTAAATTACCCAGCACAATGCCATGCTTATGACCTAGACCTGATCGCGGCAAAATTAAGCCAGCCAAATTGGGGTCGCCAATATAAATAGCCAGGCCGGTACGAATCAACACCGTTTCACCCGGCTTAATGGTTAACGGAGCATCCAGCAAGGCACGCAAATCTAGGCCGGCTGAACCCTCAGTGGCATAACTTGGCAGTGGGAACTCACGACCAATACGTTCATCTAATACTTTAACTTGCAGGCGTTGCTTCATGCGCGCGCTCCCAAACGTTGCGCCAACAAATGCGTTAACTGACGAGCAATTTCATGCTTGCTGGCTTTGGCTAATTCATGACGGCCCAAGTGGTCTTGCTCTGGCCAAAATACGGTCATGGCATTGTCATCACTTTGAAAGCCAATATCACTACGCGACACATCATTGCAGGCAATCATGTCGAGCTTTTTACGGAACAATTTTGATGTAGCGTAATTTTCAACGGATTGTGTTTCCGCCGCAAAACCCATCACTAAGGGACGCGGATTCAGGCCGGCAATGGTCGCCACAATATCCGGATTACGAATTAAGGTGATATCTAGGGTGTCGTCTTTTTCACCCTTTTTGATTTTCTGATCGGCGACTTGTGCCGGGCGGTAATCTGCCACAGCAGCAGTGGCAATAAACACTGTATTGATATGGCCCGCACGGCTTAACGCTTGAGCTACCGCCTCTTCGCTGGCGGCCAACATGTCTCGTGCACAAACCACATCAACACGATGCACACGGTCTGGGGTTGGCAAGTGAACTGGACCGGCAATCAAAGTCACACGGGCACCCGCCTCAACACAGGCTTCAGCCAAGGCAAAACCCATTTTGCCCGAGCTGTGGTTGCTCATATAACGCACGGGGTCTAATGCCTCACGCGTGGGGCCGGCAGTAATGATGATTTCGCGGCCCTGTAATAAGCCACTATTAAACTGCTCGGCACAACACTCGGCTAATTCAACCGCCTCTAATAAACGCCCTGCACCTACATCACCACAAGCCTGCAGGCCGCTAGCCGGGCCAAACACGGCAACACCACGCTCACGCAAAACGCCTAAGTTGGCCTGGGTGGCAGCGTCTGCCCACATTTGCTGATTCATTGCTGGCGCAATGGCTTTTTTGCCTGCAGCAGCCAACCACAAGGTGGTTAACAAATCATTGGCAATGCCCTGCGTGATACGTGCAATGGCATCCGCGGAAGCTGGTGCAATCAAAATCAAGTCCGCCCAACGGGCCAGTTCAATATGCCCCATGGCCGCTTCGGCTGCGGGATCAAGCAAGCTGGTATGTACCGGATTGCCGGACAAGGCCTGCAACGTTAATGGCGTAATAAATTCTTGTGCAGCCGCCGTCATCACGACTTGCACTTCAGCGCCGGCATCACGCAGACGACGAATGAGTTCGGCGCTTTTATAGGCGGCAATACCACCGGTGACGCCCAACAAAATTCGCTTATTTGTTAATCGCGCTGACATGCAAAAACTCCGAAGTGGGTCTATACCTTCGTCAAGACAAAATAATTGCGAACGATACCACGACCCTGCGGTATCCGCTGCAATCGGAGCTGCTAATGCGCATACGAGATTGGCCCGCGGATGAGCGTCCACGCGAAAAACTACTGGTCAGCGGCGCGACTGCACTTAGTACAGCCGAACTATTAGCGCTGTTTATTGGCCATGGTCGACGCGGCGAAACTGCCGTGGATTTGGCGCGGCGCACCTTAAACAGTCATGGCGGTTTGCGCGCACTGCTGGAGTTATCCGCTGCGCAAATTAGTGACATTGATGGTTGGGGCCCTGCTCGCACCGCTCGCCTATTAGCAGCACTAGAGCTAAGTCGACGCTATTTAGGTGAATCCTTATGCCGGCTGGATGCGCTGACTAATCCCGATGATACCCGCGCCTTTGTGCGCGCCAGATTGCGTGGTTACGACCACGAAGTGTTTGCGGTGCTGTTCTTGGACAACCAGCACCGTGTCATTACCTTTGAAGAGTTATTTCGCGGCACTTTAGATAGTTGCTCAGTGCACCCGCGGGAGGTGGTTAAACGTGCGCTTAGTCATCGTGCCGGGGCGGTTATTTTTGCGCACAACCATCCATCTGGTGTGGCTGAACCATCACAGGCTGATCGGCATATCACCAAGCGTCTGCAAGAAGCACTGGCTCTAGTGGATGTGCGGACACTAGATCACTTGGTCATTGGTGACCATGAGCCGGTGTCATTTGCTGAAAGGGGCTGGTTATAGACGTAAGAAAAAGCCCCCGATTAACGGGGGCTTTTATACATCCATGTAATGTTTATCGACCAAATAAACAAGATTAAAACTCGTAGCGTAAACCTACTTCATAGCTGCGCTCCGGGCCCACATAGATGCCTTGGCGTAAACTTGCTACATACAGTTCGTCCGTTAAATTCTTGACTGAACCAAACACATCTAAACGCTTGTTAACACTGTAACGTGCAGTTAAATCAGCTGTTGTGTACGCCTCTACTTTACCAACCCAAAGATTATTGTTGTTTTGCTCTGTAATATTCGGTGTGTTCAGCAAGTCAGTGTACTGAGAACTGGTATGGTTCAAGCTAAGACGGGTTTTCAGCGAACCCACCTGGTAACCCAAACCGAGATTAGCCACTAACTCAGGCACGTAAGGTACACGGTTGCCGTCTCTTGCTGTAATAACCGTACCTGCAGCGTTGGTACGATCACCCTCAACATCAGCAACTGGAATCCAAGTCACACTGGCATCTGCACTGAAGCCGCCATCAAATTGATAAGCGACTGCACCTTCAAGGCCCTGATGGATTGTCTTACCGGCATTGTCATTTGTGAAAATTGTGCTGTTCGCTGGCACAATCTGGTTCTTGAAGTCCATGTGGAATGCAGCAACTTCATAACTCAACGCACCACTTTTACCTCGTGCACCTAATTCGAAATTAGTAGAGCGCTCAGCATCTAACTGCTGATCTTGGAACACACCGCCCACTGCCACAATTGATTGAGCCGTTTGAGCAGGCGCAAACGCCTTGTGCACACTACCAAATACTTGCAGCGCTGGAACCACTTGGAATGTTGCGCTAATACCTGGAATCACTTCTGTATTTGATGTTTTACCAGCGGGGTTGGCATCAAGCAGATTTTCACGTTCCTGCGTGTAGCGCTCAACACGAACACCCGGTGTTATTGCCAAACGATCCGTCATATCAAAACGATTCTGCAGGAACAGTGCATAACTTTCAGCGGAATGCACCTGATCGCCATTAATTGTGCCTGATCTCGGTGTGGCGCGTGTAGCGTTGACCGTTTGATCCTTCATTTCTTCTTTCATGTAGCGCAGGCCGACCTCAGCCTCACCTGTAACACCAAACAGGCTATTACGGATCTGTGCTCGAGTCTCAATACCATGGCGCTCAAAGGCACGGTTATTTCCCTGAACAGCGTCTGTATAAACCCAACGACCTGCTGCCGTACTTGCAGCACTATTTACAGCAAAGCGCCAGTAGTCGCGATTCATTTGGCTCCAGTACAACAGCGTGTTCAACTTCACATCATCATTAATATCCCACTGATGATTGATATCGAAGGACTTACGCTCAGTTTCAAAGTAGTCATCTGGTGCCGGGTTGTATTGTCTGCCTGCCTTGAAGTCATTTAAGAACAAACCACGATAAGAAATATTGGCATCATTTTCATAGTGAGTGAACTTCACACCCAACCATTGATTGTCACCCAGCGCCATACCAGCTTTGACCATGGCGTCATTCATCTTATAGCCTTTGTCCATGAAGCCATCGCTGTGTGCTGTCGAAAGAACAGCACCCACTACTGCATCACCAGACTTGGAAGTACCGCCCACTTCAATAGTACCCTTAATGGTATTCCATGAGCCCACTGAGGTTTCTACGGCCAATCCATCTTTGGGCTGCTTAGTGCGGTAGTTGATAACACCGCCGATGGTGCTAGGGCCATAACGCAATGAAGATGCGCCTTTCAATACCTCAATACTTTCCATACGCTGGATACGAGGGTTGTAGTATCGACCATTACCAAGAAAGAGACTTGCAGCAACAGGCACACCATCTTCCAGAATAAGGGTTTTATTGTCGTTAGCGCTAAGACCGCGAATACCGATATTGGCCACTACTGCGGATTCTTCTTCTGGCTTAATGTATACACCGGGCACGGCACGCAGTGCTTCTTCAGTTGAGCGAGCTTGAATCATCTCCAACTGCGCGGCAGTAACAATAGTTGCGGCGCCGGGCTGCTTGTATACATCTTCTTCAGATGTACCAATCACGTTAATTTGCGGCAACACCAACATAGTTTGAGTTGCTTCAGCTGCTTGCAAGCTAGTGGTCATCATACCGAATGATGCCATTGCCACAGCCAGAACCAAGGGACGGCGGGCAGGAAGTGACGCTTGATTACGAGAAATAGACATTCTAGAAACACCCTATTTGTAGGAAACAGGGCGATTCTATGTCAACGAAAAACAAATGAGAAGTGTTCTTATTAAGATTTGCGTATTAAATAGCAATTCGTCCCGGGACTGTTTGCCACTCCACTTGTTCCATCCAATGCGGTGTGGCCGGTTCGGTAAACATAAATACCATCAGCAGACCGCCAAAAAATATAACCTTCAGCACACGGTCGCCCCACACAGGCAAGGGCTGCCCCGCCAATAACGGATGGGTTGGTCCTTGCTCAACATGATTACCGTCACGTAACAACCACACTGTCAGCAACAACAAGAAAGCAACCAAACTCCAAGCAGCTGCTAACAACACGCCCAGACTCAGAATTAGAGCAATAATTAATGGCATGGGCACAATAGTGCTCAGCCAAATCAACACTAGCGCGCCAAACATGCCAATCCACGCTGTCGTAGCAATAACAAAACTGCGTGTCATTACCCAAGCATAACCACCGACACGATATTCAGCGGGATACAACGGGCGCTTGGCCCAATAAATGGCAATCCCTATGGGGCCCAAAAATGCGACTAACAGCGTCCATGCCCACGGGCGTAACAACTGACGACGCTGTGCATCTTGATAAATCCAGATACACAGCGCCGCTAGTGCTAACAACAATCCTGTCATGCAGAAGCCTCAGTCGTTTCGGGATTCACCGACTCATCACGGCCTAAGTAAAGATACATGGCTGGCACCACAAACAAAGTGAACAAGGTACCAATTGTCATGCCAGTTGAAATCACCAGACCCATGGAGAAGCGTGCGGCCGCACCAGGGCCTGTAGCAATCAACAACGGAATCATCGCTAAGACCAAGGCAGCTGTAGTCATTAACACAGGGCGCAGACGAATTGATGAGGCCTCTTCAATGGCTAAACGCTTTGGCATGCCTTGCTTTTGCAGCTGGTTAGCAAATTCCACGATCAAAATGCCATGCTTGGCGATAACACCAATCAAAGTAACTAAACCGACCTGAGTATAGATATTGATACTCGCCCCCGGCACTTGGAATAACGCAGCAATGTTCAAACAGAGCAACGCACCACAAATCGACATTGGCACCGTCACCAACATAATCAGCGGGTCACGGAAGGATTCGAACTGCGCGGCCAATACCAAGTAAATCACAATCAAGGCAAAGAAGAAGGTCATTAATAACGCTGAACCTTCAGTTTTGTATTGACGTGACTGCCCTGCGTATTCCATGCCGTAATCACGCGGCATGACTTCATTGGCTGCTTGCTCCAACACCGACAATGCTTCACCTAAGGTGACGCCTGGACGCTGCACACCAGAAATGGTGACCGCGTTTAACTGTTGGAAGCGGTTGAGCGACTGCGGCTGCACTGTTTCGCGCAGAGACACTACGGTCGACAGCGGAATCAGATCACCGTTTTCGGTGCGAGTGTAGTACTGCTCCAGCTGTTCCGGATTTAAGCGCTCAGCACGCTCCACCTGTGGAATCACTTTGTAAGAGCGCGACTCCATACTGAAGCGATTAGCAAAACCACCCGACAGCATCGCCGACATATCTGCCGCCAAGGTGCTCATGTTAATGCCCAATAACGCAGCCTTTTCACGGTCCACTTCAACTTTAACTTGCGGCTTATCAATTTTTAAGTCGGACTGCATAAAGATAAACTTCTTGCTGGCCATGGCTTGATTTTTCACGGCATCGGCCACTTCCAACATCGCTTCAGGTGAGGCCGTACTGGTCAGAATAAACTCCACAGGGAAACCACCACCGCCACTAGGTAGTGCTGGCGGCGCAAATACCGCATTCTGTAAGCCAGCAACCGAATTGGCATCTTCTGTCACTTCGTTAAGCACTTCGGTGGTACTACGCTCACGCTCAGTCCAAGGCTTCATCACAATGCCGGAAATGGCGGTATTACTGCCCACGGCCGAACCACCGCCCCCTACGCCATTAAGCTGGAAGTAGTTTTCCTTTTCTGGAATCGCATTAGCAATACGTGTTAGCTCTGCGGTAAAGCGTGTCAAATAGTCTAAGGAAGAGAATGAGTCACTCTGCGAGAAGATCAAGAAAAACCCTTGGTCTTCCTCAGGTGCTAACTCTTGTGGTGACGCCTTAAACAAGAAGAAACACGACACCAGCACAATGGCACCAAAGGTTAAAATGACGTGTTTGTCATCCAAGGCACCATGCAGTTTGCGTTGATAATTGAGGCGCATTTTTTCGAATTTTTCATCTAACCAATGCGCGAACTTATTACCCTTTTCCTCTTCCTGCGATTTCAGCAACATGGCACACATCATTGGCGTTAACGTCAGCGCAATAACGCCCGATAACAACACCGCGCCAGCTAAGGTAAAGGCAAACTCAACAAACAACGTGCCAGTAAGGCCGCCAATAAAACCAATTGGCAAATACACCGCGACCAAGGTAATGGTCATGGCAATAACCGGCCCAACCAACTCGCGCGCCCCTTTAATGGCGGCGTTAAATGGCTTCATGCCTTCTTCAATATGTCGGTGAATATTCTCCAACACAATGATGGCGTCATCGACCACCATACCGATAGCCAGCACCATCGCCAGCAAGGTCAGCAAGTTAATCGAGAAGCCCATCAGCAACATCAAGAAGCAGGCACCAATCATGGACAGAGGCACAGTTACTGCGGGAATTAACACACTGCGGAACGAACCCAAGAACAAATAAATCACCACAATCACGATGGCAACGGCTTCGATCAGGGTTTTAATAACCTCATCAATCGCATCTTCAATATAGCGTGTGGAATCGTAAGGAATGTTGGCTTCTAGACCTTCTGGTAACTGCGCCAGTACATGTGGCCAAGCGTCTTCACGTACACGCTTAATCACATCGAGTGCGTTAGCATCTGGCGCAATTTCAATACCCATGAAGGTGGCGCTTTTGCCGTTAAAAGACACGTCTGTGCTGTAGTTTTCAGAGCCCAATACCACATCGGCAACATCGCCTAAGCGCACAATGGCACCGTCTGCCGAACGCACCACCAAGGCACGGAACTCTTCTGGCGTGCTTAAATCGGTGGCAGCAGTCAGGTCAACCTGCACCATCGAGCCTTTGGTTGAACCCAGCGCTGCCAACACATTATTGCCACGCAAAGCGCCATACACATCGCTAGCAGTAACCCCTTGTGCCGCCATACGTTCTGGTTTTAACCAAATACGCATAGCAAAGGTGCGGTCACCCAAAATACGCGCACGTTGCACACCGGGTACGGTTGATAAACGTGGCTCTACCACACGCACTAAATAGTCGGTGATCTGGTTGTTGTCCAAAATTTCGGAATAAAACGACAGATACATGGCCGCCGTGGTATCGCCTACAGATAGCTCCACCACTGGATCTTCCGATGCCTCTGGCAGTTCACCACGTAGCTTGTTCACTTTGGCTGCAACTTGGGTTAGCGCCTCATTAGGGTCAACATCCAATCGCAAATAGGCCTGAATAGAGCTTACACCCGCCAAACTGGTGGATTTGATGTAATCAATACCCTGTGCCGAAGCAATTTCTCGCTCCAAGGGCGTCGTGATAAAGCCCTGAATCAAGTCAGCATCCGCACCCACATAAGTAGTAACTACATTGATCACGGCATTTTGCAGCTCTGGGTATTGGCGCACATTCAGATCGAATGCCGCTTTCATACCCACTAGCAAAATCATCAGACTGACTACTAAAGCCAGCACTGGACGCTTAATAAAAATATCGGTGAATTGCATAATGCGCGTCTCGCTTAAGAGTCAGACGGAGTCGGGTTTAATGACGCATCAGGCATCACCGAATTATTGATAATGACTACGCTATCGTTTTGCAGCTTAAGCAAACCGCTAGTCGCGACTTCTTCACCCGCTTTTAAACCGTCGATAACGGATACCAAATCTCCGCGTGCCTCACCGGTTTTAATAAAACGACGACGCACCACTAGTACTTCTTTGTTTTCGTCACTGGGCTGAATGACATAAACCGAGTTGCCGTAAGGGTTGTAACTGACCGAAGTCAACGGCACCACTAACACTTGTTTTTCATCACCCGTTGAAATATTGGCACGAGCAAATAAGCCGGGGCGCAAGGCACGATCTGGATTGGCAAAATTGGCTCGCACCTTAAAGTTACGTGTACTGCTATCAATTTGTGATTCGATTGCGGACACCACACCGGTAAATTCACGCCCCTGGAAAGCATCCACAGAAACGCTTACCGCTTGCCCTGCCTGCACGGCACCGATGTGTTGTTCAGGCAGACTGAAGTCGATATAAACCGGATCTAATGCCTGCAAAGACACGATTGGTGTGCCCGCATTTAAATATTGCCCAACATTAATTTCACGAATACCTAAGCGACCTGCAAACGGTGCACGGATTACTTTTTGCGCCAGTCGCTCACGTTGAGCTGATGCCGCTGCACGTGTAGCCTGCAAATCACTCTCAGCACGATCTAGTTCCGACTTTGAAATTGCATCTAAGTCATGTAATCGCTTTAAACGACCAAATTCGCTTTCTGCTAATTGCGCTTGCGACTGCAAACGCTGCAAATCAGCGCGTTCGCTGCCAGCAGACAAGGTCACTAATAAATCACCTTTTGCCACTTCAGCGCCAGACTCGAAATGCACCTGCGCAACAATGCCTGCAGATTCTGTGGTCACCTGCGTGCCTTGGCTAGCAACGACCGAACCGACACCGGTTAAACCGTTTCGCCAGTTTTGCTGTTCTACTTTGGCACTGCTAATCGTGGCAGGAGGCACTGGCATACTGTCAAAGAACTGGTTCATCATTTTGCCGCCGAACCACTTAACGCCAAACACGCCGCCAAAAACAACCAAGCAACCTACCAACATCCAAACCATACGCTTATTCATTGTGTTGCCTCACGTGCCGATGCTGGCTGCAATAATTGATCCATCGTTTTAAAATCTTCAATACTCAAGGCGCCGGCCTGTTGCTTAAGACGCAACATACTCAGTAAGTGGCCAAAGCGCGCTTGGTCATAGTTTCGTCGTGCTTCTGTAGTCGCGGACTGCGCATTAAGCACATCCACCATGGTGCGTTTACCTGCCTCGTAGCCATAACGTGTGGCTTGCTCCGCAGCTTCTGCAGATGCCACCGCACGTTCAAACGCACTAACTTGTAAGCGTGAAGTTTGTACATCACCTAAAAAGCGGCGAGTTTCGCGTTGTGTGCTGCGAATAGCGCTATCTAACTCACCTTCAGCAACACGACGTCGAGCATCTGCTTCTTTCACCCGACTGCGATTACCGCCACTGGCAAAAATTGGAACCCTTAACTCCAGACCCACAACTGAGTTGTTGCCCGCTGAACCAATCATGGAATCCGAAGAGTCCTGACGGCCATGGCTGGCCACTACATCAATTTCGGGCATAGCTGATGACATGCGGCTGTCGGCATTTGCCTTGGCAACTTGCACATTGGCGCGTGCAGCGCGCAAATTTGGATTTTCTGTCATCACACGCTGCAGCCACACTTCACGGCTATCATCATCTAAAGCAGGTAGCGTCGCATTGGCTGGAAAGTCAGGTAGATCGGCATAACCTTGACCTGTACTTTCATCGAGCAGGTCTTGCGCTGTGTCTAATTGTTGCTGTGCTGCAATCAGGTTGGCCTGCGCCAAGTCGTTACGGGCTTGCGCCTCTTTCAGGTCAGTGCCGGGAATGAGCTGCACGTCATAGCGCTTTTGCGTATCGCCTAACGATCGGCTCACCGCATCTGCTTCACTTTGCGCCAAACGTAGCGCTGACTTTGCCTGCAACACACCCAAATAACGCTCAGCCACGCGATAAATCAATACTTGCTCGCGTACGATACCACCCGCTTCGGCCAACTCATCGAGTGCGTTGGCGCGACGACCACGGGCAAAAAAGTCAAAACGAAATAGTGGCTGACGCAGCTCAACAGAGGCATCCCATGATTGATAACGCTCATTAAACCCTGCACCAAACGGTGTTGCGGTAACTTTTGCGTCAGTTTCACGAATGCCTGCCACTGCATTTACCTGCGGCAAGCGTGTAGCGCGCTCTTGCTTACCCAACTCACGTTCGGCATCTAATAACGCCAGCGACCCATTAACGGCTGGATCAACTTTTTCCGCCAACAACAAAGCCTCTGTCATCGACATGGCATGACTCAGTGTGGGCAGACCCATAACCATCACAACGGCTACTAATGCGCATTTAGATCGTGTCATTCGTGCACAACTCATGAAAAACCTCCGCACGAATTCGTGCAATTAAATCATCTAAGGCATCGGGATCAGCGGGATCAGCCACCAGTGGCTGCCACCCCATACCATTAAGCATGGCCAACATTTGTCGACCCAGTAAGCGATAAGGCTGGCGCACATTAAAGTGCTCCAACAAACCTTCAGCATGAACGAGCTGATGCATACCGCAGGTTAGCGCCCAGCAACCGGTTCCCACTGCCTCTGGGTTCATACCGCGCGGATCAAGATCACCCGATGAAATCGCATCATGCACAATCGTCATCACTGCATCAGAGAGAGGCTGGCTAGCTTCAAAATGAGCCGTACGCCGGCAGGCGCTAGCTGCCTTCCATACCACTTCACAGTGTGCATATTGAGCAATACGGAAGTGCTCCGGATTACGCTGCACAAAAATAGTATCCGCCACGGTGATGGCAAACATACGTTCACGGCTACTGGCCTGCCACTGGGCCGCACGCTGAAATAACTCCGCCTGTTCCGCCACACTCTCAGTGGTTAATGCCAGCAACAGATCTTCCTTGCAGGCAAAGTGCTGGTAAATCGTGCCCATGGCATGCTCACTGACCTCTGCCAGCTTCCCCATCTGCAAATTTAACAGGCCATCTTGAACAATCAGCTCACGAGCGAAAGCTAAAAGCCGCTTTTCACGCTCCTCAAACTGACGCTCTCGACGCTCTTTAGTGCCCATAACCACCACCAAAGTGAATAATTGTCGAACTTTGAATCAGATTCACTTTTTTCGCAAGCTGATTTTGTAGTCTGGTTATTTTTTTATCACTACCATACAAACTCGTACTTGCTCATCGATAGGACAACACCATGGCCGTCAACATCTCCGCACAATCACCCATCTTAGTGACCGGCGCATCTGGCTATATTGCCGGATGGATCGTGCACTATTTATTACAGTCAGGACGTACCGTGCATGCCACGGTACGTGATCCAAACAAACTTTCCTCAGTTCAACACTTACTAGATAGCGCCGAAAACAACCCAGGAACGCTAAAGCTATTTAAAGCGGACTTACTGGAAGAAGGTAGTTTTGATGAAGCCATGCAAGGCTGTGAACTGGTCATGCACACAGCATCGCCATTTGTATTAGATGGCTTTACCGATGCCGAAGTCGCACTGGTAAAACCCGCTGTTGAAGGTACAAAAAATGTCTTAGCCAGCGCTAATCGCAGTCCCAGTGTACGTCGCGTGGTGTTGACTAGCAGCGTAGCTGCCATCTATGGCGACAATATTGACGCACAAACACTGCCTAATTTTTGCATTGATGAAAGCCTATGGAATACCACCAGCAGCCTGACCCATAACCCGTATCAATACTCCAAAATGGCGGCAGAAAAAGTCGCTTGGGAAATGCAAAAAGCACAGCAGCAATGGGACTTAGTCACTATTAACCCAAGCTTAGTATTAGGCCCTGCCTTGGCAAAAAACAGTCAGTCAGCCAGCATTGGCACGTTAAAACAAATGGCGGATGGCAGCTTGGCTTTTGGTGTACCGCATTTGGTTTTTGGCGTGGTAGATGTCCGCGATGTAGCACAGGCACATATTTTAGCGGGCGACACACCCAGTGCACATGGTCGACATATTCTATGTGCGCAATCACTTAGCCTGTTGCAAATTGGCCAGTGCTTACGTGGTGATTTTGGCCAATACCCATTGCCAAAGTTCGAAATTCCCAAAGCCGTAGTTTGGTTATTTGGCCCAATCCTAGGCCCAGTAACACGACCTTTTATTAGTCGAAATGTTGGTTATGACATCAGCTTCAATAATCAACGCAGTTTGAGCTTAGGACTCAAATACCGCGCTCCAAAAACCACCATCGTTGAGCATTTTCAGCAGCTCATTGATGATGGTTTAATTCGTAAACGGGCTTAAGTCTTAGGGGCGTCATCATCGACTTTGGAGCTAACCACTTCACCTTCGATGATGTCGCCTTCCCCGCTAGCCTGATGCGGTGGCGCTTGGCTAGTCTGCCCTTGTTGCTGCTGGGCACGACGTAGCGCTTCCGCAAACTGACCTTGGCGTTTACGCAAGACAAATACCGATAACAAACTGGCCGCGCCAACACCGGCAATCGCCATGATGGATAAGGCTAGTCCCGGCAGGAACACCAGCAAGGCCAGCCACCACGGCCACAACCACACCTGAATGGCACCGACAAAACCAAGCACGGTGGCCACTAGCGGCAACCACATTACCAACAGCACGGATAACAGCACCGACAGCAGCAAGTTCCACTGCACATAGTCGGTAAAGAAGGCCATTAAACCGGCCAGCTGGATGATCATGACCACCAGCCTTAGCAATAACATTGTGGTTTTCACCGCACGCCCCTTGTGTTTTGATGGCCCATTCTAGCCTGATGAGGACACAAAGTGATTAGCCTGATTCATAACCCGCGTTGCTCCAAGTCTCGCCAAGCACTGGAAATGCTGACTCAGTATGCTGATCAGCATGATTCTGCTATCGAGATTATTGACTACCAGAAGCAGCCCTTAGATGTTGCCGCACTAACAAAACTGCAGCGAGTGCTTGGTCTTCCGGTCATGGAAATGCTGCGCAGCAATGAATCATTGCTAAAAGAGCAGAACATTAATCTTGCGGCACTGAATGACAACGAGTTGTTGGCGTTGCTAGCCGAGCACCCTGTGTTATTACAACGCCCGATTGTGATTCAAGGTGACCGAGCCATTATTGCCCGACCACCTGAAGTGCTACATGGCTGGCTGATTTAGCAACCATCTAAAATATCGGTACATAGTTGTCGCTGACCATTACGGCTAGGGAAGTCACGTGCTGAGCGTGAGTGAAAACTAAAACGCTCACGCCAGGCATCATCTGCCAATAAACGACTATCGGCATCGGCAAAGCCGACTTCACCGGCGCGCTTTAGCCAACGGTCAAACCAAGCTAGTGAATAGTGCTCCGCCATGGGTCGACCCCAACCACCCACACAGCGGTTATCCACCACTTCCGGGCACCACGAGCTGGTTGGGAACAACGGAATTTGCGACCATTCAAAGTGGGTGCTGCCACGGATAGTGAACTCCATCACTGGTAAACTGGCCTGCTGCCATCCGCGGAAAGCACCAAGCTTAGCTTCTGGGTCTGGCACTTCTCGGTAGGGCATCGTTAGAATGCCATATTCACTGGTTTGCCCCATTGCCGGCACTCTTGGTACTACAGCTGGAGTATCACCATCCCCACTATTGGGTGAGTTCAAGCTATCCCAACCCACAGCAACTTTCACCGGATTAATACTATCGATTTGGCCCGGCCAAGGCTCAGCGCCAACCGCGCCATAACTCTGCACCACACTGACACCGGTTGCCCCTAGTGAGTGCCCCGCAATGCCTAAACGATCTAAATCAAGTACCGCATGCTGTGGATTAAAGGGTGTGGTAACCGTGGCATAACTGGCCGCGCAGGTCAGGTTATGTGGGTATGGGGTATCCGGTGTTGAGCGAAAGAAATCAATGGCATCCACCAAGCCTTCCCAAAACACGGCTGGGTTGATGTTAGTGCCCTGACCAAATGCCGGCGTTTGCTGATCTGAGCGACCTTGTCCGCGCGGATCAAACGTCATCACCGCATAACCAGAGCGCACCAAGGCCTGTGCCATCCACCAATACAACGGCTCTGGTGCTTGAATAGAACCATTCAGGATAACCACATTTGGCAAGTTGCTGACATCTCCTTTGGGCTTCCACACCCGACCACTCAAGCGTGCGCAGTCGCGGTCATAAAACACCACTGGCTCCACATCTGCTTCGTTTTCATAAAAGCTGTCCACGCCGGGATAACGAAACGGATCACCTGCACACGGCAGCGCATGCGTGCCACAGAGCGGTGTTAATGGCGTGTTGAGTGAAACGCTTGAAGGTGGGCTGGCTAATAACCAACTCGGGTCAGTAATGGCACGCATGGCATAACTACCAAGATTGCCTAAGCTTTGCTGCAACAAACGTAGCATAAAAACTGGGTTGGTCACCTGCTCTAGCGGTGCTTCGCTAACACGAGCAAAGTTAGTCAATTCACACTGAATAAACTCCGGGGTTGACGCTTCATAGGTGCCACATAAGGTGTCACGCTGACCCACAGGCACTGGGTCTGGCTGAACGTCAGGGTTAGGACTTGGCGGAGCATTCGTTAGTGAATCAGACTCAGACCCACAAGCAAGCAGCAATAGGCAGGCAGTCAAAATGGCTAGGTGGCGCATGGGAAGTTACTCATGTTCTTTTTATTTTGAGCAACCCTAAAACGTCCCATTGAATTAAGCAAGGGAACAGCGTTATTTCTGCTTTTGCAGTGTCTGTAAAATCTCCAAGGCTGACTTACGCTGCGACGGCGACATGGTGGCAAAAATGAGCTGTAGCTGCTGGCTTTGATGACCATAATGCTGAGGCAGTTCGCGCAATGCGGTGTTGGCATCAGGCGCTGCTTCAAGCGCTAAAAACAGCTCACTGGCCGGCACCTGCAACGCAGCGCAAAGTTTTAATAATGTGCCAATCGGCGGGTCGATCACACCACGTTCAATACGCGAAATATTTCCACCAGACATGCCAGCTTCGTAGGCCAGCGCCTCAAGCGTTAGCCCTTTTTGTTCTCGTAGTGCGCGAATGACGTTACCGATTTTCATCGGACCAGTGTGCTAAACGTTTTGCATTAGACGCAAAGCGCTATACGCTAATTTGGAAAACTATTTTTGCATATGGCGCAAGGAAGCCGCTATGCCAACACTCATTTCAGTGCAATGCACCAACTGCCATTTAGGTGGATTAGTCGTGCCGAATTATTCCCAACTTTGGTTAATTCGTTACGGCACCGGTTATTGCAAACAGTGCCAGCGCTTTCATCATGTGCCGTGGCCGGAAAGCTCATCACCATATTGTCATCTACACCCGGACCAGCTTTTAAGCCCATGGCAGCTAGGCAATCCCTGCCCACGCTGTGGTGGTGACCTATGCGAAGCCCCAAATGAACTTCGCATAGATCTGAGCGTAGTTTAGGCCTCTGCCACAGGGGTTAGCTGCACCAGCAAGGAACGCAAAGCAACTTGCGCACCGGCACTAGCGGTGACCAGCTCAACAGTCCCATCAACCGGTGCTTGAATGCGGAACTCCATTTTCATGGCTTCCAGTACCAGCAACAAATCACCCTTGGCCACTTGCTGACCAACGGCTACGGACACCGCGATCACCTTGCCATCAATCGGCGCCAGAATACGGCCATCACTGCCGGCTTCGGCAGTTTGTGCTGGCTCGTGCGTGGCATCTTCGTAGGCAGCAGTGACACCTTCGGTAGCCAACCACACGGCATGCTGCGAACGCGCAAACCAAGCATGTCGACGTTGACCATTCAGCACATAGTCCACACGATGTTGGTCACAGGCTAATAAAGTCAGCTCAATGGCAGGCTGCTCAGTGTCATCAATGCTGACTGTAAATTGCTGCCCTTCTTGCGACACATCCAACAGGGTCAGTTCATCATCCTGACGTAGCTTGATTAAGGTTGGTGTGTGGTTGGCACTGTGCCAGCCCAGCAGGCTTTCATCCAAATCATGCGTCTGCTTTAACAACTCAGCATCAGTCTGCAATAAAACTGCCGCGGCTAAGGCGCGATGTGCTTCATTGGGTTTTGCCAAGGCGGTAATACGCTCTGCCGGAAACTCTTCAGCAATAAAACCAGTTGTCACGCCCGGTCCTTGGAACTCAGCATGCGACAGCAGCTGAATCAGGAAGTCACGGTTGCTGGCCAAGCCTAAAAAAGCGGTGTCATGCAGCATATTGATCAGCTTTTTGATGGCTTGTTCACGGGTCGGCGCCCAGGCCATCAGCTTGCCTTGCAGTGAGTCATAAAACGGTGAAATCACACCGCCTTCAATCACACAATGGTCTGCACGCAAACCATCACCTTGCGGTACCGACCAAGCCAGAATTTTGCCGGTTTGTGGCAGGAAGCCACGCGCTGGATCTTCGGCACATAAACGCACTTCAATGGCATGACCATAACGACGTGCATTCACTTCTTCTTGTGTCATTGGCAAAGGCTGACCCTGTGCCACTTGCAACTGCCAGCTGACTAAATCCAAGTCATAAATCAGTTCAGTGACCGGGTGCTCAACCTGCAAACGCGTGTTCATTTCCAGGAAATAAAACTCGCCATTGGCCGCCAGCATAAATTCGACCGTACCTGCGCCGACATAATTCACTGCCTTGGCGGCGGCCACGGCGGCTGCACCCATACGGGCTCGCAGGTCTGGGTCCACCGCGGGCGATGGCGCCTCTTCAATCACTTTTTGGTTGCGACGCTGCACCGAGCAATCACGCTCACCTAAATGCACGACATTGCCGTGACGGTCACCAAACACCTGAATTTCAACGTGACGGGCATTCAGTACCGCTTTTTCAATCAGCAACTGGCCATCACCAAAAGCATTTAACGCCTCACTACGGGCGGACTGAATCGCTGCTTTTAATTCTTCGGCCTGATGCACCAAACGCATGCCACGACCACCACCACCGGAAGCCGCTTTCACCATGACGGGCAGGCCGACCTTAATGGCCTCTGCAACCAACAGGTCGTCTTCCTGACCGGCTCCTTGATAACCGGGCACACAGGGCACATTGGCGGCAATCATGCGTTCTTTGGACGCACTTTTGTTGCCCATGGCCTCAATCGCATCCGGATCAGGACCGATAAAAACCAAGCCCGCTTCCTGCACGGCACGAGCAAAATCATCACGCTCAGACAAGAAACCATAACCGGGGTGAATGGCACCGGCACCGGTAGCTTTTGCCGCGGCAATTAACTTGTCGATGCACAAATAGGACTCGCCAACAGGGCCTGGACCAATACACCAAGCGGTGTCGGCTTCACGCACATGCAGGGCGTTTTTATCCGCTTCGGAATACACCGCTACCGTGCGGTAACCGGCCTTGCGGCAACCACGAATAATACGTGCTGCAATTTCGCCACGATTGGCAATGAGTACACAATCAAACAAACTCATGCCGAAGCCTCCTGAGCAGTCACTGGGGTCAATAAACGCGCTACATCATCTGCTGAAATGGTACGAGCCCAACTTGCTGCCCGCTTTTGCATAAAGGCGCCAATACCTTCGGGTGCCTCACTGCTACGTGCACAGGCAGCAAAGTGGTCCGCCGCCTGATCAAGCACCGCATCCGGGTCAATCTGGCCCACACTTAACACAATGGCTTTACTACGCGCGTTGGCCGATGGCGCACAGCGCAACACCTGAGTCAGGTTACGTACCAAGGCATCAGTCAACGCCGCTTCATCACTAAACACTTCATGCACCAAACCCAAACGTAGCGCTTCGTTGCCATCAAACTGAGCACTGGTCAGCACCAAACGACGGGCTTGTGTCAGGCCTATGCGTTGCACCACAAAAGGGGCGATCTGAGCCGGTGGTAAACCACGTGAGGTTTCGGGCATGCCAAACTTGGTGCCGGTATGCGCCAAGGCAATATCAGAGACACAGGCCAAACCAAAACCACCACCTAACACACCCCCTTCACAGACGGTAATCAGCACTTGTGGAATAGCTTCAGCAGCACGCAACAACTCGCCAAAACGACGATTGATGCCAACAATAGGGTCCGGCTGGCCAGCTGTTGGTGCATTGGCTGCATCAGCAAACACACCTTTTAAGTCGGCACCAGCGCAGAAGTGGCCACCGCGGCTGCGCATCAGCACCACACGCACATCATGGCGTGAACTTAGCTCGGCAAACAAAGCCTGCAGGGCATCGACCATATCCGGCGTTAAGGCATTACGTGCTTCGGGACGATTTAAGGTCACCGTTATCACGCCAGTATCAGCATCAAATTGAGTTAGAACAGACGTTGTCATGATTAGAACCTCGCTACGCCAAAGCTATTGCTGCGGAGTTCGCGACGCTGTGCTTCGCGGCAAACGGATAAGGTCAGCGCCAATACCCGACGGCTGTCACGCGGATCAATAATGCCGTCATCAAATAGGCGCGCTGAGGCCGCAAATGGGTGCGAGTCTTCATCGAACTTATTGATAATTTGCATCTCCAGCATTTTCAAAATGGCTTCGTCTTGCTCGCCAATTTCTTTGCCCTGTTTGATCCATTTTTCGCGAGTAATAATCGACATCACCTTCGCTGCTTGTTCACCACCCATCACGGCGGTGCGGCTGTTAGGCCAAGCAAAAATAAAGTGCGGACCAAAACCACGGCCACACATGCCGTAGTTGCCGGCACCAAACGAGCCGCCCATCACCAAGGTGATTTGCGGCACGGTGGCATTGGCCACGGCCTGAATCATTTTTGAACCATGTTTGACAATACCGCCCTGCTCAGACGCTGAACCCACCATATAACCGGTGGTGTTCATCAAATAAATAATGGGCAGGTTGGCATGGCAGCACAGTTGAATAAATTGACCGGCCTTGGTGGCACCGGCGGTGGTAATCGGGCCATTATTGGAAATAATGCCAACAGCATGGCCATCAATGACGGCACGGCCACACACGGTTTGTTTGTCGTACTCACTCTTGAATTCCAAGAACTCAGAGTCATCAACTAAACGGGCAATAACTTCGCGGCAGTCATAAGGTTTACGATAGTCGGCAGGCACCACACCACAGAGTTCATCCATGCCATAACGTGGGGCTTTTACCGGCAAACGTGGCACGTCGGGTTTGTCGGCATTCCAGTTCAAACCACGCACAATCTCACGCGCCAAACGAATGGCATCAGCGTCATTTTCCGCTAAAAATTCGGCCGTACCGGCTTGCTGGCAATGCATCTCGGCACCACCTAAATCTTCATCAATGGCAATTTCACCAGTAGCTGCTTTCAGCAAGGGTGGGCCAGCCAAAAACACCTTGGCGTTTTTGCGCACCATCACCACATAGTCAGACAGGCCCGGCATATACGCACCACCGGCGGTGGATGAGCCATGCACAATGGTGACCTGTGGAATACCAGCGGCGGACAAACGCGCTTGGTTAGCAAAGGTGGTGCCGCCTGGAATGAATAGCTCGGCCTGATACATTAAGTTGGCACCACCGGACTCAATCAGTGACACCACTGGCAGTTTTTGCTGCAGGGCAATTTGTTGCAGACGCAGTGTTTTTTGCACACCAAATGGCGTCATGGTGCCGCCTTTAATGGCGGAGTTAGAGGCCACAATCATGCAGCGCACACCTTCGACATAACCGATGCCGGCAATAGTGTTACCACCGGCCAAAGAGCCGTCTTTGTCATCATGCATTTTGTAGCCGCACAGCGTGGACAGCTCTAAAAATGGTGAGCCGCGGTCTAGCAATAAATGCACACGCTCACGCGGCAACATCTGACCACGCTTGTGATATTTGGCTCGTGCTTTTTCTTCGGTGGCACGCACACTGGCTTCCACATCGCGCAGCGCCGTAATGGCGGCCAACATGCCTTCACGGTTGCTGGCGAAGGTCTCATCGGCGGTATTAACCCGTGATTCTAAAATAGTCATAACAACAGTCTCACAAAGTGGCGGCCACGGCGGGCGGCACAGGAATGTCTAAATCCAGCAGCATTTGCGCAAAACATTTGCCTTGCGGGTCGGTGCGTAACGAAGCAATACCACCGCCACCTAAGGCATGGCGCAGCAGGAAGTTAAAGCTGTGACTGCCGGGCAATTCCCAGCGTGACACGGAGCCGTTGGCAGCAATCAAATGCTTAAAGTAATCGGCTACTTTTGCTTCGCTTAAGGCAGCACGCAAATACGGCAAGTAGGATGGGTCACGTGCCATCACACCAATATTGGCGTGATCACCTTTGTCGCCACTACGCGCCACCGCCAGCTTAATCAGCGGCACGGAAACGGCATCAGCTGTTGGCTGCCAAACTTCACCTGCTGCTTGTGCTGGCAAGGCCATTGGATCAAAAGGCAGACCTTCATCAACCACTACTGGCGTGCGTTGGCCTTCAAAATCAACGGTGATGCTGACGTCACGCTTAGGCACTTTGCAGGACCATAACTGCACCACAGGCTGCACGCTGGGACGGCCACCAAAGTAGCCCGTCAGGCCTGGTGCCATGCCGGTGGCGGCTTGAGCTAGTTCTTTCGAGAACAACACTAGTGCGGCTTTTTCTTTGTGCTTGGCGGCAATTTTCACCACCACTTCACGGGTGGCGGCCGCACCGGCGCGGGCATTGGCGCCGTACATGGTTTCAGCGCCCAATAACTCCACCGCAGTCTCGGTGAACGGACCCCAGCCTTTGCTGGCAAATAAGGCTTCGCATTTTTTGATTAAGGCTTCAGCCACGCGTGCGGCCTTTTGCGGCGCTTCACGCCCCCCCATCAAAAACATGGACGTGATGCGGTGGCCACGCGGTGTGGTGCCCGACACTTTATAGGTATCAGGCGGGGCAAAACCGCTAGCACCCTGCACCAACACTTGATCATCAGCTGTTTGCATCAAGGTGGCAGTGGTGAAGTCACAACGCACATCCGGCAGCAAATAGGCGCGTGGATCACCAATTTCATACAGCATTTGCTCACCCACGGTGGCCACGGTTACTGCACCACCAGTGCCTTCGGGTTTGCCCACCACAAACGAGCCATCAGCACGCATATCAATAAAGGGGAAACCCATGTTTTCGTAACCGCTGGCAACCGTTTGCCAATCGGTAAAGTTACCGCCAGTACATTGCGCACCACACTCAATAATGTGACCCGCCAATGAGCCTTGCGCCAGCTTGTCGTAGTCACGGACATCCCAGCCAAATTCGTACAGCATAGGGCCCAGTGTGACTGCGCTATCGACACCACGACCGGTAATGACCACATCCGCCCCTTGGCGCAGCGCTTCTGCCACCGCAGGTGCGCCTAAATAGGCATTCATGCTGACCAACATGCCGGGAAATGGCGCGCCGGTATCCATTTCGGTAATGCCGGCTTCACGGAATTCACCTTGGCGCATGGTTAAGTCATCACCTTCCACCACGGCAATACGCAGGCTGATACCAGCCGCTTCTGCTGCCGCCGCCAAGGCATCGCGGCAGGCACCCACATTCATGCCGCCAGCGTTGCTAATCACTTTCATGCCCTGTGCTTTTACGGCTGGCAGCAACGGTGTCATCACCTCAACAAAGTCACGCGCATAACCCTGTGCTGGGTCTTTCATGCGCTGCACGGCCAAAATCGACATGGTGACTTCGGCCAGATAATCAAACACCAAATAATCGAGTTTGCCGTGATTGACTAACTGCTCAGCGGCCGTGCTGGTGTCACCCCAAAATGCTGACGCACAACCAATTCGAATAGATTTCATAAGTTCGCTCCAAAGCGTCTTAGCACAACTGCTTAAAGGGTTTCGCCGAATAATTCGCGGCCAATTAACATGCGGCGAATTTCGGATGTGCCGGCACCAATTTCATACAGCTTGGCATCACGCCAGAAACGGCCGGTGGGGTAGTCGTTGATATAACCATTGCCGCCTAGGCATTGAATGGCTTGTCCGGCCATCCACGTGGCTTGTTCGGCGGTATACAAAATCACGCCAGCCGCATCTTTACGGGCTGTTTCGCCGCGATCACAAGCTTTGGCCACGGCATACAAATAGGCTTTGCTGGTGCTTAAGGCGACATACATATCGGCCAGTTTGCCCTGCATTAATTGGAATTCACCAATAGCTTGACCAAACTGCTTACGCTCATGAATATAAGGCAGCACCACGTCCAAACAGGCGGCCATCACACCCACTGGCCCGCCGCTTAACACCACACGCTCAAAGTCCAAGCCAGACATCAACACGTTGACACCACGACCAACCGTGCCCAAAACGTTTTCAACCGGCACTTCACAGTCTTGGAAAACCAGTTCGGCGGTGTTGGAACCACGCATGCCTAACTTGTCTAACTTTTGCGCCGTGCTAAAACCTTTCATGCCTTTTTCAATGATGAAAGCGGTAATGCCACGTGGGCCGGCACTGATATCGGTTTTGGCATAGACCACCAAGACATCGGCATCGGGGCCGTTGGTAATCCACATTTTGTTGCCGTTTAGCACATAGTGGTCACCTTTCAGGTCGGCACGTAACTTCATGCTGACCACATCCGATCCAGCATTGGGCTCAGACATAGCCAAAGCACCAACGTGTTCACCACTGATTAATTTCGGCAGGTATTTATGCTTTTGCGCTTCATTGCCGTTTTTGCGAATTTGGTTAACGCATAGGTTGGAATGCGCGCCATACGATAGGCCAATGGATGCAGAGGCACGAGAAATCTCTTCCACCACCACGGTGTGCGCCAAGTAGCCTAAGCCTGCGCCACCGTATTCTTCTTCGACGGTAATGCCCAGCAAACCCATATCACCCATCTTGCGCCATAGATGCATTGGGAACTCATTGCTACGATCCACTTCATCGGCAATCGGGGCAATCTCAGCCAGCACAAACTGACGAACACTGTCGCGCAGCGCATCAACGGTTTCGCCCAAGTCATGGTTTAAGGATGGGAAATGCATACAAGCCTCGTCATTATTATGGTGTGTGACTAATGGGTTCCGAGTGTGCCTGTGATAACGCCTATCCTCAATGACAAAAGCGGCAACAAAATTGATAAATTCGGACAACTAAATTGATAAAGTAGGCAATATCGGCTGATAATCAACGATCTAGCTGACTAATTTGGACAATCATGAACCCACACCACCATACCGTGTCTGGCCATGTGATTCGTGCCATTTTGACCCGTGCCGAACAGCAACAGGCCGATGTTGATCGCTTGATCGCTGAAGCCGGCTTAAACCAGACGGCCATTTGGGCTCCAGAAACACGCGTGTTGCCGGTGCAATTCGCCAGCCTAATGCAGGCGTTATGGCGACAACGTGGTGATGAGTTTATGGGCTTTACTGAGCTGCCAATGCGGGTGGGAAGTTTTCCACTGATGATGCATTCGGTGCTGACCGCCAACACCCTAGGCGACGCCCTGCGTTATGGCTGCCACTTTTATCATGTGCTCACCGACGAGGTGCGCTTAAACCTGCACACGGATGCTTCAAGCCAGCAAGCCATGTTAAGGCTGTCATTAAAACGCCCCGAACTAGACACCGATCATGTGCTGACCGAAACCATCTTGCTGTCCTGGTATCGCTTTGCCAGTTGGTTAATCAACCGCCGCATTTTGCTAAGTTCTACCGCCTTTAGTTATCTCGCACCGCTGCATGTGGCGGAATACCATCAGCTCTACCCCTGCCCACATCAGTTTGATGCCGAACATACCCAATTGGTATTTAGCGCCGAAGTGTTAAACCAACCGTTAATGCGTTCGCGGGAAGAACTAAAAGCGCTGATTAAAACCCTGCCGCTGGGCTTTTTTGTGAAGCCGGTTTATCAGGGCAGTTGGGGGCATAGAGTGCGCAGTCGTTTGCTGCAAGTGGACTTTTCTGAGTTTCCTAGTCTGGCTGAACTGGCGCGTGAGCTACATTTATCCGAGCGCACGTTACGGCGCAAACTGGAAAATGAGGACAGCAGTTATCAGTTGATTAAAGATGAGTTGCGCCGAGATCGCGCCATCTCGTTATTGAGACAGCGCGAACTCGATATCAATGTGATCAGCCATGCCGTGGGTTATCGCGAGGCCAGTGTGTTTATTAAAGCCTTTCGCTTATGGACAGGCATGACACCTGGTGACTATCGATCGCGCAGCGCAACAAAACGCGCCATGGCGGTTATCGCATCATCAGCTTCAGGCAACAAATCACCCAGCAACTGAAAGTCATGCCACATGCCCTGCCACACAGTCAGCTGCAAGTCCCAACCAATTTCCACAGCACGCTCAGCCAAACGCTCGGAGTCACTTAACAAAATTTCTTCCGAACCAGTTTGCACCAAGGTTGGTGGCAAGCCACTCAAGTCAGCAAACAAAGGCGACAACAAAGGGTGGCTGGCATCGGTCTTACCACGGTACAGCGGCGTTTTCGCGTGAATCCAGCTCAAAGTCAGCATGTGGTCAGCACTGGCCTTGCTGCTTAAAGACTCACCGCTTAAGGTCAAGTCAGTCCACGGTGAAATCAAAATCATGCGACCCGGCATGGCTAACTTTTTGTCGCGAATGGAAATGGCCAGCGACAGCGCCATACCACCACCCGCAGAGTCACCCATCAGGGTAATGCGTGAAGCGTCCACACCGGATGCCAACAACGCTTCATAAGCCGCCAGCACATCATTTAAGCCATGCGGAAACGGAAACTCTGGCGCTAGACGATAATGCGGCACATACACCGTGGCATTTAAGGCCAAGGCCAAACGTGATGTCAGCGGACGGTGGGTGCGCGGTGAACACACCACATAACCACCACCATGCACATAAAACACCACGTTGTCGCCGGCACCAGCAGCTGGGCGAATCACTTCGGTGCGCATGCCTTTAAGTGATTCTTCACTGATGACGGCATCACGAGGCACCCAGCCATTGGACAACAAAGCATTGGTAATGCGACGCAGGGTAGGCACGGAAATACGGTTGTTGGCCCAGAGTGGGCGAATGCTGCTGCGTATCGCCAAAGGCAATACGGTTTTGGCCACCGCACTGTGGACTGCCCTTAAGCCTGAATATGAAATTGAAACATCAGTTTTCATGAGTTGTCCTTTAATAGTCGGGCTTAGGCAGTCGCCACTTCATAATGCGCCCAGTTTGGCTGGCGTGTGCGCAGACGATACTCAAAGGTAAAACCGGGCCAGTTGGCGGTGTTACGACCAAACTCGTTGACATACCAACTGCTACAGCCGGTCTGCCACACGGTATTTTGCAATCGTTTTTGCAGCTCGTCGTTATAACGTGTTTGCGCTTCGGGTTTGACATCCACATAACGCAGATTGTCAGCCAAAATGCGCTGCACACACTGGCGAATATAAGCCATCTGGCTTTCCAGCATATACACAATTGAACTGTGGCCTAAGTTGGTGTTTGGCCCGTACATCACATACAAATTTGGGAAGCCGGTCACGCTAATACCCAACAGCGCTTGTGCGCCCTGCTGCCACTCATCTTTTAATACACGGCCATTTAAGCCGGTGATTTTTAATGGTGCCAAGAACTCAGTAGCACGGAAGCCAGTGCCATAAATAATCACATCCACTTCATGATGCACACCATCACCGCCAGTAATGCCGGTGGCATCCACCGCTTGCACACCACCGTTGACGACCGTGACGTTGGGCTGAGTCAGCGCAGGGTAATAGTCATTCGACAGCAAAATACGTTTGCAACCAATGTGGTCTGTTGGTGTCAGCTTTTTACGCAACACCGGGTCTTTTACTTGTGAACGCAAGAAGGCTTTGTACTGCAAGTTCACCACCGCCATGGCTTGCTTTAATGAGGTAAAAGCCAAAGCACGGTATTCATGAGTTACATATTGCAGTGCACGACTGCCGGTTAATACTTTCGGCATGCGCTTAAATAATTGCTGCTCAGCAGCAGCATAAGGACGATCCGGCTTGGCAATCACATACGGTGCCGAACGCTGCATCAACACCAGGCTTTTCACCTGGGGCACAATTTCTGGCACAAACTGAATGGCACTGGCACCGGTGCCAACCACGGCAACACGCTTACCGGTTAAATCAATGTCATGACGCCAGCGCGCGGAGTGAAATACCTCACCTTGGAAGGCATCTATGCCCGGCACTTGCGGGTAAGCCGGACGGTTTAACTGGCCCATGGCGCAAATAACGGCACGCGCTTGATATTGCTCACCAGTGCGGGTGACAACAGTCCAGATGCCTTTGGTTTCATCAAAGTCGGCTGTGTCGACTTCTTGATTAAAACGAATACGCTCGGCAATACCAAAGCGTTCAACACAATGGCGCAAGTAGCCGTGAATTTCGGCTTGGCCGGCAAACTTGCGTGACCAGCGATCAAATTCGGCAAACGAGAATGAATAAAGGTGTGATGGCACATCACAAGCAGCGCCCGGATAACGGTTGTCACGCCAGACACCACCAACATCATCTGCCTTTTCCAGTACTAGGTAGTTCGCACTAACTTTCTGCTGCAGCTGAATGGCCATGCCAATGCCGCCAAAACCAGTACCAATAATAAGTGCATCTAGCACTGTTATTTGCGTCATGACAGAGACTCCGAACTCAACTTAAGCGATAATGCCGGGCGCGGATTGTACTCAATTTTCGCCGTTACTGGCCGGTCATCGGCGGACGAAATACCAGTTAGGTACAAAATTTCAGCATTTTCATTGAAGCCAGGGCGCTCATCTGGTATAAATCGCGCCCTTGCTGTCAGCCGCCGCTGGGCGGCGAGTTGAATCGCATTGTGGAGAGACATTATGTCCAAAGTTTGCCAAGTTACCGGCAAGCGTCCGATGGTTGGAAACAACGTATCGCACGCTAACAATAAAACGAAGCGTCGCTTCGAGCCGAATCTGCATTACCATCGTTTCTGGCTGGAAAGCGAGAAGCGTTTTGTACGCCTGCGTGTTACCCCTAAAGGTATGCGCACTATCGACAAATTGGGTGTTGACGTGATTGTTGCCAATCTGCGCGCTCAAGGCGTTAAGGTCTAAGGAGATTAATCATGCGTGACAAAATTCGTCTCGTGTCCACAGCTGGCACCGGTTATTTCTACACGACCACCAAGAACAAGCGCACCATGCCGGAGAAAATGGAGATCAAAAAGTTTGATCCAAAAATTCGCCAGCACGTCATGTTCAAAGAAGCAAAGATCAAGTAAGCCCTAGCGTTTACTGGATTGAAATAACCCGCCTCGGCGGGTTTTTTTATGCCCTGTGTTGGACAAGACTTTGCTTTTCAGGCTCACGCTTATTCGGTACAGTTCTTTCACACTCACTACTTCTGGCCTGACTAGATGCCGACCAGCCTCGATAACACTCTTGCCCTGCGCTGGCGCCATCAGCAGCTACTCCCCATCACCGCCGTACATCTTCCAGAACTTGAAGACCTGCTGTGTATTGACCGGCAAAAAGCCGTGTTAGTGGCCAATACTGAACAGTTTGTACAAGGCAAACCCTGCAACCATGTTTTGCTAACTGGTGCCCGCGGCACCGGTAAATCCACACTGGTCAAAGCCCTGTTAACGCGTTTTGCTGACCAAGGTCTGCGCCTAATCGAAGTCGCCCCACACGACTTGGTCGACTTGCCCGATATCGTGGCGCCATTACGTGGTCGATCAGAGCGATACATTATTTATGTCGATGACTTTTCGGTGGCCGCTGCCGACCCGGCATTGATTGCACTAAAAACTGCCTTAGATGGCGGCATTGAAGAAGCACCAGACAATGTGGTCATTTATGCCACCAGCAACCGCCGTTACTTAATGCCTTCACTGCATAGCGACAACGCCGGCTTTCAGTGGATTGATGATGAAGTACACGCCGGTGAATCCACCGAAGAAAAGATTTCCTTGTCCGAGCGTTTTGGTTTGTGGCTGTCGTTTTTGGCCTTTAACCAAGACAACTATTTACAGATGGTTCAACACCACCTACGCAAACTGGGTTATACCTCTTGGGATGACCACGTTCGTGGCGAAAGCCTGAGATGGGCTCAAACCCGGGCATCGCGGAGCGGTCGTGTTGCCCATCAATTTGCTCGCGACTGGGCCGGAAAAAACAGCTAATAAAGAGTCTATATGGCCACAACTTCGCTTAATTTCGCCGAAATACCAGAAAAAGAACTGATTTCTGCGCTTAAAAAGTCTGACCGCAACGCCTACCGCGAGGCCATGCGCCGTTACGGTGGCGCTATGTTAGCGGCGGCGCGCAGCATCACCACACAACATGCCGAAGATGCCGTGCAAGAAGCGTGGATTTCGGCCATTGCTGCGCTGAATGAATTTGAAAGCCGTGCCAGCTTAAAAACTTGGTTGGTACGCATTGCCATCAACAAAGCGTATAACGCCATTCGCAGCCAACGCCGCGAAGTGTCTTTTGAAGGCCTTGAAGCGCAGCATGACCCATTGGCTGATGCCTTTATTCCCGGCGGAAAGTTTGGCACTCAGTGGGGTGTTCAATTTCAGCAATGGACGGACGACACCCCTGATGCCTTGCTGCAAGCCCATGTTTTACAAGAATGTCTTGATCATCATTTAGAAGACTTGCCAGAAGGCCAACGACTGGCTATTACGCTAAAAGATATTGAAGGACTTTCTCCAAACGAAATCTGTAACACTTTGGGCATTTCGCCGTCTAACTTCAGGGTATTGCTACACCGGGCACGAATACGCGTGTTTGGTATGGTGTCGCACTACGAGGAGACGGGCGAATGTTAAATTGTCGTGATGTAGGCTCAAATGCCACGGAGTTTTTGTCCGGCGCATTGCCCATGCGCGTCAACTTGATGGTGGTATGGCACTTATTGCGCTGCGGCAACTGTCGTCTGGCAGTTATTCAAGTACTCACCATGTTACGTGCCCTGCGTCGTCGCCCGGCCAAACCGCCAACCGAAGAACAGATTCAAGCCTGGTTAAAAGCGCTAGACCACAGCCATGATCACGACCACCCTGATCATACGCACCACTGAGTAAGCCATGCCGGAATTACCCGAGGTAGAAACCACCCGCCGTGGCATTTCGCCATGGCTGGTTGGCCGTCAGTTTGGCCAACTGCGCATACGTAATGGCCGCCTGCGCTGGCCCGTGCCCGAACACCTGCCAACCACCCTTGCCGGCTTATACATCACATCCGTTGAGCGTCGCGCGAAATACCTGCTGATTCATACCGACAAAGGCGCTCTGCTGCTGCACTTAGGCATGTCCGGCAGCCTACGTTTGTGCTCACCGGAAACGCCGCTAAAAACTCACGACCATTTAATCTGGTCCATTAGCGGAACTCCTACTCAAGAACTGCGCTTTCATGACCCGCGTCGTTTTGGCTGCTGCCTGTGGTTAACGGAAAACCCAGCTGAGCATGCCCTGCTAAAAAGCCTAGGCCCAGAACCACTCAGCCCAGACTTTAATGACGAGCATTTATTCCGCTTAAGCCGCGGCAAAACCACGCCGATTAAAAGCTTTTTGATGGACAACCATGTGGTGGTGGGCGTGGGTAATATTTACGCCAATGAGGCTCTGTTTCAGGTGGGCATACACCCCCTGCGCCCCGCTGGCCGCATCAGTGCCGAACGCTACCGACAGTTAAGTGCTGCTGTGCGTAGCATTCTGGCGGCGGCCATTACCCAAGGCGGCACCACCCTGCGTGACTTTGTGAATGGCAATGGAGAACCCGGATATTTCCAACAAACACTGGCCGTTTATGGCCGCGCCGGCCTGCCCTGCACTACCTGCCAACGGCCTTTAAAAGAAGTTCGGGTGAATGCCCGCAGCACGGTTTATTGTGGGTTTTGTCAGCGCTAATTCGACTGCGGCCAACCTGAAACTTAAAGCCCATGACGGACAGCGATAACGGCTGCCATCGAGCGATTACAAACGCCCAGCTTTCGATAAATATCTTTTACATAACCATCAACGGTATATGTACTGATCGACAGCGATCGAGCAATTAGCTTATTGCTGCCACCCTGCGCAAGCTCTCTCAGCACATCACACTCACGTGGCGTGAGGCCTACAAGCTGGTTGGGAATTTCTAGCGACATTTGATGACTCCCTTTGTTTCAGATGACGGCTACCACGTATTTTCCGTTCTGAAACAAAGGCCTGACAAATGAAAAGATTTCCCAGTTCAGGTTAGTTTTTCTTATCTGACCACTCTCGATCAATAATACCAACCATCCAATCATGAAACTCGGCAACAAGCTCGTCACCGATATAGTCGTTGCGGTACGCTAAAAAACATTCGCCATGGCGCGTGACCATATTTGAAACAGGTAACACAAGGGCATCATCTGTACGCATAAACTGATATGCCGTCGGTAGATAACCCATGGCCACACCAATATTGTTTTTAACCGCCTCAATACTGGCCTGAACCGTACTCACCACCAACTCATCCGAAGTCTCGGGCAGAATGTTCCACTCAGCTAACCAACGCGGCCATTGATAGGTATCGCCTGAAATTTTGATGAGTCGACAGCCACTGAAATCGGCATCCTGCAAGCCCGGATGCTGCTCCAAATAACCACGACTGCAGATTGGCGTCAGCGAAATCTTGACCAAGGGGTGATATGTCAGCCCCGGCTCATTGCCGCACTCGTGGCGCACGGCAACCGTCGCTTCCGAAGTTTCAAGATCGACTCGCGAGGTGTCAGTGTCAATCTGAATAATCAAGTCCGGGTGCCGAACCTGAAACTCTTGAATATTGGGAAGCAGTAGCAAGCTCGCAATATTAGGCAAGGTATTGATCACAAAATGCCGCTTTTTCTTATCCTTGCGAACTGCAAGCGTTGCCGCGTCAATCACATCCAGCCCACGCTTTACGTGTAAGTAATAACGCTTGCCCTCAGCCGTCAGGGTAACTTTCCGACTCTCACGCTTAAACAAAACAACGCCGAGATATTCTTCAAGCGCTCGAATCTGATGACTAACAGCCGGCGGCGAAACACATAGTTCATCCGCCGCATCTCTGAAGCTCATGCAACGCGCTGCAGCTTCAAATACACGAATTAAATTGAGAGATGGTAAATGTTGATTGGCCATTTATCGCTGTGTCCAGATTTGCCACAACGATAGTATACATATGACCCATTCATTTCTATTAGGTGTTGAAAAGATCAAAGCGAGCAAAAATGCCCGCTTTGATCATCACCAACTTACTTACTAGGGGGCGGTACTGCAGTGGCCTTGAAGTAGCCATCTGACACCGTCTTGCCATCAATAACGGCAGTGAATGTACCAAGCACAGTGCCAAATGCACTGCCAAACGGCATATCAAACTCCGTTATTGTGATCGAACAGCTAGTGCTATCCCTGAGTACGCCTGCCACCATCAAACGCACAACTGGCAACGTATTGCCTTGCTCGGTACCACAGGCATGCGTGCCAATACTGCCGGGCACTCCGCTAAGGCGCCAGAAGGTCAATACATCAACGTCACCATTCTCAGACTTGAACGCATCAAACTGATAACGTCTTTGCTCCACCGCCACTAAAGGATTGAGTGCCTGCCAGCCTGTATTGGGAAATATCGCAGCCGCATCATCTTTGGCAAAGGTATAGGTAACACCATCGAATGTACCGGTAGCGCCATCTTTACCACCTAGTGCTGCACCATCACCTGTACCGGGCTCAGGTTCATTTGCGGCACCAATGGCTGCGCGTGTAATACCGCCCTGACCATCCTGATAGCGAATTTCTAAAACCGTTGTTTTATCTAATGCCAGAAATAGCTCCAATTTGGCGCCACTATCATTAGCCCCATAATTCACATGTATACGGCAAGCCGCACGATCAAACTGTGGATCAAGGTCACACAAACTACGGCGATCAAACAGGGCTACAATGCTGTTGGCAGGAAGACTGATGCCCACATCAAAATCAACGTTACCATTGCCAGCAATCATAATCGTGCCACGCTCATGATCTCTTGTAGCAACACCTCGAGCGCCATGACTCTCTGCGCCCGCTGCAGTACCCGTCACCGTATAGGTACCAGCAAAAGCAGTCAAAACCGCTATGTTTGAAGGCGCCTCTGGATCAGTTGGTTCTTCTGGCGCAACAGGTGCCGCAGGTAATTCCAGTTCACCGTCAGCGGCCAGTGCACGCAACTCGGTGTAATTACCATTAACCGCTGCACCCAAAGCCTCTAACAGATCATCATAAGGGTCGCCAGCCACTGGATTGAAGCGTGCTGTCAGTGGATTAAAGTCCGTAATTCTGCTCAGGTCATAACCTGCATCATTTAGCGCGTCAAATAAATCATCTGTAGCCGCGTCTACTTCAAGCGCATCACCCTGGCCAAAGTCGTCATACCAAGCTGTTGGATCACCCGCCGCCAGCGACACAATCAGATCAGTGAACGGCGTAATATTAACGTCACCCGTTGTACTGTCAGCATAGCTATAGAGCTCAGGGGCTGGGTTACCTCCGGCCGTACCGCCAGTCAGTTTTAGTGCGCAGGGTGGAGCGCTAGCTGGCACATTACTGATGCGCCAAACACCGTTAGCATTACTCGGATTTACCGTTGTATAGGTTTGACCATTGGCACATTTAGCCGTAATCGTACCGCCCACAACAGGCGCCCCAATCGCAGCGACACCCCCAAGACTACTGGAGCTACTTCCACCCCCACCTCCGCCGCCTCCACCACAAGCAACCAAGGTAGTAGCAGCAAATAATGCAGCCCAAACACTGAGTAATATTTTTTTCATGACAAGCTCTCCATGAAGCCTTAATTAGGTTCTTGTACAGATCATGATTAACTTGCCAGACTGAAAACTGTGCGCCACCCCCCATTCGGGGGGGGGGATTGGCATTACATCAGCGCCTTCTATCAAGCGCTAACATCAGCTCCGCAACAATATATACTCGACTGAAACCACCTTTTCTTAAGGCCCACGCTTATGCACCCACTTGAAGTTTCCACTCAAACTGGACCCATACTGGTCACCTTGGCTTACCTATTGGTGTATTACGGGCTAGCGGTAAATGCTGCGCGCACCAAAATTCGGCTAACGCGTGAATACGCCAAACGTGGCGAAAAGTTTGACCGCTATTTTGGCCAAGACCGAGAAATGCTTGCCGCCGACCGCTTCCAGCTGAATCAACTGGAACATATGCCGCCGTTTTTGATTCTGCTATGGCTGGTGGCCGTGTTTGTTAGCCCCGTGTTTGCCACCGTGGGCGGCAGCATTTATGTGCTTACCCGCGTGCTGTATCCATTCATGATGGGCTCACGACTGGGACGTGGTGTGAAGGGGTCGATTTTGGTGGCAACACTGCCGAGTTATTTAGTTTTGTTGAGTTTTATGGGGGCTTTGGTTTGGGCAATCGTTGCGTAAGCTCGCTCCTGCTTGAATGCTCTGTTGGTTGTTCGGCTCGTGCAGGCTGGGTTATCAGTCTGCAGTCGCAGCGAGCCAAATAAGAAAAGCTGCAAGCAATCCCACGAGAGTAATAGCGCCAATTTGATAAGGACCGATTCCACTAGACATCTCTTTGCCTCACAATCGTGAGTAATGGAGATAGATATGGCAGGTCAATTTGTCTGAGGGTGGGCCATGAACGAAAAGCGCTTTATTGATCCTCTGCAGGGCATCACGCTGGAGCATATGCTGACCCATTTGGTGGCTTGTTATGGCTGGGTGGAGATGGGTCGCGTCGTGGATATTCGTTGCTTCAACGACAATCCCAGCATCAAATCCAGTCTGACTTTTTTACGTCGAACACCGTGGGCGCGTGAGAAAGTTGAAGAGCTATACCGCCGCAGCCTCTAAAATAGGGGCGCTGGATGATCCGGCGATCTGAACTGACCAAGCTGCTTCACCCGAGATATCGAGAATCATCATGCTGCGACTAACTGACCTGAAGCTGCCACTGGAGCATAGCGATGACGCCCTACACGCGGCGATTCTGCTACGCCTAGGTGTGCGTGAGTATGAGTTGGTCAGCTACAGCGTCTATAAGCGCAGTTACGATGCCCGCAAGCGCGGCCATATCGTGTTGATTTACAGCCTCGATGTTTCTCTGACTCAAGAAGCCGCCGTACTCGATCGCTTGGCGGGTGACCCCCATGTCGGGCTTGCACCAGACACGACCTATCAATTTGTCACGCCCGCGCCGCAAGGGGATTTCCTGCGCCCGGTGGTCATTGGCTTTGGTCCTTGCGGCCTTTTCGTGGCGTTAATTTTGGCGCAGATGGGCTTTCGCCCTATCGTGCTGGAGCGCGGCAAAGCCGTCCGCGAACGCACTAAAGATACTTGGGGCTTATGGCGTAAGCGCGAGCTGCACCCGGAGTCGAATGTGCAGTTCGGTGAAGGCGGCGCCGGTACTTTCTCTGATGGCAAGCTCTACAGCCAGATTCGTGACCCGCTGCATCATGGCCGTAAAGTACTGACCGAGTTTGTGAAGGCCGGCGCACCGGACGAAATTCTCTACGTCAGCAAGCCGCACATCGGCACATTCAAGCTGGTCACGATGATCGAGAAGATGCGCGAGAACATCGTTGCACTAGGCGGTGAAATTCGCTTCAGCGCACGGGTTGAAGACCTGCAGATTGAGAACGGCCAAGTGCGGGGCGTGACCTTGGCGGATGGCGAACAGATCCGTAGCGACCATGTGGTGCTCGCGGTGGGCCACAGTGCACGAGACACCTTTCAGATGATTCATGACCGAGGCGTGTATGTCGAGGCGAAGCCGTTCTCCATCGGCTTCCGTGCCGAGCATCCGCAGTCGCTCATTGATAGCTGTCGTTTCGGCCCGCAGGCTGGTCATCCCATCTTGGGCGCAGCCGATTACAAGCTGGTGCATCACGCCAAAAATGGCCGCTCGGTCTACAGCTTCTGCATGTGCCCCGGCGGCACCGTGGTGGCTGCGACGTCAGAGGAAGGACGTGTGGTCACCAACGGCATGAGCCAGTACTCGCGTAACGAGCGCAACGCCAACAGCGCCATCGTAGTGGGCATCTCGCCGGAGGATTATCCCGGTAGCCCGCTCGCTGGCATCGACTTCCAGCGCGCACTGGAGTCGCAGGCCTATTTACTCGGGGGCAGCAACTACAACGCACCGGGCCAACTGGTCGGCGACTTCATCGCCAAGCGACCTTCGCTTGAGTTTGGTAGCGTGCTGCCCTCGTACAAGCCGGGGGTTACGTTAGGCGAGCTGGATGCCAGCCTGCCTACCTATGCCATCGACGCCATTCGTGAAGCATTACCTGCCTTCAATAAGCAGATTCGTGGCTATGCCATGCAGGATGCGGTACTCACCGGCGTCGAAACTCGCACGTCCTCACCGATTCGCATTAAACGGGGTGACGACCTCCAGAGCATCAACACCAAGGGCTTGTACCCCGCAGGCGAAGGCGCGGGCTATGCCGGCGGCATTCTCTCGGCGGGTGTGGATGGCATCAAGGTCGCAGAGGCCGTGGCGCGCAGCTTAACCGGCGCTAGCGCGCTAGGCCGCTATCGACAACTACAGAAGCCAACTAACAACTGCGTCGGAGATCCCTTTCTAGAATCGGGACCACCAATCGTGGGCTTTTAATTTATGGCTATTCATCTCTTCATTTCAAGCACTTAAATACTCTTTAAGATTTACATCCCCCACCTTTGGCGATCCCCGCTACACCGTGTAACATCAACATCCTGATTATTTTGTCACCCACACACAGGAACGCTTATGTCCACACGTGTCATTTACCCCGGTACGTTTGACCCTATCACCAATGGTCATAAGGACCTTGTTGAGCGCGCGGCGCGCTTGTTTGATGAAGTCGTGGTGGCCGTGGCGGCTAGCGAAAAGAAGAAGCCCTTGTTCAGTGTTGAAGAGCGAGTGCACTTGGCGCAGGAAGTGGTGGCGCATTTGCCGAATGTGCGGGTGGTGGGTTTTGATAAGCTGCTATCGTTTTTTGTCGATGACATGGAGGCCAACGTGGTGTTGCGTGGTCTGCGTGCGGTGTCTGACTTTGAATACGAATTCCAATTGGCGAACATGAATCGCCAGTTAAATCGTGATTTTGAAACAGTATTTTTAACCCCGTCTGAACACTTGTCGTTTATCTCTTCAAGCTTGGTGCGAGAGATCGCGATTTTAGGTGGTGATGTAAGCCAGTTTGTGCCGAACAACGTCACAAAGGCGTTCGTTGAAAAACTCGGCCGTTCGCCCACACCACGTAAATGAAGCCACGCAAAAAATGAGGCCAGCAACATGGCATTAATGATCACCGATGAGTGCATTAACTGCGATGTCTGCGAACCCGCTTGCCCCAATCTGGCCATCAGCATGGGGCCGGAAATTTATGAGATAGACCCCGCGCGTTGCACTGAGTGCGTGGGGCATTTTGATGAGCCTCAGTGTGTGGTGTTATGTCCAGTTAACTGCATTCCTGTTGACCCGGACCATGTCGAAAGCGAGCAACAACTCCAACAAAAATATCGCGAGCTTAACCAATCATGCGCCTAACTCATCTTGGCAGTATTGCCCTACTTTCAGTCGCACTAGTGGCCTGTAGCAGCCACCCCACCAAACCAACACCAGTGCCTAAGCCCGTTATTTCTGAAGCTGAAAAAGAAACGGTTGCACAAACAACCGAACCGGTCGCTGAACCAGAAGTTGAAGCAGAGTCCGAAGCGGTTATTGAAGAGCGCCATGAACCTGGGCGTTTTATTGCGGAGGGCAATGCTTCATTTTATGGTGCGAAGTTTCATGGCCGTAAAACCGCCAGCGGTGCCATTTTCAATAAACACGCCATGACAGCAGCCCACCCTTCACTGCCGTTTGGCACCCGCGTGCGCGTGACGCATGTGCGCAATGGCCGCTCGGTGGTGGTAACGATTAACGACCGTGGGCCATTTGTGAAGACACGCATTATTGATGTGTCACGTGCAGCTGCCGAGCAGCTGGGCATGGTGCAGCAAGGTGTGGCGCGCGTTCGGTTAGAGCGCCTGCCCTAAGGCTTAAGCTATAGCTTCAGGCCGTTTGCGGCGTATGTAGAGCGTTTTGTCGACACGCGCCACTAGCTCACCGTCTTCATCACGAATTTCCACTGGCCACACCGGCAGGTACTTTTGGCCATCGGCGGTGGCTTTTAGCACTTCCGCCAAGCGCTCATCATCCAAGGTCATGGTTGCCGTCACCAGGCCACGCCCAGGCTTAATGAAATCAATGGTCGCGGCCTTGTCCCACACGATGTAGTCACGGCCTAAGCGATTCATTAACAGCAGCATAAAAAACGGGTCAATCATGCTGTAGAGCGAGCCGCCAAAATGGGTGCCAACGTAGTTGGTGTTATACCAACTCAGCTTCATCGCCACGGTAACGGATCGATACTCAGGGTCAATTTCCACCACACGCACACCGGCCCCCACATAGGGGCCGTATAGGTTTAATGCGCGCCGAATGCCATCGGCACCGGTAAAAAACTGCTTAATCCAACTACTCACGCTTTAACTCACTACCGCTGTGTTTAATGCCCCATTAGGTGCAAGTTCATTAGCTAATTGGGTGGCCAGTTTGCTCACCAAACCGTAAATCGACAGCTGTGGGTTAGCGCCAATACTGGTCGGGAACAACGAGCCATCCATAATGCTTAATTGGTCTAGCAAGTGGTATCGACCCTGATCGGTCACGACAGATGTTTTGGGGTTATTGCCCATAACACAGCCGCCCATCAAATGTGCCGAGCCCACCAAGGTGCGGAACTTTTCAATGCTGAAGTTATTGATGGCTTCTTTACATTCATTCCAAGAAGTGAATGTACCGCCGCCCAACTGCGCCGGACGCACTTGCCGTGCACCGGCAGCAAATTGAATTTCAGACATGGCTAAAAAGCTACGGCGAATGGCATCTACATGGCCAGACTTCAGTTCATAGTCCAGCACTGGCGAGCCATTTTTACGCAGCTCTATGGTGCCGCCCATGGCGTCTTCGGTGAAACCATCACGCACCAATGCAATCATGCCGTTAAGCTGCCCTAGCTGGGTCATTTCTTCTGCATGGGCAGCGCCATGCGTGCCCAACAAGCTGGCAATAAAGGCCGGCAACATCGGCAACACTTCTAATTTAAAGCCGGTTAGCCCCGCGGCACCGTCCTGCCACTGAAAGTGGTCGGAATAAACCGACTGTGGCGCGCCATGCCAGCCTTGAATGTCTTTATCAAACACTGCGAAATTGGCCACGGTGGGATGGATAGTGGTGTTAGCACCGACCTGACGGTGTGGGTTTGGCGCTTTTGAGCGCAGCAAAATGCCCGGATTATTAATGGCGCCGCCGGCCAAAATGGTGTGGCGTGCGCGCACAGTGAGTGTTTTGCCGGTGGGCGTAAAACCTTTTTCTGGCATGCCATCAGCTACCACACCCACCACGGTGTCACCTTCCATAATGATTTCACGCACTTTGGCGCGCTGATACAACTTAGCGCCCCCCGTTAGTGCGGCCGGAATGGTGGTAACCAGCATCGATTGTTTGGCATTAGTGGGGCAACCAACACCGCAATAGCCTAAGTTCCAACAGCCCGAGACATTGCGCGGAATGCTGTCCCAACTCCAGCCCAGTTGTTCACAACCTGCTCGCAACACATCGTTGTTGGCATTCGGCGGCACTTGCCAAGGGCCAATATTTACTCGGCGTTCGGCCATTTCAAACCAAGGCGCCATGGCCTCGGCCGAAAACGCTTGTAAGCCATGCACCGACTGCCAATGCTGCAAGGTTTGTTCGGGCGTGCGAAAGCTAGAAGTCCAATTCACTGTGGTACTGCCACCCACGGCGCGGCCTTGCAAAATAGTCAGCGCACCATCGTTGCTGGTACGGCCACCACCTTCTTGATACAGGTCACGAAAAGCTTCACCTTCGTTCATGCGGAAGTCATTGCTGCTGCGTAACGGCCCATCTTCCAGCATCACCACGGATAAGCCAGCCTTGGTTAGGATTTCGGCTGCTGTGCCGCCGCCCGCACCAGTACCAACAATCACCACATCACACTCGATGGTTTCACTCTCTGCTAACAAACCAGCATGAAACACCTTCCAGCCTTTTGCTATGCCGTTTTGAATGGGGTCTGGCACACCTTGAATCGCTATTTTCATGACAAAGCTCCTGCATTAGCGACGGGTGTGGGCGCATGTTGTGGTCCGTTATAATCAATAGCTTCCCAGCTTTGTGGCAACAGATACCAAGCGGCAGTAATGATTTTGGCCAAGCCGCCATAACCAGCACGTAGCAGCCCTACCGAGCTACCTTTCCAGCGCTGTAAAAATGCTTCAAGTTCAGCGGGGCTGGCTTCGGGCCAATCTTTCCACAAACGACAAAGTGTCCAGCGCGCCGGCGGCATGCTGAGCAAATCAAATAGCTCTTGAATAGCCGCCATCGAGCTGGGGCCAGTGGCATAAATGAATTGGTCTATGGAGCGAAGCACATCTTCAATGGCTTTAGGCGCGGTGTCGTCAGTAGGAAACACATCAGCCAACACCACCGGTGTTAAGGCAGTTAATACGGCAATATCTTGAGCACGCAAAAAGTCATAACCATTTTGTGGTTCGACCTTGGCACAACCTGTTAGCACGGCAGCTGATGAACCAGTCGCCAAGAGCATACCGCCCATGGCGCTGGTTTTTAAGAAGCTGCGGCGACTTAGCCCCGCTGCCTGTTGGTGATCGACATGCATGGCGTAAGCCCCCTTCTTCTTGTTGTTATTGGCTAGGACATCTTATTTGCCAAAAAATATCTTATTAATCAAGGTATGCGTAAATTTATTAAATGGCGGCAAGATGTAGCGCACAGAATATACTTTAGGACGCTCTAACACCGCTTTCATGTTGGAGTAGGTTTGGAAGCCTTCGTAAGCATGGTAACGGCCCATGCCCGATGCGCCCACACCACCAAACGGCAGGTCATCCACACCCACATGCGTTACTACGTCATTAATACCAACACCACCAGAATGGGTGTGGGTGATGACGTATTCAGCGCGAGCACTGTCGTTATCAAAATAGTACAGCGCCAATGGACGTGCGCGACGATTCACGAACTCTAAAGCACGCGACAACGACTCAACTTCCATGATCGGCAGGATTGGGCCAAAGATTTCGTTTTGCATGATCAGCATGTCTTCGGTAACACCCAACACAATTGTTGGTGGAATCTTGCGGGTGTTATCAAAACGCTCATTGGCCGGATTGATTTCAATGACACGAGCACCTTGTGCACGAGCATCGTCTAGGTAGGACTGAATACGCTTGTACTGCTTGTCATTAACAATGCTGGTGTAGTCGCTGTTGGTCAGCAAGGTTGGGTACATTTTGCTGATTTGTGCAGTGATGGCGATGACAAACTCATCGACTTTGCCGCGTGGAAGCAATAAATAGTCTGGTGCCACACAGGTTTGACCAGCGTTCCAGCACTTACCAAAGGCGATACGCTCAGCAGCATCAGTCATTGGGTAGGACTCATGCACAATGGCCGGTGACTTTCCGCCCAGCTCTAACAATACCGGTGTTAGATTAGTCGCCGCGTTTTGCATGATGGTACGGCCAACATTGGTCGAACCAGTAAAGGTCATTTGGTCAAATGGCAGGTGCGAAAACGCTTCTGACACTTCACCACGGCCAGTAATCACGGCCACCATGTCTTCGTTAAAGGCTTCTGCCAACATACGCTTCAGGGTTTCACCCAAGCGTGGTGTGAAGCTGGATGACTTGATCATCACGCGGTTACCAGCGCTTAAAGCACCAACTAATGGGCCCAGCGCCAAGAAAATCGGGTAGTTCCAAGGCACAACAACACCCACCAGACCTAACGGCTGCGGCACCACACGGGCTTTAGCAGGAATGGCTAGAATGCCCGGATGGCGTTTTTGTGGCTTCATCCAGTTAGTTAGGTTTTTGCTGCCATACTTAATGGCTTCTAAGGACGTTAGAATTTCGGCAATCTTGGTTTCATCTTTGGAGCGATGACCAAAGTCTTGGCTAACGGCATCGGCCAAATCGTCTTGATATTTCAGTACCGCCTGGCGTAAACGCTCAAGACCCGCAATGCGCTCTTGTGCAGAAGGCATTGGACGCATGGAATATGCCGATCGTTGAGACTGAAAAATACGCTGCATTTCAGCAACTTGGGGGTTCTCTGAGATGAGTTGTGGATTGTGAGCAACCATAATGACCTCTATAAATTCAGCAAAACCGCCCATAATCTGCGGCGAGTGGTGACTTTTTAGAGCATTTACTCTAGTCTGTCAAATAGGCGAATTATTATGGAGGCTATGTGAAAACGCGCGATCGCATTCTGCTAAAAAGCTTGGCGCTCTTTAATGAGCAAGGCGAGCGTGCCGTGACAACCAATCACATTGCCGCCGAATTAGGCATTAGCCCCGGCAATCTTTATTACCACTTTGCCAACAAGGAATCGATCATCTTCGGCCTATTTCTGCGTTATAGCGACGAGATGACAAAGGTTTTACAGGCGCATACCGACGAAGTATTAACACAAGAACGCAAAGTGGCTTTGTTTGAAGAGATTCTGGCCTGCATGTGGCGTTATCGCTTTTTACATCGTGACCTGACCCACCTAGTCAGCGAAAACGACGAAATGCGCCAAGCCTATCAAGCCTTTGCTCAACAAGTGCTGTTTGCGGCGCAGGCTATATATAAACATCAAGCCGCCAACCAACTGCTTAACGCCAGCGATGACGAAATCAGCTCATTAATCGTCAATTTATGGATTATCGCGACCAGTTGGGTAAATTTTCTGACCACCACCGGATTTTTTGGCTTTAGCGAACCGCTCACTGAAGACATGTTGCGTCAGGGTTTGTATCAGATTATGTGCCTTGAAGAGCCCTACCTATGTGGCAGCGCTCGCGATGACATTGCCGCCTTAAAAGCGCGCTATGGCAGCCCACTGAATCTGAAGCGTTAAACGCAAAGCGTTTGCAGCAAAAACTGTGGAATGCGGCGCTCTAAATAATAACCCGGCTCGCGCACACTAACCCCTTGCTCAACAAACCCAACATGACCGCCTTTAGGGGTGATTTCGATGGTGAGCTTTGCGCTGCCTTGATGGGGCTTGGGAAAACACACCGGCGCCAAAAATGGGTCATCTTCGGCTTGCAGCAGCAATGTTGGAATGGTGATGTCCGGCAGCACCTGCAGCGGACTGCAGCGCGCATAATAATCATCGCCATCACGAAAACCGTGCAGGCCAGCAATTAACTCGTTATCAAACACCCGAAATGATTTGTACGGCCCACGCTCTAAGCGCTGACGAATATAACGCGCTATTTGTGCCTGCCCTGATTTTTCCAAATGTAGACTTTTACGGCGCCAAGTCTGCTGCAACTTGGTCAGTAAGTGCCTGCGATACACACGTGAAAAGCCTTGATCAAGGCGGTCAGAACAAGCGCCAAGATCCAGCGGGACCGACACCGCCACAGCAGCTTTCAAGTTAGCCGGCAGGGACTCTCGTGCCAGATAGTTCAGCGTAATAGCACCGCCTAAAGAAAAGCCAACAATGGCCAGTTTTTTCTGCGGATAACGTGCTGCCACCGCGCTTACGACATCAGCCACATCATCAAAGGCACCGGCATGATAAGCACGCACAGTGTCGTTAGGTTCGCCAGTTGCACCACGGCAGTTCATCGCCACCGATGCCCAACCCCGCTCATCTAACGCACGTTGCTGACCGAGCACATATTGCGAGCCACTACAGCCGGTCAGGCCATGAATCACAATCACCAACGGCAAGTCACTCTCGATCCACTGAGCAGGCAGGCGCCAGTCCAAATACAACCAATCACCATCACGCAGTCGCAAACGCTCACGCACCCGTGGCAACGACTGTGTCTTACGCAGCAAAGAAGGGTATAGCGTTTGCAGATGCGGGTTGCTGAGCCACCAAGCTGGTTTAAATGATGACATAACAAACTCCTTATGACTGCGTCACCCGATACAACAGTGCATGCACCAGACCGGCACGCGTTTGCCGGTGAAGTGCGAACTGTGCTGGCAACTCCAGCGCCTCGGGTGACAGCTCAGTTTCTATATACACCCAAGCACTTGGTTTTAACCATGCCTGCTGCATTAGTCGATCAATGACCTGCTTCACCAAGCCCAAATTAAAAGGCGGATCCAATAACACTAAGTCGTAAGCCTTAGTTGGTGCCTGCTTCAACCACTGCAAACTATCAGCACATATTAGCTGACAGCTTTCTGCTTCCAGCAGGGCCAAATTTTGTCGTAAACATTGTGCCTGCTGCGCGTCTTTTTCGATGAGGGTGACTTGCTCAGCGCCCCGTGATGCCGCTTCAAAAGCCAGTGCACCACTGCCGGCGAACAGATCCAGAACGTGGCAACGTGTTATTTCAAACTGCAGCCAGTTATACAGTGTTTCGCGCACGCGATCCGGTGTTGGCCTAAGTCCCGGCACATCCAAGAACCGTACACGTCGACTACGCCAACGCCCAGCAATGATACGTAGTTCTCGCTGCCCACCTTTTGCTACTTTAGTCATTGCAACACCGGCCCCACAGTAATAATCACCATCTCATCCGGCGTTAGACGTCGACGTAGCGCATCATTCACTTGTTCCGTAGTGACTGCACGTAACCTAGGCAGATAATTTTGCAGCCAGGTAGGCGGTAAATCGTAAAAGCCAATCACACCCAAATAGCTGGCAATTTGACTATTGGTGGTTAGCCCCAGTGGAAATGACTGCGCTATCGCATCAATAGCACGCGTGACATCTTCTGCTGGTAAACCTTCCTGTTGCAGTTGCTGCAAAATTGATTGCGTTAGGCTTAATGCCTGCTCAGCCTGGTCAGCACGTGTAGAAAAATTGACCTGGAACGGGCCATTAACACGCATGACATTAAAGCGACTAGATACACCATAGGTTAGACCACGCTTTTCGCGCAGCTCTCGCATCAACAGTGAGCCAAAGCCGCCACCAGCAATCACCTCATTGGCGACAATCAAAGCAAAATAATCAGGGTCATGACGCGTAATGCCCAGCTGCCCAAGGACAACATGCGTTTGTTCCGCATTAAATGACTGATGCAAGCGCTTGGAAACGCCTAAGTTAGGCGGTGGTGCAATCAGTGGCGCGGCGCGTCCACTCGCCATTTTTGCGGCAAACGTTTCAGCTAAAGTTTCCGCTTCGGCACGACGCAAGTCACCCACTAGAACCAGTGCGCCGTTGTTGGCGACATAATGACGCGCATGAAACGCACGAATATCATCCAAGCGAATTCGATTAATTGAGCCTAATGTTCCACTTGGTGGGTGGCCATATGGGTGCGCTTGATAAAGCGACTCGTAAAATAAACGTGATGCAATGGCGGCCGGAGATTGTTTGCGCTGCTTACTGCCAACGCGCATGCTGTCTTGTAAACGCAGCCAGTCCGCATGCGCAAAAACCGGTCGCGTAATGACCTCAGCTAACAAGGCCATGGCCGGCTCTCGAATCTCAGCATCCGATAACATTACCAATTCAAACAGTGCCATATCGCGATGTGAGCTGCGATTAAAGCGCGCGCCTAAGCGTTCAAAACCTAGCGCCACTTCTTGTCCGCTTCGACGACGGGTACCTTGCTCCATCAAACTATTGACTGCAGCCGCAAGCCCGGGAGTGGCGCCATCACGCGCAGACCCGGCATCAAAGTACACACGCGCCTCTACCATTGGCAGGCGCGGATTGTCATGCCATAACACACGCAGACCTTGGCTAGTGCGCCACACATCAAACGGCACATTTAACGATTTTGACGACGCCAACTCACTGGCACTTAAGCTATGCAAACGCGAAAGACTCGTAATCTCACCAATATCTGTACTGGCACGCTCTACACTGCCCACACTCGCCAAAGGCCAAAGCAAGGCTAAGGCACATAACAGCTGCCTCACGGTGTCTTCTCCTTGTCAATTTGCATATAGAGTGTGGTCATACGCTCTGGCTGCAAATACTGCTTAGCCAACGCTTGAATCTGTTCGGGGGTAATTTGACGCAAGGCTTGAGCATATTGAGTCGGCCAATCCAGTGGTAAATTCAGAGTGGCTAGCTGACCTAACTGTGATGCTTGCTGGTCTAGGGAATCACGGCTAAAAACACTGTCGGACAGCACATTCACCAACACACGCTCAATTTCGTCTTCATCAACAACTTCATCACGCAATCGCATCACTTCGGCCAGCACTTGCTCGCGTAAACCAGTCAAATTTTGCCCCGGCACGGGCACAGCCGTAATCACCAGCAAGGTGTCGCCACGTGACAATAGGTTGTAGCTAGAATTCACCGCCGCAGCCTTACCGGTTCGAACTAAATTCGATTCCAAACGCGCACTCACTCCACCATCCAAAATACCCGCCAACATGCGCAAACCATATGCTTCCTCTGGCGACTTAGCAGTTTGCAGTGATGGCCAATTAAAGCCCAAATACAATGAAGGCACTTGTGCCGGCAGGGTCAATGTTTGCTGCCGCTCCTGCAACGTCGCTGTTTCACGCCATAGCGGACGCTCAGGCAACGTTCGCGCGGGGATAAGTGCAAAATAATCGGCTACCCAATGACGAACTTGGTCAGGATCAACATCCCCCACCACCACCAGTGTGGCATTGTTGGGCGCATACCATTGCGCATACCACTGACGTACTTGCTCAATAGTCAATTTTTCTAAATCATGGCGCCAACCAATAACGGGCGTACGTTGAGGATTTTCGACATGTGCCGTGGCATTAAATAACTCAAAGGCACGCCCACCGGGACGATCATCCGTACGCTGACGGCGCTCTTCGATGACCACCTGTAGCTCACGCTTAAACTCTTGCTTGTCCAGCAACAAACCGGTCATGCGGTCAGCTTCCAGCTCCAAGGCCAGTTGCACACGATGCGATAACACACGCTGAAAATAGACGGTTTCTGACTGTGTGGTATAGGCGTTATCACTGCCGCCGAAGCGCGCGACAATGCGGGAGAACTCCCCCACGGGGACTTTCTCTGTACCCTTAAACATCATGTGCTCTAACACATGTGAAACACCGGTCATGCCTTCAGGCTCATCACCACCGCCCACGCCATACCAAGTTTGCACCACGGCAACCGGTGCACGCCTATCCACCTGAATAATGACATTGAGGCCATTCTCTAGCTGAAATTGCGTCAATGAGTCATTTGCACTGACACCGATTGGCATAAGACCAGTGCATATCAACAGCAGGCTGACCGCGTGTTTTCGCCACCATGAGGCATGCATATATCGAGCGAACTCCACATCAAAAAACTAAATTTGCTAAAGACAAACGCCACTACCCCGTGAAGGGTTGGCATTAGGGTGCTAGCATAGCGCATCCTGAAAGCGTCGCCATGGACAGCTCCAGATCAAATAGTGGACCCTAGCATGTCGGAAGTAACACCAGAAGACAGCGGCTTTTTTGGCCGCATGAAAGTTGGCTTAAGTAAAACGCGTCGTTCGTTTAGTCAAGGCATGGCGACATTGCTGATTGGCGCTAAAGAAATTGATGACGAATTATTAGAAGACATCGAGACTCAGTTGTTAATTGCTGACGTGGGTGTCGACGCCACACGCCGTGTGGTTGATGCCCTCACTGAACGCGTATCTCGCCAAGAGCTGCTGCACTCACACGCCCTATTTGATGCACTGCAAGTTGAGCTAACCGATTTGCTCAGCCCACGTCAGCAACCATTAATCATCAATAATATGCACAAACCCTTTGTGATTTTGATGGTCGGCGTAAATGGTGTGGGTAAAACCACCACCATTGGTAAACTCGCCAAGCGTTTGCAGCGTGAAGGCAAGAAGGTCATGTTGGCTGCGGGTGACACCTTTCGTGCTGCTGCGGTTGAGCAACTTCAAGTTTGGGGTGAGCGCAACAATGTGCCGGTCATTGCCCAAGGTAGCGGCGCAGACTCTGCTTCGGTGTTGTTTGATGCGTTCCAAAGCGCGAAAGCGCGTGGCATGGATGTATTGATTGCCGATACTGCCGGTCGTCTGCACAACAAAAATCATCTAATGGATGAGCTCAGCAAAGTAGTACGTGTGCTGCAAAAAATTGATCCGCATGCCCCGCATGAAGTTATGTTGGTTGTTGATGCCGGTACCGGGCAAAATGCACTAAACCAAGTGCGTGACTTTGATCAAGCCGTGAAACTGACCGGCCTGACGGTGACCAAGCTAGATGGCACCGCCAAAGGTGGTGTGCTGTTTAATATTGCCAGTCGCACCAACCTGCCCATTCGTTTTGTTGGCGTAGGTGAAAGTGTCGACGATCTGCGCCCCTTTGAGGCAGCAGAGTTTGTTCAAGCCCTGTTTGATGAGCTGCGTTAATCCAGCTTAGGGCATATAGGAGAGTTGAATGATCCGTTTTGAATCGGTCAGCAAGCGTTACCCGCCTCAATTTGACGCGTTGCGAGAGCTGAGCTTTGAAATCCCCACCGGCGAAATGGCATTTTTAACCGGCCATTCCGGTGCAGGTAAATCCACGCTACTCAAATTAATCATGATTATTGAGCGCGCCAGCAGCGGCCGAGTCATTGTCAATGGTCGCGACAACGGTCAGCTGAAAGGCCGACAAATTGCCATGGCACGACGCGACATTGGCATGATTTACCAAGACCACAACTTGTTAGATGACCGCACCGTGTTTGATAACGTGGCCCTGCCGCTGATTATTTCTGGCATGGCACCGCGTGATATTCCTAACCGTGTTTATGCTGCACTGGACTTAGTGGGCTTAAAGCATCGTGCCAAATCCATGCCATTGGAGCTGTCCGGTGGTGAACAGCAACGTGTTGGTATTGCCCGTGCTGTGGTTAGCAAACCGTCCGTCATCCTAGCCGATGAACCAACCGGTAATTTAGACCCTCAGCTGGCACTGGAAGTGATGAATATTTTTGAAGAACTGTCGCGTGTTGGCGTCAGTATCTTGGTGGCCACCCACGACCTGTCGCTGATTGCTCGCTTCAAACACCGTCTGCTGACCCTAAAAGCCGGACAGTTAGTCTCTGACAGTGGAGCAGCCTAATGAATCAACCTATTGCAAACAGAGGCGCTAACAAACAGGCCAGCTCATTAAAAAGTACGTTCAGTCACTACTTAGGCCATCATCGCCGTGAAGCTAAAGACAGTTTTGTGCGTCTTCGCAACTCACCTTTATCAACGCTGATGACTGTTTTGGTTATGGCCATTGCGCTTAGCTTGCCGCTGGCACTGGGTTTTTTACTCAACGATGCCCGCTCTGCAGCAAATGGCTGGGACAGTGAAGCCAGACTTTCCATTTATCTAAAAGACGGCTTAAGCAGTGAGCAGCAACGTAATGCATTGCGCAAAGCTCAAGCCTTAGATGAAGTTGCTTCAGTCTCCCTCATTTCTCCTGAAGTTGCCTTGGAAGAGTTCAAGGAGTCATCAGGTTATGGCCAAGCACTTAAATTATTTGATAAAAACCCTCTGCCGCCAGTATTAGAAGTATTTCCGGTAAACACTAGCGACACCAATGCCATGACTGCTTTGCGTGATCAATTTGCGCAATGGGAAGACGTTGAGTTAGCTGAAGTCGATATCGCTTGGGTGCAACGCTTACAAAGCATTCTGGATCTAGGCCAGCGCCTGCTTTATGCCTTGGGTAGTGCCTTGGTGTTGGGCGGTTTGTTAGTAGTAGGCAACACCATTCGCCTAAGCATCGAATCGCGCCGTGAAGAGGTTCGTGTGATTGCGCTGCTGGGCGCCACACGCAGTTTTATTCGCCGACCCTTTATTTATTTGGGTGTGTGGTGTGGTTTAAGCGCTGGGCTTGTCACCCTGGGCACAGTTAGTGCGTTAATTTATTGGCTAAACGAACCCGTCATGCAGCTGGCTAGGCTTTATGGCAGTGAGTTTGCACTGAGCTACCCATCTTTTAGTATTGGCATTGCCGTAATACTAGGTGCTGGCTTCTTGGGATGGTTAGGTTCATGGTTGGCAGTGGGTCGTCATTTACGCGAATCTGAGCCACGTTAATGCCATATTGCCGAGAACTACGGCAATGGTATTATAAGCAATGATGTTGTTTGATCACTTTATGGAGGGCATGAACGATGTCTGACTGCAAGGCCTTACAGCCGATAGCAGTAGGTATTCCTGGGGCTAACCTAGGTTCGTACATTCAATCTGTCAGCAGTATTCCGGTACTGACTGCCGATGAAGAGCGCTCGCTTGCCGAACGCTTACACTACGATCAAGACCTAGACGCCGCACGTCAGCTCGTTCTCGCTCATCTTCGTTTTGTGGTGCATATCGCCAAAAGTTATGCTGGTTATGGCCTGCCACAAGCCGACTTAATCCAAGAAGGCAATATTGGCCTGATGAAAGCGGTGAAGCGCTTTGACCCCACCATGGGTGTGCGTCTGGTGTCCTTTGCTGTGCATTGGATTAAGGCCGAAATTCACGAATACGTGATTAAAAACTGGCGCATCGTCAAAATTGCGACCACCAAAGCACAGCGCAAACTATTTTTTAACCTGCGCAGCATGAAAAAAGGCAGCGCAGGTTTGACTCAAGCCGAAGCACAGGCCATTGCCGACGAATTAAATGTCAGCAAATTTGATGTGCTCGAGATGGAAGGTCGACTGCTGAATTACGACACCCCCATTGACGGCAATCCTGATGACGATGAAGAGCGTGTGGCGCAAGCTCCAATTCACTATCTTGCCGACCATCGTTATGACCCGGCACAGCTAGCGGAAGCTGACGACACCGAACACAGCAACAACGACCGCCTGATGCTGGCAATCAGTTCGCTGGATGCACGTAGCCAGGCCATTTTGTCCAAACGTTGGTTAAGCGAAAACAAGTCCACGCTGCATGAACTAGCCGATGAGTTTGGTGTGTCTGCCGAACGCATTCGTCAGCTAGAAAAAAATGCCATGGACAAAGTGCGTGCGGCCTTGTTGACTGCATGAGCTGGCTGTCCATTGCAGCATTCAACCTAGCCCTAGCCGTCATGACTGGGGCTTTTGGTGCCCACGCCCTTAAAGCCAAACTATCGCCAGAAGCCTTGGGCTGGTGGCAAACAGCGGTTGAATACCACTTTATTCACGCCTTGGGCCTGTTAGTCATTGGCGCGCTGATTCGTATATCACCTGCCCTGACCGCACCACTGCCATCCACTTTAAGTAGCCCAGCCCTTAGCCTGCAAATTGGCATCGTCATTTTTAGTGGCTCGTTGTATGCCATGGCATTAGGTGCACCGCGCTGGTTTGGCGCCATCACCCCAATAGGTGGTTTGGCATTCATTATTGGCTGGCTGTGGCTGGCGCTTTTATTCTGGTCGTCTAGTCGTGGCTAATGCATTCCGTATTTCCGTTAATGGTCAGCCACAAGAAGTGGCCGAAGGCGCTACTGTGGCGGATTTACTGCTGTTGTTAAATGTCCAAGGTCGACGCATAGCCGTTGAGCGTAACGGTGACATCGTGCCGCGCAGCCTGCATGCCAGCACACTCATTCATCCTGCAGACCAAATTGAAGTGGTGCATGCCATCGGTGGTGGTTAATTCATGGATGTTGATCTAGCGATCACCCTGCTGACTTGGGCTGGCGTCGCAATTTTATTAATCGCAGGTCTTGCCGGTTTAGTACTTCCCGTCATTCCTGGCCCACCATTATTATTCGCCGGCTTTTTATTAGCAGCTTGGGCTGAACAATTCCAATTTGTCGGACTTAACACACTCATTTTGCTGGGCCTTTTATGCCTGTTTGCCATCATCCTAGACTTTGTCGCCGGTGCCTTAGGTGCCAAACGTTATGGCGCCTCTAAGGCTGCCATTTGGGGCGCGTTAATCGGCGCCGTGGTCGGCATAGTGTTCGGCCCGATTGGTATTTTGTTCGGGCCATTTGTGGGTGCCGTGATTGGCGAACTGATCAATGGTCGCCAACTGCAACAAGCTGGACGTGCTGGCTTTGGTGCCAGCATTGGCATGTTAGTTGGCATCGTCGCCAAATTAGTCATTGGCATTTTGATGTTAGCGCTGTTCTTGAGCGTGCGCTTTTTAGCTTAATCAGCTGGTCGCAGTTCAAACTCGCCCAAATCAAATACCTCACCATTGACCAATAAGCTGGCCAAATGCCGTCCTTCATAATGTCTGCGTGTGGTCATGTCCGCCAGCGACAAACGATAACTCAGCACAGACGACTCGCCCGCCGCTAAGGTCAGCGTTTTCCACTTAAACACCTTGATGCCATAACGGCCGTTTTGGCGTAGATAATGAATGCGTAAATCCACGCATAAAGACTGCGCCTGCGCGCTTTGATTGATCAGCTCACAGCTAATCTGCAAATGCTCACCGCGCCGTGGAGCGGTAGGTAAAAACGCCACCTGCGCCAACTTAATGCCGGCAGCAGGCACAAAGCCCATTAACGCTAACGCTTGTGCATCACCAGCTTTAATTAAGCTACGCAGGCCATGCCGAACCAGTGCCCGTCGATTGTCATCGGCATCCACCAACCATGCTTTGGCCAAGTCCAATACCCGCTGTGGGTGGTCTTTACTAATGTCGTTTAGATTATTGGCCACCGAGCGGCGGACATAGGATGAGCTGTCGTCTTTGAGCTGCTCTATCAGCTCGATCACCGATGTTGGATCGGCTTGAAACGCCGGCAGTCTGGCCGCCCAAGGCAAACGCGGACGAGTGCCTTCGGACACCAAACGGCGCACATGCTCACTGGGGTCATGGCACCAAGACGCCAATACCGTCAACGTGGCTTCCGGCTGTTCTATCAAAAACCGGCGAATGGCAAATTCGCTGGTAAAGCGTTGGGTAATGGCATGTAACAAGGTCATGCTGCGGGCGTGATGATATATGCCTTCATTCGCCACAAAAAAGCCATGCGGTAAATACACAAAACCCGCCATGGCAAAACTGCGGTCTGTGGTCAGCGGCTCTGCCAAAGAATCCTGCACGATGTCGGCCGCTGCTAAAAAGTCCGCGGGCAAACACTGCGCCATGGCCTCCGCCATGCGCTGCCCCCTGGCCATTAGCCCTAAGCTGTCATATTCCAGTAAGCAGATGCTTAAAAACTTTTCTGTTGGAAAGTCAGCATACACAGCCCGAAAGCGCGCAGCTAACAACGCCGGCACTTCAGGACCGTATTGATTCGTTAATGCGTCAGCCATAGTTCCATACAATCACTATACGATTTACCCACATTTCCAAGTGTTAAGTTACATGGATCCCCGGCAGGATGAACGTGGATAAATCCACCGAGCCGGATTGTTATGAATACAGCCCTAAGCCCTCTTTCTGCATCGTTAGCAGCTAACGAGAGCGAACGGCTGTCTGCTGCCCATCAACTCAACATCTTAAGTGCTCAATCAAGTCCTGTCTTTGACCACCTTACCGAATTAGCCAGCGAATTATTTTCCTGCCCTATCGCATTAGTCTTATTACACGGAAACAAATACCACTCTGCTTTTTGTGACTACACCGTGTTGCAAGATGATGTTTTTGAGGTCAGCGATACGCTATTAGATCATCGTTTTGCCGAAAACCCACTGGTAACTGACCTACCATTTATTCGCTTTTATGCTGGCGCCCCACTGCGAAACACTCGGGGCCAAACCTATGGTGTTCTGTGCATTATTGATACTCAGCCGCGCACGCTATCTGCACAGCAACATCGCATGCTAACTAAGTTGGCACTGCAGGTGAATGCGCTGGTTTCTGCCGATGAGCAACGCTTCCAAAAATCATTATTTAACAACATGGCCGACGCTGTGATTGTAGTGAATGAGCAACTCAATATTGAGCAAAGCAGTAAGAGCGCAGTGCTGTTGCTGCCAGCACTCACAGGCAAAGGCGTGACGCCACTCACTGATGCACTACCTGAACTCATTGGCCCACTTCAGCAGTTATCAGGTCACGCACCTTCAGCTGCCGAATCACGCTTTGAACTGGACGTTGATATTCCATGGCGTGGGAAAATGTCGCTGGAATTTAGTTTGTCTAAGATTTTTCGCAATGGCAACGCGCTGTGGATTGTACTGATTCGCGACTTGAGTCAAACCAAGCGTATCGAGCGCATGAAAAACGAGTTTATTTCCACGGTTAGTCATGAGTTACGCACACCATTAACCGCCATTCGTGGCGCCATAGGCTTGCTGTCGGCAGGCGCACTGTGTGAAGTGCCGGAACCCATGCGTGACATGCTCAATATTGCGCAAGACAACTCTCAACGCCTGAGCTTGCTGATTAATGATTTGCTGGATTTAGAAAAGCTGATGGCCGAAAAGTTCGAGCTCAAAATGCGCTCAGTGGACATCGTTTCATTACTCGACAGCGTCATTCACACCATGATCCCGGTTGCCAACAATCATAACGTCACGATTGTTCGTAACTCTCAGCAACCCGCAAAAATAAAAACGGATCCCAATCGACTAACACAGGTGCTGTCTAATTTGCTATCCAATGCCTGTAAATACTCGCCTGCCCATGGCACGGTGACAGTTACGCACGAGGTCATTCAAGCTCATCTTTTCATTCGAGTGACTGACCATGGCGAAGGCATTCCTTATGAGTTTCGTTCACGCATATTCAGCAAGTTTAGTCAGGCTGATAGCAGCGATACGCGCACCAAAGATGGTACTGGCTTAGGGCTGGCGATTAGCAAAGAGTTAGTGGAGTTAATGGGCGGTCATATTGGTTATGAGTCAGAACCGGGACATGGCGCCTGCTTCTGGATCAAGCTACCTATCGCCTAATAAACAATCTTATCTGCCATAGGCTAGCCATATCTGCTTTACTCTGTAGTGAGACTAACAGGAGGGGCATATGGCAACGGTGACATTAAAAGGCGGACCTGTTCAGGTCGGCGGAACATTTCCTACAACAGGCAGCACAGCACCTGACTTCAGTCTGGTAAATAACAGCTTGGCCGATATGGCTTTGGCTGACTTTGCCGGCAAACGTAAAATTCTGAATATTTTCCCCAGCGTAGATACACCAACCTGCGCCATGTCAGTTCGACAGTTCAACACCCAAGCAGCCAGCATGAATAATGCCGTTGTTTTGTGTATTTCTGCCGATCTGCCATTTGCCCAAGCACGCTTTTGTGGTGCCGAGGGCATTAAAAATGTGGTGGGTTTATCAACATTGCGCCACAACGAATTTCTGACGAATTATGGCGTTGCTATTGCAGACGGTCCGTTAGCCGGTTTAGCGGCTCGCGCGGTGGTGGTGTTGGATGAGAACAACAAGGTACTGCATAGTGAGTTGGTCGCTGAAATTTCAAGTGAACCAAATTATGACGCAGCATTAGCAGCACTGAATTAAGCGCTAACGACGGCTGTGCTCAGAATTTATCTGGGCGCAGTACGTCGACATCCTGCATAAAAGCCACCATGCCAAAATCGTCATAATAACGTTCACGCAGCAAGGTAATAGCAGACTCCGCAACAGCTCGACTGCACACTGCCTCCAAACGGATATTGGCCGATTCGGCTAACACACCGTCGCGATAACCTCGACTGCCACGGCCACGTACTTCACTAACACTGTAACCACGCACACCTTGCTCACTCAAAATGCGCACCAGTGTTGCCTCTAAAGCCGCTTCGGTAATGACCGTCAGCAAAGTCCTTGTTCCGGTATTAATGCTCATGTCAGGCTCCTGCTAGGTACTGCGCCATTTGATAAAAGAGTGGGATGCCAAAAAAGACATTAAATGGAAATGAGATGCCTAAAACGGCTGCCAAAGATGTGGCCTGATTGGCCGTTGGCACTGCCAAACGCATGGCGGCGGGCACTGCAATATAAGAGGCACTGGCCGCCAATGTTGCCAGCAAGGTAAGGCCACCAACGGAAAGCCCCAACAGCCAACCACAGGCCAAACCTAATACCGCCGACAGCAAAGGCATGCAGATACCAAAGCTTAATAAAAACAGCCCTTGTTGCCTTAAGCCGCTCATTTGACGACTGACAATAAGGCCCATTTCTAATAAGAATAGCGCCAAGACACCCTTAAATAGGTCAAAAAACACCGGGGTAATGCTGTCTAGGCCACCAGGGCCTGCAAACCAACCGATGGCCATACCGCCTAACAACAAAGTGACTGCCTTACCCAAAAAGGCTTCGTGTAATAAGTTGCCCCAGCGCACAACCTGACCAGAGCCCATACCGCGGGCCAGCATGATGCCCACTAAAATCGGGGGCACTTCCATCACGGCCAGATACACCACTAGCTGAGGCTCAAAGCCAATATTGCGTGTAGACAACCAGGTCACCGCAACCGCAAAAGTGGCAATGCTGACCGAACCATAATGTGCCGCAATGGATGCCGCATCAGGCCGAGCAAAGCGCCCTAGATTTAATAAAATGGCAAAGGCAATGAAGGTTTGTATGACGCCTAACAGCATGACGCTGGCCAGTTCTGGCAACAACGGCATTAGTGGCTGCCCTGCTAAACCCTGTCCACCTTTTAAGCCGATGGCTAATAGTAGAAAAAGTGACAGGCCTTCATATAGGCCGGGAGGCAACTTGAGCTCAGAGCGCAGCAGGCCAGCAATCAGGCCAAAAGCAAAGAATAAGACGATTACATCCAAGGCAGCAGTCTCACCGTTGATAGCGTCAAAAGCATAGCATTCTTAGTGGGTTTATTTGAGCTATTGCAGTGCCAACTTAAACGTGCATAATGTTACATCGTTGAATGTAACATTATTTGGAGACGTCACATGAGTGCTACAACTAAACTCGACACCTCACCTAACAGCCGTCCATTAGCGGGCGCTCAGGTCGGCATTCCACCACGCCGTATGGATTTTGAATTTGATCCAGCATCAGTCTCGCGTTATTACTACGACAATAACCCGTTTCACAGCACCTTCATGACGGCATTGTCAGCCTTATTCCCTGAAGGCGAATCATTCTTTGTCGAATCCGTGCGTGCCTACCGTGACCAAATTACGGATCCAGTCTTGAAGGCTCAGGTTTCCGGCTTTATTGGCCAAGAAGCCATGCACTCTAAAGAGCACAAAGCCTTTAATGATGCCGCCACCGCCCAAGGCTATCCTGTACAAAAAATGGATACTGAGCTAGGCAAGGTATTAGGCCTCGGTCAAAAAGTACTACCCAAACCCGTACAACTGGCTATTACCGTGGCACTGGAACACTACACTGCCATCATCGCGGAAATGTTATTACGTGATGAAGATGTGCAACGCCGCTTTTCGCCAGAAATGTTTAAGTTATGGGCTTGGCATGCGCTAGAAGAAAACGAGCACAAAGTGGTGGCTTATGATGTCTATGAAAAAACCGTGGGCTCTTATGCGCTGCGCGTAGGCACCATGATCCCTGTTACCGCCATTTTCTTTGCTGTGGTGTTTACCAACCATGCTCGCTTATTGCGTCATGATGGCCAGCTGTTTAATTTCCGCCAGAACCTGCCAGCCATTAAATACTTATGGAATGGTCGTAAAGGTGTGTTCTCACGCCTGTTGCCACAGTACTTAGACTTCTTCCGTCGTGACTTCCACCCTAACCAGCACGATACCGATGCACTGTTAGAGCAATGGCGTGAAAAACTGTTTGGTACCAGCGGTTTATTAACTGAGCAGTTAGAGAAGCCAAAACCCAAGGCTAGAAAGCGCAAGCTGCACTAAGTGATGCGCAATAAAAAAGCCGGCTAATGCCGGCTTTTTTATAACTGCCATTAGCGCCTAAATAGGCTGACCAAAAACAGCAACACTACAGCACCAATGGTCGCCACACCAATACTGGCAAAAAGCCCAGAGCCCGCGTTAACCCCCGCCATGCCCATCAACGAGCCGCCGATCACTGCGCCAATCATGCCGACAACCATGTTGCCAACGAGACCAAAACCGCCGCCGCGAATCAATTTCGCCGCCAACCAACCAGCAATTAAACCAATGACGATAAAATAAAGCAGTGACATAACAAACTCCTTAAGGCTTAGTCGCCGTGATAATGACACCATTTTCGTCGAACAGCATCAATTCGCCCTTCGCTCCAATATCAAACCGACGTACGTCACCTAGTGCCGGTAAAAACTCTCGTTCGGCCTGTGAAGCCTTCTCATCTATACAGGCCATCAGTGTGCCTGCAATCTGACCAAAACTGAGGCCTTCACCCGTTAGTTGATATGAGCCGAAGTAACGGTTACAGCCAGAAGTGCCGTAAACGCGCTCTTCATCTAAGCTAATAGTGACCTTTACCGTATCTGGTAGGGCTTTGCCACGAATGGATTTAACCTGCCATTCGCTGCCAGCTAAGACAGTTAGCGGGTCACCTGCACAGCCACTGTGCTTCTCACCGTTAAACGTTAAGGTGGCTGACTCGGGGTAAACCATGCCGCTCATCGTGTCTCGACATAGGGTAGGGAAAAGCTGCACCTGCCAAAATGGCTCATTACCCTGTGCTTTCTTGGATGGAACCATGGCCGCTGAGCTCGCAGATGTTGAAGTATTCGCTGATGTCGCGGCACAGGCCGACAGCATCAACACGGAACATAACGCAGCACTTAATGTGCGCACAGAAGATCTATTCCACATAATTTTTTCCTTTCCTTAAAAATGCCGTAGCATCAGATGACTTTAGTTCACGTCTTTGGAGTCATCATGAGCTCAACTCAATATGATCTCGTTGTATTTGGTGCCACGAGTTTTGTTGGCCAAATTTTATGCCGCTACCTGCTCGACACCTTTGGCACAGACGGCGATCTGCGCTGGGCGGCAGCGGGTCGGTCGCAATCTAAATTAGAGCAAGTGCGTAACGCCCTTGGTGACGCTGCCGCTGACTTAAATCTTTTAATTGCCGACGCTGCTGACGAAAATAGCCTATCGGCATTGTGTACACAAACCAACACGATAGTCTCGACCGTTGGTCCCTATGCACTTTATGGTGAGCCATTAGTCAAAGCCTGTGCCGAATCTGGCACTCACTACTGTGATTTAACTGGTGAGGTGCAGTGGATTCCACGCATGATTAGCCGTTATGAAGCGGCCGCAAAAGCATCAGGCGCGCGCATTGTGCATTGCTGTGGTTTTGACTCCATTCCTTCTGACTTAGGTGTTTATTTCCTACAACAGCAAGCCAAAGAGCGTTTTAATGCGCCCTGCACCACCGTCAAAATGCGCGTTAAAGCAGCCAAAGGTGGCATCTCAGGTGGCACTGTCGCCAGCATGATTAATGTGACCCGCGAAGCAATAGCTGATCCTGCTCTGCGCCGTCAGCTGGCCGACCCTTATGCACTCTGCCCGCCAGACCATGGCTTTAGTGCACGCCAAGCCAATGTGACTTTTGCTGAGTTCGACTCAGACTTTGGTGCTTGGGCTGCCCCATTCATCATGGCCGGAATTAATACCCGCGTTGTACACCGTAGTAATGCGCTGCAGAACAATGCCTATGGTGCTGACTTCCGCTATGACGAGGCCATGCTGACTGGCAAAGGTCTGCGTGGGCGCCTAACTGCCAGTGGCATGGCCATTGGCATCGGCGCTTTCTTAGCAGGTGTTGCACTAGCACCAACACGTTATGTGCTAGAGCGCTTTGTGGTGCCTAAGCCAGGCGAAGGCCCAAGCCCGCAAGACCAACTAACGGGTTATTACGACATTCGTTTTGCAGGCCAAACCGCACAGAATGAAAAGCTGACGGTAAAGGTAACTGGCAAAGGTGATCCGGGTTATGGCTCAACAGCCAAAATGCTGGGTCAGGCCGCCGCTTGTTTGGCACTTGATATTCCAGAGCAAGCGCCTGGTGGCTTCTGGACACCTGCATCACTATTAGGCGATGCACTGTTAACCCGTCTACAAGAACACGCTGACTTAAGTTTTACCGTGCTGGACTAATGCATGATGGGTCTGGCTTATAACGGCCAGACCCATAACAACATGGGAACACCCACCAATAACACAATGGCTTCAACGGCTAGGCCTAAGCGCCAATAATCACCAAATCGAAACCCACCAGGCCCCAAAATCAGCGTGTTGTTTTGATGGCCAATTGGCGTCAAAAACGCACACGATGCGCCAATGGCTACAGCCATCAAATAAGTGTCCACATTCACGCCCAAATAATTGGCCACGCTCATGGCAATTGGGCACATCACGGCGGCAGTGGCAGCATTATTCATCACATCTGACAAAAACATGGTGATGACCAATATCACCACTAACCCCGCTACTGCATGCCCCTGCGCCACGGTATCAATCAGAAAGCTGGCTACGGTTTGTGCGGCTCCGGTCGTCGCCATGGCATCAGCTACCGGCAGCATGGCTGCTAGCAAGACAATTACTGGCCAGTCCACCCCTGAGTATGCTGAGCGCAGAGGAACGACGCCCACGATCAACATGAGCAATACACCACCAGCAAATGCTAAAGAGGCTGGCACAACGCCACTGGCTGCAACCGCAACAGCAAAAGCCATAATGGCAACGGACTGCCAAACCCTTGTTTGATTTGGAAGTTTTAAGTCACGTGTCGCCAAAGGTAAACATTCCGAGTCGGCGGCAAAACCCGCAATTGCCTCGGGCAGGCCCTGCATGAGCAACACATCACCCGCAAAAATTGGCGTGGTACGCAAACGCTTAATACTTTGTCGGCCGCGCTGAGAAATTGCTAAGAGGTTAATGCCGTAACGGCTGCGCAACTCAATATCACTGGCGGTGCGATGCAGCAAAGGTGAGTTAGGCATGACCACTAACTCTTTTAACACCACCTCGTCATCGTTTTTACTTGGCTCATTTACAGTGGCTGGCTCACCTTCGGCTGGCGCTTCCTCATCCTCTGTTTCTGACAAACTAACGGCTTCTTCTAACACAAGACCGGTGTTCTTAAGTACTTTGCTTAGCAGCTGCGGGTCCACCTCTAGCAGCAAAATATCACCCGCTTTTAATACACGTCGTGGATTAGGCACCATGACACGAAACTCACCGCGCACCATGCCAACCACTTGCGCATCCACCTCATCCAATAGACGTTCAATTTTGTATAAAGGCTCACCGACCGCTGGGCTTTCTGGCAACACACGCACTTCACTTCGGTAAGCGCCCGACTCAAAACTTTGCACTGAATCGGTTTCGCGATTGGGCACTAAACGCCAGCCAATCAGACCAATAAACGCCACGCCAGTGAGTGCAATAGCTAAACCAACTTGGGTGAAGTCAAAAATGCTGAAGCCACCAAGGCCTGCTGTTTGACGAAAACCGGACACGATTAGGTTAGGCGGCGTACCAATGAGCGTGGTCATGCCACCCAAAATAGAGCCAAACGCCAGTGGCATTAATATGCGGCCAGGCGGAATATTTAAGCGTGTGGCAATCTGCAAAGACACTGGCATCAGCAAGGCCAACGCGCCGACATTGTTCATAAAGCCGGACAGGACGGCCGCCAAACTCATAATTGCCAAGGTAGACAGCACTGGACCGGCACTTTGCGGCAACACTCGGTCGGCCAAAATGTCCACCGCACCACTATGCTGCAGGCCATAACCCAGAATCAACACGCAGGCCACCGTGATGACTGCGGGATGACCAAAACCACTAAAGGCATTTTCAGCAGACACCAGCCCAAGCACCACACAAGCCATCAAGGACAGCATGGCCACAATGTCATGGCGTAAACGCCCCCATAGGAACAAGCCCATGGTGCCCACTAACACCAGCAAAATCGCTAGCTGATCTGCACTCATAAGCCACCTTTTTGTGTGTGTAGACTGCCTAACTTGCGTAAAGGCTAAAAATTCGCCAAAATGCGATTACTGTACCAACCAGACGGTAAAGCCATGCCAGCGCCAATAAGTACTCGTGATGCCATTCTTGATGCTGCCCAACAGATTGCAGCCAACAAGGGCGCGGGTCATGTCACCTTAGATGCTGTCGCCAAAGAGAGCGGCCTGAGCAAAGGCGGAGTGCTTTACCACTTCCCAAATAAAGATAGCCTCATCAATAGCATGTTGCAGCGCCTGATCCAACAAAATCGCGCTGTACAAGCGCTGCATGAAGCCGAGCTCAGCAGCCAAGCACACAACACCACTCGTGCACTGATGCGAACACAGCTTACTTTTTGCAAAGACTTGCCAACCGAAGTGGCCTTGGCCGTACTGACCGCCAGCGCAGAAAAACCAGAACTGCTAATACCACTTCGAGAGTACATGGATGAGTTATTTCAACGCATAAAGGCTGAAGGTGGTGACACCGATTTGAAATTACTGTTATGGGCTGCAGCGGATGGCCTGTTATTTCAAAACATGCTCGACATTTCCCCACTGGAAAAATCTGAACGGGCTCGCCTTAATCAACGCCTGCTGAGCTTAGCGGAGGAGCTTTTATCATGATGCGTTTAATTTTCAGTGGCTTATTAGCCAGCACCGTCTTGTTGACTGCCTGTTCAAATGGCTCAGATGCAACCGGGGCGGCTATCCGCCCAGTAAAAATCACCGTGGTTGGCGAGGATCATGGTTTAAATAGCCGTCGCTTTGTCGGTCGAGTGGATGCACTCAGTACGGTAGACCTGTCTTTTCAAGTGCCAGGCAAAGTGACACAACTGTCGGTTAATGAAGGCAGTATTGTGCCCAAAGGCCAGCTGATAGCCGCGCTAGACCCGCGCGACTTTAATTTAGCGCTACGCGAAGCACAGACACAATTTAGTCAAGCACAGCGTAACTTAAGTCGCGGCCGTGAATTATTTGATCAAGGTGTTATTAGCCAAGTTGATGTGGAGCAGCTGCAAACCCAGTTTGATTTGGCCAACGTCGCTCGCGACAACGCACGCCAAAATCTGGCCTACACAAATATTCGTGCGCCATTTAATGCATTGGTTACTCGACGCCTCATTGACCCATTTACCAATGTTGCACCCAACATGGTGGTCGTGCGTGTGCAGGATGTCACCGACTTACGTGTACATATCAATGTACCAGAGCACCTGATTCAGTATTTAAATCAGAAAGCTGATCTCAAGGCGCAAGCCTTGTTTAGTCAGCTGCCAGGCCAGCCCATGCCGTTGACTTATATTGAGCATCAAACTCAGCCTGATCCCGTAGCACAAACCTATCAAGTCAGCTTTGCGCTGCCCCGCTTAAATAACAAAGCGATTTTGCCCGGCATGAGCCTGACCGTGGAGCTTGCACTGGCGGATTTACCAACTGCTGCAGCAAGCTTTGACTTACCCATTAGTGCCATTGATAGCCGTCAAGCTGACCGGGTAGTGGTGTGGGTTTATGACGAAAAAACCCAAGTAGTGACTGCGCAGAAGGTGCGCTTAGGTCCGTTTACTGGTGACCGAGTGCAAGTACTTGAAGGGCTATCTGGCGGCGAACAAATTGTCAGTGCAGGCGTCAACTTCCTGCACGACGGCATGCGTGTCAAACCGTTCACATCACTTTAACGAGGCACGGTTATGGATATTGCACGCGCGTCGATTGACCGACCTATTTTGACCTGGTTATTAATCAGCATCTTTTTTCTGGGTGGACTGTGGGCCATGAACACCATTGGCCGCTTGGAAGATCCTGCCTTCACCTTGAAACAAGCGATTATTTTCACGCCCTACCCCGGGGCTACCGCGGAGGAAGTGGAACTGGAAGTGACTGAGCCGCTGGAGTCTGCCCTACAGCAGCTCAAACAGCTTAAACGTGTCACCTCAAAGTCCAAACCGGGCATGTCTGAAATCATGGTGCAGGTGCAAGACACCTACGATGGCAAGCAAATGCCGCAAGTATGGGATGAGCTACGTCGCAAAATTGGTGATGCTCAAAAAGACCTGCCACCGGGTACTTTTCCATCCATCGTTAACGATGATTTTGGTGATGTGTTTGGTATGTTTTATGCCATTACTGCACCCGGCTTTAGTGACAAAGAATTTCGTGATTTAGCCAAGTTTTTGCGCCGCGAGCTGCTCACAGTGAAAGGTGTTGCCAAAGTCGCCACCACTGGCGAGCCAACAGAAACCATTTATGTTGATGTGCCCAATGACAGACTGGCCTCATTAGGCCTGCCCGTCGAGCAGGTACTAGGCACCATTCAAAATGAAAATACCGTCACCGGCGCAGGTGCAATTCGCCTAGGTGACCAGCAAGTTAGGCTTAGCAATCAGCCCGGCTTTGACAGTGTGGCCACCATCGAAGCGCTGCGCATTGGCCGCCCTGGCACCACCGAACAAATCAGTCTGATCGATATTGCCGACGTTGCGCGCAGCAGTACGGAAATCCCTAGCGATGCCATTTTGTTTAATGGCGAAAAGGCCATTACCCTCGCCGTGGCAGGTGTGGCTGATACCAACATTGTTGAGGTCGGTCGTGCGGTAGATGCGCATTTGGCTGAACTGTCTCCACGACTGCCGCTAGGGGTTACCTTGCATCCCATCTATGAACAACATGTGGTGGTTGATGAGGCCATCAATAGCTTCATCATCAGCTTATTGTTGTCGGTAGCCATTGTTATTGCCGTGCTGTGTTTAACCATGGGCTGGCGTGTGGGTGTAGTGGTTGGTCTAACCTTGCTGCTGACCGTGCTGGGCACCGTATTTTTTATGCGTCTGTTACACATTGAAATGGAGCGCATTTCGCTGGGCGCCTTAATTATTGCCATGGGCATGTTGGTCGATAACGCCATTGTGGTAGCCGAAGGCATGCTGATTAATATGCAGCGCGGCATGAACGCACGTGACGCCGCCAGTGACGCAGCCAAACGCACGCAAATTCCGTTACTGGGTGCCACCGTCATTGGCATCATGGCCTTTGCTGGTATTGGTTTGTCGCCAGATATCACTGGTGAATTCTTATTTTCACTGTTTGCCGTGATTTCCATCTCACTGATGTTGAGCTGGTTGTTAGCTATTACTGCCACACCGCTATTAGGCTTTTATTGCTTCAAGGTGGCAGACAACAGCAGTGAAAACGACCCGTATGCAAGCCCTTACTACACCCGTTATCGCGCACTGCTACAGCGCGCTTTGGACGCTAGACGTGGCACATTAATCAGCTTAGTCGTACTGACTTTAATTTGCGTGGCGGGCTTTGCCTTCGTCAAACAGGCGTTTTTCCCAGCCTCCAATACACCGTTGTTTTATATCAATTACACCCTGCCACAAGGCAGTGATATTCGTGCCACCACGCGTGATGCCAAGCTAATCGAAGCCTACCTGCGTGAACAAAAACCGGTGGTGTCGGTGGCAAGCTTTATTGGCCAAGGCGCTAGCCGTTTTATGTTGACCTATGTGCCTGAACTACCCAACCCAGCCTATGCGCAGATGATTGTACGTGTGAATAGTGAGCGAGATATCGAGCCCCTCATGGCTCAAGTGCGTGCTGAACTGCCACCGCGTTTTGCCAATGCCGAAATCATTACCCAACGACTGATGTTTGGCCCGGGTGATGGCGCCAAAATTGAGGCACGTTTTTCCGGCAATGACGCCACGGTGCTGCGCCAATTAGCCGAACAGGCTATGCAGGTGTTTTTAGCCGAGCCTAAGTTGACCGACATCCGCCACGATTGGCGTGAGCGCGAGCTGGTGATTGTGCCGGAATTTAATGAGGCTAGAGCACGTGTTGCTGGTGTGGGTCGTTCTGACCTTGCACAGGCGTTGGCGTTTGCCACCACCGGCATTCGTGCCGGCACGTATCGTGAAGGTGATGAGCAAATTCCGATTGTGATTCGACCACCAGCGCATGAGCGATTGGATGTCACCCGACTGCAAGACCGACTGGTGTGGAGCGGTCATGAGCAAGCCTATGTTCCGGTCACGCAAGTTATTGATGGCTTCCGCACTGAGACCGAAGAGACTGGCATTCAACGTCGTGACCGCGTGCGTACACTCACCGTGCGTGCTGAACCAGCCGGTAACCTAACCGCGGTTGAAGCACACAATGCCGTGCGCGCCAGCATTGAAGCCATTCCCTTACCGGCCGGTTATGCCCTGGAGTGGGGTGGTGAATATCAAAGCGCCGGTGAAGCACAGGCCTCACTCGGTCAGCAATTACCAATTAGTTTCTTGGTCATGCTCATCATCAGCATTTTGTTGTTTGGTAAGCTGCGCCAGCCGTTGGTAATTTGGCTGATTGTGCCGATGTCGATTTGTGGCGTCACCATTGGTTTACTGCTGACCAATATGCCGTTTACCTTCACCGCCTTACTGGGCTTCTTAAGCCTGTCGGGCATGCTGATGAAAAACGCCATTGTGCTGGTGGAAGAAATTGATATCCAGATTGGTGAGGGCAAAGCCGCCTTAACCGGCTTAATTGATGCCAGTGTGAGTCGTCTGCGTCCGGTGTTATTGGCGGCAGTGACCACCATTTTGGGTATGTTGCCGCTGTTATGGGATGCCTTCTTTGCCAGCATGGCCATTACCATCATGGGCGGTTTGGCCTTTGCCACCGTACTCACCATGATTGCGGTGCCAGTGTTATATGCCGTGTTACTGGGCATCAAAGACCCCGCGAAAGCACCAGCTTAGCTTACAATTGCGTTTTGTTTGTCTTTGCTGGAGCCTGACCCATGAGCCATGATCTTTATCAGAACCATGACACCTTTGCCCTTGCTGGCCGTCAATTTCAGTCACGCCTTTTGGTCGGCACCGGCAAATACAAAGACCTCAACGAAACTCGTGATGCCATCGCTGCCAGCGGCGCTGAGATTGTCACTGTCGCGGTAAGGCGCACCAACATTGGTCAGCATGCCGGTGAGCCCAATCTATTGGATGTGATTTCACCCGATCACTACACCATTTTGCCCAATACCGCCGGCTGTTATACCGCTGAAGAAGCGGTACGCACTTGCCGTCTGGCGCGTGAATTATTAGACGACCATACGTTAGTTAAGCTGGAAGTATTGGGCGACCAAAAAACCCTGTACCCGAATATGCCAGAAACACTCAAAGCCGCCGAGACACTCGTGGCTGAAGGTTTTGAGGTCATGGTTTATTGCAATGACGACCCCATTGCAGCACGACTTTTTTGCCAGATGGGCTGTGTTGCGGTGATGCCATTGGGCTCACTCATTGGCTCAGGGCTGGGCATTGTTAACCCCTACAACCTGCGTATTATTTTGGAAGAATCCACCGTGCCGGTATTAGTCGATGCCGGTGTTGGCACCGCCAGCGATGCTGCCGTGGCCATGGAGCTTGGCGCCGCCGGGGTGCTAATGAACACCGCAATTGCCGCTGCTGGCAACCCAGTACTAATGGCATCCGCCATGAAAAAAGCCGTTGAAGCAGGACGTGAAGCATTCTTAGCCGGCCGCATGCCGCGTAAGCTTTATGCCAGTGCTTCAAGCCCTATTGATGGCGTGGCGTTTCGCTAATGAAGTCAGCCATCAAGCCCGGCCTTTACCGCCACTACAAAGGCCCGCTCTATCAGGTGTTTAGTACCGCCACACACTCTGAAACCGGTGAGCAACTGGTGGTCTATCAGGCGCTGTATGGTGACTATGGCCTGTGGCTTAGGCCACTTGCTATGTTCACTGAGACGGTAGAGTATCAAGGCGTTGTCCAGCCTCGTTTCCAAGCACTCGACGAAACTCCTACGGCCCTTTAAGGTCTCTACCCCATGCTGTTACGCCTGCCTGTGCTTATGGTTTGCTTAAGTCTTAGCAGTACAGCTATTTCTGCTGACACCGTCAGCTTTAGTGGTGATGTGCGCTTAGGCTACTTCAGTAGTGAGCGTGATGATCGCGACGGCAGCAAGTCCGATCAAGACGATGCACGTATTCGACTGCGCGCTGGTTTAGGTTGGCAAATCAGCGACAGTTTTTTTGCCAAAGCTCGCCTTGCCACACGTTACTCATCAGCAGGCAATAAAAGCCAATTTAAGTTTTTTCATAGCATTCCGCTCAATGATGGACTGGCATTTGGCGACACAGGTTTGGATGAGCTTTATCTTCGTTATCAGCCCAATAAAATTTGGTCTGTTGCGATAGGTCGCCTGCAAACCAAGGCTGAACTAGAAGGTGTTGCTAAAAAGTCGCTAAGCCGGAATGACTCCCCCAATACTGACATTAGCTGGACAGATGGTGTGCAGCTTCAACACAGCAGAGCCGGCTGGATTAGTCAGCTTATTGTGCAAGCTAATCGAGATGAAGGCGCCACCACTGTGCGGCGCAGCCCCCTGGCTTTTACCGAAGAACGCAGCCACCTTAGTTATTATGCCGCCATTGAAAAGAAGCAAAAACAGGGCCTGTGGCTACAACGCGGCGTGGACTTCACCTACTTACCCAAGTCCTTACGCCAAGATGGCAATATTGATGGCCGCATTAAGGATTATGCCGCAGCGAGCACGCGCTTAAGTATGCAATGGCCACTGGCTAACGGTATGCGCTGGGTCTGGGCAAATGAATTGGGCTATGCCGCTAATACTCCATCGAATGCAACACTGCGGCTTGCTGATTCCGGCAATAGTGACGGTGGCGCCTGGCAAACCAGCATTAACTTAATGGAAATTGCCGAAAAGCATGGCATTGCACTAGTTTATGGTCGTATCGGCGGTGGTTGGTTATTGTCACCAGACTTTGGCAATAATCAGGAGCTCATTGAGCTTCGTTATCAGTGGCGCTTAAGCGACTCTCAGTCGATTGAGGCCCGCCTGCGTCAACGCGAAGACTTAGCAGAACGCACTGACGCCAACCAGAAGCGTAATGACATTGACTCCTACTTGCGTTACACCCTGCGCTTTTAAGCAGCCCTACTAATTTGCTAAGGCCACAGACTTAATTTGCAGCCACACCCTGCTCTTTGGCTCCACAGCTAAAGCTGCTGCCGAGCGTTTAGTAATGCGTGCAATAAAAGCCGTTGGGCCCACTAAAACTCGCACCAATAACAGGCCCGGATGTACATCGGGCATGATCATGTCTACCTGTCCCAGCAAGCTATTTAGTGCACTTTGCTGCTCCGGCAGATCCGTTGTTAACGTGATATCGCGCGCTAACACTCTCACCCTAACCGTATGGCCAATAGCCGCGCCTGAGTCTGGCACCCAGACATGACCACCGGCAAAATCTAAACGTGCCAGATGCCATTGTGTATCGCGCTCAGCCACTACTGTGTGCAATACCACCGCCACATCTTCACCAAGACGAATAGGCAAGTCGACGCGCGCTAATGTTTCTTGTAATGGCCCGCTGGCAACCACCGTACCCTGATCCATCACCACCAAATGGTCAGCAAGTCTAGCCACTTCATCTGCTGAGTGGCTGACATAAATAATGGGAATATCAAGTTCGTCACGTAGGCGCTCAAGATAGGGCAGCACTTCTTGTTTGCGCGCTAAATCCAAAGCGGCCAAAGGCTCATCCATCAGTAATATTTTAGGGCTCACAGCTAATGCGCGGGCAATTGCTACTCGCTGCTTTTCACCGCCCGAAAGGCTGCTGGTATGACGCGCTAGCAAGGGCTTAATACCTAACAGATCAATGGCCTGCTGTAAGTCAATTTGTGCTGTGCCAGACATTCTGCGCTGACCATAGCGCAGGTTATCCAACACGCTTAAATGGCTAAATAGACTGGCCTCTTGAAACACATAACCTAGGGGACGTTTATGGGTGGGCAGCCACGTACGACCGTCCTGCCACACCTCATTGTTAAAACAAAAATAGCCGTTGGGGTCGACTTCTAGGCCGGCCATGCAGCGCAATAGTGTAGTTTTGCCCGAGCCTGATGGGCCAAATAATGCGGTCACACCACGACTAGGCAGCGCTAGGTCGGCAGCCAAACTAAAGCCGGGCCAGTCCTTCTGAAAACGCGCACGAATAACAGACATGGCCTAACCTTTTTTACGCAGTGGACGCCAAGCATAAAGCGCCAGCAGCACCATAAATGAAAACACCAACATGACTGCAGCCAGACGATGCGCCTGACTGTAATCCAACGCTTCGACATGATCATAAATTTGCACTGAGGCCACGCGGGTAATGCCGGGCAGGCTGCCACCAATCATTAACACCACCCCAAACTCACCCACGGTATGGGCAAAAGTTAGCACCCCCGCGGTTAAAAACCCGGGACGTGCCAATGGCAAAGCAATGGTGAAAAATCGATCCAGTGGTGAGGCTCGCAAGGTTGCCGCCACCTCTAGAGGGCGTGTGCCTATGGCCTCAAAAGCGTTCTGCACTGGCTGCACCATAAATGGCAAGGAATAAAATACCGATGCCACCACAAGACCGGCAAAGGTAAACGGCAAGGGCTCGACCCCTAACCACTGCGTGAGCTGACCGACTGGCCCATCAGGGCCCATGGCTAATAATAAGTAGAAACCCATCACTGACGGTGGCAACACCAAGGGCAACGCCACCACGGCACCCACCGGGCCTTTCCATGGCGATGCCGTGCGTGCCAACCACCAAGCAATCGGTGTACCCACCACAAATAATATGAGCGTCACCACTAAAGCCAGCCGAAAGGTCAGCCACAGTGCTTGTAAGTCAGCTGCATCTAAAAACATAACAGCACCGTTTAATTCGATGAAGCATCCGCTGGCAAACTAAAGCCGTATTGGACCATGATGCTACGTGCTTGTTGGCCGCCCATATAGTCAGCAAAACGTTTAGCCAAACCATTATTGGCCGCGCGTTTGGTAATGATAAAACCTTGCGCTAGCGGTGCATGTAAGTGCTCTGGGATCAGCCAATAACTGCCTTTATTGGCCAGCTCCGGACTGAGCACCAAGGCCAGCGCAATAATGCCGGCCTGCGCATTACCGGTCTGCACAAAATGTGCGGCATGGGCAATGTTTTCGCCATAGACCAATTTTGACTGCACGCTTGGCAAAACACCTGCGGCCGTTAATGCTTCTATTGCACGCTGACCATAAGGCGCATGCCGAGGGTTGGCGATGGCAATGCGACGAAATTGGTTCTGCGGCAAATTCGCTAAGCTCATCTGACTGACATCAACACGCGCACTCCACATCACGATACGACCGATGGCATAAGGCATCACGGCTGATGCGGCAAAGCCATTAGCTGCTAAGGCGCGCGGATAAGCGATATCTGCCGAGAAGTACAAATCATAAGGAGCACCTTGCTGAATTTGCGTTTGAAACTTACCCGATGAGCCATAAACCACGGTGATGTCGGCGGCTTGGTGTTCTTGCTTAAATGCACTGACAATATCGGCCAGCGCAAACTTAAGATCGGCAGCGGCGGCAATGGTGAGCTTCTCGGCCTGCGCTAACATCGGCAAACACAACATCATCAGCACACAACATGCCTTCGCTGCCCTCATCAAAACACTCCTTTAAAAACTGGCCTCTGCCATTAACCAGATTTTTTGCGTATCACGAGCAAAGCTATCGGCCTGATAATTAGCGTACTTCGCCGTTAAGGTATAGCGATTTAAAAACTGACGGCTAGCCTGCAGGTTTAATTCGCTACCCAATTTGGCCGAGCCCACAGCAGCATCATACTGATGCCATATAGCGGCTAAGGCCGTGCCTTTAACTGCACTGTTCACCGATACATAACGATCGCGCACACCGCTGGCAGGGGTATTCAGAAACTTATCAGCCCAACCTTGGAAAGCATGCATGGTAGCCAATGGTGTTTGCATGGCAACACCTGCGCCCTGATCCGCACCTAACTTTTCTTCAGCCACAGCCAGTCGCACACCAGCAGCACTCGCACCAAGCACTAAGTGGTGATAGTTAACGGAAAAATCAGCTGGATTATTGCCATAGTCCGCTTGTCTAGCGGCTTCAATTCGGTAGTCCAATTTAACTGGAGCCACTTGGAATGAACCCGTTGCATAACCACCCAAGGTGCGTGATGACAGCGCAGCCGCATCAGCAAATTCCAGCAAATACGCATAGGCACCTAAGGTGAGTGCACTGCTGGGCTGCCAACTCACCGCCGTGATGTGATGGTCACTGTGTAAATCGGCTGGTGGCATGCCTTTTTCTGGGCCAAAAATACGATGGGTTTTGTCCACATAAACATAGTCAAAACTTACCTTATCAAGGTCCTTACTGCTAAAGCGCAGGGCATCATAGGTTTGCTCGTTTTGACGCCAAGCCACCCCACCCACAAAACGCTGGTTATTAATGTTCACGCGCTGACGACCCGCGGTGAACGCAGACTTGGCCACTTTGTAAGTAATAAACGCCTGATTTAAATCGGTTCCGTCTGGATCTGGCACCACGGGGAAAGTGGTTTTGCCATTACGGGTATCGTTAAAGCGCTCACTAAACAGATGGGCCACATGATCCATTTCAAGACCCAGCTCAAAGCCATGCCATTGCAGACTGGCATAACTCAGTCGGGCACGTAAGGTAGTGGCATCTGCGGTTTTCGCCAAGGCGTCATCGTCCACCTGCTCATGGCGAACTCTTAAGTTAAGGGTGGTTTTGCCGCCAACAAGTGCGGCCGCTAAATCATCGGCATAAACACTAGAAGTAGGTAACATCAAGCCACACAGCGGTAATACAGCAAGTGCTAATCGCTTCATGAGAAGTTCCTCAAAGGCTGGGAAGAGTTAACGAGGGATGCAACGGGAGATGCCTCAGCGGCTAACGCCACCACCTGACCCACCACCAATAAACACGGGCTAGTCAGACCATGACGCAGGGCTTCGGCGCTAATGTCATCGAGTGTGCAAAACACCCGACGCTGGCAGTGTGTTGTGCCATTTTCGATCAAGGCTGCTGGTGTTGAGCCGGGCAGACCATGCGCAGTTAAGCGCTGTTGAATTTGTTGGAGGCGAGACAGCCCCATATAAAAAACCAAGGTGCGGCGGTGGTCTGCAGCCAATGAAGACCAATGCGACTCATCGTTATCGTTTTCATGGGTAGCAGTGACCAAACACACACTGTCAGCGACATGGCGTTGCGTTAGTGGGAAGCCAGCAGCGGCGGCACAGCCGGCAGCGGCAGTAATGCCCGGCACCACTTCACAGCTAATGCCAGCGGCATGCAAAGCCGCCATTTCTTCACCGCCACGGCCAAAAATAAAGGGGTCACCACCTTTTAAGCGCACCACATTTTTTCCCAGCTGTGCCTGCTGAATTAACAGGGCTTCAATCTCTGCTTGTGGTACCGCGTGATGGCCAGGTCGTTTACCCACATCAATCAATTTCGCACCACGACTGCACTCGGCCAATAACTCAGCCGCTACTAAACGATCATGAATAACCACTTCCGCACTGCGTAACAGTCGTAGGGCGCGGACACTAATAAGTTCTGGGTCGCCGGGCCCAGCGCCCACTAACCAGACCTTACCCAAGGACTTAGCTACAGCACCCGCGGATGACGGACGTGTGGCATCGGTATGGCTACGGAAACGTGTATTCCACGGCATAAAAAGACTCAGCACAGACACCTCACTGACCTTTTTTAAGGCCAAAAAAAACGCCCACAACATGGAGTGAAGTCCATGTGGTGAGCGCCATTGCTCGAATCAAATTGTTGGTCTGCAGCCCTCATTGGCCGACTGACCTATAATTCAAAGCAAGCTTTGTGCCATAAAAATTAAATGATGCTTTTCAATGTGTTAAGGCAGGCTCTCCCGGCACAGACTGAACATATACTGAACAAACGCACTATAAACGTGCCATAGCGCACTGGATTGCACTATTAAAAGTGCAACTGTGTAGCGCTAAAGAACGAGGCTGTAATGTTGGGCACTGACCTGAAAACCCTGTCGCTCACAAAAACGCTGCAGCTGCTCAGCGCCTAATGGGCTGTCGACATGCACACTTTGGCAGCCTTCTTGCTGTGCTTGATTTATCAGCCATTTTGCTAGAGCAGAGCCCATACGCTTGGAGCGATAAGCCGCTAAGGTGGTGATGTCTTCGACCTGAAGATAACGTCCCCACGCTAAGCTTTCACGAACGCGATATCCCGCAACAGACACCGGACCCGATGGGCCAGCGATATAGACTAAGACATAACCTTGGTTGGCTTGCTCATGTACCCAGTCAACAAAAGTGTCACTGTCGAACTGATTACGTAATTCACGCATTACCTGATAGCAGGCAGAGAACTCAGCAGCAGTGGTCGCAATTCGAATATCCATTGCGGGTCTCCTGTGGCCAGAATCAACTTTTATCCTGAACCTGTACCACGGAGAAATCCACCCTAAGCCGGATCAGTGGTTAAGCAACTGCACTAACAACCAATAGCTGCTTTAACTCGGGGATGCAGGAACCACAATTGGTGCCGGCCCGGGTGCAAGCACCTAAGGCTTCGACGGTGCAATGCCCTTCTGCAATTGCCGTTTGCAGACGAGCGGTACGCACCTGATGACAACTGCAAATTAACGGACTGCGATCGCCGCCCGTTGCTAGCATGCCGCGTGCTAACTCACGTGCATTTAATTCAGCTTCGGCCACGGCAGTTAATAACCACGACTCATCAACTTCTGGCCTATTCAAACTCAATGACAACCAGCAGCGAACTTCACCGCCGGCATAACCAACTAGGCGAATGTCACCACCCTCTTCATCATCGAGTTCAGCCCAAGTATCCACTTCACTAGCCCATAGCTGCTTTAGTTCGGCCAATGAAGGACGGCGTGCACCCGCCATCAATAACATCTGCCAGCCTGATTGCTCACGACGACACCAGTAGTGATTTTTAGGCAGCGGCAACGGCGCGCGGCTCAATAACAGGGCCTGCCAATCACTGCGTAGTGGTGAAATCGCGACCGGGGTTTGCTTAAACGCAGGTTGCCCAGAAATCGGGTCACAGATGGCTGCAACCAAGCTGTCTACCCGGGCCGCCGAGGCAAAACAGTCATTCCAGTGTATGGGCATAAATGCCGTGCCTGGTGTTTGCCCATCTTGGCGACGCACACGCACCACACATTCACCTAAGCTATTGTGCACGCGCACTAGCTGATCCTCACTCACCCCTAGGCTATGCATATCTGCTTCATGCAGTTCAACAAATGGTTCGGCGATATGCTGCAATAAACGAGCACTGCGGCCAGTGCGGGTCATGGTATGCCACTGATCACGAATACGACCGGTGTTGAGCATAAACGGATGTTGCGCATCACAACGTTGTGCGGCGGGTTTAGGCGCCACATCCACAAAACAAGCACGGCCATTGGCAGTAAAGAATCGACCATCAACAAACATTCTGGCTGTGCCTTGACGGCGGCTGCTAGGCACTGGCCATTGCACCGGTGCCAAGCTGTTGTACTCAGCATCTTTTAATCGCGCCAAAGCACCAATATCAAAGTCACGACGGCCTTTGTTTTCAAACGCAGACAGTGCGGCATGTTCACGGAAAATTGCCGCTGGACTGTCAAAGTTAAAGGCATGGCCAAAACCCAAACGTTTAGCCACTTCACAAATGGCCCACCAGTCTGGGCGGGCATTGCCGGGCTGCGGTAAAAAAGCCCGTTGGCGTGAAATGCAGCGCTCTGAGTTGGTCACCGTACCGTCTTTTTCACCCCAACCCGCTGCTGGCAATTTAATGTCGGCAAGGCGCATGGTATCGGTATCGTCGACACAGTCTGACACCACCACACAGTCACATGCCACCAGCGCCTTGCGCACTCGGTTGGCATCTGGCAAGGACACCAACGGATTGGTTGCCATAATCCAGACAAAACGAATACGACCATCGGCGATGGCATCAAACATATCAACGGCTTTTAGGCCCGGCTTTTCAGCAATGCTTTCACTGCCCCAAAAGCGTCCCAGCAAATCCCGATGCTGCGGGTTGTCGATATCCATATGTGCGGCCAATTGATTAGCCAGACCACCCACTTCTCTGCCACCCATGGCATTGGGTTGGCCGGTAATCGAAAATGGCGTGGCGCCCGGTTTGCCAATACGGCCACAGGCTAAGTGACAATTCAGAATAGCGCCGGCTTTATCCACACCGCTAGCCGACTGGTTAATGCCTTGTGAAAACACCGTCACTGTTCGCGGGGTGTCGCAGTACCAACGATAAAAGGTCAGCAAGTCATCAACGGAAATGCCACAGCGAGCCGCCACTGCTAATGGGTCACTGCTACGTGCCAAACAGGCCCTAGCGGCAGTTAAGTACTCTTCGGTGTGGGCCAAGATATAACGACTATCTATGGCGCGCTGGGAGATAAGCCAGGCCAATAAACCATCAAATAAATAACCGTCGCTGCCGGGGGTAATGGCCAGATGTAGGTCGGCTAATTCCGCCGTTGCCGTGCGACGTGGATCAATCACCACCACTCGCATATTAGGTCTGGCTTTTTTGGCCGCGACGATGCGCTGGTACACCACCGGGTGGGTCCAGGCCATATTCGAGCCAGTGATCACCAATAGATCCGCCAGCTCTAAATCTTCATAACAGCCGGGCACGGTGTCGCTACCAAAAGCACGCTTATGCGCCGCCACAGCAGTCGACATACATAAACGACTATTGGTATCGATATTGGCACTACCAATAAAGCCCTTCATTAATTTGTTGGCGACATAATAGTCTTCGGTCAGCAACTGACCCGACACATAAAACGCCACAGAATCTGGGCCATACTCATCGATGGTTTTGCGCATACGTGTTGCGATGCTGTCTAAGGCCTTAACCCAAGACACTTCCTCACTATCAACTTGTGGCTGCAATAAGCGTGAGTTCACACCGATGGTGTCCGCCAAGGCACTGCCTTTTACACATAAACGACCTTGGTTTGCTGGGTGTAGTTGATCACCCTGCACACTGACAGATTCAGTGGCAGCATTCGTTGAAACGGTAACGCCACAACCAACGCCGCAATAAGGACAGGTGCTGTTAATACAGGCCGTCATGCTGCCTCCGCTGAAAACAACAGCTCTGCTGGATTACGAATAGGGCGACCTTGCTCAATCAATTCAAAGTACGCGGCACCATCATCAACTTCACCGAACATTACCGCAGCCACTAACTGGTGGCGGCGGAACCATAAGCGACGATAGTGGCCGGCTTGTGCATCACGCCAAGCCAGAGTACGGCAGCCTTCTAGTGCGCTAAGGTCGCCTGCTGAAAACACATCAATACCACTGACCTTGAGTCGAGTAGGCAAGGTTTCACGGCAATAACCGGGGTCATTTACACCACATAACAACCCCGCCAGCACTTTGGCTTGCTGATAAATCGGTGCCACCATGCCAAATAATTCATCATCAATTTGGCAGCATTCACCCAGTGCAAACACATCGGTTAATGATGTGCGCAGCCAAGCATCCACTGAAATTGCACGTGGGCAATTAAGCCCCATAGACTTTGCCAAACTCACTTCTGGCACGATGCCCAAAGCCATCACGGCTAGGTCGCAGGGCAAATGCTGACCATCGGCAAGCATGAGCCCGGTGACATGACCGTCACCAGTAAAGTGATCACTATTGGCCGAGACAGACACGGAAATGCCACGCGCCTGTAGTGATGCCGCCAATAATTCACCAGCCTCTTGGTCAAGCTGACGATTCATCAGCCAATCACAGTTATGCACCACCGTCACGGCCATGCCCAAACGGCATAAACCCCACGCCGCTTCCAAACCTAATAAACCACCACCAATGACCACCGCCTTGCCGCCTCGTTTTGCTGCCGTTTGCAGCAGCTCGGCATCAGCCAAGGTACGAAATGCCACAATACCGTCCTGCTCATGGCCGGGCAGGCGTAAGCGAGCAGCACGCGAACCGGTGGCCAGCACTAGTTTGTCCCAGCTAAAAACAGCACCGGACTGAGTAGTGGCTTGTTTTGCCTCATGGTCTATCGTCACCACCGGATCACCGGTGTATAAGCGAATGCTATTTCGGTAATACCAAGCATGGTCATGAGTAATCACCTGCTCATTACTCTTTTCACCAGCCAACCACGGTGACAACAAAATGCGGTTGTAGCCGGGTGCAGATTCCTCACCAATCACGGTAATCGCAAAGCGTCCCGCGTCACGTAACAGCAGCTCATCCAGCAAGCGCGTTGCCGCCATGCCATTACCAATGATGAGTAAACGTGTACGTGGGCCAGCCATATTTAGCGCTCCCCTTCCGACACCAACACACGGCCATTGCGCAATACCACACGCCATACCGGCACAGTCACGGTCATGTCTTCCAAGCAGATGCCAGTACGTAAACAGAAGTGCTGTTTATACACAGGTGATGCCACCACCAGCTTGCCTGCTAAGTCACCGACAATGCCGCGTGCTAAAACATTGGCACCACTAAATGGGTCGCAGTTGCCGAGTGCAAAATAGCCTTCCTTGGTGTGGAAAATAGCCAGCTGACGACCAAACAATCGTGCTGCCATGCCAGTGCCTAGGGTGATGTCTTCGCTGCCACAAATGTCATGCCAATCCGCAAATACTGACGTTTGGCTTTCCACGGCCATGATCATGATGCGCTCTCCAAAGTAATCAATTTCTCTTCAGCACGAGCAGGTCGTTTTTGACCGCGCTCACGGACATAAACAATGGCTTCATCAGCGCTGTCATCGTTTATGAACGAACGGAAGCGACGCAGTGCTTGTGGATCTTCAACCGTGCGCTTCCACTCACACTCATAAGTGTCGATAACAGCTTGCATCTGAACTTCCAGCTCGGCAGCCAACCCCAAAGAGTCGTTGATGATGACGTCTTGCAGATAGGCCAAACCGCCTTCTAAGTTGTCGCGCCAAACCGACGTGCGCTGTAAGCGATCTGCTGTGCGGATATAAAACATCAGGAAACGATCGATATAACGAATCAAGGTGTCATCGTCTAAGTCACTGGCAAAAAGCTCTGCGTGACGTGGTTTCATGCCGCCGTTACCACAGAGGTATAAGTTCCAGCCTTTTTCGGTGGCAATCACACCAACGTCTTTGCTTTGAGCCTCCGCACATTCACGGGTACAGCCGGACACGGCCATCTTGAGTTTGTGTGGTGAACGCAGACCGCGGTAACGCTCTTCGACCAAAATGGCCATGGCCACCGAGTCCTGCACACCATAACGACACCACGTTGAACCGACACAGGACTTCACTGTACGTAGCGACTTGCCATAGGCATGGCCCGATTCAAAACCGGCATTTATTAGGTCACGCCAAATCAACGGCAACTGCTCTACACGCGCACCAAACAGGTCAATACGCTGGCCGCCGGTGATTTTGGTGTAGAGGTCATAACGCTGGGCAACCTCACCAATCACAATGAGTTTTTCTGGGGTGATTTCACCGCCGGGCACTCGTGGCACCACAGAATAACTGCCGTCTTTTTGTAAGTTAGCCAGGAAGTTGTCATTGGTGTCTTGTAGGCCAACATGACGTTCGTCGAGCACATAGTCATTCCAGCAAGATGCCAGAATTGAGGCACTGGCTGGTTTACAAATATCGCAGCCATGACCCTGACCAAAACGCTCCAGCAGCTCATCAAAACTACGGATATTGTTGACGCGTACTAGGTGATACATCTCCTGGCGGCTATAAGGAAAGTGTTCACACAAATGGTTGTTAACCGCCACACCTTGACGCTTCAGCTCGGCATCTAACACTTGCTTCACCAAGGCTGCACAACCACCGCAGGTGGCTGAGGCGCGAGTGTCTGCCTTGAGCGCGGCCATGGTGTTGCAGCCTTGGCTGATGGCCGCACACAAACCGCCTTTGCTGACGTTATTACATGAGCAAATTTGTGCGGTATCTGGCAATGCATCCACACCCAACGCTGGCTTGCCATCACCTGCGGGCAAAATCAGACTCATCGGTGATGACGGCAAAGTCATATCGTTTAGGCTGTATTGCAGCAAGCTGCCATAATCACTGGTGTCGCCAACCAACACCGCACCCAGTAATTTTTGCCCATCCGGGCTAATCACCAAGCGCTTGTAAACACCGCTGATGCTGTCTTCAAACTGGCAAGTTAACGCGCCCTCAGTACGGGCATGCGCATCACCAATCGAACCCACTTCCACACCTAACAACTTGAGCTTGGTGCTCATGTCTGCGCCACAAAAACCATTACAGACTTCGTCACACAACACGGTGGCTAATTGCCTTGCCATGTCATAACCAGGAGCCACTAAACCGTAGATGCGGCCATCCCATAGTGCAACTTCACCAATGGCCGAAATCATTGGGTCGGATGTGGTGCAGTAGTTATCAATCACCACACCGCCGCGCTCACCCACAGCTAAACCACAGTCTCTGGCTAATTGATCGCGTGGACGAATGCCGGCTGAAAACAAAATCAAATCGGCTTCTAATTCACCGTCGGCAAACACCAAACGATGCAATTGATTACGACCTTCTTCGATACGCTGTGTCGCCTTGCCGGTGTGCACACGCACACCTAAGGTATCAATTTTACGGCGTAATACATTGCCGCCCACGGTATCTAACTGCACCGCCATCAGCTGCGGGGCAAACTCAATCACATGAGTTTCCAGACCTAAATCTTTTAACGCCTTGGCAGCTTCCAGACCCAGCAAACCACCACCAATAACCACACCCACTTGGCTAACACGCGCCGATGCTTGAATGGCATCTAGGTCATCGATGGTGCGATAAACATGGCAACCAGGACGATCATTACCGGGAATAGGCGGCACAAATGGATACGAGCCGGTGGCCAGCACTAAACGGTCGTAATCTACCCGCTGACCCGAGTGACTGATGACCTGATGCGCCTCACGATCAATGGCAACCGCTTCGTCATTTAGCATTAGCTTGATGCCATGTTCGGCAAAAAAGCCGTCCTGCACCAGCGACAAATCTTCTGCCGTAGAGCCAGAAAAATAGCTGCTTAATTGCACACGGTCATAGGCCGGACGGGACTCTTCACAAAAGACCGTGATGTCATATCCATGTTCACGACTGACCAGCTCTTCCAAGAAGCGCTGCCCCACCATGCCATTACCAATCACCACTAATTTAGGCTTATTCATGTCACTACTCCGCATCACAAATCACTGCCAACCGCACGTGGCGGTGAGCTGTCGGCTGTTTTAGCCTTGGGTTTAGATGCCTTGGTTGGCAAGGGTTCAACCTTGCGCTGCTTTTCATACAAGAAAGCCAGCACCTCATGACGCAGGTGGTTGTAGTGAGGGTCATCGGCTAGCGCCAAACGCTCACGTGGGCGCGGCAGATCAATATCGAGAATTTCACCAACAGTCGCTGATGGGCCGTTGGTCATCATGACAATGCGGTCCGACAACAACACGGCTTCATCAACGTCGTGGGTAATCATGATCACGGTGTTTTTCAGATCACGTTGAATCTCCATCAGCGTGTCTTGCAAGTGCGCGCGTGTCAGCGCATCCAAGGCACCAAAGGGTTCGTCCATCAGCAACACACGTGGTTGCATGGCCAACGCACGGGCAATACCGACACGCTGCTTCATACCACCAGAGATTTCACCCGGACGCTTATTAAGGGCGTGACCCATATGAACTAGGTCTAAGTTATGGGCAATCCAGTCGTTCATTTCGGCACGTGTTTTTTTGCCACGAAACACCGTGCGCACGGCCAGCTCCACGTTTTCCCAAACCGTTAACCATGGCAGCAAGGAATGATTTTGGAACACAATGGCGCGCTCAGGGCCCGGCTCACAGACCTCTTTGCCATCTAAAATAATGCCGCCATTGCTGGCTTCTAAAAGCCCACCGACCAAGTTCAGCACGGTGGATTTACCGCAACCTGAGTGGCCAATCAGTGACACAAACTCACCATCAGCAATTTTCAAGTTGACGTTCTTCAGTGCATCGAAACTACCTTTAGGCGTATCAAAACGCATATCAACCGCTGAAATTTCTAATAAGGTTTTCATTATTTGGCTCCTGCTTGCCAATCGACTTTGCGTTGCACCAGCAACATCACGCGGTCGAGTACGAAGCCGATCAAGCCAATGGCAATGACGGCGGTCATGATGCGGCTCAGTGATTGCGAGCTACCATTTTGAAATTCATCCCAAACGAATTTGCCCAGACCTGGGTTCTGCGCCAGCATCTCGGCGGCAATCAACACCATCCAAGCAATACCCAGCGATACACGTAGACCGGCAAACATCATCGGAATAGCAGATGGCAATACAATCTTGCGGACATGGGTAAACCAGCTCAGACGTAACACTTTGCTGACGTTGTTTAAGTCTGGGCTGACGGTAGTGACACCCACGGCGGTGTTGATCAATGTTGGCCACAAACAGCACAGCGTGACGGTAAACATGGACACCACAAATGAACGCGAGAACATCGGGTCTTCGCTGGTATAAACCGCCGCCACTACCAAGGTGACTAAAGGCAACCAAGCCAGTGGTGATACTGGACGGAAAATCTGCACAATCGGGTTCACGGCGTTGTGCACAAAGCGACTTAAACCCATGACGATGCCTAACGGAATCGCCATTAGCGAGGCCAATACAAAGCCCGCCAGTACAGTGAACAAACTAGTGCCCACTTGGTCAATAAAGGTTGGCGAGCCGGTATAACTGCGACGCACCGGCTGCCAACTAGGGTCTTCGGCCAAACGGGCGGCAATGCGCTCTTCTTGGCGCTCCAAAAAAATCCGTCCGCGTTCACGCTGCGCTTGATGCTCATCAAACAAATTACCGGCCTGCTCTACCACTTCGAGTGGTCCGGGAAAGGTGCCTAAGGAAGTATCAATACGTTGTGATGCAAACTGCCAAATCATCAGAAATACAGCCAAACCTAGCAGTGGTGCGCCGAGGTGACGCAACACCGTACTGAGCTTAATTTCAGCAATAGCCTTAAGTATTGGTCGGATCAAATTGGAGCTATTCATGATCAATCTCTTCAGTTGCAATTACGGGGTTTGATTGCCTTTTAGGCCAATCGGAAAACTATTGATGTAAGCGTTCGGTTTGCGTCCATCAAAGGGAATGCCATCAATAAAGGTGGTGGCTTTTACCGCACGGAAGCCGGTTTCAGTTTTGAAGTCTGGGAAGTCGCGAGCCGTCATCTTGCCGTCTTTAATCAAGTCAGCCGCGGCTTGACGATAGATGTCAGGACGAAAAACATTCTTCGCCATATCCAAGTACCAGCTGTCTGGTTTGGCATCTGGAATTTGGCCCCAGCGACGCATTTGTGTCATGTACCAAATCGCATCGGAGTAGTACGGGTAAGTGGCGTGATAACGGAAGAACACATTGAAGTCAGGCGCTGGACGTATGTCACCTTTTTCGTACTCAAAGACGCCGGTCATGCTGTTGGCAATCACCTTGTAGTCAGCACCGACATAGTTCGCACGGCTAATCATTTGGGCCGCGGCTTTACGATTGGCGTTGTTGTTTTCATCCAACCATTTGCCAGCACGAATCAACGCTTTCACTACACGGATATGGGTATTGGGGTTTTTGACTGCCCACTCATTGCTAACACCAAATACTTTTTCAGCCACGTTGTTGCGAATGGCCATGTCGGCAATCACTGGCACACCAATGCCACGGAAAACCGCTTGCTGGTTCCACGGCTCACCTACGCAATAACCATTAATGGTGCCGGCCTCTAAGGTGGATGGCATTTGCGGTGGAGGTGTCACAGAAATATGTACATCACCTTTTAAGGTGCCGGCGGTGTCACCACGTTGTGGTGCGTAAAAACCGGGGTGAATGCCATCAGCCGCTAACCAATAACGCAGTTCATAGTTATGTGTGGAGACCGGGAAGACCATACCGAATTTCAGTGGCTGGCCCTTTTGACGATAGCTGTTAACCACCGGCTTTAAAGCACTGGCACGGATAGGGTGCACCGGTTTGCCTGACTTCAACTCAACATGCTTTTTCATGTCGGCCCAAACCGCATTGGACACCGTGCAGGCATTACCATTTAAGTCCATGGTAAATGCGGTAATGATGTGCGCTTTGGTGCCATAACCGATGGTGGCGCCCAGCGGCTGGCCAGCCAGCATATGCGCACCATCTAACTCACCGGAGATCACACGATCTAACAGCACTTTCCAGTTGGCTTGAGCTTCTAAATTGACAAACAGGCCTTCGTCTTCGAAATAACCTTTTTCATAAGCAACCGCTAGCGGCGCCATATCGGTGAGCTTAATAAAGCCAAATTTCAGCTCTTCTTTCTCGGGAAAACCCACCGAGGCAGAAGCTGGTGACATCATCACGCCAAATAAGGCCATGACTTGCAGTGAAGCGGGCAGCATCAATTTACGCATCATCTCAGTACTCCTATATGCAAAAAAAAACGCCCACGACTTGGACCTAATGTCCATGTTGTGAGCGCCATTGCCCTGCTAATAAAATTCATTTGCGGTCGCCATTGACCGACTTGCACTAGTTACACAGCAATTGCCGTGCCAACTGTCCAACTCCTGTATAATCAATATCTTACAAACATGCGCAACCACAACCTCATCATTTAATTTCCGTAACGCACCAAAATAGAGCCTTTCTGCGCGTTAATAGCTCAGTGTAAAAACGAGGCTGAATCAAATAGCGCGGCATCAACAAAAGCGTCTTCCGCCACGGAAAGTGGCCCGTGTTCACCCGGGGTTTGCCAGACACTTAAGTGCGCACCTTCCACCTTATGATCACTCACTGGGGCATCACAGATACCGGCCAAAAACTGGCGATAACAGTCACTACGCCAGCTCTGCATAAGCAGCTGTGAATAATCACCGGCAGGCAACTGACCCCAGCGCTGCATTTGCGCAATAAACCAGTACGCCTGTGACTGCCAGGGGAAATTGGCTTGTTGACCAGAAAAACAATGGAAGTGATGTGCAGCCAACGGTTGTTGACCCAGACCTGCTGGCAGTCGACCAGCAGAAGCCATGGTCAGGCAATCCACAGGCACCGATACATGGTCACCACGAGCCAACAATGTCAGGGCTGCCGGCAAGTCTTGGGCAATGGCCTCACCGGCACGATAGAGCGCACGCACCAACGCCGCATGTGTGTCCGGATACTGCAAAGCCCACTGGGCAGTAACACCCAATACTTTTTCTGGGGCGTTTTGCCAGATTTGATGACCACTAATTAAGACATGCCCCACTTGCCGCTGCACCGCCCAACTATTCCACGGCTCACCCGCACAGAAGGCATCAATATGGCCAAGGCGTAAGTGATCTGCCATTTGTGATGGCGGCAAAATCACCAAATCAAGATCACAATCTGGATCTAAGCCACCGGCCGCCAACCAATGGCGTAACAAATAGGCATGGGAAGAAAATGGATACACCACGGCAAATACCAAACGTGGCAAACCACGCTTTTGTCTTGCTGCCACCACCTTAGCCAGTGCTCGAACACAGCCCAGTGGTGTGTCTTCATGCGCAGTATCAAGCAACTGTGCAAACAGTGGGTGCGACACCGTCACCGCATTGCCATTTCGGCCCAAGGCATAAGCAGTGGTTAAGGGAACACGCAAACCACCGAGTCCTAAACTACCGGCCAATACCATGGGCGCCAGCATTTGTGCGGCATCTAACTGCCCCACCATGACCCGGTCACGCAATGTCGCCCAGGATGTTTCGCGCTGTAGCGTGACCGACAGCCCTTCATCAGCAAACATGCCCCACTCACTAGCAACCACCAGGGGCAAACTATCGGTCAATGGCATATAGCCGAGACGTAATATGCTTTTCTCAACCATGACCATCTCCCTCCAACAGGCTCAACACCGCAATAATATTGGCCGCCACCTCACCTAGGCGCTGACCTCGATCCATCGCCATTTTGCGCATGGCATGGTAGGCCTGGTCTTCATTCATGCCGCGTGTTTTCATCAAGATAGCCTTGGCCTGATCAATACGTTTGCGATCAGCCAGCTGATTGCGGGTGACCTCCAGCTCATCACGCAAGGCTTGGTATTCACGGAATCGAGCAATCGCCACATCAATGATGGGGCGCACGCGTGACATTTGCAGGCCGTCTGCCACATAGGCGCTAACACCGGCATTAACGGCACGATGGATGGTGTTGCTGTCGCCATCAGCAGTAAACATCACTACCGGACGTGGTGAGTCACGATGCAACACCGCCATGGTGTCCAAGGTGTCACGATCAGGTGAATCAATATCAATGATGATGACGTCAGGCTGATGCCGCTTAACGGCTCCGACTAAACCTTCAGCACTGGCCAGGCGCGCCACCACCACAAAGTTCTGATCGCGTAATGCCTGCTCAAGTAAGGCAGCTCGTGGCGCTTGGTCATCCACCAACATAACAGCTAGCGGTTTGGGCAATGTGCTCACGGTGAAACTCCTAGAATCAGAGCAGACCATAAGCAAGGCTTATGCCACTCTGCACAAAAACGGCACAGGCATTGCATATAAGCCTTTAAGACGAGAGTAAAAACGATGATAGGCATGACGGATTTTTCAGCACTGGTGTTATGCGGTGGTCAAGGTCGCCGCATGGGTGGCGAAGACAAGGGGTTAGTGCGATGGCGCGGTAAGCCTATGATTCAATGGATAACTCAGGTGCTGCGTCCACTGACAGATGAGCTCATTATTTCCTGCAACCGCAACCTTGATCGATACCGTGCTTATGGCGATGCCATCGTCACTGACAGTGATACAGACTATCCCGGGCCTTTAGCCGGTATTCGTGCAGGATTAGCCATAAGCCGTCATGACTACCTGCTGGTGCTGCCCTGCGACGCACCATTAGTGGACACGAATTTACTGTTGGCGCTAATTGAGTGCGCTAAAACCGAGGTAAATCGCCCAGTCATGGTGCGTCAAAACGGGGTTTGGCAGCCTTTATTTTGTGTCATACCAAAACAACTTTCGGCCGCGATTGAACGAGCATGGAATGAGGGTCAACGTAGCCCACGTGAGTTATTGCTAAGTCTGAATGCACGGTCCTTGGACTGCGATGCAAATGATATTCGCCTAAGTAATGTTAATACCTTGGAGCAGTTAAATGAGCACCTCGAATAATCCTGCTGGCTTTACCCATTTGGATGCACAGGGTAAAGCACAGATGGTCGATGTCAGTGGCAAAACACCGACTGTGCGCGAAGCGGTGGCCGAGGCACGTGTGCGTATGCTGCCCACCACACTGGCCATGCTGCTAAATGAACAACACCCCAAAGGTGATGTGTTTGCTGTGGCTCGTATCGCCGGCATTCAAGCGGCCAAACGAACACATGAGTTAATCCCGCTTTGCCACGCCCTGCTGCTTAGCAGTGTGAAAGTGCATTTCAGCACACCAACCGACTCGGTAGTGGTCATCACCACCACCTGTCGCCTGCAAGGTCAAACCGGTGTCGAAATGGAGGCGTTAACCGCTGCATCCGTTGCTGCGTTGACCTTGTATGACATGTGCAAAGCAGTGGATCGTGGCATGGTGATAGAGCACATCCGGCTATTAGAAAAGCAGGGCGGCGCCAGTGGTCACTATGTGGCAGAACCACTGCAGGAGGGCATATGAGCGTTCAGGTACTATATTTTGCGCGCTACCGTGAAGCCATTGGCCAGGGCGAAGAAGTTATTGAATTAAACGATGACATACACACCCTAAGCGACCTGCGACAGGTCTTATTAGACCGCGGTCCAGCATGGCAAATACTGGCTGACCCACGCCTTTGCTGCTCACGCAACCAAACCTTATGCCAACTCGATGAACCAATAACTGACCATGACGAAGTCGCCTTTTTTCCAATGGTGACTGGAGGTTAGTGATGACCAGCCACATTCAAACCGGCGCATTTGATATAGGCCAGCGCATGCAAGCCATGCATAACAACCATGACATTGGTGCCATTGTCAGTTTTGTTGGTCATGTGCGCGGCCAGTGTGCCGAAGGTGAAATTAATGAGCTTTTTCTGGAGCACTACCCCGGCATGACCGAGGCCAGCCTGGCTCAAATTGAAGCTGACGCCCTTGCCAAATGGCCACTGCTAGGCGTGGATATTGTGCATCGTTACGGCGCCTTAAAGCCGGGCGACGCCATTGTTTTTGTTGCCGTTGCCAGCCCTCATCGGCAAGCCGCTTTTGATGCGGCCAACTTCATCATGGATTTATTAAAGACCCAAGTGCCGTTTTGGAAGCGGGAAAAACGCAATGGCCAAGCGCACTGGGTGGAGTCTCGCGACAGTGATTTGGCCGCGGCACAACGGTGGTCATAAAGGCCGATGGCACGATTCATGCTTAACACTCTAGTTATATGGCCTATGCCAAACCGATTTGAAGGAGATTATTAAATGGCGCATTCACAACCGACCGCTTTCCGTGCACTGCGCATTGCCGTGCTCACGGTCAGTGACACGCGCGATTTAAGCAACGACAGCTCGGGCCAATTTTTGGTCGACGCCTTGACACAGGCTGGTCATCAACTCGCTGACCGCGCCATTGTGCGTGATGATATTTGGCAAATTCGTGGCCGTGTGTGTCCATGGATAGCGGCCACTGATGTTGATGTCGTGTTAATTACTGGCGGCACTGGTTTTGCTCAGCGTGACGTCACGCCACAGGCTATCAGCCCTTTAATTGAGCGATCAGTCGATGGCTTTGGTGAGCTTTTCCGCCACATTTCGTATGGTGAAATTGGTCTATCCACTATCCAGTCACGCGCCTTAGCCGGCATTAGCAATGGCACCTTAATCTGCGGTCTGCCCGGTTCTACCAATGCCTGTAAAACCGCTTGGGAAGGTATTTTGCTGTCGCAATTAGATAATCGTACCCGGCCCTGTAATTTTGTACCGCACCTTGGCCCACCGCAGCAGCCCGCTGCGCCGTATTGTGATACCCGCGGATGAGCAGCCAACTATTAGCCGTCGACGAGGCAATTAAGCGCCTACAGGCACTGCTGCCTGCGCCACCGGCTAGCCACCCCATCGCGCTCGACCAAGCCGCTGGGCGAGTGCTTGCCAAAACCGTATTTGCACCTGCCCCGCTGCCGTCATGGGACAACAGCGCCATGGACGGTTATGCCTTACGCGCCAGTGACCTTGGCGAAGACGGTGGCACGTTGACCTTGGCGGGTCGTATTAGCGCTGGCCATGCCAGCACTGAAACCTTACAGCCCGGCCGTTGCCTACGAATTTTTACCGGTGCACCCATGCCCCCCGGTGCCGACACCGTGGTGCCACAAGAGTCCTGCCAGGCCGAACAAAACCAAGTGACATTTCCGGCTTGCAAACTTGGCGCCAATGTTCGCCTGGCTGGTGAAGAGCTGATGGTAGGTGATCAAGCCATCGCGGCCGGTACACGACTCGGTCCACAACATCTGGGGCTATTAGCCAGCCTTGGAGTTGGCAGCGTCACGGTGTATCGCGCATTACGCGTTGGACTACTGTCGACCGGTGATGAATTAGTTGCGCTGGGCCAGCCCCGCTTACCCGGCCAAATTTATAACTCAAACCACTATGCCCTCACCGCCCTGCTGCAAGGTTGGGGTATTGAGGTGATTGACCTAGGTCATATTGCCGACAGCCTAGCCGACTGCAAAACCGCCCTGTCGCAAGGTGCTGAGCAATGTGATGTTTTGCTTAGCTCCGGTGGTGTATCCGTCGGTGAAGAAGATCATTTAAAACATGCGGTAGCCGCCTTGGGCAGCTTAGACCTGTGGCGCTTGGCCATACAGCCAGGCAAACCCTTTGCCTTTGGTTATGTGCAGCAAACCCCGTGGTTGGGTCTACCCGGCAACCCGGTATCTGCCTTAATTACTGCCTTGATCGTGGCTCGGCCTTATTTGCTTGGCGCACAAGGGCGTCAGGTTCAGCCGCCACTACAGCTCAGCTTAAGCGCTAATTTTAACTGGCAAAAAAACAACCCCAGACGCCAATACCTGCGCGCACAAGTGCAGCAGCAGGGTCATGAGTTGGTGGTCAGTCCACATCCACAACAAAGCTCGGCCATGTTGGCCCCGGCCTGCTGGGCCAATGGTTTGGCCATTATTGAACCAAACCAACGCATACAACGTGGTCAACCGGTGGGGTTTGTTAGCTTTAGTGAGCTGATGACATGACCAATCTCCATCTGCCTAAACTTACGCCAACCACCTTGGTCGATGGCTTGGGTAGGCACATTAGTTATTTGCGTTTATCCGTGACTGATCGTTGTGACTTCCGCTGTGTTTATTGCATGGCCGAAGACATGACATTCCTGCCGCGCAATGAAGTTTTGAGTGCAGACGAGCTCTATCGCCTAGCCGATGTATTTGTCACCGCTGGTATTAACAAGATTCGCATCACCGGTGGTGAGCCCTTAATTCGCCCCGGGATTGTTGATTTATGCGCCAGAATTTCTGCCCTGCCCGGTTTGCAAGAATTAGTGCTGACCACCAATGGCTCACACTTATCTACCTTGGCCGCGCCATTGGCAGCAGCCGGTGTCAGTCGTATCAATGTCAGTTTGGACAGTCTGAAGGCTGATCGCTTCCAAGCCATTACCCGTCATGGCAAGTTAGACCACGTGTTAGCCGGGCTTGATGCGGCCAAAACAACCGGGTTTAACAAGGTCAAAATCAACACCGTGGTTTTGGCCGGACGCAATGAAGACGAAGTAGTCGACTTGGTGCGGTATGCCATTAAGCAGGGTTTTGATATCAGCTTTATTGAGGAAATGCCGCTGGGTGATGTTGGTCGTGCACGCGCCGAAAACTTCTATGCCAGCAGCCAGATTCGCGCCGATTTGGCGCAACATTTTCGCCTGGAAGAAAGCGACTACCAAAGCGGTGGGCCTGCACGTTATGTTGCGCTGACTGACCACCCGCAGACACGTATTGGTTTTATTTCACCACATTCAAATAACTTCTGTGGCAGTTGTAACCGCTTGCGCATGACCGCCAACGGGCGACTACTGATGTGCCTTGGCCATGAGGGCAGTGTCGATTTTCGCTCCCTGCTGCACCAACACCCCAACGACTCACGCCCGGTTTTAAACGCCCTGCATCAGGCCCTGCAACACAAGCCTAAACAACATGAGTTTGTGGTGGATGAACTACAAGTGGTGCGCTTTATGAATGCCACTGGCGGTTAAGTTATAACCACCAGTGGTAACACACTTACATCAGTTCAGACTTTTTCTGCTCATACTCTTCACGCGTAAACACACCTTTTTCATATAGTGCGTGAAGACGCTCTAACTGCTCTAAATTATTTGAGCTTTGTTTTTGCGTACTTACCGTGAATGTGGAACCGTCTAAACCCGCCAGCTGATTTGATTCACGCACATACTTTTGCACGTAATAGGCATCACACAGCCACCAAATACCCCAAATGGCTAAGAAGACAAAACCAATCAGAATCACTGCGGTGGCCCAACCAATAGCAGTCAGCGCCAACTGGGCAATGCCGGTACCTGTTTTGCCCAAATAAAAACGATGAATGCCAGCCCAACCCAAAAACCACCAGAGCAAATAGGCAATCACCATGTTTTTGCCTTCGGCATGAATATTTAACGAAATACTTTTATTTTCCATAACAGTTAGTCTCTCCGGCTCAATCTATAACGCAGTAGATACATCAAACAAACGCCCGACAACTGCAGTCAGTGCCATGGCTAAAACACCCCAAAAGGTTACTCGTAATGCGCCTCTTGTTATGGATGCACCACCAATAAAAGCGGCCACACCGCCTAATAACGCCAAGGCTAATATGGAGAGTACAGCCACCGCCCCCATCAAATGCGGCATGGGCACCAACCACGCTGTTAACAGCGGCAATATTGCCCCAGCAAAAAACATTGCAGCGGATGCAGCAGCTGCCAATAAAGGTTGGGCGCTAGAAATAGGTGAAATGCCAATCTCATCACGTGCATGTGCCGCCAGCGCATCATGTGCCATTAGTTGCTCTGCCACTTGTTTGGCCAACACAGGCTCTAAACCTCGTTGCTCGTAGATCAGCGCGAGTTCATCAAGCTCAGCGTCACGGTCTTCTTTGATTGAGCGCCGCTCAATAGCCAAGTCCGCCCGCTCAGTGTCGGCCTGCGAGCTAACCGACACATACTCACCGGCAGCCATCGACATAGCCCCAGCAACCAAGCCGGCAACCCCCGCCAACAAAATATCAGTGTGTGCTGCATTAGCTGCAGCCACACCAATAATCAAGCTGGCAGTGGAAACAATGCCGTCATTAGCACCCAACACACCCGCTCGCAACCACCCACTGCGGTGTGATTTATGTTGCTCTTGATGTGGGGAGAGATGAGCCATGGGCTAATTCCAATTATTTTCTACGACCACCCACTAATAACAAGATGCCACCAACTACTACCAGCCCAAAGCCTGCCCACACAGGCACATTAACGGTTTCTTTTTCCTTTACCGTAAGCTCCATGGGGCCCATTTTGACTGCTGTGGTGTCTTTGGTGTAACTGAAGCCGCCATAAGCAAGTGCTAACGCGCCGGCTAAAACCAATAAAAACGCAAATATACGAACGGATGTCATGGTGCTTACCTCATTAGTTGCGCCAAATATAACGCACCTACATTGAAGCACAGATCAGAACTCAGCTGAGCCAGAATTGATGCGTTGCAAAATGACGACCCGACGACCGTCCTGCCAGCACAGACGAAAGCCAAATTGGCGACATATAAAGTCTATGCTGCGCGCATTAAAGAACACCACATGTGTAGGGTCTTTGCTGTAATACCACGATGCAAATGCTGCCTTCGTCTGCCAATGCTCGGTCATGATGGCTAAGTAGCCAGAGGGTGCTAACAAGCTCAATATCCGTTGAAGCTCTTGCTGAGGGCGATGAAAGTGCTCAAAACACTCACTGGCAAAAATGATGTCATAAGGTGGTGAAGGCAGTTCAGGTGCAAAGAATGGGTCGTAGTTATCACAGGACAAACCTTCACGATGCACCAACTCAGACATCACCGGGCCCGGGCCACAACCATAGTCCAAGGCGCGCATGCCCGGCCGCATAAACGCCAACGCCGGTGTTAATAAGCGCTGCAAAAACGCCACATAACCTGCACTTTCAATCGTATTGTGATGTGTGCCGTAAAACGCTTTTTCCGCAGTTGGCGACAGATGCTCTGATGGATCAGCAAAAATTAGATCGCAACTAAGGCATAACCAGAACCGGCGCTTATCAGCGCCGGTGACTGGCTTAAATGACTGGTCGGCGCCACAAAGCGGACAGTTCAAATTACTCAGTCTCAATGCGCTTGTGCAGCGTCACTGGTGAACGGGCTCGACGAATGCGCAAATTCAGCAGTTCAACACTGACGGAAAATGCCATAGCAAAATAGATATAACCCTTCGGCACATGCACTTCAAAACCCTCGGCCACGAGGGTGAAGCCAATCAGCAGCAAAAATGAGAGCGACAGCATTTTGATCGTAGGATGATCGTCGACGAACCGACTGATAGGTCCAGCAGCTAACAACATGACTCCAACGGCAATCACAATAGCAATCACCATAATCGACAGCTGCTCGACCAGACCTACCGCCGTAATGACGGAGTCCAGCGAAAACACAATATCAAGTACGGCAATTTGCGCTAATACTGAATAAAAACCTACTTGCGCAACACCAGTCGCTTGCTCAGGCACCAGCTCAAGACTGTTATGAATCTCGTGCGTTGACTTGGCAATCAGAAATAACCCACCGCCAATTAGAATCAGGTCTCGTCCTGAAACACCTTGCCCCAAAATGGAGAATAATGGATTCACTAGGCCCATAATCCACACCAAACTAAATAACAAACCTAAACGCGCCAGCATGGCTAAAGCTAAACCAATGTTACGTGCACGGTCCCGCTGCTCGGGTGGCAAGCGCCCCACCAAAATAGAAATAAAGATAATATTGTCGATACCCAAGACAATTTCTAACGCGATCAATGTCGCTAACGCTGCCCATGCTTCCGGTGAAGCCACCCATTCCAGCAACATGTTCGATCTCCAGAGCAAAGGCCATGATTGGCAGATCATGCTCGTGTGAAAAGCCGTTCTCAAGCGGTTAGCAAACTATATTTACATCAGACTTGTCTGCGCTTGCTGAAGAGGAGAAACTGGCTCTTCACAATGGAAATAAAGTTCATCGCTATGACAAAAATATTAGGCATTTCCGGCAGTCTGCGCCGCCAGTCATACAACACTGCCCTGCTTAAAGCAGCTCAAAAATTAGTGGGGCCAGATGTCGAGCTGGAGATTGTCACACTACACGGCATCCCACTTTATGATGGTGATGCTGAGGCAGCAGAAGGCGTACCTGCAGCAGTGGTTGATCTGCAGGCTCGTATCGCGGCTTGTGATGGCTTGCTACTGGTGACACCGGAATACAACAACAGCATGCCGGGTGTGTTCAAGAATGCGCTGGACTGGGCCACCCGCCCACCGGGCATTTCCGAAAAAGTTTTCCGCAATCGCCCGGTTGCCGTTATCGGCACATCACCCGGTGGTTTTGGCACCATCTTGGCGCAAAACAGCTGGTTACCCGTGCTGCGCGCCTTAGGTACACGTCAGTGGTTTGGTGGTCGGCTGATGGTGTCGCAGGCAGGCAAGGTGTTTGATGAAAATGGCGAAATGGTTGATGAGGCCATTCGCGCACAGCTGAAAAGCTTTATGCAGGGCTTTGTTGATTTTACCAAAACCGCTTAATTTTGCTTAGGCCTGACCAGTGTATTTGCCCTGCAAACGAAACTGGCCAGGCGCCACACCCTGCCAACGCCGAAACGCGCGGGCAAAACTCGCGGTGTCGGCGTAGCCTAGGTGCAATGCAATCTCGTCTAATTTCATCGACGTCATGCTTAATAGCTGGGTGGCTAGTTGCTGCCTAGCTTCTTCGACTAATGCCCTAAAGCTGGTGCCTTCAGCCTCCAGCTTTCTGCGTAAATTGCGTGGTGACGTATTCAGCACTTTAGCTACATCATCCAGTGAAGCTAATAACCCCAAACTACCCAGCAGGTGCTGACGAACTTGGCCCGGCAACCCACCAATCTTGCGACTCGCTAACAAATGGCCACATTGGTCTTCCAATAAACGCACCAAGTGTTCGTCAAATGTAGGTAACGACCTAATCACGTCTGAAGCACTCAGGACCAGCGCATTTCGTCCCGCATTAAAATGCACCGGCACCGCCAGCAACTCTTTAATCCGATGTTGATATGGTAGCGCGGGCCCTATTAACTCAAGACGAATTATGGAGCGCCCAGCCAAATTAAGCTCTCGAGTTAAATTAACGGCAGTGCCCAAGTCGCGCTCTAATAAAAACTGACGAAGGTGAGCAGGAATGCTGCTGGGGTCGGCACTGACCACAAATTCGTCTGCCTCAATCGTGGTCACAAATGAACAGTAAGCTGTACTTAACGGCAGATAACGAATTGCGCGCTCAAGGGCTTCGCGCAGATTACGGCTGGTCCGCAGGGCAAATCCCCAGGTACCAAACGTCGACACGTTGTACTGCATGCCCAACTCAAAACCCAGGGCGGGAATGTCCGGCAGCGCCAGCATCAAATTCTCAATCAGCCGCATTTCTTGCTCGGGCGTAATCAGCGCGTCCGGGTCCTGCAGCATGGCCAGCGTAATGCCAGTGCCCGCAAGACAATCATCCGCACTAACACCATGCGCCTCGGCATAGTTCAGCATGACCTGACTGATGGTGAGACTGTGCAGCACAGGCTCGCTGGCCATGTTTCCCCCTGACATATTTAAACCTCAGCGCAAATGTCGGAGAAAGTGGCCGGAAATGCAAGGAAGAAGGCCGCCTATGCACTCTTGCCTACGGATGACTTGGCCTAAGCTGAGTTATACCAGCCGACAGCGGAGACGCATCATGGAACAAGAACAATTAGCAGCGCTGAATAAACAGGCAATCGCCGTGGCCAAACAACATATGGGGCAGGTTGCTTGGGGCACTGTTGCGTTATCGGCCTGCGTACTCGCCAGTTATGTGGTCAGCTTCTGGTTAACCGCGACAGCTATTATGCCACTTTGGCTGGGCTTTCTGATGATTGCGGCTTTGGGCTATATGTCTTACACCCCGGTGCATGAAGCCGCACATGGCAATATCAATGGTGATCGCACTGACCTGAAGTGGCTAAATGACCTCTGTGGTTATTTATGTGCGCAGCTGGTCATGATCCCCTACTCAACACATAAGGTGGAGCACTTCACCCACCATCGTTTTACTAATCAGGCCGACAAAGATCCTGACTTCATTATCAGTGGCATGGGCAACGGCACCCTAAAGGCCATCAAGTCCATCGCACTGTTTTTGTGGACACAAATCACGTTTCTGTTCCGTGATCATTGGGCCAGAGCACCGCTCAACGAAAAGCTAATCTATTGTGCTGAAGTGGGTGTGGCATTGAGCTGGCGTATTGCCTTGCTGGTGGTATTGCCCGCCTCCATTGGCATCACATTGGTGTTGGGCGCTTACTTAGTTGCAGTGGTTTTTACTTCCTACTGGTTTGCCTATCGCCCACACCACCCTTACAAGGAAAGTGCACGTTATCGCAACACCAGCAGCCTGATCATGCCGCGTTGGATGAAGCCGCTGGAGTGGTTCTGGTTAGGCCAGAACCTGCACTCCATCCATCACGCCTTTCCGCGCGTACCGTTTTATCGATACCACGCAGTGTTTCGTGAAATCGAGCCGATATTGCGGGCACATGGCGCACCCGTTATCGGCATCTTTGATCGCGAGCCCGTTGAAGATACCAACTAACTTAAAGCGCCCTTGCCAATGGCGCACTCACACGTACCGCAAACGGCATAGTGATTTCATAAACCACACCACCCGCACCAAATGGTGCGGTTTTGCCGTTACGTAGTGCACGTTGATTTGATACATAAATGCGGCGGCCATCTGGCGAAAATGCCGGGCCAGTGACTTCGGTTTGTGCAGGGTCGCCGGGCAAGCGCAGCAAAGGAATGGTCACGCCATCGGGTAGCAACACCATCGCACGCATGTCACCACCGTCTTCCACCACAACCATTTCGCCATCCAAGGTCATGCAAATATTATCAACACCAAACATGGCTGGTTCGTTAGGGTCAACAGGCGAGCCCACCGGACCATCCGCAGGATCATAAATGCTTTCCACCGTGTTACCCACGGTATCAATGACCCAAATATTGTCATCACCTTTGGTGGAGAAGTAGACCAGTCCGTTTAAAAACCACACACCTTCATTGCCAGCAAAAATCGTTGCTTCAGCTAAATACACTTGGTTTTGTGGGCGGCCATCATCAATCGCATTAATCCAACGAATGGCTGCCGGACCTTGGCGCGCGGCCTCAATACCACCCTCCACTACCAACACTTGCAACACACCATTGGCGTAGTTTGGTTTGCCATCCACCGGCCAGTCTTGAGCAGAAAATACGGTACGGTAAAAACGCTCGTTGCCACCCAAATCTTCAGTGTGATAAATAGCTCGTCCCGCAACATCTACCGCTGCCATTTCATGCGCTTTACGACCAAAACGATCTAAACGAATTGGGTCACCACCGTCACGCAATGGACTGCACTCAAACATATAACCGTCGGCAATTTCTTCGCCGTTAATCCATGTTCCCCATGGTGTTACACCGCCAGCACAGTTGGTGGTGGTGTTACGTTGCACTGGATAGGCATCAACCAAATTACCATCACGGTCAAAACGTAAAGCACTCACACCACCTTGAAAAGGAATGACTAAAGGAATACTGAGCGGTAACAAACCGGTGATAGGCCGCAGCAACGACCCTACGACCTCCAATGAGTCTCGACTAGCTAATGTAGAGAGCAGAGAAAGCTCTTTTGGTATTTGACCAAAGGCCGTGGTCGCATCACGCGCTTCAGAGTTCGACAAATAAATCCAACCACCATCATCGGTAGCAAACACGCCACCACCATCCGGATCTGAATGCCATTTAAAATTGGGATTGGTCGCTAATGGCGCCTCGCCCACTACAGCAACTACACGTGAACTAAAGCCTGCCGGCAGCTGTACGCCATTGGCATCTGGTGGCATTAATGGCCCCATCGTACGGAATGGACTATTGCGCTGACTTGCGCCTGGACCATTGTTATTGCTTATGCTATCTCCGCTGCCGCACGCCGTAAGCCAACTTGCTGCCGCTACGCCGCCAGCCGTTAAAAACAAGTTCCGTAAAAAGATACGACGAGTAAGTCCTTGTTGCTCGGCTTTAATTAAATCGGGATGCATAACGAACTACCGTAAAAAAATGACAGATCAATATAGTGTTATTTGATGACTAAGATGTGACAAAAGGCACTTAAAAACAAGGTGGACGCTAGTCGTTTTTTATTTGTATATTTATTGTCCACAACAATAGCGAACGGAATGCACAACATGGCAAATAAAAAAATCGAAGATGTCGAAGGCATTGGCCCCGTTTTGGGAGACAAGCTACGCGCTGCCGGAATCAAAGACACAGATACACTTCTCAGTAACAGTAAAACTCCTGCCCAACGAAAAGCGCTTGCAGAAAAATCTGGGCTTACAGACAAGCAAGTATTAAAGTTTGCCAACATGGTCGACCTATATCGCATCAACGGTGTGGGCTCGGAATATGCCGAACTGCTTGAAGCCGCTGGTGTGGACACAGTGCCAGATTTGGCCCGTCGCCGCCCGGATAACCTCACGGCAGCTATGGCCGAACTGAATGCCACCAAAAAGCTGGTACGTCGCACCCCGACCGAAGCCGAGGTGACCAAGTGGGTTGCCGAAGCCAAAGATCTGCCGCGCGCACTGGAATACTAAACAACAAAATGGGGTTGTTACTTTTTCAGTAACGACCCCAGCACTCCTCGCAACAGTTGACGCCCTAAGGTACTACCAGCTGCTGTGCCAAGGCTACGCGCCATACTTTTTGCAAATGCCTCGGCATTACTTTGCCCTGAACTTCGGCTGGCTGCTGGTGCTGCACGCTTAGCTTGCACATTCGCTTTTGCTTCTTGAGCTTGCGCCTGAACCTGTTCCATACGCTCCTGCAAAATCTCATGTGCCGAACGTGGGTCTACTGCATCTTTATAAATTCGCTGATTGGGGTCGTGAGCTAACACCGCACTACGCTCATTCGCCGAAATTGGCCCCATACGCGAGTGTGGTGGCCGAACTAAAACTCGCTCCACCATACTGGGCACACCCTTGTCTTGCAGTGTCGACACCAACGCCTCACCCACAGCCATCTCGCTTATCACAGCCGCTGTATCTAGGTTCGGATTGGTTCGGAATGACTGCGCAGCAACACGTACTGCCTTTTGCTCACTCGGTGTGTAGGCTCGCAAAGCATGCTGAATACGATTGCCTAATTGCGCCAAAATCGCATCGGGCATATCACTGGGACTTTGGCTAATAAAGTAGACCCCCACGCCCTTTGAACGAATCAAGCGCACCACTTGCTCAATTTTTTCCAGCAGCGGTTTAGGCGCTTCTTTAAATAACAAATGCGCTTCATCAAAGAAAAAAACCAACACGGGTTTTTCAGGGTCACCCAATTCAGGTAATTGCTCAAACAACTCAGACAATAACCACAGCAGAAAAGTCGAATACACCCGAGGACTACGAATTAGATTGTCAGCCGCCAGTACATTAATCACACCACGGCCTTCGCGCGTAGTTTGCATCAAATCACTTAAACGCAAGGCCGGCTCACCAAACAACTGACGACCACCTTCGCGCTCTAAGCCTAGTAGTTTGCGCAAAATGGCGTTAACTGAAGCCTTAGCCACGCCATAACCAGCACCTAACTCACTACTGTGTTCGGCCAAATACTCCAAGGTAGTGCGCAAGTCTGGCATGTCGACCAGTAACAACCCTTCTTGGTCAGCAAACTCAAACACCACATTCAGCACACTTTCTTGGGTCTCATTCAGGTCTAATAAACGCGATAACAGCTGCGGGCCCATATCGGAAATACTAGTGCGCACAGGTGTGCCGGACTCACCAAACACATCCCAAAATGACACTGGATAACCGCGCTGCTGAAAACCTTCGATGCCAATCAACGCTAGACGTTCATCAATTTTGGGGTGCGGTGAGCCTGGCTGACTAATGCCTGCAATATCGCCTTTTACATCGGCCATAAATACCGGCACACCAATATCCGAAAAGCTTTCAGCTAAACACTGCAGCGTCACCGTTTTACCAGTGCCGGTGGCTCCGGCGACTAAGCCGTGTCGATTAGCATAACGAGGATTAATGAAAACTTGAGTCGTACCGTTACCACCCACCAGAATTGGGTTTGTCATTATTCTTATTCCTTAACAGTAGCGCTGAGTGGCTACTTCACAGCAGTTAAAGGTGTCTGGGCTGCAGCAGCAGCGGCTGGTGAGTTATTCAAATACGCCAGCGCTTTTTCTGTAGAGCCCTCTTTGACAGGGTCATACCACGGGCTAAAAAAAGGCAACTGCCAAGCCGCTAATTTCAATGGATGCGGCAAATGCCCAGACTTGCTCTCCTTGGCCCATCGCAGCCACATTTTGGGCTTCCAAACACTCAGTTTTTCATTCGCAAAACGTGGGTCTTGATTCATTAAGTGCGCAGCACCGTCGGTCCAAAGGCCAATCACCATCGGCACCACAATTGTCGACAAGTAATAACGCGAAATATAACCACCACCTAAATGCTGATACAAGTCAAACGCCACACTTCGATGCTCGACTTCTTCCGCACCATGCCAGCGCAGCAAATCAAGCAGCACAGGATCAGCGCCAACCTCATCCCACTTGGTATTGTCGAGTGCGTAATTTCCCAACACACAGGTCATGTGTTCAACCGCTGCGATAATACCTAAGCGAAAAACCAACCAGCGTTTTTCTAGCAATTTAGGCGTTTTGACTCCCAACGGATTGTCGGCCAACAAGTCTTCGAACAACCACTCCATGATTTTGGTGTTGCGCTCAGTCTCAATGCCATGCGCTTTTAAATATTCAGCAATCGCACCACCATGGGCACGTGCATGCATGGCTTCTTGGCGAATAAACATTTGAATGTCGTCACGAAGCTTGTCATCAGTGACGTAGGGCAGTGCTTTGTTGTAAAGGCGGCAAAACCAGAATTCGCCAGCAGGCAAAATCATATTAATTTCGTTAATAAAGTGACTGGCAAAAGGCTGTCCAGGAATCCATTCCAGTGGCGTTTCGGCCCAGTCAAACTGCACCTTACGCGGAATCAAACGACCTTCTGTATTAGAGGCCGAAGACTTATTTTTTAATAGTGGAATAACGGCCATAAGGTGGCTCCTGTAGCATAAAATAGTGGGCTTAGCCCGCCGCATCCAACCGCGCCAAACGACGCGACAGCGATGGTAAAAAACGCCCTAATAAACGACTACCAAACGCTTCTGCACCAACCAATACTTCATCACGATTGTTTTCAACCGCATCAACAATAGCAGCTGCAATCGTTTCTGGCTTCAGATTACGTCGCTGGTAAAGCTTGCTGGCGTTATCGCGACGGCGTGTTTGCTCTTCATTACTAACACCAACAAATTGAGTGCGCTGGGTAATGCCAGTATTGGATAAGCCGGGGCAAACTGTACTGACATGAATGCCCTTACTTGCCAGCTCACCGCGCAAGCAGTCACTGAGCATCATCACTGCCGCCTTAGAGGTATTATAAACCGACATAAAACGTGACGGCGTAAAGGCGCCCATTGATGCCACATTGACGATATGACCACGTTTGCCAGCATCCAGCATTTGCTGACCAAACAAGCGCGAACCACGAATCACTCCCCACAGATTCACGTTGAGCACCCGCTCCCAGTCTTGGTCGCTGCTATCAAAAAACGAACCCGCTATTCCAATACCCGCGTTATTCACCACCACATCCGGCGCACCCAACTCGCTACCCACCCAATGTGCAAACGCCTCCATGGCCTCACCACTAGCCACATCCACTTGGCGAGCATAAGCATCAGTGCCTAATAAGGTTGCCAGCTCAGCCGTTCGTTCAGCCGCCTCCATATTGATATCAGCCACCACCACACTGGCACCGCGTTCGGCAAACATTAGCGCCGTTTCGCGACCAAAACCAGCGCCGGCCCCAGTCACCACAACCAACTTGCCCGCATAGGGTTTGCCGCTTTGGCGAGCATAATGACGAGCACGAGTCAGTGCTTTTGTCTCATTTCCGCTTTCGACAAAATTTATAAACTCAGCCGCCCAATCAGCCACCAACTGAGGATGACTGACTTGCAACCAATGGCCAGCATCGGTGTCTCTACGCCACAGATTAGGCGCCCATTGCGGCAGGTCATCCCAAATTTCCGGAATCATAAAATGATCGCCCTTAGGGAAGATCAATTGCACCGGAATATCGGTGCGTCGTTCGCTAGGACTAAATACTCGCTTGGCGACATTGGCCCGATACAGATTGACCCCAGCGCTGCCATCTTTTGCCTGACTTTCACTGGCTTCAGCCGAAGTGCCTTCAATTTTTTCAAGAATGGATGGCCACAATTTATCAAGGCCCAACTTCCATGCGCTGGGCGCTAACACGGGCAGATGGAATACACCGATATACCAAGAGTGCGCGGCCTGACGTGCAATGGCTGCCAGATCCTCGGGCGCACCACTTCTTAAGCGCTGCGCCAACCAAAAACCCGCGTGATCAAGACTAGGCCCAGAAATGGTGGTGTAAGACGCAATACGCCCCTTCATGCGTGCAGTGGTAACTGCTTCCCAGCTTTGAATTGAACCCCAGTCATGTGCTACCAGATGCACTGGCTGATTTGGACTGACCTCATCAACCACAGCCGCCAAGTCATTTACCAAATGCTGCAAATCAAATGCTGCGGTATGGTCTGGCTGGGTCGAGCGGCCGGCACCACGTACATCATAGGCCACCACATAAAAATGCTGCGCTAACAATTCCGCCGTATGACGCCAAACACTAGCTGCATCGGGATAACCATGCACCAACACTACGGTGGGCTTATGGCTACCTGCCGCCGGCGGTTCACCCCAGGTGTAAACCGCCAGGTCGATATTGCCGGACTTCACAATTTGTGTAGGCGTCATATTGGTCTCCTTATGCCGTGGCCAGCGCTTCGGCTTGCCACAGACCACGTTGCTGCCAGCGCTTCACATGCGGCACTTCTTCATCAAGCCAAAACGCATCGTTATCCGTAATCACTAGCAACTCTTCCCACTTAGCACCAACATCGCGAAAACCAAGATGCGGCTCCACCGCCCACAGGCCCGGCGTTGGCGGATGATCAGAGCTTTTGCTGCTATTCCAAATAGGTGAACCATCCTTGCCACCCATCAAGCGATCCTTAAGCAACTCCGTCACATTGCGCACGCCAAAATTAGCAATGCTTAGGTGGCTCTTTTTGCCATCATCTTTTAGCTTTTCAACACGGTGCGCTAAGGTCTCGAAGGGATAGGCTTTGTGGCGCGGCTCATAGCCATGCTTTGCACATAGGGCATCTACTGCTTGGCTAATCTCGGCCAGTGGACGACGTTGTTTAGCCATGCTCAAAATCAGACGCCGGTAATCCGCCAAATCATCCATCAGCTTGTCGAGCAAGGCATTGCTACCCAATACCCCGCAGTAACCAATGTCTGCGGTGTAGCCATGCAAGGTCGGGGCGCAATCCAAAATAAACGGCATGCCCTCTTCAAGGCGACGAAGGCCGGGATAAAACGCTGGATTAAAGCCACCCAAATGCTTAAAGCCAATAAAACCACGGAAGGCAGTACGGTCACCAAACCAAGCAAAGGGCTGGTGAAACCAGTCATCAACGCCGTGATCAAGTAACCATGTTTTTTGCAAAGCAGCAGCTTCACGCTCAGTCATGCCCGGCTGAAGCTCACCGGCAATAGTCTCAGCACATTGATAGGCTAAGCGTTGAACCCTGCGGAATTGGTCGAGGTCTTCGGCAGTGAGGTGGGCACCGGTGGTAGTCATGATTTGTCTCCTTAGCAACGTTACATTGAACGCTGTAAAGATTAAAAAGCAAACCACAAACCGATCAGTCCCGTTGCCAGCGAGACGACCGGTTAGTACCAGCAGCCTACTCCACCGACTACTTATTGACTATTGGCCCAGCAAATCCTTTGAAATATCGCTACCTATCAACACCGGCAACATCAAATGTGAAGCGGTATCTCCACCAACAGACACAAAGTTTATTCCGGGTGCTGGCAACATATAGGCCGCCGCTCCGGTCAAATATAGTCGCAAGCGATGACCCGCTTGGAACCGATTACCGATTGGCCAAAACTCAACATGATACTGACGTGTTTGACCCGGTACCGCATAGGTCTTAACACTAAAATCGTTATATGGCTGCACTACCTCACCATCTTCACCACGCTCAGTGCGCTCTTCCACTATAAAAGGATAACTCGTCCGCAAACGCCCCGATGCAACAGGGTGAGCACTACCATCTGGCCACACATCAGCCAGGACAGCCTGAATATCTCCTTCCGGCAACAGTGTTGATAAGAAAAGATTAAGGCTTGCTGGCCCAACAATCTCAATATGGTCTGTCAGGGGCGGTGTTGTATAGGTCAGTGACAGAGGCTCCATAATTCCCAGTTCAACCAAAAAAGGCAGGCCTCGAAACAATAGGCTTCCACCACCGGCACTAAGCAGTGCTGTGGTGTATGGATCTGTTGCCGTTGGCAATGACGTCAGCGCAGGATAACCTTGCCTAGCTGTAGTCACTGGAGGAGATAACGCCAGTGTGCCGTCATTGAGCGACCGCGCAGCTCCACCGCGCTCTGCACTCAAATATAACGGCTGCCAACGTGTGCCGGGTACAGGCCAATCATTTGCATCGATTTGAGTGAGCTGCCCATCCATTAGCGCTTCGTAACTACCATGGCCCACTAGTAGTTGCACTCTAGGCTCATGCTCAATGCCATTGTTAACATCTAATAAGTAGCGATCAAACCACCGGCGATATTCGGGAAAGGGCCCTGCCGTAGTTTTTGGGAAGCCATCATGAGCGCCAAAAACACGTAGGTGCACTTGCACACCAGAGGCCCGCAACATTTTATAACTTTCAAACGGACCTCGTGACTCGACGTCATAAAAGCCCGTATCAATTAGTACTGGAAAACGATTAGGTCCAGGACGATGAGTCCGGTCTTGCCAATAAGCATCTGCAGAGGGGTGCAACAAGAGCACACTAGGTGCAAGGTCTAGCAGAAAGCCCAGGCCTGATTGCAACATGTCCAGTGGCAGCGGATTCTTCTGCATACGATCAGGTAGGCTCGCCAATAATGGTGCCCCGACACCCACACCAACCCCCACTGCTGGCACTAAGTTCGGTATGCCGCCTGGATATAAAAGGTCACGATAAAGGTCATTGGTTCCTGCCATTAGTGCTGCGGCATCAACACAAGACAACGGCAGATGCATAGCGTTATAAATGGCAATTGCACTGGCCGAAAAACCATATAAACCAATACGACCATTGCTCCAAGGCTGCTCACAGGCCCATGCCAGAAATTCAGCCACATCAAGTTGATCGCGGGGCCCAACAGCGCTCCAGACACCTTGGCTCGCACCTGAACCACGAGCATGTACAAACACATGATTATAGTCAGGACCAAAGTCTGGCACCGCCGAAGCCATACCATATGGGCTGAACTCTACAATTAATGGCCTTGCCTTAAGCTCGCTCGCAGCAGTGATTATGGCGTGAATTTTCACACCATCACTGGCTTCAAAGGAAACTGTTTGTTGAACCCGCGCAGCGGCTGGCTCCGGCAGGTCAAGAGCAATGTTTTTGTCTTCGTCATTGTTGCCACAAGCACCAAGAGCAGCACTCATCACAGCAACTAACAAGAGCTTCTGGATATTCAACTTAATATCCCCCTTAAAAGCGCTTGTTTAGCTGTAGACCAAGAATGTGAGCATGGCTGTCGTAAAAGCGGGCACGGAATGTGCCGCCATCCGCCGTGCACTCACTGGCGCCCTGTGTAGGCGAGCCCTCATAGTATGTACCCGTGCAACGCTCATGGTAATTCGCGTCGCCAGACAGGATGTAGAGATAGCTGTAAGCCAGATCAATAGAGGTATTTTTGTCCCATTGATAACCCAGACCCAATGAAGTCATCCAGCGGTCGTTATCAGCAAGACCCGGATGTCGGTTAGCGGGGCCGGATACCGGTGTTTGATCAAACTGAAGCCCGGTACGCAAGGTCAGCTTGTCATTCCAGTGATAATTAATACCTGCCGCCATGGTAAAGCTATCGCGCCAATTCTGCGCTAGACGAATAGGCCCCTGCTTGGTATCTGTTTTCTGATTTGGCAGCTCAATATCCAGACTTTTAACAACTGAGGTTTTGTTGAAGGTGTAGTTCAGCATCAGATCTATGCGATCAGTCAGTGAAGTAAAAAAGCCGACATTCAATTTGGCAGGAATAGTGAACACAAGCCGTGCATCAGTATCCGGTCGATAATAAGTTTCCAGCAACTCGGCAACATCACCAACAACAACACCGCCCAATGTACCGGTGTTCAAATTGGAAAAGTCCCAATCCAGCTCACCCTTCATGCGTATGGCTGACTCTGAACGATACGAAACACCCAAACGCGTGGTATCGCTGAGCTGATACATATAACCCAAGTTCCAGCCATAACCTGCGCCATAGGTTTCCACCTTGGCCGATGAGGTACTGTCTGGATCAACAAAATGCGTGTTACTCAGCACCGGATCAAGTGCACTACTGATTTGCTCCGGCAAGGGCAAACCTCCACCCGAAAACAGGGGGATCAGCGCTTCTTTAACTTCATTTGGCACAATTGCCGCCAACTGCTCCAACACAGGTGCCAATGCCTCAGTGGGTAGTAGACCACCCACCAGATGACCATTCACCTGCTCCAGCAAACCCGCATTGGCATTGATAATTGACTTGAACAGATATGGCGACACCTTGTTCACATCGATGGGTTTTTTGAATTTGGCATGCCCTAGCAGTGCAGAAACACCCAGACCCACGCTATGTTTTTCATCCAGTCGAATTGATAACGAGGGATTGATATTCACCGTTTCAATGGCTGCACTATCAATGAAATAACGTCCAAACCAGTTGGACTTGTAATTCAGATTACCGCCTCCGGGAGAAAACACACCGATACCCACAGTGACATCATCATTCAACTGCCTAGAAGCAAAAAAAGCAGCAACAGGCAAAATGGCCGGAAAAATACCACGGGGCTGTGGCCCAACAGCCGGCATGCTCGGATCAGGATTTGCTGCATTCATGCAGTCGTACACACTGCAGTCAGCGGTTGGGCCAGTGTCTGGTGCTTGCCCCATATCCTGCACACGAGTAGTACCCGTATCTTTCACTCGTGTGGAGGCCGCAATCAAGGCAAAAGGCTGAGATACCTGCTTGCCACGCAGACGCGCCATCCCCGCCGGATTATAGAAAATGACACTGGGGTCATTGGCTTCAGCCGAATTAGCATTGGATGTGCCCTGGCTGCTAACAGCGATAACAGGAACCTCCGCACCAGCAGCCAGTACAAGCGCGGGCATGGCCAACACAAATGTCAAAACAGATCGAGAAAAATAGCGATAACAGTACATAACCAGATCCTTTGTTTTTATTGGATTTAGATTGGTTTTTTTGGTGGTGACTTACTTGAGTCGCCGTTGCAATTCGCTGTTAAGCAGGCGCATTACCCACTCATACGGCAGTGCAAACTTTCTTTGGAACCAATAGCCGATGCGGATATCCAGCGAGGTAAAGACCATGTAACGATTGGCCTTGATGCCACGTAAAATGGCTTTTGCCGCTTGCTCAGGCTTAATGGCATGGCGCTGAAAATGTTTGACCGTGGCCTGCACTTTTGGACTGTTTCGATCCACTCCAATAATTTCCACCGTACCGACTAGTGGTGTATTGACCGCACCAGGACATACCAAGCTGACGCCAATGCCGTGCTGTCTCAAATCAAAACGCAGCACCTCGGAAATACCGCGCAGACCAAATTTGCTGGCACTGTAGGCCGCATGCCACGGCAGCCCGAAAAGCCCAGCAGCCGATGACACATTAACAATATGACCACCCCGACCAGCTTTGATCATGGCGGGCACAAAGCTTTCCAAAATATGAATTGGCCCCATCAGGTTTACTTCAATGACTTTGCGCCAGTGCTGATGTTGCAACTGATCAATGCTGCCCCAGACGGAAATACCAGCAATGTTCATCAGTACGTCAAGGCTGCCGGACTGGTTATGGATGGTATCGGCGAACCCCCGCACACTCTCTATATCGGCAATATCCAATGCCTGAAAAAACGATACTTGCCCGCCAGCCGAACGAATTTCTGCCACAACTTCAATCAACTTATCCTGCATGAGATCTGTTAAAAACAGTTCTGCACCCTCTTGAGCTGCAGCTATTGCAGTCGCACGGCCAATTCCACTGGCAGCACCAGTAATTAGGCATTTTTTATTTTTCAGGCTAGTTATACGCATATTGAGAGCAAAGCCCCTTGGTCAGAAAGTAAGCAGATGCCCGCATATTGCACTGGACTACAGCAGCGGCTTGTAGCCAAATCAGTCAGATTAGGTATCTAAAGAGGACAGGCCAAATTCGGCGATGATGAGTGTGGCAAGATGAATCATCAAAAGGTCAGATAAGCACAGCGCGGATAAGCCATGACCAAAGCGACAGACAAGCCAGTATCAGAGTGGATATCAGCACGCCATGTGCAACACTTGGTGACTGCAGGAGACAGCCTCTCCCTGCCTATGGATCTTTTGCTAAGTGAAGTTGGCCTAAAACGCTCGGCCTTTGCCGATGTTGATAATCAGGTTCCCATCAGTTATCTGGAAGATTTGCTGATTGCCTCGGCACCCTACTTCTCCGACCCGTTAATGGGATTGCATCTGGCGCAATACGTACAGCCCGCCACTTTTGGTGCCATTGGTTATATCGCCCAAGCTTGTCCGCACTTTTCAGACGTACTGGCCATACTGCCCCGCTTCAACGGTCTGCTAAGCGATATTGGTCACAGCGCTGTGAAATTTGCGCCTGGAACCGTTAGCGTGCATTGGCAATGCCTAGCGGGTGGCCCCATTTTTCGTCGTCATGCCAGTGAGTACGTCTTAGGGGCATTTACGGTGCTGGCTCATTTACTTATGCCGGAACAAAAGTTGATATTTAGCTCGGTGCAATTCACTCATGAAGCGCCCAGAGACAGCAAACTGCTGCGAGACTATCTGGCCATGTTTAAATGCCCCGTTTATTTCTCTCAACCTCATACAAGCATCACCATGCCGGTTAGCATACTGAAAGCTCAACTGCGTCATGGCGATACCTTCATGAAAGACATGCTGGAGCGACACGCTCTACAGCAGTTACAACAGCGCAGCCAGCAACGCTCTTTGATCGATGATGTACGCCAACTCATCAGCGCCATGCTGCATGAACAGCTTCCAGATAAAGATCGCGTGGCCGCACAACTGGGCATGAGTGGTCGCAGCCTACATCGCAAACTACAAGACTTAGGTTATAGCTATCGTGATTTGCTAGATGATGTACGTCTGACCACCGCATTCAAATTACTGGATAACCAAACCCTGCCACTGGCCGAAGTTTCTGACTCATTAGGCTTCAGCACGCGCCAAGCATTTATGCGCTGGTTCAAACAACACACCGATAAAACCACAACTGAATATCGACAGTGCAAAACCAAAAATTTGGAGTAATCAAGATGTCATCAGACCCACTTCAACCAGCTCAAGGCTGGTTAATCCCAATGAATTCACGCCTAACTCCGCCAGCACCTTCGAAGCGTGGCATTACGTTTAGAACGGTGTCCGTGCTTTCAAGCTTTTTTGGTCGCAGCCAGGTTCCCGACATATTCACCGTCATGAACATTAACCCTAGCCTATTTTGGCCTTGGCTGTTATTTGCATCACGCCTGATGCCTTTTGGCCGCTTAAGTGGGCGCGAACGCGAACAGCTGATTTTGCGTACGGCATGGAACTGCCGTAGCCGTTATGAATGGGGCCAACATGTTGAAATCGCATTTAAAGTAGGTGTAACCGATGAAGAGATCATCGCACTAACGCGCGACACAGAAACCATGACCGACAAACACATGCAGGCACTAATGCAGGCCTGCGATGAGCTTTGTGAAAATAATCAGATTAGTGATGCCACCTGGGCAGTACTGGCAAAAACGTACAACGAAAAATATCTCATTGAAATTATGTTGTTGGTGGGGCATTACCGCATGATTGCTGGTTTTCTTAATAGCAGTGGTTTGCAGTTAGAACCAACCATAGAAGCCGTGTTGCAACAGTTTCATCAACGCGTGGCAACCATCCTGACTCCAACGCAAACCACTTAGTGATTTTTTATTTTTCGTCGCCTTTGCCCTGACGCATTTCGGCAATTCGCACAATGACATAGGCAATAAGCGCAAATACAAAAAACACCAGTAGCAGCCATGCAATGCCCTGCAGCGTTTCAATGACAGTTCGGTATAACTCTAAAATCCAGCGCTCATTGGTTAGCTCAATAATGCGCGTTTCTTTATCCCAAGCTTGTGGTGTGATGTATTTTTCCAGCTCGTAAATTCGCACACCGGCCGACACACCAACAACCACAATGGCAAACTTCAAATACTGCAGCCAAGCCACACTGATCGCATCCGTCACAATGCGTTTCAGAATGTTATTGATTGGTGTGGAAAATGATTTGGCGACAATCACCGACACCGCCAAAGCTAGCACAAAGGTCACCAATAATAGGGTCAGAAACATAGTCTTTCCTTAAGGTAGTTTTGACTCACAATATGCTTTACGCATAGAACGTCGCCCCGGCACTTCACCCACTCGCATCGCCATACCGGTGAGTAACGCTTGCTGCTCGATACTGGTTTTAGTCAGCTCATCCGCGCTAAAAGTTAGGCGCTCGGCATTACGCCAGACACCTTCACGCCACAACGCTACCAGCTGCATGGCACCAACATTACCCAGTACGCCTAAGTTGCCCACGGTTAGCATGATGGGGTCATAACGCTCACCGATGGCTTGCACAATACGTGGATAAGCCCGGTTTAAAATTTCGTTGAAACGATCATGGTCTGATTTTCGGCTGCGGCCATCAGGCAAGGTCAAGCCCGTCGTGGCAATCGCAAATGGCATGTCACGCTGAACATGCGCGTTAATGGCTTGCAACATGTCGTGGCCGCCGGTCCAGTCACCCGACTGTGCGGTGTCCATGACTAATTGCCATGCGGGTGGAATGGGCTCGCCAGCCAAATGAGCACGAATCATTTGCTCATACAACAAATAAAACTCTACAGCTTCTTGGCCAAGGCCTGCTGGGTCTTGAAAGCCACTAGGGTCTATCTCCATTTGCCAGCGGGTTTCTTGCGTCAGCAAACGGTATACCGTTGGGAAAACAGCGCGGTGGTCACAGCCAAAAAACTGCTCCCATGCCGCTAGCTCTTGCTCAACCCAACGCAGGCATTTAACCCCATCAGCACCACAATCCTCACTGTAGTCCGGACTTGCTGGTGGCGAGCTAAGCGGTGGCAACAAATTCACCAACGGCAACAGCGGTGCTGCACGAGCCATGGTTGTCGGTGGCGGAGGTAGGTCACTGGCTTGATTTGATGATGCATCACTGCCCGAATCATTACAGGCCAATAACGATACACAAACCAAGGTCACCGATAACGCACGTAGTGATTTCATAATTACTCGCGGCGCAAAATGAAGAAAAATGGCTGCTTCATGTCTTTTAAGTCCATCACCCCAAACACCGTATTGTCATCAATTTTACGGAACACATCATTGATTGGCAGCTGGTCGTAAACCATAGTGGCGCTAGACTTGCCGCGATACTCCGTCATGCGAAGGCGAGCACGTGACTTGGTTGTACTCATTAAAGGCATAAGTAGTTGAAACATGCGTCCCATTGCCGCCGATTTTGGCATGGCTACACGGCTGCTTAAACCCAATGAAAAGCCCATATAGGCCGGATTTAAATAGGAGAATCCGCCGCCCAGTTTGGCAAATACCAAGGGGTGGACTGCTTCTGTATTTTCAAAACGTTTGCCATGCCAGTGATAGGCCTCTAACAAACCATCCATAGGGTGACCAGTCACAAAACCTTCGCCCTTCCAAGGGCCCAGCATAAATTCAACCGGTATCGGCTCTAAGGCATCAAATAGCGCCAGCGCTTGCTCGGTGCTGGCGCTGCCGGCGTTAATTAATTCATTCACATTCATCGATGACCTCTACAAACTTTTATGCGCCAGCGCTGCGGCATTGGCGTCCCAGTTTTCACCATCAAACGGCACCACCGTGACCTGTGCTGGCACTGATGTTAAACAACGTAAATTCACGTCGACGCCATCTGGATTAGAACGAGGAATATAGAATGATTTAATGCCACACACGCGACAAAATAGGTGCTTTGCAACACATTCGTTAAACGCATAAGTGGTGAGTTGGTCTTCACCAGCGGTTAGTCGAAAGTTGCGCTTGGGGACAATCAAATGCAAAAAGCCGGTCATACGGCAGATAGAGCAATTGCAGTCTTCGACCTCAACATGTTCCGGCGCTTCGACTTCAAACCGCACCGCACCACAATGACAACCGCCTTGATAAATCATGAGCTTAACTCCCGCATAAGGCTTAAGTGGTACGCGGCGCAAACATGATGATAGCCATACCAAGAAGTGCCACACCAGAGCCAACCCAGTCCCACGTTGTTGGACGAACGCCGTCAACCGCCCACAACCACATTATCGCCATAAAAATATATACCCCACCATAAGCTGCATAAACCCTACCTGCAGCGGTAGGGTGTAACGAGAGCAACCAAGCGAATGCAGCCAAGCTCAACGCAGCGGGGACTAATAACCAGATAGTCTTGCCTTCACGCAGCCAAAGATAGGGCAGGTAACAACCAATGATTTCTGCCAGAGCTGTCACAAAAAATAAGCCAACTGTTTTCAGCTCTGGCAAGTGATGTCACCTCATCTTTCTATGCACTATTTAGAATAGTTTCTTATTTACGAAGAATCATATTGGTTGCTGTTGCATGAGCATACAACTTACCTTCTTCATCACAAAGATAACCCTCAGAAATCACTAGGCTACGCCCAGTATTAATTACCTTTCCTTCGGCGATTAATTTCACTCCAAAAGGAATCGGTCTGCACATTTTAATATTCAGGTCAGTGGTGCCATACCCTTCGCCTGCCTTAAGCATGGTGTGTGTGGCGCAACCCGTTACTGAGTCCAACACAGTAGCTGCAAAGCCACCATGCACACCGCCCAGTGGATTAGTATGCCGCTCATCAGCCGTTGCAATAAAAACCACACGCCCTAGCTCTACTTCAGTCGGCGTCATGGGAATAGTCTTGGCAATGCCTGGCGCTGGAAACTCACCATTTATAAATGCCTGCATCACTTCCAAACCTGTCATTTCTGCTGGATTTAACATGAATCATCACCTCTGGTTTTAATGTGCCGTTAGGCCAAGTACTTTTTTTGCGTTTAGCACTAACGACGACTCATCCACATCGTTTGGATGAAACGAATACTGGTAATAGGCCAAAAATTGCGGTGCGAAAATTTTGTAATGCTCACCAGCAAATGAAAAAAACCGGTTCCATGATCTAGCATTAAATAGCTGTCCATCACGCTTCATCAACATCACATGATAGATGGTCGACAGTGTCGTAATCAGCGCCAAACTGAAGGTGTATATCGCTACTCGCGGCACATAGGCACCAAGTCCATTGCCGTAAAGCTCCTGATACAGGTCAAAGGCGACTGCCTTGTGTTCTGTTTCTTCGACACTGTGCCATAACCATAAATCACGGACTGTATCGTTACGCATCAACTGATAAGTACTACGCATCATGGTTGCCACAAGAACAGCCGTGTAGTGCTCTAAGCCTACTGTCACCAACAAATTCCATTTTTTTGGAAACAACGCCTCAATACTTTTAAGAATCATCCCAGTCATGAGCTCAAGCGACGCAGGGTCTAAATCGTATTTTTGTGCACTGACATGAAACGCATGATGCTCCTTAGAGTGCATCGCTTCCTGACCAATAAATGCACCAATATCGCGATCTAATTGAGTGCCTTTTTTTACCTTTGCACGCAAAGCACGTACTGAACGAACAAAGTACGATTCCCCTTCTGGGAACAGGGTCGACAAGCCAGTAAAGTAGTGCGTCAAAGACGGCTCGTCGTCACACCAATACTTCGGCATAGCATCAAAATCATAATCCATGCGGCGTACCGGAAAGGATGGTGATGACTTGTTAGCTACTGTATTCATAATTCACTCACTATTAGTTCTAAAAAAGTACTTACAAGCAAAAGGCTATACTGTGATAGCATATTTATCAATTCCTTTTTGGAACTAACATTCATTCCCGTTTAAGCCGAATCGCAAAGCAGGTGTAAGATGAAATGGCATGAGTTAGGTGAAGTGAGTTGTCCGGTGGCGCGTAGCTTGTCTATTCTGGGAGACCGTTGGACTCTGCTAATTATCCGAAACGCCTTTATGAAAACTCGTCGATTTGATGATTTTCAGAAGCAACTTGGTATCACCAGACACCTGCTAGCTGATCGACTAAATCGTTTAGTCGAAAACAATATTTTTACCAAGGTTTTGTATCAAGAGGCGCCAAAGCGCTACGAATACCGACTCACTAAAGCAGGGTTAGAACTTTATCCCGTTATTTTAGTGCTCACCAAGTGGGGTAATACTTGGCTAAATGAGGATAACTCGCACCCACCATTTCAATTCGTACACAAGCCTTGTGGTCACGTGTCAGTCCCGCAATTAGTTTGCAGCGAATGTGGTGAGGAGCTGCATGCGCGAGATATGGAGCCTTTTATCGGAGAGGCAGGGCAAGCTGCTTCTTAATTGAAAAGCAGCCCAACTAGCCTTTTGCTTTCTCAACTAAAAGTCTCTTAGACGCTCATAAAATAAATGGCGGCTAGCGGCACTAGGTTAAAGAAAAAAACAGTCAGCTTGTAGGCAGACATGGCGCCGTAGTGAATCCCATCAAATGTCTCATCGCTGATCTTAAACCAGCGACCATGCAAGGTGCGCATCCAGTCATGTGCAAACACAAAAGCAATAAACCACAGCAGTAAAACACCATAGTTAATCGCAAGTGACCACGCCAAAAAACGGAATAACATATCAATGTCCATTGCTCTTCTCCGTAAAGCTAAAGCTGGACAATCAATATATGCCTTTATCCGCCCAGATGCTTCGCTAACATTTTATGGCGATGAGTAAAAAAGCGTTGCACAACGGCAGCAACCACTCGCCCACCAAAACGAGGCTCGAAGGTGAGTCTATCGGTGATTGTGCAGCCAGAATCTATTGGTGTCAGCCGGCGCTCGTGGCGCCATAACTTCATGGAGCCCATAGCCGATTGCTCAACAAACCCCACGCCAGGCTCTAGCGACATAAGCGTAAGATTTGAGTAATCAATAGGTAGTATGCCAAATAGTGAAATCCAACTACGAAACATCGGCTTGCCCGGCTCAAAGTTAATCGACGAAAGCCCTGTGACACCTTTTGGTGCCGACATTTTCAGGAATGGTGACATCTCCTTTGATATTCCATCAAAAGATGTGATCCATTGCCATGCCTTTTCTGGCGCTACCGATACCGTTGTTTCGAAGCTGAAGATTTGCTGCATGATGTCTCCAAACTGATTAGCGTCTGCCAACCTTGCCAAGTTCGCTCTCCAATAAACGAACCATTTTTTGTGCAGCGCCCACTACGGCCTGTTCAGAGGTATTGGCCAATTCACTGACTGACGATGGCTGCCGTCCTGCAATTCGCACCTCTAATAAGCAGCGCTTGTCTGCACCGCCAGACTTAGTTGCACTGTTTTCGTCACTCAAGTGCACTTCTACTCGCGTAATCTGCTCATTAAAGCGTGCCAAAACCCGCGTTAACGTTTCCGAAATGCTTTGTGCTCGTGCCTCATGACCAGACACATTTTTGTCAGTATTAATCTGAATCTGCATAAAGTGGCCTTTCGTTTTTTATGAATGTAATAGGCCTAACGTAACGTATTTCCTATTGGTTTAACCCAATTTAAACGCACTCTAGATTTTGCCTTCTGCATACTGCGGCAGTTGATCGGTAATTTCATGCCAAGACGCCTTCGATTCAGCATAGATGTGATACGCATTTTGGCACTGGAAAGGTGTTTCAATAGTGCCAAGGCGAAGTCGCTTTACCTGTGGTAAGTCATCTCGGGCGCTATAAATTGGGCTGCCGCATTTCGCACAAAAAACTCGTGCTTTATACGATACGGCACGAAACTCTTTTAACAGCTCGGCGCCTGCTGTGATCTTAAAAAGCGCAGACTCGATTGGGCAAATAGCAACAAATGCTGAGCCCTGAGCCTTACGGCACTGTGAGCAATGGCACATGGAAATCTCATTGATTTCGCCTTGATATTCGTAACGAATCCCACCGCACAAACAGCTTCCTTTAATCATTGTGCCTTCCTATGACTGATTGTTTAGATCGATATTCTGGATAATTCATCCAAAAATCTCTGACTTATCACCTGCCCGCAGCCTACCTACACTGAGCCTTCATACCTGATAAGGAGAAACTCAGATGACCAAGCACTCCATTCAAGGCAAAGTAGTATTAATCGCTGGTGGCGGCAAGAATCTTGGTAGCCTCATCGCGCGCGATCTGGCTCAGCAAGGTGCCAAAGCAATTGCCATCCACTACAACAGTGACAATAGTAGAAGTGCCGCCGAAGCCACGGCAGCCGAAATTCAGGCCGCCGGTACAAAAGCCATCACCTTACAAGGCGACTTAACCAAAGCCGATGCGGTTGCAAAGCTATTTGCCGATGCCACGGCTGCTATCGGCAAGCCCGACATTGCTATTAACACCGTTGGCAAAGTTCTGAAGAAGCCAATACTTGAAGTGTCCGAAGATGAATATGATGAAATGACCGACATCAACAGCAAGTCGGCATTCTTTTTCCTCAAGGAAGCTGGCCGACATCTGAATGACAACGGCAAAATTGTCACTATCGTAAGCTCACTACTTGGTGCGTTTACCCCATTTTATGCCGCCTATGCAGGCACCAAGGCACCTGTTGAACACTTCACACGTGCCGCCGCGAAAGAGTTCGGCGAACGTGGGATTTCGGTGACCGCCGTCGGTCCTGGCCCAATGGACACACCATTTTTCTATGGTCAGGAGTCTCCTGAAGCGGTGGCTTATCACAAAACTGCGGCCGCACTTTCTCCATTCAGCCCAACGGGACTCACTCATATTGAGGATGTAGTACCCTTTATACGTCACTTGGTTAGCGATGGCTGGTGGATTACCGGGCAAACCATTCTGATTAATGGTGGTTACACCACAAAATAAATGAGGTGGCGATGCGCACACTAACTCTGATCGTCATTGGTTTGCTGCTGGCCGCAGGTTTACTGCGGCTGGCACCGGCCGCATATCGCACAGCTACTGTTGTGGCGTTCACAATCCTCTGGCTCGGCGTGTGTGGCTGGAATTTACAACTTGGCCTGTCACACGGTTATACGATGGCTGAAGAGCTACCCATTCACCTTGCTTTATTTGGTCTGCCAGCAGCTTTCATCTGGAGTGTTTGGTGGCGGCAGCGCGGCCAAAATGAGTAAGCAAAATGGATCGCTTTGAGCAGTATCGTGTCTTTGCACATGTTGCTGAACTGGGCAGCTTCATCAAAACTGCCACGCTATTACAAATGCCTCGCGCCTCCGTATCTGCTGCGGTTCAACAGCTCGAAAGCCAGCTTGGGACACGCCTGCTTCATCGCACCACCAGAAAGGTAAGCCTGACCACAGATGGTGAGCAATTACTTGATCGTATCTACTTGCTGCTGGCTGAAGTGGAAGACATTGATCATCTGTTTCAGCGCCAGCAACAGCATATAGCCGGTCGCTTGACCATTGACGCCCCTAGCCGTATCGCCAGACGAATGATTGCCCCCGCACTTCCGGAGCTACTCAGCAAGCATCCAGATTTACAAATTAGCCTGAGCTCCTCTGACCTTGCGGTGAACTTAGTACAGGAGGGTGTCGACTGTGCAATTCGCATAGGTACACTTTACGATGGCAGCTTAGTCGTACAAAAGCTGGGCCATATTGCGCTCATCAATTGCGCCAGTCCGGAGTACTTACGACAGCACGGTAAGCCTCACCATCCCGATGACCTCACCAACAACCATTGGGCCGTGGGTTACGCTGCCGCTCGAAATGGCCGTGAAGCGCCATGGGAGTATCACTCACCACTTGGCAGCAAACAGCTATTTCAGCTACCCACTAAAGTGACTGTCAGTAATGCCGAAAGTTATATCGCCTGTTGTCTAGCTGGCTTGGGCCTTATTCAAGTGCCACGTTTTGATGTTCAACACCTGTTGGACAGTGGCGAGTTGATCGAAATCATGCCTGACTATTGTGCCGCTGACATGCCAGTAGCGTTGGTTTACCCACATCGTCGACAGTCATCCCGCCGATTAAAGGTATTCCAAGAATGGTTTGCCGCATTGATCAAACCATATCTGGTAACAACCGATTCATAACGTCTTATCTCGCATTAGTCTGGCTTCAACTTCCGCTAAATTTAAGCCATTAATCAGCACTGACTTTCGTTGTGAAGAGCTGCCGCTTTCAATCTGTATTTGCGCCGCAGGCAACCCAAGTTGTTGGGCTAGAATTTTAATAACGGCCTTATTGGCCTGCCCCCTTTCCGGCGGTGCCGCCACCTTTACTTTAAGAGACTTATCTAACCAGCCCACTACCTCATCCCTAGAAGCCGAGGGAATAACCTTGAGGTCGATTCGTACCGAGTGATTACTCACTACCTAAGGGCACGACTTAAAAAGATACGCTGGAACCAACCAACAGAAGGCTGAGAAACTGCTTCTGGCATTATTACACCAAGGCTCATCAGCTTTTCTTGCAGCGTATTTAAGTTAGCTTGGCATGCCGCTTGGATAGGCGTCATAGCATCAAATTCGGAATACAAATGCGGGTTGGCACCCGACTCCAGCAAATACAGTGCAACCTGTTCTTGCCCTGCCAAGGCACAGGCCACCAGCGGTGTGGACAAGAATTCAGGGTGAGCGTAATTAATGTCGACCCCGCACTTCACATGATATTTGACTAGCTCTATGTCACCTTCACAGGCCGCGTTAAACAGTTCTTTCCAGTTTCCACCGTCCATATCATTCCATCCACTAGGCTTTTTCGTTGGGGTTGGGCTGGCGCATTTGCGACTATACTCCTTGGCATCCACAGGTTAAATAAGTGGCACTATTGATGGATGATGACGCTATTTTAGTTGGTACACCGGCGGCACTCTCGCTAGCAATTGTTGCGCTGTGGCTGGGTTATCACATCAACAAACGCGTGCCCTTTCTGCATCACTACAATATTCCAGCGGCTGTCACCGGTGGGCTTCCCATCAGCTTAATTGTGGCGCTAATCGAAGCCGCGGGATTAGCACAACTACGCTTTAACCTAGAGCTGCGCGATATGTTGCTGATCGTGTTCTTCAGCACGATTGGCTTGTCGGCAAAATTTGCCCAAATGCTAGAAGGCGGCAAAGCACTCACCATCATGTTAGTGCTGGCGGTAGTGTTTCTAGCCGCGCAAAACCTGCTGGGCACGGGCCTAGCCAATATGCTCGGTGAAGACCCGTTATATGGTCTTATTGGCGGCAGCATCTCACTGGCCGGTGGTCACGGCACGGCGCTCACTTGGGGGCAAATGTTCGAAGAGCACTTTGAGTTAGCCAACGCCAGCTCACTGGGCCTGACCTTCGCCACCGCGGGACTCATTACTGGCGGACTCATCGGTGGGCCGGTTGCGGCCTATCTCATTAAACGTCATCAATTGCAGCCACCAGCCGAAAACCTTGAGCTACTAAGTGTGACTGCCAGCACTTCACGAACCTATGTGCTGCACGCTGAAAGCATGTTGCGCGCCACCTTTATGATCGCCATTTGTTTTGGCCTGGGCGCCTTGGTGTATGACTGGATTGCAGATCGTGGCATTCGTGTCCCTGCCTTTTTAACCGCGATGTTTTTAGGCATTGTTATTACCAACGGCATGGACTTATTCAAAATCAATTTCGATAAAAATCCGGTGCAGTTTATTGGCGACATTAGCCTACAGCTGTTTCTGGGCATGAGTCTGATCAGCCTGCCGCTGCTGTCATTACAAGGCGCAATGGGCGGCATCATGTTGGTCATGATGATGCAGGCGCTGTTGATCAGTGCCTTTACTGTTTTTATTGTTTTTCCGCTGCTGGGCCGCGACTACGATGCGGCCTGTATCAGTGCTGGCTTTATTGGCATGGGTGTGGGGGCAACACCCGTCGGTATCGCTAACATGAACGCCATTACCAGTCGCTTTGGTCCTAGCCCAAAAGCCTACCTCGTCATTCCGTTACTGGGCGCCTTCTTTATCGACATTGCCAATGCGCTGCTGGTGCAATTGATACTGGGCTTTTATTAAGGCGCAGACTTCATCTGCATTCAGCCCGGCACCCTGCACCGTAATGTCAGCATACTTTTTATAAAGCGGCAGGCGCTCATCAAACAGTTGCGCCAATGACTGATCTGGGTCTTTTACTAGGCCACGGTTAATGAAATCTTGCACCCGTGCCTCTAACGTTGCCTCCCCCCCCTAATTAGGGGGTGGTCAGGTTTTTTTGCATGGTTAATCTGAAAGTACTGCATTCACACCCAGCTTTCGATTACTCACATGGAATAAAGCACATGAACAGAACCCACAACATAATGCTTGCAATGCTAATCGTCAGCCTGTCAGCTTGCGCATCGGTAACTAGTACCAATGATGTTCGCAAGCCGGCCGAGCAGCGCTCAGGTTTCATGGGGCTGTCGGTTACCGACGACATCAAAGTACAACGGGAAGGGCCTTTCAAGGGGGCTCAGCGAGTGTCAATCGCATCGTTCAAAGTCAGTTTCGTGCATGGCAAAATCGAGGCAAGTCATGCTGGCGGAGGCCTATCTCATCGCGGCGGCAATGCGGCAGCGGGCCTTACACTCACTGGCGTTAGCGAATCAAACATGCAGAAGTTGACTGACGCAGCCTACGCTGACTTTGTGCAACGCCTAACACAGGCGGGCTACCATGTGGTCGATCGTACCGAACTAAAGAACCAGCCCGACTTCGCAAAGGTCAAATCAGAAGCCTCACCTCAACGCAAGAGTGCCTCTCTGTTCGGTGACAAAACTGAGATTACGACCTTCGCACCAAGCAGTCATGGTGATATGTACTGGTTCGAAAGCGAGTCAGAGAAAAGTGGTGGCTTCGGTTTCGCCAACGCAACAACCGCTGCAATGGCCCAGTACGGTAAAACTGGCATCAAAGTACTGTCTGTAAATTACGTGATCGATTTCGCCGGAGGCAGCGGCTATGGCGGGCGTTTTGCTAGACGAGCCAAAGTCGAGGTTGGCCAGGCACTAACATTGGCACCAGACGGCGGCGTTACCATCCTAGGCGGCGAAGGTCGCTCAGTTGCAGGACATTCGAGCTGGATCAAGCTCGGCCAGCCACTGCACGCAGACGAACCTTTTGGCAGCATGGTGCAAACTACATCTAACACCGCCAAAGGAGTTGAAACAGCACTAAACGTTCTCGGTGCCTTTGCTGGCTACGGTGCTAGCACTAGGACACGACGTGACTTCGAAGTACAGGCCGATCCTAAACGCTATCAGGATCTTAGTGGCAAGCTACTAACGCAGGCCAACGACAAGCTCATCACACGTATGACCAGCCTGCGCTAATTGCGCAGGCCTGAGGCATGACTATAGACCGTCCGTAATTTGGCCACGATCTCTGCACACAAATCATCCGGGTTAAGCCCGGCGCCCTGCACCGTAATGTCAGCATGCTTTTTATAAAGCGGCAGGCGCTCATCAAACAGTTGCGCAAATGACTGATCTGGGTCTTTTGCTAGGCCACGGTTAGTGAAATCTTGCACCCGTGCTTCTAACGTTGCCAAATCCACATCCAAAAAAACCACAACCCCCGCTGACTTCAGGTGACGCATAGCCTTATCGCTATAAACCGCACTGCCTCCAGTGGCAATCACGCAGCTCTGCTGCGTTAGGCCTAATAAAACGCCCTCTTCAATCTTGCGCAACTCGGCCTGTCCGTCCGCATCAACAATCGCCTGTAAGGTTCGTTGCTGCGAGGTCTGAATCAGCACATCGGTATCGACAAAATCCAGCGCCACCTGCTTAGCCAGCAGCACACCCACCGTGCTTTTGCCTGAGCCTGGCATGCCAATCAAAATGATATTTTGCATATTAATGAGCGATCCAAATGGTGGCCTGCATAAAGGTCACTGCACGTCCTGTCAGAAACACACGATCACCCTCGAGTCGACAACCCACTTCACCACCACGACGTGAACATTGAAAGGCTGTCATGCTGCTGCGACTTAAATGCTTGGCCCAATAAGGTGCCAAAACGCAGTGCGCAGAGCCGGTTACCGGGTCTTCCGGAATACCTAACTTGGGTGCAAAAAAGCGACTCACAAAATCAGTCTTTAAACCGGGTGCTGTCACCATCACCCCACGCAAATCCAGCTCAGCTAATAAGGACATATTAGGCGTTAGCGCCCTCACCATAGCCTCGTTAGCAAACACCGCAATGTAGTCATCTGCCGCTAAAACCTCCAACGGCTGTGCACCCAAAGCGCGAACCAAAAGCTCCGGCACATGACAGGCTGTCGGCTCTTTTGCTGGGAAGTTCATTTCGTATAACTCGCCAGAGCAACGCACAACTAATTCGCCATTTCGAGTGTGAAATGAAATGGCCGGGCCGGCAAAACCCTCATGCTGAAACAGCACATGGGCGGTCGCGAGGGTGGCGTGGCCGCATAAATCTACCTCTGCCACTGGCGTGAACCAACGCAGCTCAAAGCCTGCGTCTATTGGGACATAGAATGCGGTTTCGGAAAGGTTATTTTCTTCGGCAATGGCCTACAGCTCAGCATCCGCCAACCATACAGACAACGGCACCACAGCGGCAGGGTTGCCGCCAAATACTTTGCTTGAAAAGGCATCTACTTGATACTGCGTTAGTTTCATGTCGAAACCTATGTTGAACACGGGATCAGTTAGCTATCACCCAGCATATATAAACGAAGTTGCCGCTCACCTCTCATCACATACAGTATGAAAGCACGCCCCTCATCTACACGATAAAAAATACGACAGGGTGGCACCACCAATTCCCTATAGATGGAGTTGGGCAACTCCAAAGGAGTCCGCCCAGACAAGGGGAAGTCTTGTAAGCGCTCGACTGCTTCAAAAACTTCCTTAACCAAGCCACGCGCTGCTTCAGGCTTATCTAGCGCAATATATTCTGCGATATAGCTTAGCTCTTGAAGTGCAGGATCCGTCCAAACTACTTCAGCCATTTACACATCTTCTGTCTAGCCTCACTTTGGCTGTACGTCTTTCCTTCAAGTACAGCACGCTCTCCTCGTGAGAGCCCTTCAAGCAACTCAAGTCGACGTTGCATAAACTCGTAATCTTCAACATCGACAAGATACGCAGATGGCTGCCCATGCTCTGTAATAAGCACCGGCTCCTTTGATACATGCAAATCTGCCAGAATCTTTGTGGCTTGACGTTTAAGATTAGTAACAAGCTCAACTTTCATATGCTTACTCTGACTCAGCCCAAAAAGTATCACTATAGTAGCACTTTCTGCTGCGATACTTTCATGTTTAAAGCAGGCTTGTGCCTTAGTACAACCAGCGCCTATTCAGCAAGTGTCTTGTCACAGTATGTGCGTAATGCCATTAGCGGAATGGCAAACATAAGAACAAAACTTGCATTAAGCACAGCGTTTTGCCAAAAGCCGGAAAGCAATGAATATGCCGTGTCTGGAATAAACCAAGCAACCAGCGAAAACACAAACATACGCCATGCGTTTTTGGAGCCGCGGCGCAATGGTCCCAGTGTCAGAAACATGAATACAACGGCCCAACCAAACATGACCGAACCTAACACAGCGTGAACAAGGCCAATGTAGGCTAACGCCTCTGCCCCAAACGTACTGAGATGGTCTGCAGATGCATACACCAACAAACTAAACCCTTGCTGAGTAAGGCTGGGCATGACAACAAGTATCAGCCCAAACAACATAAGGCTAGCAGTGACCATTACCAAAAAGCGCCACCAAAAAAATTGATTACTATTCATGATGCCTAACCTTATATGCTCAGCCAAAGTAGCGCCATAGCAATGGTTGCAGGGACGGACTGAACAAACAAAATTTTCTTATCCACGGATACGGCACCGTAGACGCCAGCAACAAACACACAGGCTAAAAAGAAAAATTTAACTGGGTCGCCCTGCGGGCCAAGCCACAAGCCCCAAAAAAGTCCGGCAGCAAGAAAGCCGTTATATAACCCTTGGTTTGCCGCTAAAACCTTGGTCTGCGCAGCAAACTCTTTGCTTCTAATGGCGCTGCCGAAGACTTTTTTACCAAGAGGTTGGTCCCAGAAAAACATTTCAACAACCAAAATACCGACATGCAAAACGGCAATTGCCGCCACTACAATTTCTGCTAATGACATGATGAAAGTCTCCTAAGCGTGTTTACACCATTCGTATTCCATTTGCCTTGCCGTTTTTTCAGCTAGCGCCAAGCCGAATAACCTTGCCACCAAATGCAAGCTCATATCAATGCCTGCAGAAATCCCGCCCGATGTCACAAACTTACCCTCATCCACCCAACGCTGGGAATCAATGACGGTCAAATCAGGATAGTCCCGGCGCAGATCCGCAATATCTTCCCAATGCGTGGTCACTCTTAAGTTTGCAAGCAACCCCGCTTCCGCCAGCAAAAAAGCACCGGTACAAACTGAAGCCACTAGCTTTGCGTTAGCAGCAGTTTGAGTAATCCAACCAATAACATTGGGCTTTTTGAGCTCCGCTGTATGCACACCACCGACAACAATCAATACATCTATCTTGGGATGATCAGCGAAACTGTAATGCGGGTTGACGCTATAACCGGCTCTGGCAATAACCGGCTGGTTCTGTTCTGACACCAGAAAAACATTAAACAAGTGCTGGGGTTTGGCCAACCGATTGGCCGTGCTAAAAACTTCATAAGGGCCAGAAAAGTCCAACACCTCTGCGCCTTGGTATATGTAGATGCCTACGTTCAACGGAAAGGTGGTTGCTGGCATTTCTAGTTTTGGCTCCGACTAACGACATAAAGCACTCCGGCAATGCAAAGCGCGATCACAGCCACAACATCGGCAATCACAACTTTTTGAATAGCATCGTTGTAACCACCCACAGTCCAGGCGATGACCATGAAAGACAGCACACTGATAAAACCGGCAAAAAACGCCAACGGCTGAAGTGACGGTTGAAATGCGGCATACGCCATGAATAGCCCCAATAAACCGAACAACACTGCGCGATGGCGCATAAGAATCACAAGATTGGGGTCATCAAAAGTGATGCCATAAAGCGCTGTTAATCGCTGAGCACCTAAGACGCCGGACACCGGCAGTAAATGAATAATGCCAACCAGAATCAAAAGACCGGCAATGACTTTTTCCATGACGGCTGCCTCCTACTCAGTTAACTTAAGGCAAAGTGATAAACATAAAATTGCTCATCTCGCTTCCAACCTGCGGATTGATAAAGCGCTTGAGCAGTCTGATTGGTTATTGCCGTTGATAGCGAAACACGAACAGCACCTAAGGTTTTTGCAAATTCTGTAGCAGCGGACATCAGATTTGAGGCAACGCCTTTCCTGCGAGCTTGCTCATGCACGAAGAGATCGTTAAGCACGAATACACGGGCAAGCGATACCGACGAAAAACTTGGATAGAGTTGCGTAAAGCCAACCGGTGTATTGCCCTCATATGCAATAAACAATGCCGACTCGCCATGATTGAAGCGATCGAGCAAAAACGCTTGCACAGCAGGCGTATCACTTGAGCACCCGTAAAACTGACGATAGTTATCAAAGAGCGGAACCAGCGCCTCCAGATCAGTTAAAACAGCTTGGCGAACAGTAATGCTACTCATGATGCTCCAAAAGTTTCTTTAATGTATGCAGGTCTTTGGCAACGGCTTGTGCATCATCAGTAAACTGCTGATCTGACATGCCCGATTGACGTATAAGCGTGAATACAAATTCGCTGCCATCACCATTAGGCACCACCCGCATGGGGTTGTGAACAACCACTCCCGAACCCAGCACTACATCATGATCCATGACACCCAACTGATTCGTCTCTGCAAACTTAATTCCCACCTTGCCAAATGGCGCCTCGGCCACCCATGCATCACCCTGTCGCCGAACTTCAGATCGAGCCAATCCAGCTGCCCAGCGCGGTAAGTTTTCGGGGTTGGAGGCGAACGCATACACAGCGTCTGGCTTGCGATGAATATAGGTGCTGATGTGTTTAACGCCGTGGATTGCCATATGTCATGCCCCAGAGTCGCGCTGTATCACGATCTGTAACTCCAAGCCTTGCGATGCAGCATAGGATTTAAGATCGGTCATCAGCTGAGCCCAAGCCGCCAAATCAGCCTCATTCACATCACAAGCTTTATTTATCGAGAACCGCCAAGTCGTTGGGCCTGCAAGCTCATCCACGTAGTCCAGCAACAGGTCATAAGCGGCATCCCAGTTATCACCAAAATAGTCGGGAAAACTGAAGGTCTTTCGAAGACTGCTCAGCACTGTTTGTTTATTCAGCTTGCCGTTTTCATCCAGCGTTATGGTCTGTGTATTCATCTCAATGCCCCTGAATGCGGACAAACGACTGGTAGTGATCTTCGGTGTAATAAAACACTTCGGGTGGGTCGCCACCGGTCACCACACGGCGCGGCCCACGATGCGATAAACCCGGTGTGTCGACCGTGTATTCGCGGTAATAACCTCTAGGTTTTATCGGCAGCAGTCGCTCGCGGTTTTCAAAGGTAATGCCATCGCGCTGATACGGAAAAGGCCCATTTTCAGCAATGCGCTGCAGTGTGTTGTGCAGTTCTCGTTCCTGAGCGGAGAGCTCAGTGATGCTGGAAGTACTGGAGGTGCCAATATTGCCGCTCTGTAGCTGGTACAGGCCAACGACAATAACGACCAGCGCAAGCAGGAGTTTTTTCATGGGTGGCTCTACTTCTTTTTCGGCATTATGACCTTTCTACTAACACCTAACCACCACCCAAAACTTACTTATCCTCGCTCACCAGACTGCAGATGATTCGCAAAGCCGTGATTCACATCACGATGCTTGGCCTCATCTGCCCTCACCGCAATAATGACCTCTCTTAAGCGGGCATCTGCAGGCAGCTTCCAGTAATCAATCGCAATCTGGGGCGCGGCAATATTTTTATATTTGCCGCCATCCACGCCTTCCAAGTATTCGGTGTAGCTATACACCGCTTCTTCCAGATAACCAACCACTCGGTGAGCCGTTTTGCTGGACAGCAAATAGAGCAGGAAAAACGCGTTATAAAAAATCCCTTGGGCAATGATGATCAGCAAGCGCTCGAACCAAGTTGGTTTGGCCACCTCAATAAACGTCAGCAAATGCATACGTTCGTTTTCCGCCTCTTCCAACAAAATATGAATCCAGCCGTCGTCGTCCTTCATTTGCCGCAGTGAATGAAGGTGCTGCATGGTGCCGCCCACCATGCCGGGCACCGCTGCGACGGTTTCCAACACCACAGATCGGTGGCCATAACGCCCGGCAAAAAACACATCAGCAAAAAAGCGCATAAAACGCACTAAGGCCAGGGCAAAGCGGTCAGAAAAGTCTTGCGGCGAATAATGCGGTGCTTGGGTTTGATCTTGGGTATCGCTCATCGTACCTCCAGCGCTGTAAGGGTTAGCAACACTAATAACAGCTTAAAGCGGCAATATCACGGATGTTGCAGACGCTTTGGCATCATGCCGATTATTCCGCTACGTGCGCTGGCGTACAGAAAACGCTCAACCGTGTAGTGATACTCAATGTCGGTGTCACTCAAATGTGAAGCTCACCCTTGGAGAAAGACATGGCAACTAATAAAAAGCCGTACATCAAAAAGCAATTACAAGAACGGCTGCTTGAGGCACTAGAAACAGAGCGTGCTGGCATCAAAATTTATGAGGCCGCACTGGTATGTGCCATCAACATGAACCTAAGAAGTGAATGGGGCGAATACCTTAAGCAGACACGCAGCCACGAGCACGTACTGCTGACGGTATTTGAGGAAATGGGGCTGGATCCAGACACCAAAAACCTATGCCGCGACGAAGTAACTCGCATCGGCGACTCGCTGGTTTCGATAATGCTAATGGCAAAAGCAAACGGCACTGCAGAGACCGCACAGCTAGTGGCTGGAGAGTGCGTGGTGCTGGCAGAAACAAAAAATAATCAAAATTGGGAACTGATTGGACACTTGGCAGAGCACGGTAAGGGTCAAGAAACCAATGCACTCAAAATCGCATTCAGATTGGTAGAGCAAGCAGAGGAGCGTCACCTCTATCACACCAAGAGTTTTGTACGTGAATTGTGGGTTGAGTCATTCAGCTTCCCGGCAGTGTTACCACCCTCCGTGGAAATGCTCAGAGCAAGTTAATCAATTTTTCTAATAACAGCGTTGGAGAACACCATGACAGAAATCTACATAGCGCCAAATCCGCCCAGAATAGCAACCACTATCGATGATCCATCTAACCAACATAGCGCCGTTTCATGGGCAGCAATTTTTGCTGGCGCAGCCGGTGCTGCAGCATTGTCGCTGTTACTGCTGTTTCTCGGCACCGGGTTAGGCCTTACTGCCGTATCACCATGGGCTTCGGAAGGCATTAGTACTGCTTCGTTTGGTTTTGCAGCAATCGCCTGGCTAAGTTTTACCCAACTTACCGCGTCTGGCATGGGGGGTTATTTAGCTGGTCGGCTGCGCACCAAATGGACCACTGTGCACAGCGACGAGGTCTACTTCCGCGATACAGCGCACGGCTTTCTGACTTGGGCAGTTGCATCACTGTTGGTTGCAGCGCTGCTAACGTCTGCGGTGGGTGCCATCATTAATGGTGGCATTCGTGCCGGCGCGGCTAGTGCGTCTGCAGCGCTAGGGACTAGCACAACCAACACTGTCGAAGCTAGCAGTTCACTCGAATACGCAATCGATTCGATGTTCCGCAACAAGTTTTCAACAGCACAAACTCGCGAAACAGCTAGTGAAACTGTCGTGATACCTGCTGCTGAAGTGACGCGGATATTCGTCCGAGCTCTAAGCAACGGTACTTTGCCACAAGAAGACAAACGCTATGTTAGTCAGCTCATCGTTCAGCGCAGCGACCTAAGCCAGCATCAAGCCGAACAGCGTGTGTTAGAAGGCTTCGATGATTTGCAAGTCACACTAAAACAAGCAACCGATGAGGCGCGTGAAGCGTCAGCTTATGTAGCACTTTGGATGTTTGTGGCACTACTGATGGGCGCTTTTACAGCAAGTCTGATGGCCGTTTTTGGCGGACGTCAACGTGACGCTGCAAGCACACCCACTCATTAATAAGGAGGCTGTTATGCGCTCAATCTTACTTTTCTTCCTTGGAATTCCGATTCCACTCATCATCCTTATCGCGTTGTTTATGTAAACCACGCAGCAGAAAAGCAAAGCTACCCACCGCCACGGTGACGCCAATTAACTGGCTGTATTCACTGGGCAAGTTAAAGCCTATTTTGTCCGTCAGGATGTAGGCCACACAGATACTGGTGCCAATCACCGCGGGAATACTGGTGATCCAATGGAAAGCGCCGCGTTGCACTAAATACTTAGTAGCCAACCACAGCACACTAGTCGACAGCAACATGTTAGAAAACGCGAAGTAACGCCAAATCAGTGAGAAATCGAGCAAGGTCATCAGATACGCCACGCTTAAAATCGGCACTGCCAACAGCAAACGGTTTCTCAAGCTCTGTGGAATTTTAAAGGCGTCCATCATGGTTAAACGCAAGGAACGAAACGCAGTATCACCCGAGGAGATCGGAAAAATGGCGACCGCAATGACCGTCATTAAACCGCCAAAAACACCTAAATAACTGGTCGCAATATGATTGACTACAAAACCGGGACCACCTTGGTCCAGCATGACTTTTAGCTCGGCATAACCGCCGGGAAACGCGGCCATGCCGGCTGTGGCCCATACGCATGCGACAATGCCTTCGCAAACCATGGCACCGTAAAAAATGGGCCGGGCATATTTTTCATTGGTGACACAACGCGCCACAATCGGTGACTGCGTTGAATGAAAACCGCTAATCGCACCACAGGTGATGGTTAAAAACAGCAAGGGCCAGATTGGCAAACCACTGGGGTTAGGCTCCAGAAAGTCATGCGTATGTTGACCGCTGACATAATCAAATATTCCACCCAAGGTTGGCAGGTGTGGCGCATCCATCAGCAACACCACGGCAATCAGGAGCGTCATCACAATCATCAGGCCGCCGAAGATCGGGTAAAACCGGGCCACAATTTTATCGATGGAAATCATGGTGGCCATTAAGTAGTAACCCAGAATGACCAGCACCCAGAATAGGTTGTTGCCAAAAATTGTGCCTTCAAACGCGGATAGATTACTCAACAGCCCCGCCGGGCTCATGATAAATACCACGCCAACAAAGAACAGCAGCATCGAGGTGAACACCAACATCACCCCTTTAAACACCACGTTGTAATAACGCTTGGCAATTTCCGGCAGGCTTTTGCCATCTTCCTTCAGGCTCATCACGCCGGAAAAATAATCATGCACCGCGCCGCCCAGCACATTGCCAATCACAATCCACACCAACGCCACTGGACCATACAAAGCACCCAGAATTGGGCCAAAGATAGGGCCTACGCCGGCGACATTAATAAACTGAATTAGAAAGGCTTTAACGGGATGCAGCGGCACATAATCGACGCCATCATTTAAGCGCTGCGCCGGTGTCACGGCGGAAGGATCAATGCCGGCCTGCTTTTCAACAAAGGGGCTGTAGAGTTTATAACCCAGTAACAACGCCCCAATACACAGCAAAAAAATCAGCATTCGCAAACGTCCTTAGGCTTTTATCGCGCCATACCAATGTAGTTTTTATTTTTCTGAATTCTGTCTATCCACGCCAATACGAAGGGATACCGGCTAAGGTCAAAACCACCCTCATCAGCCACATGGGTGTACCCATACAAACTAATATCTGCTGTTGTTAGTGCATCACCAACTAAATAGGGTGACGTCGAAAGCTGCTTCTCCATAACGGCCAGCGCCTTATGTCCACCGAGCTGCTTAGCTTCATACTCGGCCCTGCGACTCTCAGGCAAACCTAAGTACTTCGCGATAAAGCGCGCAACGGCGATATAGGGCTCATGGCTGTATTGCTCGAAAAACTGCCACTGCTGAACCTTCGCAAGCTTAAAACCGTCCAAAGGAATCAACTCACTGCCCGTCGCCAAATAATTAAGAATCGCATTGGATTCTGATAGGCAGCGCCCGTCTTCTAGCTCCAGCAGTGGAATCTTTCCATTTGGATTCTTCCGCAAAAATTCTGCCGTCGATGTATCACCCGCCATGATGTCGACATGAACCCACTCATGCTCGATATTAAGCAATGAACACAGCAGCTTAATTTTGTAGCAGTTGCCAGACTGAATATCGCCGTAGATTCTCATAGATGCACCTGTATAAGCACTTAGCCATTAGGCTAATAAGCTGGCATGACGAGTTAGGTGTTATTGGATTCTTCTTTTAGCACCAAGTTCACCAGCTTTTGAGCAACTGGCGCCACTAGGGTGATTGTTGGAAATGCCACAATGAATGCAAATAGCCACGCCTTGAGCCAGATATAAAGAATATTGCTAACAAGGCCCACATTAAAAACGCTGATAACAAAAGACATGATGCAAGACATCATCAAGGCCATAAAAAATGCGAACACAATTTTCTGATGTTTGCGATCAATCATTGCCGTACCTTTTGTTATTGATAAGGAGATGCGCCAGACTCACACTTTTTATAGTTTATGAGAAGCCCCCAACAACTCCCTCACTGCCTTCAAACTATTGTCCTGCTTAGACAGCTCACTTTTAGCAAACGCCTCAATCGCTTTTTCATGAGCATACACATAGGCAAAAAACTGCTGATCGGCTTCGTTAGCATGCTGCTTCAAACGCAAAAACTTTTCTTGAAATGGCACGGTGCCATCTTTTAAAAGCTTCATGGCCAAGCGCCAAGGCATTAGACCAAGAGCAGCACCTTCCGCACGACCTTTTAATGCCCAGCCTTTGGGCTCCACCACGGCCTGTCCAGACTCCTGCATATAGGCCAAATAACGATTTAGTGTGTGCTCTTCCAGCGCCTTTAACGCCAGCCACTTTTGTTTTCGCTCTTTATTTCGGGTCAGCTGTGCCGCGGTATCAAATAGAGCAATCCCATACACTTCAGACTCGTGTATGCGTTGTAAGTCATTTTTGAATTGCGGATACGTCATAAGTGGTCACCCAACCTTGGTTGCATTTTATTTAGAAGCCGTGAGCATTGCCTGCAAACGACGCTCAAGCATGGCATGAAATGAATTTATTTCTTCTACATTATCATCAGTGCAATTTTCAGGCGGGGCAATTGGCTCACTCAGGTAATGAACCAGTTTGACCGGTTTAGGCACAATCGTTCCGTAGGCGCCAAAAGCCACTGGTGCCGCCAAGCGATAGCGCTTATACACCCAGTCCGTCATCGGGTTCGGTACCACGTGATAAAGATCATCAGCCGCTGGGCAAGCAGAAAGAATGACCGGCGAACCAGTACGTACTGCCAATTTTGCAAACCCTTTTCGATCACTAATGTTCAGCTGATACTTTTGGCTGCTGGATCGCAATGCCTCTCGCATGCCACCGGGCGCTACTAACACCAGCTCCCCATTGCGCAACAGTTTTTCCGCATTTTTCTGTGAGCCTTCAACAAAACCATAAGCCGCCGCCAAGTCGCGAAACACTGGAATTTTGAACATATAACGATCACCCAGCAGGTGAACATTACGGCCTAGCTTGCTTCTAACAGCAGCAGCAAGCAGACCACTGTCATAGGTGGCGAGTGAATGATTGACCACAATCAACGCGGGCCCACTGGCCGGAATGTTCGCCAAGCCCTCGACACTGTGGTCATGATAACTGGCCACACGCGCCATAAATTTATCTGCAACATTGATAATGTTCATCAAGACTCTCTCTGTGATACGCGCAGGTTAACCGTCAGTTACCTGCGCACGCACTCACAACTCATTGGTTTCGGTTGTAAACGCTCTGGCCTTCTTTGATTGTTTCCAACACGACGATGGTGTTGATCTTCATCGAGTCAATCGTGAGTGGATTGTCGGAAAGGATTACCATGTCGGCCAACTTGCCCGGCTCAAGTGAGCCTTTGATCGCTTGTTCACCGAACTGCTCAGCGCCCCAGAGGGTGATCATCTTCATCGCCTCATAGGGAGTCACGCGCTCATCAGGGCCGATGACGGCTCCAGAGCGAGAGGTGCGATTGACGGTAGCCCATGCGACCTGCATCAGATTGGGAAGCGCAACTGGCGCATCGGTGTGACTGGTCGCGTGCAGTCCCGTGTCAAGTATCGAGCGCATGGGCGAAATCCGCGCAGCCTGTTCTGGGCCGACAATTTGCTTGTACCAATCACCCCAGTAAAAGGTGTGCATCGGGAACATCGAAGGGAAGATGCCCAGCGACTTCAGCGCCTTTACTTGATCGGGCCGGATGAATTGGCCGTGAATGAGGATGACCTGTCCCGGCTTGACGCCATGTTTCGCAACCACCGGCCTCAACGCTGCAAACAGCTGATCGATGGCCGCGTCGCCATTGGTATGCACCTTAACCGGCCAGCCTTTCCTGTAAGCCTCGTCAAGATAGGCCTCGACCTGTTTCGTGTCAGGAATGGCCGGGTAGCCCGCATAACCCAGTTTCTGGCCATCGGGCGGCATTCGATAAGCGACGGTACGCCAGGCCGTGCGACCTTGGGGTGAACCGTCTAGCGTAATCTTGAGACCAGCAAGGCGGTAGCGATTCTTGTAAGTCGTAGAAAAACCGCGATCGATCTCGGCGCGGTTGGAATAATCCATCCAGCCAGTGAAGTCGATATCGACGAGGCCACGCTCTGCAGCATTCACCATGTCGGCATGCATGGCGCCGAACATGCGGCCCTCGTTAGCAGTGGTGTAACCATAACTCTTAGCCATTTCCAGCCCACGCTTTAGGAAAACGTCCTTCCCGGCTTGGGTGGTCGGCGTAAGAAACTTCACCATGGGGGGCATGGCGGCGAGCTCCTCAAGCACCCCGTTCGGCGACTTGCCGTCAGCCTCGCGTCGGATGACACCACCTTCCGGTTCGGGCGTGTCAGCGTTGTAACCGATCGTTTTTAAGCCCAGCGTATTAACCGCCATGAAATGGCCCGAGATGTGTGTCGCCATTACCGGAACCGTGGTCGAGACCTTGTCTAGGTCTGCACGGGTGGGGTGTCGACCGAGCAGCGCATCGTCATAGCCGACGCCGAAAACCCAACCAGTCAACCCAACGTCTGGCCCGGCAGCAAAGGTTTTCAGCCTTGCCACAAGATCATCCATGGTGTTGACCGTGCCGTCCGGGGGAGCGAGCAAGTTGGCACCGACAGCTTGAGTGCCAAACTGCTGGGCATGGGCATGGCCATCAATGAATCCGGGCATCAGTGTCTTTCCGGCAAGGTCCACAACCTTAGTCGTCGCTCCCTTATGCGACTTTTCGATGTCTGCTTTCGCGCCTACTGCCAAGACCTTGCCATCCTTAACCGCCAAGGCCTCAACATTGGGCTGAGCGTCATTCATGGTAACAATATGGCCGCCAGCATAAATGGCATCAGCCTGCACTCTCGGAGCTGATGGTTTGCAGCCCGAAGCCAGCAGCATAAGTGTGCACGCCACAAATATTGATTTGACGAAGTCCATCTGATGATCTCCTGAATGGGCTCGACGCAGCCTAATGTTTTGCTGAATTGTTAAACGAATGCTCGATATAAGTCTACGGTTATAGTCTTAGGCCTTGAGTGCTTTGCTAGCTGCCAACTCACGCCGCCGGTAAAGGATTAAGCCTATGAGTAAAACACATGCAGATGCGACGGCTGCCGGAAACAATACGGTGGCAACAGAGTAACTTTCAAGCGCCATAACAACGAGACTATTACGTGCCGCAAATAGTGCAAAAAACGGCAGTGATTCTGAGTATGGCTGGGCATAAGCTTTTCTGACCGTTGGCCCGAAGCCAAGAAGATCAACGATGGTAAGCACGACAACTGCCCAAGCGGGATTGGAGGTGAAATACCAAAGTGGTAAAGAGGCTAGTGCTGATATAAAAAACAACCAATCCACTTTGGTAATGGCCACATCCGCTCGTTTTATATATGCCGCTATGGCAATGAGTATGGTGATTGCGCCAGAAACACCAATTGGCCATGCACCAACACCACCGTCAGCTTTGAGCTGGGCTAGGAAAACCACAAATGTGGTGCTGCCCCATATGACCCAAGAAAACACATGCGGCTTGATGGTGCCTTGCAAAATGCCACGCAGATATGGATAGAACGCGATGAATGTGAGGGCTATCGCAATGGCGCTAAGAATTTCTTTATAGAACATTTGCGACCCTCTTTTCGGCGAAGTTTTAGCTATATTCGCGATTTGTCAGCGCGGGTCAATCCACTCGATATAACCAGTACCTGCCACGTCACGCTGCTTGAAGCGACCGCGATACTCGTAGCTTCCTGCATAACCGCCCGCCATGCCGTACTGAAAGTCACCATTGGTCACACCTTCGATGGTGATCAGTTCATGGCCTTGGTCATCGTCCACCCGCCATGAAAAAGTCTTGGGCAGGCGCAGGCTGTGCCCGGCGGGGGTGGTGACCCGCTCCGACTGATACTCTTGAACAGTGAGGTTAAAGCCGCGTGAATAAATACCACCATGATCATCCAACGAACGAATGTATACCCGCTGTTGCGCTACCAGTCCAAGTGGGCCGCGCACCTCCACCATCAAAACTTGAGTCGTCTCATCAATGTTCAGAATTTGGTAGGTAAAGAACCGAAATGGCAGGTTTACATTGAATGCGCGGGCGTACTCCCAAGTGCACAGCCCGGCAATCGACGTCTTAGTGCCGCCATGCTCAATCGTGCCCTCGTATTCACACAGCAGCGACCAATGTTCGTAAGCGCCGCCAATCATTTTCCCAAAATGCGCGATCTTGTCGGTGGCCTTTAGTTTCAGGTCGATGTCGATAGCATGGCCTTGTTGGCGGACAGAGAAGTCCGGATAGGTTCCTTCTAACACCAAGTGCTGGCCGAAACGCAGATAGCTGCCATCAGGCCTCAAATCACAATCCTTCGAAATGCTGTAGCCCCGGAAAAGATCGGGAGTGCCAATGGACGTGCCCACCAGCACGCTGGCAGTATCCCGTGCCGTAGTTTGGATCAGCTGTGGGTTGCAAAACAGCTTCACCTTGGGCTGGCCCGCCACTACGATAACGTTGAGAAAGCGGTAAGGAACAGGCAGATTGGGCAGCATCAAGCCGTAATGCACCGTGCTATACAACCCCTGCGGCGGACAGATCGTTGTGTCGGGATCGAAAGGCTGGCCACTAAAGTCGGCAGAGCGATCCAACAACTGGGCCACACTGGAGGCCGAAGGTAAGTTCATGTCAAATCTCCTGATATAGTCACGAAGTAGAGCAACGCCCGGGCCAACAACAAGGCCAGACTACTTTGCTTGGTTATGCGGTATATGTGTAGACATGCCAAGTACTTTTATTTGTATTAAGCGAGTCGTAAAACGTTTGAGCCTGATGATTGTCTTGAGCTGTTAGCCGTTCACAGAAATTTGCATTGATTAAAACTGTACACCACTTTTTACATGTGGCTCGCCTACTGGAACAAAGCAAATTGATGAGTTAACAGTGAAGCCTCCGGGACTCCGAAGAAAAAAGCGCTTAAAGTCCTCCGGCTGCAGCCGCGGCCAATGTTTTTCGTCTGCATTTAGCGGAGGATATAAAGTCCAAGCTCAATTACCCCTCCACTAATTCAGTGGAAGCTCTGCGAGTCGGTGTAATAGCAGCTCAATATTTTTCCGAATAGCGCCTTCGTTTGCTAGACGCAATCGCTTCACGGCAACGAATGAATCGCCGACCGTTGCAGTATGAGAACTGTTAATAGTTTGATTCATCAACTCTTGGCCGGAAGCTCTATTTTTCAATACATAGTTAACGTCAGCTCGAACCTTAAGGTCGATACCAAATAACGGTTGATCAAGCTTTATTAATGAGGGGTGTAGAACGTATTTTGAGTTACTTGAGGAAAGCACACCGTTATTGGCCAAGGTGTCTTTTAGTGCAGTTTCAAACTCTTTAGAGCCTACTTGAGATGTCCAGAGCGGATTTGTAGCTTTACCACCAGCGGCTGGAGCAACAGTAATACTGTCGGCCATTCGTACTTTAAGCGAGTCAATTGTTTTGGTGCTGGTCATACCCGCGACGGAAGCGCCACTTGCACATCCTTGTAGATAAAGCACAGAAACAAGCAAACCAACAATGGTTAATATTTTCTTCATGAGCAAAGTCCTTTTTGCAAAGTTAATATGAAACAAGTACGAGAATATCAATCGGCAAAATTTAAAGAAAGTGTATTTTTTATAAAGCAGGCTTCTTAGCAATTAAAACATCTTGCTGCCATTTACTAGGCTCTTTGTCAGTGCGATGAATACACCCCGCCCAGCAACACGGCCGCTTCTTACCCTCAAGAAGCTCCTCAATCGTCCGGTTAATACGCTTAACTCGGGTCTTTTCTTGTTTTGCATCTTCAATCCAGCAAATAAACTCATTACGTGCGATGGGTGTTAGCTTTTCCCAAAGCTCAACAGTCTCCAGCATTTGGCTTAAGGCCATGGCCAAGTCAGCAGGCATTTCATGTACAAGACCGCCGGAAATATTAGGCATAATTTTCAACCTACTCACTGCGTACTGCTAGAGCATTTGGACTTTCTTGGTATTGAATTGAGTTCGTTTAACATTCCAGTTCATAGCCGGCACGCAGTCCGCTGCAACCGGTAGTTATTCTTCACATAAATCCTTAAAAAGCTGAAGCGCTTGAGGCCATGCGTTCATCATTTCTTCAAAAGCCTCATCCGTTAGTGGCACTTCCATATTCTGAGGACTGACCATAGCAACATGCTTCATCTTGATAGCCTCATTAGGCACAACATGTTCGACTATGACCTTTGTGCCACCTTGGGTTTGGTCAAAAAATGAAATGTGTTGCCCTTCTTTCCACTCGCCTTCATAGGTCATACCCTCGTGATCCAGGTTGCCTAACATTACGCATTTGTTCCCAAGTTTGCGCCATAAGCTTCTTGGTTGGTCCCCAACGGTAACCCCCCAGCGCACCACTCTGCTGTATAACCCGGTGGCAGGGAATCAGTAAAGCCACTGGATTTGCTCCAATGGCGTTACCAACCGCCCTTGCAGACTTTGGAGCACCGAGTGATTTGGCTACGTCGGCATAGCTGGCCACAGCGCCCGTTGGTATTTTCAGCAGAGCTCGCCACACAGCGATTTGAAAATTGGTTCCTGCCACATGGAGCGATAACGGACCATGCTTGGAAGCCGTATCACTGCTAAAAAATGCATCAATAGCATGGCGCGTAGAGGGGAGGCTCTCCCTGATTGAACTGTGCGGCCAAGCGTTATGCAAGTTATCTAGCAACTCATCCATGCTGTTGAAGTCCATGAACTCTGCCCGGCAAACACCACGCTGGGTTACCGCAACAAACATGGGTCCCAACGGGGTAGCGTGTACACCGTACTCGATATGAACCTGCTTACCTCGACTTTTATACTCGCCGGGTGTAACAGCTTCCAGCTGCACAAAGTGATCATGTAATCTTGAATTGCCGCTTAACCCAAGCTCATGTGAAACCTCGAGCAATGAACGCGAACTCTCCAGCAACACTTTGCCCCGCTCCAATGTCAGGACCTGTAAAAAGCGCTTCGGCGTAGTACCCGCCCATCGACAAAACAGCCTTTGAAAGTGGTACGGGCTCAGATGTACATGGGCGGCTATCTCTTCAAGGCTGGGCTGATCAATTGCCCGATCAACCAAATAGGCCATAGCGCTTGCGATTCGGTCATAGTCTGACATGGCGCGGTCTCTCAGACACGATTTATGGATACCCCGCCATCTACTAACATCGCAGAGCCAGTTGTGAAACTAGAGGCATCGGATGCTAAGTACAATGCGGATTGAGCAATTTCATCTGGTGTCGCCATACGCTTGAGAGCATGCAGGTTATGCACAAACGCCAATGCTTCTGGCGTATTTGCAAATTCACGTCCCGCTGGTGTATCAGTACCACCGGGCAAAAGGGCATTGACCCGGATATTCTGAGGCCCGTGCTCTGACGCCAGCACTTGAGTCAGTCCAATAAGGCCAGCCTTACTGGCTGCGTAGGCCGCCATGCCTGGCATGCCTGCTGTGTAGCCAACGAAGGTAGAGGTGAAAATTAACGAACCTCCTTTTCGGGCAGCCATGGCAGGCAGCTGGTACTTTGCGCCCAAAAATGCGCTGGTTAAGTTGGTCGCAATAACCTGATTCCAGTCCGCTTGCGACATCTCCGGGACAGGGCCCATAGCACCTAGGATAGCCGCATTGTTGAAAGCGATATCCAGTCCGCCAAAGTGGCTTACCGCTTTATCTACCAAAGCTTTGGCAAAAGCTTCTTCGCCAACATCACCGGCTAGTGCCACTGCCTGCCCGCCTTCCCTGTTGATTAAGTCCACAAGGTCATCAAGCTCCTTCTGTCGCCTTGCAGCCACAACGACGGCAGCACCTTCTCTTGCAAAAAGCTTCGCGGCGGCGAAGCCAATACCGGTGCTGGCGCCGGTAACAATAGCGACTTTGTTGGCAAGTCTGGCCATCAATCATTCCTCCTAGCTCTGTTCACTATAAAAGGGCATATGCCCGAACAGAAGCCATACTAGGAGGACAAACAACTACTGCCGACCCGAATCTTGCTGTATTTCAATTGCGCTATAACGTTTGAGTTAAGGGCGCGGCCCGTCCCAGTAAGCGAAGCGAGCGGTTTGAACCAGTTGTTAGCCGTTCGCAGAAATTTGCATTGGTTGAAACTGGACACCATTTTTTACCTGTGGCTCGCCTACTGGAACAAAGCCAAAAGCGGAGTACACAGGCACAGCAAAAATTGATGAGTTAACAGTGAAGCTTCCGGGATTCCCAAGATTTTCAGCTTCGGACTTCAGGAACTGCCAAAGCTTTCTTCCGATGCCTAAACGATGAAAGTCTGGATTGACGAATAAGTGATAAATATGGGTGTTGTTACGAAGTGCTGCCACGCCAGCTAGCTTGCTGTTTATGAAGCAGAGAGCGTAGATGAAATCTGCACTGTTAATGTATTTAGAAATTGATTCTTGTGAGATGCTATTTATGAAGCCCTCAGCACCGCTCCCAGATGGATCTGAGAGGCAGTAGTGAGCAACGCTTTGAACTAACTCGGCGATAATTTCTGAGTCCGCTTCGCGGGCCAACTGGATTGCGAGATTTTTTGTCATAGGGCTAACGCCTCAAACACCGGCTTGGTGAAGTTGGCGGCTTTTCTGGAACAAAAAAGGTGACCGCTTTACCAAGTCCGAGTGCTTTGACTTGTTATACGCTGACATTGGTCTCGACTCCCTTGCTCTTGATGGAGACTAAAAACTTGTACAGAGATTCATTATCAAATGCTTTTGCAGCGAAATCCAATTTGAAAGATTTACCTGCACTAGGAAAAAAAGTAAGCCTTGATGCTACTTGATCGTTTATAGCGCCATGCCCAGAAGACAGCATTTCCAAAGAATTGGCGTTTGCACCAATGTATATTTTTTGAATAGTGTTGATTGGGACTTCTTTATCAAGGGTGCGCCAGCCATCTATACCTTTTACTAGCAAGTTTTCACCTTCAACTGCTAGCCGATATGAGGACAGTGATTTAGTAAGCCATTTAAAGTAAAGAAATAAACAAAGGATAAGTAAAACTCCGCCTATGGGTAGGCCAATTTGCCTTGCAAGATCTTGCTCTATCCCTACGAAGTTGGTGAGCAGCCACATAATAAGACCGACGAAAATCATGCCATAAAATACAATTGCTACTAGAGCCAAGGGCAACCAGCCGACAAATGATTTTAAGATCTCTTTTTTGGTATTAACTCTGACTTCCATGATTACTCTTTGTGCGTATAACGTTTCAATCAACCGACGCTTCAGCGGTCGGCTGCATTGTTTTGTTAGGAGTGCTTTCGCCGTATGTGCCCCAGCGGATGGTAAGTTTACAATCCCCCATGCCACCAATTTCAAGTAAATGCTCATTGGGCGATGGAGTGTGATGGAAAGCTACATCCAACCAATTAACCACATAGTACGACATGTTCACGAGCTTTCCTTGACTGGTCTCTATTGAAATATACTCGTCAACGAGATGACCGGTTTTGCAATAATGAAACTCCACAATTTCTCCCTGAATTTCCTTAAGAGCTGGTTCCCCCATTATTTTTAGTATTTCTTCTGTGGGCATTCCAGGCTGTATATCTGCTGCTTTACTCAAGTCGTTCTGAGTGTAATTGGAGAGATCGGCCAGCCTTTCTTCCTCGGGCCACAATATTGATATGACCACAAGTGCCAAGACTGCATTAAGAACGTACGACCAATTACTTTTAAACCAAATTTTCATTGAGTGACCCTTTACTCCTAACGTCATGCTAAATGGCGCAGCCATGAGCCTTTGATGTGGAGACTATTGCGTCCATTTTGAGCGCTTTGTTATGTGTGTCCCTGTTCAATTCGCTATTGATTTTCTTTGCTTTTTTTCGATTAAAACATTTTGCTGCCATTTGCCGGGCTTTTTATCAGTGCGATGAATGCAGCCCACCCAGCAACACGGCCGTTTCTTACCTTCAAGAAGCTCTTCAACAGCCCGATTAATTCGTTTCACTCGGGTCTTCTCTTGTTTTGCATCTTCAATCCAGCAAATAAATTCATTACGAGCGATGGCCGTCAGACTCTCCCAGAGTTCAGTAGTTTCCTTTTTTTGTCTCAAAGCGCTGGCCAAATCAACTGGCGTTTCATGGACAAGACCACCGGAAATATTAGACATAAAATTCCAACCTACAAATTGTATCCTGCCAGACAACTGTCCTGAATAAATCGATGACGGGTGGCTCGAAACACATAACATTGGGCAAAACCGGCTGGCTGGAGGCGGGCGAAGCCCACTGAAAGCCAGTCCATGTTGATGGACTTATGAGCTCGGGCGTCCAATCCAGTAAAGATAACAAAACGCAAAAATTTGAATGGTAACCGATGCTTCATAAACCAATAACCTATTCACGTGAGATAGCACCCATTTTGACAATATGGAGCTCGCCTTTAGTGCGACGAGAACGCTGTAAGCAAACGGGGTTACAAAAATCCAAATCAAGATGTAGTAAGCGCCGAAGAAAATAACAAATCCTAGGAACATCCACCACGCAGCCTCGATGCTGGATGTTGGTGCCAAACCAAACGGCTCAAAGAACGGATAGAACGCGCGCATGAGCCCAGCTTTTGGCTCTAGATAATCAAGGAACAGGATGCCCCAAGGCCAAAATAGAGACCAGCCAACCATAGGAACGAATGGTTGCAGTGCATCGCTGTGTTTAAAGCTCCAACGGAAAGAGAACCATGCAAGGAAACATATAAAGAAACCACTTGATGTCCAAAACATCAGCGCTTGAGATTTGGCGAAAACTGCAACAACAGTCAATAGCCCAGTAGCTATTGAAAGTTTCTTGAAGTGCGAAATCAGTACATCCAGTTCGGCGCGCACATCAGCATTCGCACGCCATGTAAACGCTTTTAGAAGTCCAATTTCTGTCAGGCCGACTAATTTCTGCCAGCGTGGGGACTTCGCCACAATTCCCTCGTTGAACCAGAAGAAGGAAATGGCGCCAAGTATTACTACGAAATCGGCAAATCTCATATTGATAAGAGCTAACGTCTGGTTAAGGGGCAGGCTTTAGCCCGTCCCGAGTGTACGCAGCGAACGGCTTGAACCACTAACTAGTGGTTCTCACCGTCAGATGTGAATTCTATTTTTGGAGGTAGTTCGGACATGGCATAGTGGACGAATTGCTGCCCAAGCGCAGTTAATTCATAACCTTCATGTACATCGAATGCAGATACAAGGGGCTTAGGTCCGCTTCCTTGCGGCTTTCTGGCGGCTGGTTTTGCAATGAAATTACCAAATCGATCTGTGTCTCTGTGCTGCCGTATTATGCCGCCGGTGCTTAAGTCGCGAAATAATAATTTATAAAGATCTGCGTCTGCTGAGTCTTCCCGCACTGTACCCTTTCCGATCTTTTCCCATATGCCGCAACGCGTTATTCCGGCGCTATTGTAAATGGCGCCAATTACTTGAAAATGCATCTCTGAATATGTATTTATCCAGTCAATATACATTCTTACCACGTCATCGCTTGAGGCTGAAGTAGCGGCGGCATTTGACAGAATGTTCCTAATATAAATACGTTTTTCTTCACTTTCAGCGCCGGCCCACTCGCGGAATGTCTTTTTAACTAAAGATTGATATTCTTTACTTTCTATTCTTTTGGTGACTGTTTCATCTTGAAGGTCAAGCCTAGCCATTATCTCTATAATGGTTTCTTCTTTTTCTTTGAGTTCGTCTCGAAGCATTCGCACCCAATGCTCGAAAAAACGATTTACCTTTTCTTGCTCGCCTTCTGACCACGCGCCTGCAATAGCGGAAAATACTCCTCCTGCAAAAGGCACTGCACCTCCAATAGCTTGTAAGGCGCCACGTGAATATTTTGCGATTTTTCCTTCTTTAGGAAGTTCAAGGCTGTCATCATCCATGGCGTTCCCCTTATTGCTCTAACGTTCGCTTCAGGTGCGCGGAAAAGCCGCATCACTCTGTAAACGCTTGTTAGCCATGCCCACGGCACACCCATGCAGTGCATTTATTCGGACTGCCAATTTAGAGCTCCATTCTTTGCTAGGCAGGCTAGGCCGAGGGTATTTGAGTTGAGCCACGAAACCAAGTGCCTGATAAAAAGCTACATTACCGAGGTTTTTGCCGAATTTATCACGTAACCCATCAAGCCCAATAGAGCCGGAACCATAAAACGCAATTGCTAAGTAGGCAGATGCAATTCGACGCTTCGAGACTCTCCGCACGAGCATCAATGCAAGAATTTGCTCCCTCATTTTACGGGGGATTGTTCGTTCGTGACGGCCGGTTACAACGCGCACAAACTGCTGCTCGATGGTACTCGCACCCTGAATCTGACCCAGACTAATACGGACCCAAACAGCCCTAAACATTGCGATAACGTCGATCCCAGGATGAAGCTTGTTGCGATGATCCTCAGCGAGAATTACTGCATCAACAAAGGGATCTGGAACAGACTCTCCTAACCGAGTTGTGAGTTCGAGACAATCTTCGAGATCCGCATGAAGGCTCGCAGATCCAAACCAACCTAAAATTATCGATATCAGGCTCATTGGAGTTGCAAGCACTATAAGGATGGTTTTCAAAACTCGTTCCGTTGCCACTTCACTTCGCCGTCTTGATTGGCAACCATCGAACTAAAGCTCCCCGCCATTTCGTCATCAGAATTAACAATTAGATCGTAGAAGTTGGTCGACTCACGACCATGACCGTCTTCGACAACATGGAGTACGACACGATCTTTCGAAAAATAGCTCTTCTGTACAAACCCTTCGACAACACCTCTGGTACGATTCTCTGCTTCGTATTCTCTCTCACCAGTCGATGAATTCTCGTAAACTTTCTCGACAGTGCCTTCAATTCGATTTCCCTCGCGCCAGAGCATTGCAACATATCTCAAAATCATACCTTTATATGGGTTATAGGCTGAGTTCACGGTGTGCATTTCAAAGAACCAACGCCCAGTGATTTGCGGTAGCGGGAAAACCTTCTCACGGATCCAGAAGAATAGAAAAGCCAGAATGCCGCCACCGATTACAGTCGCAAGCAGGCTATACAAAAAATTTAAAGCGAACAATTCTTTGGTCATGCGCCCCTCCCATTTACTGGTACAGCTAACGTCGCACACTACGGCTTGAGCAACGTATGCATCCGGCACCTTCAGGCGCAAATTGATGCACCTTGTTAGTTACGTAGTGCATCTTCGATTAAATCCCATCGCCCTTCGTATTCAGCGATATTCCAAAAATACGCCGCCGCCCCTTCCTCCACAGCAATAGCTCGTACCGAGCTGTCTTTTCGCTGTTGCCCTTTTTTTCCAAGTACTGAAAGCCACTCACGATGGCGAGCTGAAACGTTATCGGCCATCTCTTTACTTGGTACTATGTAATAACGAAATGGAAACTCGGAGCCCGGCGTCGGGATTCCGCCGATAATCCAGAAAAAATTTGATCCGTAAGCTCGCTCGGCCTTCTTTCCCACGCTGCAAGTCTTATTCCCAGGAACAAATGTCTTTACCTGTATATGAACAAACTTTGTGCCATCACGGTTGCTGCAAAGCACATCAGTATTCGGCGTATTACCGAGTGTTACGACGGCAGCATAGCCGCGACGACACAGCTCCCCAGCGATAAAGAACTGGCTTGAATTGCCACGATAGCTTTTGTCTTTATCTGATAAGTTCACAAATACCTCATACAACTATCGTTCGAACTAAGCCGAACCACGAAGCGGAACGGCCCGAATGAGAAGCTAGAGCACAGCAAGCGCAAAACGACCCACCATGAACCACAAAACAAGACTAGACACGAAATATGCAGTGAACCTGAAGTTCACGATATTAATCGTGCAATGAATAAGGCTGTGCAACGCTCGCAAGGAAACAAACGCCCATGCCGCATACAGATAAGTGGAATCAACACTGGCAGTGACAAAAAGTACAATACAGAGCGCGTAGAAAATAACAGGCAACTCAAACAAGTTTTTCAGATTGTTTGATGAGTTGTTGATATTGGCTGGAATGGCCGCATTAAGTAGCTCTGGTGTGGCGATGGACTGTGGGTTAATGCCACTTTTTAATATGAACGGAAGACGCCGCGCATACATATAGGCCCACACAATTCCGGTGAGCAGAAACATGGTAACGACTGGTTGAAGAATGAGTTTTTGGTTCATCGAAATTCCTTTTCCGGTAATTTAACGCTTATTTAGCATCGCTAGACTTTTCCACTTCTAGGTACTGAATAGTGAGCGGCCAAAATAATGAATAAATCCATAAGCCTAATGATATTGCCACGCCCAAAACAACCGTGCCAAACAATGCAAAAAATACACCCATGAACTGACCAAGAACTATGGCTTTTGCCCCTGTCACGGGCTGACTATTCCAGCTCATATTGACCAAATCGACTGATGCAAGTAGGCCAAGAATAGTAAAAATAGGGACAAGACCAAAAATCAGGCCTTTGGCTATAAGTGAAAACACAGTGGCAATGTGGAGTCTTTTGATTTCGACTTTACTCATAAACTCTTCCTAAGTTTTTGTAGCTCCAACACCAGCAGCAAACTAACTAAATATTGCAATAAGAACAATAACAATAATAAAACCAATAAAAAGTTGAAGCCCAGTTCCTTGCTCGACTGATGGGGTGCTAGTTTCCACTCCGCTACCTTTACTCTTACTCGAAAGCTTGTGAGTGCTAGACAGGCCAGTACCAGGCAGGCTGCTTGTAAGTTGTGTACCCTTTTTACCGCCGGCATTCACAGTAATGCCTTTGCCACCCAGTGAAACACTTGATACTCCCTTTGATGTGACATTGAGCTTAATGCCGGGAGCAATTTTTATCCTTTTCCTAAATTTTATTGCCATGGAACTTCCCCCGCAGCTCTTATAGTAATTTCAGCCATATAACACTCTGCTGCCTAACCCAAAGTACAGCTGACTAATGTCACCAAAGCTAATTTCTAATCAGCCCATAAGCAACATGAATTTTCGCCGGTCATTCAAGAAACAATAGTTGGCATCTAAAGCCAGCGGGCGAGCACCCATGGCCGACCGTCGGGCGCCATGGATGGCGACCGCGAGCCTACAAGGATGTATTCACCACGGGTCGGACATGGGCGCTCGCCCACTGGCCACAGAACACTTACAATGCACCCCCACCAAACCCCGCAAATCGAGCTGCATCATGAGCGAACAAACCAGGCCACGTCCTTTCACCGATCGCATTAAAACGTTTATGCCACGGACGTCGCCGCTCAACACCTCGCAGAAGCAAGGTTTAGAACAACACGCCAGCACCTATCAGTTGCACATGAGCAACGGTGTGCTAGACCAACAAGCCGTGTTTGGCCGTGTGGCACCGCTCACTTTAGAGATCGGTTTTGGCATGGGGCAAAGCCTGATTGCCATGGCGCAGGCCAGCCCAGAGCGGGATTTTATTGGTATCGAAATTCACAAGCCGGGCATGGCGCAGCTGTGTTTTGATGCCGGCAGTCACGGCCTGACCAATTTGCGCTTTTATGGTGAAGACGCGGTGCAGGTGTTAGAGACCGCCATCAACGATGGGCAAATCGACACCGTGCAGTTGTTTTTCCCAGACCCATGGCAAAAAGCACGGCATCACAAACGTCGTTTTGTGCGTCCAGACTTAATTGAGTTGGTGCGCCGCAAACTGCGCGTGGGCGGACGTTTTCACATGGCCACCGACTGGCAGCCTTATGCCGAATGGATGCTGGAACATATGGAAGTTGCACCCGGTTTTGCGAATGCGCAAGCACCGGGTGAATACTTTCCTCGCCCTGCTTGGCGCCCGCTGACCAAATTCGAACAGCGTGGCCATATTGCAGGGCATGGCGTGTGGGACTTAATTTATACCCGCGTTAATTAACGCTGACAGCGGCTGTTGTCGCGCTTGCTTTCAATTTCTTCAACCACGCCGTCATCAATGTCCACTTCGGCACAAACACCGACTTTAAGTGGGCCATGATCTTCGTCCAGCTTCACATTGGCGGGCACATCAAAGCTACGTCCGCCAATGACCCAAGTGCCCGCTTTACCATCAGGGCGGCTTTCAATCATGCCGTAAAAATCATCGTCCGCCATAACAGGGGTCGATAATGCAATCACTAATGCAGCCATTCCAAATCGTAATTTCATAAAAAACTCCGTGAATGAACTCATAGGACTACGGCGCGCAATACCCCGTAGAACAACACCACAAAGCCGCCAATTTCGGCAATAACCAATGCCCACATGGCCACTGGCACGACCCATGGCGGCAATACACCACGCCCCAACACCGACGGTTTGCGAATTTGGTTGTCTGTATCTTTTAACGCGCCATGAATCATGTACGTCAGAATGGCACCGGCAAAAAACACCAGCGGAAACAGCACAGACCAAAACGCAACGGTTTCGGGCAAATCGGCAATGCGGGCAAAATACGCTAATAGAATGGCCGCAAAGCTGTACATTAAAGACGTTCGATGAGCGATATCGACATACGGGTGCGCTAATGCATCCGGACTTTTACGCATTTGCAGGTATTTCCACACGCCGGTTAACAGGCCATTAAGGAAAAACACACCGGCGGCCACAATGGCCAAACTTTCTGCTGCAGACATCATTTTCTCCTAATTACCAAACCGCTCGATGAGCTTCGACCACACCAAATCCGCGCACACGCTCCAAGCCATTGGCCGTTTGCACATTGCCATCAAAATGCCCAAAGGGCTGAGTAAAGTCGCTGGTTAACACAGCCATATTAAGATGTTCGACACGTTTGCCATCCGGGGTGAAGGTAATGTCTACGCGCTTGTCCAGCGTGTAAATATGCCAAGGCTGCATCAGGTTGTCCGGGTCATAATTAAACACGGCCTGCGCCAACGGGATGATTTCATCACCTAACCACAGGGCGTTTTCCATGCCATTTAAGAAGTGTGCAACAAGGTTAATAGCCACGCGCTGACCACAGACAGTTTGGCCATCTAGACTTGCCCAATTCCATACGGTTTCGCGTGGTGGATAACCTCGGGTGAAGTCCATTGACGCACCGGCACTGAAACGATGGGTGGCGCCTTTCATGGTCAGGTTCACTTCGGCGTCTAAACCACACAGCTTATAGGTGTGGTGAAACGGGCGGCCCGGTGTGGCACTGACCACACTCATACCGCGGGCATGGTCCTTGACATGAGCACACAGTTGTAAGTCTTTGCTGTCACAAGTCAGTGACCAGCCATCACCCTTACGCACACACTGCCAGCGTTTATTGCCCATGCTTAGCTGCCAAGGCTGGCGCCAGTCGGCATTAAAGTCGTGGGCAAAACCCATGGGCAAACGAATGCTTTCTTCAGTGAGTTTGCCGCTGCTGCGGTCGAACACATAACAAAAGGCGGTGGCTAAATAACCGGCATCAACAATGGCAAAACCAACGGCAAAACGTGCCGAGAAAAAACCAAAGTACACCCACGCCTTGCGCTGCCAACGGCGTTTGGAGTTCAGGCCTTTGCCATCCCAGGTGCTGGTATCTAGATCATGAATAAAGCCAGCATATTGGCCATTGGCCGCCGGACGACCGTCAGCCTGACATAAAGCATAGGGTGCTGCCGCTAACATGATGTGCTCCACAAAAAATATCCGTTCGGCAGTTTAGCGCAGCATTGCTTGTTCTGCTGCAGTGTCAGCGTCACAATCGCTGGCATTATTTGCCGAAAAAGTTGTGGAGACAGCGCATGGTTGAACTCAGTGCGAGTGAAAAGGCCGCCAGCAAACCCCTAGTGCGCACGCACTGGAGCGAGTGGGTATTGTTAGTGTTGGCGGTGATATCCGTTGGCTTATTGGCCTGGGAAAGCTGGGGCAGCGTGACCGAGGAACAGCGTCGACACATTATTTTGACTGACTACGCCATTTGTTTTTTGTTTTTCTGCAACTTTATGTGGCGCTGGCGCGGTGATGGCTGGACCTATGGTTTTGTTGGCCGCAACTGGTATGACGTGCTGGGTATGATTCCAGTGTCCGACCCTGCCTTGCGTAGTTTCCGTTTGATTCGGGTGTTTATTCTGCTGGCCCGTGTCAGTGTTGCCACCGACCGTGTCTTGGGCGAAGAATTTACTTATCGCCTGCTAAGCCGCATCAAGCAAAAAATCGTTAACAGTGTGAGTGGTGCAGTAACCGTTGCTGTGTTGGATGAAGTTGCTGATGTGTTAGTGAAAGGCACCTATACCCAAAACATTTCGCGCTCGCTTAGCCAAAACCAAGAACAGCTACGCAATATGGTGCGTGAAAAACTTCGCGACGATCCGCAAGCCGGTCGCTTTAAACGCCTGCCTTTTTATGATACTGCTGTTGAAAATATCACCGACACTGTGCTGCGCGTGACCGAAGAGGTGCTGTTAGACCCACGCACCGAAGCACTGGTAGCCGATATGCTAAAAGAAAATATTCAGCAAATTCGCAGCGCCATTGCTGCACAAGAAGGTCAACCCAAACGAAGTGACGAGTGATGACATGGATGCGTTAACACTGCTACAGGCCGTTCCTTTATTTGCCAGCGCTGATAGCGATGAGTTGGCAAAACTAGCGGCGCAAGGCGAGTTTATTCAGCTGGCCAGTGGTGAGTGTTTGTATCAAGAAAATGACCCGCCGCGTCACTTCTTTATTTTGGCCAGTGGCCGCCTGCAAGCCAGTCATAACGGACTCATCCTGGGGCATATAAGCCGCATGGAAGTGGTGGGCGAAATGGGCGTTATTGCCGCGCAAGTGCGTAACGCCACCGTGCATGCCCTGCGTGACAGCGTGTTATTAAGTGTTAAAGCCGCGGACATGATGTCGTTTTTGCGCATTCAGCCAGAGGTGCTGTTGGCATTAACACGGCTGGTGATTGAGCGTGGCCGTGACTACCAGAACCTGCATCGCCCCAGTGCCACACGCATAGCCGGCACCTTGGCCATTGTGCCCGCCATGTCGCATCTGCCATCGGTGGTGTTAGCCGAAATGCTGACTGACTATTTACGTGGCTGGCCAGTAACACGACTGATTACGTCGGCACATGTTGATAACCTGTTTGGTACAGGTTTTGCGCAAACGCCTTTGGATAATCGTGACGACGACCAGCGTCTGCGCCGTTGGTTAAACGATCTTGAAAACAAACATGCCTACTTGGTGTTTGCCGCCGATAACGACCATGACAACTGGTCGTTGCGCTGCCTGCGCCAAGCTGACCGCATTTTAATTTTAGGCGAAGCCAACAGTCCGCCCGATGATGTGCCGGTGCTGCAAGCCCTGCAAAAAAATGGCCTAGTGACACCAGTTGAATTGGTACTGCTGCGGCCTGAAGGCGATCCGTCCCCTCACACTCATGCTTGGACTGAAGCCACTGGCGCACGTGCGCATTACTTTTTGCACCCGTGGTCTAAACCGGAACTGGCTGCTTTGGCACGCCAGCTGTCAGGTCGCGGCATAGGCTTAGTGCTGGGTGGTGGTGGCGCGCGTGGTTTTGCGCATATCGGCCTGGTGCGTGCGCTGGAGCAGTTACAAATTCCAGTGGATGTAGTCGGCGGCACTAGCATGGGCGCCTTTATTGGCGCCTTAGTAGCCTGCGGTTTTGACAGTGTGGAAATGGAACATATTGCCCATGAAACCTTTGTTGCCCGCAACTACCTAAACGACTACACCATGCCACGGGTGTCGCTAATTCGTGGCGAACGTTTTCATGAACGCTTATGCACGATTTTTAATGATCGCCGCATTGAAGACTTACGCCGCAGTTATTACTGCATTTCGACCAACCTCACCACAGGCCATGCCGGTGTGCATCGTCATGGGCCATTAGCCAGTTGGGTGGGCACCAGCATGTGTGTACCGGGGGTGGCACCACCGATTGCTTATGAGGGCGACCTGCTCTGTGATGGCGGCGTCGTGAATAACTTGCCTACCGATGTCATGCAAAACCTTGAGCGCGGTTTGATTATTGCCTGTAATGTCAGCAGCGATGGCGACATTCGTGCCTTGGGTGCCGGCATTGGTGTGCCGGACCAAGCGGCTTTATTAAACTGGAAAGGTAATGACCCCGCGCCCAGCCTGACTGAAATCCTGATGCGCACGGCCACACTCACCAGTGACACCATCACCCAACAGGCATCTATCGACCGCGCTGACGTGTATTTGCGTATGCCGATTGCTGACTTTGGCATGTTTGATTGGGAACAAATGGAGTTGCTGATTCAGCGCGGGCATGAACACGCTTTACGTGTGCTGACACCACTACGCGATCGCTTATTAAGCAGTAGCGGACAGTTTACGCAATAAGGCTGCGGTCTCGTCATCCAAGGTCGGCAAATAACTTTCCATGATGTCGATGGCCTCGGCGCGCTTGGCGTCAGGCAGGCGTTTCACAATATCAAACACGGTGTGCCACTGCGCGCGCATCAAGGCGGCATAGGCCACGCGCTCCAAGGTTCTGCGTGATAACTGTGCCAATGCCAAGGCTAAACCATCACGAGTCGATTCGTCCATCTGCGCGGCCAGTGACAACATGGCCGGCCACTGTCGGCAAGCATCAATCGCTAGCAAAATACGATGCAGCAATTCGGGCTGACGAATTTCCGGTAGCTTCACCACTTTCGCCTGAGCCTGCGTAGACAGGCTAGCCACTACAGGAATTAAGTCTTCCCAAAGGCCTTTTTCATCAGCAGCCAACACCACCTGTGACAACACGTCATTACCAAGCTCAACCACCCGTTCGCCTAAGGAACGCTTTAAGGCAAAACCGACATAACTCAGCAGTGCCAACACACTGGGCCAGCGCGCCGACTGCTCAGGCTTAGACACCAAGGCTAGTGCCGCATCAATACGCTCACTGGGCAGCACATTAATTAAATGGTCCAAACGGTTGGGCGACTCGATATGAAACACGATATCGAGCAAGTCCCCTTCATCCGGAATTGAAGCTGCCACTTCACTGACCACATCATCTGGCAGCAACCCCACAAAACGCCCCATGGTGACGTAGTCTTTGCGTGTTAATAACTCAGCGGCAATGGCCTTAATCTGCAACACCGGCAACAACATCACCAGTTCACGCGCAGAGCGTGGATCTAAGGAAGTAGCAATGTCGGCCAAAAATGGAGCTGGCAAAAAGCGGGCAATATTAGCCACCCGCCAGGCTGGTAATTCCGCCGCTAAACGTGCAGTTAACGAGGCCCGCAACCATACTCGCGCCAACAGCGCAGACACCATGGACGGCAGCCAGCGGGCGGCATTGGCCAGCCAGCGCACCAAAGCGCGTTGTTCATCAAATAAAAAGTCAGACACCGCCGCGCGGAAATGACGCAGGGTTTCCTGTGGAATGGGCTGTAAAAATGCCAGTTCTTGTTCGCTGACGCCCAAGGTGCGTGCCAGCTTAATGAGCTCGGCTTGTGTGGCTAGACGGGTCATAAGGCACCGCCCCAGCGCTTAGCCACTAGCCAGCGCAAAGGCTTGGGCAATGATTGGCGTAAGTCTTGGCGCACCGCAATTTGTTCGCGCTCACAGGCTTGGCTGATATAACCCATCAGCTGCTGAATCTCTTCCGCACTCAAGGCTTCAAATGCGGCCATGCCATGCACAGGTCGGCGCAGGCGCTGTGCCAGTTGCGCTAACAATTGCTGCTGTTCCGTGGCCATTACTGCTCCCGTTGACGTCGGTTTAACCAACTGTCTAACTGATTGGCAAAGCGCTGTTTATCCGCCACACCCATGGGTGGTGGTCCACCGCGCACCAAACCAGCATCGCGCAAATCACTCATCAAGTCACGCATGGCCAAACGTTGGCCAATACTTTCACGAGTGTGCCGGTCACCGCGTGGGCTCACCGCATCAACCCCGTTTTTCACCACTTCCGATGCCAGCGGAATGTCTTGGGTAATAACTAGATCACCCGGCTTGGCGCGTTGAGCAATGTAGTTGTCGGCTACATCAAAACCTGCAGCCACTTGCACCGCTTGCACGGACAAACCCTTAGGCAGACGAATAGGCTGGTTAGCGACAAAGGTAATACTGACCCCGGTGCGCTCTGCTGCACGCAGCAACATGTCTCGCACACCTTGTGGGCAGGCATCCGCATCCACCCAAATAGCCGCCGCCATAATCACTCCTAGTCTGGCAAAAACGCATCCACCACACGGTTTAAAAACTGCAGGCCTAACGGTGTGGTTTGCCAACGAGCATCACCCGGCATTAAAAGGCCCTGCGCTTGTAATTGTTGACGCTGACGAGCTAACCCATCCATAGGTAAGCCCGTGCGCTGAGGCATAAGCTCAGCTTCAACACCGTCAACCAAGCGCAGGGCGTTTAGCATAAATTCAAACGGCATGGCTTGGTCAGTGATGTGCTGATCAGCGGTAGCAAACTGCTGATCGTTGACCGCGGCCAAATAATCCTTGGGTGCACGCGTTTTTTGTCGGCGCCACACCTGTAGCTGATCATTCACCACGGCAGAAATTTTGCCATGCGCACCAGCGCCTATGCCTAGGTAATCACCAAAGCGCCAATAGTTCAGGTTATGCCTTGCCTGTCGATTGGATTGGGCATAAGCCGACACTTCATACTGCGCAAAACCGGCCTGCAGAAGCATTTGGTGACCTTGCTCTTGAATATCGGCCAGTACGTCTTCATCGGGCAAAATTGGTTGCTGACGATAAAACACGGTGTTGGGTTCGATAGTGAGCTGATACCACGACAAGTGCGTTGGTTTTAACGCAATGGCCTGCTGCAGGTCGGCCAATGCTTGCGCCACACTTTGCTGCGGCAAGCCGTGCATTAAGTCTAGATTCACATTATCAAAGCCAGCTGCACGCGCTGATGCGATAGCCGTTAACGCTTCTTGCCCTGAATGCACACGACCTAAGGCCTGCAATTGTTCTGTTTGAAAACTTTGCACACCAATCGAGAGCCGATTAATGCCCACCTCACGATAAGCAGCAAACAAGCCCTGCTCTACCGTGCCCGGGTTGGCCTCTAGGGTGATCTCAATGTCGTCTGCCCAACGCAGCTGTTGTTTTAGGCCTGCGAATAAACGGGCATAAGCGGCGGCGGAAATCAGCGAGGGTGTGCCACCGCCAATAAAAATAGACTGTATAGGCCGGTTAGCTAAATGTGCTTGCGGAAAGGCGTTAATGTCTGCGCTTAAGTCGAGTAACAGCGCATCGATGTATTCGGCCTCGGGCAGGTCACCGTTGGCGGCATGGGAATTAAAGTCGCAATAGGGGCATTTGCGCACACACCACGGCATGTGGATGTACAGGCTCAATGGCGGCAATTGTGGCGACATACCTGCGCTCAAAGACCGGTCTCAGCCCAACGCAGTCGCAGCTCACGCAGAGCCTGTGCCCGATGACTGATCAAGCGTTTACGCTCCGGCGCTAACTCAGCACTGGTGCAGCCCTCATTGGGCAGCCAAAACACTGGGTCATAACCAAAACCATTGTTGCCCGCTGGCATAGGGGTAATTTCGCCTTCCCACGTAGCTTGGCAAATCACCGGCAACGGGTCTTCGGCATGGCGCACCATAGCTAATACACAAACAAATCGCGCCGTGGGGGCACGACTGGCATCGGCCTTGGCCATCTCACGCAGCAGTCTGGCAATATTGTCTTTGTCGGTGCCGGGTTTGCCTGTTTCTAAAAAGGCATAACGAGCCGAATAAATGCCGGGGGCACCATCGAGTGCATCCACCACCAAACCAGAGTCATCCGCCAACGCTGGCAGGCCAGTTAATAAGGCGGCATGACGTGCTTTTAAAATCGCGTTTTCGACAAAACTTAAACCGGTTTCATCGGCATCCGGCACATTCCAATCACTTTGCGGCACCACTTCGACGGCCACATCTGTTAACAGGTCTTGCAGCTCACGCAACTTGCCGGCATTGCCAGACGCTAGGACTAAACGGTTCATGCGCGGCTCACTCGATAAATGGCGATTTCGCCAAACAAATTGGGCAGCAAACGGCTTAACAAATTGTCTTGCTGATCTTGGTCCACCGCTAAACGATCATGAATGATCAGGCCCTTTTCTAAGCACAAAGCCTTGAAGTCATGATAGGTGCAGAGATGAATATTGGGTGTGTCATACCAGCGATGCGGCAAAGCGCGTGATTCCGGCATGCGACCTTTGCTGGCCAGATACCAACGTGTGCGCCAATGACCAAAGTTAGGAAAGGTGACAATCACTTCGCGGGCTACCCGCACCATGTCATCTAACAGCACCGAGGGGTTTTGCACCGCTTGAAGAGCCTGTGTCATCAGTAACGTGTCAAAGCTGTCGTCAGCAATATTGGCCAAGCCATGGTTTAAGTCTTGCTCAATCACATTAATGCCACGCTCCACCGCGATGGTAATTTTGTCGGCATCAATTTCTAAGCCATAACCGCGCACGTTTAAGCTATCGCGTAAATGCGCCAGCAGCTCGCCATCACCACAGCCAAGGTCAATAACGCGCGAATTGGGTTTTACCCACGCCTGCACCAGCGCTAAATCAAGCCGCATGATGAGCCTCCAACTGGTCGGCAATACGCCGCATATAGGCACCAAAAATGGCTAGGTAACGTGGGTTATCTAGCAAGAAAGCATCATGGCCTTGTGGTGCATCAATTTCGGCATACGACACTTCTTTGTCAGCACGCACCAAAGCATCGACAATTTCGCGCGAGCGTTCCGGCGAAAAGCGCCAGTCCGTGCTAAATGACATCACCAAAAAGCGGCAAGTGGCTTTGGCAAATGTCTTAGCCAAATCATGGTCGTAGTCACGCGCCGGGTCGAAATAATCCAACACGCGTGTCATTAATAAATAGGTGTTGGCATCAAAGCGTTTAGAAAACGACTCACCCTGATAACGCAGATAAGACTCGACCTGAAACTCCGCGTCAAAACCATAACGATAACCGTCACTGCGCAACACACGGCCAAACTTTTCACGCATGGCATCATCAGACAAATAGGTGATATGCCCCACCATACGCGCCAAGGTTAGGCCCACTTCCGGCACTTCGTCATGTTCGTAAAAATGACCACCGTGATATTTCGGATCACGCAAAATAGCCTGACGCGCCACTTCGTTAAACGCTATGTTTTGTGCTGATAATTTAGGTGCGCTGGCAATTACCACGGCATTGGCAATGCGGTCGGGATAATCAATGCTCCAGCGCAGCACCTGCATGCCGCCCAAGGAACCACCCACCACCGCAGCCCAGCGCTTAATGCCCAACATATCGGCGACATAACCCTGCACTTTTACCCAGTCACGCACCGCCACAATCGGAAAGTCGGGGCCATAGGGTTTGTCGGTTTCCGGGTTAATAGACGCTGGGCCCGTGGAGCCATGACAACCACCAAGATTGTTGGTGGCCACCACAAAAAAGCGATTGGTGTCGATAACTTTGCCCGGGCCAATGGCCACATCCCACCAACCGGGTTTGGCCGTGGCTGGGTCTTCATGTGGATGAAAACCGGCGACATGATGATGCCCAGACAGTGCATGGCAAATTAGCACCGCGTTGCTGGCATCAGCATTTAACTGGCCATAGGTTTCATAGGCTATATCGTAAAACGGCAAGGTGCGGCCATTCGCCAAGGTTAATGGCTCAGCAAAATGCAGGGTCTGTGGTGTGACAACACCCACATTACCCACCGTTGTTCGATCCAGTTCTGACATCGTTTAAGCGCCCGCTAACATGGCAATGACTGACGGATAAGATGCTTTTAATAAGATCTCGAGAATCTGAATACCTAAAAACGCGATAATTGGCGACAAGTCAAAACCGCCCATGGCTGGCAACAAACGGCGGCAAGGCGCCAAAATGATCTCAGCAATTTCAAACAACGGCACCAACGCCGGATTTACACCGCCAGAAGCCATCGACACCCAGCTTAAAATAACGGTGCCTAAAATTAGCCAGAAGAAAAAGCTAGTAGCACCCAGCAGCAATGAGAAAACTGCGTTCACTACCAATAGACCCGGCGTAAAGGCTTGGTTGGCAAGCTGTGCCATGATGCCAATTTGCAGTAGCTTGATGATGAAAATCAGCGCAATTGGCGCCAAATCGGCACGACCAATGGTCGGCAAGATACTTTGAAAAGGCTTAACCAATGGGGTAGTGATTTTGGCCACAAACTGCGAAAACGGGCTGTAATAGTCCACGTCTGCCAACTGCATCAAAAAGCGCAACCACAGCAGCAACAGTGCCACACTAAATACTGTGCCAAGCAGTAACATCATAATTTGTGACAGCGGATCCATCAGTAACTCCCTAAATTAGTCTGCAGCGCCCAGCTCTAAAGCCAGCTCGGTGCCACGATTTGCGCAGGCTTTCAGCGCGGTCTCAAAAATATGTATTAAGTCGGATTCGTTAAATACCCGTAAAGCGCGCTCAGTCGTACCACCAGGAGAGGTGACTCGTTTACGTAGCTCAGCCGGGCCAACGTCCGAAGTGATTGCCATTTGGGCTGCACCCAAGGCAGTTTGCAGGGTCAACGCACGAGCATCTTGCTCGTCTAAACCCAGCTTAACACCAGCAGCAATCATGGCTTCCATGACATGAAAAAAGTACGCAGGTCCTGATCCTGACACCGCAGTGACGGCATCAATTAAGTCTTCTTGCTCAACCCATAAGGTCAAACCCACGGCACCCATGACACGCTCGACGAGATTTTTACCATCGGCATTCACTGCCGCCGAGGCAAATAAACCGGTGGCTCCAGCTTGCACCAATGACGGGGTGTTGGGCATGGCTCGTACAATCGGCAAAGCGTCACTGACTGAAGCAGCGCCCAGCCAACGTGATAAAGCATCAATAGGAATACCAGCGGCAATGGAAATAATTAATGGACGGCGTGCCTGCATTTGTTTTGCCAGCGGCTTTAACACTGCCGCCATAACTTGCGGCTTTACCGCCAGCACAACCACATCGGCCTTCTCTAATAATTCGGCATTGTCTGTGGTGGTGCGTAAGCCATGTGCTGAATGTGCACTCAGCTGCTCTTCACTACGGTCCGACAACCACAATTGTTTTGCAGGCCAACCCTGCGCACGCAAACCGCCCACTAAAGCTGTGGCCATATTGCCCGCGCCAATAAACCCTATGCATGGAAACTGCTGAAGACTCATAACCGCCACACCTGTTTTGCTAATTCGTACTCACACGCTCGCCAAAAATTGCTGTGCCTATTCGAACCATGGTCGAACCGGCAGCTATCGCGGCGGCCAAGTCATCCGACATCCCCATCGACAGCGTATCAAACGGCGGCTGCGTTAACGCAGGCAGTCTAGCGACTAATTGCGAATGTGTCTTGGCAAGCGCTGCTAAAGCATGCTGATTTCCCGCCTGAGGAATACACATCAGCCCGCGCAAACTAATATTCGGCAGTTCCAATACTGCTTCTGCTAGCGCTGGCAAATCTTCCAAGCTGCAACCAGATTTACTGTCCTCATCATCAATATTAACTTGCAGGCAAATATTCAAGGGCGGCAAAAAGTCCGGACGTTGCGCTGAAAGCCGTTGAGCGATTTTTAGTCGGTCCACGCTATGCACCCAAGCAAAGTGCTCCGCCACTTCACGGGTCTTGTTGCTCTGCAACGGACCAATCAAATGCCACTCAATGCTTAAGTCATGCAAAGTCTGCATTTTGCCTAAAGCTTCTTGCACATAGTTCTCGGCAAAGCAGCGCTGACCTGCTTCATGCAGGCAACGAATCGCATCTGCACTATGTAATTTGCTAACAGCCAATAGCTGCACACTGCCGGCCGGTCTGTCTGCATTTTTTTCCGCCTGTGTGATCTGTTGTTGCACTTGCTGCCAGCGTGCTATCAGCGCCGTCTCGTCGTGACCAGTCATATTGGCAAAACCTTAAAACATGATCTTTATTATAGGCTGATAACAGCAGCCTATGAGTGTGCGGCACATGCACAAGCTACCGACATGGTTATTAAATGCATGGCGCTTAGCAAAAGCCGTCGGCAGCAGCGATCTGCACCTGCTCAGCAGTCAAAAACCACGTTGGCGCATCCATGGTCAGTTATGCATCGCGCATGATCTGCCACCCTGCCCGCCAGCGCCTTGGCCCGACATCACACCCATTGCCATAGGGCATGCCCTAGAACACGATGGTGCCTGGTCTGAGCCAGCATTAGGCCGTGTACGCTGGAACCTAAGTGCCAATGAATCGGGTCTGCTGCTTTGTCTGCGCTTAATTAATGAACACATACCCTCTGCCACCGCCCTGCAAATCACCCAGCCACAACTTGCATTAATGCAGCACAAACAAGGTCTGGTCTTGGTGACAGGTGCTACTGGTTCGGGCAAATCCAGCACCCTAGCTGCATTGGTACAGCACTGGCGCAGCCAACATCAGGGGCATGTGTTAACCCTAGAAGACCCCATCGAGTTCTGCTACCCCAGCGCCGATGACCTGGTCAGTCAGCGTGCTATAGGCCGTGATAGCCACAGTTTTGCCGACGCCCTGCGTGCAGGCCTGCGCCAAGACCCTGACCTGATTTTAATTGGCGAACTACGTGATTTAGAGACTGCCCGCTTAGCACTTAGCGCTGCCGAAACTGGGCATTTGGTGTTAACCACCTTGCATACACGCACGGCCATTTCCGCCATTGATAGGCTGCTTTGCCTGTTTCCCGGCAACGAACAAGCGCAAGCCAGAATGCAGCTGGCCGACAGCTTAATCGCCGTCTTAGCGCAAGAGCTGATATGGCGGCAAGGTCAGGCGGCCGCCTGCCGCGAGGTGTTAATCAACACGCCCGCAGTGCGTCACCTCATTCGTGACCAGCAAATCAACCAAATCCACAGCCTGATGCAAACCGGCCAAAGCCTAGGCATGCAAACCCGAGATCAGGCCTATGCCCGCCTAAGCTTATGCACTGATGGCCTGTAAACGATTACTGCCTGCCAACACTTGGAAGGTCTTGCGCATGTTCACGCGCTCTTCACCAATCAAGTTTGGGTCGGTAATGCTAGCGGCATAACGCCACTGCGCAGTGGTGCGCTCGCGGGTCACATCCACCAGCAAATATCCCTTAGTTTTTAACTCGCTGTATTTAATGTGTGGGTTAGCTACCGGAATCACCGTAGACACCAAGTCAGCAACTTCATCGGGAAAGCCGGGTGATGTCACCGACGGTGTCACAAACTCAACACCAAACGGCTGTTGCAGGCGGTCACCTAATAAAATGAAGGGGTTCTCATAAAGCTCGATGGCCCAGCTGGTGTGAATATCACCGGTCAGCACCACCAAATTTTGCAGGCCAATAGCCTTCACAAACTCACGTATGCGATTACGTTCTGCGGTGTAGCCATCCCACTGATCGTTATTAAGCGCCACCAAGTTGCCCAGCAGTTGTTGCCCTAATAATTTCACTGCCGGTAACTCAACTAAGTTGAGTTGGCCAAACATGACTTGTTGACCCAAAAACGTCCATGTGGCGCCTTGGTTTTTGGCTTCCAGCAATTTCAATTGCAGCCATTGGCGTTGCTGGTCACCCAACAGTGAACGATTGGCATCATTTCGGCTGGGGTCTATAGCAGGCAGGGACGCTTGCTCATCACGCCCCACAATACGGGTGTCGAGCATGATCATGTCCAACAAGCTACCTACCCGAATGCGGCGGTAAATCACTTCACGAGCGTCCGGCACCAAAGTGATGCTGTCGCGGGCAAACTGCTCACGCAGGGGCATCCAGTTAAAGTAGGCGCGAATAGCAAAGCCTAAGCGCTCGGCATAATTGCCCTCGGCACCTTCGGTATGATTCTCTGCCCCTTCACGCCAGGCATCATTGGTAATTTCGTGGTCATCCCACACCACAATCATTGGGTAACGGGCATGCAGGCGTTGTAACTGCGGGTCGCGCTTATATTGCGCATGACGCAAGACATAGTCTTCACGCGAAATCATTTCATGCGGTGGCTCTGGAATACGGTTTAAACCCGCCACATCGGCATATTGACCTTCCCCATACTCATAAATGTAGTCACCTAAATGCACCACAAAGTCCAAATCTTCTTGCTGGCTGACCATCTCGTAAACACTAAACAGGCCTGCCGGAAAGTTTGAGCAACTGGTCACAGCAAAGCGCGCTTGCTGCACTGAGTCACCTACACCTAAGGTGCGCGCACGACCAATACGAGACACTTGTGATCCAGCACGGAAGCGGTAATAAATAACGGATGCCGGCGGCAAAGCGGTCAGCTCACCCAAACCAAATCGCGTGCCACGGTATAACTCAACATTGCCCAAATCGACTTTGATGGTGTAGTCACGTGCAGCTTTGGCTAGGAAAAAGCCCAGCTTTTTGACCTGTGCAGGTGTAGCAAATGCGGTTGGCCATGCGTCGTCGTCATCCATCCACTCAGCACCCACCACATATTCAAGACTCACCGGAATGTCTTCGCTTTGCTCACGTGTTGCTGGTGTCAGTGCCGTCCAAACAATCAGCTGATCATGGCTTGGATCGCCACTGGCCACGCCATTTACAAAGGCTTGCGGCGCAATTAGCTGGTCAACACGTTCGGGGCGCACTTGTTCGCCGGGCAGTGTGGTTTGGCCATCGTTATTGCGGTCATTAGAGCCTAGGCAGGCCACTAATGCAGGCAGAGTCGCACCAGTAAGCAGGGTATTACGCAAAAATTGACGACGTTGCATGACAATGGCCTCAAATATTAAGGCCATCATCATAGAATTAGAAAATTACATTTGTATGAAAATAGCTTATTTTCAGACCAAATGTTGACGCACTTTACCCTGCAACAAGCGACCGAAATAAAGTGAGTTTTGACCGGTTGATAACCAGTCATCACCACTAGCAGTCCAGCACAGCTCCGGGTCAATTAGCAAAGCGCCTGCGCCAGGCACAGCAAAAGCTCCAGCACTAATGCCCAATACCTTAGCCGGGTTGCTGGTTAAGGCACGCACCAATTCCATGGCGGACAAATCACCGTTAGCCACCAAGCGCAAACCTAAGGGTAACACCGTTTCTAAGGTCGACATGCCCGGTAGTGTTTCAGCAAAAGGTGCAAGTTTGGCGGCTTTGTTTAAGGGCTGGTGGTCCGAGCAAATGGCATCAATGACACCGGTACGCACACCGGCAATTAACGCTAGGCGATCGGTTTCGCGGCGCAGTGGTGGACGCACATGCGCCATAGAATTAAAGCCATCAATGGCGGCTTCCGTTAAATGCAACTGGTGCATGGCCACATCGGCAGTGACTGGCAAACCTTTATCTTTAGCCAAACGAATCAGTTCTACCGAGGCCGCACAGGACAGCTGCCCAAAGTGTGCATGCACACCGGTTTGCTCAACCAAAATTAAGGCAGTGGCCAGTGCCACTGTTTCCGCTGCATCGGAAATGCCGGTAAGACCTAGGCGCGCCGCCATAAAACCATCGTGTGCCGGGCCTAATGCCAGCGCCGGTTCTTCTGGCGAGAAAAATACCGTCAGACCCATCGATGAGGCGTATTCCAAACAACGCAGTGTGGTCTCGGCATTGTTGATGGGTCGACGGGCATTGCCCACGCCAACACAACCCGCCGCTTTTAAACCGCCCATGCTGGCCAGTGTTTTGCCATCCAAAGCGCGAGTTAAAGCACCAATCGGATATACCTTGGTGTGGCCTGCGTGATCAGCTTTCTCGATGACTTGCTGCGCCAAGGCGGCATGATCAATAACAGGATCGGTATCAGGCGGCACCGCAACATGACGAAAACCAGCGGCGCGTGCCGCACGTGTTTCACTGGCGATGGTGCCGTGGCGACGTGGGCCCGGCTCACGCAAACGGGCGCAGGTATCAACAAAAGCTGGGGTTAACCAGCAGCCGTCAGCGGACTGTACTTGATCAACGGACACGGTATCAGCGGCTGCGCCAAACAATAATTTGCCTTCGGCACTTACCGCTACCGAGGTCACTTCATCACGATTTTGTGCCGGGTCGATTACACGCACACTGGTATATCGAATGGCGCTCATTGGGCATCTCCCTCTAACACACGGGACTGCACCGCCGCTTGCGCAGCTAACTGGCCCTCGACTGTCATTGCCAGCACCGCCATACGCACCGCGATACCGTAATTCACCTGTTTCAAGATCAACGAATTAGGCCCATCGGCCACTTCTGATTCAATTTCGACACCACGGTTAATTGGCCCTGGATGCATCACTAATACATCAGGACTAGCCACTTTCAGGCGCTCACGGGTCAGGCCATAAAGTCCGTAGAACTCGCTCGAACCCGGCAGCAGTGCAGATTCCATTCGCTCATTTTGGATGCGCAGAGCAATGGCCACGTCCACATCACGTAGGCCGGTGGTCATGTCTTCAAACACGTTCACGCCTAGCTCTTCAAAATCACGCGGCAGCAAGGTACGTGGCCCAATCACACGAATTTCTTTGGCGCCTAAGGTTTGCAGGGCATGAATTTCTGAACGTGCAACCCGCGAATGGCGGATGTCGCCAATAATGGCCACGGTTAGGTTTTCAAAACCACCGGCATGGCGGCGAATCGTCAGCATGTCCAGCATGGCTTGGGTGGGATGAGCATGTCGGCCATCACCGGCATTAACCACCGCAATATGTGGCGTAACTTGGCTGGCAATAAAGTGGGCAGCACCCGAGGCACCATGGCGCACCACAAACACGTCCGCGGTCATGGCTTCTAAGTTCCACAACATGTCGCGCAGGGTTTCACCTTTGCTGGTGGAGCTTTTAGAAATATCGATATTAAGCACGTCGGCAGAAAGCCGTTTGGCCGCCACTTCAAAGGTGGTACGAGTACGCGTGGAAGGCTCAAAGAACAAGTTCATCACGGTGCGGCCCGCCAACAGGGGCTCATTGCGAATGCCACCATGGCCGTCTAAAAAGCTATCGGCTCTATCCAGAATGGTGGTCAGCATCTCACGCGAGAGGCCTTCAGTACTTAAGAAATGGCGCAGTTGGCCATGATCATTGAGCTGCAGGCGACTGGCCTGATGCGCGTGGGACAAGTGCATAGTGTCGGCATCCGCTATCCATTTGTGCGGATTGTAGCTGAGTCAGGGCGCCGATGGGGGATCTGTGTGATCTGGTTTGACCGATGGACGAGGCCGCGGTGGTGGTGTGGGTGGACGCAAGGGATTCACAAACAATCGCAGGTAACGACCAATGGTTTTTATCACCTCCCAAACCCGCAGCCAATGCTCATTGTCGCGCTCACTATCAAGCAAGCTGACATCAGCAGGTTGCTGCAACAACCGCTCAAGTTCACTCATCAGATCTAGACGTGCCTGTGGTGACATCCGTGGCAGCTGTGCATACGCCGTGCGATCGCCTAAATGAAAGGCCAGAAAGCGCCGACCAACCACTTCGTATAAGCAGTCCCACGTTTTAATGTCAGCCAAGGGAATACGCACAGTGGCGCGTGGAAGGCCCGGACTAATCACTAACTGCTGTTCGGCGATTGATACTTTCATAAAACAAAAACCTAACTAAACACGTAACCAGTTTGGCTCGCTATACCAGTCACTGACAATTAAACAGGCAGCGGTCGAATCTAGTGAAGGCATACGGCCACTGCGATAATCCGCCACGGATTTTAGCGTCGCGCGCGCCTCACGGGTGCTCAGTCGTTCATCTTGTCGGTACACCGGAATTTTGGGGAAACGAGCGGCCAAACGGCGGGCAAATTTTAGCGACAAATGACTGATATCAGACACGGTGTCATCCATATTCAGTGGGTTGCCGACAATAATGGCTTGCGGGCCCCACTCAGCCACCAAGTCATCAATCACTTGCCAGTTGGGAATGCCGTCACGCGCTGAAATAGGTGTTAACGGCGAACCCAGCCCGGTAACGGACTGCGCACTGGCAACACCAATGGTTTTGGTTCCGAAATCAAAACCCAGCACCGTGGCAGGCAACGGTTTTGACGCCTCAGGCATGCCCTACCTCATGCGACAAATGATGCCAGTCCAACCCTAAATGTTTCATGCTGGCTTCCCAACGCGCTTCATAGGGCAGGTGAAACAAAACGTCATCACTAGCCGGTACGGTCAGCCACACATTGGCAGCCAATTCTTCTTCCAGCTGGCCCGGTTCCCAGCCGGCATAACCCAGCGATACCAAGAAGTCGCTGGGGCCATGGCCTTGTGAGATCGCATCCAAAATATCGCGCGAATGGGTAATGCCAATGTTGTCACTGCTTTGCAGAGTAGAAGTCCAAGGACCTTGACCTTGGTGCAATACAAAACCCAACTCTGGATGCACAGGGCCACCATGCAACACCGGTTGATTTGGGCGCTGCAACGGCTTTAAGGGCGGCAAACGGATGTCATGCAACAGCTGGTCAAACGGTAATTCGCTGGGTTGATTAATGACTATCCCGGCGGCACCTTCAGGGTTGTGTCGAAAAACATAAATGACCGCACGTTGAAAGCGCGGATCGTCCAGCTCTGGCATAGCAACCAGAAACTGATGGGTTAAATTGACGTTATCTATGCTCATAGCAACACTATGGGGATGTCTGCAGCCGGATACAAGAGCAAATTAGTTAGACGTTTCCAATCGATCTGAGAAACGCCAAGTGCGCACAATCTGCAAAACATCGATCTGCCCTTTTAATGCCGACGGGAACTCAGCAAACGGGATGGAGTCACGCACAGACTGCTGTGCAGCCTCATCCAGCAGACGATGCCCGGATGAGCGCAACACACGTATTTCATGCAAACGACCACTCGCCGTTAAGGCCACCATCAGACGTACCTCACCCCGTAACTGAGTCGCCCTGACCTCTGCCATTAGCTGTCGGTTGCCAGTCATTTCAACTCGTTCACGAAACTGCTCAACATAACCTGCCCAATCATCCGCCCTTGCACTAACTGATGACACGGTATGCACTCGTGGACGTTTGGCTTCGGTTTGCCGACGTGCCGCCAGCCGCGCCTCCAGCAAGGCAATTTCCTGCGCTACTTGGTCCAGCTCATCATTGGCGTTTGCTGCAAGCGCTAACGTTTGCTGCTCTGCCTGACGGCGCGCCTGTTCTTGGCCAGCTACACTCACTACTGGCGTAGCACTCTGCGACTCGGCACGCTTGGTAGACTGCTGGCGCTGCTCGGCCACACCCGGGGTGGGTGAGCGCTGTGTGGTGGTAGTCAAGCGTGCTTCTGCTAACTGCCCACTGCCCTGCTGTGCCGCCTGGGCAACAAAGTCAGCCTGTATTGGCGCCGACTTGCTTTGGGTTGGCACCCACGTCACTTCCATTACTGGTGCGGTTGAAGCACGCGGCGGCACAAATTGAATGCCAAAAATAATCAATGCATGCAGCATCACTGCCAGCACCACAGTAAAACCCAGGCGGTCAGCAGCGGTAATTGGGCTAGGGGTTGGCGGTTTGGTGACTGGCGTGGTCATGATTGCTCACGCCGGCCATAATAAAAATTAACCAAACGAAACTCATCAAACTCGTTTAAGTCCGGCAAGGTTTCGCTCATTACACTGTACAGCCGCTGATAGTGTGGCGCAGTCAGTGACTTCACGCGTGAGTCAGTCAGCCAAACTTCATTAGCAGCATCTAAAAATGCCGGTAAAAAGGAACGGTTAGCGCTGTCATAAAGCACATCGGCGGCAAACAACACATCCACACGCTCGTTTAGCTGGAAAAAGTCATCCAATAGCTCAACTTGCACACCATTAAGGCGCGCATTCGCGGCGCTGGCCTGTAACGACAACGGATCGATATCACAGCTGATCACCCGCTTAGCGCCCGCCTTCGCCGCTGCAACCGCCACCACACCCGAACCAGCGCCAAAGTCCAATACCGTTTTGCCGCGCACCAGCTCGGGCTGCTGCAGTATTTGTCGTGCTTGCGCCAAACCCGAGGCCCAACAAAACATCCAGTAGGACGGCTCATTTAGCGCCCAATCCATCTCTTCTGGGCTTAAGGCATCGTGTGGAAAATCGTCGTTTAGCAGGTAAAGCTGAAGCCCGGCACAGTCTGGCAAGGTCACCGCATTAATGCGTGCGTGCAACAAAAAAGGTGCAATAGATTGCGTCAGCAAAGCCGCATCCGACATGGCTTAAATTCCGCAGCGCGCTAAGGCTAACTTTTGCTCGATTGCCGCAATCAGTTTGTCAGCAATACCGTAATTAAACGCGGCATCAATTTCACGAATACAGGTTGGGCTGGTCACGTTCACTTCGGTCAAGTACTCACCAATGACGTCCAGGCCGACAAACAACAACCCACGTTTTTTAAGCTCAGGGCCAACTCGCGCGGCAATGCGCTTTTCGGCTTCATTAATTGGGCGTGCTTCGCCACGTCCACCAGCGGCTAAATTGCCACGAATTTCATCACCCTGTGGAATACGCGCCAACACATACGGCACTGGCTCGCCATCAATCATGAGAACGCGTTTGTCACCGTCTTTGATTTCCGGAATATAACGCTGTGCCATGATCGGTCGTGAGCCGTTGTCAGTTAGCACTTCTAGCGTAGCGCCAATATTATTTCCGCCCGCCTGTAGGCGAAAAATACCGGTGCCGCCCATGCCATCCAAGGGCTTCACAATGACGTCTTGATGCTCAGCGATGAACTGACGAATATCGATTGCGCGTGATGTCACCAGCGTTGGCACCATGCAATCGGCAAAGGCGGTGGCAAACAGCTTTTCATTGCAGTCACGTAGTGACTGCGGCTTGTTCACCACTAACAAACCCGCCTGCTCAGCACGCTCTAACAAATAGGTGGCATAAATAAAGTTCATGTCGAACGGAGGGTCTTTACGCATTAGCAGCGCATCCATCGTAGCCAATGGCTGGGTTACAAATTCGCCCAGCTCAAACCACTTTTCCGGATTTTCAAACACTGTTAGCGGCGCCATGCGCGCCTGAGTTTGGCCTTGCTGCAGGCTTAAATCACTTGCCTCTAAATACCACAACTCATGACCTCGTTTAGCGGCTGCCCACAGCATGGCCATCGTTGAATCTTTTTTATAATTCACCGACGCAATCGGGTCCATCAGTACCGCTAATTTCATGGTTTAAGCCCCGCTATCTGTATCATTAATACCGAACTCATCACGATAAGCACGAACAGCCTGCAAGTGTTCTGCATGCAGTCCTGTTTCTTCCAGATAGTTAATAATTTGAGTGAGTGAAATAATCGACAACACCGGCAGCCCAAAGTCGCGCGCCACCTCCTGTATGGCCGATAGCTCGCCTTGACCACGCTCTTGCCGGTCTACCGCCACCACTACCGCGACAGCTTGCGCTCCAGCACCCTGCACCAGGGTCATCACCTCACGAATCGCAGTGCCCGCGGTAATCACATCGTCAATAATCAAAACGCGACCAGCCAATGGCGAGCCCACCATGACACCGCCTTCGCCGTGCGCCTTGGCTTCTTTACGGTTAAAACACCACGGCATATCAATATCAAACTGTTCGGCTAACTGCACCGCTGTTGCCGAGGCAATGGGGATGCCTTTATAGGCTGGGCCAAACAACACGTCAGCCTCTATGCCACTATCTTTAATTGCCGCCGCATAAAACTTACCTAATGCGGCCAAACGCTTGCCAGTATTAAAAAGTCCGGCATTAAAAAAGTACGGTGACACACGACCTGACTTCAACGTGAACTGGCCAAAGCGCAGCACTTCTTGGGCAATAGCAAATTTTATAAACTCGCGTTGGTAGTCGCGCATCTTTCTCTCAGCTGTGGTTAAAAATTCTAGCCGCGATGATAACCCGCTTAAGCTAGTAGAGCATCTGTGCCAGAATGCGGCATCGTCATCTAAAAATAAAAAAACATGTTGAAACCCGTTAAAAGCCATCACCGCGTTGCTGGATTTGCCAGCATGGCCGGCACCACCATCGAATGGTATGACTTCTTTCTCTATGGCACCGCCGCAGCGCTAGTGTTTAACCGTTTATTTTTCCCAGAGCTCGATCCGCTCACCGGCATCTTTGCCGCTTTTGCAACTTACGCCGTGGGCTTTATTGGCCGACCGTTGGGGGGCATTGTGTTTGGTCATTACGGAGATCGTATTGGCCGCAAATCCATGTTGATTATTACGCTTCTACTAATGGGCATTCCCACCGTCATCATTGGCCTGCTACCTACTTACGATCAGATTGGTTATTGGGCCGCCCTGCTCTTAGTCATTTTACGCTTTCTGCAAGGCATGGCAGTTGGCGGCGAATGGGGTGGCGCGGTGTTAATGGCGGTTGAGCACGCCCCGGAAGGCCGCAAAGGCTTTTATGGCAGCCTGCCACAAACAGGCGTGGGTGCAGGCCTTGTGCTGTCCACTTTGGCCATGAGTGCCGTCGCCACCTTACCGGAAGAAGACATGCTGAGTTGGGGCTGGCGGCTACCGTTCATTGCTAGCATTGTGCTGCTGGGTGTGGGTTGGTTTATCCGCGTGAAAGTGCCGGAATCGCCAGACTTTGCCAAGGTACAAGCAGAACAAAAAGCGCAAGCCATGCCACTGAAAATAGTATTAAAAGACCATGGTGCCGCCACCTTTAATATTATTGGTGCACGCATTGCCGAAAACGCTTGGTTTTATTTATCAGTTACCTTTGCCCTTGCCTATACCACTTCGCAACTCGCGCTTCCTAGAGCGGAAGTGCTAACTGCTATCACAGTGGGTGCTGCGCTCTCGCTAATCACCATGCCGTTAGCGGGCTGGTTATCAGATCAGGTCGGTCAAAAGCGGTTATACATGGTCGGTATGATATTGCTGCTGATGTATGTCTACCCATTTTTTGCCATGCTCGGTACGCGCGATATGGCGATAGTGTGGTGGGCCTTGGTGATCGCCATTGGTATTATTTTCCCCTTGCTCTACGCCCCCGAAGCCCTGTTATTTGCTAAACAATTTCCTGCGCAGGTGCGCTATAGCGGCATCTCGTTTGGGGTACAAATTGCCGGCGTATTAGGTGGTGGCTTGGCCCCCATGATTGCCACTGCCCTGCTCGCAAAAGGTGGCGGCGAGCCAATTTATGTCGTTCTTTATCTCACCGGCATGATTTTATTGGCACTGGTTTGTACTGCTCGTATGCGCGCTTAATGCCCTGACGCTGCCCGTAAGACCATGCGCTTTGATTTAATCGGCCAAGATATACCCCATACGGGGGATGTCCCCTCCTCCTCAGCAAACTAAGGTTTAGGTGTTTCGTTTAACCAACTAAATGCCTTTTATAACTTGGATGTTGAGGAATTAATCATGAATAAACTAAATGTAAGTGCAATTGCACTCGCTGCTGCTGTTGGCTTAGCCGCCTGCGGTGGTGGCGGCAGTAAAAGTAATAATGCCCCCGTCGATACTGCGCCAAGCACCGAGACACTCACGTTTGAGGGCTCATTTATTGATGGCGCAAATTATGTTTCAAGCGCGCGCAGTGGCGTTACGGGACTGGATTGTGAGGACGTTAAGCCCGGTTGTTTCGACGTACTGTCTGCTGGCGACACTGTTACATTTACGTTGGGCAGCATCGAATTACCCCCCATCACAACTGCAGCTGGCGTAACCCGCGTAACAACACTTGATATTGCACGTGCTATTGACCCAGAGGCCGACCCAGACAGCCTAGCGTTTAAAGCAGTTTATGCTGTTTTGGCGGCATTAGATGCTGAGCCTGATGTCGAGGAAGGTGGCGTTAAAGTATTTAAAGTTAAGCCTGCTGCTGGGGATGCCGAAGCTCAGAGCTTAAAAGAAATTGTTGAAGCTGCGAATGATGAAAGTGAGCTGACAGATGCTCTAGCTAATGCAATTACAGAATCAACTGGTCAAGACTTTGCTGCAGATGATGTCGATTTAACCGCTGGTGATGACTCAGAAATTGCCGCTGAGTTTAATGCTGGCTTTGAGGGCGGCTTACTACCTGTAGGATTTTTTGATGACGACACCCCAGCAGACTTTGCCGCTCGACTTTCTTTAACAACAGCCGATCTACTAGGACGCTGGACCGTGTCGTATGAAGAAGATGACATTGTTGAAGTTTCAGGCGCCTTTTTTAAAGCTAGTGGCCTTTTTGATACTGCAGAAACATTAGCAGGATCAGGCTTTGCATCTTTCTCACCAGATGCTAAGTGGAACGTTGTTAATCGTGTCTTTACGGTCAAAATTGATGATGAAGATGAAGGTGCTGATTGCTACTTAACTGAACGAAATGAAAATAGTTCAGTGCTAACATTTGCCTGTCGCGAAGTAGATGAAGATACAGATACTGTTGTTGACACTGAACTAACGCTCACCAAAGCCGATGACCTGCTAACAGTACTCACTGCTGGTGATGGCACTTGGAATGAGGTGTTTGAAGCTCGGTTCTATGACGAAGGTGAAGAGCCTGGCTCAACAGTGACGTTTGGCCCTGGCAATACCATCACTGTTAGTGAAGGTGAGGGAGATGAAGAAACAGGGACTTTTTCACTTAATGGGCTAATGCTGTTGGTGGATGTCGATGGTGATGAGTTCACTTGCTACTTTGCCGGTCGACAAGCTGCAACAGCTCCTAACACTATTGATGGTGTTTTCTTCCGCTGCTTTGAAAACCTTGATGCTGTTGGTGAAGATCTACTATTGACGAAAGAAAGCGGCATGGCGCCCCTTGAGAACACTTTTTAATTAATTACTCTATGCAGAATTAATAGCTTTAATGGGCGCTTACCTAAGCGCCCTTTTTTTTAAGCCCTATCTTTGTTACAACACCGCTTCACGCTTAATTCATCAGGACATCCATGCGCATCATTTCTGCCAACCTCAACGGTATCCGCTCCGCCGCCAAAAAAGGCTTCTTCGACTGGATGACGCAAGATAGCAATGCTGACATAGTGTGCATTCAAGAAACTAAGGCACAAGCACATCAACTTGATGACGACGTGTTTAACCCACCAGGCTGGTTTCGCTTTTTGTTTGATGCTGAGCGCCCCGGTTATTCCGGCACGGCCATTTATAGCCGCGCACAACCCGATGCTGTCAGCACCGGACTAGGTTTTGAGCTTTGCGATACTCAAGGTCGCTGGATAGAAGCGCGCTTTAAGGACCTGACCGTGATCTCACTCTATTTGCCTTCAGGCTCAGCGAATGACGATGCACAGGCCCGCAAAGATGTCTTCCTTACCGAGCTAATGCCTATCCTAAAAAAGCGTCAGGCCAACGGTGAAAAACTGATTATCTGTGGCGACTGGAATATTGCCCACAAAGAAATCGATTTAAAAAACTGGAAAGGCAACTTAAAAAATTCCGGTTTTTTACCGCATGAGCGCGCTTGGCTCACAACACTTTTTGATGGCGTAGGATTTGTCGATGCCTTCCGCGAAGTAGACACGCGCGCCGAGCAATACACGTGGTGGAGCAACCGCGGCCAGGCTTACGCCAATAATGTGGGGTGGCGCATTGACTATCATATTGTGTCGCCAGCATTAGCTCCTTGCATTCACGCTGCCAGTATCTACAAAGATATTAAGTTTTCTGATCATGCCCCATTGATCATTGACTATGACCTAGCCAAAATTAGTAGTTAATCTTTGGAGGTTAAATTTATGCGCAAGTCCCCGTTGTTTGTTTTAGTTGCAGGTGCACTCGTTCTATCAGGTTGTGCCAGCAAGCCCGAGCCTACATTTGGTCAGCTCTTAGGTGATCGTGCTAGCGAATATCGTTCCGTTAAAAATGACTGGCAAGCCGGTGCAACACTGAAAGCAAATGGCGAACGTGATATTTCTCGTGGTCAAAGTGATATCAAGAAAGGCGAGGACATGATTAAGCGTGGACAGCGCTTAGTAGAAAGCGGACAGTCAAATGTTAAGCGCGGCGAAACTCGCGTACAGCAAGGCACAGAGCGCATGCAGCGCGCCGAAGCCAACTATAGCGAACTCACTGCAACGCCAGCCGTGCCAGAGATGGCGCAATAACACAGGCGCACCAAGACCGGCTCGCTTATACTCTGCGTTTTACGATGTAAGCGAGCCTTTTTATGCCAGCTCCCGAAGCCGCCACGCTGCAACGATGGCGACAAGATATTCAGTTTCAAGCCACGCTCTGCGATCAACCACTGGTCTTCCGCACCACGTGGGGCATTTTCTCGCCTGAAGCCATTGATGACGGCACCCAGCTGCTGCTAACGCTAATGGACGTGCGCCCAACAGATGACTGCTTAGATATTGGCTGTGGTTATGGCCCTATCGGCATGACCTTGGCAAAACTTGCGCCACAAGGCCAAACACTAATGGTGGACAAAGATTTTATGGCGGTGGAATACGCCAATAAAAACTGTCAGGCCAATGGCATTAGTAATGCGCGCGCCATGCTGTCGAACGGTCTGCAGCATATTCCAGCCGATGCACGCTTTGATATCATCGTTTCTAACTTGCCCGCCAAGGCCAGCAAAGAGCAGCACTATTTATTTCTGTATGACAGCCTAAAACATCTCAAGCCCGGTGGCCGCTTTTATGTAGTCACCATTAATGGCCTGCGTGAATTTATGGCACGCACCTTAAAAGAAGTATTTGGTAATTACGACAAGTTAAAACAAGGCAAGGTCTACACCGTGGCAGTGGCTGAAAAGCACTGATAGCGACCATAAAAAACCCCAGCAGTGCTGGGTTTTTTTAGTTAGCAATTACCTTTTTTGGCTTGGCCTGGGGGGCAATGTTTGCCGCCTCCATTGTCAACATCAATAACTACAGGCTTTAGCTTTACGCTTGGTCCACGAATCTCACAAGCGGTGAGTGTAGGTATCAACATGACACACAGAACAACAGCTAACTTCTTCATTTAGTCTCTCCGACAATAACATAAGCTTTTAAGCCACTGCTTAAAAGCTAGTCGAGCATCATGACACACTAAGCGTGCAGGCGTTGCAATTACCAGCCTAAAGCCGTTTGTTGCGCTTGTACTAACTCAGCAATACCGGCTTCAGCCAAATCCAACAAGGCCGTTGCTTCTTGGCGGGTAAACGCCGCGCCTTCAGCCGTGCCTTGCACTTCAATAATACCGCCATGCTGGGTCATCACCACATTCATGTCAGTGTCACAGCTCACATCTTCGGTGTATTCCAAGTCCAGCAATGGTGTGCCCTTCACAATACCTACTGAAATTGCCGCCACTAAGCCAGTCAGCGGGTCTTGTTTAATCATTTTTTCACGCAACATAAATGACAACGCATCTACTAATGCCACTGCACCACCTGTAATGGCTGCTGTGCGTGTACCGCCATCGGCCTGCAACACATCACAGTCAATGGTAATGGTGTGCTCACCGAGCTTTTTCATATCGACCATGGCACGCAACGAACGACCAATTAGACGTTGAATCTCTAAAGTACGACCGCCCTGCTTGCCCTTGCTGGCTTCGCGCTGATTACGGGTGTGTGTAGCCCGCGGCAGCATGCTGTATTCCGCCGTAATCCAGCCCTCACCTTTACCTTTCAAAAAGCGCGGTACACCCACTTCCACGCTGGCTGTGCACAACACCCGTGTATCACCAAAACAGACCAATACAGAGCCCTCGGCATGACGCGTAAAGTTGCGAGTGAAAGTAATGGGACGAAGTTGATTGGCTTGGCGACCACTAGCGCGCATGGCTGTTTCCTGTCTAACGATTTAAGATGCTGCAGTATACCTGTTGCTAGAGCCCAATATGACCGTTAACCAACCTGTAGTTAGCATGACCGCCTTTGCCCGCAGCGAAATCAACACGCCTGCTGGCCAACTCAGCCTCGAAATCCGCTCAGTAAACAGTCGGCATTTGGAGCTGAGCTTTCGCCTACCCGACCTGCTGCGTGAGCGCGAATTTGCTTGGCGTGAGTTAATTCGTGGTCGTATTAATCGAGGCAAAGTCGAGGTCAGCCTGCGTTATGCCCCTGCGCAAGGCAGCGAGGTCAACGCCTTGGTGCTTAACCAGCCATTGCTGGCCCAGCTCATTGAGCGCATGAAAGAAGTGGACCGGCTTATTCCGCACATTGCGCCAGCAAGCTCATTAGACATCTTGCGTATGCCCGGCGTATTGCTTAGCGAAGAAGCCGATCACAGCGCGCTGATGACTCAGGCCGATGCCTTATTAACACAAGCGCTCGATGACTTTAACGCCATGCGTGCACGCGAAGGTGCGGCACTTAATGAACTGATATTGCAGCGTCTTACGCTGGTCGAAGCCGAAGTTGCTACCGTACGTGAGCGCTTACCGCAAATCATTAGCAGCTTTCAGCAGCGCCTACGCGCACGTTTTGATGAGCTCAGCATCAACGCCGAACGCTTAGAACAAGAGCTGATAATGTTTGCACAAAAAATGGATGTGGCTGAAGAATTAGATCGCCTGCTGACCCATGTTAGTGAAATTCGCCGTGTGCTTAGTCAAGGGGGAGCCGTCGGTCGTCGCTTGGATTTCCTGATGCAGGAATTAAATCGTGAAGCCAATACCTTAGGTAGCAAGGCGGTGACAGCTGAAAGCTCGTGGTCTTCGGTGGAGCTAAAAGTATTGGTGGAGCAGATGCGCGAGCAAATCCAGAATATTGAATAAGGTTTTATCGCTTTAAGGAAATCATGCAATGAAATACCTATTTGCACTGCTTTGTTGTTTTAGCCTTCCCGCACTAGCGGGTGAATGGCAGCTGCATAGTAATCGTGATGGTGTGGAGGTCTTTACAGCAGAGGTGCCGGGCCAAAACTTAAAAGCGTTTCGCGGTGTAGCCGTTATTGATGCGCCGATGGATAAAGTGCTGGATGTTCTTGCTGATCTTCCGCGCATGCCTAGTTGGTTTTATCAAATGCGGCGCGCCGAACTAGTCTCGGGCAACCCCACTGAAGGGCGCATCTACTTTGTGATTGCGGGCATTTGGCCGGTGAGTGACCGAGATGCCGTCATAGATGTCGACACGCACAACATCAATGACGCTGTAATGATTCAATCCATAGGCAGACCTGCAGCAAAACCAGCACAGAGCTGTTGTGTGCGTATCCCATCCTTGCAGTCTAGCTGGTTAGTATCTTCACTAAGTTCAACGCAAACCCAAGTAATTTTCACCACACAGTCTCATCCAGGCGGTGTCATTCCGCTCTGGCTGGCTAATCGAGTGGCAGTGGATATGCCTCGCCAAACACTCAATGGTTTGCGTCGCGAGGTGATGCAGTAAGCGCCTCAGTCATCTTTCGGCAACATCGCCTTCAATGGTGCTGACATGCGGTCTGGGTTGGCGCCAATAACGCCACGATAACGCTCAAGAATGGTTGCCATATCAGCCGCCATGTCACCGGTGGGGTAAAAAGCGGGCGTAATACGCAGCTCTTTATTTCCAAAATCTAAAATGAACGGAATGATTGGCACGCCCGCTTTGACCGCAATCAGATAAAAGCCGCGTTTAAATTCCTGCGAGCCATGTCGAGTACCCTCGGGAGCAATACCCAAATAGAAGTTCTCTGCTTGTTTTAGGTAACTAGCCGACTGCTCAACCAGTCCTTGAGATTTGCTACGAAAGACCGGCATTACGCCTAACCAACGAAAAAATGGTCCCATGGGTCCTTTAAATAATTCAGCTTTAGCCATTACGCGGATTTTTAAGCGTAGCGATAAAATAGTCGCCGCCGCCACCAAGCCGTCACGGTTCGAAGTGTGCGGCGCACCAATAAACACTGCCTTGGACACAGTCGGAAACTCACCGGTAATTTTCCAGCCCATGCTGCGCAACCACAACTCACCAAGTCGTTGAGAGAAAGCAGTCCCGCGGCGGGGCACATTAGGGCCTAAGTCTTTAGCAGTGATCATGGCATGGGGCCTATTATTGTCGTGGGCCGACTATAGCAAAAGCTATACAAAAAAAACCCACGACCAATAGACCGTGGGTTTTGTTTTGCGACCAGCTGCGAACTTAGAACGTACGTGAAATCAGCTCTTTCATGATTTCGTTAGTGCCGCCGTAAATACGGTTAGCACGGGTATCGATATACGCTTGAGCCACTGGGTATTCCAGCATATAGCCGTAACCACCGTGCAGCTGTACACACTCATCAACCACTTTTGAAATCAGATCTGACACCCAGTACTTAGCTGCTGCGGCAGCATCAACCTGCAAGGTGCCGTTGATTTGCTCTTCAATACAACGGTCAACAAAAACACGCGCAATTTGTGTTTCTGAGCGCAATTCCGCTAGCTTGTAACGTGTGTTTTGATACGCCGCGACTGGCTTACCAAACACTTTGCGGTCGCGTACATAGGCCAAGGTGTGTGCCAATACTTGCTCACAACCTGCAGCACAGATGATGGCAATCATTAAGCGTTCCCAGGCCAGCTCTTTCATCAACATGATAAAGCCCATGCCTTCGGCACCAATGATGTTCGACTTTGGCACACGCACGTTGTCGAAGAACAGCTCACAAGTGTCTTGGCCCTTCATGCCCACTTTATTTAATGGACGGCCTTTGCTGAAGCCTTCGCGATTCGCTTCAACCAACAACAACGAAACACTTTCTGCGCCCTTGGATGGGTCGCCAGTCTTCACCACCACCACGGCGATATCGCAAAGATAACCGTTGGTAATAAAGATTTTGCTGCCATTAACGATGTAGTCATCACCATCAGCAACCGCTGTTGTACGCACAGCCTGCAAGTCAGAACCGGTGCCTGGTTCAGTCATAGCAATCGCACCTACGGCTTCACCGGTGGCCATTTTCGGCAACCAAGTTTGCTTTAACTCTTCACTAGCAAAGTTATTTAAGTAGTTAGCCACGATGTCGGAGTGCAGCGAAAAGCCGGAAGCTGAGTCACCAGCACGTGCTTGTTCTTCCATCATGATGACGCTGTATAGACGGTCTACACCAGAACCACCGTATTCCACTGGCATGGTGGGGCACAGTAGGCCTAACTCACCGGCCTTGTTCCACAGGTTACGGTCAATGTGTTGTTGCGCTTCCCACTTTTCACGGTGAGGGGCCATTTCTTCTTCAAAGAAGCGACGGGCGGTACGACGGAAGTCTTCATGTTCCGCAGTAAAGATCGTGCGCGGGATCATGGCATTCATAGGATTCGGGACATTGAGGCTCATCGGAAAACTCCGGACAGACAAATAAATTCAGGTAAAATACAATACGGTCGTAATGCAGGTTGGCATTCAAACAGCCACCCCTTTTGCTGTCAAGGAAAAAATGACTGATGAGTTCTGAAAATCAAACAAAACCATTACGCCGCACGCAAAGCGAGCGCAGTGAAGCCATGCGCCAACGTTTAATTGACGCCACCATAGAATGTTTGGCTCGTGATGGTTATGCCGGCACCACTATCAGCACCATCATTGCCCAAGCTGATGTGTCTCGCGGAGCGCCGATTCATCACTTCCCCACCAAGGCATCACTGATCGAAGCCAGTGCCAGTTATTTAATCCAGCGCTTATACGTGTTGTTAGGCAAAGCCATCCGCAGCTTAGAAAGCTCTGACGACAGACTACAAGACATGATTTTGGCCAGCTGGCGCCAGCTATTTAATCGTATGGAACACGACGCCATGATGGAGCTGATGTTAGCCAGCCGTCGTGACGCTGAATTAGCTGGGGTGATGCGCCAACTTTGGGTAGCCGGTCGTGATGTGTTGGATAAAGCCAGTGAGCATTATTTTGAAGCGCTGAACGATGACGTAGAGATCAGCCACTTATTCATTTTGACGCATTGGTTGATGGGCGGCATGGCCATGGAGCACCACTTAATGGATGGTGATCACGTGGTCGAGCACTTTTTAAAGTTATGGACCACACTGTTGGCCGGTCATATTCGCAGCCGTCCTGATGTCACCAGCCCACCGCCACGCCCCGCCAATTGGAAGCGCTTAGTGAGTAAGTAAGGTGTGTCTAAAGACACTACAAAAGAGTGTGTAAACTTTGCTCAATTTAGTAATTTACTTTAATTGTCAAAATACATCTCCACCCTATTATTCTCAATGACAACTCGACTACTATTAATCCAATCTTCTTTTGAAATGCCACTCAGCATAAGTCTAACTTTACTTTCCATATATAGAACAAAGCCTAGTGGGGCAAAGCTTCCCTCTCTATAGATATAGTCTTCAGAATTTTTTACATTCATTACCACCTGACAACCCACTCTCTCCTTACAGCGTTTAATCATGCCATCCCTTTCATGACTTTTCTCAGAAAAGCTTATCAGTATCTCACCAACTTCATTTGGTTTCCTTAAAATAAGATGCCTTCCCTCAGCTTCACTATCAAGCATGTCAAAACCGTATACATTAAATGGTAGCCGCACTTGATCATAATGTGACTTTCTAGAAACAACATACCAACCCTTTGGCACAACTACTTGACTAACATCATCCATATCAAAATTAATTATTATTGGGCTACCCCACGTCATATTTTGCGCCAAGAGGACTAAGCGTTCATGCTGATACAATGCCAGCAATATTATTAGGAAAAAAAAGTAACCCCAAAATTTTATTCGGCAGATTAGGCCCACAAAAAATTTAATCATTTGGCTTCATTCTTCATAATCTGACCTGTCGATTTAAGTGGTAATATAGCCGTTTTTGCACCGATCTAATATCTTCAACTGTATAAGGTATTTCACCGTGCCTTTCATTATCTTCCCACTCTTTATTTTCGGCTTCCATTTGCTGCACTGTCGCCGCCACTGGCGGCACTGCTCACAGTCCCAACCACCGCACCCACGGCGTTGGTTAGGGCCAGCAGTTGTTGTACTTCGTTTTCACTAAGACGGTCACGCTGCAACCTGCCATTGTCATCAAAGGCACTGGGGTACAGCTGTTTCGCCAAATAATCCGCCGCCGCTTCTGCACCAGCAGCCGCTACTGCGCCAGTGGCCGCATTGCCGTTGTTGGCATAGGCCATGACTGCACCCAGCACGGCATGGCTTAATAGCTGTGCGGCTTGGTCATCACTTAAGGTGCTGCCAATAAACTGCGAGGCATACGGCGCAATGGCATTGGTGGCTACTTGACCGGCC
>JAUXVU010000022.1 GCA_030680295.1 Moraxellaceae bacterium
GGCCGGTCAAGTAGCCACCAATGCCATTGCGCCGTATGCCTCGCAGTTTATTGGCAGCACCTTAAGTGATGACCAAGCCGCACAGCTATTAAGCCATGCCGTGCTGGGTGCAGTCATGGCCTATGCCAACAACGGCAATGCCGCCACTGGCGCAGTAGCGGCTGCTGGTGCAGAAGCGGCGGCGGATTATTTGGCGAAACAGCTGTACCCCAGTGCCTTTGATGACAATGGCAGGTTGCAGCGTGACCGTCTTAATGAAAACGAAGTACAACAACTGCTGGCCCTAACCAACGCCGTGGGTGCGGTGGTTGGTGCTGTGAGCAGTGCCGCCAGTGGCGGCGACAGCATAGCCGTCTTAAGCGGCTTCAACACCGGTGCTCAGGCAGCACAGAATGCGGTGGAGAATAACTACTTAAGTGATGAACAAGAGACAGACAAGCAGAAAGCATTAGCCAAGAAACAATTTGCGCTTAAGAAAGGCGCAGTTTATGTGAAATATGAAGCGATTGATAAAGTGCAAGATATTGCCTTTGTTGCAGGTTATGCGGCCGGGGTGCCGGGTTCGGTCATTGAAGGTTTGGGTGATTTATTTACTGCAGTTCTGAATCCACGCGAAACCGTGGCTGCGATGCGCGAACTATTAAAAAGCGATGACGTGCTTGGTGTCTTGAGCGACAGCGTACGTCAAGACTTTGAGGACCGACTCGCCAATATTGAGTCTGAATATCAGCGTGGTGGCACCGGCGCTTTTAATGCGGGCTACGAACAAAGCAAACTGCTAACCGAGCTGAGTGCGGTGGCCATTGGTGGTGTCGGTGCGGTTACCAGTGGTATTAAGGTAATTGCTCGGCAGATTGTTTCGGGTAGGTCAGATAGTGGTTCGTCGCACAGTGGGAATAACGTAGCGAGAGGTGAGGCTGATGATTTCTATCAACGTAATCCAGACGGTTCTCATTACTATCCAGAAAAACTAGGTTTTGTTGGACAGCCGAAGCCTGGCACGATCAAAGAAGGCACGATATTAGATCGTTATGGTGATAATGACGGATCTTTTCTATCTCCGCATGGTGTTCCAATAAACCAGAGAGCACTTCCACCTGCTGATGAAGTAAGAGTTTACAGACAATATGAGGTCTTAAAGCCGTTACCTGTGCTCGAAGGCAAAATTGCACCTGCATATGGTAGTGCTGGTGGTGGTATACAACTTTTACCTAACTTCACTGATATAGTGAACATTGACTGGCTGATTAGAAATGGTTTTCTTAAGGAGCTATAGGGGCGTGTTTAGTTTAGAAATATTAAAAAATAAGGTCGAAAAAATTGGTGCCATTATTGCTGCGCCAAAATCATTGCTTGTGATTCATACTAAGCCTGTGAATGACGGAACGCCATATGTTGATATTAACAATCATGAGTGTTTTTATGCTTCCTCAGAGAAAGGTCATGAGTATTTTAGGGAAAATATTTCAGATTTAAATGAACTACTTTACCTAATTTTTGATCGGATAGTCTTTCGTATGGCAGTAGACTATGAGCTAGAAAATAGGATTGAAAAACAAGACTGTCGAAGGTTGATTTTTGATAAGGAAATCGAGTTGATGGGTAAAATTGATGCTGAATGGCAGCAAAGAAAGCAAAAAGAAATATCAACAATACTCGCTGAATACCCTTTTGATAATTTGGCATTAAAAAATCATCCAGAAAACATAAAGGATGCGGACGATTCGCAAAAGACAGTTAGTACGTATTGGGAAAACTACTTTAAACGTTGAGCTTAATTAAAGTCGATATCGATAACAGTGTTCCAGCGGCCATTTTACAATGATTGATCGAGATAAGACTGAGCTGAAGAAATACCTCCTTTGGATGAAAGAAAATTGGGAAAATAACCACTGGAGTGATCCCGAACACCACTACAGCCGGATTTGGCCTGCTATTTGTAAATTAGCGGCCGACCAGGTTTTAGAGGAGGACCTAAGTATTTTGATCGATTGGACGAATCCCAGATCTGAGATCTATTCTGGCATGCAAGTTCCTCAAGACGTCAACAATGATGATGGTTGGGGGGGCTGCCAGAAGGATAAATAAATTGCATGAGTTACTGTTACGACTGAATCAAGAGCGGATGGGCGGATCTAAGCCATGAAGTTGCTTCGCCATATCTTGCGTATATGTATGGTTATATTGTTCTAAGCACTAGGCTCGAACATAGTTTTTGCTATGTCGACAGCGACCTCCGAAATCACCTATATCCAAACCTACACCATCCATGTTGTACAAGTTGATTATGCTAAGTTTACGGCGCGAGCACCGCCGTTTGCTGCTGTCAATGTTGCGATCACAGGTGGCGGCACTCTTTGGTTTTTGACGCGCAAGCAGGCCTTAACGCGCTGACCCCTGAGCAACAACGCAGTGTGCTGTCGTCGATTAACAGTGACTATGCACAAGCCAGTGACAGTGCCCGCCACTGGGGCACGGGTGGTGACTACAAACGTGCGGTGGATGTGGTCACCACCATTGTCACCGGTGTTGGCAGTGGTCAGGTGGCCGGTCAAGTAGCCACCAAT
>JAUXVU010000023.1 GCA_030680295.1 Moraxellaceae bacterium
AAGTCCTTCCGGGGGGTCACCCAAAATGATTTGCGGCTCGGACGAAAACAATTCGTGACTCTTGTCCACGTACAGAATGTCTTCATATCGCGTTATCGACCAGAACGGCCCGAATGGACTGTTCTTCTGGTAGTGCACCGGTGCCTCATCACGCAGCCGCTTGAAATAGGCGCGCCACTGGTCTTGACGGTACAAAAATGGGTTGCTGACGTCGATGTCCTCAAGCGCCAGTGTGTTGACATCGGGAATGGGCGTTTCAACAAAATTAAGCAGAGGGCGCTGCCTGCCGATGATCTTCTTTTTTGCCTTCATCACCACCTTCAGTGCCTGGATTTGCAAGTGCATTGGCACCACTTTGGATGTGGTGTTGATCACTTTGGTCTGGATGGCATTAATTGCGCTTGATTTCGTTGGCATGGTGTTCTCCAATACTTACATCTGAAATTCGGGTAAATGCTCGGTAATGTTGTCCATTTCATCATTAACTACAATCTGGCAGTCTAGGCTTATAATACTCGTCTGCTCCGGTGTCACTGAGAGCATTTGCACTTCCTCTTCACTAAGCGTATCTGTCTTTCAGAACCAATCGTTTGACACTATGACGTGGCAGGTACCGCAGGCACACTCTTCCCCTCAGCCTCAATCAATTCCGAAAATTGTGTTGTCCAGAGCAACTTGGATTACCGAGGAACCAATTTTGAAATGAACAAGATGCTCAAGGTGAGCATGTTCTATAGAAGTAATCAGACTCATTTTTTATCCTCTAGTAGTTTTTAGTTTTTAGTTTTTAGTTTTTAGAGATTTGCGGTTTGTCGGCATGTTAGCTAGGTCATTTTTTGACAAGACAAAGTCATTTCAAGACAAAATGAGTGGCTTCCATCAATTTTGGGCTTACAGGTGCCGCTCCACAATCAATGACCATGCTTCTGGCAGTGACAATAAACCTAACTATCTACATATATCGGCCTGACTCCGACTGTAAGTTTGTACTTAACCCACAATAGTGGGTTAAGTACACCCGATTGCAACGATTGATTTGCGGGTGGACTTCATTCAGGAAGCTCCCACAGGTGAAGGAGTACATGGCAAAGTCGAGTGTTACGCTGTAAAAGAAAATGTCGCCTATGTATGAGGGAGCGCAGTTTGCAGTTCAAATTATGCGTTTTTGGCTTCGGTGTCAGTGTCTTTCGCTATCGGAACGCTCGGCCCATCCTTCGATTCGACTGCTAGTCCTAATGCGTTGCAGAAACAGTGGGTTGATGGTGTGCCCTATGCGCACTTTTCATGGCGGCATCCTCGCCAGTTTTGGTAAAATCGTTGCGGCTTTGTTTGTGCGGGAGTCGGAGGGTCTTGAGCAGGAGCCGTCATGCAGTAGTATGACTTTCGACTACCTAAGACCGGCCTTTGCTGGAATTACCCTAGCTGTGCCCAAGATTGTTCGTGCGAGCAAGCGTTTTATCGTTGTTTCTGTTGATATTTTTCTGGATGAGACGATTGTCTCGATTGGACGTTTTATCTATAAACGCTGAATAACTTATATTTTTGGGCTGACAAGGGCGTCTTTAAATTTATTTCTTAGGCCTGCGTTTGCTGGCTCAGGGCGCAGTTGCAGAATTAACCAGCTAATCGCGGCTACCCCTCATCTCGCTCAAGGTATATCTTTTATAGCATGGCCAGTGTTAGGGGGTTTGGTTGCCACCACCCCCCCGTTGAAAGCAACATATCCTCTGGATCGCCCTACCCTGATGAAATGTTAAGAGCTCGTTTTTGTCTCGGGTTTAAATCCCAAGGCTTCATTCCGTAGTATGCGAATTCTAACGGTTGCTTTTACTGTGCTGGCGTCGAACTAACACACTGATATGAAAGCTGAGTATGAAAAGAGGCAGCGTTATATATCAGTCTCACCTGGCACCACAACAGCTTGCTTTATAATTCTCCATACAAAGTTGCCGATATCTTCTAATGTATAGCGGCCTTCCTCAGTAAACCAAGTAGCAACCCAATTCAATGCGCCCAAACCAATCAGGCGCAATAAGTCTAAGTCAACATCTTTATGAATAATCCCCTTTTGTGCTAGCGGCTTTAATAATCCGACCCAAAGGGCCTCGTATCGATCACGTAATTGAATCATTTCCTTACGAGCATCACCTTGGAGTGCTCTCCATTCAAAAAGCAATACATAGACCATATCGGAGCCAGTAACCAACACTTTCAAATGGGCATTGATACCTTTGCGCAATTGTTCGGCAGGATTACTCTCTCCGACACACGCTTTAATTAATTCCACAGAAACTTGCTCTAAACCTAAGCGCATAAGATCAATTAGAATGGCCTCTTTCGTCTTATAACGATAATGCAAACTGCCAGGAAGCATATTGCATGCATCTGCAATTTCTTTCACAGTAGTGCGCTCATATCCTTGAATTTTGAAAAGACGAGCTGCTGAGGTCAGTACTATCTCTCGATCTAACTGATCAATAACTTTGGTTGGGCGTCTCTTTTTCACGCGCACTCTCTTACTTAATTTAACTTATTCAATTATATCATATTTCAACTACTTAATGATAGTTTACCCGACGTCCCCCCCTAAATTTGGACACTCATTTGTAGAGTCTTCTGGCAAACTTATGTCAGGAGATGATGATACGTAAATCTAAGCTCACCGAAAGCAAAATTGTGGCGGCCCTTAAGCAGGTTGAAGGCGGCGTGCCAGTCAATGACCTCTGCCGACAAATGGGTGTCAGTTCTGCCAGAGCACTAAATTGTGTTTGGCCTGCCTTTGCAATGAGCTTCTCTACTGCAGTGATTGCGACTCGCGAGAATGCAAAAACTTCGGAAGGGAGCATGTTGAGGTCTAATTCTGGGGTGAAAATCAGTGTTAATCCTGCATCTATTCAGGATGATACCCAGGAAATGTTGTAAACAACACCAAAGCTTGATGGCAACCAACACCTACAATATTGGCTGCTCAACAGGATGCGTGTGACCCTAGCGAGATGTTAGGTTAGCCTCGCTTGACGGGATAACTCTGCATCAGTGTCCTTGCTTCTTAAATTTTTTTATATTAATATTTGGTTGATCAACCAACCATTAATATAATTAGCAGCAAAACTGTCATGACAACTTGTCACCAACACTCAAGGGCTTACTTAAGTAGCAGTATTGGTCGGATGCCGATGATCTTGAGTTACGAGCTAGCCGTTATGGTCAGATGACAGCTATCACAATGCTGTGTTTTTTGAGCGGAGGCCATCTTGCATGTTACGTGGCCTTAATTCTTACCATGTGATGGCTGAAAGATTAGACAAAGTTTTTATCGAAGCAGTACTAGGTTTTCTGTAAGTCATCTGTAGTCCCTATGTGGCTACAGATGACTTGTACAAGTTGAAATATGGAGCATTAATGTGAATCACAATCATCTAGATGTACTGATTATCGGCGCTGGCCTGTCGGGAATCGGTGCCGCCTGCCACTTGAAAAATAAATGCCCAACCTTACGTTATGGCATCCTTGAGCGGCGTGAGCGCTTAGGTGGAACTTGGGATCTTTTCCGTTACCCAGGTATTCGCTCAGACTCTGACATGTTCACACTTGGTTATAACTTTCGGCCTTGGACTGATACTAAAATGCTCGCCGGAGGGGAGTCTATCCGAACTTATATTGAGGATACGGCCCAAGAGTATGGCGTCAAAAAACACATTCATTTCGGACTGAAAGTAGTTTCAGAAGAGTGGGATAGCGGGACCAGCAGTTGGACTGTCACGGCGCTTAATGAGAGCACCGGAAAAGAAGAACTATTCACAGCTTCTTTTGTTTTTAATTGCACTGGGTACTATAAGTACGACGCAGGTTACACACCTGAAATTAATGGCTTGGAGCACTACAAAGGCGACGTTATTCATCCGCAACACTGGCCTGAAAACTATGATTATAGCGGCAAGCGTGTCGTTATTATTGGCAGTGGTGCCACAGCAGTAACACTGGTGCCTGCCATGACAGACAAAGCTGCTCATGTGATTATGCTACAGCGTTCGCCAACCTATGTTGCGACGGTGCCGGAAGAAGATCTGATTTCAAAAAATCTGCGTCACTTTCTGCCTGAAATAGCCGTTTACCATGCTGCTAGAGTCCGTAACATTTTACTTCAGCGTGCTGTTTATCAACTATCTCTCAGTAAGCCAAAAGCCATCCGCCGTTTGCTGCTGACAGGAGTGCGCAAACAGCTTGGCCCGAATGCTGATATGCGTCACTTTGAGCCAAGCTATAATCCTTGGGAGGAACGCATGTGTGCAGCTCCTAAAGGCGATCTCTTTAAAGTCATTCGCGAAGGAAAAGCTTCTGTGGTGACAGACCATATCGACAAAATTACTGAAAGTGGTATTCAACTCAAATCCGGTGAGCATTTGGAGGCAGACGTAATCATTACTGCAACTGGCCTAAACCTTCAGCTTTTTGGTGGTGCCACACTACATGTTGACGGTCGCGAAGTTAGCGTCGCTAATTCACTGCTATACAAAGGTTTAATGTTAGAAAATGTACCGAATATGGCACTGGTTTTTGGTTACACAAATGCCTCTTGGACTTTAAAAGCTGATATTGCTTGCGAGTTTGTTTGCCGCGTAATCAATCATATGCAAAATATTGGTGCTACTCAAGTCACTCCCATTGACGCTGAGGGGTGTGGCACAAATCTCAATTTCCTTAATCTGCGCTCTAACTATGTTAAGCGAGCTAACGATAATTTGCCTCGCCAAGGTAGCAAGGCTCCTTGGCAGAATTTGGATGACTATCTGAAGGATTTTCTAGCATTGCGCTACGGTAATCTCGAAGATGGTTATCTTCGTTTTGAGGGGAGAAATATCAAGAAGAAGCAAAGAAGGATTTTTAGCAATTTGCTTAGTTCTTGAGCTTGGCTTAATAATTAATTTAATAAACGACTTTATATAGAGATTATATTAGCGGCACGATGCATCAATTCGTTAAAACCGTTGTTTAAAAATTGGTAGATTTATGATCTGGTGTGGTGACTTTACGATAATGAGGAATAACTGCATATGAATGAATTGTTTCTTGAATCATTAATTAAGATGTTTCCAGAGGTTCCCTTTCAAAAGCTTCTTGGTATAGAGATCGTTGAGGTCGTAGCAGAGCGGGCCCTCGTTTGTCTTCCATTCCGCGATGAATTGACAGGTGGTAATAACACTTTTCACGGTGGAGCCATCAGTAGTTTGCTAGACCTGACTGGTGCTTTGGCGGCATGGTCGGGACATAACACTGAAAATGGCATGCGAGCTGCCACGGTATCGATGACTGTGAATTATCTGGCTGCGGCGCAAGGGAAAGATATTATTGCTACCGCAAATGCCGTCAAACGTGGCCGAGAGTTAATATTTTCAGAAGTTTCTATTTGTGAAAAAGAGTCAGGTAAGTTAGTTGCCAATGGCTCGATGATTTATCGTATTACCTGATTGATAAGATTAATTTTAATTAATCTGAGTTGTGCGGGTTTTAAGTTAGGTGTTTTTTATTTTTTTAGGAGATTATTATGGGCTCTATGTCAATTAAACGTAAGCTTACTGGGGCATCTGTGGGAATTCCACCTCGCCATGTGGATTTTTCTATGGCTGAAGATTCCCCTAGATATTTTTATGGCAATAACGCAACTGCCACTATGTTCTTTGCAATGCTTTCCGGCTCATTTCCTCCAGGTGAAAGATTTTTTATGGAGTCAGTAAGGAGCTTTAGAGACCGTATTGAAGATGATCATTTGAAAGCTCAGGTATCAGGATTTATGGGGCAGGAGGCTATTCACGGTCGTGAGCATGATCGCCTAAATGCGTTGTTGGCAGAGCGTGGATTTGATATGGAGTCTTCGGATCGAATTGTGAAGTTTGGGCTGAAGATATTTGACCTGATGCCAGCAAGTACACGTCTTGCAGCGACAACCTTTATGGAGCACTTCACTGCATTGCTGGCTGAGCAGCTTTTAAATGATGAAGGCTTTGCTGGTCGTGCTGACCCTGAGATGATCAAAATCTGGCAATGGCACGCCCTGGAGGAGTTGGAGCATAAATCGGTTGCTTATGATGTTTACAGTATTATTGGTAACTCTAGATTGGAGCGTGTAGTAGCAGCGCTTGCTTCTTCGGTTGTATTGCTTCCTATGATCGGTGGGACTTGGGCATGGATGCTAGCAAAAGAAGGAAAGCTGGGTAGTGCTAAAGATAATATCACTGGTTTAAAAATGCTTTTTGGTATGAATGGTTTTGTCACTAAGATAATTCCTAAAATGCCATTGTATTTGAAGTCGAGCTTTCACCCGAAAGATCATGACACCACTGAATTGGAATGTGTTTGGCGCGAAAAGCTTTTTGGTGAAAATGGAGCACTAGCTTCAGAGTTTAAAAATAAGGCGGCCTTACAAGAGAGTCTGCATTGATATAAATATGTTTTAAAAGCTCATGTTGTTATAGCAGTGTACTATCTAAGACCTGATCTGACAGTTACCAGTTTTTGCAGGTGCCTGTCAGATTAGATTTGAGTCAGATTCTTTTCTGCCCAAACCTATTTCCCATCCAACAAAGTCTCAACTGGCGTTCTGCCATTGCACATTTTGCCTTGATGAGTGGGTAATCCCCCCATTTTTAATGGCGGCTTTTTTATGCTAGGTCATGCCCCTTCAAGGAATTCGTCAGCCAGACAACCCAGCGATAATTTCCTCAAGCAGCACTTCCCTTTTTATACATCAAACGCTAATATTTGGTTGATTAACCAAACAAAAGCACATCTAATAATGCATCATCACGATAGTCCCACAACGCTTGACCGGAGTGCTTCAAGCAGCCCCACGCAGACTGGCAGGAACATACAGTTCCACGGAAAAGGGGGGTTGGTTATTAGTGCAACCCAGTTCGGAGATCCAAAGTCACCGCAGGTGCTACTGCTACATGGCGGCGGACAGACACGTCATGCTTGGGCGCACACAGCAAAAGTAATGGCAAGGGCGGGATACTGCGCCACGACCATAGACGCCAGAGGTCATGGTGAAAGCCAGTGGTGCCCGAAAGGGGATTACAGCGCCACTGCTTTGATGTCAGATCTCCGCAGCATCATTCAGTCTCTTCCCTCATCCCCTTATATCGTCGGTGCGTCAATGGGCGGCCTCACCACCATGCTCGCACTTGGAGAGGAGCCCTCCCTGACCTGCCAAGGCTTGGTACTGGTGGACGTAGCCCCCCGTCTAGAACACAACGGTGTTCGCCGTGTTATTGAGTTTATGCGTCGCCACCAAGACGGATTCGACTCGCTCGAGCAGGTCCAAGATGCTGTCGCTGCCTATAACCCAGCACGAAAAGCGGCTGCAAATTCTCAGGGACTGCGAAGAAATCTGCGTCAGGACGCTAACGGCCGCCTCCATTGGCACTGGGATCCGGCTTTTCTTGAACATGCGGTAATTCCTGAAGCAGATGAAAGCATATTCGGTCGCACACGGCTCAATCGCGCTGCGAAGAGCCTAAAACTACCAATATTACTGATCCGTGGTCATCACAGTGACGTGCTCAGCGAAGAGGGTGCCCAGGAATTGTTAGCCCTAGTGCCACATGCCCAGTACCGGGTGATCAATCAAGCGGGTCATATGGTAGCGGGTGATCGCAACAGCATCTTTACCGGAGCTGTGCTGGATTTTCTTCAGCGCCTTGACCCGAAATTTATTGACATATGTTCCTCTGACCGGAGACTTACACCATGAAACATAAACATCTCGACGTGTTGATCATTGGCGCTGGCCTTTCCGGCGTTGATGCAGCTTGCCATCTGAGCCGCAAGTGCCCAGATCTAAGCTATGGCATCCTCGAGCGACGCAAGCGCGTTGGCGGTACCTGGGATCTATTTCGCTATCCCGGCATCCGTTCTGACTCGGATATGTTCACACTCGGCTATAACTTCCGCCCCTGGACAGACAGACACCAAGATGCTTGCCGATGGCCCCTCTATTCGCAAGTACATTTAAGAAACCGCTGAACATCACCATGGACCTAACCCGCTTCAGTAGACAGATTGTAATGTCGAATTGATACCTGCAGATATTATCATCACTGCCACCGGCCTGGATTTACAAATGTTTGGTGGCGCAAACCTTCGTGTCGACGGCAAGAGTGTCAACATATCAGACTCCATCATGTACAAAGGGCTGATGCTGGAAAACATATACCCAACATGGCATTGGTCTTTGGCTACACCAACGCCTCCTGGACTCTTAAAGCAGATATTGCCTACGGCAATTCCAGCATTTTCAACGGTTTAACAAACCATTTACCGTTAGCTTAGGATGCTTGACTGCCTGTTCGTTAACTCACATCCTCAAGAATGAATTGTGCTGCTCGCTCTCCAATCATCATGCACGGCGCATTCGTATTACCACTGATTAACAATGGCATGATCGAGGCATCCGCGACTCGCAATCCCCGCACACCGTTTACCCGAAGGCGAATATCTACCACCGCCTTTTCATCACTGCCCATACGGCAAGTGCCGACTGGGTGATAGATTGTTTCTGCCCGCTGACGAATATCAGCGTCAATCTGGTCATCACTCTCAACACAAGAATCCGGCTCATCATCGCCGCCAAACGCAGAAGCGAAAGACTGGCTGTGAAACACCTTCCTAGCCAATTTCACACCTTCACGAAGCACAAGGATATCGTCAGGATGAGAAAGATAGTTCGGATCGATCATAGGCGAGGCCAGTGGATCATTGCTCGCCAGGCGAATACAGCCACGACTCTTTGGTCGAAGTTGGCAAACATGAATAGTACAGCCGAAACCTGGAGACAACTTACGGCCATGATCTCGCAGAAAAGCCGGCAAAAAATGTAGCTGGGCATCAGGGCGATCAGTCTCGCTAAACAGATTGACAAAGGCACCAGCTTCTGCCGCATTACTGGCCAGAAACCCGCGTCGATGACGGAAGTACTGATAGAAGGCTCCAATTAGTCGAGGTATAAAAAAAGGTGACATCCCAATTGACTGACGACTTCGATCCTTGATCATAACTGTCATATCAAGGTGGTCCTGAAGGTTTTCTCCGACTTCCGGTGAATGATGCAAGCAAGCAATCCCGACTTCTGACAAGTGCTCTTTCTTACCAATTCCCGACAACATAAGCAGTTGAGGACTATTTATCGCACCCCCAGAAAGAACAACCTCCTTATTAGCGTTAATTATCGAAACACTACCATCACCGTTACGAGTTTCAACGCCAACCACTCTACCGTCATTAAGTATCACTTTTGTCACCTGCACATCTGTGGTGATGCGCAGGTTATTGCGACCACGGGCAGGATCAAGGAAAGCGCGCGCGGCACTCCATCGTTGGCCATTTTTTTGTGTTACCTGGAAACGTCCAAAGCCTTTTTGCTCTGGTCCATTAAAGTCATCGTTACGAGAATAACCCAGCTCCTCTCCAGCCTGAACAAACAACCGGGTCAAGGGATTGATATCTCTTACTCGGGTCACATTCAGTGGCCCACCCACTCCATGCCAGTTATTTGCTGGGTATTGTTCATTATTTTCATGTGCATTGAAGACAGGCTGCACGTCCTTCCACGACCAACCTGTTGCCCCTTGCGCGCCCCAGTCATCATAGTCTTGCTGTTGGCCACGAATGTAGACCATGGCATTGATTGAACTACTTCCCCCCAGTGTTTTACCCCGTGGCCAGTAGAGGCTTCTGTTATTTAAATGCGTCTGCGGCGCGGTGTCGTATCCCCAGTTCCGCTTTCCTTGTTTGATCAAGCCAATAAGACCAAACGGAACATTAATAAAGCCGCTATTGTCATGAGGACCTGCCTCGATGAGGCAAACGGAATATTGCCCGCATTCGCTTAGTCGATTGGCAAGGACACAGCCTGAGGAACCAGCCCCCACAACGATGAAATCAAATGACTCCATTTTCATTCTCCCCCTGCCTGGCAAAATCGAGTTATGTGATGCTCTCGATTACCGTTACTCAATGAAGCATGCGTAATCAGGCGGAAATAGTGTCCGATGTTCAGCTCTTCTGTAACGCCAACGCCACCATGTATCTGGATACCTTGCTGCGCTATACCAACAGCCTGGCTCGCGTAGTAAGCCTTTGCCGCTGACGTAGCGCGAATGCGCTCAGAATTACATTCGCTCTCCCCTTTCACCGACACCATCAAAAGCATCGATTCTAGCTGCTGGAGGTCAATGAAAATATCGACAAGATAATGCTGTATTACCTGGAAACTGCCAATGGCAGCACCGAATTGCTTTCGCATTCGAGCATATTCCATCGTGGACTGAAAAACTTCACGGCAGGCACCAAACATGCGAGCACAATCCAGCGTGCAGAGATAATCGAACCAGGCAGAAACAGCTCGTCTTGCGGCATTCCCGCAACACAAGATCATATCCTCATTGATAGGCACATCATCGATAGTCAAACTGGCAGCACGGCTTCCATCGAGCAATCGATATCTTTCAACGCCACAGGCGTCGAAAGGTAGCGCGACAATGACTAACTCATCACCAGACATGGCAGAGACGAGTACGGTGTCAGCAACGCCACCATCAGACACAACGTGCTTCCGCCCTGAAAGTCGTTTTCCGTTTAGCCTCAAGGAAGGATTCAGTACATGATAACCGGCGTGCCGGTCATAAAGACCGCACGCTACACGTTCCTCACCAGCAATAATGCGATCAAGTAACGCTAAGGATGCTGGTGTATTGGCGTACTCCAGTAACTTACCGGGAGAAACAATTAAATCGACAAAAGGGTCAAGACATAGCGCGGCACCTAACTCCTGCACGATGGCGCAGACGTCAAGCAATGATCCACCATACCCTCCAACGGATTCAGCAAAAGGAAGGCCAAACCAACCCAAATCATTCATGGACTGCCAGCGAATCGCTTCAAGGTGATTGCTCTCATTTAGCTGCGCAATGTACGTGTCAAATGAATAGTTGTCTTTAAGATAACGGCGCGCCGTATCCGCAATCATGGTGGTATTTTCGGGTAACTTGTAATCCATTTTTCACCTCACAATCCGAGCAGCATTTTCGCCAACACGTTTTTCTGGATCTCGTTGGATCCACCATAGATGGTGCACGCACGTAGGAAGTTATAGCGACGACTGGCCTGATTAAAAATTTGCTCCCCGATGGGCTCCTCGTTATCCCATGGAAGAGACATCAAACCTCCGATTTCTACCATCGCCTGGGAAACCCTTTGCTGTAGTTCCGTGCCTTTGATTTTCAGCCCTGACGATTCTGGGCCGAACGGTTTGCCTTCATCCGTGGCAGCAACGGTACGAAAGTTGGTGTACTCCAATGCCATAAGGTCTACTTCCAAGGCTGCCAGCCGACGCTTCGCCTGCTCTTTATCATTTTCAGTTGGCAGGGCGGCCATCGCTGTCTTGAGGCGGCCTATCTCGTAGTGAATATCTGCCACACCAGCAATGGTGGTACGTTCGTGGGTAAGCAGGAATTTGGCGATAGTCCATCCCATCCCTTCTTTACCCACCATATTTCCCACTGGGACTTTAACGTCGGTGAAATACACTTCATTGAGATGATGATGCCCATCAATTGAATAAATCGGCCGCACCTCAATGCCCGGTGTTTTCATGTCGATCAGCAGGAATGAAATACCCTGTTGCGGCTTCACGCTGCTATCTGTGCGCACCAGACAGAACATCATGTCCGCCCAATGTGCCTGCGTGGTCCAGATCTTCTGGCCATTTACCAAATAATGATCACCATTAAGCGTGGCACGAGTTTTTAATGAGGCCAGATCCGAGCCGGCATTGGGTTCGGAATACCCTTGGCACCAGAGCGTCTCGCCACTTTGAATGCCGGGCAACCAGTGCGCCTTCTGTACTTCGGATCCAAAGGTGTATAGCACCGGCCCGACCATGGCCACACCAAAAGGGCTTGTCGGAGGAGCACCTGCCAAAGCGCGCTCCAGATCGAAAATGTATCGCTGGGTTGCGCTCCACCCTGGGCCACCGTACTGTTCCGGCCAGGTTGTCGTTAGCCAGCCCTGGCTGCCAAGTAAACGCTCCCATCGCTGCTGCATGCTCTTATCTGGCATCGCTCCTCGAGCAGTACAGCTCCTAATATCGTCAGGTAAATTTTCTTTCATCCATTGCCGGATAGTTTCACGAAATCTCTTTTCGTCATTGCTAAAATCTAGGTTCATGGAAGTCTCCAAGGTAATATCTGTCGCGATACAGGATGGCAGGCTACTCAATTAACCCGCTTATTCTTCTCTTCCCAAAAAGGTGCACGCAGTTCATTTTTTAGCACTTTGCCGGCACTACTCACCGACAACGGTTCCTACCGAAAATCAACTGCGCGCGGCACTTTATAGCCCGCTATTTTTTCCCGGCAATGTTCGATTATTTCTGAATCGCTAGCACGACTGCCTTCACGTAACACCACTATCGCATGTACAGCTTCACCCCAGTGTTCGTGCGGAATACCGATTACTGCGCACTCCTGTACGGCCGGGTGACTTTAAATTGCGCCTTCTACTATCAAACTCTCGCCAAGCTTGGCGGCAGCCAACAAAAACTGTAGTCATACCATTACAATTTAATTGAACCGCACGGCGCAATGTCTGTGAAATATACATACAGAATTCCTCAACGAGGCAGACGGGGAGATTTTTATCGATTGATTAACAAGAGGCGAGACATCGCTTGTAGATGAAACGCCCACTGGACACTAGACTCGTGCCAAGATAAACATCCACAACAACCACTGTGAAGCGCTTTCCCTCACGAATAATTTTCGGCTTTGCCATCAGAGTGCCCGCAAAGGCTGGGCGCAAATAATCGAAAGTCATGCTGGAGCACACTAGATTATCATGCACATTCTGGTTACTGATTACGTGACGACCCGCAACAATCTCAGCAAAGCTAGCTATAATACCGCCATGAAAAGTCTTGATCAGTGGATTGCCAATGTGCTGTTCACGAAATTGCATTTTGTATTTTTTTTCACCGTTATCGTTAAAAGCAGTAATACCAAGAAATTGTGCATATTGAGAGCTATCAACCCACTTATCCGTGTCTTCGCCTCCCCCTTTCCCTTCCCTTATAATGCTAATTGCATCGGATGCCTTTTTCGGGCGGGACTTCTTCTCTTGACTATCTTCAATTGATTGGTCAAAGGAAGGACCTGCTGTCCCTATAGCAAAACTTCCTGATACCGACGCCAGTAGATTACCCCCAACACTCCCGAATGCCTCTCCACGGACATAGGCAACATTTCCTTCAACTGCAAAGCACGTGACATTGCAGAAGACCCCTTCCCCTCGATTCGGCATGGTGATGAAATCGACACGCAAGTCGATGGTCGCAATCGGACGCATATCACCGAGACGAACAAAAATCGACAAACCACAAGCAGTATCCAGTAATGTTGCTATGGCACCTCGGTGCAATACACCATCGCGATTACAAACATCAGGGACGCAGGGCATGCTCATCATCGAGCCATCTTGGGTAATTTCATCCACCTCAATGCCAAAGGCTCGAAACAACGGATGCGCCGAACCAAAAAACGCTTTAGCGGCAAGCAAGTCTCTCAAGATTAATTTTTCAGCCGTCATATTTTTCAACTTGTCTATTCACAACGTTAGTGCGGCATCCACATACCGCAGCTCCGCAACACGCACAGCCTTAATGGCTTCGGTTATCGCTTCATCAGGAAATACTTCGCTTTCGGAGCCAAGGCGGAGACAATTAGCCAATGCGGACCACGCGTCCGCACTCTCGCGCATCCGGTGTGTCAAACCCGCCTCTTTTAATTCAGGCACAATCTCACCCGCCTCTTCGAGAAACTCTGAATACATAGCCCGAAAGCCGCTACCTCCAGTACCACGCTTCTCGATTACTTGGTAAGCAAATCGCAATAACCATGGCCATTTGTCAAAACTCTTCCAGCGAGGAAGTTCCTTTATCCATGTCGTCAATGCTTCAATTCCTTGGTTCTTGCTTCCATGTTTGAGCGTTTCGGCATTACGAATAATCGCATTGCGCACCTTTTCGGGAGAGACATCAACCGAAATACCTTCTGGCGAAAACAAGGATCCTTGATGAATGAAAGGCGGTGATAGAGAGAACCGCGCCTTTGCCAGATCTTCTCGCGGAACCCTGATAAGATCAGGGCGCTCAGTATCACTGACCAGAACGGCTTTGCCATCTTCAATTCGCTGCCAAGCGACAATGGCATGACCTGGAAAATGTGTGCTGCTCTTAAAATATGGAAGGTGATATATGTCGGTTAACAGTAGCGCAGGCTGGCCAGCATCAAGATAGTCATCCAGCGCATCTGCAGCAGTGTCTTGATTCTGCCAGGACTCCCAGTGAAATGGCACTCCAAGTGTAGAGAACACCGCCTCCTCAAAACCCATTGAGCGAACATGAACAATAAATGGGGTTTCCGTGCCCGGTATTTCTACATAGGTAATACCAAGCCCGGCACCGAGACCGAAGCAGAAAGCTTCAGTTAAATTAAGCCCATGAAACTCCAGAAGATCCCTGATAGCTGAACTTCCACAGTGGCGTCCGGGCCTATGAGTGTGCTGAAACTCAAAGGCACCGGGGTTACCCTGATCGTTGGTCTGCATCAGGCTGCTTCTCTCACAGGAGCCGAACCATAAATGGTCTCCGATGCCTGCATTGGGTCACCATGAGCCTCATACTCTGCCAACCAGGCGGCAACCTTCTCAGGCATACCGGTGTCCCAAGGGTGAAACCCGGGACGAAACCAGGCAAGAAAATCAGGCAACATTCCTGTGAGAATACCTTTTCGCCCATAAAGTTTGTTCAAACCCTTTATAATCACACCGGGCTGGCGCGTGACACCATCAAGCTTGAGCATATTCCAGAATACCGGTGCCACGACCAAATGAACCATCAGTGTCGCAACCACCAGCGCCGAGGCACGAATCAGGTAGCCACCCCCAGCCGCTCCCTGATAAAGATCATAGGCCACTGCCTTGTGCTCTACTTCTTCAACCCCGTGCCAAAGAAATAGAGCCCTCATTACCGGGTCGGCCTCGCGGAACATGTCACTTTTCTCGCTGACCATTGTTTCGCCCAAGGTTGCTGTAAAGTGTTCAAACGCCGCGGTCATGGCGAGTTGATACTTCTTCGGCAAGTACTTCTGTGTAGTGCGAATAAACGCCCTTAGATTAGCGGTCACCTTATCCACATCCACGCCCTGACTCACCATAACGTCGTTAAAACGGTCATGGACAATCCCGTGCTGACCCTCTTGGCGAATGAAATGACGGATATCTTCACGCAGGCGCGCATCCTCCACCTGATCCTGGAAGTGACGCACGGACTGGATAAAGAAGCGCTCCCCCTCCGGAAAATGTACTGACAAAGCGTCAAAAAAACGTGTCAGAACGGGATCGCCACCATTCCAGTGCCGCGGAACTGAAGAGACATCAAAAGCGACTTTGCGCGGCTGAATTGATACAGAGCTCATAATTCCTCCAAATAAACAGGCTGTCTACGTAGTGACATTCCTTTATATTATTTGGTTAACTAACCAAATGTCAATAGCCTTAGGTCGCACGAGTGATAAGGATCGACTTCACTAAACATCAACTTAACCTGCCATGTCTCACATCCCGAACGACCACATCTCATCAGCATCGCGTCATATGTCGCCGTGTTTGAGTAAGTGAGGTGGATTACATCGTTCTAGGGAGGTGTTTAGATGAATCTACAGTCGTTGTTTAACTGGCTGCTGTGCCTGCCGAGGCCTCGGGATGCTACAAAAGCCACGGAAATTGATGATGTACTTAGGAAACTTGAAGGGTGTGTTGCCGGATACTACATAGAGGTTCGGACTAAGCATATTCGGTTAACGGTTCAAACAGATGATTTGTTTAACCCAACTGTTCAGGTTTTCATAAAGAAAAAGGCAGTACCGTTGACTGCAAGTGTTCTGGAAGCTTTACAAGAACTAGTCGCTCGCGACTACGCGATTAAATGGAGAACAACAGTAGCGCCTTAGGGGCGCTACTGTTTTTTATGCCTGTACACACGCCAAGCAGAGCATTAGGCCGGCCGTCAGATGGCTTAGGGCTCTATGCGGAAACTGCTCCTCACCTCGGTATATTTTCAATAAGTAATGATGGCACTCTAGGCTCGGAATCATCTGACCCTGTTCCATATTTTCCACAAAACCCATCACGCGTTTTTTTCCTACCCTGACCTTACCCGTGAGATTCTGTCGAAGGTTGTACCCCAACAAAATAAGATGCAGCAGGTCAACAGCTCGCTGGGCATCGTCGCGGTTTTCAAAACGATACGTTACATAGGGAGTTACCCTTTGTTTTGATAACCACACTAAATCTGAAGCAACATAATTCAGCTCATCTTGATCCAGCTTGCTTAGGTTTCCTAACATTGCCTGATAGCAATCAATAGCCCCCTTATCACTGACTCTTTCAAAGATGGCTTGCACATCCTTTGCCAGTGCCCCCGTTAAAAAGACCTTCTGTATTTGATCAATACCGCCTTGTATTGATTCTTGGCTTGCAATGCCCCACCCCGATATTGGATGGGCCGAAATTAATTCTTTGTTGAGCACTTTTCGACACATCGCAAATACTTCGTCGAGTGTCTGACGAATCTGACTAGATGCTTTAAAGGTGTCTATATGCTGACTGACTTTTGACTCTGGCCGCGGTGTTAATGAATGCGTATGTGACTCAATTATTTTGTCAAAGACGATTTGACCGTCCCTAATTTTTGAACCAATTGCTCGGGAATTTTGAGAAAATCCTGCGGCTCCATGACGCGCTGTAGGCGAAATCACAATTTGTGATTCGGGCTGATTCATACCTGCAAAACGAAACACATCCATAAAATGAAAGTAGTGCAAAAGGCTGGTCGATTCTTGGAGGTGGCCAAGCATCGAGCGAACAGCACTTAATTCAAAACGATCAGAGGTTCCCGAGTCACCAAGGATTCCTGGCAGCACACGGCGTAGCTTTTCTACATCTGAGATGTATGGAATGTAATGCTTTAACTTTCCTAGTTGAAAATGATCACAAAAAAGACCCAGCAATAAATTGCAGCAAAATGTATGGCGAAGACTGTGGAACTTCACTTTTTTATTACCGGTTGCATCTTGCAGTGCTTGGGTAATTCGATTAAACAAGCGATCTGTAATCGATAACGGCTGATGGCCATGCTGCTGAAAAATCAATGGGGAGGTCGCACTTTGATCAAGCGACGTAATGAGCCCAAAATGACCTGGGGAAAAAGCCTCCACTAAATGCAGCGGGATGTATCGCTTCGCGTTGGTTGTCTTTAGCGCTCTGTGTTTATGTTGCCGTATTTTGACTACAGGCGTGGTGCCTAGCTCAAAGTCACTAACAAGCAGACCATCAACTTCACTTCGTCTCAATCCCGCGCCATAAGCAAGCGACACGATCGCATGAGCAACGTCGTACAAGTCAGGAGGAAGCTCACGCTTTAATAGAGTTAGAGCGCTTTCAACTTCTGTTGAGCTAACACACTGAGCATTAATACCACTGTAGGAGGTCTGACCAGCTGTTGCGAACTCTTCACAATGTTCACGAGTCAAAAACCCAGCAAAACTACTCAATGCCGATATTGCTTTACTTCTTTCATCCAGGTTTGCAGTGATTTCTTCCAATAGGCTTGCCCAGTACTCAGGGTCATCAATGATTTGAAGGTCTTCAACTGCTGGAATAAGTCGCGCATGCAGATGATCTAAACCGAGTTTCACTGTCCTTGGAGCAGCATGCTTTAAGTACTCTTGAGCCCAAGATAAAATTTGCTCGATCAATGGTGGGGTTTCGGAGCTTAAGGCAGTACTGATTAATATGAGTGCATCACGCTTGGCATCTGATTTGTCCGAGCGTGACAAGATTTTCGAGAGCTGGGTCATAACCGAAGCATCTTTAATTGGCACATCGGCAAGCATTTCACCAGATGCCAGCTCCTCAGCTGGGTCAAAACGCTTGCTGTCCATCAGCTTTGGCGTGCCTTGATCCAGATCATCTACCATTACATCGATTGTACTAGGCCCTTGCTCTAAAAGTGCGGCTAGTCTTTCTTCAGGAAGTGAGCTAGAGGAGATGATCCCTCGCGAATATTCAATAGCAAAAACAGGTAACCGACCGATAAAATAGGCGCGCCCCTGACCTGCACGATATAGCGATGCTTGATTAAACGACTTAAGCAACGGGCACTGGCGCTTTAAGCTAGCCAGCGCATCACGGATAGCATGTGAGTTCGTTGAAATATCACACTGAGGGTCATTCCAATTAATGCTGCCTACCAATAAAACAATATCTTCTGAAAGCCATTGTCGTCTCCGCTCACCTCGTCTTTTTTCATAACAGCCAGATGTCCAGAACAACGACTGGTGGTTACGAATACGGCCATGACGGATTTCACGCAAACAAATCGATAGCTCCGCTTTGCTGCAAATCCCCTGCCCTAAAACCAGCCAAACGATCAAAATACCAAGTCGAGTTTTGTTTTCGAGCAACAAATTATCTTGGTAAGTCTTAGACAATAGACGATCAAGGTTTGCTAGCCAGGCATCAGAATTATTTAATCCTTCACTTAGCACCGCCAAATTTATTTGTTCAGCAGGCTTTTGCTTTATGGGTGGGTATTTATGGACATCAGAACGCCCAAGTACCTCTAGCGCATCTCGAATGACATTAAATTGATCTTCGTCGGAAGTGTTCAAAAAAGCTGAGCGCGTGAACTTAAAGCATCTTTCAACAAGCGATTTGGTATCACCACTCGTATGACTTTCCCACCAGAGCCTTGATCTACTTTGTTTGCAGTCATCAATAATAGCTAGTAGTAATTTCTTTCGAGGTGAGCCGCCATCATGAATTATTTCATCTACCAAAGTATCAAGGTCTACACCCATTAAGTCGGCGATAAACTTGGCACTTTCTCTGAGTTCACGAGTTGTTTTTTTGGATACAGACTTCATCTTGACTCCAGTACCCGCCAAGTTCGCCTCAAAATTTTGTCCATCGTATTTGCAACATCAATTAATGAGTCGACGGTAGAGGAGCTAAACGTTGAAAATGGCTCACGCCCTTCAACCCCATGACCACCATAAAAATCTGTACTAATACCTCGCTGTCCCTCCATAAATAGCTGCGAAAACATCCAACGCCGTAAAGAATTCAACGCCAACTTAAACTCGATACCATAACGTTCAAGATACTTTTCATAACTCTCTGGGTGAAATTGCTCGACATGTAAGTCTGGCTTCAGAAGAAAGAAGGTTGGTTTGCCTGGTACAACTTTTTCAGCAAAAGGGCTGATGTTGACTCGACGGTATCGCTCGTACGCCATCAGTTGATCATAGACCAATTTAGGTATAACGATTTGCCGCAAAATACCTTTCTCGGTATAGCTCAACAGTGGAATATCTCTCGCTCGATAAACCTCAATGGTTGGTGAAATCGCGTGCCGCAAACCGTAACCTGCTGTCACCAACGCCAGGGTATAAAGCGTCATTAAATTATGACACTCAACTAAATCATTGGATGTGACTAAGCGCATTTGAAAAGCATTAACAAGGTTTTCAGCTGCTTCCTGAGACGGTGCATTTGGTGAACCAACATAGTAGCCAGCTCGTTTTTTCAGCCTGACATCAGGCCCGTCATACCTGATGATGGCTTCCAATGAAGCTTGATAACGAGCTCCTAGCGATTGATCATCAACACATAAATAGTGCAATTCCACGTGACTGTTAAGCGTTCGCCAATCCGTTAGTAAAGCCATCGCTCCATTTTGCCCAGTTTCGTTTTGGAGGGTTCGTGGCAAGATTTGCCAAATTTTGTCCGGTGGATACCCAATGCTTTTTAACTGCCTATTGACTGTACTCACAGTATTCAGCAACTCAGTTTGATCTAGTCTTTCTAGGTCACCCTTAGAGAGCCTCAGTTGATGAAGGATATCGATGAGCCTGCTACCCAAACTCAAATAATCAAATACGCATAAGTAGTCTTTTGTTTTGATCGTGCCCGACCATTCACTCAACGTCTTCACGGGTGGCTTATTTACTAAGAGATAAATTTCTCGGTCATCAGTCGAAAAATACACCAAAGGTTTGTTTATATTTTGCTTAAGAAAATCGACTCTCGGTGATGACCGCGGAGGCTTTCCAAAAGCTATGCTCCCAATCAATGACTCAGGTAACCGTCCAGTAACAAAACTTAATAGGATAAAGAACGAACCTAGTGCGTTGCCGCTTCCAATCGGCTCATTGGAAAGCCTGTTAAGAATGAGGTTAGTTTGCTCAGGCGTGGCGTTTGAAGTAGACCATCTCAACAACTCGGAACGATTTGCCAACGCCTTTGCTTGAAAGTTTCCACGAGCCTTTGCTGTATAAGCTGAATGGTATTCGTGAATTCGCGTTGAAACAATTGGCAAAGGATCAATCAATTCTGCCGGCGAATAGTCGTGAATCGCTGCCACTTTCACTAGCGCTGGGGGAACTTTTTGCTCAACAACAAATTGTTCATCGGGTTCAGCGGATGGCATAAGCTCATATATGACATCTAGGCTTGGATTTCTAAGGTTGAGAATATTAGCTGAGTCTCGGTGTGGCTTTCTACTACCCTCCACTTTTCGCTGCCTAGCTGCTTTGGGCTGAGCTGAAACTTGGCGCGGCGGAGTTGCTGGCACCTTAATAAAACCATTAACTAGCAACGTTAAACGTTGAAATAACTTGCTCGTCTCTGCTTCAGGGGAAGCCTCATTACAGGCCGTTTCGACAAAGGAACGTAAGGCCAATGAAATTTTCCGAAGCTTTTTGATACCGATCTGACACATGTCATCCGCTAAATTTTCATTTAGTAATGATGCACGTGAAGCAGCTCGTTTGAAATCTTCATACTTACTTACATCGCTGCAAACAACATTGAGCTCGATGACTTTTACTAGCAATTTTCCGATCAGGATTTCTAGGTCATTAAATAAGGAATGGGGCTCAGGCAGTGTCGTCAGTGCAATCGTGTATGAAGGACAGTGATTTCTGAGCTTAAAAAAAGGATGGGGCTTAAATTCCTCTTCTTTCAGAGGACGCGTGATCTCTGCTAATTGGCTGAGTTGATCTTTTGATAGTCCCTCTGCATCAATTTTGTCCAGACTCTCAAGATCAACTAGGCTGATTTTCATTACGCCCAAGATTTCAGGCTCAATAAGTGCTATCGACTTCAGACGATATACAGCAGTTAGAAGATATGTTTGATCTTGGGGCGCCCAGAGTGCCTGAGCGACCGTTTCTAAAATCGGATTGATTTGCCAGCTCATGATGAGCGCCGCTTAAGGATTTTACTAACAGTCGATGGATCTTTTCCGACTAGCGCACCCAGCTGACTTTGTGTTGGAGCACGCAAGTCCAATGACTCGCAAATTTCAATAGCTTTATTTATCTGATCAGCGGGAGAAAGCGATTTGAGTAGAAGAAATAATGGGATGTTAAGGGCGTCTCTTTTATCGGCTTTATTGAGATATCTAACAGGCGCCTTGTGGTACTCATCGACATTTTTAAGCAGTGCAACAGACAGGCTCGTCAATCCGACTAGGCTTCGCCGATTACCGATAACCAAAACCTCAACTGGATATCGATCTAAGAAATAGGCTGCAGTATCTGGTGTTAAATTAATTGCAAACTCAGCATCTTGGCTCTCTTGATCTGCCCACCTCAAAATCAAGCCTGCCTCAACGGTAGGAAAACGAGGATAGTCATGTGTGTACAGCGGGTCGATGTCGCTTGATGGAGTAACTATCTGATTAACATCAAGAATGACATCTAGCTCATGCTGAATTTGATCTTGTTTCTTATTGCTTTTTCGAGTCATTTTGACCCCTACCTGCAAAAATCCAAAAAAGTGCGAGTCGCAAAAATCTTGAATTATTCAAGTTGGCTAATGTGCATTTTGACCATTACTGATCTTAAAAACGACAAAAAAGCCCGGTATTTTTCTTGCTTATAATGGATAATTACAGCAAAAGCTAGTAATTGCAAGCCTTTCAGGCTACTCATGGTACTTTGGGTGCGTTAGAGCAAGTGACTGGGAAACTTTGACATGGTCAGCAGTTCGAGTCTGCTTGTGCCTACCAAATTTCAGAACCCGCAAAGCTAATGGCTTCGCGGGTTTTGTCGTTTTAGGGGTTAGCTAACGCTATTGATCTCCGCTGTGGTCAAAGCGCGGTACTCCCCAAGCGCCAAATCACTATCAAGCACGATATCGCCGATACGCTCGCGGTGCAGACCTACTACCCGATTACTCAGCGCTGCAAACATTCGTTTAACTTGGTGGTACTTGCCCTCGCATATTGTCAGGCGCACCTCATTGCCATGAAATCGTTCTAGCATGGCAGGCTTGGTTAGGTGCTTTTCATGATGCAGCTGCAAACCAGCCTGAAGACGCTCCTCAGCGTCATCAACTAGATCTGTATCCAAAGTCACATAATAGGTTTTTGCGCACTCACTTTTCGGCGATGTCACGCGATGATTCCACGGGCCATCGTCGGTGATTAACACCAAGCCTGTGGTGTCAATGTCGAGACGGCCAGCAATGTGTAACACTTGCCGATTAGGTTCATCGAGCAACTTAAGCACCGTAGGATGAACGCTATCGCTTGTTGCACAGACATATCCAGCAGGCTTATTCAGCATGAAATAGCGTGGTCCTGCAGCGCTAAGCGTATTGCCGTCTAGCTGCACCGTATCATTCGAGCCAATGACCAAGCTGGCACTTTTGGTGATCTCTCCATTGACCGTAACACGCTTGTTTCTTAAAGCCACCTTCACTAAAGCGCGTGATAGATCCGTGGTTTGGGCAATGTATTTATCGAGGCGCATGGGTTAAACAGTCTCAGCAGGATGAGTAGCAATAGGCATGCCAGTGCACAGACTGTCATCCACTCGTGAAGTGTAACGTAGAAAAACGTGGCGCTCACCCCAACGAAACCGGTGGCACTGCTTTTGGTATAAAAATATTGGGGTGATTGCCGCAGGGAGAAACTGATCAAAATTAAACCGCTTTATTTAGACATTTGTAGCGTTTAGACTAGCCCCCTAAAAATAAAAAGAACAAAGGTTACTCTTATGCATCGGTCCATTACAGTTTTGGCCGCGGGCGCAGTATTCGTGTTATTAACCGCCTGTGGTAGCTCGGATAAAAGCCCGTCTAATAATGGCGACAGTCCAAGTGCTCGTGAAGACGCAAAAATTGTCGTGTTATCCAATCGCGCCGATATGCTGAGTGCAGGTGATGCCCTCATTGAAATCATTCCGGGTGAAAATCAAACCATTAGCCAACTAACGGCCAGTCTCAATGGTGCTGACATCAGCAACCAAATTGCCCTACGCGAAAATCAGCGTTGGATGGGGCGTATCACCGGCATGAAAGTGGGTGATAACCTACTCCGCGTCAGAGTAAATGGCCGCTCAACGATTCAACGGACTTTACGCAACTTCCCCAATGAAGGCCCCATTTTCTCAGGCCCTCAAGTACCTCGTCTTAATTGCCAAGAAGGCGGCGAGCCGCTTACTTGTAATCAACCAGCCGAATACACCTATCTCTATAAATCATCACAACCGTGGAAATTTGGACTACAGCCATACGATCCAGCAAATCCAGCATCTGATGTTGCCACCACAACTACTGATCATGGTGTCACGGTGCCATTTATTGTGCGCCAAGAATTGGGTTATCAGGATCGTGACCAGTACCGCATTTTGACCTTATTTAATCCAGATGAAGGTTGGGAACCATGGGCGCCACAACCACAGTGGAACCGAAAAGTACTAATCACTCATGGCGGAAGCTGTGGCACGTCTTTCACTCCGGGATCTGCCAAACTTAACGACTTTTCGGGTACCTTTGACGATATTCCACTGCTAGAACAAAGTTATGTCACAGGCTTAAGCCGTGGCTTTGCTGTTATGTCTACCGCGCTTAATAACGGTGGTCACAACTGCGATGTTGTCTTACAGGCCGAATCAATGGTGATGGCGAAAGAGCGCATCGTTGAGCAATATGGTGAAATTCGCTACACCCTTGGCACCGGCTGCTCTGGCGGTTCAATTACGCAAACCACGGTTGCCAATGCTTATCCCGGCATTTACCAAGGTTTAATCACGATGTGTGCTTACCCTGACTCAATGACCGCGGGACTTCAGTTCGCTGACCTTCACTTGATGCGTAAATACTTTGAAAACCCAATCAGCAGCCTACAACGTGGCGTGTTATGGATACCTACTCAATGGGGTGATGTTGAAGGACACTTAACGCACCTAAATGCAATTACTGCTGACGAAGGTTTATTTAAAGGGGCAACTGAGCCTACAGGTAATTGCTACGGCCCCAACAGTTACCATCCAGACAACAATCCAAGTGGCCAACGTTGCGACATTATTAGCGCGATATCACATATTGTAGGCTTCAGAGACAGCAGCATAGCCAGCCCAATGGAAGCCAAGGCAGGTCGTAGCTTTACGAACCTACCATTAGGAAATACAGGCGTTCAATACGGGTTATTACCTTTCCAGCAAGGCCGAATTACTGCACAACAATTTGCCGATCTAAATACCCATATTGGTGGGCTTGATGTTGATATTCGACCGCAAGTAGCGCGCACACAAGCAGATCCTACTGCAGTAAGAAATATGTATCGTAGCGGCATGGTCATGGTAGGGAATAACTTAAATACTGTTCCCATTTTAAACTTCGTAGGACCAGACCCTGGCATTGCTCACGACTCAGTTCATGCATGGTGGGTACGCTGGCGCTTAGAGCGCGAACATGGCAACCATGACAACCATGTCATGTGGGCGGGCGCAGTGCCCCTTATTGGTGACCTAAACTGGGTTCATGAAGGCTTAGTGGCTATGGATAAATGGGTAGCCGCCATGGAGCAAGACACGAGCAATCGACCTATTGCGGAAAAAGTAGTCGCCAATAAGCCTGCCGATTTGCAAGACCGCTGTATTTTGCCAACAGGCATCGCTGCAATTGGTAAGGCCTGCGTCAATATTCTTAGGCCGCTATATGCATATGGCACACCACGCACTCAGGCTGGCGATGATATTTATGGTGATAATCTAGACTGTGAGCTAAAGCCGTATGACCCTGCCACCGAGTATGGTCCACTGTTGTCTAACCTATTTTTGCCCGGTCAGTTGGATGCTTTACGTGAAGTATTCAAAGATGGGGTTTGCGACTATAGCAAACCACCCAAAAACATTGCGCCAACAGAGACATGGCTTACCTACCTTGACGCAAAGGGGCAACGAATTATTGGTGGCGTTAAACTGCCGCCAGCACCCTTTATGTCTGGCACGGGTTGGAGCTCGGAAGCTTTTCAGTATTAACGAGACCTAAACAATAAAAGTATCCTATTCATACTAACAATCTGACTGTGTATACTGTCAAAACTACACAGTCAGAGTTTAGAGAAATGCTTCCGACGTTTATAACAAGAAAAACACTGTTCGCTGCCACTACTGCCATTGTGCTTGCAGCCTGTGGCAGCAATGACAACTCAGGCGCTAATAATGGCTCAGGTCAAGCGCGCTCTGAACAACGTATAACATTGGGTAATCGCTCCTCAGAAGCCAGCTTTAAACCCATTTTGTCTCAGCCGGCCAACACCGAATGGCAAAGTTATGACCGTCCTGCCGACTATGCAGGTGTCACTAAGCTGCCAACCACCTTCATCACCATGCGAGATGGCGTGCAGCTAGCAGCCTCAGTCACCTTACCTGCCCTAAGTGAAGGCCAAGTAGACACAGGCAAATACCCTACGATTCTGATTCAAACCTCGTATAACTTGTCGGCCGGAAGCTTAGTCAGCGCCATCGGTGGTGCTGACCCATTCATGGTTCAACGGGGTTATGCCACGGTAGTGGTAGACGTACGTGGAACTGGCAACTCCACCGGTAAATGGGAAGCATTTGGTGCTGAAGAACAAGCTGACTTCAAAGAAGTGGCTGAATGGGTTACCCAGCAGTCTTGGTCAAACGGCAGCATCGGTGTCTTTGGCGTATCGTATTTGGGTATTACCGCCATTTTGACCGCGCAACAGCAACACCCTGCCGTCAAAGCTGCATTCCCCATCGTGCCGATTGGTGATGGCTATCGCGACATCGTGTTCACCGGTGGCAACGTCAATGCCACCTTTATTCCGTTGTGGATGGGTTTGATCACTGGTCTTGGCGCGCTAAGCTTTGACGCACTACAAGCCGATCCTGCCGTAGGTCTTCAAAGTATTATTGGTAACTTATTGAATGCCATCACCGGCTTTCAAGTGCCCACCATGCTCAAAGCATTATTAGGTGAGTCAGAAACCGTCTATGACGGTGACTTTTGGGCAGAGCGCTCGCCGATTGAAGGTGCCAATAAAGTGAACGTACCTACCTTCATCGTTGGTGGCTTATTTGATTTATTCCAACGCAGTGAACCCATGTGGTTTGAAGCGCTAAAAGGTCAAGTACCCGTTAAACTGCTGATTGGCCCATGGACTCATATCGAAGCTGCAGGTGTGCCCAGCAACGGCCTACCACAAGATGGTGTGCCGAACTTGCAGCAGCTGCAGCTGCAATGGTTTGACCAATACGTTATGGGCCTAGACACCAATGCGGCAGCACAGCCCAATGTTACCCAATATGTGTTGGGCCTTGATCGTTATCAAATCACCAGTGACTGGCCGCATCCTGCCATGAAGCCTGAAGTCTTTTTCTTGCAGCCGGAAGGCACGGTAACAAAGCAGCAACCAACCGCAGAAAATGCGACACATACTGTTTTGCAGCAGCCGCTCAATGGTCTGTGCTCATCCAGCACTACACAGTGGACGGCTGGCATCACAGCCATGTTGCCCATTCCTTGCTTTAGCGATAACACCTTAGCCGAAACTGGTGCAGCGCAATTCTTGACGCCAGTGAGTGAAGAAGGCTTTTATATCAACGGCCCTATGCAAGCCAATATTTGGGTATCCACAACTGCCATGGACACTAATGTCTCAGTTCGAATTGACCTGATTGGCGTTGGTGGCAGCAGTGAGCCGGTCACAAATGGTTTGCTTACCGCATCACATCGACATGTCGATGAAAGTCGCTCTCGTATTATGAATGGCGTAATGCTACAGCCTTGGCACACCTATCGTATTGATACATTAATGCCAGTAAAGCCAAATGAGCCAATGTTAATACCGATTGAAATTTTCCCCAGTGCGGCCTATGTTCCGCCCGGCGCGCGCCTACGCATTTCGATCAACTCAAGTAACTTTCCACAAGGTTTGCAGCCAGTGCCTACCCTACTTAAATCGGTGTTAGGCATTATGACGGTGCATACTGATAGTCAACACCCCTCCAGCATTGTCCTGCCCGTAGTGCCGGTCAGCGCGCTCTCATTAAATTAAGTTCATATTGCCTAATTGATGAAGCTCAGCATTTTGCGTTACAAGCTAGTGACGCAAAATGCTTCATCGAGACACCTTTATGACTCCTCACATCGCCATTATCGGCGCTGGTATGGCCGGCCTTAGCTGTGCCTATGCTCTGCAACAACTTGGTCACAACGTTACTGTTTTCGACAAAAGCCGGGGCATCGGTGGTCGAATGAGTACCCGACGTGGCGAAGGTTGGCAGTGTGATCATGGCGCTCAGTATTTCACTGCCAAAAACACCGACTTTGCAGCACAAGTTCAAATATGGGCTCAGGCTGGTGTGGTTAGTGAGTGGCGGCCACATATTAAGGTGCTGGGTGAAAAACCACGTGCTAATGGCGTATCGGAATCACCCACGCGGTGGGTTGGCACACCAACCATGAATGCCCCTGCCCGCTGGCTAGCCAATCGGTTAACTGTTGTTTTGGGGCAGACCATTTCTGCACTCAGCAAAACACCAACTGGTTGGCAGCTCCATAGCCAATCAGCAGGCCCGCTCGACAGAGAGTTCAGTCATGTCATTTTGGCGATTCCTGCACCACAGGCGCAAGCGCTGCTGTCACCACTAACAACAAGCCTTAACGACATTCCTGCACAAGTTGCCATGACAGGCTGCTGGTCAGTGATGCTGCAATATGCCGACACCGTGATACTGCCCTTTGATGCTGCCTTTATTAATCAAGGCCCACTGAGCTGGGTGGCTCGTGACAGTCATAAACCAGCACGACCTGCGCAGGAGTCGTGGCTGCTACACGGCAGCATCGCGTGGAGTGAGGCAAATATTGAGGCGGACGCTAACAGCGTCATTCAGGCGCTAAGTGAGGCGTTCATGGCCTTAGGTGCCCCTGCCCCACAAAGTGCCCAAGCACACCGCTGGCGCTACGCACAAGGGCATACAGCCAGCCTATTGCTGTGCGCTTGGGATAGTCACCAAGGTATTGGTTTGTGTGGCGACTGGCTACATGGTGGTCGCGTAGAGGGTGCTTGGTTAAGCGGCCTAGCGATGGCAAAAAAACTAGCCACCAATCTGACATAAAGACGTCACGCTAACGTCACGATTACCGGAAACACTGTGCTCGTTGATTACGTCAGTCGAGCACAATGTATGCAAACAGCCGTCGAACCCCTGCATCAACTTCATTATTTTAATGTCATTCAGCAGCAGTGGATTAGTCCAGACCAAATCGACTGCCATATCCTCACGGATAAATACCAAGTACGTCTGGCACAGACAGCAGACGAAGTGGCCGCCAGCATTGCTTTACGTCAGTCCGTTTTTTTTGATCATATTGATGAAGCGCTGAGGCCAGGTTGGGAGCCACGTGACGAAATGGCACACCACCTGATTGTGCTAGAACACAACCAAGTTATTGGCACTGTACGACTACTTAATAGTCAATTTGTTGCTAACAACGAGCTTTTTTACAGTGCACAGTATTATCAAGTAGACCATTTACTCAAAAAAAGTCACTGCGCTGTTGAATTAAGTCGATTTTGTATCAACCCAAATGCTCGTAATGGTCAGGTTTTATTGCTGTTATGGCGAGCAGGCCTTAAATACCTAAAAGCAGTTAATGCTGACTTAATGTTTGGCAGTTGCAGCTTCCCTGGCCAAGATGCTCAAGTTCATGCACCAGTACTTCAATATTTGGCGCAAAACCGGACTGCCGCTAGTGCTCTGCAATTAAAACCAACACAAACGCATGCTATGCCCTTACATACCTTGCAAAGCACAGCACCCTTTTCTAAAGATGAAATTCCTATGCTGCTGCGTGCTTATTTAAAGCTTGGTGCACGGGTAAGTGACCACTATTACGTTGATCCCATTTTTAACAGCACGTTTGTGATGATTTACGTGGAGGGGTTGCAGCTTAATCAGCCAACAAAAAGCCCGCTGCATGAGCGGGCTTTTTGCGAATTGGCGTCCCCACGGGGATTCGAACCCCGGTTACCGCCGTGAAAGGGCGATGTCCTAGGCCTCTAGACGATGGGGACAATCTGGTGGAGCTAAGCGGGATCGAACCGCTGACCTCTACAATGCCATTGTAGCGCTCTCCCAGCTGAGCTATAGCCCCAGAGTGTCTCTGCGGGGCGCATGTTAGGGGCAGCGGTGCATACTGTCAAGAATGACTTGTGTTGATTGCAGGAAAAATCAGCATTTAACTTGGCGCTGCAAGTCAGCTAATAACTCAGCCGCCTCCCAGTCACGTCGCCCACCACTTTCTGCCGAACGAACCAATGCGACTAAACGAGCATTAACTGGTGCCGGCTGGCCTAGACTTTCAGCCAAACGTAGCACTTCACCGTTAATCCATTCCACTTCGGTTTGCCGCCCTGCTTCTAAATCTTCCCACATCGATGAACGAGCCAATGGATCCATGGCTAACATACGTGCAGCCAAACGTTTAAATAAGTAATCCGGCACAGACAACAACTTAGGCATTAACTTTGGCGGAATGGGCGTAAGCCTTGCCGGTTTAATGCCGGCACGTCGATATAAGTCGAGTGCCTCAGCCTGAGCTAGTGCTAAACAACGCCTAAAGCCCCGCTGTGATAGCTCCTGCTTGAGTGGCTGACCACTCAAAGCATTAATTGCATTATTTAAGTTCAGCAATAGTTTAGACCACAACACTTGCTGCATATCATGGTGTGTTTGCAGTGCCAAACCCGCATGTTCAAAAGCCGTCAAAAACGGCGCTAACGCTTTATCATCAGCCACTTCCAGCACACCATCTGAGCCTTGATGAAAACAACCATCACCACGATTTACAACGTTGTATGGAATCATACCGGCCAGCACACGGTGCCTAGGCAACGCATTTTTCAGAATACCGGTGTTATGCAAACCATTTTGAAAGCTCAGCACAATCGCAGAAGGTTTCAAATGACGTGCCAAAGTCAGCCCAGCCAAGTCTGAATCGGCGGACTTAACCGTGACCAGCACCAAGTCCATATCAGCAAGCACAGCAGCATCAGTAGAAAACTGCACATGTTCAGGTGCCACCTTATGTTCAGTGTTATGCAAGCTGGTCAGCGTCAGCCCCGTTTTGGCAAACAGCTCTGCCAAACGAGGCCGCCCAATAAAGGTGACATCAGCACCCGTTGCTGCCAATCGGCCACCAAGATAACAACCCACGCTACCTGCACCAAAAATTGCAATTTTGCTCCCAGCTACAGCGGACATTTAGCGTTACACTCCTTGGTGACTTCATTTCACACACAATAGGTGGTTTTTTATGTCGCGTAAAATCTTAGTGACAGGCGGCAATAGTGGTATCGGCTTAGAGATGGTCAAGGCATTTGTGCAGGCGGGCCATGAGGTGGTTATTGCCGCTAGAGACATCGGCAAAAGCCAGGCCGCCATTGCTGCAATTAAAGCAACTCAAGCAGATGCATCTATTTATGCGATCGCCTTGGATCTTGCCAGTTTTGATTCAATTGATGCTGCGGCCGTAAAAACACTGGCCCTGTTGCCCGAGCTTGACACTGTCATGGTAAATGCTGGTAGCTACACTCAAGGTCTACGTGTGGCCTTTGGTTTAGAGAGCATGGTAGCCACCATGCATTTTGGTCACTTTCGCTTAATGCAACATTTGCTGCCTACACTCGCCAATGCTAATGACGCCAGAGTTGTGGTGACCAGTTCAGTAGCACATTGGGCTGGCACCATTGATCTGGACAAATTTAATAACCCGAAAAAATACCTCACTGGCTTCCAAGCTTATGGCTCTGCCAAGTTAGCTAATTTGATTTATGCACGTGAGTTAGCACGTCGTGTGGCGGACACCAATATCCGCGTTAACGCCTTTCATCCTGGCGGTGTAGCCACGGGCATTTGGCGTGAACTGCCAGGCCCTATTCAAAGCGTCGTAGATCGTGTGTTGATTTCATCAGCCAAAGGAGCAGATACAGCGATCTGGCTAGCAACAACCGATGCTGGCAAGACAAATAATGGCCAGTATTTTGTGCGTCGCCGCAAAGCAGCCACCAAAGCCATTAGCAAACATGTAAAAGTTGCTGACATGCTCTGGCGGTTTAGTGAAGATGTGGCCGGTATTTAACCCAGCGCTTTTTCAATATCGCGAGCAATTTCTTCTGGCTTAGTGGTTGGCGCATAGCGGTCAATCACTAAGCCATCGCGTCCGACTAAAAATTTAGTGAAGTTCCACTTAATTTTTTTGCTGCCCAGCAAGCCTGGCGCTGATTCGGCCAAATGCTGAAACAAAGGGTGTGCGCCTGGGCCATTGACGTCAATTTTGGCAAACATGGGAAACGTTACGCCATAGTCCATGCTGCAGAAGTTGGCAATTTCACTTTCGTCACCTGGCTCTTGGTTCAAAAACTGATTACAAGGAAAACCCAGCACGGTAAAGCCTTGTTCAGCATACTTCTCATAAATACTTTCCAAGCCCTTGAATTGTGGAGTAAAACCACATTTGCTTGCAGTATTAACCACAAGAATTACTTGGCCTTTATAGTCAGCAAGCGAAACATCCTCGCCAGTGATTGAACGCGCAGAAAATTCGTAAATATTAGCCATCTTTATAATCCTTTGAGTTAGTTGCGCTTATTGTGCGTGCTTCAATGTCAGTGAGGCTGAGTTAATACAATAACGGAGCCCCGTTGGCTCTGGGCCATCTGGAAAAACATGCCCCAAATGCGCATCACAATGTGAACACGTCACTTCAACCCTGATCATGCCATGACTAATGTCTCTGTGCTCAGCAATTTGTGCAGGCTTAATCGGCTGATAAAAACTAGGCCAGCCAGAGCCTGAGTCATATTTTGTCGACGACTCAAATAGTGGCTCACCACAGCAATGGCAGTGATATATACCCTCTGCTTTAGAGTTCCAATATTCACCCGTAAAAGCTGGCTCTGTGCCCTTTTGACGACACACATAAAAAGCATTTGGCGACAACTCTTGCTGCCACTCCGCTTCTGATCGCTTTTTAGTCATTTAGTGTTCCCCAGCGTTATGACACCCACATTACACACCATTTGCTTGCACTGAAAGCCAACCGCAACGTTTCATTTCAGCTACAATCAATTCAGTTTTTAACCTAGTACCGCGAGAGCTCAGCATGCCCATTAGCAAATCCGACAAACTTAAAGATGTGTGTTACGACATTCGCGGTCCGGTGCTGAAAGCGGCGACTGCCATGGAAGAGCAAGGCCATCGCATTATCAAGCTTAATATCGGTAATCCTGCTCCGTTCGGCTTTGAAGCACCGCAAGAGATTTTATCTGACGTCATTAGTAATTTACCAAATGCCGTTGGTTACTGTGAATCGCGCGGCCTGTTCGCGGCTCGTCGCGCCATCGTGCATTATTACCAGCAAAAAGGCTTGCTGAACGTCGATGTAAACGACATCTACATTGGCAATGGTGTGTCTGAGCTTATTGTTATGTCCATGCAGGCGCTACTGAACAATGGCGATGACATGCTGGTACCAGCACCCGATTACCCGCTTTGGACTGCTGCTGTCACTTTAGCCGGTGGTAGTCCCATTCATTACCTGTGTGACGAAGACAAAGGCTGGGAGCCAAACTTGGCTGACATCGAAGCCAAAATCACGCCAAAAACTCGTGGCATTGTGGTCATTAACCCCAATAACCCTACCGGTGCGGTGTATTCGCGCGAAACCTTAGAAGGTATTGTGGCCTTGGCTCGCAAGCATCAGCTGATTATTTTTGCTGATGAGATCTACGACAAAATTTTGTATGACGAAGCTGAACATACCTCGATTGCCACGCTTGCCGATGACTTATTAGTTGTGACTTTTAATGGCTTGTCGAAGTCCTATCGAGTCGCTGGTTTTCGCTCAGGCTGGTTAATGCTCAGCGGCAACAAATCACAAGCCGCAGACTATATTGAAGGCATTGATATGCTGGCCTCCATGCGCCTATGTGCTAACGTTCAAGCGCAATTCGCCATTCAAACCGCACTGGGTGGTTACCAAAGCATTAATGAATTAGTGCGCCCTGGTGGACGCTTTTATGAACAGCGCAACTTAGCCTATGACCTGCTCACAGCCATACCTGGTGTCAGCTGCGTGAAACCCAAAGGCGCTCTATATCTGTTCCCAAAACTCGATCCTGCGGTGTACCCAATCGAGGATGATCAAGCGTTTATTTTGGAGCTACTGAAGGCAGAAAAAGTGCTGCTGGTGCAAGGCTCAGGCTTTAATTGGCCAAATACTGATCACTTCCGCGTGGTGTTTTTACCCCACCGTGAAGAGCTGATTGAAGCCATTAACCGCCTAGCACGCTTTTTAGAGGGATATCGCCGCCGTCACGGTACGGACAAGGCATGAAAAACGGCTCTGTTGACTTGAAATCGTCATCAGTCGTCCCTACTTTATAAATAACGTTAACAGGAGAAAACAGTCCCATGATGCGAATTGCCCTTTTCTTACTCACCAACCTAGCCGTTGTGGTGGTTGCTGGTATCGTGCTGAGCTTGCTCGGCGTTGGCTCAACGCATGGCGCGGGTAACACACTGCAACTGGGTAACTTACTCGTATTCTGCTTTGTCTTTGGTGCCGTTGGTTCGCTGGTATCGTTATTGATGTCCAAGTGGATGGCCAAACGTGCCATGCGCGTGCAGATGATTGAAAACCCACGCACCGCTGAAGAGCGCTGGTTACTGGAAAACGTGGCTGAATTGTCACAAAAAGCCGGCATCAAAATGCCAGAAGTGGGTATTTTTGCTAGCCATCAGTCCAATGCCTTTGCGACTGGCTGGAACAAAAACGATGCCCTAGTTGCGGTATCAACGGGTCTACTGCAACGCATGCGTCGTGAAGAAGTACGCGCTGTACTGGGTCACGAAATTGGTCACGTTGCCAACGGCGACATGGTCACACTCGCCTTGATTCAAGGTGTTGTGAACGCCTTTGTGATGTTCTTCTCTCGCATCATCGGCAACTTTGTTGATCGTGTGGTGTTCAAAAACGAAGACGGCCCTGGCATTGCGTATTACGTCACCAGCATTGTTGCTGACATCGTATTGGGCATTCTGGCCTCCACCATTGTCATGTACTTCTCACGCTACCGTGAATTCCGTGCTGACGAAGCAGGCGCTCGTTTAGCAGGTCGTCAAAACATGATTGATGCCTTGCGTGCATTGCAGCGCGAGCAACAAGTGCCAGATCAAATGCCAGCCGAGATGACCGCCATGGCCATCACCACTGGTAAACGTGAAGGCTTCAGCTTTGCATCGCTGTTCATGTCGCATCCACCATTGGAAAAGCGCATTGAAGCTCTGCAAAACATGCAAATTGCTTAACGCTAAGTTGTAAAAAAAGCCCGCTAAATGCGGGCTTTTTTATGTCTTGCTGTTATGCACTCAACGTTGGGTAGTCGGTATAACCTTCCGCACCACCACCATAAAATAGCTCTGGACGCTGATCATTGAGTGGCTGTTCTAAACGCAACCGGTCTGCTAGGTCAGGGTTTGCAATATAGTCACGGCCAAAAGCCGCAGCATCAATCCACTGTTTAGCTAATAAGCGCTCTGCTTTGTCACGGGTATAAGCCCCTGCCCCAACTATCGCCCCAGAAAAGCGCTGACGCAGCTCTTCGCGGAAAGCATCAGTAATCGGCAAGCCACCGGCCCAATCCGGCTCTGACAGGTGCACATAGGCAATGCCACGTTGCTCAAACTGTTCCGCTAAATACCAAGTCATTGCCTCACCATCAGCAGGCTCTAACGCATTAAAGCTGCCCATCGGTGAAATACGAATACCCACACGTCCCGGAGTCCATGCGGCAATCACGGCATCCAGCACTTCTAGGGTTAGGCGGGCACGATTTTCCAGTGAGCCACCATAAACGTCTGTGCGCTCATTGCTTTCAGCGGCTTGAAATTGTTGTAATAAATAACCGTGAGCGGCATGCACTTCAACACAGTCAAAACCAGCCTTCTGCGCATTTAATGTGGCATCACGATAACTCTGAATCAGCGTAGGAATCTCAGCTAGCTCCAGTGCTCGTGGTGTGGAGCAATTCACCCGATGTGGCTGGCCATTTTCACCCAATACGGTGGTACGTGTTTTGGCGGCAATCGCTGATGCTGACACTGGTGCTTGCTCATCAACCTGCAAGCTACTGTGCGAAATACGACCCACATGCCATAACTGCATGGCAATTTTGCCACCGGCTTGATGCACCGCAGCAGTTGCTTTTTGCCAGCCTTGAACTTGCTCTTCGCTATAAATGCCGGGGGTTTGCATATAACCCTTGCCCTGCGGTGACACTTGCGAAGCTTCAGAAATAATCAAACCTGCACCAGCGCGCTGACGGTAATACTCCACCATTAAATCCGTTGGCACATCACCGGGCCCTGCACGCATACGTGTCAATGGCGCCATCAATACGCGATTTTTTAGATTAACTTCGCCCAAATTTAGTGGCTCAAACAACGACACATTCATGCTTTACCCTCGTTTATTAACCTTGAACGGCATACAACACTTGCTGCTGATAACCGGTATGCACGCACCATAATCCAGACCACAACTTATCGAGCGCTGCATCACCTGTATCTAGGCGCAGCGGACGCCCATCAAGTTCAGCTAACTTGCTGGCACTTGATAAAATCTGCACATTGTCACGACCAATTTTATGCAGCAGCGGCGCGCTTAGCTGCTGATTACCTCGACCAATTAAACTGCCTTGGCCACCCGTAGGTGCTATCACAACAATCAAAGGCTGCTCTGCAGCCACTCGCAACAGCTCATCAGCGGTAACATCATTAACTAAGCACTGCCCAGATTGCACTAGGTCAAAGCCTAATAAGGTATTTTCAAGCCCTAGCTGCTCAGCCACCGCGGCTACTGTTGTTCCCGGCCCTAAGGCATAAACACAGTTATCACGCATGTTTTCAACAAACCCAGCCGCAATTTCTGCCACCACCAAGGCCTCAACTTCACGCCCCGAGCATTTTACCTGCTGAATATGGTTGGCTAACGCCGGCACACGCATCTCGCCATAATGCCGCGCTTTTAGTCGGCCTTGTGCCAAGTCGGTTTCATCAATATCACGCACTTCAGCCAAGTCCGCCGCCACCCAATGACCAAAGGCGATTTCCTGTAAAACATCGACTGCAGCTTGCGGATTAATGGCAAACACTCCCGAATGCATTTTTACGCCTGCTGGCACCCCCAATACTGGTACTTGCAAACCCACCGCACGGCAAACATCACGTGCCGTACCATCACCACCGGCAAACAACAGCAGGTCTATACCCTCTGCCAGCATAGCTTTAGCAATACGCACGGTATCATCGGCACTCGTTTGTGGATCAACAGTAAGGTTTAGGGCTTGGCAAGGAATATTCAAGGCCTGTAAGACATGCTCAGCTAATTGTGCGGGCGCGACAATCATGTCAAAACGCGGTAACAACTTATGTTGTTGTAATAATTTCATCACAACGGCTAAACGCTGCTGGGCATGACTTTGCCCAATATCGACTTGTCCTTGGGTTTGTTTAAGTAACGCCAAACTTAGACTATCACTGCCTTTCAGCGCCAATTGCCCACCCACACCGGCATAAGGGTTAAGCAAAACCCCTAATCTAATAGGCGCCAACTGTGTGGATAGATGTGTCGAAATGTTTTTCATAGTTGGTTACAACTTAAGCACTGTTTTAAGCGACAACGTATTAGTGGCTAGCTATATTGAGCTCAAGGAAACGCCACACATAGGGGCAAGTTATGAACTACGCAACAACACAATCAAATGATGGCACTGCAATGGTTAATCCATTTCATTTTGCTATTTTGCTTGATGAGCAAGGCCGCGAAATTGCGATCACTGAAGAAATGATCCAAAAAGCCTGTGCCGAATTGGCCGAACGCTGCCAGTTCCCGTCACGCGAAGCCGCTTAAGCTCCCTACTTGGGAGCTAAGCCACGCCATAGCATCTCGACCATTTCATCGATCACTGCATCATCCGCAAATACTTCTGGCCGCACAATCCACGCCATCATCAAACCATCAATTAATGCATACCAAAATAACGACAACATGTCGGTATTAATGTGCTTATCGGTTAAGCCCGCTACTTTCATGGCTTCGACAACATCAATCGCAATTCGGCGACCATTAGCGTTCAAACCACGTACACGCTCGGCAACGTCTGCATCACGTGACTGAGCCACAAACTCTATACACAAACGCGGCCAATCGGCATCTGAGCGAAAACGAGCTAACGTAGCTTTAAGCACATGCGTTAAGGCTAAACGACGGCTATTGTCATCTTTTAACTGCAAGGCTTCACTTAACTCAGTCGACAAGGGTGCCGTATTACGCTGCATCCGTGACTCTAACAGCGCACAAAACAAATCTGACTTATTGCGGAAATGCCAATAAATTGCCCCCTTAGTCAGCCCTGCTTCACGCGCAATTTCATCCAACTTAGCCTGTTGATAACCCTTACTGGCAAACACACGACTTGCCTGCAATAAAATGCGCTCTCGCGTATCGGCAAGCTCAGGCTCAAGGTTTTTTGAGGACATAACTCATACCGGCAGAAACATACCCACTAGTATGGCACAGTCCAGATGGCATAACCTGCCGTTTGTGTCACGGCCTCTTGCTCACCGCTATGCACCACTAACTGCACATCAATACGACCTTTGCCATGACTGGCCATGCGCGCACGTAACTGCTCAAGCGCTGCTTCACTAGGCAAGTGTGCTGAGGCCTGGAACACATCGGTAATCGGTTGGCGATAACGCAATTCAGCGTGATAAACCGCCACATGACATGGACCAAACTCACGCTCACACCACAGCATTAATAAGGCCCACCCTGTTACCGTCGACAAACTAGCTATTGAGCCGGCAAAAGCCGTATTTTTGTCATTACGGTTTGGCTCTAATGGTGCTGACAAGGTCAACACTTGCCCATCCCAGTGTTTGGCATCAATCTGCATAAAATTAAGTAGTGGCATTTGCTCACGCATTTGCAGCACAAACGCTTTTGCTTGCACTAAATCCGTCACTACTGTCACGCCTGTGGCCAGTGCTGCCAAATGCTGTTTGGCAAAGCCGGTGCAGCTTTTTCGCCGTGAGCCGTACCTATATAAATAAAACCAGCAATTTGCTCATGGTCTGCTAACCCTAAAAACGACTTCACAGCCATGCTTGCTACTAAGTCCCCGGTTCGCCACATACCTGCAAAACCCTGGTCATGCAGTGTTAACAGCATGTTTTGTACACCCGCACCAAGGCTTAACCACTGCTCCCACTCAGGCACAGTGGGGTGAGCATTTAAAGACAAAATAGCCACAACAATCATCGGCGCGCGAAGCGGCATTTCTAATAAACGTTGGTGATCACGCAAGGCACGATCAGGATCGAGCTCGTTCATGCCATCCACAAAAGCTTGGCCTAACTGATTCAGACCATCATCTTTTAGTACAAGGTAGCGCCAAGGGCGCAATAAGCGATGATCCGGCGCACGGGCGGCCGCTAAAAATACCGCATCAAGCTGCGCTTCGTTAGGCATCGGCAAACCCAGCACGGGCATGGATCGGCGGCTGTGAATAGCCTCTTGCAACAACATATTGCCTCCTTCATCAATGCCTATATAAATGTTATGCGCTGCGCACTTCGACTTGTTTCGAAGATGGCGCACACGATAATACGTGGCGGTGTGCTTGTGTCGCCTCATCTAATAAACGTTGCATCAATGCCGCACAGCTGGGCACATCATCAATTAATCCTTGAGCCTGTCCAATAAGCTGCACACCACGTGTTTGGTCACCGTCTAAAATCGCAACGCGAATGCGTTCTACCGCTGCGCCAAAATACGCCAACTTAATAGCTGCCAGCAAACCTTCCTGACGAATTGTGCTAAACAATTCCGACCAAGGACGATGTTGTGCCCGCATAACTTTTAAGGCTTCCCAGCAGGCTCGCCAAGGTGTCAGTGGCTTTTTGCTAACCGCCTGCCCTGTTGGTGTTTTCATAATGCGGCAAGGCATACCATCAAAATTACTGGTGTAGATGGTGTCGTGTACCGACTTCTTCAGCACCACTTGCCGTGTGTTCTCATGCAATGGGCTCTCAACAGTCATGGCCCAGCGTGTGCCCATAGCAACAGCATCACCACCTAATGCCAAAATAGCAGGCAAAGCTGCGCCATCCGCTAAACCACCTGCTGCAATAATGGGCAATGTGCTGACACGGCGAATCGCAGGCACCAGCACTAAGGTAGTGACATCACCACCATGTGCAGCAGCTTCATGACCCGTCACAATCAAGGCATCAGCACCAGCGCGTTCAGCAGCTTGTGCATGTTTAGCATTAACGACCGTCGCAATCACTTTACCGCCATAAGCGTGTGCCCGCTGACACAACCAGTCGCCCTTACCTAACGAGAAATTAATCACCGGCACTTTTTCGACCAAGGCCACTTCGGCATTTTCAGTAGCGCCCGGCATCATCAGCGCCAGACCAACACCAAAAGGTTTGTCGGTCAGTGTTCGAGCCTTGCGAATTTCGGCACGCGCCTCATCCGGCTTTAGATGTCCAATTTGGATCAAACCCAAACCACCGGCATTACTCACTGCCGCCGCTAGTTCTGCATTCGACACATAGGTCATACCGGAACAGATAAAGGGATGCTCAATACCTAACAATTGAGTAATGCGTGTCTGCCACTGCATAACCAATCTCCTAAAAATTTTGCCGACTATGACACAGCGCCAACAACTTCACCTAACAGGCCAATCACCTAAGGCAACTGTAAAGCCTCAGTAATGGAGGTGATAGGAGCAGCTGGGCATAACCAGACTTTGGCAGTGAGCAAGCATTGTTTAGCGGCAGCTATTCGCGCGGGAGTCATGTCTTCCCACTCGGGCACATGCGCCAGTCCAATTGTGCGTCGAATCAGCTCAACGCCGGCAAAACGCAAGCTATCGCCACGTAACTCTGTTAAAAAGTCGGCAATAATATAAGGGTTATCCCATTCGCCTTGAATGCTGTGATGTTTTGCTAACTCGGCAAAACGCTGCTCAAACACCAACCAAGTATCCACCATCACTTGGGTCAACCAGCGCTGATTATCCGGCTGCTCTTGCACCATCGCGGCAATATACAAGTTCGCCAACAAGCAACCAATGTCATAGGCCATGGGGCCATAAAAGCCAAATTCGGGATCAATAATACGCGTATCGTGATCAGTCACCATGATCGAGCCAGTATGCAGGTCACCATGCAATAAGGCCTCAGCACGGGTCATATATAACCACTTACAGCGCAGCACCTGTGCGTGTAGTTTAACGTCAGCTCGCAGGCTCAACGCCAACGGCATTAATTCCGGATGACAGTGATTGTTGGGATGATTGATCAGTGGCTGGGTAAAACACACATCCTCTTGTGCTTTCACTAACACCGGGTTGGTGAACTGGGTCACCCGTGCCTTTTTGGTCGCTGAATCCACTGCAAAGTCTGAACTAAAAAATAATGAGCGCGCTAAAAAGTCACCTAAGTGCGTCGCTAAATGTGCATATGTCCGCCCTGCCAACAGTCCCGTACGCAATATGCAGTGATCTTTTAAATCCTCCATGACACAGGCATACATGGTGTCATCGTAGTGATAAACCTTAGGCACATAGTCCGGGCAGTAGTCTAGATATGACTGCAGTAAGTCCTGCTCTAACTTTGCACGTGTTAATGGCAGAGCAAAGTCCGGATACTTACGAGCCCATGGCAAAGACTGCTTAACAATGACCGACTGGCCTGCCTGGTTTTGCACACGAAAAACCAAATTTAAATTGCCATCAGCAAGGTCGCTGCACTGCAAAGACTCATCTTTTGCCAAAAATTCTGCCGACAAACCGCGGCTTTTTAGATAGTCCGGCAAGGTTGCTAGGCTTAGGGCAAAATAAGACACGTGGCATACTCCTGTTTAACGATAGAATGACTATAACCCACTGAATAGCTACTGTATTAATGTCTGCACAACCGAAAAATCTCTCCGTAGCACCCATGATGGACTGGACCACGCGACATGCTCGCAACTTCTTGCGTCTATGCCATCCACAGGCTCGTCTGTATACCGAAATGGTCACCACCCAAGCCTTGGTATTTGGCGATGTGCCGCGGCATTTACGTTTTGAAGCCGCCGAACATCCCATCGCGCTACAGTTAGGTGGCAGTGACATTAAGGACTTGGTGCATTGTGCCAAACTAGGTGAAGACTGGGGCTATGACGAAATCAATTTAAATGTCGGCTGCCCATCAGATCGTGTACAACAAGGCCGCATTGGCGCCTGCTTAATGGCCGAACCGACACTGGTAGGTGAAGCGCTTGCCGCCATGCAGGCTGCTGTTGGCATCCCTGTCACGGTAAAACACCGAATTGGCATTGATGGTCTTGAGCACTACGACGACATGCTGAACTTTGTTGATACCGTGGCTGAGTTTGGCTGCACCCACTTTATTGTGCATGCACGTATTGCGATTTTGGCGGGCCTAAGCCCTAAGGAGAATCGTGATGTGCCACCACTGCGTTATCAAGATGTCTATCGCTTAAAAACGGAACGGCCACAGCTACACATTGAAATTAATGGTGGCATTAAAACCGTTGCCGGGATCAGTCAGCACTGGCAGCATACCGATGGTGTCATGATTGGTCGTGAAGCCTACCAAAACCCCTACTTGCTAGTACAAGCACAGCAGTTATGGGGTGTCACTGAACTGCAAACTCGTGGCGATATCCTGCGCGCTTATTTACCTTTTGTAGAACGTGAATTAACGGCTGGCTGCCCACTTAACCACATGACACGACATATACTGGGACTATTCCAAGGCGAGCCCGGTGGTCGCCGCTTCCGCCAAGTGCTTAGCACACACGCGCACAAACCTGGTGCTGGCATTGAGGTATTAACCGCTGCCGCCGCTGAAGCTGGCGTGACACTATAGAGATTGCAGATGACCAACCCATTAGAACAACTGACTCAACACACCACGGTAGTAGCAGACACTGGCGACATTAATAGTATTCAACGTCTACGCCCCATTGATGCCACCACTAACCCCTCTCTGATCTTAAAAGCAGCCAGCGACTCCAACTACCGTCATATTTTAGATGACGGTATCACGCTGGCGCAGAGGCTGCCTGCAAGTCAGAGACTGCAAGCTGCCATGGAGTCAGTTGCTGTGGGTTTTGGTGTGGAAATTCTGCGCCATATTCCGGGCCTAGTGTCGACTGAGGTTGATGCGCGTCTGTCATTTGATATACCTGCCACCTTGGCGCAAGCGCGACGGCTAATCGCGCTGTATCAAGCGCGTGGCATTGGTCGTGAACGTGTGCTGATTAAAATTGCCAGCACCTGGGAAGGCATACAAGCAGCCAAGCAATTGGAGCAAGAAGGCATACATTGCAACCTAACACTGTTGTTTTGCATGGCGCAGGCGCAAGCCGCTGCCGATGCAGGCGCTACACTGATTTCACCGTTTGTGGGTCGCATTTTGGACTGGCATGTACAGAAAACCGGCCAACAATACAGCGCAGAAACTGATCCAGGTGTGGTGTCGGTTAAAGCGATTTATGAGCACTACAAACGCAATGGTTATAACACCGTGGTGATGGGTGCGAGCTTTCGTAATACCGGCGAAATTCGTGCCTTGGCGGGTTGCGACAAACTCACCATCAGTCCTGCCCTACTCGATGCGTTGGCCAATGAGGAAGCCGCCTTAACACCGGCACTGCATGATGACCTACCCAGAAATGCTGAAGTAGTAACGCCTTTAAGCGAAGCTCAATTTCGTTGGCAATTAAATGCCGACGCCATGGCCACCGAAAAACTCGCTGAAGGTATACGATTGTTTGCAGCCGATATTGAAAAGTTAGAGACACTGCTTAAGCAAGGTTTAGCCTAAGCAGTTGCACTGATTATTGTTGATGACGCTTTTCGCTTTCAAGTGCGTCAACAAGACTGCGGAACGTTTGTTGATTGCTTTCGCTCAAGCCCATCAACGTACGGTGGGCGTCAATCACACATTGTGTCACTTCAGCTTCCGATAACACCTCATCGGGCAGCTCGTCTAAGCGATCGCGCAATGCCGCGGTGGTTTGCAGAATTCGGAATACCTCATCAAAGCCCATGCTGGCCAAAATGCGATTGATGTCTGAGCTCAGGCACAAAATGATTGGTTTACCCAGATTCAGCTCACGCAAAGCCACTGCAATTTTAGCCAACAGCCCCAACGCAGTTGAATCGATGCTATCGGTTTCAGTCAGATCAATCATCACCGCGCGCAGGCGTTTGTCGTTGAGCAGATGATCTTCAATGAAGGTTTCCAACGAGGTACAAATGGGCACACGCACATCACCGCGCAACTTCAACACATAGGTGCCGTTGTGCTCGGCATACTGCATCTTACAATTGCTCATATCATTGATCACGTTTAATCATGAGCACGGCAATATCGTCAGGTACATCACTCATGGTTTCCACACCTAACTGCGCTTTTAGCACAGCCCATTGGCCATTTGCTGCTTCTACAGCAGCTTGAATGCGAGCCTCTTTGCTTACCAAATCAGGCTCTGTCATAACCTCTAGGATACCATCAGACAGGGCTACAAGGGAAAAACTCGGCGCCAATTGCAGGGTGTGTTCTTCATAGTGAACATCAGGGAACAGCCCCAGTGGCTTACCATTACCAGGCAAGACAATGAGTTCATTGCCATTTTTTAACATTGCTGGCGGGTAATGCCCGCCAATACTGTAAATCAATTGATCAGTATTGGTATCAATAACGCCGCAAAATACGGTCAAATGCTTGCCTGTTGCCAGCATACGTAGCTCTTCATTCATCGAAGTCATGATACGACCTGGTGATAAAGTCGCCGAAGATGTGCGCTTTTCGTAATGACGACGAATACGATTAGTCAGCGTTTTCAGAAAAACAGTTACAAATGCGCTAGAAGCACCATGACCTGAAACGTCGGCCAAATAAAAGGCTGTCCGCCCTGCTCCAACACTGAAGTAGTCAACAAAGTCGCCCGACAAAAACAGTGACGGCTGTAGGTAATGATTGATTTCCAAACCATTAGTGAGATGCGGCGTGGGAGGCAACAGACGCAGCTGTACCTGCCTACCAGACTGCTGGTCATATTCCAATAACTTAAGGCTTTCTTCTAGTTTTTGATTGGCTAGTTCTAACTGTGCTCGATAGGAGTTATTTTGTTCCCGCAACACACGGCGCTCAATCGCGCGCTGCACTGATACCCGCAAAATATCATCGTTTAACATCGACTTAATGAGAAAGTCACTGGCACCCTCTTGTAGTGCCGTAACTGCCTCATTAAGTGATGCTGACTCGGTAATGACAATAACTGAGGTTTCTGGCAGCTCGCGCAGCAAGGCTCGCAGCAACTGTGAACCATTTGCTAAGGCCAAAACCACATCACCCAGAATCAAGTTAGGCTTTAAGTTACAAGCCAAAGCAAAACCCGTGTCGACACTGGCTGCAGCATGAACCTTAAAACCATCAGCTAATAACCACTCCACCAAATGTGCGCGATGTTGGCTATCTGACTCAATGACCAGCACGGAGCCAGTCAAACTATCATTCATTAGAAGCTGCCTTGGTTTTGCTCATCAAATTCTAGGGAGTCATCTAAAAAACTGTCACTTTCAACGATTCCGCCACTGACAGCAAATGCACGCTGCTGCAAATACGCATCACGAATAAATGTGTAGCGATCACCAATAATGGATTTTTCTAATGGCAAAAAGCGAGCTCTAATGTCAACGACATTAAAAGCGACTAATGGCAAAGCAACATCCCTATTCATATAAAATTTCGGATCTGCAAACTCATCAGCTACTCGGGCTGGCAGGTCACGAAATGAACTAGGACCTAATAAAGGAAGCATTAAATACGGGCCTGGGGCCACACCATACTTTCCTAAGGTAATACCTAAGTCGGTTTTTTGATAAGGCAGCCCCATCGGCGTACCAATATCAACAAAACCACCAACACCTAACGTGCTGTTGAACATAAAGCGTGCCAACTGCGTGGTGGCATCATGTGGGCGCCACTGAAGGTATAAGTTAACGATAGTGATAGGTGCCGCCAAATTTTGAAAAAAGTCCGTAACCGCCTTACTGACAGGACGTGGCGTAACTTTTTCATAAACTTGAGCCGCAGGCTTGGCAATAAATTTGTCCACCTGCTCATTAAATACAAAAACACCACGATTAAATGTTTCTAATGGATCGCCATCGGCTAATGCCGAGCCGGCACCCAAAGCCAGCACCAATGCGGTGGGCAAAACGGCGAATTTAACCTTCATGTGACGCTCCTTGCTCTTTCCATAGAGCCAACAATTAACACCGCTTAACAAATACACTGCCAATAGAATAGCCCGCACCAAAAGAGCACATTACACCCACTTGGCCCGGCTGTAAGTCCTCATGGTATTTGTGAAATGCAATTACCGAACCGGCAGAGCTAGTATTTGCAAATTCATTCAAAATAACTGGCGCCTCTTCTTTGGTCGCATCGCGGCCCAGCACACGACGAGAAATCAGCTCGTTCATTGACAAGTTGGCTTGGTGTAACCAGAACCGCTTAATTTGTTCTACGCTAAGTCCTAGGTCTTGGCTATGCGACAAAATTTGATCTGCCACCATTGGACATACTTCTTTAAATACTTTGCGGCCTTCTTGACGGAACAGTTTGTCTCGCGCACCTACACCAGATTCGTCACAGCGATTTAGGAAACCAAAGTTGTTTCGAATGGCATTAGAGAATTTCGTTTGAAGGCGTGTACCGATAACTTCAAATGCACCATTAACCGTGCAGGTTTTTTTTGCTTCGATAACAATTGCGGTTGCCACATCACCAAAAATGAAGTGACAGTCACGGTCTCTAAACTCTAAATGGCCAGAGGTTATTTCAGGATTAACAACTAGTACGCACGTTGCAGAGCCGGAGCGAATTGCGTCGGCCGCTGCTTGAATACCAAACGTCGCTGAAGAACAGGCAACATTCATGTCATAAGCATAACCACCACAACCCAGCGCCTGCTGAATCTCAATGGCGACTGCGGGATAGGCGCGTTGCATATTTGAACAAGCCACAATAATGGCATCCACATCATCAACTGTTTTGCCAGCACGAGCCAAGGCTTGACGACAGGCATCAGCACCGATTTCTGCCTGAATACCAATTTCGTCATCACTGCGCTCGGCAATAAATGGATACATGCGATCAGGATCGATAACGCCCGACTTATTCATCACATAACGTGACTCAATGCCGGATGCCTTTTGAATAAATTCAGGGCTAGACTCAGCTAATGCGGTAACTTCCCCTGCAGCAATTGATGCAGCATTGCGCTCATTATAACGACGTACATATTCGTTAAAAGCAATAACCAGCTCTTCATTACTAACGCTTTCGCTGGGGGTATATAAACCTGTACCGCTAATGACCACTTCTTGCATGCAAACCTCGTTAACTCGTCAGTTGCGCCCAAACCTTATCCAAACGTACGCTTGACACGGGCACGGCCGTTTTCATTGGTTGGGCAAAAATAGATACCCGATACTCTTCTAATAACCAGCGATAATCCAGCAGTGGCTGCATGTCCTTACCCTGATTTTGCCAACGTTCGACTAAATGCTGCCACGCTGTCCAACGCTGCTGAATTTCTGCACTGCCTTTATCATCTTTTAAAACATTACTGCTTATTTTATCTAAGCGCTGCAACATCGCCTTTAGGTAGCGCGGATAATGCTGCCAACGTACATATTCAACTTCACGCAAAAAAGTCGCCAACTTTAGACCTTGTAACTGCTGCTGCATATCGGCATACGCCATCGCATAAATCGGCGTGTTCAGCGGCTTCAATTGCATCAATACTTGATGCGCCAACTGATAAATTTGCGCCGCCAATCCCAAGCTCTGCTGCGCCAAGGTCATGACTTGTGGACGCAGACTGGCGACTACTTGGTCAAACTCATGTCGAGTGTAAACCAGTGCTTTCTGCCCCGCCAAATATTGTGCAACAAGCGCATAGGATACGTCTGCATCTAGCTGATCAATGGTCGTCCATGTGTTGGCATGCAGTAGCAACACTTTATCGTCCCGAAGCTGTTTACGTACTGCTTTTAATTCCTGACTCAGGCCATGACAAATAAGCTCTGTCACACCCTCAGCATGGGCAATTTGGGCCTGCTTTTGCGCTTGAAATAAAGTCAGTGCCAAACCCTGTGGCGTTTTATGCAGCGCAGGGTAAGCCTTGCCGGGTAAGCCTCCTGACTGGGTACTAATGCACTCTGGCAGATCGGGAAAGTCCCACGCTTTAATGCCAATGCGTTCCCATTGTTTTTTAGCGCCATGATCAATTGCGTTTGCACTGCGGCCTTGACGTGTCAGCGATGCACGCAACTGCTGTAAATCACGGCCCTGAGCCAACACTTCTTTCTTCGAGCCTAAAACACAGATATTCATGCGGAAGTGATCATCTAATGCGTCTTCTTGCCAGTCCTGCTGAGCCACTCGCACACCGCGCCGACTCACCGCCTGAGTCAGCACTTGCAACAAATCCCCTTCAGCAAAACGTATGCCATCCAAAATATGCTCTACGGTATCTGGCAATGGCACCAACTGCCGACGCAGTGGCTTAGGCAGACCACGCAATAAGGCTTCGATTTTACCTGCAATTAAACCCGGCACTAACCAAGCCAAACGCTGTTCAGCAATATCATCTAACAGGCCCAATGGCACCTGCACCGTTACACCATCTAACTCACTGCCAGGCTCAAATACATACGTTAATGATAAGTCGTGCCCCGCCAAACGCAGCGTGTCCGGATAATCATGAAATGCCCGAGAGTCAGTTTCTCGTGTCAGCACATCTTGCTCTTCTAAAAACAGCACTCTGGGCTGCTCTTTTTCGACCCGATGTCGCCAGTCTTCAAATGACTTCAGACTGGCGACATCGGCGGGAATACGGCTGTCGTAAAAGGCAAATAAAGTCTGCTCATCGACTAACAAATCACGGCGACGGGTTTTTTCTTCCCAATGCTCCACTTCGGCAATGAGCGCTTGGTTATGGTTAAAAAACGCCGCCTTTAAATCAACCTCGCCAGCCACCAAGGCATCACGAATAAAAATCTCACGCGAAATTTCACGATCGATGGACTCATAATTCACACGACGTTTGGTCTGCAAAATCAGCCCATAAAGTGAAGTTTGCTCATAGGCCATGACACGACCCTGACGCCGCGACCAATGAGGTTCTGAGTAGCTACGCTTAATCAAATGTTGGGCCAGATGCTCAATCCATGCCGGCTCAATTCGTGCCGCCAAACGCAGGTAAACACGTCCGGTCTCCATCAACTCAGCCGCCATAATCCATGGTGGACCTTTTTTGGCTAATACCGAGCCGGGGAAAATCACTGCCTTTTGATTACGTGGCGCTTGGTACTCACGCTCTTCGCCCTTTTGTGCCACTTGCGACAACAGCCCCGTTAGCAACGCACGATGTATCGCTTCATACGGTGCTGCTTCACGGTTAATGGGCAGCTTTAAGTTTTCACAGAGCTGCTGCAACTGACGATAGGTTTCTCGCCACTCACGCAGGCGCATCCATGACAGAAAGTGTTTGCGGGCAAACTCGCGGCGCTGACGCTCCGTCATGCTTTCTTTTTGCGCCGACAACTGCTGCCAAAGATTGATGAAAAAGACAAAGTCGGAATCGGCATCGCGAAATTGTGCATGGCGCTCATCAGCCGCTTGCTGCTTATCGTGTGGACGCTCGCGCGGATCTTGCACCGACAGCGCAGCAACAATAATCAATACCTCATGTAAGGCACCTAGTGGCGCAGCAGCCACCACCATACGTGCCAAACGAGGGTCTAATGGCATACGAGCCAATTGCCGCCCAATTTTGGTCATGCGGCGCTGGCCATCGACCGCACCTAACTCTTCCAGCAGACGAAAACCGTCATTAATTAAGCGGGAATCGGGTGAGTCCAAAAATGGAAACGAGGCGACATCACCCAGCCTCAACAACTGCATTTGCAAAATAACCGCAGCTAAGTTGGTGCGCTGAATTTCTGGATCAGTGAACAAAGGGCGAGATTGGTAGTCGACTTCACTATACAGGCGGATACAGACACCGGGCGCGATACGGCCACAACGACCTGCGCGTTGATTAGCGCTTGCTTGTGACACCGCCTCAATGGGTAAGCGCTGTACTTTTGAGCGATACGAATAACGACTAATTCGGGCAAAACCGGGATCAATCACATAATGAATATTGGGTACAGTGAGTGAGGTTTCGGCCACGTTAGTAGCAATAATGATCCGGCGCCCTGCCCCCTGACTAAACACCTTTTGCTGCTCTTGAATCGACAGGCGAGAATACAGCGGCAAAATTTCGGTATGTGGTGGCCCATAACGTCTCAGTGTTTCGGCCAAGCTGCGAATTTCACGCTCCGAGCTGGAGAACACCAAAATATCGCCACGGCCCGGCTGGCCTTGATCACGCTCATGCTGCAAGCACTCTTCCACTGCCTCCACCACTGCACGCGGAATCGCTTCCTCAATGTCGTCATACAAGTCGTCATCATCGTTACTGCGATTGATAAGCAAAGGGCGATAACGCACGTCTACCGGAAAACTACGGCCTTCAACCACAAACACCGGGGCATCATGAAAATGTTTACTGAAGCGCGTCACATCAATGGTGGCTGACGTAATGATGACTTTAAGGTCTTTACGACGCGGTAATAACTGGCGCAAATAACCCAGCAAAAAATCGATGTTTAGGCTGCGCTCATGCGCTTCATCAATGATTAAGGTGTCGTAAGCACTTAAGTGGTGGTCATGTGCCAATTCAGCCAGCAATACACCGTCGGTCATCAGCTTTAAATATGTGCCGGGGCTGGTGTGGTCACTAAAGCGCACTTTAAAGCCCACACCTTGACCAACTGTAGTACTGAGCTCTTCAGCAATGCGAGCAGCCACTGCCCGCGCAGCAATACGCCGCGGTTGGGTATGACCAATTAAACCCGTGCGACCACGTCCAGCCGCCAAGCAAATTTTGGGCAGCTGAGTGGTTTTACCCGAGCCTGTTTCACCCGCGACAATAATGACTTGATGCTGTGAAATGGCGGCAATGAGTTGATCACGCGCCTCAAGTACGGGCAAATCGCCGGACCAATTAATTTGCTCCGGGATTGCCGCTGCACCGGTGTATACCGTCATGAACGCTCTACTTAAACCTCGCGCAATTCGCGACGTAGAATTTTACCCACATTACTCTTTGGTAAGTCAGCTCTAAATTCAATATAACGGGGTACTTTGTAACCGGTCAGATTGCTACGCAAATGAGCAATCAGGTTTTCTTCCGTTAAGAAGGGATCTTTTTTCACCACAAATAACTTAATAGCCTCACCCGATTTCACATCAGGCACGCCAACCGCCGCACACTCCAAAACACTGGCGTGCATGGTGGCTACTTCTTCAATTTCATTAGGGTAGACATTAAAGCCTGACACCAAAATCATGTCTTTTTTACGGTCCACAATACGGACAAAACCATCTGGCTGAATCACCGCAATATCGCCTGTGCGTAACCAGCCATCTTCGGTAATTGCTTCGGCCGTGGCCTCGGGATGTTGCCAATAACCTTGCATCACTTGAGGGCCTTTGACATAGAGCTCACCTGGCTCATTTAAGCCCAACTCTGTATTTTCTTCACTCATCACTTTTAACAAGGTGTTCGGTACCGGCATACCAATCGTGCCAATACGAATATCATCTAAGGGGTTGATGGAAACTACGGGTGATGTTTCAGTCAGGCCATAACCTTCACAAATACGACAACCTGTCATTGCTTCCCACTCTTCTGCTGGCTGTTGCTGCATGGCCATGCCGCCTGCAACCGTCAGTTTCAATGAGGAAAAATTAAGTTTACGGAAGTCCGGGTTGTTCATCAGGCCCACAAACAGTGTGTTAAGGCCTACAAAAGTGGTGTACTTCCAGCGTGAAAGCTCTTTGATAAACGCCGGCAAATCACGTGGGTTAGTAATCAGAACGGTGTGACCACCTAACTCAATCATGCCTAAGCAAGACACCGTAAAGGCAAAAATATGGTAGAGCGGTAAAGGCGCAATCATCACTTCGCGACCCGGCTCGAACGTGGTCATGACAGAACGAATTTGCAACAAGTTGGCGACTAAATTGCCATGCGACAACATTGTGCCTTTCGCCGGACCGGTAGTGCCGCCAGTGTATTGCAACACAGCAAGGTCATTAGACGTACGGGTGTGGTCGACTGCTGGTCGCTCCATGCCTTTTTTTAGTGCTGCACGAAAAGAAATGGCTTCCGGCAGATCATAACTGGGCACCATTTTCTTAATATGCGTAACGGCGGTATTCACTAACCAACGTCGGGGCCATGGCAGCAAGTCGCCCACTTCCGTGACAATAATGTGGCGAATATCCGTTTGCGGCAGCACCACTTCCAGCATATGGCCAAAATTAGCCAACACAACAATGGCACGGCAGCCAGAGTCGGTGAATTGATGCAACATTTCGCGTGTGGTGTAGAGCGGGTTCGTATTAACCAAAACCAACCCTGCCCGTAATGCGCCAAACACCACTACCGGATACTGCAACAAATTAGGCATTTGAATGGCAATACGATCGCCAGGCACAAGGTCGGTATGGTGTTGCAAGTACGCTGCAAACTGCGCGCTTAACTGATCTAGCTCAGCATAGGTTAGTGTCTGCCCCATATTGGAGAATGCAGGCCGCTCGGCGTAACGGTGAACCGCCTCGTGAAACACTTCCAGCACCGAGTTATAGGCACCAGCATCAATTTCAAAAGGAATTGATTCGGGGTACTTGTCCTGCCAAAAATCCGCCTGCATACAATGTTCTCAACCAACTGTTTTTATAAATTATGGGTTGCCATCTAACCATTTAGCCAAAGCCTGCTGTCCACGCTCACTGTCATCAGCAGTTAGGGTACATAAATCTATTATTGCAGGGCGTAATATACACGAAGCAGACAACCATTCATCTCTACGAAACGCATAAACACTGACGGTTTCACCCGGTCTGTACTGTGCCAATTGCTTTTCCCAGTTCTGCGCGCTTATCCGCAAACCGTTAATTGCCACCACGGTATCACCTGCCGAAAGACCAGCTTGCTCTGCCGCACTACCGCGTGTCACCACCGACAGCGTCACCCCGCCCTCTGCACAGGGCTTAATACTAACACCTAGGCCACAGTTGGCTTTACCCGCATCCGCCGTCATGCTGACCTTAACGCCAAATTCGGCTAACAAAGCGGCAAACGGTAGCTCATCCGTGCTGTGCAACCACCGTGTTAAAGGCTCTTGTATAGCAGGACCAACCATCTCAACTAACATGTCACGAATTACTTGCTCAGTAACACCCGCCTGGCCTGACAAATAACGCTGCCAGAGCTGCTGCATCAAGACATCTAGGCTTGCCTCATGATCAGACAACTTACGCAACGTCAGGTCTATACACAGCGCCACTAGTGCACCTTTGACGTAATAGCTCACCACTGCATTGGGTGTATTTTCATCCTGTTTATAGAAGCGCGTCCATGCGTCAAAACTTGATGCCGCCAGTGTTTGCTGCAAACGGCCGGGCGTGCGCACATGGCGCGTGATGGTTTTGGCTAATAAGGTCAGCCACTGCGGTGTACTGATAATGCCTGTGCGCAGTAAAAACAGGTCGTCGTAATAGGAGGTTACCCCCTCAAAAAACCACAATAACTCGCTATGCACTTCACGCTGTAAATCTGGCGCCAACATCTCTGCCGGCTTTAAGCGTTTCACATTCCAGCTATGAAAGTACTCATGACTACACAAGCCCAGCAGCTCCAGATAACCAGCACTAGGCGCTTCCGGCTCTTGTCGACTGGGCAGGCTGTCACGGCTGGCAATCAAGCTGGTGGAACTGCGATGCTCAAGACCACCGTAACCCTGGCCCACCACATTTAATTGAAATAAGTAACGAGCAAAAGGCGCCGGCTGACCAAAAAATTGAATTTGTGCTTCACAAATTCGACTCAAATCAGCGCATAAGCGCGCCAAGTCACCCTGTTGCATCCCGCTAACTGCCAAGGCATGTGGCACACCACACACCGTAAATTCATGATAAGCAAACTCACCCATCTCGACCGGATGGTCGATCAGCTCCTCATAATTTGCCGCTTCATAGAGCCCAAACTGACCTAAGGCCGTGTCGCGTGTTGATAATGTTGTAGCCACACGCCACTGCGAACACCCTTCGGGGGCGACCAGCTCAACACTGTGCAGTTGATCTTCTTGCCCTGCTACCGCTAAAAATAATGAGGTGCCATTAAAATAACCGCGATACTGATCCAAATACGCGCTGCGCACCGACATATCCCAAGCATAAACTTCATAACGAATAGACAGACGCCCTTGGCATGGCTCAATCCGCCAGGTGGACTTATTAATTGCTTGAATAGATAGCACCTGACCCTGTGCATTGACCGCTTGCAGACCCGATAAATTTCGCGCAAAGTCTCGAATCATATAACTGCCAGGAATCCAGTCAGGCAGCCACAATACTTGGCCCTTGGAATCAGGGCTTTCTATGTCTAATTGGACTTGGAAGCGGTGTGCGGCGGGATGATTTGAAGTCACTAGATAGTGTATGTTTGCCAGCACCGGCGCTCTCCATAAAAAAAGTAACATCGAGGCGAAACAGCATAATGAATATATCCCGTGATGAACAAGCGGCAGCGGCACCACTCGAGGCCGAATTAACCTATTTACGTGCCGAAGATGGCCACAAAATCCCCTTAAGACACTGGCCAGTTGCTCACCCTAAAGGCGTTATTCATATTGCTCACGGCATGTCTGAACACAGCGGCTGTTATCACGATGTGGCAGTCAGACTAAACGCAGCGGGTTATGCCGTCATGGCACATGACCACCGTTGCCATGGCTTGTCGGTGCCGATTAGCGAGCTCGGCAATGTCAGTGACACCCAAAATTGGGAAAACGTCTGCGCCGACATGCGCATCGTTAATATTCATGGCCATAAGGTCTATCCTAACCTACCGTGGATCTTACTCGGCCACTCCATGGGTTCATTTGTTAGCCTGAGTTATGTCGAGCGGCACTCGCAAACCGTAGATGCCTTGCTTATTGAAGGCACCAACTATGAAGCACCTTGGTTTACTTGGCTTGCCCACTTGGCCGCCGATGCCGAATGTCGCCGTCAAGGCATTAATGCTCGCAGCCCACTGATTCATGCTTTGACCTTTGGCAAATTTGCCAAAGCATTTAACCCACGTAAAAGTGATTACGACTGGTTGTCACGTGATGAAGCTTTTGTGCAAGGTTATCTGGCGGATCCTATGTGTGGTGTCACCAGCAGTAACGGCTTCTGGCGTGACTTGCTGGAAGGACTTAGCCGTGTTCAACGCTTAAGCAATCTTCGTAAGATTCGTAAAGATCTGCCGATATATTCTTTTGCCGGTGATAAAGACCCCGTTGGCAAAGACGGCATTTCTGTTGCTGTCTTAGATGACAAGCTTGAGACCGCCGGCATGATGGACGTCACCTTAAAAATTTATGAAGGTGCCAGACACGACTTGCTGCATGAAACCAATCGAGATGAAGTGTTTACCGACTTATTAAACTGGCTGGATAACACCCTATTAAAAATTGCCAACCCAGTATGTGAACTAAAACCTGCCCATGAGCATCCTGCTTGGTTAGCCTCCTAAGCCAAATTGACTCATGAGTCTCGCTTAATACAAGGCTAAGGCATAGAATTCGCGATCTTCATTAACCTGATTTTGGAGCTTCGCGTGAAAACACCTCGAATTGTCATTGTTGGCGGCGGTGCAGGTGGTTTAGCGTTAGCAACAGGATTAGGTCGTCGCCTTGGACGACAAGGCAAAGCTCGCGTTATTTTAGTCGATGCCTGCCTGACTCATATCTGGAAACCGCTGCTGCATGAAGTGGCAGCCGGCACTATCAATTCATACGAAGATGAACTCAACTATTTTGCTCATGGCAGCCAAAATCACTTCGAATTTCAGTTAGGCCGTTTTGCCAATGTTGACCGCGAGCGCAAGGTCATTTTGTTAGATGCCCTCACAGATACCAATGGCCAAGAGTTTGCGCCGGCTCGTGAGCTGACTTATGACAAACTAATTTTGGCTATTGGTTCAACAGCAAACGACTTTGGCACACCTGGTGCACGCGAACACTGTATGTTCCTAGATTCACGCCAGCAGGCCGATCGTTTTCAATCGCAGTTTTTAAATATGTATCTGCGTGCTCACGCCATGACTGAAGTCAATGGCAACGAAGCCGAGCTTAATATTGCCATTGTTGGCGCGGGTGCAACCGGCGTTGAACTAGCTGCCGAGCTGCTGCATGCCGCACACAAGTTTGTCGAATATGGTCTAGATGAAATTGCCCCAAACCGCGTCAACATTAGTTTGATTGAAGCGGCTGACCGTATCTTGCCTGCTCTACCCGAAGGCACTTCAAACGCTGCAAAAAAACAGCTCGAAGCACTGGGCATCAAGGTTTATACCCGACAAAAAATCACCGACATTACGGAAACCGGTTTATTAGCGGCCAGTGGGTTATTTATTCCGGCATCGCTAAAAGTATGGTCAGCCGGTGTGAAGGCATCTGATCAGTTACATAACTTGGCAGGCCTTGAAACCAATCGCATTAATCAACTGGTGGTTAAAAATACGCTGCAAACCACATTAGATGATTCAATTTTCGCGATTGGAGACTGTGCAGCCTGCACACCAGAGGGCGCTAGCCGGCCACTCGCACCACGTGCGCAAACGGCCAACCAGCAAGCTATGTATTTAATTAAGACGCTACCTCTTCACCTAAAAGGTAAAAAGGTAAGCAACTTTAGTTTTCACGACAAAGGTTCATTGGTGTCACTGCACAAAAGTGCGGTGGGTGTCATGATGGGAAATATTGGTATTCAGGGGCGTTTTGCACGCCTGATGTATGTGTCACTTTATCGACTGCATCAGCTGGCCCTTCATGGCCCCTTAAAAACCAGCTTGCTGTTTTTTAAAGACCTGCTCAGTAAAAAGTCCGGGCCTACACTCAAGCTACACTAAATCGAATTACTGCACGGCCATTTGCAAGCGTATAGCCTCTATACGCTTACGATTGGTATTGAAGTCGTAATAACCAATACGCGATGCCGATCGCACATGCACTACACCGGCTTTAGCATCTAAAACAAACTCAACATCATCGACAAAACGCATCATCGCCGTGGTGAACTCTGCCTGCAAATACTGATCCGTTTGCTTGACGATTTTTACTCGCGGCTGCTTAGCCACCACATTGGCCAGCTGCGCAAAAAAAGACTTTGCATCCCCTTGCACTACAAAAGGCTCGATATATGCACGATGATCCACCGCCACTTGGCTACTGACCGCTCGCGGCGCATTCGGTGGCGGATCAAGTTTGCCATTTGCTGCCGACCAGGCTGTAGTCGACATGGTAAGCATACCCAGCAAACACAGCGTCTTTACCGTTGGCAATATCATTTAAGCGCCCTCACCTTGTGGTTATTTGCTGAGATACTTCATGGCATCTTCGATGCCTTTTAAGGTCAACGGGTGCATACGTTGATCTAACAACTGCTGTGTCATCTCGGTCGATGGTGTCATTTTCCAGTGCTTTTCTGGCTCCGGATTTAACCACACGATTTTTTGGAAGTGATGCGTCAAACGCTGCATCCAGACTGCGCCCGGCTCCTCATTAAAGTGTTCAACAGAGCCACCCACGGCTTGAATTTCATAAGGCGACATACTGGCGTCACCAACAAAAATCACGCGGTAGTCAGAGCCGTACTTATGAATAATGTCATAGATCGACGTGCGTTCACTCCAGCGACGAAAATTGTTTTTCCAAACCGACTCATAAATAAAGTTATGAAAATAGAAAAATTCCAAATGCTTAAATTCTGTTTTCGCGGCAGAAAATAGCTCTTCACAGGTGCGTATATAGGGATCCATCGAGCCGCCAATATCAAAAAACAGCAGCACTTTGACGCGGTTTTTGCGCTCAGCAACTAACTTGATGTCCAGCATGCCGGCATTGTGTGCGGTATGGCGAATGGTGTCATCGATGTCCAGAATTTCTTCTGCACCTTGGCGAGCAAAACGACGCAGACGACGCAGAGCCAACTTGATATTCCGAATGCCTAACTCAACGTTGTCATCCAGATTACGAAACTCACGCTTTTCCCAGACCTTAACCGCGCTTTTGTTACGCGAAGGCCCGGCCATACGAATGCCTTCAGGATTAGCACCATAAGCACCAAAAGGTGATGTGCCACCGGTGCCTATCATTTTGTTGCCACCCTGATGGCGCTTTTCTTGCTCGTTTAAACGCTCTAAGAACTTCTTCAACAACTCTTCTAATGAGCCTGCTTTTTGCAGCTCTGCCAACTCTTCGGGAGAAAGTTGTTTTTCTAACTCTTTGCGCAGCCAATCGTCTGGAATTTGTTTGCTGAAATCATCTAAAGACAAACCTTCCAGACCATCAAAATAAGCCTTAAAGGCGCGGTCGAACTTGTCATAGTGACGCTCATCTTTGACCAACACTAATTTGGCCAACTGATAAAAAGCCTCTTGATCGGCATAGACCAAACCGGTTTTTAGCGCTGCATTCAGGTCAATAAGTTCACGGATGCTGGTGGGCACCTGAAATTGACGTAAGGTCTGGTAAAAATGTACCAGCATGGGCCTGCCCCTCTTACTGCGCGGTCTCGCGACGGTTCATAAAGGCCAAACGCTCTAACAAAGCTACATCGGCTTCGTTCTTCAACAGCGCACCATACAGTGGTGGAATGGCTTTACGGGTGTCACGGTTACGCAGTACGTCTTCTGGAATGTCGTCTGACAGAATCAGCTTTAACCAATCAATAAGTTCAGAGGTGGTGGGCTTTTTCTTCAGGCCCGGCACTTTGCGCAGATCAAAGAAAATATCCAAGGCGTCTTTCAGCAGCTGTGCTTTCACATCAGGGTGATGCACTGCCACGATTTGCTTCATGGTCTCGGCATCTGGGAACTGAATGTAGTGGAAGAAACAACGGCGCAAGAACGCATCCGGCAACTCTTTTTCGTTGTTGGAAGTAATGATGACAATCGGACGATGCTTAGCTTTGATCGTCTCACCGGTCTCATAGACAAAGAATTCCATTTTGTCGAGTTCGGTCAGCAAGTCATTGGGGAACTCAATATCAGCTTTATCAATTTCATCAATTAACAGCACCACGCGCTCGTCGGCGTCAAAGGCTTCCCACAACTTACCTTTTTTGATGTAGTTGCGAATGTCATGCACACGCTCAGTGCCTAGCTGTGAGTCACGTAGACGTGATACTGCGTCATACTCATACAAGCCTTGTTGAGCCTTGGTGGTCGACTTGATATGCCACTGAATGAGGCGTGTACCAAAGGCTTCAGCAACTTGCTCGGCTAATAGCGTTTTACCGGTGCCTGGTTCACCCTTAATTAACAGTGGCTTTTGCAAGGTCACGGAAGCGTTCACTGCCAGCGAAAGCTCAGGGGTGGTGATATAACGATCGGTTCCGATAAAAGCCATGATATTCCTCGACGCAATATGTGATGTATTTCTAGTAAATAACCTAAGACTATAGCGCTTAGGCGTCATTGTCAGTTTGACAAAACATGGGCTTTAGCTCACTAAAGCTTAGGCTCAACGCGGCTTAAATTGCTCATGGAGCTAACGTTCGCCTGCGTTGGCTCTCGGCCAAACCACGCAACTAATGCGAGTGTTATCGCACCAAATAATAACCATGCTAACAAACCTTTGATCATCACCAGTGCAGAACCGCCCCAAACACCTTGAGCAAACACAAACAACGCGGGCGAAACACCCAGCTGTTCGTTATAGGTAGATAGCGTAGGCGCTAATAACACCACTACAAGGATAATTCGTAACGTCGGTCGCCAAAATAATGGCACCGACTGGGTCCACGGCTTTATTGCCATGCCATAAATAGCCCAAACGGCAAGTACATAAAGTACCCACGCCAACACAACGGACCACGGAAAAATAGCACTCATGTCAAACTCTCACTGTCTTTGTTTCGTCCCTGCCGGCGCCATGCTGGCGCATCAGCTGCATGTACTAAACCGGGCTCAGGTGGTGGCGGCATTTGCAAATAAAATCCAGCAGTACTGATTTTTTCGATGACTTCATCCACGTTCGCACGAGCCAACTTACGCTCCGGAGTTAGTACTAAATCAGTAACAAAACGGGGCTTTTTACCCATCAGCTCAAGCAATGGCTCTGGTACACGCTTAAAGCCTTCTTGCTTCAACACATACAGGTACATTTCCCGCTTGCTACTGCTTTCATAAATACTGCAAAACACACGTGACATATTGTCTCTCAATGACTCGACCAAGCCACTAAATAGTAGTAGTTTCAGCCCCGACTTGTCGCCTAACCGCACGGCAACTCTGGATAAATTCATCATGCTGGCGCAGCACATCAGCCATGACTGGCTGCAAGCTTGGCGCCCGCCACCCTTTAATTTGCTCAATACCCGCATCGATATCGACATCAATCGCAGTTAACACTACTTTTTCGGCCAGTCGTTTACGCCATAACACATCGCCTGGCAGATGTAGGCTTTCCGCCACCGGCACAATCGCACGTTTAAGGTGATCAAAAACGCGTGAGATCTCGCGTGGCAACGGTGGCGCTACCGGCGAAGGGCAGTTCTCTAATGCCATCTGCCGAGCCTGATCAATCATCGCCAAAATGGCATCGGCTTCTTGCCGTGCTATACGCGGATTAATGTCCACCATGGTCAATAGATCATGGTTATGTGACGGCATGCGATACGCTAACTCAAACAAGGTGGTGGGTTTTAATAAATGCCCACGCGGCACATTACGCTGCACTGCCTCACGTTCACGCCATGCCATCAACAACTGCAGCGCAGCTCGATTACGCGGCCCTAAACGCCATGCATTGCCATGGTCCAGCCACGCTCGATCTGGATCAATTGATGGGCCTAAACGACACACTTCAGCACACTCTTGCCGGTAATACTCCCAAACATCCTGCTGTTGCAGGCGCTCACGCAGTGTCTGGTATAACAGCGGTAGATGACGCACATCCAGTGCGGCATATTGCAACTGATGCTCGGTCAACGGCCGCTGCAACCAATCCGAACGTGACGCATCTTTAGGGATTTCAATTTGCAAAACGTCTTGTAAGGCGCGCTGATAACCAATTTGCAGGCCCTGCCCCAAAAATGCCATGGCAATTTGGGTGTCATGAACCTCACCTAAACCATCGGGCAACAACGGGTTTAACACCTCAAGGTCTTCCGAACAGGCATGCATGACTTTGATTGGGCCTTTAGGTCCTAACAAGTCACACAATGGTGATAAATCCGTTACCGCTATAGGGTCGATTAACCACTCGCCGTCGCCGTTGCCAATTTGCAACAGCCCAAAGATGGGATAAAAGGTATTGATCCGAATAAATTCAGTGTCTAAGGCAAGAAAGGGTTGCTGATTAAAGGCGGACAGAGACTCTTTAAGAGCCTCTGCCTGCCGGATATAACACGTTAATGGCACTAGAGTTCCAGTTGTTTGGCGATCACTTCGTTCATGATCTCATAGGTGCCACCACCAATGGAAAGAATACGATTATCTCGATACAACCTTTCCACCAATGATTCACGCATAAAGCCCATGCCGCCGAAAATTTGTACGGCTTCATGGGTCACAAAGTCACTGGTTTGGGTTGCAAAGTTTTTCGCCATCGACACTTCTTTCACGGATGGAATACCCTCAGCAATACGAGCGCCAATACGATAGGTAAACTCACGACTGGCTTCTAAACGTGTAGCCATATCCGCTAATTTATGACGAATTACCTGCATTTGACCTAACTTACGACCAAACGCCACCCGCTCACGGGCCCAACGCAGACTCTCTTCCAAGGCAAGTTGTGCCGTCATATTGGCCATCACTGCCAGATTTAAACGCTCCATCTGGAAGTTGCTCATGATCAGCAAAAAGCCGGCATTCTCAGAACCAATTAGGTTTTCTTTTGGCACTTTGACGTTATCAAAGAAAATTTCTGCCGTATCTGAGGCCCACCAGCCCATTTTGCGCAGTGGTTTGCCGGTGGAGACACCCACACGGTCACGCTCAATCAACAACAAACTAATGCCGGCATAACCTTCACCGCCAGTACGCACCGCGGTAACGTAATAATCCGCACGAATACCGGAGGTAATAAAGATTTTACTGCCACTGACCAGATAGTGGTCGTCATGGACTTCCGCGCGAGTTTTTAAGCCGGCCACATCAGAGCCACCCGATGGCTCAGTAATGGCTAAGGCGGCAATTTTTTCGCCACGCAGCACCGGCGGCACAATAGCTTGTTTCATGGCCTCACTGCCCCACTTCACAATCGGTGGCAGAGCAATGTCTAAGGAGCCTAGGCTGGCCGCCAAACCACCCGAGCCTGAACGCATCAGCTCTTCGGTGGCGGCAATTTTCATAAAGACATCTTCACCCGAGCCACCCAACGCTTCTGGATAACCAATGCCTAATAATCCTGCTGCACCCGCTTTTAGATACAGTTCACGCGGAAACGTGCCGGCTTCTTCCCAGTCATTGATGTATGGGGCAATTTCACGCTCGTTAAATTGACGCGCTGTTAAGCGGACTTGTTCGTGGGTTTCATTAAAGTACGACGTAAACAAACTCATAAAAACACTCCAAAAAACGCTGAAGGGAAATACAGCGTGACCGGAGAGTTCTATCAGTTAGCTAATAAAGACTCAAGGTGAAACAACGGAATTATCCGATTGATCGACGACCGCTTAAAGCATGGGTCAAGGTGTTGCCATCAACATACTCAAGTTCACCACCAATGGGCACGCCATGAGCAATACGGGTCACCGACAAGGGCAAATCACGTGTGGCTTCACGCAGATAATGTGCTGTCGCCTCACCTTCCGCCGTTGGGTTGGTAGCAATGATCAGCTCACGAATTGTTGGATTTTGCCGCAGGCGGTTAATCAATATGGGCAGCCCAAGCTCATCTGGCCCAATACCATCCAGTGGCGAGAGCTTGCCTAACAGAACAAAGTAGCGGCCCTTAAAGCTGCCACTTTGCTCCAGTGCCAAAACATCCATCGGGCTTTCTACCACACACAACAAGCTGTCATCACGACTGGGATCAAGACAAAGTTTGCACACCGGCTGCTCAGTCAAAAATCGACATTGCTGACAATGATCTACCTGGTTAAGTGCCTGCTCTAAGGCTCTGGCCAGTCGTAAACCACCGGCCCGTTGGCGCTCAATGAGCTGCAAGGCCATACGCTGGGCAGATTTTGGCCCCACGCCCGGCAACATGCGTAATGATTCCATTAACTCAGCAACCAAAGGGCTCAGCAGGCTCACGGCATAACCTCGTGTTAGAACGGCATCTTAAAGCCGGGTGGCAAGCCTAAACCGCTAGCGGCAGAGCCCATGGCATCTTTATTCGCAACTTCCACCTTACGCACGGCATCATTCATGGCAGCAGCAATTAAGTCTTCTAAGATTTCTTTGTCTTCTGACAGCAGGCTTTGATCAATGTTCACGCGCTTCACATCGTACTTGCCATTTAGGGTGACTTTTACCAAGCCCGCACCAGACTCACCAATAATTTCCGCTTGCGCCAATTCAGCCTGGGCTTTTTCCATATTCTTTTGCATCTGCTCTTGCATGCGCTGAGCTTGCTGCATTAATTGCTGCATATTCATAAGGTTACTCTCTATACTTAAATCAATTAATCATTCATTACTAATGAGTCAGGCACAATCTGTGCGTTAAACGTGGTCATTACTGCCTTCACCACGGGGTCGGCCATCACGGCCGACTCTGCCTGCGCCAAACGCTCTGCGCGTAGACGCTGACGGCGGCTCGCAGGTGTTTCACCGTTGGGTTCTTGCATCACCAAATCAAAGCGGTGCTGAGGATATTGTGCCTGAAACTGGGTTTGCAACTGCGTTAATGCTTGTCCAGCCGCCAGCATTTGATGCTTAGGCGACAAACATAACTGCCACTGCCCTTGCGCCCCCACTTGCATCAAGGCATGTCGTGCCAGATTCAGTGCACCACCCGTTAAGCCCGAAGCATCAACCCACTCAGCCCATGATACGGGAGTCCACTCGCTTGTTGACTGCACAAACGCTGCTGGTACTGGTGCTGGTGTAGGCTCAGGGGCCAACTCAACTGCAGCAGGCTCCAGCATCGGCTCAATGGCAGGCTCAGGAGTCGGCTCTGCTACTGGCGCCTGCAGAACTGGCGCCTGCAGAACTGGCGCTTGCGGTGCTGCCACTTGAGGCGCTGGCGCTACGAGCTTTTTTTCGGTGGCATTAACTCCCGCGGCATGGTTAATGACGTCGGTAGTGACCAAGGGACGAAATAACATCATCCGCAGCAGTGTCATTTCAAAACCAGCGCGGGCATCAACGGCCAATGGCAAGTCACGGCGACCATGCAGAGCCATTTGATAAAATAATTGCACATCTTCAGGTGATAACTGCTGAGCGAGCTGCAGCAATCGATCACGGTCACCTTCGGCATTATCAATGGCATCCGGCACCGCCTGTGCCACCGCCAAACGGTGCAACACACTGATGACTTCAGAAACCGCCCCTGAAAAATCAATGCTTTGCTCTGCCATGCCTGCAACTAACTGCATTAATGCAGCGACATCTTTAGCCTGCACCGCCTCTAATACGCGAAAGACCAAATCACGATCAATACTGCCCAACAGACTACGTACATCTGTCTCACCTAAGCGCCCATGACCAAAAGCAACCGCTTGATCAGTCAAAGACAAGGCATCTCGCATCGAGCCCTGTGCTGCACGCGCTAACAACCACAAAGCAGCCTCATCAAAACCAACATTTTCTGCCGGCAAGACTGTCTGCAAATGTTGCACGATGCGCTCAGGTGTCATGGGCTTTAACGCAAACTGCAGACAACGCGACAAAATCGTAATCGGCAGCTTTTGTGGGTCTGTGGTGGCCAGAATGAACTTCACATGCGGTGGTGGCTCTTCCAGCGTCTTTAGCAAGGCATTAAACGAATGCCCAGACAACATATGCACTTCGTCAATCAAATAGACTTTATAACGACCACTGGTAGGTGCGTATTGCACGTTTTCTAACAGCTCACGCGTATCTTCAACTTTGGTCCGTGATGCCGCGTCAACCTCGATGAGATCAACAAAACGGCCTTCATCAATGTCACGACAGGTCGAGCACACACCACAAGGGTTGGCAGTGATGCCGGTTTCACAATTTAAGCAACGCGCCAAAATGCGCGCAATAGTGGTTTTGCCTACACCACGAGTACCCGTAAACAAATAGGCGTGATGCAAACGATTTTGTTCCAGCGCATGAGTCAGCGCGCGTGCGACGACATCCTGACCGACAAGCTCCTGAAAGCGCCGTGGCCGATATTTACGCGCTAAGACTTGGTAACTCATGCCCTTCCCCACCGATAACGTTTTAGCATGGCTTATGCTAACGGATGCCTGACGCTGACCCAAGAAAAAAAGCGGCGCACCATGGATGCACCGCTTTTATTTTTACAACCGACTTATTTCAAGCGATCAGTCAATGACTTCAGCGCAGCACCAGCTTCTTCCACTAAACCTTCAACTTTGGCTTTCACTTCACCAAACTTTTCTTCGCCAACTGATTTCAGCTCATCAAACTTAGCTTGTGCTTCAGCTTGCAGCGTTTTCAGCTTTTCTAACTGCTGATGTGCTTCGGCTTTAGCATCAACACTGGCGCTTTCAGCTTTGGCTTTTAATAACTCTGCTTGCGCTTTCCATTCATTGATCTGAGCTTGCAGCTTCTGTTGCATTAAGTCTTTATCAATCATCATTCGCTCCTTGGTTTGTTGTACAAAATTCGCTGGCCGCCATACCCGCTTGACGGCCCGTCGCCATACAGGCAGTTAGCAAATAACCGCCTGTGGGTGCATCCCAGTCCAGCATTTCACCAGCACAAAATAATCCGGGGTAACGCTGCACCATAAACTGCGCGGTTATCTCGCAAAAGTCTACCCCACCTGCGCAACTGATTGCCTCATCAATTGGACGAGCTGCAAGCAGTGTCACCGGCAGTGCCTTAACTAACTCAGCATAGCCCACCTGTACAGTCTGTGGAGATTGTTTGACAGCTTCGTGAACCAACGCAATTTTTGCGGCATCTAGTCCTAATGCACGTAAGCGCTGACTCATCGTTTTGCCTTTGGGCGCCTTGGCCAGTGCCATAGCAATCGCTTCTTGCGACTGAGCCGGACACAAGTCCAGCAAAATCGTGGCCTGACCGTGCATGAGTAAATGCTCACGTATAGCGGCCGATAAGGCATAGACCAAACTGCCCTCAAGACCATGTTGAGTCAGCACCGCCTCGCCGAGTCGACAGCCATTACTTAACCACGGTAGGTTAATAGACACATTTTTTAATGGTGCACCGGCATGTGACATCATATGAGTCGACCACGCCACCTCAAAACCACAATTACTGGCTTGTAGCGGTTGGCAACGAATACCGGCCTGCTCAAAGTCTGCCAACCAGCGGCCATCAGAGCCTAGTTTGGCCCAACTAGCACCACCAAGCGCCATCACCACACACGTTGCTTCACGCTGCAAAACCCCCTGGGGCGTGGCAAACGTTAAGGCAAACTGACCATCAGCTAATAGCCTCCAGGCGGTCAAGCGGTGGCGCACATGTGTACGCAGACCTAATTCACGCGAACGCTGCAACCAGCGTCGCAACAAAGGCGCAGCTTTCATTTCTCGCGGGAAAACGCGCCCAGAACTACCGACAAAGGTTTCAACACCTAGGTCATGCACCCAGTCCACAAATTGTACTGAGCTAAATTGATTAAGTGCTGAGACAAGCTGGTTGGGTGCGCGTGGGTAACGGCTTAAAAACGAGGACCAATCTTCGGCATGGGTAATGTTTAAACCGCCAATACCCGCCAGCAGAAATTTGCGCCCCAGTGAGGGCATGGCATCGTATAGGTCGACTGAAATTCCGGCTTGTAATAACTGCTCGGCAGCCATTAAGCCCGCTGGGCCACCACCGATCACGACGGCTGTAGTCATGTCGTTGCTCGTTTAGGCTTGGGATGGGTGGCAACCCTGCAAGCCCGGCCCCGGCACACACTAGGCAGCGACCGTTGCTTCCTTCCGGATCTGGCGGGGTTAACTGCTTTGCATTGCGGGGAGACCAGCAGGGTCACCATAAACACACCTTAAGGCGTGGCGGGAGTATAGAGAATTAGACCCACGCTGCCTATGCCTTATCGCCGTAAAACGCATCAAGTTCGGCGACTAAATGCTGCATCACGGGTAAAGAAGTCACCATTTCCATATGGCCAATGCCCGGCAATTCAATATTACGTCCATAAAAATCAGCCACCACACTATTATGCTGAGGCGCCACAATGGTGTCCTGCGGTGACCATAGATTGATAAAGGGAATCGGACATGGTGCCGCTTCAACCTCGGCGGTAAAGGCCACTGCCCACGCATTCGATGGTGTGAGCTGACTGATAATTGGCCCCAGTTTTTCCTTGCCAGCCGCCAGCACTGTGCCACGAAACGGCGCGCCAACCGCAATTGCCAAAGCCACATGCTGCAGCCCACCAAAACGATGCAAATACAGGCGTATGACCTGCCCACCCATGCTATGTCCCATAATCACTACACGTTCAGCACCGGTATCTTGCAATACCTCTTGCACAAAACGCGCGACATGCTCGGCATTCCGTTCAATGCTCTCAAACACAGGCGTAGGGCTAACGGCATAAACCTGGCCATAACCATGACGTACTAAGTGTCGGCGCCAAGCCCACAAATAACCACGATTGGTAAAAAAGCCCGGCACTAACACAATCGGTAAGCCTTTATGTGGGGCATCGGGATTAGGGTTATTCGGCATTAGCCAAGGTTCAAGCGCGAATAAAAATGGATAGGTTTTTAACGCAGCAATCCACTCTCGCCAGATCATGCCCAAGGCGGCAAACACAGAAATTTGCTGCGTCTGAGTTCTAGGTGACTTCGCTTTTTCAGTGGGAATGACGTTGCCTAAGACCATGAGAAAACGTAAGAACGCGAAGATTGCGATACACACAATGATTGCTTTAAGTGGGGATGCTCCTTGGCTGATTGCAATCAATGCGCCCACTAGATAAATACCGAACTCAATGAGCATGGCTTTGAAAAAATTACGGCCATGATGAGTGAAGCCTTGTTCTTGCACCATTGTTGTTTCGCCTATTATTGTTATTGTGCCTATGATAGTTGAACTTTGAGTAACTGGCAGCAGGCAAAATGACTCAGCTTTTTCGTTATTGGCAAAGCCCTTTCGGCACACTCAGACTGATTGCCAACGAGCACTATTTTCTGCGCTTGGAGCTACCATTACAGGCACAACGACCACCTACGCTAGGTAGTATCGAACAGCCGAAGATGCTGCCCAACGTCGCTGAACAACTGAGCGAATACTTTGCCGGTAAACGACAACAGTTTGATTTAGAAAAGTTTGATCTGCCATGTTTGTGGCAAGGCACACCCTTTCAACAGTCGGTTTGGCAAGCATTAATACATCTTCCCTATGGCCAAACCTGCAGTTATGGTGCGCTGGCACAGCAAATCAACCGGCCACGTGCAGTGCGTGCGGTTGGAGCAGCAAATGGCGCCAACCCCTTCCCCATTATCGCTGCCTGTCATCGCGTCATTGCTAGTAACGGCAAACTACATGGTTATGGTGGCGGGCTTGAGCTGAAACGCCAGCTGCTGGCGTTGGAGGCAAAACATTGCGCCTAATCTCATACCTGATTGTGGCCTGCCTGCTTAGTAGTTGCAGTACGAAAAACCCCTATTACGACGCCAGCCAACCACATCACACGCCTGATGGCTTTCAAAATACGGAAGCATTTAGTCTGCCCAGTGGCGGTGACTTGTTGCGCTGGTATTGGCAACGCCTCACGGGACCTAAGCCATTACATGAGCCCAATGATGTGCCATGGCAAGCTGTTGATCACAGTGTGATTAATCAGCCAACGCCCGACCTGCAAGTGACTTGGTTGGGTCATGCCACGGTGCTCATTCAAAGCCACGGCATTAATGTGTTAACCGACCCCATGTTAACAACACGGGCCTCACCCTTTTCTTGGTTAGGCCCTAAGCGTCAAACCCCAGTGCCTATTGCTATTGATGAGCTACCCCATATTGACGTCATCGTGATCTCACATAATCACTATGACCACTTGGACTTACCTACCTTAAAAGCCATCGATAAAAAGCAGGCACAACCTCCTTTAGTGGTCGTGCCATTAGGTGACGCCGCGCGACTAAAGCGTGCCGGCCTACGCAAAGTCAAAGAACTGGACTGGTGGCAGTCGCTTGTTACGGAACATGCCAAGCCAATGACCATCTCGCTGACTCCAGCGCGACATTGGAGCCTCCGTCAATTTATACCCAGTGATAGAAACCGTAGTTTGTGGGGAAGTTTTGTGGTTTCACATCAGCAGCAGTCTGTATTTTTTGCGGGCGACACAGGTTATGCACCCGTGTTTAAAGACATTGGCCAGCGTTTTGGGCCTTTTGCCTTGGCAATTTTACCGATTGGTGCATACGAGCCGCGTGAGTATTTAAAAGCGCAACACGTCAATCCAGCCGAAGCCGTCACCATGCATAAAGATTTGCGTGCACAAGTCAGCCTACCCATTCATTGGGGCACATTTATTTTAAGTAGTGAGTTATTACAGCAACCGCCAGAGGAGCTCGCCCAAGCACTAGAAAACACCCGCATTGCAGCAGATGATTTTTCGTCTTGGGCGATAGGTGAAACGCGAGCTATGACTCCGAGAACACCTTAGGCTTCACCGCACGGTGAAAGGCCTTTTGGGCAGGCATACGGTCATGTTTTTTCAATGGGAACAGTTTGGTGTTAAGCGCAGAGCCGCCATCAACGCGAATGCAATCACCGGTCACATAGGTGGCTGCTGGCGACAATAAAAACACAATGGCAGAACTGACTTCGTCTTCGTCACCCATGCGTGCTGAGGGAATCCCATCATTCATGGTTTTAAACCATTCTTTGGCAACTGCAGGGTCGTAATTATCCATACCGCTTGATGCAATAAAGCCAGGTGCTACGGCATTCACACGCACACCGGAACTAGCCCATTCCACCGCCGCTGTTTCAGTAAAGCTCATCATGCCAGCTCGGGCCGCACCTGAGTGCCCCATCACCGGCATACCGCCCCACATATCGGCGATAATATTGACAATGCTGCCGCCGTTATCACGCATGTATTGACGGAACACTTCGCGAGCAAACAGGAAACCGCCGGTGAGGTTGTTGTTAATAACAGCATCCCAGCCATTTTTAGAAATATGTTCCAGCGGCATAGGGAACTGGCCACCGGCATTATTCACTAAACCATGAATGGCACCACGCTCTGCCACCACTTCAGCCACTAGGTTTTTAACCAACTCTTCCTGACGAATATCGGCAATTTTGAACGAAGCACTACCACCATCGGTGATGATTTCAGCCTGAGTTGCTTCTAGTTTTTCAATTTTGCGACCGACCAACACTACATGTGCGCCTAAGGCGGCTAATTCGTGGGCAGTACAACGACCAATACCTGAACCACCGCCGGTTACGATGATGGTTTGGCCAGCAAATAAATCCTGTCGAAATGCGCTCCGGTAAGACATAACCCAATATCCCTAAAAAAAGAAAACGACGTTATGTCTTAAGTGACTCCGCAGTCAAGCCTGTTTGTGCTCCGCCCACAGCGCTTTTACTTGATTCGCCAACTGCATGGGATCAAATGGTTTAATAATGACGCCAATGGCGCCTAACTCTTTATAACGCGCGAGCTCCTGTGGCTGCACCTTGGCCGTTAAGAACACGATGGGTGTAACCGTAATATCAATTAAGCCCTTTAATTGCTGTAACGTCGTAGGTCCATCCATACCGGGCATCATGACATCTAGTAGAATCAGATCAGGATTTACTGCCAACACGGAATCTAGCGCCTCTTGACCACCAGAGCAGGTGTGCACTTCGAGTTTACCAATAGACTGTAATGCCACCTTGGTAACCATCTGAATCGATGGGTCATCTTCAACGTGCATTATTTTTATTAATTCGGACATACACTCTTCTCAGGTCATTTTTCGGCATCATAGCCTATTGTCGAATAGCCACAATCACATCGCAGGCTTTAAGGTTATTGTTATGCTGCTTTCCATTATTTATGTAATCGCCATCACCGCTGAAGCAATGACCGGCGCACTAGCGGCTGGTCGACGACAAATGGATTTATTCGGCGTCATTATCATTGCCTGCGTTACCGCTTTGGGCGGTGGCACCATTCGTGACGTCGTGCTGGGTCACTATCCGTTAAGCTGGGTAGAGCATCCAAAATACTTGGTCTATACCGTCGCGGCCGCAATCCTAACCATTATTCTAGCGCCCATCATGCATTACTTACGCAAGCCCTTTTTAGTGCTTGATGCTTTGGGTTTGGTAGCATTTACGCTCATCGGCTGCGCCGTTGCGCTGGAAATGAACCATAGCTTCAGCATCGCAGTCATCAGCGGCATGATTACCGGCGTCTTCGGTGGTGTGCTACGAGACGTACTGTGTAATGAAATTCCGTTGGTGTTTCGCAAAGAGCTGTATGCCGTGGTTTCCCTGCTAACAGGCATAGCCTACGTCAGCTTATTGTCATTCGACTTTCATGCCGATACCGCCATTCTTAGTTGCTTAATCGGGGGCTTTTTATTACGTCTTTGCGCAATTCATTTTGGTTGGGAGATGCCAAAATTTGTTTATCGCGACCCAAATACGCCAGATGAGCACTAGGCTGACTGTAATAGCTGTAAGTTACTGTCTCGTATTGCATCAATTTTGGCGCCGACGAAAATGCGGCCAACAGTAGCGCAACCGACAAAACGGTCAGCGGCCAGTATCGACGAAGTAATGTACCCGTACCTTCGGCAGCCTCATGAATTGAACCCATGATTTGCATCGACTGATACCAAGCGTTTGCCATCATCAGCGCCAATAAGCCCGTCGACAACAAACTCGCAGCTAAAAAGTACAGTGATATACCTTCAAAAACAGTTACATCCACCCACACGTACTCACCGCTCAATAACAATACAATTGCCATGATGTAGAGCAGTATTGCCACTCCAACATTAATGACTAAGCCAAGCATCCCTACCTCACCAGATGAATATTTCTGGGACTATGATGACAATGACCGGTCACTAATTCCGTCTGGCTTTTGTAATGATGTGTTGAGTTTGTTAACGCAGAAAGTTAAGACATAAAAAAAGCCCGTAACAAGTACGGGCTTTTTCAAAATTGGCGTCCCCACGGGGATTCGAACCCCGGTTACCGCCGTGAAAGGGCGATGTCCTAGGCCTCTAGACGATGGGGACAATCAGTCGTCGTGACCGAGGCGCGCAGTTTATTGAGCGCGCCTATAGCTGTCAACTGGATTCACGCAAAAAACCGGTTACACTAGTCACACAACAAAAATAGAGACACTAAATATGGAACAAACACCGCTGATTGCGATTGGCCTTCCCATTGCATTGTTTATCATTATGATTGGTATGGGGCTTACCCTTACACCCGCCGAATTCCAGCATGAAGCTAAACGCCCACGAAGCTTGATTTTAGGTTCAGTTTTGCAAATTGTTGGCATGCCAATATTAGGCTTTGGACTGGTGTATTTGCTTGATGTCCCCGCAGCACTTGCCGTCGGCCTGATTATTATTGCTGCCTGCCCTGGGGGCACTACGTCTAACTTGGTCGCATTTATGGCCCGTGGCAATGTTGCCCTGTCCATCATGCTGACTGTTATCTGTAGCTTGGCCACCATCATCACCCTACCCATTTCAGTCAATATTGCCTTGGACTTGTTTGTTGGCGAGGCCAACCCCGTACGCATGCCTGTGGTTAAAACAGTGGCCATGCTGATGGTACTCATTTTAGTCCCGGTCACTATCGGCATGTTGTTTAGACGCTGGAAACCAGAACTCGCCATTAAAGCAGACAAGCTGGTCGGCGCCTTTGGTGCGGTGGTGTTATTGGCGCTAATTATCGGCATCTGCATTAGTAACGCTGATCAACTTGGCAGCTTACTGGCAAGCTCTGGACCTGCATGTTTAGCACTCAATGTTGGCGGCATCATCTTAGGCATGCTCGGTGGACGGATTTTTCGCATTAGCGATCGCGACGCCATTACCATTTCGGTAGAACTTGGCATCAAAAATGGCACGCTCGGCATGCTTATTGCCATGACGATGTTGTCCAACACTGAAATGGCTGTGCCATCTGCGGTCTATGGCATTCTGATGTACTTAGTGGGCTTTGCTGTTATTGCTTGGGCGCGTCGAATACCTGCCACCCGTTAATTCCCGTGCATGGCCTGTAATGCCCGCCATTGCTGCAGTCTCGCCAAGAGCTGCAGCAATGTGTTTATTCCCTGCTGCTGCGCTTTAACTAACAAAATCAATACTAGTTCTGCCGTTACCCAAGCATCAGCATATGCTTGGTGACGACTTGCAATGCTCAGTCCAAAATGACTTATACAATCATCTAAGCTAGGGCGCTTATTTAAGTCAGGGCTAAGCATAGCGGCCAACTCAGCAACATCCACGAAGACATTAGTCAGTTTTTGTCGCAGAGCCTGCTTATAGGCGCGCTGCAGAAACGCCTGATCAAAGGGGGCATGAAAGGCAAAAATAGGCTGCTCTTTGATAAAAGATTTAAAGCGCATCAACGCCTGCCTTGGCTCTTCGCCAAAACTCACCTCAGTCGCCGTGATGCCATGCACTAACGTCGCCTCAGATGGCTTATGCGTTGAGACATACAAAGCAGCTTCAAAACCTGCGGCTACACCTATTTGACGCCCCTGAATCTGATAAGCAGCAATCGCCAAAATATGATCGTGCTGAGACTTTAAACCTGTTGTTTCCAAGTCCAAAACAATGGCACCTAAGTCCGCTAAGGGCACATCAATAACAGGGGCATGTTTGGCAAACCACATCATGGGATGTATCGCTGACTGATAGTGGCTTGCAGCCGCTTAGCCTGGCGCAATGATTCGCGCAAAATACGGCGATCTAAAGGGTTGAGTTGGTCTGGATTGATTATATTTGACCGTGTACGCCCAGCGCTGACCTGCGCTTGGTGTTGCTGCAAGCGTAATAACTGAATATAGCCATACGCTTCAACATAGGCTGCCCCATCTGCCGACTCAATCACACTGGATTGAACAAGCTGCTGCAAACGATCCACCGTATTGGTCTGCACCACACCATGCACCAATGACAATAAACGAGCAGCATCAACAAAGGGGGTTAGTCCCTGCACTTTTAAGTCCAAACCTTTTTCCTGACCTACTTTATGTTGCAGAACAAAGTCACGAAAACGACCTAATGGTGGACGCTGATTAAGCGCGGCCGAGGCCAAGTGAAATTGAAAGATTGTATTGTGCGCGGCTTGGCGAAAGAGCTGCGCCATTACGGCATCTAACGCAGAACTATTACCCCAGACAATTCGAGCATCAAAATAAATGCTAGCAGCCAGTAAGTTTTCAGGCGTTGCTACGGCAATAATTTTATCAAAATAGTGCTGCCACTCCTGCGCTGAACGACACAGGTCAGGATTGCTGGCCATAACATTGCCTTTACACCACGCAAAACCTAGTTGATCTAAGTCTTGATTCACCGCATGCGCAAAAGGCAGCAAACGCTGGCGATATTCTTGGCTTTGCCCAGCATCATCGACATGAAACACAATGCCATTATCTTGATCAGTTAATAACGTTTGTTCACGTCGCCCTTCACTGCCAAAACATATCCAGCTAAAGCTGATATCAGCCAAATCAAATTGACCAATTTGCAGCTCAAGCACGCGACACAACACATGATCATTCATTTGGGTAATGAGCGTGGTGACCTGTGTGGCTGATGCCCCATGCGACAACATAGCCGAAATTAGTTCAGCCAAATCTGCCAAAGCGAGTTTTAGTGCGCCGAGGTGAGTTGCTCGACGGATACGACGGGTCAAATCCACCAGATTAATACGCTGCAGCGCAAATAAGTCACGCTCGGCGAGCACCCCCAACAAACGCCCCTGCTCCACCACCAGCAAATGCGCAATATGCCGTTCCGTCATCAGTAGCAGTGCATCAAATGCCGTGGCATCGTGGCTTAAAGCCACCGGATTGGCCGTCATCCATGTCGCCAATTTATCATTACTATCCAAATTGCCTGACGCCACCGCGCGACGTAAATCACGCAGAGTAAAAATACCGATTGGCTGCAGCGCCTGATCCACAATAACGACACTGCTGATGTTCTCACGATGCATAAGCTGCACCGCCTGCTGAACGGATGTTGTGCCATCACAGCTCACGGGCTCACGTATGATCAGTTTTGATAACGGCACATCTAAGGAATGATTGGAGTCAACATGATGCTTAACTTGTTGCTGCATTTGTTTACTGACACGTTCAAGCAACAGGCTTACACCACGTACTACAAAGTCACGAAATACTTCAGAGCGTGTTAGTAGCTGAGCAAAATCATCATGATTTAGTACATAACAAAAGCAATCAGAGCTGGCTCGATGCAAGGTTCGTGTAGCACGCTGCCCCATCAAAGCCGCCACAGGAAAGCACTCACCAACACCAATATCAAACGTCAACTCAACCTCTTGTTTAACCTGACGCTCGCCGTGAATTTGCCCCTGCTTAACAATAAAAAACTCAGTCGCCGGGCCATGCTCAGGGCTAATAACCACTTCACCCATAGCGAAATAACGCAGATGCAATTTAGAGACTAAAAACAGTAAGTCATTAGGCAGCAAGGCATCAAACGGTGGGTAGCTGCTCAAAAATGTCATCATGGCCTGTTGGCCTTGGACATCGGTGTGATTGATACGCGCCATATCAATTCTCTAAATTGTTAGCCCTTTCAAACTAACACAGCGTCTTAAGCGATGACTTACGACTAAGGTCTAGAGGTAACCCAACGGCAAAGACGAACTATCCACCACTTTACGCATCACAAAGCTGGAGTGAACACCCGTCACACCTTCAATACGGGTCAGCTTATCCAGCAAAAAAGACTGGTAATGATCCATATCTGGCACCACCACTTTCAGTAAATAATCCGCACTCTGACCAGTGATGAGGTAACACTGCTGCACCTCATCAAAGGCTTTAATATGCGACTCAAAATTCTCAAAACGCTCAGGCGTGTGGCGGTCCATACTGATCTGAATCATGACGCTAAGCCCCAAACCTAAGGCTTTATTGTCCAGCAGCGCTACTCGCTGACGAATAACTCCAGACTCTTCTAATTTCTGTACACGGCGCAGGCAGGGTGATGGTGACAAACCCACCTTTTCAGCAAGCTGAATATTTGACAGACCAGCGTCTTGCTGAAGGCACTGCAAGATATGCCTATCGTACTTATCAAACTTCACAATAAAACCTCAATATTTTCTATATATAAGCAATATATAACCACAATGCTTCCAAATTAGCCAATATTTGCAAGCTCATTGCGCAGCCAGATCACTACACTGGCAACATCTGTTTTGGAGTACGACCATGGCTTTTGATCACCGTAAATATCGCCCCAGCCCGACCATCAACCGACCACAACGCCGCTGGCCAAATCATCAGATTGAAGCCGCACCGCGTTGGTGTGCCGTGGATCTGCGTGATGGCAATCAGGCCCTGGTCAAACCCATGACGGTGGAGCAAAAAACACGTTTGTTTGCCTTATTGGTAAAAATTGGCTTTAAAGAAATCGAGGTCGGATTTCCTGCCGCCTCCCAGCCAGACTTTGACTTTGTCCGTCAGCTGATTGAGCGCGACTTGATTCCAGCTGATGTCACCATTCAGGTGTTAACACAGGCACGTCCTGAGTTAATAACACGCACCTACGAGTCATTACAGGGTGCTAAGCAAGCCATTGTGCATGTCTATAACTCCACCTCACGCACACAGCGCGAACAGGTATTTCGTACCGACGCGGCTGGCGTCAAAGCCATTGCGGTAAATGGCGCACGCTGTGTTGCCGAGCATGCCGCCAAACATCCGGAAACCCAATGGACGTTTCAATATTCACCCGAAAGCTTTACCGGCACTGAACTTGAAGTAGCTGCCGAAGTGGTCAATGCGGTGATTGATGTTTGGCAACCACAACACGGCCAGCCTGTCATCATCAACTTGCCCGCCACGGTAGAAGTCAGCATGCCCAATGTGTTTGCTGATAGCGTGGAATGGATGTTGGATCACATGAACCAGCGTGAGCACGTCACCGTGTCATTGCATACGCATAATGACCGCGGCTGCGGTGTTGCCGCCGCAGAGCTCGGCGTTTTAGCTGGAGCTGACCGTGTCGAAGGCACCTTATTGGGCAACGGTGAGCGCACGGGCAATATGGACTTGGTCACCATGGCGATGAACTTATACAGCCAAGGCATAGACCCTGAGCTTAATTTTGCTGACATGAAAGAAATTACTGAAGTCGTCGAGGCCGTTACTGAAATCAAGACACACCCGCGCCATGCGTATGCCGGCGAGTTAGTCTTTACCGCGTTTTCCGGCAGCCACCAAGACGCGATTCGCAAATGCTTAAACAACCAAAGCCACGAAGTTAGTGCTGAGCATCCTTGGGATGTTGCTTATTTGCCAATTGACCCGCGCGACTTAGGTCGTCGTTATGAGGAAGTTGTTCGCATCAACTCGCAGTCTGGCAAAGGCGGTGTTTTGCATGTGTTAGAACAACAATTTGGCATTACCTTGCCACGTTGGTTGCAAATTTCCTTTTCGAAAATTGTTCAGACAGCTGCCGAGTCACAAGGTGGTGAAGTGGATGCTAGCCGTATTCATGCCCTCTTCCACCAATACTGCTTAGCTGACAACCAAGACATGCAATTGCAAAGTTATGACATGGCCAATAACGACGATATTGTGAAGGCCAAATTCAACCTCACCATTGCTGGCCAACCACACCAATTAAGCGGCCAGGGCAAAGGCGCTGTAGGTGCCATCATCAATGCTGTTCACACCTATACGGGCGTGGCCTTTTCAGTAGAGCATTTTGATGAGTTTTCTCTGGGCAATCATACTGAAGCCAGCGCTATGGCCTGTGTTCGTGTGCATGCCCAAGACCGAAGCAGCGATGCAGTTGCTTTGGCGGATGACACCACACGTGCTGCACTGCAGGCCGTGCTGACCGCGGCATCACGCTGGTTAAGGCAAGAAAAAGTCGCCGCTTAAGGCATATTTTGTATTTTTGTTAGACAATTTTAATCATTTAATTTTGAGATTTCGCTGTAATACTTAATACGCCAGTTTTCAGGATATTTAGGATGTTAAGTTCATTACAGCGATTAGCTACTTCAACACTGCTAGTGCTTGCCATGCCAGTCAACGCCATTGGCATCTCCGGCATCAATGCGAGCTTGCCTGATAGCGCTGCCTTTGCCGCAGCCACTGGCCTTAAACCTCTGACAAAGCACATCACGGTATCCGCCTGTGTATTTGATCCACTGGGCAGCAACGGCCCAATCAATCAGTTAGTCAAAGATGTGGTGTTGGAAGCAACACGATGGAATGTCACACTGAAAGTTCAATCATTTCCTGATGAGCGCGTCGCCAGTGACGAATTCAAAGCAGGTCGCTGCGATGCCTTGGCAGTTTCCACTTGGCGTGCCAAGCAGTTTAATAATTTCACCGGCAGCTTTGATGCGATTGGTAACTTCAGCAACTATGAGCAGATGAAAACAGCTCTCCGTCTATTGCACACCAATCCCGCCATGTCGGCCTTAATGATTTCTGGTGATTACCAAACCTTAGGAGTCATTCCAGTGGGTGCGGCCTACGTGATGGTGCGCGATCGTAAAATTTCTAGTTTGGATAAAGCCAGCGGCAAGCGTTTCGCTGTACTGGACTGGGACCGTGTTCAGCGTCATCTAACCGAACAAATCGGCGCACAAGCTGTCTCTGTGGATTTAACCAACTTTGGCACCCGCTTTAATAATGGCCAAGTCGACATGATTGCTGCCCCGGCGGTCACTTTTCTTCCACTAGAACTACATAAAGGTCTTGGTAGCGACGGTGGTGTTTTAGTCAGCCCGATGACCATGATGACAGCCAGCATTACCGTTCGCCGCTCAGCATTTATTAAAAACATCCCAGACTATGATGATCGCGTCAGCAAAGTTCGCGAATTTGCACTTAATTATTTGGATATGGGATTTGAGTTGATTGATCGCATGGATCGCAGTATTCCTAAAAAATACTGGTTAAGCATGACCGCTGCTGAGCAAGAAAAGCATGACCGCACATTACGCCAGGCCCGCTTAGACTTAGCCAAAACAGGTTATTACGACGTGCGCATGATGAAGTTACTCAAGCGAGTACGCTGTCATCACGAGCCACGTCATTACGAATGCAGTCTTAACGACGAATAATCGTTAAGACTGCTCTTCAATCTCAGTTAATGAATCACCACGACGAAACGCCGCTAGCTGCTTCTCCAGCAGCTTGGTTTCCTTCTTGCTAACACCGCCCAGTATGGCGATAGCATCACGCAAACGGGCACGCGTCATATCAGGGCCCATAATTGCCATGGCTTCCATGATCGGTGGTGCAGACGGCGTGCCAGCAATGCTGATAAAAAATGGCGCCATAAAATCACGCATTTTGATGCCCATCGCCGAATTCAAGCGCTGCAAGACATCATGAATCACGCTGTGATCCCACTGACTTTGCAACTCCAGCTCCCATAATGCCAACTGCAGAGCTGCCTTAATCTGCTCAGGCGACAACTTCAAACCATCAAAACTATTTTCAGTCAGCTTCACGTTGCCAGCAAAAAAGAAGCCAGCCCAGTCTACGGCTTCGGACAAGGTGCTAATACGTGTTTGAATTTGACTGGCCACACGTGACAAAAACTCAGGCTGTGCCCAACGCTGGAATGCCGCCACAAACTCTGGCAATGGCAGAGCCTTCAACCACTGGCCATTTAGCCAAGAAAGTTTCTCAACATCAAAAATCGGCCCACCCAACGACACCCGCGACACATCAAAATTGGCAATCATATCCACCAAGGTGAATTGCTCGCGCTCATCTGGCATGGACCAACCCATGCGTCCCAAGTAGTTCAGCACAGCTTCTGGCAAATAGCCCATACGCTGGTAATAGGTAATCGACGTTGGATTTTTGCGTTTGGATAACTTGGACTTGTCCGGGTTACGCAACAAAGGCATATGACACAATACTGGCATTTCCCAGCCAAAATAGTCATATAACAATTTGTGCTTAGGTGCTGAACTAATCCACTCCTCACCACGCAAAACATGGGTAATCGCCATTAAATGGTCATCAACCACATTGGCCAAATGATATGTCGGCAGGCCATCAGCCTTCATCAGCACCTGCATGTCGACTTGCTCCCACGGAATTTCAATGGTTCCGCGCAACAAGTCATTCACCACACATAAACGTTCTTCGGCCGGCGCATCTACCGCTGGACGCGGTACCTTCATACGCACCACTGATGACTCACCCGCAGCTAAACGACGCGCCACTTCATCGGCACTTAAATGTGTGCAATGACCGTCATAACCCGGCGTTTGTTTATTCGCCATTTGCTCTGCGCGCAGCGTATCTAAGCGCCCAGTTGAGCAGAAACAATGGAAGGCATGGCCGTTGTCGATCAGCTGTTGTGTGTGCACACGATAGACTTCACTACGCTCACTTTGACGATACGGTGCATAAGGACCACCGACATCCGGACCCTCATCCCAATTTAAGCCCAGCCACTTTAGCGAGGCTAAAATTTGTGCCTCAGACTCTGGCGTCGAACGCACTTGATCCGTGTCCTCAATCCGCAAAATGAATTGACCACCATGTTGGCGAGCAAAACAAAGGTTAAATAAAGCGATGTAGGCAGTGCCTACATGAGGATCACCCGTGGGAGATGGTGCAACACGCGTACGAACGACAGTCATGGCAACTCTTTTTAAAACAGCATAGAAGTGCCGCAGTATAAGAAAATGCCCAAGCAGCGACTAGCTACTTGGGCATTTTGCTTACAATTAACGTGTTTGACTGCGACTGCGGCGTTGATCTGCCGAACTCAAGCCCAATGGACGTGCAATTGTGTTCAGCAAGTCTGTCACGGCAGAGATCGGTAGTGCTCCGCCGGTGACTTTTTGCAGTGTTTTTAGCAAGTCATTTAATTCGGCTGGAGCCAACTCATTAATGAGCAGTGGTAACTCACCACCACTGCAACCATCCTCATCTTTTACCAAATCATCATCCATGGAGTTCAAAGCTGGCAACGTCGTATTAACCCATTCGTTAATCAACGCAGAAGCCTCTCCATGAACCTGTGCCTTCGCAATCGGGGGCATGCGAATTCCAGGCTCAGCGGAGGCTACGCGGAAGTTCATAATTGAACCTGCTTGATCACCCAAAACAATGTCGAATTGGCGATTACCTGAACCACGACCAGCAGCTACCGGTGTTTTACAAATACCGTATTGGCGGTTCACTGTACGAATGCTGTCTAAGAACAGGCCCGAATTAGACGCTCCACCATTTGGATTATGGCAATGCGCACAGTTCATTTCTAAGTAGGCACGCACACGCTCATGAATGTCTAGTGCAGAGTTCGCTGGTGCTTTACTCGGGCCAGAACCCGGCACATCCCACATCGCTACTGGTTTATCAGGCGTAGTAGCAGTACCCGTGAGCAGGCCCTTACTTCGCATTAACGCCAATTGGTTAGGTCCGGTACCATCTTTATTGTGCGGACGGTCTAGGTAACGCGCCTTAGGACCAATTGGAGCCGAGCCTGGCTCTCGGTTGTCACCACCATGGCAGCTGACACAGTTCAAGGCAGCAGGAATGACATAACCATCGCTACTACCTTGATAGACGGCACGAGCACCATTCTTCATGACTGCAGGATTTGGATCGCGGTAATTCCAGCTAACTTTAGCCGTACCACCTGCTACTTTAAGTAAAGCGCGAACCGGCTCGCCGTTACTGTCATGCTCCCAAATATAAGGCAGTCCAACCCAGTTCACACCACTGCCCTGTTGACGCTTAACGAGTAAACGAGTTTCCACAATATGCTGGCTTTGCAGGTCACCATTGCTGGCTTCTTTGCGGAAACTAAATGTTTTAGCAATCACAGTACCGACTGGAAAATCCAAGGTATCCATGGCTTTATTCACGCTGCCTTGGCTATCCAAATAACGTGCCGGCAAGACTCCGCCACCGCCTTGTGGTGGCAAGAAAATCACCCGATCTTTGCTAGAGTAATCCGAGAACAATGCAGTATTAAGCTCATAGGGCATGACACCTTGGCCATTACCTGCAGACAATGGATTGTTTGCATCACTAAACAAACCAAATTGGCTCAACTCAGGGCAGTTTACTTTGGCCAAAGCCGACCAGTTCACTTCACCTGGCTTCACAGCACGACATAAGCGAGCCACTTCAGCAGCCGATGGTGGCAGCTCTTCTTGACGTGGCTTATATGGCAGTGCCAACGGTCGAATAGTCTCGGTGTACGACAGACTACAGTTATGCGGAGCCAAGTCAGTTGATGCCGGTGTCAGCAAGTCTTGGACCAGTGCAGGGCCAACTTCTGAGCGCGCAAACTTGGCATTCAAAAATGGTACAGATAACAGGCTTGATTCATGCGTATTATTTTGAATACACAGGCCGTTTTCTGGCTTTTTCAAACGTTTATTTTCATCAAACTTCCATGCGTTATATCGGCAAGATGGCTCGGGATCAGGTCGACTAAAATTAGGTCGGCCACGCTCATCAACACGCGGCTCAAAACGATCTGTGTCATTCGCATTGGCTTGATTAAGTGGTTTACCGTCTTTGTCTACTGGGAAAGCACAGCTCTCATCAAGCGTATCCTCACCTCCGTCCCAGACAATATCCGCACCACGGCCAAGTCCTTTCAAACGTAAAATGGCAGGCAATGCAGAGGCAATGCCACGGTTAATATCTGGCAGTTGAGGCTTCTTACCATTTCCACGAAATACGTTATCCCGAATCATGATGCCTTCTGGGTAAAAATCGTATTTGAAGTCTGGGTTCTTACTATCCACTAGTCCGTAATTAACCATGGCAATGCCGAGTGTGTCATTGTCATAAATTTCGTTATCGTAAATTTCAACTTCGTCAGCGGCGAGAATCAACATACCCGTTCCGCGTGGAACAAGACCCACAATATTGCCTACGGGTGCAAAGTTTGCCGTGTTATTAGCAAAAGACTTATTGCGGCGGACAATGTTGCCTGCGCCGTACTGACGAAGGTCCGGCAAGTCAAAAATCAAGAAGCCGCCAGTATTTTTGGTGGCAATATTGTCCTCAAACACTGCGCGATAGGTATTTTCGAATTCATAACCTGCCACGTTGTAAGTTGCCAAACAACGACGCACTAAAACATCATTGGACTGACCAACATAAATACCAGCATCAGATGCACCATGAGCTTCACAGTCTTCCATGAGTACATGGCGTGTTTCTACTGGATACAACGCATAGGCACCAACATCACTACGTGGGGTGTAACCTGGGTCTTTTTCATTACGGCCAGCCAAGTCATGCCAGCGCACCAACACATGACGCACGGTAATAAATTCGGAACGATAAATTCGAATGCCATTGCCGGGGGTATCTTCGACACTAAACCCTTCCAAAATTAAACCATCGGAGTGCGAGGCATTAATGCCTTCAGCACTATCACTGTCTTTGAAGTTCAGGATGGTTTTATTCATGCCGGCACCCTTTAACGTGATGCCCGGTTTGCTATTAATTAATAAGCCAGTTGGCATATTAAAAGTGCCTGCGCACAACTCCACCACATCGCCAGCTTGCGCCTCAAATAAGCGAGTCAAGATTTCATCACGAGCTTGTGCATCAGCCTTAATACAAGGCAGAGTGACGCGTGGCGAATCAGGATTAGGTGACGAAGAGTTATTCTTGGACTCAAATTTACAGCCAACAAGTAGCGTCGAAGCAACAAGTAGAGTCACAGCAGGCAGGGTAATTTTCATGATTATGAGCCCAACACGGGTTGATGAGGTTGTTATTCTTTTTTCAACGACTTAATTTAGCACAAACCCTATACAAAAAGATACAAGTGTTTCTTTTTAAAAAAGCCCAACTTTTAGGCTGTCAACCAATGTTATGTGGCAAGCATTTATGTCTGTACCAACAACGCAGGAGACATTAAATGTCTACACTTAAGGTCTTATTAATTAGCAGCATCGCTTTTACGGGCATGATGGGAACGGCTCAAGCCTCTGACCGTGTCGCCGGCACTGTGATTGGCGCAGGCATTGGCGCCGTTATTGGTCATCAAATCGACAGTCGCAACGGTGCTTTAGTTGGTGGTGCGATTGGCGCACTAGCTGGCAGCCAAATTGCAGTCAACTCGAGCTATCAACAACCACGTCATCAGCCACATCAGCAATACCAACAAGTGGTGTATCAGCCAGTGCATTACCAGCCTGTCTACACCAAAGTTAAGCCTAAAAAAGTGAAATACCAAACAGTTCGTTATCAACCTGTGCACTACCAACCCATACATTACAAACATGCACCAAAGCATCAAGTAGTTCAGTATGTGCCGGTGCGTACACCTGCTCATAACAAACGCCCTAATCATCCACACGGCTGGCGCTAAACTTTATAGCGGCCAATAACTAACTTCTAGGTGGCAGACTGCTTCTTAACATGAGCTCTGCCACTGGTGCAGGTTTAGGCTGAGTTACTCGATCGTGCATGCGCTCACTCTCTGGCTTTAGTAACTCCTCCGCCAGCGACACGAAGCCAGTCTGGAAGGCTGCTAGTGTCCATTGCCCGAACATTGTGTGACCACCTTCATAGGCCTGCTCTTGGTACTCTTCGTTAGTAGTGACATAACCCATATAGTCATTGCAGTAAGTGCAAATTAGCACTTGCTCAATACCGCGTGGCCGTAAGCGCTCTGCCACAACTTTTAACAGGCGGCGGCCTGCAATGGTGGTGAACTCACCTGGACAGCTGACTAGCGCGATTTGTCCAAGAATGACAATTTGTAGTGGCAGCACAGTCGGCACCATCGCACTTTCATTGATCGCACCAGCTTTAGCCTGACGTTTCATCTCAGCCATCAATGGATCGGCAGCATCGGGCAATCCAAGGCGATCAAAGGTACGGCCAAGTACAAGTTTTCGACCCGTTTCCATGAGGATGTCTTTAGGACCTTGCGCGCTATAAAGCCGTTGGTAATATTGGCGATCCTCTGGCGACAGCCCTGACAATGGACCAAGACGATAGTTACGCACAACACGTGCACCGATACGCATAGCGGCCGCCAGCGGTGGCGGCACACCATGGCCATCAACCGGGGTGCCGGCGAAAAATGACACGCCGTGACAAGGATCTGTGGTCCATGCCTCAGGCTCACCATTGGCCATGGCCGGATCAGCATGCACGGCAGTGAAATCCACATAAGTGAAAATAGCATCGATACCACCATTGACCGGCGTCTGCTGTGGATCAGCGGCGATATTCAGTGCCATATCACTTTGATAACGGCCATTTTCGGCGGCATAAACATACTCTGCACGACCTTTAATGGCATTGCGTCGTGCTGTCTGACGAGGACCATGATAGTGCGGTGAAACATCACCAGCCGTCCCTTGGGCGAAGATGGCAACTGCATCTACATCTACATCTGATAATTGCTGCTCTACTTGGGCAGAAGCATAGCCCTTGTTATCACCATCGTGACGATCCAGTGAATTACCCAGACAGGTAGCATGCACACCAAATAGCGACAGCAACGAGTGCATTTGGCCGTCACGACTGAAGCTTAGAACTTGCATGGTGCGCTCTAACGCCTTGTGGTTTTCACCTTCCTGATAGCGAGTCACATCTAGGTTACGGTTCCAAGCCTTTAGTGACCGATTCCAAGCCACCGGCACAGCCTCATCAAAACGACCAGAGGCCAAATTCAGATCAGTCGGTGCAGCGCTCTGCCAGGCCGCCACAACAGCATCGACAGTGGCATTTATGACAGCTTCTAGATGCTCTGGTACGAATCCGGGAGTGACTAGGTTATACATCACATCATGGCTGCATCCGCCGGGACCCGAGTGAGTATGCGTACAAGTCAACACAAAAGCAGCATCGTTAAAGACTGCTCCCATGCGTTCGCGCAGACGCTCAATAGCACCGCTGCGCATGGCATAAGAGACATAACCAAGGTCTAGACAGCAGAAGGTCAATGCCTGACCTGCAGCATTCTGTACAAAGAATGCACGGGCATACAGCGGCGTTTCTTGGCCAAGAGCGCGATGCCCGGGCTGTCCATAGCCGTACATAGCATAACCACGTGGGCTAACTCCGATTTCCTGCCTACTCCACCCTGCCTGATACATAAAATTTGCTCCCTCAATCAACAACAAAATTCAGCTACAGCCTATGAACGAACTTCATCAAAAAAGCCCGGCACTAATTCGGGCCAACCCATTTGGCTACGCAATTTTTCGATATGCTTTTTGTAGGCATTAATTTCGATATAACCCTTGCTGCGATCAGAGTCGACAAACTTGATACCACCAGATAAGTCCGGGCGATCCTCACGCAGACGCTGCTCAAACACCTTAGCTTTTTCAGGGTGATGATCTTGATCATGCAGATAGTTCGCCACCATCTGCGACACTCGATCGAAAAGTGTATAAGCACTAGAGTTGGTTTCCAGATATCCCACACCAAACAAATTGCTATGTTTAGGGTTAAAGGCAGTCAAAATCAGCTTTGGCCTGCCTCCATCCCAATCAAAATAAGTTTCCGGAACATAGGGAATGCTCATGTTGTAGCCCGTGGCGTATAACACCAGATCAATCTGCTCACGTGAGCCATCGGTAAACACCACATCATCGCCATCAAAATATTTAACGTCTTTTTTGGCTTTGATGTCGCCATGCTGCAAGTAGTGCAACAACTGAGAGTTAAGTAACGGATGAGACTCAAAAATTCGGTGATCTGGCTTGGGCATACCCGTACGCGAGGTATCCCCAACAACCATACGTAGCAGCATGGTCATTGCAGGTCGTTGCAGCCACATCGGTAGTCGAGGACCTTTGGCAGCAAACTCATCTACCGGAATGCCAAACACGTGCTTGGGCAGAAAATAATAACCACGGCGCACACTAATAAAAGCAGCATCCGCATTGGCGGCAGCATCACAAGCAATATCAGCACCTGAATTACCCAAACCAATAATCAACACTCGCTTATTACGAAACTCGTCAGCATGCTTGAAAGTCACAGAGTGACGAATTTCACCATTAAACTGACCCTCATGACGTGGTAGACGTGGATGCCAGTTAGTACCAGTGGCACACACAACAGCGCGATAACGCCGCACTTCTCCACCCGAAAACCTAACCAACCAAGCCTTACCATCCTTTTCGACATGTTCAATGGCAGTCTGGAATTGAATCGCGTCATACAGACCAAAAGCACGAGCAAAACTGCGTGTATAGGCGAGAATCTGGCGATTAGACGGATAATCCGGGTAATCATCAGGCATAGGGAAGCCGTAGAAACCCGACGTATTGCGTGAGGAGATGAAATGAGCGGAATGATACATCGGTGTACCTGGATTGTTCAGATCCCAGATGCCACCAACATCGCTGTGGCGCTCAAACTGCTCATATGCAATACCAAGCCGCTTGAAGGCGCGGGCTACACTAAGGCCAGCCGGGCCAGCACCTATAATACAAACGGCATTTGAACTATCAGTGACCTGTAAATGTTGGTCAGACATTAATGTAGAGGACATAACAACTTGCTCCGAAGCAGTGCATTACTAAAATAAGATTTCTGGTTATCAAGTCCGAACATCTGCATTTCGAACCAAAACTCGCTGCAATAGCTCCTGCATGTCCTGCAACTACTGTTCTTTTTCCGCAATTTCAATCTCTTCCTGTAGGCGCGCTATACTTTCATTGGCCAGCTTAAGCACCATCGGAAGCGCCTACTTACGCGGCTGCCGTATCAGTCAATTTATTGCGCAGCGTTGCAAGAGCCGGCGTAGGCAGTCCATGTTGAGACCCAAGACGAATATAAGAGTCAAGCAACATCAAGCTTTGTGTCTTGACCTTGCCGTAGTGATAGCGCAGAAGACTCTCCAAATGGAATGGCAAAATCTGTCGAACCAAGGGTAAAAGCAGTCTCCAGACCCACGGGTTTAACAGGGGCTTAAATTGGCCAATATCTGCTCCGGCATGTTTCTCAGCCACCGCCAATGCCTCACGAGAAGCCGCTAGGCCCACTCCAAATGTTGTGCTGCCGATAAAACCGTTCAAGTGCCAATCATTTACCTCCAGCGCCGCAATCAGTGGTTGCAACATAGCCGGAGCGCCTATTGCCGCCTTGGCAAAATCAGGTACTTCTTTCACTGACATTCCGCCAGTCTTAAGTGCAAAAACTACAGCACCCACACGAAGTTTCTCTCCGCCAAATAGACCAGGGGCCAGTGGCGGCAAAAAATAGGCCATGCCCTCAGGCCCCGAGCGGTCCGGCAGTGGTGACTGATAACTAATAAAAGTAATCAAGCCCTGCACCACCTGCTCGGCAGGCACGTAACGGCGCACATAATCGACATCTTCAATATCCGGCTGCAAACTAATCACCGTGGCCCGCCCTACTGACTTCAGAATTTGAACTGCAAGTTCTCCGCGCATGGCATCAGAAGGCAGTGCTAGCCAGACTTGGTCCCAGTTTTGGGCAGCCATCACCGCAGGCTCAGTGACGATGCTGAAGTCACGAAAAATCTGCTGCTTGGTACGCAAACGACCAAGACGATACAAAGTTGTGCCACTTCGTAGCGCCTCAGCGTACTTGGCCTTCACAAAAAAACTCACATCATGACCAGCCTGCGCCAGATGCCATGCATAAACCTGTCCAACTGCACCTGCACCGACTACTAAAATTTTCATCATTTATGTCCTTTTTAATACATGTATTAAGTGGCACTACTATCAGCGAGGGCGTACCGAAATACACAAGCGATCAGTTACTTTTCAATCGAAGGTGTCGGAGATTAAAACAAAGCACCCAGCTTGCTAATAAGGGTCATGCAGGCCAGAATGGGGGCAAAACCGGACACGATAATTGACCTATGCTCCAGGATGATCCCCGTTTTACCGAGGCTGTCATTCCCACTTTTGTCATTGCGGGGCTGGTCGATCACGCTTATTCCAGAGGGCTTGAGCCAGAAGCTTGGTTTGCGGGCCAAGGGTTGGCCGTCGCACAGATCCAGCAATCAGAGGCACTGATTTCCTTCCGACAGGCAACTACCATTATTCGGCGAGCCTTACGTACACTGCCAACTGAGCCACTAGGTCTACATGTGGGGTCGCGTGAAGCACTCACCTCATTTGGTATGCTTGGTTTCGCCATACTGTCCAGCCAGAACGTGCGTGAAGCCTTTGCTACAGGACTTGAATTCCATCTCGCCTCTGGCAGCTTGGTAGACGTCGAGGCCGAAATTACTGCCACAGAAGTTACGCTGCAACTACATGAGCGCTTCCCTGACACAGAGCTATTGCCCTTTCTTTGTGAAGAAGTTTTTGCCAGTTCGGTTGCCATCATGAGGATGATGCTGGGCAATAACACGTCACCACTGCGTATCGAGCTAAGCTATCCACAACCCGCTTATGGCGCTGCGTACCAGCGACTATTCAAGTGTCCAGTACGCTTCAATAGCAGCGCTAATCGCATGGTATTTTCTTCGGCACTAATGGACTTCCCACTGACTACCCGCAGCGCAGCAAGTCATGCTGCAGCACTAGCCGCCTGTCGCAAATTGATTACACCAAGTGTAACCACTCAAGACGTCATCAATTCAGTAGAAAACCTGTTACGCAACCATTTGCGCCAGCGTCCGACCATGACTGATATCGCCGACTGGCTCAACACGACCGAGCGAACACTTCGCCGTCAACTAACCGACGTGGGACAAAGCTTTAGCAACATCCGAGACCGCGTTTTAGAACAACAGGCGCGGCTATTATTAAGCAACTCAAGGTTGTCAATTTCTAATATTGCAGAGGAGCTTGGTTTTAGTGATCCTCGCGATTTTCGCCGCGCATTTCGGCGCTGGACGGGCATCTCACCCTCACGGCTACGACAAAACGCTCCTAATGAATAAAAAAGCTTTACCCACTTTATAATGTCAACAGCTGGCGCTAACGCGACAACTTGTACTGGCTAGCGCAGTAGGCTCGTTGCACATCAGGATGGCGTAAAGCAGCGTGTTTGGTGGTCCGTCCACCAACACGCTGACGCCACAACCTAAAAGACGAAGGTTTAAGCTGCTGTCGCATCAACTTAATAACATCTGACTCTGCTAAACCGTATAGCTGCTCAATCGCTTCAAACGGCGTACGATCCTCCCATGCCATTTCAATCACACGTGACAGATCTGCTTCACTTAGTTGTTCAGTCAATGGCGTAGTGCCTCTTATTAATCCTTGATAAATACTGATCTAACACCTGCCGAGGAAAGACGATGTTTGGACTATTTAAGAAAGATCCATTAATTGAATTGCGTAAGCAATATAACAAGACGCTGGAGGCGGCCATGTTGGCACAGCGTAATGGCAATATACGTGGCTATGCCGAATTAACAGAGCAGGCCGAAGCGCTGGGCAAGCAACTGGATGAATTAACAGAAACAAAAAAGCCCTTATAACTTAAGGGCTTTTTGCGTAACAATTTGGCGGAGAGAGAGGGATTTGAACCCTCGATACGGGAGGACCCGTATGCCGAATTTCGAGTCCGGTGCATTCAACCACTCTGCCACCTCTCCGAAGGACGCGGAATTTACCGGATGCCGGAACTAAACTCAATACCGCCAACTGAGATAGCGCTAAATAGGCACGTCATCAATACGGTCAGCAAGCAAATCCAAGGATGTATCTGCTGTTTCAAGCGCCTCATCAATTGAATTACCTACCACTGGCACTACTGAAATGACAGCGCCAGTAACCGATAACAAAGAGCCTGTGACTCGCAAAGGCATGCTGACTAGTTTTGTTAAGAAACAGCCACTCAACACCAAAGACATGGCACAAACTGCACCAAGCTTCAATGTTGCCGCAAACATTACAGGCTAACACCCAAACGTTGAGCCACTTCTTCATAGGCCTCAACCACGCCACCTAAGCCTTGGCGAAAGCGGTCCTTATCGAGCTTACGGCGTGTTTCACGATCCCACAGACGGCAACCATCTGGCGAGAACTCATCACCCAGCACAATTTGGCCCTTAAACACACCAAACTCCAGCTTGAAATCAACCAGCAGCATGTCACCAGCTAAAAACAGCGCAGACAATACTTCATTGACGCGGAAGGTGAGTTCACGCATTTGTGCAATTTGCTCAGTTGTAGCCCAGCCAAACGAAACAGCATGCGACTCATTAACCATGGGGTCGCCCAAAGCGTCGTTTTTCAGAAACAATTCAAAGGTTGGCGGCGTTAACGACATACCCTCTTCCACGCCTAATCGTCGCACCAAGCTGCCAGCAGCAAAGTTACGGACAACACACTCCAGTGGGATCATCTGCAAATGCTTCACCAGTGAATCGGTGTCATTCAGCAGACGTTCGTGATGTGTAGGAATACCGGCGGCAGCGAGCTTGTCCATAATGAAGGCATTGAACTTATTGTTCACCATGCCTTTGCGATCAAGCTGCTCCACTTTCTTGCCATCAAAAGCTGATGTGTCATTGCGATAAGCAATAATGACGAAGTCGGCTGAGTCAGTGGCATAAACAGACTTTGCTTTTCCGGTGTAGAGCAACTCACCTTTTTGCATGAACACTTCCTCTAAACTCAAGGCCAACGGGCTTGCAGTGTGGTTAATAAAGTACGAGATAAATTGACCGGTGCTAATACGTCATCACTGCGCTGCACGGTAATCATGAAGGCTTCAGTGGCACGAACCATACGCACCTGAAAGTCTTGCTCAGAGATCACTACATCAACCAAGCCAAGCGACTGATTACGATCTTTAATGGTGACATTGGCATTGGCCAAGGCTCTTGCCAGTTCATCCCACACACGCTCGCGTGGACCAACAACGCGCAGCTCAGGGATACCATTACCATCGGTACCCAACTTTACTGGTAAGCGACCGGGGGTGTCTGGCAGTGCCATTTGTTGCTCAACCACCACACCTTGCATAGCAGGCGGAAATGGAATTGAGGCTTTATCAAGCTCAATTTTAGTGGTTGATTCAGCAATTTCAGGAATCGGCCATAAAGGGCGAATTGGACGTGTGTCCACCCCTTCAGGCATCTGCAACACAGGGCCAGGCTGTGCTTGGGTATAGTCCAAGGTGCGGTCACGAAAAAAACCGCTACAGCCAGGCAATAAGGTCAACGACAACGCTACACATAACACACGATGCATCAGATTACTCCACTTGCTTGCAAGGCAGCACGCACACGCGGCTGGGCAGCCTCTGACAATACCGTTAACGGCAGGCGAATACCAAGACCAATGCGCCCCATTTCAGTCAAAGCCCACTTAACAGGGATTGGATTGGACTCAATAAACAATACTTGATTAAGCTCGGCCAACTGATTGCTTAAGCCATGAGCACGCTCTGCATCACCAGCCAAGGCTGCTTCACAAGCCTGCGCCATAACCTCTGGAGCAACGTTTGCTGTGACTGAAATGTTGCCCTTGGCACCATTTAAAATCAGATCAATAGCGGTGGCATCATCACCTGAATACACCGCCATATGGTCACCCAGCAAACCGATCAGCTCGATACCTCGTGCGACATCTCCTGTGGCATCTTTAATACCAACAATATTGGGCACACCAATCAAACGCGCAACAGTCGCATTTTGCATATCAACGCCGGTACGGCCAGGCACGTTATACAAAATCTGTGGTAGTGACACTGCTTCGGCAATCGCTTTATAGTGCTGATATAAACCTTCTTGAGTGGGCTTGTTGTAATACGGCGTCACCAGCAAAGCTGCATCCACGCCAATTTGTGCCGCAGCTGCTGTCAGCTCAATGGCTTCGCGTGTGGAGTTCGCTCCCGTTCCAGCAATTACCGCTAAACGGCCTGCAGCCACTTCGACCACCGTACGAATAACGGCCAAATGCTCATCAACGGCTAAAGTAGGTGACTCGCCGGTTGTACCGACGGCCACGATGCCATGTGTGCCCGCGGCCACATGCCACTCAACCAACTGCGTCAACGCCAGCCAATCGACTTGACCATCGTCTTGCATAGGGGTTACTAGGGCCACCAAACTGCCAATGATCATGCCGCGCTCCACACGTCAAAAAATACAAAATTAAGGTTGCCAATGGTATAGGTGAGCCACTATCTGAAACAAGAGCTGCTAATCGCTAAAAAACGCAAAAGCCGGCTTGCAGGCCGGCTTTGAACAAGTAACATGTACTACTTATAAGATAGTGCGCGAATATAGTAAGCACCACTATTGCTGTCAACATGGAATTGTCAATGTCACGCATTCAAAAAATAATTCAAAAAGCGCTATTAAAGCCAGATTTGGTCACATTGCTTGATCAAGCACCCAATGTGGTTGGCAGCATGTCTTACGACCGATGGGGGCTTAATCCAAACACTCAACGCACTGGTTTAGCCTTAGGCAAAATCCTCTACGACTACTATTTCCGTACGCAGGCTTATGGTTTGGAAAACATTCCAGCTTCAGGACGTGTACTCATTATTGGCAATCACTCCGGTCACACCCCGATTGATGGCATTTTGATTGGTGTTGCCATGTCGACCAATCCACACGGTCCGCGTATTCCGCGTGCCATGGTAGAGCGCTTATTTCCACGCCTACCCTATCTAGGCAACCTAGTCACTGCTGTCGGTGGCGTAGTAGGTGAGGTAAAAAACTGTCACGACATGTTGTTAAATGAAGAAGCCGTAATGGTCTTCCCAGAGGGTGCGCGAGGTACCGGCAAGGGTTATGCCAAACGCTATCAATTACAGCGTTTTGGTCAGGGGTTTATGCATTTAGCCATGGAAACCAACACACCCATTATTCCCGTTGGTGTTGTTGGCTGCGAAGAAGCACTGCCGATGTACGGCAACCTTAGCGGTCTAGCGCGAATGTTATCAGTGCCATACATTCCTGTTACCACACCCTTACCCCTGCCCTACAAGGTACACATCCATTTTGGTGAACCCATGACCTTTGATGGACCTATCACGAGTGAGTCTCAAGTTTCTAGCAACGTAGAGTTGGTGCGCCAACGCATTGAAAGCTTGCTTGATAAAGGACAACTCATGCGCCAAGCAGGAAAATCAGCATGAAACAACGCATTTTAATTACAGGTGCAGCTGGCGCGCTGGCACAACAGGTCATCCGCAGGCTTCGTCATCACTACGAATTAGTTGTCGTAGACTCTCGTACTGAGGTCACTACACCACCTGATATCCCAAGTTTTCGTTGTGAGTTCTTGCACCGCTCTTTTGAGGAGCTGTTTCGGAAATACCAGTTTGATGGTGTTATCCACCTAGGTCGTATTTCATCACGAGAGTCCACCCGAGAAAGACGTTACAACGCTAATGTCTTAGGCACCCAGCGCTTGTTAGAACACTGCGTTAAATACGAAGTGAAGCAGCTGGTCGTATTATCAACACATTTTGTTTACGGCGCTCACCCGTATAACCCGGCATTTATTACTGAAGATGCGCCGCTAAAGGCGGCAGGATTTACCCAAGACTTAGTTGACACGGTTGAGTTAGAAAACTTGGTGATGATCCATTTGTGGAAATATCCACAATTGCGCACTACGTTACTGCGCCCCTGCCATATTGTAGGCCCCGGCATTAATAACAGCATGAGCCAGCTATTAAGCCAACCACGCTCACCAGCACTAATGGGCTTTTCACCATTGATGCAATTTATTCACGTCAGTGATGCTGCAAAAGCGATAGTTTTGGCTTATCAAGGTGACCAGCCCGGTATCTACAACCTAGCAAGTGATGACTGTGTGGCGTTTCAGGATGCGTTACGTTTGAGTGGTTGCAAAATTCTGCCCATTCCCTCAATCCCTGAATCACTCTGCCGCGCTGTGGTCAAGAAACTAGATAAACGCTATTTCCAGCTATTTTTACTGGATTACTTTAAGTATGCGACCACCATCGATGGCCGCTTATTTAAGAATACGTTTAACTATGAACCTGATATTAGTTTGACTGAGATTTTTCAGCACTACGCCAACTTAAAGAGTTAGCGTTTTTTCAGCTGTTCAGCTAATTGCTCAATGACCTTAGTGAGCTGATCCATACGCTCACTGAGTGATTCAAAGTCTTTTTGTGATGGAATGCCTAAGCGCCCCAAAGTACTGTGTAGGCGCTCATCAATGGCGCGTTCAACTTTCTCGCGAGTATCAGATGCCTTTTCGATAACCTTATCTTTTAAGTCATGTGCGGTAACGTCAGCAATTTCACGGGTTTTATTTTCCAACTCTTCGCCAACTTTGACCAAGTTGTCAAATAATTTGCCGCCCTCTTCTTCTGCACGCGAAAACGCACCTAAGCCAGCCAACCATATTTGCTGTGTGTATTTACGCAAATCCTTCGTCGGAGCAGACTTAACGCGTCCACGTGCATCAAATTTTGATTGGTCTGACATACACCCTCACCCTAAAAACAGTTCAAATTACAAATTTAAAATTACCGCTAATTGCCCGAAGCCCGCCATAGCGCCCAAGACTGCACCGAGCATAATCAAAATCCACTCATCTTCTTTAAATGCAGGACGAAGCAACTCTTGGAACTCTTCGTTACTCATTGCCATCATACGTCGACTAAAAATGCGATGAATAATAGTCGAGCGCTCACGACTAAAGCCCTGCTCCGACATGGAACCTAAAGACATATCGACGGCACGATCAGCCACCAAGTTTTTTAGGTCAGCAAAACCCTCGGCGCCAATACTAATTTGTATCGCAGTACGCACCACGCCTGAGTCTAATAGCGGACGTAAATGCTTTTTAATGATGGCCTTGGTGCGATAAGAACGCGGTCCTGTCATCACCTCTATCATCATATTTTTTAGATTAACAATTTCAACCGTACTAATTTCCGAAAACTTCTCTGCGACTTCCGCTTTACGCTTCATGAACAAGCCATGAAGTACAAATGGCCCTATTTTTATCGGATCAATAGGGCGAAAAATAACGTTAAGCGCTAACCAGTTGGTTGCCCAACCGACCATAAAGCCAAAAAATGGCAACACCCAGTTTGCTGGATAAACCGAATAAACGGCCAACTGAATTAGGCCAAACAAAAAGCCAAAATAAGCGCCGGAGTTCACTACAAAGCGCAACTCTTTATCACCCACTTCTTTAAAGATGCGCACAACAAGACTTTTGTCAGCGACCATCATCCGCACGACCATGGTTTTTAGGTCAATCAGATCTTCAATGTTCTGCGCCATGTCATCGACAACATTGTCCATGATCGCTGGAATTTGACGGCGTGCCCGAGCATAAATACGGTTTTTCACCATCAGCGGCAAATTTTCCCATAGCACGGCATTGCGTTCCGTCATGATTTCATCGACGTACTCTTCAATACGTGAGGTAATCGAATAGGAAATTTGCTCAGCGATTTTTTCAGGCTCCATTTCCTGAAAAAGCTCACTTAACGATGCTAGTTTAGACAGTGAATTATCCACCACAATGGCGGCCATTTTACCGGCTTTACTGGGAATAATGCCTTGCCAGCCCAATAGAAGGGGTTTGTAGCCAATAAACTCCAAAGGCCAAAACGTCATTTTGATGGCAATCCAGTTGGTGAACCAACCAACAAATGAAGCCACAAAAGGAATAGCGGCTAAAAACCAGAAATCAGGACGTTCATAAAAGGCCTGCAAAAATTCAATCATCGTGAGCCCTTACGAGATCTGCACATGAAAAACATGACAAACAGACTATAAACAGGTTAAAAAGAGCATCGAGTATACACTGAAAGATTGACAAACTTTATATTCCCCCCCAATTTGCAAAGCGCTAAAACTGCTGGCTAAACAACTATGCAAGAGCCATTACAAGAAGAAGAACTCAATGAGTCGGATCCGAAGCCAGTACTTGTCCAAGATCTTTGGCTGGGGCTTCTTGAAAGCATCGTCAATAATTTCATTGACTTAGATGCCGACACTAAACGTGCTCTTAGCGAGCGTCAAGGCTTAGTCATTCGTGTTAAGACCGTTGACCCGTATGCTGTTTTTTATGCGCATATCACCTCGACCGGCATTGAACTCTCCAGTGAAAGCCTAGGTGTTGCCCGTGTTCGTATTTCTGGCTCCTTCTTGGGGCTGATGGGCGCATTAGTTGGTGGGCACGGTGTTGGGCCCAGAGGACGCTTGCAAATTTGGGGTGAGCGCGAACAAGCTGACTGGATTCGCAGCACATTGCGTAAGTTTAATTTGCGTACTTCTGCTCAACGTTGGCTAAGGTCTCACGTCAATATCACTGAACTCTGGCAAAAAGTTCGCCATAACGATCCATCTTGGATTAGCGACTTAATGCCCATGCCCGCCATGCTTAAGGAAGCGTTGCTAGAAATTCGCGCTCTACAAAGCCAATTAGCAGAGCAGCAAGTGGCATGGCTGGCACAGCAGGCCGCATGGCAAAGTCAACGGCGCTGGGACATCGTGATTATTTTGACAGTATTGACTGCACTAGTGCTTAGTTTATTGCCAGGTGTCGATATCCGTGAACGACTGCATGGCTTAAGTAGCGAGCATATCTTATGGGTGGTAATGGCCTTTACGGTTATCAGCACTCGTTTTTGGCGGCGCTAGAGCACGCTAGACCGCCACATTATATTAACGTTTGCGATTAAACACGGCTTGCAGACTATCGGTAATGACACTAGGCGCACGTCGTGAGGCAAGACCAATATCGTTTTGCTGTACTTCCGACATCGCCTCAATGATTGCACGCTTGACGCGAACATCAACCGTCCGAGCAATTGACTCATGCAAGTCGTCGAGTTGCTTTTCCCATAGTGGAGCACCCTGACGCTTTAACCACCAACGGACCAAAATCAACGTAAACAAACTTGATAACATTGCTGTTAACAATAACTGCAGTAAAAACATAAGAATTCCTGACTCTGCCAACCTTATAAACGTGGCAATAATGAACGCCACTCCGAGCCTTGACGGCCTTCCTCCGCAACAAAACTTGCACCAATACGCCCCAAGCCTGGCGCCAATACCTCAGCTTCAATAATTCTTACTTCAGCCAAGGAGAAGGCATCACCCACCGACATAACACCTTCTTGCAACCAACAGCTTAGTGATGCGATCAATGGCATATGAGTTACCACAATTAACTCATCAATATTGTCACGAAAAGCCATAGCAATAGCCTGCTCGGCACGAACAATATCGGCATCTGGCAAGAAAGCCGAATCAATTGTTGCCTCAGGCAAGTTTAACGATTGCTGGACAACTAAAGCAGTTTGCCTTGCTCGCAACAAAGGACTGGTAATAATGCGTGCAGGTGCTGCTACCTGACCACACAACCAGTCTGCGGAGGCAAGCGCCTGCTCCCAACCAAGTTCAGTTAAATTGCGCAAACTATCATCCGCTGCCTCTACCTCAGCTTCGGCATGTCGTAGCAAATATAAACGTATCAAGAGGCATCACCTGGTTTTGGCAATACAAACTCCACATCACTGCTCTGACTGGCCAACATCATCGCCAACACCACATCATACAAGCTTCGGCCATTGAAAATAATCTCATACAAACCACTCACCAACGGCATACGAATACCTAACTCATCGGCTTTATGCTTCACCATTTGGATGGTATTAATACCTTCAGCAGTTTGTTCTAAATCTTCTACGACATCTTCTAAAGACTGGCCTTGGCCAATCGCAAAACCAACTTGATAGTTGCGACTTAAAGACGACGAGCAAGTAGCAATCAAATCACCCACACCCGCCAAGCCTAAAAAGGTCAATGGATTAGCGCCTAGGTGTACAGCAAACCGACTCATCTCAGCCAGTGAACGCGTCAACAACATGGCCCGAGTATTTTCACCAAGGTTGTGTGCCGCCGCCATGCCCGAGGCCACAGCATAAATGTTCTTTAATGCACCACTAAGCTCTACACCGTAGACATCGGTATTAGAAAACACCCGAAAAAACGTACATGACAACACCGCATGAACAGTATCGCGCAAGGCTTCATCAGGGCTGGCAATAACGGTACCAGCAATTTGTTTAGCCATGATTTCACGTGCCAAATTAGGACCACTTAACACGCCAATGCGATCAATACCGGACTCTTCTCGCAGAATTTCACTCATTAAAGCAAAGTTAGCACGCTCAATGCCTTTGGTGGTGCTCACTAGCATTTGTTCAGGGCGCAGAGCAGGTTTTGCAGCCTGTAACACACTACGAAATGCCTTACTGGGAATAGAAACAAAAATAATATCCGCCTGTCCCACCACCGCTTGTAAATCATCGCTAAATTGCAGCGATGGATCCAATGGAAAGCCAGGCAGATAACGGGTGTTTTCTTGTTTTTCGCGCATATCAGCAAGTTGCTGCGGATCACGCAACCACAACGTAGTGGGGTGACCATTTGATGCGGCTAAGTTTGCGATGACCGTGCCAAAACTACCACCGCCTAACACCGCAACATTGAATGACAACATGAAAGAGTCCTTTAGACGCACTTGGCTAGAGCAGCCAAAACCTGATTATACCGACGACGCTGAACTGACCAACACTTTCTGTCGGACAAAAAAGCCGAGACAATGCTCGGCTTTTTTATTCTGGCGAGAAATTAAGCTTGCAACAGTCGCTGAATACGGCGCACATAGGCTGCTGGATCTTCCAATTGTCCACCTTCCGCCAGTGCGGCTTGATCTAGCAATACTGCTGCCAAGTCTGCAAATCGAGCCTCATCACCTTCATTCGCCAATTGATTAATCAACGAATGTGTTGGGTTGATTTCCAAAATTGGCTTCACATCTGGCAGCTTTTGCCCTGCGGCCTCCATCAGTTGTCGCATCTGTAGACCAGGATCAAAGGCATCAAGAACTAAACAGGTTGGTGACTCACTCAGACGATTGGTCACACGTACTTCTTTCACCCGCTCGCCCAAGGATTGCTTCAAGCGCTCAACCAGAGCCGTGGCTTGCTGGGTTTGTTCCTCACTGACCGCTGGCTCGGTGTCTTCAGCACCGTTAATAGCAGACAGATCAACTTCACCCTTACCAATGTGTTGGAACGACTTGCCATCAAACTCACGCAGATAACTCATCATCCATTCATCAATACGATCCACCAGCAACAGCACTTCAACGCCCTTCTTGCGGAACAACTCTAAATGAGGGCTCTGGCTGGCTGTGGTGTAGTTATCAGCTGTCAGGAAATAAATGGTGTTCTGCCCTTCTTTCATACGGGCAACATAATCGGCCAACGCAACAGAAGCCGATTGGTCATCACTGGCTGTTGACGCAAAACGCAGCAGCTTGGCAATTTTTTCCTGATTGCTGCTGTCTTCCGCCAAACCTTCTTTTAACACCTGACCAAACATGGCATAGAACTTGGCATACGCTTCCTTGTCATCCGCCAACTTGGTAATCATATCTAGGGCCCGCTTGGTTAACGCTGACTTCATCGAATCAATCACATCCGATGACTGCAACAGCTCACGCGATACGTTTAATGGCAAGTCATTGGAGTCAATTACGCCCTTGATAAAGCGCAGGTATAGCGGCATAAACTGCTCAGCATCATCCATGATGAAAACACGCTGAACATACAGCTTTAATCCACGCACACCCTCACGCTGATATAAATCAAACGGCGCACGACCCGGCACATACAACAGTGAGGTGTACTCTAACTTGCCCTCAACTTTATTATGGCTCCAAGTCAGTGGATCCTCAAAGTCATGGGCAATATGTTTGTAAAACGCTTTATATTCGTCATCTTTAATTTCAGTACGTGGGCGCGACCACAGTGCTTTAGCTTGGTTAACCACTTCATACGCCGCTACTTCATCTTCTTTTTCAGCAGGCGCTTTCAAATGCACTGGCAAGGCAATGTGTTCGGCATATTTATGAATGATATTGCGAACCCGCCAGCTGTCAGCAAACTCACGCGAGGCCTCACGCAGATGTAAGGTAATAGTAGTGCCACGAGCTACTTGCTCAATGGTTTCAACACTAAACTCACCTGTGCCTTCTGATTCCCAACGCACACCTTCAGCTGCGGTGGTATCAGCACGACGAGTAGTCAGCACTACCTTATCTGCCACCACAAACGCTGAATAAAAGCCCACACCAAACTGGCCAATTAACTGAGAGTCTTTTTTCTCGTCACCGGTCAGGTTTTTCATAAACTCGGAAGTACCAGAACGTGCAATGGTGCCCAAGTTTTGAATCACTTCATCACGGCTCATGCCAATGCCATTGTCACGCAGTGTCAACGTACCGGCATCCTGATCAACATCAATCCAAATGCCTAACTCGGCATCATCAGCCAGCAGCTCTTGCCTTGATAAAGCCTCAAAGCGCAGTTTGTCGGCGGCATCTGAAGCGTTAGAAATTAGCTCACGTAAAAAGATTTCTGGGTTGCTATACAGCGAATGAATCATTAAGTGCAGTAACTTCGAGACTTCAGTTTGAAAGCCCATGGTTTCTTTTTGTGGGGCTAGCGATTCTTGCATGGTCATAAGTATTCCTCATCGTCATTCATCAACACCAGTTGGTGATATGGGTACGCCAAGACAGAATCTCAAGACCTGCCGTTGGTCGTTTTTTTTATTCATGCGCTGTTGCGTTCCAATCTGTTCAGCATAGACTGGGAAAGCCCGGCACATTGGTGCGGGACATAATAATGAAAGAGGACTCCTTCATGACAATGAAAAAATTACTTGTTGCCGCCGTCATTGCTAGCACCAGCACATTTGCCATGGCCGACCAAGATGTAGGTTGCGGCGTTGGTACCATTATTTGGGCAGGCCAATCAGGCTTGGTACCTAAAGTTTTAGCAGCTACTACTAACGGTACTTTTGGTAACCAAACCTTTGGCATATCCACAGGCACCTTGGGCTGCCAACAAGGTGGCGTCATTACTTCTCGCGTTCGTTTGTCCATGTACACGGGCTCTAACATTGAGCGCTTAGCGCGTGACATGTCAGTTGGCCAAGGTGAAAGCCTAAATGTGCTGGCTGACTTAATGGGCATTGCTGAGCAAGACCGCCCGGTTTTCTTCCAAGCCACACGTGACAACTTTGGACAAATTTTTGCCCCAAGCAACACCACAGCAGGCCAAGTGCTCGATTCATTGCAAGCAGTGATGAGCGATAATGAACAGCTAGCTGTCTACGTAAAAGCCTAAGCGTCATTGCTCTCTACTTAAAAAGCCCTGTTCGCAGGGCTTTTTTCTGTTTATGGATGTAGTTTGCTCTATGCGACCCTATTTTACCCTAGCCACTTTCTTGCTGAGCCTGTCTCTCACTGCTCCCGTTCAGGCAGATGACCTATATTGGCAAAAGCTCATTCGTAATGACCAGTCTGCTAACACACAAGTCGACATATTATTGGCGGCGGCACAACAGCAAGACTTAACAACACCCGATACACATCTTCGCTGTCGCTTCCCTGCCCGTTATGCTTGGCTACAGACGAAATATCCAGAACAAACACAAAATTGGCCAGAGCAGCCCTGCCCAGCATTAAACCAATGGTTAAAAGACCTTGATACCAACCAAATCACCTTGGTTTTTGCTAGTGATTACCTAAATAACCCATCATCAATGTTTGGCCATACTTTGTTACGGTTAGATTCACGTCAACACAGTGACGATGTTCGTCTACTGTCTTATGCCATTAATTACTCAGCGCAAACCAACACTACTAACGGCCTTGAGTTTGCTTGGAAAGGTCTGACTGGTGGCTACCCTGGTGCATTTTCACTCCTGCCCTATTATGAAAAAGTTAAAGAGTACAATGACTGGGAAAGTCGCGACTTATGGGAGTACGAACTTAGTTTTGAGCAAGAAGAAGTTAATAGGCTGCAACTGGTGTATTGGGAATGGCGCGAATTCACCTCACCTTATTATTTCTTTACTCGTAACTGCTCCTATGAACTGCTAGGCCTACTTGAGATGGCCCAGCCTAGCTTGGATTTACAGTCACGCTTTAACTGGCACGCTATGCCTACAGATACATTACGCGCGGTATTGGATCAACCAAACCTACTAAAGCGCATCACTTATCGTGCCGCGAGTGGCACAAAATTAGAGGCCGCAGCAAGACGCAATAGTCGACAAGTTAATCGGCAGGCGTTGGCACTTAGCCAACAGGGTGCATTCACTCAAGATTTAACACCTACAGAACAAGCACAAGCGCTTGAGGCTGCCTATGACGATTTATATACACGTCATGTAAATCACAAAGCCGATGCCGAGGCTCCGACAAGGCTTCGCCAGTTGCTAACACAACGCAGCATGCTTGATGTACAAGACCAACGCATTGAGCCTGTCGCACCGACTGTGGAACCTTCACAAGGCCATGGCACAGGACGTTGGTCAGTCGGTGTGGGCCATGATCACGAGACCTTCGCCACATTACGCTTTCGTCCCGCTTACCATGACTGGTTAGACCCCAGTGGTGGCTATCGCACTGGCGCCGGTATTAGCTTTTTAGATGTTGCACTACGTGCGGGACCCAGTGGGCTAAAAGTGGAAGAAGCCACCATCGTTGGCATTGACTCCTTAGCGCCGGCCAACAGCCTTCATATGCCAACATCATGGTCAGTACGCTTAGGTGTGGACCGCGCGCTCACTGACCGTGATGACGACACACGCCACAGCATGACTGTCTTAGAAGGTGGTGCTGGCTTAGCCGCTTGGGTATTTGGCGCACTTTGTTACGGCCAAAACCATGGCGACCTCCGCGGCAGCCAAAGCCTAGACAAAGGATATGAGGTTGGCATTGGTGCTCGGTTCGGTTGTATCGGCCAAATCGGTCAGAGTATGCCGGAGACTTGGCGCTGGAGTGTGGAAACACGCCCAATGTACCGCCTGCCCGATAACGGCTGGAGCCATGAACTTCGTATGGGCCTGCAACGCAACTTGAATGCTGAAAACGCATTACGGGTTGAGGGTCGTCAGTATTGGCGAGAACAGAGCCAAAGCGTACTTAGCTTAAGTTGGCTGCACTATTTCTAGATGGGTTCTAGACTGGTTTTAGATTAAGCAGAGATCGGCTACCATTACCTACCGGCACCGTTGCCATTTATTAGAAGGTTATAAACATGCAGATTGCTCAAGACAGCGTTGCGCTGATCGATTACACCCTCACCAACGACAATGGCGATGTTATCGACAGCTCCGCTGGTGGCGAACCATTGGCTTACCTCCATGGTCACCACAATATCATTCCTGGCTTGGAAAAGGCGCTGCTGGGCAAAGCCGTTGGTGATAGCTTAAAAGTAAGTATTGAACCAGCCGAAGGCTATGGTGAGTTCAACCCCGAGCTGATGGAAGTAGTTCCGCGCCACTTATTTGCCGGTGTTGACGACATTCAAGCGGGCATGCAGTTCCAAGCACAAACCGCACAAGGCATGCAGGTTATTACGGTAGCCGCTGTTGAAGGCGACAACATCACCGTTAATGGCAACCATCCTTTAGCCGGTCAAACATTACATTTTGATGTGACTGTGAAAGAAGTCCGTGCTGCTTCAGAAGAAGAATTGGCCCATGGCCATGTGCATGGCATTGGTGGACATCACCACTAAGCGTTATTGCTATAAAAAAGCCGGCTTTAAACGCCGGCTTTTTTATATGGGCATGCCGCCTGTGCCGCCAACTGATAACGTTTCACCCCAACACGCTCACGCTGCAAAAAGTCTGCGACTGCTTGCTGCAAGCCAATGTGCTGAAAACGATGCCATGAGCTAGTCAGCACCGGCTCAAATCCACGAATAAGCTTATGCTCACCCTGCGCGCCCGGATCAAAGCAGCTCAGACCCTGCTCAATGGCGTACTCAATGCCACGATAAAAGCACACCTCAAAATGCAATAGCGGTACATCTTCTAATGCACCCCAATAGCGGCCATACAAGGTGTCATCAGCCACAATAAACAGCGCCATCGCAATCAGTTTCTGCTGTCTTTTCACCAATAAAACACGAACAAACTGCCCCATGTTTTGGCACATCAGTGTAAAGAATTTAGGTGTCAAATACGGTCGTTGCCCACGCACAGCATAGGTATTGCTGTAGCAGCCATATACTTGGCTTAACAGCTCAGGGCTTAAATTATTACCGTCACACCATTCATAAGTTAAATCTAACAACGCCACTTTGCGCCGCTCTTGGCGAATTTTCTTACGCCTATCGGCAGTTAATACCGCCAGAAAATCATCAAAACTTTGGTAGTTTTGGTTGCGCCAATGAAACTGACAGTCATGCCGCATAAGCCAGCTAGCGTCTTTTGACAGCAACGCATTATTGTCAGCACTGGTAAAGTTTATATGCCAACTGGATAGGCCTGCCAAAATAGGCAGGCTAGTTAACTGTGTCAGTAATAATTGCATGGCCACTGGCTGACCAAACACACGCGGCCCAGTAATAGGGCTAAAAGGCACCGCTGACAGCCACTTAGGGTAATAGGCTATGCCTGCGTTATAAGCCCCTTCAGCCCATGCTTGATCAAACACATACTCACCACGGGAGTGCTGCTTTAACCAGCCGGGCATGGCCGCACGCAGCGTATCATCATCAGCTAAAACCACGACATGCGCAGGCATCCAACCGGTATTAGCTCCCACACAACCCGTTTGCTCCAAACCATACAAAAAAGCATGGCTCAAAAAGGGTTGTGTCACTGGCAACAAACCATCCCATTGCTCGGGTGTGATATCGGCCAAGCTGTGAACTAACTCTACCCTCATTGTTTAGCCAATACACGCTGATAAAAGTCATCGACTGCGGTCACAACGGCATCCGTATGGGTATGGTGCGGCGCATGACCTGCATTATCTAACAACAAGGTTTCAATGGATGGCACCACCCTAAGCAAACGGCGACCATGGTTCCAATAAGGCACAAGCACATCCTGCTCGCCGTGAATAATTAATAAGGGCTTTTCAATACGGTCATAATGCACACTGAGCAACTGCAAATACTCATTACTATTGTTCATATCACGAACATTATGCTGATAACTTTTTGGCCTTAACGCTAACGCTACGGCTGCCCTTTCCACTTGCTGCTCGGGCACTGGATTGGGTGCAAACACATCATTTAAGCCGGCATGCAGCATAAACTGCCCCAAAGGATAGACCAGCGTCCATGCAAACAGCGGTCCTATCACTGGCAGGTCGCCAATACGATAGGTCCAGTTCAGTGGGCCGGCCCAATGCCCTGCCACCCCGGCCAGCGACACTCCTGCACTAATCTGTTCGTCGTAATGAACCAGCGCTGCCGCCACTATACTGCCTGCCCATGAGTGGCCAATCACTAACGGTTTGGTCATGCCCAGCTGCGCTGCTGCTTTTAACATCAGCTCAACCTGCCGGCCTGGATCCATCCATTCAGATGTTGGTCTAGCGCTATGGCCAAAGCCGGGGCGATCAAAAGCAATTACCTGATACTTGCTGGCTAAGCGAGGCAATAAGCTAGAGGTAAATTCATTTAAATTTGAGCTGGCGCCATGCACTAACATGACAGCAGGGCCTTCACCCGCTTGCACATAATGTAGGCGGACACCATCAACGGTAATAAACTGGCCAACCGGTGGGTACTGCTGATTAATGCGCCATTGACCGTATGCGGTCCAGACCACGAGCACCAGTAAAAGTGTGACTAAGCTTGAAATAACCATTTGAGTTGCATTCATAGCGTTAATGTCGCTGATTGTGCTCTAAAAACAAGGCTACAAGATTTAGTTTGCTAAAAAAAAGCCCGCTAATAATGCGGGCTTTTTTCAACGGACTGGTTTATTTCCAGCCAGTCAGCTCAGCAATACCAGCACCCAACATTGCTGGGTTAGATACTGTTTTCACACCAGCAGCTTCAAGTGCAGCAAACTTCTCATCTGCTGTACCCTTACCACCAGAGATAATGGCACCCGCATGGCCCATGCGCTTACCAGCAGGCGCAGTCACACCAGCGATATACGACACCACAGGTTTTGTCACATTGGCTTTAATGAACTCAGCAGCTTCTTCTTCTGCTGAACCACCAATCTCACCAACCATAATAATGGCTTCGGTTTGAGGATCGTTCTGGAACAATTCCAGCGCATCGATAAAGGTCATACCAGGAATAGGGTCGCCACCAATACCGATACAGGTTGATTGGCCAAAGCCAAGGTCCGTCGTTTGTTTAACGGCTTCATAGGTCAATGTGCCTGAACGCGACACAATACCAACCTTGCCCGGCAAGTGAATGTGGCCTGGCATGATGCCAATTTTACATTCGCCCGGTGTGATAATGCCTGGGCAGTTTGGACCGATCAGACGCACACCACCTTTACGCAGAATGTATTCTTTAACAAACAGCATATCGATGGCAGGCACGCCTTCCGTAATACAAACTACTAACTCAATGCCGGCATCAACCGCTTCCAGAATAGAGTCTTTAGCAAACGCAGCAGGTACGTAAATAACCGAAGCATTTGCACCGGTTTTTTCAACGGCTTCACGCACGGTGTCAAATACGGGCAGACCTAGGTGGGTTGTGCCGCCCTTACCCGGTGTTACACCACCAACCATATTGGTACCATAAGCAATCGCTTGTTCGGTATGCATCGAGCCTTGCGAACCGGTGATGCCTTGGCAAATCACTTTGGTAGATTTATTAATCAAGACACTCATGTTCAGACTCCCACAGCTTTAACAACCAGCTCACCGGCTTCGTTTAACGAGGCGGCTGGCGTGATATTCAGTCCACTTTCACGCAGTCTTTGCGCACCTAAATCCGCGTTATTGCCCTCTAAACGGACAACAACTGGCACTTTAACGCCAACATCTTGAACAGCGCCGATAATGCCTTCAGCAATCATGTCGCAACGCACGATGCCACCGAAGATATTGACCAAAACGGCCTTTACCGAGCTGTCTGACAAAATGATTTTGAACGCTTCAGTGACACGCTCTTTAGTAGCACCGCCGCCAACGTCTAGGAAGTTAGCAGGCTGACCGCCTTTCAACTTAATTAAGTCCATGGTTGCCATAGCCAAACCAGCACCATTGACCATGCAACCAATATTGCCTTCCAGCGCTACGTAGTTCAGTTCCCATTCAGCCGCACGACGCTCACGCTCATCTTCTTGTGAAGGGTCATACATGCCTTTCAATTTAGGGTGACGATACAAAGCATTGGAGTCGATAACAATTTTGGCGTCCAAGCAATGCAGGTTACCTTCATTGGTAATAACCAATGGGTTGATTTCCAACAGCGCCAAATCAAGATCGGTAAACATCTTTCCTAAGCCCATGAAAATTTTCACGAACTGCTTAACCTGATCTGGATTCAAGCCCAGTTTGTAAGCCAGCTCACGGCCTTGGAAAGGCTGTGGGCCAACGAGTGGATCAATGGCTGCTTTGTAGATTTTTTCTGGGGTTTCGTGCGCTACTTTTTCGATCTCCACACCACCTTCAGTAGATGCCATGAATACAATGCGGCGCGTAGCACGATCAACAACGGCACCCAGATAGAGCTCATTGGCAATATCAGTGCAGCTTTCAACCAAAATTTTAGTCACTGGCTGGCCGCTAGCATCTGTTTGATACGTCACCAGACGTGTGCCTAATTTCTCGCGAGCAAATGCTTCGACTTCATCAAGTGATTTAACCAGCTTTACACCACCGGCTTTACCACGACCACCAGCATGCACCTGAGCCTTAACAACCCAGAGATCACCACCAATTCGCTCAGCCGCAGCACGTGCCTCTTCAGGCGTGGACACTGCGAAACCCTTAGAGACCGGAAGGCCATATTCGGCAAACAGCTGTTTGCCCTGATACTCGTGCAGATTCATTGTTTAATCACCACTCGTTGTTGAAAAAAAACCAAGGGGCTTTTAGCCCCTTAAGTTAACAATTATTTGCGTTTGCGTTGGATGGCATGAATTGCACGGCCATCCGCAGCCAGTGCAGCCTCATGCACCACTTCCGACAACGTCGGATGAGCAAAACACATCAGTTGCAGGTCTTCGATGGTGGCACCAAACTCCATGGCAATTAAACCTTGGTGAATAATGTCGCCAGCCGCTGGCCCAATCACATGCATACCCAGTACTCGATCCGTTTTGGCATCCGCCACAAACTTCACGAAACCAGCAGTGTCGTCAGATGCTAAGGCACGACCGTTCACCGCAAAGGCAAACTGTCCCACTTTGACATCAACACCTTCAGCTTTGGCTTGCTCTTCTGTTTTACCCACCCAAGCTGCTTCGGGATGGGTATAAATAACCGAAATAATCAGGTCATAATTAACTTGTGCATGATGACCGGCAATAACTTCAGCCGCCATCACACCCTCTTCCATGGCTTTGTGCGCCAACATCGGGCCACGCACTAAGTCACCAATGGCGTATACACCTGGCACTGAAGCATGACACTGATCATCAACGTGAACAAAACCACGCTCATCTAAACTCACACCACTATCTGGGCTGAGCAGACCATCTGTCACAGGGCGACGTCCAACAGCAACGATCAGGCGGTCAAAAACTTCTTCGTGATCACCTTTAGCATCGGTATAAGTCACCGTCACTTTTCCTTTGGCGACTTTCGTGCCGGAAACCCGAGCACCTAAACGAATATCCAGACCTTGGCGCGTTAGGATTTTCTGTGCTTCTTTAGCGATGGCTTTGTCAGCCATTGGCAACATGTTATCAACTGCCTCAAGCACCACCACTTCAGAGCCAAGGCGTGACCACACCGAGCCTAGCTCTAAACCAATAACACCAGCACCGATAACACCCAAACGCTTAGGCACTTGATCAAATTCAAGTGCACCAGTGGAATCAACAACAACACCGTCATGCAAAGGAGCCACAGGAATCTGAACAGGCTCGGAACCTGACGCCAAAATCACTGACTCGGCCTCTAGAATTTGTTTTTCACCTTCATGCGGCGTGAACTCAACCTGCTTTCCACTGAGCAAGCGACCACTACCTTGCAACCAAGTAATGTTATTGCCCTTCAGCAGAGCCGCAACACCAGAAGTGAGACCATCAACTACTTTGTCTTTACGGGCCTGCATTGCGGCCACATCAAGACCAACTTCACCCACCACAATGCCATGAGCAGCATAGTTACTTTTTACTTCATGGTATTTATGTGATGAGTCCAGCAACGCTTTTGATGGAATGCAACCTACGTTAAGGCAGGTACCACCTAATGCAGGCTTACCTTTGTGCATACGGCGCTCGATACAAATAACCGACAGCCCCAGTTGGGCAGCACGAATGGCTGCTTCATAACCACCAGGTCCACCGCCAATTACCACTACATCAGCTTTCTGCGTCATTAGTATTCCTCGTCCCTAACTTAGATTTCCAGCAACAAACGTGCAGGATCTTCGACTAACTCTTTAATAGCGACCAAGAAGCTTACTGCTTCTTTACCATCAATTAAGCGATGGTCATAAGACAATGCCAAGTACATCATTGGCAAAATCACAACCTGACCGTCAACGGCCATTGGACGCTCTTGGATTTTGTGCATACCCAAAATAGCGGTTTGTGGGAGGTTCAAAATCGGTGTTGATAACAAGGAACCAAACACACCGCCATTGGAAATGGTGAATGTGCCGCCCGTCATGTCTTCAATCGACAACTTACCATCGCGTGCTTTTTTGCCATAGGCCATCACGCCTTTTTCAATTTCTGCCAAGCTCATTTGCTCAGCATCGCGCAGCACAGGCACCACTAAACCACGGTCAGAAGACACGGCGACACCAATATCAGAGTAGCCGTGATACACAATGTCATTGCCATCAATTGAGGCATTTACTGCAGGGAAGCGCTTCAGTGCTTCGGTCGCCGCTTTCACAAAAAACGACATAAAACCTAAACGTACACCATGCACTTTTTCAAATTTATCGACGTATTGCTTACGCAGGTCCATGACCGGCTTCATATTGACTTCGTTAAACGTAGTCAGCATGGCGGTAGACTGCTTGGCTTCTAATAAGCGCTCAGCAACTTTCGCACGCAAACGTGTCATCGGCACACGCTTTTCAATGCGCTCACCAGCAGCTAACGGTGCAGGTGCAGGCGCTGCAGCTGGAGCGGAGGCCGCTGGTGCTGCAGCTTTTGGTGCTGCTAACACATCAGCTTTGGTCACACGACCACCAACACCAGAACCGGTTAAGTTCGCAACATTCACACCCGCTTCTGCTGCTGCTTTACGTGCGGCTGGACCCGCTGCTGCAGGAGCATCAGCCTTGGCAGCAGGCGCTTCTGCTTTCGCTGGCTCAGCGGCTGGTGCACTAGCTGCTGGCGGCGCAGCAGCTGCACCTTCAGCCACATGCGCTAATAATTCTTGTGATAACACGGTGTCGCCTTCTTGCTTCAACACATCCTGCAAGACGCCATCAGCAGGAGACACAACTTCCAGCACAACTTTGTCTGTTTCGATGTCAACTAGAAGCTCATCGCGCTTGACTGCATCACCTGGCTTCTTATGCCATGTAGCCACCGTACCATCTGCCACTGACTCAGGGAAAACCGGTGCTTTAATTTCCAGACTCATGATTAGAGTTCCTTTTAACTGGATTGTTTAGGCGTTAGTCACGCCAAGGGCATCAGCGACTAGGGCCGCTTGTTCTTTAGTATGTAAATAAACCGAGCCACATGCAGGCGCTGCCGATAGTGGGCGCCCGGTATAACCAATTCTCAACAATGGTTGCCACTTAGCAACCACTCGCTCAAGGTTATGACGGGTGTTATACCAAGCACCTTGGTTCATCGGTTCTTCTTGGCACCACACCACTTCTTCCGCTTTGGTATAGGGTTTGATTGCAGCCATTAAGTTTGCATCCGGGAATGGATACAGTTGCTCAACACGAACAATAGCCACATGGTTTAAGCCTAGCTCACGACGCTTTTCTAATAAATCGTAATAAACCTTACCACCGCAAATGACGACACGTTTTACCGCTTTGGCATCAATTGCATCAATTTCTGGAATCACGGTACGGAAGCCACCTTGACTCAGCTCTTCAATTGGCGACACCGCCAACTTATGACGCAACAAACTCTTTGGCGACATAATAATTAATGGTTTGCGCAACGGACGCACCGCTTGACGACGCAACAGGTGGAAAATCTGTGCCGGTGTTGATGGCGTACAAACTTGCATATTGTGCTCAGCACACAGCTGCAGGAAGCGCTCTAAACGTGCAGAGGAGTGCTCAGGGCCTTGACCTTCGTAACCATGCGGCAACAGCATGGTTAAACCACACACACGCTCCCACTTGGTTTCGCCACTGGAAATGAACTGATCAATAACTACTTGAGCGCCGTTAGCAAAGTCACCAAATTGCGCTTCCCAAACAATCAAAGAGTTAGGTGTAGTGGTGGCATAACCATACTCAAACGCCAATACCGCTTCTTCAGACAGCAAGGAGTCATATAACTCTAACTGCTTTTCTCTCAGCACTAATTGCTGCAGCGGAATATGCGGCGCATTGTCATTTTGGTTATACAAAACCGCGTGGCGATGCGAGAACGTACCGCGACCAATATCTTGACCGGTAATACGTACAAAGAAGTCTTCTTGCAGCAAGGTGGCGTAAGCCATCACTTCAGCAGCACCCCAATTCAACTCGAGGTTGCCCGCCCACATGCGCTCACGATCTTCCAACACTTTTTTAACTTGTCGCTGGACCACAAATTGCTCAGGCATGGTCGACATGATTTTGCCAAGTCGAGCAAGCTCAGCTAATGGCACACCGGTGTCCCACTCATCCACTACCGAATGGTTTAAATACGGCGCCCAGTCCACAAACAACGCTTTGTTTGGGTTCGGCATCAACTCAGGCACTACACTTTCGCCAGCCTCTAACTTTTGACGATAGGCGTTGACCATTTCGTCGCCTTGACCAGCCTTCATTGAGCCTTCTTTCTCTAATCGCTCAGCATAAATAGCACGTGTTGTTGGCAGGTTATTAATTACCTTGTACATCAACGGCTGTGTTGCTGATGGCTCATCGGCCTCGTTGTGACCACGACGGCGATAACAATACATGTCAATAACAACGTCTTTTTTGAACTCCATACGGAAGTCCAACGCCATTTGCGTCACAAACAATACTGCTTCTGGGTCATCACCGTTTACATGGAAAATGGGCGGCTGCACCATTTTTGAAACACCGGTGCAGTACTCAGTTGAACGTGCATCATCAATACGGCTAGTAGTAAAGCCAACTTGGTTGTTCACCACAATATGCACAGTACCGCCCGTTTTATAACCACGGGTCTGCGACATCTGGAAGGTTTCCATGACCACACCTTGGCCAGCAAACGCCGCATCACCATGAATGCTAATTGGCAATACGGTGCGCCCTATTGAGTCTAGGCGACGATCTTGACGGGCGCGCACTGAGCCCTCAACTACTGGCGATACAATTTCCAAATGCGATGGGTTAAAAGCCATCGCCAAATGCACCTCACCACCGGGCGTCATCAGGTTGGATGAAAAACCTTGGTGATACTTCACATCACCCGAACCTTTTTGTGTAAAGGACTTGCCTTCAAACTCACCAAACAAACTGCTGGGCTGCTTACCTAAAATATTAACCAGCACATTAAGGCGGCCACGGTGAGCCATGCCAATCACCACTTCTTTGGTGCCCGCTTGGCCAGCACGGTAAATACATTCCTTTACCATTGGAATAAGTGATTCACCACCTTCTAGTCCAAACCGCTTGGCACCGGCAAAGCGCGTGCCTAAATAACGCTCCAAGCCTTCTGCGGCGGTAATCGACTCTAATAACAAACGCTTGGTATCAGCCGAGAAACCAAAATTTCCACGCGCACCCTCAAGACGCTGCTGAATCCAGCGCTTTTGTGCAGTATCAACAATATGCATGTATTCAATGCCAATGCTTTGGCAATAAATGGCATCTAAACTTTTAACAATTTCACGCAAGGTGGCTTCGGTTTTGCCAATCGACAAATTACCAACATTAAATACGGTATCTAAATCTGCTGGTGTTAAACCATGACTTGAAAGCTCAATATCGGGAACATCATGACGTACGGCCAAGCCCAACGGGTCAATTTTTGCGCGCTGATGACCTCGGTTACGGTAACCGGCAATAAGCTGCAACACCGCGACCTGACGCTGATCATGTGCACTTGATACTTCGCTGGGTGTTAAGGGCTGTGCACGGCTGCGATTACGCGCCAACAATAAAAACTGTTCGCGGATAACATTGTGTGGAGTATCTTGACTTACATCTGCCACTCGCGGCAAAAGCTCAAAATAGGTGCGCCATTCATCAGGCACACTAGCAGGGGAGACTAAAAATTCTTCATAAAGTGCTTCAACATAGGCGGCGTTATCAGCAGAAAGTTGTGATGTTTTCCACTGATTCAGCATTTGGCCTTCTTGCATGATGATTATCCCAAACAGAATATTGCCTGACCCAAGTCTTATCGGTTACAAGACTCAGATTTTTACAACGGCTTAGGGTGTCTAGGCCGCGAAAGTAGACTGGATACTAACGCGAATCAGCCTACTGAGGAACCACTACCAAAGTGTGACTAGACAAATTATTCGACGAGTGGAAACAAAAACGGCCGCATCTAAGCGGCCGTTTTTGTTTTGCTGAAAAAGCCTGTGTTAAGAGGCTTGGGTCAACAACATATTGCGAATGTGACCAATCGCCTTTGTCGGGTTCAAACCTTTAGGGCAAGAGCTGACACAATTCATGATGCCACGGCAGCGGAACAAGCTGAACGGGTCATCAAGTTTCGCTAAACGATCAGCGGTGGCAGTATCACGGCTATCTGCCAAGAAACGGTATGCCTGCAGCAATGCAGATGGGCCCAAGAACTTCTCTGGGTTCCACCAAAATGATGGGCAGCTGGTTGAACAGCATGCACACAGAATGCATTCATAGAGACCGTCGAGCTTTTCACGCTCTTCCGGAGTCTGCAGACGTTCGATTGCCGGCGCAGGTGTGTCGTTGATGACATAGGGCTGCACTTTCTCGTACTGGTTAAAGAACATGGTCATGTCGACAACCAAATCACGCAGTACTGGCAGGCCTGGCAAAGGCTTAACAATCAGATGATTGCCACCCTTTGTCGCCACCGATACTGGCGTAATACATGCCAAACCATTCTTGCCGTTCATGTTAACGCCGTCTGAACCACAGACACCTTCACGGCATGAGCGACGATAGACCAAGGAATCATCTTGCTCTTTCACCAGATTAAGCACATCCAACACCATCAAATCACGGCCTTGGGTGTCAACTTGGAACTCTTTCATAAAGGGTTCGCGGTCGGTATCTGGGTTATAACGATAGATGCTGACTTTAAGCATGATGAACCCCTATCAATAAGTACGTGCTTTAGGTTGGAACGCCTTCACTTGCTTAGGCGCAAAGTTCACGGCACGTTTGCCAACCACCTTGGTATCGGTGTGGTAGAGCGAGTGAGCCAACCAGTTTTCATCATCACGATTTGGATAATCTTCGCGGCTATGCGCACCACGAGACTCAGTACGAACTTGAGCAGACAATGCTGTCGCTTCAGCAGTTTCCAACAAGTTATCCAACTCTAATGCTTCTACACGTGCAGTGTTGAATGACTGAGTTTTGTCGCCTAGGTGAGCACGGCCAATACGTTCACGCAGCTCATTTACGTGCGCGACACCTTTGTCCATGTCTTCACCACGACGGAAAATACCGAAGTTCAACTGCATGCTACGTTGCAATTCTTTACGCAGTTCTGGCACAGACTCGCCACTGACTGAGCTATTCCAACGATTCATGCGGGCTTGTGCACGCTCAACATCAGATGCTGATGGCTCACGCTGTTCCAAACCTTGACGCAATGCATCTTCAATATGCAGACCAGCCGCACGACCGAATACCACCAAGTCGAGCAATGAGTTACCACCCAAACGGTTGGCACCATGCACAGACACACAGGCAATCTCACCTACGGCATACAAGCCATTAACGATACTGTCTTTGCCGTTGGCATCTACTGCGATCGCTTGACCATGCACGTTAGTTGGAATACCACCCATCATATAGTGACAGGTTGGAATAACAGGGATTGGCTCTTTCACTGGGTCAACGTGAGCAAACGTTTGCGCCAGCTCACAAATGCCAGGCAGACGGCTGTGCAACACTTCTTTGCCCAAGTGATCCAGCTTCAGATAAACGTATTCGCCATCTGGACCAGCACCGCGACCTTCACGGATCTCAGTAGCCATTGCACGTGCAACCACGTCACGACCAGCCAAGTCTTTGGCGTTCGGGGCATAACGCTCCATGAAGCGCTCGCCATCTTTATTCAACAAGTAACCGCCTTCACCGCGGCAACCTTCAGTCACTAACGTACCTGCACCGGCAATACCGGTTGGGTGGAACTGCCACATTTCCATGTCTTGCAGTGGAATGCCTGCACGAGCAGCCATGCCCACGCCATCACCCGTATTAATGTGGGCGTTAGTGGTTGAAGCATAAATACGACCAGCACCGCCGGTAGCAAATACCGTGGCTTTGGACTTAAAGAACACCACTTCACCACTAGCGATATCCATAGCAATCACGCCACAAACATCACCATCTTGGTTACGCACGATGTCGATTGCTAACCATTCAATATAAAACTTGGTCTTAAATTGCAGGTTTTGCTGATACAGCGTATGTAACAGCGCATGGCCAGTACGGTCAGCAGCAGCGCAGGTACGTGCAGCCTGTGTCGGGTTATCTGGACCCTTGGACTGACCACCGAATGGACGCTGATAAATACGGCCTTCGTCAGTACGCGAAAATGGCAGGCCCATGTGCTCCAACTCAAACACGACTTGTGGACCAACCGATGTCATGTACTCAATCGCGTCTTGGTCACCGATGTAATCGGAACCTTTAACGGTGTCATACATGTGCCAGCGCCAATCATCATTAGGATCCGCAGAAGCGATTGCACAGGTAATGCCGCCTTGTGCTGACACAGTGTGTGAACGCGTTGGGAATACTTTCGAGATCAATGCTGTTTTAAAACCGGATTGCGCTAACTGCAGCGAGGCACGCATGCCCGCACCACCACCACCGACAATGACAGCGTCAAAATTGACTGTACGCATTGTTGTCATATCAATTGCCCCAAATGATCTGAATGCCCCAGACGATGACTACAAACAGTGCAATCGCCATAACAATCTGTGCCACCAAACGCACCACATTGGCCGATCGGCCCATTTGACTTGTGGTTAAGTAGTCGGTGAAAACAGTCCACATACCAATCCAAGCGTGCGCAACAAATGACAGCAATGCCATGAGCGTAAAAATACGCATGCAGGTGCCACTCATAAAAGCATGCCAAGTTGCGTAATCTACGTTTGAGTTGATGATGAAAAAACCAAACAACCAAACAGTGTACGCAGCGAGAATAATGGCGCTAACGCGTTGGATCAGCCAATCGGACAAACCAGAACGGCTAAAGCTTGTTGCACTCTTCATGACAGCACCACCCAAACAAATAATGCAGCAATTGCAAACGCTGACACCACCAAGGTGGCCTTCGCGAACGTACGTCCGCCTTCTAAGGACTCGCCAACACCCCAGTCAGCAATTAAATGCTTAACACCGGCTAGGAAGTGATAAACCAGACCGGCCAAAGCAACAAACAAGACCAGTTTAGCCACCAAACCTGATAACAGCGCTTGCACTTGCGCGAAGCCTTCTGGTGAAGACAACGAGCACTGCAAGAGCCATAACAGCCCGGGAATGACAAAAAATAATAAAATGCCTGAAAGGCGGTGCAAGATTGATGCAATAGCGACCGGCGACTTCAAATTGAGTTCGATAACGGTTGCCATTGAAAGATTGACAGGTCTATTGCTTTTCACGAGAGCGTCCTGTTGATCTGGCCTAAAGGCACATGATTGGGAAAGTTTAGACGCTAAGCCACTGATAATAATAAAATTATATTTTATTACGGCCAGATGACTCAACGATGGCGGCAAGTATAATCCCGCACAATCTGTAATACAAACCACCTTAGACGACAAACACGCCACAATCGTCTGAATTTATATGCGACTTAAGTCGATGGACGGTGCTGCTTACCGCTAATTCGTTGACAATTTTGCCTTGTGATTTAAGCTAGGCGCGCATTTGCACAGTAGACGTGCATTTCTCTCTTGCTAATAAAGCACGCAGAACCCACCAGGAGACCGTGATGACGGCCAAAAACGCGACACTGACTATCGGTGATGAATCCCTTTCCCTTCCAATTTCATCCGGCACACTGGGTCCCGATGTTATTGATGTCAAAGATGTTTTAGCAAAAGGCTACTTCACGTTTGACCCAGGCTTTATGGCAACATCCGCCTGCGAGTCCAAAATCACCTTCATCGATGGCGACAAAGGTATTTTGCTACATCGTGGCTACCCCATTGATCAGTTGGCTGAAAAAGCTGAATACCTTGAGGTTTGCTACTTACTTCTAAACGGCGAATTACCTAACGCTGAACAAAAAGCAGAATTTGAACAACTCGTCACCAACCACACCATGGTGCACGAACAACTGCGTAAGTTTTTTGATGGCTTCCGTCGTGACGCTCATCCGATGGCCATTATGTGTGGCGTCGTTGGTGCTCTGTCTGCCTTCTATCATGATGGCTTAGATGTAAATGATACTAAGCATCGCGAAATCACCGCGATTCGTCTGATTGCCAAGATCCCAACTATTGCTGCCATGAGCTACAAGTACTCATCTGGCCAGCCATTTGTGTATCCACGCAATGATTTGAACTACGCTGAAAACTTCCTGCACATGATGTTCTCCGTACCAGCAGATCCAGACTACAAAGTGAATCCTGTTCTGGCTAAGGCCATGGATCGCATCTTCACGCTGCATGCTGACCACGAGCAAAACGCATCAACATCAACCGTACGTTTAGCTGGCTCAACAGGCGCCAACCCATACGCCTGTATTGCTGCCGGCATCGCTGCACTTTGGGGCCCTGCTCATGGTGGCGCCAACGAGGCCGTTCTAAACATGCTAGATGAAATCGGTAGCGTTGAAAACGTTGCTGACTTCATGGAAAAAGTAAAAACCAAAGAAGTAAAACTGATGGGCTTTGGTCACCGTGTTTACAAAAACTTTGACCCACGTGCCAAAGTCATGAAGCAAACCTGTGATGAAGTACTGGCTGCATTAGGCATCAATGATCCACAGCTAGCACTGGCCATGGAACTTGAGCGTATTGCCTTAAGTGACCCGTACTTTGTAGAGCGCAAACTCTATCCAAACGTCGACTTCTATTCAGGCATCATCCTGAAAGCCATTGGCATTCCAACATCAATGTTCACGGTAATTTTTGCCCTAGCACGCACTGTTGGCTGGATTTCACATTGGTTAGAAATGCACAGTGCTCCCTACAAAATTGGTCGTCCTCGCCAGCTTTATACGGGCCACACTAAGCGCGATATCGTGCCAGTGGAAAAACGTTAATTCGTATTGATGTGTGACATAAAAACGGCCGCTTAATGCGGCCGTTTTTTATTGCGGCTCGCCCACATCATCAGGCCCACGTAAAAAACTCACGGTAAAGCCCGGCATTAACCAATAAGGTGTCGCCTCACCAGAGTAGGCACAATTTGGGAAGTCCGGATGATGCGACGATCCTGCCAATGCTTTTTCCATCACCATGGAAACATAATGTGTATCGCTAGCCGTTTTTTTGCAGCCTTTAACAATGACCTCTAGATCATGCTGCCGCGCATAACGACGAACCGCCCTGACACGAGAGTGCTCTGGTGCATAAGCATCAGCACCCACACCATTACCGGTAATAACACAAACACTTTCAGCGACTCTAGCAGCTAGAACATGATGCCCTACCGATATACCCGGGCTATGAATTAAAGCCAATCCATCACCTAAGTAAACACTGCCACTAAATGTCTTCAGTCGAGTTGCTGGAATTTGCTCAGCACAATTACTGAGCTCTTGTTCGTGTACTAATAACTTAGCTGCTGGGAAAAACTCCAACCAATGCGCAATGTGCTGTCCCTGCAAATGGTTATAGCTAATGTAGTCAACTTGCTCAGGGCGCAACCCTATATCACCAAGCGCAGAGGCAACAGACTGATACTTCGGCGCAATAACCGCCTTACTCAGACGACGTAAATAACGCGGCAAGTCGGCGTTAAAGCGCTGAAACAACGCGATTTGTAGCGGGTCGTGGTCATCACTAGGTGAAAACAACAAGGTCTTGAGCGTGCCATTAAAATCCGTAAATTGAATAATCCAAAGTCGTTTAAGCAAATGTATATAAGGCACAGTCAACAAAGCGCCGTGATAAACACCACTATAGGCTTGGCGTATTGGATACAGATCACAATAGAGGTCAGCACTTTTGAAGCAAGAAACCGGGGGTTGTTGCAACAATTGCTGCCGCAGCAAGATGGCTTGACCACGTATGGCAGATAAACAGAGTGAAGAAGAAGGCAGCTGCCAAGCCGCAGCGAAATCATTCAGCGGCTTGAACACCTGATCTGTCATTAGTATTTAGGACTCAAGGGTCTGTGATTGAATATAGTTTGGCAGACCCATTTTCTCAATTAAGTCCAGCTGGGTTTCCAACCAATCAATATGCTCTTCGGTGTCATCTAAAATTGATAACAGTAAATCACGACTGACGTAATCACGAGCCAATTCGGCAGCGGCAATACCTTCTTTAATGGTCGCCTGAGCACCTTGCTCTAACTTGAGGTCTGCACCCAGCATTTCAGGCACAGTTTCACCGATCAGCAACTTGTGTAGGTCTTGCAGATTAGGCAGGCCATCAAGCATTAACACACGATCAATTAACTTGTCAGCGTGCTTCATCTCACCAATCGATTCATCATATTCTTTTTTCGCCAGACGCTCTAAGCCCCAATGACGATACATGCGCGCATGAAGAAAGTACTGATTAATGGCTGTGAGTTCATTTTTTAACTGTTGATTCAGCTGTGCGATAACCGCTTTATCACCCTTCATGCCACCCACTCCAAACGTTATAAATTTGAAGTTTTTATATCACAGAAGTGGCGAGACGGGCAGCAGCAAGTTGATAACTAGGGGAATGAGTAGCAAGTGCGGCTTGCCACGCTTGCTCAGCAAAGTCGATGCAAGCACCGCAGCACGTTGCTACACCAGTAGATGCTTGCAAGTCCTGAAACGACGACGTACCTTGCGCAACAGCTTGCTGAATTTTACGCTCTGTCACGGCATGACATAAACAAACATACATAGGGTTAGCCCTCGCTCATTCGTGATGCGAGTATAAATGCGATCTATTCGCATTTGCAATAGGGCCATCCATATTTAAGGAAAATTTGATGACTAATCTCGCTTTTATAGGGTTAGGCACCATGGGATACCCCATGGCAGGTCACTTGTTGCGCGCAGGGTTTGCAGTGACGGTATGGAATCGTACGTCGCTAAAGTCCAGTCAATGGCAACAAGAATACGGTGGTGAAATAGCAAGCTCCCCCGCCAATGCTGCTGCAAATGCTGACATTATTTTAACTTGCGTTGGCCGTGATGAAGACTTGCGTGAAGTATTACTAGGCGATCACGGTGTGATACAGAGCATTAAAAATAAATCCTTAGTGATTGATCATTCAACAGTTTCTGCAAATATTTCGCGTGAATTAGCGGGAGCTTTTAGCGCTCTAGACTGTGGATTTATTGATGCCCCTGTCTCCGGCGGACAACAAGGCGCAATTAACGGCCAACTCAGTATTTTCTGTGGTGGCAACGCCGACGACATTGCTAAAGCACAACCTGTTTTAGCTAGCTATGCAAAAGCACAAGCGCACTTAGGCCCCGTGGGGCATGGTCAATTAGCCAAAATGGTCAACCAGATTTGTGTCGCTGGCGTCATTCAAGGGCTTGCAGAAGGTATGCGCTTCGCTGAGCTCGCCGGTTTAGATGTCGATCAGGTAATGCAACTAGTCGGTCAAGGTGCTGGTAGCTCATGGCAATTGCTCAATCGGCACAAAACTATGCAACAAGATCACTATGAACATGGATTTGCTGTTGACTGGATGCGTAAGGATCTTGATATAGTGCTGGCTGAGTCTGCGCAGCTTGGTCTTAATCTGCCGATTACCACCGTAATTAATGATTTTTACCGCGAGGTGCAAGTCATGGGGGGTGGCCGTTGGGACACTTCTAGCTTACTCAAGCGACTACAAAACCAGTAGTCGCCGCTGATAACCACAACAACAGGATTTTTATATGAATCGCCCTTCTCGTCTTCTTGCAATCTCCGCTGGTATTTTATTAATGGCCGGCTGTGGTGCAGAAAAATCAAAACTGAAAACAGATACCGAACAATTTAGTTATGCCATTGGTGTTGAAATTGGTCGTTCATTAGACCCGATTAGTACTGATTTGGACTATAAAGCGCTAAAACACGGCATGAATGACGTACAAGCCAAGAAAGAATTGGCATTTACCGATGAAGAGCTGGAAAAAATTAAAATGACTGTGGCGCAAACGTTGATGGAAAAACAGCAACAAAAGCGCACATCAGATGGCGAAGCAGCTTTAAAGAAAGGTGAAGAGTTTCTTGCCAAGAATGGTAAAAAAGACAATGTTGTAACTACAGAAAGTGGTCTGCAATATGAAGTATTAACTGAAGGTGAAGGTGCTAATCCAGCAGCTACCGATATTGTGACCGTTCATTACAAAGGCACATTAATCAACGGCGACACCTTTGATAGCTCTTATGACCGCGGCCAACCGATTCAGTTCCCATTAGATCGCGTTATTCCTGGCTGGACTGAAGGCGTTCAGCTGATGAAAGCTGGCGCTAAGCATCGCTTATTCATTCCTGCTAGCCTAGGCTATGGCGAAATGGGTTCAGGCGAAAAAATTGGCCCTAACGAAACGCTGATTTTTGAAGTTGAACTACTGGATATAACCAAACCATAAGTCATTTTTGTTGTCATAAAAAAGCCCGCAAATGCGGGCTTTTTTATTGCTTTAACCAGTGCTTAACGATTAACGCTCAATAATCGCTACAACACCTTGGCCACCAGCAGCACAGACTGAAATCAAACCACGACCTGAGCCCTTTTCTGACAAGATTTTAGCCAAAGTACCGACAATACGACCACCTGTTGCTGCAAAAGGATGGCCTGCCGCCAGCGACGAGCCGTTAACGTTGAGTTTGCTGCGATCGATTGAACCTAAAGGCGCATCTAAACCCAAACGCTCTTTGCAGAAAGTTGGGTCTTCCCATGCCTTTAAAGTTGATAGAACTTGTGAAGCAAAAGCCTCGTGGATTTCGTAGTAGTCGAAGTCCTGCAAAGTCAAACCACGACGAGCCAATAAACGTGGAACCGCATAAGCAGGCGCCATCAGCAAACCTTCTTTCTTATGCACAAAATCTACTGAAGCTACTTCACCATCAATAAAGTAAGCCAGAATTGGCAAGCCACGTGCTTTTGCCCAGTCTTCAGACGCCAACAGCACCACTGACGCACCATCAGTCAGCGGCGTGGAGTTAGCCGCAGTCATGGTGCCCGTTTCGCGGTCACCAAAGCACGGCTTGAGTGTGGCTAACTTTTCGATATTGGAATCAGGACGAAGGTTCTGATCACGCTTCAAGCCTAAGTAAGGCGAAATCAGATCATCAAAGAAACCACGCTCGTAAGCAGCGGCTAATTTGTGGTGGCTAGCAACGGCCAAAGCGTCCTGCTCAGCACGAGGAATTTGCCACTCAGCAGCAGTAATGGCCGCGTGATCGCCCATGGCCAGACCCGTACGTGGCTCACCATTGCGTGGAATCGCTGGAATTAGGTGCTTAGGACGGATTTTTGCCAATGTTTTTAATTTGGCACCCGTAGTTTTGCCACGATTTACTTCCAACAAAATGGAGCGCAGGCCTTCACTCAGTGCAATCGGGGCATCGGAAGTCGTGTCCACACCACCAGCAATGCCTGACTCAATTTGACCAACAGCAATTTTGTTGGCAACCAAAATGGCAGCCTCTAAGCCAGTACCACAAGCTTGCTGAATATCATAAGCTGTTGTCTCTGGTGAAAGCTTAGTGCTTAACACGCACTCACGCGTTAAGTTAAAGTCACGGCTGTGCTTGAGCACAGCACCGGCTACAACTTCACCTACACGCTCACCTTCTAACTTATAACGACTAACCAAGCCATCGAGTGCTGCCGTCAGCATGTCTTCGTTAGACGCTGTAGCGTAAACACTGTTTGAACGCGCGAAAGGGATACGATTAGCACCAACAATGGCGACACGACGTAGACTGGACATGACATACTCCTTGAAATTGACCCTGCCACGCTAGCACAGTCATTAGACAAAGCATTGGCCGAAATGCGAACCAATGCCACTTATACGGCAAATTGAGCAGGCTTCAGTATTTGATAGGCTTAAAGCCAGTGCTAATTTTAACCAAATTCATGTGCCTAGACTCGCATTCATGCATCAAATTGACTAGTCTGCGCACATATTTAAGCAACCTCTATGGACTGAAATAGGTAAATATCATGAGCGACCGTTATATTGATTTCATCAACTCATCCGTTGGCCAAATGTTAGCAAAGAATTTAGGCCTACCTGCACCAACTCCTTTGGATCGCTTTGTTGATGACCAGCCCGTGGTATCAGGCGCCGTATTAGTCGGTGCTGCACGTAATGGTACGCTAGTTGATGATATCGCAAAATTTCTCAACAACATTAATGCCGACACTTACGCCTTATTTGACAGTGAGGTTCATGCCGCTGCTGCTGGTGCTGGTTTAAACATTCAAGCATATGCACCAAGTGCTGAAGACTCACAAAAATTCAAGGCTGTTGTATTTGATGCATCTGGTATTACTGAAAGTGAGCAATTGCAAGAGCTTCACAGCTTTTTCAGCCCCATTATGCGCAAACTAGCATCTTGCAACCGTGTTATTGTTTTGGGCCGCACGCCAGAACTTTGCGACAATCCATTACATGCCACTGCCCAACGTGCGCTTGAAGGCTTTACACGTGCCCTAGCTAAAGAAGTCAAAAAAGGCGGCACGGCTCAAACTATTTATGTTGCACCAGATGCTGATCACTTAGTGGTGTCTTCATTACGCTTCTTCATTTCACCAAAGTCTGCTTATGTTTCGGGCCAAGTTGTTCGTGTCAGCGCAACTGGCATTGAAGCAGGGGAAGTTGACTGGAGCCGTCCGTTAGCGGGCAAAGTAGCCTTAGTAACTGGTGCATCACGTGGTATTGGTGAAGCCATTGCTGACGTATTAGCACGCGACGGCGCACACGTTATTTGCTTGGATATTCCACAGCAAGAAGAAGACCTCCAACGTGTTGCCAGTCGTATTCAAGGTTCTGTGCTAGCAGTAGACATTACTGCGCATGAAGCTCCAGCGCGCATTGCTGAACATTGCAAAAATGCACATGGCGGCTTAGACATCATCGTGCATAACGCTGGTGTGACCCGTGACAAAATGCTGGCCAATATGAAAGATCCGCTATGGAATATGGTCATCAACATCAACTTATCCTCTGAAGAGCGCATCAACGAAGCCCTGCTCAATGATGATGTTATTCGTGCTAATGGCCGCATCATCTGCGTATCGTCGATTTCAGGCATTGCTGGCAACGCGGGTCAAACCAACTACGCCACCTCCAAAGCCGGTGTCATTGGCATGGTGCAAAGCATGAAGCAGCCACTGCAAGCTCGCGGCATCACCATCAATGCTGTTGCACCTGGCTTTATTGAAACGCAAATGACTGCCGCCATTCCTTTCGCTATTCGCGAAGCAGGCCGTCGCATGAACTCAATGTCTCAAGGTGGCCAGCCTGTTGACGTCGCTGAGACCATCGCTTGGTACGCCAGCCCAGCGTCCAATGGCTTAACCGGCAACGTTGTACGCGTTTGCGGCCAAAGCTTAATTGGCGCTTAAGTCGGAGACCGTTATGGCTGTTCGTGAATTAACATCATTACCGAATACGCTGACGCTCTACGCTAAGGCAGTAGCAGGTGCGCCCACCCGCAAGGGTGGCAACCTGCCTGACTTAGAGCTAGTTTTAGCTAAGCAAATCATCGATAAAGACCACCTAACGAAATATAACCGCGTATGTGGTTTCACCTTGCGCGATGTGGTGCCATCCACCTATTTGCATGTACTGACTTTCCCACTACAAATGATGCTGATGACTGATAGCAGCTTCCCATTTGCCTTGATGGGCTTAGTACATGTGCGCAACCGCATTGACCAACTACGCCCTGTGCGCAGTGATGAGGTACTGACCTTCCGTACGCGTGTGAACAACCTACAGTCACATGACAAGGGCGTGACTTTTGATTTGGTCAGTGAAGCCTTTGTTGGTGATGAAAAAGTTTGGATTGATGTCAGCACTTACTTGCGCCGTCAAAAAAGCACCGCGGCAGGCGAGCCTAGTGCAGAAAAGCCCAACAAAAAAGTTGCGACTGTTCCGGCCCCCAGTGCCACTTGGATTGTACCCAGTGATATTGGTCGTCGTTATGGCGCTGTTTCAGGCGATCGCAACCCAATTCATTTATATGCCATCACCGCACGTTTACTAGGTTTTCCACAAGCGATTGCTCATGGCATGTGGAGTAAAGCAGCGTGCTTAGCAGCACTCGATGGCCGCTTACCTGATGCTTACAGTATTGATGTGCAATTTAAACTGCCGGTGTTGTTACCTGCCAAAGTCGCCTTTAGCAGTGAGCCGTTAACCAGTGGCTTCCGCTTTGCTGTGCATGATGCGCGCAAAGGTAAACCACACTTATCAGGTCGTATCAAAGCCTTATAAGTATTGCTTCCTGCGCGGCACTAACTCTGCCGCGCAGGCAGTAACCATGCACTGCCATCCTGTGGATGCTTTACCCAGCATAGCGGCACAGCAAACGCCTGCTCTAAGGCGTCTTTAATCCTCGCTTCATCACGCTCACCGGCGTAAACCACGCCAGCCTGACTCAGAATCAAAAAGTGAGTCGCCAAACGTAATGCAGTGTTCGCATCATGCAAGGCAGAAATTACTAGCACGCCTTCATTGGCACAATGCTGTAAACGTTGAATCACGACCTGTTGATGAGGCGCATCTAGCCCAGTCAAAGGCTCATCTAGCAACCACATTGCCTGCTCAACATCTGCTAAGCGAATTTGCAACTCCGTTTGAGCTAAACGTACACGCTGAGACTCACCACCAGATAACTGAGCGCAAGAACGCATCTGCAAATGCCTTAGGTCCCAGCCGTTAACCACCTCATCAAAATACTGACGTAATTGTACATGCGCTCCACCCCATGGATAGGCTGCCATTTTAACTACTGCCTGCACAGACAAGGCACTGGGTAAAACAGACTGCTGCTTTAGAAAAGCACGTTGGCAGGCAAAGTTTGCGTCACTCCATAATGGCAATGGTTGGTTCTGCCAAAACCAATGCGGATCAACTGCAGATGTGTCACGACCACTACAAGCTTGCAAGAAAGTCGACTTGCCAACACCGTTAGCCCCCATGACAGCCCATATTTGGCCGCCTTTCAGCGATAAGTCAGGCAAATCAAATAATATGTCACCACGTGGCGACAAAAAGGAATGAGCATGAATATTAATCATTGTCGCCACCGCTGATACAGCACATACAGAAAAAATGGCGCACCAAACAGTGCTGTCATAATGCCTACTGGAAGCTCCATGGGTGCTAATAAACGCATAGACAACGTGTCGGCCAACAGTGTTAGCAACGCGCCAACCACTATCACGCCCGGAATCATAGCTCGGTGATGACAGCCAAATAAGCGGCTGGCAATATGTGGGGCCATCAACCCAATAAAAGCAACACTGCCAGCCTGTGCAACCACCACACCAACCAAAATAGCACTACCCCAGATTACTTGACGACGAAACCGCTTCACTGGCAGGCCTAAATATCCCGCTTCACGCTCACCTAACAACCAAACATCAAAACTACCGGCATGCTTAAGCCCCCAAAATGCTAGGACTAGAAAGACAAGCCAGCCACTCAGTAAGGAAGTCCACTGTGCATAAGCAAAACTCCCCATAAACCAAAAGCTTGCTGCACGCAAAGTTTGGTCAGGACTTAAAATGAGTAATAGTTGAGCAATCGCTGCTGCCAAGGCACTCAGTGCCACGCCCACTAATAGCAATGCTTCGGCCTGAAGCTGAAAACGACGAGCCAATAAAAGCACTAAAGTGAGTGTTAATAAGGCGCCAAATACTGCCGCTAGCGGCAACAACCAGATCATGTGCTGCCAAAACATGAGTGCAATAACAGCGGCCAAGGACGAACCGGCAGACACGCCTAATAAGCCGGGCTCTACTAGCGCATGACGAAATAGTGTTTGTAACCAGAGTCCTGCCAAACCCAATGCAGCACCAGCCAAAATCGCTAATAGCAGTCTTGGCAGACGAAGTTCGAGCAATATTTCTTGACCTAAGTCGCCCTTCGGCAAATCATGAACCACATTGGCAAACAGCAATGCAACACAGGCAATGATTAACAACAAATTTTTACCAGCTTGCGACTGTTTCATGCTAACCCTAAGTGGATTCTGTAACAGAGAAAAAACGCATTGATTCAAATGCTTCATCATTGGAGCCGTACATGCAGCAAACAGCCACTGACCAACCCAGCCCCACCGCCCTTGTTTTAACCGGTGGCGGGGCTCGCGCAGCCTATCAAGTCGGTGCTTTACGCGCAATAAACGAGTTTATGCCACCATACTGCGGCAACCCTTTCTCGATTATTTGCGGCACCTCTGCAGGTGGACTCAATGCCGTTGGGCTTGCCGTAAATGCAGCCTGCTTTGGCGATGGCGTCGCCAAGCTAGAAGAAATTTGGGGTGACTTTAGTTGTGAGCAGGTTTTTCGTACAGACTGGCCCGGTGTGCTCAGTAGCGCATTTCGATGGTTATCCAATCTTGCTTTTGGGCTTTATAACCGTGCCGACCCCGTCTCTCTGCTAGATAATGCGCCACTTGCTGCCCTACTCACAAAAACACTGAACTTAAAATCATTGCCCTCTGTTATTGAGTCAGGTCATCTACGCGCACTATGCATTACTGCCTGTAGCTACTCGCGGGGTGATTCAACTAGCTTCTATCAAGGTGCTGACGACTTAATAGATTGGCAGAGGGCTCGTCGTCGCGGCATCAAAACCACACTCGACATCGAACACTTAATGGCTTCAGCTGCCATTCCTTTACTGTTTCCATCGGTGCGAATCAATAATGAATACTACGGCGATGGAGCATTAAGACAATTAGCACCCGTCAGCCCAGCATTACATCTTGGTGCACGACGCATACTGGTTATCGGGTCTGGTCGTGGCGAGAGCGTTCAAGTACGTCGTATGGCCGACGGTTACCCCAGTTTGGCGCAGATTCTTGGTCAAATCATGAATAGCTCATTCGTCGACAGTCTAGAAATGGACTTAGAGCGTTTAAGTCGTATCAATAAAACCTTAGGCTTGCTAACCCCCGAACAATTGGCCGCACACACGACACTTCGGCCCGTTGAACATTTGGTGTTATCACCGTCAGTCGAGCGCTTGGAAGAGCTAGCGTCACGTTATGCCCATGAGCTACCACGCTCCATTAGGTTATTTGTGCGTGGGTCAGGCATGTTCAAGCGCGCAGGCTCCAACTTACTCAGCTATCTGCTGTTTGAAAAATCGTATACCCGCGCCGTCATGCAGCTAGGTTATGACGACGCTCGCGAACGAGAAATTGAATTACGTCAATTTCTTCAGCCTGAATTGGCACCACACAGCAATGTGGTCAACTTTATGCGACCAATCAAAGCCTAACTAAGACTTTGTTGGGCGCACACGCATCAAGCCTTCTTGCGCAGTCGACGCAATTAAGCGGCCATCTCGGGTATAAATTAAGCCCCGATTCATGCCCTTTGCCGACGATGCTGATGGCGCATCCATGGTGTAGAGCAGCCATTCATCCATACGAAATGGACGATGGAACCACATCGCATGGTCAATACTCGCACCTTGAAAGCCAGGATGCATAAACGTGATTGCATGCGGCAGCATAGCTGTCGACATAAAAGCAAAATCAGAAGCAAAGGCCAAAATGCACTGATGCAAAAACGGATCATCTGGCAACGCGATCTGTGACTTCATCCAGTGTGCCCGCTCAGGCTCACGCTTATCTGGCGCAAACGGATTAACTGGATTGATGAGCTTTAAATCAATCGGACGCTCCATTTCGAAAAATGGCCGCTGCTTTTCTGGAACATGCGGAGCAATTAATCGACGTAAATCCAACTCGCTAGGCAGTGACTCTGGCTCTGGCCAATCACTAGGCATATCAAACTGGTGATCCAAGCCATCTTCCGCCTCAGCAAAGGATGCCATCATGGTGAAAATAATCTCGCCGTGCTGGATCGCTTTGACGGTACGCGTGGTAAAGCTACGGCCATCGCGCACTCGCTCCACATCATAAACAATCGGTGCATGAGCATCGCCAGGACGCAAAAAGTAAGCATGTAGGGAATGTGCCAAACGATTTTCAACCGTACGACCAGCAGCCATGAGTGCTTGACCCAGTACTTGCCCACCAAACACGTTTTTACCAAAATAATCTTGGCTTTGGCCCCGGAATAAATTGATTTCAATCGTTTCCAAATCCAGTAGCTTTAACAACTCTTGCATAACATTAGACATCGCAACTCCAAGGTAGCTAAGCGGACTGACAGGCTGCTAAGAATAGCAGACAGAAACTGTCAATGTTTTGTTACACTGCGCACTGGCACAGCCCATTTGGGCATAATAAAAAAATAGCAGTGTTGCAGACGTTTTTTTGATAGGACATTTATATGCTACGTTGGTTTGGTATTGAGCACTTATTGCTATTAATCACTCGCAAACTAATTGGTTTGTGGATCAAGGTGCAAGTCCTACCGGCGAACCTTATTACCTTAGGTATCGACCCGAATAAACCGGTATGTTACGTGCTGCCAAATCGCATGTTATCAAATGCGCTCACATTAGAAACCGAAGCCATAAATTTAGGCCTGCCTAGGCCACTCAAGTCCATGCGTGAACACAGCCTACGCGAACGTTATGCCGTGCTGTCATTAACTCGCGGCGAGCCCATGCCATTTACCAAACCAAAGCATCGTTATTCACCACGTTTAGAAAGCCTGATTGAAGCGGTTAAATTAGACCCTACACTCGATGTCCAGTTAGTCCCCGTTACTATTTTTTGGGGACGCTCACCCGACAAACAAAGCTCATGGTTCAAAGCATTATTTGCCGACTCTTGGGCCACGCCTAGCGCGCTAAAGCAACTGATCACCATCATCATTCATGGCCGCATGACCATGATGAAGCTCAGCCCGCCCTTATCACTTCGCCAATTTTGCGATGAAAACCGCAACACTGAGCTAACCGTTCGCAAGGTTTCACGCGTATTGCGCGTTCACTTTAGGCGTGAACGCACTGCCGCCATTGGCCCTGACATGTCGCACCGCCGCACCTTGCTAAGTGAGCTCATGCGTTCGGACAATGTGCAAAAAGCAATTGCGCGTGAAGTCACTGAACGCGGCGTTACACTTGAGTCAGCCCAAGCACGCGCTCGACTCTATGGCAATGAAATCGCATCCGACTTTTCCTACTCTGTACTACGCTTTTTTGAAATTTTCCTGACTTGGCTGTGGACACGTTTGTATAACGGCATCAATGTGCACAACTTCGAAATGGTCGAAAAACATGCTCTCGATCATGAAGTCATTTATGTGCCCTGCCACCGCAGCCACATCGATTACCTTTTGCTGTCTTATGTCATTTTCACCCGTGGCCTAATGTCCCCGCACATTGCTGCAGGAGCCAACCTGAATATGCCAGTGGTAGGCAGTCTGTTACGCCGAGCCGGTGCATTCTTCCTACGCCGAAGCTTTAAAGACAACTTTTTATACGGTGCGGTATTCCACGAATACCTGCATCAAATGGTCAGTGGCGGCTTCCCCATTGAGTACTTTGTTGAAGGCGGCCGCAGTCGAACCGGCCGCCTACTTTCGGCAAAACTCGGCATGGTGAATATGACCATGCGCAGTTACTTGCGCGATCCACATCGTCCTTTAGTGTTTATTCCAGCCTATATTGGTTATGAAAAGCTGATGGAAGGTTCAACCTATATTGGTGAACTACAAGGCAAGCCTAAGGCCAAAGAAAACCTATTCTCATTGGTTATGTCGGTACGTAAACTGCAAAAAGTATTTGGCAAAGTCCATCTGAGCTTTGGTCAACCCATTTACTTAAATGACATTTTAGACAGTGAACTACCTAACTGGCGTACTGAACCAAACCAAGCGGCCGAAGATACAGGTTTTAGCAAGGCATCCCAACGTATTGGTCAGCTGATTACCACTTCAATCAATGCTGCGGCTGTGGTCAACCCTGTTAACTTAATCAGTACTGTGTTGTTGTCTACACCTAAGCACACCATTGATGAAGATCAGTTGGCCCAGCAAATTGATATGTATCTTGATTTACTGAAAGTTGTGCCCTATAGCAAAAATATACAAATTACTGAAATGAATGGCAAAGAAGTCGTGGCTTATGGTGAGGAGCTTAAAATCCTTCAGCGCCGTAAACATCCACTAGGCGACTTGTTGTACTTGCATGAAGAAGAAGGTGTGCTGATGACCTACTTCCGAAACAACACACTGCATATGTTTGCGCTGCCCTCACTTATCGCTGTGCTGATTTTGCAGCGCGGTGAAATCTCACGCGATATGCTGCTACAGCAGATGCAGTCGGTTTACCCCTTCCTTCGCGCTGAACTGTTCTTAAAAGCAGAGCCTGAAGATTTGGCATCTTTATTGGATCGTTATCTGGAAGTCTTTATTGCCAATGGTTTGGTACGTGAAAAGTCCGGTGGCTGTTTAGCACCGCCCGCCAGCAGTAGTGAGGCTCATGGCAGGTTGCATGTGTTAAGCCGTGCATTGCGTCAAACGCTGGTGCGCTACTACATGACCATCACCATTTTAAGTCAACGTGGATCAGGCAAATTAACCCAGCAACAATTGGAAGAGCTTTGTCATTTGTTGGCTCAGCGCTTGTCATTAGTTCGTGAATTTAGCGCGCCTGAGTTCTTTGACAAAGCGTTGTTCCGTGGCTTCTTGGAAACACTCAAGCGCTTAGACTATTTGTTTGCAACACCACAAGGGCAGTTGGTATTCGATGACCGCTTAACGCGTTTGGCCGAACAATCGCTAGAGGTATTACCCAGTGGTATTCGTCAGGCCATCTTGCAAGTCACTTTGATTACTGATGAGGAAGTTAATAGTGCGCTGCAAGCCTTAGAGGATGCTCGGCAAAAGAAAGAAAATCGGAAGTCTAAAACAGCCTAAACACTTTGTTGTGCAGGCGTATATAAATCAAAGCGGCTGCTCTGCCCAAGCAGCCGTTCATGAGGTTCTACACCGGCCAGATCAGGCGCAAGCCGTGGCCGCTTAACCACCACACGCTTAGTCGCCACTTGACGCGCTAATGCCAATAATCCATCGGCATCATTGTCCTCTCCCACCACTTGGCGAAAGACACGCATATCTAATTTAACTAAGGCGGATTTCTCCCGGTGTGGAAACATTGGATCCAAATACACCACCTCAGGCCGCTTTGCAGCAGGAGTAGCACTTAGTTCAGCTAAAACCGCGTGTGCATCGGCCGCCATCAATTCCATACGATTAGCCGTATCAGCAACATCTATAACCACTCTTGCTCGCGCTAAACCAGACGCTAATAGTGCGGCAATGATGGGTGAGCGTTCGCAGAGCTGTACGGAACTGCCCAAGCTTGCCAATATCCAAGCATCACGCCCAAGCCCTGCGGTGGCATCTAACACACGCGGCGTGGCGCCACGCCGCACGCCACAGGCACGAGCTACCATTTCCCCTGCGGCACCCCGACCAGGCTGCGTACGCCAACGTATAGCACCAGCAACAAAGTCAGCTCGTACGGGCGCAGGCAAGGGTTTCTCGTTAACTTGTAAACCTAAACCGTCCTGATCAAACCACAGTGCCCAAGCATCACCCGCCATAGCGGCGAGCAATTCACGGCGACGATCACTGACCAGATGAAGTCCTAATCCCAACTGATCAGCCCAACGACTAGCCTCCAACTCACTTGAACTATCAGCAAACAGTTTGAGGGTTGTCGTACTTAACTCCATTGAATCCATCCCGTACCAGCCGAGAGCCAAATCAAACAACCAAAGGCAATACGATACCAAGCAAAGACAGTAAAACCATGACGAGAAACAAAACTAACTAAGGCTTTCACCACGATTGCTGCGGCGATAAACGCCATGACAAAACCGATGGCGAATACGGGGAAGTCTGCCCACATAAACTCATCACGATGAACATACACCGAATAAACCGTGGCGCCGATCATGGTTGGAATGGCTAAGAAAAATGAAAACTCCGCCGCGGCTTTACGTGACAAACCAAACCACAGGCCACCGATAATGGTCGCACCAGAACGCGAAGTGCCAGGCACCATGGCTAAGCACTGAATAAAACCAATTTTTAAGGCGTGATGCCAGCGCATCTCTTCCACTTCATGCACCTGTGCTAGTGGCGCACGCTTTTCTGCCAATAAAATAACAATGCCACCCAAAATGAGCGCTGAGGCAACCACCATGGGGTCAAATAATTTATCGTGGATAAAACCAATAGCAAAAAAACCGATAACAGCAGCCGGCATAAAGGCAATTAGGATATTAAATACGAAGCGCTGTGATACTGCATCTTTCTGTACAAAACCCACTGCTGCATCTGTCAGGCGCTGACGATAATCAAACACCACGGCCAAAATAGCACCCAACTGAATTGCAATCTCAAAGACAACTCGCTTTTCGTGTGTCCAAAAGTTCATCACGTCAGCAGCAACGATTAAATGACCTGTACTCGATACCGGAATAAACTCCGTTAAGCCTTCGATAATGCCTAAAACAAACGCTTGAAAATAAAGAAGGAAATCCACAAAAGCCCCTTATGTTTAGTCTGTTTTAATTTGCAATGAAGAATACGCTTGATAGAAACGTGTAGGCATCCGTTTCAGCTTACCGGTGGCAATTTCCACACACACTAAATGTGTTGCTCCGCGAAATACCGTAAGACCGTCTGACACACGACAAATTTGATATACACGCTGGGTCGACAACTTATCAACCTCAAGCAGCCATGTCGCAATCAGTAACTCATCCCCTAAGTAAGTAGCCGCTAAATAATTGAGCTCATGGCGGCGCACAACCATTCCAAAACCACAGTCCTCATATTCAGCTGGGCCTAAGCCCACGGTCAGAGAGTGTGACCATGCCACATCCTCCATCCATTGCTGATACACCACATTATTGGTGTGCTTCATGACATCAATGTGTTCAATCGATACTTGCCGCTGCATTACATGCGGACTTGGGTGATCCCATGACAACGTATCCATTTTATCGCCCCGGTAATTTTTTCCAGACATCATCACGCAAGTAAACTGGCAAGGCATGCTCTGGTGCCTTAGCGGCGCCTGCCAACACCATAGGTAATGCCAAGCGAGCAACATCTTGTGCCTCTGGCATAGCGTCTAAATAGCGCTGCGTGACAGCTAGTTGCGCTGACAATTCGTCACCATAGGTTAACCAGCCAGAGCCGGCCGCCACGCCTGCTGATGTGTGATTCGCCCAGGCAGTGCACAATAGCTCTGGAGCCTCATTAGGACGGCACACTACTTCATCTGCCAAGGGCTGCATCAAGCCGTTAGCATCTAGCTGATACGCACCAAGGTAAATCTCCTGCATGCGTGCATCAAAACAAGATACCGCCGCACTTGCCCCGTGAAGGCGCGCAACACCCTGCGCCTGCGCCTGCAGGCTAGACACGGCCACTACTGGTAAGTCTGAAGCAAAGGCCAAGCCTTGCGCCACTGACGCCGCAATTCGCACGCCGGTAAAGGCACCGGGGCCAGCAGAATAGGCAATTGCATCACAGGACGCTAAGGACATGGATGTTTGCTGTAGTAGCTCATCTAACATCGGCAGAATCAGCTCCGTTTGCAGGCGTGGTGCGTGCCGACCAACTGAATGCATGCTGACCTGACCATCGGCTGCAACGGTTAATAATGCTACCGAGCAGTACTCAGTGGCTGTTTCTAATGCTAAAAGCCTCATGGACTATCCGGCTCCAAACTGGCTAAAAATTGAAAAAATGCGGTCACTTCATCGATTGATCGAGTGCGGCGCATGGGTGGCAAACTCTGAATAAATAACTGCCCATACGGTCTGGCCACCAAGCGTGGATCACAGACCATTAACACACCAAGGTCACTGACATCCCGAATTAGGCGCCCGGCCCCTTGCTTGAGCGCAATGATAGCGGATGGCAGCTGAAATCCAGAAAACGGATTACGCCCCTCCGCTTTATAGGCGCTGAGCCGTGCAGCAACTACTGGATCGGCCGGCGAGGCAAAAGGCAGCTTATCAATAATCACTAAAGATAAATCAGCACCACGCACATCAACACCCTCCCAAAAGGCACCCGTTGCTAACAGTACGGCCTGTTCGGTAGCCACAAAACGACGCAGCAACTCCGCTTTTGGCTGGGTACCCTGCACTAAAAAGGTGTAATCCAGTTGATTGGGCAGCCATAACGCCGCCTCTTTCAAGGCACGATGAGAGGTAAACAACACAAATGCGCGGCCCTTGCTTGCGCGCAATACAGGGATGGCAGCATTTAACACCGCTTGGCCATAACTCATATCACCGGGGTCAGGCAAACCACGTGGCACATAAAACAGCGCTTGCTGCTCATAGGCAAACGGACTGGGTAGTTGCAAACTTTGCACGTCTTTAGGCAGGCCAAGCTGACTACGGAAGTGACTGAAATCATCACGCACCGCCAGCGTGGCTGATGTCATGACCCATGCCCCTGTCGTTGCGGCCATCAACTCACGAAACGGTTGGGCAACGTCTAAAGGTGTCCACTGCAGCACAAAACCCTTGTTATAGGTTTCATACCAATGCACTTGGCTTTTAGGTGTAGGGCCAGTGAGCTGTATAAATAAATCCAGCAACTCCTCACTGCGGCGATGCACATTTTCCAGACCACGCGACTTATCACGCAGCAAGGCCAACGCTTGCATCACCTCGGTCAGCGCTTGCGTACATTGACTCACTAGGTCTGGCAAATCGGCCAGCTCGGCAACACCGGCCCAGACGCCTTTGCGCGGATCAGTACCGAACAACAATCGAAAGTCGCCTAAACGTGCCTCCACTTGGCTGGCCAAGTCGTGCATTTTTGCCAGATCACCACCAGCCGCCAACACCTCTCTTAAGGCGTCTGCTAACAAATCGTTAATTTGACGAGACGACAGGCTTTGGCCAAAGAACACCGCCGCCACATCCGGCAACTGATGCGCCTCGTCAAAAATAACGGCTTCAACGGGTGGCAATAACTCACCAAAACCACGGTCTTTTAAGGCCTTATCAGCAAAAAACAAATGATGGTTCACCACCACGATATCGGCCTCAGCTGCATCAGCGCGTGCTTTCACTAACGGGCAACGATCAATTTCCGGACAGGCTTGGCCTAGACAGTTATCGGCAGTACTGGTCACCAGCGGCCACACCGCAGAGTCTTCAGCAATATCAATGAGCTCGGCGATATCACCCAGTTTGGTTTTATTCGCCCAGGCGGCAACTTTTTGCAGGTCAGACACGGCTTGCCGTGTCGGCAGTCTGGCTTCGTCTTGACTAAGCTGTAGGCGATAAGGACAAAGGTAGTTGCTGCGACCTTTTAATAAGGCGGTGCGCACCGGCTTGCCCAATAATTTACGCACAGCCGGCAGGTCACGGTGAAAGAGTTGGTCTTGTAGATTTTTGGTGCCGGTAGACACCAGTGTTTTGCGACCGGAAATAATCGCCGGCACTAAGTAAGCAAAGGTCTTGCCAGTGCCAGTGCCCGCCTCAACTAATAATGTAGTATCGGTGCTTAAGGCCTCAGCCACGGCATCTGCCATGACAATTTGCGGCTGCCGCGGCAAATAACCCGATACATGGGTAGCAAATGGGCCTGTATCACCAAAAATCTCCGCCATTGCCGACGGCTTTGCTACCACATCAGTCATGCCTAACACTCAAATCGCTTGGGTTCTGAGTGTAGCAAAGCCAAGCTATTCCCGCTGCTTGGGCAGACGACTAATTTGCTGCCGATACACACATTTCACAGACCGCACCACAGGTAGCGCGTGCAGGACAGCTTGCAGCCACCGGTGCCATGCTGCCACAACAGGCTGCAGCTGCTTGCACTTGTGGGCGCAAAATCGCCTCGATCGCGTCTAAGTGCGCCGCTCGTGCATTAAGTGCCGGAATGTACTGATAATGCTTACCACCTGCCTTGATAAAGGTCTCATGGTTTTCCACCGCAATCTCTTCCAGCGTCTCTAGGCAGTCTGCTGAAAACGCAGGACACAATACTTGCACCGAGCCCACACCCGACTCACCCCACGTTTTCAGCAACACATCGGTATAAGGTTTTACCCATTCCTGTAGGCCAAAACGCGACTGAAAACTTATCGCCCACTCATCTGCTTGTAAACCCAGTAAAGCCACCACTGCCTGCGCGGTAGCATGACATTGCACGGGGTATGGATCACCTTTATCAGCATAAGGTTGTGGAATGCCGTGAAACGAAAATAACAGTTTGTCGGCACGACCATGATTGGCCCAATGCTCACGCACGCTCTCTGCCAATGCTGCGATATAGGCTGGGTGAACATGATAATCACGCACTAGGTGCAGGCCCGGAATATTGCGCTGCTGCTGCAGCCAACTAGCCACTTGATCAATAACCGGCCCAGTAGATGTGGCTGAGTGCTGAGGAAACAATGGCAACACCACAATCTCATGACAGCCTGCTTGTTGTAACTCAGTTAAGGCGGCTCTAAGCGCGGGATTGCCATAACTCATGCCGGGCTTGACCATAATCTCCAGGCTTGGATAAGCGTCACTGAGTCGGCGTTGAATCGCCTGCACCTGCTCCAACAAAATCAGGCGCATGGGTGAATCACCCTGCCAAATACTGGCATAAGCATGTGCCACCCGCTTGGGTCGCAACGGCAAAATAAATAGTCGCAGAATAAAAAACCAAACCAGCTTAGGCACTTCGATCACACGCCCATCGCTTAAAAATTCACGTAAATAACGACGAACAGCCGCAGGTGTTGGTTCATCGGGTGTGCCCAAGTTGGCTAACACCACTCCTACTCGACGACGATCTGACATGTACACCTCTGGATTATGAATGCCGCAAACAATAACGCCGCGCAAGGCGCGGCGTCATCGGACAAGCAAGCAACAGATTACGCTAAAGCCGATAACATACGCTGGGTAATATCATCAACTGAGCCTACACCTTGTACTAGGGTGTATTTTGCCGCACCTGGCTGATCTGCCAAATTTTGGTAGAAACCAACCAATGGTTGTGTTTGGCTGTGATAAACCTCTAAGCGATGACGCACTGTTTCTTCGCTGTCATCAGCACGCTGTACTAAATCTTCACCAGTGACATCATCTTTGCCAGCCACTTTTGGTGGATTGTGATCAACGTGATAAACCCGACCTGACGCAGGGTGCACTCGACGACCAGACAGGCGCGCAATAATTTCCGCGTCATCAACACGAATTTCAATAACATGATCAATGTTCACACCAGCATCAATCATTGCTTGTGCCTGTGGAATCGTGCGTGGAAAGCCATCAAACAAAAAGCCATTGGCAGCATCTGGTTGTGTAATACGCTCTTTCACTAAACCAATAATGATGTCGTCAGACACTAAACCGCCAGCATCCATAACTTTCTTAGCAGCAACACCCAACTCAGTGCCTGCCTTAACTGCTGCACGCAGCATATCACCTGTTGAAATTTGGGGGATACCAAAGCGACTCATGATGACTTGGGCTTGTGTGCCTTTACCAGCGCCAGGTGCGCCGAGAAGAATGATTCGCATTAAGAGACTCCGGAAAACAAGGCGCATAGAATACCCGCTGCATGCTGTCAAATACAAGACAGCCTCAGCGGGGCAAGACCAATGGCGTATTTATTGACGTTTTTCGCTAATACGCAGGCGCACTAAACTTCGGCTATCTTGTCGTACTGGCACTGCGGCGGCCTCTAAATCACCTGAACTTGGCGTTGCATCTCCAGTTAACGAAATACGGGCTTGCAGTACAACAATAGGCTCACCGGACAACGGACGATCCGGAGACAAACTGTCAGCATCAGACACCACCAGACGAACAGGGAACTGCCCGATTGAGCGTCTTACGACCGCGATGGGCATGCCGCCACCTTGCAACGGCCTAGCAAAAACATAGAGCACGGCATCAGCAGGCAAATTAGCAACAAGATCTGAACTGATGGTGATTTCTACCGGGAAACCATCTGCCAACTCTTGTGGGTCTGCATCCATTTCCGTTTCTGCTAACAGTCGGGCAATCTGACCGTCAGCCTCCGGATCTTCACCTAACTCAGCGCGAAGGGCTTGCAGTCGAAGCAAGGATTCACGTGCGGCCAATAATTCGCCACCGCGCAAACTACCCATGGCATGCATCAACAAAGCACCCTGATGATCCGGATATTCATACATGATTTTGCCTAACAGACCACGAATTTTTGGCGACATAGGACCTTGCTGAGTCACGATTGTAGACTGCACATAGGTCAGCACCACCGATAAATCATTTGGCTTAATCTCTGCTGCGCGCGCCAAAGCAACTTGTGCTGGGCCGAAATCTCTGGCTTGCATAAATGCCATGCCTAAGCTTAACCAGCCGTCAGCATCCAGCGGCTCGGCTTGAACACGACGCTGCAACACTCGGACAAAATCTTGCAGATTAGGTTGTGGTGCGTCAGCTGCCGGTGCCTGCCCAGCCATCACCTGAGCAACGACGTCACTATAGCGAGCTTGACGTTCGGCATCGTCTACCATTTCATCGCTTTGAAAATAGAAGATATACAAAGCTAATGAGGCGGCAGGCACAACTAACAGTAGGCATAAGGCCAACATACGCACACCTTGCACAGGACGCACTGCTCGCTGCTCATCACGAGCGTGATCCAGCAACAAGCCACGGTCTAGCTCAAGCTTAAGCGTTGCATAAGCATCTGCGTCAATTCGACTCGCCATATGATCGGCATTTAACTCATCTAAGCGCTCTCGATACACACGAGCCGCCAAGGTTTGTAAGCTGTTCGACTGGCTACGTGCACGCCCGCGCAGCGGCCAAATCACGGCCATCACCACAATCAAAGCAAGTAGCAGTGCTAATAAATATAAAGGAGTTAAGACCGGACTCATTATTTCTGCTCCGTACGGTCTTGGCCTGATAGCAGCTCTTGTAGGCGTTTTTTCTCTTCAGGATCTAAGGGTTTAGCACGCTTTTGCGCCGGTTGACGGCGAAGCAGCATGACCGCTAAACCAATCACCAATAATACCAGTGGACCCCACCACAATAGCCATGTCGCTGGACGCATCGGTGGCTTATAACTCACAAAATCACCGTAACGATCAATCATGTGCTGACGAATTTCATCATCACTAGCCCCTTGGCGTAATAACGAATGCACGCGGTCTTTCAGGTCATCAGCTAAACCTGCATCTGAACCTGCCAAATTCGTGTTTTGACATTTTGGGCAACGCAGCTCAGCAACTAATGAGCGATAACGACGCTCTTCGAGCTCACTAGAAAAATCACGTACATCAACGGCAGCACTTAAGGTTGCCGGCAGAAAAAGTAAGGTGGCAAGTAGCAAAATTAATGGCTTCATGGCGCCTCCTCCGCAACTAAAGCACGGTAGCGTGGCTCTAGTTCATCAATCCACGAGCGTGCATCTAACACACCGACTGAGCGGTAACGAATACGCCCTTCTCGATCCAATAAATACGTTTCCGGCGCGCCATAAACACCTAGGTCCAAACCCAAGCTACCGCTAACATCACTCATGCTGAAACGAAATGGGTCACCGTTATTCGCCAAATACATCAAGGCTGCTTCCGGAATATCTTTGTAGTTGACGCCATAAATAGGAATGCCAGACTCAGCCAACTCCATTAACACCGGGTGCTCAACCAAACAAGACACACACCAAGTAGCCCAAACATTGAGTAGGCTGACTTCGCCTTTCAGATCATTTGGCGTCAACATTCGGCCAGGCTCAGTTAATGACGCCACCTCAAAGCTTGGCAGACTTTGGCCAATTCGTGCCGATGGCAACAAAGACGGATCCTCGCCATTACGGTTGAACAACAACACCGCCAAAGCAATAAAAGCTATTAAAGGAATTAGAAAAATCACCACACGGATGCGTTTATTCATTTCAGTTCCTCCGTATGCGATAGCGTTTATCAAGAATTGATAAGAGTCCCCCGATCGACATAATCAGCGCACCCAGCCACACCCATACCACTAATGGCTTGTGATAGAGCCTTACCGCCCATGCGCCCTGATCCAAGGGCTCACCCAAAGCGACATAGACATCGCGCCATAGGCTGGTACTAATACCCGCCTCAGTCATTGGGTTAGATTCCATGCGATACACACGTTTTTCTGGATGCAGCGTGGTTGACCAATTGCCACGACTAATTGTCACCGTGCCATATTGCGATCGATAGTTCGGCCCCATGCGATCCTCAACACCATCAAAGCGATACTGATACTCACCAATCTGCTCAATATCACCTGGCACCATGCGGACATCACGCTCAATGCTATATTCAGATGTTACCGCCACACCCATCACCATCACCAGCAAGCCAATATGGCCAAACTGCATACCCCAATAGCTTCGTGTTAGCTTTTTAATGCCTTTGATCATACTGTCGGCATGGCGTGTTTTACGACCAATGTCGACCATTAATGCACCCAGCACCCAAACACACAAACCAACGCTCAAGCCCACAGTCCACGGCCAATTGCCAAAGAACATCAGCGGCACTGCAATAGCAGCCAACACTGCGGCCAACAGCACTTTGACCAATGGCAACAAGACTTTGCTCATGTCTTGGCGCTTCCAGTTCATTAGCGGACCAATCGCAACAAACACCAACAGCAGCCAAGTCAGCGGCACAAATAATAAATTGAAATATGGCGGGCCTACCGAGATCTTGCCCAAGTCAAGCGCATCAGCGATTAGTGGGAACAAAGTACCCAGCAAAACAATCACCGTCGCCGTCATCAGCAACAAATTGTTGAGCATCAAAAAGGTCTCTCGTGAGGCCAGCTGATAACGACTTTCATTGGCCAGCTCAGCACCACGCCAGGCAAATAACGACAGTGAACCACCAACAACTAAGATCAAAATGCCGAGGATATACAGACCACGCTCGGGATCAGCAGCAAAGGCATGCACAGAGGTCAGCACACCTGAGCGCACCAAGAACGTACCCAGCAAACACAGTGAAAAGGCGATGATTGCCAATAGCACTGTCCACGCTTTAAATACGCCACGCTTTTCAGTAACTGCCAACGAATGCATTAGCGCTGTACCTGCCAACCAAGGCAGTAAAGAAGCGTTTTCGACAGGGTCCCAGAACCACCAGCCGCCCCAGCCTAGTTCGTAATAGGCCCACCATGAACCCAATGCAATACCCAGCGTTAAGAAGGCCCAAGCAGCAATAGTCCAAGGTCGAGACCAGCGCGCCCAAGCCGAGTCCATACGACCACTCAGCAGTCCGGCAATAGCAAAGGCAAACGGCACAGAAAAGCCGACATAACCCATATAAAGCATCGGTGGATGGAAAATCAGCCCCGGATCTTGCAATAACGGATTTAAGTCATTGCCTTCAATTGGGAAGTCCGGCAGCAAGCGATCAAATGGGTTCGAGGTAAACAGAATGAAGCTGATGATGGCTACGCTGATCAGGCCTAAAATGGCCAATACACGCACCACCATATCTAGCGGCAGGCCTTTCGAGAACTTAGCGACTAAGCTAGACCATAGCGCCAGAATAAATGCCCATAACAGCAGTGAGCCTTCGTGGCCGCCCCAAACCGCTGAAATTTTGTATTCAATCGGCAACAAGGTGTTGGACTGACGAGCAATGTAGTCAACACTGAAGTCATTGGTTAAAAAACCATAGGTTAGCAGTACAAAAGATAAAAGTAGCAACGCAGTTTGCACATGTACGGTGCTGTGCGCCATCGACTGAATACGGGCGTCATCACGCGCCAAGCCCAGCCATGGCAAAGTGCTTTGCACCAACACCACCACAAACGCGAGCACCAAGGCAAAGTGTCCAAGTTCAACCCACATGAACTGCCCTCTATTTATAAATTGAATGGAAAATGAAAAGCAGCGCCATGATACGCGCAACACCTACTAAGTCCAGCAAACACATTTGGAAACAACTAATCCATCACTGTTTAAGCATTCTGTAAGAACAAGCTTGCTAGTATGACGTCGCTTGTTTTTACTGTGTAGGAACTTATGACTTCGATACTTGAACGCACTCATTTCGATCGCGATGACTTAATTGCTTGTGGTCATGGCCAATTATTCGGCGAAGGTAATGCGCGTCTGCCTTTACCGAATATGCTCATGATGGATCGCATCACCTTGCTTTCGCGAGATGGTGGTGAATATAACAAAGGCATGATCCGTGCTGAATTGGACATCACCCCTGACCTTTGGTTTTTTCAGTGCCATTTTGAAACAGACCCCGTTATGCCCGGCTGCTTAGGCGTTGATGCACTCTGGCAACTGCTTGGCTTCTGGCTAGGTTGGCGTGGCAACCCAGGTCGTGGTCGCGCTTTGGGCTCAGGTGAAATCAAGTTTTTTGGTCAAGTACTGCCTACCAATAAAAAAGTGGTGTACGAATTACAAGTAAAGCGCTTAGTTGAGCGGAAATTGGTAATGGGTATCGCCGATGGTCGTGTACTTGTCGACGACCGTGAGATTTATACTGCACAAGATCTTAAAGTAGGTCTGTTTACCAGTACTGAGAATTTTTAAGGCGATTTTTTAAGGAGAGAGGCCATGCGTCGTGTTGTGATTACTGGATTCGGAATTGTGTCGTGCCTAGGGCATGATGCAGAAACCGTCAAAGAAAGTCTCTTTCATGGCCGCTCCGGCATTCGTCGCAATGAAGTCTATGCTCAGATGGGCTTCCGTAGCCAAGTTAGCGGCAGCATTACTGATCTCAACTTAGACGACTTAATTGATCGTAAAGCACGGCGTTTCATGGGCGATGCTGCTGCCTATGCTTATATTGCACTTAATCGTGCCATCGACATGGCTGGCTTAACTGAGCAAGATATCGTTAATCCACGCACTGGTTTAGTCGCCGGTTCAGGTGGCGCATCAAGTACCAATCAAGTAGCTGCTGCCGACATTGCTCGCGAAAAAGGTACCAAACGTATTGGCCCTTACATGGTGCCACGTACCATGTCATCGACTATCTCTGCCTGCCTCTCTACTGCCTTCAAAATTAAAGGTGTGAACTACTCCATTGCTTCTGCTTGCGCTACCAGTGCGCACTGCATTGGACATGCCGCTGAACTTATTCAACTCGGTAAGCAAGATATTGTGTTTGCCGGTGGTGGAGAAGAAGAAAGCTGGGAAGAGTCATGTATGTTTGATGCTATGGGTGCAATGTCTAGCAAGTACAACGACACGCCAGAAAAAGCGTCTCGTGCTTATGACGCTAACCGTGATGGTTTTGTGATTGCTGGTGGAGCTGGCATGTTAGTTGTTGAATCGTATGACCACGCCGTGGCGCGTGGCGCTAATATTTTGGCGGAAATTATTGGCTATGGTGCGACATCCGATGGTCATGACATGGTTGCTCCAAGTGGCGAAGGTGCTGAACGCTGCATGAAGATGGCGCTGCAAACTGTTGATACTCCTATTGATTATCTCAATACTCACGGCACTTCAACGCCGGTAGGTGACCTTGCCGAGTTAGGCGCTATTAAAGCGGTGTTTGGTGATAAAGCGCCGCCTATTAGTTCAACAAAGTCGCTTTCTGGTCACTCATTAGGTGCTGCTGGCGCACAAGAAAGCATTTACAGCCTTATCATGCTGCAAAATGACTTTATTGCTGCCTCTGCCAATATTGAAACACTAGACCCTGCAGCTGATGGCTTACCGATTGTGCTGCAGCGCATCGATAATGCTGGCCTTAAAACAGTGATGTCGAACAGCTTTGGCTTTGGTGGCACTAATGCCACGCTCATCTTCCGCAAAGTTTAATACCTACCTAGGTCAAGAATAATCCCCAGACAGCTGGTCGGGGATTATTCTGACATCATTGACTGTCACAGTCACAATCGCTTACTCTTCTTGGTATTCATCAAGAAGGTAATCGTTATGAAGCAACAACACGTAGATGTCCTTATTATCGGTGCCGGTATTTCTGGTATTGGCATGGCCTGCCACTTAACTCGTGAATGCCCAGGCAAGACTTACACCGTTTTAGAACGTCGTAATGCCATTGGTGGCACATGGGATTTGTTCCGTTACCCCGGCATTCGCTCCGACTCGGACATGTATACCTTCGGCTTTAACTTCAAGCCTTGGAATGACCCACGTGTTTTGGCTGATGGCCCTTCTATTCGTCAGTACGTCAATGATGCCGCTACCGAATTTGGCGTTGATCGCCATATTCAGTTCGGTCGTAAAGTTACTGATGCCAACTGGTCTAGTGCAGATAAAGTATGGACTTTACAGGTGCTCAACGAAGCCAATGGTGAAGTAGAAACCTACACCGCTAACTTCTTATTGGGTGCTGCGGGTTATTACAACTACGACAAAGGCTACCGCCCAGAGTTTAACGGCGAAGCCGACTTCCAAGGTCAAATTGTTCACCCACAGTTTTGGCCAGAAAACCTCGATTACGCTGGAAAAAAAGTGGTCATCATTGGCAGTGGCGCTACCGCTATTACCTTAGTACCAAGCATGACCGATAAAGCTGCGCATGTGACCATGTTGCAGCGCTCGCCTACGTACATCATGTCAATTCCAAGCATTGACCCTGTCGCCAAAGGCATGCAACGCTTCTTGCCAGAAATGCTGGTTTACCGTATTAACCGTGTTCGTAACATTGGCCTTCAGCGCATGATTTTTGAAGCCGCACGCCGTCGCCCTGCTGCGGTTCGTCGCATGTTACTGGGTTTGGTGCGTCGTCAGTTGGCTGGCTCCAATATTGATATGAAACACTTCACACCGAGTTATGCACCATGGGATCAACGCCTCTGTGTAGTGCCTAATGGCGACTTATTCAAAGTGCTTCGTGAAGGCAAAGCCTCGGTAGTGACCGACCATATTGATCGCTTCACTGACAAAGGTATTCTGCTTAAGTCTGGGGAAGAAATTGAAGCTGACATCATCGTAACTGCAACAGGCTTAGACGTTCAAATGATGGGTGGAGTTGTCACAAAAATAGATGAAAAACCGGTTAATGTTCGTGAAGTATTAACCTATCGCGGCGTTTTACTTGAAGGTGTTCCCAATGCTGCGATGATTTTTGGTTACACAAACGCCTCATGGACGCTGAAAGCGGATATCGCCGCTGAGTATGTTTGCCGTTTATTAAATCATATGGATAAACAAGGCTATACCACGGTTAAACCAATTGACTCAGAAGGCTGTAAAGTCGATGACACCGTTCTTGGCAGCTTAAGCTCCGGCTATATTCAACGAGCTGTTGACCGCTTACCTCGTCAAGGCTCAAAAGCACCTTGGCAGGTACAGCAAAACTATGTGCATGATGTTCAGCGCCTACGTTTTGCGCCCATGGAAGACGACAGCTTGTCTTTTGACGGTAAACCACCAGTGAAGTCCAATGTGGGCGTCATGGGCAAAATGCCAGAGTCCTTACGCTCTGCACTGCGCTTAGGTTAAACCCTCGTTTACTGTAGCGCCCTTAGTGCCGACCAGAATTCAGCAGTGTTACCAACTGAGTTGTGGTTGGCGCTAGGCGCCACTTCCATTGTTGCAATACCTAGTGCAAATCGCCCATAAAGACGCTCGCTACTAGCACGAGGAATCAACTCATCTTTTCCTGCAATTAACAAATGTGTTGCTGCCGTCACTGCTGGCGCCAATTCACTAACATCGTAACGGTCACGCATTAAATAACGTACGGGCAAGTACGAAAACTGCGCAGCCGCCACATCTTGCAAACTATCAAACGGTGTAATTAACAACTGCTTGGAAACTGGACGCTGACTAGCAACAAATAACGCCATTGCCGTGCCTAAGCTACGACCGATTAACGTTATGTCCTCATGCTGACCAAATACATAATCAAATAACGCCAAAGCATCTTGCTGATTATGCTGCTGAGATGGTGAACCTGTACTGCCGCCATATCCCCGGTAATGAAGTAAGTACAGCGCAGTATCAGGAAAAGTTTGCGTGAGTAACGGCAGGTTTAACGACACGTCTTCGGCATTGCCACCAAAATAGACAATCGCTTTGGGACCTTTATGCTGTGCCACAGTAACCACTAGCTCAGCACCCTCAACAGCAAGCAGCATCGTCGACTCTGGTGCATTAATTAGTCTGGGCTGGGGGTAATAAATTAAACGACTTTGCCAAGCAAACATGATCAAACAGAGCAGCAAATAGCCCAGTATTAACCCCAGAATAAGCTTTAGCATGCGCTGGCAGCATGTACTGCGTTGACGTATACCCACGCCTGCTTACCCGATGCCAAATCCGCTAATACACGTTGGTACGCGTCCACCTCATAGGCATCTGCATGCATCAGCTCAGCATCTGATACTTCAAACACTAAACCTGGTACTTGACTCGTTGAGTCACCATTAAACGAAACAATGGGGTGGTGAGTCTTTCCACTAAGCGCAACAACCTCAGCATCTTCGATGTATACCATTAGCTCCTCGTACCCTAATAAGGCATCTGGTTGACCATCTAACAAACGACCAAAAGTAGATAACTGAACATTTTCTTGCTGCAGCGTTCCATAGGAAAATAGTAATGGCATCTCAGCTTCTCACAACAATCTTCGTAATTTTCACTTCAGTTCAACACACAGGACTGACCCTTGTTACGAACTGCGCGTATAACACTGCCCGCCGTCAACATAAATCGGTAAGGCAAATCCATGCCCGCCTGGTCTAGCGCCTCAGCCGTCCAACGATTACAGGTATGCATCAGGGTGTATCGTCCGGTTGCTTGATAGAACTGGCTATCACCATAACGTCCGGGCTCACGCATAATGAGCTCGTTATCCTGAAGCATAAAACTATCCGCCACAAAATGTGCCAATTGACTCAGCTGCTGCGCATCAAGACAAAACGTGGCGACTACATGCCTATCAAAATAGGCCAGTGGAGACTCCTCAATTGACGCCACATGTAAAACAGCGCCCTTAGACGTGAATAAGGCACTAAAAGCCATGGATGCGGAGTTTTCTTCAGACTGGTAAAAGCCGTCATCTCCCCAACCCAATTCATAATAATTAGCCTGAGAAAAGCGCTGGGTCAAATCGGGTAATAAGTCATTCAAAGACTGCGCAGGAAGGACAAGACCTACGTGCCAGCCATGATTGATCACATGGATTGGAATGTCGGCTTTCATCCTTTCAACATTCAAAGGCCTTATCTCTTTTGACTGCTGACAAGAGGCCAATAACAAAGCACAGCATAGGGCAAAAAATATCTTCACATGAATGGTCATCCAAAAAAAAAACGGCGCAGACTGTTACGTCATACGCCGTTTTTATTCATTAGGCCACCTAGGGCAACCTAATTACTAACAACAAGGAGCTAAATTAGATAGCTACCACGTTGTTAGCACAAGGACCTTTCTGGCCTTGACCAACATCGAATGTGACCGCTTGGCCGTCATTCAATGTCTTGAAGCCGCCACCATTCTTGATTTCAGAATGATGGACAAATAAATCTTTGCCACCGTCTTCTGGTGTAATGAAACCGAAACCTTTATCGGCGTTGAACCACTTAACTGTACCTTTGCTCATGTTCTACTCTTTAATAATTTAATTTTTTACCGCATGTGCATTGTAACGATAAATAAAAATATAGCTCTAAAAATGTTCAATTATTTTCAAGTAATTGTTTTTATTTAAAATATTTTATCATTTTTCCGTGATTTAACGCTAAAAACGCAATTTCGTCGTCTCGCCAGACCAATGCAAGGCGCAAACGCTGCCATGGTGGTATGCCATTTTCTTGACACCAATGCTTTACCGTTAGCGATTGAGTTCGCCCTTCAGGCCGCCAACGCTCTCCTCCCTGTCGGGCCGTGATCCGCCAGCGCGCCGTCAAATGCGAGTCATCTTGTGTGATCGGCAATGTCCACGCCAAGCCTGCCCAAAACAAAGGCTGTAACGGATCCGCCCAATCGGCACCCGTTGTTGGCAGCGGGTGCAGTTGTTCACTATGCAGTAAATAGATGGCATCACGATAACGCCTGATGGAAACATCCGCCCAGGCGAGCTCTGGCATAGCATCTGGCCGAGCATTAAATAGCTCCTGAGTCAGTCGAGACCAGTAACGCACGGGCATAGCGGGTGCATTTTGGCGTTGCAGCCAACGCGCCAGTACCGCCTGCTGAGTGACTTCCTCAAGTGTCTTTAACGCGCTAATCGGCAGGCTAATCAGATCAATACTATAGGTGGCCAACCACAAATCTGCGAGTTGATTTAAGGCTTGCGCTTGCTGAGACAGCTGCTTGGCACTGCGTGCCAGCATTGCGTTGGCCTGTGGCCACCGTGTTTCTAGTAGTGGCACAACCTGATGGCGCAACAAGGTGCGGTCAAAACGTGGATTGTTATTAGCTGGGTCATTAATAGCCTGATGACTGACGGGTTGAGAGGCCAGCCAGGCTGTTAACTCTTGCTTTGGCACGTCTAACCAAGGTCGCCAACGTAATAGGCCACCCGCGCCTGCGACTGGCCAGACTGACACCTCCGCCATGGCTGTAAGTCCCTGCAAACCAGCTCCACGCATTAAACGCAATAACAGTGTTTCCGCTTGATCATCCTGATGGTGGGCTAATAGCAAGGCCTCATGCGGCTGCAACTGTGCGGCTATGGCGTCATAACGCGCCTGCCGTGCTTGTGCTTCGATATTCGCTGACTCGGTAATGTTCACCTTCAGTACGTCACAGTACAGCCCCAGTGCCGCCGCTTGCGCACAAGCTTGTACTGCCCAGCTATCGGCATCTTCATGCAAACCATGGTGTACATGCAGTGCTCGCACAGCAAAACCTAAGGGTGGCGCTACTTGCTGGGCTGCTAACAGCAGTGCTAAAGAATCAGGACCTGCGCTTAGGGCAATAACAATCGCGGCAATACTGGGGGAGTCTTGTCGGCGCTGCTGCAAAAACGCTTGCAGCGCCGACAAGGGCAACGCATCACTGGCTAGACTCAAGACGCCTGCTGCGTATTGCCATAACTCATCAATCGTTCATAACGACGATTCACTAAAGCGGATGAGTCCATGGTGCGTAGTTTTTTGAGTTCGTGTAATAAGGCTTTGCGAAGTGAGTCGGCCATCGCATCCATGTCGCGATGAGCACCACCTAAAGGCTCTGGCACTAAGCTGTCGACAAAACCCAATACTTCCAAACGCCGTGCCGACATATTCATGGCCTCAGCAGCCTCAGGCGCTTTCGCCGCTGTCTTCCAAAGAATAGAGGCGCAACCTTCCGGCGAGATCACCGAATAGGTGCTGTATTGCAACATTAATAGGCTATCGCAAACACCAATCGCCAAAGCACCGCCGGAACCGCCCTCACCAATGACAGTGGAAATAATCGGTGTTTTTAAGCGCGACATGACCGCTAAATTACGGGCAATCGCCTCACTTTGACCACGCTCTTCAGCATCAATACCGGGATAGGCACCGGGGGTGTCAATAAAAGTCAGAATCGGCATACGGAAACGTTCAGCCATTTCCATCAAACGCAGTGCTTTGCGATAACCTTCCGGGCGCGGCATACCAAAGTTGCGACGCACTTTTTCTTTTACATCACGACCTTTTTGATGACCAATGATCATGACAGGCTCACCCAAAAAGCGCGCAGTACCACAGATCAAGGCCGCATCATCAGCAAAAGCACGATCGCCATGCAGCTCATCAAAGTCAGTAAACAGACGCTTAATGTAATCCATGGTGTATGGGCGCTGAGGATGACGCGACAGCTGTGACACCTGCCAAGCACTTAAATTGGCAAAAATCTCTTCGGTAAGCTTGATGCTTTTGTTGCGCAGCTTGGCAACTTCATCATCAATATTTAAGCCCGTAGATTGGCCAACAGAACGCAGACCTTCGATTTTGGCCTCAAGCTCGGCAATAGGTTGTTCAAAGTCGAGATAATTCGGATTCATGAATGGGCCCCTAAACATTGGCTGGGAGTGTAACGGCAACCACTCCCGCTTGGAAATACCGCTGATGCCACTAGTACAGCACGCGCACCGACTCATTACCCAACAGCTGGCGTAAACCTCTTAACAGCGCATCACTCAAACTCACTCGCCACGCTGGCCCACCCTGCAAACCAATTTGTGCAGCAGGATGTTGCAAACGAAAGCGTAACTGCGCGCCAACCTGGTCTTGGCCACTGCGATGTGCCTGCAGTAGCTCAGTTAAACCATGCACACCACGCAAACCAATGGCCACCGGCAGGCTTAACTCCAAACCTTTGCTGTACTGCGCACGTGCAGCCGCCAACGGCAAAATTTGTTTAGCCACTAACTTTAAAGCGCCAGCATATTCATCCATGGATACTTCGCCCTCCACCACCAGCACACCCTCACCGGCTAATAGCGGACGCACCTGCTCTAGCAGCTCACCAAATATCGTCACTTCAACACGTCCGGTGCGATCATCTAAGGTCAAAAAGGCGCGACTACCACGCTGACCTTTGACAATCCGGTGATTCAGCAGCAAGCCCGCCACCGTGGTGGTTACACCACGCCGTGTAGGCTGCAAATCGGCCAGACGTGTTTGCACAAAACGACTCAGCTCAGCTTCGTACTGATCAATGGGGTGACCAGACAAATACAAGCCTAAAGTCTCTTTTTCGGCTTGTAGACGCTCGTCTTCAGTCCAAGGCATGGCATCAGTCCACTCAATGCCAGGACCGGCTTCATGCACATCACCAAATAAATCCACCATGCCAGCGTCGTTATTACGCGACTGTTGCTCCGCCGACGCCACCGCAGTTTCAATCGTTGCCATCAAGCTGGCACGGTTAGGCCCTTGGGCATCCAAAGCACCGGCACGAATTAACGCTTCTAAGGCGCGTTTATTAAGCTTGCGTAGATCAACACGGCTGCAGAAATCAAATAAGTCTTTAAACTCACCATCACTTGTCCGTGAGCTCAGTAATGACTCCACCGGCCCCTCGCCTACGCCTTTGATTGCGCCTAGGCCATAAACAATATGACCGTCATCATTGGCTTGGAAACGAAACACCGACTCATTGACCGCCGGCGGACGAATCGTTAAACCCATGGCACGGCATTCTTCAATAAAAGTCACAATTTTGTCGGTATTAGCCATTTCAGAGGACAATACCGCGGCCATAAACTCGGCCGGATAGTTCACTTTTAACCAAGCTGTTTGGTAAGACACCAAGGCATAAGCTGCCGAGTGCGACTTGTTAAAGCCATAACCCGCGAACTTTTCCATCAAATCAAAGATGCCACCGGCCTGATCTGTATCAACACCACGTGCGCCCGAGCCTTCCATGAATTTGACCCGCTCTTTGGCCATTTCTTCTGGTTTTTTCTTACCCATGGCACGACGCAACATATCCGCGCCACCAAGTGAGTAACCTGCCAACACCTGAGCAATCTGCATGACCTGCTCTTGGTACAGAATCACACCATAGGTGTTTTCCAGTACCGGCTCTAATTCAGGGTGTGGATAGGCCACACTGGCACGACCATGCTTACGATTAATAAAGTCATCGACCATGCCCGACTCCAGCGGGCCCGGACGATATAACGCCACCAACGCCACCACGTCTTCAAAACGCGACGGTTTTAGTTTTTTAATCAGCTCCTTCATGCCCCGCGATTCCAGCTGGAACACTGCCGTGGTCTTGCCTTCCGACATCAGCTGATAAGGCCGCGGGTCATTAAGTGGAATCGTTTCGATATCAATGGGTGGCTCACTACGACGGGCGCGCTTGGCGTTAATGTCCTTCAGCGCCCAATCAATAATGGTGAGAGTACGCAGACCGAGGAAGTCGAACTTCACCAAGCCTACCGACTCCACATCGTCTTTATCGTATTGGCTGACCCATTTGCCTTCATCATCGGCATAAACCGCGGTGAAATCGGTCAATTTGCCGGGCGCAATCAACACACCACCAGCATGTTTACCTACACCCCGGGTCAAACCCTCCAGGCGCAGCGCCATATCCCACACTTCCAAGGCATCTTCATGATCATTGGCTTGTGGGTCGGTCAGTAATTCATTAAGCAACGGCTCTTGTTCACGCGCTTCTTTCAGCGAAATGCCCGGTGTGAACGGAATCAGCTTGGCAATGCGATCGGCTAAACCATAGGACTTACCCAATACCCGGGCGACGTCACGCACCACTGCTTTGGCTGCCATAGAGCCAAAGGTGATGATCTGTGAAACCGCTTCACGACCATAATGATTGGCGACGTACTCAATGACACGATCGCGACCTTCCATGCAAAAGTCGATATCAAAGTCAGGCATCGACACCCGCTCTGGGTTCAAAAAGCGCTCAAACAGCAGGTCGTATTTGATCGGGTCAAGGTCAGTGATTAATAAGGAATAAGCCACCAAAGAACCAGCACCCGAACCCCGACCAGGCCCGACTGGTACGCCGTTTTGCTTAGCCCAGCGAATAAAGTCCATCACAATCAAAAAGTAGCCGGCAAAACCCATTTGATTAATGATGTTTAGCTCGAACTCTAAACGTTCGCGATACTGGCGCTGAATCTCGGCAAAGTCCGGCTGACTCACATCAAACAGCTTCGCCAAACGCGCATCTAGGCCTTCATGGGATAACTGGGCGAAATAACTCGCCATGGTCATCCCTTCTGGCACGGGGAAGTCTGGCAGATAGTTTTTGCCTAAGGTCAGCCCTAAGCTACAACGACGCGCAATCGCCACGCTGTTAGCCAACGCTTCTGGAATATCCGCAAACAGTTCGGCCATTGCTTCAGCCGACTTAAAATACTGTTCTCGACTGTACTGACGGGGACGGCGCGGATCATCAAGGGTGTAACTTTGTGCCACACAGACGCGCACTTCATGCGCTTCAAACTCTTCCGCGCGAATAAAACGCACGTCATTAGTGGCAACAACAGGGCAAGACACACGAGTCGCTAAGTCCACCGCAGCGTGCACAAACAGCTCGTCGCCTTCACGCTGAGTACGTTGCAACTCTAAGTAAACACGGCCTGCTGAGTGCTTCAGCCAACGTTGCAACAAGGTATCGGCATGACGTGGATCACTACCCAACAACGCTTGGCCAACATCACTACCGCGACCCAATAAGAAAATCAGTCCAGATTGCGCTTGCTCAAGCCACTGCCGGTGCACAATTGGTAACCCCTGCTCTTGGCCTTCCACATAGGCCCGCGAGATCAATGCGATGAGCTGACGATAGCCCTCATCATTCATCACTAAGGCAGTGACCCAACTCAGCTCGTCGTCAGTACGAATTTGCAAGTCCGCACCAAAAATCGGCTTGATACCTTTACCTTGTGCGGCCTTATAAAACTTCACCAAACCATAAACGTTACAGATATCGGTAACCGCTACCGCTGGCATTTCTAGCTGAGCGCAAGCTGAAACCAGCTCACCAATACGCACGATCGAATCGCGTAATGAAAACTCGGTATGTACTCGCAGATGAACAAAATCGGTCATATCACTTCCTGAGCCGACAAACAGGCGCGTACCGGAGCAAACGAACGACGATATTCACCCAACACGCCCAACTCACGAATAGCCTGTAAATGTGCTGGCGTGGGATAACCTTTATGGCGATCAAAGCCATAAGCGGGGTAACGTAAATGCAGGTCTTGCATCTCTGTATCACGGGCAACCTTAGCCAAGATACTCGCCGCACTAATTGCCGCCTCTTTACCGTCGCCACCAACCACCGCCGTCGCCGGCATGGGCAGCTCAGGGCAACGATTGCCATCAATTAACACATGACTCGGTGTGAGCGATAAACCCGCCACCGCACGCTGCATGGCCAACATGGTGGCCTGCAAAATATTTAATTCATCAATTTCAAATGGCTCAGCTCGTCCTAAAGACCAAGCCAACGCTTTGCTGCGAATTTCATCGGCCAATAACAAACGGCGTTTTTCACTCAGCTTTTTTGAATCGGCCAAGCCAGCAATCGGCTGGCTTGGATCTAAAATAACAGCGGCGGTGACGACGGCACCTACTAAAGGGCCCCGTCCAACTTCATCGACACCGGCAATCAAATTACTCATCTGCACTGCCTTTATTTTTCTTCAGTAGGTCAGTAATGGCTTGCGCTGCAGTAACGCTAGCATCTTGTTGCAGCTGCTCATGTAGCGCGACACAGTCTTGCTGATATTGCACTACACGTTGCGGAGAGTTAAGCCAAGCCAAGGCTTCACGCGCCATGTTTTCTGGCGTGGCTTGATACTGTAATAACTCTGGTACTAAGGCCCTGCCCGCCAACAAATTCGGCAAGCTCACAAATGGAATGCGTACCAGTAACCTCGCAATAAGCCAGGTCAGCCAGTGCAAACGATAAGACACCACCATGGGGCGTTTAATCAACATCGCCTCTAAGGTTGCCGTGCCCGAGGCCATCACTAAAACATCGGCCGCCGTCATCACTTGCCTGCCCACACTGGATAAACCAGCATCGGTGATAACGCGCACAGGCAACGCCTCATACTCATCTGCATCGGCCGCAATAAAGGCATTAATTTCAGCTTCGCGTTCGGCATTGATGGCTGGAATAACAAACGTTAATGACGGCGTGGCTTGATGCATCAGACGAGCCGTGCTCAGCAGCAGCGGCATCAAACTAGCCACCTCACCACGACGGCTACCTGGCAACAAGCCGACAATTTGGCTTTGCTCATTTAAGCTCAAGGCGGCACGAGCTGACAGCCTGTCACTTTGCATAGGCAGGCTGTCAGCCAACGGATGGCCTACAAAAACAGCAGGCGACAGGTGCTTGTCATAGAAGGCTTTTTCAAACGGCAGCAGGCATAACATCAAGTCGATCGTGGCGCGAATGCCATGCACACGACCCTGACGCCAAGCCCACACCGAGGGGCTGACATAATGAATCGTGGTGATGTCACGTTGTTTAAGTTGTGCCGCAACACGCAAATTAAAATCCGGCGCATCAATACCAATAAAGGCATCAATTTTACGTTCGGTAAAAGTGTTAATGAGTTCATCGCGCACACGAAATAGCTCTTTCAAGCGACCCAGCACTTCAACCAAACCCATGACCGAAAGCCTATCCATGGGCACGAGGGTTTGTGCGCCCTCAGCGATCATCTGTGGACCAGCGATACCGATAAACTCAGCATTGGGATAGTGTTGTTTTAACGCACGAATCAGTCCTGCACCTAAGGTGTCGCCGGACACCTCCCCGGCAACAATACCAAAGACAGGACCTTGTTTTTGCGCCATTAACGTACGATGCCACGCGTAGAGGCGCGCAGAGACTCAACAAAGGGCAGTAACTCAGGACAGGCAGCGAGTTGCGGCTCTAATTCAGCAATAGCAGCCTCTAGGGTTAAGCCTTCGCGGAAAACCGTTTTGTAAGCGCGACGTAGCGTTTGAATAACATCGCTACTCCAGCCACGACGTTTCATGCCCTCAAAGTTCATGCTACGCGCTTCCGCTGGATTGCCATTGACCATGACATAGGCTGGCACATCCTTAAACAAGGTGGTTCCGCCTGCCAACATGGCATAACTGCCGATTTTACAGAACTGATGCACACCCGAGTTGCCGCCAACCAATACGCTATCACCGATATGTACATGGCCTGCAATACCGGCATTATTAGCTAGAATACAATCGTTACCAACCACCACGTCATGTGCCAAATGCGTATTCACCATCAGCAAGTTACGATGGCCTATTTTAGTGAGGCTTTGATCTTGCACAGTACCGCGATGCAAGCTGCAAGCCTCGCGAATAATATTGTCATCACCAATTTCTAAACGTGTCGGTTCACCGCGATACTTTTTGTCTTGGCAGTCCGCGCCAACAGAGGCGAACTGATAGATTTGATTGCGCTCACCAATAACAGTAGGTCCGCTAATAACAACATGCGGACCAACACGTGTACCAGCACCAACAACAACATTTGGGCCTATAATGCTATACGGCCCAACCTCAACGTCATCAGCTAGTTCAGCGGCCGAGTCAACAATTGCTGTTGAGTGGATACGGGTCATAACACCTGCTCCGCAATCAAAATATCAGCGCTTGCGACAAGCTCACCATCTACATGTGCCGTGCAAGAGAACTTATAAATATGACGACGATTCGCTGTTGGAATAGCGACTAAGTCCAAGCGATCACCAGGTACCACTTGCCGGCGAAAACGAATATTGTCAGCCCCCGCGAAAACATAGAGATGGCCAGTTTCTGGACTTTTTTCGTAGGTATAGAACCCTAAAATACCTGCCAACTGTGCCATGGCTTCGATCATCAACACGCCAGGCATAATGGGTGCGCCAGGAAAATGCCCTTGGAAAAATTGCTCATTGATAGTGAGGTTTTTATAACCTGCAATGCGCTTGCCACTTTCAATTTCAGTGACGCGATCGACCATTAAGAACGGGTAACGTTGTGGCAGGTATTGCATTACCTGCTGAATGGTCATCATACCTAAACTCCATCATCGGCCACTGAATGGCCGATACACAAATCCATCATAAACTTAAGCGTTAATATTAAAGCGAGGGCTTCCCTTGCTCTAAATTACGAACGCGCGTTGCTAAATCATCTAAGCGTCGCAAACGCACTGCCATTTTCTTCCATTTATCGGTGTGATCAAAAGCAGTTCCCGACGAATAGGAGCCAGGCTCAGTAATCGACTTTGTCACCATCGTCATGCCAGTAATTTGCACATGGTCACAAATTTCTATATGCCCAACCAAGCCCACACCACCAGCTAAGATGCAGTAACGGCCAATACGCGAACTACCAGAGATTCCACAGCAGGCAGCAATTGCAGTACCTTGACCAACCACTACATTATGCGCAATTTGCACTTGATTATCGATAATCACTTGGTCGTGAATTTCTGTATCTTCCAACGCGCCACGATCAATGGTGGTATTAGCGCCAATATCGACATCACTACCAATCACAACACGGCCTAGCTGATAGATTTTTTGCCAGCGCCCACGATCATTGGCAAAACCAAAGCCATCGGCACCAATAATGGCACCAGCGCAAATATTGACACGATTGCCAAGGACACAGTCATGATGAACAACGACATTGGAATGAATTCGGCAATCATCACCAACACTCACGCGATCATGCAGAACTGCGCCAGCATCAATCACGCAACGTTCACCCAGCACAACCTCTTCACCAATCACAACACCCGCGCCAATACGCGCACTGGCAGGCACCATGGCTGTTGCTGAAACACTAGCAGAGGCATGAATACCCAAAGCAGGTTGCGGTGTTTGATCAAACAGAGCCGTTAACTGGGCAAATGCCAAATACGGATTGGCCAATACCAACGCATTACCGCTGAAGTTTTCGGCGTCTGCCGGCGTGAGTAGAACTGCGCCGGCATTCGTTGTTGCTAACTGAGGCTTGTAACGCGGGTTGGCGAGAAAAGCGATTTGCTGTGACTGCGCATTGCTTAATGTGCCTAAGCCATTAATACAGTGCGCAGCATTACCACGTAATTGCGCACCTAGCTTTTCAGCTAGGGCTTGCAGGGTAAACTCAGGTTTAGCGGACAGCATTCAGACGATCAACCACTTTCTTGGTCAGGTCATGCTCAGGTGGAACTAACACAACCGCACGACGCTCTAAAATAATGTCGTAATTACCGGCTTTACGCAGCTCTTCTAGCGTAGTTTCCAATGTCGGCACCATACGCTTTAATAGCTCTTGCTGAGCATCTTGTGTGCGCTTTTGAACTTGCTCAATCAACGTGTTGAACTCTTGTGCTTTGGTTTCAGCTTGCTGCTGCAGCTGACGCTTAGCCGTTTCGGACATACCTGCCCCTTCTTTGGCAAAGCGCTCTTCTAAACTACGAATTTCACCACGAAGTCTTTCCAAACGATCGCGCTGAGGCTGCATATCACGCGCCAACTTATCTTGTGCGAGCTTAGCTGTATTCGAAGAAAGCAATGCAGTTTCTCGGTCAATGACCGCAATCCTCATGGCATGAGCTGACACGGGGAGCAACATGCTTAATGCTAAAAAAGGTACCACAAAAAAACGAGACATCATGATCAGAATCCTTGGCCTAAAGAGAATTGGAAGACTTGAGTATCATCATCCTTAGACGTATTGAGTGGCTGTGCAATAGCAAATGTCAAAGGACCAATGGGGGTAATCCACGATAGGCCCAAACCAACAGAGTAGCGTAAGTTATTAGCATCAGGCTTGAACTTACTATCACCGTTGGTTTCGAAAATATTACCTACATCAAAAAACGCCAAGGTACGGACTTTATTGCTATCAACAAAAGGGGTTGGGAAAATGATCTCAGCCCCTGCTTCGATCTGAACGTTACCACCAACGGATTCGCGACGAGTGTTAGGAACTACATTGCCATTATCATCTAATGCTACGCTGGTTGGCCCCATCGAGAAGTCACGGAAACCACGCACCGAACCAAAGCCACCACCGAAGAAGTTGCGGTAGAACGGAATGCCTAAGTTGTCATCAAAGCTGTCGCCATAACCTAAGCGAGTATAGCCGCGGCCAACCCAACGACTGCTGATTGGAAAGTATCGTTGTGCGTTATAGGTCAGCTTATAGAAGCTAACATCACTGCCGGGCAGTCCGAGCTCTAAACCAACACCTTGAGAGGCACCTGCCGTTGGGAATACTGCACGATTCAAGGTGTTGCGCTGCCATGACAAGTTTGCCAAATAGGTACTAATTTCGTCACCATTGACATCAACAAAATCACGCACCGACTTAGATGCAATGTCGCCTAACTTAATATTAGTTTGGTCATAACCAACCGAGAAGCCAATTGTTTCAGTTTCATCAATTGGATAACTGAAGCTGATGTTGCCGCCATAAGAGTCTGTTGCATAGTTGCTAATGTTTAGACGGTCAAATTTGGTTTGACGCAAGTACAAATTATAACCACGGCTAATGCCTTCAGGCGTCCAGTATGGGTCGGTAAACGAGAAGCTATACGAATCACGAATATCAGATCTATTTAAGCCCACCGATACGCGATTACCGGTGCCAAGGAAGTTGGACTGACTAACGCTAGCACCAAAAACCAAACCGGCATTTTGCGAAAAGCCCACACTAGCGCTAATCGAGCCAGATGGCTGCTCGGCCACTTCTACATTTAAGTCGATTTGGTCTGTGGTACCCGGTACACGTGCATTTTCAATTTTGACATCACTGAAAAAGCCTAAGCGCTGCAAACGCAACTTAGACAAATCAATTTTTTCACCGGATGCTTGTGCGCCCTCAAATTGACGCATTTCACGACGCAAAACAGCATCATCTGTTTTTAAATTGCCTTTAAAATTGATACGACGAACCGTCATCACCCGATTAGGGTTCACAAAAAATGTAACCGTCGCTGTTTTCTTTTCATTGTCTAGCTCAGGCACGCCCTGTACTTCAGCCAGCAAATAACCATCACGCCCCAAACGGCGGGTAAGCACTTCATTTGTTAAAGTGACCACTTTCTGAGAGTACGTTTGGCCGGGCTGAGCCAGTAACAACGGTCGCAGCTGCGCCTCTTCCACTGGCAGCTCACCCGCTAAACGCACTTCTGAGATCTTGTAGGGCTCGCCCTCTTCCACATTAATATCAATATAGACTTGGTCTTTTTCAGGCGACAAACTGACCTGTGTCGACGTCACATTAAAACGCAAATAACCACGATCCAAATAATAAGAACGCAGGGTTTCTAAGTCAGCGCTTAACTTTTCACGCGAGTACTTATCATCGCCGTAAATGAACGACAAGAGTCGTGATGAACGCAGTTGTAACTGTTTAAGCAATGTCGCGTCCTTAAACGCTTTGTTGCCGTTAATGGTGATTTTCGCAATGCGCGAGGTATCACCTTCTTTAATTTCTAATGTCACTGCCACACGATTACGCGGCAATGGCTTAGCGCGACCAATTACGGTGGCGCCATAACGACCTTGCGCAGCATACTGACGCTGTAACTCAAGACGTACTTGGTCAAGCGCAGCACGCTTAAACACTTCGCCTTCAGCCAAGCCGATTGATTTCAAGCCTTTAATCAGCTCTTCTGTACCAATGGATTTATTACCGGTAATTTCAATCGAAGAAACACTTGGGCGCTCAACCACTCGAACAATAATTGCATTGCCATCGCGTAGCACTTGCACATCTTCAAACTGACCTGAAGCAAACAAGGCTTGCACGATTTCCGAAGAGCGATCACTCGTCAGTACATCACCAACTGCATATGGCATTAACCCGTAAACACTAGCTGCAGACAAGCGAGCCAAACCTTCTAAACGAATGTCGCTCATCACAAAGCTTTCAGCCTGCACTGGAGAGCTAACAACAGCCATAGCAACAGCAATAGGGAGTAAACGCGATCCAATCATAATTATTCTAATCCACTCAAAACAAGCGACGAATGTCGTTCAAAATGGCCAGTAGCATAACACTACCCATCAAGGCGACCCCAACCCGCAAACCCAGCATTTGCACATACTCCGGAAGAGGTTTGCGCGTAATTGCTTCGATCGCGTAATACAACAAATGTCCACCATCCAAAACAGGAATTGGCAGCAAATTTAAAACGCCCAAACTAACACTTAACAGTGCCATAAAGCCTAATGCTGCCTGCCAGCCAATACTGGCACTTTGCCCTGCCACCTTAGCAATAGTAATGGGCCCGCTTAAATTATCTAAACCAACTAAGCCCTTTAACATTTTCCACAGCGAACTTAAAGACAATGAAATAATTTGCCCAGTTTTTTGCACCGAAGCGACTAGCGCATCAATTGGCCCTAACTGACGATTTTGCTTATAGGCATCAGGGATGACGTAATCAGACTCAGCCACACTGACACCCAAACGACCGTACCGCCGCCCTGTGGCATCACGCTCCACATCAGGTGTCACAGACAATAATGTCATACGCCCTTCACGCTCCACAGCCCACTGCATTCGTCGCTCTGGGTTTAAAACAATAATTTCAACTACCTGGCCCCAATCTTCAATGGTTTGACCATGAATAGCCAAAACTCGATCACCAGACTTCAACTGCGACCGTTCAGCAGCACTTCCTGCCTCAACCATTCCAATAACTGCTGGTAGCTGTGGCGACCATGGTGAAAAACCCAGTTCACGGAATGGGTCTTGGCTAGCCTCCGCTAAGTAACGCTCAATAGCGACTTCGTGTACACGAACTTGTTGTGAATTTGTAGAGCGAAGTTCAAAACGAATATTGCCTGTTTCGCCAATATGATCCAACAACGCATAACTTGCCGTTTCCCAGTCACGCACCGGACGATCACCGATGCGTACAATCTCATCGCCTGGATTAATTCCTGCCTCTGCTGCCGGCGACTCCGCCAATACTCGACCTACAATAGGCTTGAGCGACTCACCTGGCTGCAGGAATAAAATCCAATACAGCAACACAGCAAACAGCAGATTGATCAGTGGTCCTGCGGCCACAATGGCCATACGCGCAGAAACTGGCTGACGATTAAATGCAAATGGGCGTAGGGACTCCGCCACATCACCTTCACGCTCATCAAGCATGCGCACATAGCCGCCCAATGGTATAGCGGCAATACGATATTCCGTCCCGTCACGGGCGACACGGCGCCAAATTGCCGGACCAAAACCGATCGAAAAAGTCAGCACTTTTACGCCGCAACGACGAGCCACCCAAAAGTGACCAAATTCATGAATCGCAATCAACGGGCCAAGAATTAATATGCCAGCGAGGACGATTTCAAAAAAACTCATTACAACCCCCAAAGGCAGCCATCATGAGGCTTAGCAAGCCTTTACTAAGTGACTTGCACGCACTCGTGCTTCAGCATCGGCAGCAAGAATAGCAGTCAAATCATTCGCTGCCGAGCATTCAGATTGATTCATTACTTGTTCAATAACTTGTGCAATGGCCGTGAATGCCAGCTTGCCTCTTAAAAACGCATCAACTGCGACTTCATTTGCAGCATTGAGAGTTGTGGGCATAGTACCACCTTGCGCAATAGCTGACTGTGCTAGTACAAGGCAAGGAAATTTTATTGTATCCGGCGCTTCAAAGTTAAGTTGCGCGATATGCGTCAGATCCAACGGCGACACCCCAGCCGTTATTCGGTGTGGCCAAGCCAAAGCATGCGCAATCGGAGTGCGCATATCAGGGTTACCCATCTGGGCAATCACCGAACCATCGTGATAGCGCACCATAGAATGAATAACACTTTGTGGATGCACCAAAACCTCAATATCTGAAGGCTTAGCATCAAAAAGCCAACACGCTTCAATAAATTCCAAGCCTTTGTTCATTAAGGTCGCGGAATCAACAGAAATTTTTCGACCCATAGACCAATTTGGGTGCGCAACGGCCTGTGCCGGTGTCACGGAGGCTAATTGCTCAAGTGTCCAAGTACGAAACGGCCCGCCTGATGCGGTTAGTACAATTTTCTCAACACCATTTGCAGTTAAGTCACGCGAGGCCGCATCATGAGGCAAGCACTGAAAAATAGCGTTGTGCTCAGAGTCTATGGGCAACAACACACTGCCTGAGTTGCGAACTGCTTGCATAAACAAAGCGCCAGACATCACTAACGCTTCTTTGTTGGCCAATAACACACGCTTGCCCGCATTCACTGCCGCCAATGTAGGCAACAAACCTGCAGCGCCGACAATCGCCGCCATGACTGTATCAACAGCCGCATCAGAGGCTACTTGAGCCAGTGCCTCTGCACCTGCCAAGACTTCGGTCTGGCAACCTTTAGCTTGTAAAATTTGAGTTAAATACGAAGCTGACTCATCATTGGGCACCACCGCATAACGCGGCTGATGACGCAAACACAAGTGAGCTAACTCATCAATACGACTATGCGCCGAGAGTGCATGCACTTGATATCGATCTGGGTGACGAGCCAAAACATCCAGCGTGCTAAGGCCAATAGAGCCAGTGGCTCCCAAAACAGTAACATTTGACAAAGTGGACATAGACGTCAAAAACCACCCGCCAGCCACCAGCCGGCCATAAACACAGGCGCCGCTGCAGTAATAGAGTCAATTCGATCGAGGGCACCGCCATGACCGGGGAAAATTTTACCCGAATCCTTAATGCCCGCCCGACGCTTAACCATCGACTCAAAAAGGTCACCAAGCACTGAGGCCAACACCGAGACCATCGAAATCAGTAAAAATACAGCCATTTTTATTACCGGCATCGCCAAACTTAGCGCCACTGCCACAGCAATTATGGAGGTCAACACCAATCCTCCATATACACCTTCTCGTGACTTAGCTGGGCTGACATGAACCGCCAACTTTACTTTGCCAAATCGGCGACCAGCAAAGTAGGCACCGGTATCAGCTCCCCAAACCAAGAGCAGCATAAACATCAGCCACCAAGGTGAAATGGTATGAAGCTGCACTAAACCTGCCCAAGTTGGCACCAGCAACAACAAACCAATAATACTCATCAACCAAGGTGTATCCCAGCTGTCAGCTAAGTCGGGGTAACGTGACACCCAAAACAACAACAACAGCCAAAAACCTGCCACTACGACTAACCATGGCCCTAGCTGAGCTAGCGCAACATCCTGTAGCAACCACAAACAGGCTGCAACAACAGCTACAAAACCCATACGGATAGCCATGGATGACCACCGCAGCAATGCTGTCCACTCCCATGCAGCCATTAATACCAAAGCGGCGGCAAACAATGAGAACGCATGGGGTTGCCCACCAAAAACACACCACAACACCAGTGGAAGTAAAATTAATGCAGTAATGACACGCTCTTTAAGCATGATGTAAGGCCTCTATTTGTTCTGATGTACGGCCAAAACGACGTTGACGAGATGCAAAATCCGCCAATGCCCGATGCAACTCATCATGGCCAAAGTCTGGCCACAGAGCATCGGTAAAAAATAGTTCGGCATAGGCCGCTTGCCATAGCACGAAGTTGCTTATACGCAGCTCGCCACCAGTGCGAATCAACAAATCGACAGGCGGCACATCGGCCAGCTCAACAGCAGAGTTCAGCCTAGCAGCGTCAATTTGCTCCGGTTGCAACTGGCCCTGCTGAACTTGTTCAGCCAAACGACGAGCAGCTTGAGCCACATCCCATTGACCGCCGTAATTGACTGCAATGACCAAAGTCATGCGTGTATGGTGGGCTGTTTTTTGCTCAGCTTGGATCATGCCTTTTTGAAGGTCTACAGAGAAAGCGCTGCGGTCACCTATGAATCGCAGGCGAATTTTGGCTTTATCGAGCTCCTTTACTCGCACCGACAACGCCATTAGAAAAAGCTGCATTAGTGCAGCCACTTCTTGCTCTGGTCGCCGCCAGTTTTCACTGGAGAAAGCAAAGACGGTAAGTACTTCGATGCCAGCCTTAGCGGCTACTTCAACCACATTGCGTAACGCTTGCTCACCTGCACGATGGCCTTCATTGCCAGGCAGTTGGCGATGCTTAGCCCAGCGATTATTACCATCCATGATAAGAGCCACATGGCGTGGCACCCGATACTGAGCATCCTCAGCATCGGGTGCTGCACTGACCGGAGAGTTAGCGTCCGTCATGAATTAGACCTGCATGAGTTCGGCTTCTTTAGCCGCCAGCAGCTTATCTACTTCAGCAACAAAACGATCGGTGATCTTCTGTACTTCATCACTAGCGCGACGCTCATCGTCCTCTGAAATCTCTTTTTCTTTTTGCAGCTCTTTAATGTCAGCCAGCACATCACGACGAATATTTCGCAGCGACACACGTGAGTTCTCTGCCTCACTACGCGCTAATTTTTGCATATCACGTCGTGTTTCTTCCGTTAATGCTGGCAGCGGCACACGAATCACATCGGATGTCATCGGATTCAAGCCTAGATTCGAGTTGCGAATGGCCTTATCAATGGTCGCCATCATGGTGCGCTCATAAGGCTGCACAATCAGTGTCCGCGCATCATCTACGTTAACGTTAGCCACCTGCATCAGCGGCGTATCAGTGCCGTAGTAAGGCACAATGACATCTTTCAACATTGAAGGATGAGCACGCCCCGTGCGTACGCGACCAAAGGCATTCTCTAATGCATCCATGGTCTTGCTCATACGAGCTTCACAGTCTTTTTTCAGATCATTCAACATGATTTTTATTCCTCAACGTGTTACCAGAGTGCCTTCAGGCTCTCCAACCACTAGATTCAATAACGCACCGGTTTTATTCATATTAAATACACGCAATATCAGGTTGTGATCACGAGCTAAACACATTGCTGCCAGGTCCATCACCGCCAATTGCTTCATCAACACTTCATCAAATGTCAGCGAGTCATACTTCACTGCGGTAGGATCTTTCACCGGATCAGCACTGTAAATACCATCCACTTTGGTGGCTTTAATAACAATATCAGCGTTAATTTCAATGCCGCGCAAACAGGCTGCTGTGTCTGTTGTAAAGAAAGGATTACCGGTGCCGGCGACAAAAATACAGACATCACCCGACTGCAAATGACGAATAGCGGCACGACGATCATAGTGATCAACCACACCACTCATAGGAATGGCTGACATTAGACGGGTTTTGATGTTATTGCGCTCAAGCGCATCACGCATGGCCAAGCCATTCATTACGGTAGCCAGCATGCCCATGTGATCACCCGCCACACGATCTAAACCCGCTGCTTGCAATTCAGAGCCACGGAATAAATTACCACCGCCGACCACAATACCGACTTGCACACCAATGCCAACTAACTGGCCGATTTCCAAGGCCAAGCGCTTCAGCACTTTGGGATCAATGCCTGAATCAACCTCCCCTGCGAGAGCCTCACCCGATAATTTGAGTAAGATGCGCTTATGCGCGAGACGATGATCGGTCATGAACAGGCACTCCGAAAGTTGTATAAGTGGCGCAGAGTTTACAACAAAAAGGCCCCAACTTGGGGCCTTTTGCTACATCACTTAACAGCAGTTTTTGCTTACTTGGCAGCGGCAGCAGCAGCCTGAGTAGCAGCAACTTCAGCAGCGAAGTCGACCTCTTTCTTCTCAATGCCTTCGCCTACTTCCAAACGTACAAAGCGAACCACTTTAGCACCAGCTTTTGCCAGTACAGCGCCCACTTTCTGATCTGGATCAATCACAAAGGCTTGCTCAACAAGAGACACTTCTGACTTGAACTTCTTCAGCGTGCCTTCAACCATTTTTTCAACAATGGCGGCTGGCTTACCTGATTCAGCAGCTTTAGCTTCAGCAATTTCTTTTTCCTTAGCCAATACTTCAGCAGGAATATCTTCCGCATTAACAACTAAAGGATTAGTCGCAGCAATATGCATTGACACTTGCTTACCAATTTCTTCGTTACCGCCTTCCAGCGCCACAATCACACCAATTTTCAAGCCATGCGAATAGGTGGCCAGTGTTGCACCCTCTACTAAGACCGCACGGCGGATTTGGATGTTTTCGCCAATTTTTTGAACTAACGAAATGCGCGCTTCTTCAACAGTCACGCCATCGTAGTTGAGCTCAGCCAATTTAGCCGGATCAGTTTCTTTGGCTGCTAGGGCAAGTTGAGCAACCTTAGCAATAAACTTACCAAAATTTTCGTCACGAGCAACAAAGTCAGTTTGGCAATTAACTTCTAAGGCAATCGATGTTTGACCATCAACGGCAATCGCAATAGCGCCTTCAGCAGCAATATTGCCTGCTTTTTTTGCAGCTTTAGCTTGGCCAGACTTACGTAAATTATCAATCGCAGTTTCGATATCACCATTGGCTTCTTGCAGTGCTTTTTTGCACTCCATCATGCCTAAACCGGTACGTTCACGGAGCTCTTTAACCAAACTTGCAGTTACTTCTGCCATGAGTTTTTCCTCTATTCAAATTTCGGTGAATTACTCGCCAGCAGGCACTTCAACAAAGCCATCAGCTTCTACACGACCACCACTGACTGACGCGAATTCACGACCTTCTAAAATGGCGTTGGCCATGGAGCTAACATAGAGTTGAATAGCGCGGATAGCGTCGTCGTTACCAGGGATAACGTAGTCAACACCTTGTGGGTTCGAGTTGGTATCAACTACACCGATTACCGGAATGCCCAACTTACGTGCTTCAGCAATTGCAGTAGCTTCATGATCTACGTCGATAACAAACATCGCATCTGGCAAACCACCCATGTCCTTGATGCCACCCAATGAACGCTCAAGTTTTTCCATTTCACGTGTCATTTCTAACTGTTCACGCTTGGTCAATTTGGCCAAGGTGCCATCAGCAGTCATTAACTCTAGATCTTTCAAACGCTTGATGGACTGGCGAATAGTTTTCCAGTTGGTCAACATGCCGCCTAACCAGCGGTGGTTAACATAAGGCATGCCAGCACGGGCAGCATGCTCAGCAATAATTGGAGCTGCAGCGCGCTTTGTGCCAACAAACAATACTTTGTTCTTTTGTGAGGCAATGCGGTTAGCAAATGTCAGCGCGTCATTCAACGCAGGCACAGTGTGCTCTAAGTTGATGATGTGAATTTTGTTGCGTGCACCGAAGATGTACGGTGCCATTTTTGGGTTCCAGAAACGGGTCTGGTGACCGAAGTGAGCGCCTGCTTGCAGCAGCTCGCGCATGGTGACTTGTGCCATGAAAAACTCCAATACGGGTTAGGCCTCCACCGATCCCAATCAAAGACCTACTTTTCTCAGTAGGCACCCAATGACTGTGTCGATACGGTGTGCGGATTTAAGTTATCGCGTTTGTTTATAACAGCGGCGCTCTGGGCATGGTAATCTTGCCCATCCTGCGTTTGCTCAAATGCGGCGCGCTTTATACCATAGAAGGCTACAAACCCTCAACTGCCGCATGAATTAATCGGCAGCCAGCAATGGAAATCACATGAGCACCCTGATAAAAACCGCTGAAGACATTACTCACATGCGTGAAGCTGGTCGTTTAGCCGCTGATGTATTAATGATGATAGGCGCGCACGTTCGCGCCGGCATTACTACCGAAGAGCTTGATCGCATCTGCCATCAATATATTGTTAATGAGTTACAAGCCATTCCCGCACCGCTTAATTATGGTGGCGCTCCTGGCCGCATTCCATTTCCTAAGTCTATCTGCACCTCGGTAAACCATGTGATTTGCCATGGCATTCCCACGGACAAAAAAGTACTTAAAGATGGCGACATCATCAATATTGATGTCACCGTCATTAAGAATGGCTACCACGGCGACACCAGCAAAATGTTTTTTGTCGGCCAACCATCTATTTTGGCGCAGCGCTTGGTTACGGTAACTCAAGAATGCCTTTATAAGGCGCTTGCGATTGTCCGTCCAGGCTGCCGTCTAGGTGATATCGGTCACGTTATTCAACAGCATGCCCAAGCCAATCGCTTTTCTGTGGTACGCGAATACTGTGGTCATGGCATTGGTCGTGTTTTTCACGAAGAGCCCCAAGTACTGCACTATGGTAAGCCTGATACCGGCATCACTCTACAGGCTGGCATGACATTTACCATTGAGCCGATGATCAACGCTGGGACACATCATACCAAGTTGCTGCCTGACAACTGGACGGTAGTAACTAAAGACCACAAGCTCTCTGCACAGTGGGAACACACCATATTAGTCACCGAAACTGGTGTTGAAGTCTTGACTGCAAGACCCGATGAAAACCTGACTTTTCTGACTGAGCATGCCGCATGAACAATCCTGCCAAGGACACCTTAAAAGCCATTAAGGAGCAGCTCTACGAGCGCTTTGCCTTAGGGCGCGATGTGCGATTATTAGTCCGTGAATGGGCAGATGCTGTTGACGGCATATTGCGAGACGCCTGGTCTCAATGCGGGCTAGATCATGCCCCAGACTTAACCTTGGTCGCGGTTGGTGGGTACGGCCGAGCTGAGCTATTACCCTGCTCTGATGTTGATGTCTTGGTACTACACCGCGCACCCCAGCTCAATAACGCACACCAAGAGTTAGTCAGCCAGTTTATTACGACACTTTGGGATCTCGGCCTAGACCTCGGCTCAAGTGTTCGCTCACTAGATGACTGTGTACGGCTTGCGCGTGATGACATTACCATTGCTACCAACTTAATGGAGTCGCGCACACTGGTGGGTGACGATGAGCTGCGCGTAGAAATGCAGTGGCTAACAGGGCCTGATCATGTCTGGCCGGGTGATGCATTTTTTATTGCCAAACGTGACGAGCAAAAGGCGCGTCATCACAAGCACAACAACACTGAATACAACTTAGAACCGGATCTAAAAAATGCACCGGGCGGTCTACGTGACATCCAAACCATTGGCTGGGTCGCTAAACGCCATTTTGGTGCGCAGACCTTAAAAGACTTAGTCGTTCATGGCTTTTTAAGCGAGGCTGAATTCGATGAAATTGATGAGTGCCAGGCCACACTTTGGCGTATTCGTTTTGTTTTAAATAAAGTCACTGGCCGCAACGAAACACGCATTTTATTTGACTATCAGCGTCGCGTTGCTGAGCAGTTTGGCTTTATTGATACGCCCAGCAACCGTGGTGTCGAGCAGCTCATGCAAGACTACTACCGCGCTGCCATGCGTATTTCGATTTTGAATGAAGTACTGCTGCAGTACTTTGATGAAGTCATTTTAAAAAATGGCAGTAGTGAACACATCACGCCAATCAATAGCCGCTTTCATATTCGTAATGGCACCATCGAGGTGACCTCACCCGATGTTTTTACACGCTACCCATCCGCATTATTGGAAATTTTTGTGCTGTTAGGTGATCAGCCTGAGCCCATCGGAATTCGTGCCAGCACCATCCGCTTATTAATGCAGAATGTGCCGCTGATTGATGACGACTATCGCCAAGACATACGTCATCGTTCGTTATTTATGGAGCTGATACGCTGCAAGACTGGTCTATTTTCGCAGCTACGCCGAATGAAGCGTTATGGTGTTTTAGGGCGTTACATCCCCGCTTTTGGCGACATCATTGGCAAAATGCAGTATGACTTATTCCACATCTATACCGTGGACGCACACACCCTGCGTGTGGTCAAAAACATGCGTCAATTTAGCTACTTAGATAATGATAAAGAGTTCCCCGTGGTAGCCGAAGTGGCCCGCAGCCTTCCCAAAATTGAGCTATTGTACTTGGCCGGACTATTTCACGACATCGCCAAAGGCCGTGGCGGTGATCACTCCGAGCTTGGCGCTCATGATGCACAGCAATTCTGCACTGAGCATGGCCTAGGCCGTTGGGATGCCAATCTGGTGGCATGGTTAGCACAGCATCACTTAGTAATGTCGATGACAGCGCAGAAAAAAGACGTTTCTGACCCGGATGTCATTAACGAGTTTGCCCAAGTCGTTGGCGACGTTTTGCACTTAAATTATCTCTATGCTCTAACCGTTGCTGATATTTGTGCCACCAACCCAACCTTATGGAATAGCTGGCGCGCCTCCCTGCTGCGCCAACTCTATACACAAACCAAACGCGCCCTGTATCGCGGTTTAGAAAATCCCATTGATAAACAAGAATGGATTAATGAGACACGTGCAAGTGCTTTAGAGCTACTCAAAGATCAAGGCTTATCCCAAAACGACATTGAGCGCATTTGGGATGAGTTAGGTGATGACTACTTCTTACGCGAATCAGCTAAAGACATCGCCTGGCATACCGCTGCAATTGTGCAGCATCGCAATCACAGCGAGCCCTTGGTATTGATGCGCGAAAGTCATACTGAACCCTATGAGGGCGCAGGACAAATCTTCGTCTACACCAAGGACATGCCAAACCTGTTCGCCGCCACCGTAGCAGCACTTGATCAACTAAGCCTGACTGTTTTAGATGCGCGCATTATCACATCAGCTAGTCAGTTCTCGCTGGACACCTATATCGTTCTTGATCAAAGCGGTGAACGCATTACCGAACGTGATCGACTCGACTATATTGTTAATGAGTTGCGTCACAGCTTGGCCGATCCCGATGACTTTCCCGACATCGTCCATCGCCGCCTGCCGCGCCAACTCAAGCATTTTGAGATTCGTACCGAAGTCAGCTTAAGTAATGACATCACTAACCAGCGTACCGCCGTGGAAATCATCACACTAGATAGACCGGGTTTGCTGGCGCGAATTGGCCGCATTTTTATGGACGAAAATCTGACGCTTCAGACTGCACGCATTGCCACCTTAGGCGAGCGTGCGGAAGACGTCTTTTTTGTCACTGATACAGCGGGGCAGCCATTGTCCGACCTAACGCAGTGCCAGCATTTGATTCAAACTCTTCGTGATCAGTTAGACCAAAACGACGCCTAAACCATGAATCCTGATTTAAACGCATTACACCCTTATCCTTTTGAAAAGTTGGCGACTTTATTTGCCAACCATACGCCTCCTGCGCATTTGAAGCCGATTGCGCTGTCAATTGGCGAGCCTCAGCATGCGGCACCGCAAATTGCGCTTGAGGCCTTAGCCGGCGCCCTTTCAGGCCTGTCGAAATACCCGACCACACTCGGCATTCCCATGCTGCGTGAAGCCATCGCGCAATGGTTAAGCACACGCTTTTCACTGAAATCGGTTAACCCACAAAGCCAAGTGCTGCCGGTGAATGGCACACGTGAGGCCTTATTCGCTTTTGCGCAAGCCGTAGTCGATCGCAGCCAAGTGCAGCCTTTGGTTGTGATGCCCAACCCGTTTTACCAAATTTACGAAGGCGCAGCCCTTTTAGCGGGGGCACAGCCTTATTTCCTACCCTGTACCGCTGCCACGGGTTTTCAGCCCGATTTTGACGCTGTAGATGATGCTGTTTGGGCGAAAACGCAGCTGCTCTACATTTGCACGCCTGGCAATCCAACAGGCGCTTTGCTAAGCAGCCAAACATTGCAAAAGCTGATCACACTCAGTGACCGCTTTGGTTTTGTCATCGCCTCAGATGAGTGTTATTCCGAAATTTACCAAGATGAGTCATCACCACCGGTAGGTTTGTTAGAAGCCTGTGCTGCCATGGGGCGTGATGATTACAAAAACTGCGTGGTGTTTCACTCACTCTCTAAGCGCTCGAATCTGCCCGGCCTGCGTTCAGGCTTTGTGGCCGGTGACGCTGCCGTATTAAAGCAATTTTTGCGTTATCGCACCTATCACGGCTGCGCCATGCCAGTGCAACATCAAATTGCTTCCACTAAAGTCTGGCAAGATGAGGCTCATGTGAGCGACAATCGCGCCCTTTACCGCGAGAAGTTTGATCGCGTGTATGCCGTACTAAATGATGTGCTACCACTGACTCGCCCTGAAGCCGGCTTTTATTTTTGGGCTGCCACCCCTGTTGCCGATGATGTGTTTGCACAAAAACTGCATGAGCACACGGGTGTGACGGTATTGCCCGGCCGTTATTTAGGCCGTGATGACCCTGCCGGCGTGAATCCAGGTGCAGGTTATGTGCGTATGGCCTTGGTCGCTAATATCGATGAATGTGTCGAAGCAGCCGAACGAATTCGTGACTTTCTTAAAAGTCAGCCTTTTTAATATTATTGATGGAGAGTCCCATGAGCCTTGCCCAATTCCTAGAAGATGCTTTTGAGCGTCGTGCCGAATTTTCACCAAAGTCAGCCCCGCAAGATGTACGCAACGCTGTTAATGAAGCACTCGCCATGCTCGATAGCGGTGCTGCTCGTGTAGCGGAAAAAATCGATGGCGAATGGCAGGTCAATCAGTGGTTGAAAAAAGCGGTATTGTTATCGTTCCGCCTGAATGACAACGTCCCTATTCCAGCAGGCGGCGGCATGCAGTTCTACGACAAAGTGCCGACCAAGTTTGCTGACTGGAGCGCTGAACAATTCGCCGCCTCCGGCATTCGTGTTGTGCCCCCTGCTGTAGCCCGTCGTGGCAGCTTTATTGCGCGTAACACGGTGTTGATGCCTTCTTATGTCAACATTGGTGCATATGTTGATGAGGGTTCTATGGTTGACACGTGGGCGACCGTCGGCTCCTGCGCCCAAATTGGCAAAAACGTTCACCTTTCCGGTGGTGTAGGCATTGGTGGTGTATTGGAACCACTACAAGCCAACCCAACCATTATTGAAGACAATTGTTTTATTGGTGCTCGTTCAGAAGTGGTTGAAGGCGTTATTATTGGTGAAGGCTCCGTGTTGTCGATGGGTGTCTTTATCGGTCAATCCACCCCCATTTATAACCGTGAGACCGGCGACATTAGTTATGGCCGTGTACCAGCTGGCTCGGTAGTTGTCGCCGGATCGCTGCCGCGCGACAATGGCCGTTACAGCTTGAGTTGTGCAGTTATCGTCAAACAAGTTGACGCGCAAACTCGCAGCAAAACCAGCATCAATGACTTACTACGCTTAGCCGATTAATAGGACGATTTATCATGTCGCTTCCCACCCATAGACTCACTCACCTACAGCAGTTAGAGGCGGAGTCTATTCACATCATTCGTGAGGTTGCTGCCGAGTTCGACAACCCCGTCATGTTGTACTCCATCGGTAAAGACTCCTCGGTGATGTTGCATTTGGCGCGTAAGGCGTTTGCGCCGGGCAAACCGCCATTTCCATTGATGCACATCGATACCACGTGGAAGTTCCGCGAAATGATCGCCTTCCGTAATCGCATGGCGACCGAAGCCGGCATGGAATTGTTGGTACACACCAACCAAGAAGGCAAAGCCGCCAATATCAACCCGTTTGATCATGGCAGCTCGAAGTACACCGACATCATGAAAACCCAAGCGCTAAAACAGGCTTTGGATAAACATGGTTTTGATGCTGCCTTTGGTGGCGCCCGTCGTGATGAAGAAAAGTCTCGCGCCAAAGAGCGGGTGTACTCCTTCCGTGACAAGTTCCATCGCTGGGACCCAAAAAGCCAACGCCCTGAGCTGTGGAATCTATATAACGGCCGTGTCAACAAAGGTGAGTCGATTCGAGTATTCCCGTTATCCAACTGGACTGAGCTGGATATTTGGCAATACATCTATCTGGAAAACATTGAGATTGTGCCACTGTACTTCTCGGCAGTTCGCCCAGTCGTTGAGCGTGATGGCATGCTGATCATGGTCGATGACGAGCGTCTGCCCATGCATGAGGGCGAAGTACCGATGCAGCAATCTGTACGCTTCCGCACGCTGGGCTGTTACCCCTTAACCGGTGCGGTTGAGTCGACTGCGGCGACGCTGCCCGAGATCATTCAAGAAATGTTAGTGGCCCGAAACTCTGAGCGTTCAGGCCGCGCCATTGATCATGATGAGTCTGGCTCCATGGAAAAGAAAAAGCGTGAAGGTTATTTCTAAATGATTGAACAAATTGACAATATTGAAGATTACCTTCATCAGCATGAACACAAAGACATGCTGCGTTTTATTACCTGCGGCAGTGTTGACGACGGCAAATCCACGCTGATCGGACGTCTATTACATGACTCCAAAATGATCTTTGAAGATCAGCTGGCAGCCATCACCCGTGACAGCGTAAAACATGGCACCACCGGTGAAACCGTGGACTTAGCGCTACTGGTTGACGGCCTGCAATCTGAACGTGAGCAAGGCATCACCATTGATGTGGCATACCGCTTTTTTGCTACCGATCGCCGCAAATACATTATTGCCGACACCCCCGGCCATGAGCAGTACACCCGCAACATGGCCACCGGTGCCTCCACGGCCCAAGTCGCCATTTTACTGATTGATGCACGTTATGGGGTGCAGGTACAAACTCGTCGTCACAGCTTTATCTGCTCACTGCTAGGCATTAAGCACTTCATCATTGCCATTAACAAAATGGACTTGGTGGATTATAGCGAAGCGCGTTATCAAGAAATTAAGGCGCAATATGCCGCGTTTGCCGCCGACTTAAATGTGCCCGACATTCGTTATGTGCCGATGTCTGCCTTAGTGGGTGAAAACGTCGTGCACGCCAGCACCCAAATGCCTTGGTATGTTGGCCATCCGCTGCTAGAAACTCTCGACACGATGCCTATTCACCGTGATGAGTCCTTGTCACGGGTGCGTTTGCCGGTGCAGTACGTTAACCGTCCTAACCTCGACTTCCGCGGCTTCTGCGGCACCTTGGCGGCGGGTGTACTAAAGCCGGGCATGGCCATCAAAGCGCTGCCATCGGGTAAAACCTCGACAGTGAAATCGATTGTGGTGTGGGAAGGTGAACTGAGTGAGGCGCACCCAGGCCAAGCCATTACCGTCACGTTAAATGATGAAATCGACGTGTCACGCGGTGACATGCTGATTGCCGCTGATAGTGGCATGCATCAGGGTCATGCGTTTTTAGCGCATATGGTGTGGATGCATGAGCAGCCCTTAGTGCCGGGCAAAATTTATGATTTCAAGATGGGCGCTACGTTTACTACCGGCCAAATCAGCGAAATCATTCATCAAATTGATGTCAACACACTGGAAAAAAGTGACTGCGAGACGCTGCCACTGAACGGGATCGCCTTATGCCGTGTGCAACTGACCAAGGCTGTGGCATTTGACCGTTACAGTGAATGCCGCAGCACCGGCAGCTTGATTGCTATTGATCGCTTAAGCAACGTCACCTTAGGTGCTGGTATGGTCTATGCGCCAGCGGATGCGTTAAGTGCAATTGACACCTTGCCGGCGGTTACTCCTGCGCTGCGTGCACGTCGCTTAGGTCACCCCGCCATTCGCGTGGTGATCGAGTCTAGTGGTGCACGTGAATTAGCGGAGCTAATTGAACGTGTGTTGTTTAATGCCGGGGCAATGACCGCTGTGGTGAATGCCGAAGACGTCACTCAAGTCGATGCCTTACTGGCAGCTGGCTTGTTAGTGATCGTGGCAGATGAAGTGGTTGGTGAGCGCAGTCTGCGTGTGCGTGGCTTAGACCCTGCCATTGCACCGATACAGCTGGCTAAAACCAATGTGGATGCCGCTGAACAGGTACTGAAACTGCTACGCGAACAACACGTTTTAGGCTGATAATCATGTTATTGATTGCCGGCATCAAAGCCTGTGACAGTATGAAAAAAGCATTTGCCCGTCTGGATTCAGCGGGCATTGCTTATTCATTTCAGGACTTTAAAAAAACGCCACCCAGTGCTGAACAGCTACAAACGTGGTTGGGCGCGCTGGGCACGGATGTTTTAGTCAATAAACGCGGCACCACATGGCGCCAGCTCAGTGATGCTGACAAAGCTAAGGCAGATCAAACAGAAGCGCTTATAACGCTTCTGCAAGCAAAACCTTCATTGATTAAGCGCCCACTTCTGCAACAAGATGATCAGGTCACCGTAGGACTAGAGTCTGCCCTACTCACCGCAGCCTGACTTAGTCAGGCTTGTTTGGTGACAGATGATCATAATGCCCTAACTGCTTAGCTTTGACTTGAATCAGCCAATCAGTTGCTGCAATAAAGGCCGCCGAAAACACCAGCACAATATGAATCACTACTTCCCAGTACAACGTGTGCTCTGAAATATTGCTAGCATCAATAAAGCTACGCAGTAAGTGAATGGATGAAATCGTAATCAATGCCATCCCCAGCTTTACTTTCAACACGCCGGCATCAACATGCGATAACCACTCTGGCTGGTCCGGATGTTCTTGAATGTCTAAGCGACTTACAAAAATTTCATAACCACCGACAATAACCATCACCAATAAATTGGCAATCATCACGACATCAATGAGCGATAGCACGTACAGCAAGATATCGTCTTCCTGTAATGTATCTAGGCTAGTGACCAGAACATATAACTTCAGCATAAACTTATAGGAATACACACCTAAGGCTACGATCAGCCCTAAATACATCGGCAGCTGTAACCAGCGGCTAAAAAAGATCACACGTGCCAAAGCGGCTTTGGCAGATTGTTTGTTGCTCATGTCATCCCCCTTGTGAGAATCGGCGTATTCTACGGAGGAGATGCAAAACTGACATCGCCAAATTCATCTTATTTAGAGAAATTTTTATGAAACTCAAATCTGCCTTGTGGTTAGTGCCCTGTATTGTTGTTAGCAGCCTTGTGATGAGCCCTGCATTTGCCGATAACAACCCGATGCAGCGCGTAGACTTTCAAACCGATGTCAGCGCGGTTTTGCCCAATGACATCCTTCGCGCCCGCCTGAGTATTGAACTAAGCGATAAAGACTCGGCGCGACTTGCTCGCAACCTAACACTGGCCATGAACGATGCTATGGGCAAAGCCAAACCCTATACCAATGTAAAAGTAAGCACAGGCAACCAACAGAACTGGCCAATTTATAACGACAAACAGCGTTTAGATGGCTGGCGAGGACGAGCGGAAATCACATTAGAGTCAAAAGACTTTAAAGCAGCATCAGAGCTATTGGCGCAATTACAACAAGGCTTACAACTACAGCATATTGACTTTGCCGTGTCAGAAGAAAGCCGCAAAGCGATTGAAAAAACACTGACCACTCAGGCAATAACTGCATTTCGTGAGAAAGCAGATACTGTTCGTAGCGCATGGGGTGCAAAAAGCTATCAATTGGTCAATATGAACTTAAATTCAGGCTATGGTGGCCAGCCCCGCCCGCCCATGATGATGTCTGCCATGAAGATGGCGGATGCTGAATCTGCACCAGTGCAAGATATGGCTGCCGGCGAAAGCCGCTTAACCCTATCGGTCAGCGGCACCATCCAATTACAGCCCTAGGTCAATTACAGCCTTAAACGCCTCTAGCCGTCAGCATGAGTTGCTTCATGTCACTGACGGCTTTGGCCAGTCCACTAAATAAAGCCCGCGCGATCAGCGCGTGGCCAATATTGAGCTCATGAAACTGTGGCAAAGCGGCAATACGCTGGGTATTGTGGTAATGCAGGCCGTGGCCTGCATTCACCACGACCCTGCCGTGGGCATACTCAGCAGCTAAACGAATACGTTGAAACTCCAGCTCGATCTGCTCCGGCGTTTGCGCATCGGCATAAGCACCGGTATGTAACTCAATGGTTGGGGCGCCAGCACGAATAGCAGCATCAATTTGCGCTGGTTCTGGATCAATAAACAAAGACACATCCATGCCCTGTCGACCTAAACGCTGACAGGCCGCCTGAATTTTAGTAAAGCCACCAATCACATCCAAACCACCTTCCGTGGTCAGCTCTTCACGTTTTTCCGGCACCAAACAGACATGCGCCGGTTTAATCTCTTCGGCAAACGACAGCATGTCTTCGGTTAATGCCATCTCTAAATTCATACGCGTTTGCAGCACTTCTGCCAGTAGTCGAACATCACGCTTTTGAATATGACGACCGTCTTCTCGCGGGTGCACGGTAATGCCATCTGCACCATGCTCTTCAGCAATTAATGCCGCATACACAGGCTCAGGATAACGTGTGCCACGCGCCTGACGCAGGGTAGCAACATGATCAATATTGACGCCTAAGTAGAGAGGGCTAACGGACATAATCACGGTTCCTTGGCTTCGTTAGACGATGATGAACTTTGTGAATTAAGCATTAATGAGGCAAATAAATCACGACTTTTTAACGGGCGTCCCGCCAATAATGGCTCCAGCGCAGTGCGATACATCCACTTCGCCAAACGCCGGCGTGTGGGTGTAGAAACATCATCCGCAGCCACTGCAATAATATCGGCACCGCTACAGGCACCCTGCTGCCCTAGCTTAGCCGGCAGCCAACCCTGCATCGGGTAATACAGATAACTGCCATCTGGATGCAGTGCTTGCTGTGTATCTGCCTGTACTGGCGCGCCAATACCTTGGCCCATCGCTTCTAATAACTGACGCTCAAAACGTCGCAGAATGGGTTCAAGGTCCGACAAAACACGGCCGTCTAATTCGGACAATGCCCCAAGCGCACCACCATAAGCAACAAACAGCTCAGGTACAGGCAGTTCACGCGGCAACAGCCGAACCAATAACTCATTCATGTACAGGCCAGAAAACAGCGTACCACCGCGAAGGTTTAAGGCATCACCCGCAGGCTCTTGATGTGTGACTGTTTTTAAGTCACCACTACCAGATAGTTGAATGAAGAATGGGTGAAACAAGGCCGGCATACTGCGGCCTTTGCGTCTAGCACCACGCACCACGGCGGCAACACGACCCTGCTCTGGCAAAAGCCAATCCGCTAACACACTGCTTTCACGATAAGCACGTGCATGGAGTAAATACGCTGGTTGCCAGTTGGCATCGCGCATAATACTTATGCGTCCCGATAACCCAAGTTTTTCAATGCACGCTCGTCATCAGACCAGCCACCCTTGACCTTCACCCACAAGGTCAACATCACTTTGCTATCAAATAACTTTTCCATGTCCAAGCGTGACTCAGTGCCAATACGCTTAAGGCGCTGGCCACCTTCACCAATGACAATTTTTTTCTGGCCTTCACGCTCAACTAAAATAGTGGCGTTAATGCGAAGTAAACGACCTTCTTTTTTGAAGTCATCAATATCAACGGTGAGTTCATAGGGAATTTCTTCGCCTAATTGACGCATGATTTTTTCACGCACCATTTCTGCCGCCAAAAACCGCTGCGACTTATCGGTGATTTGATCAGCATCAAAAAATGGTGGTGAAAACGGCAAGTAGGTCGCGACCACTTCGTGCAGACGGTCTAAGTTATGTCCTTTCAGTGCAGACACTGGCAGTACATCAGCAAACTTCATACGCTGGCTGATGCCATCAATATGCGGCAATAAACGCTCTTTATCGTCAACACTGTCGACCTTATTAACCACCAGTACAACTGGCGCCTTAGCCGTCTTTAAACGCTCTAACACCAGTTCATCATCTGGCACCCACTTGGTGCCATCGACCACAAACAAAATTAGGTCAACATCACGCAGGGCCGAGGTTGCTGCACGATTCATATAACGATTAATCGCTTTTGTCTCTGCGCCATGAATGCCCGGTGTATCCACATAAATAGCTTGTGTGTTTTCGCGGGTAATAATGCCCAAAATGCGGTGACGGGTGGTTTGCGGTTTGCGCGAAGTAATCGAGAGCTTTTGGCCAAGCAAATGATTTAGCAAAGTCGACTTGCCCACATTGGGGCGGCCGACAATCGCCACATAGCCGCAACGGAAATCATCCGCATGCTGACTTTCAGCGCCAAAAAACGCGCTGATTGGATCATCAGTGGACATTATGGTGACTCCTTAACGGGTTGTAATGTGGCTAACGCAGCAGCCGCAGCTTGTTGTTCAGCAATCCGACGGCTAGCGCCCACACCTTCAGTTGTCAGCGTATCACTGACGCGACAAGCAACATGAAATTGTTGCTCATGGGCTTCGCCAGTAATCGTCAACACTTCATAACTTGGCAGTTCACGCTTACGGGCTTGCAACCATTCTTGTAAGCGGCTTTTTGCATCTTTTAATGAGTCCCCTGCTTCTAAATTCAGCAGGCGATCACCAAACCAACGACGAATACAGGTCTGTATCAGGCTCAGTTCAGCACCGTCGCGATGCATAGCACCAATCACCGCTTCAACGGTATCTGCCAAAATGGATTCTTTGCGAAATCCGCCCGTGCGCAGCTCACCGCTTCCCATCACCAGAAAATCACCCACCGACCACTCTTTCGCTACAATCGCCAAACTGTCTTGGCGAACTAGTGTCGCGCGCAGGCGTGATAAACGCCCCTCGTCCTGATCTGGAAACTGCAAATACAAACAGTCGGCAATGACAAAATTTAATAAGGCATCACCCAAAAATTCTAGACGCTCATTGTTACGTCGGCCGGAAACACTGCGGTGCGTTAATGCCAGCTGCAGCCACTGCAGATCGTTGAACTGATAGCCCAGAATCCGCTGAAAACGGCCTAAATCATCATTCACTGCGCGGCACCATTACGGTGGAAGCTTGGCCAATGCAGGCCAGGACGCTTATGCATCCAGATATAAAACGCTTTACCTACAATCAACTCTTCGGCCACGGGGCCCCAAAAGCGACTGTCATTGGAGTTGTCACGGTTATCACCCATGGTGAAATAGTGACCTTCTGGTACGGTGTAATGCCAATCTATACCAGCAGGAAATTTGCCTGTCTCTTCGCGCACGGTGTATTGACGGCCGTCAACAGACTCTAAGTACACTTTTTCCCAAGGATCATTCGTTGGGTTTTGCGTAATCAGTTCACGACTGAGTTCAACACCATTCACAAATAGCACTTCATTACGGCTGATAATGTCATCACCGGGCAAGCCAATAACGCGCTTAATATAGTTAATCGATGGTTGTTCTGGATAGCGAAACACCATGATCTCACCACGTTGCGGCTTGCTCATGGGCATCACTTCCGTGCCCAGCACTGGCAACTTGATGCCATAGCTAAACTTATTCACCAAGACATAATCACCAACCTCTAAAGACGGCAACATAGATCCTGAAGGAATGGTAAACGGCTCTGCAATAAATGAGCGCAACACCCAAACCACGGCCAGCACAGGAAAAAAACTATGTGCCGTCTCAAAAATCCATGGCTCACGCATAATCTGCTGCTGAGTTTCTGCTGGTAGCGTTGTTCCGCCAGCAGCTGCCCCCGCCTGTGCCGCAGCTAATCGGCGCTTGCGGCTTGGTTTAAACAGCAGCAGATCGATTAGCCATAAGCCACCGCTGATTAATACAGCAAGCGTTAAAATCAGGGAAAAATCAATATCCATAAAGCGCTAAGTTCTCGTTATTTATCCACTTTCAAAACGGCTAAAAATGCATCTTGCGGGATCTCAACACGACCCACAGTCTTCATGCGTTTTTTACCTTCCTTTTGCTTATCCAACAGCTTACGTTTACGACTCACGTCGCCACCATAACATTTAGCCAATACGTCTTTACGCATGGCTTTTACGGTTTGACGCGCAATAATTTGTGACCCAATGGCAGCTTGAATCGCCACATCAAACATTTGCCGTGGAATCAGCTCTTTCATTTTTTCAACAATGGCACCACCACGATAACGAGCATTATCGGTATGGCAAATCATGGCTAACGCATCAACGCGCTCGCCGTTAATCAAAATATCTACCCGAGCCAAACTTGATGCTTCAAAACGATCAAAAGCATAGTCCAATGAGGCATAACCACGCGAACACGATTTGAGACGGTCAAAGAAGTCTAATACCACCTCACCCATCGGTACGTCGTAGGTCAACGCCACTTGCTTACCATGGAACAGCATATTTTTCTGGATGCCACGACGTTCTTGGCAAAGCTTAATGACATCACCGACATATTCCGGCGGCACCAAAATATGGCATTCGGCAATCGGCTCTCTGAACTCTTCTACTGAGCCTGTATCGGGCAGTCGAGACGGGTTATCGACAAAAATTGTCTCGCCCTTTTTGGTAACAATTTCATAAATTACGGTAGGCGCCGTGGTCAGCAGGTCAAGGTTGTATTCACGCTCTAAACGCTCTTGCACAATTTCCATGTGCAACATGCCCAAGAAGCCGCAACGGAAACCAAAACCCAAGGCATCAGATGACTCTGGCTCAAAAAACAATGCCGAGTCATTTAGTGTCAATTTCGACAACGCATCACGAAACGGCTCGTAGTCATCAGATGAAATAGGGAACAAACCGGCATAAACCTGTGGTTTAACTTTCTTAAAGCCGGGCAACATGTCGACATTGGGCGTAGTGGATAAGGTCAGCGTATCGCCCACGGGCGCGCCAAAAATATTCTTAATACCGGCAATCACAAAACCTACTTCACCCGCCGCCAAGGCGCCGGTTTCAGAGTGCTTAGGATTAAATACACCAACACTGGTGACAATATGCGTTTGGCCTGTGCTTTTAACGAGAATCTTATCGCCTTTTTTCACCCGGCCATTTTTCACGCGAACCAACGACACCACACCTAAGTAGTTATCAAACCAAGAGTCAATAATCAGTGCTTGCAGCGGTGCATCACGATCACCAACTGGTGCCGGAATTTTCTCGATCATTGCTTCAAGTACACCGACTACGCCTAAGCCGGTTTTAGCGCTGCACTGAGGTGCATCCAGTGCTTCTACTCCAATAATCTCTTCAATTTCCTCACAAACGCGCTCTGGCTCTGCCTGCGGCAGATCAATCTTGTTGAGCACAGGCAGTACTTCTAAGCCCTGATCTAATGCGGTGTAGCAGTTTGCCACTGATTGCGCTTCCACGCCTTGTGCAGCATCAACAACTAACAAAGCACCTTCACAGGCAGCTAACGAGCGACTTACCTCATAAGAGAAGTCGACATGACCTGGTGTGTCAATGAAGTTCAGTTGATAACGCTCGCCATCACGCTCTGAGGTGTAATAGAGCGTGACTGAGTGGGCTTTAATGGTAATGCCGCGTTCGCGCTCAAGATCCATTGAGTCAAGCACCTGCGCCTGCATTTCGCGTGCTTCAAGCCCACCACAAATTTGAATAAAACGGTCAGCCAAAGTCGACTTGCCATGGTCGATATGGGCAATGATGGAAAAATTACGAATATTCTTGAGATCGGTCACGGCCACTCACCCAATAGGGTATTGCAAGGGGCGCGTAGTGTAGCTGAAAAGCTGGGCTTCGACCAAAGGTCAAAGCCCAAACTCGTCGTCTAACGTGCGGCATCCTCGGGTTCTAATTTCAGCGCCAAAATAATGTTGGTGCCGCGACGATTCACCGTTATTGGTACGGTGGCATTAGCAGAGAGCTTCCGTACTTCCGCAACAAATTCTCTAGCTGTATTAATTGGCTTATTCGCAACGCGCGTAATGACATCACCCACAACGAGACCAGAATCAGCACCAGAGCCCGCTACAACACGAGTAACCAATGCACCACCTTCTAATTTTAAGCGTGCTTTTTCAGGAGCTTGTAGATCGCGCAAAGTCATGCCTAAACGTGATAAGTCTGGTGTTTTAGTCGTAGTTTCAGCGACTGGTACTGCTTCCTCTGGAATCGGCTCGATTTTCACTTTTAATAATACCGGCTTCCGATCACGCACGATATTTAAGTCATAACTCTCACCAACTGTTGCACGACCAATAGCCTGAGGTAACTCAGCAGCTAAATTAATTGACTTGTTGTCAAAACGAACTACAACGTCACCCTGCTTTAAACCAGCTTTATCTGCCGGTGAGCCTGGCTCAACATTTGCGATCAAGGCACCCGCGGGACGTGACAAGCCGTAAGCATCCGCTAAATTCTTAGTGACTTCCTGAATAGCTACCCCTAGGTAACCGCGATTTACCTTACCTTGATCTTGTAACTGAGCTACAACTTCCATGGCCACATCGATGGGAATAGCAAACGATACCCCCATAAAACCACCAGAACGGCTATAAATTTGCGAGTTAATACCAATCACTTCACCATTAGCATTAAACAAAGGGCCACCCGAATTACCGGGATTAATCGCAACATCAGTCTGGATAAAAGGCACATAAGCTTCGCTAGGCAAAGCACGTGATTTGGCACTAACAATCCCAGCAGTGGCCGAATAGTCAAAACCAAAAGGTGAACCAATAGCTAAGACCGCCTCGCCTACCCTCAGCTTGCTTGGATCACCAATTTTCACGGCATTGATCGATTTTGCATCAATTTTCAATAGCGCAATGTCGGTACGTGGATCGGTACCGATAACCTTGGCTTCAATCTCACGACGGTCATTTAGTCGAACCATTACACTATCGGCGCCATCAATAACGTGATTATTTGTAAGCACGTAACCTTCATTGCTGATAATAAAACCTGAACCAAACGATTGTCTGGCACGCGGAGATTCTGGTTGCGTTTCAATGCCATAAAATCGGCGTAATAATTCTTGAAACTCTTCATTAACGTTATTTACAGGCCGCGAACGTGACGTCGCACTGATATTAACCACAGACGGACTCGTAGCCTCCACGATAGCCGCAAAGTCAGTAGCCGCCATTGCAGTCGATGCACCACCTGCCAAACCGAAACTCAATGACAACAACAGCACCAAGCCATGCTGACGTAATCTCATGTTTAACTCTCCCGACCCAAAACGATAGCATTACATTCAAACGACTATAACGCCTTGCCCAGACGTTGCGTAGACAACAAGCCGATAAAAAAATACCAACATAAGCGCTGCATACTAGCGTCAGAGCTGCAGGAGTGCTCATACTACGCAAACTTTACACAGGTATGAAAACTTCCATGGCTGTAACCCTTGATTACGACGTTTTAATTGTTGGCAGTGGCGCTGCCGGCCTAACCTTAGCGCTGCGTTTGGCCAGTGACTTGCGTATCGCAGTGTTATCCAAAGCCGCGCTAACTGAAGCAAATACTTATTATGCCCAAGGCGGGGTTGCTGCTGTGCTTGATGCCACTGACTCCACGGCAAGCCATGTGCAAGACACGCTGATTGCGGGTGCAGGCCTATGCCATGAGGACAGTGTGACACGTACCGTTAATGGTGGCCCAGATGCTATTCGTTGGTTAATGGCACAAGGCGTTGCATTTACTTTAGAGGATAATTCCGATCAACCGCACTTAACCCGTGAAGGTGGCCACTCCCATCGCCGCATTATTCACGCTGATGATGCTACAGGCCGTGCCATTTCCACCACGTTAGTTGCGAAGGTCAAAGCCTGTGCCAACGTTGATTTATTAGAGAACCGTGTTGCTGTCGACATCATCACGTCAGCTAAACTCGGCTTACATGGCCCCAATCGTGCGGTTGGTGCCTATGTACTTAATCAAGAAAGCGGTGAAGTTGAGCTATTTCGTGCACGCTTTGTAGCGCTGGCAACAGGCGGCGCCAGCAAGGCATATCAGTACACCAGCAATCCTGACATTGCGACTGGCGATGGTATTGCTATGGCGTGGCGCGCTGGCTGCCGTGTCGCCAATATGGAATTTAATCAATTTCACCCTACCTGCTTGTACCACCCTAAGGCGAAAAGCTTTCTAATTACTGAAGCTATGCGAGGCGAAGGTGCACAACTCAAGCGACCAGACGGTTCGCGATTTATGCAGGACTTTGATCGACGTGAAGAGTTAGCACCACGCGACATTGTCGCCCGCGCCATTGACTATGAAATGAAGCGCTTAGGCATTCGTTGTGTTTATTTGGATATTAGCCATCAGCCGGCAGAATTTATTACTGCACACTTCCCTAATATTTATCGCACCCTGATGGACTTAGGGATAGACATCACCAAGGAGGCCATTCCTGTTGTGCCGGCGGCGCACTTCACTTGCGGTGGCGTCATGGTCAATGAGTTCAGTGAAACTGACATCAATCATTTATACGCCATTGGCGAAACCTCTTTCACCGGCCTTCATGGTGCCAATCGCATGGCCAGCAACTCTTTGCTGGAGTGTTTTGTCTATGCCATGGCTGCTGCAGAAGATATTCAGACCAAGCTCGCCAGCAATCCTAGCGACTTTCCTGAATGCCCTGCCTGGGATGACTCACAAGTGCGTGATCCGGACGAAGACGTGGTGATTTTGCACAACTGGGATGAGCTACGTCGTTTCATGTGGGACTACGTTGGCATTGTTCGCACCACCAAACGCCTTGAGCGTGCACTACACCGAGTATTATTACTGCAGCAAGAGATTGATGAGTTTTATAGCAACTACAAAATTTCCAGCAACTTACTCGAGCTTCGTAATTTGGTGATGGTTGCCGAGCTGATTATTCGCTGTGCACTTGCCCGCAAAGAGTCACGTGGACTGCACTACACCTTGGACTATCCTGAATTGCTAGCCGAGCCCGCCGACACTATTTTAATGCCCTAACCGCTTTAACTGTATGCCGCCAACGCAAACTAACGCGTAGGCGGCGCCAGTCCTGAGCCTGTACTTGATCACGCCATAACAGTAATGACCACCTTCTTGGATGCTGCGCGTGTATTGGGTCTTTTTCTTTAAGCTGCAAACACAGCAGCACCTTCCAATCACGCACGGGGCCATCAAGCTCTGCCAATAACCACTCACCATCAGCCAGCTCTATACGCCACTCCGTGGCTGTTTGCTGCAGGCTAAGCACTTGTTGCTCGCTGTATGGTGACCTGACTAGCAGCCATATCAGTGCTACTGCTAATACCATGGTCAAGATCAATTGCGGCCAAGGCATATCACTCAGCAGTAAGCTTGCACAGGCTAAAACCGCCAAAATACATCGGCGCACACGCTCAAAGCGCGAGGGCCTAAGATTTAACTTAGGACGCCAAACGCTTAAGGACAACATCAATGATATGGACAAATTCTGGATCGTCTGGCTGCTGATAACCCATAAACCACGCCAATAAATCAACGTCCTCTTGTTCCATGATGCGTGTAAAGATGGCTTGATCTCGCTCATCAAGCTGCAAATAATGCTGCTCCATAAACGGTTCAAACAACACATCAAGCTCTTTTAGGCCACGACGGCATTGCCAGCGCAACTTGCGCTCGGCTTCAGTAAAGGGACGTGTCATGCTGTGACTCTCTAATTATCATACGATGGCGCATTATAGATCTTGTATTTGGCACAGCGCGCCCCATATTGCCAATATCAATTCATTGTTGGAGTAAACATGTCCGTCGCCACGTTATTACCTTGGTCTGTGATTTCCGTGACTGGTCCGGATGCCAGCACGTTTTTACAGGGACAGGTCACCACGGATATGCGCGAGTTGAATGCCGGGCAAAGTCGTCCCGGCTGCTTGCTGAACCTGAAAGGCCGCATTGAAACCAATTTTTATATTTGCCCACAACATGATGGCTTTTTAATGGTTGTGCATAACAGCCTGCAAGAATCCGCCATCGCCCGCTTAAAAAAATACGGCGTTTTTTCAAAAGTGGACATTTCAGCCAGTCAACTCAAGGTAGTGGGTTATATCAATCCAACTGCCACTGAGTTCACTTTGCCTGAAAACAGCAATGAAAGTACCGCCAACCAAGGCGAGTATTGGCTTCGTTTACATGGCGAAAATCGCTTTGTACGCCTCTGTGACCCTAAACAACTTGAAGCAACACTAGGGTCCGACACAAACAATCTGGCGACTTGGTTAGCTCACAGCATTGTGGCGGGTGACTGGTTAATCGATGCACAAGCTCAGGGGCTCTATCAGCCGCAGGAGTTAGACGCACATACCTTACAAGGTGTTAGTTATCAAAAAGGCTGCTATTTGGGACAGGAGATTGTTGCCAGACTTTATTTTCGTGGCCAGTTAAAAACGTCTCTAAAGTGCCTTAAAACATCGGTTTTACAGCCGTTAGATATCACGCCTCAGCAAGCTGTTAACGCAAACGGCAAATCAGTAGGCGAAGTTGTGGCCTATGATACCTTAGCAGGATTAGCACTGGCCATTGTTCGTAACGAACATGATGAAGTGCAAATTACGCTAGCCAATGGCGAGGTCACACAATGGCTAGCGCAACCATTCGTTCGCTAAGCCAAGTCTGCTAGCGGGTGTGCACTCACGCCACTCGGCATCTGATAGTAGCCATCTACCCATTCAGGGCTGACACCGGACAACAATGCGGGCTGCCAGCGTGGGGTTTGGTCTTTATCAATCAATAAAGCCCGCACGCCCTCGGCAAAATCCGGATGCTGTGCACACTGAGTGGAAATCAACCACTCTTGACGAAACACATCAGCCAAACTCATTTGGCCAGACTCTGACCATTGCCGCCAAATGAGTGCGGCACTGGTTGGTGAGCCGGCCGCATAAACTTGCTGCGCTTTTTGCAGCAGTTCAGAGTCCGCTGTCTGTTCACGCCAACGTTGATCCAACTCAACCAAGCTACCTGCACTGCACCACGCCTCAATATCCGCCTGTTGTTGCTGTAAGGGGCCTGCTGTCAGTGGCAAAGGTGCTAAGGTATTGATGGCCTGTGTCAGCACTTCGCTATTATCTGCTGTGCGGTTTGACCATGCTTGCGCTGACAGCACATCAAGTAACTGCTGCCATGAGCCAGAGTTAATGGCATGCGTAGCCAACCCTAACCACATCGCATCGGCTGCTTTAAAGTGACAAGCACTCAGACCTAAAAACAGCCCTATACGACCCGGCAATCGCGATAAAAAGTAACTTCCCCCTACATCTGGAAACAAACCAATAGAGATTTCCGGCATAGCCATACGCGTTGTTTCTGTTACCACTCGGAATTGAGCGCCTGAGAAAAGCCCCATGCCACCGCCCATGACAACACCTGTACCCCAAACCAATAACGGCTTGGTATAACGATGGATGCGATAATCCAGTCGATATTCACGGGCAAAAAACTCTCCCGCATAAGCAGCATCACCCTGTCCACTACGCGCAAATTCCGTTAACTGACGGACATCACCGCCGGCGCAAAAAGCGCGTTCGCCACGACCTCTCAGCAACACTGCCACTACCCTCTCATCTGCCTCCCATGCTTCTAAAGCATCACTTAGGGCATCAACCATGGCTAAATTAAGTGCATTTAATGAACGCTCAGCATCCAAAGTGGCAACGGCAATTAAGTGACCTGAGGCCGTGGTGAGTGTGTCTAACGCTAAAACAGAAGTATCCGTCACGATAATGCTCACAATAATTGAGGAGAAGTAGGTAAAGACCAGTTTATCGTGGGCAAACCACGAGTCTTAAGCCATGCATTGGCTTGTGAAAAATGCTGCTGACCAAACCAGCCGCCACGATTAGCGGACAATGGCGATGGGTGGGCAGCGGTTAATACTAAGTGTCGTTGAGTATCAATAAAGGCTGCTTTACGCTGCGCAAACTGACCCCACAGCATAAATACGATTGGCTGTTGCTGTTGATTTAACAACCGCAACACAGCATCACTAAATGACGCCCACCCTAAAGCCGCATGTGATGCCGCGTTACCCTCTTCCACTGTTAACACCGCGTTAAGCAATAACACACCTTGGTCGGCCCATGGACGAAGGTCACCTGATATCGGCATCGCTAGATTTAGATCTGCACAGAGCTCGTGCAAAATATTGCGTAATGAGGGAGGAAACTTCACGTTATCCGGCACGGAAAAAGCATAACCATGAGCCTGACCTGGACCATGGTAAGGATCTTGCCCCAGAATCACGACACGCACCTGATCAGGCGCAACATGATTAAGCGCAGCAAACACCTGCGACTCAGCTGGGCAAACCGGGTGTTGCTGCCTAGCCTGCGCAACCGCCTGCGCCAAAGCAACTTGATCAGCTTCTGCCCAATACAGCTTTAGTGCGTTATACCAAGGCGCTGATAGATTTTGCCCAATCTGCACTACCACAACGCCTTGAGTTGATAAGTTAAGGCTTCACGAATCCAATTTGGCCGCTGTGTCATAACCCCTGCAATGAGTCCTTCATACTCAATACGGCGCACCGTCGCCAACATACAGCGCGAAGCTTGCTCAGGATCCGACAACTCAAGAGCCTCAAACCATGGCTTCATCAATGCGACAGAACGCCGTAATAACTCACCGACAGCATCACGAAGTGCCGGGTTATTTACTGCGGCATGCCAAAAAGCATATTCCAGCACGAGCTGGTCTCGGTGATCAGCTAAACGCCCATGAATATAGTCAACACCTAGGTCTACAAAACCCTGCTCTAGCAGTTGACGATTCTCAGCTGCTTTTAATGTGGCAAACTTAGCTTCTGCTTCTGCCCAAAAAGGTTCCGTGAAATTCTGGAAAGTTTCTTGGGCAAATAGCTCCATCGACTCATTAATGAGCGCTTGAATGTCGCGAAAATAATACGTTGTTGATGCCAATGGCACATCAGCAGCTTCAGCAACCGCACGATGGCGCACGCCGCGAATGCCATCATTAATAATCACTTGCCATGCAGCGCGCAAAATATGCAGACGACGCTCATCACCACGCGCCTGCCGATTAACCATATAGGTGGGATTTATTTCACTCATGCTTTATCACGATATGACTAGACAGTCGTAGCATAACGACTCTGACAGTAGAAACAAGAAAAGGCCCACGTAGGGCCTTTTCTTTTTCATTACACTACAAGTTTATTTCTGGATGCGGAACTCAACACGACGGTTGGTTTCACGACCAATTTCAGTATCATTGCTGGCGATTGGACGTGCTTTACCAAATCCAAGTGCTGTTAAACGATTAGCATCAATACCGTAACCGACTAAATAATCACGAACTTCATTTGCGCGATCGCGAGACAGTTTCAAGTTATAGGCTTCGCTACCAATGCTGTCAGTGTGACCAGAAATGGTAATACGTGCCTGTGGGTCAGAGCGCAAGAATGACACTACATTTTCCATCAAGCGCTGAGCATTTGTAGTTAGTCGTGCTGAGTTGAACTCAAAGGTGATGTCACGCATAACCAAGGTTTGCTCAATCACACAACCATTGGCATCAACACGAGCACCTGCAGGGGTGTTTGGACATAAGTCACGATCATCTGGCACACCGTCACCATCTGAGTCCAAAACAACTGCTGGAGCAACTTCTTGCACCACAACACGCTCAACCGGCACTTCTTTAATAACGACTTTTTCAACTTCACGAACGACTTCACGTGGAGCGCCTAAACCCATTTCCAAACCTAACATGGCACGATAATCAACCATGCCGTCTTGCCCTTGGAATTGATAGTCATCGTAAATAGCGCGTAGTTCACCACGAAGACGCAACTGCTCATTACCAAAAATAGCACGAGTAAAGCCTGCACCTACGTTTAGGTAAGGTGTAAATTTATCATCTGAACTACCAATAACGTCGTTATATACGCCACCTAAGCCCGCTAAAATATAAGGAGTAAACTCAGAGCGTTGGCCAAAGGCATATTGCAGATCTACACCAAAACCATTTTGGTAATAATCAGTGCCCGAAGAGCCACCAGTTTCGATGGTTGAGCCAAAGTATTGGCCTTCAACCCACAAACGATCACTTAAGCGCTTACCAACACCGGCTTGCACACCAAAGCTATCACCCGGATTGCCGGTAGGAACACGCTTGTCATCAGGGACAAGATAAAAACCACCAAAGTACACATACGTGTCATAGCTGCTACCGTCATCAGCTGCATGAGCGGCACCGGCCAAGCCTAAAATAGAGGCTGCGGCAAGTAGCTTGGTGGCTTTAGTAATGTGACACTTTGTTTTGGTCATGTTTATCATATTTAATGCCCTCGAATTATTAACGGCAAGATTACCCGAATTTTGTCTGAACCACACAAACAAACTACAAAAATCATACAAAAAGCCGATAGATGACTTACTCAGCGTTTACGCGTATTACTTTGATTTAAGAGCTGAAACAAGCTATCCATACGCTCACCTAAATGTGCTTGCATTGCTTTTTCCATGGCACGCGACAACTCTGCTGAGACCGCCAAATCTGCCAAGGGACGAAGGCGCCAAACAACATCAGCTAAGCGTGGCACATCAGCAGCAGGAGGCAGCTCACTGCTGCCATAGACATCAAAAACATGCTTAACAACCAACTTAACAAACGCGCCGGCTACTTGATCCACATTAGCGCGCATTCCAGTTAGCAAATCCAGCAACGACATTAGCGGAATACCAATGCCCACCAGCTCAACACCGGCATTAAATAAACGAGGGCTAGGTGCTTTAAAGCGTGCACCATCAACCGATATCAGGCCTGCTTGAATGGCCCGCGCTAATAACTCAGGCGAGAACTGACGACCAAACAATGCCATCAACTCAGATAATTCATAAAAAGCAGGAATTTCTTCCGTCCACGGCGAGGTAATGGCCTGCTCTAGACCTAGCAGCTGCGACAGATCATGACCGCGCTCCCAAGCTTCAATCATTTCAGCAATATTTGATAAGGTATAACCCTTGGCCAACAGTGGGCCAATGACTCTTAGGCGCGCCAAATGTGCACTGGAATATATTCCGGTGCGGCCGCGAATCTCGGGTGGTGGAATAAGGCCTTTGTCTTGGTAGGCGCGAACATTACGAACCGTCATGTCAGCCGCCTGCGCAAGCTCATCAATAGTGAACTCACGATTAGCGCTTGGCGCAGCCGAGGCGCCTAAGCCATTTATTGTTATTGTTGCATCCGACGGTGGCATGTGCAGCTGGTCTCACTTCAAGTAGCCTAACTATACCGCAGTCTTTTCCTTATCGTCGCCCCCAAAACGCATAAAAAAAGCCCAAGCAGAAGCTTGGGCTTTTTTTAATAACCAACGTTTATTCGAAGGTTTTGCCAGATGCAGCCATATCACGCAAAAGCTTAGGTGGCGTAAAGCGATCACCAAACTTAGCTGCCAACTCATCAGCACGCTTAACAAACTCAGCGGCACCAACGTAGTTAATGTACTGCAGCACACCACCGGTCCATGGCGCCATACCAATGCCAAATACTGAACCAATATTGGCATCAGCAACTGAGGTCAATACACCCTCTTCAAAGCAACGAGCGGACTCAATGGCCTGACGATACAGCAAGCGCTCTTTCAGCTCTTCAAACTCTGTCTCGCCAATTTGCACCTTATCGGCTTTAACAAAATGCTCGACCAAACCAGACCACAGCACTTTCTTGCCACCTTCAGGGTAGTCATAAAAGCCCTTGCCGGCTTTTTTACCATTGCGACCAAACTCGTCCATCATACGGTCCACTACTGCTTCTGCAGGGTGAGCCTGATAGGTGATGCCTTCTTCAGCCAAGTCTTTAATGGTTTGCAGACGCACTTTACGGCCTAATTCTAGGCTCACTTCATCAGTCACTGCCAATGGACCAACCGGCATGCCTGCTTGTGCTGCGGCTTGTTCAATCGTTTGTGGGTGGTAACCCTCACCTAACATGGCAATGCCTTCGTAGGTGAATGTACCGAACACACGCGAGGTGAAGAAACCACGTGAGTCATTAACCACAATCGGTGTTTTGCGAATTTGCAGCACAAAATCAAACGCTTTGGCCAAGGCTTCATCGGATGTCTGTTCGCCACGAATAATTTCCACCAATGGCATTTTGTCGACTGGTGAGAAGAAGTGCAGACCGATGAAGTTTGCTGGTTTTTTCGAAGCTTTAGCCAGACCAGAAATTGGCAATGTTGACGTGTTAGAGCACATCAACACATCAGGCAATGCATTTGCTTCAGACAGTTCAGTAGCCTTGGCTTTGATCGCACGATCTTCAAACACGGCTTCAATAACGATGTCACAACCAGCAAGATCTGTATGGCTATCCGTCGTTTGAATCAACGCTAACGTTGCTTCAGCCTTAGCGGCATCCATACGGCCTTTGCTAACACGCTTGTCGAGCAGACCTTTGCTATAGGCTTTACCGCGGTCAGCTGCTTCTTTGGTTTGATCAAGCAGCACAACTTGAATACCTACTGTCGCCGCAACATAAGCAATGCCCTGACCCATCATGCCAGCGCCCAAAATACCCACTTTGGTGGCTTTCCATGCGGGGTACTGTTCTTTGCTAGGACGTGAGCCGCCACCATTGATTTTCTGTAAATCAAAGAAGAACGCTTTGATTTGGTTTTTTGCTTGCTTGCCAGTCGCCAAATGCACGAAATAACGGTGCTCAATTTTCAGCGCATTATCAAAGCTGACCTGAGCGCCCTCAACCACAGACGACATGATCGCGCGTGGCGCTGGGTAATTGGCATTTTTGGTCTGCTTACGCAGGTTGGCTGGGAATGCAGGCAAGTTCATCGCCAATGAAGGAGTTGACGGTGTGCCACCTGGCATTTTGTAGCCAGACTTATCCCATGGCTGCTGAGCCGCAGGATTGGCCTTAATCCAAGTACGTGCTTTAGCCAGCATGTCTTCAACATCAGTTGCCAACTCATCAATCAAGCCGGTGGACTGTGCTTTTTCAGCTTTCATGCGCTGACCTTGCATTAACACATTCATCAAAGCGTTTTGAATGCCGAGCATACGTGTCACACGTGTCAAACCACCACCGCCTGGCAGCAGGCCTAATGACACTTCAGGCAAGCCAAATTCAGCTTTAGTACCACCAATGGCAATACGGTGATGTGCAGCCAACGCAATCTCTAAACCACCACCCAGTGCCGTGCCATTCAGCGCAGCAACAACGGGCTTACCAAAGGTTTCGAGTTGACGTAACTGGCCATTAATTTCGACTAGCTCAGCGTGCACGTCAGCTGCATTTTCTGGCTTGGCTTGAATCAGCAAACGCAAGTCACCACCGGCAAAAAAGGTCTTTTTAGCCGATGTAATAATGACGCCAGCAATGCTGTCTTTTTCTGCCACTAAGCGCTTCACCGCATCACCCATGGACTGGCGATACAGTTCATTCATGGTGTTGGCTGATTGATTAGGATCATCTAGGGTCAGCGTAACAATATTGTCCGCATCTTTTTCCCAGCGAATTGAGCTCTGAGTCATCTTAATTTCTCTCGTAATCCGGTTATGGAACGGCGCTTACACGCGCTCAATGATGGTGGCAATACCCATGCCGCCACCGACACATAAAGTGCATAAGGCACGCTTGAGGCCGCGACGCTCTAATTCATCCAAAGCGATCTGAACAATCATGCAACCTGTCGCACCCAATGGGTGTCCCATTGCAATTGAGCCACCATTGACATTAGTAATGTCGTGACTAATGCCCATGTCTTTCATAAAGCGCATTGCCACTGCTGCAAATGCCTCATTGATTTCCCATAAATCAATATCGGCCGCCGTCAATCCAGCTTTAGCTAGTGCTTTACGAGCTGCCGGTGCAGGACCTGTCAACATAATGGTTGGGTCGGCACCACTAACTGCTGTTGCCACAATACGTGCACGTGCTTTCAAGCCTAATTTCTTGCCTGTCGCTTCATTACCAATGAGCATTAATGCCGCACCATCAACAATGCCTGATGAGTTAGCTGCGGTATGAACATGATCAATTTTTTCAACCCAATGGTATTTCTGCAAAGCAACCGCATTAAAGCCGCCCATTTCTCCCATCATCATGAATGACGGCTGTAAACCAGCTAATTTTTCCACACTAGAGTCAGGCTTAATAAACTCATCTTCCGCTAAAACGACTTGACCATTTAGATCAGTTACTGGGACTACTGAACCTTTAAACCAGCCTTGTGCACGTGCATTCGCTGCTCGTTTATTTGACTCAACGGCAAATGCATCAACATCTGCACGACTAAAGCCTTCGAGCGTAGCGATTAGATCAGCACCAATACCTTGAGGAACAAAACCTGTTTGCAAGTTGGTATCTGGATCCATTGCCCATGCGCCACCGTCGGAACCCATGGGCACACGTGACATACTTTCAACACCACCCACAACCACGAGATCCTCAAAACCTGAGCGGATCTTCATCGCGCCTAAGTTGACGGCCTCAAGACCCGATGCACAAAAGCGATTTAACTGCACACCAGCTGTTTCATGAGGCCAAAGGGCTTTTAATGCTGCAGTTTTTGCAATGTCTGCGCCTTGATCACCAACTGGAGCAACACAGCCCAACACTACGTCATCAATATGATGCTTAATCGCACTACCATTGCGCTCTTCAAGTGCATGCATTAAACCAACAACTAAATCGACAGGCTTAACTGTATGTAACGAACCGTCTTTTTTACCTTTGCCGCGCGGAGTACGCACCGCATCAAAAATCAGGGCTTCCGTCATGATGGAATGTCCTCAGTGTTTAGGAACGAGTAAAATGACCTAATGGTCATCAATAGCAGGTAGACTTTCACCTGTGTGCCGCTATTGCGCAATGACTTAAGCACCCAAGTCGATGACAATAATGCTCATTGACCCGTAATAACAAAAAAATGGTATGGAGGAAAAAATGAGTAACGTTCGATTTAACAGTTTTCGCGAGTTCTATCCGTTTTATTTACAAGAACACAGCAATATCACCTGCCGCCGCCTTCATTTTGTTGGCACCAGCTTGGTTATTGCGTTGATTTTGACTGTCGTTGTGAGCGGTCAATGGGCGTTGTTATGGGCGTTGCCATTCGTAGGTTATGGCTTTGCTTGGGTGGGGCACTTCTTTTTTGAGCACAATCGACCAGCCACATTCAAGCATCCGCTCTATAGCTTAGCTGGTGATTTTGTTATGTATCGCGACATTTTGATTGGCCGCGTGCGTATCATCTAACGCGAGGCATCTTTTCCTAATTCGGCAGCTTTTACCGCCATCGTGTTGTTAGCATCATTGCTATCACACTTGGCGGGATTGTCACCACACACCGGACATTCACCATCACGCAGACCTAAGCGATTTAGGCCGCCACAAGAGCCTTTAATTGGCTCACGCCCATTAAGCACACCAATAGCCATCGCCACAATCACTAGCAAAATAAAGAAAAAACTTACGAAAAATAAGGCCATGCTGTTATTACTCCGTCGGTAAAAATTGCGCAGATTCGCCTGAGTGATGAGTAACAAAACCGTCAGCGGTTTTCTCAATAAAATAAGCCGCCAAACCTTCTTGCTCGGCCAGCTGCAAACCTTCCTTAGGGCCTAAAACATTCAGTGCAGTGGCCCATGCATCCACCAAAATTGCATCTAAGGTTTTCGACACCACCGTGACAGAAACACCTTTATGCGTAATTGGCTGCCCAGTCAATGGATCAATGGTATGCGAATAACGCACACCATCAAGCTCATAATAATTACGATATGAACCCGATGTGGAAATAACTGCATTATCTAAGGCAATCGCTAACGCTGGCCTTCCACCACCGTCAGCCGATTCAATTGCAACACGCCAAAGCAAGCCATCAGGCCGTTTACCACGCGCCTGACTAACACCAGCCACGGAAATCAAGTACTGGTCTATACCATGTCGCGCTAAAACAGACGCTAGTGCTTGTACACCAACACCCTCACCTAACGATGAGGCATCTAATGCCACTGCTTTATGCTTTGTAATACACGCGTTCGATGTGTCTACCTGTAATGATTGCCAGCCAGTTTGCTTTCTGGCCTCGGCAATTGCACTTGCCGTTGGTGTTTTTTCTGGTCTAGCTTGTGGACCAAAGCCCCATAAATTAACCAATGGTCCAACGGTTATATCGTAGCGACCCTGCGTTTTTTCGCTTAGCAGTAATGCTTTTGAAACCGTCTCACCCAGCACCTTACTCACTGGCAAGCACTGATCTATCGGCCCTGCATTAAAGCGCATAAGCTCAGTGTCTGGCTGATAAGTGGATAACGTTTTATTCACATCATCCAGTGCCTGTTGCAGCTCCGTTTGCAACTGCTGTGCATTCACATTTGCAGGCAAATTGCTGACACGTACCTGCCAAGAAATACTAAAAAACGCGATGCCAGAAAACGTTGCCTGGCGATTAGGCTCAGAAACGGAACAGCCTGCTAACAGCAGGCTGATCGCGAACCACCACCCCGACATGCGGAGTGGTGTTGATGATAGAAAGCTCACATTAGCCGCCGAAGTCATCCAATAGGATGTTTTCTTTATCAACGCCTAAGTCTTCCAACATCTTGATTACAGCGGCGTTCATCATGGGTGGACCACACATGTAGAACTCACAGTCTTCTGGTGCTGGATGATCCTTCAAGTAGTTTTCATACAGCACGTTGTGAATAAAGCCTGTGTAGCCTTTCCAGTTGTCTTCAGGCTGAGGCTCTGACAAGGCCAAATGCCATTTGAAGTTTTCGTTTTCAGCTTGCAGTTTGTCATATTCGTCTGCATAAAAGGTTTCACGCAACGAACGAGCACCATACCAAAAGCTGATTTTACGCTTGGAGCTCAAACGCTTTAACTGGTCAAAAATGTGTGAGCGCATTGGGGCCATACCCGCACCACCACCAATGAATACCATTTCAGCATCAGTATCTTTAGCGAAGAACTCACCAAATGGACCAAATACCGTCACTTTATCGCCCAATTTACGTGAGAAGACAAAGGTCGACATTTTGCCCGGTGGCAGTTCTTTCATCTGACGGGGCGGAGGCGTTGCAATACGAATATTGAACTTCAGCAAGCCCTTCTCATCTGGATAGTTCGCCATTGAGTAGGCGCGAATGGTTAAGTCGTCTGTTTTTAACTTCAAGTCAAAAATTCCGAATTTATCCCAATCACCACGATACTCATCACCAATGTCCATGTCTTTAAAGTCAACTTCAAAGGGTGGCGCTTCTAACTGCACATAACCACCTGCGCGGAAGTGTACGTCCTCGCCTTCAGGCAACTTGAGTGTCAGCTCTTTAATAAAGGTCGCTACGTTGTCATTGGAAATGACTTCACACTCCCAACGCTTAACGCCAAAGAACTCTTCATCAAGCTCCATTTCCATGTTTTGCTTAACGGCAACCTGACAGCTTAAACGCCAGCCTTCTTTGATCTGACGACGAGTAAAGTGTGGTTCTTCTGTTGGCAGAATCTCGCCGCCACCGGAAACAATTTTCACGCGACACTGACCGCAAGTACCACCACCACCACAGGCAGACGATAAGAAAATCTCTTTGTCTGACAAGGTATTTAGCAACTTACCACCACTCTGCACTTCCATACGCTTTTCTGGATCACCATTAATGTCTAATACCACATTACCGGTCGATACCAACTTTGAGCGTGCAGCAAGAATGAAGGCCACCAGCGTCAGCACGACACCGGTGAACATCAGCATACTGAGTAAAACAATAAATTCAGTCGACATGCAGATAACTCCTTATAGCGTGATGCCCGAGAAGGACATAAAGCCAAGTGACATCAGGCCCACGGTGACAAAGGTGATACCTAAGCCCTTGAGTCCGCCGGGTACGTCGCTATATTTCAAGCGCTCGCGGATGCCCGCTAACAGAGCAATCGCAATCGCCCATGACAGACCTGCACCAATGCCAAAAACCGCACTTTCAGGCAAGTTATATTCACGTTGCTGCATAAACAACGCACCGCCCAAAATAGCGCAGTTCACGGTAATCAGCGGCAAAAACACACCCAAGGCGTTGTACAAACTTGGCATGTATTTATCGAGCACCATTTCAACATATTGAACCATAGCGGCAATGGTACAAATGAAGGTCAGTAGCGATAGAAAGCTCAAGTCGATGGCTTCTGCACCTTCCATACCGGTCCATGTCAACGCACCTTCTTTCAGAAAGTAGGTGTAGATGACATTGTTGATTGGTGTTGTCAGTCCCTGCACAAACACAACTGCTAGACCAAGCGAAATAGCAGTCGATACCTTTTTAGAAATGGCGATGAAAGTACACATCCCCAAGAAGAATGCCAACGCCATGTTCTCAATGAAAACGGCGCGGACGAACAAACTTAAATAATGTTCCATGTGTCAGCTCCGTTCAGTGTGAAGACTGGGCTTTAGAGTTCGGTACGATGGCGAACTCATCTTTTTCCTGCTGCTCTGTTTTCCAAGAGCGAACAGCCCAAATCGTCAAACCAATAATAAAAAAGGCAGAAGGTGGTAACAGCATTAAGCCGTTAGGTACGTACCAACCACCATTATTTACCGTTGACAGAATCGTCATACCAAACCATGTTCCGGAGCCCAGTACTTCGCGCAGAGTACCCACCAGCAACAGCAAGGCAGAGTAACCTAGGCCATTACCTAGACCATCCAACATGCTCAAGCCTGGCTTATTCTTCATCGCGAAGGCTTCCAAGCGTCCCATGACAATACAGTTGGTAATAATCAAACCAACGAACACTGACATCTGCTTTGAAATGGCAGGCGCAAAGGCCTGCAGAAACTGATCCACGATAATAACCAGTGACGCCACAATGACCATTTGCACAATGATGCGGATTGAGTTCGGGATAATCGAACGGATCATGGACACGAACAAGCTAGCAAACATGGCAACAACAGTAAGACCAATAGACATGGCCAACGCTGTTTTCATGTTGGTTGTCACCGCTAATGCAGAACAAATACCCAAAACTTGGAAAATAATGGGGTTGGTATGCAAAATGGGACGAAGGACAATATCCTTAATAGAAGTCGATTCAGACATGGTCAAACTCCTGATTCACGTACGTTGTCGAGAAACTTCTTGAAGCCCATATCACCCATCCAGAACTTCACGAGATTACTCACACCATTACTAGTCAATGTCGCACCCGACAAGGCATCTACTTTGTAGATAGCATCATCACGACTAGGATCGACGTTCTTGTGGAGGCCTAACACCGGCTCACCAGCATCGTTATAAACCTGCTTACCAGCCCACGTTGCTTTCCAACGAGGGTTGTCGACTTCACCACCTAAGCCTGGGGTTTCAGCGTGCTCAGTAAAAGTAATGCCCACAACAGTATTGGCATCTTGCTTAACTACTAAGTAGCCATAAAGCGTTGACCACAAGCCATATCCGGCAACCGGCAATACAATACTGGCATCATCCCCTTCACCGCGCAGAACATAGACATCTGATTCAGCGGACATGCGGCGCAAGCCGGCAATGTCATTCTCTGGTGCAATACGAACCATTGTCGCTGGCTCTTTAGACGCACGTCGCATATCAAAGCGATCATCCAGATCAATTGGACGATACTCGCCCGTTTCCATATTGACCAAATAGCGCTCCAACTTGGCAAACTCTTCACCCACTTGCGCAGGTGTTCCCTTGCCTTCTTCCAGCACACCAAGGGCTGCCAAAATTTTACGTTGTTTATCGAGCGCCTGATTCTCTAATTGAATAGGCTTTAAAACAGTAACCGCTGTTGCTAAAGCAATCGAGCAAACTACTGACAAGCCAGTAGCCACCATCACGGTTTTTAAATTGGATTCTTTAGACATTGCGTGATGCCCTCCGCTTGATATTCGCTTGCACGACAAAATAGTCGAATAACGGAGCTACCAAGTTGGCAAACAGAATAGCTAGCATCATGCCTTCTGGATAAGCGGGGTTAACCACACGAATCAAGACCACCATGACACCAATCAAAATACCAAAACACCAACGACCCGTATTGGAGTGAGCCGCAGACACAGGGTCAGTGGCCATAAAGACCATACCGAAGGCAAAACCGCCAAGGACTAGGTGCCAGTACCACGGCGTGGCAAACATTGGGTTGGTATCTGAGCCAATAAAATTAAACAGCATGGAGGTGGCGATCATGCCGATCATGACACCGCCCATGATGCGAAACGAGGCGATTCGGGTGAACAGCAACACTGCACCACCAATAAAAATACCTAAAGTAGAGACTTCACCCATGGAGCCTGGAATATTGCCGATAAAGGCATCCATCCACGTAATGGCTTGCATACCACCATCACCAATACGCTGCATGGCTTCTAGACCAAACGCCTTGGCTTGACCCAATGCAGTTGCACCGGTGTAGCCGTCAACTGCCTGCGCCCATAAGTCAGGCTTAACGGCGGTCCAAACGGTGTCACCAGAGATTTGTGCTGGATAAGCAAAGAACAAGAAGGCACGGCCGGTTAACGCAGGGTTAACGAAATTTTTGCCGGTACCACCGAAAATTTCTTTGGCCACAACCACACCAAAGGTGATGCCTAACGCCACCTGCCATAATGGCATAGAGGCCGGCACAACCAGCGCAAACAACACCGAGGTTACGAAGAAGCCTTCGTTAACTTCATGGCCACGCTTTTGGGCAAACAACACTTCCCAGAAACCACCCACAATAAATGTGGTCAGATAAATTGGCAGGAAGTACGTAGCGCCATAGACAAAAGAGTCCCACCAGCTGCTGGCATCAAAACCTGCCACCATACTGATAATAGCCACACGCCACAGGTCAGTTGCCATCTCGGGTGTTGCACCAGGAACATTATTAAGCACTGTCAGTGCTTGGTTACCGGTATTCCACATACCCAAGAACATGGCTGGGAAAGTACATGCCCAAACCAAGATCATGATGCGCTTCAAATCGATTGAGTCGCGCACGTGAGCGGCGGCATGGGTTACTTTTTTAGGACTAAAAAAGAAGGTATCAATTGCTTCAAAAAGCGCAGCCCAATTTTGGTGCTTGCCGCCTTTTTGAAAATCAGGCTCCATCGCCTCGAGTTTGTTTTTAAGCCAGTTCACCAATCAACCCTCCTTCTCGATATTGCTGAGCATATCGCGCAGCACAGGGCCATATTCATACTTGCCAGGGCAGGCATAGGTGCAAAGCGCCAGATCTTCTTCATCTAACTCCAAGCAGCCCAGCTCTTGCGAGGCTTGGGTATCACCGACTAATAAGCTACGCAGCAACTGCGTTGGCAAAATATCTAATGGCATCAAGGCTTCATAGGTCCCCACTGGCACCATGGCACGTTCGGAGCCATTGGTGGAGGTGGTCATTGGGAAGGCTTTATGCAGGAATTTACCCAAATACAGGTTAAGCACTGATGAACGATGTGTGCCGGGACGGAAGTAATGCATGAGCTCACGTTCACGGCCTTCAGCCAGTGCCGACACTTGCAGGTGATAACGGCCTAGGTAAGCTTCAGAGCCTTCACCTTTGTGACCGCTTAATACAGAGCCTGAAATAACACGATTCTCACCAGCCTCTAACTCACCGTCGACTAAATCAACCAGTGAAGCGCCAACTAAGGTGTTGAGCAAACGTGGTTGCTTAACCACAGGGCCACCCAACGCAATTGTGCGTTGACTGTTTAGCTGGCCAGTAACAAAGAGCTGACCAATTGCGATCACATCTTGGTAATTCAAGTGCCATACGGTTCGCGTAGCAGATACTGGTTCAAGAAAATGAATGTGTGTACCTACAAGACCGGCTGGATGCGGGCCTGCAAAGGTTTCAACTGTTGCCGGGCCTGCATCAAATTGCGCCTCTGGTGCTTTACAAACATAAACTGTGCCACTGAGGTTGGTCAGAACAGTCACACCGTCAACAAAGGCTTGTTGATTTTGTTGAATAATCGGCTCAGGGTTGGCGGCCAAAGGATTGGTATCCATGGCATTAATAAAAATTGCCACTGGCCGCGAGCCAAATGCTGGGACTTTGCTGAACGGACGTGTACGTAATGCAGTCCATAAGCCCGAGTTTGCCAGCTGTGCTTCAACTTCCACATCACTTAGGGCAGCTAAACCACCGCGATCATACGATTTGAAGCCAATCGCATCATTACTGCCTTCTTCAATATCAATAACTAATGATAGGAAGACACGTTTTGGACCGCGATTAATGGCGCGAACGCGACCAGTCGCTGGCGCAGTAAAAAGAACATCTAAGTTCTTTTTATCGGCAAATAAAGGTTGACCGCGTACAACACGGTCACCCTCGGCCACTTTCATGGTGGGTTTTAGTCCTGGATAGTCTGCACCAACAATGGCGACAGAACGTACTTTAGGGCTATTACCAACCTGCTGAGCGGGCGATCCTGCAATAGGAACGTCCAGACCTCGCTTGATCTTGATCATGGTGGTATCCGGCAAGCTATGGGTTAATGGTTAAGGTGTAAATATTGTTTTCAGGCACTGCAACACTGCACAAAGTGGTCGGCAGCTGGGCAAATACCCTTACTTTTCGTCGCGAATTATAGCGGAATGTAACTCGCTAATGCACTATCTCAAGCGCTTTCTATCCGGTTCGAGTTATACCTTTGTCACATTCATCATAAAAAAGCAGCCGAACTAGTCGGCTGCTGATAATGCATTAAATGCCTACAGGCAAATGAATGTACTGCGTACCGGCTACTTGCTCGGCCAAACGCATAACTTGGCAGCTATAGCCCATTTCATTGTCATACCAGACATACAAATTGGCACGATTACCGTTAACAATAGTTGCTTGAGCATCAAACACGCCGGCTGAACGCGAGCCGATGTAATCCGACGACACAACCTCAGTTGAGTTGGTGAAATCGATTTGCTCTTGCAGGCCTGAATGCAGTGACACCTGACGTAGGTACTCGTTAATTTCTTCTTTAGTTGCCGCTTTTTCCAGCGATAGACTCAGAATTGCCATCGACACATTAGGTGTTGGCACACGAATCGAGTTACCCGTGAGCTTACCCATTAACTCAGGCAATGCCTTCGCAACAGCCTTGGCCGCACCCGTTTCGGTAATAACCATATTGAGTACAGCAGAACGACCACGGCGATCAGCCTTGTGATAGTTATCGATCAAGTTTTGGTCATTGGTAAAAGAGTGCACGGTTTCTACGTGACCTGCCTCAATACCAAACTTGTCATTCATGATTTTTAATACTGGCGTAATGGCATTAGTCGTACAGCTTGCGGCCGACAAAATGCGATCCGCATCGGTAACGGTGCCGTTATTTACGCCATACACGATATTTTTGATGTCGCCTTTAGCTGGCGCGGTCAAGATCACACGGTTCACACCGGGGCAGGTTAAGTGACGACCTAAACCGGCTTCGTCTTTTAGCTTACCGGTGTTGTCAATCAGCAAGGCGTTGTTGATACCATAAGCGGTGTAGTCAATATCTTCAGGCTGACTTGCATAAATCACTTTAATGAAGTTGCCATTAGCAATAATGGCTTCGTTTTCTTCATCAATCGAAATTGTGCCTTCAAAGGGGCCATGAATTGAGTCGCGACGCAGCAAAGAGGCGCGCTTAGGCAGGTCACCATCGGTGGTTTTACGCACCACAATGGCTCGTAGACGCAAACCACCTTGTAAACCAGCCTGTTCTATTAATAAACGCGCCAAAATGCGACCAATACGACCAAAACCATAAAGTACAACATCAGTTGGTTGACCATGTGCTTCAGCATCAAAGCCAGGCTTAACGGCAGCTTCTACAAATGAACGCAGGTCTTGGCCTTGGCCTTTTTCACGAAAATCGATAGCAATACGGCCGATATCAATAATGCAAGGTCCCAGACCTAGGTCTTTAACAATTTCTAGGATGGGATAGGTATCAACCACCGACAAATCACCAGCAATCATGCGCACACGGCGGTGATGCTTAAGGATCTGGATGACCGAACGGTTGACCAGTGTGCGGCCGAAAACCGAAATAACGACATTGCGTTCGCGATAAATATGACCAATGACCGGGATCATTGATTCGGCAATCGCCTCACGGTTTTTCCAACGACCAAAATGGTCAGCCTGCAGTGCTTTGATGGTTTCCACGGACACGGTCAATTCCTCTGGCTGCTAAATTCTGAGGTTGCGAAGTTTAAGGCCTTAAGTCTCAAGTCGCTACCCCTGAAAAGATAAACGGTGGCGCGATAAGCGATTAGGCGCCTTCTGGGCGGGTAAAGACGATGTCATCACCTCGGCTCAGTTCCGCACTAAATGAATAACCATCTAAGTCAAATTCACGAATATTGGCAATATTGTTAACTCGCTCTTTAATAAGCCAAGCCGCCATGCGCCCGCGCGCTTTTTTGGCAAAAAAACTAATCACTTTGAACTGGCCGTTTTTTTCATCCTTAAATTGTGGCGTAACCACTTGCGCCTCAAGCTTCTTTAAGTTGACTGCTTTGAAGTACTCATTAGAAGCCAAATTAATTAAGATCTTGTCGCCCTGCTCGACCAATGCTTGATTGAGTCCCTGCGTTAGACTATCGCCCCAAAAAGCATATAGATTGCGACCACGTGAAGTAGCTAGCTCAGTACCCATTTCTAAACGATACGGCAGCATCAGATCCAAAGGTCGTAGCAGACCATACAGGCCAGATAACATACGAAAGTGCTGCTGAGCATAATTAAGGTCATCATGCTTAAACTGCTCAACCGCTAAACCGGTATAAACATCGCCTTTAAAGGCATAAATAGCAGGGCGACCTTCCGGTAGTTGGTACTCTGGTTGCCAACTGGCGAAGCGCGCCACATTTAAAGCAGCCAACTTATCCGACAAGGACATCAGCTCAGCAATCTCTTGTGGTGACTTCGCACTTAATACCTCGATTAACTCTTGTGAGTCGGCCAAATAATCAGGCCATGTCACCTCAAGACCTTCCGGCAAAGGCGAATCGTAATCTAAGGTTTTTGCGGGCGAGACAACCGATAACATAAGCACTCCCTGACTAACCAAGCTAAATAATTAACGCTAGTATATGGAGCTGTGCGTTTTGGCGCATCCACAAAACTTGGAGTTTAGTTTGACTGACTCACAAACACTAACGCTATCCCAGTGGCCGACGCTTGAAATCAGCGCTGAAACCACGGTGAAATTAAGTGCATCCGTGTGGCGTGTCACTGCTGCCAATCCCGGCTTAATGACCGGCCCTGGCACCAACAGCTATGTACTCATTGGTGAAAGTTGCTGCGCGATTGTTGATCCAGGCCCTGATGATGCAGCGCATCGTGAGGCACTTCTGGCTGCTGTAGCCGACACAGGTAAGCCGCTCAAATTTATTTTGCTAACACATACCCACCGCGATCACTCACCCGGCAGCAGTGCCTTGGTTGCAGCAACCGGTGCTCGCATTTTGGGCTGCCCTCCGTTGGCTAATGACCCCAGTCAAGACCGTGACACGGTGATTGACGAAGTACTGATCGACCAGCAACAGTGGTTAGGATTGGGCTGGACACTACAAGTTGTTGCCACACCGGGCCATGTGGAAAATCATTTATGCTTTTTTTGCCCACACGAAGGCTGGCTGATCACTGGTGATCATTTAATTCAAGGCTCTACCGTAGTGATTATCCCGCCACATGGTCGTTTAGCTGACTACATAAGTTCTTTGGAAAAACTATTAGCCTTTCCAATTGAGGCTATTTTGCCCGGCCACGGTAAAGCCATGTTAGCGGCACACGATGTCATTCGTGGCACCATCACTCACCGTCAGCAACGTGAACAGAAAGTACTAGAGCGCTTTGCCGTCGGCCATCAGCAAACGCTCATGCAACTGGTTGAAACAGTCTACGATGATGTGCAGCCTTGGCTACATCCCGTTGCACGCTTTAGCTTATTGGCTCATCTAATTAAGCTTGCTGATGAAGGACGTGTTCGCCAGGATGACGATCACTGGCAACGATTGCACTGAGATAACGTAAACTATGGAGCAACACCCGCTGTTGCCAAGGAACCGATTTATGTCTGATGACCGCCTTTCTCGCCTAAAAACAGGGGCCTTTGAGCGTCGATTTTCGATTGCTAAAGCCTCTGTCGTTGCCGGCAGTCGATTAGCAGCATCAGCAGCAGGCTCGATGTTTTCAGCCCCAGAGGATCGCGCCAGCACCCGCCGTCGCGCCTTAGGTGAGCAAGCCGAATACTTAGTCCGCGAGATGGGCAAACTCAAGGGCAGCGTCGTGAAGATTGGCCAAATGATGGCGCTTTATGGTGAACACTTCTTGCCACCAGAGATCACCAGCGCACTACACAAACTCAATGACAGCACCACCGCACTACACTGGCATACCTTAGAGCCGATTGTTCGTGCTGAGTTAGGCTCACGTTTTGACGATCTCGAAATCAACCCCGAGCCATTAGGCGCCGCTTCTTTAGCACAAGTTCACCGTGCTCGCCGGCGCAGTGATGGCAAAGAGCTTGTGCTAAAAATTCAATATCCAGGTGTGGCCGATGCCATTGACTCCGACTTAGCACTGGTCACGCATATGTTGAAACTGACCCGTGCTGTGCCACAAACCCGTGACTTTGATGAATGGTTAGATGAAGTGCGTCATATGATGCACCGGGAAGTGAACTATCCGTTGGAGGCCGAAACCACACGCCACTTTCGCGACTACCTAAAAGATGATCCGCGCTTTGTTGTGCCGCAAATTTTTTCCGAATATTGCACCGAACGTTTATTAGTCATGTCCTATGAATCAGGTGTGCCAGTAAACAGTGCCGAGGTATTAGCGCTATCTCCACAAAGGCGAAATGCCATCGCTATCGCAGCGTTAGAAATCTGCTGCAAAGAAGTGTTTTTATGGGGACAAATTCAGACAGATCCTAATTTTGGTAATTACTTACTACGCCTAGGTGATGGCGGCGACACCCCTGACCGCATCATCTTGCTGGACTTTGGCGCAGTACGTGATTTCCCCGACGACTTGCTGTCACTGGCACGTGGACTAACTAAAGCCGCGTTTAACAGTGACCGTGACGCCATGCTTGAAGCCATGAAAGGCTTTCGATTTTTTGATGGCTTACAGGCCAGCACGCGTGAAAGCTTTATCGAGCTGGCATTCTTAGCCTTTGAGCCATTTTCTGACCTTAGCCAAGTGCCACGGGAAGTGTTAAATGCTGATGGCGATTATTGCTGGGCCAGAAGTCGCCTACATGTTCGTGCCACTAGCTTGGCAGCTCGTTCGGCGGCCAGTAAGCAGTTTTCTGTGCCACCTAAAGAATTCATGTTTTTAAGTCGCAAATTTATGGGGGCCTACACTTTCATGACGGTGATGGACGCACAAATCCGCGCCCGCGACTTACTGGCACGCTATCTTTAGAGTCTGTTGTTCTTAAAAATACACTTTGCAAAACTGCTCAGTCAGTCTATGTTTGCGCGTGACTATATAGTCTGCGCGATACGGCCGCGCCTTTTTCATAAATAGCCGGTTAAAACATAGGGACTCACCATGAAATTTACTGAAGAACACGAAGCACTTCGCCGCACCGCTCGCCAATTCGTTGAAAACAACGTCAATCCACATGTTGACGAGTGGGAAGAAGCTGGTCGTTTTCCTGCTCATAAACTTTTCAAGCAAATGGGTGACTTAGGCTTGCTGGGTATTTGCAAACCCGTTGAAGACGGCGGCTCTGGCTTGGACTACTCCTATAATATGGTGGTGGTTGAGGAATTAGGTCGTATTGGCTGTGGCGGCATCCCCATGGCCATTGGTGTACAAACTGACATGGCCACGCCCGCTATTGCGCGTTTTGGCTCACCCGAACTACGCGCTAAATTCCTGCGTCCTGCTATAGCAGGCGACATGGTGACATCCATTGCAGTGAGTGAAGTGCACGCCGGCTCTGATGTCGCTGCCATCAAAACTCGCGCGGTAAAAGATGGTGACGATTACGTCATTAACGGCTCAAAAATGTGGATCACTAACAGTCTGCAAGCCGACTTTTTCTGTCTGCTGGCCAACACCAGTGATGAAGGCCCATACAACAACAAATCGTTGATTATTGTGCCGGCAAAAACACCCGGCATTTCATTCTCTAAACCCATCAACAAGTTAGGCCAACGCAGCTCGGATACCGCGCAGGTATTTTTTGATGATGTACGCGTGCCACAAAGCAACTTAATTGGTGCCGAAGGCATGGGCTTCATGATGCAAATGATGCAATTTCAAGAGGAGCGTATCTTTTGTGCCGCCAGTGCACTCGGTGGTTTAAGTAAGTGTATTGAACTAACTGTAGACTACGCACGCTCACGCATGATTTACGGCAAGCCTTTACTGGATCAACAAGTGGTGCATTACCGCTTAGCCGAACTACAAACTGAAATTGAATGTTTGCGTGGTTTGGTGCACTCAGTATGTGAACAACATGTGGCGGGTGAAAATGTCACCATGTTGGCTTCCATGGCCAAATTAAAGTCCGGTCGCTTAATGCGTGAAGTCACCGATAGCTGCTTGCAGTACTGGGGTGGCCAAGGCTTTACTTGGGATAACCCCTTGGCACGCGCCTATCGCGACGGCCGCTTGGCTTCAATTGGCGGTGGTGCCGATGAAGTCATGCTGGGCATTATCTGTAAATTAAATGGCACTCTGCCATCCAAAAAACGCTAAAAACGTGACCGCCTAGCCGCAGGCAGGCATCCACGTCAAGTCTTGCGGCTTAACACCAAGGCAGTTACCGTAGCGAACACAACGGTAACTGCCTTTTTTTGCTTTAGGACCTTGCTATGTCTCAACACCAAGATGTGATTTCGCCACTCGATGTTATTCGCCGCCTGCCATCGTTGGCACGCAAAATGCCGCGCATGATCAATGGCCTAATGTTAGCCAACAGCACTGACAACACTACACCAGCAGGTTTGGCATGGGCGTTTGAGCAAGCCACACAAGAGAACCCGCATGGCAAGGCCATCATGTATCAGGACCAGTCCTATACTTATGCCGAGTTTAATCAGTGGGCCAATCGCATCAGCCATTTTTTTCTACAGCAGGGCTTACGCAAAGGTGATGTTGCTGTTGTTCTGATTGAAAACCGTCCAGAACTGTTAGCCACAGTATTGGGTCTTGCTAAACTCGGTGTTGTCGCCGCCATGGTGAACACCTCACAAAGTGGCAAAGTGTTAACACACAGCGTGAACTTAGTTGAACCAAAAGCAATTATTGCTGGTGCTGAGTGTGTGCAAAACCTGATCGATGTTCAGGCCAACCTCAACATTGACGACAATGCCATGTACTGGTTTGCCGATAACGACACACAGCGTGACGCAGGTGATGCCCCTTTAGGCTGGCGCAACCTCGCTATCGAAATCCAAGGCAGCCCAAGTTATAACCCTCCGACCGCCAAACAAATCTACCGTCCAGATGGACTGTTTTATATCTATACTTCGGGCACAACGGGCTTGCCTAAAGCCGCCATTTTTAACAATGGTCGTTGGATGAAGGCCTACGGTGGACTCGGCTTTAGCTTGGACTTAAATCGTCAAGATGTGTTGTATGCCACCCTGCCGTTTTATCACGCGACTGCTATGGTGGTGTGTTGGGGCTCTGTCATTGCTGGGCGCTCAGGCTTGGCAATTCGTCGCAAGTTCTCTGCCAGCGAATTCTGGAACGATTGCCGTCGTTATAACGCCACCGCCTTTGGTTATGTTGGAGAGTTGTGCCGCTATTTATTAGAAAAGCCGGTATCTGCAGACGACCGCAATAACCGTGTGACTAAAATTGTCGGCAACGGCTTACGCCCCAGCATTTGGGGCACATTCAAAGAGCGCTTTGGCATTGAAGTTGTTGCTGAACTCTACGCCTCATCAGAAGGCAATGTCGGCTTTACTAACATTTTCAACTTTGACAACACCGTGGGCTTCTCGCCACTGCCTTATGCCTTGGTGCAGTATGACAAAGAAAAAGAAGAGCCGGTCCGCAACAAAAAAGGTTACTTCATCAAAGTTAAACCGGGCCAAGTCGGTTTGTTAATTGGTGAAATCACCGATAAAACTCCATTTGATGGTTATACCGACCCAGAAAAAAGTGCCAAATGTGTGTTTGAAAATGTCTTCAAAAAAGGCGACCGCTATTTCAACACCGGCGACTTAATGCGCGAAATTGGCTTCCGTCATGCTCAGTTTGTTGATCGCACCGGTGACACCTTCCGCTGGAAAGGTGAAAACGTGTCAACAACCGAAGTCGAAAACATCATGACCGAACACCCTGCCCTAGCAGAAGCCGTGGTGTATGGCGTAGAAATCGCAGACACCAATGGCCGTGCTGGTATGGCAGCCATTACACCACATGAAGGTCACTCAGTAGATTTTGCTAACTTGCTCAGTCACTTAAAGCGTGAATTACCACACTATTCAGTGCCAGTATTTTTACGTGTTAAACAAGCAATGGAAACCACAGGCACCTTCAAATACCAAAAGAACAATCTGAAAACAGAAAGTTTTGATCCTAGCAAGGTCGACAGCGAGCCACTGTATGTATTGCTGCCAGGCACCAACGAATACACCCCGTTAACCGACGAAATATTTGCCAATATTAATGCCGGAAAATACCGCTTCTAAGACCTAGTATCTGCCCAGTGTCAGCCGAACGGTTGATGCTGGGCGGGCTGAACACAGCAGTACCAAGTCATCACCGGGATCAAGACTAGGATCATCATAAGCAACTTGACCTTCTATAAGCTGCGCTGCACATGCGTGACACTGTCCAGAACGACATCCTGAGTCGGTATAAAGACCAATTGCATCAACCCAATCTAATAAGCAGGAAAACGTGTCATCCCAGTCGTACCATTGGCCGTTAACCTCAACTTGCATTATTTATGCTCCTTTCGATATAGAATAATTACAGTCTTTGACGCTAATCGGTTAATCAATACCTTTTACCGCTTCTTAGATTGCATTTTGTTTATATCAACACCACTATCCACGCTGATAATTACTAGTTACCCAGACCATGCAAACTCTTGATGAACGCGCTGTAGCCCGCAAACCTCGCTTACCTAAAACCATTGCCCGTTTAAATGGTATTTTAGATGAAGCTGAAAAGATTATTTTAGAAATCGGCCTAGAAGGCTTCTCCATTCCGATATTGGCTGCACGCCTGAACTATACACGGGCCAGCATATATCGCTTTTATCCCACTCCGCATGCCATTTTAAATGAGCTTTCACTGCGCTACTTTGATGAGTCCGCAGAGAAAGTAGCCACGCTGGCAGCTGAGCATATGGATTTACCGTGGCGCGAGCTTGTCGGCAAATTGGTGGGATTTATTGCCGATTATTACAACTCCAAACCAATCACTCTCATTCTGTTGCTTGGCGGTGCGATGACCGACAAAACATACAGAATTCAAGAAATCACCAACCAACGCTTAGGTGGCGCACTGCGTCTTTTACTAGAGGCGCGTGGTTTAAGTGTGCCGGTAGAGCCCGATGTAGCATGGTTAGCAGTCGATATTAGCGACACTATTATGCGTCACTCAAACTATCGCCATGGCCGCATCACCGATGCCTACCGCGACGAAGTCATTCGTGCCACAGTGGCCTATCTAGAAACCTATATCAAAGATTAATCACGAGGCGTACGCAGCGTGACAAATTCTTCGGCGACTGTGGGGTGTATCCCCATGGTCTCGTCGAACACACGCTTGGTGGCTCCCGCTTTAAGCGCTACCGCAATACCCTGAATCACTTCACCCGCCTCAGCACCCACCATATGACAGCCCAAAACTCGGTCGGTGTCGGCATCAACCACCAGTTTGATCAGTGTCTTTTCACGGTCTTGGGTAATGGATAGCGGCAGTGAACGGAATCGAGTCTCAAAAATAAGCACACTGTGACCTGCCGTAATAGCCTGCTGCTCACTTAAGCCCACCGTGGAAATATTGGGCAAGCTAAATACCGCCGTGGGAATGTTTTGGTAATCCACCGGGTGATATTCATCAGGCTTAAATAAGCGCCTTGCCACCGCCATACCCTCAGCCAAAGCTACCGGCGTTAAGCTTAAGCGCTGGGCTTTACCAGCAAAGGCATCACCAATCACATCACCAATCGCCATAATGGACGGCTCGGCAGTCACATACTGCGCATCTACTTGCACAAAGCCTTTGGCATTTAACTCAACACGCGTATTTTCCAGCCCAAGGTCATCCAACATGGGACGGCGACCCGTGGCGTAAAACACACAGTCAGTTGCTACCTCTTGGCCATCCGCCAATGTAGCCATTAATGAGCCATCATCCTCACGTCGAATCGCCACAATATCGGTATTGAATAAAAGCTTTAGCTTCTTTTCGGTGAACGCGTCACGGATATGTTCTCGCACCGCCTGATCAAAACCACGCAAGAACAAATCACCACGATAAATCTGGCTAACATCAGCACCTAAACCATGAAAAATCGAGGCAAACTCCACAGCGATATAACCACCACCCACCACCAAAACGCGCTTAGGTAACTGCGGTAAATAAAACGCTTCATTTGAACCAATGGCCAATTCACGTCCCGGAATATCCGGAATATGAGGCCAGCCACCAGTGGCAATCAGAATGTGTTTGGCACGAATAGTCTGCTCATTCACCTGTACTGTGTGTGCATCTAATAACTTAGCATGACCATTTAACAAGCTCACACCCGCGCCTTCTAACAAGCGCTGATAAACACCGTTCAGACGTTTAATCTCGCCATTTTTATGCGTGATCAAGGTAGGCCAATCAAAACTTGGCTCAGGCATAGACCAGCCATAACCACTGGCATGGGCAAAGTGTTCACTAAATTGCGCACCATGCACTAAAAGCTTTTTAGGCACACAGCCCACATTCACACAGGTGCCGCCCAAATAACGGCTTTCCGCAATCGCTACGCGAGCACCAAAACCAGCAGCAAAGCGTGCTGCACGCACGCCGCCCGAACCTGCCCCAATGACAAAGAGGTCGACATCGTAAGACATTATTTCGCCTCTATTTGTGTCAACGCTGTCGCCAGTCGTTGCACACTGCGCTCAAGGTTAAAGAGTTTATCCAGCCCAAAAAGCCCGACGCGGAAAGTTTTAAATTGATCACCCTCATCACACATCAACGGCACACCAGCAGCGGTTTGCAGACCCAGCTCAATAAAACGACTACCGTTGTGTAAGGCCAGATGTTCCGTGTGTAAGACCACCACACCCGGCGCTTCAAAACCTTCGGCAGCGACACTATGAAAACCATGCGACTTAAACAGTGCGCGCACGGATTGGCCTAATTGCCACTGCCGTTGTTTTAAGTCGTCTAAACCAGCAGCCACTGTTTCTTGCATCACGTCACAAAACTTGGCTAAGGCGTCAGTGGGCATAGTGGCGTGATAGGCATGCCCACCATTTTCATACGCTCGCATAATCGACAACCACTTGCGCAAATCACCGGCAAAACTACTACTGTGCGTTTGTTCGATCTGCTCAACAGCAGCCTCACTCAACATGATCAAGGCGCTGCATGGCGACGCTGACCAACCTTTTTGCGGCGCACTAATCAGTACGTCGACACCACAGGCTTTCATGTCGACCCATAAGGTGCCGGACGCCACACAGTCGAGCACAAACAAACCACCGTAAGCATGCACTGCATCGGCCACCGCTTTTAAGTAGTCATCAGGCAAAATAATGCCAGATGCGGTTTCTACATGGGGCGCAAAAACAAGGTCTGGTTGATGTGTTTGGATGCTGTTTACAACCTCAGCAATGGCTGGCGGCGCCCATGCACTGTGCTGACTGGTTGATAACGGTTTGGCCTTCAGCACATGTGTTTGCGCAGGGATCTTGCCGGCATCAAAGATCTGGCTCCAGCGATAACTGAACCAGCCATTACGAATCACCAAGCAGTTTTTATCCTGCGCTAACTGCCTTGCCACCGCCTCCATGCCAAAACTACCGCCGCCCGGCACAACCGCTACTGCATCTGCGTTATAAACTTGCTTTAGCGTTGACGAAATGGTGCGCATCACCTGCTGAAAACGAGGTGACATATGGTTAAGCGCACGATCGGTAAATACGACAGAATACTCATGAAGCTCTGCTTGAGACACGGCAACACCCTAATGTAATAAAAGACGATGACATGGTATAGCGTGACTGAAGCCACCATGCAAACAGAAGCTGGACTGGAGGACATATCATGCGACAAGAACACGATTCCTTTGGCGCAATTGACGTCCCTGAGCACGCTTTATGGGGAGCACAAACACAGCGCTCACTGACCTATTTCCGTATCTCTGAAGAGCAACTTCCTAAGCCTCTGATCATGGCATTGGCCAGAGTCAAACGTGCGGCAGCGCAAGTAAATGCTGAATTAAGGCTGTTAACACAGGAAAAGGCGGACGCCATTTGTCTAGCCGCCGATGAAGTGCTTAATGGGCAACATAACGGCGCCTTCCCCTTGGTGGTTTGGCAAACCGGCTCTGGCACGCAAACCAATATGAATATAAATGAAGTACTGGCCAACCGGGGTTCCGAGCTATTAGGTGGTGAGCGTGGCCACCATCGTTTAATTCATCCCAACGACGAGGTTAATCTGGGGCAGTCATCTAATGATATTTTTCCAACCGCCATGCATGTGGCTACCGTACTCACCTTGCAACAAACACTGCTACCCACGCTACAGGCATTAACACAAACCCTAGCCCATCAGGTTGAGGCCTATGCTGATATCGTCAAAATTGGACGCACTCATTTACAAGATGCGACACCACTCACCCTAGGTCAGGAAATTTCGGGCTGGTTGGCACAACTTCGTTTAGCCGAAGCTGCCATCAAGCAAAGTTTGCCCGCAGTGTCAGCGCTTGCTGTGGGCGGCACGGCTGTTGGTACGGGGCTAAATACCCATGTTGAATTTGCTCAGCGGGTAGCAGATAAGTTATCGGCCGACTGTGGCTTTGCTTTTACCGTGGCTGACAATAAGTTTGCCGCCTTAGCCGGACATGAGCCCTTGTTGCTGGCTCACAGCGCGCTCAAAACCTTGAGCGTGGCCTTGTTCAAAATTGCCAATGATGTGCGCTGGTTAGCGTCCGGGCCTCGCTGTGGCTTAGGTGAGATACAACTACCGATGAATGAACCCGGCAGCTCGATCATGCCGGGCAAAGTAAATCCCACTCAATGCGAAGCCATGACCATGGTCTGCTGCCAAGTCATGGGCAATGACAGCGCAATCACCTTTGCAGCGGCTTCAGGCAATTTTGAGCTGAATGTCTACAAGCCCATGATCATCCACAATATGCTGCAAAGTGTGCGCCTGCTGACCGATGCCATGCACAGCTTTGATGAGCATTGCCTGCAAGGCATGACACCAGACCGCGACCGTATCGAGCAATTGTTGCAACAATCACTGATGTTAGTGACCGCGCTTAATCCACATATTGGTTATGACAACGCGGCCGCCATTGCCAAAGCTGCCTATCAACAAGGGCTGTCATTACGTGATGCCGCCCTCGCCTCCGGCTTGGTCAGTGCTGAGCAATTTGATGCTTGGGTAAGGCCCGAGCAGATGACTTAAGACCTAGTGCGCTTTGGGCTCTGCAAATGCTCTAAATGCTTGATTATTCATACGATCATTTAGCTTTGGCCAAAGCGCATAAGACCATTTTGCTGCTTGGCCAAAACCAGTGGCAGCAGACTTTGGCTTATTCAACATTGCATCCATAACCATATTAGCCGCCTGTTGCGGACTCCATGCCGGCGCATAGTCATACACTTTGGTGGGTGCAATCATTGGTGTGCGGACTAATGGCATATACACCGAGGTAATTTCGATATGCCGATGTTTTACTTCGGCTGCTAAACAACGCCCAAAGGCATCAAGTGCAGCCTTACTGGCCACATACGCTGAAAAACGAGCCGCATTGGTCAACACACCAATCGAGCTAATATTAATAATGTGACCAGACTTTTGATGCGCCATTGAAGGCAACAAATTAAGCGTCATACGAACTGCGCCAAAATAATTAAGCTGCATGGTGCGCTCAAAGTCGTGGAAACGATCATAAGAATCCACTACCGCACGTCGAATCGAGCGCCCTGCGTTATTCACCAACACATCAACGTGCCCTAGGTCCGCCAGTATTTGCTGAGCGCATTGGTCAATGGCGTCCATATCATTTAAGTCACAGGGGTAGACATAGGCCTCGCCCCCCATTAGCTGAATAACCTGTTGTGCCTGCGCCAACTTGTCTTGCTGACGTGCCACTAACACCACGCGCGCGCCGGCTGCTGCCACTTTCTTGGCAACCTGAAAACCGATACCAGAAGAAGCGCCCGTTACCACCACCACTTTTCCATTTAGATTTCGTTTGGCACGGTTACTGACCTTGGTATGTATGTCTAGATACAGCGACCAGTACTGCCAAAGTTTGTCGGCATAATCACGTAAATCAGGGCAGTGAATACCACTCCCCGCCAGCGCTGCACGGGCTTGGCTATCGTCATAACGCGTTTGCGTAAATGCCGCCGTTACCGCAGCGGGTGGTGCGCCAACAATGCGTTCAAACAAGTTGTCAAAATGAGGAACAATCTGGCTAAGGCGACCGGTAATCTGTCGCACTGGCTTATGCAGTGTTTGCAGGTTTAAGTTCGCTGCCAATTCTGGCCCATGTGCTGCCTGCAGCAAGGTCTGCAGCATCTCCCCCATGGTCGGCGCCGGTGATTGAATCAAGAAAAATGCTTTGCCATCTAAGTCCGGCTGATGCGCGATATGGTCCATTGCTGCGGCCACATAATCGACCGGCACCAAGGTCACACGACCACCTTTAATCGCAATTAATGGCAGCCACTTGGGTAGGGTAAAACTGAGCTTCTGAATAGTCTTAAAAAAGTAGTAAGGGCCATCAATTTTGTCCATTTCACCCGTGCGAGAGTCCCCCACAACAGCGCCCGGTCGATACACTCTATAAGGCACTCTCGCCTCTTCCCGCACAATTTTTTCTGACTCAAATTTAGTGCGGTAATACGGGTGACGAATCGGCTGACCTTGATCAAACATTGACTCGGTAAAAGTGCCTACAAAGTCCTCACCCGCCACGGCGATTGAGGACACATGATGCAAACGCACCTGACCACCCAAAGCGTTCGCAAACTCAACAACGTTGCGTGTGCCTTCATTATTAACAAGGTCAGCGGTGGCATCATCCATGGCCATGTCATAAACCGCCGCCAAATGAAATAGATGGTCTATGTGACCCGCCAGCCTTGCCTTGTCTTCCGCTGACACCAAGCCTGCTTGGGTGATATCACCACTCACCAAATGCAGGCGACTGGCTGCTTCAGCAAACCGCTGGCACAAACTAACAAACTTGGCCTCAGAGCCTGGACGCACCAACACATATATTTCTGCATCTGGTCGTTGTAGCAACCGCTCCAATAAAAACTTGCCAATAAAGCCTGTTGCGCCAGTTACAAAATAGTTCATGTCAGCCTTACCTTTAAGAGTAGACACTCAGTATTGGCTAGTTAGTTGTTACCGCCAAGCCTTCGCAAGGCCAAAAATCTGTCATTAAAGGCCACCTTTAAGCGGCATCATAATCACTGAGTTTAAATGCCCCCATTTGACGTGCATATTGCGTGGCAAAACCGGGATACATGGTGGCGTTATAACCATCTTCGGTTAAATACCAACTCTTACAGCCCGAATTCCAGTTGGTACGACTTAAACGCTTTTGAATAATCTGGTTATAACGTGTTTGCACATTTGGCTTGACGTCCAATCGTGCTAGCCCTTTTTCACGCAATGCCTGAATGTGATTCACAATATAAGCAATCTGCGATTCCATATAGACCAGTGCTGAGTTGTGGCCGGGCCCCGAGTTGGGTCCAAAAATAAATGACAAGTTCGGGTAACCGGACACGTTGACACTCTTATAGGCCTGCGCCCCACGTGACCACTCTACATTTAAGTCACGACCACCGACGCCACGTACCTCAAACGGTGTGCCAGATTTACTCACCTGAAAGCCCGTGGCAAACACAATGCAGTCCACTTGATGCTCAATGCCTTCAGCGGTACGGATACCTTTCTCAGCAATGGCCGCAATTGGCCATGTGATCAGTTTGCAGTTCGGTTTTTGCAACGCGGGATAATAATTGCTGGTCATCAAAACGCGCTTACAACCAATGCGAAAATCGGGCGTTAGTTGGCGGCGCAACCAGGGATCACTGACTTGATGGCGTAAAAACGCACGACTAATGCGCTCCATTAAGGAGGTCATCGGTGTGTTCCAAATAAAACTAAATGCCATCGACTCATGGCCATAATAAAGCGCTTGCCGCACTACCGTTTGCGCCATAGGCACGGCCTTGAATAAAGCCTTACTCCACTCAGGAGAGCTGTAGTCCATACGAGGCAAAACCCAACCCGGAGTACGCTGAAACACCGTGACTTTGGCAGCAGTTTTGACCAGTTCAGGAATAATTTGTACCGCACTGGCACCACTACCAATGACAGCCACACGCTTGCCAGCAAAATCATAGTCATGATCCCAGCGTGCCGAGTGAATGGTGTGACCTTGAAAGCTATCGATACCATCAATAGCGGGATAACTAGGATTTGCTAAGCCACCTGATGCCATCACCACTGATCTGGCACGGTAGACTTTTCCTGCATCCGTACTCACTTCCCAATAGTTCTTCACCTCATTAAACAGTAATGACGAGACGTTCTGTTGAAAGCGAATGAGTGGTTTTAATTCGAATGCCGATACTAAGTGCTGGACATAATCCATGATCTCGCGGCTACCAGAATAAGCTCGCGACCAATTGGGGTTTTGTGCAAATGAATAGGAGTAGAGGTTGGACGGAATATCACAGGCAGCGCCCGGGTACTGGTTATCACGCCAAGTACCACCCACGTCATCTGCCCGCTCTAGGATGACAACATCATCAATACCGTTTTGACGCAAACGAATCGCAACACCCAAGCCACCAAAACCAGCGCCAACAATCAAGACTTCATGAATTTTCATATTGAATACCCTTAAGCCGCTGGCTTCCACGTCAGTTCTTTTACCCAGGTTGGCACTGGCGGTAGTGCACGCTTAGGAATTCGACCGGTCAGCGTCACCAGTGCATCAACTGGTTTGTGATAAAAATAGTTACTTCGATCAACGACCCACTGACCATGACGGCTAATCACTTGGAACCACGGGTTACGACGACCCGCCTCTGTTCTGCCACCAATACGTTTGTACTTATTCATGGCGTCATACAGCCGCGCTTCTGGCAGGCCCAACTCAATAATGTTGTCACGCATACGGCTTAACAACGGTGCGTAGGCGGCCATGCCCAACAACATCGACGGCGTCAGTAACGTGCCAGCCATTTTGATCGCCATTTGCGAGACTTTGCCGTGGCCTAACATCTCCAACACATGAAAATCCACGCCTAAGTGTCGAGATTCATCATCATTAATTTTGGCAAACACTTCATGGCATACCGGGTCTTTAACGGTGTCTAACAAGAATTTACACAGCGCACCATCCAAGGCAATTTCCAACATCGGAATAACTGAGCCTAATGCCGCTAGCGGTTGGTCATCCGCATATTTATCCAACCACTCAATCACTAGGCGAATATTGATATTGGGCTCTGGCAACTCGTCGCCATCTAACATGCCCCAGCGCTTCATCAAGGCCATTTCAGCATTGGCATGACGCTGCTCTTCAGCATGAAAGTAGATATAGATTTCTTTCAACGTATCGTTTGGCGCCTTCTTGGCCATCGCCGCAAATCCACGGGCACCGACATGCTCAATCCACATCAAGTCAGCCATAAACTCTTTTAGTTTTGGCCATTGTTCTGGCGTGATTTTGTCCGCACCCGGGGCATCCCAATCAATGTCGGCAAGCGCCCACTGACTGCTTTTAATTTTTGCCAGCATTACATCAAGATCAACTGAAGCCATGATTACTCTCCTACTGTGCTTTTAGAGCAAAACGATTAATTAAACCGGCACCACGGGCATACAGTGCCGGCACTAGGCGCTTGCTGCGCCAAATCATGCGCGCATCCATTTGCGGCAGTACGTACAGCTGATTTCTATCCAAACCTGCTAATGCCAGCTCAACCACGCGCTCTGGCGTAAAACCTATCCACTGCATGATTTTTCCGCCCATTTGTGATGCCTGTGCATCAATGCGGCCATCACGCACGATGTTGGTTTTAACGAACGTTGGGCATAAGGCAGTGACATGAATACCGCTGCCCGAGAGTTCAGCAGAGAGTGTTTCTGTGAGTGCTAAAGCAGCGGCTTTGGAAACGTTATAAGGCCCCATCGTGGGGGCAGCGGCAAAACTAGCGGTGGAACACACATTAATAATGCCGCCAGTACCGTGTGCTCGTAACTTAGGCGCAAAAACATGACAGCCATGAATCACGCCCCATAAGTTGATACCTAAGGTCCATGACCAATCCTCTATCGACACATCGCCAACAACCTTGCCACCGACTCCGACACCGGCATTGTTAATGACTAAATCAACAGGCCCACCCAACCACGCCTCTGCACTAACGGCTAACGCTTCAACATCGGCTAAAACACTGACATCACAACGCACAGCTAATGCTTGGCCACCAATGGCCACAATCAGGTCTACTGTTTCTTGCGCTGTACTTAAATTAATGTCCGCGCAAACCACTCTGCCGCCACGATGAGCAAGTGCTAATGCAAAGGCACGACCAATACCGCTACCAGCCCCTGTTACAACAGCCGATGATTTTTCTGTGATATGCCGCTTTGCCATAAATTGACCTATTTGATTGCAATGAATAATGTGACAGTGAAGACTGTGACTTGATAGTCGTCATCACAACAGGGTATGTTCAGACAACTTTTGGTCATTAGCAGACAAACATGGCAGGACAACTCACCCCCAATGAGGGGGTTTTAAGTGGGCAATATATTGTTGTGGTCTGTGACTTTATGCGGCAACGGGGGTTTTCTGCGGAGCAGGTTTTAGCCGGCACGCAAATTAGCCTAGCTGAATTACAAGAGCACCCAGATCACTTATTATCGTATCGGGCACTGCTACAATTAATTAGCAATATTAACCACTTAGACCCGTCACCCACCTTGTCTTTTGAGCTGGGCTTATGCCTTACCGTCAGTAATCATGGTTTTTTGGGCTACGCGGTGAAGGCTAGTCCAACATTGGGTGATGCCCTGATGTTGGCTGCGCGTTATACCGAGATTAGAGCTGCATTATTGAGTTTTAAAGTCGATGTAAGCACCGACACGGCCAGCATCAGCATTGATGACAACGGCATGTTAGGTCAGTGGTTGCCACAGGTTACAGAGGCGTTGTTGGGCTGTCTTTTTGTCATTGGCAATGAGTTATTGGGCAGTTTAGATGGTCGTCAGTTAAGCCTAGAGCTGCCCTTCTCCTCGCGCCCACACCTACAGCTCGTTTTGCAAGTACAAGGCACTGCTATAGCATTCGACTGCCCCAGAACACGTATTAGTTTTCCTGCTGGCTGGCTAAATAAACGCTTTCAACGGCCAGACCCCAATTTGGTCAAGCTGGCTGTGGCACATTGTGATGAAGCATTGGCAAACGCAGCACATCAACAAGATTGGGTGACCAAAGTTGGACAGCTGATTAAGCGTTATCTAGCCGACCCCAACGCACAAGAAGTCGTTGCCAATGCCTTGAACATGACACCTCGCACCTTGCATCGTCGCTTGGCCGCGAATCAGCTTAATTTCAAAACCATGATTGATAATTTTCGACGTAATCAGGCCATAGAGCGGCTGCGCTACAGCCACGATGCGATTAGTGATATCGCAGCGGAGTTAGGCTACAGCGATCAAAGTAATTTTGTACGCGCTTTTAAGCGTTGGACAGGAAAAACACCCAAACAATTTCGAGAGCAGTAACTACCAACGCATCATGGGCAACGGATTGAGTGGATGACGTACAAACTGACGCCCCGACAGCTGCAACAAGCGACGGTGAAAACCTGCATTGGGGAACTGCTGTTTTAACTGCCCCAAAAATTCGCCATTTAACTTAAAGCGTAATAACCCCAAACTCACATCGCACCAGTCTGCTTGACGAAAAGCTTCGACCAAAGCTGAGCTGTGCGCTGGGCACGTAGTGATTTTGTGGTGCTGTCTAATCATCGCCAACACCTCATCTGACCAGTCGGGATGGTCGTTTTCTAACAACCATGCCTGTGCCACGTCCGCAGATGGCTCGATATAGTCAAAGGTTTGTTTTGCCCAGATGGCTAAATCATGGAAGGCCACCGCTACTGCGATTTTTTGCAAGGCATCCGGTGATGACGGGGCCAACTGCAACGTGACATTTAATACCCGATAACAATGATTGCGATAAGCATCATAGTCAGCGCCAAGCGCTTGCCGCCAGCCATCTAAAATCGTGTCTAATAATTTAATGTTTGTATGCATCATTAAAAAACACTCAACAGTGCATTTGCGGTTAAGCCAATTAATGCCAGCGAAGACAAAAAGAACAACACAAATCGCAGCTCAATTTTATTAACCAGTGATTGCAGCAAACTATGCAAAACACGAATAACAACATAGGCCCATGCCAACCACAGGTTGATTCCATCGCCCTGCCCCAACAGCGCCAAGACCAAGGTGATGGCATAAAACAGCGTGGGCTGTTCCATCAAATGATTGTAGTTATCTGCCTTCCAGCGCACCTCAGCCGGCAGTTGGTTCATCTGCTCACCCCTTGGTGCAAAAGGGTCCGGCTTCATTTTTGCTTTGCCCATGGCTGGCAACCGCGTGACATACATCCACGTCCACATCACCATAGACCACGCCACTAAACAGACAACTGGTGCAAGAATTGGACTGTGCATTATTGTTTTCTCCTAGCCCAAATAAGGATCAACTTAAAAACGAAGCAGAACAGAACCCCATGTCATACCACCCCCAACACCTTCAATCAGTACTAGCTGACCGGGTTTAATACGCTGATCACGCACAGCAGTATCAAGCGCTAATGGAACTGAGGCCGCCGAGGTATTGCCATGTTGGGCAACAGTGGTAATAACCCGTTCGCGAGGCAAGTTTAACTTATCCGTTGTACTGTTAATAATTCGCATATTTGCTTGATGTGGAACAAGCCAATCGAGATCTTCAACAGTAAAACCATTATGCCTCAATGCCTCCGTCGCGCACTCATGCAAAACGCGTGTAGCCAGACGAAATACAGCCGCACCATCCATTTGCAAGTACGGGTTATCAGCCAACTTACCTGCCGATACACCACCATCAACTTGTAAGATATGACCCATGCTGCCATCTGCATATAAATGGCTCGATAAAATACCAGGCTCTTTTGATGCCTTCAAAACCACAGCGCCGGCGCCATCACCAAATAGCACACAGGTTCTCCGATCATTCCAATCTAGTAAGCGTGAAAAGATCTCAGCACCAACGACCAAAGCACAACGGTGCTGACCAGACGCCACAAACTTATCGGCAATCGACAACGCATAAACAAAACCAGTGCAGACTGCCTGCACGTCAAAAGCTGCACCCTGCTTAACGCCTAACCGAGCCTGCAACAAGCAAGCAGTACTGGGAAAAACTTTATCAGGCGTGGTAGTGGCGACAATTATCAGGTCAATATCGTCCGCATTGACATTCGCCGCTGCCATCGCAGCACGTGCTGCATGCTCTGCGAGATCAGTGGTTTTTTCACCTTCGGCAGCAATGTGGCGCGCTTCAATTCCAGTACGTGAAACAATCCATTCATCACTGGTATCAATACGAGTTTGTAACTCACTGTTAGTCACAACACGGTTAGGTAAGTAACTACCCGTTCCAGCAATTTTTGAGTAATTCATCGTTATGTCCAAAACAAAAACGCATTGATAACATGCTTTGTGACCAATCAGTCACAGTTTCACTTTGTCTCCGAAAGACTAAGTGTTACAAAACGTAAGCCTAACCAATTCTTAGGCAATCCGAATTACCACTTTGGTTTATGCAAAGTCACAACAGTTTTATTAAGTCATCAAATTGTCGAGTGAAATAAGTGACCTACAATTCATTCTCCCGTTAGTATCTGGTCACCTTAGAAAAATAAGAGACCAGCCATGCATTTTGAATTGAGTGAGCGAGGACAAGATTACTTAGCGCGAGTAAAGGCGTTTATCACTGAGCAGATTGAGCCGGTCGAAGCCGCGTTTTGGGCCGAAGTTCATCACAAGAATCCCGATGGCAATTGGCGTAACTGGACAATTCCAGCTGTTTTAGAAGAGCTAAAAGGCAAAGCAAAAGCACAAGGCTTGTGGAATCTGTGGATGCCTGATGCCGACTTAGCCGCAGGTCTTACCATCGCCGAATATGCCCATATTGCTGAACAAACCGGTCGTAGTTTATTGGCGCCTACCGTATTTAATTGCAATGCGCCCGACACTGGCAATATGGAAGTGCTGTGGCGTTATGGCACAGAAGCACAAAAAGAGCGTTGGTTAAAACCCCTGTTGGCTGGTGAGATTCGCTCGGTATTTTGTATGACCGAACCCGAAGTCGCCTCATCAGATGCCACCAATATGCAGGCCACTGCCATTGTTGAAGGGGATGAAATTGTTCTCAATGGCCGCAAATGGTGGTCCAGTGGCATTGGTGACCCACATTGCAAAATCGCTATTTTCATGGCTCACACACCCAATGCAGATGCTGGCCGCCACAGCCAACACTCCATGGTGTTGGTACCACTGGACACACCCGGTGTTGAAATCGAACGCATGTTGCCCGTGTTCGGCGACTACGATGCCCCCCATGGCCATGGCGAAGTCACTTTCACTAATGTGCGTGTTCCGGTCGCCAACTTTATTGGTGGCCCAGGTCAAGGTTTTTCTATTGCCCAAGGTCGCTTAGGCCCAGGTCGAATCCATCACTGCATGCGTTGTATTGGTGCCGCCGAAAAAGCGTTGGAATTAATGATTAAGCGTGGCAGTGAACGCACGGCTTTTGGCAAACCGATTATCAACCTAGGTGGTAATCGTGAGCGTGTTGCAGAAGCGCGGATTGCGATCGATCAAGCGCGTTTATTAACCTTGTATGCCGCTTGGAAAATGGATGCTGTCGGCACCTTTGCCGCCATGACGGAAATCTCCGCCATTAAAGTGGTCGCACCCAATGTGCTGCAGCAAGTGGTGGATATGGCGATTCAAATTTACGGCGGTGCGGGCATGTCGCGCGATACCCCATTAACTGGCTTCTTTGCGCAAGCACGTAGCCTGCGCTTGGCAGATGGCCCCGATGAGGTGCATAAAGGTGTTATCGCCAAAATCGAAATAGCCAAACAAGGATTCAAACTATGAGTCAGCGTGTTTTTATTACCGGTGGTGCCAGCGGTCTAGGCCGTGAGCTGGCATTGATTTATGCCCGTGCAGGTGCTCGGGTATGCATTGGTGACGTGCACGAGGCTCGCGGTCAGGAAACACAGCGAGAGCTAACCCTCGCTGGCGCCAGTGACGCGCGCTTCATACCTTGCAACGTCACCATTGATGATGACGTACAGCACGTGGCCGAGACCTTAAGTGAGGACTGGGGCGGACTGGATGTGCTGATTAACAATGCCGGGGTTGCTGGTGCTGGCGCTATCGAAGACGTCAGTATTAGTGATTGGAACTGGATTATCGATATTAATTTGCTGGGTGTGGTGCGTGGCTGCAAAGTATTCACCCCCATCTTTAAACGACAAGGCAACGGTCATATCGTCAATATTGCTTCAATGGCTGGCTTGTTAGACGTTCCACGCATGGCATCTTATAACGTCACGAAAGCCGCCGTGGTGGCGCTGTCGACAACCTTAGAGCAAGAGTTGATGGAGCACGGCGTCAAGGTCAGTGTGGTATGCCCATCGTTCTTCCAAACTAATTTGGAAGAGACCATGCGCAGCACTGATCCTGGCCTAAAAAAGATGATGAACAAGTTACTGGCTAGCGGTAAGTTGTCGGCAGAACAGGTCGCACAAATTATTGTCGACGGCGTGCGTGAGGGCAAAGTACATATCCTGCCACATGCTTCGGGTGCCAAGTTATGGCGTGCCAAACGTTACTTGCCGCATGTGCTGTACAGCAAAATGTTTCAAAAAAGTATGCAGCGTATGAAACCGCGCTCTGCACGTTAATGAGAATAAAAATATGGCGTTGATAGATCAGGGTGGTGATATTCGCCACGGTGAAGAGCTCGACATAAACGCAGTTGATCAGTGGCTGCGTCAACAACTACCGGACCTAGCCGAAGGACATCCAGAGGTCACCCAATACAGTGGTGGCGCATCGAACTGGACTTATCGCCTGAAGTACCCCAACCACGATTTAATTTTGCGCCGCCCTCCCGCTGGCACCAAAGCAAAGTCTGCACACGATATGGTGCGTGAATACACCGTGCAGAAAAAGCTGTGGGGACATTATGCGGTGGTCGCTGAAATGATTGGCTTGTGCACAGACCCTGCCATCATTGGTTGTGATTTTTATGTCATGCGACGTATTGAGGGCATTATTCCACGCGCCAATCTGCCGCGAGAATTGGTGCTTAGTGAGGCGCAAGTAAACCAGCTCTGCACCAATACACTGGATCAGCTCATCGCCTTGCACCAAGTCGATTATGAAGCCGCCGACCTGGCCTCGCTGGGTAAAGGCAAGGGTTATTGCAAGCGCCAAGTCGATGGTTGGTTTGACCGTTATGTCAAAGCCAAAACCTGGAATGTGCCGAGTTACCAAGGCGTGCGTGACTGGTTAAAACAACACACGCCTGAAGACTCCAGCACCTGCATTGTTCACAACGATTGGCGTTTTGATAATGTGGTGTTAAGTGCCGAAGACCCTACTCGTGTGATCGGCGTATTGGATTGGGAAATGGCCACCTTGGGAGATCCATTGATGGAGCTGGGCAATGTCTTGGCGTATTGGATTCAAGCCGACGACAAAGGCATTTTGAAAAAAACTCGACGCCAACCCACGCATTTACCCGGCATGCTGACACGACAAGAAGTGGTCGCCTATTACCAAGCCAAAACCGGTGTAGAAATTAAGCATTGGGCGTTTTATGAAGTGTTTGGTTTGTTCCGCGTCGCCGCTATTTTGCAACAAATCTATTACCGCTATTACCACAAACAAACTGACAACCCAGCATTCAAATCCTTCTGGTTATTGAACTGGGCCATTTGGCGTCGCTGCCGTCAAATCATTCAACAGGACACCCATTGATATGCCTGCTGTTACCTTAATTCGCCATGGCCAAGCCTCGTTTGGCAAAGCCAACTACGATCAACTGTCCGAACTCGGTTACCTACAAGCACATCGTTTAGGTGTTTCGCTGAAAGAGCGTGATGAGCCGGTGGATGTGGTTTTTGTCGGCGCTATGCAACGGCATTTGCAGACCGCAGAAACCTGTCTTGCCGCCGCTGAACTCAAACTCCCATTGCAAACCCTGCCCGGCTTTAATGAGTTTAATCACGAGCAAGTCTTAGAGCGCTTTGAACCGCGTTATCTAGATAAAGACTGGTTAGCCAGTGAGATGGCTCGCCATGAAAACCCCAGCGACGCCTTTGCTGACATGTTTCGCACGGCCATCGCGCGTTGGGTTAGTGGGCAGCATGATGACGAATATGATGAGTCGTGGACTGCGTTTCAGCTGCGCTGCCGTCAGGCCATGAGTGATGTCATCGGCAAACTCTCGGGCAAACAACAGGCTTTAGTCTTTACTTCTGGCGGCAGTATTTCAGTGATTGCCCAAGAGCTGCTGCAGCTTAATGATGTCGCCACCTTCCGCGTGAACTGGACACTGGCTAACGGTGGCCTTACCCGTATTTTGCAAGGCAAACGTCATCGCAATTTAGTCAGCCTAAATGAGCACAATCACTTTAGTGGTCGTTACCGCCAACTCCTAACTTACCGATAAGAGAAAAATCATGTCTAAAATAATTCTAATTACCGGTGCCAGCAGTGGTTTAGGGGCGGGCATGGCGCGTGAGTTTGCCGCCAAGGGCTATGATCTTGCCCTCTGTGCACGCCGCACTGAGCGCCTAATTACCTTGCAAAATGAGCTAAGCCAAGCTCATGGTGTACGTGTAGAAATTTCCGCTTTAGATGTTGATGACAATGAATCAGTTTTTACCGTCTTTGAAGATTTTGCCCAACGTTTTGGCCGCATTGATCGCATCATTGTTAATGCTGGCATTGGCGCTGGCCGTCGTTTAGGTACAGGACATTTTGATGAAAACCGCCGCACCATCATGACCAACTTTGTAGCGGCATTAGCCCAATGTGAGGCCGCGTTACAGATTTTCCGTCGCCAAAATGCGGGCCATCTTGTTACCGTTTCCTCTATGAGTGCCATGCGTGGTTTTGGCAAACACTTAACCACCTATGCCGCCACTAAGGCCGCATTAGCGGCCTTAACCGAAGGCATTCGAGTCGATGTCATGGACACCCCCATTAAAGTAACCACCTTGTTTCCAGGCTATATCCGCACGGAACTTAATGAAGGCAATAAAAACATGCCCTTTGCGGTGTCAGCTGAAGTGGGCTGTAAGGCCTTAGTTCAAGCCATAGAGCGAGAGCCAGCCACAGCCTGTGTGCCGGCATGGCCATGGACAGCCATGGGCGTTTTAATGCGCAACTTACCCTTATCACTTGTTAAACGCTTCAGCTAAGCACAAGGCCCTGCCCATGAAAAAACTCATCGCGTTAAGTCTTATCGCTGCCCTGTTAGGGTTTTTATTCTTGTGGCCGGTTGATGTACAGCCAGTGTCTTGGCAGCCGGAGCCTGCACCTAGCCTGAAACAGGGTGTTTATGCTGAAAACGACTTATTAGCGGGCGTTAAACCCGTGGGCAGCCAAGACTTACACGGCCCCGAAGCCTTAGTGATTGATAACGATGGTTTCTTAATTACGGGGCTTCATGATGGTCGCATCGTGCGCACCAGTATTGATGGTTATGCCGTGAAAGTGCTGGTTAATACTCAAGGCCGCCCACTTGGACTGGCGTGGCATCCCGATGGCCGATTGATTATTGCGGATGCCATTCGTGGTCTATTGGCGTTGGACATTAACAACAATCAATTAACCGTGTTAGCAGCAGCCGATGGTGAAAACCGTTTAGGCTTTACGGATGATGTGGATGTCAGTATGGACGGCCGTTATGCCTATTTTAGTGACGCCACCCTGCACTGGGCTTATGGTCAAGATGGCGAAGCCATTATGGAACATGGCGCTGATGGCCGTTTACTGCGTTATGACTTCAGCAATGGTCAGCTGGAGACATTATTAGACGGTTTAGAGTTTGCTAATGGCATCGCGCTTGGGCCAAACGACGACTACGTTTTAGTGAATGAAACCGGTGCCTACCGCGTCACGCGTTATTGGCTTAGTGGTGATAAAGCCGGCCAACACGATATCTTTATTGATAATCTGCCCGGCTTTCCTGACAACATTCGTTTTGATGGTGATGACCGTTTTTGGCTGGCGCTATATGCACCACGTAATGTCTTAGTCGACGGCTTTGCACCCTACCCGTTTTGGCGAAAAGTATTAGTGCGCGCCATGTTGGTGCTACCTAAACCAGTTGAAAAACGAGCCTTTGCCCTTGCATTAAATACCGATGGTGAGGTGGTGGCCAACTTACAACATGCTGGTCGCAGTAGTTATGCCCCCATCACCACCGTGCTCGCTCACGATAACTGGTTGTATTTTGGTTCTTTAACTCAAAATGGCATGGTCAGGATAGAGCAACCCTAGGCTTTAGTGGGTTCTACTGAAGTCAATGGATTAGACCAAATAGTTATCCCCAGACCCTGTGGATAACTCCGTCGATAAATCCGTGGATAGCGTGCCAAAGCCGCAAAACAAGCGGCTTCCGATCGTTTGTTGTTTTTTCAGCCAAAAAGAAATAATCAGCTAAATCATACACTTAAATATATTGCGCAGTTTTTGTGCGGCATAGATCAAACTTGCGTCAGATTTGATCATTGTTATGCCCTAGTTGTGCACACTTTAGTCAGCGCAACCAAAAATCAACCGCTTAGCAGCATCACCTCGCGCAACTTATGCACTTCATCACGCAACCTAGCCGCTTCTTCAAACTCCAAGTTCCGCGCTTTTTCCAACATCAACTTCTCTAATGTTTGGATTTGTTGCGCCAATGCCTTCGGATCAATCGGCACAGGTTTGCTGCCAGGACGATTGCTACGACGACTGCCGGGAATACCGCCACCACCATTCGCTGCCGCCGCACCAGCATAGGTTTCTAAAATGTCACTGACCGAGCGCACCACCCCTTTCGGGGTAATACCATTAGCCAAATTAAACGCTATTTGTTTTTCGCGACGACGCTCAGTCTCACCCATTGCACGCTGCATCGAGTTGGTCATGCGGTCGGCATACAAAATCGCCTTGCCATTTAAGTGCCGGGCGGCACGTCCAATGGTCTGGATCAGCGAACGCTCTGAGCGCAAAAAGCCTTCTTTGTCGGCATCCAAAATAGCCACCAACGACACTTCAGGCATGTCTAAACCTTCACGCAGCAAGTTAATACCAATCAAAACATCAAACTTGCCTAAACGAAGATCACGGATAATTTCCACGCGCTCAACAGTATCGATATCAGAGTGCAAATAACGCACCTTAATGCCGTGTTCGGCCAAGAAGCTGCTTAAGTCTTCCGCCATGCGTTTGGTTAATACCGTCACCAACACACGCTCATTAACCGCCACACGCTCGGCAATTTGCGACATCAAGTCATCAACCTGGGTGCTGGCCGGGCGCACTTCAACTTGCGGATCAACTAAGCCCGTGGGACGCACCAACTGCTCCACCACGTTGTCCGCTTTTTCGGCCTCATAAGGCCCGGGGGTTGCTGACACAAAAATAGTTTGCGGCGAAATGCGTTCAAACTCTTCAAACTTCATCGGCCGGTTATCCATAGCAGATGGCAGCCGGAAGCCGTAATTCACTAAGTTCTCTTTGCGCGAGCGGTCACCGTTATACATGCCACCAATTTGTGGAATCGTCACATGTGACTCATCAACCAGTAAAATGGCGTCGGCCGGCACATAATCAAACAAGGTAGGAGGCGCTGAACCTGGCGCGCGTCCTGACAAATAACGCGAGTAGTTTTCAATACCTTGGCAATAACCTAATTGTTGCAACATTTCCAAGTCGTACTTGGTGCGCTGGTCAAGCCGCTGTGCTTCAACGAGTTTGTCATTACCACGGAACCATTCCAGACGTTCGCGCAGGTCTTCTTGAATCTGCGAGATGGCGCCGTGTATGCGATCTTGCGGCGTGACGTAGTGGGTTTTCGGGTAAATAGTGACACGCGCCACCCGCTTACGAATCTCACCGGTTAAGGGATCAAACCAATATAACGACTCCACTTCGTCGTCGAATAACTCAACCCGCACCGCGTCCATTTCCGATTCGGCAGGGAATATGTCGATAACATCACCACGTACTCGGTAAGTGCCGCGGAAAAACTCAATATCATTACGAGTGTATTGCAGCTCGGCCAAACGGCGCAGCAAACCGCGCTGATCAATACGGTCACCACGCGCAATATGCAGCAGCATTTTCATATAGGCTTCAGGGTCACCCAAACCATAAATAGCCGATACCGTGGCCACGATAATGGCATCGCGCCGCTCTAATAAAGCACGTGTGGCAGACAGACGCATTTGCTCAATGTGTTCGTTAATGGCCGCGTCTTTTTCAATAAAGGTGTCCGATGACGGCACATAGGCTTCGGGCTGGTAGTAGTCGTAATAACTGACAAAATACTCCACCGCATTGTTCGGGAAAAACTCCCGGAACTCACCATAAAGCTGCGCTGCCAAGGTTTTATTCGGCGCCATAATAATCGCCGGCCGCTGCAATCTCGCGATCACATTAGCCATGGTGAATGTCTTGCCTGAACCGGTCACACCCAGCAATGTTTGGTGGCTCAAGCCGTCTTCGACACCTTGCACTAAGCCTTCAATCGCTGTCGGCTGATCACCCGCGGGCTGATACTTAGACACTACCTGAAACAATGTTGCCGTCATTACCTTAACTCTCCACCACCTTTATCCGCGGACAACAGTCTACCTTGTTCATCAAAGTCGGGAACTACAACATTATTTGCAAATGTCTTGTAGCAAGTCAGCGCTTTGCAGCGTCTAATCAAGACTGAGGCTTATCCAACGAGGTTCGTCATGTTACGCAGACGCTTTTTACTCATTCCAGCAGTCGGTGTTTTAACGAGTTTGCTGCCCGCTTGCAGCCGTTCCGAAACCGCTCGTGTCGGCAAGGCCTCTGCTGAGCAATGGCGAGGCTTAGTATCAGATGAGGCTTGGGGTGTTTTGTTTTTAGAAAATACCGAACGCCCTTACAGCAGTCCACTAAATGACGAAAAACGTGATGGCACCTATGTTTGTGCAGCCTGCCACCTACCGCTGTTTAGCAGTGCGCACAAATATGACAGCGGCACCGGCTGGCCCAGTTTTTATGATGCATTACCCGACGCACTGAACTTCCGTGAAGATCGTAAGTACTTAATGATACGCACGGAATATCACTGCCGTCGTTGTGGTGGACACCAGGGGCATGTGTTTGATGACGGTCCTGCGCCAACACGTAAACGTTATTGTAATAATGGTTTAGCATTATTATTTGTTCCGCAGGCGGAGGCATTGCCACTTCTGCGTGGGTGATCCATTGAGGAGACGGTTATGGCATGGTTAAAACAGATACTGGGCCTAGCACCCAAAACACCCCTGCCTTATCGTGAGCTGGCAACCACCACACCCTGCCTTAGCGTGCAGTACTTAGGCACAGCGGGTTTTGTCTTAAGTGATGGTGAACACACGGTTGTGCTTGACCCCTACCTTACTCGCCCCGGCTTATTTACCTCACTCACACAGCCGCTAGAACCTAATGCCGCACTGATTAAGCAGCATATTCCGCAAGCCAATGATGTGCTGGTTGGCCATGCTCACCATGACCACATTCTAGATGCCCCCGATTTGTGCAAACAAACCGGCGCGCGCTTAATTGGCTCCAGCAGTACCTATCAAGTCGGTTGGGCTGCTGGCTTGCCTGCATCACAATTGGTCGCCACTGATGGCCACGAGGACATTAGTTCAGGAAATTGGACCGTACGCGGGTTTCCGTCACGACATGGCAAAATTTTTGGCCGCATTCCTTTTCCCGGTGATTTAACCGAACCGCCACCGTGGCCGCCACGCATGTCAGACCTTAAACATGGTTTAGTGCTGAACTGGTTAGTCGATACCGGCAAACTAAAAGTCATGCACATAGACTCCGCCGACTTCATTAACCAAGAGCTTGAGGGCCATCACTGTGATGTCCTGTGTTTATGCGCCATTGGCCGCCAAGCCAGACCAAACTACGTAAAAGACGCCATACGACTACTCAAGCCACGCTGGGTGATTCCCTGTCATTGGGACACCATGATCACCCCTATCGATGCAGAGCCTGATTTATTGCCGGGCGTTGACCTGCTGGGCTTCATTGCCGAGATCGAAGCAGAAGGTGTAGATGCCTTATTAACGCCAATTTTGGGCTGGCAGCAGTTCACGAAGCCCAGCTGATCCGGTATCATTCGCGGGTTTTGACCTTTGTCGACCTGACTTTAATAGCGCCCACAAGGCCTAGGAGTGATCCGTGGATATACAGCTTTCCGAACGCGTACTCAGCATCAAACCATCACCTACTTTAGCCGTCACCAACAAAGCCGCCGAGCTGAAAGCCGCTGGCCGTGACATTATTGGCCTAGGTGCTGGTGAACCTGATTTTGATACGCCGGAACACATTAAACAGGCCGCAATCGACGCCATCAGCAAGGGCTTCACTAAGTACACTGCCGTTGATGGCACCCCCGGCTTGAAAAAAGCCATTATCGCCAAATTTAAGCGTGACCAAAATCTAGATTACGCCGCCAATCAAATTCTGGTGTCCTGTGGTGGCAAGCAGAGTTTCTTTAATATGGCGTTGGCACTGTTTAACGCCGGTGACGAAGTGATTATTCCAGCACCATTCTGGGTGTCCTACCCTGACATGGTGTTAATTGCCGACGGCAAACCCGTGATTGTTGAGTGCCCACAATCCCAAGGTTACAAGATTACGCCTGCTCAACTGGAAGCTGCGATCACGCCTAAAACACGCATGTTGGTGCTGAACTCACCGTCCAACCCAACTGGCATGGTGTATAGCAAAGCAGAGTTGTTAGCGATTGCAGATGTGCTGCGTAAACACCCACAGGTATTAGTAGCCACCGATGATATGTACGAACACATCATTTGGACTGCTGAAAAGTACGAAAACATTGTCACCGTGGCACCGGATCTATATGACCGCACCATTGTGTTAAACGGTGTGTCGAAAGCCTATGCCATGACCGGCTGGCGTATTGGTTATGCGGCAGGCCCCGTCAAACTGATTAACGCCATGAAAAATGTGCAAAGTCAGTCCACCTCCAACCCAACATCTATCTCACAAGTGGCTGCTGAAGCGGCACTAAACGGCCCGCAAGATGTGTTGGTACCGATGGTCAAGGCGTTTAAAGAGCGTCATGACTATGTGGTGAGCACACTCAACAGCATCGAAGGCATTTCTTGTTCACCGGCTGATGGTGCGTTTTATGCGTTTGCCAATGTTGAAGGCGCTATCGCCAAGTTAGGTCTGAAAAACGATCTTGAGTTCTCTGAACATCTGTTAAACACCGTTGGTGTTGCTGTGGTGCCCGGCTCAGCCTTTGGTCTGGATGGTCATATGCGTATTTCTTATGCCACCGCGCCTAGCGTATTGGAAGATGCTTTGGGTCGAATCAAAAAGGCTATCGAAGGTTAAGCCTTGCTGTCATAAAAAAACCGGCTGATTAAGCCGGTTTTTTTATGCGCCTAATTTAGTACTTCGCTGTTAACGCTGGGTCGGATCTTTGCCCGCCGATAACGCAGCCTGTCGCTTTAAGCCAGCTTTGCGAAAAAACGAAATGGCTCGTGCACTTATATTTGGCATCAAATTCGCCGCTTTAGCCGTCGCACCTCGCCATGGCGGCAGCATAATTTCCAAGGGTTTATTCACTAGAGCATCATCAACAATCGCATCCACTACTTCATCCGGTGTTAATGCGCGTGGCCCAGAAAATGTCAGTGCAGTTTCTGCCTTACCTTTTTGAATATCCAACATCGGTGTTTGCACGGCATCCGGACAAATTGTTGTAACCGCAATGCCCTTGTCCGCCAGCTCCATACCTGCCGCTAAGGAATAACCACGCACGGCAAACTTGCTGGCGCTATACAAGGCAATGCCGGGCACCGGTGATAACGATGCCAATGAGGCGATATTCACAATATGGCCACGACCAGCTGCTTGCATGGTCGGCAACACAGCTTGCATGCCTAAGATGACGCCCTTCACATTGATATCAAAATGAAAGTCGATATCCGCTTCTGTTGTATCCTGCACCCAGCCTTCTTTCAGCACACCAGCAACATTGGCCAAGACATCAATACGCTGCCAACGGGCCATCACCGCTTCTACCAGCTGCTGCCAACCACTGGCATCACGCACATCCAGTGTCATGGTCATAAATGACTGCTGTTGAGCCGGCACTTTTAAGCGCTGCAAATTCACTTCATTAATGTCGCAGGCACATACCTGATACCCACGCGCCAATAAGCGCTGCACTAAACAAGCACCAATGCCAGAGGCAGCACCGGTAACAATCGCGACTTGGCTCATGGCCTTAAACTCCTGTCTGCACACGACCAAACTGTAGCTCACCCACACTCAGCGTTGGTGCAGTTTTTGGGAATAACCAAAACGCCGTGGCTTCTGATGACGGTGCCATATTGGGGAAGCGTTCATCATGTGGGCTGGGTCCAGCAATCGACTTTTCTAACACCATGGAGATGTATTGATCGACCACATACTCCTGGGTGTTGCCGTTAATGATAATTTCCGCACCGGTCTGTTTAGCATACTCTGCCAAGCCCGGAATTTTGGAAAACTTAGGCTCATAGGCATCTAAACAAACGCCGTTTTCACTGGTCACTTTTAGGCCTTCCGGTGTATTCGCCACAATCGAATGATTGCCTTCGGTATGCCCTTTGGTTCGCACCAGTGCGACCGAGCCATCACCCAACCAAACACTATCATCCAGCAAGTGCACACGCTCTGCTGGCACTTCAGTACCGTGTGGGCAGTACCATTGGTTCTGCCAAGGAATTAAGCCTTTTGCGCTTTCCCACTCTTCACGCATCACCAGCAATTTGGCATTTGGAAAAACGGCAGCATGGCCTTGGCCACCTAACCAACGATTGACATTTTGGGTATGTAAATGGTCATAGGTGATGTAGTCGATTTGCTCCGGCTTTAAACCAATTCGCGCCAACACATCCAGTACCGTGGCCGTTTTACGGAACAGCGCTTTTTCCATCGTGCCCGCTAGTGGGCCGGCTTTGGCGTCTAGCGCCGCAAAAAATGGCGTTTCACGCTGATGTTCCCAGTCTGACGGGCCTGCCAATAAAGTCTTAATGCCCTGCTCAGATTGAAACTGAATCACAAACAACCGGTTGGTTAAATGCACAAAGGGTGTCGGCGCGGTGAATGCATTGAGATAGGCATATTTGCTGGGGTACGGCACACGCACTAATTCAAACGACTGGTAATACAGCACCTGCGGTTTGGCCAACATTTCACGCCGAAAAGCCACACCGGCTTGACGCACATTGTCGACACGATCCATCGGCCGCAAGGCATCACGTGTACCGTCAAAATGAGAAATGGTCTTAAACATGGCTCGCTCTCCACCGGCATTTAAAAAGCGGTTTGCTTTTTTGACTAGATGGTCACTATAATTTCGACAAGACTTCTTGTCAAAAGTTTAATGGGGTTATTAATGACTGCACGTTCATACGCAGGTCTGGGTAAAGAAGAGCGCATTGCGCAGCGACGACATCGCTTAATGGACTCCGCCTTGGTGTTATTTAGCGAGCAGGGTTACGCCAAAACCAATATTGAGCAGCTATGTAATCACTCAAAAGTGACTGCTAGGCACTTTTACGAACTCTTCAGCAGCAAAGAAGACCTGTTATTGGCTTTGTACCAAGACATCATTGCCCAGCTCAGTCAGGCAGTCAGCACTGCCGTTAGCGCACCCAATCAAAGTGTCGACAAACAAGTGGTGACGGCGGTGCAAGCCTTAGTCGCTCATTACTTAGAAGACCAACGCTTAGCGCGAATTGGTGTGCTGGAAGTGGTTGGCGTCAGTGATCGTATGGAGCAAGTCCGTCGTGCCGCTATACATGGCATTGCACGTGTCATTGAGAGTTATTTAAACGCACTGTGTCAACAAGCTGCCCTACCCGCACGCAACTATGAACTCGCCTCCATCGCACTGGTTGGTGGCATTAATGAATTAATGGCTGATTGGTTAACCCGCGACGCGCCCTACAGCCTGAATACCCTCACCGATGAAATCACCTATCTAGTCTTGGCCATGGTTCGAGGCGCCCAACACCCTTTAAGGACAGCAACATGAATACCTTGGTTATTACCGGTATCGGCGGTTTTATTGGTCTGCGTATGGCAGAGCGAGCATTGGCAGCCGGTTGGCAGGTGCGCGGCATTGACATAAGTGCTGCCGCCGCTCAACGCGCACAGGCCATGGGTGCCGAAGTGAGTGTGGCTGACATCAATGACATAACCGCCATTACCACCTTATGCCAAGGGGCGGACTTTGTTTTTCATACTGCGGCGATTGTTGCTGAAGACGGTCTTCGTGCTGATTACGAACGAGTCAATATTGAAGGCACTCGAACCGTATGCCGTGCTGCCCAGCAGTCAGGTGTCAAACGACTGGTGCACCTGTCTTCAGTCATGGTGTATGGCTTCGACTTTCCTGCCGATGTCAGCGAAGACGGCCCAGTCAACGGCCAAGGTAATGTCTATAACGACACTAAACTCGCCAGTGAGCAAGTCGCCTTGTCGTTTAACACTGCAGATGCGCTTGAGGTGGTCGTCATTCGCCCCGGGGATGTTTATGGCATAGGCAGTCAGCCATGGATTGAACGTCCACTGGCGCTTCTTAAAGCGCACCAATTTGCCCTGCCCGATGGTGGGCGAGGTGTGATCAATCATGTTCATGTTGATAACCTCATTGATGCGGTATTTTTAGCCTTTGAAAAGTCTGTGGCAGGCCACGCGTTTAATGTGACCGATGGTGTTGCCACACCCTGCCATCAGTACTTTGCCTACCATGCCGAGTGGGCTAATCGACGCTTGTTAAAACTACCCGCCCCCTTGCTCATGGGCATGGTGAAAGCAGGTCAACTCGGAGCCAGCCTGATTGGCAAACCAGCACCTGCAAGCCCTGCCGGCATTCGTTTTTTACAACGAAAACACCGTTACAGCATAAGCAAGGCACAACAACTATTGGGTTATCAGCCCAACATCAACTTAAACACCGGCATGACGGCACTCGCCACCTATTACAATAAAAAAGGATAAACCCCATGTTTAAACAAACCGCATTTAAAGATGCGCTGATCTTCCACTCTGTATTTTTTGCCATTGCCATGCCGCTAGCTCTGAGCCTTCAAGGCGCTGCGTTAGGGCTGGCTTTAGTAGTTTTAGCGCTGGCTTATAACATCGCGCTACCCATTGTCGGTCAGTGGCGAAAACACGCCGACTGGCCACGCTTATGGCTGTTTTTATTGCCGCTTTCGCTGACGCTGCCCTTTGCCGACTGGATGCTGGTGGAACGCATGGGCACCTTGTATTTCCCTGACCATGGCATACCCCGTATTGGTGGCGCTGTGCCAGTTTATTTCATGGGTTTGTGGATTATGTTGTTGTGGCAGGTGCTGTGGTTTGCCCAACTCACCCCCCGCCCTTATCTAGTGACAGCCATTTTGTCATTTACTGGCTTTTTATTCTGGGAATGGGCCTCACACCCCATGGCCTTATGGCAGGCCAATGACGTCGTCAAAATTGCCGACTTTGCGCTCTACCCACTGATTCCAGAAGTGCTGCTCAGTCTGGGCGCTTTGTTCTTCTGGCGACTGCTTAAACAAGCACCACGCCATCAACAAGTGCTGGCCGCTTTTTCACTCACCATTTTTTACACCGGCGCACTGGCCTTGGCCTTGCTCTGGATTGGTTAACCTCGGAGACCTGACGCAATGACAACTAACTTACTCGCTCAACCGCTGACGCTGCCCTGCGGCGCGGTGCTGCCCAACCGTATCGCCAAAGGTGCTATGACCGAAGGCGTTGCGGATGAAAACCTACATGCCACCGACCGCCATGCCACACTCTATGGCCGTTGGTCAGATGGCGGCGCAGGCTTGCTCATTACCGGCAATGTGCTTATTGATCGTCGTATTTTAGAGCGTCCAGGCAACGTCTCGATTGACCCAGCACCCGCTGAAGGTGAACCCGAAGGCATGGAGCAATTACGTGCCTGGGCCAAAGCTGGCACACGCAACGGCAACCATTTATGGATGCAAATTTCCCATGCTGGTCGTCAGTCGCCGCGTTATGTCACCACCGAACCCGTAGGCCCATCGGCCGTGCAACTTGATTTAATGGGTAATTACGCCAAACCACGTGCACTCACTGAAGCCGAAATCAAAGACTATATTCAACGTTTTGCCAATGTTGCGCGTATTGCCAAAGCGGCCGGCTTCACCGGCGTGCAGGTACATTCTGCCCATGGTTATTTGCTGTCTTCGTTTTTATCACCAGTCACCAACCAGCGCACCGACGCTTGGGGAGGCCCACTAAAAAACCGCGCACGTTTTCTGCTAGAAACCATTCGCGCCGTGCGTGCCGCGGTTGGCCCAGAGTTTCCGGTAGCACTAAAACTTAATTCTGATGACTTCCGCCAAGGTGGCTTTAGTCATGAAGAGTGTTTACAAGTGGTGAAATGGTTAAACGCTGAATCACTGGATTTGCTGGAAATTTCCGGTGGCACCTATGAGCAGCCGCGCTTATTAGGTCACAGTGGTGATGCCGCCACCGCTCGCGATGCAGCACCTGCAGTGCGTGAAAGCACTCGCCAACGCGAAGCCTATTTTATGGCCTATGCCGAAGCGATCCGCCAGGTCTGTAATATTCCGCTAATGGTCACCGGTGGTTTCCGCACACGTGCCGCCATGATAGATGCCTTGGAGTCTGGCAATACCAACGTGATTGGCATTGCTCGCCCACTATGTACTGACCCGGATACCGCAAAAGACTTAATCAGCGGTCGCATCCAAGAGACCGTGACTCATGAAAAGCATTTGCGCTTAGCTGATCGTGGTTTGTTTTCACCCGCCAGCCCAGTGATGCCATTAAAAGTCATTAACGTGATTGGTGGTCAAGCTTGGTATTACCAACAAATCTTCCATTTAGCCGACGGTCAATCAGCCAACCTAAAACTCGGTGTGTTGGGCGCATTTTTTAAATATTTTCAAAATGAAATCAGCACTGCGCTTCGCCTAAAGCGCGCAGAAAAACGACGAGCTAAAGCGGCTTAAGCTGGCTGAACACTTGTTCTAGAGCGACATAACGTCCACCATCATGGTGGACGTTTTTTTGGAGCTGACTTAATGCGATTTTTTCTTATTTTAATCACCTTGTTAACCAGCTCATTTATTCATGCCGATTCACGCGGTTGGTTATTAGACCCCAAGACAGAAGATGCTCGCTTTGAGCGACTTCAAACTTATCTTGGGGGCTTTTCTTCCACCATGATGGAAACTGGCCAGCGTTTTGGCAGCATCCATGACGCGCTATCTCGCGACAATCCAGAGTTAGCCCGTTATCACTGGAGCAAAATCCGTCAGGCCATCGAAGTCGGTATCATCAAGCGACCAGCCCGTGCCGCCAACGCCAAAGCCATGTTGTTAGATAATACTTGGGCACAAGTGGATGCTGCGTTTGCTAGCGGCAACCCAGCCACGGCATGGCAAGGTTATGAACAAGCAAAAGGCGCCTGCATGGCCTGCCATATTGCCGAAAAAGTAGGTTTTATGAATTCACAGCCGCTGTTTGAGCGCACGGCTCCAGACTTGGCCGCGAGCTGCAAAGCACAGGGTGGGAAATGGGTTAAGGCAGGCCGCGCACAAACGCCCATGTGCGACATACCCTACAACGATGCGGGTAAAGCCTGCAGTGACAGCGACCAATGCCAAGGCAGCTGTGTAAGCTCAGAGCGTCAGCGTGGCAAAAAAACTAAGGGCCAGTGCTCCGCCAGCCCCGCCGCTGCCTTTGGTTGTTATGCACTGGTTAGCAAGGGCGTTAGTCGCGGCATGATTTGCGTGGACTAACGCACATGGCTTATTTGGTCTCAGCAGTTTCCGCAACTGGAATGTAATCCCAATCACGAATGCTTTGCACAATAGCGTCTACATCCTCGCCCGGCACATTCAGCATCGCCATCGCTGTCGCTGCCAAACGTAAACTAGACTCAATGGCTTCCGGATAAGCATGTGTTGCACCGGCTTCCATTAAACGCGAGGTCATCTGTAAGTCTTCAGCACGCGCGATAATCGGAATGTGTGGACAACGCTTACGCAAGAACGTAGCAGCGCGCACACCCATATCCGCTTCGTAGGTGGTTAAAATGACCAACGCCGAGTTCTCCGCGTGAATAGCGGCTAGCAGCTCAGGATCGGATATATCGCCGTAGTAGACTTTATGGCCATCTTTGCGGCCCTGATCTACCCGTTTGTAATCGGTGTCAAAGGCCACAAATGGAATGCCGCTAGAGTGCAGTAGCACCGCAATAGTGTGGCCAACACGGCCATAACCACCAATTAACACCGCCTGCTTGGGTACCTCAATTTCAGAATGTATAGCACTGTTACTGTCACGACGACTTGTTAGTGCTCTGGCGATCGGCGCATTAAAACGAATTAACAAGGCACCAACCACCATCGAAAACAACACCGAGGTCAGAATAATTTGACCTAACTCAAGGTCTAACACCTTAGCATCAAGTGCTAATGCCAGCAGCGCCAAACCAAACTCACCACCTACTGACACAATCAGTGCGGTACGAATGGCAGACTGCCAATCAAAGCCACTACGCTTAACCATGATCAACACAATCATGATTTTGCTTAACAGAATGAGCAGCATACCCAGCACAGCCAAGTGCCATATAGCAGGCAACGTCATCGGGTTAAGCAACATGCCCACACCGATAAAAAACAAGCCCAAGAGCACATCGCGGAAGGGCCGAATGGTGGATTCCACTTGATGGCGGAACTCTGTTTCACCCAACATCATGCCGGCCAAAAACGCGCCAAAGGCTAACGACAGGCCTAACTGATTGGTCGACCATGCGGCTAACAACACCACCAATAAAACCGCCAGCGTTAAGGCTTCTAGCGACTGTCGTTTAGTCACCAGACGAAATAAGGGGCGCAGCAACCAACGGCCAACAAAAAATACGAGAGCAAAAGCCAATGCTGCCTTAGCGATGGCCATGCCTAAGGTACCAACTAATACCTCGGCAGAAACGGCCATACCTAACACCGGAATGATGACCAAAAATGGTACCGCGGTGACATCCTGAAACACCGACATCGCTAGGCCCAAACGGCCTGATGGGGTATTTTGCTCAGCTTGTTCGGTGAGCTGACTGCCAATGATGGTGCTTGACGATTGCGCAAATACAGCACCAATAACAAAAGCAGCGGCAATGGGCACACCCATCCACCAGACTATGACACTAACTAGAGCGGTCCCCAGCACTACTTGTGCCGTGCCTAACCCCAGCACTTGGCCACGCAAGGCATGCAGCTGGGGTAACGAATAGTTCAAACCAATGGTAAACAACAGAAAAACCACACCAAATTCAGCCAGCGCCTTGATTTCAGGCACGTCCAAAGCAGGACCGATGGTGTAAGGACTTAGAATGACGCCAACAAGTAGATAACCCAAGCTGGTCGGAATATGCAGGCGCTGGAATATGACAATGACGGTGACCGACACCGACAGCAGCAACAAAATTTGCAGCAGATTATCCATCATAAAACGCGTTCTACCTCCCTAGGTTATCCGCTCGATTGTAAGGGCAAATAGAACGCGTTTAGGATTATTTTCGTGCACCCGCGGGTAAAAATGTACCAAAGCCTTTCTCAACACCTAGCGCTGGAACTACCTTAGCCTCATCTACTGCAATTCGCCCATTAATTAGCACATGACTAACAATGCCAGCATTACGATTGACCAAGCGTTGCAAGCCAAAGTTTTCCATTTCAGCCCACTGCACTGTTTCAAGGTTTTGGTCTAAGCCACGCGGGTCTAACACAACAATATCTGCACGGTCACCCTCGCGAATACGCCCTGCATCGATACCAAACCATTCCGCCTGCTCACCTGTCAAACGCCAAACCGCATGCTCTAAACTCATCACTGAATTACCTGCATCAGCTGCTTCTTTGACCAATTTAAGAAATCGTAACGGCAGGTTATAAAACGCCATATTACGAATATGTGCACCCGCATCAGAGAACGTAATCAGCGTATTTTTGTCTTGCACCATTTTTAACAAGGATTTCTTTTTATGATTACCCACCGTGGTGTACCAGCGTATTGAGCGGCCAAACTCAACGACAAGATCCAAAAATAAGTCGACGACATGAATGGCACGCTCTTTAGCAATGTCGGCAAAGTTGCGACCAACCAAGCTTGTGTCTGGACACTCAATCACAATGGCATCACCAAAATCACGCTGCCAAACCCTTGGGCTTAATTTTTCACCGTAAAATTTGCGAAAGTTACGTCGATAGGTTTCGTCTTGAAGCAGTGCGTTACGCTCAACTTGGTCACGCAAATCCAGTGCCATCTCACCCGCACCAAACTCTTCAAAAAAAACCACATCAATACCGTCTGCATACACTGTAAAAGGCGTTGGTAAAAACTGCCAACGGAAATTACCCCCCAGCCAATTAATCAACTTTGACACCAGTTGCGCCATTGGCCTCACCGTGACATTGCCTTTTAGCTCAATCAAAGCAATTAGTGTCATTTTGAGCGGCTTGCGTACCAAACCCAAGGCCTGTTGTATGTATTCAAAAATCTGAAACGGATTGGCCGCATTTGGCGCACCTTGATGAATACGATTGCGCTGACGCAAAACACTGTTTAGCCGACTCATCTCCCCAAAGCGCGCATAGGTACTAGGCAGACTTTTTGACCACTCACGATCACCGTCTATTTTGTCCCACTTCAAACGCATTGTAGATAGACCGAGAAAGCCAACATCTAAAGCTTCATTCAGGGTGCCAAGCATCTGCTGCATTTCAGCTTCGGTTGGCTTTACGGCTCGGTCAGTAGCGCGGTGCAAACCTAACGTGGCAACTCGCAAATCGCTATGCCCTAAAAACGAAATTAGGTTAGGTCCCAACGGCTTTTTTTTTATGAAGTCTACCCACTGCGTGGGGGTAGACCACGACTTATGCTTTTGCAGAATCGGCAAGACTTTTTCGCGGGGAACGGTCTCCACGCGAGTAAAAATATCAGAGGCATCTTCCGCCTCACTACATACCATACTCAACGAGCAGCTACCGACGAGTGCCGTCGTTACACCGTGCCGCACTGACTCAGACAAACTTGGTGACACAATCACTTCTGAATCGTAATGCGTGTGCATATCCATAAAACCGGGCATGACCCATTTGCCATTTGCATTAATGACACGCTTGGCAATGGTTTCATTTAAAGGAGCAGCACTTACGCGCTGTACACGCCCATTACTTATACCCAAATGACGAATGACTGCGGGCGCTCCAGTGCCATCAAAATACAGGCCATTTTTTATAATAACATCATATATTTGGCTCATTTGAGACGCTCTCTATTGTTGTTTTTTTGAGCAAAAATGGGAAGGCAATGTGTCGCAGAACTGGTACATCAAGGATGGTCATACCTAATCACTCGCCATCGCGATAAATCCGACAAATGATTGATTTGCTGTTTATGCCATAACAAAATCGACAAGGGAACTTGTTTAATGTAAACAAGCTCGCCTTTTCTCACGATTCAACGGCCACAGCTGCGTCCTACTACTGGCTCACGCCAGCGTGCATCCGCCACATTAAAACTGCGCACCTTCATATAGTCTTGTGGATCACGCAGATAATCCTGCTCAGGAGGAATAGGTAACGTGGCTAACTCCGCCGTCCACTGCGCTTCATAGGATGTCGCTCCGCCACCAATAATGGGCAACCATGCATCATGGTGATTTGGAATAAACAAACGAGGTTGGGCTGCACGAACATAGGCCAAAGCATCACGATACGCTGAGGTCAACATGCCAAAACCAACAATGGCACCTATTTGCACATCAACACAGCCAGGTAAGTTAGCAAACGCTTGCTGAATGGCTTCCGAGTCCGGATCACCATCGCGCATTTCACCCGTGGAGTCATGCCACAACAAACTAAAATCACCCACACGGAATTGATAGGCCCAAGTACCGCCTTCAGGCTCACCACCAATTCCATCTTCTGGTAAAGACTGAATAAAGGTCAGTATTTCCTGTGGGTCGGTATTCAGGTTTAGTAAAAACGGCAGTACTTGCGGTACGTACACCAGCGGCGTACCCCCCATCAGCAAGTCCATGGGGTCAGCAGCCGAATGGGTGTGTTTGATAATGTTGACTGCTGGCAAATCCGCAAAAATTTTGACGGGAAATATTGACCCGGTTGGGTGATCATCGGCTAAGCCTAAACGTAAGCAACTAAAGGTCGTGTTGGCCGCGTTTTGTCCAACTTTTCGTCGTGCTGTATCACACACACTACTGCCGGCAACCAACACCGCACCGGTGCGGCTGGCGACATATCCGGCATCGGCAGCATGATCAAAATGACCATGACCAATAAAAATCGCTTCTGGCTTTAGTGCGACTAAGTCATCACGTGTAATAGGCACATAATTTTTATGGATGCCCACGACTTCCCAAGCATCAAGTAAAACCAAGTGCCCGCCAATAGAAGCAATAAAGCTGGAAACGCCATACCACCAAATCTTCACTTGATTCGGGTTGGTGCTATCAGGACCCAATAAACGTAATCTGGCATCAGCGACTTCAGGAGAGATTTGTTGTTTGGCTTGTGGTTGCCAAGTTTCGACGGTAGCGTCGGCATGGCGAGCAGAGGCGCTAGGCGATTTAGCTTTATCGCTATCACCGCAAGCAAAAAGAATGACGGCGCTTAGTAGCAAAACCAGTGGTTTAATAACGGTCATGATGTGCTCAATAGTTCTTATTATGGAACTATTGTAACGCATTATTCTCCGTGACTGGCAAACACCGATGCGCCATTACGATCAAATATTAAGGTGTCATACGGCACACGTTTATCATCCATTTCCATGCCAGGTGAACCTATCGGCATGCCAGGTACAGCAAGCCCTAATGCATCGGGTTGTGCTTCCAATAAACGCTTAATTTCTGACGCGGCCACATGGCCCTCAATCACATAATCACCGACAGTTGCGGTATGACAGGATGCCAGCTGACGCGGCACACCCAGCAGTGACTTCACAGCATTCATGTCATCACGGTCATGCACATCCACGACAAAGCCTTCGGCTTCCAAATGGTCTACCCAGTCGGCACAGCAGCCACAGGTGGGGCTTTTATACACAACAACGTTTCCAACAGAGTTGGGAGTAGCCAATAACGTGCCTTGCTGCTCTGGCACTAGCGGTTGTGCATGATTTTTCGACAGCAAAAGCACAGCTGCACCGCTAAGAGCAAGCACTATAAGACCGATAAGCCCATATCTAACCAATGGTCGGGTCATACTATTGTTGCCTCATGGTTATATTCGCCAATAAAATTTTCTAGAACCTTAAAATTTTGGAAATCGGCTTTAAAAATCCAATGGTATGTCTAATATCCACAAGCCCCGCCTTAAACTCAAGTAAGTCCTCACTGATACCATCAACTTTATTGTTGAGGTTATCGACCTGTTCTGGAATTCGATCCATACGATGCACTGTTTGCATAATACGATAGGCCATCACTAAGAACTCTAATACAGCTCTAACAACTGCAAATGCAATTAATAAACCGATTGGCGTGATGACTAACAGCATCACCAACCCAATGAGATTGGAAAACCAGAATGCCACAATGTTAATGACTGCAAAAACTAAAATGACACCAAGCAGTAGTAATACATAAAAAACAGGTAACAGTTGCATCGTTAGATAACGCTCAAAATGCAGATCTGCGATCGAAGACAAAAAATTTCGAGTATCTAAACGGAGGGGTGTTGAATGCAAAAACATGAGCTAGAGCCTCGGACTATCATGAAGTATCCGATTGTATACCAGCGGCGAGGGAAGCCTATTAATTTGACTTAAAAATCTTTCTTCCTACAAATTGAGTCCGAATAAACTGCACAATTTCTTGATGTACAAGCGGTCGCTTAGCTGGATCTTCAATTACATCTAGCGCACGATAAAACATGTAATAGCTAATACTTAAAGTACAAGCAAATAATGTACTTTCAGCATCATCAGCGACTACACCCAAGAGCCTAACTTGCTTGCTACTTTCGCGAGCAATACTCGATAACATTGCTTGCAAAACACCTCGCATAGGTGACTCTAGGCTGTGAAGCTCACGCAAACCAACCACAATCAGACCCGTATTTGCTTGCACAAAATCCAAGTAAAAAGCTGTGGCGCCTTCAGTTGCATCCGCACGCGTAGAGGCTTGTAGTCTAATGTCCTTCATCTTAGTCATGATTTGACTAGCAACTTGTTCAGCCGCTGCTTGCGCTAACTCATCCAGAGAGCTGAAATGACGATAAAACGTATTATGATTCAGCTCCGCTTCACGCGCCAACTCTCTAATTCCAAGTGATAACAATGCTTTACCATTGCGCGCTGCCAATGCTAATGCCGCATCAATAAGTCGCTGTCGCCCGTGAATTGAGGATGTGTCTTCCGCTAAATCAGATTCTTTCATCGCTTTTTTAACCTTAAAATTTGGCACTCTGTTGACCCAATGTATCCAACTGTATACTGTCTGGCAATTGGCATACAGCCGCAGGATAGCATTATGAAAACCATTCACTTGAAAAGATTGCACTTAGCCTTTGGCTTTTTATTGGTCTTAGCAGCGCCGATCTCTCATGGAAATACTGTTGGCTTCCAAGGCATCAACGTCAGTATTCCAACGTCAAAGAATTTTTCCGAAGCTACCGGCATGAAGCCACTCGAGAAAACATTAAAAATTCGCGCCTGTATCTACGACCCCATCGGCGCTAGCGGGCCAATTAGTCAGTATGCAAAGGACATTGTACTAGAGGCTAAGCGATGGAATGTTGATTTAACCATTCGCAGCTTTACAGATGAGCGAGTTGCTGCAGACGAGTTTAAAGCCGGTATCTGCGATGCGGTTGCTGTTACAACATTACGTGCAAAGCAGTTTAATAATTTTGTTGGAAGCTTTGATGCCGTCGGCAACTTCAGTAATTACGACCAAATGAAAACGGCACTACGGCTCGTACATTCTAATCCTCAAATCACCCCACTTTTAATCAACGGCGACTATCAAGTGGGTGGTCTTATTCCCTTGGGTGCCGTGTATATCATGGTGCGTGACCGAAAGATTGACTCCATTGAGAAAGCCGCTGGTAAAAAAGTCGCTGTCATGGAGTGGGATCGAATGCAGGCCAAAATGGTGCAGCAGCTTGGCGCGCAGCCAGTTGCCTCAGACATTACAAATTTTGGCACCAAATTTAATAATGGCATTGTAGATATTATCGCTGCACCTGCGCTCGCTTTTTATCCGTTGGAACTTTATCGCGGAGTTAGCGATAAAGGCGGCATATATGACATTCCTCTAGCCATGATGACGGCCAGCATTGTCTTTCATCGTGAGCGATTCCTTAAAGAAATCCCAGACCTTGACGAACGCTTAAGCAAAATTCGTGCATTTGTTCTCAATTACATTGATACCGGATTTGATGTCATCCAACGAATCGATGAAAGCATTGAAAAGCGATTTTGGTTGCCGTTGGGTCAAGGTGAGAGGGATAAATATTTTCGTATGATGCGTGATGCGCGCCTACAAATGACAAAAGAAGGTTATTACGATTCACGCATGATGGGCATTCTTAAGCGTGTTCGTTGCCGCCATGAACCTACACATTATGAGTGCTCAACAAATGACGAATAATCATCTGTTATGGAAAAAATGCAATTTTATAGCATGCTTTTTTGCCATCACTTTACAAGCCAGTTGCATGAGTGACAGCAGCGAAAAAGACAACCAATCTGCTAGACAAGGTACGAATGGTCAATCTTGGACAACATTAGGCAATCGAGAACTACCTAGCGTTGTATCGACTAGCTCACCGAAAGCATCCTCACAAAAATGGCAAGACTATAATCCGACACCCTCATTTTTAAAGTCCATCACACAGGACAATATCAGCCTAACCATGGACGATGGCGTCAAAATCTCACTCAGTGTAGGCCAGCCTTTGGATAACAATGGTAAGCCACTCAATGAGCCAACTCCAACCATCGTTACATTCACTCCATATAACAAAAATGCAGGTGGTGACCTTCTGCCAGGCACAGGCATTAACCCCACATTCTTATTCCAAGGCTATAACCATGTAGTAATAGATGTAAGAGGAACCGGACGGTCTGGTGGTGGTTGGGACCCGTTTAGTGCAAGAGAACAAGCAGATTACTCTCAAGTTCTAGACTGGATCGTGTCACAGCCATGGAGTAATGGCACGATTGGCCTCTACGGTATATCAGCAACGGCCACAGCGGGCCTACTTGCTGCAAGCTCGGGTCACCCATCAGTCAAGGCCGTTTTTTCTATCGTTCCACATGGTGACATTTATCGCGACGTGGTCTTTGTGGGTGGTCAAGCCAGCATTGCTTTTCTGCCTGCTTGGATGAGTGCTGTTACTGCCCTATCGATTGTAAACCCTACGTTTTACGAACAACCTGAGCAATTTGCGACCGCTGTTCTCCAGCACATACTCGGATTAAATGATTTTCTAATTCCGCGCACAGCGGGGGTTTTGCTAGAGCAATCAGAAACTGCTTACGACAATGAATACTGGAAAACGAAAGCCCCTTTGGAGTTCGCAACTCGTAATAAGGCGCCAACATTTATTGTAGGCGGGCTCTTTGATATTTTTCAGCGCAGTGAGCCACTTAATTATGAAGCACTGAAGCAACATACAACGGCCAAGCTTTTAATTGGGCCATGGCATCATTTACAAGCTGCCGCAGGAGAAGGTTTGCCAACACAAAACATACCTGCATTAGATCATATTGCCTTAATGTGGTTTGACCGTTATCTCAAATTAGAACCCAATGGTGCTGAAAGCCTACCAAATGTAACCCAGTGGGTTTGGGGACAAGAAAGCTATACTACAAGCAGTGATTGGCCACACCCCAGTGCAAAGGCATTACGGTTATTTTTGCACGACAATGGCTCGTTAATGCGCAGTAAAGCACCAGCAGCATCAACACCTACAACGGTTTTACAACAACCAATTAATGGTATTTGCTCTCAAAGTAGCTTACAAATTTCATTAGGGTTAGTGGGGTATGCACCACTGCCCTGTTGGTATGAAGACAACCTTGCTCAGGCCTTAGAAGCCACATTTGACAGCCCAATACTAGATGAGGACATTTACATCAATGGGCCTATACAAGCCGACATTTGGGTATCTACTACAGCATTAAATGCTGGTCTCGTTGTTCGCCTATCTGACTTACAGCCCAATGGCATTGCTCGTGCACTGACAAGTGGCATTCAAACAGCATCGCTACGCGCCGTCGATGAACGTAAATCACGCTATCTTAACGGTGAAATGATTCAACCTTGGCACCCTTTCACTCGTGAAACTGTTCAGCCTTTAAAACAAAATGAGGTCGTTAAGGTTTCGGTTGAAATATTTCCTACCAGTGCATTAGTTAAAAAAGGACATCAACTACGTATTTCTGTCGGAGCAAGTAACTTCCCATTTGCAGCGATGCCTTTGCCTAGTCTTGCTCAGTCTGCACTTGGGGTGCTCAGTATTCATACGACGGATATAGAAACTTCAAGCATAGTGCTTCCAATCGTGCCCGTATCCGAGTTGTAGTGCCTTGCTTTTAGTCGTTTTCTACCTTTTCCAAATGTACAGGCTTTAAGGCATCAATTGCATAAACGCCACTTGGATAAGACCGATTAATTGCATCATCCACAGCAAAAGGATAAGGACCAAAAGCGACTTGTCGTCGCAGTGTGTTTAGCGCCTTTAAGCTAGACAATATGGTTTTTACCAACACCGGATTGGGTGCCGTAGCACCAATTGCCGCCAAAAATCGAGAGTCGTCTGCAAAAAAGCTGTAGACCACAGGGCCAACCATACCTTGCATGGCAGATGGCACCCAGCCCTTCAAAATCGCTAATGTTGCCTCTGCGACACGCTGATTAGCGGGCGCATAAACAAATACTTTGCTGCAATACAGATCAACCCATTCATCGAAAGCAGTCTTCGTAGTGGGCAACTCAACCATCCCCATACGACGGCCAATTTCTATCCAGAAATTAAACCATGCCAATTGCTCATGGGCTGTAAACGGCCTAGGTCCGAACTGTAGCGACCAGCGGATGGGAAAATCGATAAAAGTCCACAAAACAAACAGAAAGTCATCATTGGCAATTTTATAGTGGGCATGGGTTTTGTTCATACGTGCTAAGGCAGCACTGCCAATTGGGCCATCCCAACCACCATCCATAAAGTGCGCAATCAATAATCGCGTATCGTCATAACGCTTTTGACCATGCTTGGCAAATTCGCCGGTACGATCCAGCAACCCAGACACTGTTGCACTACCGTAGGTATAAAAAAGTGCAATTTCTAACGATCGGGTAATGTCCCAAGCAAACTCATATTGCACCAATAACTGCACAATACGCTGGCAGTCATTAACCGCATCTAACGCTGCAATTTCTGCTTTTACCGCCGGGTTATGCATAAACCCTAAGTGTTTTTGATAGTTTACTTGCACATTAGACATAGCTCACCACCGACATAACAAAAGTTAGGTTTTATGGTAGGTGTCGGTCACTATTCAGACAATGCACTTAAAGTGACTTTGTCTTCACCGCTAGTTGATTGATACGATTTTCGTATCCAGCATGTGCAACTCGGTCTAACTTACTCAAGATTCGGTCATCACCAATTAAACGGCGGCCACGTTGCTGTAACCACGCCGGAATCAAGGTGTAGGCACTGTGAGCCGCTTGCAGATAATCAGGCACTGCCACCATCAAACGTGGCTTTTGTAAGGCTGCCACCACGGCATTGGCCACTTGTGCCGGTGTCACCGATGGAATGATATTCGCGGCTTCTTCCGTGCCCGCAGTCAGCTCTGTCAGTACCTTTGACGGCATAATGCAACTGAACTCCACCCCACTGTCACGGTATTCACCGGCCACCGCTTCCGTCATACCCACTACCGCAAACTTAGTACCGCAATAAATAGCTGATCCTGGTAAAGCAAATCGCCCGGCCAGCGAGGCAATATTGACGATATGTCCGCTGCTGCGTTGTAACAGTCCGGGCAGTGCTACTTGCATACCATGAATCACACCACGGAAATTAATATCAATTTGTGCGTCGGCCAATGCGGGGGCTTCATCCAAAAAATAACCCATGGGCATAATCCCGGCATTGTTAATCAGTCCATAAAGTGGGCCTAACGCCGCTTCAGTTTCTGCCACAAACTCAGCAAATGATGAACGATCACGAACATCTAAATGCGCTGCGTAAGCACCGATGCGCTTGGCTTCCTGTTGTGCCAAGGCCACATCAATGTCGCCAATGCTCACTTTGGCACCCTGTGCCATCAGCGATTCAGCAATAGCCAAACCAATGCCACGACCACCACCGGTAATGGCAATCACTTTGCCGCTTAATGAGATTTTTGACATTCCCTGCTCCCGGCTCAGGCCGACTGTTGATGAACGATGTACTCATCCAAATTGAATCGGCTGAGCTGGCGACGCATTTCAAAGGTAGTCCATGGCCACACGGTGCTATTGCGGCCATTACGATCAATAAAATAACTATGGCAACCGCCGCGATTCCATACCGAATCCGCCAGTGCCGCCTGCACACGTTGGTTGAATTCGGCCGTGCGCACCGGGTCTGTCTCAATGCTGACAATGCCCTTGGCATGCGCTTGTTTGATGGCATCAACGATATAAGCCAGCTGCGCCTCAATAATGATTAATGCCGAAGAGCTGACCGCAATATTGGGGCCAAACATCAGGAATCCATTGGGGCAGCCGGCCACCATGGTGCCCATATAACCTTCGGGGCTGCCCTGCCAGACATCCGCCATGCTCTGTCCGTGGCGATTAAATATACGTTTAGCGATAGGCGGCTCGGCGATCTCAAAGCCGGTGCCCAAAATAATGACATCAGCCTCGCAGCGACTGCCATCGGCTGCAATTAAGGTGTTGCCCTCAATCGCGGTCAAGGCACTACTGACCACGTTTACATTGGGCTTAACCAGTGCTGGATACCAGTCACTTGACTGCAACACCCGCTTGCAACCGATGACGTAATTAGGGCTCAGGCGACGACGCAAGCCTGGGTCTTTCACCGTCAGCTTAAGGTTTAACAGTGCTAGTCGCTGAAACTGTTTCATCGCGGCCATGCTTTGCATGCCACCATTAAGCGTTTCAAAAATGCCATAAATGCCGCCACGCACGGCTCGCTGCACCAAGGGCAAACGTTTGAATAACTGCTGCACTAATGGCGGCAAGGACTGGTCCATTTTAGGCAATACCCAATGCGGGGTGCGCTGGAATACCGTCAGCTGAGCCACTAATGGCTGGATGGCTGGCACAAATTGAATGGCTGAAGCACCAGTACCAATCACCGCCACCCGCTTACCTTTTAGATCTAGGTCGTGGCGCCAGCGTGAGGAGTGAAAAATTTCGCCCTGAAAGTCGTTCAGACCGGGCAGATTGGGCAGCACCGGCTCATGCATGGGGCCGCAGGCCATAATGGTAAAACGAGAGCGAAACTCACCCTGTGACGTCTTAACAATCCAGCAGGCTTCTGAGTCAGACCACCCCGCACTCAACACTTCGTGCTGGAATTTCACATGAGGCAGCACATCAAATTTTGAGGCCACACTTTGCAAATAACGTTTAATTTCAGCTTGGCCAGCAAACACACGACTCCACTCAGGGTTCGGTGCAAACGAATAGGAATACAGCGCTGATGGCACATCACAGGCGCAGCCGGGATAGGTGTTTTCGCGCCAGACTCCACCTAACTCTTCAGCCTTTTCCATCAGTAAGAAGTCAGTAATGCCGGCTTCGCGTAGTTTGATGGCCGCGCCAATACCGGCAAAACCACCCCCTAAAATAATGACTTCGTGAACTGCTGATTTCATAACAACACCTTGTTCGTGACTTATCGGCCACTTTCGGAATACAATGTCACTATCGGAATTAAATGTCAATTACTGCTGCCGTCGTCATTTTTTATTGGCTAGGCTAAGATGAGCTCATGAGCGAAGAAAAAATACTATCCCGCGCTGAACGTAACCGCTTGCAACTGCGATCTGACATTCTGCAGGCCGCATTTATTGAGTTTTCTGAGCGTGGTTATCACCAAACCGCCATTGCCGACATCGCGCAGCGATTAGGTATTGGTCATGGCACGTTTTATCGTCACTTCGAAAACAAACGCGACATTTTAGAGCACGTTATCAATGACACTGCGGTGCAGCTAACCAACTTATTGGCCGCCGAAAACGCCCCAACAGCAGTGGCTACATTGGATGAATACACCGAGCAATGCCGTCGTATTGCCGAACGATTTAGCGAGTTTGCACACGCCAACCCCAACATGCTGCGCCTAGTTTTATTAGAGGCAACTTCGATTGATGCCGAGATGACACAGCGCGTTTTTATGCTGATCGACACGGGCGGACACCTCACGGCCGCTTATCTGAACAATGGCGTCGCTCGAGGGTATTTACGTTCTGACCTAGATACACTCAGTACGGGACATGCCATAGTCGGAATGATTATGGCGGGCATGTTTCGATTACTGTCCGATCCAACCAATCCAAATGTCCTCAAGCCCTACGCTGAATCAGTAGTACGTCTAATAGTTGAGGGCATGGCTAACTAGATATCAAAAGAGGCAAAAGATGACTCAGAATACATCCACACACTCAGCCCAATGCCCCGTTATGCACGGCGCCAATTCCACAGCCGACAAGACTCCCATGTCTTGGTGGCCCGAATCGCTCAACTTAGACATCCTGCATCAACACGACAGCAAAACGAACCCGCTACCCGGTCATAACTATCGTGATGCCGTTAAAAAGCTGGATGTTGCTGCCCTTAAAAAAGACCTAACAACCTTAATGACAACTAGCCAAGATTGGTGGCCAGCCGACTGGGGCCATTATGGCGGTTTGATGATCCGCATGGCCTGGCATGCCGCCGGCACTTACCGTGTTGCCGATGGTCGCGGTGGCGCTGGCACCGGCAATCAGCGTTTTGCACCACTGAACTCTTGGCCAGACAATGGCAACCTCGATAAAGCTCGCCGCCTGCTTTGGCCTATCAAGAAAAAGTACGGCAACAAACTCAGCTGGGCCGACCTCATCATCCTGGCCGGTAACGTCGCTTATGAATCCATGGGCCTAAAAACCTTTGGTTTTGGCTTCGGTCGTGAAGACATTTGGCATCCAGAAAAAGACATTTACTGGGGCTCGGAAAAAGAATGGCTAGCGCCAAGTGGCGGTGAAAACAGTCGTTATTCCGGAGAGCGCGACTTAGAAAACCCCTTAGCGGCGGTGATGATGGGTCTGATTTACGTCAACCCAGAAGGTGTTGATGGTAAGCCGGATCCACTCAAAACAGCCCATGATGTACGTGTGACGTTTGAGCGCATGGCAATGAATGATGAGGAAACCGTTGCTCTCACAGCCGGTGGCCATACCGTAGGCAAAGCACATGGTAATGGCAGTGCCGCCAACTTAGGTCCTGCTCCTGAAGCGGCCGACGTCAATGAACAAGGCTTGGGCTGGAATAACCATGTCACTCGCGGCGTCGGTCGTGATGCCGTTACCAGCGGGCTTGAAGGCGCTTGGACGACCAACCCAACACAGTGGGACAACGGCTACTTCAAACTGCTATTGGGTTACGAATGGGAGCTGACCAAGAGCCCTGCCGGTGCTTGGCAGTGGGAACCAATCAACATCAAAGAAGAAGATAAGCCGGTTGATGTTGAAGACCCCAGCATACGCCGCAACCCCATCATGACCGATGCCGATATGGCCATGAAGATGGACCCAGAATATCGCAAAATTACTAAGCGTTTTGCCCAAGACCCTGCGTATTTTTCTGATGTGTTTGCCCGTGCTTGGTTCAAGCTCACTCACCGCGATATGGGTCCAAAATCCCGCTATATTGGCCCCGAAGTGCCGCAAGAAGATCTGATTTGGCAAGATCCGATTCCTGCTGGCCGCAAAGACTACGATGTGGCCGCCGTGAAGGCAAAAATTGCCGCTAATGGCCTATCGACAAGCGACATGATCAGTACGGCATGGGACAGCGCCCGCACCTTCCGTGGCTCTGATTATCGTGGTGGCGCTAACGGCGCCCGCATACGCTTAAGCCCGCAAAAGGACTGGGAAGGCAATGAGCCTGCTCGCTTGAGCAAGGTGTTAGCGGCTTATGAAAAAATCGCCGCTGATACCGGTGCCAGCATTGCTGATGTCATTGTCTTGGCAGGTAATGTGGGCATTGAGCAAGCTGCTAAAGCCGCTGGTGTAAATGTCAGTGTGCCCTTTGCACCCGGTCGTGGTGATGCCAGCCAAGCCCAAACCGATACCGAGTCATTTGAGTATCTGGAGCCAGTCGCTGATGGTTTCCGCAATTGGCTGAAAAAAGACTATGTCGTTAAATCCGAAGAGCTTTTGCTGGACCGTGCCCAGTTACTCGGCCTAACCGCCGCCGAAATGACGGTACTCATTGGTGGCATGCGTGTATTGGGCACTAATCATGGTGGCAGTCGCCATGGTGTGTTTACCGATCGCGTCGGCACCTTAAGTAACGACTTCTTCGTTAATCTGACCGACATGGCCTACATCTGGAAACCCACAGGTCGCAATAGTTACGACATCGTCGAACGCAAATCGGGCAACACCAAATGGACCGCCACACGTGTGGACTTGGTACTGGGTTCTAACTCAGTACTGCGTGCTTACGCCGAGGTTTATGCGCAAGACGATAACCAAGAGAAGTTTGTGCAGGACTTTGTTGCTGCTTGGACCAAAGTCATGAACGCAGACCGATTTGATCTAAGCGCTTAAGAATAAAGGGGGCGTTCTGCGCCCCCCTTTTTTAACAACCAAGTTTTAACAACCAAGTACTTACAACGACTTTTTACAGAAATACCAATCCACACACTCATAACCTTCATCTAAACGCTTTTCTGCTTCTGCCTGTGTTTTTGGGGGTGGGACAATGACTTTGTCACCAGGCTGCCAACCTTCTGGGGTCGCAATACTATGCTTGTCAGACGTTTGCATTGCTTTTACTAAACGCAGGATTTCATCAATTGAGCGGCCATTCGACATGGGGTAATAAACCATCGCTCGCAGAATGCCTTTATCGTCAATAATAAATGTAGCTCTAACTGCCGCAGTATCACTAGCACCCGGCTGAATCATGCCGTAAGCCACCGCCACCCTCATATTCAAGTCAGCAATAATCGGGAATGGAATAGTGACACCAAACTTATCTTTGATGCTTTTTGCCCACGCTAAGTGCGAGTGTGTTGAGTCAATAGAAAGCCCTAAAAGTTCACAACCTAAGTCGTTAAACTCAGGCGCACGATTAGCAAATGCAATAAATTCAGTGGTGCATACCGGTGTGAAGTCGGCAGGATGAGAAAATAAGACTAACCATTTTCCTTTGTAGTCAGACAGTGACTTTTCACCAAACGTGGTGGGAGCTTTGAAGTCCGGCGCAGGACGATTTAAGCCGGGCATCGGAGGGTTAACAACGGTATCTTGAGTGGTCATATTCTTCTCCAGTAAGCCGATGAATTTCGACAATAAAATATTCACATATAAAATATATTTTTATAAATTGATTGGTTAAAGTTTTTCAATAGTCTTCAGCTATAAGTCTATTGAAGTAAGTTTTGAACTAAGGGGGTTTAAGCCTCTTTCGATGCTGCTGGCCTTGCTAACCACTCATGCCCTTTCAACATGGCATGCCAATAAATCGATGGCAGCATCACCGACTTTAAAAACCATGCTGAGCGCCTTGGCACAGTTGGATCAAGAGGAAACGTGGGAAGCAGCTTGCCGCCAAATCCAAATTCAGCCAGCACAACCTTGCCTTTTTCCACGGTTAATGGGCAGGAGCCATAACCGTCATAACGTGTTGGCATTTCCTGACTGGCTTTGCAGGCCAGTAAGTTTTCAGCCACCACCACAATTTGTTTACGAACGGCAGCAGCAGTCTTTGCATTGGGTGATGAACACACATCGCCCAACGAAAACACATTGTCATAACGCACGTGCTGCAGGGTAAATTGATTAACTTCACACCAGCCTTGGGCATCGGCCAAAGGACTATTACGTACTACGTCTGGTGAGCGCTGTGGCGGCACAACATGCAATACATCAAACGACTTTTTGACGCGTGTGACTTGGCCATCACTGTCCGTCACATCAAACCAGGCCGTTTTGGCTGGACCATCCACTTTGACTAAATTAGATTGAAAGGCGAGCTTGGCGTTATATTTTTTAACGTATGCCATCAGTGGAGGCACAAACTCAGCAACACCAAACAGTACGGCACCCGCATTATTGAGCTCGACATTAATGTGATTTAAAACACCTTGCTTCAGCCAGTGATCACAAGACAAGTACATGGCTTTTTGCGGCGCCCCTGCACACTTTATGGGCATTGGCGGCTGGGTAAATATAGCGTTGCCTTGCTTTAATCCTTGTACTAACTCCCAGGTATAGGGCGCCAAATCAAAACGATAGTTCGACGTTACGCCATTAGAGCCCAAGGCATCTTCCAAACCTTCGATACGATCCCAAGCGATCTCAAGACCAGTCGCGACAATCAGAAACTGATACTGAATTTGCTCACCATGGCTTAATATGACTGCCTGAGTATCAGGCTCAAAGCATGACACTGCTGCACGAATCCACTCGGCTCCCGGTGGAATCAAATCAACTGTTTTACGTTGGGTTTTCTGAACATCAAACGCACCACCACCAACTAATGTCCATGCCGGTTGGTAATAATGAAATTCGCTGGGCTCAATGATGGCTATCGATAAATCAGGCTGGCGCTTTAATAAGCTTGCTGTGATGCCAATACCACCTGCTCCACCACCTACAACCACCACATCATATCGACGAACAGTGTCTACACTGGTTGCTGACTCAGCCAGCACATGCAGTGCATGGGCACGATTCCCGGATGCACAAAACGCAAGTACCGGTTTAGGTAACTCACTCAATTGCTGTCGAAGCTTGTCTGCATTAAGGTCAGTGATTTGCCCTTTTTCAACAGGCATATAAACCAGTGTAAGACCCAAGCTTTCGGCATGTGCTTTTAACGATAGATGAGTGGGTTGATCCGCACCACCTTCACCATCGGGACGCATACAAATGACAGATAAAAAGCCTTGCTGCTGAGCTTGCGTTAACTGCTCTAACGACAATTGACCACACACATGATAAGTCTCGTTAACGCATTTCGTTTGCAGCATAGTGACGACCTTAATGTGATTGTTTTTGATTTATTTCTTCACGAACCTTTCCGCAATACAAACCTGACAATGTCTTCATCACCTCTACTACTTCGTGATTTGCCAAGCTGTAATAAATGTACTTACCTTCGCGTCGGACATTGACCATGCCCTCCTCGCGTAAAATACCCAACTGCTGAGACAGCGTCGGCTGACGAATGCCTACCAAAGACTCCAACTCACCGACATTGCACTCACCCTCTGTGAGCTGACACAGGAGTAACAAGCGATCTTCATTTGCCAACACCTTAAGCAAGGAGCAGGCCTTATTCGCAGAGTCGCGCAGCATAGACACGGCTTCTGATGAAAGTTCATGATTCATTGGCTTCACCTCTTTATCAATTATTAAACACTTTATTGACAAATAGATTGTCTGTCAATAATATCAAAAAATCTTAATTGTTCTGGGGTGTGGTCATGTCTGTGCAAATTCAGTCTTTTTTTGACACACAAACAAGCACCGTTACCTATGTTGTGCACGCTGGTCAGGGCTCCCCTTGCGCCATTATTGACTCTGTTTTGGATTACGACTTTCGCTCAGGTCGCACTAGTACATCCTCTGCTGATGAGGTCATCGATTATGTGAAGTCTCATGACCTAACAGTTCAGTGGTTACTCGAAACACATGCACATGCTGATCACCTTTCTGCAGCCCCCTATTTGCAAAAACAACTGGGTGGCACCATCGCCATTGGTGAACACATTAAGCATGTTCAGGGGGTCTTTAAGAAGATATTTAACCTAGAGCCTGAGTTTTGCTTAGATGGCTCTCAGTTTGGCTACTTATTCAAAGATAACGAAACATTTCTCATCGGTGATGTTAAGGCCCAAGCCATTCACGTGCCAGGACACACACCTGCCGACATGGCATACATCATTGAAGAAAAGCATGTGTTTGTGGGCGACACCTTATTTATGCCTGATGTTGGTTCAGCTCGCTGCGACTTTCCCGGTGGCAATGCACACACCCTGTATCAGTCTACACGTCGCATATTGTCACTAGCTGATGACACAACTTTGTATATGTGTCATGACTACCCTCCCACCAATCGTGCAGCGTCATGGATTACTACTGTTGCAGAGCAGCGTGTAAAAAATATTCACTTACACGATGGCGTTTCAGAGGCAGAGTTTGTCGCCATGCGTTCTGCTCGTGATAGCACATTAGACATGCCAAACTTAATTCTGCCTTCGATTCAAATCAATATTCGCGCGGGCAACTTACCGCCAGCGGAAAGCAATGGGACCAGCTACTTAAAGATCCCTTTAAACGCGCTTTAATAAAGGAGTCACCATGGCTTTTTTACCGCTATGGTTAAGGCAATATCAACGTCGCGACTTAAGTGATGACGCGCTTGCGGGTACGATTACGGCAATTTTGTTAGTACCACAGGCGCTAGCTTATGCCTTACTTGCAGGCCTACCACCAGAAGTAGGCCTCTATGCCAGCATCATTCCTCCCATCATTTATGCACTCACCGGCAGCAGCCGGACTTTAGCTGTCGGCCCAGTTGCTGTTGCCGCAGTCATGGTAGCTGCAGCATTAGCTAACTTCGCTCAGGGCGACCCCGCCTTAGCACTGGCTGGTGCCTTGTGGCTGAGTTTTTTATCCGGCGTATTTCTGCTTTTATTTGCGGCCTTACGACTAGGCTGGTTATCTCACTTTGTTAGCCATCCTGTGCTAAATGGTTTCAGCACCGGTGCGGCCATCACCATTATTGGTACTCAACTCCCTACGCTATTGGGCATCTCAATATCCAGCCAACATGCTTTTATCGGCGCCATCAACGCTTTGTTGCCCGAGCTCAGCAAAACTCAACAGCTCACTTTAATTAGTGGCGCCACCGTCATATTGCTGCTGCTTATTTCACGTCATTGGTTAGCCAGCTGGCTAAAACATTTGGGCATGTCGGCCTCATCCGCTGGACTAACAACACGTGTCACTCCTCTACTCATTGTGGTGTTAGCCATTTTGTTATCCATGCACTTTGACGGAGCTGCACACTTGGCCGTGGTCGGCGGCATTCCTGCCGGACTTCCCATGCCTTCGTTAGCTTTTTTATGGGTACCGGGCTGGCAAAGCCTAGTCAGCTCAGCGCTGTTAATTGCCCTAATTGCTTATGTCGAAAGCCTTTCCGTGGCCAAACTACTGGCCATGCGCCGTCGCCAACGCATCGATGCCAATCAAGAGTTAATGGCATTAGGCAGCACCAATATTGCCTCATCAATTGTTGGTGGCATGCCGGTTGCTGGAGGCTTTGCTCGTTCCATGGTGAACTTTGAAGCAGGCGCCAAAACACAGCTGGCTTCCATTATTACGGCAAGCTGGGTTGCTTTGGCGGCATTGGTGTTTTCCAGTGGTTTAGCCCCCCTGCCCAAAACCGTTTTAGCGGCCATCGTGGTGGTTGCCGTAACGCAATTAATTGATCTGCGTAGCATCCTGACCACCTGGCGTTATGACAAACGTGATGGTTTGTCACAAGTTGCCACGGTTATCGGTGTACTGGTTTTAGGCATTGAGCCCGGCTTAATGATTGGCATAGGGTTGGCGCTGATTTTGTACCTGCATCGCACCAGCAATCCACATATTGCCGTCATTGGCCAGTTAGCAGGCACCGAGCATTTCCGAAATGTGCTGCGCTACTCCGTTCAAACTTGGCCATCTCTACTTATCGTTCGCATTGATGAAAACTTGTACTTTGCGAATACACCACAGGTCGAAAGCCAGCTTCTATCGTTAGTCGCAGATCACCCGCATGCCAAGCATTTAGTGCTGGTTTTATCGGGCGTGGCGGCCATTGATGCCAGCGGACTTGAGCTGTTAGAAAGCCTACATGTCTCTTTATCTGAAGCAGGAATACAACTGCACTTGGCCGAAGTGAAAGGCCCCGTGATGGACAGGCTGCAAAGTACACACTTTATGCGCACGCTCAATCCATCACATATCTACCTTTCAACTCACCAAGCAGTGAACCACTTGATTCAATCTTCATCAGAGGCAACCCTATGAGCCATCGCACGCGCCCAGTTGTGGTGCTTTCTTCACTATTACTTTTGTCGGCGAGTGTGATTGCTAGCCCATTAAATACCTTAGATGAAGAGGCCAATCGACTATCGTCAGCCTTTGCAGGTGAGCTAATGTCTGCCTTGATGCAGGCTGTTAGCAAAGGTGGACATCCTTTAGGTGTCACCACCTGCCAAGTCATTGCACCTGCGATTGCCGCAAAATATAGTCAAGATGGTTGGCATGTTGGCAGAACGTCTTTACAGGTTAGGAACGCCAACAATATGCCTGATGATTGGGAGCGTGACGTGTTGCTGCAGTTTGCTGAGGCCAGAAAGCAATTACCGGATCAAGTGCCAACGTCCGTGAGCACACTCACTGACGACGGTTATCGCTACATGCGCCCAATTGTTTTGGCTCAACCCTGTCTTGCATGTCACGGACAAGCTATTAACGAGCCAACACAGACTGCCATAAGCACGGCCTATCCAGCTGATAAGGCAACGGGTTATCAGGTTGGTGATATTCGTGGTGCTTTCACTTTAAGCAAAGTCATGGGAGCAAACTAATGGATGCAAATCTACTTGATGCAGTCGTTTTAGCGCGCATTCAGTTTGCCGCTAACATCAGTTTTCATATTTTATTTCCAACCATCACCATCGCATTAGCTTGGATTTTACTTTTCTTCAAAGTTCGCTTTCAGCAAACAGGCGCTGAATACTGGTTAAAAGCTTACACTTTTTGGGTCAAGATTTTTGCCCTCTCCTTTGCGCTAGGTGTGGTCTCGGGCATCACCATGTCCTTCCAGTTTGGCACTAACTGGCCCGGCTTCATGACCACGGTTGGCAATATTGCGGGTCCATTACTGGCCTACGAAGTGCTTACCGCCTTTTTCTTAGAAGCCACCTTTCTTGGCATCATGTTGTTTGGTCGTGGGCGTGTCTCTGAGTCCATGCATACTGCAGCTTGCTTTCTGGTTGCCGCCGGCACAACGGCGTCGGCCTACTGGATTTTGGCGCTGAACACATGGATGCAAGCGCCTACTGGTTTTGAAATGATAAATGGTCAAGCCCACGTCACCAGCTGGGCAGCCATTTTATGGAATGAGGCACTGGCCTACCGCTTGATTCACATGTTGTTAGCATCTGGCTTAACAGCAGCCTTTTTGGTGGCAGGCATTTCAGCGTATCGCTATCTGCGTCAAGACCGTGGCCCTGACGTTCAACTGGCGCTACGTACTGGCATTCTTGTTGCTGCCGTGATTATTCCGCTGCAAATTTTTGTGGGTGATTTACACGGACTAAACACACTTAAGCACCAGCCTGCCAAAATTGCTGCCATAGAAGGCATATGGGAAACAGAGCGTGGTGTGCCACTACTCTTGTTTGCCATGCCTAATGAGGCCACACGCAGTAACGATTTCGCCATTGGCATTCCAAAATTAGCTAGTTTAATTTTGACCCATGACCCAGATGGAGAGCTGCCGGGACTTAATGACTTCCCAGAAGGCCATGCACCGGTAGCACCCGTGTTTTGGTCGTTTCGCGTGATGGTGGGCATGGGCATGTTAATGCTGGCAGTTTCATGGTTTTGGACGCTTTTGTTATGGCGTAAAAGCGCTCCACGCTGGGCGTTGATGGGCTTAGTTGCCATGACATTCTCGGGTTGGGTTGCCACACTCGCAGGCTGGTATGTGACCGAAATTGGTCGGCAGCCTTGGCTGGTAACTGGTGTTTTGCTGACCAAAGATGCCGCCTCTGCTGTTCCCGCAGTTACAATTTTTGGTTCATTAACCATGTATTTGCTGCTCTATGCAGCCCTACTCGCCTCTTATATTTCAGTGGTGTTTTATTTAGCGCGTAAAGCGAGCACCACCAAATTAGCAGGAGCCACATCATGATGCTGCCATGGATTCCTGATGAAGCATTGCCGCTCATTTTTGCCGGCCTAATGGGTTTATCGCTGTTGTTATATGGTTTGTTGGACGGACTGGATTTAGGCGTTGGCGTGCTCATGCGTCGTGCCAGCCCAGAGCATCGAGACCTGATGATCTCATCGATCGGCCCATTCTGGGACGCCAATGAAACATGGCTGGTACTTGGCATCGGCCTGCTTTTAGTCGCGTTCCCTATGGCGCATGGCATTATTTTAGGGGCGCTTTATATTCCGGTAGCCTTTTTATTGGTTGGCCTTATTTTGCGCGGCGTGGCATTTGATTTTCGTGTCAAAGCGCAAGATAACCGCAGGCCCTTATGGAATGCCTTGTTTTACCTAGGCTCGCTAATGGCATGTCTTACTCAAGGTTATATGCTGGGCAACTACTTAATGAGCTTTGCCACCGACTGGGTATCCATTCTGTTTTCACTCTTTATTGGCCTGTGTTTTGTTGCTGGTTATTCATTACTTGGAGCTGCTTGGCTGATCATGAAAACCGAAGGTGATCTGCGCATACAAGCGGTTCGATGGGCACGCGGCACCTTGTGGTTAACGGCAGCCGGTATTGCTGCCATTTCGCTAGCGACCCCCTTAGTATCTGAGCGCATGGCAGAACGTTGGTTTAGCTTGCCGAATTTGTTTTTCTTATTGCCTGTGCCCGTCATTACCGCTGCAATCGTGTTATTGCTGGATCGCGTCTTAGCAGGCATGTTGACTGCAACAAAAGAGCAGCATAACTGGGTGCCTTTTGCTGGCACGATAAGTTTGTTCATGATGGCATCAGGCGGTATTGCTTACAGCCTTTACCCCTATGTGCTGATCGATCAAATGACTTTTGCAGAGGCCGCGACGGCGCCAGACTCACTGCGTTTTATTTTGTTTGGTGTGATGATTGTTCTGCCCATTATTTTGTTCTACACCGCGTATTCCTACCGTGTGTTCTGGGGCAAAACTCGCACGCTTAGTTATGAATAACGTATGCTTGTGATAGGCATTCACCTCAGCTAAGCGAGTCCACACGTGACAATTCGATTCAGACTATTGATTACCTGCTTGAGTGTATTGTGCCTGTCAGCATGCAACACCTTAATTAGCATCGATAACAGCTCGGCGCGCGACTATCACAGCCAACGCCGTGGTGACATGCTAAGTACCGGCAAAATTAGTGCCTATAGTCGTGAAACCACCAAAAGTGCAGGCATTGATATTAATACCTGCTTACCCAACCCGCAGTTATGTCAGCCTCAACTGCTCGATAGCAGCCTTGTGACAGCCGAATCAGGATTATCCAGCCTAGCGGAACTATGGTTGAGTTACGCACTAGCGCGTGATGGCAAGCGGCACCCAGACAACACACCACAGTTTCTAATTCAGGCTTACTTGGAAGTCGCTCGGTTTAGTTATGGCTATTTATTTACACTGCCTGATAACAACGGCACACGCTCATTTGCTGACCGGCAAACACAGGTGCGCGACTTTTATAATTTCGCCAGCGAACGTATTGCTACGTTACTACTGGCCGAACAACTTAAAAGCCGCAATGCAGACACCCAACCAGCACCAACACAGATGCGAATTGGTGACTGGCAATTAGCCATTAAACTGCAGGATTTGCATTTAGCCCCAGAAGATCAAACACCTGTTGAAGCGATTCCTGTCTCACGCATTCATTTTTCAGGCCTACGCAATGGGTACCAAAGTGACGGAATTGGTGCACCATTTTTAGTGAATACCAACAGTTCGCCGGTCACCATAAAAGCGAAGTCCGGCAGCACCATTCGATCACGCTTTATTCCAGCCACCGTGCTTATTCGCTTTCCTAGCGTATCGCTAGATGACTTAATGCGTACCAAAACTGCGAGCATAGAAGCTTATAACCCCGATGTATGGCAGACCATTACCCTTCAGTCATTTGTCGTCCCTTTAAGTGCAAATTACACTGCACCGTATGCCTACTGGCTGGCCAATAACAAGTTTGGCAATTTAGCCAGCCGCGCACTTTTTTCTAGCAGCAGTGGCCTTAGCCAACCCGAAATCCATTTACTTCAACCTTATGACCCCAAGCGCCGAATTGTGGTGTTAGTGCATGGTCTAGCGAGCAGCCCCGAAGCGTGGGTGAATTTAGCCAATGATGTACTCGGCGACGGTGAACTGCGGCGACACTACCAAATATGGCAGGTGTTTTATCCCACGAGTGTGCCAATTGCCGTTAACACCCATGACATTCGCCTAGCACTGCAAAAAGCCATCAATGAAGTCGACCCACAACGGCAACATGTTGCCACTCAAAATATCACCTTGGTTGGGCACAGCATGGGCGGCGTCATTTCACGTTTATTACTGCTTGATAGCGGCGATAAAATATGGGACGGACTGCAAGTAGGCACATCCGGCGACCCCAAACGTCCCCAGCGCTTTCACACCGTTGCACCTTACTTAACACTGACACCAATGGAGCACGTTAATTGTGCCGTGTTCTTGGCAAGCCCACATCGTGGCACACCGTTTGCGAACCACTGGATTGCACAGTTATCACGTCAACTCGTGCGTGTTCCAATTACGATGGTTGGTACTATGACGACCATCGCCACGTCAATCGGTGACGATGCACCAGAATTAATGGCCCGACTGCGTGGCAACTTCACCAGTATTCATAGCCTTAGCGACAACGATCCTTACTTGCAATCAGTAGCAGACTTGCCGATCAAAGCGGATGTAGCCTATTTTTCCATCATCGGTCAGGTCGATAAGCGCATACCGCTGGAAGACTCAAGTGATGGCATCGTGCCCTACCGTAGCGCTCACTTACCCAGCGCTCGTAGCGAAACCATCATTAATGCCGGCCACAGCGTCCAAGAAACCACCGAAGCGATTGTGCAGCTACGCCGCATTTTGCGTGAGCCTGAATGTCGGGGTTAGTTAAACGCCCGCATGATTCACCACCACCCCCGGAGCTCCATGCTCTAACTGCTCACGCATGGTTTGCGGTATCGTCATTTTTTTATGGTTGCCAGCACTGACCATGACATAAGTGATTTCAGCGGAAGCCACATGTGCTTGAGTTGCATGCTTGTGAAAATTAAGTGCTAACGTGTATGACGTATTTCCGATGCGAGCTGATTTGATACTGATCACTAACACGTCATCAAAATGCACCGGTGCTTTCCAATTGAACGAAAGTCCAACCGCCTGAATATCAATGCCGGATGCATGGACGTCTTGATAGCTACCCCATACCACTCGCATAAATTCCTTCATTGCTACATCAATGTAGTCGACATATCGGCCATTAAAGACGACGTTCTGGCCATCACACTCTGCATAACGAACACGTAGCAGGTGTTGAAAGTCTTTGCTCATGTTTGTGGAGCCCCTTAAGTATTTTTTACGGTCACTCTTAGCAGCTTATTTAATTGCTGACCTTAAAAACAGTAGTTAGTCTCACTAAATGAGCTTTTGCTATCCCATAATGGCTGGACTTACTTAAGACTTTTTTCCTACGTTGGGATTTCGCCTTATAAGCCAGGATCTTCAGACATTTTAGTGTTTTGGATATGTCAGAAAATTTGAGAAGCAGCAAATTTTATTGCATGGCCAAGATTTAATGCCACTAAATAGGTGACCTGATTTGCTCTCGCGACATAAAAAGTATTTTATTCAAAAAATCACGATGAGCCATTACTGATCTAGATAACTGTTTAGCTGGGATCCGATCAGCAGTGTCTTCTTCAGTATGATAGTGAGGTGTCGCCATTGTTAGATTAACACTCGGGACTCCTAATTTCCCCATAATGCCTTCAAGATCACCATTTGCAGTTATCTCAGGCACTGTCGGCAGTGGAAGTGTAAGTGGCGTGTACTTCAAAACAAAAGGCATGAAAGTTCTGATTAAGGCAGGATGCTTAGTTGTAAAAAGAGCTCGCTCCTCATCTAATGGGCGCTCCAATACTATGCCCAACATATCAATTATCCCTGTGCCAGTGACATGCTCAGTTCCATGGGCAGCCAAATGATCAAGGTTCATGAATAGCTCGATGTCTCCGATGCTCTCTTTATTTTTAGTTACCCAGTTATTAACACCACCATGAGGATAGCCCGCATCGTGACCAGTAACCCCAAGAAAAATCATGTCACGAGGTCGTTTTTCAAGCGGTAGTTGTGCAAAATACTCTGCTAAGCCAATTAGGCCTGATACACCAGTAGCATTATCAAGAGCACCGCTGAACCATGCATCGTAGTGCGCGCAAATAAGAATAGTTCCCTTTAATTGCCCAGAACCAGGAAGATGGGCAACAACGTCGTGTGTTGTTCCATCAATATGCTTAGCATCTAACTTCCAAGACACTGTGCCTCCTCGACGACTTGACTCTCGTAACTTAGCCAGGTCTTGAGCGCCTAATTGAAAAGCTGGTATGGGATTGTCATCTAACAAATTTTGTCCAGAGCTCGTAGGTCGAATTAGATTGTCTGGAGCATCGGAGGTCACAAACATCGCTACAGCACCTAACTCAGCGGCTCGATGATACGTTTCTGGGTACGTAGCAAATACGTTTAATAAAGCTCGGCCGGATACAACAACAGCCTTTCCACTTATATTCTTAGTAAGCAGCTCTAGCTCCGTTCCAAACCCAACATCAACTAGCTCCGCAGAGCCAGCTCCACCACGAGATGACCAGATTGGGAAGCTTTTAATAGGCTCTGATTGTCCAGAATCAATTAAATTAACTTCCCAGCTTGAAAGATCCCACTGCCTAAATTTATATGGCTCAATTTTCGTCTTTAGACCGGCATTAGAAAGTCTTTGCGCTAACCACTTAGTAGCTTTCAGCTCTTCTGGGTAACCGGCCCAACGTGGCTGGAAATTTGTAAGCTCTTTAACCCAATTATGCAGACGACTTGGATCCATAGGGTCAGTTTTGGGAAGAGTGACTGAGTCACCAACTATGGTTGGACTTCCCGATGTACCCGAGCTTGAGCTGTTGCTATTACTAAAATTACAGCCTGTTACCACTAGAATAGTAAAAGCCAAAAATGCAGTTTTAATTAATTTATGATTTTGATAGTTCACTCTTGAAACCTCTCCATAATCCAGCGAGTTATTGCAGGCGCTGCCATATCGGCCGTAGGTGAATGCCCTGCCAACCAACGATCAAATGTGACTGAATAACCATTATTACGATAGGTCTGCACAAGTTGCTCTGTGAAAGGAAGCAGTGCTACTGCATCAAGTATCCCTGCATCAATTCGAATTGGGACCTCTGTCCGCATTGGTAAATGCTGAACATCATCTGCCCTTAATGCTCTTTTAAGCTCCGCAGATGCTTCACTCCCACGCGGTCCTTTTAAATCCCATGGCGAAAGCCCACCCCAAGAACTCTTCTGACCTAAATCTGCCAAGCAATATCTTTCAATATCTGGCCATAACTTAACGGCCTGTGGTGATAACCCACCATCCTCAAGTATCAGCTTCTTAAAGCTTGGATCCTCTGATGCAATACCTGAAAGAATCAACGCAGTTAGGGCAACGAGTTCATTTATTGGATATCCTGAAAGCGGAATTTGTTCACCTAAAAAAACCAACTTCTCAATTTGTGTCACCGGCGTTATTGCAACAACACCTATCAGTTTTGTATTTCTCGCTTCGGGATGCTTGCGACTTCCAGCATTTAGTGCAGCCACTGCGCCTTCTGAATGGCCTGCAGCAATCCATGAGTCTCCAATCTCACCCCAATATGAGGTAACTGCTGAAGCCATATCTCGCATAGAGCGTGCCAAAGAATCACCACGTAAATACGGATGAGGCCCAGACTCACCCAACCCCTCATAATCCGGACGTGCTACAACAACGCCCTCTTTAAGTAATTGCCTGGCGATTTCATCGCCTTGTTGCATTTTTTGTAGCTCAGTTGAATCAGGGGAGCTTCTTGATGGAGCACATGCATCTGCTGCACCAGTTGTCATGTGTCCATAGACAACCAATGGAAGCTCTCCATCCTTGAACGTTTTATTTGTAGGAAATAAAACCAGCCCGGAGGCTAATACTGGTTCACCGTTAAGGTTAGTAGTTGTATATCTAACAAATAACGCGTGAGATGAACCTTCAATTTGACTTAATGGTGGAGCGTTTTGCACCTCAATAACTGTTCCGGGATCTTTATTTCTCCAGCCTCTCACGGTGGTTGAAGGAATAAAAACATGGGGCGTGCCAACTTGTGTTGGCTCTTCAATCACCTCTGGTGATGTCTCTTTTGCGGATGACGAATTACATCCAGCGAGACTTGGCATAATAAAAATTGATGCTAAGAATAAATAAATAACTCGATACATACTCATAACAAGGGCCACCTTACTTATTTAAAAAGTGCCTTCTCAATACAATGCAGTGCAATAAATTAGATAGCATTTAAGCTTGGCAACGGTATGCCAATAAGTTGGGATGGGGTTTTATCTAAAGCATTAATGATGTCAATAAATGCTTTAGTAACTGGCACTAACTCATCTTTGGCCACTTTATCTAGCGTGTCTGCTTCATCATAAAGATACACGGGCCCTGCAATTAGGCTTGCTGTTGGGACGCCAGCCGCACAAACGAAAGAGGCATCTGTTGGTACCCCGCCCAAAGAACATAATGCATGAGCAGAAAGCAAAGCTGTTCGACGTAAGTCATGCTTAACGATTGCATTGATCATGCTGAGCTTAATGGGCACACCCATGTTATTCATGATGGCTCTGAGCTCTGGTTGGTCATTCATCACTAACTGCCCATCAGAGCTAATAACACCCTGCTTCGCAATATGCTCTAACGTAACGTTTGCAACGATATTGTATGGTGTCTCTTTGTCTTTAATATATTTCCTCACAAACTCCATATGCGATTGATATCCAGAAAAGTGCGTATCAAAGGTTGAAAACATCAGTGTCTTATCACGGGAGGCTTCATCTTGTGAGGCATAGAATTGAGCTAAAGCAAATACTGCGGCAACACCACTACCATCCTCTACAGCACCATCAAATGCTGAGTCATGGTGAGATTGAACCATAATGGTATCTTTAGATTTGCCGTGCAGAAAACCAACCACTGAGCGTGCTTCAACAGGAGTCCTACTACCATCAAACTTCAAATTAGCGATGTTATTACCATTACTAATCATTGAACGAAGACGAGCACCTTCATTTCTTGTTACCCATACGCCGGGAATCGTTATTTGTGTTCTACGGAGGTACTCGTTGTAGTACTTATTTGAATCAAAGTAATCTGCAAGAACACCAACAAAGCCAACAGCCCCAGCTTTCATAGCCTCTTCAAGCACAGAAGAGAAGTTTGTTATGTAAGGATTACCAGCTAACAAAGAAGGTTCTACTAGTGTTAAGCCTGGGTCCCAAAAAAACTCCATAAATGGCACCAAGCCAGCAGGAGGAAGAATAAACTTCAGATCGAATACAACAATCTTGCCTTTGACATCGGTTTTCGCAAAATCAATTACTGAACCTCGCCCAATATTTACTAACTCAACTGAAATTCCATTTTTTCCAGTTGAAAATACAGATGGTTCATCTGGGGTGACAAAAGAATATGCTGATGGAAAGCTATCAATCTTCTCTTTTCCAACACGCAGCTCAGAGCGTGTAGCTTCCCATTTCCAAGATGTGGCGAACTCATATTGGACGTTTTGCAAACCTAGCTTTTCAAATTCACACTTAACATAAGCTGCTGATGCATAACCTGCGGCTGTTCCGGTCCGTCGATAGCCAATATCCACCAGATCTTCAATCCAGGAGAAAATTCGATCGGTATCAGGCATGCCAACAGCATTAGCTGATTGATCTTTCTCACATGGTGCCGCCTCTCTAGTAGCCAGCTCTACTGAGCGATTTTTACCACTACTTTCTACAAGGCACGCAGCAAGGATTGCGGTTAAACATGCAATGACTGAGAAACGTAGAACCAATGAGTTTTTTATTGGAAAAGCGAATAGCATGAACAAGCACCTGATTTGTTTTTATAATTAGGGGCTTAATCTGTACTTGATTGGGGGAGTTGTCGATCTCATAAAGCGACAGAAAACATTCATTTTCAGCCACTAAAATCTAACTTATAAGTACTGGAAGTTTTTTGGCGATACACCAGACCAAGACTTAAATGCTCTTGAAAAGTTGGCACTAGAGCTATATCCAATTTTTTCAGAAACCTCATGAACACTTAACTTGCGTTGCTCAAAAAGCGTTATAGCAGCTCGCATTTGTGCCTCTGTAAGTAGCTGTCTATAGCTAGTGCCATACTCAGCCAAATTACGACTCAACGTACGTGAGGAGCAACAAAGATGATTAGCCACTTCGCTTTGGCTAGGAAACTTTAAGCCACAGTTTGCAAGAATAGATCTAACTAACTCAACGACATTATTTTCTTTGGAAATTTGTTCTAACTCTCGCTGACATTCACGTTCAGCAAGTTTCGCGGCAACTAAGTCTGCACTCCTGAGCGGAAGATCTAAGTATTTAGCCGGAATTCGTACTTCAGTTTTACCACTATTAAAAAATGTTAACGGCATCCAGTTAGCATAACGATGATGATATGGCGGCATAGAATGATCAAAATAAAGCTCAATCTCTGGATGATTTGGTAGCAAGTGATACACAATTGATGCTGCACTAACAAGCAATTGCTCACATGAAAATCGTCTAAGATCGCCATGCGACACAGCCTCAGTACCCGTAATAATTGCGTACTCTTCAGTTATACAAAACTTCAAGCTCCATGCAGGCATGCGAAGCACTGCCCCGAACTTCGCAGCAAACTCAAATGCATCGCGGATTGTTGATTGGCTCATTAGACCGAAGCCTAAAATGCCATGTGTTGTCAGTGTGGAACGAAGCCCAAATTCGTAAGCTAAAGCAGGCTCTCGCGTTAACTTTAAAGCCAAACGACAGAGTTTTGCGTACTCTCCTAGCAAGCTAACACGTGCGTCATGGCTAGTTAAAATGTCAGCAGAAATTCCCGCACCTTTAAGCAACAACATTCGATCTACATCGAGGCTCTCTGCAATATCCAACAGCAAAATTACATAGCTAATTGGAACTGAGGGGGGCTGCATTTGATATGTTGTCATGATGCTGTAAGCCCTAGAGTACTCACATAAAAAGTATGATTAGCAAATCTGCAATAGCGGAAATAAATTTTTGAACATTAATCTTTTACTGTACAACCTGTGATTTGTCTATCCAGGTGGAAAGCTTTCATCCCATGAGATCACTCAGGCAGTGAAGATAGTCTCAAAAACTTCGGGCTTACAATTTCAACTCATAACAAAACTATCAAACAGACTGCAATTGCAGCGCCTCAACCAAAAGCATCTGTGCGACTTTCTCTTCCATGCCACGCGGTTGATCTAAGGCCATACGCTCAAGTAAAGGCTGAAGCTCAGGGGCAATGCCCGCGCTATTAAAGCGTAACAACGCCAGCAATAGACGCCACTTTGGCGTTTTCTCGGCGCGCGCTTTCATGGCTTTTAATGCGGTGCCAAGGCGAAGCTCGTCGGTGGTTAAATCGCTGCCCAAAGGAAAAGCGGGGAAGCGACCAGCACTGCGGTGTGATTTCAGTTTTGCCTCAAGTACGGCAGGTAAATTCTGTTGATAGGCCTCTGGAATAACATAGTCGGCACTGATCTTGCCGCTGGCTTTGGCTTCGGCTAACAGTGCGACTTGAAAACGCGAGTCGGTGATGTTGAGTAGCGCTTTGACCACATCAGCATCGGATTTTGAGCGGATATCGGCGATGCCATATTCGGTAATGACGATGTCGCGAAGATGACGCGGGATAGTGATGTGACCATAGTTCATAACGATGTTGCTGGTGGGCGTATCGCTCTCACGCACCGCACGAACCATCAGTACGCTGCGACCAGTGGGCATCTGGTGCGCCATGGCAACGAAGTTGTATTGGCCGCCAACACCACTAATCACACGGCCATCGGCAAGACCATCAGAGACTAGTGCACCCGAAAGCGTGGCCATAATGCCGGTGTTCATGAAGCGAGCATGGATGCGCTGGGCTTTATATAAACGTGGGTTTAGGTCGAGCTGATTGACCTTGTTGACTCCGGTCATGCAGATGCGAGCGCTTTCTGCCGGACTCATGTCGTGAATGGCTTGGTACATGCTGCGCGGGCCAAGAAAGAAGCCACCGTGCAGTACGATGCCGTTTTTCAGCGCCAAACCTAAGCATTGCTTGCCCATGACTGCGCGTGCGCTGGGCTCGGCAACATTGGCGATCACCCGTGTGCCATCGGGCGCAATGAGATAGCCGTTATCGTAGCGTGTGGCGTCATTAAAGTAGCCGTGATGTTGAAGGTGTTGAAAGTCTTGCGTGCGAATCACGCGCACACCCAGCGACTCCAGCGCATTCAGAGAGTCGGCTGTAATAGCATTGGGATCAATGCGGCCTTCGTTAACCAGCTGCTGCAAGGCCCAAAAGTCATAGACTTCACGGCGTAAAATACCGGCCTGCATCAGATGTAAAAAACCATCGACAAACATTTCAGTGGCGGCGTAGAGGCCCTTTTCAAAAACACCTTGGCCGCCCACGTGCGCAATCAGTTCGCCATAATGCTCGGTCGCACCAATATCGTTCAGCGCTTGTCGATAAACACTATTGACTTTATGACGCAATTGCGTGGCATAGACGATGGCGTCGCCTAGCGCACCAATGCCGATTTGTAACGTGCCACCATCTTTAATCAAACTGCTGGCGTATAAGCCGATACAATAATCTGGCGTGGCCACTGGCTGTTTTGGTGTCGAAAACAGCGCACTGTAATAGACTGGTTCATCAATGATGATATCGAAGATACTGGCTGGCACTTCGGCGTCATGCACCATAAATGGTAAGTTGGTGTTGACCACGCCAATAACCACATGTGGACGGCCACTCGCTTCTAAAAGCTCAACGAGCTCAGGGCCGGTATCAGGGTTGCAACTCAGTGAATAGCGCTTATCGACGCCTTCACCAATGCGACTAATCGCCTGCATGGTGACATTGCAGCCATTGTTAAAGACATCACGAGCTGCGTGCGAATAATTACTGCTGATGTAGTGCTGTTGCGCATGGGTATTGCTTAAAAGGCTGCCGGGCTTAAAGAAAAACTCCGAGACCACGACATTACTTGGCAGTTTATTTTGTCGCAGCGCACGCATATAGCTGAGCTCAGGCACACCGGCAAAGACCCGATTTAAAAACGGCGCCATGAACTTGGCTTCAATACCTTTGCCGGGCGGGGGAATTTCCAGCGACAGTGCAGTGAGAATGGTCAGCGATAAGCTAGGGTCAGCCACGGCGCGGTCATAAAGCGCATTGATCAGCTCCGGTGGCTTACCCAAACCCAATGGCATACCGACGATAAGCTGCTTTCCGACAGCGGCGATGATGGCGTCAACGGCGGCCTCAACGCTGGTTAGAAACTGGGTATTCCTTGCCTGCATGTTCATCCCCTAGATTAAGCTAATGATTGCAACACGTAGGCCGAACCTAAAGCAGCTTATTTAACTACTGACCTTAAAAACAATAGTCAGTCTCAGGCATCAGCAAAAGTGAAAAGCTTTGGATGCTGTTTGACAGGTTACAACACCTCAACTGATGTATTGGATAAGTTGTGCGATTACTTCAATTGTGAGCTTTCAGACTTGGCTCAGCGTTACCCCGCAAATTAAGCCCCATCACTTTTAGCAAACTATTTTTGCAATATACCCATTAAGATATTTGTCACGGGGCTTTTTACAAACCCCAGAAACAACAAAGCCAGACTTGCTAATGCTTGTCTGGCTTCATTTAAATATGGCTCCCCGAACTGGACTCGAACCAGTGACCCAAGGATTAACAGTCCTTTGCTCTACCAACTGAGCTATCGGGGATCGTCGTTGCGGCGCAGATAATAGTGTTGGTGCCTCACCCGGTCAACCATTTTGTGCAACAAATGCCTATAAAAAGGACAACCGCGCCTAAGTCTTATCAAGTGCCATGCTGCGCGCACCAGCGATGATCATGTGCACCATCACCACCGTTTGCTCCAGCAGCTTGCTTTGCTCTGCACTCGGAAGATTAACAGCCACTGCGCCCATGGCAAAAACCAAACGGGTAATGGCACGAGCGACCAATTCAGCATCAAATAGTTTTTTGCCATTAAGCGCTTCTAAGCGCAGCAAATCGTTTTTTAGCTCTGCTTCAAAAAATAATAATTGACGCTCAACCGCCAAATTAAACGCCTCAGAACCCACCTTGCCTTCTCGCAGCAAAATATCCAGAAAGCGCTCATCGGCATTGAGCTGCTCCATAAATACTTCCAGTGATGTTCTGACCACACTGCGTTCGGCCGTGGCACGCTGCCTGGCTTCGCTGAAAATTTGACGCAAGCTAGTGCCAGCCAAATCAATCAAGGCAATGGCCAACTCATCCATGTCACGAAAGTGGCGATAAAAACTATTAGGTGCAATACCGGCAGCACGAGCAACTTCACGCAAGCTTAATGTAGACACACTACGATTAGGACCAATTAAGGAACGAGCAGCATCTATGAGCTCTTCGCGGGAGATGACGGCTTTGCGGCCAGCATGAATACGTTCATTTTTTGCACCAAGCAAGATCGACTCCTGCGCCAAGGTTCCCGTCACCGTTTTGCACCTGAAATATAAGACTTGATCAGTATACATAAATTGAAGAGAACAAATATATATACAACTGTATAGACATGTGTATAATTGTGACCAATTCACCCAATGTGTCTGAACTTATGACGCCATTACTGCAATCAGCTGTGCCTACATCGGTAGTCGATTTCTGGCTAGGAAGCATTAACCCGCTGTGGTCTACCCAGCAGGCGTTAGCGCGTATTACTAAGTTAGAGTCCAGTGCCAGTGACACGGTCACCCTGACACTGAAAGCGAATCGCCATGTGCAAGGTTTTTTGCCCGGCCAACACATCAACATTACCGTTGAAGTGAATGGTGTACGTCGTGTGCGTAGCTATAGCCCAGCCTGGGTGAATAGCAGCGCCGGCGAGTTCAGCATCAGTGTGAAGCGTGTGGATGGCGGTGCTGTCAGTGCATGGTTAAGCCAACCTGCCTGTATTGGCCAAGTGGTTGAAGTGAGCGCGGCTTTTGGTGAAATGACATTAGATGCCTCACAGCCTAAAACCACCATCATGCTGGCTGCTGGCAGTGGCATTACCCCTTTTTTAAGCCTGTTACGCAGCCAATTAGCAGACTACCCTGCCCCCATTACCTTGCTGTATTGGACCAAACATGAAGATGAGCTTTGCTTTGTTGATGAGTTCAATGCCCTAGCCAGCACATACCCGCACTTCACTGTGCAGTATTTTTTAACGCAGGCAAATCAACCCGCACAGCGCCTGAATGAACAGCATTTACAGTCATTGATCAACGACGCTGACAACACACAGATTTTTGCCTGTGGCCCTCAGGGTTTTGTGCAACATGCTGCCATGTTGGCTAAACAACAAAACATCACAGCAGTGATTGAAGCGTTTTATGCGCCTGAAGTCATTTTTGACAGCAACCACCAAGTCGCCATCACCCTGCAACGCAGCCAAAAAACCATCATGGTGCCTGTAGGCCAATCCATTCTCACTGCGCTAGAGGCTGAAGGCATAAACCCTGCTTATGGCTGCCGCCGCGGCCTGTGCAATACCTGCTCTTGCACCAAGCTGTCTGGCAGCACACAGCATTTACACAACCAAGACATGAATCATGAAAGCCCGACCAGTCTGCGCATCTGTATTAACAGCGCCAGTTCTGACCTGACTTTAGACCTTTAAGAGGCCTCACGATGAGCCAATATTTTAGTCGCAAACTATCCCCTACCGAACTTGACCAGCTGGCCGTTGAGCTCGATGCCGTCAAGGCCAAACACATGGCCGACATTGGCGAAAAAGATGCACGTTATATCCGCCGCATTGTAAAAGCCGTGCGTTATACCGGCGCAGCTGGGCGTGGCCTGTTATTTTTCGGCATTTTCCCACCGGCTTGGTTGCTGGGCACGCTGCTGCTGGGCATTTCCAAAATTTTGGAAAACATGGAGCTGGGACACAACGTCATTCATGGTCAATATGACTGGATGAACGACCCTAAACTCAATGGCCAAACCTATGAGTGGGACATTATCGGCACGTCACAGAACTGGCGTGAGTCGCATAACCACATGCACCACACCTACACCAACATCAAAGGTATGGATGATGATGTCGGTTATGGCATTTTACGTTTGTTCCCGGAACAGCGCTGGAAGCCTTTTTATATGCTGCAGCCTATTTATAGCGTGCTGTTTGCGCTGTTATTCCAATGGGGTGTGGCGGTTCAAGAATTGCGCCTAGGCCATCTGTTTGCAGGCAAAAAATCGAAAGCTGAATTCAAGCAAGAGTTTGACCCCGTTAAACGCAAAATGGGTCGCCAACTGTTTAAGGATTATGTGTTCTTCCCGCTGCTTGCAGGCCCGTTTTTCCTGCCAGTATTAGCCGGTAACTTCGTGGCCAATGGCATTCGTAACGTTTGGACTTTCTCGATCATTTTTTGCGGCCACTTTACCCGTGACGCGCAAATTTTCCCGAAAAGTGTGTTGAAAAATGAAAGTCGTGGTCACTGGTATATGCGTCAGATTCAGGGCTCTTCAAACCTGAAAGGTGGCCCGCTGTTTCACATTATGTCTGGCAACTTGAGCCATCAGATTGAGCACCACCTGTTCCCAGATGTGCCAGCATGGCGTTATGCCGAGATGTCAAAAGATGTACGTGAGATTTGCAAACGATATGAGCAGAACTACAACTTAGGTTCTTTCTGGAGTCAGAGCGGACAGGTCACATGGCGCATCCTTCGCCATGCCTTCCCGTCACGTCCCACATCAACCACGTTTGACCGAGCTGCGCAGGCCTAATTATCTAGCGCAACAAAGTCGACCTTTTCGCGCACGGCGCAGTCTGGGCAAGGCCAAGTATCGGGAATCTTGGCCCAGACTGTGCCCGCAGGAAAACCTTCTTGCGGGCAACCTTTTTGCTCATCATAAATATATCCACAGTCTGAGCACTGAAACCGCGCACGACCGTCGGTTTTAATGTCGGTTGGCGCACCCTCTGGAATCGGTGGCATATACGCAGGATTTTCTTCAATAATGCGGTGTAGTTCAGAGCTCAGAATTGCCTCACGCTTTGACGGCAAAATATTGGCCTTACTTAAGTCCCCACCATAATGCTTAGACACTAGCGGATCCATTTGCCGATACCAAAGCGGCGGGATATAGGCTGGCAGCAACATCGAGGCGTAACCTGAAGGAAGTTGCGGGCTGGACTCAAAGTGACGTAATGCCTGAAAACTGCGTGTTGGATGCGCGTGGTGGTCACTATGACGCTGCAGCTGATACAGCACCAAGTTGGTCACAATATGATTACTGTTCCATGAGTGCTCCGGTAAGCAGCGCTCGTAACGGCCATCAGCACCTTTCTGCCGTAATAAACCGTAGTGCTCCATGTAGTTAATGACTTCCAGCAACGAGGCGCCGTAAAACGCCTGCAGCACCAAAAACAGCAACGCTACCCAACCAAACATCCACGTTAATAAGGCAAACAAGACGACGGTCATGGCCCAAGCTTGCAGGTTGTCGTTAGCAAAAGTCCAAGTACCCTTGCCTAAACGATCTAAGCGTTCACCTTCAATTTTCCAAGCAGACTTCACACTACCAATCATAGTGCGCGGCAAAAAAGCCCAAAAGCTTTCGCCCATTTTTGAACTGGCCGGATCGTCAGGTGTAGCAACATTTTTGTGGTGACCACGAACGTGCTCTACATAAAAATGACCATAAGCCACTGGTGCCAAGGTGATTTTGGCCATCCAGCGTCCCATCTCATCACGCTTATGCGACAGCTCATGGGCCGTGTTAATGGCAATACCATTAATAACACCCACACTCAGCACCAGCCCAGTGAACTCAAACCAACTTAGCTGACCCGTAGCCGCAATAAATGCGCCCCAAATAGTGAGCACAAACTGCGATGGGATATAGGCATAAACGATGAAGCGGTAATAAGCGTCGGACTCTAAATGCGCGACGGCAGACTCAGGAGGGTTTGTTGGGTCGGAGCCAATAATGCGATCGAGCAATGGAATTAAGCCATAAACAATGATGGGCCCGCCCCAGAGTGTCCAGCCAATTCCGGTAATAACGTAGGTCCCAAGAATGGCAAGCCCGAGAACCGGCAGCATGGGACTTAACAACCAGAGATAACGCTTTTTATCTACCCAATTAACACTTTGCGTCGCTGTGTTCATGTTCGGTCTCCTGAAAACTTAAGCTAAAAACTCAAGCAAGCAGCTCACCTTTACTAAGCAACTAAAGCAAAGTAATTACAACTAAGACTCAAGATTATTCGACGAAAGACAGACAAGTCCGACATCTGTCAGATTTTTCTATGACTGCCCACTGGCTCGCTCAAACACAGTCTCACTGGCACATTGCCAACGTTGCAAATAAGCAACCAGCGCGTGGTTAGACTCACTTACCGCATCCGGTGAAATGGCCCCAGCGTTAAAATAGCTAAAACGCATAATGGCCAAGACGATTTCCACCGCAAAACCGGCAATATTTGGAGTTTCTGGTAAAACTAATGGGTTTGCTAACTGAGCGAGTATCTGTCGCAGCTGTTGAGCCAACTCACTAACCTTCTTTTCTTCCGTGGCAATGTCAGCACGGCTAAACGGCGCACCAAGGACTAATTTGGTGGTTAGTGCATGATTATTAAAATAAAAAGCACCTGCGTTAATGATTAACTTAACAAGTTGTTTCCAATCTTGCTGTTGTCCTATATTTTTTTGCAGTGCAGACAAAATATAGACTGTTACCTGCTCAAAATGCTTTTCTGTTAAGTGCGCAATCAGGTCATATTTGGTCGGAAAATAATTATAAATAAATGAACGTGGCACATTAGCGCATTCTGCAATTTTGGGAATTGAGGCTTCTTCAACGCCCTCAGTCATAATGATGTGCTCTGCAGCGAAAATGACGAGCTGCATTTTATCAATCGAACGCTTTTGACATGGCGCCTTAAGACCCAGCTCAATCACTTCTGACATCTCAACCTCAATAATTGGCAACTCGAATTGCGCACATTGTCAAACTCGACACTTGTCGTGGCCTGTCATTTTCTGACATGATGTTGTCATATTCTGACAGTCATGTTTTGAGCAGGACGCTAGATATGGAAGATGAAGCTAAAATACCGGCTCGTTACTTCGTTAAACTGCAGGGCATATTGGCCGATCAGGGCATCGACTTTAATGAATTGCTGACGCTGTCTGATATTTCTCCGCTCACGATCAACAAACCAGACGGTTTGTTACGCATGAGTCAAGTTGAGCGCCTTATTGAAAACGGCTTACGAGTAGCCAGCCCTGACTCCGCACTTACCCTTGCTAAACACATCAAACTAAGCTCACACAGCATGGTGGGTTACGCCATGCTTAGCAGTCCAACCGTGGAGTACGCACTGCGCTTAGCCGCACGGTTTTTTAATTTAATTCTGCCTTCAGTTAATATGGTTTTTCGACGTGACGAACACTCGATCAGCCTATATTTCAGCCCCACTATGTCGATGTCGACACGCTGCTTGCACTATCACTTAGAAACCATTGCAGCCAGCGTGCATTGGGAGCTACATGAATTACTACAAGGCAAAATACTGCACTACGACTTGTACTTAGGTTATCCAAAACCGAGTTACGCAGAGCGTTATAAAGAACTACAAGGCGCGCGCTGTCATTTTTCGTGGGATGAGCTACCCGGCATCAAAATCGTCTACCCAGTAGAGATTGCTAACTACCCCTTGATGTTGTCGGATTCCTCAAGCTTGCAAATGGCCGAAGAAAAGTGTCAAGAATTAGTCAAACATGCCATTGCTAACCGTAAATTAGCCGACTGGGTCAGCATGATGCTGAATGAGGCCAAGGACTGCGCGCTGACTTTAGAGGACTTGGCACATACCTTAAATATGTCGGTGAGAACACTGGATCGCCACTTAAAAAGTGAGCAAACCAATTTTCGTGACATCAAAAACACGGTACGTCATCAACGGGCGCTGAAGTTGCTAAACGAGACAGATATGTCGGTGACACAAATAGCTTATGAGCTGGGTTATACCGACCCCGCGAATTTCACACGTGCGTTTAGCAAAGTCGCCGGTGTGTCACCGAGTCATTACAAAGCGCTCAATATTTAAGCTTCGTCTATGGTCTTAAACCAAGCATCTAAACACTCCACTTCGGCTTTCATGGAGCGTGTGCCTGGCAACAAGGCTATTGGCCTTGGCGCACGGTCAAACCAGAACTTGCCAGACAATGATTGATCACTTAAGTCTGGGTGGCTGGCCAACCAAACTGCCGTATCAGAACCCATACGGTTATTGCGTAAACGAGAACCCAGTTTCTCATGAAAACTCGGCAGCGTCTTCTCAACACCCGGCGTGTTAGCCCAGCCGGGATGCACAATATGCCAACGCACATCCGGTGTTTTCTTGGCCCAGTAACGGCTTAAATCTAACAAAATACGCTTAGCACGCGCATACGCTTTCGGGCCGTTATAGGGCTCTTGGGTAAAGTTAAAGTCTTCTAAGCGAATGCCTTGGCTGTACAAACCGCCAGACACCATATTAATGATGCGTCCACCACGCTCAGCAAGCTGAGGCGCTAGGCGATAACTCAAAATAGCCGGGCTAATAGCGTTAACCGCCAGCGAGCATTCATGCCCTTCGTCAGTTAGTACATGCTCATTAAACAACGCACCAGCATTGTTAATCCACACATCAATATTGCGGTGTTCCAGCTTGAGCACTTCTGCTAAACGCTTGGTGTCAGCAACCGAACTAAGCTCAGCTTCAAGGCAGGTGATATTGACCTGGCGACCAGCAAAGTCATGTATCTGCTGCACTGCCTGCGCTAAACGCTCTCGATTACGCCCCACCACCACCAAGTCCGCCCCTAAGCGAGCCAACTGCTGTGCAGTCGCTAGACCAAGGCCAGAGGTGATGCCAGTGATGCCCACCGTACGGCCATCCATATAACGGCTTAGCCCTTTTGATGGCATGCGACGATAACCACGACGGGTATAGTTAATCATGCCGGGCAAAACCAAACGTTCCGACATGCGTTCAATCACACTTGGGTGAACTATACCGTCGTTTTCCAAGGCACTAACCAATCCCGCGACCGTCTTATTCGCTAAACGAGCACCCCACGCTTTTAACAACGGCATAATCCATGCTGATGTGTCGGCAAACACTAAATCAGCGGCGTACTCAACACGCGTTTGCTGATCCGATACCTTATGAAGGGTCAGCTCGTCGTGCGCTGAAAAACCATCCCCTTGACCATCAAGCACCAGCTTTGCGTATGTGTCCTGCACATCAATGGCAGTCATGCCATAACGCATGGGCACCGGCTTACCCAAGACGTCCAAAATCAAGTCAAATTGTGTGCCCGTCTTCACTGGCCCCGGCGTAAGTTTCACCGCCTCCATGACACCCGGATCCCACTGCTCAATCGTGGAAAAATCCGTCAAATAACGAAGTACATCGTCAAAACAACGATTAATGATGACTTCGCGTCGTAGCGGCAATGTGGTCATGGTGACACCTGTTGTTGAGACGCCGGCTGTTGAGGCACTAGCCGTATCTTGCTGGCATCATAACCCTCCGCCAGCACACGGCTTAACAAGTCTTCATAGGTATCATTACTGATTTGCGGCGTTCTGGCCATAATCCACACATAGTCGCGTTTGCTGCGACCAATAATGGTGGTTTGGTAATCTGGCGAGACATAAACAATACGGAACTCAGCACGAATTGGCCAAATAAACTGCATGCCCCACAGCCCTCCGCCGGAGTCAAAATCAACAAATGCTTTGGGGTTAAACACCTTCTTTTTGCCATCAAATGCGCCGTCATTAAACTCAAAACGCGTACGCACCACGTTCGGCTCTTCAAAAGTATAGGTCTCAATCGCGTTATAGGCGTTACGCTCTAAAAGTGCAGGAATATGGGCGATGACATACCAAGGCCCCATATAGCGCGGAATATCCACGTTGGCTTCTGTGGTGATGACTGGCATGGTTTGGCAACCTGTTAGCAGCAAAGTGAACAGCAGCAAGCAACGACGCAAATAACGCATAAGAACTCACCCACTGACGAATTAACCTTGATCATGCCGTCAAATTCGTCGTGAGCGTATTGAACAAAACAGATCTCAGCTGATTAGCGGTTGCCCAACTGCAAACAACTTGGCAGCACCTTTACGTACCTCCCATGAAGCGGCATGACGTGCCGTTGATTCTGGGTTGGTTCGATCCGCTAAAAACCAATAATCAAACTGTGTACGCTCACGGTTAACCTCAAACACGGCAAAACCATTGGATACACCTTCATGGTATTTCACCCAAGGATTAGCCAGCGCCAAGTTAACCTTAAACACCAAATCAATGGTTGGTGACAACGGCAAGCCCGTGGCATCCAGCCCTAACCTCCCCAAGGTTTCTGCTAAACCTGGTGATGTCACCGAGGGGCAAATAAACTCAACAGCCACCGAGTTGCCATCCAGAATATAGTCCCCAGTTCGTTCCGGCACCTCAGCGGCAAAAGACTCGTGATAATCCCCCGTTAACACAATCACGTTGTCGGTATTTTTCATGGTGTTTATTAGCGTGCGCTGCTCCGCACGATAACCATTCCAGTCTTCCACGGTTAATGGTGCGGGCAACGGTGGTAATGTGCCCTGCCCCGGCGCTAATAAATTTGCTAACACGGACGGCAATGCGGCCCCCACCACAAACGGGTAAAACGGAATTTGATTGGTCATCACTTTCCATGTCGCCGTGCTATTGCTTAAGCCGCTGACTAACCAATCACGCTGCTCAACGCCTAACATGGTGCGCGTTGGCGAATCCACCACAGGGTCCACTGAGCCATAACCGACAATGGCGTTGGCAGGTTGCTGGTCGCGATACAGACGTGTGTCCACCATCCACATATCAATTAAGTCACCAAATTGCATATGTCGCCAAGCACGCAAGGGGTCGGTGGCTGAAAACGGTCGTAACGGCTGCCATTCACGCCAAGCTTGCAGGCCTGCTGCCAGCCTTGCCAAAAACTCACCCTGAGTGGCTGCATTATGATTTTCTGCACCCTCTCGCCACCAGTCATTGGCAATTTCATGATCATCATAAATAGTAATGACGGGGTGTCGCGCATGCATGGCTTGCAGATCGGGGTCTGAACGATACTGACCGTAACGAATGCGATAGTCGGCCAAACTAACAATGTCATGCGCTGGTTCGTGTATCCGACCAAAGTCTTTACCCGGCGTTTCTACCGGGCCATAACTGGTGCCAAACTCATAAATATAGTCACCCATATGCAAAACGGCGGCGATGTCATCGCGCTCGGCTAAATGTCGGTAAGCAGCAAAAAAACCAAACTCCCACTCAGCACAGGTCACCATGCCAAACCGAATAGACTCTGGTGATGAGTTAGCCGCAGGGGCGGTACGTGTGCGGCCAATAGGAGACAGCCGTGAGCCCGCTCTAAAACGATACCAATAAGCTGTTGCTGGCTGCAGACCGGTGACATCAATGTGAATAGTGTGGTCATGTGCTGCGCGAGCAGTAACACGGCCTTGTCGTGTGATATTGGCAAAGTTGGCGTCACTGGCCACTTCCCACACCACATCTACCGGCCCACCTAAACCTGAACCGGGAACCGCTTCAACAATCGGGGTCACACGTGTCCAAATCACCACCGCGTCCGGTAATGGCTCACCTGAAGCGACACCATGGTGAAATTGCGCATCCGGCGCTTCATTGGGCGCACCCGCACTTGAGTCATCCGAGCTACCACAGCCTACCGCCAGTGTGGTAACAGCAGATGCCCCCATAAGCGCTAATAACTTGCGACGAGAGATCGGGCTAAACGATTTAGTCATGACGAGTCCTCTTTATTATTTTTATGACGTCATCTTTCTGAAATATACACTTGTTGATATCGCTTTGCCGCTAGCGTATTTTATATATGGATATTCATATATGTGTCATATAAAGCACATAGGCTTTGCTGCTGATAGCCCTGATGGGAGAACACACCATGACGCCTGCACAACTTTTTAAGTGCCTAGCCGACGCTACGCGGCTACATCTCATGCTGATGATTACGCGTGAACAGGAACTCTGTGTCTGTGAACTCACCTGCGCACTCGAAGCCAGTCAACCCAAAATTTCGCGCCATTTAGCCATGCTTCGCCAATGCGGTTTATTGGCTGACAGACGCCAAGGTCAGTGGGTTTATTACCGGCTACACCCTAGCTTGCCGTTATGGGCTAGAACCGTACTGGATGCCGCCTTAACCGCAGAGCAACTCGACTTGGCTCAACACAGCCAGCGCCTTGATGCCATGCCAGAACGACCACAACGAATCAGCTGCTGTTAACCCTGCAGCCATTAAAAAAGAGACAACACATGACACATCCTTATGACTTATTGCTAGGTGACATTAGCCTAATCTTCACCCCCTGCCCCGGCACCAAAAGTGTCGGCTTGCTTGAGTCCCTGCAAACCTTAAAAGCAGCCGGTGCTGACTGCCTGATTTCTGTGATGCCAACAGAAGAGCTAAAACAATCTGGTGCTGAGTCCATCGAATCAGCTTGCCATGAAGCCGGCATGGACTGGTATCACTTACCCGTCGCTGATGACCATGCCCCAGCGGCTGACTTTGATAAGGCCTGGCAGGCCAATGCTGAAGAGATTCTTAGACGCCTAAACGCCGGTGAATGTGCAGCCATCCATTGCCAAGGTGGCTCGGGCCGTACAGGACTCATTGCTGCCACATTGCTGCTTAATTTAGGCGTACCGTTGACTGAGGCCACCGCCCAGGTTCAGTCACTCAGACCGCGTGCATTGCAACACCCATTGCATAGCCAATGGTTACAACACACCGCCAGCCAACTCGTCTCAGGAGAGCCATCATGACAATCAAAGTAGGCATTAACGGCTTTGGCCGTATTGGTCGTTTGGCACTGCGTGCCGCTTTCGACAATCCTGCGCTGACCTTTGTGCACATTAATGACCCGGCTGCCGACGCGACCACCCATGCGCATTTGATAAATTTTGACTCGGTACATGGGCGCTGGTCACACGAGGCAAGTGCTGACGGCAATCACATTGTCATCAATGGCCACCGTATTTCTTTGTCCCATCAAAAAGCAATAAGTGATATCGACTGGTCCGGCTGTGACATCGTCATTGAAGCCAGTGGCAAGAATAAAACCGTGGCTGCTCTGCAAGCCTACTTAGACCAAGGTGTTAAACGTGTAGTGGTTTCTGCGCCAGTGAAAGAAGCCGGTGCACTGAATATTGTGATGGGTGTTAACGATCATCTATTTGACCCAGCACAACACCGCATTGTCACCGCCGCATCATGTACCACCAACTGTATTGCCCCGGTAATTAAAGTCATTCACGAAAAAATTGGCATTCGTCATGGCTCTATCACCACCATTCACAGCCTGACCAATACTCAAAGCATCTTGGATACGCCACATAAAGACTTGCGACGTGCACGCGCCTGTGGCAGCAGCTTAATTCCGACCACCACTGGCTCAGCCAGTGCTATTGCCGAGATTTTTCCCGACTTAAAGGGCCGCATCAATGGCCATGCCGTACGTGTACCGTTAATTAATGCGTCATTAACTGACTGCATTTTTGAGGTGAATCGTGCGACCACGGCTGAGGAAGTGAATGGTTTATTAAAGGCCGCTGCCGACCATGAGCTTAAAGATATTTTAGGTTTTGAGGAACGCCCCTTGGTGTCGATTGATTACCGCACTGATCCACGCTCCAGCATTGTTGATGCCTTATCGACATTGGTGGTTAACGACACCCACGTCAAAATTTATGCCTGGTATGACAATGAATGGGGCTATAGCAACCGCTTAGTTGAACTGGTTGCCAAGGTTGGAGCCGCATAACACATGAAGCAACTTAGCGCGCTGTCGAGTGAGGTAAAGCAGTACTTAGTCGTTACCGGCAACTATTGGGCATTTACCCTAACCGACGGTGCGTTACGTATGCTGGTGGTGCTGCATTTTTATAGTCTGGGTTATAGCCCACTAGAAATTGCCGCACTGTTTTTGTTTTATGAAATCTTTGGTGTAGTGACCAACCTTTTTGGCGGTTATTTAGGCGCTAGGGTGGGCTTAAACCGCACCATGAATATTGGTTTGGCGCTGCAGGTGGGTGCCTTGTTATTGCTCACCGTACCCAACGAAATGCTGACGGTGTTGTGGGTAATGGCCGCGCAGGCACTGTCCGGCATCGCCAAAGACTTAAACAAAATGAGCGCCAAGAGCGCCATCAAGTTATTGGTGCCAGATGATCAACAAAGCTCGCTTTACACGTGGGTGGCTCGCTTAACCGGTTCCAAAAATGCATTAAAGGGTGTTGGCTTTTTTTTAGGCGGTTTGCTACTCACCGTGCTCGGTTTTACTGGGGCGGTATTAACCATGGCGATTGCACTCGCTTTGGTGTGGGTCAGCAGCATCGTATTGCTCAAAAAAGACTTGGGCAAAGCTTCAGTCAAACCAAAGTTTCGCGAGATCTTCTCCAAAAGCCCCGCCATCAATGCCCTGTCTGCGGCACGGCTATTTTTATTTGGCGCTCGTGATGTCTGGTTTGTCATTGCCCTACCGGTTTATTTAAGTGCCACCTTAGGCTGGGACTTCTGGGCGGTAGGCAGCTACTTGGCGGTTTGGGTCATTGGTTATGGCTTTGTGCAGGCTTTTGCACCGCACATTACCGGTAAAGCTAGTGGTCGTGTACCCGATGGAAAAAGTGCTGGTCTGTGGGCATTTGCCCTTGCAGGACTGCCAGCACTGATCGCTTTGGGGCTGATAGCAGAGTTATCAGCATTATGGGTTATTACCATTGGCCTGATGCTATTTGCCGTGCTGTTCGCGGTGAACTCATCGCTGCATAGCTACTTGATTGTGTCTTATGCCAAGTCCGATGGGGTGTCTTTAGATGTTGGCTTTTATTATATGGCCAACGCCATGGGCCGATTGATTGGCACACTATTATCGGGTTGGGTGTTTCAACAATGGGGGCTGGAAGCCTGCTTGTGGGTATCCACCACGTTTATTGTTACCGCGGCAGTCATATCGACCAAACTGCCACGGCACGAGCGGGCATAAGGCCTTAAGCCGCTTCCATCGCCCGTAACGCATTGGATTCCAAGGCTTTAACACGGCCCGTAATCAAATGGCGGTTATCATGCTGCCAAGGGTGGAAGTTGGGGCGATAGAAGTCTAAATACTGCGGAATAATGCGCGTTAAAATGCCGGGCGAAACTAATAAAAACTTGGCAAAACCCAAAGCCGAACGCCAGTCGCCTAATTTACCGTCATGCTTTAATAAGCTGTGCTGCATACGAAAGCTGAGTAATAAAAAGAAGAAGGTCGCCTCCAGCATGGCTTGAACACGCAACAAATAGCTGCCATCCACTTCTTGATAAACATCAAATGCCACCGCTTTATGCTCGGTTTCTTCCACCGCATGCCATAAAAACATGTCGCTATACATGGCATTAAGCTTTTCGATTGCTGCCGGATTTTTCAACATTTGATCAGCCAAAATAGCCGTAAAGTGTTCAAAGCCCACGGTCAAAGCCAACTGGTGACGCTTGCTGTAGCGCTTTTTGGCATAGGCCAAAGCGTTTTTCATAAATTGAATTTTGTTGGTTAGCGGCAACTGATGCTGATCAATCAAGGCCTGATTAAAGGCTTCATGTTCTTTACCGTGATTGGCTTCCTGACCAATAAATGCGCGAATTTGCGCGCGTAGCACTGGGTCTTTAATGTCTTGTTCAAAGTTGCGCACGGCGTGGATAAAAAAGCGTTCGCCATCAGGAAACGTGGTCGATAGCGCGTTCATGAAATGGGTAATCCACGGATTGTTATCAAACCAGTAGCGCGGGATGGTGGGAATATCGTAATCCATGCGGCGCACGGTAATGGTTAGCGGGGTTTTATTCGCCATGATGAGTACTCCAAAAATGTACACCACCATGTTGACTTGCCAGTCTATGCACTAGAAGGTTATCTTCAGCCACATATCGGTCATTTGCGGACAAAACGTGACGACTCGCCGGACGACTGGCAACAGCCAAACCCTTGCTGGCCACTACCTTGCTTCACTCTGCCAACTCATAAATGAAGATGGCAGAGTGACTGACGGCCTATTAAAACGACATGGTTTAAGCCTAAGCACACTGGAACAGCCCGGCTTTCAACTGCCTTGGTCTCGTGCCTTCCCTGTGTTTCAAGAACTACTGCCCTTAGCGCAAGATCCCAGTATTGGCCTGCGTTTAGGCCGGCAATTAAATCTACGCAGTCATGGCTTTTTGGGTTATGCCATTTTATCGAGCCGCAACATCGGTGAGGCCGTTGATTTATTAATTCGTTATTTACGCACCCGTGTAAGCCTATTCGAAATACGCCTATTTCGTGAACACAATCATGCCGTTATTCAAATTGATGAAGGCGTTGCACTGGGGCCACTTCAGTTTTTATTAATGGACACCTTAATCACGCTGATGATGGTCTGCGGTCGGCAAGTAACTGGCCTTCTGTTTGCTGGCGAAATTCGCCTAGCCTACCCGCGCCAAACACACCATCAGCATTGGCCTGAGACCAGCGCAGCGACTGTTGTATTTGATGCGGCGTTTAACCAAATTCGCTTTCCGCGCCAGGGCTTAAATCTACCCATTACCTCGCCCGATCCACAGCTATTGGAAATGGCACTACAGCAATGCGAACAAGAGCTAAGCCGTCTACATGACACGGGTGGCTTAATTGCCGCGGTGCGCCAACAAGCCCGCGAACACATGGCCACTGATTTATCCGTGGAGTTTATTGCCCAAAAGTTAGGCATGAGCAGCCGCACACTGAGACGTCGACTGACTGAGTTAGGCACTAGTTATCAGATGATTATTGAACAGCTACGGCGTGGACGTGCGGTGGAGTTACTGCGACAAACCTCAATGTCAGTAGAACAAATTGCCAGTGAGCTCGGTTATGACGACCCGTCCAATTTTGGACGGGCGTTTCGACGCTGGACAGGATTATCACCGTCGGCTTATCGCCAACAAGCCGACGGCTAAAGCCTAATCGCGACGATACATCGTCACCACACAGGCACCACCCAAGCCGAGATTATGCTGCAAGGCCACACGTGCATTTGCCACTTGGCGTTGGTCAGCCGTACCGCGTAACTGCCAGACCAGCTCAGTACATTGCGCTAAACCAGTGGCGCCTAAAGGATGGCCCTTAGACAACAAACCACCGGATGGGTTAGTGACCACCTTGCCACCATAGGTGTTATCACCATTCCAAATAAAGGCCTCAGCGCCACCTTCCGCACACAGTCCCAAGCCCTCATAAGTGAGTAGTTCATTGGCCGTAAAGCAGTCATGCAGCTCCACCACATCAACATCATCTGGACCAATACCGGCGGCTTCATACACCTGGCGTGCCGCCTCTTTGGTCATGTCATAACCCACCATTTTGATCATGCTGGATTCATCAAAGCTACTGGCAAAGTCAGTGACCATGCTTTGCGCGGCAATATAGACTGGATTTTTAATACCGTGCTTAGCGGCAAATTCATCCGAACACAAAATGGCTGCACCGGCACCACAGGTGGGTGGACAGCACTGAAAACGGGTGAGCGGATCAAATACATCATCCGATGCCATCACCTCTTCTAAGGTAAGCACTTGGTTAAACAAGGCATAAGGATTACGACTGGCATGCTGGCGCGCTTTTTCAGCAATCTTGCCAAAGGTTTCGCGCTTGGTGCCATGACGCCAGCGATACTCTCGTCCTGCACCACCAAACATTTGCGCCGCCGGTGGTGCACTGTTAAAGCCCTGCACATCCATCATCACTTGCGCATGTTGGCTCATGGGGTTCTCACGGTCATTAAACTTAGAGCCCAATGCACCGCGCTCCATTTTCTCAAAACCAATGGCCAATACACACTCAGCTAAACCACCTTCAATGGCTTGACGCGCCAAATACAGCGCGGTTGAGCCAGTTGAACAGTTGTTATTCACATTCACCACCGGAATGCCGGTGAGTCCCAAGCCATAAACGGCACGCTGACCACAGGTAGAGTCACCATAAACGTAACCCGCGTAAGCCTGCTCAACAGCGTCATACGGAATGCCTGCATCCGCCAAGGCCTTATGACCGGCCTCTGCCGCCATTTCATGGTAGTCGGCACTGGCGCCGGGCTTGGCAAACTTGGTCATTCCCACACCAATCACATTGACACGACGTTTCATAATTCTCTCCAATTCATTAGGCGCTTATTGCGCAACGAGTGCGTTTAAAGCACGAGCCAAACTGACATCACCATCAACGGTGAGTTCACCACGCTGATACAGCTCGGCTAACTTGCGCTCACCACGGCTTAAGGCTTCTAAGTGCTCGTCAGCTAAAGACACTACCGTCTCGGCATTGGTCTCACCGGTGCTGACACTGACCCCGCTGTCACTGACATTAATCACCCAAGCACTATCAGGCGCACTCACTCGCAACTGCAGCACGCCCTGACGTTGTCCTGCTGGCAAAGGCTTCTGTGCCAAACTTGACATCAGTTGCTGGGCAAATGATTCACGCGTAGCGGTCACAGCGACTGCTGCCTGGTCATTACTTGCACCTGACGCCAAGCGTTTGGCTCTGGCCTCTTCCACCAACGCTTTATCCATAGTCGACAACACCGTTAACTTATTAGATGCCATGACATTGCCACTGACCTTCATTTGGCCACCAAAGAACAGCTTCTGCACGGCAGCCAAGTCGCCACCAAACAAGGTGTCGGCATGTTCTGCATCTAACTCAATGGTGACATCAGGCTTCACTGCTTCACCGGCACCAACACTACCCGGCGCGTTCTTTAGATCAATAAACCAGTTGGAATCGGGATTGTGGAAACGGAATTGGAAGCTGGTTTTGGTTTGCTCAACCAACTCAGGCTTTGTCGCCACAAAGGATTTAATGCCGCCAAACACATCGGCTAAGGTAATGCCTTGATCAGCAGCAGGCGCCGCCTTCTCACTAACGCCGCTCGCCGCAGAAGTGTTGGCACCTGCCGCAACTCGCGCTTTGCGTGCCGCTTCGACCAACGCCTTATCCATACCCGACAACACGGTCAGCTTGTTAGATGCCATGACATTGCCATGCACCTTCATCTTGCCGCCAAAATAGAGCTTTTGCACCGCAGCCAGATCGCCACCAAATAAGGTATCGGTGTGTTCGGCATCAAGCTCAATGGTTACATCAGGCTTGTCACACGCACCGGATCCCACCGCACCAGCGCCATTTTTCAAATCAATAAACCAACTGGATTCCGGATTATGGAAAACAAACTGAAAGCTGGTTTTGGTTTGATCTACCAGTTCTGGTTTGGCCGCGACATAGGCCTTAATACCGGCAAACACATCGGCCACGGTAATGCTTTCATCAATACCCGCTGCGGCTACGGGTGCATCAGTCACCGCATTTGCTTTAGCCTTGGCGGCTGGAATTTCGCTAAAGAGCTCGATCGCGGCATTTTTAATCACCACCTCATTGCGCTCTTTGACATAGGTTTCAAACACAATGCGGGTGTCAGACTCTTTCCACATTTTGGTGATCAGGGTCTCGCCCGGAAACACGGTTTTGGCAAAACGTACCTTAATGCTCTTGAAGTAACGCGGGTCGTTATTACTAAACGCCTTAATTACATGACGACCGCAATAACCAAAGGTACACATGCCATGCAAAATGGGCTTATCAAAGCCAAAGGCTTTGGCAAAGGCCGGGTCGGCATGCAACGGGTTCCAGTCACCGGACAAGCGATAAAGCAAGGTTTGATTGGCGTCGGTTTTTTCTTCAATCACCGCATCGGGTTCACGCGCCGGCGGCACATTCACATCCGCTGATGGGCCACGATCACCACCCCAACCACCGGCACCACGCACAAACGACGTCATTTCGTTATACGCCACTTCTTCGCCATCCTCATCCAGCGTATGCACAGCAAAGGTGACCACCGCATGCGGGTCTTTATCAAAGGCTTCTTTGAACTTAAACACATGTTTTAATTTGGCATGAGTGGGCAAAGGACGCTTAATTTCTGTGTACTGCTCACCATGCAATACACGGTCAAAACCATAGTACTGACCTGGCAACTTTAAGCCGCCAGCTTTAGCGGCCGCCAACATGGCATTGGACTGCGGCATGACACCATAAGTAGGCAATACCTGAAAATTCGCACCCAATTCATAGACAAAATTCAGCTCTTCACTATCCAGCGGATCACGGGCAGCACCCACGCCAAGGGCATAAAGCGCGACATCTCGTTCGTCATAACTATTTTCTAAAACCAGCTCACCCTTAGCGGCCTCATCAAGGTCAATAAATTCATTGCCGCCCAGTTTGGGGTTATTAATATTGTGCAAAATTGGCGCAAACGAATCGTTCACACTGGCCGGATGTTCGGACTCAGTAAAGTCCGTCACTTGATCCCATTTGGCGGCCAAATCATCAAGACTAAAGGCTTTGGTCAGTGGGAAAGCATGGCCAAGGCTGCGCTCCCAACGTAGTTTGGCGATGTACCCCGCGCCTACCTCAAACACACCTTTGGTTTCTTCACAGTCTTCATGACATAACCAAGCCACCAGTGGGCTGACTTTTTCTGGCTTCAAATTGGCCAATAATTCCGGCGGCATAATGGTTTCAGTCAAACGCGAAGCAGCAATCGGCGCAATGGTATTAACCTGAATGCCTTTGGCACGGCCCTCTTCTGCTAAACAGCTAGCCAGACCCACTAAACCGAGCTTAGCCGCGCAATAGTTGGCTTGGCCAAAATTGCCATAAATGCCGGCGGCTGAAGTGGTCATGATGATGCGACCATAACCTTTCTCACGCATGATGGGCCAAGCCGCATGCGTCACGCTCATGGAGCCTGTCAGGTGAACCTTAAGAATTAAGTCCCAGTCAGCCTGGGTCATTTTGGCAAAACTGACATCACGTAAAATGCCGGCGTTGTTAATCACAATGTCTACGGTGCCAAAAGCATCGAGTGCGGTTTGCACAATTTTGTCGCCATGTTCAACCGAGTCATAATTGGCTACCGCTTCGCCGCCCATGGCACGAATTTCGTCAACCACCTTATCGGCAGCTGCAGAAGACTTACCATCACCGTGCGCGCCACCACCTAAATCGTTAACAACAACCTTGGCGCCTAAAGAGCCCAATAACAAGGCATGTGATCGGCCTAAACCATTACCGGCGCCAGTGACGATGGCAACACGGCTATCAAAACGATGCGAAGACATAAACGCTCCTAAACGACTAATATTTACAATATGGGCGTACAACATGTTAGTTTTTAAATGACTAAGGCGTAAGCGTCAAGGATTTTGTGACTAATTGGTCATTTAAATATTGAGATACTGGCAAAAGTTAAAGGCATAAAAAAGCCCCGCGATAAGCGAGGCTTTTTTAAACAAACCTACTCAACAGATAGATGCTGCTCAGGTCTCTGACTTATCAGCACACTCAGCGTTTGCTGGTTCAACTTGGCAACGAATGCGCTTCAGCAGACTCATCATTTTAGGGTCATAAAAACCTTCTTTGGTGATTTGAATGCGTGCTTCTTTCATCATTTGTGTGTATTTCGCTTTATCCGCCTCGCTTAAGTCTAACCACAAGTTGGCTGGAATATCCTTTTCTGCATTAGCGATTTGACGCTGGGCTTCGTCTAATTGACCCAGCACATAAGCACGTGATTTCACACCAAAATCAGCAGGAAATTTGTCCTTACGAATCACCATATTGGCGGTGAGCTGTACCAGAGGGAAACGATAAACTGCACCATTCGGGACTAAACCTTTGTTCAGCTCAAATGGCTTATAAGCAATGCCTGGGGCCGCAATAATATCAACTTGGCCATTATTAAACTTACTGGCGAAGTTAGTAATGTCAGAAGCGACAGGTGATGCTCCCAACTGCTGCACCATACGTGCTTGTGAACGGTCGTAATCAAGCACGGCGATCTTTTTACCAGCTGCTTTTTCTACCGAATTAATTGAACGATCACGCACCATTACATAAGCGGCGCCGAGCGGTACAATCCCAACCACTTCATAGGGACCGCTCACTAAGCTGCTAGCCACACGTGGATTAGCCAAGGTTTGGATAACCAAACGAAGATGTTTATATGACGGCACCGCACCAATGGAGTCAATGCTGCCAATGAAGGGGTTAAATTGGCGTGCACGTAAGCCGGTAATGGCAACGGCATCACACTGACCTGCTTTGAAGTCTTCAGCGGCCACACGTTCGTCTGTATAGGCCTTCAAGTTTACTTTCACGCCCCAAGTATTAGCGGCTAGCGCATAGTCTTTGGCCATACCAAAGGCTTGGCCTTGAGCACCAACTGGGTCATAGACACAATAAGTAACTGTAGAGGCTAAGGCAGAGGGAACGGCTAAGAGTGACGCTGCAGAAAGGGCAAAAGCGGCTATTTTTGTTTTCATATCATTCATCCTGAATTTAATGTTTTTATAATTTTTACAGCACGGCCATGAATACTTGCATATCGCTTTAGGAAGTCAAACGATATGATTTTACAAAAGTCGGATGATCAATATTATTTTCTACATTCATACATTTGTTTGCTTGTACATCTGCACTATGTTTGTATATATGTCACTAACTTTAAAAATAACAACGAAGTCAGACTCTCATGCTGATGATTACTTTTTTGCCCTATTTGGATAGCTACCCCAATATTGGCGCTATTTTTAGCAAACAACGGCACCAACTTGGCGTGTCACTGGATGATGCTTGTAGGCGCCTTGGCGTTTCGCGCTTTTATGTCATTGGCCTAGAGAGTAATCGTTTAGACTTGCTGCCGACCGTAGAAGAAACCCGCAACCTCATCACACGCTACAACCAACTACTCGCTTTAGACAGTCAATCTGTTTTGGCCATGTTTAATACTTGGCTTGCTAATTGCCCAATGCCAGAGCAAACAGCATTGATTGCAAATACCCATAGCTCCTTGATACTCCGTGGACTGAAAGCCGCTGCAATTGCCGCCTTATTATTACTTTATCCAGCAAGTACTACCGACATGCTCAGTAATACCATGGTATTCACTCACACATACACTGAAGCTGAGGCAGATATTGCTACGCTGGATTTCACGTCTTTCACCACAATCAGCGAAAATACAACTACGGCATCAAACCCTAAAGTCAAAGATACGCCATCGGCTCACAACTTTGCGCCCAAGCCCTACTCCGACACACGTAATGCCGATGATGTTGAGCGTGATCGTCTATTTTTCCTGCAGGAGCAAATTCGCCTAGGGCTTGAGCCTGTGGCCAAACCCTATAAAGGCTAGGCTAACAAAGCTAGCGGCAAGTCCAGCGCCATCCATAGCACAAATAAAGCACTGGCAGACACCGTGAATGCAATAGCGTAAGGCAACATTAGCGCAACCAATGTGCCAATGCCTGCATCAGGCTGATAACGTCTGAGCATAATCAAAATCAACGGAAAATAAGGCAGTAAGGGGGTGATGGGGTTGGTACTGGCATCACCAATACGATAGGCCGCCTGCGTCACGCCTGGCTCAATATTTAACAGCATCAGCATAGGCACCAATACCGGTGCCAATAACGCCCATTTCGCCGACGCACTGCCAACAAATAAGTTCACAACAGCGGTTAAGGCCACAATTGACAACAATAACGGCAACCCAGTAAAGCCTAAGTTGGCCAACCAATTAGCGCCATTGACGGCTAATAACAAGCCAACATTCGACCATGCAAACAACGCTAGGAAAATTGCCGCAAACAAGGCCAACACAATGTAGGCACTCATATCACTCATGGCTTCGGACATCAGCCGAACGGCATCACGGTCTGAACGAATACTGCCTGCGGCAATGCCATAGGCCAGCCCCATCAAGGCGAATAACAGAAATAACAGCACCACCAAGCTACGTAATAACGGCTCTAAAGTGCCTGTTTCACTACGCAGCATACCGCCGGGCAGCGCCAACCAAACCAATAACAGCGACCAAACCAGCAAAACAACAAAAGCAGCCCAAAGGCCGGGACGGCTCACCACCACGTCCTCACTAGCAACAGTGGTGTGTGTAATATTCTGCAGTCGAGGCTCAATCACGTTATCGGTCAGCCAACTGCCCACAATCACAAATACCGGCACTAAGGCCAACATCAACCAATAATTGGCCGTAATCGGTACCACTGCCGCTGGATCCACTAATTTTGCGGCAGCTTCAGTTAAACCTGCCAGCAATGCATCAAATGGTGTAACCACAATATTGGCACTAAATCCTGCAGACACACCGGCAAAGGCGGCAGCAATACCCGCCAATGGGTGTCGGCCAGCCTGCTGAAACAACATAGCCGCTAAAGGAATGACCACGACATAACCCGCATCCACCGCCAAACTAGAAATAACACCAATAAATACAATGGTTGGGGTCAACAGTGACTTAGGCACTGCTCGTGCCAGCCCGCCAAGACTTGCAGCGATTAGGCCACTACGCTCAGCTAGGCCAACACCCACCATCATGACAAGTACTAACCCTAAGGGAGGAAAGGCAGCGAACAACTGAGGAATATCCGTCAGCAATCGTGTCAATATGGGTGCAGACAACAAGCTTACCGCGGTAATTGCCTCGCCCGTACCGGGATGAGCTACAGTCACTTGCTGACTAGCAAGCCATGCCGACACAGCCATCAAAACTGCAATAGCGATAACAAATAAGGTCACTGGATCTGGCAGACGATTGCCCACGACTTCAATACGATTGAGCCAACGCCCTGACATAACAACAACCTTTTATTTTTAGTGTGTTTGCAGCATACCGTGAACAACAACAATGACATAGCCTACAACGACCATTTAAACTGATCGTTGTAGGTAAGGTATAGGGTGGGAATAAAAACTGTACTAGCTTGCTAGGTTATTTGACTGTTGATTGCGACTTAGCGGGATGCTGATGTCCCTCCGTCATCAGCGCACGAATACTGACCATGATCAGCCCCAGTAAAATGGATGACATCACATAACTCATAAGCCCTCCTATTTGAAGGTTTGGGGAAACCGCGAAGACAACATGACAGGACTCAGGCTAATCAGCCATAACTAAAAAGGCATAATGCCAATCGTCTGAAACGGCTTTACATGGCTATAACACCTGCCTTCATTGATTTGCTAGTTCGGCCAATGCATTTATCACTTAGATTAAAAGTGACTAAGACACAAACTAGTTTGACCAACTTTTCTAATGCCTACATTGTAAAGAAACGCTAAGCCAATGTTCGGCCATTATTTTTTAAGAGCCGCCCTGCAATGGTCATGACCACAGTCGACACAGCCATGATGGCAATCTCAAACATTTGTCACCTAAGTGAAGTCGATAAGCGGCTTAGTTTTCTTCACTTTGACAGACATCTGTAGACCACGGATGATGTCGCCATAATAACCAACGCTGATGATCGACATGAATAGTCCTAAAGCCATTGCTCTCTCTCTAGTCGGGTTTGGTCTACTTTGGGCCGCAATCAACACGCTATATTGGCTTATGCCCAAGCCGACAGACTCAATCGTTACTGAGCCCGAGCAAGCTATCGATCAAGACACGGCTGAAGAGGCGGAAAATGCTGACACAGATCAGGACACACCCATCGTCTATAGCCAATGGGTTCCAGACTTAACTCAATCAATTGAACAGCTCGAAGAATGGATTGCTACTGATCTTTCGCAGCAAGAACTCAACTTCAGCATGGCTAATCTAAACACGGTCTACGACGCCAAACTCTACATCAAGTTTCACGAACTTCTTAAAATAGCTGATATAGACGATCATTCGGACTTAATTAACCAGCAAGCTAGCTGGATAGAGGCACGCAAAACGCTGACCATAAAAGCCTTTAATGACTACGGTGGCGGCAGCCTAGCTTCTTATCACGCAGGCGAAATTTTTCTTCAACTAACACGCCAACGCTTAGATGAGCTCAACCGTCAACAGACACGTTTACTAACACCCTAAAATGACCCAAATTCATGAAAATTAATGCTCGCCACTTAATTTTAGATTTACTGCTAGCCGCCGAAAATCACAGTCTGTTAGCGCGAGAGGCCATTGTTGCCTGCCAGTTATTTGCCATCAGTGAAAACTCAGTTCGTGTTGCCCTAGCCAGGTTATCCGCCGATGGTCTGATTCGAGCCAGTGGTCGCGGGCGTTATCAAATTGGTCCAGCGGGTATCAATTTATTTAATGATGTGACCGCTTGGCGTAATCGTGACCAAAAAATGCGCACGTGGAATGGTCATTATTTAGCTATCTTCACCAGCCATTTAGGCCGCAGTGATCGCACTGCCCTCCGCCACCGTGAGCGTGCACTGAATATGTTGGGCTTTTTCCCCTTAGAGCAGGGGCTATTTATTCGTCCTGACAATATTGAGGCTGATAGCCAAGCCGTCAGTGCACGTCTGCACAGCTTGGGCTTAGAAGCAGAGGCCATCATGCTTGAGGTGGCGAATATTGATGAAGGCCGCAAACAACAGCTCATCAAGGGTTGGCAAACCGAGCGCCTGAACGCGCAATATGTGTCGTTACAGCAAGAGCTGACTACTTGGATGAATAAAGCTGCTGATTTAGACACTGAGCAAGCCGCACGCGAGTCCTTTTTAATTGGCCACGATGCCATTCGTGCTGTCATTTATGACCCACTGTTGCCGGACCAATTCATTGATAAGGCTGCACGTAAGGCATTTTTTAATACCGTGCAGACCTACGACAAAACCGGACGAGAAATCTGGCAAAAGCTGTATCAAGACGCGCTGTCTTAAGGGCTTAAGGGCGCATCGCTGCCATAAAACGTCGATCAATCCAGTCTTTTACATAACGACTGTAGCGTCCCAGCCACCAGAATCGGCCAAACACAGCCAAGCCCATGCTTGGGCTTAAGTGCAGAATCGACAAATAAAACGCTCGTGGTCGATAGGCCTTTAATGGCAGCCCCTGTGCAGCCGCTAATAAATTGCGGGTTAACACCAGCGCACCACGCACGCCGTGAACCCCAAGTTTTGCCAACGGCATTGACGCGATATAGGCACAATCACCAATAGCAAAAACTCGCTTATCAGATAACGACTGCCATGTGGAATGAACAGCAAGCCCCTGCACTGGGTGATTGACCAAGCCTAAACGCTGCATTAATGGTGGTGCTTGAAGCCCAGCCGCCCAAATCATGTGATCGGATGCTGTAACTGCGCCTTGGTTAATGAGTGTCACACCCTGTGTTAACAAATAGTGCTTTAACGCTTGTTGCGCGCCCGCTGGTAGCTGCTTAGCTAATGTCGGCCCCTGCATTTGAATTTGTACACGAGGCTGCAGGCCAGCCGCGGTTACTCGATAGGCAATATTGGCGGCAACTTCAGCTGCTGTAACACCATCACCAACCACGGTCACACTTGGGCTTATACCGGCAGTCAGCGACTGCTCAAAAACAGCAATAAACCGACTCAGCTCGGTTATCGGTTTAACCGGCCATAGGGCTGCACCTTCTGGCCTGCTATTTTCTGGTGACCAATGCGCGGCCACACTACCCACATTAAATGACACCAAGTCGTAACCAAGTGCCTGCCCATCGCTAAGTATTAATGTTTGCTGTTGACGGTCAACATCAAGTACTTGCGCGGCAATATGTCTCACCCCAAACGCCGCACATAACTGCGCCAAATCAATGCTGGCATCAGCCATAGAATAACAACCGGCCAACATGCCCGTGGCCATACCGGAATAGCAAAAATCACCGGCATCCACCAAGGTCAGCGACAGGCCGACTCGGTGAAAGCGTGCGGCCTCATGCACAACACCCAAATGCGCATGACCACCGCCCACCAAGACAATATGCATGCGTTATCGACGCAGTAAACGATCGTGGGCCAACATGCCCAGCACCATCGCCGCCACAAAAAGCAAAATATCACCACGCAAGGTAACTAAGTTCGCTAACGCTGGCCCCGGACACAGGCCAACTAAACCCCAGCCCAGACCAAACAGAGCCGCACCTTCTAATAAAGGACGGTCAATCTGTGCTGCACTTGGTAAATAAAAGCGTGTATCAAACCACGGCTTTTGGTTTTTCTGCGCCAACATAAATGCTGGAAACGTAACCAGTAATGCCCCGCCCATGACAAACGCCAAGGTCGGGTCCCAAGCACCGGCAACATCTAAAAAGCCCAGCACCCGCTCAGGATTTGTCATACCAGACACATGCAGGCCTAAACCAAATAACAAACCCACCAATAAAGGCATTAACTTAGCAATCATTGACGACTTCATACCAAGCCTCCATGACGCATGACAAAGACGGTAAGTGCAGCAACCAACATAAATACGAAAGTGGCCGTGAATGAACGTGGAGAGAGCCTAGCCATACCACAAACACCATGCCCCGAAGTACAGCCACTACCTCGGCGCGTACCAAAACCTACCAGTAAGCCACCCGCGATAAGCAGTGGTGATGATGCCGACAGCGAAATCTCAGGAATGGGTCGCCCTAGCAATACAAACAGCAAACCAGCAAACACCAAACCGGCTAAAAATAACCAACGCCAAGCCCGGTCACCTACACTTGGAGACTGCATTAAGCCGCCTAAAATGCCGCTGATTCCAGTAATACGGCCGTTCGCTGCAAACATTAATGCGCTAGCACAGCCAATCATCAAGCCACCCAAAAGCCCCATTAACCAAGCCTGTTCCATGAGCCTTCTCCATCAACAATTAAGAAATAAATATATCATTGAAGACGAAAATAACACAATCAACAAAAGTAGACTATTAGTGCTATTGTTGGCTTCCCAGTGATTGCTTAGCGAGCTCTTTATCATGTTTTTAACCATGTCCCCTGCCATTTGTGCCTTGATTTGTTTCACTTTATTGACTGCGGTTTTGGGATTTGCCTACCCGCTACAACGAATAGCGTTAGTGCTAACAGGCAAAGCCAGCGCTAACGCTTGGAAGCGCGGCGCACAGACAGCCGTTCAACCTGCATGGTCTGTTCGTGTACAAAACGCCCATTTAAATTGCCTTGAGAACCTGCCTTTATTTGCGGCCGTCATCCTTGCTGCTTATATCTCTGATCAACTTGCAGTAATTGAAGGCTTAGCCATGATTTACCTAGCACTGCGAGTGGCGCAGAGTTTGGTTCATGTCATTAGCGATAGCGCCTCTTTTGTGTTTGTTCGTGCCAATCTATGGGTTCCACAAATGTTAATCCTGTTTTATTGGTTACTGAGCTTGTGTGGTGTTTTCTAAGATGGACTACGACTTATCCAAAGCGTTGATTCGTGGGGTTCTACGTGCTGGCATGAAGTTTCCGGGGCAGTTCCGCTTACCCGTTAGCGCCGTGCGTCAAGGCATGAGTTTTTTAGCAACGTTGTCCGATCCTGTTGCTGATAAGTTTGTTGAAAAAGTTCACTTAAATGGCATTCCAGCTGAGCAACACGGCGGTAAGCAAGATACCGCCATACTGTATTTGCACGGCGGCATTTTTGTTGCCGGCTCAGCCAAAACACATCGTAAAATCGGCCAAGCCTTAGCCAATGAACTGGCCAGCAGTGTATTTGTTTTAGATTATCGACTCGCCCCAGAACACCCTTATCCCGCTGCAGTGGATGATGCCGAACAGGCCTGGTTTGCGCTGCGTGCACAAGGGTATGCAGCCGATCAAATTGTAATTGCAGGTGACTCTGCTGGTGGCGGATTGTCACTGGCCTTAGCAACACGCTTAAGAGACAACCACCCAGAAGAGCATGCAGCTGCCTTGGTGCTAATCTCACCATTTGCCGACTTAACGGTTAGCAGCGACTCCATGCACTCATTAGCACGACGTGACCCTATGCTTGGCAAACGCGTGTTAGCTCGTGGAGGCGACTTGTATCGTGGTGAGCTATCACGAGATGACCCTCGTGTATCGCCAATTTTTGCTGACTTGCATCACTTGCCACCCATTCTGATCCAAGTGGGCAGTGAAGAAGTCTTGCTCGATGATGCACTACGTATTGAGTCCCGCGTTCGTGCTGCTCATGGCGAAGTTGAATGCCAAGTGTGGCCAGGCTTATGGCATGACTTCCAGCTTTTTCAGGGACAAATTCCTGAAGCGGCGCAAGCCATTGCTGAAATCCGGCGCTTTTTAGACGATGACGAGGCATAACAGGCAAAAAAAGACCCGCACATTGGCGGGTCTTTTTTAAGCATAAAACTTAGGCAGTCATATCCAGAATCTGCTTAAACAATGCTTTTTGTTGGTCGCTTGGGCGAGCTGATTGCAGAGCCATCAGCTTGCTCATGTCACCTTCAACTTTGATTTGACCTGTCATGAAACCTTGCATGCCTGCACCTGCATCACCTTCCAAGAAGATTTTACGCAGCAAATCTGCAGGTAGGTTCAACTTAGTGCCAGCAGCACTGTTATGACCTTGTTCAAACTTACCACCATTAATGCACAGATCAACACTACCGCTAGGCGCGCCACTTACAGTGACATTAAGCGCCAAGTTGGCTAAAGTTGATGGAATATTGAGGTCGCCAGCAGCTGCTGTCAGCTCTGTTACTTTTGAAAACCATTCTTCAGACAGAAACGCTGCCATTTTTTCTACTCCTGAAATTATTTTTGATGACTAACCGGCACAACATATCCGGAGCTAGAACCTACACGATGACCCGAATTGCCGCAACTACTCAGTCATGCTTTTATCTGACGCCCTAAAATAAGGCGTCAGATGCATTAAGGCACCAAATTAGTGCAATTATAGGTCGTAACCACGCTCATCATGTAATGACAAGTCCAAACCTAGTGTTTCCTGCTCTGCACTGACGCGTAAACCACCGGTCATCAATCCAGTCAATTTCAGTAAAACCCACGTAATCACTGCGGTGTAGACAAACGTCACCATAACACCAATGAACTGAACATTTAGCTGCCCCATCATCGTGCTAATACCGTCTGCAAAGCCCTGACCCGAGAAAACACCCAGTTCAGTGCTGGCAAAAACAGCCACTAACAATGTGCCTAAGATGCCACCAACGCCGTGCACAGGGAAAACATCCAAGGAATCATCAATTTTCCAAACACGCTTAACGACTTGTGTCATGTTAAAGCAGATTAAGCCCGCCAAGCAGCCAATGACAAGGGCACCAGCTGGACCAACGCTTCCTGATGCAGGTGTGATGGTACCTAAGCCCGCAACCATACCTGTCACAACACCCAATACAGAGGGCTTCCCGAAACGCTTCCACTCACAAGCCACCCAGACTAACGCGCCAGCAGAAGCCGAAATATGAGTAACCAAGAGCGCCATTGCCGCAGAGCCATCAGCCGCCAATGCTGAACCAGCATTAAAGCCAAACCAACCAACCCACAACATACCTGCGCCAATAACTGTCATCGTTAAGTTATGTGGCGGCATGGGCTGCTTGGGGAAGCCACGGCGTGGCCCCACAACAATTGCAGCAACGATTGCAGCAACGCCTGCAGTGATGTGAACCACTGTGCCGCCGGCAAAATCAATCAACCCCATTTCGCCCAAGAAGCCACCACCCCAGACCCAGTGCGCAACTGGCACATAAACTGCGATAGTCCAAAGCAAGCTGAAAATCAGCATGGCAGAGAACTTCATGCGCTCTGCAAATGCACCAATAATCAACGCTGGTGTAATGATGGCGAACGTCATTTGGAATGCCGCAAACAATACTTCGGGAATATCACCGGCCATGGAATCCGGAGTCATTCCAGAAAAAAACATTCGGGATAAACCACCAATAATAGGCTGTGCTGAGCCTCCGTCAGTGAATGTCAGCGAATACAAACCCACTAACCATAAAATACTGACCGCACCTGCAATGGCAAAGCAAGACATCAAAACCGACAGCACGTTTTTACTACGCACTAAACCTGCATAAAAAAGGGCCAAGCCCGGCAAGGTCATAAACAGTACTAATGCTGTCGCCGTTAATAACCAAGCTGTATTACTACCACTGAGCGCCAATTCTTCTGCATAAGCAGGCATGGATAAGCCTGCAAGCAGACTGGCCGCTATAAATTGTTTCCTCACGATGTAGCTCCTCGGTAGGTTTAGTGCGCTTAAATAGCGTCTTCGTTAGTTTCGCCAGTACGGATACGAACAATATTCAGCAGCTCAGTGACAAAAATTTTGCCATCACCAATCTTGCCGGTACCTGCTGCTTGGGTGATTACATCGATGACTTGCTCTAACTGTGAGTCAGCAATCGCTAGCTCAAGCTTCACCTTAGGTACGAAGTCAACAACATACTCTGCACCACGATAGAGCTCGGTATGTCCTTTCTGACGGCCAAAACCCTTGACTTCAGTAACTGTTAAACCCGTTACACCCACATCAGAAAGCGCTTCGCGTACGTCATCTAGCTTAAATGGCTTGATTACCGCGGTGACCATTTTCATATATAACCTCTTGAATTATTTATATAAACATCAAATATAAGCCGAGGAGCATCGCACATTACAATTGACCGCCCCAGCATAACGCGCTTATCCCCACAAACCCAATACTTGATGTGATCCGCAATAGGGCAACTCATGGCTCGTTGCGCCACAAAAGTGCATGCACAAATTAGGCCAACTTAAAAATCAAAAAATGAATACGAAAAAAGTAGTGCTAAAGCACCAGTTTTACTGCCATTTTGATGGCATAGGCTCTAAAATACCCACGCTGAAAATGCGGCTGTTAAAGTTTGGTGCTGTCCGACTAATGCCCGATTGCGATTACCTGTCTTGCGACTAATCTATCGCTGTTCTGAACATTTCCTATAGGAACCTGCTATGTCCCATGCTCCGTCTGTCGACGAGTCGACTTACAACATGCAAGTGGTCAGACAGTTCGCTGTCATGACTGTTGTCTGGGGAATTATTGGTATGTCATTGGGTGTGCTAATTGCCGCTCAATTGGCTTGGCCAGTACTCAATTTCGACACCCCTTGGTTTTCGTTTGGTCGACTACGCCCACTACATACCAATGCTGTAATTTTTGCCTTTGGTGGCTCTGCGTTGATGGCGACATCGCTATACGTGGTTCAGCGCACCTGCCAAACCGGGTTATTCATGCCCAATTTGGCAAAGTTTGTATTCTGGGGCTGGCAAGCAGTCATCGTGTCAGCCGTAATCACACTTCCTATGGGTTATACATCAACTAAAGAATACGCCGAGCTGGAATGGCCTATCGACATTTTGATTGCAATAGTCTGGCTTTCTTACGCTGCGGTTTTCTTTGGCACTATTGTTAAACGTAAAACGTCACATATTTACGTCGCCAACTGGTTTTATGGTGCATTTATTATCACCATCGCCTTACTGCACATTGTTAACTCCATGGCAGTGCCAGTTTCAATGTTTAAGTCCTACTCCATGTACTCTGGCGCAATGGATGCCATGATTCAGTGGTGGTATGGCCATAACGCAGTGGGCTTTTTCTTGACCGCTGGTTTCTTGGGCATGATGTACTACTTTGTACCTATCCAAGCGGGTCGCCCGGTATACTCCTACCGCCTATCCATTGTTCACTTCTGGGCGCTCATTTCCATTTACATGTGGGCTGGTGCTCACCACCTGCACTACTCCGCGCTGCCTGACTGGACTCAGTCTTTAGGTATGGCCTTCTCATTGATTCTGATTGCCCCCTCTTGGGGTGGCATGTTGAACGGCGTGTTAACGCTATCAGGCGCATGGGATAAGTTGCGTTCCGACCCCATCATTCGCTTCTTGATCGTGTCACTCTCGTTCTACGCCATGGCCACTTTTGAAGGCCCCATGATGTCGATCAAGACGGTCAATGCCCTGTCGCATAACACCGACTGGACCATTGGCCACGTTCATTCTGGCGCCTTGGGTTGGGTTGCCATGATCTCGATTGGTGCAATTTATGTCTTGATTCCGCGCTTGTTCGAGCGTCAAGCCATGTATTCCACATCATTAATTAATGTGCACTTCTGGTTAGCCACTATTGGCACAGTGTTCTACATCGTTTCTATGTGGATTTCTGGCATCACTCAAGGCCTGATGTGGCGCGCAGTTAACTCTGACGGCACGCTCACCTATAGCTTTATCGAAAGCGTAGTGGCCAGCATGCCAATGTACGTTGGTCGCTTTATTGGCGGCGCCATCTTCCTCACGGGCATGTTTGTTATGGCTTACAACGTCTACATGACGATTAAGCGTGAACAGCCCCGTGACCTGCCGGCCGCCTGAGGAGAGACATAATGGCTTCTACTAAACATGAAATAGTTGAAAAAAATATTGGCTGGCTAACGGTTGGCATTCTTATTGCCATCAGTTTCGCTACGCTGGTAGAAATTGTGCCTTTGTTCTTTCAAAAAAGCGTCACCGAACCGCACCCCAACCTGCGCCCATTAACAGCGCTACAAATGGAAGGTCGCGACATTTATATCCGCGAAGGTTGCCACGTTTGCCACACGCAAATGATACGTCCATTGCGTGCTGAAACTGCACGTTATGGCCACTACTCGGTTGCTGGCGAATCAGTCTATGACCATCCGTTTTTGTGGGGATCCAAACGTACCGGTCCGGATCTTGCCCGCGTTGGGGGTCGTTACTCGGATGAATGGCATATTGAGCACTTAATTAATCCGCGCAATTTAGTACCTGAATCCATTATGCCCTCATACCCTTGGCTGGCTGAGCGCGTGTTAGACGGTAAGAAAACAGGCAAAAAACTGGCTACGTTCCAGCGCTTTGGTGTGCCTTACTCACAAGAAGACATCGACAATGCAGGCGCAGAAGTTGCCGGCAAGACTGAGATGGAAGCTTTAGTTGCCTATTTGCAGCAGTTAGGTCATGCCTTTAACGAGAGGAACTAACCATGGATAGCGGCACGATGCACGGCATCATCACGATTTTTGCCATGTTAGCGTTCTTAGGCGTGTGTTGGTGGGCCTACCGTCCAGCCAACAAAGCTCGCTTTGAAGCAGACGCTAGAATGGCTTTGGATTCAGACCCTTTGTTTAAGCCTCGTGCTAACAAGACGAGTGGAGACAAATAATGAGTAATTTTTGGAGCGGTTACATCATTGTACTCGCGCTGGCCAACATTATTGGTGTAGCTGTCCTGCTGATGTGGACCCGCCGTATGGACATCTCTGACCTAGCAAAAGATGGCACCACCGGCCACGAGTACGATGGCATTCGCGAATACAACAACCCCTTGCCGCGTTGGTGGCTGATCACCTTCTGGGGCACCATCGTATTTGCGCTTATATACTTAGTGCTTTTCCCAGGCCTAGGTAAATACCCAGGTCTGCTGGGCTGGACCTCAAGTGGTGAACTTGCAAAAGACGAACAGTTATACAAGCGCCAGTACGGCGGGTTATATGCTGAGTTTGCACGCACACCAATTCCTGAATTGGCACAAAATGATCGTGCCATGCAGGTCGCTGGTCGTATTTTTGCTAATAACTGTGCAGCCTGCCATGGTAGTAACGCACGTGGCGGTCTCGGTTATCCCAACCTGACCGATAAAGACTGGTTATATGGCGGTGAGCCAGAAAAACTTTTAGCCACGCTGACTCATGGCCGCAAAGGCGTTATGCCTGCATTTAAAGAAGCCATGGGTGAAGACGGTGTCAAAGAAGTCGTTGCCTACACCTTGTCTCTGTCAGGCCGTATTGTGGATCCCGAACTGGCAAAAGCAGGTCAGGCACGTTTTGCTATCTGTGCCAGCTGTCACGGCGCAAGTGGCTTAGGTAACCAAGCGTTAGGCGCACCTAACTTAACCGATACCACCTGGCTGCATGGCGGTAGTGAAGCACAAGTGATGAACACCGTTCTCTATGGCCGCAACAACGTCATGCCAGCTTTTGATCAAATTTTAGGTCCAGAGCGTGTGCACCTCATGGCGGCTTACGTTTATTACTTAGCTAACGTCAGACGTTAAATCTTTTACCACTGCCTGCGACATTTTGTCGCAGGCAGCATGCAGCAAAACTCGCTAAACTGCGCACCGTCGTCGTACTGAATGGAGCACTCATGAGTCAGCAGATACCCGTCAAAGACATATCGCCTGACCCAGTGAAAGTCTATGAACCACAATACATAGACCTCTATGCCAAACGTGAAAAAATTCACGCTCGTGCCATTTCCGGTTTCTTTCAAAATATCCGTGTCACCACCCTCTACCTCACCATGGCCGTATTTTTTTTGCTGCCTTGGTTAAATTGGGATGGTCGCCAAGCCATTTTGTTTGACCTGCCCGAACGACATTTTTATATTTTTTGGTGGACATTTTTACCGCGCGACTTCTTTTTTCTGTCGTGGATTCTAATCATCGCTGCATTTGCGCTATTTGCCGCCACGGTCTTTGCTGGACGTGTTTGGTGCGGGTATGCCTGCCCACAAACGGTTTGGACCAAAGTCTTCATGTGGATAGAAGAACTGGCCGAAGGCAATCGCAACGCACGTATGCGCTTAGACAAAGCCCCTATGAGCCTGCGCAAATTTATCCGTCGCAGCATTAAGCATGCTGGCTGGGCTGCTGTTGCCTTCGCCACCGGCATTGCCTTTATTGGTTATTTCACACCAGTCCGTGAACTCTGGTTTAACGTCGTTAATGGCAATTTAGGCTTTTGGGTAGGTTTTTGGCTGCTGTTTTTCACCATCGCCACCTACCTTAATGCTGGCTGGATGCGCGAGCAGGTCTGTCTGCATATGTGCCCGTATGGCCGCTTCCAAAGTGTCATGTTTGATAAAGACACGCTAATTATTTCCTATGACTATCACCGCGGCGACCCTCGTGGCTCACGCAAACGTGGCACCACCAGCATCGAAAATGGTCTTGGGGACTGCATCGACTGCAACATGTGTGTGCAGGTTTGCCCCACTGGTATTGATATTCGTGATGGTTTGCAATTTGAATGCATTCAATGTGCGGCCTGTATTGATGCCTGCGACAGCGTCATGGATCAAATGGGTTATGAACGCGGATTAGTGCGCTACACCACTGAGAACTTGCTGGAAAAGACTGGCACAGGTACCTACAAGCTCTTCCGTCCACGCCTTATTGGCTACAGTGCGGCATTGTTATTAATGGTAGGTGCCCTGCTTTTCACCCTAATCACTCGTGTGCCACTCACAGTTGAAGCCTTACGTGACCGTGGTCAGCTGTTCAACGAGAACAATGCCGGTTGGATTGAAAACAGCTACACACTTAAGATTCAAAACAAATCACAAAATGAAGTCGAATTCTTCATCACTGCCAGCTCCTCTGAGTTTCCCTTGAGTCTACAAAACAGTCCAATACGACTGAGTATGGCTGCAGGTGAACTAGCCACTCTGCCCATTACCATCGAGGCCGACCCAGCGAATATTCCAAGTCACAACAATAAGATCGAGATTCATGTCACTCGACAAGACGATAGTCGTATTCAAGCGACAACTCACAATACGTTCCTAGCCCCACGCTAATCAAAGCGTTAATGAGAGCCGAGCAACATGACTGATCGATCGAATCGCCCTTGGTACAAACAATTCTGGTTTTGGTTTGTTTTTGGTCTACCCCTAGTCGCAGTGGTGTCTACATTGCATTTTGTCTATTTGGCAGTGGTCAATCGCGATGCTGTTGTACGAGACAATTGGTATGAGGACGGCAAAGCCATTAGCCAGCGTTTTGTCTTGGAGCAAGAGGCCACAAAACTGGCTATTCATGCCGACGCACGCTTTGATGATGTGACCGGCGAAATTTTTGTCCGCATTAGCGCCAATGCACCGATTGAGTCACCAACACTGACATTAAATTTTCAGCATGCCACCTTAAGTGAGCGTGACCAGTTCTTAACGCTGCAACGTGTGATGGGTAACGACTATCGCGCTCAGTTAGATAGCACACTCGCCGGTACTTATCATGTTGAGTTATCAGACACCGATTGGCGCTTAGTTGCCACTAGACGCTTCCCTAATGGCGACACCTTTACCCTTGACGCTCAGTAGCCATGAACACTGTGCTGACTGCAACGCATTGTTATCACTGCGGACTACCTAACCCACAGCCAGGCGCGGCAACACGCTACCAAACTGTGGTGTTAGATCAAACGCGTGACTTCTGCTGCCCTGGCTGTGTTGCCGTGGCACAGTGCATTGTGGAAGGCCAGCTAGAAAACTACTACCAAGAACGGGATGGGCTTAATCCCACTGCGACTCAACCGGTGCCGGACGAGTTATTACAGCGTTATGATCATCCGGTCATCCAACAAGACTTTGTCCACCGCGAAGGTCGTTTTGCATGCAGCGACTTGAGCTTAGAAGGGATTAGCTGTGCTGCCTGTGCTTGGTTAATCGAGCGTCGCTTAAACCAAGAGCCGGAAGTGTTTCAGGCCTCAGTCAACCTAAGCAATCACCGCCTGCGCATAGTCTGGGACGACAGCAAACAACCGCTGAGTCAGTTATTAGCCATTGTCGAAAAGATTGGTTATCGCGCCCGTCCGTTTCAGCCTGACAGCCATGCCGCACAACTACGAAGTGAGTCACGCCGGCAATTAATGCGTGTGGCCGTAGCGGGCTTGGGCACCATGCAGGCCATGATGTATGGCATGGGTTTATACCTAGGCGCGTTTCAGGGCATTGCCGATGAACATCGTGACTACCTGCGCTGGATTTCCGGCCTAGTCACCACACCGGTATTTTTCTATGCCGGTTGGCCGTTTTATCAGGCTGCCGTCAAAGCACTAAAAGCCCGCACACTCACCATGGATGTGCCGGTATCAATTGCACTCATCATGGCCTTTATCGCCAGCTGGATTGCCACCGTCAGTCAAAGTGGGGAAACCTATTTTGACTCGGTGTGCATGTTTATTTTCTTCTTATTAAGCAGTCGTTATTTAGAACTAAAAGCACGACAGCGAGCAGGAGAAACTGCCGCCAGTCTGCTGACCCTAACGCCGCAGTTAACCCATAGACAAACAGATGACGGTCAGTGGCTGCTCACCCCCGCCAGTGAGCTACATGTTGGTGACATCATTTTGATCAATGCCGGTGAAACTATTCCCACTGACGCCACACTGATTGATGGCCATGGCAGCGTGTCTGAAGCCTTGCTAACAGGGGAACCCATCCCAGTCAAAAAGAGCATTGGTGATGCGCTGATTGGCGGTAGTATTAATACCGACCAACCACTCAAAGCACGGGTAAGCCAAGTTGGCAAAGACACGCTGTTAGCCACGCTGCAGCAGCTGTTGGCCAGAGCACTTTCGGAAAAACCCTTGGTTGCCCAGCGTGCTGACAAAATGGCGCATTACTTTGTTGCCCGTGTCTTGGTCTTTGCGGTTGTGGTGTATGGCATTTGGTGGTTTGTTGATAAAAGCCAAGCGTTCTGGATCACCATTGCTGTTTTGGTAGCGACCTGCCCTTGCGCCTTATCATTAGCTACACCAGCAGCACTGACGACAGCAACCCATCAATTGGCACGCGAAGGTTTCTTGATTACCCGTGGTCATGTGTTGGATAGCCTAGATAGCGCTACCCACATTGTCTTTGATAAAACCGGCACACTGACGGAAGGACGATTCAGCGTCGACAGCGTTGAGCTACTGGCTGATCTAGAACGCAAGCACGCCTTAAGCATTATGGCCGCGCTGGAAGCAGGTAGTGCCCACCCCATTGCCAAAGCACTACAGCAATTAGCCAACACCGAAGATGTCACCGCCAGCACACTTGACCATCCAGCACATCAGCACGCAGGTGCTGGTGTTAGTGGCGAGATTAACAGGCAACGTTACCAGCTTGGCCATGCCGGTTTTGCGCTAAATCAGAGCGACTCAAACGATGAGCAACTGACTCTATGGCTGTCTGATGCAGACTATAAGCCGCTATTAAAAATCACTCTCAGCGACCAAGTCCGCCCCGAAGCGGCACCCGTGGTAGCGGCCATTCATGAACGTGGCTTAAGCACATGGATTATGTCCGGCGATCATTCACAAGTGCCGCAGCAATTAGCGAAACAACTAGGCATTAACCATGTGCAAGGTGGCATGTCGGCTGAAGAGAAACAACAAGCCATCGCCAAGCTGCAGGCTGATGGTGCGGTGGTGATGATGGTGGGTGATGGGGTGAATGATGCCCCTTGCTTAGGCCAGGCACACTTAGGTGTGGCCATGAGTTCCGGTACCGACTTGGCACAAACCAGTGCTGATGTAGTGTTATTAGGCGATCGCCTAGCCGCACTCATTCCAGCGCTAGCGCTGTCCAAACGTACCGCGGCCATTATTAAACAAAACCTGCGTTGGGCTATTATGTATAACTTGGCCATCTTGCCACCCGCTGCCATGGGCTATGTGCCACCATGGTTAGCAGCCTTAGGCATGTCGCTTAGCTCACTGGTAGTGGTACTAAACGCCCTGCGTTTACGGAAAGCACGCTAATGGAAGTTATTTATTTATTAATCCCGCTAAGTCTGATGTTTTTAGCATTGTCGGTTTGGTTTTTCTTATGGGCCATGAAAACCGAGCAATACGAAGACTTAGACGGGCCGGCTCATCGCATCATCTTAGATGATCGCGAAGCACGCTTTCAGCAAAAGAAAGCCAGCGACGCGAAAGTCGTGCCACCAGATCAAGATAGCAACCATGATTGACCTTAGCTGGATTATCAGCGCTTTTTTAATGGGACTTTTAGGGGGCACACATTGTGTTGGCATGTGTGGCGGACTCAGCAGCGCCTTTACCTTTGCACTGCCACCCCAAAGTCGAGTGGGCTGGCGTTTACTAGCTTGGCAGCTGCTGTATAACAGTGGTCGCTTAACAACCTATGCGCTACTGGGCCTGCTCGCCGGCGGCTTATTATTTGCGCTGCCGACCCCCGACGTAGGCAAACAACTTATACGCTTACTAGCTGGTTTATTCATGGTGTTGTTGGGTGCGTATTTGGCCGGCTGGTTTCAAGCACTTGCCCAAATTGAGCGTATTGGCGCCCCCATTTGGCGACTTCTAAGCCCAATTCGCCAGCGTCTATTTCCGATTACCCATCCGGCACAGGCCGTATTTGCCGGTATGGTTTGGGGTTTGTTGCCCTGTGGATTGGTTTATTCCGCCATGGCCTTAGCCGCCACACGTGGAGTACCGACCGAAGCCGCTGCCGTCATGCTGGCCTTTGGCCTTGGCACACTGCCTACCCTGCTCATTACGGGGACAGCGGCCAGCCAAGTACGCCACTTTTTACAACGCCCCAGCACCCGCCAAACCGCAGGTATGTTGGTCATTTTGTTCGGTCTATGGACCATCTTAGGTCTGTTTACTGGTCATATGCAGCATGCCGACGGCACTCATCAGCAGCCAACCAGCATGGATGCTGGGCACGATCACCATCATCATTAAGCGGGAACACCTTGGCATCCGAGTAGAGCTCAGTTAGTCTGGTTACCTAGCTAATTTTTGAGTGATTATTCATGCAGTTATCATCTCGTTTTGTGTTGTCTTGTGTATTACTGGCCAGCTCACTGCTAGCACTACCTGCGCAAGCTAGCGTAGGTGCATGGATCCAAGAAAAAGCACTTGGGCTAGAGCAGTCTTTAGCCGACCTTGAGCGTCGCGACATTCAAATTGATGACCACGTAATTCCAACGTTTGTACGCAACATAGATAGCGATGAACCTTGTGCTATTTTGGTACACGGCTTTACAGCAAGAGCTGCCCATTGGTTTCGTTTAGCTCGCCACTTACCGAAAGAAAAATGTGTTGTTGCCATGGACCTTGCCGGATTTGGTGATGCCACTTTTCATGCCGATGGCGCCTACGATGCCGCTAGCCAAGCGCATCGTGTCGCTAAGCTGATGCAAGCACTTGAGCTAAAGCAACCTGCCGATGTGATGGGCAACTCTATGGGTGGTTATATTGTGGCGCAACTTGCTGTGCTGCACCCAGAACTAGTGAACAGCCTGACTTTGCTAAACGCATCCGGTGTTAGCAGTCCTGAACCGAGTACCTTAGCCAAACAAATTGCAGCAGGCCAAAATGGCTTTTTTGCCAAAGACCTAGAGGGTTTTGAGCAGTTTTATGCCATGACCATGAGTGAACCGCCTTTTGTGCCAGGCATCGTGCGCGAAGCTGTGGGCCGGCTAGCCATTAGCCGCATCAGTCGTCACCAGTATATTTTTGAACAAGTTCGCACCACCGTAATGGATGATGATTTACGTAAAATTAAGGCACCAACACTGATTGTCTGGGGTGATGAAGACCACTTGTTACATGTCAGCATGACTAAAACTTGGCGCACAATCCCTGAGTCAAGAGTGTTTATTTATCGTGGCATTGGTCATATGCCTCACTTGGAGCGCCCAAAACAAACCGCGACCCTATTTCATCGTTTTACGACAAAACAACTGTAATGAATAAAACCACGGAAATGTTGCCATGAAAATGTTGCGCTTAGCCTTAGCCCCGGCCATCACTTTCCTGTTAATCGCCTGCTCTCCCACAGAGAGCCCTGACAGACCCGGCACGGGCTTACGCCAAGCCGTGCAAACCTGTCCACGTGGCGATATGCCAGAAGCTGTCGTGTGTCAGTTTTATGATTACACGCTGAAAGCAGTTGATGGACTACCTAGCAACGCACAACAGTCTACGCTGGCGTCATCACTCTCTAGTGAATTAAGGCAGCAACTTAATTCCGCACGTAATTACCAGCAACAACTGCAGAAAAACTTTCCAAATGTAGCGCCCCCTTTTTCCAGCGGTGCCCTGTTTAGCAGTCGTCATGAAAAGCCAGACCATTTTGAAATTGCTGAAGTTATCGTCAGCGAAAATGGGCTAACTCGTGTTCTCGTCAATTTTCATTATGAAGCGGCTGATCACCGGTGGCAGGACAGCGTAGAGTTAACACGCGAAAACAATCGCTTTGTGATAAACGACATCGTATTTCAAGCCAGCGAAAACCTACAAGCAGAACGCCTATCAACTCACTTAAAACGCAGGGACTTCTAAATGGCTGGACGCCACATACTCGTCATTAATGCCGGCAGCTCTTCGTTAAAGTTTGCCTTAGTTAACGAACAACAAGAGCAGTTCCCCATTCAAGGTTTAGCGGAACGTCTAGGCAGTAACGAGGCTATGCTGCACTGGCAGCAAGATGGCGAAAAGCATTCGCGAACTATCAGTAATGCCACACATACCGAGGCGCTTGCGCAATTACTACCCTTGGTTGAAGCAGTAGCCGGTGGAAAAATTAGTGGCGTCGGACATCGTGTAGTTCATGGCGGAGAGGACTTTACCGCAGCATGCTTAATAGACTCCAAAGCATTAACTGCAATCAACGCCAATACACCGTTAGCCCCACTGCATAATCCAGCCAACTTACAAGGGATTGCCGCGGTAACCGCGCTTTACCCTGATTTACCGCAAGTTGCTGTGTTTGATACAGCCTTCCATCAAACCATGCCCGCCAAAGCCTATCGTTATGCGCTGCCAGAGGCCCTGTATCGTGAACATGGTGTCCGTCGTTACGGCTTTCATGGCACCAGTCATCAGTACGTCAGCACTCAAGCGGCAAAACTGGCCGATTTAGCAACCAACAACAGCAGTTGGTTAATCGCTCATTTGGGCAATGGCTGCTCTACTTGCGCGGTATTAAACGGTCATAGTGTCGACACCAGTATGGGCATGACGCCGTTAGAAGGCCTAGTCATGGGCACACGCAGCGGTGATGTAGACCCTAATTTACATGGCCATTTGGCGCGCACTTTAGGCTGGTCACTCAGTGATATTGATCGCATGCTCAATCAAGACAGTGGCCTGCTCGGCTTGTCCGGTTTATCTAATGATATGCGTCAATTAGAAGCCGCCAGATCTGATGGTCACCCCGGCGCCACCTTGGCAATTGATGTGTTTTGTTATCGCTTAGCCAAGTCATTAGCCGCACTCAGCTGTGCCCTGCCCGATCTGGATGGTTTAGTGTTTACCGGTGGCATCGGTGAAAACTCAGAACTCATTCGCGCCAAAACCGTGGCGCAACTGGGTCTGTTAAATCTTCATATTAATAATGACGCCAACGCCAATTGTGTACGCGGCAAATCCGGCCCTATTCATCAGTCCGGCTCTCGTCGTATTTTGGTTGTACCAACTAACGAAGAACGGCAAATTGCAATCGAGGCGTTAGCGCTTTTGAACGAATAACAAGGATGCTGTTATGCAAACTTTCTTTTTGGCTCCCAATAGTTTTGGTGTCGGCCTAACCTCAACCAGCTTGGGACTGTTTCGCACCTTGGAGCGTGCCGGTTTAAAAGTTGGCTTTTTCAAACCCGTCGCGCAAAACCATAAAGGTGATAGTGGTCCAGAGCGATCCAGTGCCTTGATGCATCAGTGCCATGGCATCAATGTCCCCACCCCCTTAGAACAAACACGTGTCGAGCGCCTATTAGGTGACGGTCATATGGATGACTTGCTCGAAGAGTGTATGCATCTGTTTGCGCAAGCAGGCGAAGACAAAGATGTGGTTATTGTCGAAGGCATGGTGCCAACACGATCCGTGCATTATGCCGGTGAGCTCAATGCGCGTTTGGCCACCAGTTTAAGTGCCGATGTGATTTTGGTGTCTGCGCCAGATGACGACAATATCAGCGCTTTTGCTGACCGAATCGAGATTCAAGCACAGCAATTTGGTGGCATTAAAAGTAGTCGTGTAGTCGGTGTCATCGTCAATAAAGTACCTAATGACGACTTTATAAACACCTTCAGTCAACACGCCAGCATGATACGCCAAGGCGATATTCGCCTATTGGGTGCCATTCCTTTAAACCCGCTATTAAATGCCCCACGCACCAGTGATATTGCCGGCTTATTAAATGCACATGTCCTGCATGCAGGTGATATGGGGCAGCGCCGCATGACCAAGATCATGCTGGGTGCACGCACCGTAGCTAACCTAGTCGAAAGTCTGAATCCTGGCGTATTAGTGGTCACACCCGGCGACCGCGATGATGTGATTTTGGCCACCTGCCTGGCCGCCAGTAATGGTGTGCCCCTAGCGGGCTTATTATTAGGCAGCGACTTCCCGCCGGATAAACGCATCATGGCCTTATGCCAAGGCGCGCTGCAAAGCGGCTTGCCAGTCATGACGGTGGCCACTAACTCATACGATACCGCCGCCAATCTGGATCGTATGAATAAAGAAATTCCGATTGATGACAGCGAGCGCGCCGAGCGTGTGACTGAATATGTTGCCAGTCATTTAGATCACGAATGGTTAGAAAGTCGCTGCGAGACTCCGCGTGAATTGCGCTTGTCGCCATCGGCCTTTCGTTATCAGTTGGTACAACGTGCCTCAGCTGCTAACAAACGTATTGTACTGCCCGAAGGGGCCGAACCACGCACCGTACAAGCCGCTGCCATTTGCCAGCGTCGCGGCATTGCGCGTTGTGTGTTGTTAGCTAAGCAAGAAGAAGTTGAAGCCGTGGCCAAAGCGCAGGGCATTGACCTGCCAGAAGGCTTGGAAATTATCGATCCGGCTGAAGTACGCGAGCGTTATGTTGAGCCAATGGTGGAGCTGCGCAAAGGCAAAAACTTAAATGCACCGATGGCAATCGCCCAGCTAGAAGATAACGTGGTGTTAGGCACCATGATGCTGGCCTTAGATGAAGTCGACGGTTTGGTGTCTGGCGCAATTAACACCACCGCCAATACCATCCGCCCAGCCTTCCAGCTCATTAAAACAGCACCCGGTTATAACTTGGTTTCGTCCATTTTCTTCATGCTGCTGCCAGACCAAGTGTTGGTGTATGGCGACTGCGCAGTGAACCCCGAGCCCAATGCGGCTGAACTAGCCGAAATTGCATTACAAAGTGCGGCCTCCGCGCGTGCTTTTGGCATCGAACCACGTGTTGCCATGATTAGTTACTCCACTGGCGACTCTGGTACCGGTGCTGAGGTTGAAAAAGTACGTGAGGCAACACGTATTGCTCGCGAAGCCGAACCAGACTTGCTGCTGGATGGACCACTGCAATATGACGCCGCGGCCATCGAAAGTGTAGGTCGTCAAAAGGCGCCTAATAGCCCGGTTGCAGGGCGTGCCAATGTGTTTATTTTCCCCGACTTAAACACCGGTAACACCACCTATAAAGCAGTGCAGCGCAGTGCCGACTGCATCAGTGTTGGCCCCATGCTGCAGGGCCTACGCAAACCGGTAAATGACTTATCTCGTGGCGCCTTGGTTGACGATATTGTCTACACCATTGCCCTAACCGCTATTCAGGCTAAGGGTTAAGCCATCACCACGCAGTTGCGCCCGTTGGCCTTGGCTTGATAAAGCGCTTGGTCAGCGGCCAGCACACTGTGGTGTAAGTCAACCGTAGAATTCGCTTGATGAATGGTCGCGCCGAAACTTGCACTGGTGCTCAACTGCCCACCGGCACCATTATCAATGCGCAGCTCAGTTAACGCTTGGCGGCAACGATTCAATACAGCCTGTGCATCTTCTGCATTAGCCGACGGCAACAACACCATGAACTCCTCACCACCATAACGACCGACCTGATCACCGGCACGAACATGGGCTTTTAAACACTGAGCAGCCTGTTTTAACACGGCATCACCCACGGGATGGCCCCAGTTGTCATTCACTTGCTTAAAGTGGTCCAAATCGAGAATAGCCACCGTCAAAGGTACTTGTTGCCGCGCACAAACCTGACTTAACTCGTCTAACAACTCCAAAATTCGTCGACGATTATGCAAACCAGTGAGTGCATCGGTACGGCTTAGTTGGTGAATACGATGCTCACGCTCGCGCCACCACAACAGCATTTGATCGGCTAAAAACGGTAACGTCAGCAAAAATGGGGCGGCAAAAAAGAACAGACTATTCATCCAGAATAAATTACTGGCCATGGTGGTTGGCGCGACCATGACCGGTGCATAGGGTAGCCAGCCCCACACGGTGGCATAACTAAGCGCCACCAACGCCACCAAGGCACTCACTGCCCCGGCCCATACCGCACCACGGTTCATAAAGATGAAACCGAACACAGGAGCACCTAACAATACAATGCCCGCACAAAAGCTCACCGTGCCAATTGAGTAACTCATCAGCACTAATGTCAGTGCGTAAAACTGCAAAGCAACATATTGATACGTTAGGTTTTCAGGTTGGCGCTTACGTAAATATAGTCCGAATAAAATTAGCGCCGCGCCTAGGCATAACAAAACAAACTCAAGTTGAACCATCTGGTGCACTACATCTACATGCACCAAAAGTTCACGATCTTGACGCGATAGCACGTAAAAAGACCATGCCAAGTACTGCACATATAAGGGCAATAATAACAAAAGCAAAAACAGGCTTTTATCTACGCCCTGCCACTCCAAAATCGCGGCAAAACGACCACGCATCCCTGCTTTCTTAAAAACGGTCATAACTACTCCGCGGGTTTTTCTTCCGTATTCCAGCCCACTAGCAACCACGTAGCCACCACACCAATCAGCAGACCTATCCACGGCTCAAAAAAAGCTAATACCGTGCCAATTAACAACACGGTGCCACGTGAGGTGTTATCTCGCGGAATCGACATCGCAATATAAGCACAGGCAAAGCCGGTCAGCACCAGCGTGAGTGATAACGCGATACCCAGCAGTGGTTTTAGGCCTGTCAACAAAGGCCGTAAGAAGAAAATAAAGGGCAGACCCATCAAGTAATAAGAGGCTAAACCGCTCTGCAGGTTAGGCATGGCTTCACGCCCTTGTTTCCAGCGCTGCACAATAATGACGTGGACACCGGTCCACAACGCACCTTGTGTTGGGAAAAATGGCGCGAAAATGGCCATCACGCCATTACGGGCGGCGAGCGATAAATGTGAACGATTTGGGTTGATATCAATTGGGTCATCTGCGCGATGTGTTTGACCTTCACGGGTAATTTCGTTACCGGTAATTAAGTCGCCAAACAAAATAATATAAGTCACCATGGCCAATGGCAGGCTTTGCAAAAACATCTCGCGCGTTGGCCAGCCAATCACCCATGGCGCAGCCAAAGCCCATACCTCTGTGACCGGCGGAATTAAAAATCCCCATTGAATGTCATAACTAACCTCGCCCACCAATGGACCAATCACTGCAGCGGCAATAAAGCCCGGCAATAAACCCAGTGCGCCTAACCACATAAACAACTTGTATTTAAGTTTTAGCCGCTGCAAAGGCAGCGAGAAGGTAAACAGCAAGCAAATGGCGCAAGCAATCGTGGTGGCAATTGGTTGCTGTAATAAAAAGCGCTCAGCATCATCGATAAAAACACGCTTTAAAGCAGCAATAGCCGCACCTAAAATAATGCCCGCCTTGAGTGTACTTGGCAGCCAATGCATTAATCGTTTGCCCATGCCGGTAATGCCTAATATAAACACCAGCAATGCAAAATTAAGCGACAACGCTGTCATCACTTGAAAACGCTGCATGGGCTCGGCATAACCCGCAAGAACAAAGCCTAGTACCAGCGGCAATGCCGGTGTAATCCAGCCCGGTGCATATGATTCACCGAACAAAATGACCGCCGAACCAATGAGCATGCTGTGCAGCATGGACATCGCCACGGCCTGCTCGAAGCTCAGACCAAAATAGGCCACCATAATGGGGACTAATGCCAGACCAGTTGCTGCCGACACCAGCATGCCTTGCATAAATTCAGGCCACAGCAGACGGGTATGGTAAAACGGTACACGACAGGTGAAAGGGCCCCAGCGCCAGCCCGGCAATTCTGATGCGGACATATTGATTTCCTTTATTTTTATTGTGTTTGCAGACTGCCATAGACCAAGACCAAATTGAAGCCTACGTGTCCTATATTCGTCTAACGTGACATTGATCAATGGCACATAATGATAAGAAATTGTCCCCAAATAACCTGTTTACACACCCTCCTTACAGGCACATTGCGCTTGCCCACATATTTTCATTCTTTGGAGGGGCGATATGACTACTCAAACACAAACTGAAAACACCACAGTTCGTACACCACTCGGCGCTCGTGTTGGCATTCCACCACGCCGTGTCAGCTTGAAATATGACACGACTACACCGGCTTATTGGTACGCCAATAACGCGCTGCAAACCCACTTCTGGAGTGCTTTTTCTGCACTGTTGCCAGAAGGTGAGCAATTCTTTGTGCGCGCTGTTCGTCACTACCGTGATCAGATCCAAGACCCAGACCTGAAAGCAGCTATTGCTGGCTTTATTGGTCAAGAAGCACTGCACACTCAAGGTCACCAAGACTTTAATACGTTCTTAAATGATCGCAATTTGCCATTAGCGCAAATTGATAAGCAACTAAAAGTGCTGTTGGAAACCGTAGACAAGGTTCACCCACGTCTGTGTTTAGCGGCCACCATTAGCTTGGAACACTTTACTGCACTACTTGGTGCTCAGTTACTGCGCGAAGAAGATCACCATGGCTCTATGACAGAACCTATGCGTGGCCTGTGGACTTGGCATGCTTTAGAAGAAACTGAACACAAAGCGGTAGCTTGGGATGTTTATCAGCAAACCGGTGGTGGTTATGTCATGCGTGCCGGCACTATGGTTCTGACCACCGTCATCTTAGGTGCTGTAATGACTTATGCCACCGGCCGTTTATTGGCCGCTGATGGTCAGCTGCTTAATGTTCGTGAAAACGCCAAAGGCTTAAATGCTTTGTTTGGTCGTAAAGGTCGCCTGACTCGTTTAGTGCCTAAGTTCTTGGACTTCTTCCGTCCTGACTTCCACCCTAACGACCATGACGATACTGCGTTGGTAGCAGAGTGGCGTGAAAAATTATTTGGTAAGGAAGGTGAGCTTAACAGCGCACTGAAGACTGCCAAGTCTTTACATTGATTTTCATGTTCCGCTGAACATATACCCTGTTAGCTCGCTGCTAACAGGGTTTTTTTCTGCCTAAATAAACAAGCTTTATGCGGCTGCGGTCAGCACCCCATCGCGATAATCTTGCATGGCCTGTTCAATCTGCTCACGCGTGTTCATCACAAATGGTCCGTACTGCACCACGGGCTCTTCAATTGGACGCCCCGCCAACACAATAAACCGTGCAGGCTCATAACCTGCGCTCACCTGCAAATCGCCAGCATTAGTTAACACGCCAGCAGCGCGTTTTGGCAACGGACGGCCGTCCACGCTGACACTGCCTTCATAGCTGTACACCAGAGCGGTATAACCATCATTTATCGACTGGCTAAAGCTGGCCCCTGCTGGCAAATGCACATCCCAAAATACCGGGTCGGTGCTTAAACGTGCCGATGAAGGGTTGATCACACCATCAACCAAACGATCACCCACGCGGGCCGATCCGGCGATGACTTTGATTTGGCCACCATCAGGCAAATCATGCAGCACCATTTCATCTGCTGGAATATCGCGCCAAGCAGCAGGCTGCATTTTTTCCTTTGCCGGCAAGTTCAGCCAAAGCTGAAAACCGCGCATACGCCCATTTTCCTGCAATGGCATTTCAGAGTGAATAACGCCACGACCCGCTGTCATCCACTGCACACTGCCAGGACCTAAATCACCGACATTGCCCAAATGGTCACGATGCTGCATGCGGCCATCAAGCATATAGGTCACGGTCTCAAAGCCACGATGTGGATGGGCAGGAAAACCAGCAATGTAGTCACCTGGGTTTTCACTGCCAAACTCATCCAGCATTAAAAACGGATCTAAATACAGACCACGCTCTTTACCGATGCTGCGGTATAGTTTTACACCAGCACCATCCGATGTTGGCGCGGCCTGAATAACACGTTGTAACTGACGGATTGTGGTCATCACTAACCCTCCTTATTTATTCAATCAAGCGGATAAACGCTCAATTTGTTGATGCGCTTGAGCCAAGGCATTGGCTTTGCTTTCATCACCCATATTCAGGCCTTCGGCATAGACAAACTCCACTTCAGTAATACCAATAAAGCGGAAGAAATCTTTCACATACTGTGTCTGTGTATCAGCAGGCGTGCCTTGATAGATGCCACCACGAGCCGCAAACACATACACTTTTTTGTCCGTCAACAAACCTTCAGGGCCGGTTGCTGTATAGCGAAACGTGATGCCAGCACGCGCCACATGATCAAAATAGGCTTTGAGCTGTGATGGCACACCAAAGTTGTACATGGGCAAACCAAGTACGATGACATCCGCTGCTTGAAGTTCACTGATCAGCGCATCGGAAAAATCCACCACGGCTTGTTGTGCTGGTGTACGTGCATCAGCAGGAGCTAAAAAGGCCTGAAAACGCTCAGCATCCAAATGCGGTACGGTGTCTTTGGCAAGGTCACGCGCTACCACTTGAGTGCTAGGCTCACGCTGAACAAAGCCTTTCACAAAACGATTGGCTAGTTGGCTTGATTGGCCGTGCACGGAAAAAACACTGGCGTTTAATTGCAGTAAGGTTTGAGTGCTCATATTGCCTCCTAGGCGATATCAAAAATGTCTTTGTTAAGGTGTGACCATAAAAACATTTAATTATTTAATAAAAAAGCGCAAAATATAGCTTTAAACAATCTAATTATTAGATATGAACTATCCTCGCATTTCACTTGAACAATGGCGTACCTTGATTGCCGTGGTTGATGCTGGCAGTTATGCACAAGCAGCGCTGATGCTGAATAAAAGCCAGTCGTCCGTTACCTATGCCGTGCAAAAACTCGAATCTGTACTTGGGATAAAGGCCTTTGAAGTACGTGGCCGCAAGGCGGAACTAACCGCTACGGGACGTTTGTTGTATCGGCGCGCACAGGTGCTACTCAGTGAAGCTAGCGGCCTTGAGCAGGCTGCCAGTGCCCTTTCTGCTGGCTGGGAAGCAGAAATACGCATCGCTATGGAAATCTTGTTTCCCAACGACATCATGCTGCAGGCACTGGCTCAACTAGGCAGTGAGAGCCCACATACCCGTATTGAGTTAATGGAGTCGGTACTCGGTGGCACATCCGAAGCGCTGTTGCAGGGCCGTGTGGATTTAGCGATCTCGCCACGAATTCCCACCGGCTTTTTAGGTGATGCACTGATGTCACTACGGTTTATTGCGGTGGCACATCCGGATCATGCACTACACCAGTTGGGGCGTGAGTTAACACGAGAAGATTTGCGTGCACATCGGCATTTACTGGTGCGTGACTCCGGCATCAAACGAGATACATCTCCCTCATTGGAAGCCAGTCAACGTTGGACGGTTAGCACCTTGGCCACCTCCATAGAAGCGGCCTGCTTAGGTCATGGTTTTGCGTGGTTTCCTGAAATCAAAATTCGCCCAATGCTAAATGATGGCCGTTTAAAGCCGTTACCTTTAGCAGAAGGCAGTGAGCTGTTTTTAACACTGTATCTGATTTACGCCGCCCCCGACTTAGCTGGCCCTGGCACGCGGCGGCTAGGTGCTTTATTAAAAGAGCTTATTCAGGCTCAATGTACGGGCTCGGTTGTCGGTAACGTAAACCAGAACGTTGAGCCATGACCAAAGTCACTGCACACACCAATGCTGCCACCATGAGCCTGCACCAATGCTCGGCAAATATGCAGGCCCAAGCCTAGGCCTTTTTCACCGCGCATGGCTTTGTTATTGGTTTGGTATAGGCGATCAAACAAATGCGCTAGATCATCGGCCTTAATGCCCATGCCGGTATCATTCACACGCACTTCCAAATTGTTGTCAGCCAGCAATGCAAGCGTGACAGAAATTTTTCCCGGCGCTGGTGTAAATTTCAGCGCATTACCCACCAAATTACTCAGCACTTGGTGAATACGCACTGCATCCACATTGGCCCAAATGGCTTGTTCCGGCACACTCACCTGCAACGTTAATCCAGCAGAGCTTACTAATGGGTTTAGCGTTTGCATGCTGTCGCGTAATAGCTGACCAAGCTCTGTTGGCACAGGCTCCATGCTGACTTTACCAGAGTCCACTTTGCCAACATCCAGTAAGTCATTAACCATATGCTGAAGGTGCTCAGCACCACGTCTAGCCACCGCTAACAGTTCAGCCTGCATAGCGTCTAAATTTGGCGCCAAATGCATCAACATATCCAAGGCCATGCTGGTGGCTGATAGCGGCGTTTTTAATTCATGGCTCACATGGTGCGCCACTTCTTGACGCATATGCTCTAGCTCAATCTGCGCCGTCATATCCTGAAACACACCATGGCAAACCATGCCGCGGGTGGTTTTGATCGCACTTAACATGCCTTGCAAATGAATGAAGGACTGATCAGCTTTAAGCACCTGCAGGTTTAATGCTTGGTTCTTACCGGTGGCCAACAACAACGCCAAAGCATCGGCATATTTTTCTTGATCAGGCTCAGCAATCAGCTGCGCAAACTCCAATCCCTCTGCCGTTTCTGCATCCAACCCCACGGCTTCAACCCATGCCTGATTGACCATGGTCAAGCGGCCTTTTTCATCCATCTTTTGAATCAATGCACCGGCGCGATCAATCGATTCACGCAACTCACGCTCTCGTGCCGCGGTATGAATATCTTCCAGCTCTTGCACAACCAGCTCGGAAAGCTCCGTCAATAACTCCCGGTCTTGCTGAGTGAAATGACGCGGTTCACGCGCAACAATGCATAAGGTGCCAACAACAAAACCAGAGGTAAGTCGTAAAGGTGCGCCCGCATAAAAACGCACAAAGGGCTCATCGGTAACGGCTGGATTATCAAAAAATCGGTTGTCTTGCAGCGCGTCTTCAACCACGAAAACATCGTCGGATAAAATAGCGTGTCCACAAAAATAAATACTGCGCGGTGACTCAGTCGCATCTAAGCCCACAGTTGACTTAAACCACTGCCTATCCTCATCAACCAAACTCACCAACGCGATGGGCACTTCGAACATTTTGTTAGCCAACCGAGTGACCCGATCAAAGCGCTCTTCAGGCGGCACATCAAGCACTTCAAGGGATCTTAACGCCTGTAATCGTCCTGCTTCATTGGCTGGGCAAGGTGGCTCAATCATGGTCCGTCTCAATAACTACAGTTTGGCGAGTTATACATACCATAACAAAAAAGCCCGCAAATATAAGCGGGCTTTTTTGTTCAGCGTTTGTCAAACGTTGACTGGAATTTTTCCGATTTTAGCCTGCCAAATTTTAGGGGCAGTTTCATGCACGGACACACCGCGCACATCGACCGCCACACTCACTGGCATGTCTTCAACCACAAACTCATAAATCGCTTCCATACCCAAGTCTTCAAACGCCACCACACGCGATTTGCGAATGGCTTTGGACACTAAGTAAGCTGCGCCACCTACTGCCATCAAGTAAGCCGCTTTGTGGTTTTTAATCGCGGCAATACCAGCAGCACCACGCTCAGCCTTACCGATCATGCCGTACAAGCCGGTTTTGGCCAGTACAGTTTCCGTGAACTTATCCATACGTGTTGCAGTAGTGGGACCTGCTGGACCAACCACCTCATCACGGACTGGATCGACTGGACCGACGTAGTAAATAAACTTGCCCTTCAAATCTATCGGCAGCTCTTCACCTTTAGCGAACATTTCCACCATACGTTTATGCGCGGCATCACGACCGGTATACATGGTGCCTGACAGCAACAGCGTATCGCCCGGCTGCCAGCTGGCAACTTCTTCTGGGGTAATGCCATCAAGGTTCACACGCTTAGATTTCGATGCATCAAAGGTCAGCTTTGGCCAGTCTTCTAATTTCGGCACAGGCATGTCTGCCACACCACTGCCATCCAGTTCAAAATGCACGTGGCGAGTTGCCGCGCAGTTAGGAATCATCGCCACCGGCAATGACGCTGCGTGGGTTGGGTAATCCAAAATCTTAATATCCAACACCGTGGTTAAACCGCCTAAACCTTGGGCACCAATACCCAGCGCATTCACTTTTTCAAACAGCTCAAGACGAAGCTCTTCAACTCGGTTTGATGGCCCACGTGCAATCAGCTCTTGAATATCGATGGGGTCCATTAACGACTCTTTTGCCAGCAGTGCGGCTTTTTCTGCCGTGCCACCAATACCAATGCCTAGCATACCCGGCGGGCACCAACCAGCACCCATGGTGGGTACGGTTTTTAACACCCAATCCACGATGGAGTCGGACGGATTCAACATGGCCATTTTCGATTTGTTTTCCGAGCCGCCGCCTTTGGCAGCAACAGTGATGTCGACCTTGTCGCCGGGCACAATCGAGTAGTGAATCACGGCTGGTGTATTGTCTTTGGTGTTCTGACGCTTACCTGCGGGATCACGCAAAATTGACGCGCGCAGTACATTGTCTGGATGCAAATAAGCACGACGTACACCTTCATTAATGGCGTCGTCTAGGCTCATGCCGTTTAGATCCCAACGCACGTCCATACCCACTTTGACAAACACGGTGACAATGCCGGTGTCTTGGCAGATGGGGCGATGACCTTCAGCACACATACGCGAATTAATTAAGATTTGCGCCATGGCATCTTTAGCTGCCTGATTTTCTTCGCGCTCATAAGCCGCATGCACCGCCTGAATAAAATCCAGTGGGTGGTAATAGGAAATAAACTGTAAGGCATCGGCGACACTTTGAATCAGGTCTTCTTGCTTAATGACGGTCATCTGAACGCTCCACGAAAAAAAAGAATTATAGCGCGAAGTCTTAACTCAAACGCCAAGCTGTAACAGCAATTCGTCTAGCACGGCTTGTGGCTTCTCTGCCTGCAAAAAGTGACCACAACCATTTAGCCGTACCGTACGCACACCTGCTGGAAAGCATTTTGGATCAACCAAAGCGTCAAACAGCGCTGACTGCATACAACCATCATCAGCACCGGTCAGTAGCAAAGTAGGCACCTCAATACGACGACGAGCCAAACGATAAGTACGCCGAGTGGCTGCACGATGCACGGTAAATAGTGCGCGATAATAACGCGTAGCCGCCCAAGCAACATCGGGATGACTCAAAGCCTCTGCGACTGGACTAAAGTCATCTTCACTGAAGCTCCACGTGGGGGACCATTCACGCCATAGATGCTTTAGGTAAGCACAGTTGTTTTGACGCACCAACCAAGGCGACACGCCGGATTGCAGCACTAACATATACGATGAGTTAACTAGCTGCTGTGGCATAAAACGCAGACCACGCTCAGCGCGCTGGAACGGTGGAATCGCCAATAATGAGAGACTACGCCAATAGCCAGGCTGCAATGTAGCGGCGGCCATGGCAGTAATAGCACCCCAGTCGTGCCCAACTAAATGCACTTCATCAACATCAAATAATTCGCGCCAAGCCAAAAGATCTGCCGCCACCGCCGCCACATCATAAGCGGCTGTTCGCATAGCAGAGCCCGGAGTGTAGCCGCGCAACCATGGCCGCAAAACTTGAAAACCCGCCGCTAGCAAACCATCAACCACACCATCCCAACCATGTGGCGTATCGGGAAAGCCATGTACCAATATCACCAATGGCGCTTGTGGCTCACCATCATGTAATGCGCTCAGCACGAGCCCATCATGCGCCAAATTAATCAGCTCAGACATTAGCTGACTCCTGCTGCGAAGCATTTAATAACTGCGCCAAGTTAGGTGCCTCAGGCGCACCCATTAGCTGCTGATAGGGCTGCAGAAAGCCTTCAACTTGAGGCAACCAAGGAAAATCATAAAAATCATTAATATCATTGGCTTGTGGCAAGGCCCATGGCGCTTCACGACACAAATCTGCCAAGGTCATTTGGTTTAAGTCACGCGCCAAACGAAAATCGCCCTCTACGCTGCGAATCATAAAATTATTTTCTTGCAGCCACTCCTTCCACTGCGACCACGTCCACGTTGGCGCACGATGTAGCAGACGCATAGCCTCTACCTCATCAACACCTTTGCCCTTCGTGTGTCGCAGTTGTAGCAGTCCCAACATAGCCATTAGTGCAAGCAATGGATGTTGTGGCTGAACTGGTGTGAGCTCATGCATCACAAAGCTACGTGATAGTTCAACACCAAACAGCACAATCAACCACGATACGAAAATCCACAGCAAGAACACAGGGAATGCCGCAAATGCCCCATACACCAATTCATAACTAGCAAAGTTAGCAATAAATAACGTAAATCCACGCTTGGCTAGCTCAAATAAAACAGCAGCTGCCAAGCCCGCTAATACACCAGCACGAATACTCACTTTGCAGTTAGGTACGGCAATATAGAGCAAGCTAAAACCAAGTGCGGTGAATAACATGGGCACAATCGCCAAGCCCGGAATCACATTACCAACCATGTCCGACGCATCTTGAAACAGGCTAATTGAGGCTAAATAAGACGAAACAAAAAAACCGGCGCCCAATAAAAATGGGCCTAAGCTAATTACCGCCCAATAGCGCAAAATACTAAACATATTCTGTCTGGGCGCCTTCACTTCCCAAAGATCATTAAACGCTCGCTCAATAGTGACCAGCATCATAATGGCGGTAACCACCAGTACAATAATGCCGACTAACGTCAGCTGACCGGCCTGTGTTGAAAAGTCTTGCAAATATCCGGCTACAGCCTCACTAGACGCAGGCACTAAGTTTTGAAAAATGAATTCTTGCACTTCTTGAGTCAAATTTTGGGTAGATGGAAATGCAGCTAGCAGAGTGAAAACCACCGTCAGCAAAGGCACAACGGCAAATAATGTTGTAAAGGTGAGTGCTGCAGCATGTTGGCGACAATTGTCCCGCAAAAAATAACGAAATGCGGTAACCCACAGTATGGGGATACGACGCAACCTAGCGGTAAACACAGATGTCATGTGGGATGTCCTCTTCTTTTGCCCTAGTATTGCCAGCTAATGAACAGATGTCGAGGCGGGCATGAACGAACCTTATATTTTAGTGCTGTATTACAGCCGCCATGGCGCAACACGCGACATGGCAAGACATATTGCACGTGGCATTGAGTCTACCGGCCTAAGTGCCAGACTGCGCACTGTACCCTCTGTTTCTACTGATACCGAGGCAAGCCTGCCGGAAATTCCAGATGAGGGCGACCTATACGCCAGCATGGAAGATTTAAGCAATTGTTGTGGTCTGGTCATGGGCAGCCCTACCCGTTTTGGCAATATGGCCTCGGCACTAAAACACTTTCTTGATGGCACCACCGCACTTTGGCTTAATGGTGCGCTCATCGACAAACCAGCCGCAGTATTCACGTCTACTGGCTCACTACATGGTGGGCAAGAAAGCACCTTACTGAGTATGATGTTGCCGCTAATGCATCACGGTATGGTTTTGCTAGGCATACCTTATTCACAGTCGCGGCTCATGCATACCGATAGTGGCGGTACACCCTATGGCGCGTCTCATTGGGCCGGAGCTGATGGTGCACGCACACTTACCGCCGATGAAATCACTTTATGCCAAGCCCTAGGCCAGCGTGTGGCGTTATGGGCCCTTCGCGCCAACAATTGAGACCATAGAAGATGACTGATTTATTCCAGCAAACCAGCCAATATCAAAAAATGACGTGGCGACTATTAATTGCTCTGATTGTTTGGCTGGCCATTGCCAAAGTACTGGTGGCACCTAGTGCACTCAGTGTCCCCACCGTCATTATTGGCAGCGCACTAGGTTGGTTATTGCACAGTTTGGCCCTGCTATTTTTTGTCAAAGGCATACGCGAAGGTAATCCACGCACAGCAGTGTGGATGAGTTATGTGTTGATGGTTTATTTCATCTACGCCGTGGTACGCATTGGCGTCAGCAGTGTGAATGGTTGGGTAGCCATTATTGAGTCGGTATTAATTACTGCCCTGTTTGCCTGTTCAATTCGTTATGTGAAGTTAAAACGCGCCACCCAAAACGGCGAGTTATAAACTCAAGCCAGCTCCAACACACTGCGCACCAGCGGCACGGTTAATGCCCGCTGCTCGCGCAGTGCTGCGGCATCAACGCGCTCAATAAGCTGCAAAAAACTCCCCAAGCGACGTGGCCCACGCTCTAATAAATAACGACTGACTTCTGGCTCTAAAGTCCACGAACGTTGCTCTACCGCTTGCTGCAGAAACTGTTCACGTAAGGCATCATCAGGCGCGGGCAGTCGATAAACCGCCATGCTTGCCAAGCGCGAAGCCAAATCTGGCAGGCCAAGATTTAAAGCCTGTGGAGCCAGCGTTGCACTCACTAATAACCGCCCGCCGCTGGCGCGCAGGCGGTTGTACAAGTTAAACAAAGCCTCTTCCCAAGCTGGCCAGCCAACAATGGCATCAATGTCATCGAGCACCACAAACGCATTGGACTCTAAGCCTTCAAGCATTTCTGGCGGCATAAACACCACTTGCCGCATCGGTAGCAAAATGGCATCGGCGGCTTCGGCACAAAAGCTCTGTAACAATAACGAGCGACCACTGCCCGCCTCACCCCAAATATAGAGCTGCTCCATTGTACCGAGACGACACTGCGCTAAAGCGGCACGCACCTCGGTAAATGTTGCAGCCGGTAAATTGGCCAGCCTTAACTGTGGCGTTGCCGTCAGTGGCAACAATAATTGCTCACTCAGTGCTGACTCAGGATGGATCATGTTTATCCATGCCTGCATATAACGAACTTTTCACGTACTCACGATGTGCATGACGCAACAACACCATAATCACCGCCGCCATAGGTAGCGCGAGCAACATACCGACAAATCCAAATAACTGACCACCCGCCATAATGGCAAAAATCACCCCGACTGGCGGCAAACCAATGCGATCACCAATCAGCCATGGCTGCAGCACCCAAGCTTCAGCGGCCTGACCAATCATAAATATAAGCCCAATCCACAATAAAGGCTCCAAGACAAAGCCGTACTGAAAAACCGCCGTAAAAATTGCCAATGAGATACCAACGACAAAACCCAGATAAGGAATAATGCTAGCCAAGCCTGCGACAATTCCAATCATTAGCGCCAGCTTCAAACCCATGATTTGCAGACCAACGCCATAAATAATGCCGAGCGAAATCATCACTAATAATTGACCACGCAAAAATGCCGCCAACACCTCATCACACTCACTAACTAAGCGCACCACTTTCTGTTCATATTGACGAGGTAATAAACCGCGTGCTTTATAGATCAGATTGTCCCAGTCCAGCATCAGATAAAACGTCACAATCGGAATCAGCGCGATTAAGCCAAGGGTAAAAACCAAAGTCATGCCAGACTGCGCCAAAGTGGTGAGCATGGCACTGGTATTAGCACCGGTGACTTGCCAAAACTGTGCCGCCCAATCACTAATCATTTCGCTATTTAGTCGGCCAATCGATATATCTAGACGCTGCTCTAACCATGGGATCATTTCACGGTTAATCCAACGTAGACCTTCAGGTATACGACCTTGTAAATAGATGATCTGAGACCACAGCTTTGGAATGACGCCTATAAACAACAACGTACCTATGGCGCTGAGTGATACAAAACTAACAGACACGGCCGTGACACGACTCCAGCCAAAACGCATCAGTCGGTGTACCAACGGGTTACCCAAATAAGCGAACAACGCACCCACTAAAAACGGCAGCAAAATGGGCTGGAGTGCGTGAATTAACCAGCCAAATAACACCAGTCCGACCAACAACATCCAACGTGTTTGATTTTTCATGCACAACTTCCTAAGCAATCTAGCTCGTATTGTGGTGAAGCTCGCCATGACGGGCAAGCGCTGTACTGATAGAATGCGCCAACTTGATTACTAGCGGCTTGAGTTTTTACCATGTCTGACACCAAACCTTCCCTCAGTTACAAAGATGCCGGCGTGGATATTGATGCCGGCGACCACCTCGTCGAACGCATCAAATCCGTTGCCAAACGTACCATGCGCCCAGAAGTGATGGGTGGTTTAGGTGGATTTGGTGCACTTTGCGAAATCCCTGCCGGTTATAAACAGCCCGTTTTAGTGTCGGGAACTGACGGTGTTGGTACCAAACTTAAATTAGCCCTGCAGCTTAATCGCCACGAACACATTGGCATTGACCTAGTGGCCATGTGCGTTAATGACTTGGTTGTCTGCGGTGCCGAATCACTGTTTTTCCTAGACTACTACGCTACTGGCCACCTAAACGTCGACACCGCAGCCACAGTGGTCACCGGTATTGGTGCTGGTTGTGAATTGGCTGGCTGTGCATTGGTTGGTGGTGAAACCGCGGAAATGCCCGGCATGTACGAAGGTGAAGACTACGACTTGGCCGGTTTTGCCGTTGGCGTGGTAGAAAAATCTGAAATCATCGACGGCAGCAAAGTGAAAGCCGGTGATGTGCTAATTGGTGTGGCCTCTAGTGGCGCTCACTCCAATGGTTATTCCTTGCTGCGCAAAGTCATCGAAGTCTCTAATGCTGACTTAAATCAAGACTTAGACGGCCGCCCATTGGCCGATGTGGTGATGACCCCAACCCGCATTTATGTGAAATCAATGTTGGCCATGGTCAAAGCACTGCCCGTTCATGCCATGGCACACATTACTGGCGGCGGCCTACCCGGCAACCTGCCACGTGTACTGCCAAAAGGTTGTGATGCCGTGATCGACGAATCTTCATGGACCTGGCCACCGCTGTTCCAGTGGCTGCAAAGCGCCGGCAATATTGAGCGTTTTGAAATGTACCGTACCTTTAACTGTGGTGTTGGCATGGTTGTTGTGGTGCCTGCAGATCAGGCTGATGCTGCGATTGCACAATTAGCCAGCACCGGCGATCAAGCATGGCGCATCGGTCATATTGTGCCATCTACCCATGCTGAGCCCACGGTGGTATTTGCCTAAGCAACTCATGTCCTTTCGAATCGTGGTGCTAGCGTCCGGTAATGGCTCAAATTTGCAGGCCATTCTGGATGCTTGCGACCCACACATGCAGGTTGTTGGCGTACTAAGTAATAAACCAACTGCTTTTTGCCTAACACGAGCACAGCATCAAGGCATCCCCACCGCTGTCATCGAACACTCGCACTACCCAGAACGCGAACCTTTTGATGCTGCCATGTGTGAGGTTATTGATGCGTGGCAACCAGACTTAGTTGTCTTAGCCGGTTTTATGCGCATTTTGACGCCGGCATTTGTGAACCACTATGCCAGTCGACTCATCAATATCCACCCCTCGCTACTGCCTAAGTACAAAGGTCTGCACACTCATCAACGCGCCCTAGAAGCCGGCGACAGCGAACATGGCTGCTCAGTGCACTTGGTTAACGCAGAGTTAGATGGTGGCCCAGTTTTAGCGCAAATGGTGGTGCCGGTACTGAAACAAGACAGTGCAGAGACCTTGGCGCAGCGCGTTCATAAGGCCGAACACCTAATTTATCCAGCAGTCATTTCGTGGTTTGCACACCAACGCTTACAACTTAATCACGGACAAATCGTCCTAGATGGTGAACCATTGCTAAACCCTAAGCGTCAATACTTAGCTTAGTCCTCATGAGTTGGAGTGCCTTTATTTTGAATACCACCTTGCGGCCACTACGTTGCGCAACACTGCTATTACCTTTGCTGCTACTAACCGCTTGTGAAACATTGCCGGCTGCCAGCGCCACTAGTCAACAATTGGCTGCTACACCCGTTGAAACACGCAGCAACCCCTTGCCCGAAGACGCCCATCGTTATCGCTTTAGTTGGGACGGCAACTTGTCTGGCACAGCTGAACGCCGGCTAAGTTGTCAAAGCAGTCAGTGCGAATTTAAGATGGAAGCCTCTGTGCCGGGACTCGCCTCTTTGACTGAGTCTAGTCGCTTTAACTGGCAAAAGGGCCAAGCGCAATTCAGCCATTATGAGCGTCGCTTACAGTTACTGTTTTTCCCGCAGGTACTCAGCATCCATCGTCCCGAAAGTGGTCCGATTCGTGTTAACCGCCGTGGCAAAGCGAGCAGTTATGAAAACATGCCCAATCTACTTGATGCCATGGGCCTAGAACTGCAACTGCGGGCCGATTTGCTACAGAAAGGAAAGCCGGCTCAAGCCTATCTGCTGGCAGACTCTCGTGATATTCGCGAAGTTCGCATCGTGGAAAAAGCAGCGCAAAACATCAAGGTTGCAGGCCAAGACATTCAGGCCCGCGTATTCACCACCACCAGCGATGGCAATGGTCGCGCTACCACTATTTGGTTAGACCCCAAGCAAGAGTTCTTACCACTGCAAATTACTCATGTTGATGGCAAAGAGACATACCGGCTGGAGTGGCTGGGAGACCTTTAATCGGTGCGCTTTGATGGATGGCTTTTGGCAGGTAGCTTAGGCTGAAGCACGCCGTGGATACATCCTTGTAGGCTCACAGGCGCCATCCATGGCGCCTGATGGCTTCAGCCTAAGCTACCCGCCAGCCGCCAGAATCAATCACACATTAGCGCTTGAGTTGATGTGGCTACAAACAAGGGTGGGGTGGTGATTTGGAAACCGTCTGCCGCCAAGGATGGCGGCAGCGAGCCTACAGGGACGTATTCACGGCGTGTTTCCAAAACACCACCCCCATCCCTGTCAGCACATTAGGTCTTAGACCATTAAGTCTTAGGCAAAGTAACCCCAGTCTGCCCCTGATACTTACCACCACGATCACGATAAGACGTCTCACACACTTCGTCAGACTCAAAAAACAGCATCTGCGCCACACCTTCGTTAGCGTAAATTTTGGCTGGCAAGTTTGTGGTGTTGGAAAACTCCAAGGTAACATGACCTTCCCACTCAGGCTCCAGTGGCGTCACGTTCACAATAATGCCGCAACGGGCATAAGTAGACTTGCCCAAACAAATCACCAAGGTGCTACGCGGAATGCGGAAGTATTCAACTGTGCGAGCCAAGGCAAAGCTGTTCGGTGGAATAATGCAAACGTCCGATTTCACATCAACAAATGACTTCTCATCAAAATTTTTCGGATCAACGATAGTGGAGTTAATGTTGGTAAAAATTTTGAATTCATTAGCGCAGCGCACGTCATAACCGTAACTAGAGGTGCCGAAAGAGACAATTTTTTCCTCATTGCGGTAGCGCACCTGACCGGGTTCGAAAGGTTCAATCATGGCGTGTTGTTCGGCCATACGACGTATCCAACGGTCAGATTTGATGCTCATATCACTGTCTCTTTATGCCTAAATAAAAGGCGCAGATTAATGCGCCGGATTCATCAAAATGCGATTGTCGGCGATCGCTTCGCCCAATGCTAGTTGTGCGGCCATATGCCGGGCAATTTCTCGGTAGGCCATACTAATACTGCCGTCCGGTTCCGTCACCACTGTCGGCAAACCACTATCGGTTTGTTCACGAATACGACGATCTAATGGCAGTTGGCCCAGCAGATGGGTTTGGTAGTCTTGGGCAATACGTTCACCACCACCACTGCCAAAAATCGCTTCAACATGGCCACAGGCCGAGCAAATATGCTGTGCCATATTCTCCACCACACCCAGCACATTGATGTCGACCTTACGAAACATCTCAATGCCTTTTTGCGCATCCAACAGCGCAATGTCTTGTGGGGTGGTCACAATCACCGCCCCAGCCACTGGCACACGCTGCGCCAAGGTCAGTTGAATATCACCCGTACCCGGCGGCATATCGACAATTAAATAATCCAAGGCTGACCAACGGGTTTGGGTCAGCAGCTGTATTAAGGCACCGGTTGCTTTTGGCCCACGCCACACCACCGGTGTTTTGGCATCAATCAAAAAGCCTATCGACATCACATCCAAACCATGAGCGCGGTGCGGCACAAACCAAGCATTATCGATGGTGTTGGGGCGAATACCACTGCCAATGCCTAACATCATGGGCAGACTGGGGCCATAAATATCCGCATCTAACATGCCCACACTGGCGCCTTCAGCAGCCAAAGCCAAGGCCAAGTTCACCGCTGTAGTCGACTTACCCACACCCCCTTTACCCGATGCCACCGCAATGACATTACGAATAGCGGGAATACTGGCTACTTCACCCTGCGCCTTAATACGCGGCACCTGTGTTGACCAGCGAATATGCACATCACGGGCATTGTGCGCATGCAAAGCAGCGGCTAGTGGGGCATTAAACGCAGCGGCAGGATTGGCGTGCGGATATGGCAGTTCAATATGCAAAAACACACGCCCGTCATCACTTACTTGGGTGTCAGCGGCGACGGCCAGCTGCGCATAAGAACGCGACTTACCCAGATAGGGGTCAAAAAACTGCCCTAAAACTTGCTCGACGGCGGCACGAGTAATGATCATGTGTGTGCTCAATTCAGAAAATGCTGGTCGACAATGCTATCATCAGCGCCCCTGTTCACCGATAGCTGATGTTGTAATTATGACCCGTCGCTTGCTTGTTACCAGTGCGTTGCCATATGCCAATGGCCCCATCCACCTAGGCCACTTGGTGGAATACTTACAAACAGATATTTGGGTGCGCTTTCAGCGTGCGCAAGGGCACGACTGTTTATACGTCTGTGCCGACGACGCGCATGGCACTGCCATCATGCTTAAAGCAGAACAGAACGGCATTCCGCCTGAACAGCAAATTGCCAACGTCAAAGCGGATCATCAGCGCGACTTTGCTGGCTTTGGCATTCATTTTGACAACTATCACTCCACCCACTCATTGGAAAACCGTGAGCTGGCCGAGCTGATTTATACCCGTCTGCGTGACGGCGTGTCAGATAGCAAAAATCCGCTACAGCAAGGCGGCCATATTGCCACCCGCGCCATTAGCCAGCTCTTTGATCCGGAAAAAAATCTATTTTTAGCTGACCGTTTTATTAAAGGCGACTGCCCAAAATGCGGCGCGGTGGACCAATACGGCGACTCCTGTGAAGTCTGTGGCGCCACCTACTCGCCCACTGAATTAAAAAACCCACGCTCAACCATTTCCGGCGCCACACCCGTCACCAAAGAATCCGAACACTACTTCTTTGAGTTGCCGCACTTCGAAGCCATGCTGCGTGAATGGACACGCAGTGGCAGCTTGCAAGAAGAAGTCGCCAACAAACTGGGTGAATGGTTTGAATCCGGCTTAGCTGATTGGGATATTTCCCGTGATGCGCCCTACTTTGGTTTTGAAATTCCGGATGCGCCGGGCAAATATTTTTATGTTTGGCTGGATGCACCGATTGGTTATATGGCCAGCTTTAAAAACCTGTGTTCACAAACACCAGGACTGGACTTTGACGAATACTGGCGTGAAGGCAGCGACACTGAGCTTTACCACTTCATTGGCAAAGACATTGTCTATTTCCACGCCTTGTTCTGGCCAGCCATGTTGGAAGGGGCCGGTTTCCGTAAACCCACCGGCGTGTTTGCCCACGGCTTTTTGACCGTTAACGGTCAAAAAATGTCGAAGTCGCGCGGCACCTTTATTCAGGCACAAACGTATTTGCAGAATTTAAACCCAGAATATTTGCGTTACTACTTTGCCGCCAAACTCTCCGGCAAAGTGGAAGACATTGACCTGAACTTAGAAGACTTCACACAACGCGTGAACAGCGACCTAGTGGGTAAAGTAGTCAACATCGCCAGTCGTTGTGCCGGCTTTATCAGCAAACGTTTTGATGGCCATTTAAGCCCCTTGTGCGCCGAACCTGAGCTGTTAGCCGACGCCATTAACGCCGGTGATCGTATTGCTGCGCATTATGACGCGCGTGACTTCAGCAAAGCCGTGCGTGAAATCATGGCCTTGGCCGATCGCGCCAACCAATACATTGATGAGAAAAAACCATGGGCTCTGGCCAAGCAAGAAGGCCAAGAAGCCAATGTGCAGGCCGTGTGTTCAGTGGGCTTAAACTTGTTCCGTCAGCTCATTACCTACTTAGCGCCAGTACTGCCAGAAATGGCAAAAGCTTCTGCCGACTTCCTGCAACTGCCAGACCTGAACTGGGAAAGCCGTCGTGAACTGCTGCTGGGCCATCAAATCAAGCCCTTCCAAGCATTGATGACACGTGTTGAGCCAGCTGCTGTGGCTGCCATGGTTGATGCATCGACTGACTCCTTAAGCAATGCACCTGCAGCGGCACCAGCACCAAAGAAAGCCGCCCAAACTGCGGCTGCACCTGCCGCCGCAGCGGCCAGCGACACCATCAGCATTGATGACTTTGCCAAAGTGGATTTGCGTGTTGCCCAAATTATCGCCGCCAATCACGTCGACGGCGCCGACAAACTGCTTTGCCTGCAACTAGACCTAGGCGGCGAAACACGACAAGTGTTTGCTGGCATCAAGTCCGCCTATCCGGACCCGCAAGCTTTGGTGGGTCGTTTTACGGTGATGGTCGCCAACTTGGCACCACGCAAAATGAAATTTGGCATGAGTGAAGGAATGGTCTTGGCAGCAGGGCCAGGCGGCAGTGATATTTATTTGCTGTCCCCCGATGTAGGTGCCACCGCCGGTATGAAAGTAAAATGAGCCAAGTGATTTGTCGTGAAACCGGGAAAAACCCAACCCTTGCGGTGATTTGGCTGCATGGCTTAGGTGCGGATGGCAACGACTTTGTGCCCATCGTGCCCGAGCTCAAATTGCCCGCGGACTGCGCTGTACGCTTTTTATTTCCAACCGCATCATCCATCCCGGTCACTATCAATGGCGGCTTTGTCATGCCCGCCTGGTATGACATTTTGTCCCTAGATGGGGATCAACGTCAGGTTGATGAAGCCGGCATTATCAAAAGTCGCGAGCTAGTCCGTCAGTTAATCGCTGAACAAAATGCCGCTGGCATTCCCAGTCATCGCATTGTCATTGCCGGCTTTTCACAGGGCGGCGCCATTGCGTGGACAACAGCGTTGACACACCCGGAGCCTTTAGCAGGCATCATTGCGTTGTCGACCTATCTGCCGTCACTGGCCTTAATTCAGCGCGACCTGAATGCCGCCAATGTGAAGCTGCCGATGCTGGCCGCCCATGGCAGCCACGACGACGTAGTACCCATGAGCATGGGTTTACAGGCCCGCACGACTGTTGAAGCTCTGGGTGGTCAAGTGGAATGGCAGCAATACCCAATGGCACACGCTGTCTGCCTAGAAGAAATTCGTCATATTGGTCAGTGGTTAGCCCAGCGTTGCCGAGAGTCATCATGAGTGAACTACCACCCTGCCCACAATGCAGCTCCACCTACACTTATGCCGATGGCAGCCAACTCATTTGCCCAGAATGTGGGCATGAATGGCGTGCCAACGACACCAGCGAGCCCACAGCAGCGGCAGTTCGTGATGCACATGGCAATCCACTACAAGACGGCGACAGCGTCACTGTCATCAAAGATTTAAAAGTGAAAGGCTCATCACTGGTGGTCAAAATTGGCACCAAAGTAAAAAACATTCGGCTGATTGATGGCGACCACGATATCGATTGCAAAATTGACGGCATTGGCGCCATGCAACTGAAGTCGGAATTTGTGAAAAAGGCCTGATGCCCTCGCCACCACTCCCCATTCGTAATGGCGTCAGCGCCAGTCGCTGCCGCGTCATTCCGGGTCAATGGCAAAACCTGCTGCACTTTTTAACACTACGTTTTCCCGATGTCGGCATCGACGTTTGGCGGCAGCGTCTGCACGACGGTTTAGTCAGCAATGAGCTCGGCACTACCCTACACGCCGAGGCTAGCGTGCAGGCTGGTGACATGATTTGTTATTACCGCGAAGTGCCAGAAGAAGCGATTTTGCACACCGGCAACATCGACATTATTTATGAAGATGAAAACTTACTGGTGGTCGACAAACCGCACTTAGTACCAGTCATGCCAGCCGGTCGTTTTTTGCGTGAAAGCTTGCTAGTACGCCTGCGCCAACAAACCGGCATCACTGACCTAGCACCGCTGCATCGTTTGGATAGAGACACTGCTGGACTGGTCATGTGCGCCAAACATATCGGCAGCCGTGATGCCTACGCTGCACTGTTTCGCGAGCGTTGCATCGACAAAGTCTACGAGGTGGTAGCACCGCATCGTGAGTTGGATTGGCCTTACACGCACACAAGTTTATTAGTGGCAGGTGAGCCTTTTTTTCGAGTGCGTGAAGTGCCGGGCGAACCAAACAGTGAAACCAAAATCACGCTACTAAAACGTTTAGGTGACAACAGCCTGTATCAAGCCGAACCCGTGACCGGACGCAAACACCAATTGCGCGTCCACTTTGCCAGTTTGGGCATGCCGATTTTATTTGACCGTTGTTATCCTGAACTACACGATCAACCCGACAACCCTGCCCAAGCGTTACAGCTACTGGCTCGGTCACTTCGCTTTATCGATCCGTTTAATGGGTGCGAACAATACTTCCAGAGCCACTTAAACTTAAGTTTTGCCAACTAACAAGCGCTCTATCGCCGAAACTACTCCGTCCATCTCCTGCCAGACCGTTACATTTGCCAATGTAATAATTGGCGCATAGACTCATCGGTGACTATACAGTTCTGCCGGAGTACACCCTTATGAGTCGCTCAATGAAAGTCACACCCAGTGTGATCAGCATTAAACCTACACGCATGAACTTTGAGTTTGGCAATCAGGTGCCACACTACTGGTTAGACAACGACCCATTCTCTACTCACTTTATCAGTGTACTGTCGACCTTCTTTCCTGATGGCGAGCGCTTTTTTGTAGACTCTGTGCGTGCACTACGAGACAAAGTCAGCGACAAAGCACGGCAAAAAGAAATTTCAGGCTTTATTGGCCAAGAAGCCATGCATTCACTGGAGCACACCTCCATGAACGACATGTTGGAAGAGCGTGGTTTACCTGCTAACAAGGCTGCAAAAACAGCATTAAGTTTGCTTAATTTCGGTCGTCGCTTTTTTGGTAAACGGCATCAATTAGCAGCCACAGTTGCTCTTGAACACTTCACAGCAATTTTGGCCCATCGTGTTCTATCTGATACTGAACTCATGAATCAATTTCATGAAACCATGCGCCCTATTTGGATGTGGCATGCCATTGAAGAAACCGAACACAAGGCGGTTGCTTGGGACTTATACCATGACGTTAAAGGCCACAGTTATGTTGAGCGTGTCGCCTTCATGATCATTGCTTCATCGTTTTTAGCGGTTGCAACTGCCATTAACCAACTCCGTTTTATGCATGCCGACAATCAACTATGGAATCTCAAAACATGGGCCTATGGTTTAAATAAGCTCTTTGGTCGTCGCGGCGTCATTACCGGCCTAACCAGTGACTACTTGGACTTTTTCAAGCCAAGCTTCCACCCTTGGGACCATGAAAACAGCGCCCTAGTTGCTTACTGGCGAGAACAGTTAGAAACAGCCATGAACGAAGCGGCTTAAAGCCGCTTAAAGATTAACAATATGCCAACCAGAACCGCCGCATATGCCGCGCCGTCAGGCGCGGTTTATCGACCATCGGCAAATGCCCAACATCATAGAAAATTTTGGTTTGAGCATGCGGAATAATTTTCGCAATGACCTCAGCAGCTGTTGGATGCAACACCCGATCTTCACTACCCCATAAAATCAACGTTGGCTGCTTAATTGCCGACAGTGACGGCTTGTCTTCACTGGGTGGAATGCCAATCAACTGACGAAACATAAACTCGTTCACATGCCGTCTGGAAACCAAATCCATACCCATTAACGGGGTTAGCAAACTTGCACGTACACGGCTTTGCATGACTGACGACAAAAGCTGATAAACCCCACGCCAGTTATGTGCCACTAGCGAATTTTCACCTTCCGCTAGGCCTTGCTCAAAGGGTGTGCGCTCTGTACCCGCAATACCAGCTGCATTCATTAACACCACGGTTTTCACCCACTGTGGGTGGCGCGCAGTCACTAGGCCAGCAAAACCACCACCCATTGAGTTACCCACCAGGTGCACTGGCTTGGTAATGACGGTTTCTATCCAATCAGCAATACGATCAACTTGAGCATCCGCACAGTACGAAACGTCGGCGTTAAACTCACTCTCACCCCAGCCGGGCAAGTCCGGCACATAAACCCGATATTTGCGCAGTAAGAACGGCAAAATCGCCAGCCAATTCTCTTTGCTGGCGCCAAAGCCATGAATCAGCACAATTGGCTCACCATGCACCGGACCTGCTTCTAACCAAGTCAGTTTGTGATCGCCAATACGACGATGGCGGGTACGTAGCCCTGTAAGCGTACTATGCAGGCGATTTAGCCAAGGCATGGCACTACGAGAGCTCCAACCCTTTACTGTGTGAAGATCGACAGGCTCTGCACGCTCAATATAAGACTGACCAACTGTGTCAAAAAAGACCCGCTCAAGTGGGTGAAATGTGGTCATCACTAACTCCTGCTGAATGTTCTACACTGTGGTGACTTGAATAAATAAACACGACACCCTTATGACACGAAAACCACGACAAGCGCGATCCATTAGTACCGTAAATGCCATTATCGAAGCCGGCTTTATTGCCGTTGCTGATGCTGGCTCAACGCCGGTTACTACTCGCCAAATTGCCGACATTGCGGGCATTAGTGTGGGCTCATTGTACGAATACTTCAAAAACAAAGAAGCCATTTACGACGCCATGGCTGAAAAGTTCATGACTGATGTTATCAGCATGATTCAACCGGTTTTGCCCGTCCTAGCCAGACTACCGGCTGATGAACTAATTCGCACCTTAATGCACCGTTTCCGCGACCTACTGGATGCTAACAACCAGCGTTACCGAAAGTGTGTACGCACGTCGATTCACGCTCAGTTTCATCAATACCTTCAACCCGTATCGCGTGTCATGATGGACTTAGTAATGCACTACCTCATGGCAAACCCAAAGCTCATGCGTGCCGGCAAAGTACAGACCATGAGCTATATCTTTATTAGTAGTGGGATTTATTGCGTCGTGCGGCATGTTTCCGATCCAGCTCCCCCCATCAGCTACGACGAGATGACAGAGGGAGTAATCGACATGGTCATGAGTTATTTAGAAAAAGCCTCCATAGAGGATTATTCTTCCTGACTGCTACATTCAGCCGCTGTTGGTTTATTACTGCAACGTACACGCTTTAATAACGACATCATGCGTTTGTCGTAGTCACCTTCCTGTGTCATCTGAATGCGCGCTTCACGCATCATGCCTTCGTACTTAATTTTTTCTTGTGCAGGCAAATCAATCCAATATTTTTCCGGAATTGCCGCTTCTTCACGATCAACAAACTCATACGCTTTATCAATTTGTGTAACTACAAACTCACGTAGTTTTTGACCTACATCTGGCGGAAAACGATCGTGACGAATAATTAAAGCCGCACTTAGCATCACCAGCGGAAAACGGTAAATGCCACCGTCATTACCCAGGCCACGGTAAATTTCTAATGGCTTATAGGCCACGGCAGGTGCCGCAATAATGTCCACTTGGCCATTGTTAAACTTACCAACAAAGTTAGTAATGTCAGAAGCCACAGGTTGTGCGCCTAAGCGTTGTACCATTTTGGCTTGTGAACGATCCCACTCCATCACCGCAACTTTTTTACCTGCTGCTGCTTCAATAGAGTTGATGCGACGATCACGTACCATGACGTAAGCACCACCTAATGGAATAACACCCACCACCTCAAACAAACCTGAGCGCATCAGTGGCGCCATGCGTGGTGAGGCCAAGGTTTGCAGCACCATATTCATGTGCTTTTTGTCAGGAATACCACCGACAGCATCCAAACTTCCAACAAAGTGGTTAAATTGTTTGGTACGTAGAGTAGTAATAGCGGCTGCATCACATTGACCTGCTTTTAACTCTTCTGCAGCAACACGCTCATCGGTAAACGCAACTACATCAGCATTAATGCCCCACTTGCGTGCTTCCAGCATGTAGTCCTTGGCATAACCAACTGCAGGCCCGTTGGCACCCACAGGGTCAAAAATACATACTCGAACTTTTTTGCCCGCCACCGCTTCCAACGCCGCTTTTTGGTCCGCTGTTGGTGTAGGTAACGCCGCAGAAAGCGTGCCTGAGACCAATACTAGCGACATCGATAATGCTTTTATTACACTCATAACAACACCCTAGTTATTTTTAATTTTTAATGAATCGACTCTTGATCACGAAAAAAACGCTCTAAGTGATCAAGGAAAATGGGCACATGCTCAATGGGTAAATGTTGTCCCAATTGGCGCAGCTGTCTAAACGCTAATCCCTTTATCATGTAGATAACGCCATCCAAGGTCTTATCGACTACTGCGTTAAAACGCATCAGACGCTTGGGCTCATACACAAAGTCGACCAGTACAGCGTCAACAATCTCAACTAATACTTCAATACCAGCGGCTACATCCTTGGATGAACCATCACGCAAGGCATTAATGGTATGACGTGCCTTGATCGCCATATCCGGTGGCAACGACACGGCCAAAAATTCACGTGATGGAGTGTCCGGCACCAACGGTTTCATCAACGCCAAATAATGCCCTGTGACCACTGACATTCGTGAGTTAGATAAAAAGCGCGTCAGCCAATTTAAGTAATGCGCCACCTTACCCTGAATATCATCAACAACCTTTAACGCTTGCGGATAAAGCGAATGTTCAGGATGTGCTTGGCCCAAGTCACGTAATAACTGAGATAAAAACCGATCCACCATGATATTGATGGCTAGGCCTAAAGTGTCAGCGGCTGCCTTAGCTTGTGATTCACGAGTACCGGACTGCAGCTTGGCATGAATATCACGTGTGCGTGCCGGAATTTGCGCATCGAGTTCAATGCACACATAAGGTAATGACATAGCGGACATAGTTTGGACTCAGGCGGAACAAATAATAGGCCAACAGTCTAGACAGAGAAGTTGTTCGGATTCAATTCGGCTTGATATTTAAATAAAAACAGCCACATAGATACTTTATGCGGCTGTTATTCAATGTTTGTTCAGTTATTAAAACAACAATTAGCGCTTCATGTTGACGACTAAGCTATGAACAATTGGCTCCCATGCTTTTGGGGGCAGGTCATGGCCCATACCTTTAATTTCAACATAACGTGAATTGGGAATAGCGCGCGCCACTGCACGGCCACACGCTGGACGCACCAATGGGTCGGCACTGCCATGGATAACCACGGTGGATTTACGAATGGTTTTGCTCAACGCACGTAAGCTACCCGTGCCCAACACCGCATTAAACTGACGCACCACACCGGCGGGATAATAACTACGACGGTAGAACGACTCTGCCATCGTGCGAAGTTCATCATCCGATAATGGATATCCGGGGCCGTTAATAACGCGCATGAAATGCACCGAGTGCGCAATAATTGCAGCCTCATCAGCTTTTTTACCTGGCCCTGTTGTTAACGGCTTCAGTGCTGCTCGTTTTGGCGGCGGCAAAAGTGCTTGATTAGTACTAGAAAAAATAATGCCCAATGAACGCACACGATCCGGATATTTTGCCGCAAAAATTTGCGCAATCATGCCGCCCATGGAGGCACCCACCACATGTACTGCCGGAATCTGCAAAAAGTCTAACAAGCCATTCACGTCTTCCGCCATGTCATGCAAGGTATATGGCACGGGGCTAGTTAAGCCTAATTGAGCACGTAACATGCGCTGCCAAAATGGGCCTTTTACCTTTAAGTCACTGAGCTTGGTCGACAAGCCAATATCGCGGTTATCAAAGCGAATCACACGATAACCTTTGTCCACTAACTGCTGACAAAATCCATCAGGCCACATGGTCAACTGCGCACTTAAACCCATAATCAACAAAATAGCAGGGTGCAATACATTACCCATATCTTCATAGGCCAACGACAAACCGTTCGCTTCAGCCACACCGTGTCGAATATCCATAACTTAGTCCTGAGTTGTAACCATGGGATAGGCCCAGCCGCCCAATGCATGCTCTAAATGTAATGCTGCCGCCAAGGTTAAATGGTCATAACCTTCACGCGCCACCACTTGCACACCCGTTGGCAAACCGCCGCCATTTAAACCTGTTGGCACTGCTGTTACCGGCAAAGACAGTGCGTTATAGATAGCGCAGTTAACAAAGTTAAACGGTGGCAACATCGCCATATAGTGTTTAGGTGCGACGGTTGGGTAAGTTGGTGTAATCAAAACACCATCATCACCGAGTAAGTCTTCAAGCTGACACTTTAAGGTCAAGGCGTCATTGCGCAAACGCATGGTGCGCTTTGGGGTCAGCTCCGGAAGGCGCTCTAACAGCGACAACAGCACCAACGGGAAGGTGTGATCAGAACGGCGTATTGCTAAGCGCCCCAACTCACGAATAGCCACCATCGGTTTGCGTGAACCAAACATATGGTCGGCAAAGGTTTTATCCGAATCTGCAGTCGCCAGCATTGCTGTCCACAGGTCACGAGCCTGAGCCATTAATGGCAAATTAATGGCTTCCACCTTAGCACCCGCTTTAACCAATGCTGCTACTGCCATGTCACGAGCGCGCAGCTGATCTTGATCTGGCGTAATAGCCAACTCACGCACAAATTGCAGCACTCGCATTTTAGAGACATCCACTGATGACACCGGCGCCAGCTTATCAGCCCGATCACCGGCCAAAATACGCAGCAAAGGCTCTAAGTCGCTGGCACGACGACACAATGGTCCGGTCGATAAATGTCGGTCAATTTGACCACTCGGTGGTGGGAACTGGCCTTCATTGGGTACTAAACCGGGTGAGCACTTATGGCCAAAGACACCATTAAAAAACGCCGGCATACGAATCGATCCACCAACATCACTGCCCAAGCCAAAAGGTGATGCGCCAGACGCCACAATCGCGCCCTCGCCGCCCGATGAACCACCTACCGTGCGCGAAGTGTCATAAGGGTTAGACGTCAGACCATACACATGGTTGTACGACTCCATCCACATACACACTTCCGAGGTATTGGTAACACCTAAAGGAATAGCGCCGGCAGCACGCAGCCTAGCAACAGCCGGTGCGTCTTCAGCAATACGACGACCAATACGGCTGACCAAACCAGCGGTATTGGGCATGCCATGAAAATGAAAGGATTCTTTGATGGTGCAAGGAACACCCAATAAAGGCGGCAAGTCCGCCAAGGTGCCGGCCTTGGTGGCGGCTGCAATTTGACGATCGGCCTCTGCCGCTTCAACGCGTGCATCAGCAATGCGTTTGCTCACCACGGCGTTAATCGCCGGGTTAACCTGACGCATCCTCGCGATATGCGCTTCTACTACTGCCACCGAAGTGGTCTTTCCGTCACGTATCCATTGCGCCAGTTGAGTTGCCGACGCCAGTAAAAGTTGATCAGACATTAAGTATTGCCAGAATAAACAAGTGCGCTGACTTTGCCGCAATCCCTCAAGCAATGCAATAATCCCGTATTAATTGCTAACCCACTGGCTCACCGCGCATGACCACTTCATCAAATACGGACCGACGCATTAGCATTGAGCAAATTGATGCACTGCTGCCGCAAACTCAATGTGGTCTGTGTAAGCACCCGGGCTGTCGTCCTTATGCCGAAGCCATGTTAGCGGGTGAAGACATTAATCACTGTGTGCCGGGTGGCGCGCCAACCATTCACGCACTCAGCCAACTCCTTAATAAGCCAGCCAAACCATTAGACCCAGACTATGGCGTTACACCAGAACATCGCCTGGTGGCGCTTATTCGTGAAGATGAATGTATTGGCTGCACTAAGTGCATTCAGGCTTGCCCCGTGGACGCCATCGTCGGTGCCGGCAAACTCATGCATACCGTTATTGTGGATGAATGCACGGGTTGTAATTTGTGTGTGCCACCCTGCCCTGTGGACTGCATCGACTTGGTGCCGGGCCCTGACATTCCCATGACTTGGCACCCGCCAACAAAACCGGGTCAGGACTTAGCGAAAGCCAAAGCCGAACATGCTCGCCAACGTTATTTAGCCCGCAATAAGCGCTTGGCTAAAACCACTGCGCCAGCGCCGGCCAAATCCGCCGCGCCAGTTAGTGCGGCACAGCCAGACCAAGCCAGCTTGATGATTAGCGCTGCGATGGCACGCAGCCAGTTGAAAAAAATACAAAAACAGATACAAGCGCTACAGGCACAGCAGGCTGATTGCAGCCATTTGCTGACTCAGTTGCCGGAACTAGAGCAGCGTGTAAAAGAGGCCGAAGCCGCATTAAATGCGGCAACATGAATATTAGCCATGAACATTGAAAAGCGACGGCAGATTTTTGCCCGGCTAAAAGCCAACAACCCTAAGCCCGAAACTGAGCTGAATTACAGCAGCCCATTTGAGCTGCTTATTGCTGTACTGCTATCAGCGCAGGCGACTGATGTCAGCGTCAACAAAGCCACGGGCCCTTTATTCAAAGTCGCCAACACGCCGGCAGCCATGTTGGCACTCGGTGTTGATGGCCTTAAGCGTTATATCAAAACTATCGGCCTGTTTAATACCAAGGCCGAAAACACCATCAAAACCTGTCGCATTCTGGTCGAACAGCACGGTGGTGAAGTACCACAAACTCGCGAAGCACTAGAGCAGCTACCGGGTGTCGGCCGCAAAACTGCCAATGTGGTGCTCAACACAGCGTTTGGCCAGCCAGTGATTGCCGTTGACACACATATTTTCCGCGTGGCCAATCGCACCCGTATTGCTACGGGCAAAGACGTCGTAGAAGTGGAACAACGGCTGATGCGTTTATTGCCACCTGAGTATTTGTTGGATGCCCACCATTGGCTGATTTTGCATGGCCGCTACACCTGCATTGCGCGCAAACCACGTTGTGGTAGCTGCATGATTGAAGACCTTTGTGAATTTAAGGACAAACGTTATGACTAACTCAGCAGTCGTTAAAACACGTCGTCGCTGGCCATGGATTGTGGTGTTAGTGGGTGTATTTTCCACGTTAACTCTAGTCACGGCCATGGAGTTATGGTGGCCGGATATTGTTGAACGTCGTTTGGAAGTTGAGCTTAGCCAGCGACTAGGCTTAGACGTTAGCGTTAAACACGTCAACATTGATGCCTTCGACGGCAGACTAACCATTGATGAGTTCAGCATAAACGATGGCGAAGAGCCGATGATTGGCTTCGAGCAACTCATCTTGCACTACTCTTGGCGCAGTTTTTTTAGTCCTGTTTGGCTGATTAATTCGGCCGAACTTATTGGCCCGCGTATTCATGTATTGCTGCCAGCCGAAGGGCCCTTGAACCTACTTAAGCTGGTACCACCACCCAGCACAGAAGCTAACGATCCCATACGCTGGCATATCGGAAATCTAACTGTGCGTGATGGCATGCTCGACATTCGTGATGAAACTGTTGCCCCTGCTCGCGGCTTTACCCTATCGCCTTGGCAATTTGAGCTAAGCGATATTGGTACCGACTCCGCTGACGGCTTAGCCGAACTCCATGGCGACTTAAGCGGTGGCGCACGTTTGGACTGGGTCGGAAAAGTTCGCCTTAACCCGCTTAGCTCAGAAGGCACACTCAGACTAAACAAACTACCGCTAGCCGACGCCATGCGCTGGGCGCCTGATGATTTGCCGGTACGTATTCGTGATGGACGGTTGAGTGTGGACCTGAGCTATGAGGCGGCTCTTGATCCTGAGTTAACCCTGACGCTTAACAACAGCGCGGTGGCGGTCGAGAAATTACGCATTACTCAAGCCGACGAACCCGTGGCCAAGCTGGATCAGTTCAACATCAAAGGCATCAACCTTGCTTGGCCAACTGCTCGCTGGGGCATAAACGACATCAATATCCGTGGTGGCGACTTCAACCTACAGCGCAATCGGGCAGGTGATCTAACGCTGATCAAGGCATTGAGTGACGACACACCTCGTCAACGCGTTGCTGAACCAGAACAAGCAAAGCCCGTGGTATGGACCGGCAGTTTGCGTCAAGCCACTGTCGACGACGTGACGCTGCGCTGGTTAGACCAATCCACTCGCCCAGCCAGTCAGCTCAGCATTGGCCCCATTAGTCTGCAGGCAAGGCCTATACAATCAGAACAACAAGACCTGCTAGCGTTGGAGCTCAGCACGGCCATCAATAATCAAGGCAAATTATCTGTGGTGGGCGACATAGGCATGCCATCTGAGCGTCCTGACGGTAGCACCGCCACGCCTTTTCTGGATGCTCGTATTAGTGCCAGTGACCTACAGCTAAGCACGTTGAATGGTTATATTCGTGACCAGCTTCATTTGCGCTTAAGCGCTGGCATCTTAGGCCTAGCAGGCAACATGAAGTGGCAGGCCAGTGGATCGCCCGCATGGTCCTGGGAAGGCGACATTGAGCTAAAACAATTAACTGCCCTAGATGATCGCAACAGCGAAAGGTTACTCAGCCTAAATCGCGTATTGGCAAAAGACTTGGCTATTCAAGGCGAACCCAATCGCATGCGGCTTGCGCGTCTACAAATGGATAGCCCCTGGCTACGTGCAGCGGTGCAATCGAATGGTCAGCTCAACTTAAGCAGTTTAGTGCGCCCCAGCAAACCCAAAACCAGCCCCACGACCACCAGCGCCAGCACTGACTTTCCAGCCCGCATCGATGCCATCAACATCAATAACGGCACATTGGTTTATCTTGATAAGTCACGTGATCCCGCATTTAGTTATGGCCTGCGTCAACTAAACGCTCGGTTACGCAACATTGATTTAGGCCTGGACAAAGTCATCGATATTGATCTGAGTGGACGTTTTATGCGTCCCGGCAACCTCATTGTTAAGGGCAAGCTCACACCAAATCCAGATGCGCTCTACAGTGACATCAACATCACCATTAGCGACAAAGAACTGAGCGCACTGAACAGTTATGCTGGTCAATACGCGGGCTACTTAATTCAGGATGGCACGCTAGACAGCAGCCTTAACTACCGCATCGAAAACGGTCAGTTGCAAGCGCAAAACCAGATCAACCTAAAAGGTTTTAGCTGGGGAGAAGCAACAGGCTCAGCCGATGCTACTGGTCTGCCTGTACGCTTAGCCACAACCCTATTAAGGGATATGAACGGCAATATTCGCCTAGATGTGCCCTTAAGCGGCAATTTAAATGATCCAGACTTCCGTGTATTCCCTATTGTCATGCAGGTGATTGGCAACATCATCACACGTGCAGCCGCCGCACCTTTCAAGCTATTAGGTGCATTAGTTGGCGGCAGTGAGGATGAAAACCTGAATCAGGTTGAATTTGACTTGGGTAAAAGTGATCTCAGTGAAGCAACCAACACACAATTGGCAAAACTAGCCCAAGCTTTAAGCCAACGAGCTGATTTAAAAGTGGAAATTGGCGCCAGCATTGACCGCGAACAAGATCGTTTAGCCTTAATCGAAGCCGCTAAAGTGAACAAAAATAAAACAACCGTAACAGAAAACAGCTTGAATGCATTGGCCAAGGCGCGCGCTAATGCTATTAGTAGCGCCCTGATTAATGCTGGTGTTGGTTCAAACCAAGTCACTATCCTTGATTCCGTCGATAGCGCAGCGCGCAATCAGCGAGTCATCACTGAACTAGGGCTGCAATTACCCTAATGGTTAATACATGACAAATAACACCCCGATCAGTTACGCCGAGTTTGGCCACAATTTTGTTTATCAAGTAGTGACAGCTCACCGCATTGGGCATGAAATTAAGTCAGTGCTTGAATCGACTATCGAAGGTTCGATCAAGCGCTTGCCGGCCGACATGTTAGTGGTGTCGTACGTATTCAGCTTAAAAGACATTACCGTTGACCCACTGCTGGATCGTCTGCCTGAAATTAGTTTTATCTTAGGCATTCATGGCGACATCAAACTTGATGTACGGCTAATGAACGTGAATTTCAAATTCACCTTACATGTGGTCATCAACATTCAAATTGATGTCGAAACCTATGCGCCAGTGGTGCTGAAGTTAAAACCCAATTATGTCACCGGTGCCGACATCCAAATTCAATTAGTCGGCGACAACTCACCTGGTGAAGTGTTGGAATCACTCAAAGTAGTGCGCCCAATTGTGCGTGAACAAATTGTGCGTGAGGTCAACGAACGCATTAAAGATCCAGAGATCCAAAGCCGCACTACTATTGATGTATTAGCGCTGGTGAATTCACTGCCGGATCGCGACTAACTCACCATAAAAAAAGCCCGCATACAGCGGGCTTTTTCTTAACAGCAACACACTTACTTCAGCAGTGAGCGACCGTTATTGGCAGCAATGCGCAGACGCAGCGCATTCAGCTTAATAAAGCCTTCTGCATCTTTCTGGTCATACGCACCGCCATCATCTTCAAAAGTCGAAATGCGGGTATCAAACAGTGAGTTCTCGGCTGATTGACGACCAACCACAATCACGTTGCCTTTATACAGCTTCAGACGCACCACGCCGTTCACATTGACTTGTGACTCATCAATCAAACCTTGCAGCAACTGGCGCTCTGGGCTCCACCAGTAACCGTTGTAAATCAACGAAGCGTAACGTGGCATCAACTCGTCTTTTAAATGCGCCACTTCACGGTCTAGGGTGATGGACTCAATGGCACGGTGACCTTTTAGCAAAATAGTGCCGCCCGGTGTTTCGTAGCAGCCACGTGACTTCATGCCAACATAGCGGTTTTCGACTAAGTCCAAGCGACCAATGCCATTGGCACCGCCAATTTCATTCAACTTAGTTAGCACAGTAGCTGGGCTCATGACTTCGCCATTAATCGCCACCACATCACCGCGCTCATAGGTCAGGTCAATATAAGTTGCGGTGTCTGGTGCCGCTTCTGGTGATACCGACCAGCGCCACATACTCTCTTCACACTCAGTCCATGGGTCTTCCAGCACACCACCTTCGTAGGAAATATGCAGCAAGTTAGCATCCATAGAATACGGTGACTTTTTGCCGGCCTTAGCAAAGTCGATCGGAATATCACGTGTTTTGGCATAGGCCATTAAGGTCTCACGTGAGGTCAAATCCCACTCACGCCACGGCGCAATCACTTTGATGCCGGGCTTCAGTGCATAAGCACCTAATTCAAAACGAACTTGGTCATTACCTTTGCCGGTAGCACCGTGCGAAATAGCATCTGCACCCACTTCGTTAGCAATTTCCACCAAACGCTTAGCAATCAGCGGACGCGCAATGGACGTACCGAGCAGGTACTCACCTTCATAAATGGTGTTGGCACGAAACATTGGGAACACGTAATCACGCACAAACTCTTCGCGCAGGTCTTCGATATAAATGTCTTTAATGCCCATGGCTTGGGCTTTAGCGCGGGCTGGCTCAACTTCTTCACCCTGACCAAGGTCAGCGGTAAACGTAACGATTTCGCACTGATAGGTGTCTTGCAACCAACGCACGATGACGGAAGTATCCAAGCCACCGGAATATGCAAGAACGACTTTTTTGATATCGGCCATTAACTAGAGTCTCGCGCAGAACTAAGAAGGCGCATATTGTACGCGCTACAGGCCTTGGCTGACCACCACCCGATGCCGTCCACCCTCTTTTGCTTCGTATAACGCTTCATCAGCCGCATCAATGAGTCGTGTTGGCGCAATATGCACATCGGGCACCACCGTAGCCACACCAATACTGATACTGACATACGGCCCAACACTGGATGCTTTATGAGGCAGCTTTAAGGCATCCACTTGCAACAATAGCTCTTCGGCAATTTCTTTAGCACCATTGGCTTGGGTATTTGGCAGCAACAAGACAAACTCTTCACCACCATAACGGGCCGCCAAGTCACCGGCACGACGCGCCATTAACTGCACGGCTTTAGCCACACGTACCAAGGCTTGATCACCTTCTAAGTGACCATGATTGTCGTTGTAGGGCTTGAAGTGGTCGATATCAATAAACACCACCGACAAGGGCAGGCGCTCACGGCGGGCGCGCTCCCACTCAATCAAGAAGGTGTCGCTAAAGTGTCGACGATTGGCCAAACCGGTTAAACCGTCTTCACGCGCCAATTGCACCATGCGCTCAGAAATATTGTTGAGCTGACGCTTTTCCAGTTGCAGCAAACGCTCTTGCAAATACAAACGCCGTTCTTTGGTTTCCACCACATAACCGTTAGCCACACCAACAAAGTTGGCCAAGCCAAAATATAAGGCAAATAAACTCCAATCCATGCCTTCCATATCAAGCAACACTACAACGCCCACAACACACAGCATGCTGCCAAAACCGATCAGTGTAGACTCCACCAAGCGCATATTAGCGATGCCGTACACAATCATCATGATGTAGACAATGGGATAGGTTGAGCGCTGTTGTAGTACCTCATCGGACAAGAACACTGAGTTCAGACCCAAAATGGTCAAGATGATGATAGTGAGGGGTGCAACATACAGAAAATAACTATTTCGAAATGCATGCAAAAACGCCGATACACTCAGGGTTAACACCACCACAAAAGTGACAGCACCAACCACAATAATGCTGGCAAAGTCGGACACTGTGCCCTGCCAAGTACCACCTTCAAAGCGGTCATAAAAAATGCAGGCATAACTTACAGGAAACAATAGAAACAGCAGCCAGTAATAGCTGCGCAAGGTAATTTGCGCTTGTTCGCGCATGCGCAGACGAAATTCTCGCTCAAATGGCTGGGCAAAACGAAGCGGCAAAAACTTCTGCATCAACAGACCACGAATGCTGTCGTACTCCGCTTCCCAGGTCATACTGGCTTGTTTTGTCATACTCTATATCATCCTCTGCTTTGCCATCAGGCGCAGTTCCAGTAGCCTATGCGTCTTTCATCGATTTGACGACCCCGAGAACGGCCATGCACACACTCACCATCACACGACCCGACGACTGGCATGTGCATTTGCGCGACGGCGAGCTGTTAGCTCATACCGTTCCCGCCATGGCACGCTATTTTGGCCGTGCCATCATCATGCCCAACTTAGTTCCACCGGCTGTGACACCAGAACAAGCTGGTGACTACCGCCAGCGCATTCTGGCTCAGCGCCCAGAGGGCTCAAACTTTGAGCCGCTGATGGTGCTTTACCTAACTGACACAACCTCTGTCGCTGATATTCGTCGTGCTAAAGCCAGTGGTTTTGTGCATGCCGCCAAACTCTACCCCGCTGGTGCTACCACCAATTCACAATCGGGTGTCACCGATGTCGCCAAAATCGACCCTGTGCTAGCCGTAATGGCTGAAGTCGGCATGCCGTTATTGGTGCATGGCGAAGTCACTCACAACCACATCGACATCTTTGAACGTGAAAAAGTATTTCTCGACACCATTTTGGCGCCGCTGGTACAACGCCACAGCACACTAAAGGTTGTCTTGGAACACATCACAACCGGTGATGCCGTTGATTTTGTGCTCAATGCACCCGCTAGAGTGGGCGCCACCATTACCGCTCACCACCTGTTATTTAATCGCAACCACATGTTAGCCGGTGGTATACGACCACATTATTACTGCCTGCCTATTTTGAAACATCAACGCCACCAATTACGCCTGATTGAAGCCGCCACCAGTGGCAACCCTAAGTTTTTCTTAGGCACTGACAGCGCGCCACATGCGCGAGGCGACAAAGAGTCAGCCTGTGGTTGTGCCGGCTCCTATACCGCACATGCGGCCATTGAGCTGTATGCCGAAGTCTTTGAAGCCGTTGGTGCCTTGGACAAGCTGGAAGGGTTTGCCAGCTTTCATGGCCCCGACTTTTACGGCCTGCCACGCCATCAAGATCACATCACACTGGTTAAAACAGCCTGGAATGTGCCGCACAGTTATCCATTTGGCAGCCAAACGGTAGTGCCCGTTCGTGCTGGCGAACAAATTCACTGGCAGGTGCAGGCATGATTGCTATCAAGGACCGTTTTCGCGGCTTTTTGCCCGTCGTGGTCGATGTCGAAACCGGTGGTTTCGAAGCCCAGCGTCATGCCCTGCTCGAAGTCGCCGCAGTCATTGTGCTGCCAGACGAAAAGGGTGTTTGGCACACCGGCCCACGCTTTCATGCGCACTTAACACCAGAGCCGGGTTTGGAGTTAGACCCGGCCGCGCTCAAATTTAATGGCATCAACCCCAATCACCCGCTGCGCTTGGCAGTGTCAGAAGCCGATGGCCTACGTGAAATTTTTAGCCAAGTGAAAGCAATACAAAAAGAACAAGGCTGCAAACGCAGCATTTTAGTCGGTCACAATGCCAGCTTTGACCTGAACTTTATTAATGCTGCCATCGAGCGTCAGCAATTAAAAAACCAATCACCCTTTCACCCGTTTTCCACTTTTGACACGGTGTCTTTAGCAGGCATGGCTTATGGCCAAACCGTTCTCGCCAAAGCCTGCGAAGCCGCTGGTATTGACTTTGATCAAAGTGAGGCCCATTCCGCACTATATGATGCGCAAGTGACCGCCGAGCTGTTCTGCAGCATTTTAAACGCATGGGATAATCGCGCTTAAGCGATTACTCCTGCGCCCACGGCGGGTTTTCAATGGCCGCAAAGGTGTCACGTAAACCCTGTGACCAGGATTGACGAATCATTTGGTAATACGGGTCGTCTTCGCTGATGCGCTGACGTTCTTGTGCGCTGAAACTGTCAGTCCGGTACAACATATAATCAATTGGCATGCCGACTGACAGGTTTGATCGAATAGTCGAATCAAAAGAGATCAGCACACATTTGCTGGCTTCACACAGTGGCGTGTTGTACTGAATAACACGATCCAAAATTGGCTTACCATATTTAGACTCTCCAATCTGAAAATACGGTGTGTCGTCAGTAGCTTCAATAAAGTTGCCCTGCGGGTAAATATGAAACAGGCGTGGTGGCTCACCACTAATTTGCCCTGCCAACAAAAATGAACTACCGAAATCGACACCAGCGGCCTGCTGACCATTATGCGCATCACGATCAATGACATTACGAAGCGTGGCACCGACCAAAACCGCGGCATCGTACATGGACGTTTGAGTCAGCAATGAGCTGCCATCGTCTCGCGTTTGGTTTTGTCGCAACAAGCTAATCACACTCTGTGTGGTCGCTAAATTACCAGCAGACATCAACACCAACAGCACACCCGGCTGCTCAAACACCGCCATTTTGCAAAAGGTAGCAATATGATCAACACCGGCATTGGTGCGCGTGTCAGACGCCAGCACCAACCCTTGCGACAGTTTCAAGGCAACACAGTAAGTCATGCTCAACAGCCCCTGAAAAACGTCTAGTTTACTGCTGCTGTTGCTGCATAGCCATGCGTATTGCTTGCGCCATTTCTTTGGTTTCTTCGATGGATGGCTCACTACTAGACACCAAGGCTTGTGCCACCATCATTTCACCACGCCCCCCACGACGCACACCACGCACTGGGCAGGCATCCAGATAGTCCTGACCAATGGCTAAGCGAATATGACTTTCTCCCGCAGGGCACTGGTTCACCACATCAATGCTATGCCAGGCATCATCAATGCAGACCTCGGCCCAAGCATGGCTGGCAATGTGTTGATCAACATGTCCAGGCGAGAACACATAACCACTGACATAACGCGCCGGGTAACCCAGCTGACGGCAAACCGCAATCAGCACTTGGGTGTGATCCTGACACACGCCCCAACCGGCCTCCCATGCTTCGGCCGCAGTACTGCCAACGTGAGTTACACCAGCACGAAACGGCATGGCATCTAAAATAGCGGCAGACAGCTCAACCAAACCAGAATCGGTTAGCGGTTTACCGGCAAACTGCATAGCAAACTCAACCAAACTGGCCGAGGTTTCAGTTAATGCCGTACTGCGCAAAAACAATAAGGGCGACAGGTTATCCAACGGGCGCACGGGCATGGCTTCAGTTTCAATGGTGCCAAAAGCACGCAGGCGAATATCGTGATGTGGGCCATCCAAGCACAGCAGGTGCACACAGTTGCCAAACGCGTCGGTGCTAATCTGCCCCACGCCGGGCAAATCCAAGCGCCAGGCCAAGACATTTTGCCCCGCCATACTAGGTGGTGTTAGGCGCAATAACTGCGTGCTCTGCGCCACAGCTGTTTCATAGTGATAACAGGTTTCGTGCACTACGCTGAGTCTCATGAGACCTCCCAATAGGCGTCGCGGACCAAGTCGCCGACACGCGCAATTTCCATTAACAACTGATCGAATGCAGCGGTTGGATTGGCGGCAAAAACAGCCTCCCAACGGGCATACCGTAAACGTGCATACACCTCGGCCACCAAACGCTGAGCCTCGTGTCCTTGGGTACTGGAAATCAGTCCCAAAATTTGATGCATTTCGGCAAAACAGGCATGTAATGAACGTGGCAAGTCTTCACGCAACATCAATAACTCGCCAATATGCTGCATGGTCAAACTGTCGCTGTAGCTATCACGATAAGCCTCAAAGGCAGATAACGAACGCAGTAGTGCCGCCCAAGCGTAGTATTGCGGCTGTCCGGTTTCATCCGGAGAAGCCCATTCTTGCCAATGAAAGCGCAGTAGTCGTGTGGTGTTATCGGCGCGCTCCAGATAAGTGCCTAAACGCGCAAAATGAAACGCGTCGTTGCGCTGACTGGTGCCAAAGGTAATGCCGCGGTACAGATGCGAGCGCTCTTTTACCCAGTCCAAAAAGCGACTTAAGCCCATACGCCTCAACTTGGCGCGGTTCATCAAACGCATTTCCAGCCAAGTACTGTTTAAGCTTTCCCATAACTCGCTGGTAATGTTGCCGCGCACCACATGAGCATTGGCTCGAGCCTCACATAAGCAGCTGTAAATGCTGGACGGATTGCTAGCCTGTAGCACTAAAAAGTGCGCCACTTCTTCGGCGTTTATGGCCTTTTCACTGTCCTCAAACGCTTGCATTAGGCCAGTAATTTCCAGCGGCAAGGTAATGACGGACACGTCAGCTTTGGGCTGCAACGCCAACTGCTGGCTGACATCTAACAAACGTGCCAAGTTCTCGGCACGCTCCATATAACGTGCCATCCAAAACACACACGATGCGGTACGACTTAGCATGATGGCACCTCGTCTACGACCCACGTGTCTTTGGTACCACCGCCTTGTGACGAATTCACCACCAGCGAGCCTTCTTTCAATGCCACCCGTGTTAATCCACCCGGCACCATCACAATGTCGTGGCCACTTAATACAAACGGACGCAAATCCAAATGCCTTGGTGCCACACCGCTCTCAACAAAGGTCGGGCACGTTGATAACGCCAAGGTTGGCTGGGCAATAAAATCCGAAGGTTTGGCCAAAATACGTAGGCGATAATCTTCAATTTCCGCCTTTGAACTGGTTGGCCCAATCAACATGCCGTAACCACCGGAACCATGCACCTCTTTCACGACTAGCTCCGGCAAATGATCCAGCACGTATTTCAGGTCATCCGGTTTGCGCAGCAGATACGTCGGTACGTTTTGTAAAATAGGTTCTTCGCTTAAATAAAAGCGAATCATGTCTGGCACATAGGGGTAAATCGACTTGTCATCGGCCACGCCAGCACCGGGTGCATTGGCAATAGCCACACGGCCGGCTCGATACACCGACATCAAGCCCGGCACGCCTAGGGATGAATCGGAACGAAACGCTAGTGGGTCCAAAAAGTCATCATCTATGCGTCGGTAGATCACATCAACGCGTTTAGGGCCTGATGTGGTGCGCATCCACACCCAACCATCACGAACAAACAGGTCACTGCCTTCGACTAACTCAACACCCATTTGCTGAGCCAAAAAGGCGTGCTCAAAGTAAGCCGAATTAAAACTACCCGGAGTTAACACCACCACTGTTGGCATACCGATGCCAAATGGACTGGCTGCATGCAAGGTTTTCAGCAGCAACTCGGGGTAATGATCCACAGGTGCGACCGAATGGGTGGCAAATAAGTCTGGAAACAAACGCATCATCATTTTGCGGTTTTCCAACATATAAGACACACCGCTAGGCGTACGCAGATTGTCCTCTAGGACGTAATACGCCCCATTTTGGTGCCGCACCAAATCGATGCCCGCAATATGCGCGTAAACCCGATTCGGCAAATCGATGCCGACCATGCCCAACTGATAGTTCACATTGCCTAAAATCACATCAGCCGGCACCACACCCGCTTTTAAAATATGTTGCTCGTGATAAATATCGTGCAGAAATTGATTTAAGGCCAAGGCTCGTTGACGCAAACCATTTGCCAACACCTGCCATTCACTGGCGGTAATCATGCGGGGAATGGTGTCAAACGGTATTAAACGCTCACTTCCGGCCTCGTCACCATAGACCGCAAAGGTAATACCAACACGACGAAACAGTAAGTCAGCCTCCTGCCGCTTTTGTTCCATCTCATCTTCCGGCCACTGCGCCAGCCAGTCGCGGTACTGCGCGTAATGCGGACGAACATTGCCATCGGCACAAAACATTTCATCAAATGGGGGCTCAATCAAGCTCATGGTAGTCCTTGAGGTAGCGCCAAGTTAACAACGTATGACTACCTGCAAGGCCTGTGCCAACCAATGCTACAGCGCCCATAAAAAAAGCGCCTGCCAGATTGCTCCGGCAGGCGCCTTAGTTAAGCGCTAACGAAAGGCTTAGAGCTTGTCAGCGTTTGCCGCCAAGTAGCTAGCAACACCAGCTGGTGTTGCGTCCATGCCTTTGTCGCCTTTTTTCCAGTTAGCAGGGCAAACTTCGCCGTGCTCAGCGTGGAATTGCAGGGCGTCAAACAAACGAATGATTTCGTCCATACTGCGGCCCAATGGCAGGTCGTTCACGATTTGTGAGCGCACAACACCTTCTGGGTCGATCAAGAATGCACCACGGAAAGCCACACCACCTTCAGACTCAACGTCATAAGCTTTGGCAATGTCATGCTTCATGTCAGCAGCCAAGGTGTATTTTACTGGGCCAATACCGCCATCATTGATGGGGGTGTTACGCCATGCGTTGTGGGTAAAGTGAGAGTCAATCGACACACCCACTACTTCCACATTACGCGCAGTCAGATCATCCATGCGGTGATCCAAAGCAATCAGTTCTGATGGGCAAACAAAGGTGAAGTCCAGTGGGTAGAAAAACACCAAGGCATATTTGCCTTTGATAGCGCTGCTCAAGCTGAAGCTTTCAACAATGCTGCCATCGCCCAACACGGCAGGAACAGTAAAATCCGGGGCTGGTTTGCCAACTAATACGGCCATCATTTTCTCCTTAAGTTTTTTTAAAAAATTTACGCTGCCTGATCGGGCAGCAGCTCGACTACTAAGGTCGTACCTTCCACGGACACCACTCGAACACGTGTGCCTGGCTCACAATCAGGGCCCACTACTGACCATGTACTGTCGTCAACAGCCACACGACCACGGCCTGCCTGAATTCCGTCGCCCATCACCAGCTCGCGTCCCAACCAGCGCGCCATACCGGTATTTACCCGGTTTAGCTCAGGCTTTAATACTTTCGGACGACGACGATACCAAACCGCCGTCAGGCTTACGGACAAAGCGCCAAACAGCACGATTTGCCAAGTAATATCGTCTAAGCCTAACTGTGCCGAGATGGCCACAATACCCGCTGCAGCCGCCAGCATCAGCATGACAAAATTGCCGGTTACCAGCTCAGAAGCGGCTAATACCAAAGCAATTACCAGCCACATCATGGGGGTCATCTCGGCTCTCCTTATTTAGACTGCAAAGACTTCACTAATTCGCCAATACCACCAACTGTACCAACCAACTGTGTTGCCTCAATCGGCATCATAATGACTTTGCTGTTAGGTGACGCAGCAACCGCACCAAACGCTTCAACATACTTTTGCGCGATGAAGTAGTTAATGGCTTGAATGTCACCTTTGGCAATCGCGTCAGACACTACGGCTGTTGCATTCGCTTCAGCTTGGGCTTCACGCTCACGCGCTTCCGCTTCCAAGAACGCGGCTTGACGCGCACCTTCCGCTTTCAAAATCTGACCCTGCTTTTCGCCTTCGGCAGTCAAAATCTCAGCCGCACGACGACCTTCCGCTTCCAGAATCGACGCACGCTTCATACGCTCGGCTTTCATCTGCGACGCCATGGCTTCAACCAAGTCAGTCGGCGGGGTAATGTCTTTAATTTCAACGCGGGTAATCTTGATACCCCAAGGACCAGTGGCTTGGTCTATTGCCGTCAACAGACGACCATTGATTTGGTCACGCTGAGACAACATTTCATCCAGATCCAACGAACCAATCACGGTACGCATATTGGTCATGGCCAAGTTTTGAATGGCATAACCCAAGCCTTGGATTTCATAAGCGGCACGTGGTGTGTCCATCACTTGGTAAAAACACACGGCATCAATACGCACCATGGCGTTATCACGCGAAATCACTTCTTGTGCAGGAATATCCAGCACCTGCTCCATAACCGTTAGCTTGCGACCAATTTGGTCAAAGAACGGCATAATGAAATGCAGACCGGGGCTTAAGGTATGTGTGAAGCGGCCAAAACGCTCTACCGTCCACTCATAACCCTGTGGCACCTGCTTAACACTCAGCACCACAATTAAAATTGCAACGGCCAATAAGGCCAACAGCATAATCTCGAACATTCTGTGCTCTCCAATAATTTAGATGGTTAGTACAGCGTTCCGCTTATGCTTCTGGTTGACCCGCCGCTGCTTTCACCAAAGGCGCTAACTCGCCTTTTTGCACCATGTCCATGACGATGTCACAACCGCCAATTAACTCACCTTTCACCCACAGCTGCGGGAAGGTTGGCCAGTTAGCAATGATCGGCAAGGTGGAGCGAATTTCTGGGTTTTCCAAAATATTGACATAAGCAAATGGAACACCTACTTGTACCATGGCTTCCACTACACGCGCAGAAAAACCGCACTGCGGAAACTGTGGTGTACCCTTCATGTATAACAACACGTTGTTTTCAGTGATTTGTTTCTTGATCAGTTCTTGAACGTCCATAATGGCTCTCTTCAGGTCAGATAAATGTCGAGCGAGATGTTAACAGAACTCGCCCGCTTCTTGGCTAAAACAGCAGAGACAGATACACTCCGTGTTTCCCCGATTGTCGCGTGATACGCCCATGACCACTGCATTAATGCCTACTTATGCTCGGCAACCTATCGCTTTTGTTCGCGGTGAAGGTGTTTGGCTGTTTGATACCCAAGGTCGTCGTTATTTAGACACTACCGCAGGCATTGCTGTGTGTGGTTTAGGCCATGCTCATCCTGTCGTAGCCGAAGCCATTGCAGACCAAGCGCGCACGCTGGTTCACACCTCCAATTTGTTCCAAGTGCCACTGCAGGAACAACTGGCCGAAAAGCTGTGTGAAGTGTCAGGCATGGCGCGTGCATTTTTTGGCAACTCTGGTGCCGAAGCCAACGAAGGCGCTATTAAATTAGCACGGTTATACGGCAATCAACGTGGTGTAGCCTTGCCCACCATTATTGTCATGCACAATAGTTTTCATGGCCGTACCATGGCGACACTTACCGCCACTGGCAATACCAAAATCCAAACTGGCTTTGGCCCCTTGGTGCAAGGTTTTGTGCACGTACCGCATGGTGATATTGAAGCCATTGAAGCCGTCGCACTTGAAAATCCAAACATCGTGGCCATTTTGGTAGAACCTATTCAGGGCGAAAGCGGCGTACGCATGCCACCTCAGGGTTTTGATTATCTAAAGCAATTACGCACACTCTGCGACCGCCATGAATGGTTGTTGATGCTGGATGAAATCCAAACCGGTAATGGCCGCACCGGCAAATATTTTGCCTACCAACATGTGGGCATTTTGCCTGACGTGGTCACCACCGCTAAGGGCTTGGGCAATGGCTTCCCCATTGGTTCCACGCTGGTATCAGGCCGCGCCACCGAACTGTTTGGCCCGGGCATGCATGGCACCACTTACGGCGGCACACCGCTGGGCTCACGTGCGGCACTAACCACTATCAACGAATTATTAAAAGGGCCTATCGACAACGCAGCGACCATGGGCGCGCGCATAAAAGCTGGCTTTGAACGTGAGCTGGGCGACCTAGGCGTAACAGTAGAAGGTGCAGGCCTGATGCTGGGTGTAGTGCTACCACGGCCCTGCACTGAATTAGTTGCGCTTGCTCGCGAAGCCGGTGTGCTGCTGATTGTTAGCGCCGAAAATCGTATCCGTTTATTGCCGCCGCTAATTATTTCAGCGGAAGAGTCGGATGAGCTGGTACAACGCATCAGCGCCTTGGTGCGTGACTTTTTAACGACGGCTGCATCATGAGCGTACGGCACTTTTTAACCCTGCTAGACCTTTCACCTGTTGAATTACAGGCGGTACTGGATCGCGCCATTGAACTGAAAAAAATGCGCAATGCCGGTGTGGTGTTTGAACCACTGAAAAACCGTGTACTGGCAATGATTTTTGAAAAGTCATCTACACGCACGCGGGTATCGTTCGAAGCGGGCATGGCACAGTTTGGTGGCTCAGCTATTTTCTTGTCACCACGCGACACCCAGTTAGGTCGTGGCGAACCCATTGAAGACTCGGCGCGGGTTATTTCCCGCATGTGTGATGCGGTGATGATCCGTACCTTTGCGCACGCCACCATCGAACGCTTTGCACAGCACTCTAGGGTGCCCGTCATTAACGCCTTAACGGACGACCACCACCCCTGCCAGTTATTAGCCGACCTGCAAACTTTTGTGGAGCACCGTGGCGCCCTAGCCGGTCGCACCTTTGCGTGGATTGGCGACGGCAACAATATGTGCAATAGCTATGTGCATGCCGCACATCAATTTGGTTTTCAGCTAAAAATTGCCTGCCCCTATGGTTTTGAGCCAGATCCTGATTTGCTGGAAGAATATGCACACTGCGCCACGTTGGTGAAAACTGCCGAAGAAGCCGCCGAAGGCGCACACTTGGTAGCCACTGACGTGTGGACCAGTATGGGACAAGAATCTGAGCAAAGCGTGCGTAAACGTCGTTTTGCCATGTATCAGGTTAACCCTCGCCTAATGGACCATGCCGCGGATGACGCGCTGTTTATGCACTGCTTGCCGGCGCATCGTGGCGAAGAGATTTCCGAAGATATGCTTGATGACCCACGCGCTGTGGTATGGGATGAGGCAGAAAACCGCCTGCATGTGCAAAAAGCGCTGATGGAGTTTTTGGTGGTGGGCTTGCCTGAGCGCGCTTAACTGCAAGCCCAACCTACTCGGGTGGAGTGGGGTGTTCAATTTGGGTACTTTTAAAAAGTGTCTTTTTAGCCGAACCCCATTCGGGGAATAGGGTTCGGCTAATGGCATTCGGGGAAAATCTTGGTTTTAAAAAGTACCCAAACTTAATACCCCTCCCCCTAGCTATCACCATAACCCTGAGGATTTTTCTGCTGCCAGCGCCAATGGTCTTGGCACATAGCATCAACCCCCAACACGGCCTCCCAACCCAACTCGGCCAAGGCCAACGCAGGATCGGCATAACATGCCGCCACATCGCCGGGGCGACGGTTTGCAAACTCATGGGCTATAGGTTTGCCCGCAGCTTGCTCAAACGCACGCAGCATATCCACCACCGAATAACCCTGCCCTGTGCCTAAATTTACCGTCACCAAATTGCCGGACGGGCCGCCATGAGCTAAACGGTCTAAGGCCTGCAAATGCCCGCGAGCTAAGTCTTGTACATGAATATAGTCGCGCACACCGGTACCATCTGGTGTGGGCCAGTCCTGACCAAAAACACGCAGCTTGTCCAAACGGCCGCTGGCCACCTGAGCGATATAGGGCATCAGGTTGTTGGGGACGCCGTTAGGGTCTTCACCAATCAAACCGCTAGGGTGAGCTCCCACTGGATTAAAATAACGCAAAATAGCCAGCCGCCAGGTGTCAGGTTCTGATACATGTAAGTCGCGCAGCATGTCTTCAATATGCAGCTTGCTGGCGCCATAAGGGTTAGTGGCAGAAAGCGGAAAGTCTTCACAAATAGGCACTGCATGTGGGTCGCCATAGACCGTGGCCGACGAGCTAAACACCAGCGAATACACACCGGCCTGCTGCATGGCATGCAATAACTGGATGCTGCCATTCACGTTGTTGTCGTAATAGCGAAGCGGCTGGCTGACCGATTCGCCCACCGCCTTTAAGCCGGCAAAGTGAATCACTGCCTGAATGTCTTTATGTGCTGCAAACAACTGCTGAAGCGCCAAAGCATCACGAATGTCGCCCTTTACAAACTGCAGCGGCACGGCGGCGGCAGGCACGATGAGTGTTTGCGCTGCCAAGTCACGCACACGATTTAACGCTTCTGGTTTGCTATTGCTTAAGTTGTCGAACACCACCACATGGCGCCCGGCTTCTAATAACTGCAACACCGTGTGTGAGCCTATGTACCCGGCCCCGCCGGTGACTAAAACTTTGTTCATTTCTTTAGGTCTCGATAAAAGTTTTCGTGACTACCTAGCTTTAGCAACACCAGCACCAGGCTTTCATCAAGCCATTCGTAAGCTAAAAGCACTTGCTGACGATTTAACGAAAACTTATGCACACGAATACCTGCTAAATCACCCACTTTTGCCTGCCCCAGTAAAGGGCTTTGCACAATAGCTTTAATGGCTAAGTCCAGCTCAGCTTTATTGGCCACAGACAGCTTTTTTACTGTACGGGCAAAGCTGCTAGTTTGAATAACGCGGACAGAACCCTGCATTAGCCGAACACATAATCGCTAACTTCGCCGGCCTTCAGCTCGGCACGTGCTTGCAACAGGCCATTAATCATCTCGAATGACAAGTCCGGATTCTGCTCGGCAATACGGCCTACCATGGCCCAATACTCAATTTGACGGGGCGTTGAGCGACAGGCAATTTGAGCATGTGCCTTAGCTAACTCAACCAATTGGTCATCTAACTTGATTGCTGTACTCATGTCACCACTCACTAAGACTGTATAGGGTCAATTTGAAACCTTTTAAAACCAAAGTCAACTTTTATTAACCCTGAGTAGAAACCCGCCTAACGGCATCGATCCAACCTGCATACAGCCCCGTGCGTTTTTCACTCGGCATATTCGGCGAAAAGCGATGATCACGGTGCCATAATTCACTAATTTCATCTAATGACTTAAAAATACCCACATACAGGCCAGCCAAAAAAGCAGCACCCAAAGCCGTGGTTTCGGTCACTACCGGCCTGTCGACTGGCACACCAATGATATCCGCCAACGACTGCGCCACCCAATTGTTGACCACCATGCCGCCATCAATACGTAAAGTGGTTACCGGTGCTGCACCGTCGCGGGTCATGGCCTCCATCAAGTCACGCGTTTGAAAACATACAGACTGCAAACCGGCAGTGACAATTTCACCAATGCCGGTGTCACGAGTCAGGCCAAAAATAGCGCCGCGTGCTTGTGGGTCCCAGTACGGCGCACCCAGCCCGGTAAAGGCCGGCACCATGTACACACCTCGAGCATCACCGGTGGCTTCAGCAATGGCTTGGGTTTCGGCCGCCGAACCAATTAGCTTTAAGCCATCACGCAGCCACTGAATGGTCGCACCCGCCACAAAAATAGAGCCTTCCACCGCGTAGGTGGGTTTACCCTTTAAACGATAGGCCACCGTCGACAACAAACGGTTTTGGGACTGCACAACAGCGCTACCCGTATTCAGCATTAAAAAACAACCTGTACCATAGGTGCTTTTCACCATGCCTGGGGTGAAACAGGCCTGCCCTACCATGGCGGCTTGTTGGTCGCCCGCCACACCTCGAATAGGCACGGCTGCGCCTAAAAAGTCAGGGGCAGCTTGGCCATAGTCATCACTGGAATCTTTTACCTGCGGCAGCACCGAACGCGGGATATCAAACAGCGCTAATAGTTCGTCATCCCAATCTTGGCTGTGAATATTAAACAGCAAAGTACGTGAGGCATTGGTGGCGTCGGTGGCATGCACACGACCATGGGTTAACTTCCACAACAACCAACTATCAATAGTGCCAAAAGCCAGCTCACCTTTGGCAGCGCGCTCGCGAGCATTGGTCACGTTGTCCAACAACCACGCCAGCTTGGTGGCGGAAAAATACGGATCCAATAACAGACCAGTTTTGGCCTGCACCATGGCTTCATGGCCATCGGCTTTTAATTGCGCACAGGTGGCTGAGGTGCGTCGGTCTTGCCAAACAATGGCTTTATGCACGGGCATGCCATTGCTGCGGTCCCACAACACCGTGGTTTCACGCTGATTAGTAATGCCAATGGCGGCAATATCACGAGCATGCAGGCCCACTTTGCGCAACACATCGCGGCACACGGTTTCGGTAGCCCACCAAATTTCCATGGCATCGTGTTCTACCCAGCCATCACAAGGAAAGTGTTGCGGCAGCTCCACTTGTGCCATTGAACGCTTGGCGCCGGTTTCATCAAATACAATGGCGCGCGTGCTGGTCGTGCCTTGGTCAATGGCAAGCAGGTATTGAGTCATAACAAATAATTCTTGTTGTGTAGTGCGAAGCAGTTTACACCTTAGAAAGTAATCGTTGCGACTACCGTATCGACAAATGTACCTGCAGCAGGTGTTGCTTGGGCAGGCACGCGACCATAGACCGTTAAGGTTTGACTGCCACCAGTGCCTGAGCCATTCACCACATTGCCCGTGCCCGTACTCCAAGCTTGGGTTCTGGCTGCGTCACGGAATAAACCATAACTGATATAACTAGCAGTATTACCCAAACGCATACGGCGAGAGCCACTAAAATTATTGCCGTTACTTAAGCCCACACTCCAAGGTGCGGCGTTGGTGCAGGCAACATTAATCGAGGTGTTTTGATCTCTGGCTGCTGGCAGTGATGACGCCACACCAAAGTTTAAATCCTGCGCACTAATACTGCAGTTTGCTGTGACATTGGCGCTGACATTAAAGGTGCCTATGGATGAACCACCCGAAGCAGGACACGCGACATTGCCATTGGCAAAACGCACCAACGTATGTGGGGCAGTAAATGAGCTGGTGTAATTACCAACGGGGGCAGTGTTTTGACCCGGATTAATGCTGGCATAGATGGTGTCGTTAATAGTGGATGAGCCACCTAAAATAATCAGCACTGTGCCTGAGCTAAAAACATAACGTTTTGGTCCAGAAGCCCCAAACACACCTATTGAGCCCCAGATTTGGCTGCGTGCAGCATCTTTATACAAGTTATAACCCAAGGGGTTGGTGCCCAAGCGCATAAAACGCTGAGTACTACTATCCCAGCCACCGGTGCCATCACCCAAATAAACACAAACAGTTGCGTCGCCCGGCAACTCAAGCAGACCACGCGAACAGGTCACCGAAACGGGTGCCGAGGCAGTCGCCAAGGGGTTGGCACCACTCAGCACATTCACTGCACCAAAATTGATATTGCCAATGTTGGCCGTACACGACAGCGCCCAAGCAGACTGCGGCAGTAATAGCACGGATAACGATAACAACACGCGCTGACTTACTGACATACCACCTCCACTACTGTTACTCCTTGCTGACTGGCTTGCAAACCATCCGGCAACTGCGCACGACAGTTAGCAAACTCTGATTGCAATAACAGGCTTTGCCCAGCAAATGATGCCGGAACGAGTACCTGACCATCATGGCCAACCACACGCGGCTCTTCACCCGGCAGTAGCAACAATGATCCCAACGTTAACCAACGGCCATCGGCATGGCGTAGCGCCAACAAAGCATCTTGGTTGCGTGCCAGATCAAAGCTAACACGCACACCAGACTCTCTTGCGGGTACTACTAAGCGTTCAGCATCACCCACGGTGACATCCATGGGCAGGTCTAGCGCCTGTAAACTGAGCTTATTAAGTTGATAAGCATTTAGGTCATTTACCAATAAATACCCACCGGCATCGGTGCGGCCAATGGGTCGATTCTCCAAGAACACCGCAACATCGGGATAGCCTAAATCCACTAGCGCATAGGCATCATTAATACGCCGACCGGCTTGCACGCTGCCCGGCATCCACGCCAATGCACCGACTACGCCAGCGCGACCAATGCTGCCAGATTGACCATCCTCCACCATGACACTGACATCATTGTAATGGTTGCGATTAAGCACTTCCGCACGACGGTACTCGCGTTGACCTTCGGCTACATCAACACGCCAGCCCCAGCCCGGATCTTGCGCCAAGTTCGACTGCGCACCCAACACGGTGGTGCTGCCGTTGGAGGTAAATTCTTGATAGGCACTGACACTGCGACGATTTCCCAAGAACCAGTTCAGTCCCACACTTAAGCCCCAGTTTTGATCACCCTCTAATGACTGCCAACCGGACACACTTAAATAACCATGATCAAAGAAATTGCGCGCGGCTGTTAACATCAATGAACTAAACACATCATCTTCAAAGGTTTCTTGGCGCAACCAGCTGGCCGCTAATGTGGTGCCTCGATCAAAGCCTTTGCTAATCGCCAACTGCTGACGTGAGCGCACAGGCAAGCTATCGGACTCAATACTGCTGATGTCACGAAAGCCATTGCTTGCTTCGGTGAACGAGCCATTAATAATAAAGTTTCGCTGTAAGTAGTAATCAAAACGCCCATTTAATTCATGACCACTTAAACCATCAAACTGACTCGTAGCCAGTGTTAAACCATAAGACCCTCGTCTGCCCACCAAGCCAGCTACACCGCCGGCAAACAAGCCAAAGTCACGCGTCAGTTCTGCTTGAGCTTCTAAGGTTAACGCCTCAGTTAGGCCATAACGTAATGAGCCAATAGTGAGTACATCGTCACCATAACGGTCATCTTCCTGCGCGTAATTGCGGCGCGACACACCAGCCTGCACAGCAAAATCCAACAGGCCCGGGCTTAATAAAAACGGACTGGCAAATAAATCTAAAGTGGTCACTTGCTCACGCCCCAAGGCGTCTCGCACCACCACTTGCACTTGATGCGGGCCAGTCAGCACGGGCAACTGGTTCAACGTAAAGGGGCCTGCAGGCAAATCCATTTGGCTACGACGAATTTGATCTACATATACATCTACTGCAGTTGGTACTGCTGAACCACCACTCACACTCGGTGTGGGAAAGGTAATCAAGTCTGGGCGTAAGCTAAAATTTCGCTGCCATTGCACACCACCAAAACGAATCGCGGGACGCGACACCAGTCCGCGTGATATCGCATCACCTACCTGCCAACTGGTCAACGACACTGGGTCAAAATACTTATAACTGGAATCTAAACGACGTATCGACGACTGCCCGCCAGTGGTGGGCACTTGGCTAATCAAGCTTTGATTCACACTACCCCATTGGCCTGCCATACGCGCATCAAACAGACCCGCAAACTCTGTGCTATCGCCCGAGGCAAAGGGTGGACGCGCATGTTGCACAAACACATCGTAATTTAGCACGGCATTAAATGGGGTGGCATCAGGCAGTCTTGCCGGGGTGCCGTTGAGCGACACCTGCTGATGCTTAAAGCGCTCACTGGGCAGTGTTAGCAACAAACGTTGGCGTTCACCATCAAACTGAGCTGTAACATTAGGCAAAGTTGCCAAACGTAGGCGATCATTGCTGTCTAATTCACTTGGTGCAAACTGCAAACCCATATTTTGCCAATCTTTGCGGGCAATACTCAGGTCATTTTCCAGTTGCTCCACTTCCACCAAGCCCGGCACAGCATGTCCATTTAGCGACACTTCCAGCCACAAAAACGAACCCATTACCCCAGCATCACTTCCGGCCGCAGCAGTAGGTGATGCCAATGCCATACGAGTGGTGTTAGCAAGTTGGCGGGTCGGATCTAAGGCAGCAATTTGTGAAGGACGAGTATCAGCAGACGCGGGCAGCAACCATAAGCAGCTCAGTGTTGCTGCCAATGTTCGCGCGGGCAGCTTCACTCGAGCGCATCTACGGTGGCACATGGCACCGTCTCTGCAAGCGAAGCAATCGTGGTTTGCCAAGGGCCCATATCGGTATTAACTTGCCAATGCAAAGTTGACGCAGCACTCACTCGATTTGCAGCCACGTCAACCAGTGGCACACTTAATACTTGCCCAGGCAACGCGTAACCGGTCAAGCCGTTGTGACTGCTAAGCGCTTTATCCTGTTGCAGCAATTGCCAGTCAGCCAAACGTGCACGCCTAGAGCCCGCATTCGCCACCCTAAGATGCAAACTACCATCGGCCTGACACGCCACTAGTTTTGCCGATAAATTTGGCAACCCCACTACGCGTGGTTCAACAAATACCGGCAATGAATAACGCGTCAAAACACGAACGCGGTCACGCGAGGCGCTGGCAGCATCTGGCAATTGATCAATCAAAATACGGTAATGCCGCTCTTTTTGGACAGCAGGCATTCGCGTTTGCACACGAACTAACTGAGTAGCCCCCGGCGCTAATGTCACCATAGCGGGGCTAAGTGCTAAGTCTTGTGTGGTATCAAGTAACATGCCGGCATCAGCATCTTGCTGCCAAGCAAAAACACGTATTTGAACAGAGACAGCAGTACGCCCTTCGTTACGCAAATTTATTGCAGCCGAACGTTGCTCAGCAGAAAGCGAGACAAAGAGAGGACTGATGCGAATTTGACTAGCCCATGTTGCTAGCGGCAAGCCAAATAAGCCAACCGCCAGCAGCAGCGCAGCCAGCCGCTGAGGCAAACGACACATCATGAGTATTGACTCAGAATGTAAGCGTTGCGACTACCGTATCAACATATGAACCGACAGTGACATTGTTTTGGCCACCGGGAACACGACCATAAACAGTCACTGTTTGGTTAGCGCCAGTACCTGTGCCATTGCTACAGCTAGCAGCTGTGCCGGGCAGTGCAGTACAGTTATTATCCCAAACAGTTGTACGGCCAGCATTAGTGAAAAGACTGTAGTTCACGGTGCTGCTGTCAGCGCTATTAGTCATCTTGCGCACAGAAGCTGTTGCGCCGGCGCCAACACCATTGTTTAAGCCAATGCTGTATGGCGTGCCATTAGTACAGTTAGCAATCAACGTAGATGTAGCATCAATGTTGGCAGCAATCGCACCATCATTCACACCAAAATCTAAGTCATTGGCAATAATCGAGCAGGCACCTTGAATGGTGAGTGTGACTTGAAAATTGTCAGATGCAGTAGCTGCAAATGCCGAAGAAGAAACCATTAACAACGCAGGAAGCAACTTAACGATTGAATTCATGTGATCATCTCCGACCGAATTAACATCTGTAACAAGATTGTTACCGTTAGCGAGCATAGCGTAACCGATGTTTTAACTCTGTATAACATTTGTATAGGTTGATTTAGTCGGAGCGACGAACTTGCGAAAGCGGTACTTTCACCATTTGATCTTGATGCAGCAGTTTAATCAATAACACCACCACACGCTCCTCTCCATCGCTGGCCGCAAAAATGGCATCCAAACCTGCCAACGCACCTTGGGTAATTTGCACTTTGTCGCCAACAGAATACATAGCCTGAGGAGCTGCTGGCTCTGGCTGCTGCAAAGCACTCACAATGTCATCAGGCACACTCAGCGGAACATCACCAAAGCGCACCACACGTGCCACACCCCGTGTCGAACGTAACGGTGCCCAGTTATCAGCAACGTCACTCAGGCGCACAAACAAATAGTGTGGAAAAAGTGGCTCTTCAATGACTTGGCACCTACCGCGACGAACCACCTCACGACTGCGTGTAGGCAAAAACGCTTCAAACGCTTGGTTTTTCAAATGGTCCAATGCACGAAAACATTCGCGTGGTTTGCACTGAACTAAATACCAATGGCGATCCGTCATTAACTGATCCGATGAATGTCGATTAATAGTCATTTGTATAGTTGCTGTAAACAAACGATTAGCTAATGGTTGTTGCCCAACCGTTTAATCCGAGATTAAATAGAATGAAAAATATAACGCGTTTAACCATTTTAGCATCATCGATTGCTTTAGTAGCTTGCGGCAATGATGAAGTTCGCGATCCCAACCCATTTGGCCCGCCAGCAAACCTCACCCCAGCCAACGTACTCACCGGTATTAACTCAATCGGCTTCTTAAATGCTGATGCGCCGGCAACGTCGCTTGAAAACTTAGGAACATTAACGGGTGTTGTCATGGGTGATCAGCTGGTCAGCGTTGATCGTCGTCCGCAAACAGGCTATCTGTACGCGCTTGGCTACAATGCATCAGCGGCTTCACTACGTGTCTATGTCGTTCACCCTGACTCATTAGTTGCCACGCCTTTAGGCCAGCCTATTGTTGCCGTTCCACCAGCAGCAGCAATAGGTGGCGGTAGCGTATCGACTCGTTTCGAGATGGACTTTAATCCAGCAGTCGATCGTTTACGGGTCGTTTCAACGCTCGGTGAAAACTATCGTATTAATCCGAATAATGGCGCACTAGTTGAACGCGATGGTGATACTAATATTGGCGGCACACTCACGTCAGTTGCTGCAACCGCGTATACCAATAGTGCACCTAACCTTGGTATCACCACACAGTACACGGTGACAGAAGGTGCACAGGGTAGCGTCTACATCCAAAACCCACCCAATAATGGCACGCTAACAAATGCCAAAGTGCTTAACCCTGCCTTAGCATCTATTTTAGGTTTTGATATTGCGCCGGGCGTAAACGCATCCGCAAATAATAGTCCGGTCATGGGCTTAGCCTACGCACTGGTAAAAACCAACAGTGCCAGCAACGAAAGTATTGTCCGCATCAATCTTGACACCGGTGCAGTCACTAGTAATACCGCCATTAATAACGGCGCGGGTCTTGTTGGTTTAGCCATCCAAAAACCAGATGCATTTCCAATCATTGCCCTAAGTGCTGATGGCACTCAGCTCATTCGATTTGCAGCCAACGCACCGGGTGTAACGACTACTTCTCCAACCATTATGGGCGTCACTGCTGGTGAGTCCTTAGTTGGTATTGATATCCGTCCAGCAACTGGCGAGCTTTTTGCACTTGGCGTCAATAGCACTCTAAATACGGCAAGCTTGTATCGCGTCGATCCACAAACTGCCGCTGCAACGGTTATTGGCGTGGCAAGTGGCATCTTTAATGTTGATGTCACTTTTCCCGACCCAGCAACTGTTGGATATGGCTTTGACTTCAACCCAACGGTTGACCGCATTCGCGTCACCACCTCAAGCGGCCTCAATTTCCGTCTAAATCCGGTTAATGGTGGATTTGCTATGAATGATGGTGACATCAATGGCGCAGTAACTGGTGCATCAGCCGCGGCTTACACCAATAGTGTTGAAACCTCTGTACTAGGTCCAATGAACTCTAAAAAAGTAACGACGCTTTACGTCATTGACAACGCAACCAGCAAATTAACGATTCAAAGCCCCCCAAATGACGGCACACAAATTAGCGCGATGGATATTCGCGTCAATGGCAATGTACTGTCATTTACCGCAGCAAATGGTTTTGACATTCCATCGGACGTTCGTGTCACAGCCAATAACGCAGCCGTGGCATCTGGCTTTGGTTTTGCTGCCCTCACCGTCGGCGGAACCACCAGTTTGTACCGCATCAACCTAACCAATGGTAATGCTGAAAACTTAGGCACGATTGGCACAGGTACCGGTTTACGTGGATTGGCCGTGGGTCAAACACACGCCAAATAAAATGCTCCAGATATAAAAAAGCCCAGCATTTGCTGGGCTTTTTTATGATCACTCAAAAAACTCAAATCACTCGCACCGAGTCCCCTCGGCCAATCCCGTAATACGCAAAGCCCAGCTTTTTCACACGCGCCGGCTCAAACAAATTACGGCCATCAAAAATCACGGGCGCACTTAACGTCGTTTTTAGCAGGTCAAAGTCTGGTGCTTTAAAGTCACGCCATTCGGTCACAATAATCAGCGCATCTGCATTTTGCAGTGCCGCCTCTTTGGTGCCCATCAAACGCAAGTCACTGCGGTTGCCATAAATGCGCTGAGTTTCATTCATTGCCTCTGGGTCATAAGCCTGCACGGTGGCACCGGCATCCCACAAATGCTGCATTAACACACGGCTAGATGCTTCACGCATGTCGTCGGTGTTAGGCTTAAATGACAAGCCCCACAGCGCAAAAGTTTTGCCTTTTAAGTCACCTTGGTAATGGTGCTGCATTTGCTCGAATAAACGACTCTTCTGGCGCTCGTTCACGGCTTCTACTGCCTGCAAAATATTGGCTTCATAACCCACTTGGCGTGCGGTACGCTCCAGCGCTTGCACGTCTTTCGGGAAGCAAGAACCACCATAACCACAGCCCGGATAAATAAAGTGGTAACCAATACGTGGATCCGAACCAATACCTTTACGTACCGCTTCAATGTCGGCACCTAAGCGTTCGGCCAAGTTGGCCATTTCATTCATAAAGCTAATTTTAGTGGCCAGCATGCAGTTGGCGGCATATTTGGTCAGTTCGGCACTGCGCACATCCATCACAATAATTTTTTCTTGGTGACGATTAAACGGCTCATACAACTCACGCAAACGTTCTTCCACATGCGCACTGTTGGTACCAATAATAATGCGGTCTGGGCGCTGACAATCCGCCACCGCTGAGCCTTCTTTTAGAAATTCCGGGTTTGACGCCACATCAAACGCCACTTGAGCACCACGCTGCGCCAGAACCTCATGCATGCGCGCTTGCACTTTGTCAGCAGTGCCAACCGGCACGGTGGACTTGTTAATAACCACTTTGCGATCCGTCATGTGTTCGGCAATGGTGCCAGCTACAGCCAACACATATTTCAAATCCGCACTGCCGTCTTCATCCGGTGGTGTGCCCACGGCAATAAAAATCACTTCACCATGCTTAACGCCATGCGCAGCATTGGTGGTGAACTCTAGGCGTTTGGCCTCGTAGTTTTTGCTAACCAATGGCTCCAAGCCCGGCTCATAAATGGGGATGACACCTTTTTCCAAGTTAGCAATTTTGCCGGCATCCACATCCACACAAACCACATGGTGGCCAGCATCTGCCAAAATAGCGGCCTGCACCAAACCGACATAGCCCGTTCCAAATACTGTTACATTCATTCTGCTGTTCCTTCAATTAATCCACGTAGCCACTCTGTTTTGGCCAACATCAGGGCTTTATCCCCACGACTTTCCACATTTAAACGCACCACCGGTTCTGTGTTTGACCGGCGCAAATTAAAACGCCACTGCTTAAATTCACGGCTCAGGCCATCTAGCTCGGTCTGGCTCACCAGCTGCTCTTTACCTTCAGCAACTAAAGACTCAACCGCGGCCTGAACACGCGCTAAAGCCACACCGGCATCCGCCACTTTAAAGTTGATTTCGCCACTGCATGGATACGCGGCCTGCGCCTTTGCTACCAAGCTAGACAGCGGCTGGTCGTCGGCCAATAGTCGCTCTAACAGCAGCAACCAAGGAATCATGCCAGAGTCACAATAAAAGAAATCACGGAAATAATGATGTGCCGACATCTCGCCGCCATAGACTGCATTTTCTTGGCGCAAGGTATTTTTAATAAAGCTATGGCCGCATTTACTCATTACCGCTTTGCCACCCATGGCTTCCACTAGCTCAATGGTGTTCCAGGTCATGCGGGTGTCATAGACCACGGTGCCACCCGGTTCGTGGTGAAGCAGTTGCGCACCCAGCAAGCCCACCAAATAATACCCTTCAATAAAGGCACCGGTTTCATCAAAGAAAAAACAGCGGTCAAAGTCACCATCCCAGGCAATGCCTAAGTCGGCTTTTTCACGACGAACCACTGCTGCGGTTTGTTCTTGGCAAGTGGCCAGCATGGGGTTAGGCACACCATTGGGAAAGCTGCCATCTGGCTCATGAAACACGCGAACAATATCCATGTCCAAGCCATCAGCAATGGCATCAAACCACGGGCCAGCACAGCCGTTGCCCGCGTTCACCACCACCTTCAGTGGCCTACCCATTATTCGCCGCATACTAGTCGCCGAATGCAGTGCGGCGAAATTCACAAATTTACGAACACGCTCAACATAAGCATCAGCCGTATTCCACACACTATGCAGTGCAGGGTTTGGCTGATAATGCGAACCATCACTAAACGGGCCTCCAGCGTAGTCCGCCAATATGTCGCGTAGACCGGCTTGTTCGTTTAACCAGGCACGGGTTTCCCGCTCAATTTCCACTAGACCATCGTCAGCACTAATTGGGCGTGATTCAGCACGCACCATTTTTAGGCCATTGTCACCGACCGGGTTATGGCTAGCAGTAATCATAATGCCGCCACCCATGCCGGCTTGGCCGGCCGCGTGGTACACCATTTCCGTGCCACCAATGCCAATATCGCGTGTCGCCACCCCTTCGCTATTCAAACCTGCGGCCAAAATACGAGCAAAGTCATCGCTTGATTCGCGCACATCACGGCAAATTGCCACCGGCCCCTGCGGCTTAATGACGCGGGCATAAGCACGACCAATGGCAAACACCATGTCACCATGCAGCTGCTGTGGCACAGGTCCTCGCACGTCATAGGCTTTAAACGCGGGTAACGGGGATAACGCAGTCATAACCATTCCTTATTTGTTAACTAGCCAGTTCTCTACTTGCAACGCTGGCACGCGCTTAAATTCTTTTTCATTATTGGTCACCACAATTAAGCCTTCACTACGCGCATGGGCAGCAATGTGAAGATCGTTTACACCAATAATCTGACCTGACTTTTCTAATGACGCCCGAATGGCGCCATAGTGATACGCGGCTTTATCGCTATACGGCAGAACGACTAGGCGACTACAAAAATCTTCAACTAACGTTAAGTTTTGAACTGGAAATTCGCTCTTCTCAACACCGTGCATTAGCTCTGCCAAGGTGATTGAAGAAATCGCCAACTGCGAAGCATGTGCATTAAAGACATGGGCTAATTCGCGCGGTCTGCGCTTAATGACATGGATAGCGATATTGGTATCGAGCAAATAGCGCAGCATTAAAACGACTCACGCTCAGACTGATGCTGTGACGCTCGCTCCGTCATAAAATCTTCGCTAGCGGCAAACTCGCCATTAAAGAAGCTATCCCACGCATTATCGACGGGTGTAATAATACGCTCGTTTCCACGCGCACGAACCACTACCTGCTTTACGTGGTCAGGTAAGCGCATATCGGCCGGCAGGCGAACTGCCTGCGTGCGATTATTGGTAAACACTGTGGATGTCGACATCACTAACCCTTCGCCATGTATATAGCATGAGTATATAGCACCCTATCAGGCACGTCCACGCCCCACACCGTAGTAAACAAACCCCGCCTGCTCCATCATGTCTGGCTCAAACACATTGCGGCCATCAATAATGACGGGGTGCCGCATGGCAGCATGCAACGCCGCATAGTCTGGGTTGTGATACACCGGCCACGCCGTCAGCAGCAACACAGCATCGGCGCCCATGGCTGCGGCAACAGGCGTTTCAGCAACAGTAATAGCGGCATCTGGATACTGTGCTAATAACGCTGGCACGGCTTTGGGATCATGAACCACCACGTCTACACCTTGAGCCAACAGCGCCGACAACAAAGCATGCACCGGAGAATGCTCAACACTAGCCGCACCCGGCTTGAAGGCCACGCCCCACAACGCCACACGGCGGCCGCTTAATTGGCCTTGATAATGACGCCACAGTTGGCGGAAGGGCTTTTCACGCTGTTCGGCATTAATGCGCAATACTGCATCCAACACACCGGGTTGGCCGCCGGCTTCACGTAATGACTCGGCAAACTTAAACAACTCATCAGTAAAACTAGGCCCACCAAAACCACAGCCGGGCTGCAAATAATCTGGTCCAATGCGCGGGTCTGCGGCCATGCCTTCACGCACCAGCTCAATATCCACTTGCATGCGCCCCGCCAAACCAGCCAGCTCATTCATTAAGCTAATGCGTGTAGCCAACATCGCGTTAATGGCAAATTTGGTGAGCTCAGCCGCGGCCAAAGGCACGGGCAAGGTGTCTAAAGCATTTCGGCTATAGGGCCTTAACCAATCCAGCAGTTCATCAGCAGCACCCGCGTATGGCTCACCAATTAACAACAGCGGTGGTTCGGAAAAATCAGCCAAGGCGCGGCCAGAGCGCACAAACAGCGGCAACGCCAACACGGTCACAGACCGGCCTTGTGCCATCACCTCCAGCTCGGCTTGCAGCGCATCCAAAGTGCCAACCGGTGTGGTGTTTAATACCACCAAGGTCACATCCTGCAGCGTGTTTTCCACAATGGCTTTTGCCCGCTGGTCTAGTGCCGCTCCGCCGCCAGAGGCTAAGCCTAAAAAATGCACGGCCGGCAATTCTTTGGGCAAGGCAGACAATACTGTCAACTGGCCTTCGGTTTGTAAGGCTTGTGCCCGCTCCAATAATTTTGGCTCTAAGCGCACCTCATCATCAGGGTCGGTACAACACACCAAGGTCACGGCATGGCCTGACTGCGCCAAGGCCACTGATGTCACCCAAGCGTATAAACCACGGCCATGCGTCATGATTTGCATGCAGTGTGCTCCTGACGAATATGCTTTATCAGTGCAAGTGTTGAGCCATCAACATTGGCTGAAGGTTGGGCTCCTAATAACATTTGCTCGGTTTCACCCGCCACTTGTTTGCCCAATTCTACACCCCACTGGTCAAAGGGGTTGATGTCCCACAGAGCCGCCATCACCGACACCTTATGCTCATACAACGCAATTAACGCACCCAAGGCATAGGGGTTAAGTTCATCAATCAATAAAGTAGACGACGGTTGGTTGCCGGCATAACGACGATGCGGCGAAGCGTTGGGCTCAGCCAAACAGGCATCACCAAAAGCCAGCACTTGTGACTGCGCCAAACAGTTGGCTAAGTTCAAGCGATGTTGACGCTGCAAACTCTCACCGGCATCCAAATAACGCCGCACCGGCGCAATAAAGTCGGCACTAACCGGCTGTGTGCCTTGGTGCAGTAATTGATAAAACGCATGCTGTGCATTAGCACCCACCTCACCCCACAACACCGGGCAGGTTAGGTAATCAACCGGCTCACCTTGGCGATTCACTGACTTGCCATTACTTTCCATTTCCAACTGCGTTAAAAATGCGGGAAAGCTAGCCAGACGGCCGTCATAGGGCAACACGGCATGGCCGCGCAGTTGTAAAAACGTGGCATTCCACACACCCACCAGCCCCAGCAACACCGGCAGGTTATCGATTAATGGCGCATTGAGTGCATGTTGATCCATCCACGCCGCACCAGCCAGCAACTCATTAAAACCGGACATGCCGATACGCAAGGCAATGGGCAGGCCAATAGCAGACCACAATGAAAAACGCCCACCCACCCAGTCCCAAAACAACAATTGATTCTGCTCAGGAATGCCGAACTCGGTCATTTTGGCTGGGCTGGCCGACACGCCAATGACATGATGGCGCAAACGCGAGGCGGCATCTGGCACGGCTTTCGCCAACCAATCTAACGCTGTGCGAGCGTTGGCCAAGGTGTCGCTGGTGGTAAATGACTTTGAAGAAATAATAAACAGTGTGGTTTCAGGGCGCAGTGTGTGCAGCAAGTCCGATAGTTGCGCGCCATCAATGCTGCTAACAAAATGAATGCCTAAAGCAGCGCCTTTGCCACAGGCCATTTCGCTTAAGGATTCACAAACCATTTTTGGACCAAGGTCTGAACCACCCACACCAATATTGACCACATCACGAATGGGGTAACCATTACTGCCACGCCAATGACCTTGATGAATTTGCGTAACAATTTCACTCATACGCTGCAGGCTGGCAGCCACTTCTGCACGTTTCACCGGCGCACGCAAGGCCGTATGCCAAGCCGCCCTACCCTCCGTTAAATTCACTGGGTCGCCGGCAAACTGGCTGGCTAACGTGCCCTTCACATCCACCGCTTCAGCAAGGTCTAATAACGCCGACAAGGCGTCAGCATCCAAACGTTGCTTGCCTAGGTCCAGCAATAAAGGACCGACGTGAGTCAGCCAGCGCGATGCACGCTCTGGGTCATTGGCCCAAAGCGTAGACAGATGCACAGAAGACAGCCGTTGCGCCTGATTTGCCACTGCCTGCCATTCGGGCAATGTCGAGCGCAAAGTCATTACAGAAATTCCTTTAGCCAAGCACGAAGTGGCTGGGCCATGGCCGGGTCACGCAGCGCTAACGCCATATTAGCTTGGGCATAACCTAACTTGCTGCCACAGTCGTAACGCACACCGCTGAATCGATGTGCACGAATATCATAGTCAGCCAACAAAGCGGCAATGCCATCGGTTAATTGAATTTCGCCACCGGCACCGGGTTTAACGTCGGCCAACGCCGAAATAATGGCCGCTGGTAGCAAATAACGGCCTACTACGGCTAAGTTACTGGGCGCATCCTCAGCAAAAGGCTTTTCCACCATGGCCTGAATGCGCCCGCTGTCATTTAATGACACCACACCATAACGATGTACCTGCGTCATCGGCACTTCTTCTACTGCCAATGACCATGCACCCGTGTCGTCATGTAACGCCACCATGTCGCTTAAGCACCCGGCATCTGGCGCATCAATAAAGTCATCAACTAACATCACCGCCACACCGGTGGCATCACTTGGCACCGCGGTGCCACCCAGGCCAACCGCATGCCCCAAACCTAGAGCCTGTGGCTGCATAACCACCGACACGGTTAAGCCTTCGGGCACTGTGCCCAGCAAAGCATCTAGTAAGTCTTGTTTGCCTTTAGCTGTTAGGTCGGCCACCAGCTCAGGATCTGCTGCTTGTAAATGCGTTTCTAAGCCTTGTTTTTTCGGTGAGTTCACCAACACCACATGGGTCATTCCGGCACGCCATGCTTCTTCCACGGCATATTGCAGCAGGGGTTTGTCCACCACAGGCAGCAGTTCTTTGGGCACAGACTTGGTGGCTGGCAAAAAGCGTGTGCCTAGGCCGGCAACAGGCAAAATCACGGTGTTGATCACATCAGATCCTTGAGGTGTAACGATAAAAGTCGATTGTCATCATCTGGCGATTGAAGCGCAAGCGCGAAAACAAAAACGCCCCAGTTTACGGGGCGTCTAAACCATACCAGCAGCTCACTAACGCAGGGCCACCACATTATCCTCACGTGTTTTATCGACAGGCGCTGGAAGCTTCTCGGTACGCATATCAGGTTTGTAACCCTCCACATGCCACAGCAACAACTTCTTTAAACCAACGGTATCGCGCACTTGGGCTAAATGCTCAATATCAGCAAAGATGATTTCCATTTCAGCTAGCGTTTTATGCGATTCAAAGGCCTTCATGATGCGGCCATGACAGGTGCCTTCAATATTGTTATCACCAATCAGCAACTCTTCATAGAGCTTTTCGCCCGGGCGCAAACCGGTATAAGCAATTTCAATGTCACCATTGGGGTTGTCGACTGTGCGCTCGGTCATGCCACTTAGGTGAATCATCTTGCGGGCCAAATCAATAATGCGCACTGATTCGCCCATATCCAGCACAAACACATCACCACGAGTGCTCATGGCACCAGCTTGAATCACCAACTGGGCTGCTTCAGGAATGGTCATAAAGTAACGCGTCACATCGGGGTGGGTAACGGTAATGGGGCCACCTTCGGCTAGTTGCTTACGAAACAGCGGCACCACCGAGCCAGACGAACCCAGCACATTGCCAAAGCGCACCATGGTAAAGCAGGTTTTGCAGTCTTCCTGCAGGTCTAAGGCCTGTAAGGTGAGCTCGGCTAAACGTTTAGACGCACCCATAATATTGGTGGGGCGAACGGCTTTGTCGGTAGAAATTAAAACAAACTTAGACACACCAGCCTGCATAGCTGCACGTGCGGTGCGGTAGGTGCCAATGGCATTGTTGCGTACACCTTCAAATGGGTTTGCTTCCACCAGCGGTACATGTTTATAGGCGGCAGCATGATACACAGTGTCAATTTGGTGCCGTGTTAACAAGCGCTGCATGCGCTCACCATCCATCACACTGCCCAAAATTGGCAGAATTTCGATATAGGGAAAGTTCAGGCGTAATTCATTATCGATTTGGTACAGCGCAAACTCAGACTGCTCCACCAACACCAAGCGCTTAGGGCGAACACCCAAAATCTGTCTGCATAATTCAGAGCCAATTGAACCGCCAGCACCGGTCACCAATACCGACTTTTGCTGAATGTCGCGGGTTAACAATTCGGGCACTGGCGGCACGGGGTCGCGGCCTAATAAATCGGCAATATCCACTTCTTGAATATCAGTGAACTTAATATCACCGCGCATCATGCGGTCTAGTGGTGGCAACACACGCACATGCACCGGCAAAGGTGCTAGGCGGTTTAACACTTCTTTGCGGCGCGAGCGGCTGGCCGATGGCAAGGCAATAATAATGTCGCGGACACGGTAACGCTGCACCAGATCGGACGCGCGTTTACCGGCAAACACCGGCAGACCCTGCACGGTAGAGCCTATCAACTCACTACTGTCATCTAAAAAGGCAATGGGGCGATAATCTGGCGCCTGCATAGCCGCAGCTACAAACTGGCGGCCGGCACTACCGGCACCATAAATTAGCAGAGGTTTCTTTTCTAAATTCAGGCCCAGCATGCGCATTAACACAGCACGAATTATGCTGCGGCTGGCCCAAACCCAAATAAAGGCAAAAAAGCCAGCCACCAGCGGCACACTGCGCGGCATGGATAAAAAACCCATGGCGTTTACGCAAAACAACACGGTGGTGTACACCAACACCGCCAACATCAACGAGCTAAAAAAATGCTCATCAAAGGCACGCACCACAGTGCGATAAATGCCGGTGGCCACCAAACACATGGCACCCAGCCAAGTGGCAGTAATAAGGTCAGTGGCATTGGCAACGGAGGGCAGCATCAGCTCTTCAGTGCGCAGGCTCCATGCCAAGAGCAGCAGCACAGGCAGCATGATCACATCCGCTGTTAACAACACCAGTTGCTTTAAGCGGCGCGGAGATGCTTGTAATTTCAAAAGTAAGTTTTTCATGGCGTCTTCCTGACAGTAGGATACGACAAAAGCATGACAATAAAGTGACAAAGGTATACTAATGCAGTGCCAGCCACATCGGCAACGAAATCTGCAAATGATACTGTGCGCCAATCCGTTAAGCCTTGCAGCATTTCAGTTAGGGCCGCTAACAGCATTAGGCCCAAGAAAACGCGAAGCAAGTGCTTGGGCCAGGCGCGCAGCGCTAAAACTGCTAACCCCATAAAAGTAAGGGCATGCACGATTTTATCAAGGTGTTTAATACCGGGATTAGGGTTGTCGTTTAGCGGAATCAATAACAGCAGCAACACAACCACCACACTGATCCAGAACAGGCGAGCCCAAGCGATGCGCTTTAACATGACATCAACCTTGAGCCTTGGTCATCACATCCGCTAACACCGCACAGGTTTTATCGATTTCAGACTCTGACAGTGTTGGGTGAACTAAAAACATTAAACTGGTTTCACCCAGCGCTTTGGCAACCGGCAAGCGTTCTTCAGGACGCCAGCCGGTATCATCAAACGCCTTCTCTAGATAAACCTCAGAACACGAACCACTAAAACAAGGCAAACCGCGCGCATTCACTTCTTCAATTATTCGATCTCTAGACCATTCTTCTGCTAACTTTTCTGGGCGCACGAACACATAACACTTGTAATACGCATGCACACAACCGGCTTGTGTTGACGCGTCTGCGGGGGCGCAAATGGCTCCTTCACTGCTAGCAGAGGCGTCGCCATTTGCGCCCCCGCAGAAACACCCTGCACAGCGCAATTGTGGTACTCGCAGAGCATTGAATTGAGCTGCGGCGGACCTGATTCGTAAGGCATTTGCTGTGCGAGCGGCAGTCCAGTCACTCATGCGGCGCAGTTGGATGCGGCCGATAGCTGCTTGGATTTCGGTCATGCGCCAATTGGTGCCGAAAGATTCGTGTAGCCAGCGGAAACCGGGCGCGTGTTGCCGCTCATATACGGCTTCATAACTTTTACCGTGGTCTTTGTAGGCCCACATGCGGCGCCACAGTGCTTCATCATTGGTGGTAACCATGCCGCCTTCACCACCGGTGGTCATGATTTTGTCTTGGCAAAAGCTCCATGCACTGGCATGGCCAATGCTGCCGACACTACGACCTTTATAACGAGCACCGTGAGCTTGGGCACAGTCTTCAATCACAAACAGGCTGTTCTGCTTGGCCAGCACCATTAGCTCATCCATGTCACAGGGCCAGCCGGCCAAATGCACAGCAATAATGGCCTTGGTGCGTGGGGTCAACACGGTACGCACCGATTCAAGCGTTATGTTTTGCGTATCGGCATCAACATCGGCAAATACGGGAATGGCACCAGCAGTAACAATGCTAGACGCAGAAGCCAAAAAAGTACGTGAAGTGACTACTACTTCGTCGCCGGGGCCAATGTTTAAGCCTTTTAGAATTAGGTCCAACGCCAAGGTGCCATTACCCACGGCAATGGCATGTGTCGAATCTGCCCAAGTAGCAAACTCATGTTCAAATTGACGGCATTCAGTACCGGTCCAATAGTTCACTTTATTCGATAATAGAACATCGCGTGCCGCATCAGCTTCTTCAACGGTGAAGCTAGGCCATGGGGAAAATGGGGTGTTCAGCATATAAAACTCACAGAAATAATTACTTCACCAACACCCGTGCTGGGTTACCGACCACAGTAACGTTTTGTGGCACACTTTTGGTGACAACGGCACCCATTCCTATTACAGCACCGCGGCCTATTACTAGCGGGGCACCGGGGCGGCCCTGCTTAATAACGGCACCCGCACCGATATAGGCATAGTCTTCAATAACTACATTGCCATTGCACTTCACACCGGGGGCGAAGGTAACAAAATCGCCGATGATACAATCGTGCTCAACATAACTGTATAAATTTGCGTGAAAGTGACGGCCAATGCGGATATTGGAGGTTAGTGTTACGAATGGGCTAAGCGCTGCGCCCTCACCTATTTGCACATCATCCATTACCACAACATTGGTAGCGGCTACTGTCCATGGCGTAACAACATCTTGTTCTAGACGTTCAGCAATCGACTCACGCACGACACTATTAGCAATAGCAATAACCACGTGCCGTTTACTGGCTGGGATCGCTAAAAACTCGGCATAGGAATAAACACAATGACCATTCAAGGGTTCAGGTCTTGGCTTGTCATCAATAAACACCAAACGATCCAGTGAGGTGCCTGTGGCGGATATCTGCGCGCGCGCCAAGGGCATAATGCCGCGACCACAGCCACTGGCCCCGTACACACCATAGAGTGGCTGGTTCATTATTTTGAGCTTCCTGTGAACTTACTCATGGTCGCTTCGCCTGCCGCAGAAATACCATCGCGCACCAGCACTTTTTTAACGGTCAAGAATAAAATTTTGATGTCTAACCACAGTGACTGATTGTCGACATACCAGACATCTAGCTTAAATTTTTGCTCCCAACTGATGGCGTTACGACCATTAACCTGCGCCCAACCCGTAACACCAGGACGCACCTCATGGCGGCGCGCCTGCTCTGGCGAATACAGCGGCAAGTATTCCATCAGTAGTGGTCGCGGGCCAACTAGACTCATGTCGCCCATCAACACATTCCATAACCCAGGTAGTTCATCAAGGCTTGTAGAGCGAAGAAAATTACCAAAAGGCGTCATGCGTTCTGAGTCCGGAAGTGGATTACCTTCTTTATCCATGGAATCACGCATGGTACGGAATTTAATCATTTCAAAGGATTTACCCCCCTTACCGGGGCGAACTTGCCGGAAGAAAACAGGCGAGCCTAGTTTTCGGCGAATTTGAAAAGCAACTAAAGCAGTTACAGGTATGAGCAGTAATAAGGCAACAGTTGAAAAGATAATGTCCAATAAACGTTTAAGCATGGGATGATGAACTCGAATCAGGACTCGTAAACTTTAGATTATTACTCAACCCCATGATTTCGAGCATCCGCCCATTGACTTTATGAACATCAAACTTCTCTTCCGCTATTTTGCGAGAAGCCAAGCCCATCGGTTCAATCTGATCCGGGTGTTCGATAAACCAAATCATTTTTTCAGCTAAGGCTTTGCTATCGCGCACAGGAACTAACCAACCATTTTCGCCTTCAACAATCGGATCACGACAGCCAACATTATCCGTGGTAAGAACAGCCCGACCTGTTGCCATAGCCTCAAGAATAGTTCGTGGCAAGCCTTCACGATAAAAAGAAGGTAAAACAAACACATGCGATTGCGCAAAATAAGGACGCACATCTTTAGTTTCACCCAAATACTCAATACAGCCTTGCGTAACCCAATCATCCACCACAGTTTGGTTAATACCATCGGGAGAAGAATCTAAACCACCAAGCAACTGAAAACGCACATTTGGAAACTGTTTTTTAACCTGATAAGCCGCTTCAACAAATACAAAAACGCCTTTTTCCTTTAACAGCCTTGCGACCATTAAAAAAGTGAGCTCCGTTTCTGGCAAAGAACGGTGTTCGAAATGTGCTAATGGCACACCTGAGCCAGGCACAACATAGGTTTTGTTTCGGCTTGTTAACCCACGCCCTACAAAATAATTCAAATCATCTGAGTTTTGAAAAACAACGTGGTCAGTCTGCCTTAAAGCTGTTTGGTAGAGTTTAGAAACTAACCAGCGTAATAGACTGCGTTTTAAACCTTTTCCTTCAAACGCATAACCCAAACCCGTAATTAAAGCGGTAAAACTAGCACTGGATAGAGTACGCAACGCAATACCACCCCAAATAATCGGCTTGATGGTATAACTCAAAACATAATCAGGTTGCTCTTGTTCAAAAATAGACCGATAAAACCGCATCGTTTTTAAATCTGTAAAAGGATTCATTGAAGTACGCTTAACAGGAACATCAATATAACGAACACCTAGTAATTTAATAGCAGTAATTTCAGCTTTGTTCGCTCCGCCAGCCAAAGCAATGACATCATGAGTTTTAGCTAGTGTTTTAATCAACTCACCGCGAAAGTTGATAAGTGAGTTAGGCAAAGCCCCAATAATGATAATTTTTTTCATAAATTACTTATTATTAAAAAGATTAGCTTCACGTTTTTGTATAAAAACTGTATTTGATGGAACATCCTTAGTTACGATTGAGCCTGCAGCAATAATAGACCGAGATCCTATTGTAACACCTTTAAGAATAATTGAATTAGCACCGACCCAAACATTGTCACCAATTATAACAGGGGCTCTAATGTAATCATGCTTCTGCACGATACCATCGATAATTTCATGATCATGATCATAAATAAGAACACTTGGCCCAATAAACGTATCCTTACCAATTTCAACTTTAAGTTGAGAATTAAGATTGACGCCTCGGTTAAATGTGACACCATCTTTAATTAAAACATTACCACCATAGATATTAATAAAACAACCAGATCGACTTCCAAAACGGCCTTCACAAATTAATTTACCTTTATTCGCAATCACTAGAACACCAATAAAAAAGAATTTAAAATGGTTAAACTTAAGTGATACTGGATAAATAAATCGATAAAAAATACCAAGAATTATAGAATACAGACGTGCAAGAATTTTAATTAGCATTTTTAATAATATCCTTATTATAGTAAGCCCAGACAAGTAAAATAAAAATCCAAAAGAAAGTGGTCCGTAAACCCATGTGTGTTATTGAATATAACATGGGAGCAGCCATTACGAACCAGACTGCAAAAGGCGATCTAATCGTAGTTCGATACAACAATGTTATAAACAATACAAAACCAACAATACCATAAGCAAAAAGCATATTACCGAAACTTGAATGTATTTCAAGATTATCATGCGGATAAAAACGTTCTAAATGCGCTTCGCCTGCACCGATAACTGTATATTCAGGAAAAGCTAAAATACGATCATAATTTCGCTCTTCTTTCATGCCGCTAATTTTATCCATACGTTCAGCATGTTCAAATCGATATTGTACATTTGAAATAATATCAGTTAAAAAAGGAACGTTAACGGTAAATAAAATTGTTAGAATAGTCGCAACTCCAAAAAAATTTTTTATCATCAACGAGAAATTACGACTCGCAATAAAATGCGCTAATATAAGCATCACAAAGCCTGCCATAGCGGCCAGAGATGCCGCTGCAAAAATACCAACAACTCCACCAATAAACGCGGCAAAACTGATTGGTGAGAATAAAATACAACCTCTACTCAATGCCTGATTTATTGCTAATCCGCACAATGAATAAAAAGCAAGTTGATTTGGGTTATTAAAAAAACCGGTTGGTCTGACAGAAATACCTAGCGATACAATCGCACCAACACCTGAAATAATCAAAGCTATTTGAATTGTTTTACGCAAACTTTCTATACTCACAATTCTAGCAGTAATTACATAAAGTATAGAACTTGCAATCATGTAGTTATAAATCCAAAAAATCGCATCTTTGAAAAACCTATCCGAGAATAAAATAAGCGACCAAAGTAATACTATGAAAATCACCCAAAATAGCATTAATGTCCAAGAAAATGGCATTAGTTTAGAAGGCAATATACTAAACTTACTTAGCGAATGAGCATAAGCTAACAGAGAAAATAAAATAAGAATGAAATCTGCAGGTTGAGGCAAACCACTTTTAAAAACATAAAATGGTGTAATAATTAAACCACTAAACAATAAAAATCTTAAAGTACCATTCATTGTGAACCAAGCCTTAAATTAGCAGCTTGCTTGGCAATAAAAGTGCCAATAGGCCCCAACATTAATAATACTCTTAATAAAAACATCTTCTCATTGTTACGTATTAAAACGGGATATGCCGCCTTTCCAAAATTGACTAATCGTCTAGCTTGTAAACGCTGACCATTAGCTAAAGCAAGTAATCCACGTAAGGCGATATCCTGTTCAATGAAACAACATGCTAACTGCTCTCTCGTTAATCCAGCTTTTTCAAGCACACGATTTGGAAGGTTAAAAGTAGATACATACTCATCTATCCAAAATTTAAGTGCGCCGCTATGCTCTTGTTGTGCTGTTTGATTACAGTCATGCCAGCGATACTGAAAAAGTGGCTTGTCTATATAAAAGACCTTATCTGCTACGGACAATAAATTGTAAACAAACTGACGATCAGGGTTTATTAACCCACCCCAAGAGTAACCTTCAATTTCTTCATGCAGTGTTTTTGGGTAAGTTGTTGTGGCAAAGTGAAGAGGGTTTCGAAGAATTTCCAAATTATTTTTAAGCAGCAATGCAGCGTCTATTTCCCAAACATCCGCGCCAACCTTATAAGACAAGGCTTGGTTAATTTGTGCGTCTTTCCACAGCTTTACATTCATTTTAGGGCTTTCAATAATCTTCGACTTTGCATCAATCTTATTTGCATTCGAGCAAAGCACCACTCGTTTGGCAATTTCACCTAATTCATCAATAATTTTCTTATAAGTCGGATAAGCATCTGGTGTTGCTAAATCGTCAGACGAAAGCATCGTCATCCACTCACCACTTGCCATTGAGGCAGACCGTTTAAGGTTTTCATAAAAACCCACATTGCAACGATTTACTTTGAGTTTAATGTTGTCATATTTAGCAATCAGTGACTGTACGACTTCAACTGAATTGTCAGTGCTTGCATTATCTGCAACCACCACCTCAATATCCTGAAGTGGCTGATTAAGTGCAGATTCAATCGTTTCTGCTATATAACCACCATAATTGTAGTTAGGTACACAAATGGAAAAAAAAGGCGCAGAAGACATAATTAATCATCCAATTGTAAAACCAAGTGATTCTTCTAACATTTCTGATAAATCGTCACTATTACGTTTAATGTTAATTGCATCACAACTCTTATATGGATTAGTTTTAGCATAATCATTAATAACTATTCTCTTGCCATGCACCAGACCAAATATAATTTGATCATAATTTATACCTAAACGTTTTAATTGTTCGACTGTATCTTCTCTAAATGACTCTTTACGTGAAGTTGTTAGGATAATTTCCACCTTACCAGAAGCATGTAGAGTATTAATAGCAGTAATATTTTTCTCAATACCATCAGTATCACCCCAACGTGGTGAGCTGTATTGACCTGAATTTATAACAAGCGTTCCATCAAGGTCAACAAATAAAGTTGTATATTGAGCCTTGTAAGAGTTCCATTCTTTAATAGTACCCCAGTCAGAATACTCTGAAACATTTTGACCTTTGAACTTTTCTCCTTCTAATAGCATTTGAAAAATAATGTGTGAAATGTATAAATCTTTGTTATCAGATAGCTGCTCATAAACGCGTATGAAGTCATCCGCTTCCTCAAATCCATAACCACCAACACAAAAAGTAGGACTTACAATCTTTTTCTCGACTATATTTAAAATATAGCCATCATCATTGAGTTCAACGTAGCTCTTGTTTCTAGCGTTAATTTGATCTAGCTCATGCAAGTCTAAATAAGAAATAAAATTTCCACTAACAAATTCAGTTGTAAACTGATTATCTGAATCCTTGATATAAATTTGTCCAGTAATTCCAGATTTTTTTAAACCTTTATATACTGTTTCAGGTTGATTTGACGTTTTTTCGTCAAGAAGAATAATGTTCGCTAAGTGATCAATCCCAATCTCTTTAAACTGAATATTTAATGAATTAGAAAAATTATATTCATCCTCGTGCGTTTTTAAACCTATAAAGTTAATACTTTTGAACTGAATTAAAGGGAGGTTACGGATAGCCTCAATCACCATCATTTTTCCTCTAGGATGCGTAAGCATCCATTTTGGTTTCATATCTGGAAACCGTGATGAACTACCCGCTATCGGTATAATTAAATGCATTTTAAATCCCCAATTCTAATAAACATTTTTCTAAAAAAATTAAATCTTCACCATCATTAGCATAAGGAAATATTCTCAATATATTAACTGCTTGCAATATTTTATAAGTTTCTGAGTCTATTTTAAACTTGTTTACAATATATTTGTCTATCCAATTTAAAACCTGTTTTAATCTAACCACATCAAAATTTTTTTTTGTTTTACGCAATGACCAGTAAAAATGGGTGTCTTGTCTAATTTTTACAATATCAATCCATGGTGATTCAATATAGCTATCCAAGAAATCAAATATACAAACATTATTGGTGCTTAAGGAAAATAGCATGTTAGAAAAAGTTAGATCCCCGTGACAGTTTCCGCTAGGTAAAAAGACTTCTTTTGTTAACAATTTCATCTCAATATTTTCAAATATATCTATTAATTCAGGGCATAAGGAGTTACGAGGTATTTTAATTTTAAGTTCATCAAGCTTAGCTTGGATTGCATTATTTGCTGAAAAGTGTACTTCTGAAGTAATATTTGATTTAATAAAGTTAGAGACTTCGGTTATTCTTTGACGAATTTTATCATTACCTGCAATTTGAAAAAATTCAATAAAATCATTGTAAGGAACATATTCCATATAGGCAGAGTAGCTGGTATTTTTAATTTCTTCATCTAATATCCCGGGCACACAAATTATCGAATTAACGGGAAGATTTTGTTTAAATCTTTTTTGTTTATCAATTTGCGCCCTTAAACGATGCACGTATTCTAAATTAGATGTATCTTTTTTTATAACATCACGGCCTTTATATTTTATAATCTGAACAGTGCAACCAGAATTGCCACTTACATCGAGCGCTTTCATTCTATTTGATACCATTTTTTGTTGTGTACTTTTCTTGATTATTAGCTGATGCATTTTTTAGAAAACAACTATATTCATGAATAATTTTTTTAGATCCAAAACTCAAAAAACAAGAATCTTTAATTAATTTTCTAGACCATTTATTTTCAATTGCTGCGTTGATTCTGTGAGCAAGGTCAGTGCTGTTTTCTTTTTCACACAAATAACCATTTCGCCCAACACTAATAATTTCGGCATTGGCGCCTGGGCAATCCGTCACTACAACAGGCGTTCCAACCGCTAAAGCTTCAAGCGTGGCATTTGAAAAACCCTCATACCTGGACGACAGTACAAACAAATTAGCATTCTTAACATAGGGTAAAGGATTAGAACAAAACCCTGCTAAGGTTACGTAATCGTTCAAATTCAAATCATCAATCATAGTTTGAAGCTTTTCTTTATCAGGACCATCACCATAGATCGTGAGCTTTGCTTCTGGAAAATCAATAGCAACATGTTTCATAGCTGGTATAAGAATGTCGTAACCTTTTTGTGGCATTAGCCGTCCAACGGACACTAATGACGGTTTTCCAGGTAGGATCTTAGTATCACTGTCAATCAGTCGTGGTTCTAAGTATGCATCTGAAATAGGATTGTAAAGCACCTTTACTTGAGGAATATTATCTATATGCTTTGTTAAATCGTCAGCCATATAGTTGCTTTGTGCAATTAAGAAATCGGCTTGCTTAATCAGCCATTTATTTAACTGTATTGCAAAATTTTGTTTAAAACCCATCGCCCTCACTTCAGCAGAGTTAGCTGAAAAATCATTGGTTATGCGCGTAATCAACTTTGTTTTTTTCGGTAAAAAATGGTAAATCAAATTAGCCGTTGAATTCATACGCAAAGTTGTAACCACGACATCTGGCTTTATCTTCCAAATAACACTAAATAATCCATCTGCTGGATAACGATGCCAAAGTCGAAATGATCGCATAACCACATGTTTAGTGACATGTTCTGGCAATAGCGACCAATACTCACCAGCACCAGCCGTTGTTAGAAGATGCAAATCAAAATCTCTAGGACTAAGGCCGGAAAGAATTTCAAAAAAAACTCGATCAGGGCCACCTTTATCTAACTGAGGTATTGCAAATAAAATCTTTTTCATAAATCTTTATATGCTTCAAGTATTTTATTTCTTGTTTCTGATAAACTTTTTTTTGATTTTTCTAACACTAAATCTCTATTAGCTATTAAAAAATCGATATTTGATACTAGTTGATCTACCCAACCATCCTCTCTTACACTAGGAACGTTTAAAGGATAATCAAAATCTCCAAAGACCCCTCTAATTTTTCTCAGTATTGGCTCAACTGGAATTACTGGTGTATTTGCTGTTAAGGCGAGAATTGAGGTATGCAATCTGTTGCTAACAATAAAATTGGCACGACTCACGACTTCAGAATATATTTTATAACTAAATTGTTTTTCAACTACATCAACACATGAAATTTTCTTAAGCTCCATGGCAAACTTGATATCTGAAGACAACTCATTTGACATGACAATTGGCTTCAAACCTCTATCACGCAAAACATCTACTACTTTCGCCCAATCCTTAACATCACTCAAACCAGTTTTACCATTTATAACTACAATAACCGAACTATGGTCGATTCCATATTCCTTGCAAATATTATCAATTTCTTTCGAATTAAACTCTGGTTCCGACATAAAAACAAGGTCAGGCACTAATCTTAATAAACTTTCATCAACTCCTAAATTAACTAATAAGTTTAATGAAAGTTGATCCCTTACATATATAAAATCCATTCTATTAAATAAATTAACTAAAACCTTGTTTACATCTAAATTGTCAATTTCATAACTAAAATTAGTAACACCTACCTTTGCTCCTAACTCTTTTGCAGCCAGAAGTTCTACCAACATTCTAAGGGGTGGATCTATACTCATAGGGTTTAATTCTCCAGCAGGATTTAGTAAAACCACCCTCGATTCTGAAAAATTCTTCAATCTATCAGAATATTGTTTTGAGTAATAACCTGTTTTAGCCAACCAACCTCTTAATTTTAACTTACTTCTTATTTTTGAGATTACTTTAGGTTCCGATACCTTATATACTAACTCTACTGAATTCTTAAAGTCTTGTAACTCCCCATGACATAATCCAACAATTTTATCTATCCACTTATTTACAATAGAATCAATCTCAAAATCATTTTTACCTCGCAACTGAGAAAAAGAAAACTGCGATAAATGATTTGGGGCACGCTCCAAAGCAAGTACTTCATCATCAGAGCAATCAGATACTATTTTTATTAACTCAGATGAAAGCGCTTCGTTTCCGATATTTAATGTTTTAATTCTAGTAACCAATGTTATATATGACATATTATTCCTTTTATGAATGCATAGCCATTCTTTTAAAATTTTCATTCGACTTTATTAAATAAGTATAGTTGCCTTTATCAACCACACTTCCATTTTCTATTAAAAATATCTGATCACATTGCTCAACAGTTTTTAGGCGGTGCGCAATCATAATAATAGTTTTTTGTCCGCTGAAATCATGAATGGCTTCCATGATCAACCTTTCCGTTATACCGTCCAATGCGCTGGTGGCTTCGTCGAACACTAATACGCTTGCATCGTGATAGAGTGCACGAGCGATGCCGATACGTTGGCATTGGCCACCGGAAAGCTGCACCCCCCGCTCGCCAACTTTGGTGTAGATGCCCTGCTCTAGGCTTTGAACAAACTCTTCAAGGTGCGCGAGTTTGATGGCTTTATTTACCTGTTGTTCGTCAATCTGATTTTTGGGAATGCCAAAGGCGACGTTTTCTGCAATGGTGCCTTCGGATAGGAAAATACTTTGCGGCACAAAGCCAATGGTATTTTGCCAGGCTCGCAAGTTGATTTTGTCAATAACAGTGTCATCAATCTTGAATTCGCCTTGTTGCGGCGTAATCAAGCCGAGCAATATATCAATTAGGGTTGATTTACCGGAACCAGATGGTCCGACCAGACCAATCACACTATTGGGTTGAATGCGCAGACTCAGGTTATTCAAAGCGGGTTGACTTTTGCTCGGATAAGTAAAGGTAATGTGGTTAAGTTCAATCGCTTGTTTTGGGTGCAAGTTGGTTTGGATAGGTCTGGTCTGTTCAGCAGGCTTGGTGATGATGCTTTGGTTTAGGTTCGCGTTTTGATAGGTTTGTTGCGAGGCCATTAAATCCGGTTTAATCGCTTCAAATGAAGCAACATTACCCTTAATGGACGCCATGCTGGAATAAATTTGTTGAAACGCCGGTAGCAACTTAAAACCGGCCAGCGCATAGACCGATAAGATCGGCAAGATTAAGCCTAAATTACCTTGATGGCTGGCAATTAAATAGAGTACCAAGCCAATCATGGCCCCAAAAGCAATTAGCTCCATAAGATAACGCGGCACTTGGGCGAGTGCGCCATTAGTCCCTTGGCTATAAGCGAGGGTTTTGCCGGTTTGGTTAAAGCGATCGATAAAATCAGCATCGCGCCCAAGTAGCAACACATCTTTTATTCCGCCAAAACCTTCGTTCATCAGCCGAAAGCGTTGCTCGAGCATACTTGAAATGGCTTTGCCATTCCGCTGCAATCGCGCACGGACGATTTTAAATAGAATGGCATAGGCCACGGCAAATAACACCAAACCCACAATCGCAACCATTGGGTCATAGATAAAAATGGCAATGCTCATGAGTAAGCCCAACGCAATGCGGGCGTTCATGTGCATTAAGGGTTGCAAAATAAAGTTAGTGACCCGCGTGGATTCGTTAGCAATTTGTTTGGTGAGTTGGGCGCTACTGCCCGTAGCATGGAATAACCAGCCCTGCTTAAGGTAATGGCTATAAAGGCGATCTGCGATTTCTGTACCGACTTGGCTAGCAAACATGGCGAGTCGCCAAGTGGTGAGCATTGATATGAGGGCGGATAGAAACAACATCACCAACACGCCGACACCGAGTAAAAACACAAATTGAGCTTCGGTGCTGATGCCGCTGGCATTATAGATTTGAGCGATCAGAGTGTCTTGTTGCAAAAGGCTCATATCGCCTACTAGTGCCATAAAGGGTACAATTGCAGCAACCCCGGCGATTTCTGTAATAGCCATTAATATGACAAGAGCTTGTAGAGTGTAAAATCGAGATCGTTGATTGGGTGTTAAAAGGTTAAATAACTCTTTAATAAGTTTAAACATAATATCTCTTATACCAATTCATAAACTTCTCTATCCCCTCTTCAATCGATGTGCTGGGTTTAAATCCCGTATCCGCAATTAAGTCATCTACATCGGCATAGGTGATAGGTACATCGCCTGGTTGCATCGGCAGTAGGTTTTCTTGTGCTTTTTGACCACAAGCAGTTTCTATGGCAGTGATAAAACGGCGCAGTGTGACAGGTTGGTTATTGCCAATGTTATAGATTTTATAAGGGGCCTGGACTTGAGTCAGTTCACTTTCTTGTACTGCCGGTATGCGCTTCATTACGCGCATCACACCTTCGATAATATCGTCGATATAGGTAAAATCACGCTGCATTATGCCGTTATTAAAGACATCAATCGATTCGCCCTTGAGTATTTTTTGGGTAAAGGAGAAATAGGCCATGTCTGGTCGGCCATATGGACCATACACGGTAAAGAATCTTAAGCCAGTGGTTGGCAAGCCATAGAGGTGACTGTAGGTATGGGCCATTAACTCATTTGATTTTTTGGTGGCAGCATAGAGACTAATTGGATAATCCACTCGATCATCTGTACTAAACGGTTGCTTGGTGTTCATTCCATACACGGAGCTGGAGCTAGCATATACCAAGTGCTTCACCTGCGTTTGTCGACAGCCTTCAAGTATATTTACAAAACCCACTAGGTTAGAATCCACATAGGCATGCGGATTTTTTATAGAGTAACGCACCCCTGCTTGCGCTCCAAGATTAACAACCAAATCAAACTTTTCTTGCTCAAACAATTGTGCGATTGCTATACGATCCGCCAAATCAAGTTTGATAAAAAGTAGTTTTCCAAATTCTAGACGAGTCTGAGTGTTGAGTGCTTGACTATCTAGGCCAAGGATGTTTAAGCGATCCAGTTTGAGTTGTGGATCGTAATAGTCGTTTAGATTATCGATCCCAACAATTTGATGATCGAATGCTTGCAATGCTTTAATCAGATGAAACCCGATAAAACCAGCAGCACCCGTAATAAGAACTTTCATTTAATAAAACCTCTAAAAATGCTACCGCCACAGGAGACTACGCCGCTTCCTGAGGGCGAAACAGAATTGCTAATCTAGTAATCTAGCGAAATTTTAATCAGTCACCTTGAACTAATCGTTACGCTTACCGTATTTATAGGCATATGCATATTTATAGCCATAGCTATAACCATACCCGCTACTAGCTTCTACCTGGTTTAACAGTACACCTTTTACTGCCACGCCAGCCTGATGCAACCTTTTAGCAGCATGCTCAATTTCCCTTAATGGAGTGGCTGCAAATCTGGCCAACAATAAAGTGGCACCTGCGTGTCGACCAATAATAGCTGCATCTGTTACCGCCATAACAGGCGGACTATCAATCAATACATAATCGTATCTCTGACCTACCTCTTTTAAAAAGGCCTCAAAGCGCGGGTGTAGCAAAAGCTCTGAGGGATTTGGTGGCAGCTCACCGGTAGTCACGTAATCAAATCCTTTTATGCCTGATACTTGAATCACTTGGTCTACTTCGCGTTGCCCTGCAATCAGCTCACTTAAACCACTATCGCGTGGCATGCCAAAATATTCATTTAAATATCCTCGGCGCATGTCTCCATCCACTAGCAACACCCGTTGCCCTGCAGCTGCTATAACTGCTGCTAAGTTCACAGACACAAAACTTTTACCCAGCTGGGGGCTTGGGCCGGTAATCATTAAAATATTGTTGGGCGCATCTAACAACGCAAAATGCAAGCTAGTGCGTAAACTACGTAAGCTTTCAACACTCAAATCATCCGGCGCAGCATGAGCCAATACAGATAAGCGCCCACCTTTTTTGGATATTTGTTTGAATAGCTTTTCCTGTGCCTCACTAACTGGAATAGTTGCTAGCACACTTAACCCCAGTTTGCTTTCAATCTGGTTGGCATCTTTAACACCACTTTTCAGCATTTGCCGGACAAAAGCAAAACCCACACCTGCCATTAAACCCAGCATTAACGACAGCACTAAAATTAGTGGCTTTTTAGGTGCTACTGGTTTTAAGGGTAGTTGTGCATTGTCTACTATCCGCACATTACCTACAGTGCCACCACGCACCACTTTCAGCTGCTGTGCATTATTTAGCAAAGTAGTGTACAACTCTTGGTTCACTTGCAGGTCGCGTGTTAACCGAAGTAGCTCCTGTTGTGTAGCAGGAAGTCGGGAAATATCGCCACTGAAACGCCCTTGCTCTGAGCGCAAAGCAGCAATTTGAGTATCTAAGGCTTTTACCGAGGGGTGCTCAGCCGTGAAGCGGGTCAATAATGATTTACGTTCTTGCTGCAAGGTCACCAAGCTAGTTTCGGCTTGCACCGCCTGCTGCAACAGCAAATCACCTTCGCGCGTAATGTCTACTGATCCGGTGCGGCGGCGATAGTCATTAAAACGCACTTCGGCTACTTCTAAGGCTTTTTTAACATCAGGCAGCTGAGTCTCAATAAATGCTAATGTAGTTTCAGCCTCGGCAGACTTGCGCTCCACATTTTGACGCACATAGTTATTAGCCACTTGATTTAACACCTGCACCGCCAACTGACGGTTAGGGTGCTTAAAAGTAAGTTCGATTATGCCAGATTGGCGGCCTTTTTCACTTAAACTTAAATTCTCTGACAAACGATTGATTGCTTCACCGCGGTTCATACGCGTCAGCACAAAACGCTGCCCTGCTTGGCCTGTAGCTGCACGCACAAATAGGCCCACGGGCTCACCCAACCATGTGGCTGTTAAGGTTTCATTCACTTTGCCACGGCTAACCAACTCACCTTCTGGGTCTATTAAGGCATACGCATCGTTACCCAAGAGTTCCACTAAAAACTGTTTGCCTTCACCTGCATCGGAAAGCTCAAAACGACCAACATCCAACTCGGCAGTTTCATCGGCCAATAAACGGCCAATAAACGGGAAGGTTTTTAGCCGAACGTACAAGTCCAAGTTTAGGTCATCAACGGTTTTGCCCAGCACCATCCGTGAACGAATCAGTTCGATTTCAGTCACCACTTGGGTTTTGCCTTCAAATAAGTCGCCTAACTCTGCAGTAACCACCCCTAGGCCACCAGACTTATTATCTTCCACCTGCACCAAGCTATTCACTTGAAATATGGGGGTGGCTACTTGGGTATATAGCACACCAAGCGCCAAGGCCGCACCTGCAAAAGCGGCGATAGCCCAGCGTGCGCCGATTAAGGTGCCTAATAACTCACGCATATCAATTGCGTCACCATAGTCGCGACTATTTAATGCTGGGGACTGTTCTATCATATAGCTAATCGTGTGGCCCAAGCCGACACGCCTTCATCGATTAATGTCAGTGCTGCTTCAAAAGCGGCACGATTTTGTTGGTAGGGGTCTGCTACGTCCGCCTGCTGCCAGTGGCAAAAGCGAAACACTTTGCCACGTGCACTGGGGAATTCTTTTTCGATTGATTCTTTTTGCCGCTGAGTCATGACCAAAATAAGGTCATGAGTAGAGATAAGGTGGGCATTAATTTGCCGTGCCTTATGCTTTGAAAGGTCTATTTGGCGTTCAGACATAAGCGCAATTACGTGATCATCCGCAGGATTACCCACTAACGCGCCAAGGCCAGCTGAGCTGACGTGAATTTGCTGACCTAGTGCTTTTTGCAATAAATATTCGCCCATGGGGCTGCGGCATATATTACCTATACAAACCACCAACACCGACGATATTTTCACGGCTTTAACCACTCCATGTTACCAAACAACCTATCCGTGTCTTTGTCTTGTGTTAAGTCATACAAGGTATAACGTCGATTTAACCTAGCGCCACCGTCACGTGTTAACGGTGAGTAAGTTAAATTCGCTATGCTGCGCGTGCGGGTGGGCAATAATAAGTCAAGTGGCAGTAACACGTACATACCTTTGTCAAAACTACCTTCACCAAACTCTTCTGAAGACACATCAGTAAAGGTGGCATAAGCACCAATACGCACGCCATTGCGGAACTCACGCGACAGGTCGATGGTGGTACCAATGTCGCCAGCTAAATAACGCCCTACTTTTACCTGCGCCAACACCCCTTCAAAGCCGGTTTTGGCATATAGGGTGACGTGACCGGTGGCCACCTTATAGTCTCGCAGGCCAAAGTCTTGTTCAAAGTCACGTTGCCGTACGTAGTTGGCATCTACACCAAAGGCAAAACGAGAGTTACTGGGGCGGTACAACACTTCGCCACCCGCACCAGCAAACATGGTTTCTAACAAACCGCCATACACCATGCCATACCAGTCTTGGCCCAAACCACTGGTGGCCGTAACTTGCAGGTTGGGCAATGTCAGCTCGTTAGTAGTTAGGTATTCACGCAAAAAAGTACGCACACGCGGCAGATTACTGGGAGCGGTAAAATTAAATTCGTCGTAATTGTCGACGATGCGGTAGTTCAGCGCGCCCGCCACCCATACATTCGGCGCCATACGCCACTCACCGGCCAGTTCGGCGTTTAACTGATACAAAATAAACGCATCTGGCCCACCAATGTTTTGGCTGTAATTAAGCCCTAAGCCACCATCAAAACGTTTAGGGGCAGCATAATAACTGTCCGTAGGCCCTTCAAACCCACCCGATGCAGGTGCCGATGCAAACACCACGTCATTACCGTTTGGTGTGGGGCTGGGCTGGGTGTGATTACGCACAAAGGCTTCACGGCGAATGTCGTAGTTAATGACATCCATGCCACGTGAATTGACCTGCATGCTGAACCATTCAATATGTGGCGGCAAACGGTTGTGCAACACACGTGCAGCGCGGTCAACCACACGTGCGGGTTGATGGTCGTTATTTTGTTCCACTTCTACCCGAATGGTTTTTTCACCTTGGTGAATAGCAGACACTTCTACGCCTGTTTTTTCTGTTAGCGCCTTAGCAATTTCAGCCAAGTTTGCCCCACCCACCGATATAGGGCGGACTGGCTCTGGGCTTGGGTCTAATAATTTAGGTTGTGACTGCAGCTTGCGGAAATTGCTATGCAAGGTGAAACCAAACTGCGCCGTGTCACCGCGCTCAAAACCCACATTTAGCTCAAGGTTTGGCGTGGCACGCCAGGCTAAGCCAACATTCACCGGGCTGTTTTGTGTTTGGTTATTGTTGAATGGTTCAGACTCATAGTCGTTACCATCCAATTCCACTTTCGCCACAAAGTTGGTATTGGGCACAAACCACGCCAAACCACCAATGATGCCGGCAGGCCCGCGGAAGTAACTGCCGGTATTAAAATCACCGCCGGTGCTGGCGTTAGTATTACTACGTGCGCGCTGCCCAAAACCATCAAAATCACCACGTGCCCCCATATAACCCCAAGCCACACCCAGTGATACATCGACATCACCAAAACGTTTGTTGGCAATAAAGTATTCGCTGGAAAACAAACCTGTGCCACCTAGGTCACGCAGGCCCAGTGCCAACTGCGGCAAGTATTCAGACTCTTGTAATAAACGAATACGGGCATCAATGCTTTTGTCTTTGGTGCTTTGGCCGGTGGTACTAATACCAAACGCCACGTTTTTAATATCGATGTAGCGAAAACCGGCTTCTAACCAATCAAACGGCTGAAGCATTACATTTAAACGGGTGTAAGGGTCGGTATTGCTCAGCGTCAGGCTAATTTCACCTGCTTCACCAAAACGCGCGGTTGGTGTTTGCAGCAAACCTGCCCCGCCCCATGCGCCATAGGTCATCATCGGTTCGGCCTGCACCACCGTGGCTGGCAGCAAGGCAAGGGCAAATGTGGTGGCAAGAAGATGGCGGTGCTTAGAAGCGTTCATTGCAAAGACTCCATCCACCACAGTTTGGCCAGCTCTTCAGTGGCCGCTACGGGCAGGCCTTTTATCGGCGTGGCAATAACGGCACCTGGGTCAACGCTGGGTGTGGGTTGTCGATTCCACAGCCCAAGTGCTAACTGATTAACACTGCCATTGGCCGCTACCAAAACACCATGGCTAACCTTGCCAACGTCGCAGGCCGTTAGGTAGTCGCGTACTGACAGTTGTGGTTTATACGCTTGTTTGCAGATCACGCCATTGGGCGTAATAACGGTCACTGGCGCATCCGCCATTTGTGGCACTAATTTATCGCCGGCAGCCAACACGGGGTTACGTGCTGGGCTGGCATCTAACCAATAGGGGTCAATTTGCGGCAGCGCCCAGCGACCAGCCACCGGCAAGGCTTGGATTTGCGCATGCAGTCGCTGCAACACGGCACGCTGATCTGCATTGTTTAAGCTGGCTTCGGCCATGCGAATATCAATTAATAAACCACGCTGCAAACGTTTGGCTTGTGGCAGCTTGGCTTGGCTATACACCGCCACCACCGGTTGCTGCTGCCAACGGGGGTCACTACGCAACACATTACTTAAGCGCATTTCTTCAGTAAGACTAACGGCTTGCAACGGTTGGTCATGTTCGGGCTGGGGCAATAACTTTTGCGCTTCGCGGGGTACTAGTGCAAAACGACGGGTGGGGGTTAACCATTGCTCACTGGCCACCATGTCACCGGTATCTGGCGACACCCAGTACACCGCACCCGGCCAAGTAACTTCATTGTTTTGTGAGCTAACTGGGCGCTCTTCAATACGCAGCAGTGGCAAACGCTTACCTGCCCAAACTTTGACTTGCTCTTCACGAACTAAAACCAGTTCGTATTGTTGTGTGTGCTGCTGAATGCCCGCTAACACACTGCGTGTGCGCTGCAACTGAACGGGTTGATTAGCAGGCAGAGTATGCAAGCCGGCATTAAAATAAGCGGCCGCCGGGCCAGCGCTAACATGATGCGCTAAGTCATCACCAATGCCCGCAGATGACGTGACCACTCCATTGGTAATGGTTAACGCCATGGGGCCGGCACCAAACCATGCTTCCCGCCCGTGCTCACGAAAACCCAGTACAAACAGGGCTTCAGGACCACTACTGACTTTTAGATAACCAAAGTTGGGGTTAGTCGCTTTTTCTTCGAGTGGTGCCTGACCAATACCAGTCGCCAACAGTAAGCCATCACCGACGCCTTTTAGGACCGGATTACAGGCGGCTAAGTTAGCCGCCAGCATCGTCACAAGCATTACACCCAAAAAGCGCTTCATGGCAGATTGGCCCGCTTAGTTATTAATATTGGTGGCGGTATTCACTAAACCCAATGACGGGAAAAGCTGGCTGATGAAACGGTTCCAACGCACAATGCCCGGCGCACCGATATAAACCACATCACCCGCTTTTAATTGGAAACGATCACTCATCACCAAGGCTAACGGGTCGTTAAGATCAAGCTGATACACAGAAGCTTGCGTGACAATGGCAGGGTCTGCACTGGTGTTACGAATCACATAAACCGCACTGGACTTTGCCGAGGTTTGCAAGGCGCTGCCGCCCTGACCAATGGCATCAGCCAAGCTGATTGACGATGTGCGATAGGTGAGCGACTTCGGTGCTCGCAATTCGCCCATCAGGTAAATCTTTTTCTGGTCGTTGTACGGCAAGTGGATTGAGTCACCCGGCTTTAAAAATACATCAGCCAATGGCGCGCCCATTTGCGTCAGCTTGTCTAAGTCCAACACATACACTTGACCGTCACGGGTCAGCGTTAGGTTAGAAAAGTCTGCCTTTTCACTTTCAACCGTGGCGCGGCCTAAGGCTTCACTTAATGACACCGGCACTGTGGTCAGATTAATAGGAGCTTTATTAACAAACGCCCCTGAAAAAGCAACACGCTGACTATTGGTTCGCGCCAAACTCACATCAACCTGAGGTGAGCTCAGGAAACGAGCCAATTTGCTGGTTAGCTCGGTGCGTAACTCTTCAACTGTTTTGCCTGCCGCTAGGATATTGCCAGCATAGGGGTAAAACATGGTGCCGTCTTCACGCACCAATCGACTGGCGCTGTCCAGATTTTGCGTAGTACCGGGGTTTGTAAGCTGAGGGTGTTCCCAAATGGTGACTAGAATTTGGTCACCCACACCAATACGATAAACAGAAGGCTGAAATGACAGCAATTCTTCTGGAATTCTCGCTTCTTCTTTATCGGCTTCTTGCAGGGCAATGACTTTAGCAGACAGCGGAATCACCTGTACCGGCGCATCATCCGGCACATTGCCGCCGTGAAATAAGGGGTTGGGTAAGGATACATACTGGCCCGGGGCAAACACACAGGCCGATAATGAAAGCGCGATAACCGCGACAGGAAGTAACCTTTTACTATGCATAATGTACTGCTCGTGAAATTCCGTTTCGCGATTGTAGCGGATAAACACTAATTTTAAGACAAAAAAATAGACCACATTGTGGTCTATTTTTCATACAAACCAAGCTTTTGCTTAGTTTGTAGTACCTGTTGCACCTGAACCACCGCCATTAGCGGCAGCAGCTGCACCAGCAGCAACCAGAACAGTAACACCCAGAGCAGTTAACTGACCTGAAGTCATGCCCAGAGCAACTGTTGAATCACCAGCTGGCTCGGCAGCAAATGCTGTACCAGAAGCTAAAACTAAACCCAAAGCGATTGCGCGAATTTTCATATATTTCTCCTCCATGTTTGAATGCAAATTAACCTGATCTGAAGCTCAGGTCAAGTTGCAGTGTATGAATGTTTAATTAAAATGCCCAAACCAACGGAATTAACCCCACCGTTACCGCACCCGCTACCAAGCTCATGGGCACACCCACTCTTAGGTAGTCACTGAAGCGATAACCACCGGGGCCCATCACCATCAAATTGGTTTGATAACCCAAGGGCGTCATAAAGCTGGCCGATGCACCAAACATAATGGCCATCATAAAGGGCAGCGGGCTGACATCCAGCTGCGCTGCAGCGCCCAGTGCAATCGGGAACATCAACACAGCCGCGGCGTTATTGGTGATGACTTCGGTAAATAGTGCCGTCAGCACATAAATAATGAGCAACACCAGCCAAGGCGACATGGCAGTGCCTTTGGGGAATAACGCATCAACGATATATTGCGCCGCGCCGCTTTGCTGCATGGCCGCCCCCAACGCAAACGAGGCACCAATCACGGTCAGTACGGGCAAGTTAATCGATACCATTTGCCGCGCCCGGTTTACCGACACACAGCCGGTTAACAACATGGCACCACCGGCCAAAAACACCGACTCCAGCACCGACATTAAGTCCAGCACGTTTAACAGCACCATGCCGGCCAAAATACCCACGGCTAACGGCGCCTTACGGAAATCAGGCGGCGCTGAGTCTTTCAGCGGACTAACCAACAAAAAGTCACGACGATAACGATACTGCTCAACAAACTGGTCGCTGGTTTCCAGCAGCAGCGTGTCGCCACTTTTCATTTGCTCGTCACCGACGTTGCCTTCTAGGCGCACACCGTTACGGCTGATGCACAAAATAGCGGCTTGGTAATGCGTGCGAAATGCTGACTGCTTAACAGTTTTGCCCACATGCGGAAAGTCTGGCGCCAACACCACTTCCACTAAACAACGTTGCTCATGACGCAGGCCTAATTTTTCGGCATCACCATAAGCGGCCTGCAAACCGTTAATACGCTGTAATTCACGTGCAAACGCCGGTGGACCGACAAAAATCAGGCGGTCGCCATGTTGTAACTGGAAGTCCGGACTCACCGGTGAATACAGATGATCTTGGCGCAGCACCTCGGTTAAAAAACCATGCGCCAAACTTCGTAAGCCGGCCGCAGTAATGGTGCGACCCGCCAATGGGCTGCCTTCCGGAATGAGCATTTCCACACGGTATTCGCGCGCTTGCTCCATTTGCTCGACCAGACCTTCGCGGTCTGGCAGCAGCCAGCGACCAAAGAAAATAAGGAAGGCACTACAGACAATCAGCAGTGGCACACCTACCCAAGCTAAGTCGAACAGGCGAAAACCCGCCATGCCTTCTTTGTGCATCAGGCCGTCGACGACTAAGTTGGTCGACGTGCCAATCAGGGTGGTGGTGCCGCCCAAAATGGCGGCATAACTCAGCGGCAGCAATAAGCGCGAGGCCGGCACTTTTAAGCGTTGCGCCCATTCCTGCACCGCCGGAATCATCATGGCAACCACAGTGGTGTTATTCAAAAATGCGCTTAATAAAGAACTGGGAATCAGCAAGCGAATCAAACTGCCGCGCTGCGTTTTAGGATGCCCCAATAAACGGTGCGCCAACCAATAAATGGCGCCGGTATCACGCAATGCAGCCGCCAACACATACAGCAGCGCAATGGTCATTAGGCCGGTGTTGGCAAAGCCCAGCAGCGCATCGGTGGGGCTTATCACTTTGGTGAGCACTAGCACCGCCAATGCCGCCATCAGCGTGGCGTCGGCAGGGAAGCGGTTGCTAGCAAGCAGACCTAAGGCCACCAAGATGGTGCCTAGGGTAATAATGATGTCCGGTGTCATGTCTGTCGACGTGCCTTAAAAAAAGTGCGTAACTGTAGCGCAGCTGCGTGTGCCAGCACACCCCCCTGCCATACAAAACGGTGATTGTAGTAGCCGCTCAAGTCTTCGTTCATGAGTTGTCGCTGACTTTGCAGCGACCCAGCCTTTGGTTCACTGGCCGCAAACACCACTTTAGCGATTCGCGCATGCACCAGAGCACCAACACACATGGTGCATGGCTCCAACGTCACGTACAAGGTGCAGCCATCCAAACGGTAATTATTGGTGGTAGTTGCGGCTTGTCGCAGCGCCGAGATTTCCGCATGGGCGGTGGGGTCGTTTGCCGTAATGGGTGCATTATGTGCCTGCGCCAACACCGTTTTGCCATCAGCCGCCACCACCACAGCACCCACCGGCACTTCACCGTTTGCCTCTGCTATTTTTGCCTGATTCAGCGCTAGCTGCATAAAGTGGATGTCTGTGGCTTCCGTCCACTGCGGGATGGTTAGGTTTAGCGCTTTGGCCAACTTGTCGCTGTTTAGCACGGTATACAGTGGGCGTTTGGCCACGGCCTGCTTGAAGTCTTCGGTTTTGATGGGTTTTAGTTTTGGCTGCTGGCCCTGTTGTATAAGGTGACGCTGCATTAAGTGGCGCTGCGCTTGATCAAACTTGCTGGTTTGCCCCGCCATGGTGGCATGGTAAATGCCGCTTTCCATGGGCTGCGTTTTTGCATCTTGGATGATTTGCACAATGATATGCGCCAACCACAGCGCCGAGGTTGGCGCGCCGATTTGGTCGGTCACCACGCTGGCATTGCTGTCGATGTGTTGTAGCCAACGCGGCCCCTGTTCGCCATACAACCAGCTGGTTCTGAGAATCCACCACAGCAAATCTGTGCCGGCATACGCTGCGACCAATGCCTGCTCACCCGCCCACTTACTGCGGCCGTAGGCATTTATTGGATTTGGAGGATCGGTCTCAAGAAGCGGCGTTGAGCGACTGCCATCAAACACCTGATCTGTCGACAGTTGCAAAAATGCCGCTTTTTGTTGTTTGGCCGCATAGGCCAATACCGCCACCGCGCGATGATTAATGGCATCGGCCAGTGCCGGATTCGTTTCAGCATCATCGACTTGCGTCATCGCTGCCGCGTTAATGATGAGGTCCGGTTTGTGTTGCGCGATGTAGTCGCTAATCGCATCCGTGTTGTTTAGGTCCAGCACTTGCCGCGTAGGCACGAATAGCTGAAGGTCTGTTTGCGCACTGAAGTCTTTTAGCAGCGGTTGAAGGACCTGGCCGAGCTGACCACTGCCGCCCAGCAGCAAAATGCGATTAAACATGTTGGCCCATCCTTTGGTTGGGCAGCTGCTCCACCATAAAAGCCACCGTTTGCTTTAGACCCTGCGCAAAATCCACCTGCGGCGCCCAACCCAAGCTTTGCTGAATATGGCTAGCATCCAAGGCATAACAACGGTCATGTCCGGGCCGGTCACTGACATGCGTCATTAGGTCACGATAATGCCCCTGCGATTTTGGCTTCACTAGCATCAGCTCATCACACAGCTGCTGCACCAAGCTCAAATTTGTCATGGGATTATTGGCACCCACCACATAACGCTGCCCCACGTCGCCTCGTGTTAACACTGCAATAATCGCCCGCACATGGTCATCCACATGCAACCAGTCGCGCACCTGCAAGCCATCGCCATAAATAGGCAGTGGCTGATTATTCAGCGCCGCCATCAACATGCAAGGAATCAATTTTTCCGGATGCTGCCACGGGCCATAGTTATTGCTGCAATGCGTGATCAGCGTCGGCAAACCATAAGTTCGCGCCCAAGCTCCCACCAAATGATCCGCCGCCGCTTTGCTGGCTGAATACGGCGAGCTGGGCGCATACGGCGTCTGCTCATTAAAACGTTGGTCGGTGAGCTGACCTAAATCACCAAACACCTCATCGGTGCTGACCTGCAGAAATCGAAACTGCTGTTGCTGCGCTAGGGGTAATTCCTGCCACCACTGCGTAGTCACCGCCAGTAACGTGCCCGAACCCACCACATTGGTCTGAATAAATGGCGCTGCTTGTCGGATCGAGTGGTCAACATGCGTTTCCGCTGCCAAGTTTATTAACGCCTGCGGCTGGTATTGCGCTGGCTGCTGCGACTGCAGCTTCGGCTGAAACGGTGGCCATGCGCGGGTGGCATAACTCAAGTTGTCGACATTAATGACCTGCCGCCCGCTTTTTAGCAGCGCCGACACCAACGCCCGGCCAATAAAGCCGCTGCCGCCGGTTACCACAATGGGCTGCTGCTGGGTCATATCAAGGTCCTGCTACTGGGGCGGGAGGGAGGGGGTCATGTTTTGGGTACTTTTTCAAAACGACATTTTAGCCGAATCCTATTCGGCGAATAGCATACGGGGAAAAACATGAAAATAAAAAACGCCGAAAAAGACATACGCCACCTGCCCAACTTCTCACTCATATCCCAGCAGATGATTGAAATTCACACCCTTTACGGCGAACTACAGGGGCGCCTACGGACGATCAGCCATAAAGACCAGCAAGAATTAGCTGAACAAGCAAAAACAGACGCTATATGGGCCATCACTAGGCTGTCTCAAAGGTATGTAAACGTCTGCCGTTCAAATTGGACAAAAATTAACGACAAGTGGGTTAATGAACACTTATCGGCAGAATACAAACCCAGCGTCCCGACACACAGCCATCCTGTTTTAGCCGCCGCATTTGCCCATATTAGAGCCTGGCAACATATTGAAGAAATTCATCTTTGTGTGGCCACCGCCTGCATCAGTGCCGAGCGATGTCTGCACCCTTGGGCAGGCCAAGACTGTCGCCTGCTTTATATCAGCGAAATGCTGCATCAAAACGATGGCTACTATTCGTTTTGGAGAAACCGATTTCGCCACGGCATTTATGCAGACTATGAAGACGATGACTACGGCGAACAAGCTGAGCCACCAGTAGCTGAATGGCTGTATTGGTTTACGGGCTGCGTCCTTAAGGCGCTGCAAATCGCCATCAATCGACTCGCGCCTGTTGAAGCTATACAGGCGACTTGGCGAAAATTGAACGGGAATGCACTGAATAAGCGTCAAGTTGACGCCATCAAGCAACTATTAACTGATGGCACCGACTCGTTGAGTAGCGCCGATTGCGCCGAGAAGTGGCGATGTTCTACCGACACGACATGCAATGATTTAAAAGCGCTAATTAAACTAGGTGTGCTGAAAAAACTGCCGGATCGTGCTGGGCGCAGCACACGCTACGCCCTTGCAGACCCTATTCCCACTCGATGGTCGCCGGCGGCTTACTTGAGACGTCGTAGGCCACACGGGAAATACCACTGATTTCGTTGATGATGCGGTTGCTGACTTTTTCTAGCAGCTCGTAGGGCAAGTGCGCCCAACGCGCGGTCATGAAGTCGATGGTTTCGACTGCACGTAGCGACACCACCCACTCGTAACGACGGCCATCACCGACCACACCCACTGATTTCACCGGCAAAAACACCACAAAGGCTTGTGAAGTTTTGTGGTACCAATCCGCTTTATGCAGTTCTTCGATGAAGATCGCGTCAGCTTCGCGCAAGATGTCAGCATATTCCTTGCGAACTTCGCCCAAAATACGCACACCAAGACCGGGACCTGGGAATGGATGGCGATAGACCATGTCATACGGCAGGCCTAAGGCTAAACCGAGCTTGCGCACTTCGTCTTTGAACAACTCACGCAGCGGTTCAACCAGCTTCATTTTCATGTTTTCGGGCAAGCCACCAACATTGTGGTGTGACTTAATGACGTGGGCTTTGCCGGTTTTGCTGGCTGCTGACTCAATCACGTCGGGGTAAATAGTGCCTTGTGCCAACCAGTTCACACCGCCAGCCGCCAATTTGCCGGACTCACGGTCGAACACATCAATAAAGGTATTACCAATGGCTTTGCGCTTGGCTTCAGGGTCGGACACACCGGCCAGTTTGCCCAAGAACTCGTCTTCAGCGTCAACACGAATCACTTTAATGCCCATGTTTTTGGCAAACATGGCCATGACTTGCTCGCCTTCGTTTTTGCGCAGCAGGCCGTTGTCGACAAACACACAGGTCAGCTGGTCACCAATGGCCTTGTGCAGCAGCGCTGCCACCACCGACGAATCGACACCGCCGGACAGGCCCAGCAGCACCTGATCGTGACCGACCTGCTCACGTACGCGACGGATGCTGTCTTCGATAATGTTTTCGGGTGTCCACAACGCCTGCGTTTGGCAAATGTCATGCACAAAACGCTGCAACAGCTCTAAACCTTTGCTGGTATGGGTTACTTCCGGGTGGAATTGCAGGCCGTAAAAGTCACGCGCTTCATCTGCCATGGCCGCAATCGGGCAGCTCGGCGTTGAAGCAGTAACACGGAAACCATCCGGCACTTGGGTGACTTTGTCACCATGTGACATCCACACATCTAGCGTGGACTCGCCATCGCCATTGCGACGGTCTTTGATGTCGCCAAAGAATGCATCATGACGCGTGTCAGCCGCGTTATTCACGCATTGGCGCAGATCCGATACCACCGTGACTTCGGCATAACCAAACTCACGAATGTTGGAGCTTTGCACCTGCCCGCCCAACTGCTGCGCCATGGTTTGCATGCCATAACAAATGCCCAGCACTGGCACACCTAAGGTGAACACCACATCAGCAGCACGTGGTGAACCGGCTTCAGTCACCGACTCCGGGCCACCGGACAAAATAATGCCCTTGGGCGCGAATTCACGGATTTCGTCATCCGTCATGTCATAAGCGCGCAGCTCACAATACACACCTAACTCACGCACCCGACGGGCAATGAGCTGGCTGTACTGTGAACCAAAATCGAGAATCAGAATGCGGTGGGCGTGAATATCTTGCGTCATAAAATTAACCCACTCGGTAGTTCGGCGCTTCTTTAGTAATGGTGACGTCGTGCACATGCGACTCTTTCATGCCGGCCGCCGTGATTTTCACGAATTTCGGCAGCGTGCGCATGGTGGCGATATCGGCCGAGCCGGTATAACCCATGCTGGAACGCAGGCCACCAATCAGCTGGTGAATAATGCCGCTCATTGGGCCTTTGTAAGCCACACGGCCTTCAATGCCTTCAGGCACTAATTTTTCCACACCAGCGGAGGCATCTTGGAAATAACGGTCAGCCGAGCCGCCGCCACGCTGTGACATAGCGCCTAGTGAGCCCATGCCACGGTATGCCTTGTAATAACGGCCTTGGAACAGCTCTACTTCGCCCGGCGCTTCTTCAGTACCCGCCAACAATGAGCCCACCATGATGCAGTTGGCACCGGCAGCAATGGCTTTAGCGATGTCACCGGAGTAACGAATGCCACCATCGGCAATGATTGGAATTTGGTTGTTCAACGCACGAGCGACTAAGTCGATGGCGGTAATTTGTGGCACACCAATACCGGCCACAATGCGCGTGGTGCAAATGGAGCCTGGGCCAATACCCACCTTGACAGCATCAGCACCGGCATCAAGCAAGGCTAGCGCAGCATCACCCGTGGCAATGTTGCCGCCAATAACTTGCATCTGCGGGAAGTGAGTTTTGATCCAACGCACGCGGTCTAATACACCTTGGCTGTGGCCGTGGGCGGTATCAACCACTAACACATCCACACCGGCTTCGATCAAAGCTTCAACACGCGCTGGTGTATCAGCACCGGTACCAACGGCAGCACCTACACGCAGGCGACCTTGCTCGTCTTTGCAAGCATTTGGGAAACGTTCAGCTTTCTGGAAGTCATTAACGGTGATCAAACCCTTCAGGTGGAAGGCATCATCAATCACCAGCACTTTTTCAATGCGGTGTTCGTGCAGCAAGGCCTTGATGCGCTCAGGTGACTCACCTTCACGAACTGTTACCAGCTTTTCTTGTGGTGTCATGATGGCCGACACCGGCAAATCCATACGAGTTTCAAAACGCAAATCGCGGCTAGTCACGATGCCAACCACTTGGCCGCCCTGCATTACTGGCACACCGGAAATGCGGTTGGCTTTAGTCAGTTCAATGAGCTGACCCACCGTGGTTTCTGGCCCTACGGTAATGGGGTCTTGCACCATGCCTGCTTCGAATTTTTTGACCCGGCGCACTTCTGCCGCCTGTGCTGCGATATCCATGTTTTTGTGCAGAATGCCAATGCCGCCTTCTTGCGCTATCGCAATCGCCATGCGTGATTCAGTGACCGTATCCATGGCCGCAGAAAGCAACGGCACATTGAGCTGAATGCTACGCGTTAGATGCGTTTTTAGGCAGGTCGTATTGGGTAGTACATTGGAGTATGCGGGGAGTAAAAGCACGTCATCAAAAGTGAGCGCTTCTTGGACGATATCGAGCATGGTGCTACTCCGGGAGCCGGGTAAAAGTAGCGGGGCAGTATAACTGGTTTGTGGGTTTTCGTCAGCAGGCTTTATCAGGTGTATGACTGCTGATTTGGGGGCTGGGGTTGATCACACGCCGTGAATACGTCCTTGTAGGCTCGGCTCGGCATCCATGCCTCGCACGGCTCTCAACCCCAGCCCCCAAACCAGCAGACAGCACGCCATATCCACGCACGAGGGCAATGCGAAGCGAGCCCAAGACTGGGGGTGGGGGTGAGTGGGCATTTTAAAACTGTGCGAGGCATGGATGCCGAGCCAAGCCCCCAAGGATGGGTTCACGGCGGGTTTTAAAATGCCCACTCACCCCCACCCTAACCTATGGCATTATTCACCCATGACCACACCCACCATCCTAACTGTCACCCAGCTAAACCACTCCGTACGCGACCTGCTTGAGTTCAATTACGGCCGCGTTTGGCTGCGCGGTGAAATTTCGAATATGTCAGCGCCGTCGTCTGGGCATTTGTATTTCACCTTGAAAGACGATCAGGCCCAAGTACGAGCCGCCATGTTTAAGGGCGCTAGACTGGCAGCACGTTTACAAGCGCCGCCGCGTAACGGCCAGCAAGTCATCATTCGCGCCAAAGTCAGTCTGTATGCACCTCGTGGCGACTACCAGCTGATTGTTGAGCATTTAGAAGATGCCGGTGTGGGTGCGCTGCAGCAGGCGTTTGAACAGCTCAAAGCCAAACTGGCGGCAGAGGGTCTGTTTGCCGCCGAGCGCAAACGCGAGTTACCGGCCAATCCACGCGGTATTGCCGTAGTGACCTCACCTAGTGGTGCTGCTATTCGCGATATTCTGCAGGTGTTGGCGCGTCGTGCACCCAGCCTGCCCGTCACTGTGTTTCCGGTGCCAGTGCAAGGCGTGGAGGCAGTACCGGCCCTACTCAATGCGTTGCAGCACATAAATCAACTTTGGCAAAACCAGTTTATTGATGCTGCTGGCGCTCAGCATGCACCGTTTGATGTGGTGTTGTTAGCGCGCGGCGGCGGTTCGTTAGAGGATCTATGGGCGTTTAACGACGAGGCTTTAGCCCGTTTGATCACTACCATGCCGTTGCCTGTGGTGTCTGGTGTAGGGCACGAGATTGATTTCACCATTTGTGACTTTGTAGCCGATTTACGTGCCCCAACACCGTCGGCAGCAGCGGAGTTAGTCAGTACCGATCAAGCTCAGTGGCGCGGTCAAATGGTGATGTTGTTAGAGCGACTAACGAATGCGATGCACCGACAACAACTGCGCCAGCGCCAGCAGCTATTGCAGTGGGCACAACGTCTTCGTGGCCCGCAACGCCTGCTGCAAGAGCAACAACAGCGTCTAGATGATATTAGCTTGCGCCTAAACAACGTTATGCAGCGTACACTTCGACAACGGCGCGAGCGCTTTGCACCTTGGCAAGCAAGGCTGATGAGTCGGGACCCGGCTCGGCAGTTACAAAAACTGTCCACACAAGTGCAGCAGCTTAGTACGCGCCTTAACAGCGCCATGCAGCGTCGCCTGACACTGAGTCGTCAACAGCTGACACATTTGGTGCAGCAGGCCCAAGCAGTCAGCCCTATGGGCGTTATTGCACGTGGTTACGCCATTGTTAGTCATGCCGACAGCGGGGAATTGATTCGTAGCGTCAACGCAAGCCCACCGGGCAGCGTCGTCAACATACAACTGATTGATGGCCATTTACGCGCCACTGTTTTAACTAAGGACGTCTAATTCATGCGCATCATTCTTGTCGTCGGCTTGGCACTTATTACGCTGATCACCTTTGCGGATCCAAGCAAGCTCCCGATGGTTGCTACGCAACTAAAGAGCACTCCCCAACCGGGCGTCAGGCAAAGTGCGCCGCGCCATGCCCCGGTCAATGGTGGATTGGCTGTGCTGGCGTTACCTGCTGATTTCGACAGCTCAACAACGGTGATATATCGCAATCAACCAGTGTGGGTTGGTCGTATTTCTACTGACCCTAAAGCTGCACCGGTCGCCGTAGTGGGTTTTGGTTTGGACACTCAAGGCGAGCAACAAATCATGCAAAAAGTGGGGGGTGAACTAAAACCGCTAATGACCGTCAATGTGACCAAGTTCACTTACCCTGAACAGCGTTTGCGCATGAAAGAAACCAAGTACGTATCGCCGTCGAAACAGCAGTTGGAGCGCTACTCACGAGAGGCTCAGGAGCAGCAAGCAGCGTATCGTGTGTTTCGACAGGAGGCCGCTACCGACGCATGGCCTACCTTCCGCTGGCCATTGGTAGGACGTTTAAGCAGCCCGTTTGGTTTGCAGCGTTTCTTTAATGATGAACCCAGAGCACCACATGTGGGACTGGATATTGCTGGCCCTACAGGTGCCGCTGTTGTTGCACCAGCTGATGCCGTCGTGGCGTTAACCGGCGACTTTTTCTTTAACGGCCGCACGGTTATTTTGGATCATGGCCGTGGTTTGTTTTCTATGCTGTGTCATTTTTCTGAGATTGCGGTCAAACAAGGCGATGTGATTAAAGCCGGCGACTTAGTGGGTAAAGTGGGTGCCACTGGCCGTGCCACCGGCCCACACTTGCATTGGACTGTCAGTCTGAATGATCAGCGCATTGACCCAAGTTACTTGCTGCCTAGCGATTAAAAAGTGGCGTGAGCACGGCCAGCAAATGGCGACGCCTTAGTGGTTTTTGTAATACGGGCCCAAGGCCTGCTTGCTCATAAGCCGATATTTTTTCAGGCTGACTATGCGCCGTAATGACCACCATGGGTGTGTTTTGCTGATGCAGTGTTGTCCACTGAGCCGCAAACGTAATCGCTGTCATGTCCGGCAATTCGCCATCGAGTAGAATCAAATCCCAAGGCTGATTTACGCAGGCCAATCCTTCTGCGCCATTATTGACACACTGAACGTTGGCGCCCCATTCGGTTAATAAACCTTCAACCAAACGCTGGCTGATGGCATCGTCTTCAACCAGCAAAATCTGACGCTGCCGCCACGTCAACTGAGCCTGCTGCAATGCGGCTTCATCTGGATAGTCTTCACTTTTTATGGCCGGCAAAGGGCTCTGCTGCAAGCTGGCTTCCATCGCGCGTGTTGCAGACCGGGCTTGCCGTACGTAGTCACGCTGTTCGGCATCTAAATGAGTTGTTTCTAACAGCTCCAACATACCCGCAACGCCATGTAGCGGCGTGCGAACATCATGCGACCACTTACCCCAAGCTGCCTGACGCAGCTGATCGTCTTGCCACTGTGTTTGGCGGGCATGAAATGCTTCGCGCTGGTGTAGACGAATGCGGTCAATATAACTCAGCAATCGTTTGGCTTGAGCCGCCCCAATCAGCAACAAAATAACGGTTGCCACAAAGGCAAAAGATAAGGCCTGGCGAAGGGTTGTTGCCTGCTCATTGGAAAACTGATGAGGCGCCCTGTCGACACTAACCACACCTAATAAAATAGTCGTATCAGGCCAGTTGCTTAACCAGTCATCACCTTTTAGTTGAGCACTCATGGTTTCAATATTTGCCGCCATGCGATTACTATTCTTCACTAACGCATCCGGCTTTTGTTGTTGCAACCAGAGTTCACCCGTTGCGGTATATACCTGCACACGTTGCACACTGGGCAATGCCAATAGGCGCTCTACGGATGCGCTTAATAACGCCGGCTGATTCGACTGCAAGGCATAGTCAGCAGATGCCGCAAATTGATTCACTAATAACTGAATAGTTTTAACTTCCAAAGCCTGCTCGGACTGCCATCGAGCTGATGCACTTAGCGCCAACACCAGCAGTGACAACACCAAAGCCGGTATCGTAATTAAAAACATGATGCGCCGCCGAATACGGCGTTGCGCTATCTTACTCATGGCCTAGCCCTCGGCTGACGCAACCCCAATGAACGCAGTACCGGCGCATTAACGACAACCTCATCTGCTGATAACACTCGACTAGCGGGTAAGTTTTTATGCTGCTGCCAATGAGAAATAGCGCTGGAAATAGCGTTTATTAACGTCGCTCTTGAGACCTGCTGTGTGGCCACTGCCCCAGCTTGCACAAAAGCAGCATTTGGACCCACCCAAGGCCGCTGTAGGCGATAGGACGGCAATAACAACAGTTTGGCATTGATTGGTGAAAACAATTGCTCATCAGGTGCTGCCAACAAGACATCAACCGACTGCATAAACGCCGCTAGCTGACGAGTATTGATATCACCATCAATAACCAATGATTCCACGACGATACTTTGCGCTTGAACAGCTTGCTTAAACGCTTCAAACAACGCTTTTGTAGCCGGTGACAGCACAACACCCACACGTTTTAAGCCAGGATTTAACTCCTGCGCTAACTGCAGTTGTTGAGCCAACGTTGGCGACCAATACAGCGCCATATCTTGCGGCCGCACATTAGCCTGCCCGGGATAAGCCAGTAGCACAATCGCTGGTGTGGAGAGTTTTGCACTGAGTTGCTGATAGTGCTGCGCCTGCCAAATCAACTGCAGTTCAGCGCCACTATCAACGGTTTGTAGCGTGGGTAGCGCCGAGCGTAATGCACTAACTGCGGCAGCTGGCACGGCGTGCATTTGCACTGCCGAAGCCTGCACCCAGTTTGGCAGCATAAGACAACAAAGTAGTCCGAACGTTATTGCTTTCATTCCTTGAAGGCCATCCGTTGTTTAATACCTAAGGCCGGCACTCAGCCATAATTTATGTTGCTGATCGACACCGTTTTCTCGTCGCATTTCTGGATCACGCGTCAATCGTACTTGAGCACTTAATCCTAAATCCAACCAATACTGCTGACCTAAACGTGTAGTTTTGCCAATATAGCCATCCAACCGGTCAAAAAAACTATTTCGATTTAAGTTGTTATAAAAGCCGTACATTAGACTGCCTTGCCAGCCTTGGGCATCATGGTGCAACCAACCCAACGTGCCCATATGCCGTGGCACAAAATTCACATTGCCATTATTGGCGTTATCCAAATCACGTAAATTAATATGTGTGTAGGTTAGGCGTAACTGGTCATGCGCGGCAAAACGCCAACTGCTTTCTACTTCTAAACCAGTGCGTAAATAGTCGTTAAGTTCACTTAACTCAAAACCATCAATTTCAATTTGGTTATCAACCAGTCTTAATTCGTCATAAAACAGGCGTATGTCCAGCGCCACACCAATATCACGTAGCTCACCGTAATAACCCAGTTCATTGCTTTGTATACGCTCGGTTTTGGGCTTGCCTTCGGATTTCGCGGTTATGTAAAACTGGCCGTCTTTATCACTCATGCTGCGATCTTCGGTGCGAGCAACAAACCGCCAGTCGGCACTGGTTTCTATAATGTCGGGTGTACGCACGGCACGAGCATGCACTAGTCGCAATGAATGCTCAGGTAAGAACCGCCAGTTCAACGCTGCACGCGGGGAAAAAAAGCGCCCCGCCGTATCGTCATCTTCTACATTTGCGCCCAGATTAAGCAACCAATCTGGAGCAAATCGCCATTCGCCATGGGCAAAATAATTCACGCTACGATTGCTAACCGTGCCATTCAAAAAAATTTCTGACGATGCTTGTTTATCATTTAGCTCAGCGCCCATCACCATGCGTAACCAGTCATTAGGCACCCATGTGTTGCTCAGCTCAATAGCGGTACGTTGCTCTTGGTAGTTTTGACTGCTGCGATAATCGATTTCTTGGAGCTCACCGCCGCCAGCAATAAGCTCACTGACGCCTAATAAGCAGGCATTGCGCAAGACTGCATTGGTTACCAGTGCGGGGCCTACACAGGTGCCTGCCGGATCATTAATCGCACGATCAGCTAATGCTGGATCTTGGTTGTACAGCGCACCGAGCTCTGGAGATACCAACAAATACGGAAGCTTCACCAGCCATGGCTCATCACGTCGCAAGGTGCTGATGCTCGTCTGTACATTGAGCTCATTATGTGTGGACCAAGGCTGACGCCAATCTAAGGTCAAAAAACCGTTATCAAACGTGGCTACCGGTAATTCGCGATAAATACTGGGGTCGTTGCGCCGGCTTTGTTCCGCCACGACGCGTGAAAAGCCGCCAGAAAACCCTAATTGCCCGTCACTCGGCAATGCATGAAAGGCCTGAAAGTTAAGTCCTTGCATACGCTTATCGTCTTGATACGGTGTGCCTCGAGTCAAGTTAGTGTCATAGCCGTCATCTTGCCGTTGCATTAAGGACAACGACCAATCCACCCCGCCTGCCTGACCGGCAAAGCGTGCAAAACCATCAGCAATGCCATTGTCACCGGCGCGAACCAATAAATCGACATTGGCTACGTCTTGTGGATGCTGGGTAATAATATTGATGACAGCAAAAAAACTGTTGGCACCATGCGCCGCTGAGTTGGGGCCACGCACCACTTCAATACGTTCAATTTCGGCCACATCAAACGGCAGCCCAATGTAGTCCACACGCGCTAAAGCGGCTTCATAGACCGAGCGGCCATTGATTTGCACCTGCATACGTCTTGCACCACCGGCATTGGTGCCGTGATACAACACATAGGCCTCACTGCCCGATTCACGTCCCACCACCATGCCCGGCACCAAGCGCAAAATATCCGGTAGCTCACGTGCACCCGATGATTTGATCATCTCACGGCTAATTACCGTGACCGATGCCGGTGTATCAAACAGGCTTTGCTTTAGGCGAGTAGCGGTAATGACTTCTGGTGTGGCTTGGTCAGCAAATGGTTGGGCAGAAACGACTACGGGCGTGGCTGATAAGGCCACACCCGTAAACATTGAGAAAACAACAACTAAGTTAGCGTTTTTTATCACGTTTTTTTACTGCTTGAATAAAGCGACGGCGACGCTCTGTCTGCCCTTCGGTAAGTCTGTTAACCCTATCTTTGTAAGGGTTGTCACTGGTTTTAAATTCCAGCTGAACTGGTGTGCCCTGCAGTTTTAAGGCCTTACGGAACGTGTTTTCCAGATAACGCTTATAAACTGCTGGCACGGATTCGGTTTGGTTACCGTGAATCACAAACAGCGGCGGATTTTGACCACCCATATGACAATAACGCAGCTTGATGCGACGACCCGATACTAACGGTGGTTGATGCTGTTCAATTGCATCAGCCAATAACTGAGTTAGTTGATTGGTCGGCACACGAATCATTGCTGAATCGTAAGCACGTTTGATAGACGGATAAAGGTCACCCACTGCCGTACCAAATTTAGCCGAAATCAAATGAATTTTGACGTAGGGAATGAAGTCAAAACGGCGTTGCATATCATTGCGCAAGGTTTGGCGCTCATAGTCGGTCATGCCATCCCATTTGTTGATGGCAATCACTAAGGCACGACCCGTTTCCAAGACAAAACCAAGCAAGTTCAGATCTTGATCGACAATGCTTTCGCGCGCATCCATCACCAACACCACTACATGCGCATCTTTAATGGCCTGCAGGGTTTTAATAACGGAGAACTTTTCCACGGTTTCATTAACCCGACCACGACGACGCACACCGGCGGTGTCGATCAGGGTGTAACGTTCGCCTTGGCGCTCATAGGGAATATAAATACTGTCGCGGGTGGTGCCGGGCATGTCGAAAACCACCACACGATCTTCACCTAATAAGCGATTAACCAGTGTCGACTTACCGACATTTGGACGCCCCACAATAGCAATTTTAATACCCGCTTCTGGGTCTTCAATTTGCTCTTCGTCTTCGGGGAAGTTGATCAGTACTTGGTTCATCATTTGGTGCACGCCACGTCCATGACTGGCGGCAATACCAAACAACTCACCCATGCCTAAGGCATGGAATTCGGACTTGGCTACATCTTCCTGAATGCCATCAACTTTGTTGACAACAACATGAATGGTTTTGCCCAGCGTACGAATTTCACGTGCAATTTGTTCGTCGGCAGCAACACGTCCAGCGCGTCCGTCAACCAAGAATAAAACAATATCGGCCTCTTCAATCGCGGTTCGCGATTGCTCGGCCATATAGGCATCAATGCCATCCTCACCTTCACCAATACCACCGGTGTCGATAACGATGAATGACTTGTTGTCGATGCAGGCATCGCCATATTTGCGATCACGCGTTAAGCCGGGTAAGTCAGCAACAAGTGCATCCCGACTTTTGGTGAGCTGGTTAAACAGGGTGGACTTGCCCACATTGGGGCGGCCCACCAGGGCGATGACAGGTTTCATGTAGACAGCATTCTCAAAAGATCAAAATCAGGGATTAATGTCCCAGGCGCGTAACTGGCCCGTAGTAGACAGGGTCAGTAATTGCGGTGCATCAACAACAATACTCATTAATGGGCCTTTGGCTACACGAGTGCGAGCGCGTACCGCTCCATCGCGTGGACTCATGGCATGCAGCATGCCGTTGTTATCCACCACCACCACCAAACCACGCCAAATCACCGGTGTGGACAAGGTCAGACCTTTAAAGTCCTGCACCCATATCAATTCGCCAGTCAGTTTATTAATGCCTGCAACCGAGCCGTTTACATCAACGGCATAAACATGAGCCGCATCCACCGCCACTGCTTGAGTAGTGGAAACATTAAGCTGCCAACGACGACGCACTTGCAGCGTATCGGTAGCCGTTAATTGGGATTGGTAACCAGCGGTATAAATAGTGCCATTAGCGTCCAACACCAAGTCACCATCAATATCCATCAAACGCTCAATTTCACCGCGACCGCGTGAGTTGGTAACACGGGTTTGCCAGATTGGTAAGCCGGTCGCTAAGTCCAACTGATATAAGTCACCTTGGCCACTCACTGCATAAACAAAGTCACCACTAATCACAGGCGCGGCATTACCTCGCAATGACAGCGGAGGAACCGGCGTATCAAATTGCCAACGACGTTTGCCTGTGCTGCGCTCAAACACTTGGACACGACCATCTAAGGTCTGTACCACAACGTCTTTGTCGGTAATGCGTGGCGCCGCTAATAATGTGGCGCCTAATGATGCACGCCAGATTGGATTGCCGTTGTTGGCATTAAGTAGCAGCAAGTCAGCTTGGTCAGTGCCTAACGCTAACAAGCCATCTTTAACGGCAACGCCACCAGTAACACCACTACTGAGTTTTATCTGCCAACGTGCCTTACCACTGGCGCGCCCAACAGACTTAACCACACCATCGCGACTAACTGCATAAACGGCAGGTGACTCAACCGCTGGCTCTAAGAATAGAGCTTCTTTTTCAGCACCTTTTCCAACGGATGTAGACCAACGCGATGTCACTTTTAGTGGGTTTTCTGCTAACGGTGGTAAGACCACAGCAGCATCAGAAGTTTTAGTATTACAAGCGGCCAGCGTTAAGCACAAGGCCGCTACAGGCAAACTTATCCAAGCATTTTTCATTGTACTGACTCCTGCTCACGAGGTGCTGGCTCAAGACCAACATCGGCTAATTTCAGAGCCAGTAATGGGCGCTCTTCACCAGCGGCAGCTAAGGCTGCATCCGCTGATTGATAGGCTTTAGCCGCAGCGTCTAGTTGACCTTGTTGCAGCAAAATATCGCCTTTAATTTCATCAACCATAGGTGCCAGTGCCGGATCTTTAATATTCGCCAGCATAACCAAGGCATCCTCTGCTTTGTCATTGGCTGCCAACACACGAGCTAGGCGCACCTCAATTAAGGCACGAGTATCAGCCGCTGGTTTACGACCAAGTGCCCAACGCAAATGTTTTTCGGCAGCCGCTAAATCATTGCTATCAACACTACGCGCAGCCAGCATTAAAGCTGCGTCAGTCGCTTGGGGCGTACGGGGATATTCATCCATAATTTGACGGCCAATACGCTGTAAGTCGCCATTGGCAGCAGTATCTTCTGGATTATTAATGAGGCGCTGACTAATCGTCGTCAATTGCTCCTGCAAGCCCTGCGCTGCAACTGCTGACTCCAGCTGGCTGTTTTGCCAAAAACGATTACCGGCAAAAGCAAACAAACCAATTGCAACGGCCAACAAAACTGTCGTGCCATAACGCTGCCACCATGTTTTTACCTGCAGCAACACTTCATCATCATTACTCACAGCTCATCCCCTCGTTTAAATACCAATTGCAACGTAGGCAGGGCTTGCGCCAAATCTACGCATTGTTGTTCTTGTTGATCACCACGCAGCCATTTAATGCTGACTTGCTGTTGCGCTAACTCATCATCACCAATAAGCAATGCAAGCTGCGCGCCCGACTTATCCGCCTTGCGCAGCTGCGACTTAAAACTTCCGCCGCCACAGTTATACACGATACGTGTTGTGGGCAAACCTTGGCGCAGTGTTTCTGCCAATGACATCACCGTAGTCACTGCAGCAGGTGTCATCGCCATCACAAAGACATCCGCCATCGCCGGTGCTGGCTCAGGCTTTAATGCTTCTAACAGCAATACCAAACGCTCTAAACCAATAGCAAAACCAACCGCTGGTGTGGCTTGACCACCTAATTGCTCAACCAAACCATCATAACGACCACCGGCACACACCGTGCCTTGTGATCCTAGGTCCGTAGTGACCCACTCAAAAACGGTTTTGTTGTAATAGTCCAAACCACGAACCAAATTACTGTTCACACGGTAGCTAATGCCGCAGGCATCTAATAACTGGCACAAATCAGAAAAATGCTGCTTGGAGTCTTCGTCTAAGAAGTCAGACAACACCGGTGCACCTTTTAAAATATCTTGGGTGCCACGGTCTTTTGAATCCAAAATACGCAAAGGGTTGGTGGTCAAACGACGTTGAGAGTCATCATCTAACTGCGTTCTGAACTGCTCCAGATAGGTCACCAACGCTTTACGGAATTGTGCCCGTGACTCGAGCTCACCTAAGCTATTTATTTCCAAACTTACGGATTCGGCCAAACCCAACTCTTGCCATAAACGTGCAGTCAATAAAATCAGTTCAGCATCCATGTCTGGGCCAGCTTGGCCGAAGGTTTCCACACCAAATTGATGGAACTGGCGGTAGCGGCCTTTTTGCGGGCGCTCGTAGCGAAACATCGGGCCGGTGTACCACAGCTTGGGGCTTTGATTATGTGTTAAACCGTGCTCCAAGCAGGCACGCACACAACCAGCCGTACCTTCAGGACGCAACGTAATAGGCTCACCACTGCGATCTTCAAAGCTATACATCTCTTTTTCGACGATGTCGGTCACTTCACCAATGGCTCGTTTAAACAGCGCAGTTGGCTCGACAACTGGCAGGCGAATTTCGCTATAGCCATAACGCTGCATCAAGCTACGCAGGGTGTTTTCTAACTGCTGCCAGCGCGGTGTTGCCTCTGGCAAAATATCATTCATGCCACGGATAGCATTCAAACGACTCATGTATCGGACCCGGTTTTTATAATCAATTTGGCATCTTGTTCAGCTTTTTCAGCCACACGACGACGCACCATACTCTCAATTTCATCAACCAATTTATCGGTATCGATCAAATGGCTTTTTTCACCATTGCGATACACCAGTGAGCGCGGTGATGCACCCACTACACCAATATCAGCTTCTTTCGCCTCGCCCGGGCCATTGACCTTGCAGCCAATCACCGACACATCCATGGGTGTGCGAACATCCTCTAAACGCGCCTCAAGCGCATTCATCACACGAATCACATCAAACTCTTGGCGTGAACAACTGGGGCAGGCAATAAAGTTAATGCCGTTAGAGCGAATATTAAGTGACTTCAAAATATCGAAGCCAATACGCACTTCATCTTCAGGTTCGGCCGCCAACGACACCCGCAGCGTGTCACCAATGCCATCCAATAACAAACCACCTAAAGCAATGGCAGACTTCACGGTGCCGGAGCGAAACACCCCTGCTTCGGTGACACCCAAATGCAAGGGGTTATCAATTTGCTGCGACAACAAACGATAGGCATCCAAGGTTAAAAACACATTGGATGCCTTAACGGACACCTTGAACTCATGAAAGTTTAGACGATCTAAAATATCAATATGGCGCATGGCAGATTCCAGCAACGCCTGACCCGTGGGTTCACCATATTTTTTCTGCAAATCTTTTTCTAGCGAGCCGGCATTCACACCAATACGCATAGAAATACCATGGTGACGTGCAGCAGCAACCACCTCACGAACTTTGTCATCAGAACCAATATTGCCCGGATTAATACGCAGACAATCGACACCTTTTTCTGCAACGGCAATGGCAATTTTATGGTCAAAGTGGATGTCCGCCACTAAAGCCACATCTGGCACTTGCAGGCGAATCAGACCAAAAGCGTCTGCAGCTTCCATCGATGGCACCGACACGCGCACGATGTCAGCGCCAGCATCAACACAACGACGAATTTGCGCGACAGTGGCATCAACATCACAGGTCTCTGTGTTGGTCATGGTCTGCACCGTGATCGGAGCATCACCACCAACAAAGATATTACCTACGCGAATTTTGCGAGTTAGCCGACGCTTGATGGGTGACTCGTGCATGCTGACTAGTCCTGTCTACCTAAACGAAAACTGGCGATATTGCCGCGAGCAAAGGGCTGTAAATCTACTGCACTACCATTGTAGATAAGCGAGGTGAAATTCACCGCACCGATATTAATTGCAAAGGGCGGCTGTCCACTCACGGTTACCGACTGACCGGCATTTTTCTGACCGTAAACTAACTCTTGTCCCGTACCATCACGCACGCTTATCCATGAGGCACCGGTAAAGCTGAAACTTAATGTTTCAATGGTAGGCGGTGCTGTTTGGCTTATCACCGGAGCTGCTGCTGGATCAGTGGTGACAACCGTCTCATCGGGCTCAGGTGTTACTGTATCAAGCTCAGAGTTGGGCGCTACTTGAACGGGCTCGACTTCGGTAGCAACCACATCAGCGGTCATCTCTTCATCAATATCCATTGGCACGGCTATTTCGGCTTGAGTCTCGATTGGATTACTTTGCCAAAACAACCCCGCCAATACGTAAAGCACAAACGCAATCACCGCAACAATGACCAATAAACGACTGAGCGGAATTTTATTAACAATCATACCCGCCGTTGACGATGAAACAGCGGTCGATTCATTCGTAGTCACAATTGGACGCACGCTGACCAAACGCTTACTACTAGGCAGGCTTTCATCAAACGTGGCAATCAGCTCATCCGCATTCAAACCGACTAGCTCGGCATAACGACGCACATAACCACGAACAAAGGCTGTACCGGGCAGCGCTGCATAATCATCCGTTTCAAGGGCCTGTACATAACGCAAGGTCAACATGGTTTCGCGCGATACGGTTTCTGCACTTAAGCCCTTACGCTCACGTGCTTCACGCAGTTTGCTTCCAATACTGTCGTTGTTTTCAGTTTCCACTATGACATCCTCTCTTAAACCCAACCAAGGCTTAGCCTTCGGCTCGATATATTTCGTTTTTGTTGAGGGTTTTCGCCTGCCAGCGTTCCGCACGACGCGTACGGTCCTTTACCTTGCCAACTAACTGGCCACAGGCAGCGTCGATGTCATCTCCACGAGTAGTGCGAATAGTGCAAGTAAACCCTGCGCGTATTAGCTGATTTTGGAACAACACAACTTTGTCCCGCGGCGTGCTGGCATAAGGCGCATGCGGGAACGGATTAAACGGAATTAGGTTTATTTTACTGGGCACATCTTTTAATAACTGGGCAAGCTGACGCGCATGTTCTGGTTGATCATTCACACCAGCCAACATGACGTATTCCATGGTGACTTTACGACGACCCACTTCACTGCCCTGATGATGTACAAGCCAACGTCGACACGCGGCCATTAACTCACTTAAAGGATACTTTTTGTTGATGGGCACCAGCTCATTACGCAGCTCATCATTCGGCGCGTGTAATGACACCGCCAAGGACACATCCATGGTTTGCGTAAGTTTATCCAACATGGGCACCACACCCGATGTCGATAACGTGACACGGCGCTTTGACAGGCCGTAAGCAAAGTCATCAAGCATGATTTGCATGGCAGGAATAACGGCATCTAAGTTCAAAAGTGGCTCGCCCATGCCCATCATCACCACATTGGTAATGGCACGTGTGCGGGTCAGTTCACCGCTGGCATTACGACCACTAAACTCGCCTTCTTGCAGATACGAACGGTTGGCAATCCAGACCTGCGCAATGATTTCAGCAGCCGTTAAGTCGCGCATAAAGCCTTGTTTGCCAGTGGAGCAGAAGCTGCAATCCAAGGCACAACCGACTTGTGATGACACACACAGTGTTTTGCGCTCGCCATCCGGAATTAACACCATTTCTACCATGGCGTTTTCAGCCACTTTAATGACCCACTTACGCGTGCCATCCGCAGAAAAATGCTTATAGGTGACTTCTGGCGCACGTACTTCAGCAACCCGCAAAAGCTTTTCTCGTAATGATTTAGCCAAATTGGTCATGGCATTAAAGTCATCAACACCTTGCTGATGAATCCATTTCATGACCTGGCCTGCGCGGAACGGTTTTTCACCAATGCTGGCAAAAAACGCTTCCATTTGCGCACGATTAAAACCCAACAAATTGGTCTTTTGTGGCTCTACGGAGGGGGTCACTACGGTATTACTGTCTGTCATGCGAGTCTCGACGGGTTGTTACACCAGTTATGTCGGGAAAAAAGTAAAGCTAGCATACACGAAGGCCGCGGTACGCGGTACCACGGCCTTGAGCTTTTCACTACCGCTTATGCGGCAAATCAGCGACTTATCGTGTACGTGGGCACACTTCAGTAGCGCTGAAGAAATAAGCAATTTCACGGGCTGCTGATGTTGTTGAATCAGAGCCGTGAGCAGCATTTTCATCAATGCTTACTGCAAAGTCAGCACGAATGGTGCCAGCTGCAGCTTCTTTAGGGTTAGTAGCACCCAAAATGTCACGGTGAGCCAACACGGCGTTTTCGCCTTCGAGCACACTAACAACCACAGGACCTGAAGTCATGAAAGACACTAAGTCTTTAAAGAAGCCACGCTCACGGTGTTCAGCATAAAAGCCTTCGGCTTCAGCTTGCGACAGGTGCTTCATTTTGGCAGCAACGATGTTCAGGCCAGCTTTTTCAAAACGAGCATAGATTTGACCAATAACATTTTTGCCAACAGCGTCTGGCTTAATGATGGACAGTGTGCGTTCAATCGCCATGAGGAGAGCTCCATAACAGGGTGGGAGAAATTGGTTGCGCATTATACATGGCTAAACCTCTTCCATCCATGCCAATTGAATGGCCTCTAACACCCGCTCACCACAATGTGCTGGGTCATCTTCAAACTCAGGCAAGGCCATAACCCACTCGCGTAGATCCGTGAAACGAACCGTTTTCGGGTCTACGTCAGGGTGGGCATCAATTAACGCCAGGGCAATCTCGAGTGAATCAGTCCAAGTTAAGCGCATATGCGTATCCTCAGTGTTTTTCTGATGCGTGATTTAGCGTGTAACGTGGAATCTCAATCACTAAGTCTTCATCAGCCACTACCGCTTGGCAAGACAAACGTGACTCGGCTTCCAAGCCCCAGGCTTTGTCGAGCATGTCTTCTTCTAACTCGTCTAATTCATTCAGCGAGTCAAAGCCTTCGCGCACTACGACGTGGCACGTTGTGCAAGCACAGGACTTTTCACAGGCATGCTCAATTGCCAAGCCTTGACGCAAGGCAGCATCACAAATGGTTTCGCCCGGCTCAGCTTGAATCACTGTACCCGTTGGGCAGAGTTCGTGGTGCGGCAGCACAATAATGCTGGGCATAGGGTTTAGTCCTCTAACTGATCTAAATGTTTGCCGGTAAAGGCCTTTTGAATGCTGGCATCCATGCGTTTAGCGGCAAAGTCATCACTAGCGGTATTCACACGCGCAGTGGCTGCTTTAATCGCAGCGGCGTCTTCACCGGCCATGGCTTGGCGTAACGAGGCCACTTCTTCGTCTAAGGCGGCTTTTTCAGCTGATGTTAACAGCGCAGCATCTTGCGCCAGCGCGGCTGAAATGGCTTCACACAAAGACTCAGCATCCGCTCGTGCTTCGACTAACAAACGTGTACGTACATCATCAGCGGCACGTGCTTGTGATTCGCGCAGTAGTCGTAAAATCTCGTCATCGCTCAAACCCCAAGCTGGCTTAACTTCAACCTCGGCACGCACACCACTGCTGGTTTCTTCTGCGCTAACACTTAATAAACCATCGGCATCAATTTGGAATAACACTTTAATTCTTGCGGCGCCGGCCACCATGGGCGGAATGCCACGGAGTTCAAAACGCGCTAATGATCGGCAGTCTGCTGCCAGCTCACGCTCGCCTTGCAAGACATGCACACTCATGGCGGTCTGGCCGTCTTTAAAGGTGGTGAATTCTTGCGCGCGGGTCACGGGAATGGTGGTGTTGCGCGGCACGATCTTTTCCACCAAACCACCATAGGTTTCCAAACCTAAGGACAGCGGAATCACGTCCAACAACAACACATCACTATCCGGTTTATTGCCCACTAAAATATTGGCTTGTACTGCCGCGCCAATCGCCACCACTTGGTCAGGGTCTAAATGCGTTAGTGCGGGCTTACCAAAAAATTCCGCTACACGCTGACGCACCAAGGGCACCCGAGTGGAACCACCGACTAACACCACTTCGGCCAAATCTTCCGACTTCAAACCAGCATCACGCAAAGCACGTCGACAAGCTTTAAGGGTCTCGTCCACTAATGGTGTGATTAGGCTTTCAAACTCAGCACGCGTCAGTGTGGCCTGCCAATCGGCTGGCGCCCCACCAGTGCCAGCGGCCAACGACAGCTGCACTGAATCGCGCTCACTTAGGGCTTCTTTCACTCGTCTTGCGGTTTGTAATAAACGACGCTGAACTTCTGCATCAGGGCTAGTAATACCGGCCTGCGCCATAATCCACTTAGCCAACACCAGATCAAAGTCATCACCACCCAAGGCGCTGTTACCGCCGGTGGCTAATACTTCGAACACACCTTGGTGTAGGCGTAAAATTGAAATATCGAAAGTGCCACCACCCAAATCGTAGATGGCGTGCACACCTTCATGCGCCTGATCTAGACCATAAGCCACAGCAGCTGCAGTGGGCTCATTCAGCAAACGCAGGACGTTAAGCCCAGCAATGGTGGCCGCATCTTTGGTGGCTTGGCGCTGTGCTTCGTCAAAATAGGCCGGCACGGTAATGACGGCACCAGCAATATCACCACCCAATGCTGCCTCGGCACGCAAACGCAACTGACGCAAAATATCGGCAGAGACTTCAACCGGCGTTTTATCACCTGCTGCGGTGTGAAAGCTGGTGATGCCATTGGCTTGCTGGACTAATTCATACGGTAACTGATCACCAAGCTGCTGCAGAGCTTCGGCACCACGGCCCATAAAACGCTTAACAGACACCAGCGTATTTAAGGGGTCTTGGCTGGCCATTTGTTTGGCTGCTTCACCGACAGTGACACGACCGTCGTCACCATAATGCACAACCGATGGCAGCAACACACGGCCTTGCTCGTCCGGCATTACTCGGGGCAAACCACTTTGTATGCTGGCCACTAATGAATGTGTTGTACCTAGATCAATACCAATCGCCAACTTATGCTGATGCGGCGCTTGAGCTTGGCCTGGCTCGGCAATTTGCAACAATGCCATGGCTTAGTCCGCCTCATCTTCGATTTGTTCAATACGCTCGTTAACTTCTTCCAACAGGCGTGTCATAAACTGCATTTTGCGCAAGGTTTCACGCGCCTCTGGCCACTCTTCACGGCCGTAGTCACCTGCAAACTCACGCTGTAAATTCGTCAGCCAATCTTGGGCTTCATCAGCAATGACTTCAACCTCTGCCAAGGTCTGAGCATCTTCTAATTGTTCACGCAATTCCATTTGCGCCATTAAAAAGTCGGTATCAGCGACTGTCGTGCGCTCTAAATCCACTGGCTCGTTGGCCAGCGTCAACAAGTAGGCAGCACGCTTCACGGGACTTTTTAGGGTTTGATAGGCGCTATTGATTTGCGCCGACATTTGCATGGCTTGGCGCTGCGCACTGGGATCTTCGCTATCGACACGATCGGGGTGAAATTGCTGCTGCAGCTGTCGCCACTGTGGCTGCAACGCTGACACATCAACGTCGTAGCTCACCGACAAGCCAAACAGCTCAAAGTAATTACTCGATAAATCCACGAAAAGCTCCACCGCCGTATTAACCGTTAGACGGTAAACGATTCACCGCAACCACATTCCCCTTTTTGGTTGGGGTTGGTGAACTTAAAGCCTTCGTTAAGACCTTCTTTGACGAAGTCCATCTGAGTCCCGTCCAAGAACGACAAGCTCTTGGCGTCAATAAACACTTTCACACCATGCGATTCGAATACTTGGTCGCTGTTGTCCGCCTCATCGACAAACTCCAGCACATAAGCCAAACCCGAGCAGCCGGAAGTTTTCACACCCAGACGCACGCCCTCGCCCTTGCCGCGACCTTGCAGACAAGATTGAACATGACGTGCCGCATTTTCGGTCAAGCTAATTCCCACAGTACTCTCCTCGTCACACTAACAACGTCTTACTGGACGTGCTTTTTGCGATAGTCTTCTACCGCGGCCTTGATGGCATCTTCGGCTAATACCGAGCAGTGAATTTTCACTGGCGGCAAAGCCAACTCTTCGGCAATTTGTGTGTTCTTAATGGTCGCCGCTTCGTCTAAGGTTTTACCCTTAACCCATTCGGTAACCAACGAACTGGAGGCAATCGCCGAGCCGCAACCATACGTTTTGAAACGAGCATCTTCAATCACGCCAGCTTCATTCACTTTAATCTGCAGCTGCATCACGTCGCCACACGCTGGCGCACCAACCATACCAGTACCCACATTGGCATCGTTTTTATCCAGCTTGCCCACGTTGCGGGGATTTTCGTAGTGATCAATCACTTTTTCGCTATAGGCCATGATGGCTCTCCTGTAATACGGGCTTAGTGCGCAACCCACTCAACTGAGCTGATATCCACACCGTCTTTGTACATGTCCCACAGTGGCGACAAATCGCGCAAACGATTAACGGCCTGTGTGGTTAATTCAATTACTGCATCAATATCGGCTTCAGTGGTGTAGCGCCCCATGGTGAAGCGAATGGAGCTATGTGCCAGCTCATCGCTTAAACCGAGCGCACGCAACACATAAGACGGCTCAAGGCTGGCTGAAGTACAAGCTGAGCCAGATGATACCGCCATGTCTTTCAACGCCATGATCAGCGACTCACCTTCAACATAGTTAAAGCTGATGTTTAAGTTGCCGGCAATGCGCTGCTTCATGTCGCCATTTACAAATACTTGTTCAAGGTCTTGCAAACCGGCGTATAAACGATCACGCAATCCACGCAGACGAACTTGTTCAGCATGCATTTCTTCTTTGGCAATGCGGAATGCTTCGCCCATACCCACTAACTGGTGGGTAGCCAGTGTGCCTGAACGCATACCACGCTCATGACCACCGCCATGGATTTGTGCTTCTAAACGCACCCGTGGTTTACGGCGCACATACAAAGCACCAACACCTTTTGGACCATAGGTCTTGTGCGCACAAAAGCTCATTAAATCCACTTTCATGGCGCCCAAATCGATGTCGATTTTACCGGTCGATTGCGCTGCATCGACGTGAAACAAAATGCCACGTGCACGGGTGATTTCACCAATGGCAGCAATGTCGGTAATGGTGCCAATCTCGTTATTCACATGCATCAATGACACCAAAATCGTGTCTTCACGCAGAGCCGCTTCTACTGCGGACGGGTGAATCAAGCCTGTGCCGGGTTCTGGATCTAAATAGGTGATTTCAAATCCTTCACGCTCTAATTGACGGCAAGCATCTAAAACTGCTTTGTGCTCAATTTTAGAGGTCAGAATATGGCGACCTTTGTTGCCATAAAAACCCGCAACACCTTTAATGGCCAAGTTATTAGATTCGGTAGCACCCGAGGTCCACACAATTTCACGCGGGTCAGCATTAACTAAAGCAGCGACATGATCACGCGCGGTTTCTACCGCTTCTTCTGCTTGCCAGCCATAGGCATGCGAACGCGACGCAGGGTTACCAAAATTTCCTTCCATGCTTAGGCAGTTCATCATGGCCTCAGCCACACGCGGATCAACTGGCGTGGTGGAGGAATAGTCTAGGTAAATCGGACGCTTCATGGATAACCTCATTAAAATACGGACGCCAAACGTTCAGACTCGGGTAACGTCATGCGCTGGCGCTGAGCCTCACTCTGACGAATTGCCACGGCCTGCACTTCACGCCGATCAAGTAGCTCTTGCAAACTAATGTTGGCAAGGAAAGTATGTATCTGAGTGCTCAAGTCACTCCATAGCTCATGTGTGAGACAGGTTGCACCTTGTTGGCAATCGCCTTGCCCACCACATCGTGTCGCATCAACTGACTCATCTACGGCATCGATGATTTGCGCCACAAAAACTGCTTTTGGCGGGGTTGCCAATTGGTACCCACCGCCGGGACCACGCACACTGAGCACCAAGCCACGCTTACGCAACTTGGCAAATAATTGCTCTAAATAAGACACGGAAATGGATTGGCGATCTGAGATATCGGCCAAACTCACCGGGGACTTAGACGCATGCAGCGCTAAATCCAGCATGGCAGTGACCGCATATCGGCCTTTTGTTGTCAGACGCATGAATCGCTCCCAATACCCTACTCTTTCACTAGGGTATTATACCCGAGCAAATCAATCAAGTATTTGTCCTAGCAGAGCGGTCGGGATTGTAGTCAGATAAGACCGCCATTACCAGTGCCAACACGGCTATACTGTCAGCATCGAAGTATTAGGAGCCATCAGGTGAGTAGTGTTCAACTCGCTTTATTACTGCTGGCATTAATTGCCGCCAGCGCATTTTTCTCGGTTTCAGAGATTTCACTTGCTGCGTCAAGACGTTTGCGCCTGCAAACTATGGCCGATGAAGGCAACCTACAAGCAGCTGCCGTGATTGCGTTACAAGAAAAGCCGGGACTGTTTTTTACCGGCATTCAAGTAGGCGTTAATGCCATTGCTATTCTTGCCGGCATCTTTGGTGAGTCAGCCCTCACCCCTGCCCTGCGCGAAACATTTTCAACGTTTTATGACGGTTCTTACTTAGATCCAGTTAGTCAGACCCTCTCATTTATTTTTATCACTTCACTGTTTATTTTGTTTGCCGACTTAATCCCTAAGCGTATGGCCATGTTGGCGCCAGAAACCATCGCCATGAGTGTGGTTGGCCCCATCAACACCTTAATTAAATTATTCAAACCCATTGTTTGGGTGTTTAACTTTATTTCAGAAGCTCTGCTAAAACGCCTTGGTATTCGTGTTGACCAGCATCAAGGTGTCACCAGTGACGACCTATACGCCGTGGTGGCCGCTGGTGCTCATGCCGGCGTGTTAATGCGGCAAGAACAGCAAGTGATTGAAAATGTGTTTGAGCTGGAGTCCCGTTTAGTCACCTCGGCCATGACTACCCGCGAAAGCATTATTTACATGACACGCCAAGAAACCGAAGCCGAGTTGCGTCAGCTCATTCGCCAACACACACACTCCAAATTTCCGGTCTGTGATGACAGCATTGATCGCATTGTCGGTTATGTTGACAGTAAGGATCTGCTGTTACGCATTTTGGACAATCAACCCTTAGTGTTAAGCGATAGTGACCTGATTAAACCAGTCATGACCGTGCCCGACAGCCTGACGCTGTCTGAGTTATTGGCCCAGTTCCGCGCCAGTCGCCAAGACTTTGCTTTGGTGATTAACGAATATGCCTTGGTGGTCGGTGTGGTCACGCTAAATGATGTGATGAACACCGTCATGGGCGACTTGGTACACGACAATCAACAGCAAATTGTGCGCCGCGACAATGGCAGCTGGTTAATTGATGGTTTTACACCAGTAGAAGATGTGATGCGGGTATTAGGCATTGATGCCTTCCCTGACGACAGCCAGTACGAAACCATTGCCGGCTTTATCATGTTCCAGCTGCGTAAAGTTCCTAAGCTCACTGATACAGTGACTCACGCTGGCTACAGTTTTGAAGTCATCGACATCGACAACCACCGCATCGACCAGTTATTGGTGACAGCGGAAAAGCCAACCACCGACTAAACGTTTAGTCAGTGGTTTGGCCTTGCACGGTGGCAATAGTCTCGGCACTAATGGCATCAGGGCGTTGATCACAGACTTCAATGCCAGCGGCGCGCAGGGCTTCACATAAGCGATCGGCACGCGCATCCGCTGCTTGCATATGGTCTAACACATCACGTAAAGCAGCCATGACCGGGTCTGGCAGATCAGGATTGGCAGCATAGGCTTGAAAACCAATACGCTCAGCATAATCACGACGTGCTTGCTCACGCTCATCATCTTGACTACGCATTAACAAACGACCGGCAGGACCAACCACCGTTGCACCATCGGGCACCGACTTCACCACCACGGCATTAGAACCAATACGTGCACACTCACCGATAGTAATTGGGCCTAACACTTTAGCGCCGGCACCAACCACTACACCGTTGGCCAAGGTAGGGTGACGTTTGCCAGCATCCCAAGACGTGCCACCCAAGGTCACACCGTGATAGAGCGTGACATCGTCTCCAATTTCAGCGGTTTCACCAATCACTACACCCATGCCGTGATCAATAAAAAAACGGCGACCAATGCGTGCACCGGGATGGATTTCAATGCCGGTCCAAAAGCGCGACAAGGTTGAAATAAAACGTGCCAAACCTTTCCAGTCTGCCAACCACAAGCGGTGCGCCCAACGATGTGCCAAGGCCGCGTGGAGTCCAGGGTAATTGAGCAGCACCTCAAAGCGCGTGCGCGCTGCTGGGTCACGGTCAAAGACCGAATCGATATCTTCTTTGATGCGTTCGAACATCATTACTCCACTTTCACATGCTGCGTTGGTTTTGTCCGTTGGCCATGGCCAATACGCGCTTACAGAAGCCACGCAACAAATTATATTCCGGTCTGTCTAACCGTGTACGACCAAATAATCGCTTTAGGCGAGTCATAATCTGACGCGGATTATCCGGATCCAAAAAATCCACCGCTTCTAACGTTTGCTGCCAATGTGCATAAAACTGTGCCATGTCTTCACTGCTGACCAGCTCTTCATCCCATGGCACCAACTGTACGGGCATGGTGTTTTCAGTAGCACCCTGCTGTTGTAAGTGTGCCATACGCACTTCATAAGCAATCACCTGCACCGCTGCCGCCACATTTAACACACCGTATTCACTATCGGTGGGAATAAATACATGGCTATGGCAAAGCTGCAGCTCTTCATTACTTAAGCCCCGGTCTTCGCGACCAAAAACAAAAGCGACTTTCGCGTTGGCTTGCTGCTGTGCATAGGCGGCCATGCCAGCAGTGCGTGCATCCACTTGCGGCAAACCAATGGTACGACTGCGGGCACTGGCACCAAACACTAATTGGCAGTCGGCAATAGCCTGTTCCAAGGTGTCTACCACGCGCGCATTGGTCAACACGGATGACGCGCCCGAGGCTAAGGCACTGGCATCAAAATGCGGAAATAATTTTGGCGCGACTAAAACCAGCTCAGTTAAGCCCATGGTTTTCATAGCACGCGCGGCCGAACCGATGTTAGCGGGCAGCGTGGTATTAACGAGGATAATGCGTGTGTCGATATTCATAAGGCGGGATATGTTACACTATGCGCCGAAAACGTTCTTTAGCAGAGTGACCCATCATGCAACCCATGCTCATCATGGCACTGCGCGCCGCCAATTTGGCCGGCGACATCATTGCCAAGGCCGCCGATCGCCTTGATCTTGTTGATGTTGAAGCCAAAGGCTTTAACGACTATGTCACCCAAGTGGATCGTGCCGCTGAACGCGCCATTATCGAGTTTGTTCGTAAAACCTATCCTGACCATGCTATTCAAGCCGAAGAATCCGGCTCTAGTACTGGCAAAAATGGTGAAGAGGAATGGTTATGGATTATTGATCCGCTTGATGGCACCACTAACTTCATTCATGGCTTTCCGCAATTTGCGGTGTCCATTGCCATTCGCCACAAAGGCATCACCGAACACGCTGTGGTTTTAGACCCCATTCGTCGCGAAGCCTTTTCCGCCAGTCGCGGTCATGGTGCCAGCATGAATGGTCGCCGTTTGCGTGTTGCCGAGCGTCGCGGCTTGGAAGGCTCGTTAATTGGCACTGGCATTCCTTTCCGCCCTGACCAAATGGCGCAAATGGATGACTACTTACAAGTCTTCAAGACAGTAGCCACCCAGTCAGCCGGTATTCGTCGTGCAGGCGCCGCCTCGCTAGACTTAGCCTATGTAGCTGCCGGCCGCCTAGATGGCTTTTTTGAAATTGGCTTGTCGCCTTGGGATATCGCCGCCGGTGAACTCATTGTGCGTGAAGCCGGTGGATTGGTTGGTGACTTTAATGGTGGTCATGACTATTTACGTAGCGGCAATATTGTCTGCGGCAACGTCAAAGTGTTTAAAGGTTTATTAACCGCGATTGCGCCGCATTTGGCCGGTTAACTAAGGTTTAACCTTATAAGCCACTAAAGGCGCGTGAAATACCAATGCGTACATTACTGTATTCGTAGTTGTCATCTAGGTTGTTGCGCGTGCCGGACATATCCATCCAGCGCGCTTCAACAAATAACTTAGCGCTATTTAACTGCGTCGACAAACCCAGCAGACCTTCATAACCACTTTGTTGATTGAGCTGCAAAGCCCCAGCACTGGCATAAGCCGAAAGCCCACCACCTAAGCGAAATAAACTATCTACACCCACGCCATACCCAAAGTTCTCTTCACTACGATTACGAGACAAACTATTCATTTGATAATGAATAACCTCAGCTTTGGGAGCAATTCGGATGCTTTCATCATCAGACCAGTTCCAGCTCACGCCACCACGACGCTGCATTAAACGCATATTGGTTGCTGCTTCGCAATTACTGTTAATTGAGCAACTAAATGATTCAACTTCACGTGAGGAACTCACCAAACTCAGGCGTTTATCAGGCTCATTAATACCGCCATCCATCGCCTCTAAATCACTGCGCAGTTTTAATTCTTCGGGGGAAACAACAGCTGGTTTACTGTGTGATTTATTGAACAAACCTTTTAGCGAATAAATTGGCTCTAATACGGATGCATGCGCAGGCATAGCCCACATCAGCACCGATATAGTCAATATTCGCTTCATGGCATAAGCCCAGATTTGTACATAAGTTACTACAATTGCTCAAAACTTAGACAAAATCAAGTAACAAACTGTAGCTTAGCTTAACAAGTTGTAAGGCCCGCCATTGGCCAACGCCCTTTGATAGGCTGGACGCGCCTGAATTTTTGACACAAATTCAGCTAGTTTTGGCCAACCCTGTGCCAAACCAGCACGAGCACTTGCAGCTTCTAAAGGAAAACTTAACTGCACATCAGCAGCGGTAAATTCGTTACCTACAAACCACTCAGATTTAGACAACTCAGACTCTAAATAATCTAAGTGCAGCTTAATTTGCGGATCAATATAACTTCCCTGAGCCTTCTCAGCGACTTTACGCACAATGGGGCGAATCAAACTAGGCATAGGTGATTTTGGCAAGCGCGAAAATACTAGCTTAAGCAGCAAAGGGAACATGGCAGAGCCTTCGGCATAATGTAACCAATACCGAAAACGCCAATGTTCGGGCGTACCTAGCGCCGGCTGCAAACGACCCTGACCATAACGCTCTAACAAGTACTCAATAATGGCGCCCGACTCAGCCATCGTCACATCACCATCGGTAATGACTGGTGACTTTCCTAAAGGGTGAATGGCTTTAAGTGAGGCAGGTGCCAACATGGTTTTGCTGTCACGCTGATAGTGCACCACTTCATAAGGAAGCGCTAACTCTTCCAATAACCACAGCACACGTTGTGAGCGTGAGTTTTCTAAGTGGTGCACTTTAATCATTATGGCAACTCCTCTTCCGCGGTTTTAACTTCAACAATGAAGTCTTCGCGATTCAGTCCCATCGCCAAGGCAATTGAAGCAGCGATGTATATTGAAGAATATGTACCGGCAAATAGGCCCACAAGCAACGCTACAGCAAACCACTTTAATGCTGCGCCACCGAAAATCAGCAACGCTACAACCACAAGACCTGTCGACAATACCGTCATAATAGTACGGCGCAGTGTTTCGGTTAGCGCAATATCAACAATCTCTTCCGGCTCTGACATACGCACACTGCGGAAGTTCTCGCGAATACGGTCAAACACCACGATAGTGTCATTGAGTGAGTAACCAATCAGCGCCAGCAATGCCGCCAATACCGTTAGGTCAAACGGAAAGCCGAATAAGGCAAAAACACCCACGGTAAACAATACGTCGTGCACCAAGGACACTACTGCACCAACTGCAAACTTAAAGCGAAAACGAACGGCTACATACGCCATCATCATCAAAAACGACAAGCCTAAAGCCAGCAATGACTGGTTATAAAGCTCATCACCGACTTGGGCACCGACACTTTCGATTTGTAGTACCGTGGCCTGATTATCGGCGCTTGATACCATGCCCAGCACTCGTTGCGCGACTTCTGCAGCTTCTACCGATTGTGGCGGCAGGCGAATTTGCAGTGAGTTGGCATCACCAAGGTATTGCACCACGGCGTCGTTTAAACCACCTTCACTTAGTCGATTGCTGATGTCGGCTTGCTGTACCGCTTGTTGAAAGCGCAGCTCGATAGACGTACCACCCGTAAAGTCTAGGCCCAAATTCAGGCCATTTATTACTAACGCCACCATACCTATAACAATGGTTAATACTGATAACACCGTCATACTGCGACGGAAGCGCATAAAGCGAATAATGCGTGACTCAGTCATGACAGCCCCTTAAATACTTAGTTTGGTCAGACGACTTTTGCCGCCATATATGACCTGCACAATACCGCGTGACATGGTGATTGCTGTGAACATCGAGGTCAAAATACCAATCGCCAACGTGATAGCAAAACCCTTCACTGGACCAGTACCAATCGCAAACAGGATGACCGCTACAATCAGGGTCGTTAAGTTAGCGTCTAAAATGGTGCCGTAGGCACGGTCATAACCCGCGACGATTGCCCCCGATGGTGACAAGCCACGCTTAAGCTCTTCCCGTATCCGCTCAAAGATCAGCACGTTAGCGTCCACCGCCATACCCACGGTCAAAACGATACCGGCAATACCCGGTAACGACAGCGCCGCGCCGATCGAACTCATCACCGCCATAATAATGACGACGTTAAACAGCAGCGCGATATTGGCAATGACACCAAATAGGCGATAAACCACAATCATGAACAAAGCGACGAGCGCAAAACCAATTTGGGTAGAAAAAATACCCTTGTCGATATTGTCTTGACCCAAGCTGGGGCCGACGGTGCGCTCTTCGACAAAGTACATCGGCGCAGCCAAGGCACCAGCACGTAGCAACAGCGCTAACTCGCCCGCTTCTGCTGGTGAATCCAATCCGGTGATGCGGAACTGTGAGCCCAACATGGATTGCACAGTGGCCACGTTAATGACCTTGCGCTCTTCATACGGTGTGCGCACTTCCACAGTCTTACCGCTTTCGTCAGTATCAAAACGAATGCGTTGTTTGTTTTCGATAAACACCACCGCCATTTGACGACCCACGGAGTCACGTGTGGTGTCCGCCATCATACGGCCACCGCGTGAGTCCAAGTTGATGTTGACCTGTGGTCGCGAGTACTCATCAAAGCTTGACTGTGCGCCAGTCACACGCTCACCGGTGACAATTTTGCGACGCTCCAACAACACGGTACCGCCTTGACTGCGCTGCAAACGCTCGGTGCCAGGCGGTGTCATTAAGCCATCATCAGCCTGTGTGCTAGTGAAGCGGAACTCAAGGCTAGCGGTACGCCCCAAAATACGCTTGGCTTCAGCCGTATCTTGCAAACCCGGCAGCTCCACCACAATACGGCTAGCGCCTTGGCGCTGGACAATGGCTTCGGCAACACCCAGTTCGTTAATGCGGTTACGCAATGTGGTTAAGTTTTGGCTAACCGCATAATCAGTAATTTCGCGACGCTTTTCTTGATTAAAGCTGAGGCCAATGGCTGGGCCATCATCTATCAAATTGGTCTGATCAAACTCAGCAAACTGAGCACGCAACACGTCAACAGCGGCGGCACGATCTTCTGCCGTTCTGAAACGAACGCGCAAGTTGCCGGCACCGATTTCTGACACACCACGATAATCCACACGTGCTTCACGTAACTGACGACGAATGTCTTGTGCGTATGATTCTTGACGTTGCTCTAAGGCTTTATCGATATCCACATCAAGCTTGAAGTGCACACCACCACGCAAATCCAGACCCAGCTTCATGGGTTTGGCACCAATGGCACTGAGCCATGCTGGCGTCGTTGGCGCCAAGTTCAGTGCAATTACATAGTTTTCGCCCAAGGCACGACGCAAAACCGCTTGGGCTTGCACCTGCTCATCGGCAGTATTAAAACGCAATAAGACGCCTTTTGATTGTAACTCCGCGCCATGAAACTCTTTCTGAGCATCTGTTAGAGCGGCTTCAGCACGAGACTTCAAAGCCTCATCGACTGGCACACCAGCAGACGAGCCTGAGATCTGCAGTGCAGGTTCATCCGGGTGTAAATTAGGCAGGGCATATAACAAGCTGATCACCATAACAAAGGCAATCAGTACATATTTCCAAGCAGGGAAGCGCATGAAGGCACCTGTTGATTCGTGAAAAAACCCCAGCTATTGCTGGGGGAGTTGGTATTACAAGCTTTTTAATGTGCCCTTTGGCAGATTCGCAATGACTGAAGCCTTTTGGATTTTCACTTCAAAACTTTCATTGACTTCAACAACGGCAAAATCGCCTTCTAACTTGCTGATACGACCCAATAAGCCACCAGCAAAAACAACTTCATCACCTTTCTGCAGGTTTTCAATCAGTGTGCGTAGCTCTTTTTGACGCTTTGCCTGCGGGCGCCATAGCAGAAAATAAAAAATGAGCACAAAGCCCAGCAGCATAATGATTTGACCCATGGCCGAAGGACCGGCTGCACCCGCATTAGCGTGGGCTTCAGAAATGAAAAAGTTCATCGATTTACTCCAGTTTTAAGGGTTTAAAAGGGGTGTTGGTATGCCACGCCGAGCGTAAAATTCGTCAACAAAGGCCTGCAATCTACCCTGTTCAATGGCCTCGCGCAAACCCGCCATGAGGCGCTGATAATACCGCAGGTTGTGGATTGTACCCAGTTGCGCGCCCAGCATTTCGCCGCATTTATCCAAGTGATGCAAATACGCACGGGTAAAGCCGGTACAAGCCTCGCAGTCACACTCTGCATCAAGCGGGCCAGTATCCGTTTTGTATTGACTATTACGAATACGAACAATGCCATCGCTAACAAAATAATGGCCATTACGGGCATTACGGGTCGGCATCACACAGTCAAACATATCAATACCGCGACGCACGCCTTCCACTAAGTCTTCGGGCTTGCCCACACCCATGACATAACGCGGTTTATCCGCCGGCAAATGCTCGGGTAAAAAGTCCAAAATACGAATCATGTCTTCTTTTGGCTCGCCAACCGACAAGCCGCCAATGGCATAACCATCAAAACCCACTTCTTCAAGGCCTGCTAACGACTGTAGACGTAAATCTTCATACATGCCGCCCTGGACAATGCCAAATAAAGCATTGGGATTATCTCCGTGAGCCTCTTTTGAGCGTTTAGCCCAGCGCAAAGACAGTTGTAGCGAACGCTCGGCTTCAGCATGAGTGGCAGGATAAGGTGTGCATTCATCAAAAATCATCACCACATCCGAGCCTAGGTCACGCTGGATGCGCATGCTTTCTTCTGGGCTTAAAAAGACTTTGCTACCATTTACTGGCGATTGGAAATACACACCCTCTTCAGTTATTTTGCGCAATTTGCCCAAGCTAAAAACTTGAAAGCCACCAGAATCGGTCAGGATAGGGCCCTGCCACTGGGTAAAGTCATGCAAATCGCCATGCGCTTTAATAATGTCGGTGCCGGGACGCAGCCAAAGGTGAAAGGTATTGCCCAAGATAATCTCGGCGCCAATGGCGTGAATATCACGCGGCAACATGCCTTTAACCGTGCCATAGGTACCCACAGGCATAAAAGCCGGCGTTTGCACGGTGCCACGGTCAAACTTAAGTTCGCCGCGCCTAGCCTTGCCATCGGTTGTTTTTAGGGTGAACTGCATCAAGATTTCTCACGCGTAATAAACATGGCATCGCCATAACTATAAAAACGGTATTGCTCACGAATGGCTTCGGCATACGCTGCTAGCACCGCTTCACGGCCAGCAAACGCTGATACCAACATTAATAAGGTCGATTCTGGCAAATGGAAGTTAGTCACCAAGGCATCAATAATTTGCCATTGATAACCGGGGTGAATAAAAATTCGGGTGTCACCTTGATAAGGTGCGATTTTCTGTGAAGCTACTTGCGGCACCATGCCCTGCTTGGGCTGCCACTGCGCAGGATCAATCCCTTTGGCTGCCCATGCTGCCGACTCAATGGATCGCACACTGGTGGTGCCTACTGCCACTACTCGCCCACCCGTTGCCTTCGTGGTGTTAATGGCGGCCACTACACTCTCATCCACCGTCAGCCACTCAGCATGCATATAGTGCTGATCGATTTGATCAACACGCACAGGCTGAAATGTACCGGCACCGACATGCAACGTGACAAAAGCGGTGTTAATACCGCGCGCCTTAATATCTGCCAGCATGGCCTCATCAAAATGCAGACCGGCCGTTGGCGCAGCAACCGAACCTTCTTCTTGGGCATAAACCGTTTGATAACGCTCACGGTCACTGTCAGCCACCGCCCGCGCTAAATACGGTGGTAATGGCATTTCACCTAAACGTGCCAACAGCCCACGCCAATGCTCCTGCGCATGCAGCTCAAATAAGTCGCCTACCCGGCCATGCACCAGCACAGTCGAGCCATCGGCCAGCACAATGTTGCTGCCAGGCTTGGGCGATTTACTGGCGCGCACATGTGCTAGCGCTTGACGATCCGTGGTGAGACGTTCGATTAAGATCTCAACTTGTCCGCCGCTGTCTTTGCGCGCAAACAACCGTGCGGGCATGACACGTGACTGGTTAAAGATTAATAAATCTCCGGGATGAATCAGGTTTAGCAAGTCCCGAAACTGGGCATGCTGAACCTGCCCGGACTCACCAGACAAACACAAAAGACGTGACTGACTACGCTCCGGCAACGGAAAACGGGCAATCAATTCATCGGGAAGATCAAAATGGAAATCGCTACGCAGCATGAACAAGCCAATTATTGGACAAACAGAAGAAAGATTATAGCACTAGCTTGACCTCTGGCGTGGCCTCGCTATAATCGCGCCACCTCTTAGCCGGGGTGGCGGAACTGGTAGACGCAGCGGACTCAAAATCCGCCGGTGGTGACATCGTAAGGGTTCGAGTCCCTTCCCCGGCACCAATTTAGACGAGGCCATGCCACCATGAGCCGACATCGTAAAACAGTCAAAAAATCTCCTCAGCAAACTGCACCTGTACAGGTTGACATTCTGCCGCGCGCGTCCGTTTGGGTTCGTCTAGCCGCGTTGGTCTATGACGGCTTATTAGTCATTGCCTTATTAGCCATTACCAATGCCATCTTGGTTGCAATCGTCACACCATCTGAGGCCGCCAGCAATCAAGACTTTGTGGTGCTTTCAGCCAATATTCGTTACGGCTTATTACTCCCGGTTTCACTGCTGGTGATTTATTCGTTTTATGGCTATTGCTGGAAACGCGGCGGGCAAACGCTAGGCATGCAAACTTGGCGCTTAAGTGCGCGTCGCCGTGATGGCGATTTGATGACTTGGGGTGATTCGCTAAAGCGTTGTTTCGCCGCCGTGGTCATGCCATTTTTATTAGCGTTGCTAGCTTGGCGTTTTGGCGCGACCAGCAAAGGCGTTGCAGTATTTGTTGGGATTGGCTTTTTGTTTAACTACGCTTGGGCTTGGCTGCCGATTTCACGGCTACCACCGGGGCTGTGTTTGCACGATCTAATATCGAATACCGATGTGTTGCGCTTACCTAAAAAGGCTAAAGCCTCAAAGTAAGCCAACATAAATAAAGGTCATTAACGCCAACAAAAGCAGCACGGCGCTGACAATAAAGCGTTGATTAAGCATGTATCCCCGCGCCACTACCCACAGCGCTGGACGGCGAACATTTAGCTGAACCGGTTCTTGGCTGTCATCTTTTACCTTCTTCTGGTCCTGCCCGGCCACCTCAGGTATGCGCTGCCAGTTTTCTTCGACCGCTGCCAACATTGCTCGACGCTCTTGCCAAGCTAGCTGAGCATCCATACCTTCATCTAATTGCAAGCGGGTTAGCTCTTTCAAGGCATGATTAACCAGCTGTAAGTCATCCTTGCTCATCGTCATCCCCACCAATATCGAGCAATACAAAACTTAAATTATCACGCCCGCCAGCCGCTAATGCTTCGGCCAGCAATTCACGCTGCGCCAATACCGGGTCACGCGCCAACCAATAGGCAATACGTGTTGTCCCCAGCTCACCATGCAGGCCGTCACTGCATAACAAATAACGATCACCGGGCAGCGGCTTAAACAATAAAAAATCAGGCAGCATGGTGTTTGCACCAATTAAGCGAGTCAGGTCCTCAGCACCAAATCCAACATGGTCTTCTCCCAACTGTTTTAGGTCGCGATCGCGCCAGCGATATAGGCGAACATCGCCTACCCACGCCATCAACGACCAACCTTGCGTGATACGCACCAAAGCGGCAGTACAGCCCAATAAACGAGCGGGTTGCTGTTGTGCAGAGAACTCTAGCAGCTGCTCATGAACTGCCACCAAGACATCCTCTAACTGATCAACCGCATCAGCCAAATTCGTCTGCAGACTTAAATTTTCTAGCGCATACGCCAAAGCCGCACTGGCTACTCGACCGGCATCAGGACCACCCAGCCCATCAATAACCGCCCAAAAGCCGTCGGCGTCACGCAGCACCAAAGCATCTTCGTTCTCTGCTCGACGATTACCGACATCTGATACTGACCAGCGCTGCCATGAAATCATCAGCTAACGCACCCGATATAAGGCATAAACACCAATGACCATACACAGTAAAATGGGAAACAAGACTGCCAACAATGGCGGCCACTGAAATAACAAACTAGCAAAGCCAAAGGCTTCTTGGGTATAACGAAAGACTAGGCCTACTAGTACACCGATGATGATACGAAAACCTAAAGTAACTGATCGCAATGGGCCAAAAATAAACGAACATGCAATCAGCACCATGGAAAAAATAGCCAAAGGGCTTAATACTTTTTTCCAAAATTGCAGCACATAGGCACCCGCATCTTGCCCTTGCGACTGTAGATAGTTCGCAAAACCAAGCAACGCACCTAAGCGTAACTGTTCTGGACTCGCCGCTGCTGTTCGCAAAAATTCAGGCGTGAGACCGACTGGCCACAACAACTGATCGAGCTGGCTTACCTGACTCTCACCACTCTCCAAAAACTCGGTAACCCGCACATCGTTTAATAACCATCCAGTCGTTTCTGCTGTGGCACTAAAGTCTGCTGTTGCCGCATGACTCGCCACTTTTATTTGACCGTTTTCGTCATACTGATATCGGCTTACACCGAGCAATTTGCCTTGAGGTGTAACCAAACGAATATTTAGCAGATCATCACCTTCACGCTGCCAATAACCCGCCACACGCCCCGGCTGATAATCCTGACCCAAGGCTATCGCTTTTGTCGCTTCTGCACGCTGATCAGTGTGCGGCACAACAAACTCACCTAACACCAAACCAAACACCACAATGACGAGTGCTCCACGCATCACCCACCAAACAATACGTAACGTACTAATGCCCGCAGCGCGAATCACGGTTAGCTCTGAGCTTGACGCTAATGAGCCCAAACCCACTAAAGCGCCTACCAATGCTGAAATTGGTAAAATTTGATACGCATGCCCCGGCACAATAAATACGGTGTACACAAAGGCATCCCACGCTCGATAGTTACCACGAACACTGTCGAGCTCACCGATAAAGGAAAATACAAGATCCAAGCCTAATAACAGCACTTGCACCAGCAGCATGGCCATCAGCACATTAAAACTGACATAACGCGATAACTTGGTCATGCCATCACCCTTTTGCGCCGAATTGGCCAAGACAATAACAGTAAGGCCAACGCCAAATAGGCGAAGTGAATAGTCCAAAACAACCATGCTGATATTTGTTCACGAGCCACACCGTTGACCACCGCCATAATGATCACGATATAACTGAGATACAGCACAATAGCTGGCAGCAACTTAAGGTAACGACCTTGCCGTGGATTCACTTGCGCCAATGGCAACGCCAACAACGCCACAATTGGCACCAACATCACCAATGACCAACGGCGACCCCATTCCGATTGCCAACGTGGGTCTGACTGACGACCTAAAAATAAGCCCACAGTGGGTTGAGACTTAAGCTCCAAGTCAATTTCTGGTTTTTCAGCCATACCTAGACGCAAACGGTATCGATCAAAACGAACACGCTCATAATCAGCTTCGCCTGCTCGTAGTTGCCAGCGTTCGCCATCACGCAGCTCAACCACCATTCCATCGAGTAATTCATCGGCTACGCGGGCTGCCGTTTTGGCACGAACAATTTGTTGGCGCACGCCATCAGCTTGATCTTTTTCTTGCAAGATGATGATGTCATTAAGCAGTGATTTTTCTTCCGTCATGCTGCCAACATAAAACACGCGGTCACCGACGCGCTGAAATCGTTTAGGCTGGATCAAATCAAAACTGCTGCGCTGAGCTTGTTCGGCGTACAACACTTGCGTTTGCTCATGGCCTGTTGGTGCCACCCAGAACACCATAAAAGCATTCAATACGGTAACTAATACGACCGATGGCAATAACCACCGAATAAGGCGACGCTTGCCCATACCGGCAGCCGACAACACGGCCATTTCGTTATCTAAATACATGCGCCCAAGTGCCAGCAAAATACCGACAAACAGGCCTAAAGGCACAATGATTTCTAGGAAGGCAGGAAAGCGATAAAAGATCATAGCCATCAACAAGTCGACGGCTAGGCGACCTTCAACTGCGCGCTCAAAATATTGAATTAAGCGACCACTTACCAAAATAAAAGACAGCAACCCAGCGACCGCTAATGATGTCAGCAAGACCTGCTTATTGATGTAGTGGCGAATAATCACGCGCTAGGGCTTCCCTGATATTTATAAAAACATGAACACTGGCAAATCGCTGACTGCACAGTACACTAGCGGCTTATTATCCGTTATCAAAATCACTTTGTCTTGAGGTGTCTTATGCAACTCACCGTTTCTGCCGTTCGTCCCGACACACTAGCACAGGCTAAATACCAAGCCATTTTGGTTGCCGTGCATGGCAAACGACTGAGCACTGCAGCTGCCAGTATCGACGCTGCCAGCGCTGGCGCGTTGACTCAGGCTATTAATCAAGCCGATTTTGACGGCAAAGCAGGCCAAACGCTTTCCCTTTATGGCTTACAAGGTGTACACGCAGGGTTAGTACTAGTGGTCGGTGCCGGTAGTGATGAAACACTCGCCGAACAAGCTTGGCATAACGTGGTTAATGCTGCGACCAAAGCCCTACCCAAAGGTATTACTTCAGCCCTATCGACTTTAAGCGATGTAGTTGTAGCTAATCGTGATGAGCTAGAGCGCATTAGTGATCATGCACGTTATGCGTTGGAAGCCAGCTACCGCTTTGACCAACATAAATCGAAAAAAACCGAAAGCAAACCGCTGAAGTTAACGCTAGCAGTAAGCAGCGCCAACAAAGCCGCCAAAGACGCCGTTGTTTGGGGTCAGTGCATTGGCACCGGGCAAAATTTTGCCCGTGACCTCGGCAATCAGCCGGGCAATGTTGCATACCCCGGTTATTTAGCCGAGATGGCGCGTGCTTTAGGTGATGATGGCAGTGTTGACGTTGAAGTATTAGGCGAAACCGAAATGCTCAAACTGGGCATGAACGCACTACTGTCAGTATCAGCCGGCTCAGTGAACGAAGCCCAGTTAGCGGTAATGACCTATAAAGGCGGCAAAGCCAAAGACGCACCGGTGGTATTAGTCGGCAAGGGCATTACCTTTGATACCGGCGGCATCAGCCTTAAGCCGGGCGCTGGCATGGATGAAATGAAGTTTGATATGTGTGGCGCGGCGTCGGTATTAGGCGTCATGGCTGCCGTCAAATTAGCCAAGCTAAAACTCAATGTCATTGGCGTGATTGCCTGTGCCGAGAACATGCCATCTGGCACCGCCACTCGCCCCGGCGACATTGTTAAAACTATGTCGGGACAAACCGTTGAAATTCTCAACACCGATGCCGAAGGTCGTTTGGTACTGTGTGACGCACTGACTTATGTTGAACGCTTTAAGCCAGCAGCCGTGATTGACGTTGCGACATTAACCGGCGCCTGTGTGGTGGCATTAGGTAAAGTGGCGACCGGCCTATTTTCGACCAATGACGCACTGGCTGAAGAAATTGCAGCCGCAGGCCAGCGCGTTGATGACCGTGCTTGGCGCATGCCGGTATGGGATGACTATCAAGAGCTTTTGGATTCACCTTTTGCAGACATGGCCAATATCGGTGGCCCAACCGCCGGCTCAATTACCGCTGCCTGCTATTTGCAACGTTTTACTAAAGCGTACCCATGGGCACACTTAGATATTGCCGGCACAGCTTGGTTAAGCGGCGCCAAAAAAGGTGCTACCGGCCGCCCAGTGCCTTTATTACTTGAGTTCCTGCGCGCTCGCGCAGCTGGTTAAGCCGATGTTAGAAGTTACCTTTTATGTGCTGCCCGCTGACGCCCCGCTGTCAGCGCGCCACACCACGGCCTGTCGTTTAGTCGACAAGGCCTGGCAGCAGCAGCGCAAGGTGTTAGTGCACGCCGCTAACAAAGCCGAAGCAGAAACCATTGATGAGCTGCTGTGGACGTTTCGGGCCGAGTCATTTATTCCGCACCACATCGTCGGTGAAGGCCCCACACCGCCCCCGCCGGTTCGCATCAGCTGGGACACCCCGCCGACGGATAGCCGAGACATTTTGATTAACCTTAGCCCAGATATTCCGGCTGGTTTTGATCGCTTCCAGCGCGTCATTGAAATTGTCGCAGGCACCGACAGCGAACGTGAACAGGCCCGACTGCATTGGAAAGAATACAAACGCTTAGGCATATCCGTGCAAGCACATGAGTTAAGCGCCTAAATCCCGGCCAGAGCCGTTATAATTCCCCTCTTTATTTTGCTGCAACGAGTGACTACGTTATGGATTCAACCTTTAACCCCGCCGATATCGAAAGCCGCTGGAGTGAGCGCTGGGAAAAAGAAGGCTGCTACAAGCCTTCCGGTACAGGCACCCCCTACTGCATTATGATTCCGCCGCCGAATGTCACCGGCTCGTTGCATATGGGGCATGGTTTTAATAACGCCATCATGGATGCCTTAATTCGTTTTCATCGCATGCGTGGTCACAACACGCTTTGGCAGCCGGGCACCGACCATGCCGGCATTGCCACTCAAATGGTGGTTGAACGCCAACTCGCCGCCAATGGTGTTAGTCGCCATGATTTAGGCCGCGAACAATTTTTAGAAAAAGTCTGGGAATGGAAAGAACAATCAGGCGGCACCATTACGCGTCAAATTCGTCGCTTAGGCTCTTCCGTTGACTGGTCTCGTGAACGTTTCACCATGGATGCCGGCTTGTCCAAGGCCGTGCAAGAAGCTTTTGTACGCCTGCATGAAGACGGCCTGATTTATCGTGGCAAACGTTTGGTGAACTGGGACCCCAAACTGCACACCGCCATTTCTGACCTAGAAGTGTTGTCAGAAGAAAAAACAGGCTCGCTGTGGCATTTCCGTTACCCCCTAGCAGACGGTAGTGGCCATTTAGTGGTTGCCACCACACGTCCAGAAACCATGCTCGGTGATACGGCTGTTGCGGTGCATCCAGATGACGAACGCTACCAGCACTTAGTTGGCCAGCAAGTTCGCCTGCCAGTTACCGGCCGTTTAATTCCAATTATTGCTGATACTTATGTCGACAAAAACTTCGGCACCGGCTGCGTCAAAATCACCCCTGCTCATGACTTTAATGACTATGAAGTTGGCAAACGTCATCAGCTACCATTGATTAATGTGCTGGACCAAGACGCTGCTATTTTGGCTGAATTTGATGTCATGGCCGGTGGCAGTTTTGAGGTGTTACCAACTGAATCCTGTCCAACGGCATTTGCTGGTCTAGACCGTTTTGTTGCCCGCAAACAAATTGTGGCGCTTGCCGAAAGCGAAGGCTGGTTGGACGAAATCAAACCGCATGCGCTAAAAGTGCCGACCGGTGACCGTTCGGGTGTGGTGGTTGAGCCTTGGCTGACCGATCAGTGGTATGTCAAAGCTTCCGTTTTGGCCAAGCCAGCATTGGAAGCCGTTGAAGACGGCCGCATTAAGTTTGTGCCAGAACAATACCAAAACATGTATTACGCCTGGATGCGTGACATTCAGGATTGGTGTATTTCGCGCCAGTTATGGTGGGGCCATCGCATTCCGGCTTGGTATGACGAGCAAGGCGGCATTTATGTCGGTCGCAGTGAAGCGGAAGTGCGTAGCAAACATCAGCTAGACGACTCGCTGGTGTTACGCCAAGACGATGACGTGCTCGATACTTGGTTCTCATCCGCGTTATGGACCTTCTCAACGTTGGGCTGGCCCGATAAAACGCCGGACCTGCAAACCTTCCATCCAAGCAATGTGTTGGTGACGGGCTTTGACATCATCTTTTTCTGGGTAGCACGCATGATCATGATGACCATGCACTTTATGAAAAATGAAGATGGCTCACCGCAAGTGCCATTTAAAACCGTGTATGTGCATGGATTGGTGCGTGATGGCGAAGGCCAGAAGATGTCGAAGTCCAAGGGCAATGTCTTAGACCCCTTAGACATTATTGATGGCATCACGTTAGATGACCTGGTGGCCAAACGAACCACTGGCCTGATGCAGCCGAAAATGGCGGAGAAAATCGAAAAAGCCACACGCAAAGAATTCCCGGAAGGTATTCGCGCCTTTGGCACCGACGCCCTGCGCTTTACTAATTGCGCACTGGCATCAACTGGCCGAGACATTAAGTTCGATATGAACCGTGTTGAAGGCTACCGCAACTTCTGCAACAAGCTGTGGAATGCTGCCCGTTTTGTGCTATCGAATACGGAAGGCCAAGATTGCGGTCAAGACGAGTCATTACCACTCGAGCGCTCGCTGGCCGACCGCTGGATTATTTCTCGTCTGCAAGAAACCGAAGCTGCGGTCATTGCCGCCATGGCCGAATACCGCTTTGACCATGTTGCTCAAACCATTTATGACTTTGTTTGGAATGAATACTGTGACTGGTATTTAGAGCTGACCAAACCAGTGCTGAGTGCAGACACACAAGCCACCGAAGCACAGCAGCGTGCGGCTCGTCGCACCTTGGTACGTGTACTAGAAACCATCTTGCGCATCACCCACCCCTTGATGCCGTTTATCACCGAAGAAATTTGGCAACGGGTGAAGCCACTGGCCAATGCCGAAGGTGAGTTCCTGATGCTGGCGCGCTTCCCCGAGCCTGACTTAAGCCGCGTTGATGCCGATGCCAACAGCGAAATCGCGTGGATTCAGCAAGTCATCGCCGGCATTCGTAATATTCGTGGTGAGCTCGGCATTTCGCCCGGTAAACCATTGCCTTTATTGGCCACCAATGTCAGTGCCGATGATGCGACCAAGCTGCAACGCCAAGATGCCCTGCTGCGCTTTATTGGTCGCCTGGAAAGCATCACCGTCGTGGCTAACGAAGCCGATTTGCCGCCGGTATCCACCGCCTTAGTGGGTCAAATGACCTTAGGTGTGCCTTTAGCCGGCCTGATTGATGTTGCTGCTGAATTGGCGCGACTGGATAAAGAAATTGCGCGCCTGGGCCAGGAAGTGGCGCGTGTTGAAGCCAAGCTTTCAAACGAGTCATTTGTTGCGCGTGCGCCGGCCGACGTGGTGGCGAAAGAGCGCGCCAAAATTGCTGACAATCAGCGCGCTCAGGCCGCGTTGCTAGAGCAACGTGAGCGAATTGCGCTAATTAGCTAGAAAAGGCTTTATTTTGCTATGATCGGCCTTAATAACAAGGCAGTTACTGCCGATCTTGGAGTGCTTGAGTCATGAAGCCACTATTTAAACGCGGACTGGATGCCGCCCAATTTGTGCGCGATCGGGGCTTTGCTATTGCAGACAACGCCTTTGATTGGCTGTTCCTACGCGAAACATTGGTGAAATCTGGCCTGACCTATTACGAAACAATCTTTGAAAGCGACCCCATGTCGCTGCGTTATTATCCGCCGCCCGAAGAAAGTTATATCGAGCTTGCCGGGCACGAACGCGTTTATGTTGAACACAACCGCCTGCCCGTGCCGCTTGTTCTTGTGCCACCACTTGGTGTGACCACCGAATCCTTTGACTTAATGCCGCAGCGTAGCTTGGCGCGTTATATGGCCGCGCGTGGCTTCCACGTGTACCTGATCGACTGGGGCAAACCAGAAAAGCGCCACGCCAACTTAGGCCTGCAAGACTACGCACAACACATGTTTGGTGATGCCCTGCGTGAAGTCCGCCAGCATAGTGGCAGCCAAGATGTCTCGTTAATGGGCTGGTGCATGGGCGGCTTGCTGTCATTGTTATACAGCGGCTTCACCCATGACCCACATGTACGCAATATGGTCACTATCGCTAGCCCAATTGATATGCGCGGCGGCGGCATGGTGGCGCAAGCATCAACCATTTTTAGTGTGCCAGCCAAAGTGGTGCGCAAGCTGAGCAGCTTCCGTCTGCACAATATCAGTCCGAAGTTTTTACACTCCCCGGGTTGGATGACCACATTAAGCTTTAAGCTGACCGACCCCATCGGCAGCATTACAACCTATTGGGACTTAGTCACCAAACTTTGGGACCGTGAATTTGTCACAGGCCACAGCACCACCTCCGACTACCTGAACAATATGTTGGACTACCCCGGCGGGGTTATTCAGGACATGATGGTCAAAATGGCTGTCGACAATCAAATGGCCAAGGGTCGTGTCGAAGTGCGTGGTGCAGTTGCTGACTTAAGCCAAATCACCGCTAATATGTTGGTCTTTGCTGGCAAAACTGACGTCTTAGTTTCGCCCGGCATTGCCCGCGGCATTATTAATATTGTTGCGTCTAAAGATAAGCAGTTCCATATCGCCCCCGGTGGACATATGGGCGTCATTTTGGGCAGTAGCGCCGTCAAATCAGTATGGGAACCGGTTGTTAACTGGCTCAATCCTCGCTCGCAAAATGATGCGGCCAAAGAAGATGATTTGAGCTCGGCTGAGGCACTGAACCGACAAGCACGACACCGACGCATTGCTGAAGACCCAACACTCTGAAGTGCCCAACACTTATTGCACGACTTGATTATCGAGAGCACCAGCCATGCAGCAACAGAAACACCCCGTTGAGCGCCTGCTTGAACACGCCAAGTCTATTCCAACGAAAACTTGGCTAGTGCAACCGGTGGGAGACTCAACACGCACTTGGACTTGGGCTGAAGCCACCCGTGAAATTGGTCGTATGGCATCCGCGCTACAAGCACATGATTGGCCAAAGGGCTCTTGCATCGCCATTTCAGGTCGAAACACCGCGCATTGGTTTATGGCCGACCTAGCCATTCAGTGGGCTGGTTATGTCTCGGTAGGGCTTTATCCCAAACAGTCAGCACGTAGTGTGCGCTACATCTTAGAACACTGTGAGGCCAAAGCTGTTTTTCTGGGCCCCATGCCCGATAGCGATGAATTTGTCAGCGCCATCCCTACAGACATTTTAAAAATTGGCTTCCCCTATGTAGATGCACCGGTAGGCACAATCGACTGGGATCGCATGGCGCAGGCCTGCTCACCACTGCAGAAATACCAAGCACCAGCGCCAGATGCGCTGATGACGCTAATTTACACCTCAGGCACCACCGGCAACCCCAAAGGCGCCATGATCACCTATGGCAGCATCGCCTGGGTTGCCAAGGCATTTTTAAGTAAATTGCCCGCCGCCCATAACGATGAACGACTGTTTTCTTTCCTACCGCTAGCCCATGTGTTTGAGCGCATTGTGGTGGAAATGGCCAGCCTAATTTGGCGTGCCGAAGTTCATTTTTTGGAAAATATCGATAGGTTACCGCAGCAATTAGCTAACGTAGCGCCCACACGATTTTCAGCCGTACCCCTGGTATGGGGACGCTTCCAAGCCGGCATTTTGAAGCAGTTATCGCAGCGAAAACTAGACAAGTTATTGGCCGTACCCGTTTTGGGCCGTGCCGTGCAATACAAGATTCGTAAATTACTTGGTTTGCAAAATGTCCGCTTGGCGGCATCAGGTGCTGCTCCAATTCCACAAACCACACTGCAGTGGTTTAAAGACACGCTGGGACTAACCATTTACGAAGGTTATGGCATGAGTGAAAACTGTGCCTATGCCTCGGCAAACTTACCCGGCCAAATCCGCTTTGGCTCTGTCGGCAAACCCTTCCCAGATGCTGGCTTACGTATTAGTGAAGAAGGTGAAGTCCAAATTCGACATCCGGGTGTAATGGCCGGTTATTACAAAGACCCAGAACAAACTGCCAAGGCATTTACCTCAGATGGCTGGTTACGCACGGGTGATAAAGGCAAGTTAGATCAAGACGGTTACCTCTATATTACTGGCCGCCTAAAAGACATCTTCAAAACGGCCAAAGGCAAATATGTGTCGCCTGCGCTGATTGAATCAGCGTTTTCAGTAAATACAGACATTGAACATGTGTGCGTGATTGGTAATAATTTAAACCAACCGGTGGCATTGGTTAACTTATCTGCACTTGCACTGGAAAAACCCATCCAGCAACTTGAGCGCGATATGCTGCTCACGCTCGACGAAGTCAACATTGGCCTTGAAGACCATGAACGCATTGCTAAGGTCATTATCAGCCGCGATCCTTGGACCACTGAAAATGGCTTTATCACGCCCACATTAAAAGTTAGGCGAGACATGTTGGAAGATCGATATGCCGATTTTATTGCTGAAGCGTTAAGTGACCGTAAGCGTCTTGTGGCGTGGCACTAAACCCATGATCAAGTGGCTCTGATTGAGCCACTTTTATTTAATAAGGACTTTATGTTGAATCGATTTATGAAATTCTCAAGTAATGACTACGCCATTGACTTAGGCACCGCAAACACACTCATCTATTCACTGACTAACGGTCTAATTTTAAATGAACCATCGGTAGTCGCCATTCGCACCACCGGCAACAAAAAAGAAGTCGTTGCCGTGGGCTCACCAGCCAAATTAATGCTAGGCAGAACACCGGGCAATATCGCTGCTATTCGCCCACTTAAGGATGGCGTAATTGCCGACTTTGAAGTGACCGAAAAAATGTTGCAGCACTTTATTCGCGAAGTGACCGGCAAAACGATGTTCCGCAAACCACGCATCTTGGTTTGTGTTCCGTGCAAAGCGACCATGGTTGAGCGACGCGCTATTCAAGAATCTGTTTTGGGTGCCGGTGCAAGCCAAGCCATTCTAATGGATGAGCCCATGGCAGCTGCTATTGGTGCTGGCCTGCCAATCGAGCAAGCGACTGGCTCCATGGTGGTAGACATTGGCGGTGGCACCACCGAAGTTGCCGTTATTTCTTTGGCGGGCACAGTCCACTCAGAATCCGCAAAAGTAGGCGGTGACGCGTTTGACGAAGCCATTATCAACTTTGTCCGTCGCACGCATGGTTGCCTCATTGGCGAAACAACAGCCGAGCGCATCAAGTGGGAAATTGGCTCCGCCATGGCTACGACAGAACTACTTGAGTTGGACATCAAAGGCCGTCATTTAGGCGCTGGTGTTCCTCGCACCATTACGCTGAACTCAGATGAAATTCGTCAGGCCTTTCAAGAGCCACTCAATTCCATTTTGTTTGCCATTAAAAATGCCCTAGAACAAACACCCGCCGAGCTTTCTGCTGACATTTCAGAGCGTGGAATTATTCTCACCGGTGGTGGCGCTTACCTACGTAATTTAGATAAGCTAATTACCAAAGAAACAGGCGTGCCAACCTTTGTGGCAGAAGACCCCTTAACCTGCGTCGTTCGAGGCGCTGGCAAAGCACTAGCGCATTTAGACGATGTACGTTACAGCGGCATTTTTGGATAATTAAACTGTGAATCAGCAAACTGCTCAATCCTTAGGTCAGCTTCTGTCGCAGGCCCGCCTTGATAGCGGAAAAAGCCTGAAGGAGCTGCATGAGGCCACCCTGGTTTCAGTTAAATACCTAACCGCACTTGAGCAGAATGCGTTTGATGAGCTGCCCAGCGCAGCCTATATCAAAGGTTATCTGCGTCGCATTGCTGAGGTGCTTGGCACCTCAGCTGAGCCGCTAATTGCTGCTTATGATTCGCGCCTTAACCCAGTGACTCCCACTATCAAAGCTGCTGCCACTGTCGCTGTAGCATCCGAGCCGCCGTGTGAGGCACACAGCAGTGATCGCAGTTATTTTGTCGACCTAATTCGTCTTACTCAGCACTTGTTAGGCTACTTATGGTCCGATATTTTTCCATGGGTACGCGACCGTTTGCCTGCCAAACGACTGTTGCTAATTTTACTGATTCTGCTCGTTGCCGTGCTGGGCTACCGCTTTTGGCCGACCACACAAGGCAGCAGCCCTGAAGCTATTTTTGTACCCGTCGTAAATGTAGTTGAGCAGGAGGCTGAGCCCGTTGTAATTGAAATGATTACACCCGAGCCAACGCCTGAAGTGACTACTGAAGCCACCCCTGAAGTAGTAATACCAGCATTAGACAGTGCGATTGAAGAGCCATTAGTGGTTGCTCCGCCCGCACCCACGCCAGCACCAGAGCCAGTCACCGGCCCAGACCGAATTGAAATGAGCTTTTTTGGACCCTCTGTGATTCGTGTCACTGATGCCAATGGCAAACCCATCGCATCCGGATTGAAGCGAGCTGGAGACACTGTCCGAGCAAGAGGCACCCAACCGTTTAGAATTCAAGTGGGCAATCCAAACGTCACCGACATACGTGTCAATGGCATTGTGGTGCAAGGCACGCCGTTATAAGGCCGTGGTAGCGGTGGTGCCGGAGATAGGAGTCGAACCTACGACCTTCGCATTACGAATGCGTTCAATAATCCAGTATTTACAAGGCCTGTAGCTATTTTTAGCACCATTTGCCACAATATTGCCACAGTTGAGAAAAAGGTGCGGCAATGGCAACTTACAGAAAGCGCGGCCCATCCCAATGGGAGGCCCAGGTTCGCAGGCAGGGTTACCCAACACAATCGCGCACATTCAAGACTAAGGCCGAAGCAACCGCTTGGTCCCAGATGATTGAATCTGAGATGGTTCGAGGTGTATGGGTCAGTCGAGCGGAGGCAGAATCAACCAGCCTGCTCGAAGCGCTTGAGCGATATAAGAAAGAGATCGTCAGCCAAAAAAAAGGGGCGACCCAAGAGCGCTCCATCATCCAAATTTATGAGCGATCCGAGCTAGCGCAGAGAAGTCTCGCATCAATCCGCAGCGCGGATATCGCGCTTCTTCGAGACGAATGGCTCAAAACACTAAAGCCAGCCACAGCGCTGCGTCGATTAGCACTACTTTCTCATGTCTTTAATATTGCACGCAAAGAATGGAGCATGGAAAGTCTCTCCAATCCTGTCGCGCTGATTCGTAAACCGCAGCCCAACGACTCGCGCTTGCGCCGTGTGAAATCACAAGATACTGAGTCAAATGATCATTCCAGCGAAAGACGAAGTCAATCTGATGAGCTGACTCGCATTATCGCGGCTAGCTGCTCCAAGCTTTTGCCACTGGTAATAATTGTGGCAATTGAAACGGCTATGCGAAGGGGTGAAATTATTGACTTAAAGTGGGAGCACATTGATCTAAAAAAAAGGTTTGTACACCTTCCAAATACAAAGAATGGCAGCGCTCGAGACGTCCCACTTTCTACCGCAGCTACTGATGCACTCGCTGCCGCCAAAAAGTTAGTTCAGGAAGATGAGGCCGGCGAGCTTGTCTTCAATATCCGTAAGGATGCTGTGACACGAGCCTTTGAACGCGCTGTAACGAGAGCACGCGAGGAATATCTCGATGAGTGCAAAGTGTTGAAGAAAAAACCTGACCGAAGCTACCTCACTGACCTGCGCTTTCATGATCTTCGCCATGAAGCCATCTCGCGATTGGCCGAAATCTTTCCTCTACATGAGCTCACCAAAATCACAGGGCATCAAGATCCTCGAATGCTTATGCGTTACTACCATCCAAGCATCGAGAGCCTAGCAAAGCGGCTTCCTTAAAAATTATTACCGCCATTACGACATTTTTACTCAATGCGCTTTGACTCTACTCATCCACTTTGCTAGTTTCATATAGCTACGCTGAAGTACGTAATACTTGGCTTGCGTACTGCTCAGCACCATTTGAATGAAAAGCGGAAGTAGTTCAGATGGAAGAAAGGATAACTATGTCGTTATCGCCTTAAGCAGGAAAACACTGCTGAAATTATGCCGCCTCTGGGTACGATGAGCCCAGCTTTATAGGTGACGTAATAAGGAAAAGTAGTTACTAAATTGGGGCACAACCCCGTCAATACGCGATCACACCTACAGCGATACGCAGATTGTATCCGGTGATAACGAAGAGCTTATTGGCTGCCGCGGACTCATCCAAACCCGACATCATTGCTGTTGGGCAAGGAATCCGTGTATGAATAAATTAGTTACTGTTGACGAACTAGCTGCCATCCTTCGCAAGGCAGCAGCCTCTGTGCGAAGCGATGCACATCGCAACCCAAGCGCCCTCCCTCCCCTGTGTAGCCTCCCCAAAACAAAGCGCTTGCTTTGGCGCGAATGTGATATCGAAAAATGGCTCCGTGAGCATGTGTGCGAAACGACCGTGAACCAAAATTCACGAACGGAACGCAGCATGCATAATCGTCGCTCACGTCGATAAAACCTGACTAAAAGCATAATCCGACCAGCATGGCGAAACTGGCGTCTGATGCGCAGCTCAGATGCCGTAGTGAGTACGGTGTCTGAGCAAAACACCATCAAGCGCGGAATATCTAGCATGGCATCTCATGGCGAACACCCGGTTATCATCCGGGTCGAGAAGTTGAAGACCATCGGCTTTGCCATTGCGTCGGGTCGACACACTTGGCGTGAAATCCCGACCAATAATGCAGACCCTGAGCGACGGCACTTGAATCAAGACTGGAGGCAGGTTGCTTCATCTAACCAGCTCGCCGCTGCGATTAAGTCGCGGCATGCAGCGCTCACTGAGGAGCCTAGTCCTGACTCGGTCGTTTGCCTTGAATATCTAATTACAGCAAACCACTATGCATTTCGATTAGGTGGAGGGCTTGTTGACCACGAGGCTTATTTCCGAGACTCGCTGGCGTGGCTTGAAGCTAAACATTGCAAAGAAAACATTGTCGCGGTAAACGTTCAGCTGGATGAGCTAACGCCTCATCTTGTCGTCTATGTGGTGCCAGTCGTCACAGAGGCAGATAAGCTGGTAAATCGCAGCGTTATTGCGCCTGGTCGCGACATAAACGGCAAGCAGAATCGGGTTGTGGCTAAAGTCAAAAAGGCAGGATCAATCAGACTTTCGGCGGCCCACTTTGTCGATGGGCCGGCCAAATTATCGCAAATACAGACCGAATTTGCGGCAGTTGTTGGCACTAAACATGGGCTTGTGCGTGGGGTTGAGGGCTCACAGGCGAATCATGTAACGACGAAAAGCTGGTATGAAAAACAGCGACTCTTGAAAGAACTTGCTGGAGAATTACCGAGCATACCGGTTTTTTCTGATGAATTGCTGAGACCTGCTGTCGTTGAAAAAGGCTTTTTCGGGCGCACCGAAAATAGTGAAGAGCGCCGCACTCGTGTTAACGCTGGAATCAAAAAGGCTGTTTCTCCAGCGCTGGCGCTCGCAGAGCAAGCCAAGGCTGCGCAGGCTAAAGTGGAGAGCCTCGAAATAGCTCTGGCGCACTCGCGGGAAGCCTCCAAGGAATTATACTCGATTTACACAGATGGCCTGTCCAATGAGCAGCAGACCAAACTCGCGGACATTGCAGATGCATATCGAATAGAAAACAAACGTATTGCTGATGCTGATGCTGCAGTGCGCGCCGAAACTGAAGCCAGCAATGCCAAACTTGCAGAAGCGCAGCGCCGTGTCGATGCGCTGCCGCTGCGTCGCAAGCTTGCCAGCGGAGCTGCCCAGACATTTATCGAACATGCCATCGCAGCACTGAAAGCTGTACAGAACTTGTGGCAGCGCGTGGATTGGGGCAAGACGGCAGCTGACGCTATTCGCGAATCTACAACTGAGCATCACCAAAGCCATGAATCAGGCTGGAAGGCGGTGTTTGACTTGTCACCGGGCCATGTCGATGTGACTGAATCTGAGAGAGCTATAAAGCTTGATCAAGCTCGAGAGCTTGATCGAAAAATAGAGACCACAGGACAGAAATTCCGGCCTGATGATCCGAGCTTAGGGAGCTGAGCTTCGGCTCTGCACAAAGAGCTCATTCACACGCTTGCAAAGCAATAACCGCTGCTCGTTAACGCGCTCTGGACTTAACCCGCTTTAAACTCTTGAGCACCTTTGTCAAACTTCCCATTTTCGATCAGGTTGCCGCCTGGCAGAAACTCAGGCTGATCTAGAGACTTAGGGTTAGGTGCTTCTGCTGCTCTAGGGTGGTCATGGTCCTCATAGATCAGCACTGCACCCTCCTCCTGAACTTCATCCTGATATGGAGAATTCGGCCGTACAGACATAAGAACTATCGAGTGCCCACCATGAAGACGAAAGTTCATTCCGCGCTGAGGCGAAGTACCCTCTCTTTGGCACATCTCGAAATATGAAAGAACCTCGCTTTCAGCGGCCACAACATTCCTCAGTACACATAACGCCCGGCACACGTGCCGATTTGTAGCCGCGGAGCGGCGGAGAAGCAGTCACCGTGCTGCCGCTTGTTATGTGCTCTTAACTCGCAACCACAGCTTCTTTGATTTTTCCTGACGTTTAATCTTTCCGGTCTTAATAAGCTGGTTGAATGACGTAGTGAAATTAGATTGCGAGATATTTAACTTCTGTTGAAGTTGGATGGATGTGATTGGTTGAGACATCAGCTTGAGAATTTTTGCCTCAAGAGAAGTGTCAATTGTGACAACAACATTGCTGATTTGGGTTTCAATGGCGATATTTGGAGCGCTGGATTTTACACCTGCGAGTGAGCATTGAAACTCGAAAGCCTTCCAAAGATTTTGGTCTTTGGAGCAAAGATTAAACTCTATTGCCTTTTTCTCGGCTTTTGAGAGGTGAGCAAGGACATTAGATAGATGGGCGATTATGTAGAAGTCTGCTTGGTTTTGCCCCGACGGATATCCAGTTACACAGGTCAACAGGGCGTTGCTGCACGTAGACTTAAGGCTTTCTGAGTTTGTGAAGACAAATACTCTATCGAGGATGGAAATCGTTAGTTCATCAAGCATGCTGAGGCCGATGTTTTCAGCGTCGACGTAATAAATTTTCAAAGGCTACTCCATGCCAAATGAGTACATAACAGTTTATTAGTGAGTATGCGCATATTGCTAGGCACGGCATGCTTAATTTAATTGACCAACCATTTGAGTTAATTAGCATATTTCCTTACTCCTCCCCTTGCCTCTTCACAGAGAAGCGCGCATGCGTATTTTTGTATCACACACTGCGCTATCATCTATCTGCACCCGTCGGTTGCGCGTAAATCGCTGGCAAAAGCGGCGGCTATATCTGGCATGAATCATAGGCGCATTAATTGCCATACCTTTCGGCACAGCTTTGCCACGGAGTTACTTCGTGTTGGTCGTGATATTCGTACGGTGCAGGAGTTGCTAGGTCACTCAGATGTCAGCACGACGCAAATTTATACGCATGTAATTAGCCAACACTTTGCTGGAACGGCGAGCCCACTCGACTTTATAGGCAATAGCGCTTAAAACACGCTACCGCTCTCCCGAGGCGTGGCAATGCCGTAGCAGGATAGGTTTTTATTATAGTATCGCGGGTGAGTGAGCTAGCTACAGAGCTCTGCCAAGAGGTGGCGAGCTGGAATGCGCTATCGCGCTCCCTGCGATTGTAATGGATATACTTTTAGCAGATATCGCTTTAGCCTCGCAAGCCACGCAGATACACTAATCAAGTGAACAGTGTTTTAGGCAAGCCCTCGCCCGAGCAGCTACCATTTCCCTTACCCTTCTTCGATACGTCGATTCCGGCAGGTTTTCCGTCGCCTGCAGCTGACTACATTCAAAACACTATAGATCTGCATGAACGCCTAGTTCATCACCCTGCAGCTATTTTTTTGCCCGTGTGTCTGGTGACTCCATGATTGATACCGGCATTGTCGATGGCAGTATTTTGATAGTAGACGCATCACGACAACCTCAGTCCGATGACATCGTGGTGGCCACCATTGATGGCAAGTAAAGGGTGAAGCGTCTGAGATCAGTTGCTGGTCAGTTTGAGCTGCATGCTGAGAATGCACGCGTGAACTATCCAGCACTTTGCCCCAGTGAAGACCTGCAAATCTTTGGTGTGGTTACGAGTCACATCGTCGAGCATATTCGACTGCCCAATAAGTCAGCAACTAAGGCCAAGCCAAAGGCATAAGCTATGACCATCTATGCTCTGGTCGATGCCAATAATTCCGGGGCTTTACTAACAGTTAGATACGATTTTTTCTAGAGAATACAGGCGCTTAGGCTAGGTAACTTTTTTCACGTTTTTTTTGTTTTTGAGGTGGTGTCGACCACGTTAATCGGACTCTGCCCATCCGCTATACATGTGGCTCCAAGGATCAGGCATGGAGGGGCATGGCAGGACTCCACGCGGCAATCGAGTTTCTGGCTGGATAGTTGCACAGACTTGCCCGCCCGTTTGCATTCGACCTGACCAGTCTTTTGGGCCGGATTCGACCAGCACGCTTCTTGATCATGACCGGCAGAAGAGTGCCCAAAGCGGATGTTCGCAAAAAATAATCTTCTCTTGATACCGCAGATTAAAGTGGATGTTCGATATGGCCTTTTAAAGGTAGAAAACTTAGTATTTAGACGCCTACCTTCTAGAGAAATAACGCAAATGAATAAAATGCTACCATCAACTTAAAATCATGATATGTCACGGCAAACTTCACACTTTCTAACTGTTGGCATAAACAACATACCATCCATCTACTGAAGTAGAAATTTTTTGAAATGTGCCGATGGTGTATTTTCAAGCATATTGCCACGACAAATAACGTAAAGATTTTTGTAGGGGGTGATCCCTTCAATTTTAACGCTTCTTAGTCGACCACTCTCGCACTCATCGACCACAGACGAAGAGATCACCAATGAAATACCCAAGCCTGCCTGTACTGCCCGTTTAACCGCCTCTGTGCTTCCAAGCTGCATAGATACACCAATAGAATCTGCCACGCTTCCGAAATAATGCTGTAACAGACGCCCTGTGCCGCTACTTGTTTCTCCCCCCAGCAATTTCTCTCCCTTCAGCCAATCTAATGGAATACTCGCCAATTTGGCCCACGGATGCTCCACCGGCACAATCACAGCTAGTGCTTCACTTCGCCAAACGCATGCATCAAATCCCTCTCGTTGATCCCACCATTCCATAATGGCCACATCGACTTCAAAGTTTTCCAGTTTTTTCACAATGGTAAGATTATCGCCAATGACTACATCAAAATTGCAAGTTGCTGTTTTCTTGAACCGCCTCAAGTGCGGTGGCAATACATAGATGCCGATATTCGAGCTCGCGCCTATTACAAGACGATTTGTGTCGAATAATGCGCACGCTCTGGATCCGGTGCGCACTAGGTTTTCCGCATAAGGCAAAAACACTTTGCCTTCCTCTGTGAGCGTACTACCTGCGTTGTTTCGCACAATCAGATTGACACTCAGCGACTCTTCTAGGCGCCTAACATGCTGAGTCACAGCTGACTGTGAGAGCCCTGTGTGCTTGGCTGCTTCACGAAAGCCACCCCGATTCACGACAGCCAGAAAAGTAACTACGCGTTCAAGATTGATCAATTAACGCCTTCCAAAATTGGATTATTGATAGCATCGGATGGCCTTTGGCCGGTCAGTGCCTGTAAGATATTATTGGCTGCTAGTTGCTCGATTTCGAAACGCACGTCGTCGACCGCAGACCCCAAATGTGGGGTGAAAAATGTTTGCGCTGTATTGGTCAGTAACTCCTGCGGAATAGCTGTTGGCCTATCAACACGGATCCACTCTTCCAATTCGAAAACATCTGCCGCATAACCCGCCAATTTTCCAGATTCAAGTGCTTCGGCAACAGCTAATTCATCGACAACTGAACCACGACACGCATTGATCAAGTAGCTTCCTGTGCGCATTGTGCCAATTGTTTCTGCATTCAATAAGTGCAAAGTTTGCGGCGTCATTGGCAGCATAGGTACAACAAAGTCACTGCTACTTAATAATTCATCGAGACTCACCTGTCGTGCATTCCAGGCCTTTTCCTGCTCTTGATTCAAGGCGATGTCATCGCAATAAAGCACCCGCATATCAAAACTCGATAAGCGCTTCGCAATCGCTCGCCCGACCGCACCCATACCGATGATTCCGAGTGTGCGTCCTGTTAAACCCGTTCCGTATAGTTCCGGTCTCCACCCGTTAAATCCGTGAGTTCGGATACGGCGATCCCCCTCGGCCAGATGGCGAGTCAGGCCAAGAAGCAATCCAATTGTCAGCTCCGCCGTTGGGATGGTCAGAAGGTCCGGCACGATGCTGAACCAAATACCACGGCGGGTACAAGCATCGACATCAAAGTTGTCATAGCCTTTGAGTGCTGCACCTACAATCTTCAATTTAGGGCAGGACGCAAGAAAATCATCATCGATACTGTCAGGCATGAATACCATCAGTGCGTCAGCATCCTTTGCTCTCTCCAGCAATTCTGCGCGCGACATAGTATCGCGGGTCATGTTGGGAACGACATCCGCAACAGATTGTAAATAATCGATAATTTCAGGATGAACCCAGTGGGTAAGAACTATTTTTTGTTTCATGTGGACCCTCATGTGTATACCGGATTTTTTATATGGGTTAGCTACTTGAACTTGCGACGCAAGAATGAACTGAATGTATCAACTAGCGTCACCATCCCAAGAATGACCAGCAATATCGCGGATACTTCTTGGTATTGCATAAGACGCAGCGATCCTATCAACTCGAAACCTATACCGCCGGCACCGACCATTCCCATCACCGTTGAGGCGCGAAAATTGTATTCCCACCGATAAATCGCGGTGTCGGCCATTTGCGGTAATACTTGCGGAAAAATGCCATGAAATATCACTTGTAGCGGGCTGCAACCTGCGGCCTGCGCAGCTTCAACTGGTGCTTGATCTGTATGCTCAATCGCTTCCGCAAAAAACTTAGCGATCATGCCGATTGAGTGCAGGCCTAATGCCAACACACCCGGCAGTGCACCAAAGCCGACAGCTGCCACGAAAACTATACCCATAATAAGCTCAGGAACAGATCTCAACACATTTAACAGAGCACGCGCAGCCTGATAGACCGCTGGATGTGGACTGGTATTGCGTGCAGCCAAAATACCCAAGGGCACGGACAAAAGCACAGCGATGGCGGTTCCAGCAATACTCATGGCTAAGGTATCGAGCACTGGCTTGACCCATGCTCTCCACTCACTAAAGTTGGGAGGGAACATCTCACCAATGAGACTAACAAGACTTGGCACGCCTTCGCCTAAACGCTCACCATCAAATAGACCAACGTAATACCAACATCCGACGACAATAGCTAAAATCAATATCACATACCTAACTACTCGATTCCAGCTTTGGCGCTGCTCTGACAATATGGCTTCGAAGTTCGTATTCATTGTAGAGACCTCAAAAAATTAGAACTTGGAAAAATCTAGCTTTAGCAAACTACCTAAATCACGCACGACATCGTAATCCTTATCTGTTGCAGGCCCGAATCCTTCAGCCTTGAATGGTTTCAACACGTTCGGATCTTTCAAATCGAGGAAGGCAGCACGAATTTTTTCTTTAAGCTCTGGTTTTAAGTTAGAGCGCATAGTCCATGGGTACTGAGGAAACGGTTTTGACTCCACTAAGACCTTCACTTTGTTTAGATCGATCAAGCCGCTCAGAACGAGCGATTCGAAAATGGGCTTGCTCAGACCACCGGCCTGCGCGTGTCCATTCTGAACTGCCATCGCCACTGCATCGTGAGCGCCTACGAAATGCTCCTTGTAATCCGTTCCGGCAAATAATCCTTTATCAGCAAGCATTGATTTGGGGATCAGGTGGCTGGATGTAGAGGCCTTGTCACCCCAGGCAACGGCTTTTTTCTTGATATCTGTGATGTTGTTGATGCCCGCCGCCTTATTCACAATTAGCACTGACTGATAAGTTGTTGTGCCTTTTTGTTGCATTGCTGCAAATGGTTCAATCTTACTTTTCTGTTTGGCCAATACATAAGACAAGGGCCCAAAATATGCAAGATCAATACGACCGAACCGCATTGCTTCAATCATTGATGAATAGTCAGTGGTAACAATAAGCTCAATCTTTTTGCCCAGAGCTTTTTCAAGATACATCTCTAGAGGCTTATTATTTTTAATGACGGTTGATCCATTTTCATCAGGCAAGAGAGCAACTTTTAATGTGCCGGGGTCAGGATTAGGTGCGGCATATGTGACACTACCTAAGAGGCTAAACGATATTAGAGCCAGTACAGCGAATAGCTTTTTCATGGTTATTTCTCCTCAGTTCTTAAGTTAAACAATGGTTATGAGTAATATTTGGAATGTTTGAATTCAATTACGCTTTTTGTTCATAGAGTTCAGTTACATGCGTTTGTGTCAGAGCCGCTGGTATTGCATCGAACACAACCTTGCCATGAGCCAGACCGACGATTCGGTCAGCATAGCGTTTAGCGAGATCGACTTGATGTAGGCTGACTACAGCGGTTATGCCGTCTTCTTTGCATATCTGGTGTAAGAGCGCCAAGACTTTGTTGGCGGTTGCTGGATCAAGGCTTGCCACAGGCTCGTCTGCCAAAACAAGTGCCGGTCGCTGCGCTAATGCCCGAGCTATACCCACGCGTTGTTGCTGACCGCCACTTAACTCATCCACTCGTGAGAGTGCTTTGTGAAGTAGCCCAACGCGGTCAAGGCTGTGTAATCCAATAGATTGATCCTCCTTCGATAGAGGAAAAAGAGTACGAAGCGTCGAGTGATAACCTAGTCTACCCATTAGCACATTTTGCAAAACAGAAAGTCGACCAATTAATTGATGCTGCTGGAATATCATGCCAGTACGCCGACGATGCTCTTGCAATATTTTTTTGTCCAACAATGAACCTAACATTGTAATGTTTATATTGCCGCTAGTGGGTTTTTGCATCAGGTTAAGACAACGGAGCATTGTTGATTTGCCTGCACCAGAGGCACCGAGCAACACTGAAAACTGTCCCTGTTGAAACGTGAGTGAAGTTGGATGCAACGCAATCATTTGTCCGTACTGGACGGTAATATTTTGAAGTTGAATCATTGCTGCCAGACCCTCGTTTTTGTAATCAATCTTTATTTTTGATTACGAAATCAGATAATGAGGTGAGCATAACGACTCAATGTTACAGTTTTATTGCGAGCAATTAGCAATCGCACTCAAACGCTTGGCTATAAGACTTCCAATTGGTATGCAGTGAGGCGCCGGTAATTGGCGGAGCTAGCTGGGAGGGGTTTAGCAGGATTTTAAGGCACACCCTGGCGTCCGCTTCTGGCCGTTCTCTGTCGGTCACGGCCCCGAAGCGTGCTGGTCAAATCCGATGCAATCTGTGGTCAGGTCGAATGCAAACAGGTGGTCTAGTGAAGTGCAATTTCGCATCTGGCGGCTCGGAACAAAATTTACAGACCGTTTAATCTGTGGGTCACGTTTTATGGGAGGACAGGGCTACTATTTTAAGGTCACCGCTCCTTGCTTTTAGGGCTCGCAGTTCTGCCATCAGAACTTCATTAATCGAGGCGAGGTCAGCGGTTTTCAGGCGTAGCTCTTCGAGCTCTTGGCGGAGCAGTTTATTTTTCTCGCGTTCCGCTATGAGATCCTGATGCTTTACGTCGCGTTGGGCGCGACTAGAACGGCCCTGAGCTTCGCGGACTGCCTCGGCCACATTCGGGTAGTGGTTATGGATCAACGCTGTTGAGACTCCGGCCTCACGAGCTACTGCGGCAATAGTGACTTTGGACTCACCTGTATGGGCTCGGCCACGTTGAATACGAGCTAACGCAAGACGCAGATCTCGTTCACGACTGTCGGATGTCTTGCGTGTTGTTTTCATTCGTCATCGATCTCCGGTTTAAATTCAAGCTGTTTCAGTACATTCCGACAGCGATCCAAATCACGCAGAACGCGCTGGCGGCCACCTTCGCCGATGTCTTTACAATCCAACAATCCTTTTAGGTTATCGAAGAGTCCTTGGTAGACCCCAGCATGCTGGACACCAATCACAGAGCTGTCGCAGCCGCTACAGCGCGTTCTTTCCATTGTATTGCCGACGCAACCGTCATCATCAGCAGTACACCAGGAGTGACCATTACTTCGGATCGAGGTGCTCTCGGCAATCGACTTAACCATCGAGGCATGGCTTTTGAAAATGGCGAGATTTTTAGGATCTCGGTGCCATTGCTTGATTGATCTTCCGTAACCGCCCCCTAGAGGTGACTTACCCAACCAGCCGCTAACCACACCAGACTTGATGTCCTCGAGTTCGAACTGGATATCTTCAAAAAGCTCGATATCGAGATGCTGACCCCATTCCTGATCCATGGCGTAACCTAACGTCATATCCATCGACCAATGAGCGAAGTGTTCTCGGAGGTAGCGCAGGTCGCCGAATTTGCTATGCGCAGCGTAGTTGGCAAATTTTCGGCGGAATTGGTGGCTCGCGAGATTCCAACTAAGGCCACAACTCTTTGCGAAGGCTTTCAGACACTTGTTCCAGGACGAGCCCGAGAGAGTTCTGACTAGGTTGTTTTTCGTGGAAGTTACGCCCAGAAAGAGCGCGTGCCTATGCTTTTGCGCTTCGGTGATTTGCGGGTCAGCCGGATTGACGATGCATCGCCTAGCGATTTCGTCAGCAATCATCGCCTGGTAGGGAGCTGCCCAACGCTCCATTAGCCGCACCGCAAATACTGTGCTTTCAGGAATCATCCAATCATGGAGGCCCGCGTCGGTTTTTTCCGACGTTGAGCGAAGCCAATGGTAGACGGTGCCTTCATCGTCTTCAGTGCTGTGGTGAGCTCCGGCCATAACGTTCGCTAACTCATGGTTTCGGCAGCCGGAAGTGCTAGCTATGACAATGTAAGATGCAGTTCTGAGACTCTGGATCGCTTGGTTAAACTCCCCAAGCCCTTCGCCCCAGCCAAGAGCAACGAGTCGACGAGTTTTCGCCTCTTGAATGCTTCTGGTTACTTGCCCATGTCGCTCCGCAGAGACGCGCTCTAGATCATCGTAGATGTCGAGCAAGGCATTACCACGCCGAACCTGTTCATGGGCCTTCTCGAATAGAGCGCAAAATACATTGTCGGGCAATAATGGGGTCTTGCCGGCCTCTTCGCTCCGCGAACGGCCCCCCGACATTGCGCGCGCCGACGTATCAGGCCAAGGGTTTTTAGGTATTGGGTCGTGGGTGTATTGGCTCAGCTCATAGAGGGACTCCACAGCCATAAAGCGCCGTTCAAGCGCACTGGCTGATAAGGGCTTTCCCTTGCTTCGCCGTGTTTGACGGATAGCCCGGCACTCAGAGACATAATTTGCACAGATCATTGGTGTTATCGCACCGAAGTGATCGATCTTGAACGTGCTTATGTGCCGCAAAAACGGCAGACTGTTTTCAAAAACGTTGCGCACTGTACTCGCCGATGGGCGTTTTTGTCCGGCACGGCCCCGGCGTAGATACCGATACATGACGGACTTCATCACAAGAACAAATTCAATGGGGACGCGACCGAAGTCGATCTCCCGTACACCGTCTGGCACGTTGCTAGTGAATCCCTCTAACCGCCAAGTCATGTCACGGTATCGACTGAGGATGACCCAATCGCTTCCTACCCGGATGGCGCTAATGATGAGTGCTTCACGTTCGTTCACAGAGAGTTCGCGAGCATCCCCTGGCTGCAGTCCCAACTCGCCCCACTGCGGCGCGTCAGCAATATGCGCACTCACGAAAAAATCTCAAGGCTATCTAGGACATCCACTGACCAGAAGGGATGCGGACTTAGGCGAGCTTGTTCGCGGGCTGCCTCGACAGCTTCTGGTTTAAAGGCTCCTCGCCGCAGGCCTTCGGCGATAATATAGTCGTCTATCAATCTGGGAATGTGGGCGTATTGCTGACTCCAACGCCGTTTCCCCATCCGTACACGCTCCGCAAATACTCGGAAATAGAAACTGAATAGTCGGTGCAAATCCTCGCCAGTAATCGCGTAGTGCTTGCAACGTAGGCAGTTGAGAAATGAGAAGCACGCGATACCTTGGCGTTTTGGCGCGTACTGACCATTTACTGGGTCTTCGCACTGTCCCATGGGAGTTTTTTGGTATGTTGCGCCTATAGTCCGGCTGAGTAATTCCTGCACTAAGATCTCTCCCATGAAGCGCCAGTTGCGCCTTGCTTCAGTGCTCGGTGCTAGATAATTTCTGTCGACCACCTGAGGCGTATTTCCGAGCGCGATTGACGTCGTCGTCAAATCGCCATCTAGCAATTCAAATACTCGATTGGCAAACGTTTTGCGCAGGCGTGAGATATTGATGCGAAGCGGCTTACCATCTGTGTCAATAAGCTTGTAGTCGGTTACCAGTTTTCTGGTCGCTACCTTCAGCGCCCCGTCTGTCAATTCAATAATGCTGCCAAGCCCTGGCCCTCGCTGTACGCGGTAGAGCCATACAAGATCTTTGATGCTGTCAGGCGCTTCTGGCCGTAGTGATTCACTAAGGGTCAGGACTCGGCGGATCAGGCGCTCAATATTGGTTCTGATGGTCGGTGTAGATTCAAGGAGGCGTTCGTCAGCGCTTTCTGCTCGTAGAGCAACCTTGTTTGTGGTGTGTCCACGGCGCTTCCACAACACCAAAAATACACTGCCGTCTTTGGGATGCGCCCGCAAGCAGTCGCGCCCCATCTCTAGAAGAGGGGTGGAGTTGCGCCCTGTATGCAGTGCGATGGTCAACAGTACGTAGGCCAAAAGCTCACCACTTAGTACAGCGTCATCTTTCCATATCGGTGCAACTGCTTGCTTCAATGCTGAAGCAAGCGCCTGCCGTTGGCGCTTGGGCAGTGACGTTTCCCCTTTGCTTCTACCACTACTTGGGAAGGGATTTCTTGGGAAGGTTGCGTCGTCCCCTGAGGTGATCAGAGAAATTATCCCTCTGCTACCTAGCGCGTTCAGGACGGATTTCGCAGACGTGTAGTGACTTCGCTGACTGAGGGTAGCGATGCCAAGGCCCGCGAGGTGCCCGAGAAAATCGTCGACTAAGGAGCGATTAATGTCTCCAAGCACTAGCTCACGCTCAAGCGCATTGGCTCGCAGAGTCATAAAATTGAGAAAGTGACGTAGGCCACCTTTACAGATGCTCGCTACGGTACTCGGCTCGATTTCGTTGTCTTGCTTGGCGAGATATCGCTCAATCTGTCGCTGGCAGGCATAGGTGATTGAATCGATACCAACCCCGTACCACGACGCGAAATCGTAGTTTCTAGAGCCGGTAGGGTTCCTCCCAAAATCGACATTCGTAGTTGTAGGTGGAAGCGCTTCAGGAAGTACGAAAACGGCACCCACTGAGTCACGACTATGTTCCACCTGGGGCACGCTAAGGTCGGTCTTAACAAAGATCTTTCGCTTACCCATTAAACTGCGTCCATGCCATCTGCAAGCTCGTCATCGTAAGCCAGTACCGCGTTGTCAGCGAGTTCATTGATCAGGTGCAGGTATATCATCGTCGTTTGGATGGAGCTGTGACCGAGTTGCCGCTGCAAGAACACGAGCGGCTCCACCTCTCGGCCATTGCGCTGAAGAGCGACCAGCGTATGAGTTGCATAGGTGTGGCGAAGCATGTGCGGATGTACTCTGAGGTTCGCTCGTTTTCCAATGTCACGGACAATGCGCTCAATGCGCTTTCCATCATCGGCGTAGGGCTCACCAAGCTGATTCAAAAACAATGGTTTGTGCTGGTTCTGGGTCAGCGAAGCCCGCTCACCACGAACTTGCACTGCGTATCGATGGAGCTCCATGAGGAAACGCCGACTGATGTAAATCTCACGCGGCTTGCTCCCCTTGGTGCGCATACCGCTACCATCTTGCGGATCGAGATGAATCCTAATGTTTCGCTCAGATTTGCCGGCCTTGTCGGGATCGAAGACATAGGACAAGGGAAAAGATGCGATTTCTTCCCGCCTCAGCCCAGTATGAAGACCCAGGCGGATCATCATTCGGTGATGCGGATTCTCTGCTTCTGCCAGCAGCGCCTTAATTTCGTTCATGCTGAGAAATTTGGGCAGCACTCGGTGCTTCACGGGCATGATGTCGTTCACCAGTGCTTTTCCACCATTGGCAGAAACGTGAGCCAGAAAACCTGACTCGCCATTTATTTTCCGCTCCTCAAGTCCGAACGGCAGCTTGCTCACCCATCCCTGGCGCTGAGCAAACTCGTAGAACTTGCACACATAATGGAGCTTTTGGCGGGTGGTAGAACTTGCCAACTGACACTCTACCAAGCAGTAATCCCGGTAGCCCACGACTATGCTCTTGGCCTCACCTCGATCTACATCCTGCCAGTTGAGTTCGTGCGCCTGGAGGAAGCTGAAATAGTCGTATAAAGCACGCCCCGTGCTTGGCCAAGACTTCTTAGATCCTATGGCTCCTCGGAGGAGATAGTGGCGCATAAACTCGTTCGCGTGCACACAACTAGCCATGGTGTCCCACAGCAAGATCGGGAATCCAGGGTATGGACGACCTCCTATCACCAAGGACTCAGTGGCCCGAAGCAACTCCATCTCTTTCCTCCAACAGGGCTTAAACAAAGCGATTTCTAATATGTTGGCAGGATGATACTTTTTTCCTAACTCTTCGCAAGCCCCAGAACAACAACTTCTACGCGACCTGCGAGAAGGATTTTTAATCCCGCGCTTACTCACACACCACTCGTTGTGCTGTCGAATAACAATAGCTGCATTGTCGCGCTGTCGAACAGCATCCAAAACTTCCACTTGTCAGCACCAATAATTGCCACTTTTGCTGGCCTCTGTGACTGGCTTCCTCGATGCTTGAAACGGTATGTAGACCCGTAATGCTATGATTATCTTGGCACGACAAGGCACTTGAAGCGCCATTCCAGTTGAAAACCGTAGGGCGCTGTTTCAACCCCTAATCTGGATAGATTTTCAGGCTGTTTGACACGTCGAGAAGGCTTCGTAGTGTGCTCAGGGTCGGCTCCAGCAATCAGCGTCCAGCATCTTTTTACAGGACGGAATCAAGATGCTCACTGGCATGGCGAAGTTGACTGAGACACTCAAATAAGTCCATGTGCATGCGGATGAAAACCGTTCTGGGAGACGTTCTTGGTTCTGGCATCGACCTGAAAGCCTTTCCAGACAACGATCTAAAGGCTAGTTATTGCCACAATTTTGCCACAGTTGCATCGCAAATTAGTGCCTTTCACTGCACTCCATCGCCTCACACTGCCTTGGCTAATTTATTGTTTTTTAAGTAAAAAAGTGGTGCCGGAGATAGGAGTCGAACCTACGACCTTCGCATTACGAATGCGCTGCTCTACCAACTGAGCTACACCGGCGAATGAAAGGCAATATTAACGAGCCAAATTAGCACTGACAATATTGTGCCGCGGACATTGGCAAAATCAAAAAAGGCTGACTAAAACAAGCATGACAGCAACGGCAGGAGGCCATGGTCATGCGTATTTATTTCAGCCATCAAGCAGGTTTTAGTTTAATTGAACTGATGATCGTCATCGCCATTATTGCCGTCTTATCGGCAGTGGCCGTGCCGCAATATCAGGACTATATGACGCGCGCTAAATGGACCGTTAACTTAACCGAAGTCGAACAAGTCAAACTAGCGGTTACCGATTGCTTGTATGCCGAAGGTGGTCAGGTAACCGCCTGTGACACCTCAGAAAAACTAGGCTTTGGTAATACGCTAACGGCACCCAGCCATGCCAGCAGTATCAATATTAGCAGCAACGCCAACAGCATTGCCTTAGCTGTTATTGGCAATCCTTCTGCCGCAGACTGCCGTATTGATATAACCGCTAATGTCGCCAGTGGTGCGGTTACTTGGTCCGCGGCGAATGTTGCCAATAACGGCAATACCTGTACTCGCCGCAAAACGGGTGTGACTGTGGTTGCGGCCAACTAATCATGGCCACTGCCCTGCCTAACAAACTACCCAATAACGACCAAGAGTTAATTCCGTGGGTAACCAAGCTGATTGTGCAGGCACATGCACAACAGGCCTCAGACCTGCATATTGACCCACAGGCCAATGGTGCACAGATTCGACTTCGCATTGATGGCCTACTGCAAGACTGGCAGTTCCTACCAACACTTTGGTACACCCGGCTGGTGTCGCGCATCAAAGTATTGGCGCAGATGGATTTAGCAGAACGTCGCCTGCCCCAAGATGGGCGCTTACTCGATAGCAACATCGGTCCCGGACATATACGCGTCGCCAGCCTGCCCACGCTGTTTGGCGAAAAGCTCTGCTTGCGCTTTAGTGATCCTGGCCATAGCCCCAGCCTGGCGCAACTCAACATGCCATTAGCCACTCGGCAGGCGTTAGAGCATGCACTCTCGCTGCCTCAGGGCTTGATTTTAATTACCGGCCCTACCGGCTCTGGCAAAACCACCACCTTATATGCCTGCCTAGAAAGGCTTAACCAACGCAATCGTCATATCGCAACCGTTGAAGACCCCATTGAGCGCGTCATGCCAGGCATTGTGCAAACCAATGTACAGCCCCGCATAGGCTTGGACTTTCCAGTGATTTTACGAGCGCTGTTACGACAAGATCCAGACGTATTAATGGTGGGTGAAATTCGTGATGGCGAAACCGCCGCGATGGCCGTGCAAGCAGCAGAAACCGGACATATTGTGTTATCCACATTACACACCAGCTCAGCGCTTGATGCACTCAATCGCCTACGTCATTTAGGCATAGCTGACTACTTAATTGTCGACACCGTCAGTTTTGTTTTAGCCCAACGTTTGGTTCGCAAATGTAATGGACCCGATAGTTATGACGGTCGTATTGGACTATATGAGCACATCACTAAAAGTCACGAATTAGCCCGCGCATGGATGGCAGGGACTGATCGCGAACAACTGGAAAATATTGCCCTTCGTGCGGGCTGGCCAACACTCAACAGTAGCGCACAAGAAGCATTAGCTGAGGGACTAACCAATGCGCATGAATTGGCGAGGGTACTGGGATACAACCCCCAACACACAACAACGTTGCGAGTGGCTGAAACGACTAAGCCTATTACTCCAGGCCGGCATTGATCTGCATCAAGCGTTATCACTTCTCCAGCAACAAACTCACGCTAAACAACAACATTTTTGGCAGCCGGTCATATTAGCCATCGAGCAAGGTCGCCCCCTCTCCATGGCACTACAAAATATTAATGCGTTTCCCGCCAGCGACTTAAATCTACTTGAAGCCGCAGAACGTACTGGCAAGCTTGCGCAAGAAACGCAAAGTCTGGCGCACGCCATGGCCAAGCGCTTAAGCCTGCATCAACAAACACGACGAGCCATGCGTTATCCGCTCATCATCTTGTCAGCCGCCATCCTGATTAGCCTGTACTTGCTGATGCGAGTTGTACCTAGCTTTGTTGATCTGTATGCCAGCTTTAACGCCGAGCTGCCGTGGTTAACACAGGCGCTAATGCGATTTAGTCAGTGGTTATCACACTACTTTTATTGGTTGCTCGCAGTAACAGCGGGCATTGTGCTGATCACTAAACTTATCTGGCAACGCTTCGCGCCTTACCGATGTTTGATACATCAACTGATGTGGCATATGCCGGGTCTAAAAACATTAAGTCGTGCTTATTGGCTGCAACGATGGCATCGCTCGTTGGCAGACTGTTTGCAGGCAGGGCTACCTTATTTAGAGTGTTTATTAACAGCAGGAAAAGTCGTCCATGAGTCGCCATTAGCCCCAGTGCAATCAGCCCTAGTTGCGGGCGTCAGTGCGGGCCAGCCACTGTCAGAACCGATGGCGACGATAAAACAATATCCACTATTTAGTGTGCAGCTCATTGCCGTAGGCGAAGCCTCGGGAAACCTAGCCAAACTGATCAGCATTCTTGCCGAGCAATATGAACTCGAACTAAGCCTTGGCCTTGCGCAAACACTAAAACTCATCGAGCCACTATTGATGGCATTGATTGGTGCGTTAGTAGGTATTATTGTGCTGGCACTGTACTTACCGCTTTTTCAGCTAGGGCAAATTTTTTGATAAGTCTTGATATCGTATTAATGGTCGGTTTATTGGGGCTAATTCTTGGCAGCTTCTGCAATGTTGTCATCGCTCGCCTACCCAAAATGATTGAGCAAGAGTGGGAATATGAACATGCCGTTTTTGCCCATGAGCAAGATCCAGAACAATGGCCAGTCCCGGCTGAACCCAACTTATCACTGAGCTCACCCCGCTCTCATTGCCCACACTGCAAAACCACTCTGCGCTGGTATGAACTTATTCCTGTCCTAAGCTGGGCATGGCAACGCGGTGCCTGCCGCCACTGCGGCAAATCGATTGCTTGGACCTACCCACTGGTGGAGTTAAGCAGTGCAGCACTTGCTGTGGCTGCTGTGATTTATTTTGGCTTGAGCCTGCAGGCTTTAGCGGCCTATGTGTTTCTGATGTTTTTATTAGCAGGCACCATCATCGATGCACAAACCCAATGGCTGCCAGATAAAATCACCTTGCCACTGTTATGGCTTGGCCTATTGTTCACCAGCCTTGGACTCAATCCATTGGCGGTCAGCCTGTCTTCCGCTGTCTGGGGCTGCATGTTGGGCTGGGGGCTTTTGTGGTCATTGGCCACTGGCTTTAAGGTCATAACCGGCAAGCACGGCATGGGCGGTGGCGATATCAAACTTCTGGCCGCATTGGGTGCTTGGTTAGGGCCGCTGGCCTTACCTTCTGTACTGCTAGCAGCTTCACTATTAGGACTGACGCAGGCGTTATGGTTACGTTGGCGCCATGGCCAGCAAGGCGCCTTCGCTTTTGGCCCGGCCTTGGCGATTGCTGGTGCGATGATATTTTTATGGGGGCTGCAATAAGCGTTATGGCAAATTGGATTTTAGGCCTCACCGGCGGCATTGGCTCAGGTAAAACAGCAGCGACTGACTACTTTCAAACTTTAGGCATTGTCGTAGTTGATGCTGACGTTGTTGCGCGTGAAGTTGTGGCACCGGGCCAGCCTGCACTGGCCGACATTGCACAACGTTTTGGCCATGACGTCATTGCCCCAGATGGCACACTAAACCGACCGAAGTTGCGTGAAATTGTGTTTGCCGACGCCAGCCAACGACAAGCTCTAGAGGCCATTACCCATCCAGCCATTCATGCCGAGCTTATTCGCCAACTACAGGTCGCTTCGTCTGCCTATGCCATTTTGGCCACACCATTGTTATGGGAAACCGGTCAGGCCAAATTAGTCGACCACAGCTTAGTTATTGATGTACCGGAAGCCTTACAATTGCAACGTGCCAGCCAACGTGATGGCAACACTGAAGCACAGATTAAGGCGATCATGGCGGCACAACTGAGCCGTGACCAACGCCTAGCCAAGGCAGATGACGTCATCACCAACACCGGCAGCTTGCCTGATCTTTATGCGGCCATAGACCGCCTTCACCCCGTTTATTTGCAACGAGCCAACGCATGACCAATACCCGCCTACGTGTTAATTGCCCACACTGTGCCAAGCCTGTTTTTTGGGATGATCAACATACGTTTAAGCCGTTTTGCAGCGAACGCTGCAAGCTCATTGATTTGGGTGCATGGGCAGATGAGCAGTACGCGATTCCAGCACAAACACCGCCAGATGACCTGCTAGACGAAGACTTTGCTGAACTTAAAAACCGCTAATGCCCGCCACACCTTGGCCACCCTGCGCCCAGGCTTGCGTTAATAAGTCTGGCGTCATACCACCCAATGCATAAACCGGAATATTCACCGCTTCAACTAGTTCAGCCCACTGTGACCAGCCCAAGCCATTTTGCTTCGGATGAGATGCTGTAGCCAACACAGATGACAATAAAGCGCAGTCTGCGCCTATCTGTTGCGCCATGGACAGCTCTTCTGCCGAGTGACAGGCCACCAGCAAAACCTTGTCATCCGCCACAGGACGGCGCTCACAGCCCGTTAGCTGAGCAAATGGCAGATGCACGCCAGCGGCCTCTGGCAAGCGCTCTAAACGGCCTACCGAGCCATGCACATAAAAAGCAACACCAGCGGCTTGGCAAAGCGCCAAACCTTGTGCTGCCCAGCGCAAATAGGTGTCATCTTCTAAGTTGGGCTGACGCAGAATAATCGCTTGTTTTTGACCACTGACAGGCTGACGCAAACGCTGGCTCAGCCAATCTTGCCAGGCCGCCTCATTTGCAAACGTCGGCGTTATGCGCAGCATGGTTGGTAATAATGCTGCTGCCAGTATCGGCCGATTAGCATCAGGAAAATGCAGCGTTGGTAGCTCGGAGGCACTGACCCATAACAAAGGCTGACCCTCCAAGCCGACCAAGCCTTCGGACTCGGACTGATCTAAACGTGGGCCGGGAATAAACGCGGTAACCAACCAAGCAGACAGCACAATACGGCGATCACCGTAGTCATGGCAGACACGAAGTAGTGGGCGTTGTTGTGTCGGTGTTAGGCCAATTTCTTCCGCCAGCTCACGGGTCAGCGCCTGCGCTTCAGTTTCACCCGGGTCTACTTTGCCACCGGGAAACTCCCAACAGCCACCTTGGTGTTTGTGTGCAGCACGCTGTGCCACCAAGTAACGACCGCGATCATCAACGATGACGGCGGCCACAACATGAATCAGCGGTGCCATTAGGAACGATAGTCAGCGTTTATCTTGACGTAGTCATAGGACAAGTCACAGGTCCACACGGTGTCATTGAACTCGCCACGCCCCAGCGCAATACGAATGGTGATTTCTGGCTTTTGCATGACGGCAGCACCGAGTGCTTCGGTATAACTTTCCGCCGCTCCACCATTTTCACAAAGCAAGACATCATCTAACCAAACAAAAATTTGGCTCACATCCAGATCAGGCACACCCGAGCGACCAATAGCCGCCAAGATACGACCCCAGTTAGGGTCAGATGCAAAAAATGCAGTTTTGATCAAAGGCGAATGAGCGACAGCATAGGCCACATCACAACACTCTTGGGTTGATGCACCACCTTCAACTTGCACTGTCATGAATTTGGTAGCGCCTTCACCATCACGCACAATCAATTGCGCCAAACGCTGAAATACACGCGCCAGCACGACTCGTAAGGCCTCATATAACGCTGTCTTTTCACTAGTTACAATGGCATTGCCAGCGCGCCCTGTCGCGACTAACACACAGGCGTCATTGGTGGATGTATCACCATCAATGGTAATGCGATTGAATGACGACTCCACGACGTCACGCAGCAGTGCTTGCAACAAAGCAGCATCAACGGCGACATCCGTAGCGACATAGGCCAGCATGGTGGCCATATTAGGGCGAATCATGCCTGCACCCTTAGAGATGCCAGTAACCGTATACCGAATACCATCAAGCTCAAACTGCTCGCTAGCGCCTTTAGGCAGCGTGTCAGTGGTCATAATGCCACTGGCCGCAGCTTCCCAGTTTTCTGCAGACAAGTCGTTTAGTGCATTCGGCAAGCCTGATATTAAACGGTCAACCGGTAGCTGTTCACCGATAACGCCCGTTGAAAACGGCAGCACGGCAGAAGCAGGTACGGCGGTCATAGAGGACAATTGCTGGCAGCTACGAATAGCAGCATCCATTCCTTTAGCGCCAGTACCAGCGTTTGCATTGCCGGTATTAATCAGCAGATAACGTGCGGGCGACTGCTGCAAATGTGTTTTGGCCAATTGTACGGGGGCTGCGCAGAACGCATTAGTGGTAAATACCGCTGCCGTGTTGGCGCCTTCACACAGCTCAAATACCACAAGGTCACGACGGTTTCGGTAACGAATACCTGCTTCAGCAATACCAATCCGAATCCCATCAACTGGGTGCATCACTGGCAAAGACAAATCACCTACCGCCATCACTCACTCCTTAGCTCAGTTGACCATGGCAATGCTTGTATTTTTTGCCGCTACCACAAGGGCAAGGCTCGTTACGACCAACTTTTGGTACATCGCGCACAAATGGCTGCGAGGTATCTGCTGGTGGCAATTCAGGTGCGGTCAGCTCGACCTCTGCACCATCCACTTCACCGGCAGTGGCAGCATCTGGATGCTCAAACTGCATAGTCATGGCCTGTGCCTCGGCTTCACGCTGAGCCTGCATTGCCGCAACCTCTTCAGCAGTTGGTACATGTAAGCGCGACAACGTTTCAACCAGCTCTAGTTTTACTGCTGACAATAACTGTTCAAATAGCTGGAAGGCTTCACGCTTGTATTCTTGCTCCGGATTCTTCTGAGCATAACCACGCAAGTGAATACCTTTACGCAGGTAGTCCATCGCTGACAGATGCTCTTTCCAATGGCGATCAATGACCTGCAGCATCAGTTGTTTTTCCAACTGATCAGCTACGCCAAGCTCCATACGTTCGCGCTTAGCTGTCCAAGCTTCACGCACTTGATCACGAATACGTGCACGCAAGCCTTCTTCGTTTAACGCCTTCTCAGTATCCAGCCATTGCTTGACCGGCATGGTCAAACCAAAGTCTTCTTTCAATGCTTCTTCAAGGCCTTCTGGATCCCATTGCTCTTCCATGGTTTGCGGTGGAATGTAGGCATTGATGACACTATCAACAACGTCATCATGGATGAGTGCGATGTTTTCGCGAATAGACTCAGCACGCATGATGTCATCACGCTGACGATAAATGACCTGACGTTGTTCGTTGGCGACATCGTCATATTTCAGCAAGTTTTTGCGAATATCAAAGTTACGTGCCTCAACCTTACGCTGTGCACCTTCAATCGATTTCGACACCCATGGATGCTCAATCGCTTCACCATCTTTCATACCCAGCGAACGCATCATCGCCTTCACACGATCACTGGCGAAAATTCGCATCAAGTCATCTTCAAGCGACAAGTAAAAACGCGTAACGCCCGGGTCACCCTGACGGCCAGCACGACCACGCAGCTGGTTATCAATACGGCGAGACTCATGACGCTCAGAACCAATAATATGCAAACCACCGGCAGCAATTACTTTGGCGTGATCGTCTTCCCACTCACGCTTTAAGCTTTCAATAACTTCAGGTGTTGCGGCATCGCCTAGTTTTTCTGCCGCTTCTTTCCAGCTACCGCCCAGCACAATGTCAGTACCACGACCGGCCATGTTAGTGGCAATCGTGATGGTGCCACTGCGGCCAGCCTGCGCAACAATTTCCGCTTCTTGCTCGTGGAACTTTGCGTTCAAGACGCGGTGCTCAATACCCGCCTGCTTTAGTAGCTCGGACAGCAATTCACTGGCTTCAATCGTGGCGGTACCGACCAATACAGGCGCACCTTTTTCACGATAGGTTTTAATGTCATCCACAATTGCTTTGTACTTATCAACTGGTGACATAAACACTAAGTCATCTAAATCTTTACGAACCATTGGACGGTGGGTAGGAATAACCACTACATCCAAGCCGTAAATCATCAAGAATTCAGGCGCTTCGGTGTCAGCAGTACCTGTCATACCCGCAAGCTTTCGGTACAGACGGAAAAGATTCTGGTAAGTCGTGCTGGCTAGCGTGTGGTTTTCAGCATTAATTTTCACGCCTTCTTTAGCTTCGACCGCTTGGTGCAAGCCTTCGGACCAACGACGACCAGCCATAGTACGGCCGGTGTGCTCATCAACAATGACAATATCTTGCCCTTTAACGATGTAATGCACATTGCGCTGGAACAACACGTGCGCTTTTAAGCCGGCATGAACATGATGCAGCAAACTTAAATGCTGAGGTGCGTAGAGGCTATCGCCCTGCGCTAATAACTCCATAGCCACTAACTGCTGTTCAACAAATTCGTGGCCGGCTTCAGTCAACTCTACTTGGCGATTTTTTTCATCGACCCAGTAATGACCACCGTCCGGAATACCTTCCTCTGCTTGCTTGGTCAGATTTGGAATCAAACCGTTCACCAGCTGATAAAGACGTGATGAGTCTTCACTCGCACCCGAAATAATCAGTGGTGTACGCGCTTCGTCAATTAAGATCGAGTCGACTTCATCAATTAGTGCAAAGGCATGGCCACGCTGAAAACGGTCCTCTAAGCGAAACGCCATATTGTCACGTAGGTAATCAAAGCCGAACTCATTGTTCGTGCCATAGGTGATGTCGGCTAAATACGCGTCGCGCTTTTCTTGCGGTGGCTGCTGCGAACGAACAATGCCTACGCTCAGACCTAAAAATTCAAATAGTGGTCGATTCCACTCAGCGTCACGTGCCGCCAAATAATCGTTGACTGTCACCACATGTACACCATCACCCGACAGCGCATTTAAGTACGCAGGCAAAGTAGCCGTCAGCGTTTTACCTTCACCAGTACGCATTTCAGCGATACGGCCTTCATGCAGGGTGATGCCACCAATCATCTGTACATCATAGTGCCGCATGCCCAATACACGTTTAGCGGCTGTACGGCAAACGGCAAATGCTTCAGGCAACAACTGATCTAAACTTTCACCCTGACCATATCGCGACTGAAAATCGCTGGTTTTTAAACGCAGCTCTTCGTCGGTCAATGCATCCATTGCGCCTTCTAACGCATTGATTCGCTCAACCACCAAACGCATGCGCTTGAGTTCACGATCGTTTTTAGTTCCGAAAATGCCACTGACTAAGCGTGAAAACATGTCTACCACTCAATTGATTACAACAAGCGCAACATTCTACCTACTTTCTGCCAACAAAAAAGCCGACGCAGGGTCGGCTTTTGATTCATTGCAAAAATTTAATTAGCGCTTAGCAAATCTCATGATCTGCGAAGGGTTAATTTGGCGGCCATTTTTCAATACTTCATAATGCAAATGCACGCCAGTAGAGCGGCCAGTTGTGCCCATATAAGCAATTAATTGGTCTTTACTAACGACATCACCTTCTTTAACCACTAAAGACTTAGCATGTGCATAACGCGTCACTAGGCCATCGCCATGATCAATTTCGACCATATTGCCGTAACCATTGTGCCAACCCGCTTTAATCACAACACCATCCGCAACCGTGAATATATCGGTGCCATCAGGACCCGCAAAATCAATACCACCGTGGAATGATGTACGACGTGTAAAAGGGTCGGCACGATAACCAAATCGAGAAGTAATATAGCCATCGCGTACCGGCATATTATCTAAATCGACCGAAGCCTGACGTTGATTTTGCAAAAAGCGATCTAAAGCCTTGAGCTTAAGCTCGCGATAGTTGAGCTCTTCGTTGAGCAAGCTCAGCTTGCGATCAAGTGCAATAGGATCCACATCGACACGAATCGCTTCTTCAGGACCACCCATTGGAGGCATCTTTGAAAAGTCAAACTCATCACCCTTTACTTTGGCTTTTTCAGCAACATGAGCGCCCAGTGCATCTAAGCGCATCATTTGCGCTTGAATATCTGCCAAGCGAGCCGACATGGCGGCTAGCTCATCATGCTTAGCTTGTTCTTCAGGGGACAATTGAGTTTGAGCAAATGAAGGCGTATTTATTGATGACGACAACCAAAAGCCTACTGCGCCAACACTGGTTGAAAACAAAAAAACGCCGGCAACAACGCCAGCGAGAACCTTTGGTTTCACTTGCAGTGTCTTGGTTCGCCCAAGCTTCCGACTGTAATACATAATATTAAACATTCACTTTCACCTCATGTAGCGAGTCGTCATACTCAACAACTACGCTCAAACTAGGTCCCATCATGCGCTACCAAAAACCCGTGTCGCTTTCTATGATTTTGGGCTCAAGCCAGCTGAGCCCTTTATTACGCAATACACTGCGTCGCGAGCACATGGACGCGTGGCAGTCTGCAGTAGACTCCACACTGAGGGCATCCTGCCAATTAGCGTCTTTTCATGATGGTACATTAACGGTTTGCACCGACAATCAAACCACAGCAAGTCAGCTGCGTTATCTCAATAAAATTGTGTTGCAACAACTGCAGTCTCATAGTGTTTTTGCCAGCCTACGTAAACTTCGTGTAGTGATTAATACAGCAGTTCAACATGCGCCGACAACAACTAAACCACCGATCAAACAACACGAACGGCTTAGTCAAAACACAATAAAACACCTAAAAAATACTGCAAAATCGTTGGCAGATCCGGAGCTTAGCGAATTATTGCTGCGTTTGGCAAGTCATGGTGGACAAACGGACATGAAAGGAAAGTGATTTGTGAAACAACATTTGTTCCACAAAATGGCGAAAAATCGTTTGAAGTCAGCAGTTTATTGATCAAAAAACCAACAATTAGTGGGCTGAATCGGCTTTAACATAACTTATTGGCGTTTCGAGCTCATTGTCAAAAGTAACCATTTCCCATGCATCAGGATTGGCATACATGGCGCGTAATAATTGATTATTTAGCGCGTGACCAGACTTATAGCCTTCATAGGCGCCCAAAATACTGTGGCCAAACAAGTAAAGGTCGCCAATAGCATCAAGCATCTTATGACGAACAAATTCGTCTTCATAACGCAGGCCATCTGTGTTCATGATTCCTTCATCACCAACCACAATCGCGTTATCCATACTGCCACCTTTGGCCAAGTTATTAGCGCGCAGGTATTCGATGTCACGCAAGAAACCAAACGTGCGTGCACGACTGACTTCATTGACATAAGCGGTGGTGGAGAAATCAACGGTGGCCCAGCGGTGGTCATCATGAAAAGCAGGATGATCAAAGTCGATAGTGAATGATACTTTGAAGCCATTATAAGGTTCGAAAGCGGCGATCTTGTCACCGTCACGAACTTCAATGCGACGCAGGATGCGAGCAAAACGCTTAGGCGCGTCTTGCTCCACAATACCAGCTGCTTGTATCAGAAATACAAACGGCCCAGCACTGCCATCCATAATCGGAATCTCGGGGGCGCTGACATCAATCACGGCATTGTCAATGCCAAGGCCCGCAAGTGCCGACATTAGATGCTCAACGGTTCCCACTTTGACTTCGCCATTGACCAGGCTTGAAGACATCATGGTTTCACGTACCAGCTCTGCTTGTGCAGGCACGTTAATCGGGGGATCCAAGTCTGTGCGACGGAACACAATACCTGTATCGGGTGGCGCGGGGCGCAGCGCGAGCAACACTTTCTCGCCACTGTGCAATCCAATGCCACTGGCCCGAATAACCTGTTTAACCGTACGTTGCTTGAGCATTTGTTACAATTTATTTCAAAGATACGCCATCCTATCAGACAGCATCTCTAAGCTCAATCCGCTTGGCGACGTAAAAATGCTGGAATATTCAGCAAGTTCATGTCTGCCCGGCGCGCATCCGATACCGGTTTTTTGTTACGCATATACGCTGGTGTATCAAAGTTGGCATAGGGGTCTTGAACCGTGTTAACCACAGACTGGCCATTCACTACCTGTTGCTCATGATTAACACTCGCTGCAACAGGTGCAGCGGCGGCCAAGGCAGACTGCACCAAGCTCATGCCTTGAGGGCGAGCCTGTGAACGTGCGGCTAACTTTGGTAAGCCAGTTGCGACAACAGTGACACGAATTTCATCACCCAAAGTTTCGTCCAAAATTGTACCGATAACGACGGTGGCGCTTTCCGATGCGAACTCGGCAACAATGTCACCAACTGTGGAGAACTCATCAAGGCCTAAGCCTTCGTTAGCAGCAATTGACACCAGCACACCACGAGCACCTTTTAGCTGTACGTCATCCAACAGCGGGCTGTGAATAGCCATTTCAGTGGCAATACGTGCACGCTCTTCACCTTTCGCCGAACCAGTGCCCATCATTGCTAGGCCTTGCTCCGACATAACAGTGCGCACGTCAGCAAAGTCGACGTTGATTAAGCCCGGACGCAAGATCATGTCGGCAATGCCTTGTACTGCGCCCTGCAGCACATTATTGGCAGCGCGGAATGCTTCAACCAAAGACACTTTGCCCAACACTTGCAGCAGTTTGCCATTAGGAATAGTGATCAACGAGTCAACATGATGAGACAACGCCTCAACACCTTGATCAGCTACATCCAAACGCTTTTTGCCTTCAAATGGGAAAGGCTTGGTCACAACACCAACAGTCAAAATGCCCATTTCGCGCGCCACTTCAGCGATGACTGGCGCACCACCGGTACCCGTACCACCACCCATACCGGCAGTAATGAATACCATGTCAGCACCGGCCAACACTTCTTTAACACGGTCACGATCTTCAACAGCCGCTTGACGACCAATCTCAGGGTTAGCACCAGCGCCTAAACCTCGAGTAATACCATCACCTAAGTGCAGCAATGTTTTTGATGTCATTTTGGTTAATGCTTGTTTGTCGGTGTTGGCGCAAATAAAGTCGACACCCTCGACACTATTTCGCACCATATGCTCGACGGCGTTACCACCACCGCCACCGACACCAATTACTTTAATGACTGCAGTGCCTAACTCACCAGCATTGTCAGCAAACTCAAAAATATTCGTCATTTTATTTCTCCAACCCCAAAGGGTTCCGTCTTTATTCATATTTGCCGTGAAGGCTTCCTGCCCAATACCGACATCATCCTGATGTCGCTTTTAGTCATTCGTACTTAAACGATCGACTTAAAAACTGTTTTGAAACCAGCCTCGCATGCGCGACATCAAGCCAAAGCCATCGGCTTCGTTAACTCGCTTTTTGCTGCGCGGCGAAACTGCTTGGAACTGTGAAATCTGTTGGCGGCCATACATCAACAAGCCAATACCGGTGGCATAAATTGGGTTCTTCAAAAGTTCGTCCATGCCACCGACCTTTAACGACTTCGGCATACCGATGCGTACTGGCAAATGGAAAATAGATTCAGCTAATTGCACTGCACCTTCAATTTTTGCCGAGCCACCAGTGAGTACCACGCCAGCCGCTAGTTGTTCGGCCAATCCAAAGCGGTCTAATTCGTGTTGAATCAAGCCAAATAACTCTTCGTAACGTGGCTCAACTACTGCAGACAGTGTCTGGCGAGCCAATGTTCGTGCTGGACGATCGCCCATGCCCGGCACACTAATGGTTTGCTCTGGGTCAACCATCTGAGGAACTACACAGGCATATCGTGTTTTGATTTCATCTGCTGCCGGTGTTGGTGTACGTAACGCCATCGCAATGTCGTTAGTGACTTGATCACCAGCAATCGGAATCACTGCGGTGTGGCGAATAGAGCCACGTACAAACACCGCAATGTCAGTAGTGCCACCACCAATATCTACTAAGCACACGCCGAGTTCTTTTTCGTCTTCAGTCAAAACTGCATGGCTTGATGCCACTTGCTCCAACACAATTGCATCAATTTCTAGGCCCGCACCGCGCACGCATTTTTCTAAGTTATGCGCTGCATTAGCCGAGCAAGTCACCACATGAATATGACCTTCCAACCGCACACCAGCCATACCCAATGGGCTACGCACATCTGCTTGATCATCGACCAAGAACTCCTGCGGCAACACATGCAAAATACGGTTATCGACTGGATTTGCGCCTGATTTGGCCGCATCAATGACGCGATCAATGTCGGACTGAGCGACCTCGCCATCACGAATAGCGACCACCGCTTGCGCGTTTCGCCCGCCGATATGACTACCGGCAATACCGATATAGGCAGAGTGAATTCGGCAATCCGCCATCAACTCAGCCTCAGCGACCGCACCATGAATCGCTTCCATGGTTTGCTCGATATTGACCACAACGCCTTTGCGCATACCTTTTGATGGCCGCATGCCCACACCGATAATTTCCAGTGTGTTTTCTGTGGGGTTAATTTGCCCGACAAGGCAGATCACTTTCGATGTGCCGACATCAACAGCAACAATCATCTGTGCCTGTGCAAAGTTCGTCATGTTCCTACCATCCTGACCACTGAGTGATCGACATACCGGTTAAAGTTTTTTACTTAGGTTCTACGTTGAGACTGTCGCCAGCCCACAGCCACACCATTGCGATAACGCAAATCAATGCGAGCAATTCGGTCCATCTCCGTCGCTAACTGACGGTCATACAACAATACAAATCGTTCCAATTTAGCCATCGTGTCTCGGTCGTCTATTAAGACCTTGACGCCACCTTCTAACGTCAACACCCAGCTCATACGATCGGTGAGCTCTAACTGCTGCAAACGCAAGCCAACTGGGCGCAACAGTGCAGACATTTTCATGTGTGTATTAAGCAAACGCTTAACATGTGGACGAGGGCCCAGCAGCACCGGCAGCTCATTAATATTCTTGGCTTGCCGTGGCCGAAATACTTCGCCGGTCGCCGTTACCAAGGCGGTGCCATCCCAACGTGCCACCGGCTGCTTTTCACTAATCACTACGTGCAAACTATTTGGCCAGTGACGTACAACACGCGCCTTCTCCACCCACGGATAGCGTTCGGCTACCGCTTGAACTTGCGCAATATTGGCGTTGAAAAAATTACCGCGAACCTTGCTATCCACCGCTGCTTGTAGTTCAGCAATATTAGACTGCTCAAGCTGACCTAATAATTGCACTTGACGGATCGCGGTGTGTTGTAACCAGTCCCTTGCAACCAACACTACGGTCAACAAAATAATGATCAACGCAACACATTCAGCGGCTAGCAACAACCATTGCTGCCAAGGTTTTTCAGCAAATGCCGTTGTTGACGCAGCAGCAGCCGTCGGTTTATTCAACCGAGTAGCAGAAGGCCGAGGGCCTTTTGAGCTGCGCGTCAAAAACGTCATTACGCTTGTCCTCCAGCGTTATTTTGGCTGAGTGTTTGCGCCAAAATTGTCACTACCAGCTGGCTAAAGTCGATGCCTACAGCCGCTGCCGCCATAGGGACTAGCGAGTGATCTGTCATGCCCGGCACCGTGTTGACTTCCAGCAGCCAAAACTGACCTTTACTATCACGCATCACATCAACACGGCCCCAGCCACTGCAGCCCACTTCTTTAAACGCTTGCAATGCCAAACCTTGCACGGCTGACTCTTCTTCAGCGCTTAAACCACAAGGAATTTGGTACTGGGTGTCGTCGCGTTGATACTTCGCTTCAAAGTCATAAAAATCATTTGCAGGAATCATGCGAATCACTGGCAAGGCACGATCACCTAAAATACTGACGGTGTATTCGGCACCCTGAATAAACGCCTCAGCAATGACTTCCGCATCATGTTCAGCTGCCACTTGATAAGCAGCAGCCAAATCTTCTGCCCGATGTACTTTTGCCATGCCAATGCTTGAACCTTCACGCACGGGCTTGATCATCAACGGCAGGCCCAACTCTTGTGCCAAGGCAGCGAAGTCAGTGTCACTGCTCAAGCGCTTCCAAGCTGGTGTTGGCAGTCCTGCGCCCATCCACAATAATTTGGTACGCGCTTTATCCATGCCAATGGCAGAGGCCATGACACCACTGCCGGTGTAGGGCACTTGGAACTGCTCTAATACACCTTGCACCACACCGTCTTCACCGCCGCGACCATGGAGCACAATAAATGCACGGTCGTAGCCTTGAATTTCCACAATGTCACGCTCTGCTGGATCAAATGCATGGGCGTCAACGCCAGCTGCCTGCAGCGCTTTTAAAACAGCGGCGCCACTCACCAATGAAATAGAGCGCTCATTGGCAGTGCCGCCAAACATAACGGCAACGTGACCTAGCTGTTTGTTATTAACCAGCATACTCATGATGTTGAGCCTTCCTTTTTCAGGTACAGCTGATGCTGTACAAGTTCTTGTGCCAAACCACCTACCGTGCCTGCACCTTGAGTTAACAACACATCGCCTTCGTTCAACTGGCTACGCAGTAATTCGGGTAACGCATCAGGACCATCCACAAAAATTGGATCAATACGACCTAGGTTGCGAATGCTGCGTGCAAGGCTACGAGAGTCAGCACCGGCAATCGGTTTTTCACCCGCGCTATAAACATCTAGCAACAACAATTGGTCAACGCTGGAAAGCACATGCACGAAATCATCAAAACAATCGCGAGTACGGGTGTAGCGGTGTGGCTGGAACAACATCACTAAACGACGATCAGGATAGGCCTGACGAGCAGCAGCAATTGTGGCGGCTACTTCACGTGGATGATGACCATAGTCATCAACAAGCTGCACACCGGCGAATTCACCTAAACGTTGGAAGCGACGGCCTACACCTTCGAAGTTTGCCAATGCATGAACAATCGCGGCATCGGGCACACCTTCATCAGTGGCAATTGAGATGGCAGCCAGCGAGTTCAATACATTGTGTAAGCCAGGCAGGCTTAAGGTGACGCGTAATGGTTCGTGGCCACTGCGATGCACTGTAAAGTGAGTTTGCAAACCATCTTGATCAACATCGGTCGCGCGAATGTCATTATCTGCATCAAAGCCATAGGTCAGTGTTGGGCGACCAATTTGCGGCAACAACTCACGTACTACTGGGTCATCACCACAAACCACGGCCAAACCATAAAATGGCAAGTTATGTAGGAACTCAATGAAGGTACGCTTGAGCACTTCAAAGTCGCCACCGTAGGTGTCCATATGGTCAGCGTCGATATTGGTAATAACTGACGCCATGGGTTGTAGATGCAAGAACGAAGCGTCCGACTCATCAGCTTCGGCCACAAAGTAGCGACTACTGCCAAGCTTGGCATTAGTTCCAGCACTATTCAGCAAACCACCAATCACATAGGTTGGGTCAAAGCCTGCCTCACCTAAAATCGAAGCAATCAAACTTGTCGTCGTGGTCTTGCCGTGAGTACCAGCAATGGCAATGCCATGGCGATAACGCATCAGCTCTGCCAACATCTCTGCACGACGCACAATTGGCAAACGACGGTCTTGTGCCGCATTAACCTCTGGGTTAGTCGAGTCAATTGCTGTTGACACTACAAGCACATCCGCTTCTTCAACATTGGCGGCATCATGTCCAATAAAGATTTGTGCACCAAACTGCTTTAAGCGATCAGTTGATTTACCCGCCTTGGCATCGGAACCAGACACTTCATAACCTTGGTTTAATAAAACTTCGGCAATGCCACACATACCAGCGCCGCCAATACCGACAAAGTGAATGCGACGAATGCGGCGCATTTCTGGAATCTCAATGAGATTTTTATAGGGCAATGTGCTCATGCTTTACCTCGCAAAACAGTTTCCACCACCAGCGCTGTGGCATCGGCTTTTGCTAAGTGATGCGCCGCTTCGGCCATGGACAATAAGTAAGAACGTTGCATTAGTCCTTGCAGCTGTTCCGTCAAGCGCTCAGCTGTTAGGTCTCGTTGTTGGCAAAGCACCGCGGCACCTGCATCACTCAAGAACTGAGCATTAGCCGTTTGATGGTCATCTACGGCATGTGGATACGGCACCAGTACGGAGGCAACACCAGCTGCGGCTAATTCAGCCACGGTCAATGCACCACTGCGGCAAATAACAAGGTCAGCCCAGCCATAGGCTTCAGCCATATCATCCACAAAGGCGGTGACCGTAGCATCCACACCCGCCGCTTGATAATGCGCTTGCGCGCTATCCACATGACGTCGCCCTGCTTGGTGGCGCACCTCAGGACGTTGAGGTTCTGGCAGTAACGCGATTGCAGCTGGAACTATTTCATTTAATGCCGTGGCGCCTAGGCTGCCACCCAATACCAATAGGCGAATACGTCCTTGGCGAGCACCATAACGTTGCGCTGGTGCGGCCAAGGTCAATATATCTTGGCGCACAGGATTACCAACCCACATCGTGTCATCGGCTGCTGGAAACGCGCCGGGAAAGCCCAGCAAAATACGGTGCGCCATGCGTGCCAACAATTTGTTGGTCATGCCGGCAACCGCATTTTGTTCATGAATGAATAACGGCACACACATCAGTTTTGCCGCAACACCACCGGGACCTGTGACATAACCACCTAGGCCGATGACTGCATCTGCCTTTACTCGACGAAGCACTGTCATAGCAGCAAATACTGAGCGCATTAACTTCCATGGCGCTTTGATGAGCGGCTTGAGGCCATTACCACGCAGACCAGTCACATTCAGATAGGTCATGTCAAAGCCAGACTTGGGCACCACATCGGCCTCAATGCCATTTCGTGTACCTAACCAGTGCACAGCAACACCCTGCTCAGCTAATTGCTTAGCAACGGCTAAGGCAGGAAAAACATGTCCACCTGTGCCACCGGCCATGATCACTACAGATTTAACGAGCGACATGCTGGCCTCCCTTTACTCGACGGCTTGGGTCAGCTTCGGGATTCGACACTTCAGCATCAATACGCAGCACAACGGCCAGCATGACAAACATCATGACTAAGCTAGATCCGCCGTAACTTACCAAGGGCAAGGTCAAACCTTTAGTGGGGAAGGCGCCAATATTAACGCCGATATTAATTGCACATTGAACAGCCAACATGGCAGCAAAACCATAGGCGACATAGGCCGAGAAAGTATGACCTACCATCTCGGCACGCTGGCCAATTCGGAAGACCGATAACAGCAGACCAAGAATCGCGACAATCATCAGCATGACGCCAATAAAGCCAAACTCTTCGGCATAAATGGCAAAGACAAAGTCAGTGTGTGCTTCTGGCAAATAAAATAGCTTTTGCACACTGTGCCCCAGACCAACACCAAACCAATCTCCACGGCCAAAGGCAATCAAGCTCTGCACCAACTGGTAACCCGAACTAAATTGATCTGCCCACGGGTCTGTAAACGCCATCAAGCGACGCATGCGATAGGGCTCAGAAACTAAGACGCCAATCGCAACAAGGATCAAACCACCGAGAACGCCACCAAACTGGAATAACTTGGCGCCCGCCAGATAAAACATCACGACCACAGTTGCTACAATTACAAGACTGGCACCAAAATCAGGTTCAAGCAGCAATAAACCCAGCACTAAAACCACAAAAATCATTGGGTTTAAAAAGCCACTCAGTCGACTGCGCACAACTTCTTGTCGCTTGACCAAGTAGGTAGATAACGCCAACACCGCAGCAAATTTCATGATCTCTGAAGGCTGAATGGTGAAGCCACCTAAGTTAATCCAACGCATACTGCCGTTGACACGACGGCCAATGCCGGGAATCAATACCAAAACCAGCAACACCACACTGACCACAAATAATAGATAGCTATATCGACTCCATGTCTGTGTCGGCACTTGCGACACAATAAGCGCGGCAACCAAGCCAACACAGAGATAAATGGCATGACGGGTCAGAAAGAAAAAGGCGCCACCATATCGACCTTCAGCCACACCCATTGATGCAGATGACACCATGATCAAGCCAGCACAAAACATAAAACCTGCTGACATTAGCAGTACTTGTCTTGAGCTGAGCTCTGACAAAGTCACTCTGGCCAAGTCTAGGCGCTGAAGTGCATGACTAAAGGTCATGACTGCACCTCCAGCACTTGCTGTACGCAAGCCACAAACTGATCACCACGGTCTTCGTAATGACGAAACATATCAAAGCTGGCGCAGGCAGGTGACAGCAATACGGCATCACCCGGCTCTGCAATACGCTGAGCTTGCTCAACAGCATTGATCAGCGAAGTTGCATGAACTCGCTGCAGATTCGCTTTTACCGAACGATCAATAATGGGTCCGTCTTCACCAATCAGAATAAGTGCTTTGCCAAACTGAGCCATGGCTGCTGACAAGGGACTAAAGTCTTGGCCTTTACCAACCCCACCAGCAATCAACAACACTTTTCCGCTAATTGACGCACCTAAGCCATTTATAGCCGCTAGCGTTGCGCCAACATTGGTGCCTTTAGAATCGTTATACCAAGCCACACCTTCTGCAAAAGCCACGCGCTGGCAGCGATGTTTTAATCCAGGGAAGTCAGCTAACGCCGCCAGCATTGCCTCCATTGGAATGTGTACGGCGTCACCAAGCGCTAATGCCGCCAACGCGTTGGCCACGTTATGGTCACCAAAAATTTGTAGCTCAGCTACCGGCATTAATGCTTTGCGACCCTTAGCCAACCATGATTTCCCGCCCTGTAAAACAACACCAAAATCATTCAGGTCTGGTGCGTTCAAACCAAAGCTTGAGCGCGGCAAGTCATCCGCAATCAAAGGTACTGTGAGTGCATCATCACGATTGCAAACAAAACGCTGACAGTTACGGAAAATACGGTGTTTGGCTTGGTGATAAGCAACCATGCCAGAGTAGCGATCCATATGGTCTTCGCTAATATTGAGCACCACAGCAACAGCTGCACGCAATGAGTGTGTGGTTTCTAGCTGGAATGATGACAGCTCTAGTACAAACAAATCTGGGGCTGGTATGGCCAACATATCTAATACCGGTGTGCCAAGGTTGCCACCCACACCAACACTCAAACCTGCGCGCTCAGCCATTAGGCCAACCAAGGTGGTCACCGTACTTTTTGCGTTAGAACCAGTAATTGCCACAATTGGTGTTGTCGTTGCACGGCAAAACAACTCAATATCACCAATAACGGGAATGCCTGCATTAAAACGTGCAGCAGCAATGGCCGGCTCTTGAATCGAAATGCCTGGGCTGCAAATAATCTCGCGCGCACGCAGCAAGAGCTGCTCATCTAAACCACCAAGCGACAGCTCAACTTCTGGATAGTCACGTTGTAAATCAGCCAAGCCCGGCGGATTGTCACGGGTATCGTTGACGGCCACGGGATAGCCTTGCGCACGTAAATAACGCACACACGAGAGCCCGGTCTTACCTAGACCGATCACTACTCGTAAGCCATCGCGCTGAATCAACATACTTCTACCCTCTAGCGCAGTTTTAGCGTGGCCAAACCGACCAACACCAACATGAAACTGATAATCCAAAAGCGCACCACGACCCGTGTTTCTGGCCAACCTTTCAATTCAAAATGGTGGTGAATCGGTGCCATGCGGAAAATGCGTTTGCCGGTCAATTTGAAGCTGGCGACTTGCAACATCACGGAAATGGTTTCCATGACAAACACACCGCACATAATGAATAAGACGATTTCTTGACGAACGATAACGGCAATGGTGCCCAGTACGGCGCCTAACGATAAGGCGCCAACATCACCCATAAAAACTTGTGCGGGATAGGCGTTAAACCAGAGAAACCCAAGGCCGGCACCAATAATGGCGCCACATATAATAATTAGCTCACCAGTGCCAACCACAAATGGAATTTGCAAATAGGTGGCGAATTTTATGTTGCCGGTGACATAAGCAAAAATGGCCAGCGCACCCGCAACCATGACCGTTGGCATAATCGCCAGACCATCTAGGCCATCGGTTAAGTTAACCGCATTGCTAGCGCCAACAATAACGAAGTAGCTTAAGACAATATAAAACAGACCTAGCGGGATAATGATGTCTTTAAAAAATGGAACAATCAGGCTGGTTTCAATTGGCGTTTTTGCGGTGAAATAAAGCACTACCGCGGCACCAATACCTGCAACTGATTGCCAAAAGTATTTCCAGCGGCTAGGCAAGCCACGCGGATTCCGCTCAACCACTTTGCGATAGTCATCAACCCAACCAACCATGCCAAACACGGCCATGACCGCGAGCACAATCCAGATGTAGAGATTGTCTAAACGCGCCCAGAACAAAGTACTGACTAAGATCGTAGCTAAGATCAGCGCCCCACCCATGGTTGGCGTACCAGTTTTCACCAAGTGTGTTTGTGGCCCATCATCACGAATAGCCTGACCAAACTTCATCGCACGCAGGCGCTCAATCATCCATGGCCCCCACCACAAAGACAGGGTAAATGCCGTGGCAATGCTCAGCATGAATCGGAACGTAAGATAATTAAACACGCCAAAGCCACGATAATGTGGCGCTAATAAATCAGTCAGCCAAACTAGCATGTTGTCTCTCCTGCCGACTGTGTTAGCCCTTGCACAACATGCTCCATACGCGCACTGCGTGAGCCTTTAACCAACACGGACACCACTCCTTGCAGCTCTTTTTCAAGGCTTTGTAATAGCGCCTGATGGTCTGGAAATAACTGTGCCTGAGGGCCATAACCCGCTTGATAATCCGCAGCGTGTTTACCGGTGGCATAAAGCGCGTTTATTTTTTTCATATTGGCATACGCTCCGATGTCCTGATGTATTTCTGCAGCAGTGGCACCTAACTCCGCCATGTCGCCTAATACCAACACTTTGCGACCTGGCATATCGGCTAACAAATCGATAGCTGCACGCATGGCATTAGGGCTAGCGTTATAAGTGTCATCAACAAGGTATTGGTCTGGCTGCAGGCAATGTAGAACTGTGCGCCCTGCTACTGGCTTGCAACGTTCCAAGCCCTGCTTGATGTTAGCCATACTAATTCCGCAAGCATGAGCAAGACTGGCTGCCGCCAAGGCATTCGCTACTTGGTGACGCCCTAAAACTTGCAAGCTGATAGCGGCCTGCTGGTCTCCAATATGCATAATGAAGGACCATGTTGGCAGGCTTTGCGACTCAATATTGGTTGCGTAAACATCAGCCATACCCTGCTGAGAGAACGTCAATACACGATGTGGTGCAGCTTGTTGGCGACAGTAGTCAGCAAAGTCATCATCGGCATTAATTACTGCTATACCGTCTGCGACCAAGCCTTGATAAATCTCAGACTTTGCTTTCGCAATACCTTCGCGACTGCCAAAGCCTTCCAAGTGCGCCGTACCAACATTAGTGATCACTGCTGCATGAGGGGCAACCAAAAGACTGGTGTAGGCAATCTCACCCACATGATTTGCACCGAGCTCGATCACAGCAAACTGATGCTCTTCACGAAGACGCAACAACGTCAATGGCACACCAATATCGTTGTTAAGATTGCCTTTTGTAGCCAGTGTGGACGACTGAGTGGCGAAAATGCTCGCTATCATTTCTTTTACCGATGTCTTGCCGGCACTACCGGTAATGGCCACTCGCTTTAGCTGAGCAAAACGTGCACGCCACGCAGCAGCAACTTGGCCTAAGGCACGATGGCTATCGTCAACAACGACTTGCGCAATACTCAGCTGTGGATTTACTCGTGTGACAATGGCGGCAATCGCACCTTTTTCAACGGCGGTTATAACAAACTCATTGGCGTCAAAATTAGGGCCAGATAAGGCAATAAATAAATCGCCCACTTGCAGGCTGCGGGTATCTGTCGAAAAGCTAGACACATCACAATCCAAACCGATGAGCTCACCACCAACGACATAAGCTAATTCTGATAACTTCATACGGTGGCCTCCAGTGCTAAGGCCTTTCGTACCTGCTCAACATCACTAAAGGGGTAACGCACGCCCTGAACTTCTTGATAGGTTTCATGGCCTTTGCCAGCAATTAATACCAAGTCATTTTTTTGTGCCTGCGACAACGCCCAATGAATAGCGTGTGCACGATCAGCAATAACATGCAACTCAGCTTGTTGAGCCATGCCTGACACCACATGCGCCAAAATTGATTCCGGCGCTTCTTCGCGAGGATTGTCCGTGGTCACAACAACAACATCGGCAAGCTCATCTGCAATTCGGCCCATCTCTGGTCGCTTGCCGGTATCTCGTCCGCCACCACAACCAAACACACACCATAAGCGTCCACGCGTATGCTCACGTGCTGCTTGCAGGGCATGCAGCAACGCGTCAGGCGTATGGGCATAATCAATCACGGCTAAAGCACTGTTCATGGCACGTAGACATTGCATACGACCGGTAACGGCAGGCACTTGCGCAATAGCCGCTAAGGCATCTACCAGCGCCACATTAATGCTTAATAAACCACCCAATACCGCCAGCAAATTACTGGCGTTAAAGCGACCTAATAACGGACTCACTAAACGGCCAGCACCCTGAGGTGTGGCCACATCCATTGCTATTCCATCAAGCGACAGGCTTAAGTTTGTTGCCGTGATATCAGCCTGAGTGGCGGCATCTAGGCTATAGCGCCAGCACACCACACGAGGGGCCAGTTGCTGTGCATAAACGTCACCCTGAGGATCATCCGCATTAATCACTGCATAGCGCAGACTAGGCCAGCTAAATAACAGTCCCTTTGCCTGCGCATAAGACGCCATATCACCGTGATAATCCAAGTGGTCGCGCGTTAAGTTGGTGAAGATGGCGGTATGAATTTCAGTGCCATTCATACGCCCTTGCAGCAACCCATGAGAGCTTGCTTCCATAGCGACTGTTGATAAACCTTGATCACGAAAATTGGCCAATAGGCTTTGCAGCTGGATGGGGTCTGGTGTGGTAAAAACAGAAGCGTTCAATTGGCCTACTCGACCATTACCTAGCGTACCAATCACACCTGTTGGACGTGCTAAAACCTCACAGGCGCCGGCCAACAGATTTGCAATGCTGGTTTTACCATTAGTACCTGTGACGGCTAGCACCGTCATTGCTGCCGATGGGTCAGCCAGTTGCTTCGCTGCCAAGTGCCCGAGTTGCTGAGCGAGTTGGTCAACCACAATCACTGGCGCACCTGCGATGATCTGGTCTTCAAGCCAATCGCCACCACGGTCTGCAAATACAGCAACAGCACCTGCTGAAATCGCCGTTTTAATTGCTGTACGTGCATCATGTTGCAAACCTTGCAGCGCGACAAAAGCACAACCGGACTGTACTTTACGCGAGTCAGTTACCAACATCTCAACATTAATGTTGGCAAACTCATTTGCCACCGCTGGCCAAAGTTGGGCTAAATGAGTCATCTTAGCCCTCCTGGATTAACCGTCACCATCGTTGAGGGATGCGGCAAACGAATTTGCTCAGCCATGCGCTCTGCACTGCGATCAGGATCAATATTCATGAGTCGCAGCGTTTCAGACATCACACGTGAAAATACAGGCGCCGCTGCAACACCGCCGTAATAGCCACCCGTACGCGGATTATCAATAACAACCACAGTGACTACTTTTGGGGCGCTCACAGGCGCTAAGCCAACAAACGTAGACATATACTGATCGCGGGCATAACTACCACCACTGGCCTTATGCGCTGTGCCTGTTTTGCCTGCAACGCGATAGCCGGGCACTGCTGCACGCATGGCAGTACCTTCTTTACTGATCACACTTTCCAGCATTGGAATCAAGCTTCGTGCAATAGACTCATCTACGACACGCTCACCAGCGATGGGACCTTCGACTTTCAGGAAACTCACGGGGCGACGAATGCCACCACTAGCAACAATGGCATAGGCCTGAGCCATTTGCAGCGCAGTAACGGTCATGCCATAGCCATAAGACATGGTAGCCACTTCCACCGGATTCCAACGTTCTGGCGGCTGTAAAATACCCGCACTTTCACCAGGAAAGCCGCTATTGGTGCGAGCGCCAAACCCCAAACGGTAATGCAATAAAGGCAAGGTATTACGAGGCAATGCCATAGCAATCTGTGCCGAGGCAACGTTACTAGACTTGCTCAACAAAGTTGCTAAATCCATCATGCCGTAATTGTTGTGGTCACGAATGGTTTTATTGACCACGCGCATATTGCCGGGATTAGTATCAAATAAGCTACGAGAGGTGTACTTGCCGCTCTCAAGTGCAGCAATAACCGTAAAGGTTTTGACCGTGGAACCCGGCTCAAACATATCAGTCACTGCACGATTGCGAAGTGCGCTATTCGTTAATGTAGAACGGTTATTGGGGTTGTAAGCAGGCATATTAACCATTGCCAACACTTCACCAGTTTCCACATCAAGCGATACCAACACACCAGCGCTAGCATTATGTTCACTTACGCCTCGTGCCAGTTCACGAAACGCCGCATATTGCACGCGTGCATCAATACTTAAATGTACGTCTTGTCCGGGGCGCGCAGCCTTTAATAAGGCAACATCTTTTACACGATTTCCCAAACGATCTTTAACCACACGCTTACTGCCGGGTTGGCCAGCAAGAGTGTCATTTAAAGCAAGCTCCAAGCCTTCGCGACCCATATCTTCAAGATCGGTAAAACCAATGATGTGAGCAGTGGCATCGGCCTCTGGATAAAAGCGACGATATTCCTGCAAGCCATACACACCAGGAAAACGCTTAACCAAAACCTCTTCGGCCTTAGCGGGGGCCATATGACGTTGCAGGTAAATAAATTGCTTAGTTTGATTATTTCGCACACGTTTTTTTAGCGCCGCAGGCGACATAGCAATGTGCTTAGCCAAGACATCTAAGTCGACATTTGCTGCCAATGCCTCACGTGGGTTCATCCATAACGTGATCACCGGTGTACTAACCGCCAACGGTGTGCCATTACGGTCACGAATAACCCCGCGCATGGCCATAATTGGCTCAGTACGCAAAATGCGCGCATCCCCTTGGCGCTGCAAAAACTCTTGGTCTATAACCATCAAGTAACCTGCGCGCGCAGCCAGCACAGCAAAGACACTGACAATGCAGATCATGACAACCCAGTGACGGCCTTGATAAGGCAGGGATGGCGTGGTCTTATTGCTCATGGCCGCACCATCATGATGTCGTGTGGCGCAGGATTACGCATACCAAGCTCATCTGCAGCAATTTTACCGACGCGCGCGTAGGCACCCCAAGCCTGTTGCTCTAGCAACAACTGCCCCCACTCCACTTCTAAATTGTCACGCTCAACTTGCAGCACCTGTAACTGGTGCAAATATTGACGAGACTTATGCACACTGTAGGTCACTGCAATTGCAGCCGCGATCAAGGCTGCTAAGACACCAACGCGCTGCCAATAATCAACCTGCACTAACTGCCGGCGCAGTGCGCTCAAACGGCTATGCCACATCATGATGTCACCGCCAAGCGTTCAGCCACACGCAGGCGTGAACTACGTGCACGCACATTGTTTTGCACTTCGTTTTCACTGGGCACGACAGGCTTGCCCACACGCTTTAATAGCGGCCGCATTTGTGATTGCGTTACTGGCAGACCAGCAGGAAAGTCATCACCTTTGCAGTGCTTTTCAATAAAGCGCTTCACCATACGATCTTCAAGCGAATGAAAGCTGATAACCGCCAAACGCCCCGTCGGGGCCAGCACATGCAAACTTTGATCAAGAAAGTCGCGTAAGTCATCAAGCTCGCGATTTAAGGCAATACGGATCGCTTGAAAACTGCGCGTGGCAGGATGTTTGTGTTTTTCCCACGCAGGATGTGCGGCGGCTACGATGTCAGCCAACACTTTTGTGGTGTCAATGGCGCGAGTGGCACGCGCATTAACAATGGCCTTGGCAATGCGTCGTGCATAACGCTCTTCACCATAACCATGCAGTACATCGGCCAGATCACTTTCGCTAATATCTTTTAACCACTGTGTAGCGGTGACACCACGCGTGGTGTCCATACGCATATCCAATGGACCGTCATTCATAAAGCTAAAGCCGCGCTCAGCATCATCTAACTGCGGCGAAGACACACCCAAGTCCGCCATCACCCCGGCCACCTGACCTGACAGCCCGTTGGCATCGCAGTACTGACCTAGCCTAGCAAATGAGTCGTGAACAATACTAAAGCGTGAATCGCTTTGCGCTAATGCATGAGCTTCTGCAATGGCGAGAGGATCTTTATCAAAACCAATCAGGCGCGCGTTCGAATCTAGTTTTGCCAATAAAGCACGCGCATGCCCACCACGTCCAAACGTAGCATCAACATAGACACCCTGAAGATCCGTTATGACAGCAGAAACTGTTTCATCGAGGAGAACAGAGATGTGAGCTGGCGTTGTCATGATTAAAGCGCCAGATCATCAATGGCTTGAGCAAGCTCTGCCGCACTAAAGTCAGCATCCAACAACTGTGCCTGCATAGCATCCCATGCTGACTTCTGCCAGATCTCACATTTTTTACCTTGGCCAGTTAAAACGACATGCTTTTCTAGCTTAGCAAACTGACGCAATTCTGGGCTGATCAGAAAACGCCCAGTGGCATCCAATGAAACCTCAGTGGCATAACCTAAAATACGGCGCTTTAGCATAGCAATCGCAGGGTTAGCGCCAGGCAGGGCATTAAATCGAGCTTCGATAGCTTCCCACTCAGGCAAGGGGTACAGCGTTAGGCATGATTCACGTAAATCAACAGTCAATACAAAACGTCCTTGGCAATCGGCGATCACACGGTCGTGATAGCGCGCTGGCAAGCCAACACGCCCCTTCACATCCATGGTTAACTCGTCGTAGCCGCGAAACATATGCAGAAATCCCCTTTGTCTGGGCAAAATAAACAATATTCACCACAAAACCACACTTTTACCCACCACACTGCGAAATATAGAGAGCTGACTGTTTAACGTCAAGGTGATGCAATGGTGGTTATAAGAGGAGATTATATTATATATTTCAATAACTTAAACAGAAACGCAAAAGACCAAACCAACTGCATCAAGTCATATAAATCAATGACTTGAGATGACATCCTAACAAACAATCTAGAACCGAACTTCTTCTAGAATTTTTAGTTATAAGCAGCAAAGTCATACAACTCATGAACATTAAGGGGGGAGTTGGCCTATAAGCCGGGTTCTGTCGAGAACGATCATTCATCTAGGCGCATCGTCACCAATGCGCTCAAGCAACCTACCCGTGTCCCGCGCGGGCCGCGCGTATGGACACCTATTTGGTCTTGCTTCGAGTGGGGTTTGCCGTGCCGGTCTGTTACCAGACTCGCGGTGCGCTCTTACCGCACCGTTTCACCCTTACCACGCATCTTGCGCACCCGCTGCGATCTACTAGGGACACTTTGTCGATCGCTTACGCGCTCGACAAGTGCCGGTTCGTCCTCAGCAGGCTAGTGCGCAAGACCGTTCGGCGGTCTGCTCTCTGTTGCACTTTCCGTCGGCTCGCGCCGCCCAGGCGTTACCTGGCACCCTGCCCTATGAAGCCCGGACTTTCCTCCCCCCTGCAAGCAAGGCGGCGATCGTTCAGCCAACTCCGGCGCGCAGCTTACGAGGCAAATGCACTTAACTCAAGCATCGCCGCGCTTTATTTCCAGTTCCGCCTTAATTTGCATCGCCATGTCATAGAGCGCATTACGTTTTAGATCAAAGATATCTGCCGTCATCGCAGTCGCTTGCCGTAGCGGCAACTCTTTCACTAAAACCTGTAATACCGCCTCAGCACTCAACAGCTTCTGGTCACCTACTGCACGCTCAGGCGCACCAGCCACCACTAACACAATTTCACCACGCTGCTGATTACTGTCTGCCTGCACCCAAGCCGACAACTCACCTAAGGCATCACGTTTGATCGTCTCAAATGTTTTGGTGATTTCACGCGCCATGGTTGCTACACGAGCCTCACCAAACACCACCACCATATCCACTAAGGTTTCTACAATACGATGCGGCGCCTCATAAAAGATTAGTGATGCTGACACTTGTGCCAGATCACGTAAACGAGCCTGCCTAGCCGCTGACTTAGCCGGCAAAAAACCTTCAAAGAAAAAACGATCCGAAGCAATGCCAGCTGCACTAAGCGCAGCTATTGCCGCGCACGCACCAGGTACAGGACTGACCACAATTTTGGCATCATGCGCTGCCGCAATCAGGCGATAGCCGGGATCGCTTATTAACGGTGTACCTGCATCTGAAATAAGCGCAACAGACTCCCCTGCCTGCAAACGCGCAATTAATGCGGGCACTCGCTCTGCCTCATTATGGTCATGCAGTGCTAACAATGGGCGCTGCAGGCCGTAATGCTGGAACAAACGGCCACTGCAACGAGTATCTTCCGCTGCCACCACATCAACCGACGCCAAGACCGCCAGTGCCCGCGCACTGATATCGTCTAAGTTGCCAATCGGCACAGCGACCACATGCAAAACCCCAGCAGACATAACTTTCTCTTTATTCATTTTTGTGTGGCAAAAAACCACCGCAATCACTAAACCAATTATGCCCCATCATGGATAAGTTCACATGACTACAAATCACAAGCTGTCACTAAAAGCCGGCTCACCTACTCAACAAAAAGGGCGTCATGCAGAAGTACTGGCTTGGCGACACTTACAACAACATGGCCATAATTTAGTGGCACATAACTACCATTGCCGGCTTGGTGAGGTGGACTTAATCACTGTAGCAAACCAAATCTTGATATTTACCGAGGTGCGCTGGCGAGCGTCAGAGCACTATGGCGGTGCAACAGGCAGCATAACTCCTGCTAAGATACAGCGCATTCGCTTAGCAGCTCGCTTTTTCCTGAGCTGTAATCCGCAGTGGCGACACTGCGCTATGCGTTTTGATGTCATCGCATTTACTGGCTCAGACGCTAAAGTAAGATGGATACAAGGCGCTTTTTAAGACACGAGACTTAAGCTATGCAACAACGCATTGTGCAAATGTGCCAAGACAGCATCGCGATGCTGTCAGAACTAGCCGAATATCATAGTGACGATATTGCACGTGCAGCCCAAATGATGGTGAACGCCTTAGTTAATGAAAACAGGCTGATTTGCTGCGGTAACGGTGCGTCTGGCGCTAACGTTCAGTCTTTTGTCAGCAAGTTGCTAAATCGATTTGAGCATGAGCGACCTGCGCTGCCAGCTATTGCGCTAGCGCCAGACAGCATTACCTTAAGTGCACTTGCTCAAGACAATCGCCTCACGGAATCGTTTTCTAGGCCACTACTGGCAATTGCTCAACCAAACGATGTCGTTGTTGTTCTGTCTGCATCGGCTAATGCCGAGAATATTAAATCCGTCATTAAGGCTGCGCATGAGCGTAACTGCAACGTCATCGCATTAACTGGTGCATCCGGTGGCGAAGTCGCCAGACTGCTCAACGAAAATGATATCCTTTTGTCCATCCCTGAAAATCGCGCTTATCGCGTTCACGAAGCGCAACTCTTTATCCTACATTGCTGTTGCGCGCTTATTGATTCATCACTTTTTGGAGAACTTGAATATGCATAAGCCATCGCTCACCATTTTGCTAGCAGTAGCAGTTAGTACTGCCGGCTGTACTAGCATGGCCAAAGTCGGCATTGGCCCTAATCCAGCTGAAGCCGGAACTCGCACGATTTCTGATCGTCTAACTGACAGTCAATTAGCACAGGCTATCCGTCGCGACATTTATCGGGATATTCCATCAGCACGTGACGCTAGAATTGTAGTGGTCAGTTTCTATCAGGCCGTTCTGATCGTTGGCGAAGCACAGACTGAGGAAATGAAACAAGCAGTTAGTAATGCAGCACGCAATTACAAAGATGTAGTTATTGTGCACAACGAAATGACTGTTGGCCCCAACCGTACACTAGGACAGCGCTTGTCAGATGACTTGCTAGAGCGCAAAGCAGGCATCAACTTATTTGCTGCTGACAATCTACGGAGTGAACAAGCACGCGTGGTAGCCGTCAATGGCACCGTTTATTTAATGGGTAAATTGACACAGCGTGAAACAGATCGTGCCATCCAACGCATTCAAGCCTTAGATGGCGTTACCCGCATCATCAAAATAGTGGATGTTCTTCCAGAAACATCCACTACTTAACGATATGCAAACCCGGGCGCTTTAACGGCGCCTCGGTTTTTTGCTCCAACGGACGGTCGTAATCATCTGCACTAAAAAACAGACCTTCTCCGTTCTCGCGTGCATATATTCCCAAAATTGCACCCATCGGGATGCGAACATAGTGTGCAGAACCCGAAAAGCGCGCAGAAAATGCCACTTCATCTTGACCCAAATGCAGGTCTCGCACCGCCGTTGGGCTCAAATTCAACACCAACTTACCGCCATCACTGGGTACTGGCGGCAGCTCAGCATTAGGCCAAGTAACATCAACCAGTATGTGTGGCGTCCATCCCGAATCTAAAATCCACTCATTGATGGCGCGCACGAGGTAAGGTCTTGTACCTTTCAGCGACATAACTTATGACCTGCGGCGCATATCGCGTTCAGGCTCAGTCAAACTCGCTAAGAAGCTATCACGATGAAACAGTCTATCCATGTATTGAATCAAACCTTTGCAAGATCGTTCAGGCAATTCCACACCCATGATTGGTAAGCGCCATAAAATAGGAGCCAACATGCAATCTAGCAACGAAAACTCTTCACTCATGAAAAATGGTAGCTCATTAAAGACTGGCGCAATAGTAATGATGTTGTCACGAATGTCTTTGCGTGCCTTTTGCACCGCAGCTTCTTTACCCTTGCCAGACAGAATTAAATCGATGTCAGGCAGCCAGTCACGCTCAATGCGATAGGCCAGCAGTCTTGCTTGCGCCCTAGCGACTGGATAAATTGGCAATAACGGTGGATGAGGGAAGCGCTCATCCAAATACTCCATCATTACTTTGGTTTCATACAAGGCCAAGTCTCTATCCACAAGAACCGGCAGCTGGTTGTATGGGTTTAAATCAGCCAAGTCATGGGGACGATTGTGTTCATTAACATTTACCACATCAACCGACACACCTTTTTCAGCCAACACAATGCGTACACGGTGGCTGTAGTGATCGACCGCATCAGAATAAAACGTCATTGAAGCGCGACGTGTCACAGTTGCCATAGGGTTTACTCCAATTCATTAAATGACAAAGGGGCGACACCGCTAGATGCCCCCCTTTGACCGGTCTATAGGCGCTATAGACTGGTGATTACTTCACATCCCGCCAGAACTCTTTGTTCAAGAAGTAGACTGGGATGAACAAGAAGGCCAAGAATAGTAGCACCCAAACACCCAAGCGCTCACGCTGCAGACGAGAAGGTTCAGCCATATAGGTCATAAAGTTCACTAAATCACCGACAGCAACAGCATAACCATCAGGACCAAGCTCTTGCTCTAACGGCTCCAACACATGCGGCATACCCACGTCTTTAAATACGCGGTTATTTACGCCTAGTGGGCGGCTGTCATCTGGATAAAAATTCAGCAAATAATTATATACCCAGTCTGGCGAACGAAAACGTGTCTCTAATGACAAGTCAGGAGGCGCAGCACCAAACCACGAAGCCTGCTGCTTAACATCTACCTTGTTAATCATGCCCTCACCGATCTTATCAGTGGTGAACATCATGTACTGCTCAACAAGAGCTGGATCAATATCCAAGTCCTGAGCCATGCGTTCATAACGCAAATATTTTGCTGAGTGACAGCCCAAGCAGTAGCTGATGTAGAGCGACGCACCATTTTGCAATGATGCTTTGTCTTTCAGATTAACCGGAGCAGGCTCACACTTATCAAGCGTACCGCAAGCACCACCACCGGCGGCCACTGCCACCATAGGTGACAGCGCCAAAAGCATAGAGAGAAGAATCTTTTTCATTAGTGCTTACCCCCAGTCACGCGATCCGGCACTGGTTTTACGGTCTCCATTGATGTGTAGAACGGCATCAGTAAGAAGAACAAGAAGTAAATGACAGTGAAAATACGTGCCAGCAGTGTTTCAACTGGACCAGCTGGGATAGCTCCCAACACACCCAAGACAACAAAGCTGATGGCAAACAAGGTCAGCCAAATTTTGCTATGAATACCCTTGTAACGCATGGAGCGAACCGGGCTACGATCCAACCAAGGCAGCACAAACAGGATAGCAATCGCTGCACCCATGGCAATCACACCGCCCAGCTTAGAGGGAACTGCACGCAAAATCGCGTAGAACGGGGTGTAATACCAAACCGGTGCAATATGCTCTGGTGTTTTCAGCTGGTTAGCCGGCTCAAAGTTCGGTCTCTCCAAGAAATAGCCACCGCCATCCGGGAAGAAGAACAACACCAAACTGAAGATAAACAAGAACACCACAATGCCAACTAAATCATGAACAGTGTAATACGGGTGGAAAGGTATGCCATCAAGTGGAACACCGTCGTCACCTTTTACTTTCTTGATATCAACGCCATCAGGGTTATTCGAACCCACATGATGCAATGCCACTAAATGCATAAACACCAATGCCACCAACACCAGTGGTAACGCCACCACGTGCAAGGCAAAGAAACGGTTTAGCGTGATCCCCGAAATCAGGTAGTCGCCACGAACCCAAGTAACCAGCTCATCACCGACTACAGGAACAGCACCGGCCAAGTTCAAAATAACTTGAGCACCCCAATAGGACATATTGCCCCATGGCAGCAGGTAACCAAAGAAGCCTTCAGCCATCAGCACCAAGTAAATGGCCATACCAAACAGCCACACGAGTTCACGAGGCTTTTTATATGACCCGTAGAGCAAGCCACGGAACATATGCAAATAGACCACCACGAAGAATGCAGATGCACCGGTCGAGTGCATATAACGCAGCAGCCAACCATACTCCACGTCACGCATAATGTATTCGATAGAGTCGAATGCACCTTCGCCTGATGGGTTGTAAGACATGGTTAACCAAATACCGGTAACCAATTGGTTAACCAGTACGATCATTGACAACACACCAAAGAAGTACCAGAAGTTAAAGTTCTTCGGGGCGTAGTACTTCGACATGTGATATTCGTAAGTTTCAGTCGCTGGAAAGCGTGCATCTACCCAGCCCATCAATTTTTTGCCGACGTTCGCCATTATGCAATCTCCGCATCAACGCCGATCACAAGCACGCTATCAGTTTCATAGGTGTGTGGTGGCACATCCAAGTTAGTAGGTGCTGGAACGCCCGAATATACTCGGCCAGCTAAGTCAAACTTAGAACCATGACATGGGCAGAAAAAGCCACCTAACCAGTCTGCTCCACCCAAATCTGCCGCTCCCACTTCTGGACGGAAATTTGGCGAGCAACCCAAGTGGGTACAAATACCAGTCAGAATTGCGAACTCAGGCTTGATAGAGCGCTCACGGTTACGTGCATATTCTGGCTGAATTGATGCCGCAGACTCTGGATCTGCCAAGGAGCGCTCAACGGCGACCAAGCTTTCGAGCATTTGTGGCGTGCGGCGCACAACCCAAACAGGCTTGCCTCGCCATTCAAAAACGGCACGCTGGCCCGGCTCTAGTTGGCTAATATCTGCCACCACCGGCGCTCCAGCTGCTTTTGCTTTTGCACTTGGGTTCCAGGATTTCACGAATGGCACGGCCACCCCAGCAACGCCGACAGCTCCAACTGCTGCTGTCGCGCCGACTAGCAGGCGCCGACGGTTTACATTTACGCCGTCAGTACTCATTGACGCACTCTCCGAATCAGCTTCAGGCCGCCAGGCATTGTTTCACTAATGCCTTGGCGGAGCTTAAAAAAATCTTCCCAATGGTAATGAAATCACCGGCCAGTGACAAGAAAATCCACACGGATAGACGGGCTTTGTGCACCCTTCGTCGGTCATTTTTAAAACAAACAAAAAGGCTCGCACAATGGCGAGCCTTTTTTGCACAGCAACAGCGATTAACGCTTGGAGTACTGTGGACGTTTGCGTGCTTTACGCAGACCGATTTTCTTACGTTCAACTTCACGCGCATCACGAGTCACAAAACCTGCTTTACGCAGTGGTGACTTCAGTTCTTCGTTGTATTCAATCAGTGCACGAGTAATGCCGTGACGAATAGCACCCGCTTGACCGCCAATACCACCGCCTTTGACAGTGACATTAATGTTGAACTTATTCAGCAGTTCAACCAGCTCTAATGGCTGACGAACAACCATACAGGCTGTTTCACGACCAAAATAAACATCCAATGGACGATCGTTAACAACAATAGTGCCTTCGCCTGGTGTCAGGAAAACGCGAGCGGTTGCCGTTTTACGACGACCTGTTCCGTAATTTGCTTGTACAGTCATATCAAGTCGCTCAGATAGTCAGTTCTTGTGGCTGCTGGGCTGTATGCGGATGCTCTGCACCGGCATACACTTTCAGCTTGCTCAGCATGTCACGACCCAATGGGCCTTTTGGCAACATACCACGTACAGCAATTTCAAGCGGCAGAGTTGGCTTTTCAGTTGCCAACTTGGTGTAATTAACACCTTTAATGCCACCTGGGAAACCGGTGTGGTGCCAGTACATTTTGTCTTGTGCTTTGTTGCCAGTTACTACCAGCTTGCTGGCATTAACAACAACAATGTAGTCACCCGTATCAACGTGTGGCGTATAAATTGGCTTATGCTTGCCACGTAAACGGCTAGCGATTTCGGTAGCTAAACGACCAAGTGTTTTGCCACTTGCATCAACTACAAACCATTCGCGTGTTACGCTTTCCGGCTTGGCACTGAAAGTTTTCATGTCAACTGCCTTCAAAAATCTGTTGTCAGCGGCGCCAAACGTGGCCATCCGCAATGAGGTCGCGAATAGTACCCAAGGGAAGTCGATTTGACAACGTCTATGAGAATAATTTTTGTATCGTATTTACGCAGAGGGCGCAGATTAACTTTCTGCACCCTCCGTTTGCACATTATATCAAGGTTTTAGCGACAATACTCTTCATGATTTCGTTTGTGCCGCCATAAATGCGCTGCACGCGTGAATCCGCCCACATACGGGCAATTGGGTATTCCCACATATAACCGTAACCACCAAACAACTGCACACATTCGTCTAACATTTGGAACTGCAGATCGGTAACCCAGTACTTGGCTGCCGCAGCACTCGGAATACTCAGTTCCTTAGTCAAGTGCAGTTCAATCAAACGATCAACATAGGCACGCGCCACATCAATATTAGTGCTGATTTCGGCCAGTTTAAACTGAGTGTTCTGGAAGTCTGCAATACGCTTACCAAACGCTTTGCGCTCACGCACATACTCTAAAGTGAGCTGCAGAGCACCTTCCATATTGGCTACTGCGTTAACAGCAATACCTAAACGCTCCTGCGCCAGCTCCTGCATCAGATACACAAAACCCATGCCTTCAGCGCCAATCAGATTTTCTTGCGGCAGCTTCACGTCATTAAAGAACAGCTCAGAAGTATCTTGTGCCTTCATGCCTACTTTATGCAGGTTGCGACCACGCTCAAAGCCGGGCATGCCACGCTCAACAATAAACAAGGAAATACCCTTAGCGCCTTGGCTTGGGTCAGTTTTGGCAACAACAATAATGATGTCAGCCATTTGGCCGTTGGTAATAAAGGTTTTAGAACCGTTTAAGACATAGTGGTCACCCTGCTTAATGGCTGTAGTTTTCACCGCCTGCAAGTCTGAACCACCGCCGGGCTCAGTCATGGCAATAGCTCCAATAAGCTCACCAGACACCATCTTAGGCAGATACTTTTGCTTTTGCTCTTCTGTACCGTAGTGCTCGATATATGGCGCCACAATATCGGTATGCAAACCCCAACCAATGCCACTTAAACCCTGACGCGCCACTTCTTCCATCACAATAATGGAATACAAATAGTCAGCACCGGGGCCGCCATACTCTTCACCAACACAGGGGCAGAGGTAGCCGTTTTCGCCCGCCTTAGTCCACAACTCACGAGAGACTTGACCGTCTTCTTCCCATTGAGCGTGATGAGGTGCTGCTTCGTTTTCTAAGAATTTGCGCAACGAGTCACGAAATGCTTCGTGATCTGAAGTGAACAGCTTACGAGGAACCATAACCTTCTCCGGTTTCATTTAATTAAGGCAGGACATATGCACCTCACGCGCCCGCCCTAAAAAATGAGTAACCGACTCAGGGACAGTGTGCGCAGGCCAGATAGTCCCGCGATTGCATTTCTTGCAAACGACTTTGAGTACGTTGAAACTCAAAGGTTAATCTGCCGTTTTCATAAAGCTGCGCAATCGGACAGGCGGCTGACATGATTAACTTAACGCCACGATCGTAGAATTCATCAACCAAGTTAATGAATCGACGTGCCGCATCGTCATTTTCTGCACCCATTTGTGGCACATCCGCCAGCAATACTGTGTGAAATTCACGCGCAATTTCAATGTAGTCGCTAGGGCTTCGTGGCCGCTCGCACAGCTCTGTAAACGTGCACCAAAGAACATCTTCAGTGCGGGCAACAAGATCGACTGAGCGGTCATTAATGTCAAGTGGCTCATGTAGCACAATCGAGTTTTGTGACAATTCACCAAAGCTTGCCGCTAGTGATGAGTGTGCACCGGCATCTAAAGGGAAGTGATACAGCTCAGCACGCTCAAGAACACGCAAGCGATAGTCCACACCGGAATCCACATTCAGCACATCACAGAACTGCTTAACCATCGCAATGGCTGGTAAAAAGCGCTGACGCTGCAAGCCATTCTCATAAAGCTTGTCGGGCACAATGTTGGAGGTGGCCACCAGACTTACCCCACGGGCAAACAACTGCTCAAACAGGCCGCCTAAAATCATGGCATCAGCAATATCACTGACATAAAACTCGTCAAAGCAAATCACTACCGCTTCTTTATGGATGATGTCGGCCACTGCATGCAACGGATCTTTTATGCCCTGCAGCTGCTTCAGCTCTTTGTGTACTCGCTGCATGAAGCGGTGAAAATGGATGCGCAATTTGCGGCGAAAAGGCAGCTCCTCGAAAAACAAATCCATTAAATAAGTCTTGCCGCGACCAACCCCACCCCAAAGATACAAACCCTGAGCTGGCGTACGCTGACGACGAATTTCACTGATACGTGCCAAGCCACGCAGGCGCAGGCCAGCCTGATAACGCAGGACCAAATCATCATGCACCTGCTGCAAAGCCTTGACTGCTTCCATTTGCGCCTGATCCAGCTGAAAGCCACTGTGCTCAATATCGTAGCGATAACGCGCTAACGGCCCCAACCATTCCTTTTCTTCCGCTTGCATTTACGCCTCTAAACCTCGCCAACCTGATGCCACCCAGTGTTTTAAGTCAGCTAACTGACCATGGAAAAAATGTCCTGCGCCAGGAAAGACTGCAATATCTGCAGCCTGACCATAAGTCTTCAGCCATTGCGCTATTTGATCCGGATCGATGACCTCGTCAGCATCGCCATAAGCCACACGGGCCACACTTGGCAACAATTCATCCGGCAATAAAAAGCGCGTCACGGGCGGAGCAATCAGCAGCAGCTCCACACCCAACCAGCCTTGCGCTAATGCTTGTGACCATACGGCGGTAGCCACCGAACTACCAAACGAGAAGCCCGCCAAGGTCAGCTCAGAAAAGCTTCCTTGTTGGTGCAACCATGCCAGTACCGCTTTTAAATCGTCTTGCTCACCCATACCGTCAGCATAACTGCCTTGGCTGGCACCAACCCCTCGGAAATTAAAGCGTACTGTCACCAAATCAAGCTCACGATAAGCACGAAAAACCGTAAAGACCACCTTATTATCAAGCGTGCCGCCAAACTGCGGGTGAGGATGACAAATAACAGCGACGGCATTTGCGCGCACCTTTTCCGGCACATGAACACGTAGCTCAATGGCACCGGCAAGCCCATGAATCAACCCACGATGCTCTCCTGCTACGGTCGGCAACACAAAATCAGTCGAAAGCATACGTTTTAGTCTCAACCAACATCTTTTATTGATATGGCAAGCAATGGTATAGATACTGACATAACAAGCCAATGTCATGGCCAACGTGAACTGATGGAGATTTTTATGACCGCCCTGCTCTATGTCCTCGTATTTATCGTAGGTGGTCTTGCTGGTTATGTGCTGGCAAAAAGACAAAGCCCGGACCGTCGTGTGCAGGATTTGGAGACATTGTTACGTGACCTGCAAGCTCGTCATGACGGCTACGAGGCCCAAGTAAGCAGTCATTTCCATCAGACTGCATCGCATGTCAACAGCCTAACCACAGCCTATAAAGAATTACATGAGCACTTAATGCAGGGAGCACAAACATTGTGTAACGACCCTAAACAGGCCATTGATGCCAACCCAGCAAAAGCGTTTGTACGTTTCGACGAAAACAAAGAGATACAGCCACCTTTCTCGCCATACCACTACCCAGAACCTTTAGATGGCGACGAAATTAGTCCTCCTCGCGATTACGCCACCAAGCAGCCGGACGACAAAGGCACTCTCGATGAGCGTTTTGGCTTTAAATAGCCACTAGTCTGCGACCAATCGATAGTAGTCAGCACATGCTCGACCTTACTTTGCGTAAGGCTTTACGCTAAACTTGCCCCCTGTATTTCTTGCTTGGGTCGTCGCGTCATGGATTGACCTAAGCCTTCCGCTGACCCGTTGAGGATATCATTGTGCTTGAAGCCTACCGTCAACATGCTGCTGAGCGCACTGCGCTTGGTGTGCCACCAAAACCACTCGATGAAGCCCAAGTTGCGGCGCTGGTTGAGTTACTGAAGAATCCACCTGCTGGCGAAGAAGCATTTTTGGTGGACCTGCTGGAAAACCGTATTCCACCAGGCGTTGACCAAGCCGCTTATGTTAAAGCCGCATTTTTGGCCGCCATCACCCAAGGTGCTGCAAGCTCCCCACTCATTAGCAAGCAACGTGCAGCCTTCCTATTAGGCACCATGTTAGGTGGTTATAACGTTGAGCCGCTGGTGAAATTGCTGGATGACGCCGAGCTGGCACCAACTGCCGCCGAAGCGCTGAAGAAAACCTTACTCGTTTTTGATGCCTTCCATGACGTGGAAGAAAAAGCAAAATCTGGTAACGCGCATGCTAAAGCCATCATGCAATCATGGGCTGACGCAGAATGGTTCACTAGCCGCCCTGAAGTAGCCAAAGAAATTAAAGTCACCGTATTCAAAGTGACTGGTGAAACCAACACGGACGACCTGTCACCTGCGCAAGACGCTTGGAGCCGCCCAGATATTCCTCTGCACGCTAACGCCATGCTGAAAAATGCGCGCGAAGGCATCAACCCTGAAGTGCCGGGCGAAGTTGGTCCGATCAAGCAAATTGAAGCGTTGAAAGCAAAAGGCAATATCGTTGCTTATGTTGGTGACGTAGTTGGTACCGGTTCAAGCCGTAAATCAGCAACCAACTCGGTATTGTGGTTCACTGGTGACGACCTGCCATTCATCCCTAACAAGCGTGATGGCGGCGTATGCATCGGCTCTAAAATCGCTCCAATTTTCTTCAATACCATGGAAGATGCTGGTGCATTGCCAATCGAATTAGATGTTGGCGAAATGAACATGGGTGATGAAGTGGTTCTCCACATCAACCATGACACCGCCGAAGTGTCTGCCACCAAAGATGGTAAAGAAATTGCTAAAGCCCCGTTAAAAACGCCCGTACTGCTCGACGAAGTTCGTGCTGGTGGCCGCATCAACTTGATCATTGGTCGTGGCTTAACCAAAAAAGCACGTGAATCACTGGGTTTAGAGCCATCAACACTGTTCCGCTCACCGGTTCAGCCTTCTGACACTGGCAAAGGCTTCACGCAAGCGCAAAAAATGGTTGGTCGCGCCTGTGGTCTACCAGAAGGTCAAGGCGTACGTCCTGGCACTTACTGTGAACCACACATGACCACCGTTGGCTCACAAGACACCACCGGCCCAATGACACGTGACGAACTGAAAGACTTAGCCTGCTTGGGCTTCTCTGCCGACCTCGTTATGCAGTCATTCTGTCACACGGCTGCGTATCCAAAGCCTGTTGACGTCAACACACACCACACGCTGCCAGACTTCATCATGAATCGTGGCGGTGTTTCACTGCGTCCTGGTGACGGCATCATCCACTCGTGGTTAAACCGCATGTTGCTGCCAGACACTGTTGGCACTGGCGGTGACTCACACACCCGTTTCCCGATTGGTATTTCGTTCCCAGCCGGTTCTGGTTTGGTGGCATTTGCTGCAGCTACCGGCGTTATGCCACTGGACATGCCAGAATCTGTTCTGGTGCGTTTCAAAGGCAAAATGCAGCCTGGCATTACCCTGCGTGACTTAGTTCATGCCATTCCATATGCCGCTATTCAACGTGGTGAATTAACCATCGAGAAAAAAGGCAAAAAGAACGTATTCAACGGTCGTATTCTGGAAATTGAAGGCTTGGAAGACCTCACCGTTGAACAAGCATTTGAGTTATCAGACGCCTCTGCCGAACGTTCTGCTGCAGGTTGCTCGATCACATTGAGTGAGAAGTCAGTTGCCGAGTACCTAACATCCAACATCACCATGCTGAAGTGGATGATCTCCAATGGTTATGGTGATGCCCGCACCATGGCTCGTCGTATTGTTGCCATGGAAAAATGGCTGGCTAATCCATCACTGTTACGTGCTGACAACGATGCTGAATACGCCGCTGTTTACGAAATCGATCTGAACGACATCAAAGAACCGATTCTTTGCTGCCCTAACGATCCAGATGATGCCAAACCATTATCTGAAGTGGCTGGTCAGAAAATCGATGAAGTTTTCATTGGTTCATGTATGACCAACATTGGTCACTTCCGTGCCGCTGGCAAGCTGCTGGACAAGGTGCCAGGTGGCTCACTGACGACACGTCTGTGGATTGCTCCGCCAACCCGTATGGATGAGCACCAGCTGATGGAAGAAGGCTATTACAACATTTACGGTCGCGCCGGTGCACGCACTGAGATGCCCGGCTGCTCATTGTGCATGGGTAACCAAGCACGTGTTGCACCTAACTCTACCTGTGTGTCGACATCGACTCGTAACTTCCCGAACCGCTTAGGCCAAGGCGCTAATGTGTACTTAGCCTCTGCCGAGCTGGCTTCTGTTGCGGCGGTGATGGGTAAGTTACCAACCGTGGCTGAGTACATGGAATACGCAAATCAAATTGATGCAATGGCCGATGATGTTTATCGCTACCTGAACTTCAACACGATGAGCGAATACACAGACCAAGCCGACAAGATCAACATGGCTCAGTTGACTTAAGCTTGCTGCTGTTGTGATAAAAAGCCCGGACCTGTTCCGGGCTTTTTGTTTGGGCCGGTATAGACATGTGCAGATGACGGTTTTGGTCAACACAGTCGGTCATTGACGACAGCGCCTAGCCTGCTAGATTGGTGCGACTAATCAGTCACCAATAGGTAATGCACCCGTGAATGTCAGTCCTACACTAATAAAATATCAATGGCATAACATCAGCACCATGGCACTTGGTGCGGTGTATGCCTTTAACCCGCTGAAGAAAAAAGGCTTTCGCCCCTGCGTGGAGCAATTGGATGCGCCAGCAGACAGCCTAGTGGATGCTTTTGCCAGCTGGGTAAACGCTCCCGAAGCTCGTTATCAGCATCATGTACCGCCAGCGCTCATTACCAGTCAGGCAGCCCTTGCAATCATCGCCAAGCTCACCATGCAAGCGCCCTACCCCATGCTAAATGTGCTTAACCAAGGTGTACGCATTAGCTTTAACGCACCAGTCCCCAGAGGCGAAGCATTACATTTAGCCGGCGAGCTGTTAGATGCCAGCGATGATGGTTACCGTGCTCGTGTGCATGGACGTGTTCATGTCAGCACTTCTAGCACAGTGAATGCCTTAGTGATTGAGTCGATTGCAGCGGTGCCGCTAAAACCACGGCCAACATCAAATGAACCAGCCAAAACACGTCGCAGCGACTGGCTTACCATTAATAGTTGGCAGGCTGATGCTAATGAAGGTCGCCGTTTTTTTTACCTAACCGGTGACTTCAACCCCATCCACACCTTGCCACTCGTCGCACGCAATACTCGTTTTAAGGGTTGCATCATGCACGGTTATGGCAGTGTTAGTCAGATCATCGAAGCCCTGCAAAATCATGGCATCAAACTATCAGTCATTGATCTGCGTTTTATCCGCCCAGTCCCACTACCCAGCCCTGAGTTATTAATTCAGACCGCCGAAAGTGCTAATGACGACGGCAGCTGGGATGTTCGTTTAAGTGACCATGCCGGACAGGTTTATCAGGCCGGCTATTTTATTCCTGCTAAGTAATGAGTAATGCCATGAAACACCCTGAGTTATGTCCCGTCATTGTGGCTGGCGTGCGTACGCCATTTTTAGATAGTGCCGGTTTGTATACCGAACTAATGAGTTATGAGTTAGGCGCCGAAGTCATTCGTAGCCTGTTGGCAAAAACGGGGGTTAACGGTGATGAAGTTGACCTCGTGATTATGGGCACCGTGTTACATGAGGTGGAGACAACCAACGTCGCACGCGAGGCCATGTTGGCGGCGGGCATGCCCAGCCGTGTTCCTGCCTATACCGTGGCGATGGCAGGCATTTCCCCTAATGTCGGCGTGATGAATATTTGTGACCAGATTCGCTTGGGCCGAATTCAGACTGGCATTGCCAGTGGTACCGAAAACTTCTCGGACGTACCCGTTCGTTTATCTCAGAAAATTCGTCGCAGCCTGATGCAAATTCGTCAAAACAAGGACAGTAAGGCCCGCCTTGCCGTTCTGGCCAGCTTACGCCCTAGTGACCTGAGCCTAGACATTCCGGACGGCAGCGACTACACCACGGGCATGACCATGGGTGTAGCCTGTGAAGCGATGGTGAAAAAATTTGGCTTAAGCCGCCAAGCCTGTGATGAGTTCACGGCACGCTCGCACGCCAACGCCATCAGTGCCACTCAGGCTGGCCATTACGCGGCCCAAATCAGCCCGGTGCAAGTTGATAAGCAACGTGTAGCCGAGTTTGACAATACACCGCGCAAAGACGCCACCGCCGAGCGCTTAAGTAAATTAAAACCGGTGTTTGATAAAAAGCACGGCATCATTACCGCGGGCACTGCATCACGTTTTACTGATGGTGCTGCGGCGTTGCTAATTACCAGCATGGCGCAGGCGAATAAGCAGCAGCTCACACCACTCGCCATCGTGCAAGACTATGTGCTAACCGGTGTTGATAGCCTAGAAGAAGAGATGTTGTTAGGCCCCGCCATGTCCATCCCCAAGCTGTTGCAACGTAATCAGCTGAGCTATGACGATATTGAAGTCTGGGAAATTCATGAGGCCTTTGCAGCACAAGTTTTGATTAACCTGGCCTGTATGGCCGACCGAGACTTTGTCACTGAACGCTTAGGTGCTGAGTACCCATCGGGTGAGGTTAATCGTGACCAGCTCAATAGCTGGGGTGGCTCCCTAGCCTTGGGCAATCCCTTTGCAGCCACTGGCGGTCGGTTATTTATGACCGCTGCTCAACGCCTACAACATAGTGGTGCCCGTTATGCGGTAATTTCAACCTGTGCCGGTGGCGGCCTAGGTGCAGCCATTTTGTTAGAAAACCCTAATCCACGATAAAACGAGAACATCATGAATCAACGTCAGCACTTACATAATTACCGTGGCCGCATCGCCATCGTGGATGGTCTACGCACACCGTTTGCCCGTATCGCCACTCATTACCGTGATTTAAGCGCGATTGACCTAGGCGCCATTGCCGTCAAAGAGCTAATGCAGCGCAATGCCCTGCAAGCAAAAGATATTGATCAGCTAGTGTATGGCATGACCGTGATGATTCCAGAAGCGCCGTTTATTGCGCGGGAAGTCGCTCTTCAGTTAGGCATGAATGATGTCGACGCCTACTCGATTACACGTGCCTGCGCGACTAGCTTTCAGACGGTCGCCAGTGCTGCAGAAAGCATTTTAGCGGGCAGCGCCAACGTGGTGATTGCTGGTGGCACCGACTCCACCAGCAGTGTGCGACTACCCATGTCGCCACACTTTTCAGCCACCCTACGTGATGTCAGTTTTGCTAAGACCCTACCCCAGCGTTTAAAGCTGTTGGCCAAGTTACGTGCCAGCGACTTACTACCACAGCAACCTTCTATTACCGAATTTTCCGTCGGTGAGACCATGGGTCAAAGCACGGAAAAAATGGTCAAAAAATGGGGTATTTCACGCGCCGAACAAGACGACCTTGCCCACGCCTCACACAGCAATGCCGCCAATGCTTGGCAAGAAGGCCGTATGGATAAACAAGTCATGCGTGTTGATCTTGCCTCGGGGCCATTAAAAAATGACAACTTAGTCCGCAAACAATCTGTACGCAGCAGCTACGACAAGTTAAGGCCGGTGTTTGATGCTGAGCATGGCAGCGTTACCGCTGGCAACTCCAGCCCGCTCACCGACGGCGCATCAGCCTTATTATTGATGAGTGAAGCGCAGGCCCGCGCGGAAGGACGCGAAGTGCTGGGTTATATTCGCTCGTTTGCCTTTGCCGCCAAAACGCCACAAGACGACTTGTTAATGGGTCCCGTACATGCCGCCCCCTTGGCTTTAGATCGTGCCGGCATCAGCCTCAATGACCTCACCATTATTGATATGCACGAAGCCTTTGCTGGGCAAGTTGCCTGCAACCTAAAAGGGTTAGCCAGTGATGAATACGCGCGCACGGTGCTAGGTCGTAATAAAGCCATTGGTGAAATCAATCGCGACATTCTTAACGTGAACGGCGGCAGTTTGGCGTTTGGCCACCCCTTTGGTGCTACAGGTGCTCGTGTCATTGCACAAACGCTTTATGAACTAAAGCGACGCGGTGGTGGGTTGTCACTGACCACCGCCTGTGCCGCCGGTGGTATTGGTGCCGCCATGGTGCTGGAAGTCGATTAATCATCAGATAAAAAAAGCCCGGTTATGTCGCCATAACCGGGCCAACTCATCACTGTTTAAGCGTGTTATTAATGGTGTGTTGCAGAGCCTGCACCGCGCGGTACACGAATGCTATCAACCAACTCTTGGATATGCTGTGGCGGTGCCGCGAAGAATCGGCTGACAACCAGTGCTACACCAAAGTTAATCAACATACCGACCGTGCCAATACCTTCAGGCGAGATGCCAAACAACCAGTTCTCAGGAATATTGGCCGCCATTGGTGTCATGATAATGCCCTTGAAGTACAGAATATAACCGATGGTAAAGCTCAAACCAGCCACCATGCCCGCAATGGCACCAGCACTATTCATGCGTTTGTAGAAGATGCCCATGACAATGGTTGGGAAGAACGAGGCCGCCGCTAAGCCGAAGGCAAACGCCACCACCTCGGCCACAAACCCAGGCGGATAGATGCCTAAAAGACCCGCCACCACCACGGCCGCGGTAGCCGCCAACCTAGCGTATAACAGCTCTTGTTTTTCGCTAATATTAGGCATCACCACTTTCTTTAACAGATCGTGAGAGATCGCCGCTGAAATCACCAATAACAAACCCGCTGCCGTAGACAATGCTGCGGCCAAGGCCCCCGCCGCCACCAAGGCAATCACCCAAGCTGGCAAATTGGCAATTTCTGGATTGGCCAATACCATGATGTCGCGGTCAATGGTCATTTCATTGCGCTCGTCATTGGCATAGAACATACGACCATCTTCGTTCTTGTCTTCCCATTTAATGAGCTTGGTTTTTTCCCAGTTTTTGATCCACTCAGGCGCTTGCTCATAAAGCGTACCCTGCTTATCTGCACCATTGATCGTTTCAATCATGTTGACGCGAGCAAAGGCTGCAACAGCAGGCGCCGTGGTGTACATGATGGCAATAAACAGGATAGCCCAGCAGGCAGAACGACGTGCATCACGCACTTTTGGCACGGTGAAGAAACGCACAATCACATGTGGCAAACCAGCCGTACCCACCATCAAGGCAAAGGCAATGGCGAAAACGTCTATCGTGCTCTTAGTACCAGAGGTATAGGCGTTAAAGCCCAACTCCACACTTAACCCATCCAGCTTTTGTAGCAAATACGTGCCATCTGCCATGGTGCTACCAAAACCCACCTGTGGAATCACATGACCCGTCATCAACATAGAGATGAAAATTGCCGGCACCATATAGGCAAAAATCAACACACAGTACTGCGCCACTTGGGTGTAGGTAATACCTTTCATGCCGCCTAATACCGCATAGGCCAACACAATCGCCATACCAATAATGACACCGGTGGTGATATCTACTTCAAGGAAGCGCGAGAAGACGATACCCACCCCACGCATTTGGCCAGCCACATAGGTAAACGACACAAAAATGGCGCAAACCACAGCGACTAAACGAGCGGTATCGGAGTAGTAACGATCACCAACAAAGTCAGGCACGGTGAACTTGCCAAACTTACGTAGATATGGCGCCAGCATAAGTGCCAGCAATACATAACCACCGGTCCAACCTAATAGATAAACCGCACCGTCATAACCTTGGAAAGAAATTAAACCCGCCATGGAAATGAAAGAGGCCGCTGACATCCAGTCGGCAGCAGTTGCCATACCGTTAGTAACCGGGTGCACGCCGCCACCTGCCACATAATAATCTTTGGTTGATCCCACACGCGCCCAAATCGCAATGCCGATATAGAGCGAAAATGACAGACCAACAATAATGTATGTCCAAATTTGTACTGACATGGTCTAGTCCTCGTGTACGTCAAATTCACGATCTAGGCGATTCATTCGCCAAGCGTAAAAAAAAGTAATTAGTACAAACACAACAATGGCGCCCTGCTGTGCGAACCAAAAGCCAAGTTTGAAGCCAAAAAACTCGAACTGATTTAATGCTTCTGCAAAGAAGATGCTGGCGCCAAAGCCAAAAATGGCCCAGACCGCTAAACAGCCGGTCATGATGCGCAAATTGACCTTCCAATAGGCTTGGGGACTTTTGTTGCCGGTTTCTTTCATGATTGTCTACTCCGGAGGTGATTTAACACCTGCAACAGTAGACTTTAGCGATGCAATTGGCAGTGCGACTTTGGTAGGGGGGAATAGGCTATTTTCAACTAAGCGACCAAACGCACTAACCAATTTGATCGGCCAGCGTTATATGAAGTCCTAATGATCAGAAAGGCAGCACAAGATGAAAACTATTAAGCCCATCGCTTTATCAATTGCTCTTGGCCTTACCGCTATCAGCCCACTCATGTTAGTCACTCAAGTTGCCTATGCTGCCAGTGCCGAAGACCTTAACCGTGACGCAGCACAAGCATTGGAAAAACTCTATAAAACCAACCCAGTTGCAGCAGACTTAGGCAAACGTGCTCATACCGTTTTAGTGTTTCCCAATATCGTCAAAGCTGGCCTAATTTTTGGCGGTAGTTATGGCGAAGGGGTTCACTTCAAGGCAGGCAAAGTAGCTAACTATTACAACTCAGTTTCAGCATCTTGGGGCTTACAAGCTGGCGCACAATCGTATGGTTATGCCATGTTCTTGATGAACGAAACTGCAACTAACTTCTTAGAGCGCAGTAAAGGCTGGGAAGTAGGTGTTGGCCCAACAGTTGTTGTCGTCAATGAAGGTGTGGCTGCCAGCCTAAACACTACAACACTAAGCAGTGATGCTTACGCGTTTGTCTTTGATCAGCAGGGCTTAATGGCCAGTCTTAGTATTGAGGGCAGCAAAATTTCCGTCATTAGTCGCTAATACGGTAGTTTGCTAATTACATAAAAAAGCCCGGTCATTATGGCCGGGCTTTTTTTCTTCTAGCGCTTAACGCCTGGGTCGAGAAGGTCGACGGTCAGATTGTTTGGCGGCTGGTTCAGCACCTGATGCACCATGAATCACTTTGACGCTTTCAACGGCTTCCAGCAACTCGGCAGGCGGCATTTCACATGGCAGTTTGCGCCCAATCGCAGCCTCTAACTGTGGAATCAAAAACGCGTCATCCTCACAAGCAAAGCTAATACTAATTCCATTTGTGCCTGCGCGACCTGTTCGCCCAATTCGATGAACATAGTCATCAGGCTGCTCTGGCAAGGTGAAGTTCACCACATGCGACACATCATCAACATGAATGCCACGCCCCGCCACATCCGTCGCCACCAAGACATTAATTTTGCCCGAGCGGAAGTTTTCTAGCGTCTTTACCCGCTTCTCCTGCGGCACATCACCTGATAACAAGGCACAAGACAAGTTATGTGCTTTGAGCACATCGGTCAGACGACGTGTTTGATCACGACGATTAGCAAACACCATCACTCGATCAAGATTCTGCTGACGAATTAGGTTGAGCAATAAAGGAATTTTCTGGTCACTGCTGACGATATAAATTTTCTGCTCAACAGAATCGGTTGTGCGCTGGTCTGACTCAACTTCGACAGTAACCGGGTAATAGGTCCATTGCTCAGCCAAATTCAATACATCACGGGTAAACGTGGCAGAGAACATTAAGGTCTGGCGATGTGTTTTCGGCGGGGTTAAACGCACGATACGCTTTACGTCCGGAATGAAGCCCATATCCAACATGCGGTCGGCTTCATCAATCACCAAGTGCTCGACCTGATCCAGATAGATTTCCTGCTTATTAGCAAAATCGATTAAACGACCAGGCGTTGCCACCACAATATCAACCGGCTTATTAGCCAATTGTCGACGTTGCTTTTCATAGTCCATGCCACCCATCAAGGTGACAACATTCAATCCAGCATACTTACCTAAGTCTTCTGCGTCGCTGGCAATCTGAATGGCTAATTCACGAGTTGGTGCTAGCACCAAGGCCCGTGGCTCACCTAAGCAGCGATCCATATCTGGCGGATTTTTAATTAAGTCAGCGATTACTGTGATCAAAAATGCTGCTGTTTTACCGGTACCTGTTTGAGCACGACCAATCGCATCGTGACCTGCCAAGGTAAAACGTAAAACACGCCCTTGAATCGGTGTGCAATTGGCAAAACCTAAGTCGCTTACTGCACGCAGGATTTCATCTGGCAGAGGCAACTCATTAAACGCAACAACCGGTGGTAAGTCGGCAATTTCAGGTGTTGTACTTACTGTCATCAAAACATCTCTACATCATCAGCTTGCAGGCCTTTCTCACCGCGCTTTAAGAAAAACTCAACACGCTGGCCTTCACGCAAAGTGCGATGCCCTTCACCACGAATAGCTCGGTAATGCACAAAAATGTCGTCACCATTGTCACGGGTAATAAAGCCAAAACCTTTATTGGCATTAAACCACTTCACTTGGCCTTGCTCGCGAGGACCCTTCACACGGATAGTACGCGGCGGCAAGCTAAGCAGTAATAACATCAGCGCGGGGAAAGCAAGCAGCACGATGGATGACGTCAGTGGCAGCATTGGCGCTGGATTAATGGCCATAGCACCCACAGTGACTGCCGTTAAGCCCACTGCGTGTAAGGTAAGTGTTAGGCGCACCGTACGGCAGCGTTTTAAATTACGCGCACACCAGAAAAATAAGGGCGCTTGAGCAATAAAGGTAATTGCTAATAAACGAATAGCAAAATCGGCATTGGCATCAATCACCATAAATGCCAATGGGAAAAAGCTCAACCAAACGATAGGAGCAACTAACATGAAGACGCCGTTTAGGGCGTAAAGAAAACCTAAGAGGGAATAAATCAAAGCGACGCTTTGCTTGCTACGCATAAAGAGCTCTCAACTATCAACTGGTTGGGCATCGGGCCAACAAGCTACCAATACCTAAAGCCAAGAATGACAGATAAAAACTGGCTCCCGATGCGGCAAAAAATAAAAAATGTGCGCGATAAAAAAGCGCTAATAGAAGCAACAATGGGCCCTAGGGCCCATTGTTACAACAACATTAGTCTAAAGGTAGAACGTCTTCTGCTTGGAAGCCTTTCTGACCTTTAACTACGCTGAATTCGACCTTTTGGCCGTCACGCAGGGAGCGGTGACCATCGCCACGAATGGCGCGGAAGTGAACAAACACGTCTTCGCCTGCTTGACGCTGGATGAAACCAAAACCTTTAGCATCGTTAAACCACTTAACGGTACCTTCTTCACGTTGCGACATAATCAACCTCAAAATACACTGTATCGGATGGCCGTGGCGCGGCCATCAATCGTCGGCGCAAATGAGAGACACAGCGATACGGTGATGATGCCCACGGGCAAAGACATTAGACACACTTTTCATAACCTTGGCAACTGCATAAGCCAATTTCTTGGTTCACACCGACAAAAGGTACCATGCCCGATCGAGCAATAGCGCCATGAATAAACCAAGCAAATAAACCAATGAAAAGCCAAAGGTTCGCATGGCCTGCCCTTCGCGATCTGTACGACGCAAAATCCATGCTTCCTTCATAAACAGTACGGCAAACACACTAGCACCCACCAAATAAATCGGACCACTCATGCCAATCAAGTAAGGCATTATGGTGACCAAGGCAAGCAGCACGGTGTAATACCAAACCAAGTCTTTGGTCAGCTTAACACCATGTGTGACCGGCAACATCGGAATGCCCGCTTTGGCGTACTCATCACGACGATGAATCGCTAGGGCCCAAAAGTGCGGTGGCGTCCAAACGAAAATAATCAGCACCAACAACCAAGCATGCGCAGACATTTCACCGGTAACGGCTGCCCAGCCTAATAATGGCGGCAGCGCGCCCGAAAGCCCACCAATCACAATATTCTGCGGCGTAGCACGCTTTAAGTAACGTGTATAAATGCCAGCGTAACCCACCATGCCAATTGCGGTCAGCCAAGCTGTCAGCGGATTAACCCATAGCGTTAAGGTGATCATGGAGATTGCGGCTAAGACTGCAGCAAAACTCAGTGCTGCTGCCCCACTTAAGCTACCCTGCACCAGTGGGCGGCCCTGAGTCCGCGCCATAATGGCATCAATGCGTTGATCCACCCATTGATTAATTGATGCAGCGGACGCCATGCCCGCCCATAAACCCACCACCGCAGCAAGATAATGTCCTACAGGCAATAAGGAGTGCGGCGCTAAAAACATACCGACCAATGCCGTCACCATTAACATGGCAACCACTTTCGGCTTAGTTAATGCCCAATATTCGCGCCATAATGGCGTCGGGTTAGTTTGTGTCAGCGTTGTCATTGTAATTTTCTCCAGCTGCTTTCTTGCTTCAGCGCAAAGGCTAGAGCCACCAACATTTGCAACAAAACGGCCGCCCACACATTGTGCGCAACTGCATTCCATAACGGCAGGTCTGCGACGACATTCACGACGCCCAGCACGACCTGTACAACTAGGCCAAAGGCCAATAAACCAGCAAAAGCACGATAGCGAGTATGCTGCGTTTTGATCATGAGTGCAGCAATCAATAACAACATCAAACCGGTCACAACAAACGCACCCATTCGATGGGTAGCATGAATAGTGACTTTAGCAGCAGTATCTAAATGTGGCGCAAACTCATAATTAGCATCATCGGGCCTAAATAAACGAAAAGCCTCGCTCGGAGACCACACTTCACGCCAACCAGCTTGGCAAATTGGCAGCTCAGTGCAAACCGTAGCGGCGTAATTAGCAGCTGTCCATCCACCTAAAGCGATCTGCAGAATCAAAACAACAATTGTGAAGCCTAGTAGGTTCGGCAGCCACTTCGGCCTTCGTTGCCCTGTTGCTGGAAAGGCGTTTGCCGTCCGTAAATAAAGCAAGTACAGCACAGTTAACGTACTAAACCCTAACAGCAAGTGCCCTGTCACAACCGGGGGATACAGCTTCATGGTAACCGTCCAAGCACCAAAAGCTCCCTGTACACTTACCAGCACCAACAAAGCTAAACCATGGCGCCAAGGCATGCCGGGCTCTTGTCGACGGCGCCACATAAAGGCAGCAACCAGCAAAATACAGAAGCCAATGGCGCTAGCAAAATAACGATGAATCATCTCAGGCCAAGCCTTTTCCGGCTCAACCACGTGATCGGGAAAGCGCTCCTGCACTCGCGTCAAACTTTGCTCGGAAACAGGAACAGTGATGTGTCCATAACAAAATGGCCAATCAGGACAGCCCAGACCAGCATCTTTTAAACGTGTCCATGCACCCAACATAATGACAATCAACGTCAACACTAAGGCGAACTTCAAAAAAACTAATAACTTTGCCCGACTAGCCAATTTGCGACACCTTTAATAATTTCATCAGGTCATCAATTAAGTCTTGCGCCCGAAGCAACAGAGCATCAGGTGCGCTTGGCACTTCGTAACTCAACATGATCCACCCCATTGGATCCATCAGCAGCCAATGGTTTGCCTCAGCGGTAGCAAACTGTTGTTTAAACTGTTTCATAGCAGCTGCATCTACAACACCCCGCGCCAATACCGGCACTTTGGCAGCAACTGCTGGCACATCACCAGCTTGCTCTTGTAGCAATAAGATACCCACCCGTTCACGATCACGACCCATGCCTATGCGCAATCGCACTAATGCATCCAAGCCTTGCTCGCAAGCCAAATCACATGTTGCCGGCAGATAGTAGGTTAACCACCAATGTCCAGCTGGCGCGGGTGTACTGCCCGGCAATGGCTGCCACAACAGATCGCTTAACGCGTGAGGCGGATCTAATAAGTCACCTTTATTGGTTGCCGCACCTTCAAACCATGATGACTTATAGGCCAAATGGCCAAACAAAAATGGAATGATAAACGTGGCCAAAAAAGCCAACATGATCCATCTTGAACGATTCATTTTTTTACATCCAAATCATTAGGTCGCCGCAAGCTTCGTCTTGCAAACCACCAACATGCTACCCACGCCAACGCCAGCGCAAACCACTGAAACGCATATGCACGGTGACGATCCGGGCTCATTAACTGCTGGCCACTTGGTGCCCAATCACGCAAATAAAATCCGGGCACTTCCGGTGCCAAACGCAAAACCCAAGGCTGCAGGCCAATTCCCCACTGCTCTGACCAATAGACAGGATCAATACGCCCTGCTCGCCACAGTCCTCTTGTTAACTCAGGCTGGCCCATCGTAATAAACGCTGACGGCATCACCGCCGTACCCGTTATAAGGTCAGCATCAGCAAAGCTCTCGGGTGGCAACTGTCCGCCATCTCGATCGGTAGGCAACCAGCCCAAATTCACCAATACCGCTTCATCATGGCCTTCCAACATAAAGGCCATGTGTATCTCATAACCCGCCCGGCCTTGACGCATTTGGTTATCAAGCGCCACTCGATATTTTGGCAAAAATTGCCCTCGAAGGCGCACAGGCCTATCAGCCATGTCGACAGGCAAACTATTAAACTTAGCCACTTCAATCACAGGAAGATCTGAACGATCTACCTGTCGCGCAAGTAATGCGTCTTTTTCAGCACCACGCTGCCACTGCCATATTGACAGTGTCAGCAGCAAGACCAACATTGCAATGAACATAACCCATAACAAAGCTGCTGATTTATTGTGGGGTAGAAACTGCATGTGCATTTGACGCACAAATTCACCTATTATCAATAGCAGCCATACACGGCTTACTTACCACCAAAAGAGTTTAATATGACGCTAATCAAACTATTGTTACTGCTTGGTTTTGTACTGATGGTCTGGCAACTGATTGCAGGGCTTCGCGCTTTACGTAGAGGCGACAAAAACGACCCAGACAAGCTAATGAAAGCTTTGCGTTGGAGAGCCGTAATTGCCGCCATCATTATTGCCAGTTTGTTTGTCTTGGGGGCTACCGGACTACTGCAACCCCACACGCTTTAACTAAAGCCAGTACACCACCACAAACAAGAATAACCACACCACATCTACAAAGTGCCAGTACCAGGCAGTTGCCTCAAACGCGAAGTGATTGTCTGGCGTCAAATGACCTTTAATTGAACGCAGAAGCATCACAATAATCATGATGGTACCAATCGTCACGTGTAAACCGTGAAAGCCCGTCAGCATGAAGAACGTAGAACCATAAATACCAGATTGCAGAGTCAGGCCTAAATCACGATAAGCGTGAATATATTCATAAACTTGGCAACCCAAGAAGATCACGCCCAGTGCTGCAGTAATGGCCAAGAAGTTGATTTGTTTTTTGCGGTCACCTTTCAATAGAGCATGGTGCGCAACAGTTAATGTCAGCGAAGAGGTCACCAAAATAACGGTATTAATGAAAGGGAGCCCCCATGGCCCCATGACATTAGTAGTGCCACCATCTGGCATTTTCACCAATGGCCATAAGGCTTGGAATTGTGGCCACAACACTTCATGTGTCATGACGCCTTTGCCTTCACCAGCCAACCATGGAATGCTTAACCAGCGGGCGTAGAACATGGCACCAAAAAATGCCGCAAAAAACATGACTTCCGAGAAAATAAACCACGTCATACCTTGGCGGTAGGACTGATCCATCTGTAGTGAGTTTTTATTGCCTAGGCTTTCTTTAATAGTGTCACGGAACCAAAAAAACATTAAACCGAACACACCCACCAAACCGACTGGAAACAAAAAGTTCAATGTTCCTTTATTGGCTGCAATGCCGGACAAGCTATTACTTTGAATGACATTGGCCAAGCCAATCACTAAAACAAACAAAATCAATGAACCTACAAACGGCCATGGGCTAGCCGCGGGAACATAATAGCTCGACGGCTTTTCACCCGTCTTTGTGTGTTCAACTGCAGAAGACATGACGCACTCCTTTCTTGTTTTAATCTATCATCAGCCTGCGTCGGCTTGACGATAAAAGCGATAAGCTAATGTCACAGTACCAATTTGTCTGGGTAGATCAGGATCAATATAAAAAACCAAAGGCATTTCCATACTTTCACCTGCCGCCAAGGTCTGCTCAATAAAGCAGAAGCACTCAGTTTTCTTTAAGTGAGCAGCACCAGCAGAAGGCGCCACACTCGGAATTGCTTTACCAGTTACCGCCACATCCGATTGATTAACGACTGAAAAGCTCATCTGATGAATTTCGCCAGGATGAACCTTTATCACTCGTCGCTCACTGGTAAACTGCCAAGGCAGCGCCGAGTCAACCATCGTTATGAACTCAACAGTAATTTCGCGATCTAAATCTACAGATGTCGATTCGCCAGCCGCCATCGCTGAAGGCTTACCGTTTAAACCAGTAATTTCACAAAACACGCGATAAATAGGCGGCATCGCAAAAACTGCGAACACAAACATCAGCAGCACACCACCGGTCATCCAGATCAGTTGCTTACGTGCTGCAGTTGTTTGTGTCATTTCAGGATTCCTTATTTCACAACTGGCGGCGTTTCAAAGGTGTGATATGGGGCCGGACTAGGAACAGTCCACTCCAAACCTTCTTGAGCATCCCAAGGGTTGGCTGTCGCTTTTGGCTGACTTTTCAGTGTAAACAGCACAATGATGAAGAACAGTTGGCTAGCGCCAAACCAGAAACCACCAATCGAAATCCAGAAGTTCAAATCAGCAAACTGCATGGAGTAGTCAGCATAACGACGTGGCATGCCGGCCAGACCAACAAAGTGCATTGGGAAGAACAACAGGTTTACTGACAGCAGTGAGCTCCAGAAGTGCATCTTTGCCCAGAACGTGCTGAACATATGACCTGACCATTTCGGCAGCCAATAATATGCGCCAGCAAAAATAGCGAACAAGGAGCCAGTCACTAAGACATAGTGGAAATGCGCCACCACAAAATAGGTGTCATGGTACTGATAGTCTGCTGGCGTAATTGCCAACATCAAGCCAGAGAAACCACCGATGGTGAACAACACCACAAAAGCCAAAGCAAATAGCATGGGCACTTCGAAGCTCATCGAGCCACGCCACATTGTGGCCACCCAGTTAAACACTTTTACACCTGTGGGCACAGAAATCAGCATGGTCATGTACATATAGAACAATGACCCTGCCAACGGCAGACCCGTGGTGAACATGTGGTGGGCCCAAACGACAAATGACAGCAACGCAATAGACGCCGTGGCATAAACCATTGAGGCATAACCAAACAGTGGCTTACGCGCAAACACTGGGATGATGGCAGAGACAATACCGAAGGACGGTAAAATCATAATATAGACTTCAGGGTGTCCAAAGAACCAGAAAATATGCTGGAACATGACTGGATCACCACCACCAGCAGCATCAAAGAAGCTGGTGCCAAAATGGCGATCAGTCAGCATCATGGTCACTACACCAGCCAACACAGGCATAACTGCAATCAATAAGAATGCAGTAATCAACCAAGTCCACACGAACAGCGGCATCTTCATCATGGTCATGCCAGGAGCACGCATGTTGAGAATGGTAACCACAACATTGATTGCACCCAGAATGGACGAAATACCCATTAAGTGAACAGAGAAAATGAATAAGTCAGTGCTGGCAGGACCATAAGTGGTCGACAACGGCGCGTAGAAAGTCCAACCAAAGTTAGGCGCCGGCCCCATACCTAACAGCGACATAATGACCGAGCCAATCAGAATGGCGAAGGCAAATGGCAACAGCCAGAATGAGAAGTTATTGAGACGGGGCAAAGCCATATCTGGCGCGCCAATCATCATCGGCACCATCCAGTTTGCAAAACCGGTAAAGGCCGGCATGATGGCACCAAATACCATTAATAAGCCGTGCACGGTGGTCATTTGGTTAAAGAAGTCCGGCTGCACCAATTGCATGCCGGGATACATTAGTTCAGCCCGAATAACCATGGCGGCTAAGCCACCGCAAAGCAACATCAGAAAAGCAAACACCAAGTACATCGTACCGATGTCTTTGTGATTGGTTGTGGTGTACATGCGGACCAAAAACGGCTTCAGCTCGTGATGATGATCATGGTCTGCATGGGCTACATTCGACATGCTGTTATCTCCACTCATTGCGCAAACTCCGACGGCTGGACTAAGTCGCCGGTGTCATTACCCCAGGCGTTACGTTCATAAGTTGTCACGGCTGCCATTTCACGTGCTGTCAAAATTGCTTTCCAGCCTGGCATTGCATTCTTACCATTTAAAATAATGTTGATATGATCTTGTCGACCGCTGTCTTCCACCATCATTTTGCTGCCCTTCAACGCAGGGAACATCGGTGGCAGACCAGCACCATTAACTTGGTGACAGGCTGCGCAACGCGCGACATATACAGCCTCACCTTCCTTCATAGCATCAGCAAGGCTGGGGAATTTGTAGTCAACAGATGCTGCCGCTGCTTTGGCCTCTTCTGCTGAACGAACTTTAGCGTCTGCTAACCACGCCTCAAAATCTGCTGCTGATTTAGCTTCAACAACAATCGGCATAAAGGCATGGTCTTTACCGCAGAGCTCAGCACAACGACCACGGTAAATACCTTCTTTACCTTCTGGCACATTTGTCCACAGCTCGTTAATAAAGCCGGGAATAGCATCTTTTTTGATGGCAAAGTCTGGCACCCACCACGCATGAATCACATCATCAGCAGTCAACAGGAAACGAACTTTTTTTCCGGTCGGGATAACCAGAGGACGATCTACCTCAATGAGGTAATTTGGATGCGCTTCAAAGTCAGGTACATTCGACTTGCCAAAACCCTGACCTTGACGCTCCCACTGCTCTCGCGGCGTAGACAAGGACGACAAGAAACCAACGCTGACATCTTTATCGTCACCGTAAGTCAAGTACTCATAATGCCACTTCCATTGCGAGCCTGTAACACGAATGGTTAGCTCAGATTCACTGGAGTCATCCATAGCAATCAGCACTTTAGTGGCTGGCACTGCCATGGCGATCAAGATAACAAACGGGATAATGGTCCAAATAACTTCCACTGTAGTACTTTCATGAAAGTTAGCCGGCTTGACGCCTAGTGATTTTCGGTGACGCAATATTGACCAAAACATCAAACCGAAAACAACTAAGCCAATCGCGATGCAGATATAGAGAATAGTACGGTGAAGATCAAACACCTGCTGACTGATGTCGGTAACGCCCCTAGGCATATCCCAACCTGAAGCTAAAACCGGCGCAGAACACATCAAAATGAGCAGAGAAAAAAGACTAAAACGTCTTTTAGCAAATAACTTCCGCATGCAGCAACCCTCGTTTGGTGTCAGACCAGACGGTGGGACATACACTAAAGTGCCTCGGGTGTTTCGGGCCCAACAGTGCGCCCACCTCTTATTTTTGAATGATGCGCAAAAGAGTATGGCGAGCTGCGCCTAATGTCCAGTCAGTCACGCTCATTTCCATCAAACTATTGATAAAAAGTCTAACTGACATAAACCTTTCATCTAAACGCCATTGCAGGCAAACGACACTTTGGGTATCTTGCCCGCAATATCAATGCAGGTCATAACCATTTTGGCGAATATTAACCTGCATACCATCGACGGCAAGAGAACCTCATCATGGCTGCAATACTTGTCTTAAATGGCCCGAATTTGAATCTTTTGGGCAGTCGTGAGCCTGGCATTTATGGCAACACGCGACTCGCTGACATTGAACTTAATCTGCGCACGCAAGCCGCTATGGCAAGTCAGTCCATCGATACCTTCCAAAGCAACCACGAAGGTGAGTTGGTTGAGCGCGTACATAACGCCATCAATGAAGGCACTCGCTACATAATCATTAATCCGGCTGCGTTCACGCACACTTCAGTAGCGCTGCGTGATGCTTTATTAGCCGTCGGCATCCCTTTTGTGGAAGTGCATTTATCGAATGTACATAGCCGAGAAGCATTTCGCCAGCACTCATACCTTTCAGACAAAGCCATTGGTGTTATTACCGGCCTAGGTCCGCTGGGTTATGAGCTGGCCCTTGAATATGTTCTGCGCCAATTAGCAGCAGACAACAAATAAAACAGACTAGGAGTCCTCATGGATATTCGTAAAATTAAAAAATTGATTGAGTTAGTAGAAGAGTCAGGCATCGACGAACTGGAAATCACCGAGGGTGAGGAGTCCGTTCGTATTGCGCGCAATCGCCCACAGGCACCTCAGCAACATTACTTTGCTGCACCACAAGCACAACCTGCTCCAGCACCAGCTGCTGTAGCCGCAGCGGCTCCTGAACAGTCAACTAAAGGCACTGCACCTGCCGCCAGCGAACCTGCAACACACGGAACCATTCAACGCTCACCAATGGTTGGCACCTTTTATCGCTCACCAGCACCGGGCTCAGCCAAATTTGTTGATGTTGGCAGCAGCGTGAAAAAAGGCGACGTACTGTGCATCATCGAAGCCATGAAAATGATGAATCAAATCCAAGCTGACCACAGCGGCACAATTGAAAGCATCTTGGCAGAAGACGGTTTGCCCGTTGAGTTTGATCAGCCACTTTTCACTATCGTTTAAGCGGAGATCACCACAATGCTGGATAAGGTGGTCATCGCCAACCGAGGCGAAATCGCATTACGCATCTTGCGTGCCTGCAAAGAAATGGGCATTAAAACGGTTGCCGTATATTCCAAGGCCGATCGCGACTTACTTCATGTTCGGCTAGCCGACCAAGCAGTATGTATTGGCCCAGCCGCAAGCAAAGATTCTTACTTAAATATTCCTGCATTAATTTCAGCCGCCGAAGTGACTGATGCTCAAGGCATCCATCCTGGTTATGGCTTCTTGGCTGAAAATGCTGACTTTGCTGAAGCCGTGGAAAAGTCTGGCTTTACCTTTATTGGCCCACGCGCTGAGTCCATTCGTTTGATGGGCAATAAAGTATCGGCCATTGAAGCCATGAAAAAAGCAGGTGTACCCACTGTACCCGGCTCTGACGGCCCAGTAACTGAAGAGACTGCCGTAGCAGTTGCCAAGCGTATTGGACTGCCCGTCATTATTAAAGCTGCCTCCGGTGGTGGTGGTCGCGGCATGCGGGTAGTTCACCAAGAAAGTGAAGTGTTATCCGCACTATCCATTACACGGTCAGAAGCCGGTGCCGCATTTGGTGATGACACCGTGTACATGGAAAAGTTTTTGCAACACCCCCGCCATGTCGAAATTCAAGTTATTGGTGACGGTGAAGGCAAAGCTATTCACTTGGGTGATCGCGATTGCTCATTGCAGCGTCGACACCAAAAAGTGGTTGAGGAAGCGCCAGCACCTGGCATCCCCGAACATAGCCGCCAAGCCGTTTATGCTGCCTGCATTAAGGCTTGCGAGCTGATGAAATATCGTGGCGCTGGCACCTTTGAATTTTTGTATGAAGATGAAAATTTCTACTTCATTGAAATGAATACCCGTGTACAGGTTGAACATCCGGTAACGGAAATGATTACTGGTGTAGACATCATTCAAGAGCAGCTACGTGTTGCCTCAGGCTTAGGTCTGTCGGTCACGCAAGATGATATTGTCATTCGCGGCCATGCCATTGAGTGCCGTATTAATGCCGAAGACCCGAAAACCTTTATGCCCTGCCCGGGCAAAGTGAACTACTACCACGCGCCTGGCGGCCCTGGCATTCGCATGGATTCACACCTGTATTCGGGCTATAGCGTGCCACCTAATTATGACTCGTTAATTGGCAAACTCATCGCCTTTGGCCCGACACGTGAAATTGCCCTACAACGCACTCGCAATGCTCTCGATGAAATTGTCATCGACGGCATTCGCAGCAACATTGCACTGCACCGCGATGTGATTTTAAAAGATCCGGGCTTTATTGCCGGTGGCGTCGACATCCATCACCTCGAAAAGAAACTGGGTTTAAGCTAAGCCGATCAATCAATCTGGGCTAAAAACGCCCAGATTGACTACAAATTCACCAGCAACACGACTACACTGCGCATCCTATTTTTTTGGAGGCCACCATGTCTTGGCTGCAGCTTAAAATTGAGACGCAAAAATCCGACGCAACGCGCTATCAAGATTTGTTAGAGCTGGCCGGTGCTGCTGCCATCCTCATGGAAGACTCTGGTGATCAGCCTTTACTGGAGCCACCGCCCGGTGCCCAACCCTTATGGGATGCCACCCGCGTCATCGGCCTATTTGTGGTCGATTCAGAAATGGATGCGGTTGTTGAATTCCTAGAGCGCCAACTTGGTCACGCCCTGCCTGCACACAAAATTGATGTGCTCGAAGACAAAGACTGGGAGCGGGCATGGATGGATAACTACCACCCCATGTGTTTTGGTGACCGTTTGTGGGTTGTGCCTAGCTGGACACCCGCCCCTAATCCCGATGCCATTAACTTACTGCTTGATCCGGGCTTAGCCTTTGGCACTGGCACACACCAAACCACTGCTCTTTGCCTTGAGTGGCTTGATGGTCTCGACCTGAAAGATGCTGTGGTCGTTGATTACGGCTGCGGCTCCGGCATTTTGGCAGTGGCAGCACTGTTGTTAGGTGCGCGCGAAGCGTGGTGTGTCGATCTTGACCCACAAGCTCTTCTGGCCACACGAGATAATGCCGAACGCAATGGCGTATCAGATCGCGTTAAAGTGTTTATGCCCGAAGACATGCCGTCAGTAAAAGCAGATGTTGTCGTGGCCAATATTTTAGCGGGTCCGTTGGCACAACTAGCCAGCACCCTAACAGGTTTTTTAAAGCCATCGGGGCAGCTGGCTTTATCCGGTATTATCACCTCACAAGTTGATGAACTAGTGAGCGCCTATTCACCTTGGCTGGCACTCGACACACTGGCCATTAAAGATGAAGACTGGTGCCGACTTTCCGGCCGCATGCCCAGCAGCACTTGAGTCAATAATGACAACACTTAAGCCAATCAATGACCTTAATCTGCCCCTGGAACTTTCCAGTACAGAGACGATCAAGCACAGCAAATGGTGGCGATTGAGCTTAGTACTGATTGTCATTGTGCTAGTGGCTGAAGTCGCTTGGCTTAGTCAGAACTATTGGTTAGCCAAAACGACCGTACGACAAGTGATTAACCCGATACTGGCACCAATGGGTTATACCTTGCGTCGTCCTGTACTAATCACCTCATGGCAGATCAACCGTCTGGGCATTCAAGTTAATCCCTACGACAACCGAGTATGGCAAGGCCAAGCGGTGTTGGCACATCGCGCAGATATATTGCAGCCTTGGCCGACACTGGAATTAACACTGCGCGACTGGCAAGGCCGAACCATCGCACGCGGCCTACTGCAACCGGCACAATACCTGCCAGCCAAGCTACCCGCTCGTTATGCTGCTGATGCACTAATTGCCTATAACGAACCGGTCCTGATTCGTTTTGCTATTCGTTTACCAACACAAACTGATGGGCTCACCGCCGCTGTCGAGCAAGTTGAATTACGTGCGGTGCAGCCATGAAGCCATTACAGATCGGCCCTTACACACTAAATGTACCGTTGGTACTGGCTCCCATGGCAGGCGTTACCGATCGCCCCTTTCGACAAATTTGCCGTGAGTTGGGTGCAGGACATGTGGTGTCCGAAATGGTGTCCTCAGAAACCCGGCTTTGGCATACTAACAAGTCTCGTTTTCGCTTAGACCATACCGGTGAGCCCGGACCTGTCACTGTGCAAATTGTAGGGTATGACCCAGCCATGATGGCCGAGGCTGCACGTGAAAACGTGGCCCGTGGTGCACAAATTATTGACATCAATATGGGCTGCCCCGCCAAGAAAGTTTGTAATCGCCTTGCAGGTTCCGCACTAATGCAAGACGAAAAGTTGGTGGCTGAAATTCTCGATGCTGTAGTCAAGGCGGTTGATGTGCCGGTGACGCTAAAAACTCGCACGGGCTGGAATCGTGCCAATCGCAATGGTGTCACCATTGCCAAAATTGCCGAGGATGCCGGCATTCAATTACTGGCCATTCATGGTCGCACTCGTGAAGACAAATACACCGGCAATGCCGAGTTCGACACCGTCGCAGCAATTAAACAGGCCGTTAATATCCCTGTTTTAGCAAATGGCGACATTGATACACCGGAAAAGGCACTAGATGTTCTTGAGCACACCGGCTGCGATGGTATAATGATCGGCCGAGGTGCCCATGGCAGACCATGGCTGTTTCGAGAGATCCATCATTACCTCCTAACCAAAGAATATTTGCCACCGCTGGATTTACCGTCGCGAGGAAACATCATCCTCCGTCACTTATATGCGGTGCATTCATTTTATGGTGAGGAATTAGGTTTGCGTTTTGCGCGCAAACACATGAGCTGGTACAGCGACTTTTTGCCTGAGGGGAAAACGCTGTCGAGGCAATTCAATACGTTGATCCAGACTGACCAGCAGCTCAGTCTGGTCGCTGATTATTTTTCAATCCCGACACTCTGCCGGCAGCCGGATGCCGCCGCATGAGAGTCCCTAAAATGAGTACTGACCCCAGCATGGACATGTCCGTTATTAAAAAGCCCCTGACTAGCACCAGCACTCGTCCTAACCAGACACTGCGTGATCATGTCGAAATGGCAATGCGCAACTACTTTGCAAACCTTGATGGTGAGCGCGTCAACGACGTATACGAAATGGTACTTGCCGAAGTTGAAACACCCCTGCTTGAAGTCGTGCTGGAGTACACCCGCGGCAATCAAACTCGCGCTTCAGAAATTCTTGGCTTAAACCGCGGCACGCTGCGCAAAAAGCTCAAGCAACATGGTTTGATGAACTAATCTGGCGAGTATTGTTATGTCCCAACGTGTGCAGCGTGCGCTTATTAGCGTGTCCGACAAAACCGGCATTGTCGATTTTGCCCGTGAATTAGCCAACCTTGGCGTACATTTACTGTCAACTGGGGGCACCTTTAAGCTCTTAGTCAGTGAAGGCATCAATGTCACGGAAGTATCTGACTACACCGGCTTCCCTGAAATGATGGATGGTCGTGTAAAAACACTACATCCAAAAATTCACGGCGGCATTTTAGGACGCCGCGGTCAAGATGACGCGGTCATGGCTGCACACGATATTGGCGGCATTGACCTAGTGGTGGTCAATCTATACCCATTTGCGGCCACCGTGGCCAAGGCAGATTGCACCCTCGCCGACGCCATTGAAAATATTGATATTGGCGGCCCGACCATGGTGCGTTCAGCGGCTAAAAACCATGCCCATGTTGGCATTGTTGTCAGCGCTGACAGCTACCGCACTGTGCTTGACGAAATCAAAGCGGACGGTGGTTTGTCACACAACACACGTTTTGATTTAGCCGTTAAAGCCTTTGAGCACACCGCTGCTTACGACAGCATGATTGCTAACTATTTAGGCGCTTTAGTGGGCGAGAAAAAAGCCGACTTAAGCGCACGTGACACCTTCCCGCGCACCTTTAATACCCAGTTCGTTAAAGCGCAAGAAATGCGTTATGGCGAAAATCCACATCAGCGCGCTGCGTTTTATGTGGAATCAAGTGCACGTGAAAACTCAGTGGCCACTGCCAAGCAATTACAAGGCAAAGCCTTGTCTTATAACAATATTGCTGACACTGATGCCGCACTTGAGTGTGTCAAAAGCTTCGCCAAACCGGCCTGTGTCATTGTTAAACACGCCAACCCTTGTGGTGTGTCCGTGTCTTTAGACGGCATTAAAATGGCTTATGAGCTGGCTTATGCCACAGACCCAGAGTCTGCATTTGGCGGCATCATTGCTTTTAACCGTGAGCTGGATGCCGAGACTGCACAAGCCATTGTTGATCGTCAATTTGTTGAAGTCATTATTGCCCCCAGCATCAGTCCAGCAGCACTTGCCATCACCGCCAGCAAACAAAATGTACGTGTGATGGCCTGTGGCGAACTGCCAGAACTGGATCAACGTGCTGCCCAATGGGACTTTAAGCGCGTCACCGGTGGTTTGTTGGTACAAGACCAAGACCTTGGCATGATCAAAGAGTCAGACCTAAAAATGGTCACTCAGCGCGCGCCGACAGAAGCCGAAATTCATGATTTGATTTTTGCTTGGAAAGTGGCCAAGTACGTTAAATCCAATGCCATTGTTTATGCCAAAAATCGCCAAACTATTGGTGTTGGTGCCGGCCAAATGAGCCGTGTGAACTCCGCACGTATTGCAGCAATTAAAGCCGAACATGCCGGCCTGCAAGTAGCTGGCGCAGTGATGGCGTCTGATGCCTTTTTCCCCTTCCGTGATGGTATTGATAATGCAGCAAAAGCAGGCATTGCTGCCATTATTCAGCCCGGTGGCTCCATGCGTGATAACGAAGTGATCGCAGCAGCGGATGAAGCGGGTATTGCCATGGTATTTACCGGCATGCGCCACTTTAGGCACTAATTTAGATACTGGTTTTTAAGGCGGTTAATTGATGAATATTTTGCTGTTAGGCTCTGGTGGTCGTGAACATGCATTAGCCTGGAAAATGGCTCAAGACGCACGTGTCGAAACCGTATTTGTAGCGCCTGGCAATGCTGGCACAGCAACTGAAGTCAAGTGCCAAAATGTGGCGCTTGATATTCTCGACAATGCCGCTCTAGTCGCTTTTGCGCAAAGCCAGTCAATTGACTTAACCGTAGTTGGCCCTGAAGCGCCGTTGGTTAATGGCGTTGTTAATGCTTTTCAAGCGGCTGACTTAAAGGTTTGGGGCCCTACCCAATATGCCGCCCAACTCGAAGGCTCAAAAGCATTCGCCAAAGACTTCCTTGCGCGCCAGCATATTCCTACAGCGTTTTATCAGGTCTTTACCGACACTAATGCAGCACTCGCATACGTACGTGAAAAGGGCGCACCAATTGTCATCAAAGCTGACGGCCTAGCTGCCGGTAAAGGTGTGATTGTTGCCATGACACTTGCTGAAGCCGAAGACGCAATTGTTGACATGTTGGCTGGCAACAAATTTGGTTCTGCCGGTGCACGCGTGGTGGTTGAAGAGTTTCTGAGCGGTGAAGAAGCATCGTTTATTGTCATGGTTGATGGCAGTAATGCCCTCGCCATGGCAACTAGCCAAGACCACAAGCGCATTGGCAATGGCGACACTGGCCCCAACACGGGTGGCATGGGTGCGTACTCACCAGCACCGGTAGTGACCGCTGCTGTACACCAGCACGTTATGCAAGACATCATCATGCCAACGGTAAACGGCATGGCCGCTGAAGGTCATCGTTACACCGGCTTTTTATACGCTGGCTTAATGATTGATGAACAAGGTCAGGCCAAAGTTATTGAATTTAACTGCCGCTTTGGTGACCCTGAAACACAACCCATTATGATGCGTCTGCGCAGCTCATTAGTTGATCTTATTGAGGCCGGTCTTGCTGGACAGCTGGATCAGGTTCAAGCCGATTGGGATGAGCGAGCAGCACTGGGGGTGGTGATGGCCGCTGAAGGCTACCCCGCGGATGTACGCAAAGATGATGTTATTTCTGGTCTGGGCCTAGACAATGCCACCAGCAAAGTCTTTCATGCCGGTACTGCTTTACGTGATGGCCAGGTTGTCACCAATGGCGGACGTGTACTTTGCGCGACCGGCTTAGGCCAAAGCGTATTAGCCGCTCAACAAGCCGCCTATGCCGCCGCTGCGCGTGTCAGTTGGGCTGGTGAATATCATCGTGATGACATCGGTTATCGCGCCATAGCCCGCGAACAACACTAAGACATTTAATGTGGCTGCACTCGACTATTGAGTCAGCCACCATCCCCCCAAACGCAGTGAGAGTGTTACAATCGCCGGTTACTATCTAGCCACGGTCATCAGCGAGAAACACTATGGATGAGGCACTGCGTAAGGCGGCGTTGGACTATCACGAATTCCCCCAGCCCGGCAAAATTAGCGTCACCCCAAATAAGCAGCTGAGTAACCAGCGCGACCTTGCGTTGGCCTACTCGCCTGGCGTGGCCGCACCTTGTGAAGAAATTGCACGCGACCCTTCCACCGTTTCTCGTTATACCGCTCGTGGCAACTTAGTAGCGGTCATCACCAACGGCACGGCTGTGTTAGGACTCGGTGATATTGGCCCACTAGCATCCAAGCCTGTGATGGAAGGCAAAGGCGTTCTGTTTAAGAAGTTTGCCGGCATTGATGTGTTCGACATCGAAATCAATGAGCGCGACCCAGAAAAATTGGTTGATATCATTGCCTCACTTGAGCCAACGTTTGGTGGCATCAACCTAGAAGACATTAAAGCGCCTGAGTGCTTCTACATTGAAAAGAAGTTACGCGAACGCTGCAAAATTCCAGTTTTCCATGACGACCAACATGGCACTTCCATCATTGTTGGCGCTGGCTTACTCAATGCGCTGTTATTAGTCGACAAGAAAATCGAAGACATTCGCATCATTTGTTCGGGTGCTGGTGCTGCCGCTATTTCTTGCTTGGACTTATTGGTATCCCTTGGTGCTCGTCGTGAAAACATTACGGTTTGCGACTCCAAAGGCCCTATTACTACTGAGCGCACTGGTCTAGATGAGAGTAAACAGCGTTATGCGCAGAACACAAGCGCACGCAGCTTAGGCGAACTATTCAAAGACGCTGACATGTTCTTAGGTTTGTCGACAGCGGGCATTGTCAGCCAAGACATGGTTAAGCAAATGGCTCGCGACCCCATTATTTTTGCGCTAGCCAACCCCACACCAGAAATTCTGCCCGAACTAGCTAAAGCCGTACGCCCTGATGCCATTATTGCAACTGGCCGCTCAGATTACCCAAACCAAGTCAACAATGCGCTGTGCTTCCCGTATATTTTCCGCGGTGCATTAGACTCTGGTGCCACCACGGTTAACGAAGCAATGAAAATTGCCTGTGTGCATGCCATTGCCAAAATGGCTCATGCTGAATCCAGTGATACCGTTTTGGGTGAAGCATTAAGCTTTAGTCGCGAATACTTAATTCCGCGACCGCTAGACCCTCGCTTAATTATGGCTATTGCACCAGCGGTTGCCCGCGCGGCCATGGAAACCGGCATTGCGACCCGACCTATTCAAGACTTTGATGCGTATCATCAAAAACTCTCTGAGTTTGTTTATAACTCAGCGTTTATCATGAAGCCGGTGTATGCCAATGCCAAAGCCTCACCTAAGCGCATTGTGTTCTGTGAAGGCGAAGACGATCGTGTGCTGCGCGCAGTACAAGTCGTGGTTGATGAAGGTTTGGCTCAGCCATTATTGGTCGGTCGTCCAGCGGTGATTGAAGAGCGCATTGAACGCCTTGGCCTACGCCTAAAGCATGGCATCAATGTCACTTTAATCGACCAAGACAGCGATCCGCGTTTCCGTGAATACTGGCAGCACTACCACCAAGTGATGATGCGTCGTGGCATTGGTGAAGAGTTAGCTAAGCGTGAAACTCGCCGCCGCAGCACTCTGATTGGTTCGCTGCTTGTGCATTTTGGCGAAGCAGACGGTTTAATTTGCGGCACCTTTGCCAACTATGGCCTGCACCTGCGTTATATCGACCGCATTATCGGCTTACGTCCAGAAGCTAAGCGTTATGCCGCCATGAACTTGCTGATGCTGGAAAACCGCACACTGTTTATTGCCGACACCTACGTCAATCCAAACCCAACAGCGGAAGAGCTGGCCGACATGACAATTCTGGCGGCCGAATCAGTTCGTAACTTTGGCATTACGCCTAAAATTGCACTGTGTTCACACTCCAATTTTGGTGGTGAAGAAACCGAAAGCGCTAGCAAAATGCGTAAGGTGTTTGAGCTACTCATGGAGCGAGCACCAGAGCTTGAGTTTGACGGTGAAATGCACGGTGATGCTGCATTGGATGAGACTATCCGCAACAACCTGTTCCCGAACTCGCGCCTGAAAGGGGCAGCCAATCTGCTGATCATGCCGAATGTGGATGCCGCCAACATTTCCTTTAACTTGCTAAAAACTGCCAGCGGCAATGGCATCACTGTAGGCCCCATCCTGCTGGGTGCAGCAAAGCCCGTACATATTTTGACACCAAGTGCCAGTGTGCGCCGTATCGTTAATATGACGGCATTGGCTGTTGCGGAAGCAAATGCCCGCAGCTGACACAATGGGCACTCTGGTGTAGTCTGCCACCATGAGTGCTCATCGCTTGTTACATACAAAAGCCATGCTTCTGAGCATGGCTTTTTGTTTTTGCTTACTGCTAAGTCTGCCAGCAATGGCGGCCGTTTTGCTGCTGGACGAAACGTCATCCAACCAGTCAGTTACACCATGGCTAAGTATTCATAACTCGATTGACGAGAGCATTCTGCCAGGACAACTAGCTGCCTCCGGCTGGCAGCCATATAACAAACAACTACTTAACGTTGGCTTGGCGCCTCATAGTCAATGGTTTCGCTTGCAGATAAACAACCCTGGAGTAGAAACCACTCGTATCTTGCAGTTTAAACGCGCTGCCTTTTCCCACATCTACCTCTACAGTCAAACAAAACAAGGCAACTTATTGTTTCGAGAAGCTGGCACTGCCAGCGCGCAGCAACGTGGTGATGCTGATGTACCTGGCTACGGCTTTCGTCTGCACATCCCAACAGGATTGTCAGAACATATTTTTAGAGTGCAGTCGAACTTTCCACTTAATAGCCCAGTGATATTAGGCACTAGCAACGAGATGTTACGCAGCGCACAAAACAGTGCTGGCTTCTTTGGCGCCGCATTAGGCATTGTCGGTGGATCACTTCTTACACTTTTTATTATTGGACGAATTAGACTAAGCCTGCGGCTAGTTTTTTGCTTTTTTATTGCTGAAATTATATTTCTTGCCATGACTGATCGTGGTGTCTTTGGTGGGTGGTGGCTTAACTTCCCCAACAGTCAGCCATTGTATTTAGTGCTCAATACAATGCTGTTAAGTGCTCTTCATGTTTGGTTATACGCATCCATTTTGATGGCCTTACGACTCAAGCCAAACACCGTCAGCAAACACTTATTAACACTGCTAGCGGCCATTATGTCGGCACTACTCATCACCTTAATGCTACCCACTCAATGGTCTACTATCAGTACAGTATTTGTTCCACTTGCGGCGAGCATGTTAGCTCTCGCGATACTGCTTTGGCATGCACGATCCTTCAAACCAATGCCTAAAGCCATGCGTCATGTCACCGCAGCGGCCTTACTCAATACCCTTTTGCAGTGCATGCTGCTGCTTAACCAAGCCAGCTTGCTACTCGGTGGCTTTGAGCCCTATCAGTTACATTTAGCTGGACATATTTTACTGCTCCCATTTTTAATTTTAGCGCTACGCCATGCTCAGCCTATTCCCACCCCAGCTAAGCAGCCCGTAGCGGCACCAGTAAAAGCAAGCCGTGTGCAGCACAGTAACCATACGCCTCCTACGGTATTAATTGTCGAAGATAACGAATGGGTTAGACAGGTCTTATCTGGACTACTAAAAAAACTAGGTTGCAACACCTTAATTGCTTATGACGGTGAAGAAGCGCTTCGCTTTCAACACCAACGCAATATCGACTTAGTATTGATGGACTGTGACATGCCGGTATTAGATGGTATTTCGGCAACACAGTTGTGGCGGCAATACGAGACGAGCCAAGGGCTACCTAATACGCCTATCCTAGCGGTGACTGCACATGTATCAGCCGATATGCGCCAACAAACCAGCGAGGCTGGCATGAATGATTTTCTTGCTAAACCGGTAGATCTGCGCCTCTTACGTCGCGCCCTGCAACGCTGGGTACCAAGTTACAATCTTTAGGCCTGAGCCACCGGCCCACGTGAGCGCACTTCGCTGCCAGGCATAGCCGTCGTTAACCATGCTTGGTTTGATTTAAACGTTTTTAATGCCTGCGTTTCGCCGCGCTTAAACAAGGTCAGCGTCAAGTTTGCAAAGGGGGTCATTTTAATCACTCGTCGACCACCTAATGGCAGACGCTCATTCATAGCTGCCCAAGGTACTAGGCGTGGATTGCCGCCATCAACTATGAGCTCTAAACGATAGGTTTTATTAACAAAGCTGGCCTGCCAACGAAAACTATCTAAGCGCGGGGCATCCACGGTGAGCGCCGGCAACCAACGATCAAAAACATGTTGCTCTTGACCAATTTTCAGATGCGCAAAACTCAATGCTAACGGTTCACGCGACTGCCACTGACTCGCTAACGTATGACCGTATGCGAACAATTTCACGTCCTCGTTTTGCTGAAAATTCTGCGCCTGCACTTGTACAAACCCCGGTGCAACAGCTTTCCCCCAACGCTGAGCCATCGCACCCGTGAATACACCAGAGACGGTCAGGCCTGCTGCCGTTAGCTGACCATCAAAGTAACAAGACTGCGCTGAGGCCGCATCAAACAAACCGCTTAATAGTGACGCTGAACTATCGTCAACACGTCTCTCAAGCTGCCACTGTGCCGAGCCATGGCTGGTAAATAAACGTCCTTGAGACTGGTCGTTGCGCTCAGTCCAAAAACTACCAGACTCAACATTTTGTTGCTGCTGCAACCAGTCTGCCGATGATTTCCCTGGCACATCTGGACGTAACTCTTGCACCAGTGCAGTTTCAATGGGTTTGCGCGTAAACACAATCAAAGACGCCTCACGTAAAGGCGACGATATTGGCCTAGCTAACACCTGCTGGCGCAGCCAAAAGGCTTGTTCATTACGGTTACACCAACCCCATTGTAGGAACTGATCAAAGCCACCCTGCCAACTAGGTTGGTGGGTGCGAAATATACTTGTTTTCATGAAGTCTTATTTATCGAGATAAGCTGGCAGCTGAGCTGTTTGCGGAACAGGAGTCTGAGCATAGTCATAACCGAACTGAACTTCCAGTCTCAAGGTAATAGACGCCTCGTTCTTCCAGTTAAGCTCTCGCTGCTGCGTTAGCCGTGGCTCAACCTCATAAAACAACCAGTCACGCATAAAGCGTTGCCGATAACGCATCCATACAAAACGCGACTCTTCTTGCCATTTAGGTTTAGACACACCCTCCTGCCCCACACCCGCTGACCATGCGCCATGGCTTTTTAATGAGTGTGCATAAAGCACACCACGACCCCACAAAAGACCCCGATCAAACTCCTCTTGCTGGTAGTCAACGTTATGGTAAGCCATGCCCACACCCTGTTCTGAAAAAGCATGAGAATAATCAATCTGATTAATCGCACGTACTTTTTCTTTCACACCGTAACGCAGCGTTTGGCTGACTCGGATTTGATCATCGGCCGATAGCGCCCACGACTGCCGATAGCGTATTCGTGCAAATACATCAGGCCCTGAGCGCACACCAAGGTCTGCATCTAGCCTGAAACGCTCTAAGGACTTAAGTAAATAACGCAGTGATAAAGCCGAGTCATTTTCATTGCTTAATTGACGCACTGAGTCAGATTCAGGGCGCTCATCTTCAAATATCAGCGAAAGTCGGCGGTTAAGCTTAGGCAGCGCCAATTTGGCACGCAGCCTGATGGCGGCAGTGACGTCGCCCTGATCTGTTACGCGAAAGTCGGTTATGGCGCGCAAATAGGCTTTAGCAACTTCATCATGTGCCGGATCACCAAACCAGTCATCCAACCAACGCACCGTGGACTGCGTTCGACTATCAACTAAGCAATGTGGGTAGTCTGCCCAACCCATAAAGTCGCCCGACTTGTCGCGCTGCAGGCAAGACTCTGTAGCAGAGTTGGCATAAAGAGGTTGAGCTACTAGGGCAGCACAGCTAAAAATAGCTACGCAGAATAACTGCTGACGAATCATCAGTGCTCTCCTTGTAGAGCCTGTGTCCTATCAATCTCGCATAATTAATTGTAAATGACTAGTGTCAATAAGCGGGCAAAAAAAAGCCCCGACAAGCGGGGCTTTCTTAATAGGATCAATGCATTAGAAGCTTGCTGGTTGCAGCTCCATTAGCACATCAGAACCTGCATTGATGGAATCAACACGACTATATAACTGCGGCAACATACGGCTAAAGAAGAAGCGAGCAACCACTAACTTGTCCTGATAAAAACCGTCGTTTTTATCAACACTAGCCTGCGCCATCATCAACCACATGTGAGCATAGGTCAGCAGACCAAAGGCATGTAAAAAGTCGACTGCAGCGGCATTTACTTCATCGGCATTGCGGGCAGCCGCATCAGTAATCCAAGCAGTGACTTCAGCAATACGCTCGACGGCATCGGCAGTGGCTTTGGCAAACGTCGCCAGCTCTGGTGTTGATTGTGTTTGTGCAATAAGCGCACGAACTTCATCAAGGTACTCATAAACATAAGCACCACGATTACGCACCAGCTTACGACCAACCAAGTCCATGGCCTGAACACCGTTGGTGCCTTCGTAGATTTGCGCAATGCGGGTGTCACGTACTAACTGCTCCATACCCCATTCGCGGATAAAGCCATGACCACCAAACACTTGCTGCGCTTCCACACAGGCTTCAAACGCTTTATCCGTCAAGAACGCTTTTGCTACCGGTGTCATCAAGGCAACACGATCAGCAGCAGCGGCTTTTTCCGCCTCGTCTTCACTGTACTTTGCCAAATCCAAGTACTTAGACACATACATAGCAAAACAGCGGCCTGCTTCATTGTGCGCACGCACATTAAGCAACATACGACGCACGTCAGGGTGAACCAAAATGCTGTCAGCGGCTTTTTCTGGTTGTTTAGCGCCAGTACCCGAACGACCTTGCATACGGTCTTTAGCGTATTGAGCAGCATTTTGATAAGCCACTTCAGATGCGCCAATACCTTGCAGACCCATTGATAAACGCTCGTAGTTCATCATCACAAACATGGCCGCCAAACCTTGGTTGATTTCACCCACCAACCAACCTTTAGCACCATCAAAGTTCATCACACAGGTAGCGGATGCCTTGATGCCCATTTTGTGTTCGATATTACCGGCTGATACCGGGTTACGCTCACCAACAGAACCATCTTCATTAACCAAAAACTTAGGCACTAAGAATAAGGAAATGCCTTTTGATCCGGCTGGCGCATCCGGCAGCTTCGCCAACACCAAATGCACAATATTGCTGGCTAGATCATGCTCACCACCGGTGATAAAAATCTTGGTGCCAGTAATGCTGTAGCTGCCATCGGCCTCTGGCACTGCCTTAGTTTTGATAATGCCTAAGTCTGTGCCTGCATGTGGTTCAGTTAGGCACATGGTGCCTGACCATTCACCGGAATAAATCTTTGGCAGATAACGCTCATTAAGCTCATCACCGGCGTGATGTGCCATGGCCAACGCAGCACCAATACCCAACAATGGATACAGCGCAAACGATGGATTGGCGGCAAACAGAATCTCTTCAGTCATCACCGTGACCATCTTAGGCATGCCAGCGCCACCCCAACGTGGGTCTGCACCTAAGCCAATCCAACCACCATCACCGTACTCACGAAAAGCTTCTTTAAAACCTTTTGGTGTCGTGACTTCACCGGCATTAAATTGAGCACCTTCTTCATCACCCGAACGATTCAAGGGAAAAATCAGGTTTTCATTGATTTTGGCGGCCTCTTCCAAGATGGCATCAACCACATCACGGCTGACATGCTCAGACAGCGCAGGCAAACGCGCCCACAGTTGTTCGGCTTGAAAAACATCATCAAGTACAAAACGCATATCACGCAACGGCGCTTTAAACACTGGCATGGAATACTCCCTACAGGCAAAGAGAAGCCCGCAAAGCGGGCTTCTTGGTACATCATTAAAGCATTACTTAGAAAGCAAATGCTTCACTGTCTAAGTCCATCAACACATCCACACCGCCTTCAATGATTTCGGCATGTGCTTTAGTGCGTGGCAGTAGTTTTTTGAAGTAGAACTGGGCTGTTTTGACTTTAGCTTGGTAGAACGCTGCATCGCCTTCACCTGCCGCAATCTTGTCTTGAGCCACTTTCGCCATCCACGCCCACAAGTAAGCAAATACGGCATAACCGGAGTACATCATGTAGTCCACTGCGGCTGCACCTGCTTCGTTCGGATTTTGCATGGCTTTCATGCCAATCTTCATGGTCAGATCGCCCCACTCTTTGTTGATGGCGGCTAATGGTGCAATGAATTGCGCCATATCAGCATTGTCTTTGTTGGCTTCACAAAACTTATGCACGATCTTGGTGTAGTTACGCAGCATGGCACCTTGAGTTTGCAGAACTTTACGACCCAACAAGTCCAAAGCTTGGATCTGTGTCGTGCCTTCGTACAGCAATGCAATTCGGGTATCACGAACGATTTGCTCCATGCCCCACTCACGGATAAAGCCATGACCACCATAAACTTGAACGCCGTGGTTGGCCGCTTCGTAACCTGTTTCAGTCAGGAAGGCTTTACCAATTGGCGTTAAGAATGACAATAAATCATCAGCGGCTTTCTTAGCTTCTTCATCTGCAACACCACCTTCGATGATGTCAGTTTGTGTCGACATCCAGTAGCACAGCAAACGACCAGCTTCAGCAAACGCTTTCTGAGTTAACAACAATTGACGAACAGCAGGATGCACAATAATTGGATCCGCTTCTTTTTCAGGCGCTGCAGGGCCAGTTAAAGCACGCATAGCCAAACGATCACGAGCATATTCCAAAGCACCTTGGAATGAACCTTCAGCAGCACACAGACCTTGAACTGCAGTGCCGATACGCGCGGTATTCATGAAGGTGAACATGCAGTTCAAGCCACGGTTTGGTGGGCCGATCAAATAACCTTTGGCACTGTCAAAGTTAATCACACAAGTAGCCGATGCTTTGATACCCATTTTGTGTTCAATCGAACCACAGGCAACCGTATTACGCTCACCTACACCACCATCAGCTGTTGGCATGTACTTAGGCACAATAAACAAAGAAATACCTTTAGTGCCTTTTGGCGCGTCTGGCAGGCGGGCCAGAACGATGTGAACAATGTTCTCCGTCAGATCATGCTCACCGGCAGAGATGAAGATTTTGGTGCCAGTAATGGCATATGAGCCATCAGCATTTGGCTCCGCCTTGGTGCGGATAATGCCTAAGTCAGAACCAGCGTGCGACTCAGTCAAACACATAGTGCCAGACCAAGTGCCTTCATTAAGCTTGGTCAAATAAGTTTCTTTTTGATCGGTTGTGCCATGGTTTTCGATAGTACGAATAGCACCATGGGACAGACCCGGGTACATACCAAAAGACCAGTTTGCGGTACCCATCATTTCACTGAAAGCAATACCAACAGTGGGTGGCAAGCCTTGACCACCATGCTCTGGGTCAGCAGCCAAGGAAGCAAAACCTAATTCTACAAATTTAGCGTAGGCTTCTTTAAAACCTTTTGGTGTTGTCACAACACCATTATCAAACTGACAACCTTCTTCATCACCGGAGCGGTTGATTGGCGCTAATTCGCCTTCACAAAACTGCGCGCCAGCTTCGACAATACTGTCAATTAAGTCACGGTTGGTATCTTGGAATTTAGGCAACTGTTGATACAGTGACTCCAAGCCCAACATGTCGTGCATGACAAAATGCATATCGCGTAGTGGAGCTTTGTATTGAAATGCCATAATAAAGACCTCTAAAAGCGGGCGGCGGCCCTGTCATCTGGTTATTCCATGCTAAACGCCAATCAAATAATGGCGAAAAAGTTTAGCAAGTGTAATGAATAATGAAGCGTCAACACAGACACAAACGTGACTGATCATTCACGCTTTTTATTTTCAATGAAAGACTAGCACTTGCTGGGTGTCTACCAAAGGTACAAAGCCGCATCAAGCGGGTGTTGCCTTTAACAAAGCTAGAACAGCTTGTTCCGCTTGTTGCTGCACATTAGCCGCGTCTTGATCAGACTCAAAGGGAAACACAGCAAGACAAGGTGCTGGCAACCAATGTTTCAGTGTGCTCAAGTTTTCCTGCTCATAAGCCATTGTTTGTTGTGCGCCATTCGCCACCCATCCGGCCAGTATCAAACCATCTTTTAAAATAGCCTCAGCTGACAGCAAGGCCGCATTCAAACAGCCTAAACGTAAATTAATCACCAAGATCACTGGCAGGTTTAACTGCTTGGGTAATGCCGACATAAACTCACGCGAATTAAGCGGCACACGCCAACCGCCAGCACCTTCAACCAAAGCAAACTCAGGTCGGTGACTTAAGCTGCCGCGCAGCAAGCCCACTAAACGCTGCACATTGAGTTGACGGGATTCGATGGCCGCCGCGATATGTGGTGCACAAGCTGCCTGTAGAGCAATCGGATTAACCTCGTCATAACTCAGCTTAATACTGCTAGCGACCATCAGGCTCAGAGCATCCGCATTACGCAAACCATCGGCGCTCGGCTCACAGCCGGCAGCAACCGGCTTTAGACCAAGACTGCGATAACCTAAACGTGTTGCCGCCGCCAGCATGGCTGACGCCACATAAGTTTTACCAACATCGGTATCTGTACCGGTTATAAAAAAAGTAGTCATGAATCTAACCCGAGTGATGAAGACGTAGCAGGCACTGCCAAACGTCATAACGCAGCGCAATGCCTTGGGCCTGACGCTCTTGTTCAAGGCGCGCTTTAAGCGCTCGCAGATACGTTGCGCCACGTAAATTATTGCTAGCGTTGGCGCGCGCGGTCACGCCCATACTGCGCACTGCCATCAGCCATGCGTCTGCATCGGGAAAATAATCAACATACTGCAATTGCTGCTGTAACTCGATGCTAAAACCAGCTGCCCCAGCTGCTGCCTGCCAACACGCTAATGCTTGCAGAGGCTCCCCTTGCTGCGCCTCTGCCAGACGTCCTGGCAAACTGCCCAACACAGGGATGGCTAAAATCGCCAAGCCATCAGACTGCAGTACACGCGCCAATTCGTCCATCGCCGCTTGCGGCTGCAAACTCCAGTGCAGGGCGAAGTTACTCATCACCACCTGCAGACTATTACCGCGAATAGGCAGCGCCAAAGCATCAGCACAAAGACGTGAAATATTGTCACGCTGCAGTCCAGCGCTGGCCAACATAGCCGAACTAATATCAATCGCTAAATGAGAAGTTATGGACGGATTTTGCTGCTCAACTAAGGCCTGTAATAAATAACCGGTGCCGCAGCCAATATCAGCCAAGCATGATTGCGGCGGCAACGACTGCTGCGCCAATAGTGTCAACAGGTCGTCTGCACTGCGATGCTGAGCCTGAGCCAAGTCATGGTACTGGCCCGCCGCGCGATCAAAGCGTTGCCGCAGCTGTCGCTGCCAGCGCAGGTTGATAAACACTGATTTAATGTGCGCTGACGAAGTCATTAAATGCCTGCAAAAACACATCGGGCTGCGCTAAAAATGGCGCATGCCCACTCCCCTCAATAACGGCCAGTTGCACCTTGGGCTGCAACTGCTTGATAGCATCACCTGCGGACACCGGTACTAAATAATCGCGCTCACCTAGCATTAACTGACAAGGCACGCTCAGTTGCTGCCAGGCCAAACGCTGATCGATATCACTCAATATTTGCAGCCCTGCCCGCAAGGCTTCAGGCGCCGGCAGTCCCTGCATATATAAAATATCCTGCAAAAACCGAATGTCTTCACGCATGCGATCCGAACCACGACATTGCAACGATAAAAAACGAATCAGGGTGCCATCGCGCTCTTCATCATAGTTATCACGAAACTGGGCAAACACCGTTTCTGGCATAGCCTGTGACCAGTCTGGCTTTTGCACAAAACACGCATTTACTGCAATTAACGACAGCGCTGTGACACGCTCGGGATAACGCTGGGCAACGGCGAGTGCCACATGTGCACCCAACGACCAGGCTAACCAAGTCGCCTTTTTCGGCGCCACACTCAGTACTTGCTCCACCAGAAAATCCAGATCATAAAGGCCCTTTGGCAGCGGGCTACGGCCCATGCCGGGCAAGTCAATCACGGTCACCTGAAAGTGTTGCAACAGGGCTGGCACCACCGGGTCCCAGACCACTGAATGCAGGCCCCAACCATGCAGCAGGACTAACTCTGGCGCTTGTGTACCGGCAGCGCCGGTACAGGCATAGGTGTCGTAATACAGGGTTAATCCAGACATTATCTACTCATGATTAAAATGCTTTGCCATGCCTGCCATGGCCGCCAACAACTCACTTACCGCCTGAGGGTCATGCCCAGCCGACAAGGTGATACGTAATCTTGCCGTGCCTAATGGCACCGTTGGTGGACGAATAGCGCTCACCAAAAAACCACGCTGACGCAGTGCATGTGCCAAGTCCAAAGCACGTTGTGCTGAACCCACCAACACCGGCTGTATCGGCGTTGAACTGGGCAGTAATGACCAGCCCTGCTGCTGCAAGCCCTGTCGTAACATCTTGATTAGCTCGGTTAGACGCTGACGCCGCCAATCATCGCCCTGCACTAACTGTAATGACTTACGCATGGTCGCCGCCCATGCCGGCGGCAAAGCAGTGGTGTAAATGGCAGGTCTGGCAAGCTGCTGAATCATGTCAATCAGGTCTTTAGGCCCTGCCACAAAAGCACCATATCCACCAAATGCTTTACCCAATGTGCCTATGCGAAGTGCCACCGCATCCGAGTCTAAACCTGCGACAGACACACTGCCCCGACCCGCATCACCGATGACTCCAAATGCATGCGCCTCATCTAGCAGCAACAAAGCATCGTGTTGTGCCGCTAAGCGCTGCAACTGCGCAACCGGCGCTATATCGCCATCCATACTGAACACGCCGTCACTGGCAATCAACGTGCGGCGCGCAGTGTTGGCGACTAATCGACGCGCTAGATCAGCACAGTCATTGTGGATATAACGTTGTTGCCGGGCGCCACTGGCCAAACCACCATCTAACAAAGAAGCATGATTTAAACGGTCTTGAAATACCGCATCACCTTTGCCCAACAAGGCGGTAAGGACACCCATATTGGCCATATAACCGCTGCCAAATAACAGCACCGACTCAACACCCAACCAGTCAGCCAATTCTTCTTGCAGCGCTTGATGCTCTCGATGATGGCCACACACCAATGTCGCCGAGCCAGCGCCCACACCATGTTGCGCTAGCGCTTGCTGGGCATACGTTTTTAACTCGTCGTCATTGGCCAAACCCAGGTAATCATTGCTACAAAAATTATGCAGCCATTGGTCCTGCAATAAAACGCGCGTTGATTGCGCCGAATCCAAAGGCTGCTTTTCCCGCCACAGGCTTTGCGTTACACGCTGGGCCTTTTCATCCGCCAACCAACTAGCCCATGACAGCGGTACTGCACTCGCGGCAGGCATCAAGGTATTAACCAGCCTGCATGGCATCACGCCAAAGTGTTTGCTGTGGCATGACCGCCGCCACTGGCTGCACATCAGGCGCAAAGGTTTCTGACTCTTGCTTAGGGTGAATACCTAAACGCTTAAACAGCTGACGATCCGCTTCCGCTTCAGGGTTGCTAGTGGTCAGTAATTTTTCACCATAAAAAATCGAGTTCGCACCGGCTAAAAAACACAGCGATTGAATCGCTTCTGGCATTTGTTCACGGCCAGCGGACAATCGCACCATGCTTTTCGGCATCAAGATACGCGCCACCGCAATGGTTCGCACAAACTCAAAGGGGTCTAAGTCTTCGACATCACCTAACGGCGTACCAGCAATTTTCACCAACTGATTAATGGGCACTGAATCTGGATGCGCGGGCAATGTCGCCAACTGTGTCAGCAGACCGACACGGTCTTCGCGTCGCTCGCCTAAACCGACAATGCCGCCCGCACACACTTTCATGCCGGCATCACGCACATGCGCCAAGGTGTCTAAGCGATCTTGATAACTACGGGTAGTAATAATTTGGTTGTAGTGCTCAGGGCTGGTGTCCAGATTATGGTTGTAATAGTCCAGACCGGCCTGTGCCAACTCTTGTGCTTGGTTAGACTCTAGCATACCTAAGGTCATACAAGTCTCTAGACCCAATGACTTCACCTGACGCACCATCTCCAACACATAGGGCATGTCTTTCTCACGTGGACTGCGCCAAGCCGCTCCCATGCAAAAGCGCGAAGCACCCTTTTCTTTGGCATTTTTCGCTTCCTGAACTACCTTTTCGATAGCCAGTAGCTTTTCTTTATCAAGACCAGTGTCGTAATGACCAGACTGCGAACAGTATTTGCAATCCTCCGGACAGGCGCCTGTTTTGATTGATAACAAGGTGCTGACCTGTACGGCATTGGCATCAAAATACTGACGATGCACTTGCTGAGCACGAAACAGCAGGTCATTAAAGGGCAGTTCAAACAAGGCACGCACTTCTGGGCGTGTCCAGTTATGGCGAATTTCAGGGACGACCGTCATGATGATTCCTCAGGTGACGCAAAGACTGGGCTCGATTCTGGCGAGCTTTACCCACCATCGTCAACTTTTAATTAGCCAAATAGTTGACCATTGCCGTGGCAACCAATGTTTATTGTGTGCTGACACTTCAGTAAATGAGTGTTTATGCCCACCATGTTCGGCCGACCTAGCTTGGTTAAGCGAGACTTGCCACCGTTGCGCACTGCCTCATGAAGGCGACGATATTTGTCATTATTGTGACGATGACTTTGGTCCGGACCATACTCTGGCAGTGTTTGCTTATCAGTTTCCGGTTAATGCACTGATGGCAGAGTTTAAGTATCGTGCCCTAATGGCAGTGACTGATTTATTTGCCGCACGTTTAAACGACCTAGCATTAAGCAGTTCACTTCCGGATTTCATCGTTGCTGTGCCCATGCATCATCAACGACTTCGTCAGCGCGGTTATAACCCTGCACTTCTTCTGGCTAAGCAAGTAGCAAAACGACTACATGTACCATTACTTACTAATGCTTTAGTTCGCCAGCACGATGGACAACAACAAAAATCACTTAGCGCCGAACAACGCTTAATTAATTTGCAAAACGCTTTTGCTTGGCAAGGTCCCTCGTTGCAAGGGCGACATATCGCTATTATTGATGACGTCATGACGACTGGCGCCACTGCTCAAGTTATCAGCAAATTACTACGGCAAGCAGGTGCTGTTAGTGTGTCCGCTTGGGTCATAGCACGAACATTGCCGAGTTAGATACTAGAGTGGGCTTTTGTCATTAAGCTGTCAGTTTTTCCAGACATAGTTGCTAGTCGACAGGTACTATGCGTTGTTAGAATGGCAACAAACAAAGAGAGTCAACCACTATGCTGATGGCCTTTACCCTGAACAAGGGTTTGCTCGAGCCAGTGGCCATTAATGCCGCCGAAGACTTAATTTCAGAAATCCTCTGGGTCGATATGATCAACCCCAGCGATGAGGAGCGTGAGTGGGTTCGTGAAGCCTACGGTCAAGAGCTGCCCAGTATTGATGACTTATACGAAATTGAAGCCACTTCGCGCTTTTATGAAAACGACTTCGGCCTACACATCAGTTCTTACTTCTTAAATTACGCTGACCAATCATCTAACAACATTTCTGCTGCCTTTGTTTTTAATGGCGACCGCTTATTTACACTACGCGAAGAAGAGTTAGCCGCTTTCCGCTTGTTCCGATTACGCGCACGTAAAGGCTTAGTCAACGTCAGCAACCCAAAGTCCATTCTCATTGGTCTATTTGAAACCAAGGTAGAAAATCTTGCCGACATGATTGAACGTGTTGCTGAGGACCTAGAAAAAACCAGCACACAGGTGTTAAGCAACTCTGAAGCTGACGACATGGAAACCTTGTTGACGGTTATTGCACAGCAAGAAGACATTATCGGGAAGGTGCGTATTTCTATGGTGGATTTGCAGCGCATGCTCTATCTGCTATTACGTTCAGGCATGCTTAATGCCGAGCTCAGTGAGCGTCTACGCGACATTATTCGTGACTCTGAGTCACTGATTGCTCACACCGCATTTTTGTTCGACAAAATCAAGTTCTTGCTCGATACCACACTGGGTTTTATTAACGTCAACCAAAGTAAAATCATTAAAATCTTCTCCGTTGCCGCCGTTATTTTTCTGCCACCAACCATGGTTGCCAGCATCTACGGTATGAACTTTGAGTTTATGCCCGAACTCACGTGGCAATATGGTTATGCCTTTGGTTTAGGCATGATGGTGTTGTCAGCACTTACACCTTTTCTCTATTTTAAACACCGCAAGTGGCTATAACACGTTACGCCGACAACCCTGAACTGTTGGCGCTAGACCGCCTAATCGATAAGGCTGGCTCACGTATTTGTTCTGAAGTCATCACTCAAATTGCTGTCGACGACCATAACCTACCTATTTGGGCCATCACCTTAGGCAATCGCAACCCTGACTGTCCAGCGGTGGGCTTTTTTGGTGGCGTGCATGGCGTTGAGCGCATTGGCAGCCAGGTACTCATTGCCTATTTAAGCAACTTAGTAGAGCGCCTGACGTGGGATAACACCCTGCACGATTTGCTAAATCAGATTCGCTTGGTCTTTGTGCCCATCGTTAACCCAGGTGGATTTTTGCGCGGAACACGCGCCAACCCAAACGGTGTGGACTTGATGCGTCATGCCCCCATTGATGCCACTACTGATGTCAGTTGGCCCTTGGGTGGGCAGCGTTTAAGCCGGCATCTACCATGGTATCGCGGCATAAAATCTGCAGAGCCTGAAGCCGAAGCTGCTGCGCTGTTCAAGACGGTACGTGAACGCTTGCTAAACCATCGCTTCTCGATTGCCATTGATTGTCACTCTGGCTTCGGTTTCCGTGATCGCATCTGGTTTCCTTATGCCGGTCGACGAGATCCGCTACAGCATTTGGCAGAAGCCTATGCCTTAAGTGAGCAGTTTAGTCGCACTTATCCTCACCACAGTTTTTACGTTATGGAGCCACAGAGCCTGAACTACACCACACATGGTGATGTCTGGGATTATCTCTATGATGAAGCCATTCGCACACATCCCAATAATGTATTTTTGCCGCTGACCTTAGAGATGGGCTCGTGGACGTGGATGAAAAAAAACCCTCGCCAACTGCTAGATCCTTTGGGGTTATTTAATCCGATGCTGCCGCACCGCCAAGCACGCGTACTGCGACGTCACGTCACCTTATTTGACTTCTTGCAGCAGTCTGCGGTGAGTTATAAACGCTGGATGCCGGAAGGTGAGCAACGTCAACAGCTACATCAAGAAGCATTACAACGCTGGTTTCAGCCGACCTAAACATCCAGCACTTGGCCTTCTGCCAATACCTGAAAATCCTGCACGCTAACGGCTAGCTGAACTAAAGCGGCAGACAATTCATGCACAGGGTCAGCCATAGCTTCATCAGTCAACTGAAAAGTATTGAAGTGAATTGCTAATGAGCGGGTGGCCTGTAAGTCTTTGTGGGCACGCACCGCGTCATGCGGACACATATGCACGGGGGACATAAACCAACGTGGTGCATAAGCGCCAATGGGCAACAAGGCCAAACGTGGCGAGCCCATACGCTGCTGAATTTGTGAAAAATGTGGGCCATAACCAGTATCACCAGCAAAGTAGGCTGAGCCAAAAGGCGTTTCAACCCACAAGCTGCCCCACAAGGTGCGATTTCGATCACGTGCACCACGACCAGAAAAATGCTGGGCGGGCAAAAAGTGTAGGGTTAATGGGCCCAATGTGGTGTGCTGCCACCAATCCAACTCGATGATATTTTCCACACCGTTGGCACGCAATAAAGTGCCGACACCAAGCCCGGTGACAATCGGCATTTGATCACGCTTGGCTAACCACACCAGTGTGCGTAAATCTAAGTGATCATAATGGTCATGACTGAGCAAAACCGCATGAATAGGTGGCAACTGATCCAATCGCAGACCGGGCAAGCGCACACGACGAGGGCCTAGATGTGCCGATGGACTACAACGGTCAGACCATACGGGATCCGTTAACAAATTCCATGGGCCAATTTGCAATAAGACAGTGGCATGATTAATAAACGTCACTCGCCAATCGTTTAGGTCTTCACTTAAGCGCGCTGCAGGAACAACACCCTGCTCACTTGCATCCACCCATCGTGGCCATACTGATGGCTTGCGCGTTGCCAACCACTTCAATGCATCGGTTGCACCATGATTTACACGTGGGCCCGGATTAAAAAACCGATCACCACTGCAATGATCACTGCGCCACTCGGATAAGTCAGGACGAATAAACAACTTCTCCTGCGCTGGCACTTTACGCAGTAGGTCTTCGGCTGGATTATGTGCTGGTCGTTGCCGTTGCATTACTTCACCATACTCACTTGCTCGTTTTGCTCAGCCGAGGCACTAAATAACAAGTAGGCTGCAGGCACCACGAAAAGCGTAAAAATAGTGCCAATCGTCATGCCGCCTACAATCACCCAGCCGATGGACTGACGCACTTCCGCACCGGCACCCGAGGCCAAGGCCAGTGGCAAAGCGCCCAGCATCATGGTTGCTGCTGTCATTAAGATGGGTCGCAAACGCAATACCGAGGCATTAATAACAGCATCTAATACTGCTTCGCCTTTGTGCACACGCTGATTAGCAAACTCTACAATCAAAATGCCATGCTTGGTAATCAAACCCACTAAGGCAATCAAACCTACTTGGCTGTATACGTTTAATGATCCACCCGTGGCATGCAGTGCCAACAACGCTCCCAACATAGCTAAAGGTACACTCAGCATAATAACAAAGGGATGACGGAAGCTTTCAAACTGCGCGCTCAGCAGCAAGTAAATAAACAAAATGGCCAACACAAACGTGGTCAGCAAGGTTGCTCCCGCAGATAAAAATTCGCGGGTGGGACCGGACCAATCATAACTAAGTTGCGGGTTATTCAAGTCGCGCAATTGATTTTGTAAAAACGTCACTGCGTCTGCTTGTGAATAACCAGAGGCCAAGTTTGAGGTTAGTGTGGCACTTCTTAGCTTATTAAAATGCCCCAAACTTGATGGGCTAACCGTTTCGTCAATGCTCACTAAGCTGGCTAATGGGAGCATCTGTCCACTATTACTGCGGACATAAATCTGCGCCAAGTCACTCGATTCGCGACGTTGTGTATCCTCGATCTGCATGATGACATCATATTGATTACCTTCGAGCTTAAAGGTTCCCAACACACGCCCACCTAAGTACGACTCCAACGCGCCACTAATGGCATCAATACCCACACCGACCAATGCTGCTAAATCACGATCAACCGTCACAGACAACTCAGGCTTGTTTAGACGCAGATCACTAACGGGATTAACCAAGCCCGGATTTGCCGCCGCTCGTGCCAACAGCTCATCCATCACCAGTCCCAGCTCGTCATAACTTGCCGTGGTCTGCACCACAAACTCAATCGGGCTGCTGCGATTACCCTGACCAAGTGATGCCGGCAACACCGGAATAGCCACAACCCCGGGGACCTCAGCAAGCTCTCGCGACAATTCCTGCGCCATATCCTGTGTTCGGCGCGAGCGATCATTCCAATGAATGAAACGATTGAAGCTCATAAAGCGTGTTTCATCCGGAATACCGGTGATCATGAACGTCGTTTCCCACTCGGGTAACGCTTTATAAATTTCTTCAACTTGACGGGTATAGGGATCGAAATAGGCAGGTGTCGAACCTTCAGGGCCAATACCCATATTAATAATCACGCCACGGTCTTCGGTGGGCGATAACTCACTGGGTAAGGTCTTTAATAAGACCAGTGCGGCTGCCATTAATACAACGGTGCCCAGCATCACACTCCAACGCCAGCCCAGCGCGTGGTGCAACCAAGAGCGATATCCTTCGCCTAAGCGATTCAGTCCATTTTCAATACGTTGCGACCAAGCCGGCAACTCTTTTACTGGGCGCAAAATACGGCTGCATAACATCGGTGATAATGTCAACGCACAGAATCCGGATACCAACACCGCAGAGGCTAAGGTCAGTGCAAATTCAGCAAACAATTTACCCGTTCGACCTTCACTAAAGGCCATGGGTGCAAACACTGCCACTAGCGTTAACGTCATCGCAACCACTGCAAATCCGATCTCGCGAATACCTGTCATGGCCGCTTCTTTTGGTGGCATGCCCTCTTCGATATGACGATAAATATTCTCTAGAACAACAATAGCATCATCGACCACCAAGCCAATTGCCAAGACAAAGGCCAGCAGCGTTAATGTGTTTATTGAAAAGCCAAACGCCGCCATAAATACTAAGGCGCCAATGAGCGACACGGGAATCGCTAGCAATGGCACCAAGGTTGCGCGCAGGGTTCGTAAAAAAAAGAAAATCACTAAAACCACTAAGACCGTGGCTTCAAGCAAGGTCTTCACCACTTGCTTAATCGACTCATCAATAAAAACCGAAGCGTCATAGGCCAAGTTAAACGTCATACCCTCAGGCAACTGTGCCAACACATCTGGCAGGGCATCGCGCACACCTTGCGACACCTCTAAAGGGTTGGCAGTTGATAGACGAATAATGCCAATACCTACACCTTCTTTGCCATTAAAGCGTGTGGTACGGCGCACGTCTTCAGCGCCCAACTCCACTCTTGCGACATCACCAACGCGCAATAAACGACCGGAAAATTCGCCTAAAACAATATCAGCAAACTGCTCCGGTTCGTTTAAGTCGGTGGCTGCCAACACAGAAAATTCTCGTACATCACCTTCAATTCGGCCTGCAGGCAGCTCCAAATTTTGTCGGCGCAGGGCGTTAGCAACATCTTCTGGCGTTAAACCATAACTGGCCATACGTGGAGCATCTAACCAGACTCGCATCGCAGGACGACGCTCACCACCAATACGAATATCTGCCACACCCGGAATAGTTTGCAGACGATCTTTTAATTGTCGCTCTGCAACCACACTCAGCTCACGGCCATCATGGCGATCTGACGACAAGGCCAACCACATAATCGGCTGGGCATCCGCTTCGGCTTTACTGATTTGTGGCTCATCCACTTCTTGCGGTAATCGCTGTCTTACCCTCGAAACACGGTCGCGAACATCACTAGCCGCGGTGTCAACATCACGGTCTGAACGGAAGGTTAGTGAGATTTGACTGCTTTCGGCGCGACTCGTTGAGGTCATAAAATCAATACCCTCAATGCCAGACAAAGAGTCCTCCAGCACTTTAGTGACCGTTGACTCCATGATGGCGGCACTGGCTCCACGATAGGTAGTAGCCACCGTCACAACAGGCATATCAATATTGGGGTATTCACGAACTGTTAAACGATCGAAAGCGACAACGCCGGCCAAAACCACCAGCAAATTCAGTACTATTGCCAACACTGGACGCTGGACACAAACCTCTGCGATGCGCATGACTTAAGACTCCGCTGAGCTGGTATCCGCTAACGGCACCACTCGCACCGGCTGCTGGTCACGATTAAGTTTATTATGGCCCGACATCACCACGACATCGCCGACATCTAAACCAGACAAAATTTGCACTTGGCCGTTTTGCCTTGCACCAGTTTCCACATTAACTGCGACTGCCTGTTCGCCATCAATTCGAAAAACCACAAATCGGCCAGCTCTTGCTACCACTGCTTGAGCTGGCAACCACAACGCAGAGCTAGCTTTTGCCACAGCAACATTAACCCGTGCAGTCATACCAGGCTGCAGACGACCATCTCGATTATTAAGCCGTACACGCACATTTAATGCACGAGAGCCTTCCGCTAAACGTGGCTCTACCGCCTGAACAACACCACTAACTTGCATGTTTTCAAGCGCTGGAATAATCACTGCGACGGCCTGACCGGCCTTGAGTAAACGTGCATCAGATTCGGCAATCGGCACATCAACTTTTAACGCAGCAAGAGAAACCAAGCTCACCAATGCCTGCCCCGGTTGCACCAGCTCGCCTAAACTAAACTGACGAAGACCAACGACACCATCAAAAGGAGCCACTAATCGGGACTGCACCTGCTGCGCCTGCATTCTGGCGAAATTTGCTTCGTGTGTAGCCACTTGCGACTGCAAGCGCTCCATCTCACTACGTGCCAATAAGTCTTGGGCGAACAAATCTTGAGCTCGTCGTGCATCAGAACGCGCTAAGTCACGACTGGCTTTTGCTTCCGCAACGCTAGCACTTAATGCTGCATCATCGAGCTGCACCAATAACTGCCCCGCCTTTACTTGCGCACCTTCAGCAAAACCTATTCGCACCACACGTCCAGCAATTTCAGGCCTTAAAATCAGCTCCTCTTCTGCCCGCAACACGCCTAAAGCAGAGAGTGTTTGCGCAATATCAGCCGCTACCACTGGCCCCACTTCAACCAAGGGAGCAATACGCGCAGGGGCTTGCTGAGCACTACCACCAGAGCATGCAGCCACCATCAAAGAGGCAACTAGCACATGGATCCAGCGTAAATGATTCAGCATAAATAACCTCAGTGATGGTGGTTGTGCTTGGGTTGACGCAAATCTGTTTTACGCACAACGGCATTAACGGTGAGCTGTTGGCCATTATCTAGACTGAAAATGACAGGAACCTTACCGCCGGGCGCTGGCGCATTGTTCATGTCCAGTAACATCACATGACTGCCGCCTGGCTGCAATTGAACACGGCCATTAGCTGGTAACTCGATGACTTTGCGCTGTGTCATACGCATGAGACCATTGTCGCGCTTCATATCATGCCACTCGACACGCTTTGCGATAGGCGATGTCATGCTAATGACGCGTACAACTTTATCACTAGCATTACTAATGACCATAAAAACTGCCGCAGCCGGACTTCCCGGCGGCACTTCACGAATCCAAGCATCTTCAACACTGACTTGAGCAAAACCCGGCGGCGAGACTATTAATAGCAATCCGGCTAAAAAAAACGAACGAAAACTTATTCCCTGCAACATACTTTTTAACCTCTATTAGCGTCGGCCTCTAGCCTCACGCAGTAACGATCGAATCACACTGACAATTTCATCAACACTAGCCTGCTGATCAAAGAGCTTGCGTGTTTTTCCTTGGTCATCAATTAGGTATAAATAGTCACTATGTGCAACGTCACCGTTATCACTAACGATGACACGTGCGCCGTACAAACGCTCTACAGCAGCAAGCTGATTACGCGGTGCAACTAAGCCAATCATGCTGGTATCAAAATAGCGGACATATTCTCCCAAGCGTTCAGGTAAATCACGCTCAGGATCAACTGCGATCATCACTGTTTGTAAACGCTTGGCATCAGGGCCTAACTCATCTAAAACAGCTCTAAAGCGTGCCAAAGTTAGCGGACAAATATCAGGACAGCTGGTAAAGCCAAAGGTCATCAACACCAAACGGCCACGCTGATCAGCTAAACGAAAGGTTTCACCCTCACTGTCTGGCAGCTCAAAATCACCACCTAAACGTAATTCAGGCAAACCACTGTGTTTTGGTGCAAACAAATGCCATGCGCCCACGGACGCTACGGTCACCCCTAAAATCAGTGCGAAAACTAAAAATACAAGGGTTAATGGCGACTTAGACATACTCATGGACTGCTCTCTAACGAACTCTGTGCGGTTAAATAACCTGGCACAACGCCAATACGACGGCTTAGCACACGTTCGCCATCATTAAAAATTCGTGCATAGTGCACTGCGTTCGTCATCACTTTTTTGACGTAATCACGCGTTTCATAAAACGGAATGCTTTCAATAAAGCGCGCTGCCTCTAAATTTTGGTCCGGCCGCCACTCTTGCGCTCGCCGTGGCCCTGCGTTGTATCCAGCCGTAGCTAATACCGGATGGCCTAGCGAAGAAAGCACATGTTGCAAATAGTAGGTGCCCAAACGCACGTTCTGCCCAACATCATTAGTCATACTGGCTTGATAGGGAATACCTAAACGTTTAGTAACCCATTGCGCAGTGGCCGGCATCACCTGCATCAAACCGCCGGCACCCGCACTGGACCTAGCACTGCTGACAAAACGACTCTCTTGCCGAATAAGTCCATATACCCACGCCTCATCTAAGCCAAGCTCACGCGCATAACCACGGGTAACATCACGATAAGGTGTGAGATAACGAAAGCGTGGCTCATGCAACTGTTGTGTACGCTCGGCCGCAAAAATAGCGCGGTCATACCACTCACGCTGATTAGCCGCTTCAGCAGCGGCTAATAATAAGCGGTCATCATTAGCAAAACGTACTGCCCAGTTCCACTCAGCCGCTGATTCCCAACGCTGCCCTAAAGCATGCAAAGCAAACGCGCGCTGAAAGCCTGGATGCGCAGCTAAACGGTCTCGATCTGCTCGATTGATGACAACATTGGTTGATGGTGCCGCCATCACAGCACCTAAGCGCTCAAGCGACAGCAGGCCGTAAAAGTCCTCATCAACACTAAGTTGAGCAAATATTCGCTGCGCATTAGCTTTTAGATTTGCTTCATCTTGGGCACGCGCCAGCCAATACTGCCAAGCACGTTGATTTTGAATGGCGACCGGTAACGTATCGTAGACACGGCGATAATCCGCCCAAGCACCATGTCGTACCAGACCACGCAAACGCGTTTCACGATGCATTGTGGTCCACGCAGCAGTCTCACTGCGCTGAAAAAAGCTTTCAGCAATGGGGTCAAAACGGCGAACAGCGGCCATTGCCAAACCACGCCAAGCATACGCGGCTTGCTCGCGCAGCCTGCCGGCATTAGCTTCTAAATGTGCATGCGCGCCAACAGGATCAACACGCGCCCATCGACTATAAGCAAACGCCGCTAACTCACGTGCCCCACGCTGACTGACATCCGCACGCTCAATCACCTGCCGTGGCGTATCGGTTAACGCTTTAATATCGCGCTCAGCCAAACTCAGGCCCAAGCCATTGCCAACAAAACGTGCTACACCACTCACACCGTCTTCCAGAGCCAAACGAAAGCGCTGCCAACGATGCTCTTGCGTCAATATTCCACGATCAAACAAAGCATTAATCACTGGTGTGCAGCTATTGGGCTGATCACGTGAGGTCAGCCAAAGTGTTTCCGCCAAAGGTGTAGCTTTGCTGACATCATCAAACGCTAGGTCTGCTTGTAACAACCAGCACTGCAGTTCAGTCGCTGGTGTACCCAATAATTTGGGTGCTTCAGCGCGAACACGAGCCCAATCTTGGCGCTGGGCCAATTGTGTCAGCCAATGAATTCGTAATTGCTCCGCTAAATAACTGCCTTGTTCACGCTGTAAAAAGTCCGCTACCGCAGCATTACCTTCAGCCAATCGTGCCAAACGCCAGACCTGCCAATAGTCTGCATAAACAGCCAATGGTGAACCGCGTAAGTCCCGCGCTGCCTGCGCTAGCGCGGTATCGTTGCCCTGCCTAAATGCCTCGCGTGCCGCCAGCCAATCACGGTCTGCCGCCGACAATAAGGGCGAAACAAGCATCAGTACTGTCAGTAATGAAGACGTCCAAAACCCACCACGCATGAAAACTCCTTAAAACAGCCGTTGGCTTAAGCATACCGATGCGGGCTTTAGCCCGCTATAATGGCTCTCTTTTTGATCAGCGGTAACTAAAACCCATGACACGCAAGCTCTACATTGAAACACAAGGCTGTCAGATGAACGCCTATGATTCGTCACGCATGCACGATTTATTGGGCGGCAGCCAAGGCTATGTTCGCACGGACAATCCAGAAGAGGCCGATGTACTACTGCTAAACACCTGCTCTATCCGCGAAAAAGCGCAGGAAAAAGTATTTTCTGAACTAGGACGATGGCAGCGCCTTAAGCTGGCTAAGCCCGATGTATTAATTGGTGTAGGCGGCTGTGTTGCGTCACAAGAAGGTGAAAACATCCTCCAACGCGCGCCCTATGTAGACTTGGTTTTTGGTCCGCAAACGCTGCATCGCCTACCGGCAATGCTTAATCAGCGTAAAACCACCAACTTGTCCGTGGTCGACGTCAGCTTTCCCGACATTGAAAAGTTCGATTTTCTGCCCGAACCACGTGTGGATGGCCATAAAGCCTTTGTGTCCATCATGGAAGGCTGCTCAAAGTATTGTTCTTTCTGTGTTGTGCCCTATACCCGCGGTGAAGAAGTCTCTCGCCCCTTTGATGATGTGATTGCCGAAGTTGCCCATGTTGCTCGCCAAGGTGTGCGTGAGATCACTCTGCTGGGACAAAATGTGAATGGCTACCGCGGCCATTTCCACGACGGCACGCCCTGCTCTTTTGCACAATTACTCAATCATGTTGCCGCTGTGCCCGGCATTGGCCGCATTCGTTACACCACTTCACACCCACTCGAATTTGGTGATGACTTAATTGCCGCTCACCGCGACATTCCCACACTGGCAGCACATGTACACTTACCGGTGCAAAGCGGCTCTGATCGTGTGTTAGCGGGCATGAAGCGTAATCATGTGATATCCACCTATAGCGAAACCATTCGTAAGCTAAAAGCGGCTAAACCCGGCATCGAAATTGCGTCCGACTTCATCATTGGTTTTCCTGGCGAAACTGACGAAGACTTTGCCGACACCATGAAGCTGATTGCGGAAGTGGACTACGACCACTCCTATAGCTTTATTTACTCTAAACGCCCGGGCACACCTGCGGCTGAGCTGCCGGATGACACCTCGGACGCGGTCAAAAAAGAGCGCCTGCAAATCCTAAAAAGCCGTATTGCTGCCAACACAGGCCGCAAAACCGACGCCATGTTAGGCACCGTTCAGCGCGTTTTAATCGACCGTGAATCGCGTCGTTATCCTGGCTATTTAGTCGGTATTGCCGAGAACACACGCTGGATTCATTTTCCTGGCGACCCCAGCCTAATTGGTCGTTTTGCTGATGTGCGCGTCAGCCACATTGAATCCATTAATGCGGCCAGTGCAGATGAAATTCTCTGGCTGGAAAGTGATGAAGAAACACAGGTGGGCATGGCACCACTGCCGGGACGAATTCCATTATGGCATGAGGCCACCTGATGGCTTTCGCCAGCTTAGGTCTGGACCGTATTGCCTACAGCCTAGAAGGCAGCGGCCAGCCCTTGGTGTTATTACATGGCACGGGTGGTGATAGCTTCTCCAATTGGGGCACACTGATCCCAGCGCTAACGCAGCAATTCACTGTCATCAGCATTGATTATGCGGGCTCTGGCGCCACCGAATGCGAGACAGATGAACTCACCCTAGCGCATTTAAGTGCTCAGGTTATTGCGGTGTTAGATGATGCCGGTATTGCCCAGGCCAGCATTGCTGGCTTCTCCCTAGGCGCGGTGATTGCCGCACAGGTGGCAGCCACACAACCTGCACGAATTCAGCGCTTGGTGATGTTGGCTGGCTTTGCCGGCGGCCCCAATAGCCGCATGCAATTACAATTTACCCACTGGCTGGACTTAACCATCAATGATCCTGAGCGTATGGCGCGCCATATTTTGCTTACCGGTTTTAGCCCTGCGTTTTTAGAGCGCCTAAGCCCTGTTGATATCAGCAAACGACAAGCCGCGATCGTCAAATTCACACGCTGGCCCGGGATGGCAAAACAAACCCAGTTAGATGCCGTACTAGATATTCGCCATCTGCTGGCAGACATCAAACAACCCACGCTAGTCATTGGCTGCCGACATGATCAGATGGTGCCTGTGCATTTAACGCAGGCACTGTGTGATGGCATTAACCAAGCGCAGTATGTTGAGATAGATAGCGGTCACTTAGCGACGCTGGAAAATCCGCAGGAAGTGCTAACGCAGTTGAAGAAATTTTTAAGTTAAACGACGACACCAGTGGTCCAACAAAATACCGCAGGCCACGGCAGCATTGAGTGACTCTGCCTGACCAAAACGCGGAATGGTTAAGCGCTGTGTTAATAACGCCTCCACGTCCATTGATAAGCCATGCGACTCACTACCAATCACCAAAACACCCGGTGCCATAGTAGTGCTGGCAGCATGAACATTGTCACCGCTTAATACCGCCCCCATCAGCGCTAACTGCGCTGACTTTGCCTCAGCAAAGGCTTCGGGCAATGATCCCACAGCCACTGGTACGCGTAAAAACGACCCCATACTGGCCGACACCACCTTCGGGTTGTAACGGTCTACACAGTTTGGTGAACACAGCACCACATCAATGCCATACCAGTCAGCCAAACGTAACAGGGTGCCTAAGTTGCCGGGATCCGCGATATGGTCAAGAGCCAAAACACGGCTCGTGGCTGCCCAATTGATGCGATGCATAGGACGCATCATCGCTACCGCAATCGCCTGATCATTACTCACTAAAGTGCCTAAACTCGCTAATACGCTAGCATTAACCTCATAACAACGAATTCCACGCGCATTGGCCTGACCCTGCAATACCGGCATGGCTTCAGCCGTTGCATACACAGCGGCTACTGGCCAGTCTGACAACAGCAACTCATCAACACTTTTTAAGCCTTCGACTAAAAAGCGATGCTGCTCATTACGACCTTTTTTTTGCTGCAGTGCGCGCACATCGCGCAACTCGGCTTTGCTGGGTATAGATGCAGACGGAGAGAAATCATCAGGCATGACAGGGCTCACAAAAAACAATGCGCCATGCTAGTCGTCTAGCGCGTTTGCCTCAAGCAACACATTCATCTTGCAGACTATCTAATGTGCTAACAAAACGGCCAATATGTTCAAACAACAACCGTCCCTCAGGCAGCACCGCACTAAATAATGGAAATACATGAACCATGCGATGCCATTCTTCGTAGTGCACTTTCACGCCCGACTGACGCGCTTTTTTAATCATACGACGACAGTCTTCACGCAACACTTCGGTACTGCCAATGGCCACAAATAATGGTGGCAAGCCAACAAAATCGCCATGAATAGGAGATACACGATAATCCATAGGGTCTTGGCCCACGGTCAAATAATTAGCCACCGCTTGTACGGCAGCAGCTGGAATCATAGGATCACGCCACTCTTTATCGTGCATAGACTCTGAGGTGTGCGATAAGTCTGTCCAAGGCGACAGCAAAATTGCAGCTTGTGGCAAAGGCATATGGCGCTCTTTGAGCATTTGCAACAACACCAACGATAAGTGCCCGCCTGCTGAGTCGCCCGAAATTAAAATATCGTGGCCGTTATATCCCTTACCCAACAAATAACGGTAGGCGGTCAGTGCGTCGGTGGTCCAGTGATTAAAGCTAAATTCGGGCGCCAAACGATAATCCAGCGATAACACTCGGCGGCCCGTGATTTGTGACAACCGCGAGGTAATTTGACGGTGTTGTTGGGGGTTGCCAAAAAAATAACCGCCGCCGTGAAAGTACAAAATGACTTTGCGTGAGTCACGCGCATTCGCGGCCATCACCCACTCGCCCTTTAAATTAGGCGCTTTAAAAGGCGTAATGACAGTTGATTTAGGTAGGGAACTAAGCAGCGGCTTGGTCAAACTAAATACACGTCGGATATTGTGCATAGCGGTTGGACTGCCAATAGAAGCAACCCAACTTACCGGTCGTATAAGTGCTGCGACTGCCCAATTTAATACATACGCCTGGTGGCTGACTCGACGGCGAGGTTGGATAGCATCATGCGTCATATAGGCAATACTCACGATTGTGACTAATCGGTTCTGCGCCAACAATAGCAACTCATGTCACTTATGCAAACTCTTTTTATGTCCACCGTTAGGGCTGTGACATCGGACATTTTGCGGTATTCTGAAGACTCTAAACCACAGGGGCTATCACTACTTGAACAAGACCGAGCGTTTGAGCCAAAGCATTGACCTTGAACCACATGACCCACGCCGACTATCACAACTCTGCGGGCAATTTAACGAACATATCAAACTGATTGAACAGCGCCTTGCAGTGCAGATCAATCAACGAGGGTATGCGTTTTGGGTAGAAGGCGAGCAAGCCAGTGCCGCACAAGCAATAACAGTCATTCAACGTCTTTATAGTGAAACCGAAGACAGCCCCGAACTTGCGCCTGAAACCGTGCATTTAGTGCTACAGATTGTGTTGGGACAAGACACTAATCATAACCCCGCACAGCTGCGCGCCGATGGCCCTGTGCTGATGACCAAAAAAGGGGTGATTCGCCCTCGTGGTGAAAATCAACGACGTTATGTCGAAGAAATCTTAGCCAATGACATTAGCTTTGGTGTTGGCCCTGCCGGTACCGGCAAAACCTATTTAGCAGTGGCCGCCGCGGTTGATCAGTTAGAGCGCAACTTGGTACGCCGTATTTTACTGGTGCGCCCTGCCGTGGAAGCTGGCGAAAAACTGGGCTTTTTACCTGGCGACCTGTCCGAAAAAATCAATCCATATCTGCGTCCTTTATACGATGCGTTATATGAAATGCTTGGCTTTGAGCGCGTGGCCAAACTGATTGATCGACAAGTCATTGAGGTCGCCCCCTTGGCCTATATGCGCGGACGCACTCTCAATCATTCCTTCATTATTTTGGATGAAGCGCAAAACACCACGCCTGAGCAAATGAAAATGTTTTTAACCCGCTTAGGCTACGGCTCAAAAGCGGTGATTACCGGCGACATGACGCAGATCGACTTACCACGCGGCATGCCATCTGGACTGACTCAGGCGTTAAAAATTCTGGATAGTGTGCCCGGCATTCACATCACCCGTTTTGCTTCTCGCGATGTGGTCCGCCACCCCTTGGTGATGAAAATTATTGATGCTTATGAGGCATGGGATGCCAAACAAGCGCCCAATCCTCGTCCCGAGCGCTCATCATGACTATTGAGTTGTGGCTAGAGGCTGACTCCAGCTTAAACAGTGATAGCTACCCCAGCGAACAGCAGTGTCAGGACTGGATAAATGCGGTGTTTAATTACCTAGCTGACAACGCCAGCTTATTACCAACTTCAGTTTATTTAGACGCATTAGACAGCAAGCGCTCTATGAGCGTTGCGGTGCGTGTGGTTGGCCAAGAAGAAGGTCGCACACTGAACTTGCAATATCGCGCACGTGATTACGCCACCAATGTCTTATCATTTCCAGCCGAGCTTCCTGAGTGGGCTAGTGATGAGTTAGATGAGCTGCCTCTAGGTGACTTAATAATCTGCGCACCCGTTGTCATACAAGAAGCACAACAGCAAGGTAAACTAGCTAACGATCACTGGTTACATTTACTGGTGCATGGCTGCTTACATTTACTTGGCCTAGACCATATTGAAGACGAACAAGCAGATGCCATGGAAGCCTTAGAAGTTGCTATTTTGGCAGTCTGTGGTTGTAATAACCCCTATATTATTGTGCCCAGCGCCACTGCTGGTATTGAGGAATAACGCATCATGAATGACGGACGATCGAGTAGCGAACCAGGTCGATCTTGGTTATCGCGCATTACGGATGCCTTACACGGCGAACCGGATAGTCGCGACGAACTCATTGTTATTATTCGTGATGCCGCCGAACGCGGACTGATGGACAACGAAGCTCGGCAAATCATCGAGTCCACACTGAAGGTGTCGGAACGCCAAGTACGCGAAATCATGATTCCGCGTGGGCAAATGGTGTCCATTCGCGCTGACGAAGAATTGCGCGACTTTTTGCCCAACCTGATTGAGTCCGCTCACTCACGCTTTCCTGTCTTAGCCACGGACAATCCAGATGAAGTATTAGGCATTTTATTTGCCAAAGACTTGTTACGTCTGATTTTGGAAAACAAAGACCGCATCGCCTTAAAAGACTTTTTGCGCCCCGCGTTTTTTGTGCCAGAAACCACTCATATCGACAAGCTCATTCGTGAGTTCCGCAGCAAAAAAAGCCATATGGCCATTGTTGTTAATGAGTATGGCGGCATTGCGGGTTTAGTGACGCTAGAAGATGCACTAGAACAAATCGTCGGTGAAATTGATGACGAACACGATTACGAAGAAGACGAAGAAGTATTAATCCGCGAAACCAATCCAAATGAATGGATAGTCAAAGCGCAAATCAGTATTGCCGAATTTAACGAGTACTTCTCCAGCAACTTTAGCAATGATGAGTTCGACACGATGGCGGGCATTTTGCTGAAAGCGTTTGAACGTATGCCAGAAGAAAAAGAGCAAATTGAGCTTAACCGCTTCCGCTTTACCATTGTCCAAGCTAACGGCCGGGCACTAGAGCAAATCAAGGTCGAAAAGCGCTAAACATGAATCGCTACTCCGCAAGTCCGCTAGCACCGTTGCTGGCACTCATTCTTGGCGCGCTCATGCCGCTAGGCTTAGCCCCACTGACATGGTGGCCGATTGCCTTAGTGGCGCTGGGTCTGTTCTTTGAACTACTGCAGCAAGACAATGCGAAACGCGCCGCCAAAATTGCCTACTGCTTTGGCTTAGGGTTATGGCTGCATGGTGGTAGTTGGCTACTTGTGTCCATGCACGACTACGGTGACACCTCTTGGCCACTCGCTATTGTCTTACTCACACTAGTCGCCATGGTCATGGCCAGTTTTTTTGCACTGATTGGCTGGCTAAACGTCAAGCTCAAGTTACAGCCCTATTCGTGGCTGGCGCTGCCTGCCCTGTTTGTGCTGGGTGAATGGTTACGTAGCTGGGTGTTAACAGGCTTCCCTTGGCTGATGCTAGGTTATGGCTTTATTGACACCCCGCTAGCTGGCTGGGCACCAATTGTGGGCATTTACGGTGTGAGTTTTGCCGCTGCCATTACCGCGACAGCGTTGATTCGCATTTGGCGCTTGGGCAAACAAGCGCCTGCCGCCATTTTTGCCCTAGCCTTAACGTGGATCGTGGGTGGTTTATTGCTACCCATTAGCTGGACCGAAATCGATAAGACCAAACCCATCACCGTCAGTCTGGTGCAGGGCAACATTCCACAGGAGTCTAAATGGGCACTGGAATGGCGAGATAAAACGCTAGAGATTTATAACAACCTAACCGCCAATGAATGGGGACAGGATGTGGTGTTGTGGCCAGAAGCCGCCATTCCCATGTTTGCTCATGAGGCCACGGAAGAGCTGACTCAGCTCGAAATGGAAGCACTTCGCAGCAATACGGCGTTTGTCACCGGCATTCCGTTTGCGACCTGGAATAAAACTCAAACCGAAGTGCTTTATTACAACAGCATTGCGGCATTAGGAAATGGCGTCGGCATTTACCATAAACAGCAGCTAGTACCAATTGGTGAATACATTCCCTTTGAAGACTGGTTGCGCGGCACCATTCCGTTTTTTGACTTGCCCATGTCCAGCTTTACCTGGGGGCCACGTAGTCAGGCACCTTTGATGCTGGGCGATTACGCCATGGCACCCTTTATTTGTTACGAAATTGCCTACCCAAGCTTAGTACAGCGCCTATCAAGACCAGCCGATTACCTTGTCACTATTAGTAATGATGGCTGGTTTGGACGCTCGATTGGTCCTGACCAACACTTCCAGATGGTGCGTATGCGTGCTCGTGAAACTGGTCGCTATATTTTGCGCGGCACCAATAATGGCATTACCGCCATCTTGGATGACAAAGGTGATATCACAGCCATTGCACCGCGTTTTGAGGCGACTGTATTACGCGGTGAAATTTATCCCGCCACTGGCCATACACCATGGCAGCGCATGGGCGTATGGCCACTGCTATCGAGCTTAACTGCTTTACTCGCCTTGCTCACCGGCCTGCGCTGGCGTCAACATCGTCGCCAATAATTGCTGTTCATTTTGCGCCCAGTCTCTGGCCTGTGGCGCAATCAACTCCAACCGACTGTCAGCGCGATACTCACTTTGCCTTACCGCAAAAGTACCGGCTTCGATATTAAAAAATAACCAGCCCTGATTAGTATGCAACACGCCTTTGATGCGACTAACAAGCTGTGTCTGCCATGCCAACAACAAGCTCATCAGCAAATCATGATCAAACTGCCAGTCAGCAGGAAATACCCAGCCACCCACTTCATGATCCAAGGCCTTTTGATGATAGTGATACGGCGGGTCAATCGCCGGAGCCGCCTCAGTACTGGCTGTAGGCTGACGATGTAATAACGAACGCCGCTGCTGAGCTGGCTTTAACACAGGCACCTGCAGGCAGGCTAAATCAATATCAATTAATTCACCGTCAGCCTGACCGACACTAAAAAATGGTTTGGCTGGCACTTGTGACTCAGCAAAGCTGCGCGCTTGCGCTTGCTCCTCAGCACTAAGAACATCCTGCTTAGTAAGAATCAAGGCGTCAGCAATAGCGACTTGCGCTAAAAAAGTCTCATGTGTGCGGATTTTTTCATCAGCTAATTGACGACCATCCACTGCACATAAACTGGCACCCAAACTGAAGTAATGCTGCCAATGCGGTGCTGTTAGTGTTTCACGAATTTGCACCGGATGACCAAGACCTGATGGCTCAATTAACAACCGTGCAATGCCAGGCTCTGAACTAATTTGGCCTAGGGTAATTTGCATGGGTAAGTTCTGAGCACAACACATGCAACCTCCGGGCACGGCTTTTACCAACACATCACTGCCCGCCCAGGCGGCTTGATCAATCCCAATTCGACCAAACTCATTGACTAATACCGCCCAGCGCTCGCCTGCTGGACGTTTAGCGATAAGTGCCGTAATCAAGCTTGTTTTGCCCGCCCCTAAAAACCCGGTGATGAGGTGTACAGCAATTGTCATGCTCTCATTTCTCCCAAATAACCACTAAAGCGTTGTACTGCCTTTCCAAACACCGTCAACGGTGGCTAGACTGTCAATAGAGTTTACGGGTTAGAGGCCATATCAGCATGAACATCTTGATCACCGGTGGAACTGGATTTATTGGCAGCCAGCTGATTGCCCAACTATTGGCAGACGACGTAGAAGCACCCAAACAAATCACGGTACTCACTCGCTACCCAGACAAAGCCCGTAACAAACTGGGTCAGCTTGATGGCGCCTCAAACATCAACTTCATACAGCGTTTAGATGAACTTGCTCGCGACACAGTTTTTCATGCTGTTATCAATCTAGCCGGCGAAGGCATTGCTGATAAACCGTGGACACCACAACGTAAACGTGAATTAGCCGCTAGTCGCATTGCCTTAACCGAAGACTTGGTGGATTGGATACGCCGCGCCAAACACAAACCATCCGTTTTAATTTCTGGCTCAGCTATCGGCTGGTATGGCAATCAGCAAGACCAAATTCTTGATGAAAACGCAACAGCTCACAACGAATACGTTCATCAGCTCTGTCATTTATGGGAACAGGCCGCGCTCAATGCTGAACAATATGGATTGCGTGTTTGTCTTATTCGCACAGGTGTTGTGGTCGGGCCCAATGGTGGTTTTTTACGTCGTCTGCTCCCGGTTTTTGGCTTAGGTCTTGGTGGACCGTTAGGTCATGGCCAGCAATACCTATCTTGGGTTGCACTCGCTGACGTGGTCGCCGTCATTCAACACCTAGTAGCCGACAACAGCTTGACCGGCGTGTTTAATGTCACCGGCCCACGCCCCGTTACCAATCAAGAATTCACCAGCACTTTAGCCGGCTTGTTACGACGCCCTGCATTTTTCCGTGTGCCCGCCACGGTACTTAAACTGGCCATGGGTGAAATGTCGACCCTATTGTTGGATGGCCAGCGCGTAGTGCCTAGTCGCCTATTACAAGAGCGCTTCCATTTTCAACACCCCACACTGGAATCCGCACTACGCGCGGCACTTAAAGCCCGCCGCAAACATTAGCCCCAGCTTGGGAAGGGGTCATTAAACTCAGCCCAAGCATCCGGCCCCATTGCCATTTCGGTATCCGTTAACAAGCAGGCATCCAAATGGGACTTGGCCAGTTCTTTATCAACCGACTGTCCAATATAGACAATCTGTTGACGGCAATCGCCTACGTCTTGGTCCCAGTTCGATAAAATATAATCGCGATCCTCTTCGCTCTCTGGCCAACGATCTGGCTCTACCGCGGCCCACCAAAAGCCAGCAGGACCGTGACGCATAATGCCGCCAGATTGGGAATAGTTGCCGGCCATTTTTGGTCGTGAAGCCAGCCAAAAAAAGCCTTTGCTACGCAACAGGCGGCCACCACCGGGCCAAGGTTGCTGTAAAAACTGCCAAAAGCGCTCTGGATGAAATGGACGACGGGCATCATAGACAAATGAACTAATGCCGTACTCTTCCATTTCCGGCACATGCTCACCACGAATTTCAGCCAACCAGCCAGGTGCCGCACTAGCTCGATCAAAATCAAATAGGCCAGTATTTAATACTTGCTTTAGGTCGATATTGCCTTGGCTCATCGGTAGGATTTTTGCGTGTCTGTTCAGGCTGCGCAGCACTGCCATTAAGGCATTAACATCGTCTTCTTCAACTAAGTCGGTTTTGCTCACCAGCAATACATCAGCAAATTCAACTTGCTCAATTAACAGATCAGCCACGGTGCGTTCATCATCCTCACCCAGCGACTCACCTGTTTCTTGTAGTGAGCGCGCGGCCAAATATTCCTCAGGAAAATTCACCGCATCAACCACAGTCACCAAGGTGTCTAAACGGGCGATATCCGACAGCGACACACCTTCTTCATCACGAAATGTAAAGGTTTCTGCCACCGGCAGTGGTTCAGAAATACCGGTAGATTCAATCACCAAATAATCAAATGCTTTCTCGCGCGCAAGTGAGGCGACTTCTTCCAGCAAATCCTCACGCAAGGTGCAGCAAATACAACCATTCGACATTTCCACCAGTCGTTCTTCACCACGACGTAAATCAACCTGCTGATTCACTAAGTCGGCATCAATATTCACTTCACTTAGGTCATTTACAATGACCGCCACACGCAGTCCTTCGCGGTTATTTAGAATATGACTTAACAGTGTGGTCTTTCCTGCCCCTAAAAAACCGGAGAGCACTGTTACCGGCAAGCGTGTGTCCTGCGTTATAACTGACATGATCCAACCTCAAGCGTAAGCATATGCAACATTATAACATGTCAATTGATTCCGTCAGTCAACCGCAACTGATTAAATCACGTCATCATCAGCAAATACTTTCATCCAACTGGGATGTGCTTCGTGCTTAGATCATTTTTTTCAACCTGTTTGTGGACTGCAACACTACTGTTGTCATCACAAACTCATGCCAACAGCGCCATCGACTGTCCCGATTTAAAGACAGAAGGCCAAGTAACACTGGCACAAGTCATCGACCGAGTGTTATGCGCCAACACTGACACTCGCGCAGCATGGCAACGAGTACAAACTCAGCAGGCTCAGGTCGGCGTAGCACGCTCATCGTACTACCCAAGTGTCAGCATAAATGCAGGCGTGGCACGCAGTGGCGAACAAATTGGTCAAGGCGAAAATACCCGCCAGCACAACATCAGCAGCAACTGGCTGCTATGGGACTTTGGTGGGCGCCGGGCAGGGCTTGAGCAAGCCAAACTTACGCTTTCTGCACTACAACAAAACGCCGATTTACGTAGCCAAGAGCGTGCAATTTCTGCCGTACAAGCTTTTTTTCAACAACTAGCCAGTCAGGATAATTTAACCGCTGCCAAGGCGAGTGCCGAAGCTGCTGACGAGACTGCCAAAGCAGCTCAACGTCGGTTTAGTTTGGGCTCAGCCACGAAAGAAGATGTACTGCAGGCGCAAACGGCGGCGGCACAAGCTTTGTTATTGGTTATTCAACGTCAAGGTGAGTTATCTAGTGTGCAAGGTCAGCTTGCTACGCTGGCTGCCTACCCCGCTAGCATGGCATTAACCCTGCAGCCTTATGCGCAAGAGCAAGTTCAAAATGAACTGCCGAATATCGAGGCATTGACACAGTTTGCCATCAACACACGCCCAGATCGCCTAGCTCAACAAGCACGTTTAGCAGCTAACGAATCTGAACTAGACCGACTAGCATCTCAGTCGCTGCCCAGCATCAGTGTCAGTGCCAGCCAAGGCAGCCGCTTGGATGATTTTGGTCAGCGTGATTCTGGACAAATTGCCTTAACGGCCAGCATGCCGTTGTTTACTGGTTTTAGTTTGACTAACCAACGACGTGCCGTACGCTCACAAATTGATGAACAAGGCATTGAGTTAGACCGTATCGAGCAACAAATTCAGCTTGATGTCTGGTTAGCTTGGCAACGTCTGAATACCGCGATTGCTCGTATTCAAGCAACACAGGCATTACTACAAGCAGCCACTGAATCAAACCGCGCGGCTCGAGCACGTTATGACGCGGGATTAGGTAATTTACTGAATGTGCTTAATGCCCAAAGTAATCTTGCTGACGCCATGCAACAACAAGCGCAGTCCACTTACGACTTGGCCGCAGCGCGATTGCAACTAGCCCAGGTCAGTGGACTTTTAGTACGCGATGAATACCCATTGTTACCCAGCTTTGCTATCGAGGAAATACAGCCATGAGCGCTCCTATTCGTTTTGCGCTAACACTAATACTGCTCACTGGCCTGAGTGCATGCGGCAGTAATAATGCCAACAACCAATACCGCACAGAAACCCTATCACGCGGTGACATTGCTGAAACAGTTTCAGCCAATGGTCAGCTCAGCCCCGTCACACTGGTGTCTGTCGGCACACAGGTTTCTGGCATCGTGCAAAGTTATAGTGCCGACTTCAATGATCCTGTCACTGCCGGCCAAGTGCTAATGCGTCTTGATGACTCGCTCATTCGCGCGCAACTCACTCAATCTCGTGCCAATTTAAATAGCGCACAAGCAAGCCTTCGACTGGCTCAAAATAATTGGAACCGTATACAGCCCTTGGTGAAAGAAGGTTTTGCCTCTGGCCAAGAACAAGATCAGTCACAGCAAGCACTAGCCGAGGCTCGTGCTCGCCTAAACCAAGCTCAGGCACAAGTTGAGCGTGACGAAGTCAATTTGAGTTATACGGTGATTCGCTCGCCAGTTGCCGGTGTAGTCGTGTCCCGTGCCGTTGATGTTGGACAAACCGTAGCCGCCAGTTTTCAAACACCTGAGCTCTATCAAATTGCCCAAGACCTTCGCCAAATGGTTATTAATGCCTACTTTACGGAGTCTGATATTGGCCGTATCAAAGTAGGACAAAAAGCCAGTTTTAGAGTGGATGCTTATGCTGACCGCAGCTTTAAAGGCGAAGTCAAACAAGTTCGACTCAACCCACGTAACGAGCAAAATGTGGTGACTTATGATGTCGTCATCAGCGTGGATAATCCGGATGAAATTTTACTGCCGGGCATGACTGCCAGTGTCAGCATCATTACTCAAGAACGAGAAAATGCCCTGCGTGTACCAACTGCAGCATTACGCTTTCGCCCACCAGCAGGTGCCAACGTTAGTGCACCACCTGACTTGCGCGGCAATGTTCTATGGTTGCTCGATAGCGGCCAACTTAAGGCTATACCTGTGCGTTTAGGCATCACTGACCGACGTTATAGTGAAGTCATTAGCGACGAGCTAGATGAAACAACCTCAGTCGTTATTGAGCATGTACAAGATGCTAAAACTCAAGCGGGCAGCGGCATGCGGTTTAGGATGTCACCATAATGAATGAAAATAAACCTAGCGTCATTGAGCTGCACGACTTGTGCAAGGACTATCCAGGCGCGGATGGCCCTACGCCTGTTTTAAAGAATATCAACATAGATATTCAGTCCGGCGAATTTGTTGCCATCATGGGGCCATCAGGCTCTGGCAAGTCAACACTGATGAATGTGTTGGGCTGTCTTGATACCGCAACCTCTGGCCAGTACTTATTAAGTGATCAGAACATCAACTTAATGAATGTAGCGAGCCTTGCTCAGTTGCGTAATCGCTTCATTGGTTTTGTTTTTCAGGGCTTTAATTTATTACCACGCAGCAGCTTATTAGATAACGTTGCCATGCCACTGATTTATGCCGGCGTACCACTGGTGGAGCGGCGAGCGCGTGCGCAGCTCATGCTCAATAAAGTTGGCTTAGGGTCGCGCGCCAGCGCATTGCCTAGTCAAATTTCAGGGGGCCAGCAGCAGCGTGTGGCGATTGCTAGAGCGCTCGTTAATGAACCGGCATTAATCCTTGCCGATGAGCCCACAGGCAATCTAGATAGCAGCACTAGTGGCGACATCATGAACTTATTTACCGAGCTCAACCGCAAAGATGGCATCACCTTAGTACTAGTCACGCATGAGGCCGATATTGCTGCCTACGCACAACGGCTAATCCGCTTAGTTGATGGCCACAAAGTTCATGATGGCGATGTAGAAACCGGCCTTGCACAAGCCATGCATATACCGACAACTGGGGATGCAGCCTAATGTGGTGGGTCATGTTACGCGAAGCCCTGCTCGCGCTTAAGGCGAATGGGCTACGCAGCTTTTTAACCATGCTCGGTATGATTATTGGCGTCGGCTCAGTGGTCGCTATGTTGGCTATTGGCCAAGGCGTGCAGGAAAAAGTGAACGAGTCCATCCGCAGCATGGGCGCCAACTTATTTATTGTCACACCAGGGTCAACTAGCGCGAATGGCGTTCGCAGTGGTTTTGGTAGCGCTGTAAGCCTAACCGTTGACGATGCCACATCGCTGGTTAGCGCACGCCATGTGCGTGCAGCTGCACCAGTTGTGCAAAGTAGTGCGCAAGTGGTGTTTGGCACCAACAACTGGAACACCAGCATCATCGGCAGCAATGACGACTACTTTTCAGTGCGCGACTGGCCCATCAGCCAAGGTTACTCGTTTGCTGAGCCAGAAATTCGTTCTGCTGCGCAAGTTGCCGTCATCGGCAAACGTGTAGCAACTGAGTTATTCGGCAGTACAGACCCCATTGGTCAAACCATTCGCATCCGTAACCTACCGTTTGAGGTTATCGGCCTACTCAGCACGAAAGGCCAAAGCCTTGATGGTCGCGACCAAGACGACAGCATTGTCATGCCGGTGACCACGGTGCAACGCAAACTCACCGGCAACCGTTTTCGCGACTCCGTACGCATGATCATGGTGCAAGCCGAATCCGAAGATGTCATGCCCTTAGCCGAAGAAGGCATGCGGAGTTTGTTACGCCAGCGTCACCGACTCAGTGGCGATGCCGAGGATGACTTCACCATTCAAAATCTTACGGCGCTGGCTAATACTGCAGCAGAAACCACAGCTATTTTATCGTTGTTGCTGGGGGCAATTGCCTCAATTTCCCTGCTAGTCGGCGGCATTGGCATTATGAATATCATGCTGGTATCAGTCACCGAACGAACGCGTGAAATTGGCATTCGCATGGCCATTGGCGCACCGCCAAACGCGATACGTTCACAGTTTTTACTCGAAGCACTAATGATTTCTTTGTTAGGTTGCTTAATTGGTTTATTACTGGGGATTAGCGGCGCTTGGTTGGTAGCCACGATATTTAATTTACTGGTTATTGTCACGGTGTGGTCAATGCTACTGGCATTTGGCGTGGCCGCAGCCATTGGTATTTTCTTTGGCTTTTATCCGGCCAACCGTGCCGCCAAACTCAAACCTATCGAGGCTTTGCGTTACCAATAAGGCTTAGACCCAACCACTCATGCAGCGCGCGGCGGCTGGTAGCCAAACTTTCATGCTGAGGGGTTAACCACGCCATTAGCGAATAACTGCTGGCTGGCGAGGCATAACCGGTAGCGGCTGGCAGCACGGTAAAACCGGCCTGACTAAAGTAGCGCTGAGCACGAGGCATATGCAGAGCATCGGTCACTAAAATGATGTGGCTGATGCCGTGCACAGACAATATTTTGGCCGACGCCAAGGCATTTTCTTTCGTTGTTTTGGACTCAGTCTCTAACCACCGCACTGGCACGATAAAGTCGTCACGTAAAACAACCGCCATCAATTCTGCTTCACTAACCTGGTCAGGCCGATGTGATCCCCCGCTGACCAACAAAGGCAAACTGCTTAAACGCTGAATTTTGGCGGCATAACGCAGACGTTGTAATGACCAGGCACTGACCGTATCAACACCACCATACTCAGGCGCGGCTGAAGCTCGACCACTACCTAAGACCACCACCGCTTGATAATCAGCGTAACGAAGCTGCTCAAGATCAGATATTGCCGGATGACGTTGCTGCAGTGGCTTCGCGAGCAACGTGCTGCCCATAGGCGTGGCGAGTAGATAAAGACTGAAAACCGCGACTAGTGCGAGCAAGGTAGCCCAGCGAAAGTGACCACGATAGAACAAAACAGCCGCGATCACCGCCAAAATACACTGCAGCCCCGGCGGCAAAAGTAATAAATGCACTATTTGAGTCAGCATCATGCGTTACCTCGCAGCGGCCGCTTAGAGTATCCTATGACATCGTAAATTCAACGAGCGTTTTTTGTATGCAAGAACAGTATCAACCCAGTGCCATCGAACAGACTGCCCAACAAGAATGGGAGCAGGCTAATGCCTTTTTTGCCGATGACGCCTCAACAAAGCCTAAGTATTTTTGCCTGTCCATGTTTCCCTACCCCAGCGGCAAGCTGCATATGGGTCATGTCCGCAATTACACCATTGGTGATGTGCTGAGCCGCTACAAACGACTCAATGGGTTTAATGTGCTGCAGCCTATGGGCTGGGATGCGTTTGGCTTGCCGGCAGAAAATGCCGCCATGAACAATAAGGTCGCGCCGGCGGCGTGGACTTACTCCAATATCGACTATATGAAAACCCAGCTAAAGTCGCTGGGTTTGGCTATTGACTGGTCACGTGAAGTGACGACCTGCAAGCCTGACTACTATCGCTGGGAGCAATGGCTGTTTACCCGCCTGTTCAAAAAGGGCGTGATTTATAAAAAGTCGGGCAGCGTGAACTGGGACCCAGTTGATCAAACCGTATTAGCCAACGAACAAGTTATTGACGGCAAGGGCTGGCGATCTGGCGCGGTGGTCGAAAAACGCGAAATTCCCATGTACTACTTTGGTATCACCCAATATGCCGATCAGTTGCTTAATGATTTAGATCAGCTCGATGGCTGGCCTGAGCAAGTCAAAACCATGCAACGCAACTGGATTGGCAAAAGCTTTGGCGCCGATATTCGCTTTGATTACGACACGGCAAGCACCGGTACTGGCCAGCTCAACGTCTACACCACTCGCCCTGACACCTTGATGGGTGCCACCTACGTGGCCGTTGCCGCCGAACACCCGTTGGCACAACGCGCGGCAGAAACACAGCCTGAATTAGCGGCGTTTATCGCTGAATGCAAAGCCGGCTCTGTGGCCGAAGCCGATATGGCGACCATGGAAAAGAAAGGCATGGCCACTGGCTTTTATGTCGTGCACCCCTTAAACGGTAATAAGTTGCCGGTCTATGTCGCCAACTATGTGCTCTGGGGTTATGGCGAAGGTGCCGTTATGGCTGTACCTGCTCATGACGAACGTGACTTTGCCTTTGCCAACAAATATCAGTTGCCAATTGTGCCGGTGTACCAGCACAAAGATGGCGCTGAATTTGATGCCACAATTTGGCAGGACTGGTATGCCGACAAGCTAGAGTTAACCAGTATCAACACTGGCAAATACGATGGCTTAAGTGTCTCGGAAGTTTTTGACGCCATCGTAGACGACTTAGAAAAGTGCCAGCATGGTGCACGCAAAACGCAGTTCCGCTTACGCGACTGGGGCATTTCCCGTCAGCGTTACTGGGGCTGCCCTATCCCCATCATCCACTGCCCTAGCTGCGGTGATGTGCCCGTGCCAGAAGACCAGTTACCCGTGGTGCTGCCAGAACATGTAGTACCGGATGGTGCCGGTTCACCACTGGCACGCATGCCAGAATTTTATGAAACGACCTGCCCTAGCTGTGGCAGTCCGGCCAAGCGTGAAACCGACACCATGGATACCTTTGTTGAGTCATCTTGGTATTACGCACGTTATGCCTCACCGCAATGTGACACCGGTTTAGTGGATAAAGATGCCGCCCAAAAATGGCTGCCAGTTGACCAATACATTGGTGGTATTGAGCACGCTATTTTGCACCTGCTGTATGCCCGCTTCTTCCACAAACTTATGCGTGATGAAGGCTTAGTGAGTGGTAATGAGCCTTTCCAAAACTTGCTCACCCAAGGCATGGTGATTGCCGACACCTTTTATCGCGATGCCGGCGACGGTAAAAAGCAGTGGATTAACCCCGCCGATGTGAATTTAAGTCGTGACGAAAAAGGCCGTATTGTGGGTGCCACGCTCAACAGCGACGGACTTCCGGTGACGCATGGCGGCATGGAGAAAATGTCCAAGTCGAAAAACAACGGCGTTGACCCACAATCATTGATTGATCTTTACGGTGCCGACACCTCACGTTTATTTATGATGTTTGCGGCTCCACCGGAACAGTCTTTGGAATGGTCAGATACTGGCGTTGAAGGCGCCAACCGCTTCCTGCGTCGTCTTTGGAAGGCAGTGCACAGCCACGTTAGCAAAGGTGAAGTACCGACACTCAGCATCCAAGACTTATCGACTGATGACAAAGTGCTGCGCCGCAAACTGCATGAAACCATTGCCAAAGTCAGTGATGACTATAGCCGCCGTTTGACGTTTAACACCGCGATTGCCGCAGTGATGGAACTGCTGAATGCCTTGGCTAAGCACAATACAGAAAAAGGCCAAGCATTGGCGCTGGAACGCGAAACGCTTCACAGCGCAGTGATTTTATTAGCGCCAATTGTGCCGCATATTGCACATGCCCTGCTGCAAGCATTAGGTCAACCACAAGGACTGTTATCAGCACAATGGCCAGCCATTGACGAAACGGCGTTGACACGCGACAGCATAACCCTCGTGGTGCAAGTCAATGGTAAGGTGCGTGGGCAAATTGAAGTCGCTGCCGATGCCGATAATGCCAGCATTGAAGTGGCTGCTTTAGCCAACGCGGATGCCCAACGATTTATCAATGGCCAAACGCCGAAAAAAATCATTGTGGTAAAACAAAAACTTGTCAGTATTGTCGTTTAAGCCAGTCTTAGGAGAGTTAGCTCAATGCGCCCTTATCTTGTTGCTCTGATGCTCTTAGGCCTTACCGCCTGTGGCTTTCAATTACGCGGAGTAACACCGCAGCTGATGGAGCTGACACCGATTGCGCTGCAATCCGAGGCCAGCGAACTGGATCGTTTGTTAGAAGATGGTATTCGTCGTGTCGGTGGAGAAATCAGTGGCGACGCTGACATTGTGCTGCATATCGGCAGTGAGCGCATTAGCCGCCAAACCTCTACACTAGACAGCCGCGCCAAAGCCGCAGAGTACACACTGATTTACGAAGTCGACTTTCAATTACGTCATGCCAACGGCATGCCTGCTAGCAACTTACGCAAAGTACAGCTGCGTCGCACGTATCAGTTCGACAACACGCGTATTGTCGGTAAGTTTGAAGAAGAAAACTTATTGTTGTCGCAGCTTCGTCAACAGGCCAGCGGGCAAATCGTCACCCAGTTAGCTCGTGCCAAACGCGCTGATTTAGCGCCTGATGCAAGCCCGGCACTGGCACCATAAGCGACCATGAAACTTCGCCCTGAGCAACTGCCTAGCCACCTCAGCAATACCCCGCTGCGGTTGCATGTGCTCAGTGGTGACGAGCCCTTACTGATCCAAGAAAGTCTTGATGCGATTCGTCAGCAGGCGCGCAGCAGTGGTTATGACGAGCGCACGCAACACAGCGTGGAGCGAGGCTTTGACTGGGACAGCTTAATCGCCGACAGCCAAGCACTTTCCTTATTTGCCGAACGCAAATTATTAGAGCTGCGCTTTAGCAACAAGCCTGATGCTGCAGCTAGCGCGGCACTCATTGAGCTTGCCGCTCGCCCACCAGAAGATACTTGGCTAGTGGTGTGCCTGCCCAAGCTTGATGGCAGCGCGCAGAAGAGCAAATGGTTTAATGCTCTTGATGCAGCAGGTGCTGTCGTCACCGTTTACCCCATTGATGCCGCCGCCCTGCCCCAATGGTTAACGCAACGTGGCCAACGCCTTGGCCTACAGTTTGAGGATGATGCCCTACAGCTATTAAGCGACCGCACCGAAGGAAACTTATTAGCTGCAGCTCAGGCCTTAGAAAAACTGCAACTGCTGCATAACAGCCAACCCATTAGTGTGGCGTTAGTTGCCAGCCTAATCAGCGATAGTGCACGTTACTCCGTCTTTGATTTAGCCGACGCCGTTTTGTTAGGGGATGCGCCCCGTGCCGCCCGGCTTATTTTTGGCCTAGAAACTGAGAGCACGGCCGAGTCCGTTGTGCTGTGGGCACTGCAAAAAGACTTACGCAGCCTAATTCAGATTTCTGAAAACAACGCCCTTAACGGCCAGCGCCAGGTGTCATCAGCACAGCTTGGCCAAGCGGGATTTTGGGCTAAACGCCAAGGCCCTGCTCAGCAAGCACTCAAGCGCTTAAACCTGAAGCGGCTTCATCAATTACATACACTATTGCTGGCCATTGATAAGGCCATCAAAGGTCAGTCCAATGAACGGGCGTGGGACTTGTTACTTCAACTCGCGATGGCCATGGCAGGCAAACCACTTTTTCCTTTAGCGCAAGCGGAGGCACTATGAGCTTTGATGAGATGATGCAAAGCATCAGCCCAAGCAGTCATCAAATGACAATTTTGCCGAACTGGGGACAGGGTCGCGCCACTTATGGCGGGCTTATTGGCGCTATTTTGCTGCAGCATTGCCAACAAACACTGAGCCTACAACGCCCGCTACGCTCGTTATCCATCAACTTTATCGGCCCGGCAACTGCCGGCAATATTGATCTCGACAGTCAGTTATTGCGTAGTGGCAAGTCTGCCAGCCAAGCACATTGCATTGCTCGTCAAAATAACCAAGTCGTTGCCGCCATGCTGTGTGCATTTGCCGACGATAGGCCTTCAGAAATTCATGTGCTGGCCCCACAGGCACCAGCTTTTGCCGCACCAGATACACTGCCTGCACTACCGTATATTCCGGGCATCACACCAGAGTTCACACAACAATTTGAGTTTCGCTGGGCTGACGGAGATTTACCCTTTACCGGCAGTGCCAGTGCTGACATTGGTGGCTGGGTGCGTTTTCGTGATCCACCAAACACACTAACAGCTGCTGCCATTGCGGCTTTAGTCGACGCTTGGCCACCGGCAACTGCCTCACAGTTTCGCCAACCCGCTGCCATTAGCACGATGTCGTGGACGTTAGAGCTGGTTGCACCATTGGCTAACTTAAACGCTGGGGACTGGTGGCAATATCAGGCGAATACTGAATTTGCTAAAAACGGTTATGCACATATTGCAGCTACGTTATGGAGCAGTAGTGGTCAGCTCATTGCCATAAGCCGGCAGACGGTAGCGCTGTTTTATTAGGCCTGCTTAGTACATATCGTCAGCAAGCAGTCGCGCTAAGGTTTTGTCACCTTGGATCAGCCATAGCTGATTACCGCGCATTTCATATTGAGTGGTGTTGCGCAACACGCTCAGTAAGGACTGCTCAACATCAGCGGCCTTGCCGTGGCATGCCATACGCGTGCTGACGAACTGACTAAAGCGCAAATTTTCTGACGCCTGCACATAACGTGCTTGAATGGTGTTACATCCGCTATAGGCTTGCAGACGACCCTGCCCCATCAAACGCAAGTGTGCCGGCTTATCTACACGTGCTGGATCAAGTTTTTTACCGTTTAATTCAGCCACCACCCAACGCGTCAGTAATAAAGGCTGTGACGGACTCATAGGCATCGATGGGCATGTACGACTCGGCCAAAAGCGGTCCAATAAATGTATGTTTAAGGCGTCGAGTTGATCTGCTTTTTGCGGTGCATACTCGGCTGTTACCGTCACCAAAACTGGCGTAGCCACTGGCAAGTTTAGTATGCGTTGTTGTACCGCATATTGCCGCGCCAACTCCTCACCAAACCCTTCTTTAGCAACAGCGAACTCTTTCGCTGTCAGACACTCTTGAAGGCGGGGACCATGAACTGTCATACGATACAAACCACTGACACGTATTGGACCAAGCAACTCATCAACTTTCTTTTGTCGAATCAATTCGTACTGACGGATGGAGCGGATGTGTCGGCCATTATCAGCACGAAGTTGCAAGCGATCAGTACCGACCAAAAAAAACTGCCGCGACCGCTCACGACCACTTTGTAAACGCAGACGTTGACCTTTGATTTGCCAGGTCCCTGACTCATAAAAGCTTTCATTACTGGGCTGACTAAAACGTTCGGCCAAACGATACGTTTTATCTGGAAACAACGTCAATGTTAGCCAACGCTCACTACAGCTAGGGCAAGAAACCTCACCACGAAAGGTACTGGCATGTTCAACGACTGCCGAAGGCGTTGACAGCATCGGAATTCGCATAGAGCTACAGGCGACAAGAAGCGCACTTAACGACAACGAAAGCAGTATTCGAATTGCATAGCGCACTGAATTGAGCATTCCCGCCTATCTCACATCTGGTTACTACATAAGAGCAAGAGATGGTTTATCCTGTCTGTTAGAGTAATGTAAAGTGATAAACATATTTTTGGAGCAATGTTGATGGACATTACTGCCTATATGCAGTCTTTAGGTGCTAATGCACGAGCCGCATCCCGCGTGATTGCCAGCGCAACTACGGATGCTAAGAATGCAGCGCTACAAGCGATTCATGAAGCGTTATTAGCTGACCGAGATCTTATTTTAGCGGCCAATGCCAAAGACATGGCAAACGGTCAAGCCAACAATTTAGATGCTGCCCTGCTGGATCGCTTAGCACTGGATGATGGTCGCTTTAGCGGCATGTTAGAAGGCCTGCGCCAAGTGATTGCACTAGCTGACCCCATTGGTGAAATGACTGACTTTACTTATCGCCCATCTGGCATTCAGCTCGGCAAAATGCGTGTCCCACTGGGTGTCATTGGCATTATTTATGAGTCGCGCCCCAATGTCACACTAGAGGCCGCCTCACTGTGCCTAAAGTCCGGCAATGCCACTATTTTACGTGGCGGCAGTGAAGCCACACACAGCAACAACGCCATTGCCGCCAGCATCAGCAAAGGCTTAGTTAAGGCCGGCATGCCTGCAACCATTATTCAGGTTGTCGAAGTGACCGATCGATCCGCTGTGGGTCAGTTGATCACCATGCCAGAATTCGTTGATGTCATTGTGCCCCGCGGTGGCAAAGGCCTAATCGAGCGCATCAGTAAAGATGCTCGTGTACCTGTCATAAAACACTTAGATGGCAACTGCCACGTCTTTATTGATCGTGAAGCTGACCACGACAAGGCAATTAAGATTGCGATTAATGCCAAAACACATCGTTATGGTGTGTGTAATGCCATGGAAACCTTGCTTATTGATGAGCCTGTTGCGGCAGCATTATTGCCAACACTTGCTGACCAATACCGCGCTAAAGGCGTCGAATTACGTGGTTGTGAGCGTAGCCGAGCGCTGGTGAGTGACTTACTCGAAGCCACGGAAGACGACTGGTATACCGAATACTTAGCACCCGTACTGGCCATCAAAGTGGTTGACGGAATTGAGCCTGCCATTGAGCACATTAATCAATATGGCTCACATCACACCGATGCCATCGTCACGGAAAACTACACACGTGCACGTCGCTTTTTAGCTGCGGTGGACTCCAGCTCGGTCATGGTGAATGCCTCAACGCGTTTTGCTGATGGCTTTGAGTATGGCCTGGGCGCAGAAATTGGTATTTCTACTGACAAAATTCATGTGCGCGGCCCCGTGGGCTTAGAAGGCCTAACCTCACAGAAGTGGATAGTTTTTGGCGACGGCCAAATTCGAGGTTAAGCCTATGCTGATGCTGTTTGGCGGCTCGTTTGATCCGGTGCATAAGGGCCATCGCGAAGTCGCCACAGCAGCACAGCAACAGTTAGGTGCTCACCAAGTAGTGTGGTTGCCCAATTACCGCTCACCACTGAAAAGCACCAGCCATACCAAACCCGAACATCGCCAACATATGCTTGAGCTTATGCTGGCGCACAGCCAGCAAAGCTCATGGCAACTAGATCTTAACGAGTTGCACAGTGCCGAGCCTTGCTACACCATCGACAGCCTACGTCGATGGCGCCAGCAACTTGGGCCATCACATTCCTTGGTTTTTTTGCTGGGTCAGGACAGTTTGCAGCAGCTCAACAAGTGGCGAGACTGGCAGCAACTTACCGATCTCGCGCATCTGGCCGTGGTCAGCCGAACCAGCTTGGCAACAGCTGGCACAGATGAGCTTAAAAATTGGCTGAAAAATCGCCTTATTACATCGCCACAGCTGTTACAATCGCGCCCCTTTGGCAGCATCATCGAGCTAAACACCCCGTTTTGGGACATCAGCAGCACTGACTTACGTCAGGCACTGGCAGACCAACGGCCGCTGGATGACTGGCTAGACCCCCCAGTTAGGGACTATATTTTAAAACTCGGCTTATACCGCCACTTGGAGAGCAACGCGTCCTCATGAATGCATTTGATGCTGATACACAGAAACTCTATGACGCCGCCATGAATGCGCTGGCCGATCTCAAAGCACAACAAGTCACCCCACTTGATGTACGTGCCCTCACTAGCTTGGCCGACGTCATGATTATTGCCAGCGGCACATCTACCCGTCATGTTCGCGCATTGGCTGATGAAGTTCAGGTCAAAGCCAAGGCTGCAGGCTTTATGCCCGTAGGTGTTGAAGGCGAACAAGATGGCGAGTGGGTACTCATCGACTTGGCCGGCGTGATTGTTCATGTCATGCTGCCATCGGCTCGCACGTTTTATGACCTAGAGCGCTTGTGGACAGCACAAGCCTAAGCCATGAAAGTACGCTTGCTTGCGGTTGGCACACGCATGCCGGAATGGGTTAACGAAGGTTATCAAAACTACCAAAAGCGTCTTACCGACGACATTCGTCTTGAGTTAGTTGAAATAGCAGCCGGTAAGCGCGCAAAAAACACTGATGTTGCGCGCATCACCGAACAGGAAGGTTCTGCGCAATTAGCTGCATTAGGTGCAAATGATCATGTCATTGCACTTGAGGTCGGCGGCAAAGCCATTAGCACAGAATCACTCGCCGAGTCGCTACGACTGTGGTTACCACAAGGCCGCTCAGTAAGCCTGTTAATTGGTGGCCCCGAAGGTCTATCGCCTGCGGCGAAACAACGTGCTGACGAACAGTGGTCATTGTCGCGCTTAACCCTGCCACACCCCTTGGTGCGCATTTTAATTGCAGAACAGGTCTATCGGGCTTGGACTTTACTCAAAGGTCACCCGTATCATCGCTAAGCCATGACAGACAAAAAGCCAGACAAAAAAACAACTGCTGCCCCACTCTCGGTAAAGCCGACTATTACCGAACGTGTGACACTACAAAACACCCAAGCCGAAACGGAAACTTTTCGTCAGCGCGCTCGCACGGCTGCATTTATTGTTCTGGCAGCTTTTACCATCATGTTCATGCGTTATGGCTACTTGCAAGTCATGCAGCATGACGAGTTTGCAACACGCTCTGAGCGCAACCGAATTCAGTTGGAAGCAATATCCCCGCCACGGGGTTTTATTTACGACCGTAACGGCGAGGTGCTAGCCGATAATCGCCCCGTATTTGCATTGGTCGTTAATCGCCAACAGGTCAGTGACCTAGATGCACTGATTGAGCGTCTACGTCCCATTATTGGTCTATCTGATGATGAGATTGCACGTTTTCATACACGTCGTCGAGTCACTCGCCGCTATCAGTCAGTTCCAATACGTACACGCCTCAGTGAAGAGGACTTAGCAAGCTTTTCAGAAGTACGAGCCGATTTTCCCGGGGTGACCGCCGAAATTGAAATATCTCGCTACTACCCACATGGCGAACTATTCGCACATGTGCTGGGCTATGTAGGACGCATCTCCGAAGTTGAGCTCAAAGACCTAGACCCTGCAGCCTATGCTGGTACAAACCTGATTGGTAAGTTAGGCATCGAAAAATTTTATGAAGATGTATTGCACGGACGTGCAGGCTATCAACACGTTGAAACCAACGCTTTTGGCAAGCAAATACGTGTACTCAAACGTACACGTCCTGAGCGAGGCACCGACTTAACACTGCACTTAGATTTAACATTACAGCGTATTGCTCATGAACAACTTGCTGGACGCCGCGGGGCAATTGTGGCCATTGATCCACGCGATGGCGGAGTATTAGCTTTTGTCAGTAATCCGGGGTATGACCCCAATCTTTTTGTGAGCGGCATCCCAAGCTCAATATATAACGGCCTAAGTTCACATGAAGACCGCCCACTCTATAATCGTGCGCTACAAGGCGTGTATCCGCCGGGCTCCACGATCAAACCATTTTCTGGCTTGGGCATAATTCATTATGGCTTAGCCGATTGGAGTTACCGCATTAATGATCCTGGCTTTTTCTCACTGCCTGGCTCATCACATCGTTTTCGTGACTGGAAAAAAACAGGCCATGGTGTTGTGGACTTAACACATGCCATTGAGGTCTCCTGCGACACCTACTTCTATCAGTTATCCGATCGAATGGGCGTGGATCGCTTTCATGACTGGATGGCTCAATTTGGCTTTGGCAAAACCACGGGAATCGACCTAGTTCATGAGCGCACAGGCACTTTACCCTCTGTTGCTTGGAAGCGAGAACGTCTTAATGCGCCATGGTATCGGGGTGAAATGATGTCAGTTGGTATTGGTCAAGGCTACTTCACAGCCACACCATTACAAGTCGCTTTAGCCACTGCGATTATGGCCAATAAGGGTAAACAAGTGCAGCCTAGGCTGCTTAAATCAGCTTCGGACAATATGGCTGACTTAATACCAAAAACGACAAACAAACACATGGACTTTAATGGCACTGAAGAAGACTGGGATAAAATGCATGAAGCCATGCGTCGTGTTGTACATGGCCCATCAGGCACTGCAGGCCGCATGCGCCAAGGCCTACAGAACTATGAAATTGCAGGCAAAACTGGCACGGCTCAGGTAATTAAAATTCGCCAAGGTGAACGCTACAATGAGTCAAAAATTGATCAACGACACTGGGACCACGCATGGTTTAATGGCTTCGCTCCTGTCGATAACCCACAAATTGCCGTGGCAATTTTAGTAGAGAATGGTCGAAGTGGTAGTGGTACCGCCGCTCCTATTGCAAGAATCATGTTTGACTATGTGATTAATGGCATTGAACCGACACCACCAGCACCACCCAGCCCACCACCAGCAGGTGAGTAATGAACCAACCTAGCCAACGCTATCATCGTCACGCCCCCAATACTGGAGCAGAATTTACTCGCTCGCGTGATTTGTGGTTGATTCTGCGTACCGACTCGGTGCTAGCCGTACTGTTGTTAATTTTAACCTGTGTTGGTTTGATTTCGCTTTATAGCGCCAGCGGCGGCGATACTGCCATGACCGCCAAACAAGGTAGCAGCTTCCTAATTGGATACGCCGTACTGTTAGTTATGGCTCGCATACCACCCGCAACGTATCACTACATTTCGCCTTGGTTTTTTGCAGGTGGCGTTGTCTTGCTGATCGCAGTTGAACTATTTGGTCAGGTCCGAATGGGGGCGCAACGTTGGATCAGTGTGCCGGGCGTTGCCAGCATTCAACCATCTGAATTTATGAAAATTGGCATGCCCATGATGATTGCTTGGTATTTATCGAGCCGCGCAATGGGAAAAATATCACTAAAGGACTTAACCGTATCGCTTGCACTGCTCATGGTGCCCGTTGCGCTTATTGTGAAGCAGCCAGATCTTGGCACCTCTATTTTGGTCTTTGTCAGCGGCTTTTTTGTGATTTTTTTAGCTGGCCTTTCATGGCGAATCATCACCGTTGCGACTGTTTTCACCGCAGCCATTGCACCGATAGCATGGCAGTTTTTACATGACTATCAGCGTCAACGAGTTCTAACACTATTTAATCCAGACGCTGACCCTTTAGGTGCCGGCTGGAATATTATCCAATCGAAAACAGCGATTGGATCAGGTGGACTTTTTGGCAAAGGCTGGATGAATGGCACGCAGTCACACCTGCACTTTTTGCCAGAAGGGCATACCGACTTTATTATTGCAGCGTTTTCTGAAGAGTTTGGGTTTGTCGGAGTGCTCGCCTTATTTTTACTCTACTTTGCTATTTTGGTGCGCTGCCTGTTTATTACGCTCGCTGCACAATCAAGTTATGCACGCTTGCTAGCCGGCGCCATCACACTCTCATTTTTTATCTATATTTTTGTCAACGTCTGCATGGTTAGCGGCATTCTACCTGTGGTGGGTGTGCCCTTACCGTTTATGAGTTACGGAGGCACTGCCATTATTACGCTGATGGCCGGATTTGGCATTTTGATGTCAGTGCATTCCAACCGAAAATTAATGGGCTAAGCGCCCGCAAGGACTATCACCATGCTTAAACACGCCTTATTAGCTTTTTGTCTTGTTGGCAGCACTAGCGCCATGGCCTCAGATTACCTAGATCGACCTGAGTTTCTGGCGATGGTCAATGAACTAGAGCAAGCAGGAGTTTATACACCGGGCGAGCTTCAAGCCTTGTTTAAACATGTTAAACGTCAAGATCGTGTACTTGAACTGATGTCACGTGCGCCAGAACGTCGCAAGGAATGGTTTGAGTACCGCCCTATTTTTATTACTTCCGCACGTGTTAACCAAGGTGTTCAATTTTGGCGTGAAAATGCAAATGCCTTAGCGTTAGCAGAAAGTAAAACTGGCGTTCCAGCTGAAATGATCGTTTCAATTTTAGGCGTGGAAACCAGTTATGGTCGAAATAAGGGCAGCTTTCGTGTCATTGATGCGTTAGCCACACTAGGTTTTGACCACCCACCTCGTGCGCCATTTTTCAGCAAAGAGCTGCGCGAGTTTTTAATTCTTAGCCGTGAAAATGGCATGAACCCAAGTGAAATTCGCGGCTCTTATGCTGGCGCTATGGGGTACCCACAGTTTATGCCCTCAAGCTGGCGCAACCTAGCCGTAGACTTTGACGGAGATGGGCGTATTGATCTGATTAACAACCCCGTTGATGCCATTGGCTCCATTGCCAACTATTTCAAAGGTAATGGCTGGAAGCCAGGTGAAGGCGTAGTGTTGGCCGCCACAGCCACAGGCAATATCAGTGATGACAGTGTTTCTACCACACTGAACACTACTACTACGCTAGCTGCTATTGCGCAGTCTGGTATTCAAAGTAATCACAGTCTATCGCCCAAAACACCTGCAACTGCTTTCCGCCTGCAAGGCACCAACGGTAGTGAATACTGGATAGGACTACACAACTTCTATGTCATCACTCGCTACAACCGCAGTATTATGTATGCCATGGCGGTGAATGACTTAGCCAATCTCATCAAACAAGAAAAGCAAGCCGGGGATGCCAGAGCCAACTAGGGCTCGCGCTACCACCCTCGGCAACTGCCGAGGGTTGCCAGTTTGAAACTTCATTCAGTTATCGTAGCCACTTTAATTACGGTGTCATCTAGCACCACCGCCTCTGAAATACCTGAAACTGGCTTATTGCCGGACCCATTTCCAGATGAATATCCCGCCCTACCTTTACTAAAGCTAGAGCCTAGCGAGGGCGAGTACGGGGCCAGAAAACAATATGAAGTCAGGGGTGAACCCTATGAAATTCGCACTTTAGAGCTAGAAAAACCCGTGGTCGGTGTTGCTTCTTGGTATGGCCCCGGCTTTCATGGACGCCTAACGGCTAGTGGCGAAGTGTTTAATCAATACCAGCTCACGGCTGCACACCGCACACTGCCATTGCCAAGCTTTCTACGCGTCACCAATCTAGCTAATCAACGCAGTGTCATTGTGCGTGTTAATGACCGCGGCCCCTATCATGGCAATCGCATTATTGATCTATCTTATGCCGCGGCCAAAGTACTGGACATTGAAGGACTAGGCACGGTGTCCTTAGAAACCGTCGAAGGTTTAGGTGCAGTAGGGACAAGGCGCGCTGGCAAACCATTAAGTAGCGAAACACGCTTGGCGTATAGCGTTCATTTAGGGCAATTTAGCGACCCCGATACAGCACATGTATTAGAGAGCAGACTACTAGCGTTACTACCAGCAGAGGTTTTGATTCGCGTCGAACCCATGCCTAAACCGTTGAACCTATATCAAGTACAAGTTGGCCCTCTGATTAATCGAGAAGAAGCAGAACAACTCATCACCGGCATTCGAGACTATCGCAACGGCCTGCCGGTGACTATTCCAAGTTCACTTGCACCGCGTTAGCGATTCATGCGGCGTGGTAAAAATGTACCTAGCTTTTTTTCCGTTGCCGCTTTCACTGCAATTCGTTGGTTTTTACCTAACAACAAGCGCAGCTGATAAAAGCGCTCTAACATAAAAGCTTTGCAGACACTGGCTGGCCATGCGCGTTGAAACAAAAACTTGGTTGCTGCTACCGAATCGGGCGATCGCATAATTAATGTTTGCGCCAACTCACGTGCCGCCGTTAGCGGATCATCATGCAGCTCTGTCACCAAGCCATATTCTTTTCCTTTTGTAGCGCTAAACGTTTCGGCCGTCATTGAGAGCCGCTTAGCAACATCAATCGGCATAAGTTCACGCAAGGTCACGGTGCCTGACATGTCAGGAATCAGGCCCCACTTAGCCTCCATAATGGACAGCTCACAATCCGGTGTGGCCAGACGAAAATCGGCAGCCAAAGCAATTTGCAAGCCGGCACCATAACAACGGCCATGCATGACCACAATGACCGGCACAGCCAAACGCCGCCACACCCATGCAACTTCTTGAAAGTTATTAGTTGAACGCCATAACGGGCGCAAAAAATTAAGTAACATTGACTTAGGCTGTTTCATAAAGCTTGGAATATCTAAGCCGCTGCAAAAGCTTGCGCCTTCACCATGAATGATAATCGCACGCAAATCGGCATCACCACGCAGCTGTTTCCCTGCTGCTATTAAGCTTAATAAAGTTTGCTCTGAGACAGCGTTATGCTTCTCTGGACGCTGTAATACCACCTCAGCTACGGCGCCATGACGCTCAATACGGACTGGATTCATTTTTTTCTCCATGATTAGTGCCTTGAAAGCAAATGGCGTTCGAAGTGAGTGACATTCTTAGGTAAACTACAACAAATGAATAAGCGTTTGCATATTCTCACACCGCTACACCATCAGACAGGTCCCATGATGAATCGTTTTCTTGCAGCTGCGTCATTGTTATTTATTTCATTTAATGCACACGCCTTTATGGCTCCCTCCGCGCCTACGTTAAACAACAGTGCGTTTGTGCTGATGGATTTTGACTCCGGCAAAATTTTGGCCGAATCCAACCCGGATCTGCAAGTAGAGCCGGCATCACTTACTAAAATGATGACCAGCTATATTGTTGAACGCGCGCTTGAGTCTGGCCGTTTGAAAGAAGACGAACAAGTACATGTCAGTGAACATGCTTGGTGTCGTGGCACTAGCGCCGAATCGTGCATGTATTTACCACTTCATGGCAGTGCTAGCGTATTAGAAATGCTACGCGGCATTGTTATTCAATCTGGCAATGATGCGTCTAAGGCAATCGCTGAACACATGGCGGGCACTGAGCAGGCGTTTGCTGAAATTATGAATGCCGAAGCCAAGCGCTTAGGCATGAATAACACCAACTTTGTTAACTCAACCGGCATGCCAGCACCAGGCCATGTATCCACTGCACGTGATATGGCAATTTTGGCACGCGCTATTATCCAAGACAGCCCGCACTACTACCCTATTTATGCCGAGCGCAGCTTTACTTACAACAACATTCGTCAAGGCAACCGCAACGCCTTGCTGTACACAGACCCCAGTGTGGATGGCCTAAAGACCGGTCACACTAATGCGGCAGGTTATTGCTTAGTTACCTCGGCTAAACGCGGCAATATGCGTTTAATCTCGGCCATTATGGGCACAAACAGCATGCAAGCACGTGCTGACCAAACCCGAGCTCTTTTAAACTGGGGCTTTAGCAATTTTGAAACGGTTACGCCGCTCACCTCTGGTCAAGTACTTGCTCAAGCACCACTGTGGTATGGCCGCGAAAGCACAGTCAATGCAGGTCTAGCAGAAGACTTTTCGGTAACCATGCCACGTGGCAAAAAAGATGAAGTAGAAGCCATTACGCGTGTTAACAGCGACTTAAAAGCCCCCATTGCCAAGGGTGATGTTGTCGGTGAAGTGCAAATCAAGCTAAATAATGAAATCATTGCCACGCAAGCACTGGTTGCCACGAATGATATTGAACAAGCTAATTTTATCGTGCGTTTATGGCATGGTATCAAACGATTCTTTAGCAACCTGTTCTAAGACTTTTTGAAAGGTGACGTTATGACACGTCCAACAGATATTGGTAATGAAGAACTGTGGGAATTCCCGATGGACTTTCCACTTAATGCGTTGGGGGAAGCACGCTTCCCGCTCGCACAAATCGTGTCTGACATTATTCGTCGACATGTGCCGGACTTCGACCCTGCCACCATAGAAATCAACCCCTCATCGAAGGGCAAATATGTTGCCATTCGTGCACGCTTCCGAGTCGACAGCAAAGAGCAAATAAATGGCTTGTATGCTGACATGGCAGCAGAACCAGCCATCAAAATGGCACTCTAATGTCATTACCGGTGAACGTTAAATCGCTAGCTCAAGTGGACTACGAGCCCACTTGGCAAGCGATGCGTGACTTTACTGATAATCGCTCCGCTGACACCACAGATGAACTCTGGCTATTACAACACCCACCTGTCTACACCCAAGGTCAGGCAGGTAAGCCAGAACATTTATTGCTGACCAAAGATATTCCCGTCATTCAGTCCGACCGAGGTGGCCAGGTCACCTATCACGGTCCAGGCCAGCTCGTGGGTTATCCGCTATTTGATTTAAGTCGTCTGAATCTTGGTCCACGTGCTTTTGTTGAGGCCGTTGAAGATGCGCTGGTGATTGCCCTGCAACAACTTGGCATAAACAGCGCGGTGGCTAATCGAGATGCCCATGGCGTGTACATCGATGGGCGCAAAATCGCATCAATTGGCTTGCGCTTGCGCAAAGGATGTAGCTATCACGGCTTTTCCTTAAATGTAGACATGGATCTATCCCCCTTTTCAGGCATTAATCCTTGTGGTTATGCGGGTTTGAGCATGTGCCAAGTTGTCGACTTTGTCGCAGCGAATGACCAGCTCATGGCTCGTGCAGAACAGGCTTGCCTGTATGGCCTTCAACAAACACTGCCCAACCTAGACTTTGGTCTAAAGCCAACGCACTAGACGCCACACACAGTATTGCACCATAGTCGATATTATTTGACGTCTGGGGTGCGGCATGTCGCCGTGGTTATTACCGCTAATTTCCTTAGCTTACATTGCCCTGCTGTTTGCCGTGGCCTGGTGGGGTGACAAACGTAAACCACAACTCAGCCCCACGGCTCAGGGTATTTTATACAGTCTCACACTGGCAGTTTATTGCTCATCGTGGACGCTGTATGGTGCCGTTGGTGCCGGCATCACCGGCGGACTAGCCTATCTGCCCATCTACCTAGGTCCGCTGCTGTTTATTTGGTTTGCGCGACCTTTGTTGGCGCGGCTAGTACTTAGCAGTAAAGCTCAGTCCATCACCAGCATTTCAGACTTTATTGCTGCACGATACGGTAAGGCCCAACACTTGGCGGCACTGGTTGCCATCATCGCGTTAATTTCAGCCCTGCCCTATATTGCTCTTCAGCTAAAAGCAGTCTCCATGAGTGTTGATGTACTCAGCAAAGCCGGTCTAGGGAATGCCTTCCCAACACAGGACACTGCTTTTTGGACGGGCTTATTTTTAGCGGCCCTAGCGATTTTATTTGGTACCCGACATATTGATGCTACCGAGCACCATCAAGGCCTAATGCTGGCAGTTGCTTTAGAGTCCATTGTTAAGCTGATTGCTTTAGTAGCAGTGGCCTTGTTCGCTTGGTTTAGTTTGCAGAGCATGCCAACTGAATGGGCCAGTGACAGCCGCTTAGATAATTTGTTGCGCCCCGATCAACTGCCGAATGGCTTTTTAGCACAAACATTATTGGCATTTTTAGCCATCATCTGCCTGCCTCGACAGTTCCATGTTGCTGTTGTGGAGTGTGACGATGTGCGTGCTACCAGCAAAGCGCCTATATGGTTTGGTTCGTATTTAATTATTGTTGCCTGTGCCGTTATTCCAATTGCTTCACTGGCCCTATTACAACCACAAATAAACTTTCATCCAGATACTGCACTGCTGGTTCTGCCCTTAGCCGCCGGCCATGAAAGCTTAGCCATGTTAGCCTTTATCGGTGGACTTTCAGCAGCTGCCGGCATGGTAATTGTGGCATCGGTCGCACTATCAATCATGGTCTGTAATGATTTAGTTGTGCCTTTGCTGATGCGTTACCGCGGCTTTGGTACTAAACCTGTGCCGAAGCGCTTATTGATGATTCGTCGTCTGGCCATCATTGCCATCATTGCGCTGAGTTATGGTTATTACCAACTCATTATGGAGTTCTCACAACTCGCCTCAGTTGGCTTGTTAGCCTTCTCCGCTGTCGCACAATTTGCACCGGCACTGATTGGCGGACTACTTTGGCGAGGTGGCAGTAGACAGGGGGTTATCGCAGGCCTAATGGCTGGTTTTATAGTTTGGTTGTACACACTCATGCTGCCTGCCATGTTGCCGGCCATGGGTTATCACAGTGATTGGTTAATCCAAGGCCTATTTGGCCAAGCTTGGTTAAAACCACAAGCGCTGTTTTATTTAACTGGCTGGGATGCATTAACACACGGCGTATTTTGGTCACTACTTATTAATGTTGGTTTATTTATTGTGATCTCTCTACGCTTTCGCCCTAGCATGCAAGAGCAACTTCAAGCTGGCCAGTTTTTAGATCCCTACAACATCAGCAGTGAAGAGCCAGCAAATCTCGCCTCACAACGACTCAACCTACAAGAACTACAAGATCTGGCGGCACGCATTTTAGGAAAGACCGCTGCCACAGAAGCCTTTGAACAGTTTGCCCGTGGCCGCATGCAGCAGCTGGATTTACGCGCACCTGCCAGCCGCACGTGGGTGCAGTTTGTTGAGCGCCTACTGGCATCCGCGATGGGCACCGCCTCTGCTCGTGCCCTACTTACCTCTGCTTTACGCGGCACTGGCCTCGAAATTGGTCAGGTCGTTGACTTACTAGACCAAACCTCACAACAACAACGCTTTAATCGTGATGTGTTAAGCACCATGATGGAACATATTGTGCAAGGCATTAGTGTGGTTGATGCCGACATGCGTTTGGTTGCTTGGAACAGTCGTTATTTAGAACTTTTCGACTATCCACCTGGCATGGTTTATGAGGGCTGCCCGATTGCCGACCTCATTCGTTACAACGCTGAGCAAGGTGAGTGTGGACCGGGTGAAATTGAAGACCATGTACGCCGTCGTGTGCAGCATTTACGTGATGGCAAACCACACCATATGGAGCGCATACGCCCTGACGGCCAAGTTCTGGAAATGCGCGGCCGCCCCATTGCAGGTGGAGGATTCGTCACGACGTTTGCTGACATTACCCACTTCAAAGAAGTGGAGCGCACCTTGGCTGACCGAGTTGCCCAGCGCACCAAGGAATTTGAACTAGCACGCGAGCAGGCAGAACAAGCCAACTTATCAAAAACACGCTTTTTGGCAGCTGCCAGTCACGACCTATTGCAGCCGATGAATGCTGCCAGACTGTTTTCGTCTGCACTCAATCAACACCCACAGCTCGATAACGAAGCCAGCATACTGGCCAAACAACTCGACAGCTCCTTGCGTGGTGCCGAAGAACTGTTATCAGCGCTGTTGGATATTTCAAGATTAGATGCGGGCGCGCTTAACCCTAATTTTTGCCCAATTGATTTAAGCAACTTGATTCAAGAGTTATGTGCACAAGTTGAGCCAGTAGCGAAACAACGGCAACTTCACCTTCGTATACGCTTACCCAAAATAGCCGCGTGGGTGATCAGTGACAAACAATGGCTGCGCCGAATTGTGCAAAATCTTTTGAGCAATGCCCTGCGTTATACCCGAACCGGCAGTGTTTTGGTTGCCATTCGTTGGCGCCAAAATCGTTGGCAGGTAGAGGTCAGGGACACCGGCCCCGGCATTCCTGAAGGCAAACTAAAACATATCTTTGAGGAGTTTCAACGCGGTGGTGAGTCTTCTCCTTGGGGAGAAAAAGGCATGGGCTTAGGCCTTGCTATTGTTGAGCGCATGGCACGAATTTTGGGTCATGGCATTGCTGTGCGCTCAGCATCAGGCCGTGGCGCCTGTTTTAGCTTAAGCCTTGAGCGCACTGAAGAGGCGGTAGGGCTGAGCGTAGAAAGCGCCAATGAATCATCTCTTCAGACCAGCGAACTCAATGGTCTGCGCGTATTGTGCATTGATAACGAGCCAGCCATTTTAGCTGGCATGCAAGCTCTGCTAAGTCGATGGGGCTGCATTGTCACGTTAGCCAGTACAGGACTGGAAGCTGAGCAGGCTTTGTCTACTAGCAATGCCCAAGTCATTTTGTCTGACTATCACTTGGCAGATGATGAAGATGGCTTGGTGCTGCTCATTCGACTTGCGAAAGGAAGAGTTGGTGCATTAGTCACCGCTGATCACAGTGATGAAGTGGCACTCACCGTTAAGCAAGCGGGCTTAGGACTATTGCGCAAACCATTAAAGCCTGCAGCACTGCGCGCATTTCTTAGCGCAAACTTATAGTCGTCCTGCCATAATAGGCCGTCACCCGATGAGTAGTACGCATGCGCGAATCAGTTGCCGTTATTGGCAGTGGCATGGCCGGCCTGACCGCCGCCAAGCTTAGTCAACAAGCAGGACATCATGTCACCGTTTATGAGGCTCAATCCGGACACGGCATGGATGCACATAGCCTGTATTTAGACGGCGGCTTAGTTGATGTTCCTTTACGTGTGATGAGTCCGCAGGCGTGGCGCAGCGTCATTGATTTAGCACAGCAGGTGGGTGTTGGTACCTTTCCTGTTGATACCTTTACCTCATGCAGCTGGTTAGACCAAAGCACCTGGTTTCGTAGCACTCGCCTACCATTAACCGACTGGCCATTTATTGGCTCATGGCGCTACTTAAACCGTAACACACTGACCATTACCCAGGGTTTTTGGCAGCTACGCAAGCTGACTCAACAAATTCAGTCGCAAAATAATCAACTCACTCTGGGCGAGCTATTAGCAGAACACCCTTTCGACCCGCTGTTTTGGCGCGGCCTAGTGTTGCCAATGCTCACCACCATCTGCACCTGCCGCGAATCACACCTATTAGCTTGGCCGGCGAAAGACTTATTAGCGCTGTTGGATGTCATTATTCATGGTGATACGCTGCGCCGCTTAACCGGTGGCACACCGGCTTTGGTACAGGCACTTACGAAGGATTTAGACCTCGTTTCTGACAGTCCAGTAGTACAGGTAAAGCAACAAGACGATGGCGTTTTAGTGCGTAACGCACGTGGTGATAGTGGCATCTATGACCGCGTGATTGTAGCCACTGCCACACAGCAACTGGCATTTTTAGATGGTGAGCAGTTCCATCATGAGCTGGAGCTTTTGCAAAATATTCGCTTCGATCAAGGTGAGTTATGGGTGCATCGTGATACGCGCTTTTTGCCTAAGCGCCGCCAAGACTGGACCGCGCTTAACTTTATGATGAAGCCTGATTTAGATGAAGCGATGTTCACCGTTTGGGTGAATGCCGTAGAGCCCAGTCTGCAAGGCACAGAGCCGATCTTACAAACCTGGAACCCACTATTTGAGCCCAAGCCTGAGTCGGTTATTTTGCGTCAGCCGTTGGCTAGAGCCGTGGTTCACCAAGGCACACGAGCAGCTCAAGACCAGCTCCATGTTATGCACCAACAAGCTGATCGTCGTGTGTTTTTCTGTGGCTCTTGGGCTTATCCGGGCGTGCCCTTGCTGGAGTCCGCCGTTCGCTCTGCCATGGCTGTTGTGACGCGTTAGTGAGTGCACAAATCAATGCTTTACTGGGTGGGCAACAGCGGCCCCACTTCTGGAATAATCTGGGCTTATGGTCAGCGAGCGACGACTATGACAATGCCTGTAGCGCACTTGCGCATGTACACGCTCAGGCTATCGCTTTAAATCCACAAGACCATTTAATTGACTTAGCCTGCGGCAGTGGCGCCAGCCTCAAACTCTGGCAACAGCACTATGGGCTTGAGCACGCCATTGGCTTAGAAAAGACCATCGCTACGCAATCAGCCACTGCCATAATACGTGGTCGATTTGATCAATTGCCGCTGCCAAGGGCTTTGCAAGATCGCTCGTTTGATGCCGCCATTTGCATTGATGCCGCCTATCACGCGCAATCAATTTCCGCTTTTTTAAATACCGCGAAAACCGTATTGGTAAGCCAAGGACGATTGGTGTTTAGTACAGTAGTTGGTCCTGATAACTCCCCCGCTAAGCGGCTTGATTTGCGTTTGGCCGGCATTCCACATGCCAGCCAAGTGATTTATCAAGCATTAAACCAAGCACTAGCTGCGGACTGGGAAAACATAGAAATTAATGTATTAAGTTCAGTTTTTTCAGGCTTTGCCGAGCATGTTGCACGGCGTGAGGCGCAGTTAACTTGGCGGGATAAATTAAGCCCATCATGGCTGAAAATTTTGGCCACTGCCGCATTATGCAAACGGCTACAAGCAGCCAACTTTGACTATGTGTTAATCAGTGCACAACGGCGCTAATCTTCTTCCACTACATCCACAATACGCATAGCCGGATCAAGCTGTAAGCGCGCTGCCGCCACCACCGCCTGTGTGCGATTCGATGCACCAAGCTTTTTCAGAATTGCTGTCATATGGGCCTTGATGGTGGCTTCAGAAACATTGAGCTCATACGCAATTTGCTTATTTAATAAGCCATCAGCCAACATCATCAAAACCCGAAACTGCTGAGGTGTTAACTCACGTATACGACGAGCAATATCAGCTTCTTCATTGGCTAAAGGATGCACTGTGCCAACCGCGCTAGCTGGCAACCAAACATCACCTTCTAACACCCGGCTAACTGCCTTAGACATCTCATCTAAGGACAATGATTTAGGGATATAACCACTGGCACCATGTGCAATCGCACGACGCATTACACCCGGCTCTTCATTGCCGGACACCACAATGACCGGCAAGGTAGGATATCGTGCACGCACATGCACCAAGCCGGTAAAGCCTGATGCCCCCGGCATATGCAAGTCCAACAAGAGCAGGTCTGGTTCGTCAGTTTGCTCTAGTAAGTTTTGCAAACTGGCCGTGCTATCCGCCTCTAGCATTTCAGCCGCAGGAAACAGGCTAGACACTGCACGTTTGAGCGCATCTCGAAACAGGGGATGGTCATCCGCAATGACAAACTTCATGTCTCGTACTCCCCGTGCTCATGCATGCATTTAGGCCGACTTGCGCCCGTTGATTAAACTCTCTACCACTGACGGATCCGCCAGCGTCGAGATATCACCTAAACCGTCAAACTCATTAGCGGCAATTTTGCGCAAAATACGACGCATGATTTTGCCTGAGCGCGTTTTCGGTAAACCCGGCGCCCACTGAATCATATCGGGCGCGGCAATCGGACCAATTTCTTTACGGACATGCGCCACCAACTCTTTACGCAAAGCCTCAGACGGTTCAATCCCTGCCTGCAGCGTGACATAACTGAAGATTCCCTGACCTTTAATGTCATGTGGAAAACCCACTACAGCGGCTTCCGCAACGGCAGGATGAGACACCAGCGCACTCTCAACTTCAGCGGTGCCCATGCGATGGCCTGAAACATTTAAGACGTCATCAATACGGCCGGTAATCCAGTAGTAGTGGTCTTCATCACGGCGCGCGCCATCACCCGTGGTATAGAAACCATGGAAGGTTTTGAAATAGGTGTCAATAAAACGCTGATGATCACCATAGACCGTGCGCATTTGGCCCGGCCACGAATCGGCAATCACTAAGTTGCCTTCACAAGCACCTTCCATGACATTGCCTTCGTTATCTAAAATCACAGGGCAAATACCAAAATAGGGACGTGTTGCCGAGCCCGGCTTTAGCGCTGTGGCACCCGCTAACGGCGAAATTAACGCACCACCCGTTTCTGTTTGCCACCACGTATCAACAATTGGGCACTGGCCATTACCCACCACACGGTGATACCAGTTCCAAGCCTCCGGGTTGATCGGCTCACCCACTGAGCCCAGCAAGCGCAGACTGTCACGGCGACTGACCAATACCGGCGCATCACCCTCACGCATCATGGCGCGAATGGCGGTTGGTGCCGTAAATAAGATCGTGACCTTGTGCTTATCAACCACCTGACCAATACGAGACCAGTCCGGATACTGCGGCACACCTTCAAACATAACCGTAGTGGAGCCGTTTGATAGCGGGCCATAGAGCGTATAGGTATGACCGGTTACCCACCCCACATCGGCCGTACACCAGAACACATCATCAGGACGAATATCGAAGACATTGGCGTAAGTGCTGGTGGCATACACCAAATAACCACCGGTGGTATGCAGCACACCCTTTGGTTTGCCAGTAGAACCCGAGGTATACAAAATAAAAAGTGGTGCCTCGGCATTCATCGCTGTAGCTGGGCACTCAGCGGCGACACCAGCCATCGCTTCGTGATACCAAACATCCCGACCATTTACCCATTCAACTTTACCGCCAGTGCGTTTAACCACCACGACGGTTTTAACAATTGCACCAGCTGCTGTAGCAACAGCAGCATCAACATTTGCCTTTAGCGGGATACCTTTACCACCGCGTAAACCTTCATCAGCAGTAATCACGATGGTGGATTGGCAGTCATCAATACGACCTGCCAACGCATCTGGCGAGAAACCACCAAACACCACCGAGTGCACAGCACCAATTCGAGTACAGGCCAACATAGCCACGGCCGCTTCAGGAATCATCGGCATATAAATGGTGACACGATCACCGGCTTTAACACCTTGTGCTTTTAAAACATTGGCAAAGCGACAAACATCCGCATGCAATTCACGATAACTAATCCGACGGCTATCAGCAGGATTATCACCTTCCCAGATAATCGCGGTTTTATCACCGCGCTCGGCCAAATGACGATCTAAGCAGTTAGCGGAAACATTAAGCTCGCCGTCTTCGTACCAGCGGATATGTAGGTCTTCTGGTTGATAGGAAACATCTTTGACCTTAGTAAATGGCTTCATCCATTCGACGATTTGACCTTCATCAGCCCAGAACGCTTCCGGATTCTGAATCGACTCTTCATAACGACGTAGATAATCCGCTTCGGTATGACGAGCACCGGTATACGTGGAAGGAACAGGATGAATCGTTGAGTCAGACATGCTACTACCTCAGATTTTTTCTATTTTAATGTGTTCGAGTATGGCCAATCATAACCACAAAGCTAGTTAGTCTTTAGTCGTAAGACATTCGGCTACCGACCAAAGACTAATATCAGTGATGATGCGGGCGCGCTATACCACTCCTACCTCACCTAAGGAGTAGGAATGATGCGTCTACCTAGAATGTTGCCAAAAAAGACTGCCATTGCATTAGCACTTTTACCACTCGCATTTAATGCAAATGCTGATATGAGCAGTGAAATTGACGCGTTAAAAGCGCGACTTAATCAACTAGAAAGCCAACTAGCGGAGCAGCGTACTGCTGACACTAAGCGCCCAGCAAATGCTACTACTAAGCCCAGCTTAAGTATTGGTGATACCCAATTTCAAGTGGGTGGTTATATCAAAGTCGACGCCATGATGAGTCGCTACTCTGCAGGAGAAGTAGCGGGCACCTCGCCAGCGCGCGACTTCCATGTGCCCTCAGCTACACCCGTAGGCAATGGCGCGTCCAGCCAAGTATTTGATGCCCATGCCCAGCAAACACGCGTTTTTCTGAAAACCACAACCGCTACCGAGTCTGGCAAAAACATTAATGGTTATATTGAAATTGACTTTTTAAGCCCAGCGCGTGGTAACGAACGCGTTACCAATAACTATGATCCGGGTCTACGCCATGCTTACTTAAGTTATGGCAATTGGTTGGTTGGACAAACGTGGACCACATTTCAAGACCTAGGCGCTCTGCCAGAAACAGTGGACTTCGTTGGTGCATCTGACGGCACAACGTTTGGTCGACAACCACAAGTTCGTTATAGCAAAGGTAACTTCCAAGTCGCACTGGAAAATCCAGAGTCATTTATCAAGCCAGAAACTGGTGCAAGCGTCGACACTGACGATAACTCGCTGCCCGACCTAGTGGCACGTTATACCCACAAAGCTGATTTTGGTCATGTCAGTGTTGCTGCCTTGGGTCGTCAAATAAAAACCAAAAACAGCGGTGCCACAAGCGATACCGTGATGGGTGGTGGTGTCAGTTTTTCGGGCAAGGTAAAAGTCGGTACACGTGACGACATTCGTTTCATGCTTACCCATGGCAGTGGTATTGGCCGTTATGTTGGTTTGGGTACAATTACTGATGCCAATATGGTCAATGGCAAACTCAAGGCCAATGATGTCAGTGCCGGTTATCTTACTTACCGACATTTCTGGACCGATAAACTACGCTCAAGCCTACAAGTATCGGGCCTTATGGCAGATAACAAAGGCGTAATGCTTGCAGATGCAATAACGACAACCAAGAAAAACGTTTCAGGCCTCACCAACTTAATTTATAGCGTAACGCCGAAGCTAGAAATTGGCGCTGAATACCTACACAGCAAACGCAGCGTTGAAAGTAGTGATGATGGAACGCTTGATCGACTACAGGTCATGGCCAAATACAGTTTTTAAAAAAGCACAAAGCCTCGTTAGTTCAATAGCTTACTAACGAGGCTTTTTGTCATCACATAATCGACACAAAAAATCACTAAAGTATGCTGGCAAACCTGCTAAGTCAGGTCTAAGTTAATACTTATAGTGAACACTCATGGAGGTCGGTTATGTTGACTATAGCAACCGCTGCCCACGTCACCTCAATTCCGCAACTCACCATTAATGGTCAGCTTAGACCGCTATTGAAACCGCTCACCTTGCATGGCTCGAATTGGCTCACCCTGCCTTGGATAGCCTTGGGTTGGTTCGCGGCAGTGGGTATTGCCAACGGTGGTGGTGGGCAATGGATTGTATTGCTTTGCCTAAGCATACTGTGCGCACTTAAGCAGTCCTCAACAGTTGCCGAGCTATCCGGTGTTACATTGTTTTTGCGAGATGGCATTTTAGGTCAGTATGCTCAAACCATTCCATGCTCTAGCATCCACACCATTTGGTTAAGACAAAATGCTCTTATGCGATTGTTTGATGTCGGCCGTGTAGGCATGACAACATATGAGGGCAAAACTTACCATAGCCCGCTTATTCAGCAACCCAGCACGTTAAAAAACGTGATCATTGAGTTGGCTGCCAACCGACAGCCGTTATGGCTGCCGTCTGACCAACAAGTTACCTTGGATGACACATTTTAAGGCGCACTTAAAACAAGCGATTTAAACCATTGAGTGCAGCTACTCGATAGGCTTCAGCCATTGTCGGGTAGTTAAATGTTGTGTTCACAAAATAGCGCAGTGAATTGCCGGGCTGGCGCATCACGGCTTGGCCGATGTGCACAATCTCTGCCGCATTATTACCAAAGCAGTGAATACCCAAAATCTCCAACGTTTCGCGATGGAATAAAATTTTCAGCATACCGACCACATCACCTGAAATTTGCGCACGCGCCAAGTGACGGAAAAAGGCCTGCCCTACCTCATAAGGCACACAGGCATCAGTGAGCTCTTTCTCTGTTTTACCCAAGCAAGAAATTTCCGGAATGGTGTAAATGCCAGTCGGCACATCGGTCACCGTTGGCACATCTTCACTGCCGGTAATATGCGCTGCTGCACAACGGCCTTGGTCATACGCAGCTGATGCCAACGCTGGCGGGCCAATCACATCTCCCACGGCATACACGTTAGGGCATTCTGTTTGATAGTGTTCAGATACCGCTAACTGGCCGCGGCCATTGGCTTTTAAACCAATAACATCTAGGCCCAGATTTGCTGTGTTACCGGTGCGACCGTTACACCACAAAATCGCATCTGCTTTGATTTTTTTGCCCGACTTAAGATGCATCACCACGTGATCATCAAAGGTCTCTACCCGCTCATATTCTTCCTGATTACGAATCAACACACCCAAATCACGCAGATAGTGCGACAAAGCATCGGCAATCTCGTCATCCAAAAATGACAGAAGCTGTGGCTGACTATTAATGAGATCTACTTTGTAACCCAACCCGACAAAAATAGAGGCGTATTCACAGCCAATCACACCGGCGCCATAAATAATCAGCTTTTGCACGGGGTAGTCCAAGCGCAAAATTTTGTCGCTATCAAAAACTCTCGGATGATTAAAATCAATATCGGCTGGTTGGTATGGGCGACTGCCAGTGGCAATGACGGCATGATCAAAGCTCAATCGCTCATTCAAACCATCGGAGCGAACCACTTTAAGCTCATTAGCACTAACAAACTGAGCTTGCCCGGTATAAGTATCAACATCATTGCGCTCAAAAAAACGCTGGTGAGTGCTGACCTGAAGCTCAATGACACGATGTGCTCTAGCTAATACTTGCGACAAGGGCAGCGCACGAATATCTGCCATGCGCGACAACAAGGGGTCGCGACGAAAACGCATTAAGTTATAGACCGTTTGCCGCAGTGCTTTTGATGGAATCGTGCCGACATGGGCACAGTTGCCGCCCACATCAGAGCGCACATCCACCACGGCTACTCGCCGACCATCCTTGACTAACTTCATGGCGGCGCCTTCGCCGGAAGGGCCGGCTCCAATCACCACGGCATCGTAATGCGTCACCATTGCTGCTGCTCCTGTTTAACTAGGCCTTAGACTACGAAAAAATCTGCCACAAGACTATTGTCGTTTGGGCTAATACCGATCACCTGCGCTACACTCTGCACTATGAATGAGGTGAATCATGAGCAACTCCGCAAATCCCCCTAGCCGTATTGAAACGGGCGTTAAATTACGCGGCGCCGAAAAAATGGCGCGTATCCCGGTCAAAATCATTCCGACCGATGAGCTGCCACGCAAGCCAGACTGGATTCGCGTACGCGTTAAAAACCCGGGCGAAGTACAACGTATTAAAGGGCTTTTGCGCGAACAACGTTTGCATACCGTGTGTGAAGAAGCGGCCTGCCCTAACCTGGCCGAATGCTTTGGTGGCGGCACAGCAACGTTCATGATCATGGGCGACATTTGTACACGCCGCTGCCCATTTTGTGACGTAGCACATGGTCGCCCTAATGCATTGGATGCAGATGAGCCACGTCACTTAGCAGAGACTGTCGCCAACCTCAAATTGAAATATGTGGTGGTCACCTCGGTCGATCGTGATGACTTAAAAGATGGTGGCGCCCAACACTTTGTGGACTGCATCAAAGCGGTGCGTGAGCTTAACCCCAGCACCAAGATGGAAATTCTAGTACCGGACTTTCGTGGCCGTATGGACATTGCCCTGCGTTTAATCAGCGAATGTCCACCCGATGTGTTTAACCACAATATTGAAACCGTGCCACGCTTATATAAAGCCATCCGTCCCGGCTCCGATTATCAGCATTCATTACAATTATTGCAGCGCTTCAAACAAGAGCGCCCCGACATTGCCACGAAGTGCGGCCTGATGGTGGGCATTGGCGAGACTGAAGAAGAAGTCATAGCGTTGCTGCGTGACCTGAAAGCTCATGACGTCGACTTGGTGACTATTGGTCAGTACTTGCAACCGTCCAAGACCCATGCCCCCGTTGACCGTTTTGTGCACCCAGATGAGTTTGCACGTTATGCCGCTTTTGGCCGTGAATTAGGATTCCGTAATATTGCCAGCGGGCCGATGGTAAGGTCTAGTTATCATGCAGATTTGCAATTTGCTGGTGTTGATGTCACCGCCCTAAGTTAAAGCAGCGCACGCCTCACTTCGGCGAGTGTACTAGCAATTGCTGGGTGATCTGAAAGTTCTGCTGCTCGCTTGGCGAATGGTAAAGCTTGGCGTGGCTGACCACGTTGCAGCAACGAATACGCCAAGTTATTTAGCAAAAATGGTTGATCCGGCAAGGCTAACAAACCATCTCGCAACACCTGCTCACCCGCTTCTGCGTGCTGCTGCTCAGCTACAAGCTCAGCTTGTGCCAACCACAAAACCGGCTGATCCGGCCAGCGCTGTAGCGCCTGCGTCAGCCCTTGTTGCGCGGCTTTCGGATTCACCTGCCGCATATCTAGCAACACTTGCAAAACGTCATCAACCACTACGGAAGTTGGCCAATCCCGATCAACTGGCAATAAACGAATAGCCCAACGATCTGCGCGCGCCCAAGTTCGATCCAACACTGACCACGAGATACTCAGACGCTCAGTCGGCCCCGAACGTAGAATAAAATGACCACGCTCTGCATCCACACCAATCACCACGGCATAGTGCCAAAGCGGATACCACGACAAACCATTATTTTGTCGCACAATCACCGGGGTGCCTTCTTCAATTGCTTGAACAATAGCGGCCAATGAGGGCTTAAGTTGTTGCGGAATAAAGCCACGCTGACGCGACTGCGACACCATTTCAACGGTGAGCGAGCCTTCACGTCCAGGCAAATACAAATCTGGGGCGAGTTCATCAGGTGTCAGTGACAGACCCCAATAATTCATGACCATGGCTAAAGTAGCCGGGCCACAATGAAACGCTTCTTGCGGGAAAAAAGGTACAGAATTCAACTCAACAGACCGTGTGGGCTGCTGCTTTAAGTCAAGCGCCTGCGTGGTCATGCAGGCGCTTAAAAAGGTGAACATAAGAGTGACCAAAATACTGCGTAGCTTGAGCACTCTTATTAACCTCAACGAGCTGAACGGGTAAACGGAAACACTTTTGTTAAGCCCAGCAAGTCAGTAACGACTAAGACCAAAAACACAAACACAATAGCACCAACAACACCATTACCTGCCGCAGGTGAAGTTTCAATTTCACCCGCTAAACGTGACACTTCTGCATCTGTTAACGATGCAACACGTGCTAAGGCCTGTGTTGGACTTACACCAAGATTAGTCATTTGCTGACGAACATCTTCGCGATCTAACCATGTCACAAGCTCAGCACGTTGTGCCGCATTGTGCTCGGTGACGGTCTGTGTCATGACCTGCTGAGCACTAATAGGCGCTGCCAACGCTGGCAACCCCCAAGTACTCATGCTCAGAATCAAAACAGAAGCAATTGAGGTGCGCATTTTATTGTTTTTCATGAACGTGTACTCAGGTTGACTGTGAAATTACACCCTACGCCTATTTAACATAACTAGATACAACTACCGGACAGCACGGGTAAATGTAAAGAACTTGGTCAAGCCTAGGAAGTCAGTGATCAGCAAGATCACAAATATCAACGCCAGTGTACCCGCCAAACTACCAGCCACCTCGGCCTGATCCATCTGACCATATAAACGTGACACTTCTGCGTCCGACAACGCCGACACTCGCTCTACGGCCTGTGCAGGATTCACACCAAGACGCACCATCTCGGCGGCAACATCATCGCGCTGCAACCATTGCGCGACCGCTAAGCGCTCTTGCATAGCTTGCTCACTGCGTTGTTCATTAAATATTTGATCGGCACTGATTGGTGCCGCCAAAGCTGGCATGCTGACAACAGCAGTTGAAGCCATCAACACCATAGCAACTGCTTTACGGGCAACTTTCATCATTTGTCTCCTTTCAATATTAATTATTTATCCACGCTTATCGGCAACAAAAGGATTACTTCTGCGCTCTTCTCCGATGGTGGACATAGGGCCGTGGCCCGGCACAAAACGCATCTCATCAGACAGGCTAAATAACTCGCGCTTAATGGCATCGATAAGTGTCTGATGATCCCCCATAGGAAAATCGGTTCGCCCAATCGAGCCAGCAAAAATCACATCTCCAACAAAACTAACACCTGCTGACTCAGAAATTAACACGACATGGCCCGGTGTATGTCCTGGGCAGTGACGCACCTGCAGCGTTTCAGTCCCTACCGCCACCTCATTACCTTGATATAACCAGCGTGTTGGTTCAAATCGGCGCGACTGAGGAAAACGAAACATACGCGCCTGTTCATCTAAGCGATCAATCCAAAACTGGTCACCGGGATGCGGCCCCTCAATCGGCACCTGCCAATGCTCAGCCAAATCGGCCACCGCACCAGCATGATCAATATGCGCATGAGTAACCAAAATTTTGGTGATCTCAACGCCTTCGTTTGCCACCAATGACACCAGCTGCTCAATGTCCCCACCGGGATCAATCAAAGCAGCCTGATTCGTAATATCACACCAAATTAAACTACAATTTTGCTGAAACTGAGTGACGGGTAAAATACGAAAACGTAACGCCATCAAAACACTCCTATGCGCGATTGAGTTAAGCTTAACCGCGAGTATTATCCAGACTCAACAAGAGGAGCATTAAGATCATGCCATCGTTCGATATTGTCTCTGAACTAGAGACTTACGAAGTTAATCATGCGGTACAAAACACCACCAAAGAAATTGCCACACGCTTCGACTTTCGAGGCTCGCAAGTCAGTGTTGAGTTCAACGAAAAAAATAAAGAAATCAAACTCAGTGCTGAGTCAGACTTCCAAGTTGATCAAGTGCGCACCATGTTAGAGAGCCATTTGCTGAAACGCAAAGTGGACGCACAAGTGCTTGATCCGCAGAAGATGGAAGCGTCAGGCAAGCTGGTACATCAAATTATTAAGCTGAAAGACGGCTTAGATTCTGACACCGCCAAAAAGATTGTTAAATTATTGAAGGAAAACGGCCACAAGGTACAAGCCAGTATTCAGGGCGACAAAGTACGTGTGACCGACAAAAAGCGCGACACCTTGCAAACCGCCATGGCATTTCTGCGCGAGCAACAACTCGGCCTGCCGCTACAGTTTAATAACTTCAAAGACTAAAAATTTAAGCATTGGCTTGGCGCTGCTGACTGCGCCAAGCCAACGGCGCCAAACCAGTCCACGCCTTAAACACCCTTGAAAAATTCGAGCTTTCACGATAACCCAAAAGATAAGCAATCTCTTTGACCGAAGCGTTGCTGCTTTTCAGCATGTCACAGGCACGAGTACGACGCGCCTCTTCTAACAAAATCTGAAACGACGTGCCTTGCTGGCTAAGGCGATTACGCAATGTACGCACTGAAAGCCCTAACTCACTAGCCATTACTTCCATGCGTGGAAATGGCCCAGATAAATTCGCTAATTGAATGCGAATGGAGTCTGCTAATGAGCCATCGGCTAACAACTGACTCATGCGTGTTTGAATTTGCGCTATCAACAACTGATGCTGCTCAGCATTAGCCGTCATACTGGCTTGAGCCAATAAATCCGGTGAAAAACCTAAGCCGTTAAAGCTGGCATTAAAGTGAATGGTTTGGTGGCAGTGTGCTTGAAGTAACTCAGCATACGGTGGTGAGGGCCGGTGGGTTAAATATAGGCTAACCTCACGCAAATGTGACCCAGCGATTGGCACTAAAATATTAAATGCCGCCATCACCAGCACCTCCATCAAAAATGATTCATCTAATGGCAAGTCACTCATCAGCTCAAATACTAAGGCCTCTTGCTGCTCACTGCGTCGCTCACGGTGCGTCACTAAAAATGGTGCCACTACCGCCATATAGTCGTAATACAAGGCCACCACATCGGCAACTGAGGGGGCTGTGAGCGTCGCCTGCCCTAACAAACCATGGGTAGTGGGCGTCAGCATCTCAGCATAACGTAACGACAATGGAGGCTCAGGGCAGCGCTTTAACGCTTCCTGAAACAGCAGGTAAACATCTAACAAGGGCACGATGGCATCAGGCCGCTCTAACTGCTGAGCCGATAAGCGGGAGGAAGACAACAGCTCCGCCGCTGGAATAGACCAGCGCGACTCAAATAACTGCAGCATTTTTCGCGGATAGGCGGCAATGGTGAACATACGCGAAGTCATAATTGACGAAGTTTCGCTACCAGCCATGAACCACCCTTGATCAAAACATTAATGACAACTAGCTTAGCTCATGATTGACTCTATTGCCGTGTCAAAGCGCATAAACAGTCAGTCTTAGCCTGTTTTTTTCAGGCAAACTCAAGCTACTTTAATCGTCACGAGCGCCAAGACATGAATAACAATATTACTCGCACGCTAAGCACACTAAGCAAATTACCCAGCAGCCTTCGTATTCGTGCCATTTCCACCATTTTTGGCACGGTAGTGCCTTTTGTGGGCACTAGCGGTTTGCGTTATGAAAAGCTCAACAACAATGAAGTGGTTGTCAGCATTCGTAATCGCCGCAAAGTGCAAAACCACATTAAAGGTGTGCACGCCGCGGCCATGGCACTGGTGGCAGAAACGGCCACAGGCTTTGTGGTTGGCATGAACCTAAGCGATGACAAGCTGCCACTGATTAAATCACTACATGTGGACTATAAACGCCGTGCTGTGGGCGACTTGCGCGCCGTTGCCACCCTAACTGACGAGCAAGTCGCCATGATTCAGCGCGAACCCAAAGGTGAGGTATTAGTACCTATCACCGTTACTGACGAGTCTGGCCAACAGCCCATAGAGTGCCAAATGCTGTGGGCCTGGGTCACCAAAACTCGTTAATAGTGCGGAGGCAGTTCAGGCTCGGTGGATGCATCCACCGAGTTTGGCTGCAAGGTCTTCATTTGCTGATATAGAAGGCGAATTTCATCCTGCAGCATATCCATTTGCTGTTGCTGCTTAGCCACCGTTTTGTTCAGGGCATCTAACAAGTCATCTTGGAAGGCCAGCTTTTCTTCAACACTAATTAAGCGATTTTCCATGATGTTTCTCCTGTCAGTGGTGCAGGGATTCTAGTTTACGTCAAACTTAGCCGTCATCACCACCGCGAGAGGGCTAGGTTTTGCTAGAATGCACGCCGATTCATACTTAGAGCTTGCCTGATGGCCTTGTTAACGCTGCGCAATATTACCCTCGCCTTTGGCGGCCCCAACCTGTTGAGTGGCCTAAATTTTAGTTTAGAGCGACAAGAGCGCGTGTGTTTGATTGGCCGCAATGGCGAAGGCAAGTCCACGCTGTTTAAAGTGATTAATGGTGAAATCCAGCCGGATCAAGGCGAAGTTGTGCAACAGCAAAGTCTGCGTATGGCTAGCCTGATGCAAAACGTGCCTGAACATTGGGACGGCTTAGTTGGCGACATTGTGGCAGAAGGCCTGAATCAATTAGGTGCCGGTGAGAACCTACTAGAAGACTGGGAAATTCAAACTCGTGTCTCCACGATTTGTAGCCGTTTAGAGTTAGATGAATACACGCCGTTTGCCAGCCTGTCCGGTGGCCGTAAGCGTCGTGTATTACTTGCTCGCGCACTGGTCACTCAGCCCGATATTTTGTTACTCGACGAACCCACCAACCACTTAGATATTGGCTCCATACAATGGATTGAGCAGTTCTTGCTGAACTGGCATGGCAGCGTCTTATTCATCACCCACGACCGTGCATTTTTAGCCAATGTTGCCACTCGCATCATTGAGTTAGACCGTGGCAACCTGACTAACTACCCCGGCAACTACGCCACCTATCTTGAGCGCAAACAAGATATGTTGGCTGCTGAAGCTCAGCAAAGTGCGCTGTTTGATAAACGTTTAGCCGAAGAAGAAGTCTGGATACGCCAAGGCATTAAGGCGCGCCGCACCCGCAACGAAGGACGTGTTCGTGCACTGGAACAAATGCGTCGTGAGCGCGCCCAGCGCCGCGAGCGCACCGGCCAGGCCCAGCTCAATATTCATGATGTCGAGCGCTCAGGAAAACTGGTAATTGAGGCCAAAAATCTACAGCTTTCTTATGATGACAAGCCACTGATTAAAGACTTTAGTGCCGTGGTCATGCGTGGCGATAAAATTGGTCTAGTGGGCGACAATGGCGTTGGCAAAACTACACTCATTCGTTTGCTGCTGGGTGATACCGAACCTCAGTCAGGCAGCGTTCGTCATGGCACCCAGTTATCGATTGCCTACTTTGACCAGCTGCGCGCCAAGTTAGACCTTGAAGCCAGCGTGATCGACAACGTGGTCGAAGGTTCGGACTTTATTGAGATCAACGGTCAGCGCAAACACGCGCTGTCCTATCTGCAAGACTTCCTGTTTTCACCACAGCGCGCCCGCACACCGGTAAAAGCCTTATCGGGTGGTGAGCGCAATCGTCTTTTGTTGGCACGACTGTTTTCACGCCCCACTAACCTATTGATTCTGGATGAGCCCACCAACGACCTCGACGTTGAAACACTAGAGCTTTTAGAAGAGCTGCTAGTGAACTACCAAGGCACTCTTTTGGTCATTAGTCATGACCGTGCGTTTTTGAATTCAGTGGTGACCAGTACTTGGGTGTTTGAAGGTGAAGGTCAAATTAATGAATATGTCGGTGGTTATGATGATTGGTTGCGCCAACGCCCACAGCCAGTCATTGAGAGCAGCACAAAGGGCAGCGCAGCAAAAGGTAAAACCACAGTCAAACCACGCAAACTGAGTTACAAAGAACAGCGTGAGCTCGATAACATTCCAGCTGAAATTGATCAGCTTGAAACCGAGCAAGCTACGCTTCAGGCTGCTTTGGCCGATGGCAGTTTATTTGTACGTGATGCCGCATTAGCGACCGCTCATAGCGAACGTTTAAGCGCTATTGATGAGCGTTTACTATTTTTGATCGATCGCTGGGCCGCACTTGAGGCTTAGGCCTTAATCGCTATGCCCACGCTCCGTCCACCATAGCTGGGTCAGCATAAACAACCAGTAAATTGTGCAACCGATTAAACTGAGCAGCCCCAGCACATGCATACCTAATATGCTGGGCCCATCTAGCTGCAACATCATGCCACTCACCAGAAATAAACCCGCCAATAACACTGCGCGCGCCTGCCGGTGACTGGCGCGCTCTAAGCGTCCCACCAGCTTTGACAGCTCCTCTACCTGCATCGGTGCCTGCTGCTGACAACCCACTTGCTGCACAGGCATGCTGGATGGATGATAAAGACGCTCTACAGCGTCTAATGCACGTGTTCTTACCGCTCTGGCCAACACCTTAGGGCTATAACGATTGGCTAGCGTGCGCCTCAGCAGTGGCATTGCTTCATCCATCAACTGAAAGTTTGGGTCATACAAGCGACCGAAACCTTCTAGGGTCACGCAAGCTTTTGCCAGTAGCGTTAATTCGCTGGGCAAACGCAGCGAATAGTTACGCAAAATACCCGCCACCTGCATCAGCAGCTGATTCACATCCAGCTCAGCCATGGGCACACCGTCGTATTGCTCTAGCAGGCTACCCACCTCAACCGTTAGACCCTCACGATTGACATAACGCCCAGCTGACCACTCAACCAATACTTGAGTAACAGACTCAGGCTCCTGTAAAGCAACACCACGAATCATACGAATAAGCTGATCACGACGAATAGCAGATAAGCGTCCCACCATGCCGTAGTCCAGCATGGCGATGCGATTGCCGGGCAAGATCAAGAAATTGCCGGGATGCGGGTCAGCATGAAATAAGCCGTCCTCCAACATCATTTTCCAGACAGCGCGGGCTCCACGCCTAGCAATTTGTCGCCGATCAATGCCGGCCGCATCCACCGCCTGAATATTTTTTGCCGGCACACCGCGAATATATTCCTGCACATTAAGATCTGTACTGGTCCATTCCCAGTAAATTTTCGGCACGATCAGCCAGTCCAGTTCGTTTAAGTTTTCGCGCATACGTTCGGCCGCACGCGCCTCAATACTGAAGTCCAACTCACGCAACAGTGATGCTTCAAACTCTTGGATCACTTCGATAGGCTGATAACGTCGTAATTCCGGCGATTGCGCTTCGGCCACCTCAGCCAACTTACGCAGCAAACGTAAATCAGCGTGAATTTTTTCTTCAATGCCGGGTCGCCTTACTTTCAGCACCACCTCATCACCATCCGGCGTCCTAGCCTTATACACTTGCGCCATAGACGCCGTCCCGACCGGCTTCTCATCTATGCTATGAAAGCAGTCACTAATCTTTGCACCCAAGCTGCGCTCAAGCTGAGACCTTAACTGACTAAACGGAATGGCGGTGGCTTGGTCTTGTAGGTTTTCTAGCTCCGCTATCCACTCAGGCGGCAACAGGTCAACACGGGTAGCTAGAATCTGGCCCAGTTTGACAAAGGTGGGGCCCATTTCCTCAAGTGCTAAGCGCGCACGCGCCTCACTGGGTAAGCGACGGATATCCGCGGGCAAGTCTTCGCGCAGCCAACGGCGCAACAGACCAACACTGCCTTCCATGTTCAACCAACGAACAATGTCGTCAAAGCCATATTTCAGGAGAATATGAAGCAGTTCACGCAAGCGCGCAAATTCACGTGCACTTGAAAAGAAACTCATCGGCCGGCATCCATAAAATAATGATACTTGCCGATGAGTGTAGCGGATTGCGCGCATCAAGCACGCTTAGTCATTCGTCAACTGGTCTGGTGATGAATTGCTGACAGCTCAGTAACCGCTTCGATGAAGGCGCCCGCATGCGCTGGATCTACATGCTGCTCAATGCCATGACCTAAGTTAAATACATGGCCAGCACCTGCACTTGCACCCAACTCCGGCGTCCACACGGATGCATAACTGGCCAAAATTCGCTTGACCTCTTCACGAATACGTTGCGGCGGGGCATACAACATGGCGGGATCCATATTACCTTGCAGTGCCACTCGACCTCCAACACGTTGACGGGCTTGACCTATGTCCGTGGTCCAATCAAGACCTAAGGCATCGGCACCCACATCGGCCATGGCTTCTAACCACTGACCGCCACCTTTGGTAAATAAAATAACGGGGATACGACGACCCTCATGTTCACGAATCAGACCATTAACGATCTGCTGCATATAGGCCAGTGAGAACTCGCGATAAGCAGCATGTGACAGCGCCCCACCCCACGAATCAAAGATCTGCACCGCTTGTGCACCGGCCAGAATTTGCGCATTTAAGTAGGACGTAACTGACTGCGCCAACTTATCCAACAGGCCATGCAGCACCGCAGGTTGTGTAACCATCAGTGTTTTCGCGGCACGAAAATCTTTTGATGAGCCGCCTTCCACCATATAAGTCGCCAGTGTCCATGGGCTGCCGGCAAACCCAATCAGTGGTACACGACCATTTAGCGCAGCACGAATCGTGCGCACCGCATCCATCACATAACCAAGGTCTTGCTCTGGGTCGGGAATCGGCAAGGCATCAACTTCGGCTTGTGAGCGCACGGTTTTACGGAAGCGTGGACCTTCACCCGTTTCGAAATACAGGCCTAAACCCATCGCATCTGGAATCGTCAAAATATCGGAAAATAAAATGGCGGCATCTAAGGGATAACGATCAAGCGGCTGTAGTGTCACTTCACAAGCCAGCTGTGGGTTCATCATTAACTTCATGAAATCACCAGCTTGCGCGCGCGTGGCACGATACTCAGGCAAATAACGGCCTGCTTGACGCATCATCCATACAGGAGTGCGGTCAACCGGCTGACGCAATAGCGCTCGCAAAAAGCGATCATTCTTTAGTTCCGACATGGATATTTTTCCCATAAAAATCAGCCGGCATTGTAGCAGGGCAAAGCGGATGTCAGCTTGTTCCATTGCAGCATCGTTACAAACAGTAGATTATCAAATTCGCTTTCCTAACGCAGAGGCAAAGATGAAACAACTTATTGGTCTATTCGCCATGGTGCTGGTCTTAAGTGGTTGTGCCAGCCGTGAGCGCTATGAAACCGAACTACAAGGTTATGTTGGCAAGCCGATTTCCGTGGTCATCGACAGCTGGGGCTATCCATCTGGCAGCTTTGAGTCGCCTAATGGAAACTTAGTCTATATCTGGGACAAACAGTCGCAATACATCAGCCCACCCACCGTGCAAACATCAGTGTTTGGCGGCCATGGCAGAGGCATTTCAACAGGCGTTGGTTTTGGCTTTGGCGGTTATTCACGACAGCTACGCTGCCAAACTTTCTTCGAAGTTGATAAGGCAAAAACCATTTTAACGTGGCGCCTACAGGGCAATGACTGTCGACGTTAGTAGCGTCATTGATAGTTGATGACACTTACGGGTATAAAAAAACGAGCCAGTGGCTCGTTTTTTTATCGTCAAGCTAAAGGCAGTCTCAGAGCTTGAGATAGTCCAAAATACCTTCTGCAGCCTGACGGCCTTCCCAGATAGCAGTCACTACCAAGTCAGAACCACGCACCATATCACCACCAGCAAAAATCTTGGGATTACTGGTTTGGAACTTGTACTCAGCCTGCTCTGGTGCATTTACACGACCACTGGCATCGGTATCAACACCAACATCAGCAAACCAAGGTGCAGGGCTTGGACGGAAGCCGAAAGCCAGAATCACCGCATCAGCCGGCAGAATCTGCTCAGAACCTGGAACTGGCTCAGGGCTACGACGACCACGTGCATCTGGCTCGCCCAATTGGGTTTCAACCACTTTCACACCAGTGACCTTATGACCATCACCCACAATTTCAATTGGCTGACGGTTAAATAAGAACTCAACACCTTCTTCTCGCGCATTGGTTACTTCACGACGCGAGCCCGGCATGTTGGCCTCATCACGACGATAAGCACAGCTCACAGATGTTGCACCCTGACGGATCGACGTGCGATTACAGTCCATGGCGGTATCACCACCACCAAGCACCACCACTTTTTTGCCCTGCACATCAATGTAATCAGCCGGATCTTTTTCAAACCCTAAGCAGCGATTGACATTGGCAATGAGGAAATCCAGTGCGTCGTACACACCTGGCAGATCTTCACCGGGGAAGCCGCCTTTCATGTAGGTGTAAGTGCCCATGCCCATGAACACGGCATCGTACTCCGCTAATAAGTCGGCAAATTGAACATCTTTGCCAACGTCCATGTTTAAGCGGAACTCAATCCCCATATCCTGGAAAATCTGACGACGACGACTCATCACCGTTTTTTCCATTTTGAACTCAGGAATACCAAACGTTAGCAAACCACCAATTTCTGGATTTTTGTCAAACACTACCGCTTTAACGCCGCTACGCGTCAGCACATCAGCACAACCTAAACCGGCAGGGCCTGCACCAATGATGGCGACTTTTTTGCCCGTTGCTTTTACGTGTGACAGATCAGGACGCCAGCCCATGGCAAAGGCAGTATCAACAATATACTTTTCGGTATTGCCGATGGTGACCGCACCAAAGCCATCGTTTAGCGTGCAAGCACCTTCACACAGACGATCCTGCGGACAGACACGACCACAAACCTCAGGCAGGGTATTAGTTTCATGGCAAAGCTCTGCCGCTTCAAAAATACGACCTTCCGAAATCAGTTTTAACCAGTTGGGAATGTAGTTGTGCACTGGACACTTCCATTCGCAGTACGGGTTACCACAGCTTAAGCAACGATGTGACTGACCTTCCACTTCTGGCTTAGCAAATGGCTTATAAATTTCCACGAACTCGGCTTTGCGCACGTCGATCGCTTTTTTCTGCGGATCCTGACGTGGCACGTCCAGGAACTGGAAATCATTGTTCAAACGTTCAGACATGATTCTTCCTCGTTGGCCTGGTCGCCGCTTATTGCGGGTTCGACACCGTGTTCTTCAGAAGCTCTTTAATGTTGGCAGCCTTAGGCTTAACCAACCAGAACTTACGTTGATATTCGTCAAAGTGCGTTAACACCTCTTCGCCCCATACACTGCCGGTTTCCGTTACATAGTCTTTAATCACCGCTCTCAAATGCTGGCGATGTGGACCCATAGGCTCCGTGCTAATACGGTGCAGCTCGATCAATTCATGGTTGCAGTGGTCAAAGAAGTTATTGTCCAAGTCCAGAACGTAAGCAAAACCACCGGTCATGCCAGCACCAAAGTTCAAACCCGTACGACCCAATACAGTGACTAAACCACCAGTCATGTATTCACAGCAGTGATCGCCCGCACCTTCGATAACCGCATGGCAACCGGAGTTACGCACAGCAAAACGCTCACCAGCGGTACCCGCTGCGTACAAACGACCGCCGGTAGCACCGTACAAGCAGGTGTTACCAATAATGGCCGTTTCTTCTGACTTAAACGGTGAGCCTTTTGGTGGGCGAATAACAATCTTGCCGCCAGCCATGCCTTTACCGACGTAATCGTTGGCATCACCTTCGAGCATCAAGTTCAAGCCGCCAGCGTTCCACACACCAAAGCTCTGACCTGCAGTTCCTTTGAAGTGCAAGGTAATCGGCGCATCAGCCATGCCATGATCACCATGACGCTGAGCGATTTCACCGGATACACGCGCACCAATTGAGCGGTCACAATTGCCAATGTTGAAGTTAAATTCACCACCAGTTTTACCTTCAATGGCAGACAACACCTCAACCACAATCTTCTCTGCCAAAATACCTTGGTCGAATGGCTGGTTGCGTGGCTGAGTGCAGAACTGTGGCTTGTCAGCAGGCACATGGTCATTAAGCAGCAATGGCGTCAGATCCAAGCGTGACTGTTTGCCAGTTTCACCCGGCAACACTTCCAGCAAGTCTGTGCGGCCAATCAAATCACTGAGCGACTTCACACCCAATACCGACAGCCATTCTCGTGTTTCGGCAGCGACAAACTTAAAGAAGTTCATCAGCATTTCCGGCTCACCAATGTAGTGATCTTGACGCAGCTTATCTTGCTGAGTAGCCACACCGGTGGCGCAGTTGTTCAAGTGACAGATACGCAGGTATTTGCAACCCAAAGCGATCATTGGGGTAGAACCGAAACCAAAGCTTTCAGCACCCAAAATAGCTGCTTTAACCACATCAAGACCGGTCTTTAGACCACCATCGGTTTGCACACGCACTTTGCCACGCAGATCGTTAGAGCGCAGTGCTTGTTGTGCTTCTGACAGACCCAATTCCCATGGCGAACCGGCATAGTGAATTGAGCTTAATGGTGATGCCGCAGTACCGCCGTCATAACCAGAAATGGTAATGAGGTCAGCATAAGCCTTAGCAACACCGGCAGCGATAGTACCTACGCCTGGTTCGGATACCAGCTTCACCGACACCAACGCGCGCGGATTGACTTGCTTCAAGTCAAAAATCAGCTGCGACAAATCTTCAATCGAATAAATATCATGGTGTGGTGGTGGCGAAATCAGGGTCACGCCAGGAACAGAGTGACGCAGACGCGCAATCAGGGTATTCACTTTACCGCCAGGCAGCTGACCGCCCTCACCGGGTTTAGCACCTTGTGCCACTTTAATCTGCAGCACTTCTGCACTGGACAAATAAGCCGGTGTAACACCGAAACGACCCGAAGCAATCTGCTTGATTTTCGAGTTCTTCAGCGTGCCATAGCGTGCTGGATCTTCACCGCCCTCACCTGAGTTGGAACGACCACCCAAGGTATTCATGGCAATCGCAATCGACTCGTGCGCTTCTGGCGACAAGGCACCCAAAGACATACCTGCCGAGTCAAAGCGCGGCAAAATAGCCTCAATTGGTTCAACATCATTAATCGCTAACGGCTGAGCCGCTGCTTTTAATTTCAGCAAGTCACGAATAGTCGCGACTGGACGCTGGTTCACTAAGTCGGCATAAGCCAAATAATCAGTGTAGTTACCGGAGCGCACAGCTGTGTGCAAGGTGTTGATCACATCTGGGTTAAAAGCGTGATATTCCTTACCGTGCACAAACTTCAGCAGACCACCTTGATCCAAGTTCTTACGTGCCTTCCATGCGTCTTCAGCCAGCAAACGTTGATCCGATTCAATATCGGCAAAACTGGCGCCTTGAATACGACTCTGTACACCACGGAAACAGGTGCTGACCACCGTGGAATCTAAACCAACGGCTTCGAACAACTGTGCACCACGGTAAGAAGCAACGGTTGAGATACCCATCTTGGACAGGATCTTCAACAAGCCTTTATCAATTCCTTTACGGAAGTAGCTTTGTGCTTCTAACGGATCACCCAGAATCTCACCGCTTTGTGCCATGTCGGCAATGATGTCGTAAGCCAGGTATGGGTAAACTGCTGACGCACCAAAACCTAACAAAGTGGCAAAGTGATGAGGGTCACGTGCCGTAGCGGTTTCGATAATTAAGTTGGCATCACAACGCCAGCCAGCCTGCATCAGGTGATGGTGCACCGCACCAGTTGCTAACAGAGCATTGATTGGCAACGAGCCTTGTTGCAAAGCACGGTCACTTAAAATCAACTGAGAACGACCAGCCTTCACTGCCGCTTCAGCTTGTGCGCAGATACGTGTAATTGCTGCCTGCAAGCCTTCAGACTCAGGGTAGTTCAGGTCAATCACTTCAGCGCCAAAGCCAGGCAAGTCAATTTGCTTCAGTTGTGCAAACTTACTGTGTGACAACACGGGGCTGGACACAATCGCGCGTCGTGCGTGTTCTGGTGACTCTTCGAAAATATTTTTCTCAGGACCAAAAGCCGTTTCAAGCGACATCACAATTGCTTCACGCAGCGGATCGATCGGCGGGTTAGTAACCTGCGCAAACTGCTGACGGAAGTAATCAGCCAAGTGGCGTACACGACGCGACAATACCGCCATTGGCGTATCGTCACCCATGGAGCCTACGGCTTCTTGGCCAGACTCTGCCAATGGTCGAATAATTTGGTCACGCTCTTCAAACGTTACCAAGAACATCTTTTGATAGGTGTTCAAGGTCACTTTATCTAAAGGCTTAAGAAGTGACTTTTCCAACTCAGCATCGGTTTCAATACGACGCGCTTCAGCACGCAGCCACTGCTTGTAGGGCTGAGCGGCTTTTAAGCGGCCATCAATGACGTCTGAATCTAATAATTCGCCTGTTTGAGTATCAACGGCCAAGATTTTGCCCGGACCAACACGACCTTTGGACACCACATCTTCTGGCTGGTAATCCCACACGCCAATTTCAGAGGCCAAGGTGATATAGCCATTTTTGGTAATGACCCAACGAGCAGGACGCAGACCATTACGATCCAACATACAAACCGCATAACGACCATCGGTGATGACCAAACCAGCAGGGCCATCCCAAGCTTCCATATGCTTAGCATTGAACTCATAAAACGCGCGTAACTCGGCGTCCATGGATTCAACGTTTTGCCAAGCTGGTGGTACCAGCATACGCAGAGCGCGAAACAGGCTCATGCCGCCGTTAACCAGCGTCTCTAACATATTGTCCATGCTAGAAGAGTCAGAACCAGAAGTGTTAACCAGTGGTGTTAACTGCGTTAAGCCCGGCAATAATGGTGTTTCAAATTTTGGTGTACGCGCCACTGCCCAGCTGCGGTTACCACTAACGGTGTTGATTTCACCATTGTGCGCCAAGTAGCGGAATGGCTGAGCCAATGGCCAACGTGGCAAGGTATTTGTAGAGAAGCGCTGGTGAAAAACGCAGATATGCGAAGCCATACGCTCATCACCCAAATCTTTGTAGAAGTTGGGCAGATCAGCTGGCATCACCAAGCCTTTATAAGAAATGACTTGGGTTGAAAGTGTTGTGGTGTAAAACAGTGGGTCATTGGTTAACGCACGCTCAACTCGGCGGCGCGCCAAGAACAGCTTGCGATTGGCTTCAGCCTCATCCAGCGAACCAAGGTTGACAAAGATATGCTCGAATACCGGCAATGAGCGCAAGGCAATTTCGCCCAAGATGCTGCTGTCGGTTGGCACAGGGCGCCATGCGGCAACCTGTAGGCCTTCGGCAGCCAACTCTTTAACGTAGATGTCACGTGCGTGCTGAGCCAGTGCAGGATCTGTATTCAGAAACACTAGACCAGCCGCAAACAGGTCATCAAGCGTGACATTTAACTCGGCTTTAACGACGTCACGGAAGAACAGTTTTGGCATGGCTAATAACAAACCACAACCGTCGCCGGTCTTACCATCAGCAGCAATTGCACCGCGGTGCGTCATGCAGCTAAGTGAGTGAATGGCTGTCTGCACCAGATGGTGACTTGCTTCGCCCTGCATCTGTGCGATGAGGCCAAAACCACAGTTGTCACGAAATTCGTCCGGACGATATAGGCCGGCGTTGACGACTGGCTGCTCTTGCATCAGGTATACCTTAGAAAACAAAGGTTTATCGGCTAACCCCTGCGAGTGATCGCAAAAGGCCACAAAAAGGGACGCGTATAGTAGGTGAAAAGCGTCTTTTGCTCAAATGTTCAATCGATACGGCTGTCCACTAGCGAAATGGTAACGACAGCACGGGTATCGTTCGCTCCTGCGTTTCTGCACCAACTGGCTCAGCTGAAGAGGAATCTGCATCTGCTGGCCGAACTTGCTGGACCTCCGTGCCCGGTCGCACAACCTCCACGGCATCTACTTTTGGTACAGCTTGCTTTGGTACATATAACGCTTGGAGCAAATCCCAACTACGTACCACAGGACGACCCGGCAGGCCCATCAGTGACTCAGCCGCCCCTTGTGCATCAGCAACCGTGGAAAACTCGCCAAACGTCAAAATATAGCGCTTAGGAGGCTCACTACGAATGCTGGGCACAAGTTCACCATCAACAATCATCGGCACTAAGGGTTCTTCGCGATAGGCTGGATCACGCACATGGACAAATGCAAAGCGATCACTATCGGTACGTTCGGCCAGCAAATTTTTTATACCATCTTGCGAAGTAAAAACGCCAATTTGCAGGGTATACAGTACAGGTGAGCGAGCCAACAACCAGCCACCATCACGAAACTGTGGATGTGGCAACCAGTCAGGGCTGAACGGCGTTGGCTCTGTGCCGCCCAAATCTTTAACTAAGTCAGGAAAGCCACCAAAGTCATCATCCAACAAGTTGGATTCGGTCTGCATTAAGCCAACCAATACACGCTCTTTAAAATGCTGGGGTGTTGGCGCCGACAGTGCCAACAAAATCAGCAGCAATACAAATGCAACCACAAAAATCATGGCCAGCTTCAACTGCATGCGGCGACTTTCAACCATTTAATTCGCCCCCATTAATATGATGCTGCCCTAAGTTCTCACCCGCATTTAACGTCGCTAACAATTGCTGCTTATCCGTAGAATCAAATACTACTGCTTGACCAAGCGAACGCAGCAGCACCAAACGCAACTTGCCATCGACATTTTTTTTATCAACGGCCATATGGTGTAAAAAGTTTTCGGCAGACATAACTGGTGGCTGCACAGGCAATGCAGCACGCTGCAACAGCAACTTTACCCGACTAACATCCGCCTGACTTAACCAACCCTGCCGCCAAGACAAATCCGCTGCCATTAACATTCCCACAGCGACTGCTTCACCATGTAGCCAGCTACCATAACCCATCCCGGTTTCGATGGCATGACCAAAGGTGTGACCCAAGTTTAACAAGGCTCGTACATCTAGTTGCTCTAGCTCATCAGCGGCAACCACCTTGGCTTTATTTTCACAGGAGCGGCGAATAGCTTCAGCCAATAAGGCCGGATCACGCGCCATCAAGCCATCCATATTCGCTTCCAGCCACGCTAAAAATTCAGCATCTTGGATTAGGCCATACTTAATAACTTCGGCCATCCCCGCTGAAAACTCGCGAGCAGGCAGCGTATTTAATACGGCAGTGTCAATCAGTACGGCTAATGGCTGCTTAAAAGCACCAACCATGTTTTTACCCAGCGGGTGATTGATGCCAGTTTTACCACCTACAGATGAATCCACTTGTGACAACAACGTGGTTGGTACTTGAATAAAGTCCACACCACGCTGATAACAAGCGGCTGCAAAACCTGTCATATCACCGACCACACCGCCACCAAGGGCGACTAATGTGGCTCGGCGACCAAAACGTGCACGAAGCAAGACATCAAAAATTTGGTTTAAATGCTGCCAATCTTTAAACGACTCACCATCCGGCAAAACAACTTCGGCAACGGTGTAACCAGCAGCACGTAATTGATTCAGAAGCCCTTCGGCATACAAAGGCGCAACCGTAGTATTACTGACTAACAGCACTTGTTTGCCGTTGATGTGCTCACTCAACAAGTCGGCGTTAGCCAACAACGAGTAGCCAATATAAATTGGGTAACTGCGATCCCCTAAGGCAACCTCTAAACGCTGCATGTCTACTTTTTCTCCATTAGCGCAGGCCCAATGCCTGCAGCAAATGCCAAGCCACCTCACGAGCACTGGTGCGCTCGGTGGTCATGACATGATGCGCCACGTCGCGGTAAAGCGGGTCGCGCTGGCGTAACAACTCCGTTAAGCGCGCACGTGGATCATCGGTTTGTAATAACGGACGGTGCTGATCTCGCGCGGTACGCTCCAATGAACGCTCCACTGAGGTCTCCAAATAAACTACCGTGCCTCGCTCATGCAAATGACGACGATTAGCCTCACGCAAAACCGCACCACCGCCTGTGGCCAGAACTATGCCTTCACGCCGCGTTAAAACATCAATAACGGCCTCTTCGCGCTGACGAAAACCAGCCTCGCCTTCGATATCAAATATCCAAGGAATATCCGCCCCTGTGCGTGCCTCGATTTCATGATCCGAGTCAATAAACTCCCACTGCAAAATATCCGCCAACTGTCGACCAATTGTGGTTTTTCCAGCGCCCATCGGCCCAACTAAGAAAATATTCTTAATTGCAGGTTTATCACTCGTCTTGCTCGGTCGATTCCGGCGTTGACGCCATCTCATCATTTTTCACCACACGCGGCGTCACAAAGATCAATAATTCCTGTTTATCACTTCGCTGCACATCACGGCGAAACAGGCGGCCAAGAACTGGGATATTACCTAGAATTGGCACGCGACTCACGCTGCGTGAATCCTGTTGACGAAATATTCCGCCCAGAACCAATGTTTGCCCATCGCCAATGGTCACTTTGGTGCTTAATCGGTTGGTATCAATTGCCCGTGCGCCATTTGGCTGAATTTCACCCGCGTTATCATGACTGAGCTGTAAAGCCATACTGATTTGACCTTCACCGGTTATGGTTGGCACCACCTCCAAGCTTAACTCCGCATTCACAAAGCGCGTGGTCGTAGCGCCACTTTGTGTGGTTTCTTGGTAGGGAATTTGCTGACCCGATGAAATGCGTGCCTTTTGATGCTCTGAGGTCATGATACTCGGCCTAGCAATGATTTCAGCCGATCCCTCCGCCGCTAATGCACTCAACTCAGCATCCAGCGTCAAACCAGAGATATTCATCACGCCATAACTAAACGTACTGACTTCGCTACCAATAACTGGCAAAGGAGTCGTCATTGCCAATCGATTTTTCAATACTCGCCAACGAAAACCAAACGACACACCATCACCTGCACTAATGGCCGCCAGTCGCGTTTCCACCATGACTTGTCGCACAGGCTGATCTAATTCATGCAAGACTGTGATCAAGCGTTGACGGCGCTCGTCATTATCAGTCAGCAACAGGGCATTACCACGAACATCGACATCGATCCGTCCCCGCACTCCCAGCCAGCGCTCACCAGAAGACGTTGAAGCTGTGAGCAACGCTGCCATATCGGCGGCAACTGCATGATGTAAGCTGATTCGTTCAGTGACAACTGGCAAAGTCATTTCTTTGGCGCTTTGTAAGTCGTGTTGACGCTTCAAAAATGTAGTCATTTCATCTGGCGGCCCCACCCAGACTGACGCCTCCTGTGCTAGTAACACCCATCCCTTACTTGCCGCCAATTCAGACAGCAGGCGCATCGGGTCTCGTCGTCGCGACTGCACACTAAATCGCCCCTGCACGGCATCAGAAAGCAGCAAGTTAATTCCGGCACGATCTGCCAACTGAAGCAACACAGCTCGTGCATCAGCATCTTGAACCGCAACCGACATTGCCTTAGCCGGCACAGACTCCGCCAACGACACTGCTGGACATATAAGGCAAAAACACAGCAGCCACTCCTTATGCATAAGGCCTCCTTGCCTATTTTTTTGTGCATTTCACCTAGATGTAGCAGCGCCATACCATTAGCGCCAAGCAAGACTCGAAAGCGGCTCATTTAATGTATAAACTGTGCTTCTGCCGCTCTACCAACCTCAGGCAATACATTCATGACTGCAGACTCGTCTTCATTGCGCATTTTTCGCTGGCTTGGCTTGTTATTAGCTGGCATTACATTAGGTGCAAGTGGCTCGTATTTAACACTGACCCCCAATTTGCCAGATATTTCTACGCTTAAAAACGTGCAGCATGAAATGCCGCTACAAGTACTGAGCAAAGACGGCAAACTCATCTCGCAATTTGGCGTAAAGCGCAGCATCCCATTGGAATACAAAGAAATTCCTTCGCGCTTCATCCAAACCTTTTTAGCCGCTGAAGATGATCGCTTTTTTGAACATGAAGGTATTGACTACATCGGCCTTGGTCGTGCCTTTAGTGAAATCATTACCACGGGTGGCATTCGGTCAGGCGGCTCCACCATTACCATGCAGGTGGCTAAGAACTACTTTTTAACTTCAGAAAAGAAATTCAGCCGTAAATTTATAGAGCTTCTTCTTGCCAAGCGCATTGAAGATTCACTCAGTAAAGAAGAAATTCTTGAGCTTTATCTGAACAAAATTTATTTGGGCCAACGCGCTTATGGCATTGGCGCTGCTGCCGAAATTTATTACAGCAAAACAGTTGATGAACTAACGTTAGCGGAAATGGCGATGATCGCTGGGCTTCCCAAGGCACCGTCTCGCTTTAACCCGGTGGTCAATCCAGAGCGCGCTGTCATTCGCCGTAATTGGATTTTGGGACGAATGTTTAAGCTTGGCTGGATCAAGGAGGCTGAGTACAAGACCGCCGTAAATGCACCAGTCAATTTAAAATTAAGCAGCACACTCAATAATGTACCTGCGCCTTGGCTAGCCGAAATGGTACGAGAGTCATTAATTGAGCGTTTTGGTGAAAGCATCTATAACAATGGTTTCAAGGTTTACACCACCATTGACTCACGCGCCCAAATTGCCGCTACTAATGCGGTCATCAATGGCTTATTAGCTTATGACAGACGCCATGGCTGGCGCGGCCCTGAAGCCAAAGGCAGTGCAGTCAAGCTAAACGAGCTTGCACGCGCCGGCGGACTTGAGCCTGCACGCGTAGTCAGTGTTAACCCACGCACGTTCTCAGCTGATTTGCGCTCTGGTGAGCGTGTTGTTGTCGCATGGGATGGCATGTCTTGGGCTCGGCGTCATATTAACGTCAACAGCTTAGGTCCATCACCCAAATCAGCTTCGGACATTGTTGCGGTTGATGACATTGTGAGACTTCAGAAGCGCGGTGATAAATGGCAACTATCACAAATACCCGAAGTACAGGGCGCATTCGTGGCGATCAACCCTGAACACGGCGCTATTGAGGCCTTGGTGGGTGGCTTTGACTTTGGCCAAAGTCGCTTTAATCGTGCTACTCAGGGCTGGCGCCAATCCGGCTCAACAATCAAGCCTTTCATTTATGCCCAAGCGTTAGAGCGTGGTTACACACCCAACAGCATGGTCGAAGACGAGCCATTAATTTTCCCAAATTGGGAACCACAAAACTCCGATAGTAAATTTATGGGGTCCATTACATTGCGCCGCGCACTGTATTTGTCCCGTAACTTGGTATCTATTCGCTTACTGCAAGATATGGGCATTGAATCATCACGAACCTATATGGCTCGATTTGGCATGGATAGAGGTCGTATGCCACGCGACCTAACCCTAGCACTTGGCTCTGCTGATGTGGTCCCGCTACAAATGGCGACAGCCTATGCCTCTATCGCTAATGGTGGCCTGCGTATTCAGCCCTACTTCATTGAAAAGGTAGAGGACCGCAAGGGAAATGTCGTGTTTGAGGCTAAGCCTCGACGCGTTTGCCGACCTTGCGAACAGCCTCTGCCAACTGCACAACCAATTATTGCTAATAATGAAGAACCAACAAATAACGAGGTAGTTGTCGCTGAAACTGATTTGCCAGTACCAACAACACCTTTTGTGCCTGACTATCCTGTTGCATTGCGCATTATGAAACCGGAAGCAGCGTGGCATACCTACTCAATCTTGCAAGATGTTATTACCAAAGGTACAGGACGTCGTGCGCTGAGTTTAAACCGCAGTGACATCGCGGGTAAAACTGGTACCACCAACGAGGCTAGAGATGCATGGTTTGCTGGTTTTAACACACAAATTACTGCCGTTGCGTGGGTTGGTTTTGATAATCCAAAAACCCTGGGTAAAACCGAATTTGGCGGTGTTGCCGCACTACCCATTTGGATTCAATTTATGGGCGAAGTCCTCAAAGATATGCCTGTAGTTGCACCTACACTGCCTAATGGGATGGTGCCACCCGCACCAGAGCCTCCGCCAGAGCTCAACGCAAATGGTGTCAGCACGGAAGCTCCCCTTAACTTACCGCCATCTATGATTCCAGTACCAATTATGGACAACCAATTCGACGCACAGGTACTGGACTAAGCCATTTCCTGTGGGTCGACATCAACCGACCAGCGCACACGCCGGCTTTCGGGCAAGGCGTCTAATGCAGTTAACAATGCCGACAAAGCCTGCTGCAACGTTGAGCGCTGGTTACTTTTAATCAGCAAGTGCGCCCGCACACGACCTGCTTTGCGCGTCATCGGCGCTGGCACCGGTCCCCATATTTCACATGATGTCGCCATTTCACTTAAATACTGTCTAGCGCGCTGTAAAAACAATAGCGGCGCTTGCTCGTCTGTTGCCTCTGCCCTTAGCAGAGCCAAATAAGAATAAGGCGGCAACGCCATCAACTCACGTTCACGCAACAACACTCGCGCACTGGCAACAAAGCCCTGCTGCAACAACACCTGCAACAGGGGATGCTCGGGCTGATGGGTTTGCAGCAACACTCGCCCAGCAAACTCACCACGACCAGCTCGTCCCGCCACCTGCACAAGCAACTGCGCTAAACGCTCACTACCGCGAAAATCTGAGCTAAACAACGCACCATCCACATCAGGAATAACCACTAGGGTAACGGACGGTAGGTGATGACCTTTGGCCAACATTTGTGTACCCACCAAAATCGCTGGTTTGCCATCCTGCAGCACATCGAGTTTGGCTGCCAAGGAGCCTTTACGCCGCGTACTGTCACGATCAATACGCAATACCGGCACTTGCGGGTAACGCTCAGTTAAGGCTTCATCTAAGCGCTCAGTACCTACACCCATCGGTCGTAAGTCGGTACTGCCACAGTCTGGACAGCTCGGCGGAGGACGTCGTTCATGACCACAATGATGGCAATGCAAACGTGTGGGAGACTGATGTAGCGTGGGTTTTGCATCACAACGAGGGCAGTCGGCCTGCCAACCGCAGTCGTGACATAACAACACCGGCGCATAACCACGACGATTTAAAAACACCAACACCTGACCGCCAGCAGCCAGCGTTTGATCAATAGCACTATAGGCTGCAGGGGCTAAACCATCCTGCAAACGTTGACCACGAATATCTAGGGCGCTCACTTTGGGTGCTTGCGCGCCACCCGCACGCTGGGTCAGGCCAATACGCTGATATCGACCGGCAGCAACATTAGCTAATGTTTCCAGTGAGGGTGTCGCCGAGCCCAGCACAATGGGAATTTGCTCCAGTTGTGCGCGCCGCACGGCAACATCACGTGCGTGATAGCGAAAACCTTCTTGCTGCTTAAATGAGGCGTCGTGCTCTTCGTCAATAATAATCAAGCCTGGCTTTAACAGCGGCACATAAACCGCTGAGCGCGTACCGATCACAATACCTGCCTCACCTTGTGCTGCTTCTCGCCAAGCTTGCCAACGCTCACGATCGGTCAGCCCAGAATGCATGACCACCACCAAACAACGAAAGCGCGCACGGAAACGTGTCACAGTTTGAGGGGTCAGGCCAATTTCCGGCACCAGCACCAGCACTTGCTGGCCACGAGCCAACACAGATGCAATGGCTTGCAAATACACTTCAGTTTTGCCACTACCGGTCACGCCATGCAGTAGCGATACCTGAAATGTAGGCTGGGTTTGTGTGATTGCTGTCAGAGCCAGTGCTTGTTCGGCATTTAAGGTTAACGGTGGCTCAGCCAAGGCAGCAGTGATCACAGGTAGCGTGTGTGGCTGACTGACCAACTCAACCACCTCTTTGGACAATAAGGCACGCAGGCTTTCACGCGCTGCGCCCAACGCCATCAAGGTTCGCTCACCAAGCCCCTCTGGGTGCTCGTGTAGTATCTGCCAAGCAACCAACTGCTTCGGTGCACGCTGTAGATCGTTGCCAGTTAACGCCATACCACGTGGTGTCAGTCGCCATAACTGCGGCGCTGCGGCGGTGCTGGACTCACCTTGGCGCAATAACACGGGCAGCATTTGCAGCAGAGCATCACCCAAAGGATGCTGATAATACTGTGCCGACCAATTAGCCAGTCGCCAGAGCGCATCCGGCAATAGTGGCTTTTGATCAATAACGGCCAAAATAGGCTTTAATTTTGCCAGTGGCACTTCCGTTGCTGTCGGCTCGCCAACCACTAAAGCGACAACTTCGCGACGACCAAATGGCACGCGCACACGACAGCCCGGTGCGGGCATGGTCATGGCCACCGGTAATAGGTAATCAAAACAACGCCGCAACGGCGATGGCAAAGCCACTTGAACAATTTTCATAGCGCTTAAGCGTAGCACTAGCACTCATCGTCGTTTGCTTATTTGTTGCACAGATAGGGGGATTTCGCCTATCATCTGCGCCCTTGTTGTGTCTGGCTACAACGAAGCGACTGTTGTGGTAGGCCAAGAGAATGGCTCGTTATCGTGCCTGACCGTTTGCTAAACCTTGTGTTTTGCCCGGCAGGAAGGCGATTTCCCTTATAACCCGTTCCTTGATTGGTATTTATTATGCGTGCAGATATTCACCCAAATTACACCGAAGTTACCGTCACCTGCTCATGCGGCAACGTTTTCAATACACGTTCCACACGCGGCAAAGACTTCCTAATTGACGTGTGCTCAGCTTGCCACCCGTTCTACACCGGCACTCAGAAAGTTGCTGATACCGGCGGACGCATTGACAAGTTCAAGCAGCGCTTTGGCGCTCGCAGCTTCAAAAAGGCTTAATTCGCCTAGAACTGCGCTTTGCCGAAAAGGCGGATGCTCTGTGTTTAGGAGCCTCCGCCTTTTTTATTGCCACTTTGTTGATACAATCTCCCCCCTATTTCTTAGCCCTTTGGTTTTAAGTCTCCATGAAGCACGCTCTTGAACGCTTACTGCAAAACGCCCTAACGCAACTTCGTGACACCCAAGTGTTGCCTGCGGATTTTGTCCCCAACATCCAGCTTGAGCGAACTCGCGATAAAGCCCATGGCGACTGGGCAACCAATGTAGCCTTAATGAGCGCAAAAGCGGCAGGACGTAAACCGCGTGAAATAGCCGAGGCCATTGTGGCTGCTCTGCCCGCCTCAACGCTGATCACCAAGATCGACATTGCTGGCCCGGGCTTTATTAATTTTTTCCTAGATGGCAGCAGCGACTTTTTAATTTTTAACGACATTTTGCAGCAGGGTGCTGAGTATGGCCGCGCCCCTCGTTTAGGTCAGTCATTGCAAGTCGAATTTGTTTCCGCCAATCCAACATCGGCCTTGCACGTCGGCCATGGCCGCGGCGCTGCGTATGGCATGAGCGTTGCTAATCTGCTAGATGCCGCCGGTTTCGATGTTCAGCGCGAGTACTACGTTAATGATGCTGGCCGACAAATGGCGATTTTGGCAACTTCTACTTACCTTCGTTATTTAGAGCTGCACGGTGAAACACTCACTTTCCCTAGCAATGGTTATCGTGGCGATTACGTGCGTGAAATTGCTCAACAAGTCAGCTCAGCAGACGGCACGCGTTGGTTAAACTCAGCCACAGCAGTATTTGCTAATGTCTCGCCTGACCTACAGTTAGACGACTTCGGCACTGTTATTGCGGGCGATAAAGAAACTCATATTGACGACCTGATTCGCAATAGCCGCCAGCTACTTGGTGAGACAGGCTTCGATGTGTTTTTCCGCGCGGCATTGGATGGCATTTTAAACGACATCCGCGACGACTTAGCCGATTTTGGTGTGCACTATGATTGCTGGTTTTCTGAGCGCAGTTTGGCCGATAACGGCGCCATTCAACGCGCAGTTGAGCGCTTACAGGCCAATGGCCATGTCTATGAACAAAATGGTGCACTTTGGTTCCGCTCCACCGCCTTTGGCGATGATAAAGACCGTGTACTAGTACGCGATAATGGCCAAGGCACTTACTTTGCCTCTGATGTCGCCTATCACTTAAACAAATTTGAGCGCGGCTTTGATCGTGTACTCAATATTTGGGGTGCCGACCACCACGGTTACATAACACGTGTAAAAGCCGCTATTACCGCATTAGGTCTAGATGCTGGCCGCTTGGATGTGCAACTGGTGCAGTTTGTGTCGTTATGGCGTGGTGGTGAGCAAGTACAAATGTCCTCTCGCTCGGGCCAATTCATTCCACTGCGTGAACTGCGTGCGGAAGTTGGCAACGATGCCGCGCGGTTTTATTACATCACGCGTAAAAGCGAACAACAAATCGACTTTGACTTAGACCTTGCGGTGTCACAAAGCAAAGACAATCCGGTGTATTACATTCAATATGCCCATGCTCGAGTATGTTCGATGTTTGAGCGCTTAGGCCAAGAGGGCATGAGTTACGACCGTGAGCATGCATTAACTTGCTTAAATGCGCTGACACAAGAAAGCGAGCGCGACCTTGCCCAACGCTTAGCGCGTTATCCCGAGTTATTGCAAAAAGCGGCAGTCGCTTATGAGCCACATCAGCTAGCAAATTACTTAAAAGAATTGGCTGCTGAATTTCATGGCTGGTACAACAACTGCAAAGTGCTGATTGAAGACGACGCAACTCGTCATGCCCGCTTGTTATTGTGCGAAGCCACTCGTCAGGTGTTAGCAAATGGCCTACAACTCTTGGGGGTTGCCGCCCCCGAACGCATGTAGGAAGCGACTGAATGACTAAGCGAACACCGCCCCGCGGCGCTAGCCGAGCGCCTGTAAGGCGCTCAACGAACCCACACCAAAGCCCGCGTTATGGCGCCAAGCCGGCCAAGGCCGCGGTACGCAACGCTGGCCAGCAGAAGCCTAAACCCAGTCGGCTAAGCCAAATAAAGCGTGGCCCGCTGTTGCTGGGCGTTTTATTGCTGGCTTTATTAGTAGCGTTTATTTATCACGTGACCAAACAAGACTTGCCGGAAGAGTCAGTCGTTCCTGCGGCACTAGATAACAGCCCTGCAGCTGAGCCCAAACCTGCACCTGAGCCAGTGCGTGCGGTGGATCAGCTGCAGTTTTACGATATTTTGCCCAATGAAAGAATCCTGCCACAGCGCCAACCCGTAAGCACCCCAGCACCAAGACCTTCAGCTCAAACTGAGGCACCGCGTCAGCTGTGGCTGCAAGCAGGTGTATTCCGTCAGCAATCACTAGCCGACTTTCGACAAGAAAAAATTGTCAGCGTTGGCATGCCGGCACGCGTTGAAGCTGGCAAAGATGCTGCAGACGAAACCATTTTTCGTGTACTAGCAGGCCCATTTGCTGGTTCAGAAGCTCATGATCGTGCGCGCCGCGAACTTATTGAGTCTGGCATTGATGCCATCCCCATTAATTATTCAGGAGTATCGCCATGACGACTATTTTGTCCGTACGCCGCGGCAATACCGTCGTACTTGGTGGTGATGGCCAAGTATCACTTGGCAACACCGTCATGAAGGGTAATGCCCGCAAAGTTCGTCGCTTATATCGCGACCAGGTCATTGCCGGATTTGCTGGCGGCACTGCAGATGCATTCACCTTATTTGAATACTTTGAAGCCAAACTCGAGAAACATTCTGGCCACCTAACCCGTGCAGCGGTCGAAATGGCCAAAGACTGGCGTACCGATCGCACCCTCCGCCGTCTCGAGGCATTACTGGCCGTTGCTGACAAATCAGCATCACTGGTGATTACCGGTAACGGTGATGTGTTAGAACCTGAGCACGGCATTATTGCTATTGGCTCTGGTGGCAACTATGCCTTGGCAGCTGCACGTGCCTTAATGGACCACACCGAATTATCGGCGCAAGAAATCGTCAAATACGGCCTCACTTCCGCCGCCGACATTTGTGTCTTTACCAATCATCAGCACATGCTGGAAAGCCTAGAGTGGTAAACAAAATGACTGCGATGACCCCGCGAGAAATCGTGCATGAATTAGATCAACACATTATTGGCCAGGCCGCGGCCAAACGAGCGGTAGCCTTGGCTTTGCGTAATCGCTGGCGACGTATGCAACTGCCCGAAGCACAACGGGTTGAAGTAACGCCTAAAAACATTTTAATGATTGGCCCGACCGGAGTTGGTAAGACTGAAATTGCACGTCGTTTAGCAAAACTCGCCAACGCGCCCTTTATCAAAGTAGAAGCAACTAAGTTCACGGAAGTAGGTTATGTCGGCCGCGACGTTGAAACCATTATTCGTGACTTAGCTGATATGGCGTTAAAAATGGCACGTGAACAAGCCATTTCACAAGTTGGCCAGCGTGCTGATGAAGCCGCTGAAGACCGCATTTTAGACGTGTTGTTACGCCCTGCTCGCAGCAGTAACACCAGCAGCAGCTGGGATAGTGCCGAGGCGCCAGCCACGACACAGGACAGTGCTGCCCGTCAGTTATTTAGACGTAAGTTACGTGCCGGCGAGCTCAACGAACAGCTGATTGAAATTGAGCTCAGTGATGCTGCACCCAGTATTGAGTTAATGACACCGCCTGGCATGGAAGACATGGGCAATCAGTTGCAAAAAATGTTTTCAGGCCTTGGCGGGCGCAGTCGCAGCCAAAAGCTACGCGTCGCTGATGCATTAAAACGTGCACGTGACGAAGAAGCCGGAAAACTGGTTAACGAAGAAGATTTAAAAACGCGTGCACTTACTGCTGTAGAACAGCAAGGCATCGTCTTTATTGATGAAATCGACAAAGTTTGCCGACGTGGCGACAGCCAAGGTGCAGATGTTTCGCGTGATGGTGTGCAGCGTGATTTATTGCCGCTCATTGAAGGCTGCACAGTGAACACGAAATACGGCATGGTCAAAACTGACCACATCTTGTTTATTTGTTCTGGTGCATTTCATTTGGCAAAACCGTCTGACTTGATCCCAGAGCTGCAAGGTCGCTTACCGATTCGCGTAGAGTTAGAAGCATTAGTTGCTGCTGATTTTGAGCGCATTTTAACTGAGCCAAACTTCTCACTTACCGAGCAATACACGGCCCTGTTAGCCACCGAAGGTCTGCACATTGAATTCGCTGAAGGCACTATTCGTCGATTGGCGGAAGTGGCTTGGCAAGTTAATGAGCGCACCGAAAATATTGGCGCACGCCGCCTACATACCGTACTGGAACGACTCTTAGAGCGCATTGGTTTTGACGCCTCGGATCTTGCACTTAAACAAAATGGCCAAGCACTACAAATCACCCCGGCCGATGTCGAAGAGCACCTTGGCGCGCTGGTTCAGGATGAAGATTTGAGTCGATTTATTCTGTAAGCACGGGATTGCACTATGTCATCACAGCAGACACACGTCACAACATCACCAACCACCAGTACACGTATTCGTGCTGGTATTACACGCTATCGTCACTGGCTACGCCACAGCGATGAACAAGTTGCCCATATGGTTGGTCAGGTTCAACAGCTGCAAACTACGCGCTTACGGGCAACCCACGCCGACCTATTGGCCGACCCTCGCTTTAACCCGATCACTGAGTTTTTTCTTAGTGAGATTTACACCGGCTTAGACCTCAACGAACTGGCGCGCGAAATTGAAAAAGCATTGCCGGTTGCCATTCGCATGCTACCTGACTCCGTCATGCGCACCGCTGCTATCGCCGTTGAGTGCAATGCCTTAACCGGCGAACTGGACGAAGCAATTGCAACTTGGTTAATGGCGCGCAATATCAGCGAACCCAGTGATGCCGATATCATTGCCGCATTTCAGGCCAGTGATTTAACGCTAAGACATGAACAAGCAAGACTATTACGTGAATTAGGCTTAGGGCTGGATCGTTATGTTCGCTCGCGCTTAATTACCGCCACCTTTAAGATGTCGGCAGGCCCTGCCCGCATGGCCGGACTGGCAGGACTTTATGACTTCATGGCGAAAGGTTTTGCCGTGATGAAACCAATGAAGTCTGTTGCCGACTTTTTGGATGTCTTTATTGGCCGTGAGTTAAAAATTCTCGACAATTTGGCCAGTGGTCATCCACAACCGTTTACCCACGAGATGCCGTTATGACAAATCGCCGCCAACTACCGCCAACCAATGGCCCGATGAACCAAGGTGTCAGCGCCAACACAGGCGAAGTCACACACTTTGGTTATCAAACCGTCGATAAGGCAGCCAAAGAAGGCAAAGTGGCGGAAGTGTTTCACTCGGTAGCAGCCAAATACGACATCATGAACGACCTGATGTCATTTGGCATTCATCGCTTATGGAAACGTTTTACCGTGGAAATGTCTGGCGTGCGCCCCGGTCAGCAAGTGTTAGACATTGCCGGTGGTACCGGTGATTTAGCGCGCGCCTTTGTGCGTGAAGTCGGTATTAATGGTCGTGTGGTCTTAGCCGATATCAATGCTTCCATGCTGAATGTTGGGCGCGACAAATTACTGGATGTGGGTGTTGCCAGTCGTATTGAGTTTGTTCAAGCCAATGCTGAATGCCTACCTTTTGCACCAGGCAGCTTTGACCTAATCACCATTGCCTTTGGCCTGCGTAATGTCACCGATAAAGACGCCGCCATTCGCTCCATGTATCAATGCCTTAAGCCAGGTGGTCGCTTGTTGGTGCTGGAATTCAGCAAACCCGTGATCGATCCTTTGGCAAAAATCTATGACGCTTACTCTTTTAGCCTGCTGCCCATGATGGGCAAGTTAGTGGCCAATGACCCGGATAGTTATCGTTACTTAGCGGAGTCCATTCGCATGCATCCGGATCAAGAAACGCTGAAAGGCATGATGGAGCAGGCGGGATTTGAACGCTGTGACTATCACAACCTAACGGGTGGCATTGTCGCCTTGCATCGCGGCTTTAAGTTTTGACGCGGAGACCTGCCATGCCCTCGCTGCCTTATGTGCTTGCTTTACGCGCGGCCGAATCGGTCATTAACCAAGCCCTACGTTATGACCCGGCCACCCGCCAACGCTTGCGGGAACTCGATGGCAAAGCCATCTTTATCGAAACACTGTCGCCTGCCATGGCCGTTATGGTGCGTATTGATCAGCAGCGTATTCGTTTATTACCAGAATCTGATCAACGCCCGCATGCCACTATCGAAGCGCCTAGTTATGCCTTGCTCAAATTAGCCATCTCCGAACAGCCGCAGTTAATTGGCAGTGCCCTGCGTGTTCATGGTCAAGTACAGTTAATCGAACAACTGCATGGCATCGCACGTCAGCTTGATATTGACTGGGAAGAGCCACTGTCACTGCTGCTCGGTGATAGCGCAGGTCATCAACTGGGGCAAAGTGTGCGCGGCTTATTAAGCTTTGCCCGCAAAACGGCACGCACCTTTGTGATGAACAGCACCGAGTACCTGCAAGAGGAACAAGAGCTGTTGCCGGTACGTTGGGAAATCGAAGAATTCATGGATGAAACACAAGACCTGCGTGCTGACACAGAACGACTGGAAGCTAGACTACAGCGTCTGCAGCAACGCTTACAACGTCTACACGCCAACCGCTCGGAACCCTCAGCATGATTAAGCATTTACCGCGACTGCTGCAAATATGGACAGTGCTGGCTCGTTATCGTTTAGACACCTTATTGCCGCCACCGCCAACCGCCTTGGCCAAGTTAATGCTGAGCCTTTATCGCCTGCACCCGGCGTGGATTTTTGCCGGCCAGCGCGCGCAGCGTGACGACCGTGTGCGCTTAGCATTTGAAGAATTAGGTCCGCTGTTTATTAAGTTAGGCCAGTTATTAGGCACACGCCGTGACTTGCTTGAGCCCGCTATTCTTGATGAGCTACTAAAGCTTCAAGAAAACGTGCCGCCGTTCCCAACCGCTCAGGCTAAGGCCATCATCGAGCGTGAACTGGGCCAGCCAATAAGCAGTTATTTTTCCCGCTTTGACGACGAGCCGTTAGCCGCCGCCTCCATTGCACAAATTCATACTGCAGCACTGCTGGATGGTCGTGAAGTTATTCTGAAAGTACTGCGTCCGGGTGTTGCAAATCGCATCCGTACCGATATGGCGCTGCTACATGATTTAGCTATTTTAATTGAGCAGCGTTTTGAGTTACGCGTTATTCCACTAAAGCGCATTGTGTCGGATTACGAACGCACCCTGCTGGATGAAACGGACCTTGCTCGCGAAGCCGACAATACCCGTCAACTGCGCCTAAACTTTACAAACTCACCGCTGTTTTATGTGCCGGAAGTGCATGAGGCTAATAACAGCCGTGAGTTAATGATTGCCGAGCGTATTGACGGTGTGCCCATTAACGACCACGCCACCTTTGCTCGCCTTGGCATAGATCGCCAACGCTTGGCAGAAAAAGGGCTGACTATTTTCTTCACCCAAGTTTTTCGTGACAACTTTTTCCACGCCGACATGCATCCTGGCAATGTCTATGTGGAAACAGGCAATCCGGCCGACCCGCGTTTTATTGGTCTGGATTGCGCCATTATTGGCTCACTGCCAAGTCACGACCAGCTCACCATTGCGCAAATTGCCTTAAGTCTCATTCAGCGCGACTTTACCCAACTGGTGCGCATTGCTGCGCAAGCCGGCTGGATTCCCGCGCAGGCACCGCTTGAGCGAATCACACAAGAAGTGCGCCGCCTCGTTGAGCCCGTGTTATCAAAACCGATTGACCAAGTTCAGTTAGCACCTATCTTGGCCGGCCTGTTAGACATGGCACGTGAGCATGAGCTACTGATTCCACCGCAATTTGTGCTGCTGTTAAAAACGCTGATTCATGTCGAAGGTTTGGGACGTGAGCTCTACCCCGCCTTAGACATTTGGAGCCTAGCTAAACCGCTACTGAAACAATGGCTGGAAGACCGCATTGGCCCACGTGCATTAATGCGCCGCATCAAGGAAGACACCCCGATTTATTTAGCGGGCATGCCTGATTTGCCCCAGCTCGCCTTTGATGCGCTTACCCAAATGCGTCAACACGGCCATTGGCAAAGTCGACAACTACAAGCGCTAGCTCAGCTACAAGACACGCTGCTGCGCCAACGTCGTCATGATGTGGTCGCCATTAGTCTTGTAGTGATGGGGTCCGCCACGGCACTCGCTGGCCACCTGAGCAGCCATAGTATTTTGTTAGTCAGCGGCGCCATCGTTGCCAGTATTTCCTTAATTTCGCGTATGCTAAGCCGATGAATACTGTCTCTACATCATGGTTAGACGAAGTGCGCTGGAACGACCAGGGCCTAGTCACGGCTGTTGCGCAAGACTGGCAAACCGGGCGTGTCCTTATGGTGGCTTGGATGAACCGCGAAGCGCTCGCCTTAACCGTACAAGAACAGCGTGGCATATACTGGTCACGCTCACGTAACCGTCTATGGCGTAAAGGTGAAGAGTCTGGCCATGTTCAACTATTAAAAGAATTACGACTGGACTGTGACGGCGATGTGGTCATTTTAATGATCGATCAAATCGGCGGCATGGCTTGCCACACTGGTCGCGAATCCTGTTTTTATCGTCGTTTTGAGCAAGGTGAATGGAAGATTGTTGACCCAGTGCAAAAAGACCCTAATGAGATTTACACATCATGAGTGATATTTTGCAGCAGCTAGCCGCCACTCTCGCCGAGCGCAAATTAGCCGCGCCCGACAGCTCATATGTTGCCAGCCTGCACCATAAGGGTTTGAATAAAATCTTGGAGAAAGTGGGCGAAGAATGTGTAGAAACCATCTTGGCCGCAAAAGACGCCCAACAGTCGGGCAATGCAGAAGATGTAATTTATGAAACCGCTGACCTGTGGTTTCACACATTGGTCATGTTAAGCGAGCTTAATCTGCACCCTGATGCTGTACTTGCCGAATTAGCACGACGCATGGGCCTGTCTGGTCATGCTGAAAAGGCATCACGGCCCTCAACGAACTAAACGTTTTTTATCTGGAGTCAGCTCATGCTATCTGGTATCTCGCTTCCACAAATCCTGATTATTGCCCTAATCATTATTTTGCTTTTTGGCACCTCCAAACTGAAGAACTTAGGCAAAGACTTAGGCGGAGCCATTAAAGGCTTTAAACAGTCCATGAAGGAAGAAGACAATGCGCCTGCCGAGAAACCGCAGAACTTAACGCATGAAAAACGTATGGAAACACCAGAAGAAAAATCCAAGTCCAATACTCACCAGGACTAATCCACCATGTTTGATATTGGCCTAACCGAACTCATTGTACTGGCCATTATTGCCTTGGTAGTACTTGGCCCTGAAAAGCTACCGCATGCCGCTCGTATGGCCGGTGCTTGGATGGGGCGAATTCGGCGCATGATCATTAACGTGCAGGCCGATATTGAAAGCGAAGTCGCCGCGCAGGAAATGCGTGAACGTATTCGCAAAGAAATGGAAAAAGTCACCTCACTTGAAACGACTCAAATACGTGACGACGAGCCACCCAAGCCGACATGACGCGCAATCTGAAGCCTGAAAATCATCAAGATATGCCGCTAATTGGCCATTTGGTCGAATTGCGTGGCCGACTTATTCGCATCTTGGTAGTGCTCTTAGTGATTTTTTTATCGCTACTGTATTTTGCTAACGACCTTTATGCGGGTTTGTCAGCACCACTACGCGCATTGTTGCCAGAAGGCAGCACCATGATCGCTACCGATGTCACTTCACCTTTACTAGCACCTTTTAAACTCACTTTTTATGTCGCGGTATTTATTGCCATCCCCTATATTTTGCATCAATTCTGGGGGTTTATTGCGCCAGCGCTTTACAAGCATGAAAGACGAATTGCGATTCCGTTAGTCGCTTCTAGTATTTTCTTATTTTACTTAGGCGTGGCCTTTGCCTACTTTGTTACGCTACCAGCGGTATTAGGCTTTTTCACCACGATTGGGCCCACCGACGTGGCAATCATGACAGACATAAACTTGTATCTGAGTTTTGCACTAAAACTCTTTGTGGTGTTTGGCATCACCTTTGAAATCCCTATTGCGATTATCATTTTGGTTGCCGCCGGATTGACCACACCCGCCTCGCTGGCTGAAAAACGGCGCTATATTGTGGTCGGCTGCTTTTCTTTAGCCATGTTTTTCACTCCACCCGATGTCTTATCTATGGTCATGTTGGGCGTCCCCATGGTTCTGCTTTTTGAGCTAGGGCTATTTAGCTCTCGCTTCTTTCATAGACAACCACCAACTGATACAGAGTAAGCATTCGTTTTTTATTGTATAGATTTTGTATTTTTGGCTTCCAAAAGCATACAAAAAGACTAACCTGCACTCACAAAAGCTTCGCCCATCCCCTGAGGTCATTATGCAAATAAAAATCCTAGCCTTGGCTGCCGTTGTGGCACTTGCCGGTTGCTCAAACAACGAAGACGACATTAATTTGGGCTCACCTACCCCAAACAATCCTGCTCCTGAAACGCAGGAGCCAGACGGTGAAGGCGAAGAAGAGGAGCCAGAAACTGGGGGTGAAACACCTCCACCAGTTGCTTCTACCTGTTCTGGCCTAGAAGGCCCATTAGATGTTGTCCAATGCACTCTTAGCGAACAGCTTTTTGGGGCCTTAATTGGTGGTGCTTCTGCAGTACCAGAGCAACTCCCACTAGCTCAACTACTTACCTGTGTTGACAATACCGTATCAACACGTGCTCTCGACTTAATCGACGCACTTGCTGCCAGTGCAGACCCATCTAGCTTAACCGACCCAGCCAATGCGCCATTAGTTGCTGCTGTGACTGATTTGTTAGGCTCCGTTGGCGGCTTATTGCTTTCTGCTGCTGGCCAAAACGGTGGCAGCTGTCAGCTAGACTTAGCAGGTGGTGGTCTTCCTGGCGGTGGCGCTGGCATTCCTGGTGCTGACGGCATTCCGGGCTTAGATCAACTAATGGCCTTACTTGGTGGTGCTGGCGGTGGTGATACACCATTAGATCCATCCCAGTTAGCTGCAATTTCTGACGGTCTACAATTACTTTCCGAGCAGTTACGCAATGCCTCAGGCCCCGCCGAAGCCGCACCACTGGTTCCTGAAGTACTTGAACTGGTTGCTGACTTAATTGATGACCTTGGACAAGTTTTGAGCGACCCAACAGCAGCACCGGACAGCCTGCAATTCTTGGCCACTAACCTTGCTGCCAACTTGCAAGCCATTCCTGCTTCATTGTTAGGTCTGGGTGGCGCGCCAAGCTTACCCGGTGGTGGCGGTAGCGATGGCAACCCACTGGCTGGCATCCCCGTGCTAGGCGACATTATTGGAACCATCCTTGCTGCTGGTGGCGGTTTGGGCGGCGCACCAAGTGAAGGCGACAACAATCCCTTAGCTGGCACTCCACTGGCTCCGCTTGGCGCTTTGTTAGCACCGCTTTTTGCACTGTCACCATTTTAATTAAATAGTGCATCCAAAAAAGCCGACCTAATCCGTCGGCTTTTTTATGTCTTGACGTTATTAGCCGATCGGGATTGTGACCTCAGCGTGATCAACTCTCGCTCGGCCTCCTGTGAATGGTGTAAAGTCCATGTTATGAACTCTGCACGCATTAAATCCCAACTGGCCCAGCTTATAGCCCTGCCTAGCATTACTTGTACCGACCAGAAGCAAGACATGAGTAATGTCGCCGTGGTCGAGCTCATTGCACTGTGGGCACAAGATCTCGGTTTTCGCTGTGAAATCATGCCCGTGGCCAAGGGTAAAGTGAACTTAATTGCAACTTTAGGCGAAGGCAGCAATGGCCTTGTACTGTCTGGCCATACCGACACCGTACCTTACGACGCCAGTAAATGGCAGACTGACCCGTTTACGCTGACAGAGCGCGATGGCCGCTGGTATGGCCTAGGCACAACAGACATGAAAGGTTTTTTTCCACTGGCGTTAGCTGCTGCTGAAGTTGCAGTCACCGCCATTCGTAATGGCCATCGTCTAAAAGCGCCACTGATTATTTTGGCCACATGTGATGAAGAGACCAGCATGGCAGGCGCACGTGCTTTACTTGATGCTGGCAGGCCTAAAGCACGCTTTGCTGTCATCGGCGAACCCACTAGCCTAAGGCCCTTGCGCATGCAAAAAGGCGTGATGATGGAACGTATTGTCATTGAAGGCCGCAGTGGTCACTCCAGCGACCCTAGCCTTGGTCATAACGCGCTCGACGCCATGCATGATGTCATCAGCGAGCTGAAACAATATCGTCAATCGCTGGCTCAAAAGTGGCATAACCCCTTATTCACCGTACCTACACCAACCCTAAATCTGGGCTGCATACACGGCGGCGACAACCCCAACCGAATTTGCGCTCAATGCGAATTACAATTTGACCTACGCCCATTGCCAGGCATGGATATGGCAGAACTCCGTCAAGCGATTCGCCAGCGCATTCACCCTTTGTCCGAACGCCACCAAGTCAGCATTGTGCAATCACCCTTGTTTGATGGTGTGCCACCAGTTGAGACCGCCGCTGACTCACCCATTGTGAAGCTGGTTGAAAGCCTAACAAATCAGCAGGCAGGTGCTGCTGCCTTTGGCACAGAAGCGCCGTATTTAAAGCAGCTGGGCATGGATACCATCATCTTTGGGCCTGGTGATATCAACACCGCTCACCAGCCAGATGAGTACTTGAGCGTGGCGAATATCGCGCCAGCCATCAGAACTTTAGAAACATTGATACAACGCTTTTGCCTGTAAGGCCGCAAGCCCTATACAATCAGTTTTTTAGACCATAGCAGGGCAGCATCTTGAGCAGCCAGAATCCATTCCAAGACACCATGTCGGACCAGTACGTTCATTGGTTCCGCAACTCAGCACCCTATATTAATGCCCATCGCGGTAAGACATTTGTTTTACTGTTCGGTGGCGAAGCCGTTAACCACGAAAATTTTCGTAATATCGTGCATGACATCGCCTTGTTGCACTCGCTTGGCATCAAGCTAGTGTTAGTGCATGGCGCGCGGCCACAGATTGATGAAAACTTAGTGGAGTATGGCCTAGAAACGCCCTATCACAATGGCCTTCGAGTCACTACACGTGCAGCTCTGCGCTGCGTCATGGATGCCGTGGGTGCCATTCGTTTAGAAATTGAAGCACTACTGTCGATGGGGCTATCAAACTCGCCCATGTTCGGCGCCAAAATCGACGCGGTATCCGGCAACTTTATTACTGCCAAACCGTATGGTGTGCGTGACGGCGTTGACTTCTGTTTGACTGGCGAAGTGCGCGCGGTAGACACCGAAGTTATTAATAAAAACTTAGCCAGTCATCACATCGTAATTCTCGGTCCAACCGGCTACTCCACTACCGGTGAGGTTTTCAATCTGTTGGCAGAAGATGTGGCCGTGTCAGTTGCAACCGCACTGCAAGCCGACAAACTTATTTGCTTAGGCGAACGTGAAGGCATTGTTGGTGATGACGATGAGCGTTTATTGCGTGAAATGATTCCGAATGAAGTTGATCAGTTCTTGCGTAACAAAACCTTAGATACCGAACTGTTGCGACATATGAATGCCGCACGTGATGCCTGCCGTGAAGGCGTTAAACGCATCCATATTATTTCGTACGCGCGTGACGGTGCTTTGCTGCAGGAGTTATTCACCCGTGACGGCTCCGGGACACTGATCACACATGATCCCTACGAAGAAATTCGTACTGCCGAAATTGAAGATGTTGGTGGCATTATTGATTTGATCGAACCATTGGAAGAGGAAGGTATTTTGGTACGCCGTGAACGCGAAAAACTTGAGAATGAAATTTCTCATTTCGCAGTCGTTGAGCGTGACGGAATGATCATCGGTTGTGCCGCACTCTATCCACTACCCGTTATTAAAGGCGAAGATCCCGCCGGTGAAATTGCCTGCGTGGCAATACACCCGAACTACCGCAAAAGTGACCGTGGTGGCGAGTTGATGACCTTCTTAGAAAAACGCGCCATCAGTAAAGGTCTGCGCAAATTATTTGTACTGACAACTCGCACCGGGCTTTGGTTCCAAGAACATGGCTTTGTGCCAGCATCAGTCGATGAGCTGCCTAAGTCACGACAATCACTTTATAACTTCCAGCGTAACTCACTGGTATTTAGCAAACCGCTTTAAGGACACTGTTTCATGACAAAAATCACCGACAATATGCGCAAATTTTCCTCACAGGTGGTTGATGGTGTAGAGGCCGCACCCGGCCGCGCCATGTTGCGTGCTGTAGGCTTCACCGATGAAGACTTCAAAAAGCCACAAATTGGCATCGCTTCGACTTGGGCCAATGTCACGCCCTGCAATATGCACATCAATAAGTTGGCAGAAGAAGCTGAAAAAGGCGCCAATGACGCTGGTGGTAAGGGTGTAATTTTCAACACCATTACCGTTTCTGACGGCATTGCCAATGGCACGGAAGGCATGAAGTACTCGCTGGTATCACGCGAAGTCATTGCCGACTCCATTGAAACAGTGGCGGGTTGCGAAGGCTTTGACGGCATTGTTGCCGTTGGTGGTTGTGACAAAAACATGCCCGGCTGCATCATCGGTATGGCGCGCCTAAATCGCCCCTCCATCTTTGTCTACGGCGGCACCATCAAGCCTGGTGCGGGCCACACCGACATCATTTCCGTTTTTGAAGCGGTTGGCCAACATGCCAAAGGTGATATCGACTTAATTCAAGTCAAGCAAATTGAAGACACTGCCATTCCTGGACCTGGCTCCTGTGGTGGCATGTACACTGCCAATACCATGGCATCGGCCATTGAAGCACTGGGCATGTCATTACCGGGCTCAAGTGCCCAAAACGCCATTTCTAGCGACAAAGCATCAGACTGCTTCCGTGCTGGTCAACAAGTCGTCGAGCTGCTGGCTCGTGATATCAAGCCACGCGACATCATGACGCGCAAAGCATTTGAGAACTCTATTCGCGTAATTATTGCGTTGGCCGGATCAACCAATGGCGTGTTGCACTTACTGGCGATGGCTCACGCAGTTGATGTCCAACTCACGCTGGATGACTTTATTGAGATTGGCAAAACCACTCCTGTACTCGCTGACTTGCGTCCTTCAGGCCAATACATGATGTCTGAGTTGGTAGCCATTGGTGGCATTCAGCCACTGATGAAACGCATGTTAGATGCCGGTCTGCTGCACGGGGATGTAATGACAGTAACTGGTAAGACCCTAGCTGAAAATCTAGCCAATGTTGCCGACTACCCAGCAGGCCAAGACATTATTCGTCCATTTGATAACCCCATCAAAAAAGACTCTCACTTGGTTATTTTAAGTGGCAACTTAGCCCCTACGGGTTCGGTCGCCAAAATCACCGGCAAAGAAGGTTTGCGCTTTGAAGGCTCGGCACGTGTTTACCATGGCGAAGAAGCTGCCCTTGCTGGCATTTTAAATGGTGAGGTGGTCGCGGGAGATGTCATCGTAATCCGTTATGAAGGCCCCAAAGGTGGACCCGGCATGCGCGAGATGTTATCGCCAACATCAGCCGTCATGGGCAAGGGCTTAGGCAAAGAAGTGGCCTTGATTACCGATGGTCGTTTCTCTGGTGGCTCACATGGATTTGTGGTTGGCCACATCACGCCAGAAGCGTTTGATGGCGGCCCTATCGCACTGCTTGAAAATGGCGACAAAATTACCATCGATGCTGAAACACGTGAAATCAGCGTAGCGGTTTCTGAGGCGGACATGGCTAAGCGCCGTGCCAAGTGGGTTCAACCTAAACCGAACTACACACGTGGTGTTTTGGCAAAATATGCAAAACTGGTTTCCAGTGCTTCTGAAGGCGCGGTTACCGATAAATAGTACCGAAAAAAGGGAGTAAATTATGGCATCGCTTAAAGGACTGCTTCAGCCAGCGCTGACCGGCCTACTAACTAGCGACGCCCTTCTCCAAACGCGTCGCCAAGGACTTGAAACTTGGCGACGTTTGGCTCGTTACCCACACCGTATTGGTGTGTGGTTACGCGCTGATGACCCCTACAGCTTTCTCCTATCTCAAGCACTACTGCAGTTTCGGCAGGACTTTCCCGATGTAGTGTGGGAGCTACATATACTACGTGGCGTTGATGAGCAAACCACCTCTGAACCAGAACGCTTAGCACGCTATGCCTTTCTGGACTCGCAGCGTCTAGCAAGCTGGTTAGACTTAAAAGCACCAAGCGTTGAGCAGTTAGATGCGACGCAACTCAAACTCACCGAAGCTGCACTTGTCGCAACATCCAATCAAAGTGACCATGACGCACTAAAGTTGGCACACAAATTACTGAAAGCGCTATGGCAAGGTGACACTTCCAAAACCCAAGAATTGATACATCTTATTGAGTTACCCGCGCCACAAATCCTAAGTAAGCAACTCACCAATAACCGCGAACAACAACGCCGACAAGGGCATTATGCCAGTGCCATGCTGCATTATGCTGGCGAGTGGTATTGGGGCGTAGATCGTTTAGGACATTTGGCTGAACGGCTTAGTGATCTTGAGCTGGGCACACCAACACAACGCTGGCATCCAGACTTAGACAGCCATTTCTTAAATAACGAACCAACACAGCTGGCCAGCATTCGTGCTAGTGAAGGCCGCTTGGACTTTTATTTTTCTTTTCGTAGCCCATACTCTTATCTTGCACTGCAGGGTGCACGTGACCTTGCCGAACACTATGGTTTGCGATTAGTGATGCGCCCTGTGCTACCCATGGTAATGCGTGGCTTACCTGTACCCGATAGTAAAAAGCGTTACATTCTGGAAGATGCTTCGCGCGAAGCACGACGCCAACGAATTCCCTTTGGACGTATTTGTGACCCATTAGGTGCTGGCGTGGAGCGTTGCTTGGCGGTATGGCTAAAAGCAGAAAGCAGTCATCAGCGTGGCTTTGATTTTATCAATGCTGCCGCTCGCCGCATTTGGAGCGAAGGCGCCGACATGAGTCAGAATGCACCATTATTGGCAGCGGCCAAAGAAGCTGGGCTGAAGGCTATTGATGTCAAAATCGCACTCGCCGATAACAGCTGGCGTGAGCGTGTCGAGCGCCATCGCAAAGCACTGTATGAAATGCAACTCTGGGGCGTTCCGTCATTTGTGCTTCGTGTCAATGAGCAGCGCTGTGCTACTTGGGGCCAAGACCGCTTATGGGTTATTGAAGACGCACTTCATCAGCTGGTGACAAAATGACACTTGTTAGGTTTGAGCTTCTACGTTAGCGTCATGCTCATTACAAAAGTGTTCATTTAAATAGGAAAGCTCAATGAGCGAGACCGTCGTTGTCCTTGGTGCCAGCCCAAAACCAGAGCGTTACAGCCATCGAGCAGTGACCTTGCTACAAGCCAACGGACATCACGTCATCCCGGTCAATCCTGGCCAAAGTTTTATAAACGAATTACCGGTAGCTCGCAGCCTAAGCGACATCACCCACGCGGTAGACACCGTATCGATTTATGTCAGCCCTAACTTACTCGAACGCATGATGGGTGACTTAATAGCACTCGCTCCAAAGCGTGTAATTTTTAATCCTGGCAGCGAACGTAACGACTTAAGCAGCCGCCTAAACGATGCTGGCATTGCTAATGAAGAAGCCTGCACCCTCGTCTTACTGCGTACAGGTCAGTTTTAGTCGCTGCAAATCGCGTATCATGCAGACACTTGTTGATCTGATGAATACACCATGAATTATCGCCACCTATACCACGCCGGCAACTTTGCCGATGTCATGAAACATGCCCTACTAGTGGGCCTTCTGAATGCCCTAAAGAAAAAAGATAAACCCTTTTGTTATGTCGACAGTCATGCTGGTGCGGGTGTTTATGACCTGCACGCTGCCGCTGCACGCAAAACCGGTGAAGCCGAATTAGGTTTTGGCCGTCTGCAAGATCATCGCGGCGCACCGCCCATGGTTGCAGACTATTTACGTGCGGTGCTTACTCGCCAAGCAGCCGGTGCACGCAGTGACTATCCCGGCTCACCGTGGCTGGCTGTTAATGCCTTGCGTGAACAAGACCAAGCAATCTTGCTTGAATTACAGCACGCCGAAGCCGACAGCCTTCGTTACCACTTTAATCGCGATAGTCGTGTTGGTGTGCATGAGCGTAATGCCTATGAAGGCTTGCCCGCTCTATTACCGCCACCGATCAAACGCGGTTTGGTACTAATCGATCCGCCCTACGAAGAAGAACGTGATCATTTCCCCGAAGTAGTTAGCCTGCTTTTGAAATGCTGGACTAAATGGCCTACCGGCATGTATGCCGTCTGGTATCCCATCAAGCAGCGAGCCAATATTGTGCGCTTTCATCGGAATCTGATGCAAAGCGGTATTACCCGCATGTTAGCGTGTGAGCTGCTGATGCAACCGGACGACAATGCATTAGGACTTAACGGCAGCGGATTGATCATTGTCAATCCGCCGTTTGGATTTGACCGTGATGCCAGCCAAGCCATGGCATGGCTGCTGCCACAACTGTCTGACCATCCGCAACGTAAGCAACAAATTCGTTGGCTAGCAAATTTAGAGTAAATGCTCTAGACTTTGCGCTCGTTAATTAGTGTCCTCGAGAACACATAATGAAAAATGACAAACTTTCGCTAGAAAAACTGAACTATCAGGCGCAAAAAGCCTATGTCGCCACCATGATGAAAATCATTGGCAACGGCTTGGCTGCTATGTCGACTCGTGATGAAGAAGCGCGTAACGAGTTGCGTAGCATCCGCCCTGGTTTTGTTATGCAAATGACGGTATTCCCCAGCGGCCCCACCTTTACCCTTCAAGTAGGTGAAAATGGTAGTGCCAAGGTATTAGCCGATGCACCGGGCCGTCCTGATCTGGTCATTCGTTTTAAGCATGTTAGCCACGCTTTCCAAGTGTTTTCTTTCCAAGAAGGCACGGCGCGCGCGTTTGCCAACGACCGCATGGTGGTTGATGGCTCCTTAGGTGAAGCCATGATTTTTGTGCGCTGCCTAAACAAAATGCAGCAACTGATTCTGCCTAAATTTATCGCCCAAGGCATCATCAAGCGTTATGACGAAAACCTTGGTTTAGCGGAAAAACTTAGCAAAGCGACCCGTATTTACGGTGAAGTTTTCAAAAATATCATTCGAGGATAAGCATATGAGCAAGCCGTATTACGAATTTTTCTGCCCGGTAAAAGTCATCGCTGGTCATAAAGCACTGGAAAACATTCCATTTGAATTAAAGTCATTGGGCGCCAAAAAGCCGATGATTATTACTGACAAAGGCGTTCGTGCCGTGGGCCTACTGACTCACCTTGAAGAGTCATTTGCCGCCGCCGAAACTGAAGTTACCGCCATTTTTGATGATGTGCCGCCCGATAGCAGCTTAAACACAGTTCGTGCCGCAGCCCAAGCCTTCCGTGACGCTGGCTGTGACAGCATTATCGCTGTCGGTGGTGGCTCGGTTATCGACACCTCCAAAGCGGTCAATATTTTGGTCACCTTTGGTGGCGACGACTTGCTGGCTTATTCTGGCGCGCATAATTTGCCACACCCGATGAAGCCATTTTTTGTTGTGCCAACTACTTCCGGCACTGGCTCAGAAGTCACTTCCGTTGCCGTCATCTCTGACACAGCTCGCGACTTAAAAATCCCGTTTGCCTCTTACTTCATGATGCCAAACGCCGCTGTATTAGATTCGCGCATGACCCTAACATTACCGCCTCATATCACTGCCATGACAGGCATGGATGCAATGACTCATGCGGTAGAAGCCTTCACCTGCATGGCCGCCAACCCGATTAGCGATGCTTATGCGACTGCTGCTATTAAAAAGATCAGCGCAAACCTGCTAAAGGTTTTAGACAACCCATCCGATGCTGATGGCCGCCTAGAATTGGCACAAGCCTCAACCATGGCGGGCATTGCCTTCTCGAATGCTATGGTGGGTTTAGTACACTCCTTAGGTCACGCTACCGGCGGTGTTTGCCACTTGCCACACGGCCTAGTGATGAACCTATACATGCCATATGTGCTGGAATATAACTTAGACACCAACGGCGACCGCATTGCTGAACTGTTGCTACCATTGGCTGGCGCTGATGTATATTCCGCCACACCAGCTGCTGAACGCGCCGTAAAAGCCATCGCTACCATTCGTGAAATGCGCGATGCCATTTATGATCGTTGCAAGCTGCCACGCACACTGCAGGAAACTGGCAAAGTGAGCCGCGAACAATTGCCATTGATTGCCGATCAAGCCATCAACGACGGTTCGATTATTTTCAACCCGAAAGAAACTGATCGTGCTGACTTGTTAGCGATTTTAGAGCGCGCTTGGGGCTAATTTAAGTCACCCCAACAGGCCAACCAATCCGCCAGTGGCTGCCCGACGGCAACAAAGTCGTCATTCAGCAGCGACTGGCGCTGGTTATAACGAAACGGTCGCCCATGACTATCCACTAAATACCCACCGGCTTCTTCTAAAATAATTTGCGCTGCTGCGGTGTCCCACTCACTGGTCGGACCAAATCGTGGACTTGCATGCGCTGAGCCCTCTGCCACTGCACACAGCTTTAATGACGAGCCTTTAGGCTGCGTTGACACGTCGCCCCAACGCGCACTCGCCGCTTGCTCAAAAGCCGCTAAGCGCTGTAAACCATGGCGCCGACTGCTTAGTAGTTTTATTGGAGCCTGTGCGTTGGCCACTTGAATTGGCTGACGCCCTTGCGCATCAATACGGAAACTACCCAACCCTTTGGCAGCCACATAGGCCACGCCAGTTACTGGCGCCAAAATCACACCCAACACCACGTGGCCGCTATCGATCAAGGCAATATTGACGCTGAACTCATCATTGCGCGCCAAAAACTCTTTGGTGCCATCGAGTGGATCAACCATCCAACACGCAGGCCAGCTTAGTCGCTGACTCAGTTCTGCCGCGGATGACTCCTCTGACAGCAGTGGCAATGCTGACCAAGGCTTAGACAAACTCAACAAACCCTTGGCTATCACCGTATGTGCTGCTTGATCTGCGGCAGTTAATGGCGAATCATCCCCTTTGGTTTGCACACTCCACAGTTCTGGCTTGGCATAAATGGCCAAAATAGCCTGACCTGCTTGCTGTGCTATCAACAAAACATCATTGATTAATGAGGGCGTAAGCTGCATAAATGGCTCTCGTTTTTCTTAGCTTAATGGGTCACAGGATACCGCGATGATCGACTGGCAGGACATAGACACCGTCATATTAGACATGGACGGCACGGTATTGGACCTACATTTCGACAATCGCTTTTGGATGCAGCACTTACCTGCTGCTTATGCTCGTCATCATCAACTATCACCACAAGCAGGTTTAGACGAATTGCTAGGCCGCTTTGCCCGCTTTGAAGGCTCGCTGCAATGGTATTGTGTAGACTTCTGGAGTGAACAAGTAGGCTTTGATGTGGCTGAATTAAAGAATGACTTAAAGCATTTAATTCGCGAACGTGCCGATGCTTTTTCTTTTCTAGAACAACTGCAGCGCAGTGGCCGACAAGTGATCTTGGCTACCAACGCACATCGCGCCAGCCTAGAGTTAAAGCTGGCTGAAGCCGCCTTGGGTCAATATTTTCAGGCCATTGTCAGTTCACACGACTATGGCTTTGCCAAAGAAGACCAACGCTTCTGGCAAGCATTACAACAAGCCCACCCCTTTAGCCCCGAACGCAGCTTATTTATTGATGACAGTGAAGCCGTGCTGCGCTCCGCCGAAACCTTTGGTATTCGTTATTTGTTGACCATCACCCAACCTGATAGCGAACGACCGCCGCGCCAAGACTTACACTTCCCTGCACTAAACAACTTCGCCGAACTGGGTGCGCCATGACGGAAACCAGCGGGGTTCGTATCGACAAATGGTTATGGGCCGCACGTTTTTTTAAAACACGTAGCCTGGCCAAAGAAGCCATTGAAGGCGGTCATGTGCACTGCGAAGGCCAGCGTTTAAAAGTCAGCCGCGAAGTGAGTGTGGGCATGACCTTACGCATACGACAGGGCCATAGCGATAAAACGGTATTAGTTAGCGCCGTTAGTGCGGTACGCGGGCCTGCCAGTGTGGCGCAAACTCTCTATAGCGAAACCGAAGACAGCATCACCGCCCGCGAACAATTACAAGTCGAGCGCAAAGCACTGAACTTGGCACACCCCGATCATCGGCCAAACAAAAAAGAGCGCCGGCAAATTGTGCGCTTCCAACGAAGAGTTGCTGAATAATGATACGCAGCTTGCCACGCTGGGTTTGGGTCAGCGCATGGTTGTTAGCAAGCTTTGCTGGCCTGATTAATGTCGTTGGCTTTTTAAGCTTTTCACAAGAGGCCATCACCCACCTGACGGGTACCACCAGCCTGCTCACTATGGGGCTGGTGTTTAACAACCACGCGCTAGCAATCAACTCAGCCGCTATTATTTTGGCCTATCTATTGGGCACATTTATTAGTGGCCTTATTACCTTGGATAAAAGCTTAGAGCTAGGACGCCGGTATGGTGCCGTGCTCATGTTGGAGTCACTGTTATTAGTCATTGCAGCGCTGGCCTTGAATAAAAACCTAGCCGCCGGACTGTGGTTGGCAGCTTGTGCCTGCGGCCTGCAAAATGCCATGTCGACAACCTATAGTGGCGCCGTCATTCGCACAACTCACCTAACCGGCATGCTCACCGATTTAGGTATTTTTTTAGGCCAAGCCCTGCGTGGTTTAAAGATGGAGTATCGTCGCCTAGGCATGAGCGCCAATGTCATTAGCGGCTTTTTTATTGGCGGCCTTGTTGGTGCATTTTCATTTCTGCACTGGGGTTATTTTGCGTTACTGATTCCTGCCAGCATCACTGGCCTGACCGGTTTTTTATACTTGCTTTGGACACTCAAGCATCCGCGACGACGCATTCCCAAGTAGCCTGTACTGGACTTAACAAACTTAAACTAAGTCTGTCATTTGGCTTGAGTGCTGCCACACCTTCTGGCGTTCCTGTCATCACAATATCACCGGGCTGCAGCGTAAATATGCCCGCAATAAACTCAAGCATGACCTCAATACTGGTGATCATGTCGGCACTACAACCGGCCTGACGGCATTGGCCGTTTACCAATAACTCAAACTCAATGGCATGCCAGTCTGTAAATTTATCAGCCGGCAAAAAAGTGCCCATCGGTGCCGCACTATCAAATGCCTTAGCCACTTCCCAGGGGTGTCCCTGCTGCTTTAATTGCTGCTGCACATCACGCAGGGTTAGATCCAAACCTAAGCCTATACCCACCACTGCTTGGCGGACCTGCTCTTTAGTAACGTGACCAGACAAGGTCTGACCAATCAGCACACAGATTTCAGTCTCATGATGGCACTCACCACGTCCCTGCGGTATGTGAATGGGCTGATGCAGCGGGACCAAGGCTGTCGCTGGCTTCAGAAACAACATCGGCGCATCCGGCACCGCATTACCTAACTCTTTAGCGTGGGCAGCATAGTTGCGACCGATGCAAACGAGCTTACCGACTGGAAGGTTTATGTCAGTGCCGTTTTGCCATTGGTGTTTGTAGGTCATGGTTTTTCTCATTTTTTGGGTGGGGTTGCAGTGGTTGAGGATCGCCGTGAATACATCCCTGTAGGCTACGGCGCGCCATCCTTGGCGCGCACGTTCCCCAACCACTGCAACCCCACCCCTGAAGGTGACCAACCCCAATATGAAGATGAGCGTTAAACTCTGGATGCTTGGGGTGTGATTCAATTTATGGAAAGTGTGCGCCATGGATGGCGCACCTTAGCCTACAGGGACGTACTCGCGGCGATCCATAAATTGAATCACACCTCAAGCACTCACTACTTAAAGGTCAAAAATCTTCCCAGGATTCATCACATTATTCGGATCAAACACCCGCTTCACCGCCTTCAAATACTCAATCTCAATCGGTGATCGTGTATAGGTCAGATACGGCTTTTTAGTCATACCCACACCATGCTCAGCAGACACCGAACCGTTGTATTTCTGCACCGTCTCAAAGACCTGCACATTCACCGTTTTACATTTGGCAAAGAAATCTTCTTTAGCCATATCATCCGGTTTCAAAATATTTAAGTGCAAATTGCCGTCACCGATGTGGCCAAACCAGACCACGCGGAAGTCAGGATATTGCGCAGACACAATCGAATCAATATCGGCAATGAAGGCTGGCACACGCTGAATTAATACAGAGATATCGTTTTTATACGGCGTGAATGGTGCAATCGTCTCCGAAATATCTTCGCGCAAACGCCACAAGTTTTTCGCCTGTGTTTCTGACTGGCCTAACACGCCATCAACCACCCAGCCTTCAGCGACACAGTGCTCAAAAATCGCCATCGCCTCATCACTCATATCTTCCGATAGCGCCTCAAACTCTAACAACGCATAAAACGGTGTGGCGGTTTCAAAGGGGCGAGGAATACCTTGGTGAGCCGTTACCAACTGCACCGATAGCTCAGAGAAAAACTCAAACGCAGTTAAATCAAGACGTGCCTGAAATGCTTTTAAAACATTCATCACCGATGGGAAATCAGGCGTACCCAATACCATTACTTGCAGATTGCGTGGTGCACGCTCCAGCTTCATGGTGGCTTCTACGACTAATCCCAGCGTGCCTTCAGCACCAATAAACAAATGCCGCAGGTCATAACCAGTGGCGTTTTTAATCATGTCTTTGTTCAGCTCTAAAATATCACCTTTGCCAGTGACCACTTTCAAACCCAGCACCCAGTTGCGGGTCATGCCATATTTAATGACCTTGATGCCGCCGGCGTTGGTGCCAATATTGCCACCCAGCTGTGATGAACCAGCCGAAGCAAAATCAACCGGGTAATACAAACCCTGCTCTTCCGCAAAATTCTGTAGCTGCTCAGTAACCACACCTGCCTGAATACGTACGGCGCGATCCTCTGGAATAAACTCCAGCACTTTATTCATATAATCAAAGCTGATGACGACCTCTCCGTTAGCAGCAACAGCGCCGGCGGACAAACCAGTACGACCACCTGACGGCACAATTGCAAAACCCACTTCATTGGCTAACAGCACCACCGCCTGCACTTGCTCAATAGTCGATGGAAATACAATCGCTGATGGTGCTGGAGTGAACATCTTGGTCCAGTCACAGCCCCAAGCCTTTAAACTATCAGCATCGGTACGCACACGGTTGTCGCCAACAATCTGACTAAGACGCGACAACGTTTCGGGGGCTAGACTCATGATGACTCCATGACATTAAGGACATTTAATCGGTGCATTCTATCAGGACACCACTCTGTGCTACCATTCGCGCCTTCCATTAAATACCTAGAGTCCTGCCATGAGCCAGTTCTCCCTCGACAAGTCAAAAATCCGCTTCCTGTTGCTTGAAGGCGTGCACAAAAATGCACTCGATGTACTCAGCAGTAACGGTTACACCAATATCGAATATCTGCGTGGCGCGCTTGATGAAGATGCGTTAATTGCAAAAATAAAGGATGCTCACTTCGTCGGCATCCGCTCACGCACACAGCTCACAGAAAAAGTGTTTGCTGCAGCAAACAAATTGATTGCTGTGGGTTGCTTCTGTATTGGCACTAACCAAGTCAATTTGAAGGCTGCCATGCAGCGCGGCATTCCGGTATTCAACGCCCCTTACTCAAATACTCGCTCCGTTGCGGAATTAGTGTTGGGCGAACTCATTTTGCTGTTGCGCGGCATTCCGGAAAAGAACTTCCTAGTTCATCGTGGCGGCTGGTCAAAATCGGCTGAAGGGTCTTATGAAGCACGCGGTAAAACCTTGGGTATTGTTGGTTACGGCTCCATTGGTTCGCAGTTATCGGTTTTGGCTGAATCACTCGGCATGCAAGTCATTTATTATGATGTAGTCACCAAACTGCCACTGGGCAATGCGCGTCAAGTCACCACGATTGATGAGCTTTATGCCACGGCGGATGTGGTATCACTGCACGTGCCAGAACTGCCATCCACCAAGAACATGGTCGGTGCAACTGAATTTGCCAAAATGAAAAAGGGCGCCATTTTTATTAATGCTGCTCGTGGCACTTGTGTAGAAATTGAAGCCTTAGCTGAAGCCATCAAATCCAAACACTTAAATGGTGCTGCGATTGACGTGTTCCCGAAAGAGCCTAAAGCCAATGACGAAGAATTTATGTCTGCGTTACGCGGTTTAGAAAACGTTATTTTGACACCGCATATTGGTGGCTCAACGCTAGAGGCGCAGGCCAACATCGGCTTAGAAGTGGCCGAGAAATTTGCCCGCTACTCCGACACCGGTGCGACCATCACAGCCGTGAACTTCCCTGAAGTAGCCGTACCTCAGTCAGCTGGCAAACATCGTTTATTACACATCCATAATAACGTGCCAGGCGTCCTTTCTAAGGTCAACTTGGTGTTTGCTGAAAACGGCATCAATATCAGTGCACAGTCATTAATGACTAACGACAGTATTGGCTACCTAATCGTGGATGTTGAAGCTGAATACTCAGACCTTGCCTTAGCAAAACTACAGCAAGTTGAAGGTACCATTCGCACTCGCGTTTTGTTTTAAGCACATGACGAACCTGTTAAAAGCCGTCGCCAGTCCAAAAACTGTTGACGGCTTTTGGCTTTTTCAGCAACCAGAAAGTGACATCTTTGTACGTGTTTATAACCTGCCAACACCTGCGGCTTATCATGCTATTTTGCAGCAAGCCTTAATTGAAATATTGGCACAACCTAGCACCACTATCGACGTCATCAAAACCGAACATGGCAAACCCTATCTTGCCAATCACGACCTGGCGTTTAATCTGTCACACAGCCAACAATGGCTGGCCGTCGCTTGGTCAACTAATCAGCCTAGTATTGGTGTAGACATTGAGCATGCCGATCGCCAACAACAAGTCTTAGCCATTAGCAAACGCTACTTTCACGCCAATGAACAGGCTACTGCCGAGAAAAACTGGCTGCATACTTGGACACGTAAAGAAGCCGTGTTAAAAGCCCATGGATTAGGCCTGCGCATTAAACTCGCTGAGCTTGACACCACAACAGAAACAGTTGAGCACAGCCAACTAGGCCGCTGGGCTGTTTCCACCGCTGTGCACCCTAGTTTTGTGCTAAGTGTCAGCTGGCCCGCATTGCAGTAACATAAGCAAAATATTTAAAGAGAGAATGTCCGTGTCTGTTGACCAACTTAAGACCCTGCCGCAATACATGCTTCCACAACATGCGCTATCGCGTTTCGTTGGCAAACTTGCTGCAAGCAAAACTCCGTGGTTAAAAGACACCTTTATTCGTCGCTTTGCCGCGCGATATCAAGTAGACATGAGTGAAGCCGCACAGCCAGACTTAAGCCAATACGCCTGCTTTAATGACTTCTTTACTCGTCCATTAAAAGCCGGGGCACGCCCGATTGACTCACATGTCGATAGTATTGTTTCCCCCGCTGATGGTGCAGTCTCACAACTAGGCCCCATCACTGGCGATCAAATATTTCAAGCCAAAGGTCATAGTTATTCCTTAAGCGCCTTACTTGCCAGCGAAACAGATGCCAAAGCATTTGAAAACGGTCACTTTGCCACTATTTATTTGTCGCCACGCGACTACCATCGCGTGCATATGCCATTTGCTGGCACATTAACGAAGTCTGTTTATGTGCCAGGAGATCTATTTTCAGTCAATACCCGCACTGCTGAGAACGTACCCAATTTATTTGCTCGCAATGAGCGCTTAGTTGCCCACTTTGATACTGAACTTGGACCCATGGCAGTTATTTTAGTGGGCGCCATGATTGTGGCTAGCATTGAAACCGTATGGGGTGGACTGGAGCCGATTGGCAAAATCATCCGCATCACTCAGCCAGAAGCAATAACCCTAAGCAAGGGTGATGAAATGGGTCGCTTCCTGCTTGGCTCAACCGCTATTATTCTTTTTGGTAAGAATGTTGTCGCTTGGCAAAATCATCTTTCTGCAGGAAGTGCTGTCACAATGGGAACAGTGATTGGCAAGACCAAAAAATAAGCGCTTTTCTAAGCCACCACTTTCATGAAGACACTAAGTCGACTCATAAAGTACGAATAAAACGCCTCGCATTAACAATACGTTACGCAACGATTGCAAATTTTTACTTTGTATAACGTTTGCTTGACTTAACATGCTCTCATTGACTCAGCCTTGATCAAAACACTTTTAACTCTGAAGCAGGTAAACATCATGCATATTCATAATACTACTCGTCTGGCAGCTGCGATTGCTTTAGCTGCCGCGCTCAGTGCCTGTGGTGCTGGTGGTGACGGTAATGGAAATGGCAATAACGGTGGTGGTGGTGGCGGAAATGTTATTTCCCCTAACGAAGCTTGCCAAGAAATTAATGGCCGACCAAACCAAGGTGTTATTGATGCGCTCCAAGGTGTTGGCTGTGACCTTACTGATGGCACTGTTGTATCACCCGTAAATAACATTATTTACAACATTATTGTTGGCACACCCCTCGCTGACATTCTTGCCCAGATAAACGCTCTTATCGGTCCGAATGGCGAGCTCGCTCAAGTCAACGAACTAATCGCAGCATTAGTTGGTGGAAATACAGATGGAGCACTGACTCCACTTATTCAAGCCTTAAATGCTGTGATTCTCGGCCTATCTATTGGAGACCCTGCAGCCATTGCTGCTGCACTACAAGGTTTAGCTGGTGGTGCCGGAGCAGGCGGACCAACAGGCACTCCACTTGACGCTTTATTAGCTCTTGGTGGTGGCAGCAACCCAATTACCACTCTACTAGGTGCGCTTGGTGGAGGTGGTCTGCCTGGTACAGGCGGTGGTACCGGCGGCAACGGTGGTTTAATCACCAGCATTCAAGACATTCTCAACAACCTAACCAACAACACTCCTTTATCACAAGTGGCTGGTTTAGTGGATACATTAATCAATCCACAGTCAGGTGGTTTAGCCCCCCTAACCGAGGCTTTGGAAGATCTGACTAATATTGATGGCGGACCATTAGGCCCATTAACCGAATTAGTGGGTGCGCTTATTGCTGCTAACGATGCGGCTTTAGCACCCGTAATTACAGCATTAAACCAAGTTCTAGTTGGATTACTTACTGATCAGGATCCCGCAGCTATCGCTGCAGCACTACAAAACTTAGCAAGTGGCTTACAAGGTGCTGGCGGCGACAATCCACTAGCTGGCTTATTGCCAGGCGCAGGTGGTGGAACTGGTGGCACAGGTGACGCTGGTTTAATCTCTGCTGTACAAGGCACTGTTGACAACCTGCTTGGTGACACCGTGCTAGCTCCTGTACAGGACTTAGTAACCACCTTGATTGATCCAACTAATGGTGCCTTATCACCGCTCACCGGTGTATTAGAGCAAATTACAGGTTCTGAAGAAGCCTTGGGCCAGTTAACTGCACTCGTTAATGAGCTCATTTTGCAAGACGATGCTGCATTAGCGCCTGTTATCGAAGCACTCAATGGCGTTCTTAGCTTGGGCGGCATCACTGGCGGAGGCACAGGCATACCCGGCTTAGACTCTGTTGATGGTCTTAATGCCATCCCTGTCATTGGCCCAGTCCTCGGTGGTTTGTTAGGTGGTTTATTAGGCGGCTTGCCCATCTAATCTTCACAAAGTAAACAAAAAGCCCCGCAGATGCGGGGCTTTTTGTTATCTAAAAATCACGCTACTCTGCAGCCATGCGAATCACACTCAAACAGCTCGACGTCTTTGTCAGTATTGCCCGCGAAGCGAGCGTCACCCGTGCAGCCGACAAACTCAACTTAACCCAAAGTGCCACTAGCATGGCTTTGGGTGACCTAGAGACCCAACTCGGTGCCAAACTATTTGACCGCCTTGGTCGCCGCCTAAAGCTTAATGAGCTGGGCAGTCGTTTATTGCCTTTGGCACAAGAAACCGTAGATCGTGCCCTAGAGATCGAATCCTTAGTTCATAACGATGACAGGCGCCTAGGTCGCTTACGCATTGGCGCTAGCTTGAGTATTGGCAACTACTTAATGCCCACACTAATGGGGCAGTTCTTACAAGAACATCCGTCAGCAGAACTTAGTTTAGATGTTGGCAATACCCGACACGTCATTGAGTCCATACGACAATTTAGTTGCGACATCGGCTTTATTGAGGGCTTTTGTCATGACCCCGATATTGACGTGACTCATTGGCAAGATGATGAATTGGTTATTTTTGCAGGCAGCCAACACCCGTTGGCACAACAGAAAACTGTCAGCCCCGATGACCTTAAGCAAGCGTGGTGGATTATGCGTGAACCAGGATCTGGCACCCGCGAGGTGTTTGATCACGCGGTGGCGGACAAACTAGGCAGCGTGCAGGTTCGGCTAGAGCTTAGCCATACTGAGGCCATACGGCGTGCAGTTGAAGCGGGCATTGGCATTAGCTGTGCATCGCGAATGACATTGGAAGACCGTGTGGCACAGGGGCATGTTCGTATTCTGCCTACGCCCTATTTAAACCTTAAGCGCGCTTTGTTTATTGTTCAGCATAAGGACAAGTACCCCACACAGGGATTAAAACTGCTTAAAGCCTTGTGCCAGCCGACAAGTTAACTTCCAACGCAGCCAAGCACTGCCCTGCCGCCACCACACGTTTGCCATCGCTGCCTAAACTTGCAATTGGTAAGAATCGTATCCAAGACAAACGTCGACACACTTTTAATAGCGCTTTTTGTGCTGCGTAGTTTTCTTGCGATATAGCATTCACCAGTGTGACCACACCGCCGTCCAGTTGATTCTGGTGCTCCAGAATTACTGCGGTTGAAAAAATAAAACACAGCCAGTCTCGTGCTTGACAAAGCGGCAAGGCCATTACCTCACCCGGGTCATCTTCAAAATCGATAAATGCAATATTGCCATCATTGGTGAGCATGATGTTTCGCGCAAAAGCTTGGCTTAGGTATTGATCTGCCAAATGAGCGTGACTAATTGCAGTCACGGCTTGGGTAAAAAACGTAAGCAGTGACGCTGAATCAACACTTTGCTTAAGTACATGCTCCAGCTGCTTAGACTTTCCTTCCATGCTGACATCTGTCATCAGCAAGGCATCATCTTGTTTAGCCAGCAGTACAGGTACAGCTATGCCTGCACTGGCCAATTCACGTAAGCGTTTAGCTTCGCGATCAACGGCAATCGCCCCGCCAGGATTAGGCACCGGCTGTAATGCACGAACACGTAAAAATCGTGCCAACCAGCGCAGAGGGGTATAAATCCATAAGGAATGATGTGCCAATGCCTTGCGCAACCAAACAGCACCGCTGGGTGTTTGATAGCGCGCGATCGCCACTTGCTGGCTTGCCGCCTTCTCCTTTAAAAAGGCCGCTGCTACTGCCGAGTCCATACTAGGCTCCTGCTCAAGTGCTCTCTTTATGTAATCTCTAGGTCGCGATCACGCACACCCAGCAAATACAAAATGCCATCCAGACCTAAGGTACTAATGGACTGCTTAGCATTGGCCTTAACCAATGGTTTAGCACGAAAGGCAATGCCCAGACCCGCAATAGACAACATAGGCAGGTCATTTGCACCATCCCCCACAGCAATTACCTGCTCTAGGTTCACACCTTCTTTTTGCGCGATCTCACGCAGCAATTCGGCCTTGCGATTGCCATCCACTACGCGACCTACAACTCGGCCAGTGACCTTGCCATCTTCAATTTCTAGGCTATTGGCAAAAACATAGTCAATGCCCAACTTGTTCTGTAAGTACTCGCCAAAATAAGTAAAACCACCGGACAAAATAGCTGTTTTATAACCCAAGGCTTTGAGAGTTCGCATCAGATGCTCAGCACCTTCTGTTAGCTTTAGCGACTGGGCAATACTCTCTAGCACACGAGCATCTAAGCCTTTTAGCAGTGCTACACGTGCTTGAAAACTTTGAGTGAAGTCGAGCTCGCCCAACATGGCCCGTTCAGTAATGGCGGCCACTTGCTCACCCACACCAGCGGCTTTAGCCAGCTCATCAATCACTTCATGCTCAATGAGCGTGGAGTCCATATCGAAACACACTAGGCGACGGTTACGACGGAAGGCATTGTCTTTCTGGAACGCGATATCAACACCCAGCTCACCCGCTAGGCGTAAAAATTCGGCACGCATAGCATGTGGGTCCAGCGCTTCTCCGCGCACAGAGAACTCAACACAGGCTTTCGCCTGATCTGGCGGCGTGCTTTCATTCTCGAGCGCAACACGACCAGACAGACGCTGCAGGCCATCAATATTTAAGCCCTGATCAGCAATCAGCCTAGTGAGTGCAGCAAGGTGCTCAGCAGTCACTTTACGTGCCAGCAGCGTGACAATATGGCGTGACTTGCCATGGCCAGACACCCATTGATGATAACTATCCGCGCTAATTGGTGTGAAACGGGCATGAAGACCCAATGCGTGTGCTTCAAACAAGACAGCGCGCATCAATAGCGCAGAATCATTTTCACCACCCGTTTCAATCACTAGGCCTAAGGTAAGTTGGTCGTGAATAACGGCTTGGCTGACATCTAAGATATTGACCTGATGCGCAGCCAAGGCAGCAGTTAATGACGCACTGATACCGGCACGGTCGGGACCCGAAATGGAGACTAATAAAATTTCGCGCACTCGCGCTCTCCTAAAAAAGGGGCTTATGGCGCCACCGTAATGTCATCAACTTTTTGGAAACCGCGTGGCAGCTTCTGCCCACGTCTGGCTCGCTCACCGCGATAATGCTCAATGTCTTTGCTGGTCAACGTCATATGACGTGCGCCGGCATGAACTGTGAGCTTATCGCCTTCACGCAGCACCAATACGCGTTGCACCACTTCATTGTCAATTTTGTCCAGGCTCATCAGCTTGTTGCCTTTGCCTTTCGCCAAACGCGGTAGATCACTAGCAGCAAACACTAATAAACGACCACTGCTGCTAAGCACCGCCAAGCAGTCTGTGTCGCTATTGTGTACTAATGATGGTGGCAATACGGCCGCACCATCTGGCACAGTCAACACCACTTTACCGTTACGGTTGCCTGCTTCAAGGTCAGCCACAGTGGTTATAAAGCCATAACCGGCATTGGTGGCCATCAGTACCAACTGTGTTGGTTCTGCCATCAACACACTAATAAGCTGTGCACCCGCCGGCATTTTCACTTTAGTGGTTAGTGGCTCGCCTTGCCCACGTGCACTCGGCAACGTATTGGCAGATACCGAATAACTTCGGCCCGTACTATCTAAAAAGTGGGCCAGCTGATTACTTTTGCCTTCGGCCTTGGCCAGATACGTATCACCTGCCTTGTAGTTTAAACCGGCGGCATCAATATCGTGACCTTTGGCTGCCCGCACCCAGCCTTTTTCTGACAACACCACCGTCACTGGCTCAGCCGGCATCAGGTCTGCATCCGTCAGCGCTGCCGCCTCATGTCGCTGCACAATCGGACTACGACGAACATCGCCATACTTAGTAGCGTCTGCTTGAATTTCGCTAACTAATAATTTTTTCAATAAAGCATTCGAGCCTAAGATTTTTTCTAACTGCTCACGCTCTTTGGCCAGCTCGTCTTGCTCACCACGAATGCGCATCTCTTCCAGCTTAGCCAAATGGCGCAGCTTTAATTCTAAAATGGCTTCGGCTTGTAAGTCGGATAAACCAAAGCGCAACATCAGTTCAGACTTTGGCTCATCTTCGTAACGAATGATGCGAATGACTTCGTCGATGTTTAAAAACGCAATCAGCAAACCGTCCAGAATATGCAGACGGGCATTCACTTTATCCAAGCGGTGCTGCAAACGACGTCGCACAGTCAGGGTGCGGAACTCCAGCCACTCGCTGAGCATTTCCAGCAGGCCCATGACTCGTGGGCGGCCATCAAGCGCAATCACGTTCATATTCACGCGATAGCTGGTTTCTAAGTCCGTGGTGGCAAATAAATGCCCCATCAACTGCTCAAGATCGACACGATTAGAGCGCGGCACAATGACTAAACGTGTCGGGTTTTCATGATCCGATTCATCGCGCAAGTCAGCCACCCAAGGCAGCTTTTTAGCCTGCATCTGGTCGGCAATTTGGCTTAAGATTTTTGCGCCGGACACCTGGTGCGGCAAGGCCGTGACAATGACATCACCATCCTCAATTTCATACACCGCACGCATTTTGAAGCCACCACGACCGGTGGCGTACATCTGCACCAGCTCATGACGAGGAGTAATAATTTCTGCTGCAGTCGCTAAGTCTGGGCCCTGAATAAACTCACACAAACCATCAAGGCTCATGCCCGGATCATTCAGCAGTGCCACAGCGGCAGCAGCGACTTCACGCAGGTTGTGAGCAGGGATGTCAGTGGCCATACCCACGGCAATACCGGTGGTACCGTTTAACAGCAAATTAGGCAAACGCGCGGGCAGCACACAGGGCTCATCCAAGGTGCCATCAAAGTTAGGCTGCCAATCCACCGTGCCTTGCTCAAGCTCCGCCAGCAGCGTGTCGGCATAAGGCGACAATCGCGCTTCGGTGTATCGCATGGCCGCAAACGACTTAGGATCGTCTGGAGAGCCCCAGTTGCCCTGACCATCAACCAATGGGTAGCGATAACTAAACGGCTGCGCCATCAGCACCATGGCTTCATAACAGGCCGAATCACCGTGAGGATGATACTTACCCAACACATCACCGACGGTACGCGCTGACTTTTTATGTTTGGCTGAATTTTTCAGGCCCAGCTCGCTCATGGCATACACAATGCGGCGCTGTACGGGCTTGAGGCCATCACCAATATGCGGCAAGGCGCGGTCTTTAATGACATACATCGAATAGTTTAAATACGCCTGTTCGGTGTAGGTCCGCATCGGCACCAGTTCGGTGCCTTCATGGGGCACAATTACATCCGTCATACTGCTACATCCGCCATATTGCCTTTATTTTCTAGCCAAATTTTTCGATCGCCGGAGCGCTTCTTGGCCAGCAACATATCCATCATTTCATGCGTTGCCACATCTTCATCTAACACCAACTGAATCAGCCGTCGGGTGTCGGGCGCCATGGTGGTTTCACGCAGCTGCAAGGGGTTCATTTCACCCAAGCCTTTAAAGCGTGTGACCTGTGGTTTGCCACGTTTATTTTCAGCTTCTAAACGGTCCAAGATGCCTTGTTTTTCCGGCTCATCAAGGGCGTAAAAAACTTGTTTACCCAAGTCGATACGGAACAACGGTGGCATGGCCACACAAACATGGCCGCCACGAATTAAGGCTGGGAAATGGCGCACAAACAAAGCACATAACAGAGTGGCAATGTGCAAACCATCCGAGTCCGCATCCGCCAAAATACACACTTTGCCGTAACGCAGACCACTTAGGTCAGTGCTGCCCGGATCAACACCCAAGGCAACCGCAATGTCATGAACTTCTTGCGAGGCAAGGATTTCACTGGAATCAACTTCCCACGTATTTAAGATTTTGCCTCGCAGTGGCATTACCGCTTGGAACTGACGATCACGCGCTTGTTTGGCTGAACCACCCGCGGAATCACCCTCCACCAGAAACAACTCACTGCGAGCGATGTCACTACCAGAGCAATCGGCTAATTTACCGGGCAAGGCCGGGCCAGAGGTAATCTTCTTACGTGCTACTTGTTTGCTTTGTTTTAAGCGACGCTGTGCCGAGCTAATAACTAATTGCGCTAACTGCTCGGCAACATCGACATGTTGATTTAAGTACAACGAAAACGCATCTTTCACTACACCAGAAACAAAAGCGGCTGATTCACGCGAGGACAAACGTTCTTTGGTTTGACCGGCAAATTGTGGGTCCTGCATTTTTAACGACAACACAAATGCACAGCGTTCCCACAAGTCTTCTGGCGATAACTTAATGCCACGCGGCAGCAAATTACGGAACTCACAAAACTCACGCAATGCTTCTAACAGGCCGCTGCGCAAACCATTCACATGGGTGCCGCCCTGAACCGTGGGAATTAAATTCACATAGGATTCTTGGGTAAGCTCACCGCCTTCCGGCAACCAGGTAACAGCCCAATCGACCGCCTCGGCTTTGGCCTCGAACTGCCCCAAAAATGGCTCATCTGGCAATCGTGGCCAATCGGCACTGGCTTCCAACAAATAGTCTTTTAAGCCGTCCTGATAAAACCACTCAATACGCTCACCGCTGGCCTCATCAAAAAAGTGTAGATGCAAGCCGGGACACAACACCGCTTTAGCACGCAGCACATGCTTGAGTTTGACGCGTGAGACATTGGCCGAATCAAAGTATTTAGGGTCAGGGTAAAAGCGCACCAGCGTGCCGCTGTTACGCTTGCCGCACTCACCGGTAACGGTTAGTTCGCTGGCTTTGTTGCCATCGGCAAAACTCATTTCATACACTTTGCCATCACGACGCACCACCACTTCCAAGCGTGTCGACAGCGCATTAACAACCGACGCACCCACGCCATGCAAACCACCGGAGAACTTATAGTTCTTACCGGAAAATTTACCGCCAGCATGCAGACGAGTCAGAATCAGCTCAATGCCGGACACCCCGTGCTCAGGGTGAATATCCACCGGCATGCCGCGACCGTTATCGATGACTTCAATGCCACCATCACTGCGCAGGGTGACACGCACCTCGTCGGTAAATCCGCCCAAGGCTTCGTCCACACTGTTGTCCAAGATCTCTTGAATTAAATGATTAGGACGTGTGGTATCGGTGTACATGCCCGGGCGTTTACGCACCGGATCAAGGCCGGAAAGCACCTCAATGGAGGCGGCACTGTATGCCGTCATGAAAGTTCCTCTGATGTTGAGTCGTTTAACCAAGCCTGCAAACGTGGGTCGCGCGGCAACCCATAGTGTAGACAATGATGTAGGCAGTCGCCTAGGAAGTGATTGACCAGTTGCTTCTCATTTACCCGCCAACCCGACACATGACCATTGGCGGCGATAGCCGGAATACGTCTGGCCGATTGAAAGCGCAGCACATCCGCCATACGTGCATCATGATAAACCCGTAACTCCATATCGAGTTGTGGGCACCAAGGCAACACCGGTGTCGCCTGTGCTAAGCGCCACGTTTCGGTGTATTTGGTACGTTCTACCCGCGACAGCTGCAGCGCCTCGCTGCCCCAAGCAAACTCTATGGTGGTGCTGGTCTGTTCTTTGATGCCAGCGCCCTTGAGCAAGGTTTGCAGACGTGCGTAATTTAATTCGTAGAGAGCATGTGTTGCGGCGATATCTACCGTGTAACGACGAACAACTTGCGTCATGGCGCCCACTTAGCCTGCAAACGCGACTTGTTCATCGCCAGCCATTGCAGCGCCAAAATGCAAGGCGCGTTATTAATACGGCCACTAGTGATTTGTTGCAGCGCTTCATTCAAGTGCAACACCACCACCCGAATATTTTCGCCCTCTTCAGCTAGGCCATGAATACCACCAGCGCGAGACAGGTCGGCCGGTGCAGCAAACAAGGTGTAGTACTCATCCGAACCACCGGCGCTGGGGAAAAAGCCAAACACTTTTTCCAGCGTGGTAATGGCCACTCCCGCCTCTTCCAACGTTTCACGACGCGCGACATCTTCTAGGGATTCGTTTGGCCCCACCAAACCAGCCACCACTTCATACTGCCAAGGGTGTTGGGAATTCATGGCGCCGACACGGAATTGTTCAATCAGCAGCACTTCATCACGAGCTGCGTCATAAACCACCACACCCACAGCAGAGGGGCGCACAAACAACTCACGCGAAATTTCCGCACCCATACTGCCGTCAAAGTGGCGATGGCGTAGGCGCAATTTATCAACACGATAAAAGCCCTGAAACAGCGTGTCGCGCTGTACTAGCTCCACATCATCTGCCGTAAATTCGCCACCCGCCATGATTAAATCTCCTTGTATAACTGCGCGCCTTGCTCACGGAACTCAGCCGATTTTTCCGCCATGCCTTTTTCTGCTTCTTCAAGACCTGCGGCATAGTCACGCACATCTTGAGTAATTTTCATTGAGCAGAATTTAGGACCACACATAGAGCAAAAATGCGCCACTTTGTGGGCATCCTTAGGCATGGTTTCGTCATGGAACTCACGTGCGGTGTCCGGATCAAGTGATAAGTTAAACTGATCTTCCCAACGGAATTCAAAACGCGCTTTCGACAAGGCATTGTCACGAATTTGTGCGCCCGGATGGCCCTTGGCCAAATCGGCTGCATGCGCTGCAATCTTGTAAGTGATGATGCCGTCTTTTACATCCTTTTTGTTAGGCAGACCTAAGTGCTCTTTTGGCGTGACATAACACAACATGGCACAACCAAACCAACCAATCATGGCCGCACCAATACCTGAGGTAATGTGGTCATAACCAGGGGCAATGTCGGTTGTTAGCGGGCCTAAGGTGTAAAACGGTGCTTCATCACAGCACTCAAGCTGCTTTTCCATGTTTTCTTTAATCAGATGCATAGGCACATGACCCGGGCCTTCAATCATGGTTTGCACATCATGCTTCCACGCAATCTTGGTCAGCTCACCGAGTGTTTCCAGCTCACCAAATTGCGCCGCATCGTTGGCATCGGCAATCGAGCCAGGACGCAGACCATCACCCAGCGAGAACGACACGTCATAGGCCTTCATGATTTCGCAGATGTCTTCAAAATGCGTGTACAGGAAGTTTTCTTTGTGATGCGCTAAACACCATTTCGCCATGATGGAACCACCACGCGACACAATACCGGTCATACGCTTGGCGGTTAGCGGCACATAACGCAGCAGCACACCGGCGTGAATGGTGAAGTAATCCACACCTTGTTCTGCTTGCTCAATCAGGGTGTCTCGGAACAGCTCCCACGTCAGGTCTTCGGCCACACCACCGACTTTTTCAAGCGCCTGATAAATTGGCACGGTGCCAATCGGAACTGGGCTGTTGCGGATAATCCATTCGCGGGTTTCGTGAATGTGTTTGCCGGTGGACAAGTCCATAACGGTGTCGCCACCCCAGCGAATCGCCCACGTCATTTTCTCGACTTCTTCATCAATCGATGAACCCAGCGCCGAGTTGCCAATATTGGCATTCACTTTCACCAAAAAATTGCGACCGATAATCATCGGCTCTAATTCAACGTGGTTGATGTTGGCCGGAATAATGGCGCGACCTCGAGCAATTTCTTCACGCACAAATTCTGGCGTAATCATTTTAGGAATAGAGGCACCAAATGACTGCCCAGCGTGTTGGTGATCCATCAACCCGCCTTGGTCGATGATTTGTTCACGCAACAGGTTTTCACGAATGGCAACGTATTCCATTTCTGGTGTGATAATGCCGCGCTTGGCGTAATGCATTTGCGACACATTGGCACCGGCCTTGGCCCGCATAGGCGCACGACGATGGGCAAAACGCAGACCCTCGGTAGCAATGTCTAACTCACGTTGACGACCAAAGCTGGAGCTAACACCCTCTAGGCGCTCAACATCACCTCGCTCTAACACCCAGCCTTCACGAACGGCATCTAGGCCTTGGCGAATATCAATATTTACTGAAGGGTCGGTATAGGGACCGGAGGTGTCATAAACCTGAATCGGCGAGTTACGCTCACCGCCCATACTGGTTGAAGTGGCAGACAAGCGAATCTCGCGTTGCGGCACGCGGATATCCGGGCGCGAGCCAGTAATATAGATTTTGCGCGAGTTCGGTAGCGGCTTAATTGCAGCGGCATCAACCTTGGCGGCTTGTTCAAAAAAGGTGTTTTCAGGCGAGTTCATCAGGCGGACCTACGAGTAATGACTATACAGAGACCATGCACTATATAGTGCTGCATAGCGAGGTCACAACAAGGCTGTTAAATTCCTGACCAAGCCTTGCCATTTTGAGCCTTGAGCACTAGGCTCGAACAACGCCAACATACTCATGGGTATCTTTCATGCTGACGCGTTTAACGCCTCTTATCCTCGCTTTGGTTGCAGCCACACCTGCAGTTGTTCTAGCTGACACTCGCTTGGATCTGCTCGATACCCTGCGCTTGGCTGATCAGTTTGATCCCAACCTAGCCGCGGTACGGGCCAATCAAGCCGCTGCGGCACAGGGCACCACCATTTCACGTTCAGCATTATTACCGCGCGTGGTCGCCGCTGGCAGCATTAGCGACATCACCTTGAAGCAAGATATGCAGGGCATTACTGACTACCGCAGCGAGCAATACAGCATTAAGTTGACGCAGCCGTTATTTCGTTGGGATGCCTGGCACCAACATCAAGCCGCCAAAGCATTAAGGTCGCAGTCAGAAGCAGATGCCGCTGACCAAACACAGAACTTATTTTTAGCCGTGGCAGAAGCTTATTTGGCTGTGCTGCGGGCGCAAGACAATCTCAGTCTGGCAGTCGCCCAAGAAGCGGCCCTGGAACGGCAGCGTGAACAGGCTGACGCACGCTTTAAGGTCGGTGTAGTAGCACGTACTGATGTGCTGGAAGCCAGCGCCCAGCGTGACAACGCTACTGCCCTGCGCTTGAGCGCAGAAATTGCGCTTAACAGTGCGCGTGAAACCTTAAATGCTGCCGTTGGCCGCGATATTGGTGAGCTGGCGCGCTTGCAAGAAACATTGCCGATGTCAGCCCCCATTCCAGATGACGCCAATGAATGGACTAAGCTGGCCCGTGAGCGCAATCCGGGCCTGATCGCCGCACGCTTAAATGCACAAGCGGCCAAATCAAATCGTCAGGCGCAACGCGGCGGTTATTTACCGCAGGTTGATTTATTTGCCAGCTACAGTGATCGTCAAAACAGTAATGTCACTAACGCCAACAATCCTTCCGTAAGCTTTAACTCTGGTAGTAATGAAGCGATTGGTATTGAAGCACAATGGGAGCTGTTTGCCAGTGGCCGCACGTTAGCCAGCGTTAAACAAGCCAGTCTACAAGCTGATGCCGCAGAAGCCGTGGCCAGAGCACGCGAACACCAGGTAGTGAATGGTGCGCGTACTGGATATCTAACAGTGAAGGCGGACAACTCACGCTTGCAAGCTCGTGCACAAGCACAGGCCTCAGCACAACTGGCTTATGACGCGGTTCAAGCAGGTTATAAAGTCGGCACGCGAAATATTGTCGATGTGTTGTTGGCTGAGACCAACTTGTTTGCTGCCAAGCGAGACTATGCCAATGCTCGTTATGATTACATCGTGAACACCCTGCGCCTACATGCCAGTGCAGGCATGCTGGGTGAGCCGCTGATTGAGCAAATTAATGGCTGGCTGATTAAGTAGGCAGCATGCGCCCCAGCGCAACTGCCACCGCCGTCTCTACTCGTAGAATCCGTGGCCCAAGACTAATCACCTGCATACCGGCGGCCTGCAGCTTCTCTGCCTCATAGGGAATAAAGCCGCCCTCAGGGCCAATGGCTAATACCAAGGGTGTCGTTAAGTTGCATGGACAAGGCAGGGCTTGAGCCATGGGGTGTGCCACAAAGCCTTGCTTGCCTTGCAGCATGGCGGGCAAATCATCTTCCACAAACGGTTTAAAACGCTGAGCTAACGTGACTTTTGGCAGCACACTATCACCCGCCTGCTCCAGCCCCAGCAGCAACTGCTCATGTAAGGCATCCGCCGTTAAAAATGGACTTTGCCAATAACTTTTTTCTACCCGATAGCTATTCAACAACACCAAATGATCCACGCCTAAGGTGCAGACCATTTGCACAATACGCTTCAGCATTTTCGGACGCGGCAAGGCCAGCAATAATGTTGCGCCCGTCTTAACCGGGGCATCATGAGTCAGACGAACGTTAAGCTCGGCATGATCATGCGACAACTCAACAATGCTGCCTTCACCTAATCGACCACCTAATAAGCCCACCCGTAATGTGTCACCTAGCTGAGCACGATGCACTTCGTGTAAGTGTTGCAACTGCCGTTGATCAAGCCGCACCCGAAGCAAAAACTCATTGTCAGCCGACACAATCTGCTCTTGCGTGAACAGCAAACAATTCATGCTGCTCGCTCAATCAACTGCTGCAATAAATCTAACTGACGTTGCACAGCACCACGATTGGCCAACATCACCTGCTCAGCACTGGCACGTTGCTGTGCTACTAATTTGGGCTCATTTAGTAGTCTTAAAATGGCGTCTGCTAAATCAGCACTGTTTTCCACCACGGCTAAAGCACCCGCATCAATCAACGCATCATTAATCACTTGGAAGTTCATAAAGTAAGGGCCGGTCAGTGTAGGTACCAACAGCGCCAATGGCTCTAGCGTGTTATGCCCACCCACGGGCACCAATGAGCCGCCAACAAAGGCCACATCAGCCATAGCCAACCACAACAGCAACTCACCCATGCTATCGGCCAACAACACTTGCGTCAGTGGGCTCACATTTTGCTGAGCGCTGCGTCTAGCCATGTTAAAGCCCTGCTGTGTGATCAAGTCAGCCACTTGCTTAAAACGCTCCGGATGACGCGGTACTAAAATCAGTAAGGCATCTGGCGTGGTTTGCAGTAGCTGTTTATGCGCAGCAAGCACTGGCTCATCTTCACCATCATGAGTACTAGCCGCCACCCACACTTCACGCTCATGCAAACGCCATTGGTCTAGTAGTTTTTTGGCTTGCTGCGACAGTTCATCGGGCAGGCTTAAATCAAACTTAACACTGCCAGTAACACTGACTTTTTCTGGTGGCAAACCTAAGGATAAAAAACGATCCGCAGTGGCTTGGTCTTGTGCTGCGACCATCGACAATGACTGCATCAAGCTACGCGTTAAACCACCAGCCTTGGCATAACCCTGGGCAGACTTTTCTGACAGCCGAGCATTCGCCAGCAACACGGGTATGGCACGTGACTTTGCCGCTGCCAGCGTATTGGGCCAAAGCTCGGTTTCCATAATAATTAATGCCGCTGGATTCCACGCATCTAAAAAGCGCGAAATGGCATGTGGAAAGTCATACGGCGCATAAACGTGATGAACGCTATCACCCCACAACGCCTTCACACGCTCTGAGCCAGTTGGAGTCATGGTGGTAATCAGTAACGGATGGTCCGGCCATTGTTTGCGAATAGCAGCAACGAGAGGTTGTGCCGCCAAGGTTTCGCCAACGGAAACGGCATGCAACCAGATTGGCCGCTGAACCAGCGCTGACGAGGGACTACTAACGCCCAAGCGTTCACGCCAACGTAAGCGATAGGCCGGTGCTTTTCGGCCACGCCAATACAGGCGCAGCAAAATCAGCGGCAGCATTAAATAGAGCAAAATAGTGTAGAGCCAACGAGGCACGCGCCACTCCAAAGCAATAGGACTAGTCGCGGCGATTCTAACTCGCATACACTTATAGGTCAGTTCATTTTCGACAGTCAGCTCATGCCTAAACCCGCACACCGCATCACCCGTGTTAATGACAGTTTTAAATGGGCATGGCTGCACCCAAAATTTTGGCCCACTTGGCTTGTTTGCTTACTAGCTTTTGTCATTGGCTGGCTGCCCTGGTGGTTACAACGTCGATTAGGTGCAGGCCTTGGTTGGATGGCTTATCACCTAGTACCACAGCGCGTAGAAGATACCCGCATCAATTTAAGGCTTTGCTTCCCCAATTTAAGCGAACCTGAGCGCGAACAAATGGTTCGTGACGTTTTCCGCCAAGGCGGAATTGGTGTGTTTGAAAGCGCTAGTGCATGGTTTAAACCCTTGGAATGGATTCGCCCACGCGTTAACACCATTGGCCTTGAGCATGTGTTGGAGTCCGCCAAACTAGGTCGTGGCGTCATCATTTTAGGTGCGCACTACAGCACCTTGGACTTAAACGGCGCCATTGCTGCGCTGTTTTTCCCACTGCATACGGTATATCGCCCACAAAATAATCCTGTACTGGACTGGATGATTCGCAAACGTCGCTTTCGTGTCTATATCGATCAAATTGATCATGCTGATATGCGCACATTATTTAAGGCGTTGAAGCGTGGTGAAATTGTTTGGACATCAGTGGACCAAGACTTTGGCTTAAAGCAAGGTGTGATGGCACCATTTTTTGGCCACCCTGCCGCCACACTCACCGCCACATCGCGTATGGCCAAATACAACAACTCGCCCGTGGTGTTTGTGCACTTTATGCGCAACCCCGATGAGCGGACTTACACGTTGAGCTTTACACCACCGCTGGACGGCTACCCTAGTGGTGACGATGTAACTGATGCCATACGTATCAACAAAGAACTAGAGCAGCTTATTCAGCGCGCACCAACGCAGTACATGTGGTTTCACCGTCGGTTTAAAAGCCGCCCGCCTGGCGAAGCATCGCCCTACTCGAAAAAGGTAAAGAAACGTAAATGATTGAAGTACGTCGACTCATTATTTTATTAATTCTGTTATTTGTCTTGGGTGCCGGTTCTTATATCTATATTCAAGGTTTAAGCGACCCATCAGCTGTATATGCGCTCAGTGAGACCGGTCCCTTTGAACAATTAAGCCTTGTGTTTTGGGCGCTGCTTAGTGTCTACATTATTTGGCGCTGGTGGCCGGGCAGCTGGCAATCATGGGCGCTGGCTATGCTGCCTCTGATTGCCATGGCTAGAGAGGCCAGCCTACACAAGGCCATTTATGGCATTAGCGTGTTGAAGCGCAGCTTTTATGTGTCACCTGATGTGCCCTTAGCTTCTAAGCTAGTGCTAGGTAGTGTGGTACTGATTTTAATTTCTGCACTTTTCTACGGCCTTTACTTATTTGTGATTTGGCTGCGGGAAGGCGCATGGAAACGAAGTAGTGGGCAGTTTCTATTGGCAGGCATGGGCCTATTAGTTGGCACCAAAATTTTAGACCGAATGAACTCCGTCTTACGCGTTGATTTTGGCGTTATTTTACCAGCTCATTTCGCTGAGTCCGTGGTGGTGTTTGAAGAGTCGCTAGAAATGGCGCTACCCTTAGTTTTGCTAGCCGCCGCGCGTTATGTTTGGCTTGAGAATAAATCATGAGTAAGCGCTTAACTGTTCTGCAAACACTGCCAGCACTCAATAGCGGCGGTGTTGAGCGTGGCACACTTGAAATTGCTCGCGCCTTAGTAGCTGCAGGGCATCGCTCGATTGTGGTTTCCAATGGTGGGCGCTTGGTGGAACAGCTTATCAATGAGGGCAGTGAGCACATCACATTGCCCGTGCACAAAAAGTCACTGCTTAGCTTGTTTCAGATTCGACCTTTTCGACGCCTGCTCGCCGACATCAAACCTGACATTGTGCATGCTCGCTCACGTGTTCCCGCTTGGATTGCTTGGCTTGCGCTACGCAAAATGAATCCCGCGAGCCGCCCGCGATTCATTACCACCGTGCATGGTCTTTACTCGGTCAGTCCCTACAGCGCCATTATGACCAAAGGTGAGCGCGTCATTGTGGTGTCAGAAACCGTTCGTGACTATGTGCTAAAAAACTACCAGTCTTGCCCGCCTGAACGCATTCAGCTCATTTATCGTGGCGTTGACGAGGCGGAGTTCCCATACGGCTATCAACCCTCGCCAGAGTGGTTGGCACAGTGGCAAAAAGCCTTTCCTGAACTAGAAGGCAAAACGGTGTTAGCACTGCCCGGACGCTTGTCACGGGTAAAAGGTCACGAAACATTTTTGCAGCTAATAGCCGCACTAAAGGATGAGTTTCCGCAAGTGCATGGCCTGATTATTGGCGGCGCTGAACCCAAAAAAGCCCACTATGGACAGTTTTTACGCGACGAAGTTAAGCGCCTTGGCATTGAAGACTACATCACCTTTGCTGGCCATCGCAGTGATATGCGTGAAGTACTAAGCCAGTGTGCATTATGCTTTGCGTTACGTGTAACTCCAGAGGCCTTTGGCCGAACTACATTAGAACCACTACGAATGGGGGTTCCGGTGATTGGCTGGGATGTAGGTGGAACTGGAGAAATTTTGCATGCGATGTATCCGACCGGCCTTGTAGAGCTTAAAAATCAAACTAAACTAAAGAGTACGGTTTCCAACTTTCTTATCACACCGAATAAACCAAATGATAAAGCAGAGTTTGATCTCGCCACCATGACAGATAAGACTCTCTCGGTTTACCACCAACTAAATTAAACGTAACCATCCCTTCAAATAACGAACATTAAACACTACCAACCACCTAAAGGTAAAAGCTTCAAGCAGAAACTTGCGCGCTTGACTTCGATCAAAGCGCATAACATCTTCTGCCGCAATCACAAGCGTCTTACAAACCGCTTTTCGGTATAGTGGGTGACTTGAAAAGCACTCAATTGATTGCCTTGCCCCGACATACAGCTTATTTTGCTGCTTAGATGTATTGTCTCCATGGCTCCTATAGGCAGTGAGCACATCGCCACTATTAAGCAAAAAATCGCCATTGGAAGTTAAACGCAACCATAGGTCAAAGTCTTCAATTGGATTAGTCTCGTTATAACCTCCTGCTGCAACCAATGCACCTTTCCTAAGCATCGCAGTTGGTGCCGGCAAAGATGCCTTTCTAAGAAAAATCGACTCAAAGCTTTCCCTTCTTAGTCGACGCTTCTTTCCCTCACGAATTAAGTTTGAGCCTTCATCTATAGCAGACATTCTTCCAAAAGCACCCACTACTTCTATATGCCGCACTAACGTTGAAACTTGTATTGCTACTCGATCTGGATACATCACGTCATCAGATGCTAAGGCGCAAAAGTACTCCCCTTGTGACCAGCTTAAAGCTTCGTTTAATGTTCGGCACAAGCCTACATTCGCACGCGAACGTAGCTCATAACGGACAAAACGCTTTGACACTTTTTCTCGCAATGACTCAATGACATCCTTGCTATCATCACCCGACCCATCATCAATAATAATGAGCTCAATGTTTTGATATGTCTGCTTAATGACAGAATCAATAGCCTCTGCAACGTATGCGGCGTGGTTATAGGAAGGTATTGCAACAGTAACTAATGGCGTATTTGATTTAACCAATGCAGTTCCACCTTGCGAGTTTTAAACTTCACCACAAGCGCACATAAGAATTAGAAAGTATTGATTGCATCAATTATTTTTTGAACATCCTCATGTGACATATTTGGCCCCATAGGTAAACTAACAACTTGTTCATGAATTTGCTCTGTCACCGGAAAAGACATACTCGGCCAATCATGAAATGCCTCCTGCTTATGAGGAGGGATCGGATAATGAACTAACGTTTGAATACCTTTTTGCAACAGGTGATTTTGGAAGTCCGCTCTACGCTTAACTTTCACAACGAATAAGTGCCATACATGATTTGTTTCTACATGCGGAAGTATCACCTGACTATTAGTAATCCCATGTAAGTATTGATCTGCTACTGAACGTCTTTCATCAATCTCCCTCTCCAAGTGTCTTAGCTTCACGCGAAGCATAGCTGCCTGCATCTCATCGAGCCTGCTATTAACGCCTTGGTAAATATTCTTATACTTCTCATGTGACCCATAGTTTCGAAGTGCTAGTAATGTATCAGCCAACTCATCATCATTTGTTGTTACTGCACCTCCATCTCCAAGCGCACCGAGATTTTTGCCAGGATAAAAGCTAAAGCCAGAAGCATGCCCCCAACCCCCAACTTTTTGGCCATTAAGGCTAGCGCCATGTGCTTGTGCTGAATCCTCTAGAACTAACAAATTATTTTGCGCAGCAATGGCCATTATGGCTGGCATATTTGCAATTTGACCGTAAAGATGTACGGGAAGAATCACACGAGTTCGCGAAGTTATAGCCGCCTCAACATTGCTCGGAGACAAGTTAAAACTCGCTTCGTTAGGCTCCACTAAAACAGGCTTAAGCCTGTTTTCAGTAATAGCCAAGATGCTAGCTATATAGGTGTTAGCCGGGACAATAACTTCATCACCATCCTTCAGCTTACCCAACACTTTCCAAGCTCTAAGTGTAAGTATCAAAGCATCAAGACCATTTGCTACGCCGATGCAGTGCTTAGCACCACAATATGCTGCGAACTCTTTCTCAAACTGGGCTAGTTCATTACCTGCAATGTACCAGCCGGAATCGATCACTCGTGTGCATGCCTCTACTAGGCTCTCTCGATATTGTGCATTGATGGTTTTGAGATCTAGGAAAGGAATCATTATTCAACATACCTTATTATTTTTGCAGGATTACCAACGACAACTGCACCATCTGGAACGTCACTAGTAACAACAGCACCAGCACCAACCATCGCGTTTACACCAATGGTAATACCAGGCAGCAAAGTAGCATTGGCGCCAACACTTGCTCCTTGCTTAATCCTGATGCCGCTAAACGCCTCAGGATATATTTTTGAGCGTGGAAATGGATCATTTGTAAACGTTGCATTAGGCCCAATGAATACATTGTCCTCAATTCGGGTTCCATCCCATAAGAACACTCCAGATTTAACAGTAACGTTATTACCGATTATTACATCGCCCTCAATCAGGGTATGGGCACATATATTACAGTTTTCGCCTATTTGCGCGCCTTGAAGAATTACACTGTACTGCCAGACACGCGTATTTTTACCAATTTGAACATCACTAACATCTGCCAACAAATGAATCTTAGGCATAATTGGCCTGCCTTAGAAAGTCGTCATAATTTCGAATATAATCAGCTTCACTAAAGTGCTCACTAGCCAGAACAAGCAATACACAGTCACTACTGAAGTCGTGCATCTCCCGCCACATCATACTTTCAATCAATAGACCTTTACTTGGACTACTCATCAATACTGACTCACGAGCCTTACCATTATCTAACACCATGCGACAGCTGCCTGAAACACAAATTGCTACTTGCTTAAGCTCTTTATGCGCATGATATCCGCGACTTACGCCGCTTTCAGTGTTGTAAATGTAATAAATGCGCTTGATCTCAAAAGGCACATTTTTTTCGTGACCAATTTCTAGTGCGACTAATTGACCTCGGTCATCACCATGCTCCTGTAACTCAATCCACTGAAATAGGCTCATTTATTTGCACCTTCCTCAGCAATTGATAGGAGGTACTGACCATAACTGTTCTTACTAAGCGATTTTCCGGCGGACCTAAGCTCACCCGTCGTTAGCCAGCCATTGTTGTAAGCTATTTCCTCCAAGCAAGCGACCTTATAACCCTGTCTCTTTTCAATGGTTTCAACAAAGTTCGCAGCTTCCATTAAGCTTTCATGTGTTCCAGTATCTAACCACGCAAAGCCCCTACCTAGAATTTCAACACTTAATGTTTGTTGCTTTAAATAGCTTTCAATAACACTGGTAATTTCTAACTCGCCACGAGCAGAGGGCTGAACTTGCTTAGCTATGCTCACTACTTGACTGTCAAAAAAATACAATCCAGTAACTGCGTAATTTGATTTAGGCTTTACAGGTTTCTCTTCAATAGAAATAGCATTTCTATTTTCATCAAACTCGACCACTCCAAATCGCTCTGGGTCTTTTACCAAGTACCCAAATACAGTGGCACCACTTGACTTCGCAGCAGCACTTCTCAGCATTGGGGTGAAGCCTTGGCCATAAAAAATATTATCCCCAAGCACCAAGCAGACATTGTCGTTATTAATGAACTCCTCACCAATAATAAATGCCTGCGCCAATCCATCGGGACTTGACTGAACTGCATATTCGATTTTAATGCCGAAGTCTTTACCGCTCCCAAGTAAGCGTTTGAAACCAGCCTGATCTTCGGGCGTAGTAATAATTAAGACATCCCTTATGCCGGCCAGCATTAAAACACTCAACGGGTAATAAACCATTGGTTTGTCATAAATTGGCAAAAGCTGCTTTGAAACACCACGCGTAATGGGATAAAGGCGTGTACCGGAGCCACCAGCAAGGATAATCCCTTTCATAACTTAACTCCTAAACGCTCACGCTGATAACTACCAGACTGTATGCTCTTAGACCATTCTTGGTTTTCGAGATACCACTGTATAGTTTTACGAATACCACTATTGAAGCTTTCTAAAGGCAGCCAACCAAGTTCATGACCAATCTTGGTCGCATCAATTGCATACCGAAGATCGTGTCCTGGCCGATCCGCAACATAAGTGATTAAGTCGCGATAACTATCCTTTTGTGGTCGTAGCTCCTGCAATACATCACAAATAGCATGAACAACTTCTATGTTCTGCTTTTCATTATGACCACCAATATTATACGTTTCACCAACTAGTCCTTTTGTAGCAACCAGATACAGCGCACGTGCATGGTCCTCAACATACAGCCAATCGCGAACTTGATTCCCCTTACCATATACTGGCAGGGGTTTACCTTCTAAGGCATTTAAAATCATCAGCGGAATCAGTTTCTCAGGAAAATGATAAGGCCCATAGTTATTACTACAATTTGTAATCAGTGTTGGCAGCTCAAATGTCCGATTCCATGCTCGCACTAAATGGTCTGAGCTCGCTTTACTCGCACTATAAGGACTGCTTGGCGCATACGGAGTGTCTTCTGTAAAAAAAGTATCTGTGCCATCTAAGTCTCCATAAACCTCATCTGTACTAACATGATGAAGTCGAAAAATGCTTTTTTTATGATCGCTTAGTCGCTGCCAATAGCCGCGAGCAACTTCCAGCAAAGTGTATGTACCAACAATATTAGTTTCGATGAATACTGATGGGCCATCTATAGAGCGGTCCACATGACTTTCAGCAGCCAAATGCATAACTATATCTGGCTGATGCTGCTCGAACACACGCTCTAATTCAGAGCGATCACAAATATCGACTTGCTCAAAAAAATAACGGTCTGAGTTGCTTGAGCATGCCACGTTAGCTAAATTGCCAGCATAAGTAAGCTTATCCAAATTGATCACACTATCATTCGTATGTTGAATGATATAACGCACTACAGCAGAGCCTATGAACCCTGCACCACCAGTAACAAGAAACTTCATTAGCATCTTTCCATTATGTAAGTCTGCCTTACTGCCTATCGATAAGCGTCAAAAGGCTCGCCTCAAACACATCAGCTTGAACTCTATAATCAATACCATATAGGTCCCCTGTCGAATTAATTTCCTTATCATGCAGCGCCTCAATATAGTTTAGAGTGCAGCCGGACACAGCACTCAGCGCCTTAAAGCATAAAAATTCTGAGTACTCAGCAGGAAGCCATGATAAGCATCGTGCTGTACTACCGCAAAAAATCAAACCAGACCAAGCTGCGCCTGACGGCCCTACAATCAAGTCTGCACCAGCAAAGATTGATATTTGCTCAAGCACTGAATATTTTTCAGGGAAAACGACCTCAAAATCGTACTTACGTGCAATACCAATTAGCTCATCTTGGTTGTAGTTACGCCGATCATTTGACCTAGCAAGAAATACTCTTTTTGGAAACTTCAGCTCAGGCTCAATTTTACTTAAAAACTCCTCAGCAAAGAGCCTTAAGAATCCCAAGTTAACAGAGTAGTCTGAAACACTTGGAAAATAACCACGCCTCATATTATAAGGCGCACAAAAAAAATCATCTACCAAATAAATTTCTTTTATTTTTAGCCTATCTTTTTTTTCCATAAAAATTAATTTCGCTGGAAAGCATAAAGCATTTAGTGCTTCATGAAATTGCGGTATGTTTTTGCACTCTACAGGCACGATTATTGGAATACTTTTATCTAAGCCCGCAGCCTTAAATGCAATAATCCTTGGTAAGCATTCAATAAAAAAATGATACCAATTGAAGGCACCGTCCCCACCTAAAAACAGTGCTTTATCAACAAATTTATCATATGAAGCCCTTGAATAATACTCACCTGCAACCTCATCAACCCCATTAATTTTTAATCTTATCTTATTTTTAATTTTTTCATTATATAAAAGCAAAACACCATCTCTTTCAAAAACGGACGCATAAGCAGAAACTATAACATCACTTAACTCATAAACATTCACTTCTTTAGATTGACCGCTAGCGACTCTATTACTTAATGGCGAAGTAATAGAGTAAACACCATCGAGGCAGACTGACTTAATAACCTTAGCATCTTCTTCAATTGCAATAAGCTCTAACCGCCTATAGCCAGTCAATCTCATTAAAAACAAAAACCAGCTTTTTGAATATAAAAAAACTCTTAAGTAAACCTTAATCTGCCTAAAGTTAGGCACCATCAACATTTCTTATTATCCTGCGAGCCAATCATCATACTTAACTCTTTTGCCTTAGCAAAGCGCATAAAATTCCGATTAGCTGAAATGACCGCAACACAAAATCCATACCACCCATTTCTAAACTGCTGATCCACAATGTAATACTTCAAAAACTTAAGCGGCAGCTCAACAATGAGTCGAAATGTTGATATTTTGCGGCCAATCTTCACGTAGTCCGCTGCTTGATTAGACGTTAATAGGCTGTATTTACGCTCCAACTGATCCAAAGTAATCAGGCTCTTATGCAATACATCACCCGCCAGATTTTCAACCTTGCCACTCTTCACTTGCGGCCTGTCATTGTTACTAAACTCAACATCAGTAATAGCTGCTTTAGTTTTGTTATAAAAACGCAGAATCCACTGATCTTTAGCAAACACCATGGGATGACCTTTAAAGGGTGGGACATAAACCCAGCGCATTTTGAAGCCAGCAAAATCAGCTAAATCAGATCGTGCCAGTGCGCTTTTGATGTTGTTGATGACGTCATCACTAAGCACCTCATCTGCATCTAAATCTAACACCCAGTCATACTGACAAAGGCTTGCTGCATAAGCTTTCTGTGCGGCAAAGCCTGTCCAGTCGCGATGCACAACCTTAGCGCCAAACGACTTGGCAATCTCAATTGTGCGATCAGTACTGCCTGAGTCAACCACAATAAGTTCATCCGCTACTTTAACGGCTTGAGCCAATGACTCTGGCAGCCGCAGCTCTTCATTTTTGACAATGAAGTACACAGACAATGGAACAGCAGATTTATACACAGTTAACCCCACACTACATTAAATAAACTTTGACTCTTCGGATTAGCGACTTGATGACACGGCCAACAATTTGCCGAAGTGATAGCCCTGCAGCGTTACCACGTTTTACACCATTAATGGTCGAGAAATGTGACATATCCTCAGTGACAACAATCGGTCTAAGATGCCAAAAGTCGATATGTTGTGAAAAGTATGGTTGATCATCTGAGACTGTGACCACAGGGCTATTCATTAGCAATATCTTTTTAGCTGCTTGCTTTGAAATTAAATAGCCCACGGTTCCTAGCTCACCAGTTCGTGTGGTCTTTCCATAACTGTATTTTCCTAACATGCCGCCCATTTTTTTGATTGGATCAAGCCACTCAAAATGCTTTACCTCAAAGTCAGTAAGCTTTGGATAACCCAACAGAACATAGCTCGGTTTTTTTTGAATAAGCGACTGAGTAACCTTTTGTATATCCCCTACCACTTTTACGTCATCTTCAAGAACAATCGCGTATTCGATGTTGCTATCCTGCATCGTTTGATAAACAACAAGATGTGAGAGGGCACAACCAATCTCACTGTCTGACAACGCCTTGCCGCGAACCCTTAATATGTCATTCTCTGGAGCCACTAGTTTTCGACGCTGCTCTGGCGACAACACGCTACCACGCACGGCGTCCACAAACTCAAAAGGAATTTCTAGCTTATTAAGCTGTGCTGCAACACTTATACGACGCTGATCACTTTCTTTTAAAGACACGACGAAGATTGGTATTTGCATTTCATCTACTCATTAATCTACTGATTGATTAAGTACTGAGCGAGCCTTTCAGACTCATTAAAATTACTGTCCTTGGTATGATCACTATTAATTAAGTTACTTTGGCTCAACAAGCTCAAGCCCCGAGCTAATCGGCCCTGTTTACGAGACCTGCCTACTTCAATCGTATTTACGTAGCAACCCGCAGTTAATGCTTCATAAACCATTGAGACACTGTCTTCGGTAACATAGACAGTTTCTGTTTTTGCTAATTGATCGACTAATGCCGAAGAGTTGAACATTTCCCAGGGAAGATACTGATCATCAAATACTTGCGATAGCCGCGCCCTCAAGGCAGTGGGTGTGCGCCTTGAGTCTGTTAACAACAAATTAGGATGTTTTTTACGTATATCTAAAAGGGACTGCAGTACCCTCTCATCGTCCCACTCAAAGTGCTTGCTTTTCCCACCCACCAAAACCAAAACCGAGCCCGGCACTTTTTCGCCGGGCTGCATAGGATTTAAAACCCCTTTTGTACTGATCACATTCTTGCCAGAAACCGCATCATGTTCAGGCGCTACCACCCAATCAAACCAACTTAGTGGCAGTGAGGGCTTCATTAGCACCACCGTTTTGCCACCATAACAACGTTTGGCGCAAAGCAGCGACCAGTGCGTGCCACTGCCTGCGGCCAAAATAAAGTCAGGTGCTGGCAAGCCTTCGCCTGCCGGAAACTTGCGCTGCAAATAAGCGCTAGGACCAGCCTGCTGACGATTGACGGGAATATCACATACAGTACAGGGACGTTGCTCACGTTCACACACACGGCGCATGGCATTGGCTAGACCCAGCGTTTGATTTTCGTGGCCGGGCTTGCCGTCTACTAATCGCCAAATGATCAGTGGTGCCTTGTTATCGACAGATTGCGGCATGGTGTGGCACTTTTGTTGAGACTAAAACTGACTGTAGATTGAAAAAAAGGGGCTGAAAAGCCCCTTTTTCAATACCGCCAAATTAAGCGACCGGTGTCAGCCACTCAGCATGCTCTTTGCGCACGCCAGTAACCGTTTCAAAGTAAGCCTTTTGCAACACACTGGTGATCGGCCCACGGTGACCCGCACCAATTTTTCGACCATCCAGTTCACGAATCGGTGTTACTTCAGCCGCAGTGCCGGTAAAGAAAGCTTCATCAGCAATATAGACTTCATCGCGGGTAATACGCTTTTCCTTAACGGTATAGCCGTGCTCTTCAGCAATCTGAATCACGGTTTTGCGAGTGATACCGTCTAAGCAAGAGGTCACATCCGGGGTGTAAATCACGCCATCGCGCACAATAAACACATTCTCGCCAGAGCCTTCAGCCACATAACCTTCTGGATCTAACATCAAGGCTTCTTCGGCGCCTCCAGAAATAGCCTCTTGCAGTGCCAACATGGAGTTGATGTAGTTACCGTTAGCTTTGGCGCGCGTCATTGAAATGTTGACATGATGACGCGTGTAGCTAGATGTGCGCACTTTAATGCCTTGCTCTAGGGCTTCTTTGCCCATGTAGGCGCCCCACTCCCAAGCAGCCACAATTACGTGCACTTTCAGGTTGCTGGCGCGCAAGCCCATGCCTTCAGATCCGTAAAACACCATAGGCCGCAAATAGGCATGCGGCAGCTTGTTTTCACGAACCACCGTGCGATGTGCTTCGTTAATCGTTTCACGATCAAACGGCATGGGCATATTCATGATATGCGCCGACATAAACAAGCGCTCGGTGTGCTCTTTCAAACGAAAAATGGATGCTCCACGATCAGTGGCATAAGCACGCACACCCTCAAAAACACCCATGCCATAGTGCAAGGTGTGGGTGAGCACGTGAACTTGGGCTTCACGCCAAGGAACCAACTGGCCATCAAACCAAATCACGCCATCACGATCGGACATCGACATCTTTTGCTCTCCACAAATAGCCATTATTTAGGCGATTAAATCAAACGCGTATTCCACCATAAAAGCGGCTATTCCACCATGATTCGTTGCCAAATTGCGGCCACCAACTGACGTGCCGACAACAAATCATCAACATCCATGGCGCGACCTTCTGCTGCCAGAGCTTGACGGTGACTTCGTCCACGCAAATCTAAATAGGCCTGACGTAAGTTCTCGGCATCCTCGTGCGTCAAGATACTCTCTTCTGCCATGACCTCCAACAAGCGCACATTGTCCGGCCACTGCCTCAGCGCCGGCATCTTGGCCGCATGTGCCAAGGTCAGGTATTGCACTAAGAATTCAATATCTACCAAACCACCGGGACTGTGCTTGATATCAATTTCATCCGGGTCTTTCGGGGCTAAGTGACTGCGCATTTTCTCTCGCATTTCCTGCACTTCATTTTTTAATGCTGTTTGCTCACGCTCACGCCCAATAATCTCTGCACGTACCGCATTAAACCCTTCTGCTACTCGCGGATCACCGGCGACCACACGTGCGCGCACTAAAGCCTGATGCTCCCATGTCCATGCATGCTCGCGCTGATAACTCGCAAAACCACTTAAGGAAGTGACCAACAGCCCTGACGCACCGGAAGGGCGAAGTCGCATATCTACTTCATATAAGGTGCCGGTGCCCATTGCCGTGGTTAACAAATGAATAATTTTCTGGCCCAGCCGAGCATAAAAACTGGCCGCATCTATTGGCTTGGCACCATCGGTTTCTGACTGTGGATCGGCATCGTGAATAAATACCAAGTCCAAGTCCGAACCATAACCAAGCTCTAAGCCGCCCAGCTTGCCATAACCGACAATGACAAAATCTAAGTCACAGGCACTACCATCGGCCCGCTTTGGCCGACCATGGCGCTGGGTCAGCTGCTGCCAGCTCAGCACAAGCACCTCATCCAATACGGTTTCGGCAATCCACGTTAAGTAGTCGCTAATCTTCATTAGCGGCAAGGTGCCTTTGATGTCGGACGCGGCAACGCGTAAGACTTGGCCTTTTTGAAAAATACGCAGCACATCCATTTGCCGCTCAAGATCATCCGCAGGGACACGCATTAGCTGTTGGCGTAACTCTTGCGTCAGCTCCTCTCGGCTAGGCGGTGAAAACAGTGTGCGTGCATTTAGCAATTCATCTAACAGCACGGGATAACGCGTTAACGATTCAGCAATCCATGGGCTGCAGGCACATAAGTCCACCAAGCGTGTCAGGGCCTCGGGGTTCTCGATGAGCATGACTAAATACGCCGACCGTTTCAGTGTTGTCTCAATTAGCGGCATGACACGGGCTAACGCCACATCACCTTGTTCATGACGATCACAAGCCGCCACCAAGCGCGGCAATAAACGATCTAGCCGATCACGTGCAGGACCGCTTAACTGCATAACGGCACGACTGGCCAATAAGCTGGCCACACGGTCAGGCCAGCACTCTGGCTCCTCCTCTGCGCTAGAGGCTTCTTCACGCAACACAATCACATTTTGAAAGTGCACATGAACCTTGTTGCGATGCTGGCTTAGTGCATGAGCATAACTATCCCAGTCGTCAAAACCCATCGCCTGCGCCAAGTGCAAACGATCAATCTGCGTTATTGGTAGCATTTGGGTTTGTTGGTCATGCTGAGCCTGAATAATGTGTTCACTATTACGCAGAAAATAGTAGGCATCTGTCAGTTCATCTACCGCGCTTTGTGGCAACAGTTCACGTGCTGAAAGCTCGGGTAGTACCTGCAATAAGGGACGCAATTGCAGGCTTCGGTCAACGCCGCCACGAATTAACTGAAACGCCTGCGCCACAAACTCAACTTCACGAATGCCACCAGCGCCAAGCTTGATATTGTCTTCACGATCTAAACGACGGACTTCACGCGCAATCATTTGCTTCATGTCACGCAGCGACTCAAACGCGCCAAAGTCTATATAACGTCGATACACAAACGGACGCAGGCTTTGCAACATGGTCTCGCCCTGCTGCGTATCACCCGCACAAATACGTGCCTTCACTAAGGCATATCGCTCCCACTCACGACCGTGGCGCTCGTAGTAAGCCTCTAGTGCATCAAAACCACAGGCCAAAGCAGAACCATCACCCCATGGTCGTAAACGCATATCAACGCGAAATACAAAACCATCGGCAGTAATAGCATCCAGTAAGGCAATCGCACGCTGGCCTACCTTAATAAAGAATTCTTGATTACTGATGCTGCGGCGACCATCGGTTTCACCCTCTTCGGCATAGGTAAAAATCAGGTCAATATCAGACGACAAATTAAGCTCCTGCCCACCTAATTTGCCCATACCAATCACCACCATGGTCTGTGGTGTGCTGCTGTCTTGGCCTATCGGCTGCCCATGCAATATGGCCACTTCTTGATGTGCTTGATTTATTGCCGCAGCAATACATGCGTCAGCAAAATCTGACAGCTCGCGCGTCAGTTCTGGTAACGGTGACGTGCCCGCCAATAGGCGAATAATAAAACGGCACTGCTCACGTCGACGTAACTGACGCAAAGCAACTTGCCATTGCTCATCTACTCCACGTGCCAACTCAAGTAGTGGACGACTATCGGCAGCTGGCAAAGACTGCAGCGTTTGCTGCAATAGTGGCCGCCAATCACTGCTATTTCTTTGCTGTTGTGCAGCCTGAAGCACCTGTTCGCGATCAGCATTAGTGAGCTGCGCAAGTTGGTTAGCCAACCAAGGCGACCAGCGTATGTAGGTGTTGATATCCATGAATCGTAACTCGCCTTTAGGCACCGCAATCACGCTAGCCTAATGACTATTGAACAAATAAAAAAGCCCGCAGCAAGTGCGGGCTTTTTCACCACAAATCGCTTATACGCTGTAGTACAGATCAAATTCGATCGGCGATACAAACGTGCTAACGCGACGTGCTTCAGCTGTTTTCAGCTCAATGTAGGCATCCAACATTTCTTTAGTGAACACACCACCTTTCAACAAGAACTCATGGTCAGCCTTGAGGGCATCAATTGCCATTTCAAGGTTGTGAGCCACTGTTGGGATCTGCGCTTCTTCTTCTGGCGGCAGGTCATACAGGTTCTTGTCAGAGGCTTCACCTGGATGGATCTTGTTCTGGATACCATCCAAGCCAGCCATCAACAGTGCAGCAAAGCACAGGTATGGGTTGGCCGCTGGATCAGGGAAGCGCGCTTCAATACGTTTAGCTTTAGGGCTAGAAACGTACGGAATACGAATCGACGCTGAACGGTTACGTGCCGAGTAAGCCAACATGATTGGCGCTTCGTAATGTGGAACCAAACGCTTGTAGCTGTTGGTTGATGGGTTGGTGATCGCGTTCAATGCGCGAGCGTGCTTAATCACACCGCCAATGAAGAACAATGCCATTTCGGATAGACCAGCATACTGGTCGCCAGAGAACAGGTTCTTGCCATCTTTAGAGATAGACATGTGAACGTGCATACCAGAACCGTTGTCACCTTCCATTGGCTTAGGCATGAAAGTCGCCGTTTTGCCATAAGCATGGGCAACGTTGTGCACGGCATACTTCAGCACTTGAACTTCGTCAGCTTTGCGTACCAATGTGTTGAACGACACACCGATTTCAGACTGGCAAGAAGCCACTTCGTGGTGCTGCACTTCAACTTTACCTTCGCCCAACATGGCTTCGATGGCATTACACATCGCAGCACGTAAATCTTGCTGAGAGTCGATTGGTGGTACTGGGAAGTAACCGCCTTTTACGCGTGGACGGTGGCCGGAGTTGCCGCCTTCAAAATCTTTGTTGGTTGACCAAGCAGCTTCTTCAGCAATCAGTTCGTGTGACGAACCCGCCATGCCAATGTTCCACTTCACTTCGTCAAATACGAAGAATTCTGGCTCTGGGCCAAAGAATGCTGTGTCACCAATGCCAGTTGATTTCAGATAGGCTTCAGCGCGCTTGGCGATCGAACGTGGGTCACGCTCGTAACCTTGGCCAGTTGATGGCTCAATAACGTCGCAAGTAACAACAACGGTTGAGTCTTCAAAGAAGGGGTCCATGAAAGCGGTTTCTGGATCTGGCATCAAAATCATGTCTGATGCTTCGATGCCTTTCCAACCGGTAATGGATGAACCATCGAACATTTTACCTTCAACAAAGGTGTCTTCGCTGATGGTGCCAGCTGGGTAAGAAACGTGCTGCTCTTTACCTTTAGTATCAGTAAAACGGAAATCAACCCACTTGGCTTGATTGGCTTTAATTAGGTCTAAAACCTTATTTGACATGTTCGCTCCTCCAGAGGGCTCTTCACAACAATGATTCCGGTGATGCTTTGCTGTAACCAACAAAACGTGACGGAGTGATAAAAGCAATTTCTATGCCAGCACATGGGCAGGCCTAAAACCGCATAAAAACCGACAATACAGCGCTAATTCAGTGCACCAAAAACACATTTTGCACCAAATAAATGCATAGCTAAGCTTTATCGCACCAAAAAAGAGCGCAAACAATTTTCTGCTACCGCGACATTGGCGCGCTGCATAACATATCATTGTTTGTGATTTAGCAGCAGAGTCCACCGACTCGGTTTTGCTGTATTTTTTTGGAGCAACTCATGTCCGACTGCATTTTTTGCAAAATTGCCAACCACGAAGTTAAGGCGCGCATCGCCTTTGAAAATGACCGTGTGATTGCATTTCATGACCTTTTTCCCGCAGCACCCGTGCACTTACTAATTATCCCAAAAGCGCACTTCAGCACACTAAATGAAGTGCCCGCGGAACAGGCCGGTTTATTGGGCGAGCTAATGACCACCGCTGTTCAGTTGGCCAAAGAGCTAAACCTAGCTGAAGATGGTTATCGCTTAGTCATGAATTGCAATGCCAATGGCGGCCAAAGTGTGTATCACATTCATTTGCACTTGCTTGGTGGACGCAAGCTCACATGGCCTCCGGGCTAATCAGCACAGGACATAACTCATGCGCCAATACAGTTTTTTTGATCGCTTAATTGGTCAGGCCGACAATGTGCTACGCACGCTAGCCTCTGATGCCGTACAAGCACAGCGACCATCGCCTGCCAGCACCTTGGCCGAAGCCGGATTAAGTAATGAAGAAAAGCGCCAAGTCGCAGGTTTTATGCGTGTTAATCACACCGGCGAGGTCTGTGCTCAAGCTTTATATCAAGGTCAGGCACTGACCGCGAAACTACCGGAAGTTCGTGAAGAAATGAAACGCGCGGCGCAAGAAGAGGTTGATCATTTGGCATGGTGCAACGAACGATTAAATGCGCTTAATGCACGGCCTAGTGTGCTGAACCCGCTGTTCTATGCTGCTTCATTTGGTGTTGGTGCTTTAGCCGGCATGGCAGGCGATAAATGGAGTTTGGGGTTTGTCGCTGAGACCGAGCGGCAAGTGTGTGAGCACTTACAAACACACTTAAACAAGCTACCCATGAACGACCAACGCACACGCGCCGTGTTAGTACAAATGCAGCAAGATGAAAGTGAACACCGCGATATGGCCATTCGTGCTGGCGCCGCTGAACTACCACCACCATTGCAGCAAGGCATGCGTGCTTTAGCTAAAGTGATGACACAAACGACCTATTATATTTAGGTCGTTTGCCTTAGGCCGCCAGCATCTCGTAACTGTGAGTAATTTCAACACCAGCAGCCTGCAGCATAATCGAGGCTGAACAGTATTTTTCTGCCGACAACTCAACAGCACGCTTAACCTGCGCCTCTTTTAAGTCATGTCCCGTTACCACAAAGTGAACATGAATTTTGGTAAATACAGCAGGCACAGCGTCCGCACGTTCGGCAGTTAATAATGCCTCACAACCCACCACATTCTGTCTAGATTTTTTGAGGATGGTCATCACATCAAACGAGGTACAGCCGCCCATGCCCATCAACATCATTTCCATGGGGCGAGCACCTAGGTTCTGACCGCCTAAGTCTGGCGGGCCATCCATCGTCACTTCATGCCCACTACCCGAAGTCGCCTTAAAGCTAACTTCACCATTCCAACGAATTCGTGCTTCCATTAGAAGCTCCTAAGAAATGCTTTTAAGAGAAAAGTTCTGCCAGCTTTTCGCCCGGCTCCGGCGCACGCATAAACGCCTCACCCACCAAAAAGCCATGCACCGCATGATCACGCATCAACTGCACATCATCGCGGCTGTGAATGCCGCTTTCAGTAATCACAGTGCGATCCGATGGAATATCGGCCAACAAATCCAACGTGTTTTGCAGGCTCACCTCAAAACTATGCAGATTACGGTTATTGATACCAATCAGCGGATTACCCAATGGCAATGCCCGCAGCAGCTCAGCTCGGTCATGCACTTCAATTAACACATCCATGCCATGTTCTAGCGCACAGGCATGCAACTCTTGCAGCTGCGCATCAGACAACGCCGACACAATCAACAAAACACAGTCGGCATTAATGGCGCGTGCTTCAATTACTTGATAGGGGTCATACAAAAAGTCTTTGCGAATCACCGGTAAATCACAGGCCTGACGAGCCGCTTGCAAATAAGCATCGCTGCCTTGAAAAAAGTCCACATCGGTTAACACCGACAAACAACTCGCCCCACCCTGCTGATAGGACGCCGCAATTGCTGCTGGGTCAAAGTTTTCCCGAATAACACCCTTGGATGGCGAGGCTTTTTTGATCTCAGCTATAACACCCGCACGCCCTTGGTTAATATTTTTTTGCAATGCTGCGCTAAAACCACGCACTGGCAATGCCTCGCGAGCAAACGCTTCTTGGTCAGCCAATGAATGATGCTGACGACGTGCTTTAACCTCTTGCTGCTTGCGCAACATGATGGTGTCTAAAATGGTACTCATGCCGATGTCTCCGGCAGTAATGCGCGAGTGAATAAGCGCAAATCGTTTAGTTTTTCTAAGGCTTGGCCACTGCACATCAAGTCATCAGCCAAGGCCACACCTTGTTTCCAAGTTTGGGTAATGCCAGCCACATAAATCGCTGCGCCGGCATTGAGCTTAATAATATCTGCAGCTTTGGCAGCCTCATCACTGGTTCGTTTACCGAGTGCATTTTTAATCAATGCTAAAGACTCCGCCGAATCCGCAACCGACAGGCCCACAAGCGATTGGCTAGCCACACCCAACTCTTCGGGCGTGATGACATATTCGCGCACTACACCATCTTTTAGTTCAGCCACTTGAGTTGCTGTTGCCAGCGACACTTCGTCAAGACCATCTTTGGCACTGACCACCAAGGCATGCACACTGCCTAAACGCCCTAACACCTCCGCCATAGGACGACATAACGCCGGGTTAAACACACCCACGACTTGTCGTGTAACAAAGGCTGGATTGGTCAATGGCCCCAATAAATTAAACAGCGTGCGCAGGCCAATTTCGCGACGCGCACCAATAGCATGTTTCATGGCACCGTGATGATTTACAGCAAACAAAAAGCCAACCCCAACACTGTCTATGCAACGAGCGACCTGTTCAGAGGACAGCGCCAAATTTACGCCCGCGGCTTCTAATAAATCCGCACTGCCACTTTTTGATGACACGGCTCGGTTGCCATGTTTGGCCACCTTGGCACCGGCGGCTGCCACCACCATGGCCGAAGCCGTAGAGACGTTAAATAAGTTAGCGCCATCACCACCGGTGCCCACAATATCAACCACATGTTCTTGGCTGGACAACGTCACTCGAGAGGCCAAGTCACGCATCACCCGCGCGGCACCTTCGATTTCATCAATCGATTCACTTTTCATACGCAACGCCACTAGCAGGGCCGCAATTTGTGCATCACTGCATTGGCCGCTCATGATGGCCTGCATCACGTCTTGCATCTCGGCACTGCTTAAATCAATGCGCTCAACAACCCGGCTTAAGGCTTGTTTAATATCCATGTTGGTTTCCTAGCGAGTAGCGTCGAGGAAGTTTTTCAGCAAGGCATGGCCCTGCTCAGTCAGAATCGATTCAGGATGGAATTGCACACCCTCGACCATCAACGACTTATGGCGCAAGCCCATGATTTCATCAATAGAACCGTCATTGTTCTGCGTCCACGCGGTAATTTCTAGGCAGTCTGGCAGCGACTCTTTGCTAACTACCAAGGAATGATAGCGAGTCGCAGTAACCGGATTATTTAAATCGCGAAACACACCCGTATTGCTGTGGTAAATCGGTGAGGTTTTGCCATGCATGACTTGACGCGCACGCACCACTTCACCGCCATAAACTTGGCCTATGCTTTGGTGGCCCAAACACACACCCAACAATGGAATACGACCGGCAAAATGTTTGATAGCTGGCATGGAAATACCAGCCTCATTCGGCGTACAAGGGCCGGGCGAAATCACAATACGAGCTGGTGCTAATGCCTCGATGGTTTCCAGGCTAATTTCGTCGTTGCGATAAACGCGCACATCTTCGCCCAGCTCACCAAAGTACTGCACTAGGTTATAGGTGAACGAGTCGTAATTATCGATCATCAAGAGCATGAGAATCTGCCATCTGTATTGGTCAATTGACTGGCTAGCTCAGCCGCTCGCATTAAGGCACGCGCCTTATTTTGCGTTTCCATCCACTCAAGTTCTGGCACCGAGTCTGCCACCACACCAGCACCGGCCTGCACATGCATCACACCGTCTTTTACGATAGCTGTGCGGATTGCGATGGCGGTATCCATAACACCCTGCCATGACAAGTAACCGATAGCGCCACCATAAATGCCACGCTTGACCGGTTCTAACTCATCAATAATTTCCATGGCCCGCACTTTTGGTGCGCCCGACAAAGTGCCTGCTGGCAGTGTTGCTTTCAACACATCCAACGAGGTCACTCCCGGCTTTAATGTCGCTTCAACATTGGACACGATGTGCATGACATGTGAGTAACGCTCAACCACCATTTGCTCAGTCACACGCACCTGACCAATTTCAGCCACCCGACCGACATCATTACGACCCAAATCAATCAACATCAAATGCTCAGCAATCTCTTTCGGATCAGCCAACAGCTCAGCTTCTAAAGCCTTGTCGCGCTCAGGTGTAGCTCCACGTTTGCGCGTGCCGGCAATAGGACGCACAGCCACTTGGCCATGCTCAACTCGGGCTAAAATTTCCGGGCTGGAGCCAACAATATGGAAGTCACCACAGTGCATAAAATACATATACGGCGATGGGTTTAAATGCCGCAAGGCGCGATAAAGCTGAATGGGCGGCAGGCTAAACGGCGCGCTTAATCGTTGTGATGGCACCACCTGCATCACGTCACCAGCCAGCACATAATCTTTCACGGTATTAACCGCTGCTTTAAAGGCTTGCTCACCAAAACTGGAAACAAAGTCAGACTCGACTAAAGGCTTGCTCGCTGGCTGAGGTGTCGTAATTAGTGGTGCATGAATGCCGGCTACCAGCGCATCTAAACGTCGCTCTGCCAGCTTTAAAGCATCAGCTTGTGCAGGGTCGGCGTGAACAATTAAATACAATTTGCCTTTGACGTTATCAAAGACCATGACCTCATCTGACACCATTAAAAAAATGTCGGGTGTGGCCAAAGGATCCGGCTTATTGCAGGCGGCTAAACGACGCTCAACATAACGCACGGTGTCATAACCAAAATAGCCCACCAAACCACCGGTGAAGCGTGGCAAGCCATCAAGTTCCGGCACTTCAAAGCGCGCCTGAAATTGCTCAACATAGGCCAAGGGGTCGGCCACGGTTTCGGTATAGGTCACCTCACCGTCGACTTCCAAGGTGACCTGGTAACCATGCACACGCAAAATAGTACGTGCTGGTAGGCCAATCATGGAATAACGCCCCCACTGCTCACCGCCCTGCACAGACTCAAACAAATAGCTGTAGGGCAGATGAGCCACCTTTAGGTAGCAGGATAAGGGCGTGTCTAAGTCCGCTAGAATTTCACGCACCACAGGAATGCGGTTAAAGCCTTGAGCGGCAAGGGCAGCAAATGTTTCGGGCGTCATGCTCAACTCAAAACCTCGGACAACAAGTTCACCAGCATATCCGGCTGGCACTGACGAATATCTTGGCCATGATTATAGCCATAAGGCACGGCCAAAGAGCGCACACCACAGGCACGCGCCGCTTCAATATCGTTATAGGAGTCACCAACCATCAAGGCGTCAGCAGCGGCCACATCAAAATGACGAAGACAATGCAGTAGCTGCTCAGGATGAGGCTTACGGTGCGCCAAAGTATCACCACCAATTAACAACTGCATACGCGACAACAGCCCTAATTCTTCTAACAAGGCACGCGCCGGTTGATATGGTTTATTGGTGACACAAGCCAAGCTAATGCCCGCTGCATCGGCTGCATCTAAAAACTCAAACACACCCGGATATACTGTGCTGACCTGACACACCGACACTTGGTAACGCTGCATAAACTGGTTCAGCAATGCAGTTTGTGCCTCGTTACGATGCGCGTCAGTTTGGTGATGCGGACTAACGTGCTGCAACGCAAGTTCAATCAAGCGTGGTGCGCCACGGCCTACCCACTCGCGTACCTGATGCTCCGACACACTGTGATAGGCCAAGTCGCCCAAGGCCTGATTCAGGCACAGAGCAATGTCGGCCGCGCTATCCACTAACGTGCCATCTAAGTCGAGCATAATCAGCTTAGGAATAAAGCCTAACTCGCGCTGCAAGCCAATCATGTGTTGGCTCGTAAGGCTGCCAATTCGGCGCGCATATGGCTAATCACATCGGCGTAATTAGGGGCATTAAAAATAGCGGAACCAGCCACAAACATATCAGCGCCAGCTTCTGCAATTTCACGAATGTTTGCCACACCAACACCGCCATCAATTTCCAGACGAATGCTGCGACCACTAGCCACAATCCGCTCCCGCACAACGCGTAATTTATCTAGGGTGCTTGGAATAAATTTCTGCCCACCAAAACCGGGGTTCACACTCATCAGCAAAATCACATCGACTTTGTCCATGACGTGGTCAAGATAATGCAATGGCGTGGCCGGGTTAAACACCAGACCACACTGAGCGCCGCCATCTTTAATCATCTGCAACGAGCGATCTATGTGATCGGAGGCTTCGGGGTGAAAGGTGATAATGCTGGCACCCGCATCAATAAAGTCACCGATCAAGCGATCCACAGGACGCACCATTAAATGCGCATCAATAGGGGCCGTAATTCCGTGTTTACGCAGGGCTTTGCACACCATTGGGCCTATTGTCAGATTAGGCACATAGTGATTATCCATAACATCAAAATGCACCACATCAGCGCCCGCTGCCAGCACAGCCTCAACCTCTTCACCTAAACGTGCAAAGTCGGCAGATAAAATAGACGGGGCAATTAAAAAGTCTTTCATGAATCACTCATTTGGGTACGTAAACTGTCATTGAGATCATACAGGCGTTGCGGCGTGCCGACATCCACCCACGGCCCAGCAAAGTACTCACCGGTAATGCGTTTCATGGCAATTGCTTCATGTAGCAACGGTGCTAATGGTCGCACGCCTGGAGCCAAGCCTTGAAACAAACTAGGGCAGTATACCGCCACACCAGCATAGGTCAGTCGACGACCGGCAGACTCGTTATCTCCACCTAGGTCATAACGCACACCTTCGGCCATATCACTGCCGCACGCCAAAACGAAATCACCACTGGGGTGCTGCTCAGGATTATCCACCAACACTAAATGTCCTTGCCGCCCCGGCGCCAATGCTTGCCTTAATGGTGTCAAGTTTTTGCGCAACCAGACATCACCATTAACCAGCATAAATGGCTCATGCCCCAGCATAGGAAGCGCTTGGATAATGCCACCTGCAGTTTCTAATGGCGCTGATTCAGGCTCACGCGACCATTCAATGTTGACGCCAAAGGCACGGCCATCACCCAATGCTTGCTCTAATTTGTGCCCTAACCACGAGGTATTGATAACAATATCCTTAATACCTGCACGCAACAAAGCTTTGAGGTGCCACACAATTAATGGCTCACCACCAACCTCCAACAAAGGCTTAGGTAAGGTATCGGTGAGTGGCCGCATGCGCGTTCCCAAACCCGCTGCCAGGATCATGCCCTTCATTACAAATATGCTCCAAGTTCCTGCACTGCAGCTGGATACTTCGCCAAATACGTGGGCAACAGTGAAACCAACAGCTGATGAAGTGGCTGCAGTGTCTCAATAGCACTCAATTCATTCAGCAAATAACGATAGACCAAGGGAATATCCTGTAAATAACCATGCTTGCCATCACGCAGGCTTAAACGAGCAAAAATACCAACGACTTTTAAATGCCGTTGTGCGGCCATTTCATCAAACCAGCGCTGAAACTGTTCAGCCGTCACCTTGGCATCAAGCTGCCCGGCCACGATCAACTCATCGCGGAAACGCTGCACCCACAAGGCCACATCGGCATCCGGCCATGATACATAGGCATCACGTAATAACGAGGCCAAGTCATAGGTAATCGGCCCGATAACAGCATCCTGAAAATCGATAATACCGAGTTGACCATCCGGCGTAAGCATTAAATTGCGCGAATGGTAGTCACGATGCACAAAGACTGTGGGCTGTGCCAACACCGAATCGGCCAAGGCATTAAATTGCTGCTCACATAATGCCACTTGCTCCTTATCCAGCTGAAGGCCTAAGTATTTTGGAATAAACCAATCCGTCAGCAGGCGCATTTCTGTCATCAAGCGCTCACGATCATACCTAGGCAGAAAATACTCACTTGGTGCCGGACAAGTCTGCATGCTCACTAATGCCGTCATCGCGGCACCGTAGAGCGTACTTACAGTCGGTGGCGCTAACTGATCACGTAATAAGGTGTCGCCAAGATCCGTCAGCAACATGAAACCATCCTGCTTTGACCAAGCCAGCACTTCTGGCACACAAAGGCCATGTGCGTGCATGGCTTTGGATAGCGCCACAAATGGCGCACAGTCTTCATGCTCAGGCGGGGCATCAACCGCAATTAATGAACCTTGCTGCAAAGGCTGCCTAAAATAGCGACGAAAACTGGCGTCTCCTGATACAACATCCAAACCACCTACCAGAGCAGGCCATTGCGGACGACTTACCAAACACTGCCTAACCCACTGTCCCAATGCATTTGCACGCAAATCGTCTGTCATTCCGGATTTTCCTAGCTGATCTGGATTAAAGAATCTATTATCCGGCATATTGATCCAAGACCCAATGATTACTCACTATGAGCCAAGCATATCGTCACATTGATCGCCCTCATTGGCGATTGAACCCAATTGCCGCCAGCATCGCCTTGCTGTGTTTAACCGGCAACACCTGGGCAGCAGATTCCGCCTTAGCCAATATGGACACTGCGGGCGCTCGCTTAGGCTGGTTGAGTAGCGCCGAAATTGCTGCCTTACCTGAAATTGATCAACCGCGTATTGACCCAACGTGTGCAGGCGCGTGGGTCACTCCGATTGGTCCCAAAGTTGTTGCCGGCGACTTCAATGCCAGCGAAATTTTAGCCAATGCTGACAGCCTAAACTACAGTGATAATGGCGAAGCTCAACTAGCAGGCAGCGTGCGCCTGCAGCAAAACGGACGCCTCATCGAAGCAGATAGTGGCCAATTAAGCCAAGATCGTGAATTCGCCCAATTTGACGGAAACATTCGCTTAGCCGAACCCGGCCTGCTAATGACCGCAGAGCAAGCAGTATTTAATTTAAACACTCAAGCTGGCCAATTACTGAGCAGTGAATTTGTCGCGAGCGACTTAAACGCTCACGGCCGCGCCGAACGTATCCGTCGCTTGGATGATGGTGTGATTTTGATTGATCGCGGCATCTACACTACCTGTGCGCCGGGCCAACGTAGCTGGGCATTTGACGCACGCGATATTGAGCTCAATCAAGAAACTGGGGTCGGCAAGGTCTATCACGCCAAACTACGTATTGCTGATGTGCCCATTTTATATTTGCCCTATTTTCGCTTCCCTATCGACGATCGCCGACAAACTGGTCTCTTGGTGCCACGCTTTGGTACCACGTCCGATGGTGGGCTCGATTTTTCGCAGCCCATCTACTTCAACTTAGCGCCAAATTATGATGCCACGATCACCCCGCGCGTGGTCGGCCGTCGTGGCACCATGCTCGGCGGTGAATTTCGCTATCTGACACAGAACTATGGTAGCGGCATTGTCGAGGGCACCATTTTGCCTGACGACAAAAACACTGGCGAAGATCGAAAAAGTGGCCGATTCCAACACAGTGCAAGCTGGAATAACGGCTTCTCTGCCCGTGCTGATGTGAACTATGTTTCGGACAATTTGTACTTCACCGACCTTGGCACCAGCTTGGTACAAAGCGCAACCACCCACCAAGAACGTGTTGGCGAAGTGATTTATCGACAAGGTCCATGGGAAGCCACCACTCGTGTTCAAGGCTTTCAAACCATTGACCCAAGCATTGCCGATGGCGATAAACCCTATAGCCGTTTGCCGCAGCTGCTGCTAACACGACAACAGTCATTAGCAGCTGGTTGGCAGCCTGACGTGCGCGCAGAGGTCGCCAATTTTCGTCGTAGCGTTGATGACGGCTCTATCGACATCAACGGCGTACGCATGCGCTTAGACCCGCGACTGCAATATGAGTTTAGTGATCAGTGGGGCTTTGTTCGTCCAGCGGTAAAGATGACACATCTTCAATATGCTCTAGAAGGTGCAGGTGTTGGTGTAGAGAAAAATCCTAGTGTCACTATCCCAACCGTTAGCCTAGATACTGGACTGTATTTTGATCGTCCCTACAGCAATGGCCTAACGCAAACTTTAGAGCCACGGCTATATTATTTGTATGCACCATTTAAAGATCAGTCTGCAAACCCTAACTTTGATAGCGCCAACACCACGTTTAGCTACGATCAGTTATTTAGAGACACTCGCTTTTCCGGTGGCGATCGTGTCGATGATGCCAACCAAGTAGCGTATGGTTTTACCTCGCGCTTTATCAGCGAGGATGGTTTTGAGCACTTACAAGCATCCGTAGGGCAAATTGTTTACTTCCGTGATCGCCGTGTAGCCCTGCCTTTATTGAATGGCAGCACGCCAGTGGGCAACACCGACAGCTCAAGCTTTGCCGGCAATATCACCACACGTGTTAACGAAAACGTAAGTGCTTACGCCGACTTCTTGATGGATCCTTCTGATAGCAAGTTATCACAGTACAGTGTGGCCACTAACATTCAACTTCCTGGCGGACGCCTGTATAACGCAGGCTATCGCTTCCGACGTGATGACCCCAGCATTGGTCAACGTGCAGTCAGCCAAACTCACTTATCATTTGTCCACCCCATTGGTGCTCATTGGAAAACCTTCGCGCTCTGGCAGTACAATTTGAAGGAAGAAGAATCACAAGAAGCGTTATTTGGTGTAGGTTACGAGTCTTGCTGCTGGGAAGTACGCGTATTTAAACGCAGCTTTTTAGCCGACCCTAGTGGACTTAGCGATAGCTCTGACCGTAGTCGTAGTGCAATTTTTCTTGAGGTCAGTCTAAAAGGCTTGGCTTCTATACAAAGCGGTGTCAACGCATTGCTTGAACAAAGTGTCTTTGGATACTCCCAGCTTTCACAACGAGAGGATCGCTTCTAATGTGGCGCCCAATGTCCCATGCCCTGCTTTGCTCGGCGCTTATTTTTTCAGCTTCAGCAGCCGTTGCCAATCCAAAGCCAATGGATCAAATATCGGTCATCGTCAACGATAGTGTTATTTTAAACTCCGAAGTTGAGAGCCGCATGAACGACATCATGTTTCAGGCTAAACAGCGCAATCAGCCCGCTGCTGCGCCCGAACAGCTTCGTACTCAAGCGCGAGAGCAACTGATTTTAGAGTCGCTACAATTGCAGCTTGCTGATCGCAACGGCATACGTGCCGACGAGAATGCGGTTAATGCCATTTTGACCGGCATGGCACGCGAAAACAAAATGACCTTAGATGCCTTTCGCATTAAATTAGACGCCACCCCTGGCACCAGCTTCGCCACTCTGCGCAATGCTGTAGCACGCGAACAAGTGATTGAGCGTTTACGCCAACGTCGCATGGGAGAGCGTATTCGCATCACGGATGCGGACATTAATCAGTTTATGTCAACACCCGCTGGCACCGAGCTTAATCGTCAGCTTGACGAGCAATTAAAGCCTAAAGCAACAACTACTCCGACACCTTCAGCTAACGTCGGTTCTGGTGTTGAATACTTAATTACACAAGTGCTGCTGCCTGTAGAGGAAAGAACCCCAGTACAAGAGCAGGCACGGCGCGCAGAGCAAGCACAAGCAATGCTGGCAGCTCAGCGTCGTGGTTTATCGCCAGAAGAAGTGGTGACCACCTTACGTGGCAGCGATACTGCAGTAGAACCATTGGGATGGCGCACATTGGATGCCATGCCAGCATTGTTAGCCGAGGCATTGAAGCGTCAAATTGATGGAGAGCCAGCCGAATTAACACGTACTTCACGCGGTTGGCATTTATTATGGATTAGCGACCGTAGAGTGCTTCGCCCACAAGAAAACTTACTCCCACCACCACCACCAGTCCCCACCACTGTGGTCACTCAGCGTCAAGTTCGCCATATTCTGATGCGGCCAAACGAACTGCAAAACGAAGATGATATTTTGGAAGTGATGAATCGCTACCACAAACAACTCAAAGCTGGTGCTGACTTTGCTGAGCTCGCTAGATTGCACTCGCAAGACCCAGGCTCTGCTGTGCGCGGTGGCGATCTAGGCTGGGTATCTCCAGGCGACATGGTGCCCGAGTTTGATCGCATGATTGGCATTACACCTATCAATGCTATCAGTACTCCGTTTCGTAGCGAGTTTGGTTACCATATCCTTCGTGTCGAAGGTGAACGTGAGCAAGACATGCGTGACAGCATCTTGCGTGACCGTGCACGACAAATCTTGTTTGCCCGTGCCTATGATGAAGAGTTAGGTGCTTGGTTGCGTGAGTTACGTGCCGAAGCTTATGTGGACTATCGCGGTCAACGCTAAAACTTACTCACCAGCTAGGCGATAACCCACGCCTGGCTCAGTTAATAGATAACGCGGCTCAGCAGGGTCGCGTTCTATTTTCTGCCGTAGTTGTCGTAAATAAATGCGCAAATAATGTGTATCGTCACTGTGGTGTCGCCCCCAAATAGCCTGTAGCAATTGTGAGTGTGTTACCACACGTCCAGCCGACTGCGCTAATACAGCCAAAAGCTTATATTCCTTCGGCGTTAGCTTGACCAACTCAGCCGCCAACCACACTTCATGTTTTTCCAAATCGACTACTAAATCAGCCACCGCATATCGCTGGCTGATCGGCTGTGCATCACGCTGACGACGTTGCGCCACACGTAGTCGTGCCAACAGCTCTGCAACACTAAACGGCTTGGTCAAATAGTCCTCAGCACCTGCATCAAGGGCCGCAATTTTTTCTGACTCGTGACTACGTGCCGAAACAATAATAACCTGCGCAGCACAGCGTGCTTTAAGCAAAGGTAGCAAGGTCAAACCATCCATATCAGGCAAACCCAAGTCCAATAAAATCAGCAGCGGATCATCTAGGGCAACCCGAGCCAATGCCTCGTCTGCACGCAAAGCGGTGGTGACGACGTAACCTTCCGCTGTCAATGTCGTGGACAACATACGAGACAGATTCAATTCATCTTCGACAATCAGCACATCCACACTCATACCAAGTCCTCATCATCATCGGGTGGCGGAAGCTCGGCATCTTGACTGCGTGGTAAGGTCACAATAAAGCGCGCACCATGTGGCTGCCTAGATTCGGCCACAATACGCCCACTATGGGCCTCCATAATTGATCTGCAAATGGCCAACCCCAGCCCAGCACCTGTACTTTCGGCCGCATTATCACCGCGACAGAACTTGCGAAATAACAGATCGGGATCACCGGGCAGACCAGGACCATCATCTTCAATAATTAAGTGAACGCTCGAAGCATCAACAGTGACTTGGATATTCACACACGTATCATCTGGCGTGTACTTACCAATATTTTCCAGCAAATTAGCAAATACACGCTCTAATAAGCGCGGATCAAAACGTAGTAAGGGGATTTCTGTCGGCCACTGAACATGTATTTGTCGTGGCGCTAAACGAGCACGCCATTGCGCTAATGTCGCCCCCATAATTTCTTCTAAGGCCTGCCAGTCCAGTTGCAACACGACTGGGCCTGACTCCAGCCTAGCCATATCCAACAGGTTCTCAACAAGGGCCTGCATACGACGCGACTCATCATAAATTAATGTTGCCAGGTCCTGACGAGCCTCAGTGGTGAGCGCTGTATCCGAACGAGCCAAAGACGATGAGGCACCAACCATGCTAGCCAACGGTGTTCGCAAATCGTGCGACAAGGCACTAAGCACTGAGTTGCGCAAACGCTCGCTTTCCAGTTCGCGGGTATATTGATACAAGCGCTCCAGCTCTAACGCGCGTGCTTCGGACTCAAGCGCCACATCACGCCAGCGTACGGTTAGATGACTAATAAACAAACTCAAGGCGATGGTTAGTAGGCCAGTTAACACATATTGGCCAGAGTCTGCCCAATACAAATACGCCCAGGGCACATAAAGCACGCCATAGGCCAAACTAGCTAAAACCGACGCCAAGATAGATGGCCCACGGCCAAACAAAAACGCCACCACGACTACCGCCAAAACAAACAGCAGCACTAAGTTAGGCAGTGAGATATAGGGCTGAAGCAGCCACGCCAACACTGTTGCCAACAACATGATTGCAAGAGCGGCGGCATAAGGACGCACAGTGGACCAAGGCACGTTGTTTTCCTATTAGGGGCGTAACACTTGCCCGAATCTTTACGGGATTTTTACTTGGCGAACACAGTGAATGTCACCAGAATACCAACTGTACCGCTCAGCGATGATTTATGCACTGTGTGGTCGCTAATTGACGCCTTGCGGTGGCAGCAATTAGCAGGTTCTAGCGTCGGCTTCACTCCCTCTCAGGTTGGGCTGTGGCACAATGGAGTGAACGACCGACGCATAAGGACAATCCCTCATGATTCCCCGTCTTGCTTTGACGGCTGGCGAGCCCGCCGGAATAGGTCCGGAACTCCTAGTACAAATTGCTCAACTCGATTGGCCTGCGCAACTAATTGCAGTGACTAATCCTGCGCTACTACAAGCCTATGCGCAACGTCTAAACCTGCCACTCACACTGCTGCCGTGGTCACCCGCGCAGGCGGTCACACGCCACCAAGCAGGCAGCTTATATATTTTGCCAGTTGACTTAAGCACTGCGGTAGAGCCGGGCCAGCTCAATGTCAGCAATGCTGGTGCCGTCTTGCAAAGCCTAGACTTAGCCTGTGATGGCTGTCTACGTGGCGAATTTGATGCCATGGTCACCGCGCCCGTGCAAAAGTCCATCATCAACGAAGCTGGCATCAGTTTTAGTGGCCATACCGAATATTTGCAAGAACGCTGTCAGGTCGAACGTGTGGTGATGCTGCTGGCCTGCCCCGGCTTACGGGTTGCCCTTGCCACCACCCACCTGCCACTGCGTGAGGTTGCGGATGCCATCACACCAACGCGCTTAATGCAGGTGTTACGCATTTTACATGCCGACCTAAAAACAAAATTTGGCATTAACCAGCCACGCATTTTGGTCACTGGTCTGAATCCGCATGCTGGCGAAGACGGCCATTTGGGGCAGGAAGAAATGACGGTCATCAGCCCTACATTGGCGGCATTACGCCAAGAGGGCATGAATTTAATTGGCCCACTACCAGCTGACACCTTATTCACACCACGTCTATTGGCCGATGCTGATGCAGTATTGGCGATGTATCATGACCAAGGTTTGCCAGTGCTTAAGCACATGGGCTTTGGCAATGCCGTCAACATTACGCTGGGCCTACCCATTATTCGCACCTCAGTTGATCACGGCACTGCGCTGGATTTAGCGGGCACGGGTAGTGCCGACACCGGCAGCTTAGCCGCTGCCATTGATTACGCCATCACTATGGTCCATGCACGTTCAAACGGAGAGCCGGCGTGAGCCAAGCACATTCATCTCGACGCGTCGAAGGCCATCAAGCACGTAAACGCTTTGGTCAAAACTTTCTTAATGATGATCGCGTCATTAGCCAAATCATCGCCAGCTTCCAGCCGCAGCCAGGCCAAAACGTAGTAGAAATTGGTCCAGGCTTGGGCGCACTAACTAAACAACTGCTACCCGCCGTTAATCGTCTTCAGGTCGTTGAGTTAGACCGCGACTTAGCGGCCAGACTACCAAAAACCTTGGCCGGTATGGGTGAGCTGATCATTCATGAAGGCGATGCGCTAAAGTTTGATTTCACACAGCTGGTTAGTGGTGATGCAGGGCTGCGTATTATCGGCAACCTGCCCTACAATATCTCTACACCGCTGATTTTTCATTTGCTCAGCTCTTCTGGCCAAGTGCAAGACATGCACTTTATGCTGCAAAAAGAAGTGGTGGAGCGTTTGTGTGCCGAGCCCGGCACCAGTGATTACGGGCGTTTAAGTGTGATGGTGCAATACCACTGCTTAGCAGAGTGGTTATTTGATGTGCCGCCAGAAGCGTTTTCACCGCCGCCCAAAGTCACCTCGGCGATTGTGCGCTTAACACCTTATGCCACACCACCCTTTCCCTGCCGCGACCCTCGGCTATTAAGTGAAGTAGTCACCCAAGCGTTTGGCATGCGCCGCAAAACCTTACGCAACGCCTTGGCACGCTATCCTGCCGATGTACTGACTAGTACCGGTGTCGACTTGAGTAGTCGCCCAGAAACACTGAGCGTGGCAGACTATGTAGCCATTACTAACGCGATTTTGGATGCTGCCCCATGAGCCAATCCGTCAGCGCTGTAGATGCCCACGGCATTCATATTCAAGTACGCAGCGAGTACTTGGCCGAGCCATCTAACCCTAGCGAGCAGCGTTATGTCTTTGCCTACCACATTCGTATTAGTAATCAGGGTCGTCGAACGGCTCGCCTCATGACTAGGCATTGGGTCATTACCGACGCCGATGAGCGCGTGCAAGAAGTTCGCGGCGACGGTGTCATTGGTGAACAACCATTATTGGTTCCCGGTGCAAGTTTTGAGTACACCAGCGGTACGGTGCTGGAAACACCCGTCGGCAGCATGCACGGCTCATACGGCATGATTGATGAAACAGGCGATCGTTTTGAGTCACCGATACCTGCCTTCACTTTAGCCATCCCAAGAATGCTGAACTGACATGGCCGACTACGCCATTGGTGATGTGCAGGGCTGTCGCGCCGCACTTGAAGATCTACTCGAAAAAATTCGTTTTGATCCTAGCCAAGACCGACTCTGGTTTGCTGGTGACTTAGTCGCCCGCGGACCAGACTCACTTGGCACATTACGCCTGATATACAGCCTGCGTGATGTTGCCAACAGCGTATTAGGCAATCACGACCTGCACTTACTGGCTGTGCGTCACGGCCATTCACGGCTAAAAAACAAAGACGGTACCGGCCCTATTTTTAGTGCGGACGATGGCGACACGCTATTGGACTGGCTACAACAACGGCCGTTGTTATTAGAGTTGCCAGAGCAACACTTAATGACCCATGCTGGCATTCCGCCATGGTGGTCAGTCAAACAGCTACGTAAGTTATGCCTTGAGGCCGAGCTACTGCTGCATGGCCCCGATGCCGCCACACACTTAGCTGGCATGTATGGCAATGACCCTGCACTCTGGCGAGATGACCTAATGGGTGATGCTAGGCTACGTGTCATCATCAACGCACTTACTCGCATGCGCTTAATTCTTCCTGACGGACGTTTAGACTTCAGCCACAAAGAGTCGCTAGAAACTGCACCAGCCGGCATGCGCGCTTGGTTTCAAATCAAAAATACAGGACTTGAGGACTACACAGTGCTCTTCGGTCATTGGGCTGCATTATTAGGCCGCACCCATAACCAACAATTTATTGGCTTAGATAGTGGCTGTGTGTGGGGTAACCACTTAACGGCCTACTGCCTACAGGACGGACAACTCACACATAGTCGGCAGGGGTTGCGATGAGCCAACATCAAGGCATATTTCTAGTTGGTGGCGCCGTGCGCGACAAGTTGCTGGGCTTAATCCCGCGAGAAAACGACTGGGTGGTGGTCGGCAGCACAGCTGAGGCTTTATTAGCGCAGGGCTTTCGTCAGGTCGGCCGTGACTTCCCCGTGTTTTTACATCCGCAAACACAAGAAGAATACGCACTGGCCCGTACCGAACGGAAGCAAGGCGTTGGCTACCACGGCTTTATCTGCCATGCCGACCCGTCAGTGAGCTTGGAAGACGATTTATTACGTCGCGACCTAACCATCAATGCCATGGCAGAGGCCGACGATGGCAAGTTAATTGACCCTTATGGCGGCCAACAAGACATCAACGATCGACTGCTACGCCATGTGTCACCCGCTTTCACTGAAGATCCATTACGTGTCTTACGTGTGGCGCGATTTGCAGCGCGCTTTCATGGACTCGGCTTTCGGATAGCACCGGAAACACTGGCGCTAATGCAAGAAATCAGCCGCCAAGGCGAACTACAAACTTTAAGCACAGAACGCATTTGGCAAGAAACGGAACGTGCACTTGCCAGCCATTACCCAGCAGTCTTCTTCCAAGTACTACATGAATGTTATGCGCTAAGTGGGCTACTGCCAGTGCTAGACCAACAGCTGGCCACATCCGACCTACCATTACAACGATTGCTTGCCGCAGCGGGTACCAGTGACCAAGGCGATATTCGATTTGCTGCACTCACCTTGGATTTGAGTAACGAGGACATCAGCACCTACCTGCGCCCGCCGGCACGATGGCTTGCACTGCAAGCGCTAGCCAATAAGCACCATACCAACATTCATCTGGCAGGGTCACTAACGCCTGACAAGGTGTTAGCGCAACTAGAGGTGATTGATGCGTGGCGCCGCCCCGAACGCATGGACAGCTTATTATCCGTTTGTGCAGCGGATGCACAGGCGCAGTCAGGACAACCACTTATAGACTACGAACCCGCAGCTTTTTGGCGTCAAGCCTTAAGCTGCACTCGTATTGATGTTGCCAGCCTACAACCGGCCAGTCGTTCCGGCCCTGACATAGCCGCTGCCATTCGCGCTGCTCGCCTGCAACGCCTTGAGGACTTATATGGCTCACTCTGAACCCGTGGCACTCATTACCGGTGCAGCTAAGCGTGTTGGGGCTGCCTGCGCGCAACATCTACATGGCTTGGGTTGGTCTGTCATTATTCACTACAGCCATAGCCAAGCAGACGCCGAAGCCTTAGTTGCTCAGCTCAATGGGCAACGCAGCAATAGCGCCATCGCTATAGCTGCGAATTTGTCGGCATTAAGTGAGGTCATGTCATTGGCACAACAAGCCAGCACCTGTTTTGGTCGAGTTGATACGCTGATCAACAATGCCTCTAGCTTTTATCCCACCCCGATTGGTCAGACCACAGAGGCCGACTGGCAGGATTTATTTGCCAGTAATGCACAGGCCCCGTTTTTCCTGGCACAGGCACTAACACCTATGCTGCGCCAAAGCCCACAAGCCAGTGTGGTTAATCTGATTGATATTCATGCCCGCTTCCCGCTGGCAAATCACACCGTGTATTGCATGGCCAAAGCCGCGCTCGAAGCAATGACGCGCTCCTTGGCCAAAGAGTTAGCGCCAGAAGTGCGTGTAAACGGAGTTGCGCCGGGTGTAATTGCTTGGCCTGAGGGCGCTGGCAGCATGAGTGCTGAACAGCAGGCCGACATATTAGCCAGCGTGCCACTAGGCCGCGAAGGTGGCGTGGACGCCATTGCTGAAACCGTTGCGTTTTTAGTGCAAGGCAGTCGTTATGTCAGCGGGCAAATTATTGCTGTCGATGGTGGTCGTAGCGTTTGGGGCTAAGGCTTAAGCTGGCTTTTGGCCGCGCTCAATTAATACACCCACATCCTGCGCACCTTTTACCGCACCCGGTTTGCTAACGCGCAAACGTAACCACGGCACATGGAACTCATCACGCAAAATCAGCCAAATCGACTCAGCTAAGCGCTCAACTAACTGATACTCCGCCGCTTCCACATGCGCTTTTAAACGGGTACTTACTGCCTTGTAGTCCAACGCATCGTGAATATCATCACTATTGGCAGCAGGCTTAATGTCCCAGGCCATCTCTAAATCTAGGCTTAAGGTCTGGCGTATACGGCGTTCCCACTGGAACATGCCAATCACCGTTTCAATGCGAAAGTCGCGTATATAAACAATATCCACTGTCGTCTCGTCGTTTGCCGCCAAGGCAGCTAGAATGGAGCCACCATTCTAATACCAAGGACACCTCATGAGCCCAGACTTGTTGGCCATCTTGGCATTAATTATCGCCTATTTGATGGGCTCGATCTCCAGCGCCATCATCATCTGCCGTGTCATGGGCCTGCCCGACCCGCGCAGTGATGGCTCAAACAATCCGGGCACAACCAATGTGCTGCGTATCGGTGGCAAGCTGCCGGCACTGCTGACACTCACCGGTGATGTGCTGAAAGGGGTTATTCCGGTCATGATAGGCCGGGAAATGGGCCTAGATGCCATGCTGCTAAGCGCCATTGGTTTTGCCGCGTTTATTGGCCACCTTTACCCGATTTTCTTCCGCTTTGAAGGCGGCAAGGGTGTCGCCACCGCATTGGGTGTGTTGATTGCGCTGCACTGGATGTTAGGCCTTACCGTCTTGGCCATTTGGTTACTGGCTTTTGCCATCACCCGCATTTCATCCGTAGGTGCCATAGCCGCTTTCAGCGCCGCACCTTTTTTAGCGCATTATTTATGGATGCCCGACGGCATGCTCGGCATTGCGGGCATGAGCATCTTGTTGCTAGCAAGACATAAAGAAAATATGAAAGCGTTGATTGAAGGCCGCGAGCGTCGCTTTAAACGCTAAACAACATGGCGGCCTAAACAGCTGCCAGCTCTGTCATTGGCCAGCGCGCCCTAACAGTTACGACCAAATCGACCGACTCGCCAGCAACCAAACGCTGTGCGCCAGCAAAGGCAATCATGGCACCGTTATCGGTACAAAATGCCGGGGCGGGGTAATACGCCTCACCACCAATCGCCTGTAGCCGCTCAGCCAAGACCTGACGCAGACGTTTGTTCGCGCTAACGCCGCCGGCCAACACCAAACGCTTTAGGCCTGTTTGCTGCAGTGCCCGCAGACATTTACGCAACAAGGTATCCACCACCGCATCTTCGAAGCTGGCACAAATATCCGCCAAACGATTTGGGTAGTCAGGTGTTTGATCACGCGCCGTTAATACCGCCGTTTTTAAGCCGCTAAAGGAAAAGTCCAAGCCAGGACGATCCAACATGGGGCGGGGAAACTTAAAAGCCTTTGCATCACCTTGTTGTGCCCACTTCGCCACTTGCGGCCCACCGGGGTAGTCCAGCCCCAACATTTTCGCGACCTTATCAAAGGCCTCACCAGCTGCATCATCAATCGACTCACCCAGCAACTCATAACGACCAATGCCGTCAACACGCATTAACTGGGTATGGCCACCCGACACCAACAGCGCCACAAAAGGAAACGCTGGTGGTTTAGGCTCCAATAAAGGTGCTAACAAATGCCCTTCCATATGATGCACACCCACTGCTGGCAACGACCACGCATAGGCCAATGAGCGGGCAAACATGGCACCTGTCAACAAAGCACCGGCTAACCCTGGCCCAGCTGTGTAGGCAATGCCTGTGAGCTGATCAGCAGCGGTATTAGCCTCTGCCATTACCTCACGCACCAACGGCACCATACGGCGAATATGGTCGCGTGAGGCTAGCTCCGGCACCACACCACCATAATCAATATGCATGGCAATTTGACTATGCAAACGATGCGCTAAAAGACCGTGTTCGGTGTCATAAATTGCCACGCCGGTTTCATCACAGGATGTTTCGATGCCTAGCACACGCATGCATAAACTCACTTATCAGCACGTTTAAAAGTGCGACATTGTAGCGGTTACGCAAGAAGATTTGCCATTCCGTTCAGTTCTCGTTAAAATCCGCGCCCCATGCCTCGTGGCATACCGAATTTCGACGATAGGTGAGCATTCATGCCCCAAGTTAAAGTAAAAGAAGGTGAACCATTTGACGTCGCACTGCGTCGTTTCAAGCGCTCATGTGAAAAAGCCGGTCTGTTAGCCGACGTTCGTAAGCGCGAGTTCTACGAAAAGCCAACGCAAATGCGTAAGCGCAAAGCTGCTGCTGCTGTTAAGCGTCACGCCAAAAAGGTACAACGCGAGTCTGTTAAGACCGTTCGTCTGTATTAATGTGTGTCTTGCAAAAAGCCCCACTTGGGGCTTTTTGTGCTTGTCGCACGTCTAGTCAAAGGTGAACACCATGTCGTTAAAGCACCGCCTAACCGAAGCCATGAAAGACGCTATGCGCGCCAAAGACAGTGAGCGTCTTGGTGTTATTCGCATGGCTTTAGCTGCTTTTAAGCAAATTGAAGTCGATGAGCGCGTTGAAGTTGATGAAGCGCGTGGACTGGCCATCATGGAAAAGCTGGTGAAACAACGCCGTGAGTCTGCCAATGCCTATGAGCAGGCCGGCCGTGACGATTTGGCACAGCGTGAAATCTTGGAGATCTCTGTTCTTCAAGCGTTTTTGCCTACGCCACTGACCGCTAATGAGCTAGAGGCGATTGTGTCCGCAGCCATTGCAGAAGCGGGCGCTACCAGCGCACGTGACATGGGCAAAGTGATGAACTTAATTCGCCCCATGGTGGCTGGTCGTGCTGATGTTGGCGCACTGTCGCAGCAAGTCAAAGCGCGGCTAAGTTAGGCGCTTGGTTAAGCCTTTGCTGCATTGCGCCGTTGCAGCCAACGGCGCAGTCGCGCAAACTGCAGTTCTGTTTTTTTCTCATGTGAGCCGTCATGGCTGAAGGTCGCATTCCGCAGTCGTTTATCGATGATGTGCTATTACGCACAGACATCGTTGATGTCATTGATGCTCGCGTCAAACTTAAGCGCGCCGGCAAAAATTACAGCGCCTGCTGCCCTTTCCACCAAGAAAAAACACCGTCATTTACGGTTAACCGTGAAAAGCAGTTTTATTACTGCTTTGGCTGTGGCGCCAGCGGCAATGCCCTCAGCTTTTTGCTAGAGCATGATCGGCTCGACTTTATTGACGGCCTAAAACAATTGGCCAGCAACGTTGGCCTATCACTGCCAGAAACACGCAGCAGCAATGTTCCTGCCGCGCCGTCACAGCAGCCGCTATACGACGCGCTGGAGAAGGCCGCTCACTTTTATGAGCAGCAACTACGTACACACAAGCAGCGCAACAGCGCCGTTACGTACCTTAAAAAGCGCGGACTCACTGGCAAGCTGGCACAGCATTTTCGCATTGGTTACGCACCACCCGGCTGGGATAATTTGCTACAGACCTTAGGCCTTGAGGCGGATCAAAAACAACTTTTGCTGCAGGCCGGCCTGCTGATTCACCACGAAGAGCGCAACAGCTTTTATGACGCCCTTCGCGACCGTGTCATTTTTCCAATTCGAGATTTTCGCGGACGGGTGATTGCCTTTGGTGGTCGTGTACTCGGTGATGACAAACCTAAATATTTAAATTCGCCCGAATCAACTGTATTTCATAAAGGCCGTGAGCTTTATGGTCTGTATGAAGCTAAACAAAGCGGCAAATTAAGCCGGCTGATTGTGGTTGAAGGTTATATGGATGTGGTGGCCTTAGCTCAGCACGGCATCCATGAAGCCGTGGCCACCCTTGGTACCGCCACCAGCACCGCCCACGTTGAACGCATGCTGCGCGTGGTTAATGACATTATTTTTTGCTTTGATGGCGATGATGCGGGTCGTCGTGCTGCTTGGCGGGCGCTAGAAAATGCCCTGCCAATGGTGGGTGATGACGTGAATTTGCGCTTCTTGTTTTTGCCTGAAGGTGAAGACCCAGACTCCTTAGTTCGTCGTGAAGGTGCTGATTTATTTCGTGCACGAATGCAGGCAGATGCCATTACCTTAACCGAACTACTTTTCACCCACTTAAGCGAAGACTTGGACTTAAGCACACTGGAAGGTCGCTCCCGTTTAGCCAGTACATCACTGCCGCTTATTGCGCAAATGCCTGACAGCTTATTTCGCAGCTTAGTTATTCAGTCATTAAGTGAGCGCACGCAACTTAGCCAAGACTTGATTAATTCACAGCTGATGATTGCCGCCAGCAAGCCCAAACCGCCGACTGAGCCACAACCAGCACCTAATCAAGCCAGCCGTAATGAAACTGAGCGAAAGAGTTTTCAGCGCGTACCTAGCCAGCGCCCAGAGCGGCCGCGACTACGCACGCTTTCAGCTCAGGTTATTGCCTTGATTTTGCGCCAACCCGAACTGGTTGCCCGCTGGCGTGAAGATATGTATCGCGGCTTAGCGGACGAGTTCACGCCACTGTTGTTGCGCTTGCGCGATGACATCAGCGCCAATCCACAACTCAGTCTTGCAGCAATTTTGGGGCGATGGCATGGTACCGAGCAAGGTGATGCATTAGCCACCATTGCTGCCACCGACTTGCTGCCCAGTCATGAACAGCCGGAATTAGAAGTGGTCGACATTGAGCATCAACTAAATCTGCGTGCACTGCAGGCAGAGCTCGACATACTCACTGAGCAACTTCGGCAAACACCTGATCACCAGACTTTGCAGGCCATTAGCGCCTGCCAACGTAAAATCCACACACTGCAGCAGACGCGTCGTCGACCGACGAGTTAATCGCTGAGTGTCCATCTGTCTTTATTCGCGCAAGGCGGTTATAATTCCGCTCTTGTTTTGCACAGCTTGCATGGGGTCCGCATGAGCAACAAACCGCACGATACGTCGATCGAGGATCCGTCTGACGACCAAGGCAACGAGCCAATCAGCAAAGAGCACCGTAACTCACTGCTTGCCACGCTGATTGCGCGCGGCAAAGAGCAAGGCTTTTTGACCTTTGGCGACGTCAACGATCACCTGCCAGAATCAGTCACAGAAAGCGAACAAATCGACGACATCATTCAGATGCTCAACGACCTCGGCATTCCGGTGCACGAACGCGCGCCTGAAGCCGACGAAATGATGCGCGAAGAAACCCCAGAAGCCAGTGATGATGACTTGGCTGCTGAGGAAGCTGCCGCCGTTTTGGCGTCCGTTGAAAATGAGCCTGGCCGCACCACCGACCCTGTCCGCATGTATATGCGTGAAATGGGCACCGTTGAATTGCTGACCCGTGAAGGCGAAATTGCCATCGCCAAACGCATTGAAGATGGCATTCGTGATGTGCTCAACGCCATGGCTTACTGGCCAGGCGCTGTTGATTTGCTGATTAATGAATTTGATGCAGTTGAAGCAGGCGAGCGTCGTTTAGCTGATGTATTAGTTGGCTTTTTAGATCCAGATGACGATGGCGCCAGCGTGCCAGCCGTTGTAGATGATGAAGCGGCAATTGCTGTTACAACCAAAGCCAAAGACGACAGCAACGATGACGACGAAGATGATGCCGACGGGGATGGCGATGATGACGAAGCTGACACTGGCTTAGACATCGAGCTTGTTCGCACACGCATCAATGATTTACGTGCTCAATACCAGTTAGTCGATGCTGCCAAAGCAACTCAAGGCATGCACAGCAAAGTCTGGCAAAAGCATATGGTGGTCATGGCCGAACAGTTCATGATCTTTAAGCTGACACCGCGTATTTATGACGCTATTGCCGACCATATTCGTTCTACTGTTTCTAATGTTCGTGCCCAAGAGCGCACCATTATGATTGGTTGTGTGCGTCGTGCCGGCATGGATCGCGCCACGTTCTTAGCCGACTTCCCTGGCAATGAAACTAACTTGTTATGGCTAGATGAAGAGTTAGAGCGCCGTAAAACATTAGCCAAAGGCTTGGAAGCGCAACGCGAAGACATTATTCGAGCACAACAACGCCTGATTGATATTGAAACCGATCACGTGTTGTCAGTCGCTGATATCAAAGACATTAGCCGCCGCGTTAGTGTGGGCGAGGCCAAAGCTCGTCGCGCTAAAAAGGAAATGGTTGAGGCCAACCTGCGTTTGGTTATTTCGATTGCCAAAAAATACACCAACCGTGGCCTGCAATTCTTGGACTTAATCCAAGAAGGCAATATCGGCCTAATGAAAGCGGTTGATAAGTTTGAATACCGTCGCGGCTTTAAGTTCTCGACTTATGCCACTTGGTGGATTCGTCAGGCCATTACCCGCTCGATTGCTGACCAAGCTCGCACCATTCGTATTCCGGTACACATGATTGAGACCATTAACAAACTCAATCGTGTATCGCGTCAGATGCTGCAAGAAATGGGACGCGAACCCACACCGGAAGAGTTGGGCGAACGCTTAGAAATGCCGGAAGACAAAGTACGTAAAGTGCTGAAAATTGCCAAAGAGCCTATCTCGATGGAGACGCCAATTGGTGATGATGAAGACAGCCACTTAGGTGACTTTATTGAAGACACGCTGGCCGTGTCACCGATTGATGCCGCGACATCAGAAGGCTTACGTGAAGCCACTCGTGAAGTGTTAGAAAACTTAACACCACGTGAAGCAAAGGTTCTGCGTATGCGTTTTGGTATCGAAATGAATACCGACCATACACTGGAAGAAGTTGGCAAACAATTTGACGTAACTCGTGAGCGCATTCGTCAGATTGAAGCTAAAGCCTTGCGCAAACTGCGCCACCCTAGTCGATCGGAGCATTTACGTTCTTTCCTAGACAGTGAATAACTTGTCGACATAAAAAAAGGGCTCATCAGAGCCCTTTTTTTTCACCCTACAAAAACCATTACTTCATGGTTTTTGTGCTTAATGCCACTAGCTTTTGGTAGCTGGATGGCAGAATACGCGCCATCAGATCCAGCACTTTGGCGTCGTTACCAATCAGCAAACGACGCTGGTTTTTCTCAACGGCACGAATCATTTGTGCGGCAGCATCATCAGCTGTAGTACGGAATAACTTCTCGAACTTATCGGTTGAGTTCACACTCATACCTAAGTTTTCGACTGATTTATCCATACGAGCTGCTTTAGCAATATTGGTTTTAATGCCGCCGGGATGCACGGAAGTGGCGCTGACATTAACTTTTTCCAGTTCAAGCTCTTGGCGCAGCGCTTCGGTGAAACCACGCACAGCAAACTTAGAGGCGTTGTAAGCACTCTGTGATGGCACGGCAATCAAACCAAACAGGCTAGATGTATTGATGATATGACCTTCACCCGCTTGCTTCAGGTACGGCAGGAATGCTTTGGTACCATGTACCACACCCCAGAAGTTGATATTCATTACCCATTCAAAGTCTTCGTAGCTACCGCCATCAACGCTGCTACCCAAGGCCACACCTGCGTTATTAAAAATCAGGTTAACCTTGCCATGGTCGGCAACCACTTTATCGGCCCAAGCAAATACGTCGTCCTTATTGGCAACATCCAAGCGTTGTGAAGTCACTTTAACGCCGCTGTCTGCGACTAAACGAACGGTTTCCGCCAGCCCTGCTTCATTAACATCACTCAAAGCTAAATGGCAGCCACGCTTGGCCAACAAAACAGCCAATGAGCGACCCATGCCTGATCCGGCACCCGTGATTGCAGCAACTTTATCGGTAAAATTTTTCATAGAGTTATCCAGTAATATGACAGCGACGGATGGCAGGTTATATGTGACAACGCGTCTTGTCAACTCACTTTGACGCGGCAGTCATGATTGACTTTACACCGACTGGTAATCGCAAACAGCCTTCTTGGATAATTCGCTGCAGCTCTTGGACATACGGTAATTCTGCATCTGCTTCGCGCACAGCAGCATACAAGGTGCACCAAACCCCGCTTTCACCTAAAGCTCGTGTCTTCACCCATTGTTTAGCGACAAACTCTGCAGCTGCCCATGCAGGTAATGCACACACGCCACGCCCGCTGGCAACTAACTGCACCATCATCATGGTTAACTCGGTATAACGACGCTGACTGGGCATCACACCGGCTGGTGTTAGGAAATTCTTCACAATATCCAAGCGGTCATCATCCACCGGATAACTAATCAATGTTTCAGGCACTAAGTCATCTGGATAAATAACGGCCTTTTCATTGAGTGGATGATCAACCCCTAAGACTAAAACTGACTCATAGTGAAATAGTGGCAAATACACCAAACCACTTAGCTGACTCGGATTTGACGTCACCACCCAATCCAGTTGGCCATCAAGCACATCGGCCTGGGCATCACCCTGAAAACCACTCTGAAAGTCCAGCTCAACTTCGGGCCAGTGTCGACGAAAGGCATTGAGTGCAGGCATTAACCAATCAAAACAGCTGTGACACTCCATGGCCATATTCAGCCGCCCACTTTGCCCACGCTGCAACTTACGGATATCGCGCTCAGCCGCCTGCATCAGCGGCAACACTTCATCAGCCAAGGCCAATAGCCTCGCGCCCATTAAGGAAAACTGCGGCGGTTTGGACTTACGCACAAATACCGGTGCCTCTAACCACTCCTCTAATTCGCGCAACTGATGCGACAGGGCTGACTGCGTTAAATGCAGCTGTTCAGCAGCGGCTGACACCGAACCAAACTGCTCAATGGCCTTTAGCGTTTTTAATTGGCGCAAATCAATCATCAGAGCTGCTCTAGGTTATTCATTGCCACAAACATTAGCATAACTAATCATTTTTGTTAAAAAAATGAGTTTGATTCAACTTAACGCCTTATTCACACTGCAAGCCTTAATGAATGAGGAGTGAGTTATGAAAACGCATATTTTGGGCTTCCCCCGCATCGGGCAAGATCGCGAGCTCAAAAAAGCACTGGAATCCTATTGGCGTGGTGACAGCCATATTGGCGAACTAGAACTGTGTGGACGCCGACTGCGTCAGCACCATTGGTTTCAACAAGCTGATGCGGGCCTGGACTTTGTCACCGTGGGTGACTTTGCCTATTACGATCAAATGCTCAATACCTCCGCATTAGTTGGTGCAGCGCCTAAGCGTTTTGGTGAACAGCAAGGTGATATCAGCCTCGACACTCAATTTTTAATGGCACGTGGCCGCGCACCGGGTCATGCCGATGTGCCGGCACAGGAAATGACGAAGTGGTTTGATACCAACTACCACTACCTAGTGCCAGAGCTCAGTGCTGACCAAGAATTTAGTCTGTCCAGCCAACAGCTTTTTAATGAAGTAGCTGAAGCGCAGGCACTGTCATTGCCCGTCAAAGCCGTGCTTATTGGCCCGGTCACTTATCTTTGGTTAAGCAAATGTGCAGGTGAATCTTTTGACAAGCTGTCCTTGCTGGAGCGACTGCTGCCGGTCTATGCACAGATCCTGCAAAAGCTTGCCGATCTTGGTGTGACTTGGGTGCAAATTGATGAGCCAGTGTTGTCACTAGACTTGCCACAAGCTTGGCAGGGTGCGCTTGAACTGGCCTATCACCGTCTGCAGCGCCGCGACATTAATTTACTGGTCGCCACCTACTTTTCACCGCTGGCTGAAAACCTTTGGCTAGCTAGCCACTTGCCAGTCGCGGGATTACATATTGATGGCGTAAGGGCAGCTCATGAAGTGCAGGCCGTTGTTGATCAGTTGCCAGAATATAAGGTGTTATCACTGGGCATTATTAACGGTCGCAATATTTGGCGCAGCGACTTAAACGCCTTGCTGGAAACAATCCAACCTGTTCATCAGCGACTTAAAGACAGACTATGGTTGTCGTGTAGCTGCTCATTGCTGCATGTGCCGGTAGACGTGAAGCGTGAAGACGCCCTGCCCGAAGGCCTGCAGCATTGGTTGGCATTTGCAACGCAAAAACTCGATGAATTAACCATTCTTAAGCAAGCACTGCTGACTCCAAATGATGCCCGTGTACAAACTGCACTAAAGGCCGCGGCCTACAGTGCGCAGCAGCGCAAAGCCGATTCGCGCTGGCGTAATGACACGGTGCGTAGTGAAGTTGAGCAACTAAGCCATGCGGACGCACAACGTAAAAGTGACTTCACGCAACGTGAAGTCGCTCAAGCGCAGGCACTTGACTTGCCTTTACTGCCTACAACAACCATTGGCTCTTTCCCGCAAACAGCGGCGATACGACGCGCACGTGCTGATTTCAAAGCCGGCAACTTGTCGGCCGAGGCATACAACAAGGCCATGGAGGCTGAAATTGCTACCGCCATTAGTGAGCAGGAAGCGTTAGGTATTGATGTGTTAGTACATGGTGAAGCTGAACGTAACGACATGGTCGAATATTTTGGTGAACAGCTGGAAGGGTTTGTTTTCACCCGTTTTGGCTGGGTGCAAAGTTATGGCAGTCGCTGTGTAAAACCGCCGATTATTGTCGGTGATGTGTCACGTCCACAGCCAATGACTGTGGCCTGGACACGTTATGCGCAATCACTTACCAATAAGCCGGTCAAAGGCATGCTCACTGGACCTGTCACGCTGCTGTGCTGGTCGTTTGTACGTGACGACATTCCACGTTCAGAAGTCGCGCTGCAACTGGCACTGGCGGTGCGCAAAGAAGTAGTCGACCTAGAGCAGGCTGGCATTGGCATTATCCAGATTGATGAGCCGGCTTTCCGCGAAGGTTTGCCACTGCGTAAAAGTGAGCAAAACGCGTATTGGGCATGGGCTGTGCGGGCATTTCGTATTTCCGCATCGGGCGTGGTCGACCAAACGCAGATCCACACCCATATGTGTTATTCGGAGTTTAATGACTGCATTAACCATATTGCGGCAATGGATGCTGATGTCATTACCATTGAGACCGCTCGCTCTGGCATGGCCTTGTTGCAAGCATTTGAAGACTTTGACTACCCCAACGGCATTGGCCCCGGGGTGTATGACATTCACTCACCACGGGTTCCAGAAACTCAAGCCATGGCGCATTTGCTGACCCTGGCAGCACGCCGCATTCCGTTGCAGCGTCTGTGGGTGAATCCTGACTGTGGCTTAAAAACCCGTCAGTGGCCTGAAGTGCGTGCTGCGCTGACGCATATGGTGGAAGCCACCCAGCAGCTCAGACAGCAGCTTCAACAACCGCTACAGGCGAGCCGCTAACTCAGCGCCTTCCTTAATGGCTCGGCGGGCATCCAGCTCGCCGGCCAACTTAGCGCCACCAATCACGTGATAACGAGGATCAACAATCGCACCGGTTTTATCGCGTGGTAACAACTCATCTACCGACTCTTGTCCGGCACACACAATGACATGATCAACATCTAGGATGCGTGTTTCGTCTTCACCGATACGGATATGCAAACCAAGATCATCAATCTTCTCGTAACTCGCTTCAGCAATCATCTTGACGCCAAACTGCGCCAACAATGCTTTATGAGCCCAACCCGTGGTTTTGCCAGGACCTGCACCCATTTTCTTTTGACCCGGTTTGCGCTGCAGCATGGTGATTTCACGCGTGGCTAAACGACGCTCTGGCGCAGTTAGACCATTTTCCTGCACGGTCAAATCCACACCCCAATGCTTAGCCCAATGCTCTACTGACTGATTGTGCTCTTCTAATAAATAGGCGCACATATCCACACCAATACCGCCGGAACCAATTACTGCAACACGATTACCAACTTCGGCTTCACCACGTAGCACCTGCGAATAGCTCAGCACTTTCGGGTGATCTAAGCCAGGAATTGGTGGCATACGTGGTTTAACGCCAGTGGCAATAATGACTTCGTCATAGTTGGACAGCTGGTCATGATTAACCTGAGTGCCCAGCTTCAAGTTCACGCCCGTGCGCTCTAGCTCATAGCGGTAATAACGAATGGTTTCTTTAAACTCTTCTTTGCCCGGCACATTGGCAGCCATATTAAATTGACCACCAATATCATCCGCTGCCTCATACAGAGTGACCTCATGACCACGATCTGCAGCGACAGTTGCTGCGGTTAGACCCGCCATGCCAGCACCCACAACGGCTACTTTTTTCGGCTTATTGGTTTTCACATAAACCAATTCTGTTTCATAACCAGCTCGTGGGTTAACCAAGCAAGTGGCGCGTTTATTCGAGAAGGTCAAATCCAAACAGCCTTGGTTACAGGCGATACAGGTATTAATCGCTTCTGGTTTCCCAGCGATGGTTTTGTTCACAAAGTCAGGATCAGCCAGCAGTGGACGCGCCATCGAAATCAGATCCGCATCACCACTGGCCACAATGTCTTCACACACTTCCGGCGTATTGATGCGGTTCGATGCCATCACCGGAATGCTGAGTTCTTTTTTTATGCGCGCAGTGACACTGCGGAAAGCAGCACGCGGCACTTGCGTGGCGATGGTTGGTACACGAGCTTCATGCCAACCAATACCGGTATTCAAAATGGTGATGCCCGCTGCCTCTAATGCCTTGGCAATCGTGACAATGTCTTCCCACGAGTTACCACCGGGCACCATATCAATCAGCGACAGACGATAAACAATAATAAAGTCTGAACCTACTGCTTCACGTACGGCCTTTACTATCTCAACCGGAAAACGCATACGGTTTTCCACTGAACCACCCCAACGATCGGTACGTTGGTTAACGCGCGAGCAAATAAACTGATTCAGCAAATAACCTTCCGAACCCATGATCTCAACACCATCATAACCCGCCATTTTGGCCAGCTTTGCGGTGTGGGCATAATCCTTGATGGTTTTCAGAATGGTTTTTTCGCTCATTTCCTTTGGCTTAAAAGGATTGATGGGCGACTTAACGGCCGAGGCTGACACTTGGAATGGATGGTACGCATAACGACCAGCATGCAACACCTGCATCAAAATTTTGCCATCATGCTCGTGCACTGCGGAGGTCACACGGCGATGATTAATGATGTCGGCATAACTGCTCATGGTGCCAGCAAACGGCAGTAACCAGCCCTGCTTGTTCATAGCGATGCCGCCAGTGATCATCAGCGCAGTGCCGCCTTTGGCGCGCTCAGCAAAATAGGCTGCCAATTTGCCGTAGTTCCAAAAGCGATCTTCCAGACCCGTGTGCATTGAACCCATCACGATACGATTTCGCAGCGTGGTAAAGCCTAAATCCAGTGGCGCCAGCATGTTTGAATAAGCAGTCATTTTTGTTCTCGTCAAATACGATTGAGTGGACTATATTAACACCGTTAAGATACAAGGTCTTTTTGACATGTCAAGCAACCAAGAACGACACAATTATCACCATGGCGACCTACGCCAAAGTTTAATCGACCATGGACTACGCATGGTGAGTGAAGTTGGCATTGGTGCACTGAGCTTACGCAAACTCGCTGAACGTGTTGGCGTATCGCCGCCTGCGCTATATCACCACTTCAAAAATAAGCAGGACTTGTTGCTCGCATTGGGTGAGGCCAGCATTGATCATTTTGAAGCAGCTATTGATCAGGTTATAAAACATCCTAATGCCTCATTAAATGACTTTGTCTTAGCTTATGTGCGTTTTGCTCGCGACAACCCTGAACAATATGAGCTGATGTTAGGCCGCGATAACTGGCACGACGTGGATAACACCGCCTTCCACAAACGTGCTCGTGACAGCTTCCGGGGTTTGGGCACGCTACTGCTAAAACTGCAGTCACAGGGACATATTGCCGCCGACATTAATGTTTTACGTTTGACGCAAGTGGCTTGGGCCACACTACATGGACTCTGCCGAATGTATAACGATGGCCTAGCCTTTAGTGCCGAGACTGTTGAAGACATTGCCCTGCATGCACTCAGCTTGATTCGCGGGGCGATCGGGCAACACTCACCTCCATAAAAAACGCCCGCATTAGCGGGCGTTTTCAAAGCTGTTGCAACTATGGGGCAACTGGCTTTTCAACAACTTCATAAACACTGGTTGTGCCACTCACTTCATGCCCGGTAATCACTAACGGCTTACCTGTTGGTGATAAAGCAGCAGGTACAAATGCCAAACCTTCTGCACCCAAGTCGCCTTGTTCTGCTGGCATCTTAGTGAAATCACGTGAGTTCAAATAGTCTTGGAACACAGGACTACGTGGGTCCGTCACATCAAACGCCATGACACCGCCAACACGCTCCAAACCTAAAAAGGCAAACGTTTTAGCGCCAATTGCACCGAGCACAATGCCTTCAGGCTCAGGGCCTTTGTTGCGGCTACGCGTATCTAGGGTTGCCACAACATGATTACTATTAAAGTTCAATACACACTTACGATCACGGTTAATACCCGAGAAACAACTATCACCCGCTAAGTGCTGCTCAATAAAGTCTTTTGAATCCCATACTAAGCTGCCATCACGTCCATCAAATACCGCAATGCTACGTGCACCATATGAGTACAGATTGTCATACATCAAACGGGTATCAGCCGCTGGTGTCTCTGCTGTTGCTGGCTGACCAAAACGGTCATAGAGTTTTGGCGTACCGTCTTCGTTACGCTGATAACCTTCGGTCCAAGTAATCTTCAAGCGGCCCAACATGCCATCCGTGCGGCAATCACCCGCAGTAGCTGGTGTGTTGGTTGCCGCATTACCAAGTGCGGCACCACAGTAGGTAAACGTTGCCGGATTCAACAAGGCACCAGCCGCCAACTGTCTTAGCTGAGGTGGCAAGTCATCACCGCAGCGACGGGCAAAGCCACGAACATCAGTCAAATGGTTTACCGTGAACTCTTCCACAAAACCTTGTGAAGTGTCTCCTTCACAACTAGGACCCGGTGTACCCCAATAAGCGGGATTAGTCTCACCCCAAGCACGCGCATCACCCTCATTCGCGGTCAACACATAGTCGACACCGTTAAAGCGTTGTACGGCAATCGCATCCGGCTGATACATACCTAACACACCGGGCCAGGTGCGAATAGTGATCGTATCATCACGATCACTGGCATCAAAACCATTACCGGCAACGCCATGGTCTTTAAAGCCTAAAGGCATAATTTGAGTAACACGTGCGGTGGCAATATCAATTACCGCTAATGCATTATTTTCCTGCAGCGCCACATAGGCTGTTTTGCTATCAGAAGAAATAGCGATGTATTCAGGCTCTAAATCTTGAGCCAATGTCGCGTTCGGACCAAACACTCGCAGACCCTTTGCCTTTAACTCTGCAACCTGAGAGTTAAAGGCTCGAAAACCTGCAGTTCTTCCTTTTAGTGATTTCGGGTTAGTCACATCGATAATGCTGATGCTGCCCTCAGGGTCAACTTGATAGTCATCGCTTGGCTCACCCTCGTTAGCGACCAAAACAAATTTATTGTCTGGCGTAAAAACTAACATATCAGGTTGCGAGCCCACTTCAATGACGTCCTGAAACGCTAGATCAGCAGCTTTATATATAGCCAAATAACCTGTATTGGTTTTTGGTGTGGACTCAATGGCAACAGCTACTAATCCATTCTGAACAGCAACACTGTTAACAACCAAGTCTTTTGGTAAGCCATCAATATTATTAACACGGAGGGTGTCTATTAATTTTGGATCCGCAGGGTTGGACATGTCCAACACATCCAAAGCACCCTCTAGCGCGTTAACCACAAACGCACGCTTACTCGCTGCATCATACGCTGGAATTTCAGCTGCACTGACTTCAAACTGATTCGTTTCGAACCTTCCTAAATAATTCATTTGTATCGCTGTTGGTGTCGACTCGGCTACTGGAGCTTGGGAAGTATTTGAGTCTCCACAAGCAACAACAAGGGCAGAAGAAATAACAGCAGAAGCTAAAAGTGTTTTACGAGACATGATATGCACCATAGTTAAAAACTTGGCACATATTGGTTCCTTAAAATGACAGGGACATGAGTAATTAATGACATTTCAATGATCAATTTGTGACATGAACTGTATTACAAATTGAGATAGCTACTGGGCGATTGCCGAGCAGATGGTTATACTCACGCGCTTGTTGGGCCTGTAGCTCAGTTGGTTAGAGCAGAGGACTCATAATCCTTTGGTCCAGGGTTCAAGTCCCTGCGGGCCCACCAACTAATTCAAATGTTTAATAGCTCATATGCCTTAGGCTCCGACGTGCATGTCGCGCCCAATAGGTATACGTTGATAGACGTCATGACGACTGTCTAACAGCGAGGAGCTAACATGAGTATTCTGTTACTACTGATTGCCGCCATTACGGCGTTGTATCTGGGACTGAATCGCTGGCTTTCTGCCGCCCTACTTATCATCGCCGCTGGACTAGGTCTGATCCTAGATGGCGGACATTGGCTCAGCATCGCAGCGAGTGTGCTTGCACTGATTTCACTGCTGGTTCTGCTGCCCTCACCCTTACGCCTCAACTTAATCAGCGCACCTTTGCTGAGCTGGGTGCGCGGACGATTACCCAAGTTGTCGGATACCGAGCAGCAGGCTATAGAAGCCGGTAGCGTGGACTGGGATGGCCAACTTTTTGGTGGGCGCCCAGACTGGGAACATCTGCTCAAGCTGCCTCACCCCAAGCTGACTGCCGAAGAGCAGGCCTTTTTAGATGGCCCGACAGAAACGCTTTGCGCCATGCTTGATGACTGGGAAATGACCCACGAGCTCTATGACTTGCCGCAAGTGGCTTGGAGCTTTATTCGTCAGAATGGCTTTTTTGGCCTAGTGATCGATAAGGCCTACGGCGGCATGGGCTTTTCCAACTTGGCGCACTCCGAAATCGTGATGAAGATCGCCTCGCGCGGAGTGTCAGCCGCAGTCACCGTGATGGTGCCCAACTCTCTAGGTCCAGGTGAGCTAATCAGCCACTATGGTACTGGTGCGCAGAAAAAGTACTATTTGCCGCGCCTTGCTAATGGTGAAGAAATCCCTTGTTTTGCCCTAACCTCTCCTGTTGCTGGCTCGGATGCAGGCGCCATTCCTGACTACGGCATCGTCTGTTGCGGGCAATGGCAAGGTGAAGATGTGCTGGGCATGAAAGTCACCTTCAACAAGCGCTATATCACCCTCGCGCCAGTAGCCACACTGATTGGACTGGCCATCAAGGTCTACGATCCAGACCAGTTATTGGATAAGAACACCGATCTCGGTGTCACCTGCGTGATGATTCCCAGCGATACCGATGGCGTCAATCAAGGTGCTCGCCACATACCCATGAATACCGTTTTCATGAACGGTCCGGTTTGGGGAAATGAGGTTTTTATTCCCTTACAACAAGTCATCGGTGGCCCAGATATGATCGGTAAGGGCTGGCGCATGCTACTGGAGTGTTTGTCCATTGGTCGCTCGATCTCACTGCCAGCGCTAGGCGCTAGCGCCAGTAAAATGGCCTGCCTAACCACGGGCTCTTATGCCGCCGTGCGTGAACAATTTGGGCGCTCTATTAGTGAGTTTGAAGGGGTGCAAGAGGCCATGGAGCCCATGGCTGGTTACACCTACATGATGGATGCGGCGCGCGTACTCACTGCCGGCATGTTGGATCGTGGTGTTAAGCCTTCAGTGCCATCGGCCATCTTAAAATACCGTAACACCGACCTAATGCGGGACGTCGTTATCCATGCCATGGATGTTATTGCTGGACGCGGTGTTATCACCGGTCCTCGCAATTTTATGTCGCGAGTCTATTCCGCTATTCCTATCGCCATCACCGTAGAGGGCGCCAACATCCTCACCCGCAGCCTGATGATTTTTGGTCAAGGTGCTATTCGCTGTCATCCTTATATTCTCAGCGAGATTGAAGCAGCCAATATGGCGGACACTAAAGCGGGGGTTAAGCAATTTGATAATGTCTTTTATGCCCACCTCGGCCACACCGGGCGCAATGTTGTACGCTCACTCGTGTTAGGACTTACTGGCGCACGACTACAATCCGTGCCAAGCGCTGGTCAACTTCAGCCTTTCTACCGCCAGCTGTCACGATTTGCCTCCGTGTTTTCAGTAATGACCGATGTCAGCCTACTCACCTTGGGTGGTGCCCTGAAGGCTCGTCAGCGCTTTACTGGGCGCATGGCCGATGCCTTAGTTCATCTCTATTATGCGTCTGCTACCGCCAAACAATGGCATGAAGAAGGTTATCCCGAGCATATGCGCGATATCGTCGAATGGGGCCTGCAACGTTCATTGTTTGATTTGCAGACAGCTTTGTATGACGCCATCAGCAACTATCCGGTCAAAGCCCTACGTTGGCCTCTGCGATTAGTCCTCTTGCCACTAGGCCAAAGCCTAAGGCCGCCCGGTGATGAACTTGGTGGACGAGTCGCTTTAAGTATTGTCAATTCAGGACCCGTCAAAGATCGCTTAGTTGCCGGTGTATATGTGGACGAAGACACCACGGATGCCGTTGGACGCATTATCAATGCCTTACGTTTGGCGCAAGAAACACGCCCTGCTCGTGACCGCATTAACAAGGCGATTCGTAAGGCCGATACCGATGACTTACAGGACATTGAAATGTTGCTGGGGCACCAGCAAGAAGAGTTGCTGAAGTGGGCTATTGAGCGTGGGATCATTAACCAAGAAGAGCGCACGGAAGTGGCCGCTGCCATGGCGGCCATGTACGATGCAATCCGGGTAGATGCCTTTGATATGGACGGCATCAAAACACTAGCTGAGTGCTCTAAAGGCAAGCTGCAAACTGTGGAGCGGCCCGCCGGCGCATCAACGATATAAATTGTCAGCTGGGGCGGCTACAATGCTGACCCCAGCTTAGCAAGCGTATTTACAAGGATCCTATCTTTGGACGCCTTTTTAGTTTCTACCGGCATTGTGGCCCTAGCCGAAATCGGCGACAAAACCCAGCTACTGGCCTTTCTACTCGCCGCTAAATATCGCAAGCCGATACCCATTATTTTGGGCATTCTAGTGGCCACCATCGCGAACCACGCAGCGGCGGGAGCACTTGGCGCTTGGCTAACACAAGTCGTATCACAGCACACACTGCAACTTGGACTGGGTATTGCCTTTTTACTCATGGCAGTGTGGGTTTTAATTCCGGATAAAATCGATGATGACGAGGCAGCAAAACTGCCTAAGCTAGGCGTTTTTGCCGCCACCTTTGTTGCATTCTTCTTGGCCGAAATGGGTGACAAAACACAAGTGGCGACAGTGATGTTAGCAGCCCAATATCAAGCTTTTTGGGCGGTAGTCGCGGGCACTACCGTCGGCATGATGATTGCCAACGTGCCCGCCGTTCTGCTCGGTGATCGTATTGCTGACAAACTACCAACAGCCTTGGTGCACCGCATCGCTGCCGCCATTTTTGCGCTGCTGGGAATCCTTACGCTGCTGGCACTTTAAAATGGCTTATCCAAGGCAAAACGTTTCGCCAAAATATGATCACGAATAGCCACCGGCAATAAGCGCTGTATTAACGGCAACAGGGTGCTGCCATGACCAATTCGGGTAAAAGCGATTGGTTTTTTCGCTAGAATGACGTCGGCCATTTGACGAGCAAAGTCTTCAGTCGGTGTGGCGTCTTGTTGTGATGCATTGGCGCGAGCCGCTATGGCATCTGCCACTGGCGCATAGATGCCTAACTGATCTTGCCGTTGGGCAACACCGGCACTTGCCGTGGCGCCAAAGCTTGATTGAATTGCACCGGGCTGAATGACTAAGACATCAATCGCAAACGGTTTTAGCTCAATACGCAATGCATCAGACAGTGAGTGCACAGCAGCCTTGGTGGCGCAGTAAGCCCCGGAAAATGGCGTTGTTAAAATACCTGACACACTCCCGACATTAACAACACGACCGCCGCCTTGTGTAATCATTTGCGGCACCAAGGCACGTGTCACCGCTAGCAAGGCAAATACATTGGCATCAAACTGGTGCTTCAGTTGCTCATCGGTCATTTCCAGCAACGGCCCCATAGCACCGTAACCGGCATTATTAACGAGCATTTCAATAACAACACCATCTTCCGCTAACGACTGCTTAAGAGCGGCCAGACTGTCGGCGCTGGTCACGTCCAATGCATAACAGCGTGCACCAGCGGTTTTCAGCGCATCAAGTGCCGCCACGTTACGAGCCGTGGCCACTACTTGACGACCACGCTGCAACAGCTCAAACGCTAATGCCTGACCAATACCACTAGAGCAACCGGTAATTACAATGCTCGCCATATTTATATGTCCTGCTGGGTTGGGTTTCGCAGGCGATCATCTAGCTGTGCAATATGCGCTGCAACAGAATTGGCCGACTGCTCAATAGCAAGAGATAAGTCTTTTTCTAACTGCGTAAAACGCAGATCAACTTGTTCACTGAGTTGCACAATACGTGAACTCTCGGCTTCTTCTGCTAGGCGACGTTGTGCTGTTAATTCCTGCACATGTTGACGCGACTCCAACAGCATTTGGGTCTTAAGAAACATGCCGTAAATTAAAATCAGCACAGCAAAAACGACAATCACACCCAATAGTACAACCCCCAGCGGACCCTCTAGTTCAAACACTAAAAATGACAGCAGCATGGGCTCATTAAGTGCGCCCCAATTTACTAAAGTGAATGCGCCTAAAAGCGCAAGTAGTACTAAAATCACAATCCCTAAAGCTTTCATATGAATTCCTTGGTCGTAATTGTTTTTAGTCGAGACTCAACATAACGCAAACAATAGAATGCGCAAAGCCTTGCACTAACAATAGGCAAGACTATAATGAGAACAATTCTTATTAAGGACTGTATTCTCATGTCGCGAATCGCCAATGTCTTCCGTCAGTCACTACTAGCAGCCAGCTTTTGCTTATCCACAGGCCTTGCTTACGCCGAGACACTCACCATTTACTCTGCACGCACCGAAGAGCTACTTAAGCCCATTTTAGATGTCTATCAAAAAGAAACCGGCGTCACCATTCGTGTGGTTAATAATCGTGAAGCCGTGCTGTTAGATCAACTGAAAGCGGAAGGTCGTCGCACCACGGCAGACATGCTCATTACGGTTGATGCTGGCAACTTATGGCTAGCTGCGGAGGCTGGTGTGCTTCGACCTATTCGTTCTGCTGCCTTACAAAAAGCCATTCCTGCCAACCTGCGAGACCCCGGTAATCAGTGGTTTGGTCTAGGCATTCGTGCCCGTACTGTATTTTTTAACACCGACAAACTTAATGCTAGCGACGTCGTCAGTTATGAAGACCTAGCCGATCCACGCTGGAAAGGTCGCCTATGTCTGCGCACATCCAAAAAGGTCTATAACCAGTCCTTGGTGGCTATGCTGATTGCCGAGCATGGTGAAGCTAAAACTGAAGCTATTGTACGTGGTTGGGTTAACAACTTAGCCACTCCGCCGTTTTCAGATGACACTCGCTTGTTAGAAGCGATTGCAGCCGGCCAGTGCGAAGTAGGCATTGCAAACACTTACTATTTCGGCCGCTATAAAGCCGCCCAGCCCAATGCCAAAGTGGACATTGCTTGGCCCAATCAAAAGGCCGACGGTGTGCACATTAATATCTCAGGTGCTGGTGTGACCAAACACGCCAAAAACCCGGCTGGCGCACAGCGACTGCTAGAGTGGATGGCATCTGAAAAGGGTCAGAGCCTGTTTGCCGATGTGAACATGGAATACCCAGCCAATCCCGCTGTGAAACCAGCTGAAAGTGTCAGTGCTTGGGGTACTTACAAGGCCAGTTCATTAAATGTGATTCAAGCGGGTAAACTGCAGCGCCGAGCCACACAACTAATGGATAGAGTTGGTTATCGCTGATAGCATCGGCAGGGTTTCTTAAGTAGCACTGGAGCACCTGCTATTAACGCGGTTTTAATTATTCTACTCAGCCTTTGCGCCACCTTAGTTTTGCTGCCGATTGCGGCGGTAATCTATGGTGGCTTTAGTGCTGAGCCCGAAGTTTGGCAACACTTAGTTGAATTTGTACTGCCCACGGCTATCCCCAATACCTTATGGCTGGTCGGTGGTGTGACCACACTTGCCATTCTAATTGGTACCCTGCTGGCATGGTTAACCACCGCCTATGCTTTTGCTGGCCGACGCTTATTTGTCATTTTGCTGCTACTGCCACTGGCGATGCCCAGTTATATTCTCGCCTTTGTATATCTGGATTGGATTTCTTATCCCGCACCATTCCCTACTTGGTGGCGAGCCCAAGGTTGGGGAGAGTTCCCGCTGCAGCTAGGTCGTGCACTCACTATCGTCACCATGACCTTTGGCCTATACCCCTATGTATTTTTGGTTACTCGCCAAGCGTTCTTATCACAGGGTCAAAAGCTCATTGAAGCGGCCGCCATGCTGGGCTCATCAAAATGGCGAATTGCCAGACGCGTAGTCATTCCTTTATCACTGCCGTGGATCGCTGGCAGCGGCCTGTTAGTCGCCATGGAAACACTCGCTGACTACGGCACCGTCGCCATCTTTAATTACGACACACTCACCACGGCTGTAGTGAGTACTTGGTTTAGCCTGTACTCCAAAGTCACCGCTTTAAAAGTCGCTGGCATTTTGCTGCTGTTTGTCTTGGTCTTTATCTATCTTGAACGTTTAATTCAGCCCCGACAATTTGAGTCCAGCGCACGTGAAGGCGCACTGCTAAAACGTCGCCAACTCGGCGCAAAAGAACAGTTTTTTGTCATCAGCTTTTTGCTGACATTTTTGACTATTGTCTTATTTGCCCCCATGACCCAGCTGCTGTACTGGACCAGCCAACAGGTTGGCCAATGGAATCCTGAGTGGCTCACGCTAGCCTATCGCTCAGTGGTTACTGCACTCACTGCAGGCGTTGTGTTGGCCATGCTGGCGGTGGGTTTGAGCTTTGCTAATCGACGCCAGGTTATGCCAGCACATCAATGGTTAGGCCGAGTTGCCACCTTTGGTTATGCCTTCCCCGGGGTCGTCCTTGCGGTCGGACTATATTGGCCACTAGTACAGCTAGACTATTGGTTTAGCGATATGCTGTTTGCTGTTGGCATCAACATTAACTCCATTTTTCAGTTCGGCATTACCTTGCTGCTAATTGGTTATGCCGCACGATTTTTGGCCGTGGCGCATAAACCTATTTTTGCTGCCGTTAATCGCATCACACCCCGCCATGAAGAGAGTGCTAGGTTGTTAGGCGCCTCGGGCACACGCTTAGGCTTGCGCCTTTATTGGCCGTTACTTTCCGGCGGCGTTGGCACCGCCTTGTTGCTGGTTTTCTTGGATGTGATGAAAGAGATTCCCATCACTTTGCTAATGCGGCCTGTGGGCTGGGAAACCTTAGCTACCAAAATTTTTCAGTTCACCGTCGAAGGACAGTGGCAGCAAGCTGCCGTGCCTGCATTATTGTTAGTGCTTACCAGCTTGTTACCACTGAGTTGGTTATGCCATAAGCTGTGGCAAGAGGAGATTAGTCGATGACGATGGCACAGACACTCACACTCAGCCATGTACACTGCCGTTATGGCACCGACGATGTTGTCCGTGATGTCAGCCTGACACTCACCGCTGGCCATATTGGCTGCCTGCTGGGTCCCAGTGGCTGCGGCAAAACCACCCTACTGCGTGCCATTGCCGGACTCGAACCCATTACTCAGGGTGAGATTCATATCGGTGATAGCCTACTTAGCCGTGTTGGTTTTCGCACCCCGCCACAAAAACGTGGCATTGGCATGGTGTTTCAGGACTGGGCATTGTTTCCTCACTTAACTGTGCGGGAAAACATTCATTTTGGTCTTCTCGACTGGCGACGTTCCGATGCCCGCCAGCGAGTTGAGCATCTTCTGGCAGTGACTGAACTGGGCATCCATGCTGACAAACTGCCGCAGGCTTTATCCGGCGGACAACAGCAGCGCGTGGCTCTTGTTCGTGCGCTAGCACCAAAGCCCAAACTGCTACTACTCGACGAGCCATTTTCTAGCTTAGACGCCAGCCTGCGCACCAGCTTGGCACAAGAAGTCCGCCAGCTTATTAAGCAAGAAGGCATGACGGCGATTTTAGTCACTCATGACCATCATGAGGCCTACGCCATGGCCGATGATGTCGGCGTGATGATGCATGGCCAACTGCAACAATGGGCTAAACCCTATCAGGTCTATCATGAGCCTGTTTCCAAACCGGTAGCCGAGTTTGTAGGCGAAGGTGTGTTTCTGCTTGGCCAAAAAATGAGTCATCATCAAGTGCATACTGAGTTTGGCAATCTCAATAGCCGGCACATTATTCCGGGTGAAATTGGTGGTTTTGTCAGTGTCATGCTACGGCCGGATGACGTCATTCATGATGACAATGCCCGCACTACGGCACGTGTTGTTGACAAGGTGTTTCGCGGTGCTGACTTTCTCTATACGCTAGAAACAACCAGTGGTGTGCACATACAAGCACTTGTACCCAGCCACCACAATCATGCCATCCATGAGCCCATAGGTTTTAAAATTGCGGCGGACCATGTAATCACCTTCCCGAGATAATGTATGGACAGTTTGTTCACTTTTGCCGGCGGTCTTGGCCTATTTTTATTAGGTATGACACTGATGACCGACGGCCTAAAGTTGTCAGCTGGCCCATTACTCGGGGGGTTACTCAATCGCGCGACTAGCACTCGCCTGAAAGGGCTGGCGACTGGCTTTGCCATCACAACGCTGGTGCAGTCATCTAGTGCGGTAACGGTTGCCATCATTGGCTTTATTAACGCCGGCATTCTGACCTTCAGACAAGCCTTATGGGTTATTTTCGGCACCAATGTTGGCACCACCATGACGGGATGGATTGTTGCCCTCATCGGCTTTAAGTTAAAAATTGAAGTCTTTGCCCTACCGATGATTGCTTTAGGTGTACTACTTTTTTTAACTGGCAATCAATCCAGGCGCGCCGCCTTAGGTCATGCTATCGCTGGTTTTGGCGTATTATTTTTAGGGCTTAACTTTCTTCAAGAAGCTTTCGCTAGCTTTGCAGACCAGGTCACCATTCCTTCGGGAGATGGCCTGCAAATCCTCATGCTGCAAGTCTTAATTGGCCTGATCATGACAGTAGTCATGCAGTCCTCAAGTGCTGCGCTGGCCATCACACTGACCGCTGCTCAAACGGGCTTAATTGGCCTGCATGGTGCAGCCGCCATCATCATCGGTCTTAATGTGGGCACTACCGTAACCGCACTGCTGGCCGCCATTGGTGCCACTAGCAACGGTAAACGCGCAGCGCTTGCACACACCATCTTTAATGTCAGCAGTGGTCTAACTGCCCTCATCATGCTGCCATTTTTGTTGCCCGCCATACTTTATATGCAGCATGCTTGGTTAGAAGACCCACAACTCGCCACTACACTAGCAATGTTTCACACCAGCTTTAATATCATTGGTGTATTGATTATGTGGCCATTTGCTAATCGTTTGGCCGACTGGCTAAATCATTGTTTTATTGAACGCGAGGATGACATTACAAAACCTCGTTACCTCGATAACAACATTGCCACTATCAGTAGCTTGGCTATTCCAGCAGTCGAGCAAGAGTTGAATCGCTTAGGTGCCTTAATAAACGGCTCGATTTGCCAGCTGCTGACTGCCACGACTCAGCAAGCGCTTGGCCAAGCCAAGGCGCTCTGCCTACGCACCGAGACCAGCGCTAGAAAACTTAGCCAGCACATCAGTGAATATGTGGTGAGCATTAATCGTCAGACCATGCATGAGTCTGATGCGCAGAGCATGGCAACACTGCTACAAATTAAACGCTGTTATGACGCGATGCTTAACTTCATGCCGGCACTGCACAGCTTTGATGCCGCTCAAATAAATGAGCCCACTTTTTTAGCCGAAGCTGCACAGTTCTTAATAGCTGAAGAGGTCACGGCAGATGCTGTGCAAAACTTCAGCGCACAATATGCAACATGCCGAAAGGCCGCACTGGCAGCCGGCGCCAATGGCCGCATGGATGTCTACGTCATGGAGACAAAACTAAATCAATTAAGTGCCATTCATAAAGCCGCACTAAAAGCTGATGAAGCATTACACTTACGTAGTTCCATAAGTTACAACCAATCGGTAGTTAGCAGCGAAGCATGAACTGGATACTCTTTATTCTTGGTGGTGTAAGCATCGCGCTGATTGTTGGCTATCGTATTGGCGCACGTGCGCAATCAACAAAAACCACTGTCAACAACACCGTTCACTTGCAGCACAAACTCATCGATCAAGCACCTCACGTCGCCATTATCACAACCAATATTTATGGCTTGATCACTAGTGTTAACGCGGGTGCCGAACGCATGCTGGGTTTTCAAGAAGCCGAGTTAGTTAGGCAAAAAAAGTTAAATGAACTGTTTATTTCAAACGAAAAAAAGCAGTCGATTAACCGCATTAACACAGCTGCTGACACAAATTTTGATGAACTAGTAACACTGGCGTCAGACCAAGAACAACTACAAGAACCACATGATGCAATTCTGCTCCGACAGGACGGAGCTAAACGCATCGTCAGCCAAAGCCTTTCTACACTCTACGATGAGTCCGGCCAAAAAAATGGCTATCTCTGCATCGCCATTGATGTCACCCGTGACCGACAATCTGTTGATAATCTACGCTTTACCGAGCGCCTGTTTAAAAGTGCGTTGGATGTGTCCTCGCATGGTCTTGCCATTATTTCCAGTGAAAATAAGTTACTACGCGCCAACCGCGCGTTATCTGAAATGCTGGGTTACTCGACACATCAACTTCAGCAACTGCTCATTGATGAGTGCGTTTTTCCAGATGATCTTGCCGAACTTAAACGTCAGTCCAAACGCATACTGCGCGGCGACCAAGGTAGCTTTCAAATTGAGCTCAAATTATTACACCGTGGAGGTCATCACATTCCGGTTATTTTAAGTATGGCCATGGTCAAAACCGGCGTTGGCATGGCACCCATGCTAGTGGCAAATATTTTTGACTTATCTGAACGTGTGGCACTACAAAAAGCACAACAAGAAGAAGCCAACTTTCGCGCCAGCATTTTGAGCCACGTAGTTGATGCGATTATCACCATTGATGAACGCGCGTTGATTACCTCGGTGAATCCCGCCGCAGAACGTATGTTCATGTACCAAGAGCATGAGCTTGTTGGAAAAAACGTAAAGGTGTTAATGCCAGAACCGTTTGCCAGCGCACATGACAGCTACCTACTGCGCTATTTATCGGCTGAACAGCAACGCCCACTCAATAAAATGACACGACGACTATTGGGTTTACGAAGTGATGGCAAAACCTTTGACTTGCAGCTTTCATTATCTGAGCTACGGCAACAGAGTGGTCGAGCTTTTGTTGGTGTGGTCAGAGATATCACCGAGCAACGTCGTGTTGAACAGCTAAAAGAAGAGCTGGTTTCCGTTGTCAGCCATGAATTGCGCTCACCTCTAACTTCTATTTTCGGCTCTCTACGATTAATTGGGAGTGGTGCACTTGGCGACATACCAGAACAAGCCAGTGAGCTTGTGAATGTCGCCACACTCAATGCCGAGCGCATGATTCGCCTCATTAATGACCTGCTAGATTTAGACAAGCTCACTGCCGGCAAACTCGATCTGCAGTTGCTGCCAATTGATTTAAGTAAATTACTCCGCCATGCCGTTGCACTGTCAGAGCCTGAAGCAATAAGCCGTCAGTTAACGCTGACTTTAGACCTGCCGAAGCTAGTGGTTCGTGCCACGGCCGATGAAGACAGATTGTTGCAGGTGATGATCAACCTGCTGTCCAACGCCATTAAGTTTTCAAGCAGCGGTCAGTCGATTCGTGTCGCTTTAAGCCAGCAAGCTGACCATGCCTTTGTCACTGTAATTGACCAAGGCCCAGGCATCCCAAGCCACAGCATTGACAAGCTCTTTCAGCGCTTTGTTATGGCCCACAGCAGTGCCGACTCTCATCGTGGCGGCACCGGGCTTGGGCTGGCAATCAGCAAGGCGTTGATTGAAGAAATGAAAGGTGAAATTGGCGTACGTAGTGAAGAAGGAAAAGGCAGCGAGTTCTTTTTCTCGCTACCTTTGTATGTCCGCGACAAACCGAACGTTACTCAGACCACCACGGGTATATAGCCGGCATTTGGCTGGCCTTGCCTTGATAGGCAGGATCACGTTTTTCCAAGAATGACGACACGCCCTCTTTGCCATCACCAACGCTGGTGTAAAACATGGCTAGTGAGTCTATGCGATGCGCTTCGATAGGATGAGGCTGTGCTGAGTTGCGATACATCATTTGTCGAGCAAAGGCGACTGCTACTGGCGAGCGGTTCTGAGTAAACTTTTGAGCTAATCGTTTAGCTTCTGGTAATAAGTCTGCTGGCGCTAAAACAGCCTTCACTAGCCCACCGGCATGCGCATCGGCTGCAGACAAAATATCACCGCCATATACCCACTCTAAGGCCTGTGAAATACCCACAATTCGTGGCAGAAACCAGCTTGAGCAAGCTTCAGGCACTACGCCAATCTTGCCAAACACAAAACCAATGCGTGCTTTTTCAGACGCTAAACGAATATCCATCGCCAAAGTCATGGTGGCACCAATACCCACCGCTGCCCCGTTAATAGCTGCAATCACAGGTTTTTTGCAGTTATAAATAGCCAAGGTAACGCGCCCACCGGTATCTCTTACACCATTTTTAATGGTGGGATCCTCTAAGCGATGATGCATATCATCAAGCGTCGGTGTTTGTTGTTCATCCAGACCAAAGACATTGCCCGGCACCGATAAATCCATGCCAGCACAAAACGCGCGGCCAGAGCCCGTGACAATAATGGCCGCTACACTGTCGTCCTCACTGGCGTGGTTAAACAGATGTTCTAGCTCGTCAGCCATTTGTACAGTAAATGCGTTTAGCTGCTCTGGCCGATTCAACGTTACGGTTAAAATTCCATCGTCATTCTGCAGGGCAAGTGTTTGATAGGTCATATTCATTCTCAAGAGTCTAATTTTGCTTATTAGCGCGCCGAATCGGGCTTAACGTAATAGACTTATTTCTGTCATAATTTTGCATATAAACTGACATGAGTATGCCCCATGAAGCCTAAAGACATCCATCAGCTAGAGCGTGCGCCAACCAAAAGTAACATAGAGCGCTATCGTCTTGGCATTGGACTTATCTTCATTTTAGCCATCATGGTCTATGTTAATTCGGTGGTTGCCACTGAACTTAATTTAATGTTGATTTTAGCTGCCGTCATTGGTGGCTATATGGCCATTAATATTGGCGCCAATGATGTTGCCAACAATGTTGGCCCGGCCGTTGGTTCACGCGCCATGACATTGACCACAGCGCTCTTTATTGCCGCAATTTTTGAAGCTGCAGGCGCTATTATTGCTGGTGGCAACGTGGTTGGCACCATCCGCAGTGGCATTATTGACCCCAGTCAAATTGCTGACCCAGACACCTTTGTTTGGATCATGATGGGGGCCTTAATGGCCGCTGCACTATGGCTCAATATTGCCACTGCAGTTGGTGCGCCCGTTTCGACTACCCACTCAATTGTGGGTGCCATTTTAGGCGGTGGTATCGCGGCGGCTGGCACCAGCATTGTGGCATGGGACGTCATGGGGAAAATTGCGGCTAGCTGGGTGGTATCTCCGGTTTTAGGCGGTATTGTTGCGGCTGTTTTTTTATTCGTCATCAAGCGCCGCATAACTTATCAGACCGACATGACATTGGCTGCCCGGTCCACCGTGCCGTGGTTAGTTGCGTTAATGACCTGGTCATTCACTACGTATTTAATTCTGAAAGGCTTAGATCGCGTTTGGAAAGCTGGTTTTGTCAATGCCAGTATTGTTGGCTTGGTGCTCGCTACTGTTCTATTTTTTGTCGTTCGTTCGCGCTTAACGGCAAACGCAGACAACATGCTAAACAGCAAAGAGGGCGTAAATAAACTCTTCAATATTCCGCTCATTTTTGCCGCCGCTCTACTTAGTTTTGCTCATGGCTCCAATGACGTAGCTAATGCAATCGGCCCACTAGCCGCCATTGTTGATGTGTACACCAACCACCCGAGCGCTGTCGGTGGCAGTGCAGCAATTCCACTATGGGTGTTGGTCATTGGCGCCATCGGTATTGCATTAGGCTTGGCCTTATATGGTCCTCGCGTGATTCGTACCATTGGCAGCGAAATCACTGAGCTTGATCAAATGCGCGCTTATTGCATTGCCATGGCAGCGACTATCACGGTCATTATTGCTAGCCAGCTTGGCTTGCCAGTGAGCTCAACGCATATTGCTGTAGGCGGCGTATTTGGTGTGGGCTTTTTACGAGAATACTTAAAGCGCAACTATGAGCGTATGGTGCTGGAAATTAAGGCACATCACCCTGAAGGTGACCAAGCGGCTATTGATGCTTTCCTACGTCGTTTCGATAAAGCTTCTATTGCTGAAAAAGACCGCATGCTAAAAGAGCTAAAGGCTCGTTCCAAGGCTGATAACGACCCAGCTCACTTCTCTAAACTTGAGCGTAAAGGGTTGCGTAAGGTCTATCGCAAAGAGCTAGTAAAGCGCTCGCAAATCATGAAAATCGTTTCAGCATGGATCATTACTGTGCCTGCAACAGCATTAATCTCAGCCATGCTGTTTTATATGCTAAGAGGCATGCTCGGCGGTTAATTATTCAACTGGGACTAAATCAGCCCCAGCTCAGCAACCAATTGCAGGTTTGCGGTCAGTGCTGCTGCACGTGGAAACGGATGATCTAAGTTAGGTGTGGTCATCCGCATCCTGCGTGGAAATGGCGGATAGGCTATATCCCAGTGATGACCATGCAAGGTTGCTAAGTGACTGGCCATGGGTACGTTAAGCTTGGCCTGCGCTTGAGTCACCTGCATATCATTGTCAGGATCAGCCTTAGCTAGACTCATATAGTCAGCCATTTGGAATGTTGGCACTTCCAGCAAACTCGTCGAACCCGTAATGCAAAAGAACGGAATATCTAAGTCATCTAGCGCCCCACCATGTGCCGACACAAATGCTTCTCGCTCAAAAGTGGTCAGACTTTTAATCGCTTCTTTTACCGCATACTCGTCCAAACGCCGCATCGGGCCAGCAGCCAATACGCCTGGCATCAACAACGACAAAATGCCATGTAAGCGCTGCGGCAACGCATCTACCGGCAGGCTTTCGACCAACTTAGCAATATTGTTGGCAGTGAATGAACCACCTACTGCACCAGCCCAGGTATAAACCGCTCGCACTTGATTCTTAAGCTCTGGGTGACGCGCCAATAAGGCCAAAATATCCGGACTGCCTTTGCTATAGCCCATCAAAATCACGGGCCCCGGTGGTGGTCCATCAACCATTTCAATGTTAGCGCCGCAGCCAGCACTAGGCATAAAGCCTCGCCCTTGGCTCACCGCTGCTAACAAGTCAGGCACGTTCGCCTCACAACCTCGAAATGGATGCGCATCGGCACACAAAAAACGACAGCCTAAAGCTTCAGCAACCGGGGCGAATGCCTCTTCAAAGGCATGCACAGGCAAAAGGCCATTAATAAAACCAGGGCAAAAGATCAGTGTGGCGCCATGTAATGTTTCCAGATTGCTTGCCACAGGGAGTGCCAAGTCCCAATCTGCAGGCTGTGCGTCTTTAAGAAACCGTTGTGCCAAAATCTGCAGCGGTGACAAGCGCTTCCCATTCAGTACTTTCCAGCCTTTTGCCACGCGCAGTGCGCGCCGATCATGTCTGGCAGCTTGTAAAAAAAGATTACGCCAACGCAGACCTAACCATTGCTTAACAATTGGCTGACTAAGCACACGCCTATCGGCGCCAACCATGTTGCGCAACCCGCCTATCAACTGCTCAAAATGCGCTTTAGACCAGTCTTGTTCAAGCTTTTGCAGGGTGTATTCCATGGCCATTTGTAATCTCTTTTTATTGTTTTATAACTGCCTGACCGCGCGTGACATAAGTCCATGCCCGCGGGCCTTTTAAATACTGACTGCTTACCTCAGTGATTGTGAAGCCGCCATCACTTAATACTTTGTACACATCGCGGTCTAAGTGGCAGCCACCAGCAAATGGTTTCCACCAAGGCGTAATTCGCTGCTGCCAGCGCTGCACTGTAAGGTCTGGTGCCAAGCCGTGCTCACAAAATAATAAAACGCCATTCGGTTTTAATACACGGCGCATTTCCTTCAGTGCCGCAACAGGGTCTGGAATTGTGCATAAGGTAAATGTGCAAACAATACTGTCAAAGCTGTGCTCGGGTGCTGCCACTTGCTCTAATTCCAAAGCCACGGTTTCGACTGGAATCGTAATCGCTTTTGCGCGCTTAGCTGCCAGAGGGTGCATTTCAGCCGCAGGGTCCACTCCTACAATTTTCTGCACACGTGTCGCGTCATAAAACTCAAGGTTAAGACCGGTACCAATACCAATTTCCAGTACATTGCCGTAAGCCAAAGGAACCAGCTTCGCGCGCTGCCCCATCACTGCACCCAAACCACAGGCGCAATCAATAAGGTGTGGCAAAATATGTTTGTTGTATAGCTTCATATTATTCTTCAGTAGATTAATTTAAGGTTTATGGCAGGAAGCCAACCATCTCTGTGCTCTACCCATACCAACAATCAAGGAGCATCGCAGTTGAACGTTCTCATGTTATGTACCGGGAATTCATGCCGCTCCATTATGGCTGAAGCTACATTTAATCACTTAGCGCCTTCTGGATGGCGAGCACTTAGTGCCGGCAGCAAACCCACAGGATATATTCATCCGCGTGCACTGGCACTATTAGCCGACGAAGGCATCACTCACCAAGACTACTTCAGTAAATCTTGGCAGGACCTACCAGTTACTCCTGACATTGTTATTTCTGTCTGCGCCAACGCGGCCAACGAAACTTGCCCAAACTATTTAACCCACGCCATCCGAACACATTGGGGCGTAGAAGACCCTGCCCATGCCACTGGCAGTGATAGCGATATACGCCAAGCATTTCATCAGGCTTATACGGTTTTACGCTTTCGCATTGAGACTTTTTTAACGCTTCCGTTACAACAGCTCATACTCCAACCGGGTGAGCTAAAGGCTGCGATGGATGCTATTGGCTTTATGAGCCCACCAGTTATTAATCACTGATGGGCTGACCCAGAATCCACAGGCCCGAGGCAGTAAAAACCATCATCAGTACTAGCATGGGTAACTGACTTAATGTGGCTTGGGTACGCGAGCCAAAACTACGCAGTGCTTCCACATGCGCCAAGTACACACTGAGTACATGACCCAACACAATTAAGCCCACTTGGGTATGCCACACCACACCCATGTCCGGCAGGATTGGTGCTCGCCACAGACCCACTGTGCCAAAGAGGTTCCAGCCCCAACCAAAGGGGTCCGACAACATACTGACGATTTTCACCCCTTGAGTAAAAATCAGCGTGTAATAATGCGTAATGTTATACACCACTGCAATTGGCAGCAGTGTGTAGGCAAAGCGCAAAGATATCTCAGTGACAGTTAATGAACTGCGCGCCACCCACTTGGTCATCGCCATAAAGGCGACATATATCAGCAGGTATAAAAACGGTGATAACAGCAGCCATGCACTTTCATACCAAAGGTAAAATGGACGCAAGGTATGGAAATGGTAGATCGGTGAACTACCCAGCAGCGGTGTCAAAATATTAAATTTATCTGCCCAGAATAACGATACCCACCAGCGGGTCTCACGCAGACCATCAAAAGCAGTAGCAGACAGCATAAACAAGACGAATACCACCAGCGCCATGCGCTCCGGTTTGCTATCTAACAAGCCCATTAAAGGTGCACGTATTCGCAATCGGCCTGGTGCAATATCAAATGGACTCATCTTGGCCATTAGCCGGAAGAACACACTAAAAAACTCACCATAACGAAACCAAGCTGTCGCGCCAAATAATGCCACGGCACTTAAGTTAATCACGGTATAGGCCATCAGCATTTCGGCTAATATTCGTGGGGTGTTGTGGACAAATAACTCCACCCAAATAAACGCCATATAAAAGCCAACAGCAGGCCAATAGTTTAGCCACGAGGGGTAGCTGATCACACCATGACTAAACCCACTACGCAGCTTATTTAACCACTGCGCCATGACTTGCCAAGGGTTTATCAAACTGTAGGTATTGCCAATTACGGCAGTTAAGTAGGTATAACCCAATACAAAGATGACCCAGAAAAAGGTCATATTGAAGTTAATGTAGGGATTGCGATTGCCCCATACTCCAGTGGCAATACACAAGCCCAATAGAAATACACTAAGCAGTTGAAACAGCGATAAAACATGCCAGCGTTTAGCTGTTTGCAACCACTTGGCATGACTCATATCAATGTAATGATGAGCACGTGGTTGCGTGCGCCGAGTCACTAATAAGGCGGCCACTACAAACGATAACGCCAGTGCCGCTGCAGCACCATAAAGGTATAACCACAGCGGGACTGGTAAGTTATATAAACGCCCAAAGCCATGCGCTAAAGCCAAATTGGGCGTAACTAGACTAGCCGCTACAACAAATGCCTTTACGCTCATTTAGCGGTTAAACACCTGTTCCCACATTTGAATATAAGCCTCGGCTGAGTGATAAAGTGCATCTAATGCCTCCTTACCACCTTCAATACGAACCTCTTCAACAAAGTCTGCCACCAAGCCGTAGTGAGCCATACCAACTTCATCGATATGCCACGACTTACCACTCTCAGGAATGGTCTGCATATGCACAGTCAATGGGCTGATATTGTTGAACTGAGGCCCCCAATCTGGCCCATCAAACAAGGTAAATGGATATTTTACAGGCTCACTTCCGGCGCCGCGTGGCTTTGCACGATCAGCAATACCATTTGCATCCATACCATAACCCAACGGCAACTGACCTCGACTGGCGGGCCAAATGTCCTTCATTTTTTCTAGGAAGTCTTTATGACCTTTGCCATTAGGCATGAACGGATAGATCAGACCACCAATCTCCATAATGTCGCGCGCTTGCTGCATGGAAATACCGCCATGACCACCATGCGCAGAAATCAGTGGGTATTTTGGTGTTTGTGCCTTTGCCATCGCGATCATTTCATTTTTGACTTTCATCGCAGCATGATCAATATCAATGACGAATTTCTTCTGCATCAACTTTTCCATGGCATAACGACCTAAATCGGTCATACCACGAGCATTACATTGACGTTTGTTTGGGTTATATAGCGGCAACTTACCATTTACTAAACTAATCAACGCAGATGTCACAGGGTCATTACCTGTGCCAGGAATTGCCGTCGTCATGATCGCGCCAGCTGGATAAAAATACCCATCGCCTTCACCGCCATCAGGACAGTCTTCGGTCTCCCAGAACTTATTGGTACCTAAGAAGTTAATCAAATTCAGCACGTCACCACTAAAAATACCGGTGCCACCGAGTGCGCTATTAACATCGTGGTAGGGGAAAATTTCCCGCACGCCTAAGTCCCACACTTCCTCGATTTGGCGATCAATATCTTCCTTAGAGCAGCCATGAACCTCATTACCCAGCAGGTCATACCTAAGGGTACATTTAAAGACGTTCGAAAATTCTAATCCTGCAACGACAGCCAACTTGCCTTCGTTAATTACTTTTCTAGCCTCTTGCGGGCTACGCACAATCCTAAACCAGCCTTTACCGGGACCACCTTCTTGTGCATCAACATAATCTTGCAACTCAAACAAATATTTAGTTTGTTTGATACCCACACTCATATCACTGCAATCTGAACCAGGACGTAATGAGGCAATACTGCCTAGCTCGCATAACGCCTCAATATTGGTACCCTCTGACACCATGATACGCATGCCAGCCATCCAAGCGCGCTCAACCCATTTGTAGTACATGGCCTGGTGCAGCTGTGAGTCGCTTGCTGGCCAATTAATAAAGCTCGGCCAGCCTTGGGTGTCATGCGTAGTAAGCGGAGTAAGATCCAAAATTAAGGCTTCAGGGTCACGAATACCTTGAGGTCCATGCCAGTCTTTACAATCTTCCATGGCATGTGGCACACCAAAGCGATGGAACATTTGGCCGTACATTACACCACCCGCAGATGGGCCAACCGTACGACTGCCATCGGACATCTCATGCCCCATGGCCATGTGAGTGTGCACTTCAGCAAAGCCAATTACCGGCTTATCAACACCATTGCCTTTGTAGGTACGGCCAACTAAATCAAGATTGATTTCTGGGTAAGTTGTGCAGCCGCTATGTTGCACCACTTTAAAGTTCGCTTTAGAACCTGCAGCGGCAGGATCTTGCAAGACCAAATCATTATTGTCTGCTAGCGCCAACACCTTGCCAGCCAATGGAGAAAACAGCGTGAATACACCAGGCGATACTGCTTCGATAGTCCAAACCGTAGACTCCTCAGCATGCGGACGACTAGCCGTATTATTTGCCTGTGCTGCCATCATCGTTTTATTACGAGCATGCAACAGATAGTCACCTAAAGCAGTAGGCTTAAAGTGCAAGGCCTCAGCATCAGCAAGCGATGTTGCTGATGCCGCATAACGACCCTGTGAGGTTATCTGAGCAAAGTTTGTGCTGCCTGCAGGCTTGAGCGCATAACAGCCATTAGCCATATCAAAGCGCGTTTGTGGCTGCTCACGAGCAGAATTTGGGGGATTATTGGTAACTTGTGATTTATCACTACCACAGGCGCTTAACGCCACGAGCACAGCAATAAGAGAAAGCGCTTTGACGCGGTTAAGCAGTACTGACATAACGATACCTTGAGCGGGCAGCCCGCATTGTTTTTATTATTCACTTCGCCACTCAACAAATGGTAACAAAAGTTTCAAAATAAGCAATGCTTAAAATTAAGGCACTCGTTATTTAGGCGCTAACCACCAGTCCGCTACTGCATCCCACACCCTCACATCCGCTAACATCTTCATGTGATCCATGCGTTCAAGCTCAACACGGGCCAATGAAGATGCATGCAGATTCATCTCAGGCCTAGCATGCAGACCCAAACCACTGCTAACGGGCACTAAACCATCACCAATCCAGTTCTGCGCGGCATCAGCATTTATGCTACCAGCTAACATAAAATGATGAATATGATCGGGCAACTTAATCGGACAGTCGCGGCAATCGTGATGCGCGTCATCACTTACCAAAACTGAGTGAGCTTGCGTTAACAAACCAAAACGTAAGTCTTTAATAGCCGCACTGCGTATATTACCTAAACGCATCAGTGGGCGGGTGTACGGGGAGTAGGACAACAAAGCATTTGCCCAATTACCGGCGCGCTCTAACGGAGCCCCATGATGAGGCGTTGCCAAATAAGCGGCGCGAGTCACTACATAAAGCCAACGATGATTATGCTCACGGGCATACTCAAAGGCACTGCGAATTAACAGTCCACCCTGACTATGACCGACTAACACCAGCTCTTTCACCGGGTATTCAGTCAGCGCTTCTTCCAGCCAATTAGCCAAGTCTTCGCCATTACGCCAGATGGCACGACCGCTGTTATAACGCAACCAAGCCGGCTGCCAGCCTTTGTTTTGCATAACCGCTAAAAAGTCGGACTGCGCAGGAGTTTGCCACTCGCGCTCACTCCAACATAGGCCATGTGCAAACAGCACTACCTTTGCTTTACTGGATGTCGCCAGCTCAGACCACGCCAACTGCTCACTGTTCTGATTACGCAAAGTCATGCCAAATGCCAGTGGGCTTTGCCAATGTTCAAGCTTATCGCCAAGCACACCATTAAGCGCACTTAGTACCGGCAAAGTCACACCATGCGATTGTGTTATTTCAGCTTCTATAACTAACCTTTGCAGCAGCTTGGCGGTGTGTCGAAACACACCAGCCACCAAACGATACGGCCAAGGAGCACGTTGTCGTGGAGGTAGTTTTACCGAACCCGTTGGCCACGGAGACTGACGAATCGTGCCGTCCATCTCCGCCACCAGGTCGGTTACTTCTGCCGCACTATGCAACACTAAGTGCGTTACACCATGCGCACCCCACAACACCGTGCGCCAATCAGTTGCCGACACAATCTGTTTGATTTGCATGCTGCTCACCACTTACGCCGCTTGTGCCAACTCAACTTGATCTTTAGCCAATACCACCAATGGCTTTGCTGGCTTGCTAGGCAGGCTGTGACGCAAAATACGTGCAGCCACGGTGCTGAACTGCTTCAACAGAGACGCCTTGTTGTAGTTCTGGCCATAACGCTTAGCAATTTCCTGCATCTCTACCGACATTTCAGCATAACGATGCGCAGGCACTTCTGGGAACAGGTGGTGCTCAATCTGGTGGCTCAAGTTACCACTCATGATGTGGAACAACTTGCCGCCAGTCAGGTTGGACGAACCACGCATTTGGCGTAAGTACCATTGACCACGTGTTTCATTTTCCAGCGTCTCTTCGGCAAACACTTCAGCATCTTCTGTGAAGTGACCACAGAAAATAATGGTGAAGGTCCACAAGTTACGCATGATGTTGGCACCAAGGTTGCCAGCCAAAACAGGCAGGAAGAATGGACCCGCTAATGCTGGGAAGAAAATATAGTCTTTAGCCGCTTGACGGAAACCTTTACGGAACGTTGGCTTACCTTGCTTAAACCATTCTTTCCAAGTCTTTTCGCCAGCCAACACCTTTTCAGTTTCCAGCGTTTGCAATGCCAACAGGTTCTCAAAGAACACGGCAAGTACCGTTGCCATTACTGGATTGGCGAGGAAGCGTGGCTCCCACTTTTGCTCTGGAAAAATACGCAGCACGCCATATCCAATATCGTGGTCTTTGCCTAAAACATTGGTATATGTGTGGTGCATATAGTTATGGCTATAACGCCAGTTATCAGCAGTACACCAAGTATCCCATTCAAAGGTTTGACCATCAAAACGTGGGTCTTGCATAAAGTCATATTGACCATGCATCACGTTATGACCCAACTCCATGTTGTCGAGAATTTTGGAAATGCCAAGCAGCGCAGTACCAGCAACAAATGCAGGCGGGAAAATACCAGCCATCAACATCGTGCGGCCTGCAATTTCGGTGTAACGCACGGCCTTTTCAATTTTACGGATGTAGTTAGCATCACGCTCACCCACATCGGCTAAATGCTTTTGTTTAATCGCATCAACTTCGGCACCAAAAGCTTCGATTTCGGCGGCGGTTAAGGTACGGCTTTTGCTGTTCGTCATGGTCATACTCCTTGAACGAATCTGAATTAAAGGTCTAAGGTCAGGTCACCAACTGCCGCGTTTACACAAATACGCAGGCTAGTGGTGTCGTCTAACTGGACTTCATTGTTTAACAGGTTGCGGGTGGCGCCATTTGATTTGCCACAGGCGCAGGTATTGCAAATACCCATGCGGCAACCGGACTTAGGCTTAACACCCTGTGCTTCCAGTGCGTCCAGAATTGGCATTCCAGCTGGCACTTCTAAGGTTTTATTCGACTTCGCCAAAAACAGCTTAACGGTAGTAGCGCCGTCACCTGTAGGCATAAACACCGGTGGTGTAAAAGCTTCAGCGTGGAAGGCATTGGCCTGATCAGCAACCAAGTTTTGCACTGCATTCATAAAGCCCGTTGGGCCACAGACATAAACATCACGCTCATTTAGGTCTGGCACCACATCAGCAAACTGCTCAGCACTTGGACGACCACTGCGCTCATGCGCTTCTAAAGTGGTCTCATGCTCGTAAATTGGCACCACACGAATATGTGGATTAGCTTCCATCAGGCTCAGCAGTTCTTTGCCAAAAATTAAATCTTGGCGTGTGCGAACCCAGAACATCAAAACAGTGTCGGCAGCAACTTTGTCTTGCACCAATTGGCGTAACAAACTCATCAATGGTGTGACACCACTACCAGCAGCCAAAAACAAGAATTTCTTGTCTGTAGCCGTTGTCGAATCAATGGTCATATCGCCAAATGCCTGACCCAGCTCAATCGTGTCATCAACCGCTAATTGGTCAACGCAGAAGCTGCTAACACGGCCATTTGGCACTTTCTTAATGGTGATGGCGATTAGGCCGTTAGCGGCTGGTGCTTCACTGAAGCTATATGAACGCGTGTGACGAATACCAGCAATCTCAACTGTTAAGTTGACATGCTGACCGGCCTGAAAGCCGGTGAAATGCTTGTTGGGCTTGAGTACCAGGGTCACGGTATCTGGTGTTTCCATCCAGCGTGCAACCACACGAGCCATTGTACGTGACCAACGAGTGGTCATGCCTAATTCGGCAGCCCAGAAATCAATCACAGCAGGGTCTAAAACGGACTGCAGTGAACGGCGAATAAACGGTGTTAAAGCAAACTGTGACGACATTTTTCGTCTCCAAGTGAACATCTACACACTCAGAGTACGACTGTTCTTTATTTAAGTCAACACCTGTTCACTGAAAAAATAAAAAACCCGCCGAAGCGGGTCCTTTAACACCTAAGACGCTTAATCTAACGAAGGCATGCGAATAGGCTTTAATGCAGCCTTAAGCTGAGGCATCACTGTCTCAGCCTGCTCCCAACCAGAGCTATACGCCATATCAAACATTTCTTCAGATGGCAGCAAGTTCACCGGCGAAGGGGTCTTAGTAAACTGCACAAGCCAATCATAATAGGGGCGCTGCGCCGGCAACTGAGCCTGAATCATCTGTGTGACTGGGTACAACCACGTATGCCCTACCCCCCATTGCGGGCCAAAACAGTCCATGGCCAGATAATAGGCATTACGTCGGCCAATACGGCCAGCCTCTACTGATCGCCATGCTGCACGCGCTGGCACATTCGACACCATGCCACCATCCATGAATGAAGCCAGGCCTTGCTGCTCACGAATAGCCTGCAAAATAGCTAAACTTTGCTCGTCTTCCTGCCAGGGCGCGTACTGCAAAACACCGGGAATAGCTGATGACAAACCAATAGCGTCAACCACTCGGACATTATGTGTTTCTGGCGTGGCACCTAATAACACTTCAGTGGCTACCTTTGGACTGAAATAACTCAGCATATGCACCATACGCTCAGCAATACGCATAGGTAGGCGCGTCGAGTGCAAACGTGATGGCTTAAACTTAGGCATTGAGGCATAGGCAGATGCCTTAACACCGGCAACCACCGCATCATAAGGAATAGCCAAATCTTTTAGTCGCATCGGTGAGCCGTCTGCTTTACGCAGCATTTGATCCATACCTCGCAAATGCAAACGGACCAAACCCGGCAAGCTTAATGCCGGCCCAACGACTGGCTGACTAAAGATCTGTGGCACTTTAAGCGCTTTACCCCAAGCAATGAGTGCAGGTATGTCTGGCTGGCGATCACGCGCCATTAAACCACCTAAAAGCGCACCAATTGATGACCCGACTATATATGAAGGAGCAATGCCATCAGCCTGCATACGCGCAACAAAGCCCGAATAGACAAAACCTGCTCCTCCCCCACCACCGGGAATCATGACCAGCACCTTATGACAGACCTCTTTATCTAAGTCATCAGGACTGAACTCATCTTTATGCGCCGCCAGCAAGGCCAAGCGTGCATCCCGTGTCGCCACACGTACACGATCAGACAACTTACGCAGATGCGCTAACCGCACCAGCAGATTACGCTGCTCACGCAATGGCTCATAAAGTAAATCAAGCAATGTGGCGCGTAATGCTTGCAGCGGTTCATCAGCAAGCATTACATCAGGCACTGTACTGTGCTCTGGCCGCTCGAGCGCCACGGCGCCTGGCCTAATCGCCTGCAAACGCGCCAACACTAAGGCATAACGAATTAAGTCGTAGTCATCTGCTGGCAATACCTCTGAATTAGCCAACTGACTTCGAATTAATGCTGCCTCCATGCGCTTTAGGCGCAGCAGGGTCATCTCTAGGCTTAGCGCCATACTGATACTCTCCGCAAAACGTCAAAAAATTTAGCTTTCGCGCTTTAGCAGATCTCGAATTTCTGACAGCAGCTTTACTTCATCACTAGGAACTGGCTCAGCCGCAGGCTCTGCAGCAGCCTGTGCTTCTTCCTTTTTGCGCATGTTTTGTAGCTTATTAATTGCTTTCACACCCATCATCACGGCAAACGCAATAATGATGAAGTCAATAATGGTTTGCAGAAACTTGCCATAGGCAATGACTACTTCAGGCTGATCTTCGATTGCAGCTCGCAAAACAATGGCCAAATCGGCAAAGTTCACACCGCCAACAGCCAAACCAATCGGCGGCATAATCACATCGGCCACCAATGACGACACGATTTTGCCGAAAGCTGCGCCGATGACAACACCAACAGCCAAATCAATCACATTGCCACGTAAGGCAAACTCACGAAATTCTTTTATTAAGCTCATCGCAAACCACTCCATTGGGAAAATTTGAAGATGACATTTCGCCACAGCCTAAGGCTGCTGTCTAGCGATTGTCGGCACTGATATACTCCGGCTCATTCATAAACACTCAGGGGCACTTGATGACTGACATCACATTTTCAGCTTGGCTACGTGACACACTGCAAGGCCATGGCGAACTGCCCCGTGATCTGCTCAATACATTGGAGTATACCGCACGTGCCTGCCAAGAAATCAGCGCCAATTTAGCTCGTGGCGCACTCGCAGGAGTCTTAGGTCAAGCGGGAAGCGATAACGTCCAAGGTGAAGCTCAAAAAAAACTAGACGTCATCGCCAACGACATTTTGCTGCAAACCCATGCCAATGGCAGCTACCTTGCAAGCATGGCATCAGAAGAAATGGATGACCCATGGCCTGTAGAGAACTCTATTGGCCGTTATCTACTAGTGTTTGATCCCCTCGATGGCTCATCAAATATCGATATTAATGCGCCGGTAGGAACAATTTTTTCTGTGCTTACCCTACCGGAAGGCGCGTCTCCCGACTCTCACGATGCCTTTTTACAAGCAGGAAGCTGCCAAGCGGCCGCAGGGTATGCACTTTATGGCGCCTCTACGCAATTAGTACTGACTCTTGGATTTGGCGTTTATGTCTTTACCTTAGATCCGCGTAGTCAGCACTTTATTTTGACTCAGTCCAAGCTCACCATTCCTACCGACACCAGTGAGTTCGCAATCAACATGTCGAATCAACGTTTCTGGGAGCCTGCTGTCCAACGTTATATCGACGAGCTGTTAGCCGGCCGCGAAGGACCGCGTGAGCGTGACTTCAATATGCGTTGGGTGGCTGCCATGGTGGCCGATGTGCATCGTATTTTGTGTCGTGGGGGTGTATTTTTATATCCACTTGATAGCAAAACAGCTGCCAAGGGTGGCAAATTACGTCTTCTTTACGAAGCAAACCCAATGGGTTGGCTGGTGCAACAAGCAGGTGGTTTGGTCAGTACTGGCCGAGAAAATATTCTGTCTATAGAACCAACTGGTTTGCATCAACGTGTGCCAGTCATCTTGGGTGCTAAACACGAAGTCGAAAGATTAGAACGCTATCATCGCGAGATGAATTAATGCGTATTGGCCGCATTTTGTGGCGTGTTTTTTTGCTGGCAATAGTTGCTGTCGGATTATTGCAAGTTTGGTTTTTGGCTCATGTAATGTGGTGGCAACAAGTACCGCCTAAGCAAACAGCATTTATGTCCTCACGCTTAAGTGAGCTGCGAGCTAACGACTCCGATGCTGAGCTGCATCATCAATGGGTGGACTATGCGCAAATTTCCCCCCACCTTAAGCGCGCAGTTATTGCCTCAGAAGACAGTCTATTTACTCAACACCAAGGCTTTGACTGGGAAAGCTTAGAAAAAGCATGGCAACGAAATCAGCGGCAAGGACGCGTGGTACTTGGTGGTTCAACTATCTCGCAGCAGTTGGCCAAAAACTTATTTTTATCGGGTCAACGCTCGATGTTACGCAAAGGCCAAGAAGCCGTGATTACCGTCATGCTAGAAGGCAGCATGAGCAAGCGTCGCATCTTAGAAATTTATCTCAATATGATCGAATGGGGCGATGGTGTATATGGAGCAGAAGCCGCGGCACGACATTACTTTAAAAAGTCAGCCGCACAGCTAACTCCATATGAGGCAGCGCGCTTAGCCGCCATGATTCCTCGACCAAGGTTTTACGATCGCAATCGCTACACCTCTAGTTTAGCGCGCAAAACAGGCGTTATTCAGCGAAGGATGCGGCAAGTCTCTATTCCGCGTTAACTCCACCACGGCCAATGTGTACTGCCATAAAAATATGCTTGAGGGTGGCGACTAACTCTTCTTGAGGCGTTTTAAAGTCCATCACAACCCAACGTGCAGTTAAGTTAATTACTGCACCCACCAGTCCTAGCGCCAACAAATCAGACTTTACCCGGTCAGGCATTGGCGCTTGATCAGTCACAACTGACTGACTAATCTCATTCAACAATCCAGCAAACTCTTCTACTGCCTGTCGATACAAGGTATCAATACGAGCACTTACGCCCAAAACTTCGACAAATAAAATACGCGCCAAACGTGGGTCATTGTGAATTGAGGTTAAAAAAGAATTTAGCGCTGCTTCAATCATCGCGTCAGCAGACGTAGAGGGGATACTGAAGGTGCTGATAGTTGATTCACGCAGACGTTTGACTGTGTACTTGTAGACTGCAGTGAGCAAATCCTCGCTATTACTAAACGATTCATAAAAATAGCGCTCGGTCAGGCCCGCGCTAGCGCAGATACTACGCACAGTGGAGCTATGGTAGCCACGCTCGGCAAATACATCTAAGCCAGCCTCAATAAAACGCTGACGACGCTCAGTACGACGCACCTCTTCGCTAACACCTCGATAGCGTCGACCCTTTATTTCTTCTGTTACCGTCAAATCACCCACCTTAATTTTTCAGACCACGAGCAGCCAAAGCGACCTCAAAACAATCATCTACGTGGCGATAAGCCAACTTACGCATCACCCAATAACCAAGCGTAGCCGCTACAATTTGGCCAGCAATAGGGACAAACTTGGTGACTTGCTTGGTCAGTACACGCACACCTGCAGTCTCGATACTTTTACGAATAAGCTGACGTGTCACCACCATACCTACAAGTTCACTACCTCGCTCAGCACGACGCAGCCAGACATTGGTACGTGACTCTTCCGACATCTCTGCAATATTTTCCGGCATTAGCTGAAAGCGCTGATTGATAACAGGGATGATTTTCAGCAGCACACCAACATCAATAGCAATATCCAACAAAGGTACCGGAATTACCGCACCACCTGCCGACACCCACGATGCGCGTCGAACTAATTGCTGACATTCAGCGCGAATTGCTTCTAGCTCAAGACGCGTTAGCGTATCTGTTTTCACCGGCAGCCCCTTATAAAATCCTGTTGCATCATAGCAATGTCATCGCATTAAGTGAAAAGTCTATGCACATTGAATGCATTGTTATATTATAACAAATCATTTGTAAGCCCAGCAGAGAAACTAAATGCGCAACAAAACAACTCCGCTAATGCGTAAGCCCCTTAGCCTTCACTTTCCTTTAAGCACTGCACTTTTAGCTTTGACCAGCGCAGCTTATGCTGAACCATCAGCGGAAACGGAGCCACGCGCACTGCTCGAAATCACGGTTTCAGCCAGCCCACTCGGTCGCACCGCAGACGAACTCGTGCAACCAATTGTCATGCTGACCGATGAGGAGCTCGCCAATAAGCGTCGTGGCACCATTGGTGAAACGCTAGAGCAAGAATTAGGCGTTTCAACAACTGACTTTGGCCCAGGCGCAGGCCGTCCTGTTATTCGTGGTCAGTCTGGTCCGCGGGTAGAGGTATTAAGCAATGGCATCAGTACTATGGACGCTGCATCAGTGAGTCCAGACCATGCTGTGAGTGGCAACCCACTGATTGCCCGTCAAATTGAGATACTAAAAGGCCCAGCAACCTTACTCTACGGTAGTGGTGCGATAGGTGGTGTTGTCAACATTGTTAATAACCGCTTACCAACAGAAGTGAAGGAAGGATTTACCGGCAGCGTTGAAGCCTCTGCTGGTAGTGTTGCCAAACAAAACAATGTGTTTGGCGACTTCAATTATGGTGTTGGCAATCATCAACTTCATGCCGACATTACTCGCAGCCGAGCCAAAGACTACAAAATTCCAGGCTTTGCCGATATTGACGGCGATGATGATGCCGGTGTTGGCCGACTAAACAATAGCTTTAACCGTGTTGAAGATGGTGCGCTGTCATACACGTTTGTCAGCGATGAAGGACACTCATTTGGCATGGCCGTTAGTCGCTACGAAAGCACCTATGGTTTGCCCGGCCATAGTCACCACCATGAAGAAGATCATGATGATGACGATCACGATCATGACCATGATCACGAGTCAGAAGTGGGTCCTTTCCTTCGCTTAAAACAAACCCGCGTTGATACACAGGCCACACTTCGTGACCCCTTTGCTGGCATTGAGTCTCTGCGCCTTAAGCTCAGCTCTGCACGATACCAACATGAAGAAATCGAAGATGGCGATGAAGTAGCAACCACCTTCCGCAATCGTGAGTATCAAGGTCGTATTGAAGCCGTGCACCAACCTATTGCTGGCTGGCGCGGCGTTGTTGGTGTGCAGTTGGGTCATCGCGACTTCATCACAACAGGTGAAGAGTCATTCATTAATGATGGTGAGCGTGTACTAACACGCAGCACCGGACTATTCGTGGTGGAAGAATACAAAACTTCATTTGGTAAAATTGAAGCTGGTGCCCGCGTTGATCGTGTCAATCATGATCCAGATGGAGGCGCACCTTCACGTAGTTTCAACGCCTATAGTGGCTCAGCTGGCTTGATTTTTGATGTCAGCAAAGACACACACATTAAGTTAGCCGTTAGTCATGCCGAACGTGCACCAGCTATTGAAGAGCTGTATGCCGATGGTGAGCACTTGGCAACACGTACCGAAGAGCAAGGTAATGTGAACCTGCGCAAAGAGCGCGCTCACACAATCGACCTAGGCTTTGACCACCATATGGGGCGTGTCGATTTAGAAGGTAATTTGTTCTACAAAAAAGCACGTGACTTCATCTTCTTTGACATCGCAGACTTCGACGAAGACCACGAGCTGTTTGAAGGTGAATACAAGCAAGCCGATGCACAATTCTATGGGTATGAAGCCGCTATTAACGTGGCATTAAAACAAACCGGCGATTTCCGCGTTAGTAGCCGGGTATTTACAGACAGCGTTCGCGGTAAGTTTGAAAATGGGGGGGGCAATGTGCCACGCATGACACCTACTCGTTATGGCTTAAGCCTACACGGACACTATCAGCAGGTTGCTGGCAGCCTGAGCTATATCCGCGCCAACGCTCATAATAAAGTTTCTCGCTCAGTTACTGCAGAGGAATTTGAAACTCCAACCGCCGGTTACGACTTGCTAAACGCAGATATTACTTGGCAGCTCCCCACACAGCTAACGGGCAAGACACAGACTTCAGTGTTTTTACGAGGCACCAACTTGCTCAACGAAGATATCCGTCGCTCAACATCATTTGTTAAAGATCTTGCTCCAGCGCCGGGCCGCGGTGTTGTTGTGGGTGTACGAAGCGCGTTCTAGTTAACGTTGACCGCAGCGCACCAAATCGCTAACGTTCGCCTTCAGCAAAACTGGAGGCGAACATGAGCGACCTGCCTAATTCCCCGATTGACTTTGAAGCCACACTCAAAGCGTTAGAACAACAAGTTCAACGCCTAGAAAGTGGTGAGTTATCACTGGAAGACTCGCTAAAGGCCTTTGAGGCTGGCGTGCAAATGACACGTCAATGCCAGCAAGCGCTCGATGCCGCCGAACAAAAAGTTAAGCTGCTATTGGCCAAACAAGATGGCAGCTTCGATTCTCAAGCCTTTACCCCTGCCGATAACGACTAACGCCATGAAGCCCTCGCTGCCAAGCCTGCTGGCCCATAGCCAGGCTCGCTTTAATGACGTGCTACACACTTTTTTAACTGAACAAAAGTCAGTGGATGCCCGCCTTTACGCTGCCATGCACTATGCCATGAGCAATGGCGGCAAACGCGTGCGGCCCGCCTTGGCGTGGGGCGCATGTATTGCTGTAGGAGGAGACTGGCCACAAGCAGACTCCGCTGCCTTGGCGGTGGAGTGCATTCATGGCTATTCCTTAGTCCATGATGACCTACCCTGCATGGATGATGATGATCTACGACGTGGCAAACCCACTTGTCATAAGCAATTTGACGAATCCACCGCGTTGCTGGCAGGAGATGCCCTACAGGCACTAGCATTTTTTGCACTATCGAAAAGCGCTTTAAGTGCAGATATTTGTAACCGGCAAGTTAGCCATTTATCAAATGCTGCCTTTGCCATGGTGGGTGGCCAATGCCTTGATTTAGCCGCCGAAGGCCAACACCTACAGCGCCCACAGCTAGAGCAAATTCATCGTAATAAAACCGGCGCACTAATCCGTGCCGCCGCTAGCATGGGTGCGCTTGCTGGCAACGCGTCAAGCCAGCAACTGCAAGCTCTTGATGACTTTGCTGATGCCTTAGGCTTAGCATTTCAAGTACACGATGATGTATTAGACATTACCAGTGACACCCAAACACTTGGCAAAACTGCCGGCGCTGACATTGCTCTAGCAAAAGCTACTTTTCCTGCACTACTGGGGTTAGACGGCGCTAAAGCTTATGCTCAGCAGCTTACGGAACAAGCACTGTCTGCCTTAGTACCACTGGGAGATTCAGCACAGCCCCTGCACGAGCTCGCTGCATTTCTGTTATCTCGTGACCACTAAGGCGTATAATTGGCCGACAATGCAGCAGGATTGCCTTTGATGTTTCATGAAATCCCCACACAGCGCCCACTAACGCCCTTACTTGATCAGGTATCAACCCCAGACAAGCTACGTGAGTTGCCAGAGGATGCATTACCAGAGCTGGCCAATGAGCTGCGTGAATACTTGCTTTGGTGTACCAGTCAAACTGGCGGGCATTTTGGCGCTGGCTTGGGTGTGATTGAGCTTACCGTAGCGCTGCATTACGTCTATAACACCCCGTATGATCGCGTGGTATGGGACGTTGGCCATCAGGCCTATCCCCACAAAATTTTGACTGGTCGTAAAGAGGCCATGCTGACCATGCGCCAAAAGGATGGTCTAGCAGCCTTCCCACGTCGCGAAGAGTCGGAATACGACACTTTTGGTGTTGGTCACTCATCAACCTCTATTTCTGCTGCGCTCGGTATGGCACGTGGTGCCGAGCTCACTGGTAGTCAGCGTAAAGTTGTGGCGGTTATTGGTGATGGAGCCATGACTGCAGGCATGGCATTTGAAGCGCTAAATGATGCCGCTCATCAAAAGTCGAATTTGTTGGTCATTTTGAATGATAACCAAATGTCGATTTCAAAAGCGGTGGGCGGCCTATCAAATTATTTTTCCCACATCTGGGCTAGTAAAAGTTATATCGCTATCCGTGAAGGTGGTAAACGTGTGTTGCAGTCCATGCCGGCTGCCATGAACTTTGCAAGACGCACCGAAGAAAGCATGAAAACCTTAATTACTGACTCGCCCGGCGCCTTGTTTGAGTCGGTCGGCTTTAACTATGTTGGCCCAATTGACGGGCATAATTTAGAAGAATTAGTTGAAACCATCGGTAACTTACGTGATGCACCAGGACCTCAGTTGCTGCACGTGTTTACCACCAAAGGTAAAGGCTTTGCCCCAGCTGAAGCCGACCCAATTGGTTATCACGCTATTACTAAAATTGCCCCTGCCGCACAGCGTAACGATGCAGCAAAACCAGCCATTACCGCACGCAAATACTCTGATGTTTTTGGCGACTGGTTATGTGATACCGCCACCCAGGACCTGCGCTTGGTGGCGATTACGCCTGCCATGTGCGAAGGCTCTGGCATGGTTAGATTTGCCACTAAGTTTCCTGATCGTTACCACGATGTCGCCATTGCCGAGCAACACGCAGTAACCTTTGCTGCCGGCCTTGCGTGTGAAGGCCTAAAACCCGTTGTAGCCATTTATTCAACGTTTTTACAACGCGGCTACGACCAGCTCATTCATGATGTCACTCTGCAAAATTTAGATGTCACCTTTGGCATCGACCGCGCAGGGCTAGTCGGCGAAGATGGCCCCACCCATGCTGGCGCGTATGACATCAGCTTTATGCGCTGTTTACCAAACATTATTATCGCCGCACCCAGTGATGAAAATGAGTGCCGCCTACTGCTCAACACAGCTTATGCACATCCGGGCCCAGCTGCCGTGCGCTACCCCCGTGGCACCGGTACTGGCGCCATCATTGAACAACTGAGTGCCACTGTGGCCATAGGCAAGGCAGTATGTCGTCGAGAAGGTAATACAGCAGCTATTCTTAACTTTGGCGCGCGTTTAAGCGCGGCGCTACAAACCGCTGATCGCTTAAGTGCTGAACATGGTGTGGCTATTGCCGTCTACGATATGCGTTGGGTTAAACCATTGGACGCCGAATTGATCTTAAGTTTGGCCAAGCAGGTCAAGTTATTCATCAGCCTTGAAGAGCATGCAGTTGCCGGTGGTGCTGGAGCCGCCGTGAGTGAGCTCTTGGCTCGCGAAAACGTGCTGATCCACATGCTGCACCTTGGCATTCGTGATGCCTACATTGAACATGGTAGCCCTGCAGAAATGCTAGCGGACTGTGGACTCGATGAGCCGGGCATTTATCAAGCTATTCATTCGCGACTTATTGCTATTGGTGCCATTAACACTTGACCATTGGTCAAAGTGACGGGATATTCTGTTTATTGCCTTTGGTTTAACTATAAGAACAGGAAGACTGTCATGCTCCATTCACTTCGAGTTGCCGATTATATGGCCACAAAACTGATCACGCTGACGCCTGACACCAGCATCGATCAAGCCATTCGTGAGCTATTAACTCATCGCATCTCAGGTGCGCCTGTGGTCGAAGGTAGCGAATTAGTTGGCATGTTTTCAGAGTCTGACTGCTTAGAGGAAGCACTTCAGTCGGGCTACCACAATATGTCTTCAGGCCAAGTCAAAGATGTGATGTCGACACAGGTCGTTTTTGTAAGCCCTGAAGACAGCATTTTGCAAGTGGCCGAGATGTTCATCAAGAAAGGCCGTCACCGCCTACCCGTCAAGGATCATAACGGTAGACTAGTAGGGCAAATTTCGCGTCGTGACGTTATTCGTGCTATGGATGACATCACCCATAGCGCTACTGCTGAGGCTTGATTCATTCGGGCAAAATATGGCCCATTTTGTCGGTTTTGGTCTGCAGATAACCTTCGTTATGAGGGTTATTGCCAGTAATTAACGGCACACGCTCCACCACTTCAATATTATGCGCGGCCAAGGCTTCCACCTTAAGCGGGTTGTTCGTCATTAGGCGAACCCTGCTCACGCCTAAATGGTTGAGCATATGTTCACACATGCTGTATTCACGTAGGTCTGCAGCAAACCCCAATTGCTCATTGGCCTCAACCGTGTCGGCCCCTGCATCTTGCAACGCGTAAGCTCGGACTTTATTGACCAAACCAATGCCACGACCTTCTTGTCGTAAATACAAAATGACACCACAACCTTCACTGGCTACGCGCAACATAGCGGCTTCTAATTGCGGGCCGCAGTCGCAGCGCAAACTACCAAAACCATCACCGGTTAGACACTCAGAGTGCACACGGGCCAACACCGGCTGACCGTTGCTGATATCACCCATGGCTAACGCCACATGTTCTTGCAAGGTGTCAGAATCCTCGAAGGCATGAATGGTGAAGTCGCCAAACTTGGTGGGCAAACGTGAACTGGCAATAAAATCAAAGGACACCGTATCGGCTCCGCACTTCGATTGGGGCGGCGATTGTAGCAAGTGCTACGTCATTTAGGTATGGACGAGACATCAACTAGCCACTCCATACCAGCCTGCTTCTGCTGCCGGCAGCCAGGGCAAAATAAAGTACAGCAAAATAGCAGCAAAAATGCCGGCAATCACATCATCAATCATGATGCCAAAACCGCCGTGCACACGTTTGTCTAGCCATGAAATAGGCCATGGTTTCCAAATATCAAATAAACGAAAAAGCAAAAAGCCAATCAATACACCCAAGGTGCTGCGTAGATCCCAATCCAACATCGGCACTAAGGGAATTAAGGCAATCCATTGACCAACAAACTCATCCCAAACAATACCGCCGTGATCATGCACACCCATCAGGCGTGCCGCCTCACCACAAATGGCAATACCGGCAATAGCGGCAATCAGTACCCAAGCCAGATAAAAACCTAACGGCATGCTGGCAAACACGGCAAACCACAACACAGCAACGGCAGAACCAACCGTGCCCGGTGCTTTTGGGCTACGACCAGCACCAAAACCAAAAGCTAGTAAGTCCAGTGCACGCGGTAAACGAGGAATGGGGTCAGACATAATGCCTACTCAAAAATGACGATAACCTAATGGTAGCGGATACGGCCACGGCTTGCCCTGCCATATCAGGTCAAGCGTCGGCTGCTGGGTTGTTTGCATCACCTGACCAATCACGGTCAATGGCAGATTTAATTGCTGACTAAGCTGATCAAGTACGGGCAATGCTGAAGTCGGTATAGCAAACAATAATTCGTAGTCATCACCCGCACTCAACGCCTGCTCCAATACAAAACGAGGATCACTGTTCAACAGTGTTTGCGCGGCAGACGACAAGGGCAATTGATCTAACAGCAACTGCGCACTCAAGTCACCTGAGGCTTTGAGCATATGCTGCAAGTCTTGCAATAAACCATCAGAGACATCCATGCCGGCGTTAGCCATAGCAGGCAATGCCAAACCAAGCGCAACCCGAGGTTGTGGCCGATGCAGGCGCATTAACACGGCTTGTTGCTGATCATCGCTCAAGGTCAATGCCAAGGGGTGTTGGTTAGCCACCGCCAATCCGAAACCACCATCCCCTACCTGACCCGAAACCACTAATACATCACCAACCTGCAAGCGATCACGGCGTAACACCCTGTCGGACTTTACGGAGCCCATCACCGTAATGCCAATAGCCAAAGGACCGCGTGTCGTGTCCCCTCCGACCAAGGCGATATTGTGTTGCTGCGCCAAGCTGCGCATGCCTTCAGCAAAGCCTGTCAGCCAATCGGCATCAAACGCAGGCAAGGTCAGCGATAGGGTAAATGCAACAGGCTTGGCCGCCATGGCAGCAAGATCGGATAGATTCACCGCCAAGGCTTTATGACCAATATCAAAGGCGTCTGCGTCAGCAAAAAAATGCCGACCGCTGACCAAGGTGTCACTGCTAACCACAAGCTGTTCACCCGCAGGTAACGACAGCAATGCTGCGTCATCACCAACGGACAACACCACAGCCGGATTGGCTGTCGCTTCTGGCCAGACAAAATAGCGCTGGATCAGTTCAAACTCATCCATTGCTAACCTCGAGTTTGCTTAGTTCTGTTCAAGTTGACGCAATGACGCAGACAACTTGTCGAGCACGCCATTAATGTAACGATGAGACTCAGAGGCACCAAAGACCTTGGCTAACTCAATGCCCTCATTAATCACTACACGGTAAGGCACGTCTAAGCGATGTTTGAGCTCATAGGCACCAATACGCAGTGTTGCTAACTCAACCGGATCAAGCGTCTGAAACTCACGATCCAAGTGCGGTGTTATTAACGCATCAAGTTCTTCTGTGATTTGTGGAATGCGGTGTAATAGCTCGTGAAAATAATCCAGATCCACTTTGTGCATGGCATTTTCAACGCGATAACGCGCCTCAATTTCCCATGACGGATTACCTGACATCTGCCACTCATACAGCCCTTGTAGGGCAAATCGACGCGCCTTTCGACGCGCCGATGGATTTAGTCCCTGACTTTGCATGCGATTTAGCCGATTGCCTTCAAAACTGAAATCATTTCGATGGCCACCATGGCAGCATCAACGCCCTTGTTGCCCGCTTTTGTGCCTGAGCGCTCGATCGCTTGTTCGATCGAATCCACGGTCAGCACACCGAAGCTAATCGGCAGACCCGTTTCTAATGACACTACGCCTAAGCCTTTAGCACATTCGCCAGCCACATAGTCAAAGTGTGGTGTGCCACCACGAATAACTGCGCCTAGGGCAATCACGGCATCATAGTTGCCAGTAGCCACGAGTTTTTTTGCTACCAAAGGCAGCTCCCATGCACCAGGCGCACGCACGATGGTGATGTTGCTTTCGCTAACACCATGACGACGCAAAGTATCAATCGCGCCACTCACCAACGACTCCACTACAAAGCTATTAAAGCGACCAACTAACACAGCGTAACGCGCATCGGCGTTGCTGAAATCGCCTTCTACAGTCTTGATTTGACTCATAATGTACATCCTCTCACAGGTAAAAACGGCGATTAGTCCGTGGTTAAATATTCAACAATTTCTAAACCAAAGCCAGACAAGGCATTGAACTTCATTGGCGAACTTAATAAGCGCATTTTGGTCACGCCAAGCTCACGCAACATTTGTGAACCCACACCAATGGTGCGGTACATGCCGGAGCTTTCCGCATTGCGTGCGCGCGCAGAGAAGTAGTCATCCAAATGCGCAACCATGTCATTGGCACGATAATCTTGGCCAAGCAAAATCAACACACCCGCTTCAGACTTCGCCACCTCTTTTAAGCTCTTCTGCAAGTTCCAACCTAGGCGGCCATTAAACTGTGCGTGAAACAAATCGCGTAAGGGGTTCACACCGTGAACACGCACAGTGGGCACTACATCGCCACCCAGTTGGCCCTTAACCAAGGCAACGTGCACGCCTTGATTACCAGACTCACGGAACACATGCAGCTGAAATTCGCCATATTCGGTAGGCAAAGTACGTGTGGATTCACACACCACGGTTTTTTCATTCACCATGCGGTAGTGAATCAGGTCAGCAATGGTGCCAATTTTTAGCCCATGCTGTTCGGCAAATACTTCCAAATCCGGGCGACGTGCCATGGTGCCATCGTCATTCATGATTTCGCAGATAACGCCACTAGGCTCCAAACCCGCCAGCTCCGCCAAATCACAGGCAGCTTCAGTATGACCGGCACGGTGCAGCACACCACCGGGCTCTGCCATTAACGGGAAAATATGGCCAGGCTGGACGATATCGGCTGCTTTGGCATCACGACTGGCGGCGACTTGCACGGTACGCGCACGATCGGCAGCAGAGATGCCGGTCGTCACACCAGTAGCCGCTTCAATTGAAACGGTAAATTTGGTGCCATAACCTGAACCGTTAGCTTGCACCATTAATGGCAAACCAAGCTGCTTACAACGCTCGCGGGTCATTGGCATGCAAATCAGGCCACGACCAAACTTAGCCATGAAGTTGATGTCATCGGGACGGCAATGACTAGCGGCCATCACAATGTCGCCTTCATTTTCACGGTCTTCGTCGTCCATCAGGACAACCATTTTGCCTAAGCGAATATCTTCAATCAGCTCTTCGACGCGGTTTAACTTCATAATCACAATACTCTGGATCGATTAACGACCATCAATAGGTTCTAGACAACGCTGTCGTAAACGCCTTACTTCATTGCCCAGCGCATCATTGGCCATACGCCGCGCTGGAGCTTCCCAGTTACGCTCAGGGATAGTGAGCACATCAGTCACACCAAAACGGGTATCACTGCCATAAGCAAAGGCATCAAACAGGCAGCGACATAACTGATTGCGATTGCCGGCGGCAACCGTCGCATCGGTCATGCACACCTGCATAAACTGATCTTGGCGCTCCTGCGCCAAACTCAGCGCATTGGCATTTACCGCCGTCAACAATAACGGCAACATCCACCACGCCTTAGTGTGAGTGGCCATAACCATGCTCCTGCAGGAAGGACAAACTAATCCCCCCCGATGACGGAACTGCTGCTTTATCTGCCAGCAACAAACGCTCTAAATAACGCGCCAACACATCCACTTCAATATTGAGCTTAAAGCCAGGCGCCCAATCACCGATATTGGTTTCCTGCACCGTATGCGGCACGATGTTTAAATCAAATACAGCACCGTCAATCGCATTCACCGTTAGGCTGACACCATCAGTGGTGATCGAGCCTTTTTCAGCGATATAACGCGCTAAATTATCCGGCGCTTTAATCCGGAAACGAATTGACCGTGCCTCTGGCCAAACTTCAACTACTTCACCGACACCATCCACATGACCACTAACCAAATGACCGCCTAAACGGGTTGTTGGCGTCAGTGCTTTTTCTAAATTAACGCGGCAACCCGAACGAATATCAGCCAAAGTGGTGCGTCGCACAGTTTCCTGTGAGACATCAGCAACATAATAGTCCGCACCCATTTCAACCACTGTCAGGCAGACACCGTTGGTGGCAATTGAATCACCCAAACGCACATCGGCCATATCTAGCTTGCCAACCGCAACCGTCAGTCGCAAATCGCCAGCACGTGGCTCAACACGACGGATAGTTCCTACAGATTCAATAATACCGGTAAACATAAGCTATATTCCTGATTAGGCTAATGGTTGCGGGCGTAAACGCAGGCGCAGATCATCGCCGACTTGACGACATTCCACCAAGGACAAACGTTGTTGCTCGGCCATCACCGTCTTCGGCCAATCGACCAAGGGTCGTGCACTTGAGCCCAACAAAGTCATGGCCTGATATAACAAAACTTCATCAACTAAACCCGCTTGCATAAAAGCACCAGCCACACCGGCACCAGCCTCGACTAACACCTCATTACAACCTTCAGCAGCCAAAGCTTGCAGTAATTCGCGCACATCGGGACGACCATGGGCATCACTGGGCAGTACTTTCACCACCGTATTGCCGTGCTGTAGGGCCGAAACTTTTTCGGCCTGTGCATGCTCGGCCACGGTGACCACCCAAGTGCGCCCGGGCTGCTGCAGAATACGAGCAGTAGGCAGTAGGCGCAGCTGACTATCTAACACCACACGTAAAGGTTGGCGATTAGAGGACAAGTCCCCCATGCGCACGGTCAGCGCAGGATCATCCGCACGCACCGTGCCTATGCCGGTAATAATGGCGCAACTCCGTGCACGCCAGCGCTGCACATCAGTGCGCGCAGCATCACCAGTAATCCACTTGGACTCACCCGATGCCATCGCGGTACGACCATCTAAGCTACTGGCCAGCTTCAATCGAACCCACGGCAGGCCACCGGCTATGCGGCGTAAAAATCCCATATTTAATTCAGTGGCAGCAGACTGCATCAGGCCAACATCCACCGCTATACCTGCGGCTTTAAGTCGCGCCACACCCTGACCTGCCACCGACGGATTGCTATCAAGGACTGCCACCACCACTCGCGCCACACCGGCGTTAATTAACGCGTCGGCACAAGGTGGTGTCCGTCCCGTATGTGAGCAGGGCTCTAAAGTGACATAGGCCGTAGCACCACGCGCCAACTCACCTGCTTGCGCTAATGCATGCACTTCTGCATGCGGCTCACCAGCGCGCAGATGAAAACCTTGGCCAATTACTTCACCCGTTGCCGACACCAACACACAGCCCACCCGCGGATTAGGCGTTGTGCTGCATAAACCTTGCTCAGCCAAACGCAGGGCAAGGCTCATATGCTGATGGTCAGCAGGGGAGAAATTAGTCACGCGCCGATCCGTCCTGTTTATCATCAAAAGGATCTAGGCTGTCGAGCTCAGCACGGAAGGCTTTAACGTCTTGGAAGTCGCGGTAGACCGAGGCAAATCGCACATAGGCGACAGTATCGAGCTGCTTTAATTCGGCCATGACCAGCTCACCGATTTGGCGTGCTTTGACCTCACGCTCGCCACTGGCGCGCAATTTATGCAGGATATGATTGAGTGCAGCGTCAATTCGGTCAATGCTGACCGGCCGCTTTTGCAGGGCATGCATCATGCCATTGCGCAGTTTATTGTCATTGAAAGGCTCACGGGTGCCATCACTTTTGATGACACGCGGAATCACCAGCTCTGCCGTTTCAAACGTGGTAAAGCGCTCACCGCACGACGTACATTCGCGTCGACGACGAATTTGATCACCCTCAGCCACTAGACGCGAGTCTATGACCTTAGTGTCTTCCGCTTTGCAGAAAGGACAATGCATCGTAAAGAACCACCCTGTGTTTCATCAATCACAGTGTACGGTATGGACGCCCTAGGCGCCCATACCTTAACGCACTACATTAAGCCGAGTAGACCGGATGCAAAGCACAAATGGCTTTAACCTTGGCAGCAACTGCCGCTTCCACTGCCGCATCACCCTCAGGGTTACGCTGCAGACCTTCAACGACATCCGCAATCCAACCGGCTAATTCAGCACACTCAGCCTCATTAAAACCACGTGTGGTCACCGCTGGGGTACCGATACGAATACCGGAAGTTACGAATGGTGAACGTGGATCATTGGGTACCGCATTCTTGTTAACGGTAATACCGACACGACCCAGCGCTGCATCAGCATCTTTGCCGGTAATGTCTTGCTTGATCAGCGACAACAAGAACAGATGGTTTTCAGTGCCGCCGGAAACGACATCAAAACCGCGCTCGATAAATACACGTGCCATGGTTTGTGCGTTTTTAACGACTTGCTTTTGATAAGCCACAAATTCAGGGCTCATGGCTTCTTTAAAGCAAATGGCTTTAGCCGCGATGGCATGCATTAACGGGCCACCTTGGTTGCCAGGAAACACAGCCGAGTTTAATTTCTTTTCAATTTCTTCATTGGCACGCGCCAAAATCAAACCTGAACGAGGACCACGCAAGGTTTTGTGTGTTGTGGTGGTGACCACATCAGCAAATGGCACTGGGTTAGGGTAAATACCCGCAGCAACTAGACCTGCCACGTGCGCCATATCAACAAACAGATAAGCGCCCACTTTGTCAGCAATGGCACGGAAGCGCGCAAAGTCCAACACTTGGGAATAAGCCGAGAAACCCGCAATAATCATGCGTGGCTTGTGCTCTACCGCCAAACGTTCAACTTCATCGTAATCAATCAGGCCAGTGTTGGTATCAATACCGTACTGCACGGCATTGTAGTTTTTGCCGGAGAAATTCACTTTGGCGCCATGGGTTAAGTGGCCGCCGTGTGCTAACGACATGCCCAATACGGTATCGCCCGCACTTAATAAGGCTAAAAATACGGCGCTGTTGGCTTGTGAACCAGCGTGTGGCTGCACATTGGCGTAATCAGCACCAAACAGTTTTTTCGCGCGATCAATCGCTAACTGCTCAATAACATCCACATGCTCACAGCCACCGTAGTAACGTTTGCCTGGATAACCTTCAGCATACTTGTTAGTTAAACGTGAGCCTTGCGCTTCCATAACGGCAGGCGAACAGTAGTTTTCCGAAGCGATCAGCTCAATATGCGCTTCTTGGCGCTTATCTTCGGCATCCATCGCCTGAGCGAGTTCCGGGTCAAAACGTGCAATTGTCTGGTCTGAGCTGAACATGGATATCTCCATCGCGGGCGCGAGTCTGGTCAAGGTCTAAGCTGGAAAGTGGCGTATTCTACCGGAAACTGTGACGAATGGCAGTTGAACTCTTTAATTGCTTTGTATAAGCAACGCTCATGTTACCCCCTAATCAACCCTATTGAATGTTACATTCATTGATGTAATATTCTGACGCATTATTGATGCCTCCGGAGATCACCTTGAACAAGTCTCAGCAATTCGTACAAAGCAGCGATGGCCTGCAGTTGCATGTAGCCACCTATGGCGACAGCAACTTGAGCCCTTTGGTGTTAGTTCATGGTTATCCCGACAACCATCTGGTTTGGCAACCTGTAGCTGAATTACTCGCCGATCGTTATTTTGTCATTTGTTATGATGTTCGTGGCGCAGGTCAGTCGCAATCAGGCAAGCGCATTAAAGACTACGCCTTGACACAACTCGCTCACGACTTAAAAGCTGTAGTCGATACCATCATTCCAGATCGTCGCTTTCATTTGGCCGCCCATGACTGGGGCTCCATTCAAAGCTGGGAATCAGTCACTACCGAAGCACTCCAAGGTCGCATCATTTCCTATAGCAGCATTTCCGGTCCTTGCTTAGATCATGTAGGCCACTGGATGCGTCGTCGCCTGATCAATGCCACACCAGCGGCCAGACGCCAAGCGTTCAAACAATTGATGAGCTCTTGGTACATCATGATGTTCCAGCTGCCTTTACTGGCACCCACACTTTGGCAAGTAGCCGGTCATTACTGGCCCAACTACTTAAAACTGCGTGAAGGCATTACAGAGCCGCACCCCAACCCCACACAAACGGCTGACGGCAAAGAAGGTGTGAATCTTTATCGCGCCAATTTCATCGGCAAGTTGCTGAAACCAGAAATCCGTTATGCACATTGCCCAGTACAGCTCATCGTGCCGAACAAAGATTTCTATGTCAGCACCGCACTATTTGAAGATTTGCAGGAGTGGGTGCCCGAGCTCTATCGCCGTGATCTCGACGCCAATCATTGGGCACCACTAAGCCACTCAGCACTGGTTGCCGAATGGCTTAATGAGTTTGCCCAAAGCACTGAACACAACCAAATGACGGACAGCTTAAACGCTGCCCGCATTGCTTAAGCTTGAACCTGTGAGAACTTATGATGAAAACAGTCACTAATCGTCATTTGCTTAAACCCCGTCGTGTGCAGTTTGACTTTGCGCAAACGCCTTACCATTGGATTCCTAACGATCCTTTCGCCAGTCATCTCATCAATGGCATTCACATGATTTTGCCAGCGGGCGAATTATGGTTTTGCCGTATTTACAACAAAGCACTGCCGCTGGTGACTGACGACGACCTGCGTTTAGATGTGCAAGGTTTTATTCGCCAAGAAGCCATTCATGCGCGAGCACACAGTTCTGCACATCCCTACTTAGCTGAGTACGGATTTGAAACTGAATCATTCACTCAGAAAATCAACTTTCTATTTGAACAGTTATTGGGTGATGCGCCGCTAGGTCAACCCGCCTTGAGAAAGGTAATTCCCGCCAAGCAATGGTTAATCACACGCGTTGGCATCATTGCTGCCATTGAGCATTTCACTGGCTTTTTGGGCCAATGGGCCATGGACAACACCAGTTGGGATAAAGCCGACCCGGTCATGGCTGATCTTTTTAAATGGCATTTGGCTGAAGAAGTTGAGCACCGCACCGTCGCTTTTGAACTCTATCAACATCTCTGCATTACCGAGGCTGGCTTTTATCTGTCGCGCCAAGCGTTAATGGCCTTGGCATTCCCGCTATTTGTTAAGGTGTTGATGGATGGTTATCGCCATTTGGCTCAGCAAGACAATAACGCTTACCAGGGCAAGTTAGCGCAACAACCTATTTGGCGATTGCTGCTTGAAATGGAACGCATTGGCAAAAAGTCCGGCAATGTGCCTACCTTTAGTGCTTTTTTGCAGGCGACATCGCGCTGGGTATCACCAAGTTTTCACCCTATCCATGAAGGGAACACTGAGCAGGCTTTAGCTTACTTAGCAAAATCACCGGCAGCACGAGCTGCAGAAACCCGCCATTGACCGGGAAGTGTCAGATTTCCTTGACAGCGGCGGCGGCTCGTGTTGATTTAGTACGCCAACGGACTGAACTAATTTAACGAGCCATCATGCTGTTTGTTGTTTTATCAGGATTTATTACTGCCCTGTTTGCACCTGCCTTAGTCCGCGTTGCTGACCGACACGCGGGCTTGGCTTTGGCTACCCTGCCCGCCAGCTTATTTGTCTGGTTTTTGACCCTATTGCCCGAGGTTAACCAAGCCCCGATTCGCTCGGTGCATGAGTGGGTGCCAAGCCTTGGTATCCAGCTCTCGTTTTGGCTAGATGGCCTGTCCTTGCTGATGGCACTGCTGATCACAGGCATTGGCACACTCATTTTTATTTATGCCGGCACCTATCTTAAGGGTCATCAAGACTTAGGCCGTTTCTTTGTTTTCCTGCTCAGCTTTATGGCCGCCATGCTGGGCTTGGTACTGTCAGATAACCTCATCAGTTTATTTGTGTTTTGGGAACTGACCAGCATCACCTCATTTATGCTGATCGGCTTTAGCCATACCGACGCCAATGCTCGCCGCTGCGCCATGCAAGGTCTGTATGTCACTGTCGGTGGCGGACTGGTGCTAATGGCTGGTTTTATTGTGTTTGCCAGCATGGGCGGCAGTTATGAATTGTCTGAACTACTGCAAGATGGCGACCTGATTCGCGATCACGGCTTGTACACACTGGCACTGCTACTCATTCTGTGTGGCGCCTTCACCAAATCCGCGCAATTCCCGTTTCATTTCTGGCTGCCCAATGCCATGGCAGCACCAACACCTGTATCAGCCTATCTGCACTCCGCCACCATGGTTAAAGCTGGCATTTACTTACTGGCGCGACTTAATCCAGGCTTTGGTGGCACTGAGCTGTGGACGCTAATGCTCTGTGGTGCAGGTGGTATCACCATGTTAATGGGTATTTTCTTGGCAGCACGTCATACCGGCATTAAAAAGGTACTGGCTTACTCCACTATCATGGCGTTGGGTACACTGACCATGCTCATCGGTATTGGCAGTGACACCGCTATCATTGCCGCCATGACATTCTTGCTCGCGCACTCGCTGTATAAAGGCGCATTGTTCATGATCGCCGGCATCATCGATCATGAAGCTGGCAGCAAAGACTTCGCCACCATTGAAGGTCTGCGTCATGTCATGCCATTAACTGCCTTAGCCGCTGGCTTGGCCGCATTGTCTTTAGCGGGTGTGTTTCCATTTTTTGGCTTTGTCGCCAAAGAGCTACTGTTTGAATCTAGCCTAGGCAGTGCTTCCACGATTCTTATGAGCGTGACCGTAATGGCCGCTATTTTGGTGGTTGCTGTGGCCTGCTTAGTTGGTATTAAACCGTGGTTTGGGCGTGTCGCCAGCAGTCCAAAAGCTGCCCATGAAGCACCATTGGGCCTTTTGCTTGGCCCCGCATTACTAGCCATTCTCAGTCTAGTTTTCGGCTTACAGTCTAGCCTCGTGTCTACCGGCCTTATTGATAGTGCTGCCTCGGCTGTTGCTGGCTCTGCACTACAAGCCAAACTGGCGCTTTGGCATGGCGTTAACACCGCGCTCATGATCAGCCTAGTCAGCTTAATTGTGGGCTATGTCCTGTATCGACAACTCGACCGCTTCCGCGCGTGGACAAACATTAGCGATCGTATTAGTAACTATGGCCCAGAAGCTGCGTTTGACCGCTTCATGGAAGCGCTAGTACAACTATCAAAAGCACTGACATCATTCTTGCAAAATGGTTATCTTCGTTTCTACCTAATTACTATTTTGTGTACGATGCTGGCTCTCGTTGGCAGTGTTTTTGTTTTACGCGACATCACCGTTATTAACTTTGCAATAACCGATTTGCTCCTGCACGAAGCGGCCATTTTGTTAGTATTGGTCATGTCTGTTGCAACAGCCGTGTTCTCACGCTCACGATTAGCATCCGTTGCCGCGCTCGGTGCAATTGGCTTTACCGTCGCACTCCTCTACGTTCTCTTTAGCGCGCCAGATGTCAGCATTACCCAAATTTTGGTCGAAACACTGACAGTGATTCTGCTGGTCTTGGTGCTTTATAAGCTACCCGCTTATTTGACGCTTTCCCCAACAAAAGTTCGCATTCGTGATGCAGTCATTGCTCTGCTCACTGGCTTAACCATGACGCTGCTAATTCTAGCCACCACCGCAACCCGTCACTATGACAGCATCACCGACTGGTTTATTGAAGCCAGTGTACCGCTGGGTGAGGGTCGCAATATCGTCAACGTCATTTTGGTGGATTTCCGTGCCTTTGACACATTGGGTGAAATCTTTGTGCTCACACTAGCTGCCATTGGTGTATTTGCAATGATCCGTTTCCGCTCGGAGGATCGCAAAGCATGATGAACAAACCGTCACTCATCCTTCGCACCACCGGCTTTTTCTTAATGCCGTTGCTGTTTTTATTTTCTATTTTTCTGTTTTTACGCGGCCATAATGAGTCTGGTGGTGGCTTTATTGCCGGACTAGTTGCTTCCGCAGCAGTGGCCTTACATTTGTTTTTCAGCGGCATTGCAAGTGCAAAACGCTTACTTGGCTTCGACCCTCGCGACCTCATGGGCGCTGGGCTTTTAATTAGCTTGGCCAGTGGCTTTATTAGCATGATCTACGGCAAGGCGCTGTTTACCGCAGTCTGGGGCACCGTCAATTTACCCATCTTAGGCAAAGTAAAAATTGGCACTCCCTTGTTATTTGATCTTGGTGTGTATTTCGTAGTAATTGGTGCCGTTTTAGGCATTCTTCTGAGCTTAGCGGAGGCCGAAGAGTAATGCTTACCCTCATGGCCATCAGCATCGGCTGCCTGTACGCCGCTGCCACTTATATGATTTTGCGCCGCTCCATCGTCAAACTAGTCATTGGCTTGGTGCTGTTATCAAACGCTGCCAATCTACTTATTTTCACGGTTGCCGGCATGACACGCAAAGCACCACCCATTATTCCAGATGGCATGATGCTGCCGGATGGGCCCGTTGCCGATCCGCTGGCCCAGGCACTAATTTTGACCGCGATCGTAATTGGTTTTGGTGTGCTCGCGTTTGCAGTAGTGCTTATTCACCGCGCCTATGAAGTGGTACAGGCCGATGACATGGATCAGATGAAGGACACCGATACATGAGGCCGGAAATTGCCCTCCCGATTTTAGTTCCACTCATAGCCGGCGCACTAAGCCTACTGTGCTGGCGCTCCATTTCTGCTCAACGCGTTATTGGTGTTATCGGCAGCATCGCCATGTTGGTTGCTGCCGGCGTTTTGTTGCATCACGTCTGGCATGACGGCATTTTAGTTTTGCAATTGGGTAGCTGGCAGGCGCCCTTTGGCATCAGCTTAGTTGCTGACTTACTTGCCGCCATTATGGTGACCTTAACCGGCATAGTGTCGGTGTGTACTGCACTGTATTCACTGGCCACCATCAATCGCGACTACACTCATTATGGCTATTACCCACTCATGTTCCTGCTCTTGGCCGGAGTCAATGGCGCCTTTTTAACCGGCGACATTTTTAACCTGTACGTCTGGTTTGAAGTGATGTTGGTGGCCTCATTTGCCTTGCTGATTTTGGGTGGCGAGCGCAAACAAATGGAAGGCGCGATTAAATACGTCACTATCAACTTGTTATCGTCTGCACTGTTTTTAACGGCGATTGGCTTGCTATACGGCATGATGGGCACACTGAACATGGCCGACTTAGGTCAGAAAGTGTCGCAAGTGGAAGACAACGGCATATTAGAAATTGTTGCGGTTTTATTCCTAATTACGTTTGGTATTAAAGCCGGTGCTTTTCCTCTGTTTTTCTGGCTGCCAGCGTCCTATCACACGCCAAAAGTCGCGGTCTCTGCACTATTCGCCGGCTTGCTAACCAAAGTTGGCGTGTACGTTATGTACCGAGTTTTTACCGTTATCTTCCCCATCTCTAGCACAGGCATCATTGAGCCTCTGTTGCTGTGGATGGCGGGCGCGACCATGTTGGTGGGGGTTTTGGGCGCTGCTGCTCAGTTTGAGTTCCGTCGCATTCTGTCCTTCCACATCATCAGCCAAATTGGTTACATGATTATGGGCCTAGCCTTGCTGACACCTTTAGCCCTGATTGGTGGGATTTTCTACATCATCCATCACATCATTGTTAAGGCGAACTTATTCTTAATCAGTGGTTTGGTGTTCCGACTTAAGGGCAGTCACGACTTGTCTCAGCTTGGCGGCTTGTATCGCAGTCATCCAGGGCTAGCTATTCTGTTTTTAATTCCGGCACTTTCACTGGCTGGCTTACCACCGTTATCCGGCTTCTTTGCCAAATTCACCATCATCCGTGCGGGCATCGAAGTCGATGCTTGGTGGCTAGTTGGCGTGGCACTTTTTGTCGGCTTTTTAACTTTGTACTCAATGATCAAGATCTGGGTAGAAGTGTTCTGGAAAGAACAAACGCCCGAAGCTGCAGCTAGCCTTGAGCCACGGCCCGGCCCACATACAGGGCTTATGGTGTTAAGTATTTCACTAATGGCGGCGATGACTGTGGCGATTGGTTTAGGCGCTGAGCCGGTGTATCTATTAGCCGAAGCTGCGGCACTGCAACTGCTTAATCCACAGGCATATATTCAAGCCGTATTAGGAGTTCAGCCATGAACTGCTTTTCGTGGAACTTAATTCTTGCACTGATTTGGGTGGCGATTAGTGGCACCTTGACCGGTAGCAACTTAGTGCTTGGTTTTGTGGTGGGTTACGCCATTTTAGGCGTGGCACTACGACATGTTCCGGAGTTTGCGCGTTATGTACGTCGTGTACCTAAAGTTGCTTTGTTCATTGGTTTTTTCATTCGTGAACTGATCATGTCCAACTTAAAAGTGGCCTATGACGTACTCACGCCAAAAGACTATATGCATCCAGGCGTAATTGCTGTGCCATTAGAAGCCAAGACTGATGCCGAAATCACCATTGTCGCCAACTTAATTTCCATGACACCCGGCACACTCAGCCTAGATGTCTCCACCGATCGCCAAGTGATTTATATCCATGTCATGTATCTAGATGATCGTGATGCCGTGCAACGCCACATTAAGTATTTCGAGTCCCGTGTACTCGAAATCTTGCGCTAACGGAGATCAAGCATGATTTCATCCGCCGTCTCGATCTCCTATTTTTTAATTAGCTTGGCACTATTAATCATCTTTATTCGCTTGGTGCTCGGTCCTACACTGCCGGATCGTGTAGTCGCGTTAGAGTTGATGGCAACCCTAACGCTGGCTTTTATTGGTATCTACAGTATTGACTCTGGCAAAGACCATTTTCTAGATGTAGGTCTTGTGATTGCTTTGACCTCATTCTTGGCCGCTATTGGTTTTGCCCGATACCTTGAAAAACGAGGTAGTAGTGATGTGGACTGATATCGTCGTTTCTACCCTATTGATTACTGGGTGTTTATTCATGGTGTTAGCCGCCTTGGGAGCCTTGCGTATGCCAGACCTTCCCATGCGTATGCATGCCACTACAAAGGCGGGCGCGTTAGGCGTTGGACTGATCATGTTGGCCGTATCGTTACACTATGCACAGGCTGCAGTAACGGCTAAAGCCTTGAGCATTATTTTGTTTATTTTGCTAACAGCCCCTGTAGCTGCCCACGTTATTGCTCGTGCTGCCTATGTTGCAGGCATTCCGCTCTGGCATAAAATCCGCTTCGATGAGCTAAAAGGTCGTTATGACCCAAAAACTTCCCATCTCAAAAGCCCCGATCAAGACAACCATTGAGAATACACAACAAGCGGCGCCGTCCTCGGCTATAATGCGCCGCTTGATTGTCGACGTTGCAAGGTATGCATAATGGCTCAGTACATTTACACCATGAACCGTGTGTCCAAATTGGTTCCGCCCAAGCGCGAAATCTTAAAGGACATCTCCTTATCCTTTTTCCCCGGCGCCAAAATTGGTGTATTGGGCCTTAACGGTTCAGGCAAATCCACCTTGCTGAAAATCATGGCCGGTGTGGATAAAGACTTTAGTGGTGAAGCACGCGCTGCCGCCGGCACTAAAATTGGCTATTTAGAACAAGAGCCACAACTAGACCCAACAAAAAATGTACGTGGCAACGTAGAAGACGGTGTGCGTGAGTGCTTAGACGCCATGGCCCGTCTAGACGAAGTTTTTGCTGAATATGCTATGGAAGATGCTGACTTCGACAAGCTTGCCGCCGAACAAGAAAAGCTCGAATCCATTATTCAAGCTTGGGATGGTCATAACCTCGACAACCAACTTGAACAAGCTGCTGATGCTTTGCGCTTGCCTGCTTGGGATGCTGAAGTATCAACACTATCCGGTGGTGAACGTCGTCGAGTAGCGCTGTGTCGCTTGCTGCTGTCGAAGCCAGACATGTTATTGCTGGACGAACCAACCAACCACTTAGACGCCGAGTCTGTGGGCTGGTTAGAACAGTTCCTGAAAAACTTCCCCGGCACTATTGTTGCCATCACCCACGATCGCTACTTCTTAGAAAATGTGGCCGAGTGGATTTTGGAGCTCGACCGTGGCCGTGGCATTCCTTATGAAGGCAACTACACCGGTTGGTTAGAACAGAAAAGTGCTCGTTTAGAGATGGAAGAGCGTCAGGAAGAAGCCCACACCAAGGCACTGAAGCGTGAACTTGAATGGGTGCGCAGCAACCCTAAAGCACGTCAGGCCAAGTCAAAGTCACGTATGCAGGCTTTTGAAGAGCTCTCCAGTAAAGAGTTCCAGAAACGCGCCGAAACCCAAGAAATCTATATTCCACCGGGCGAGCGCATGGGTGACCAGGTCATCGAAGTGAAGGGCATTGCTAAATCCTTTGGCGACCGCCTGCTATACGAAAACCTGAGCTTTACTGTGCCTAAAGCCGCCATCGTCGGCATTATTGGCCCCAACGGCGCCGGTAAAACCACACTGTTCCGTATGATCACCGGTGAGCAAAAGCCAGATGCTGGTGAAGTCGTTGTAGGCCAGAGCATTAAAGTGGCTTATATCGGCCAGATTCGCGACACGCTCGATGACAATAAAACGGTCTGGGAAGAAGTCTCCGGCGGCTTAGACATCATGAAAGTGGGTGACTATGAAATTCCGTCACGCGCCTATATTGGTCGTTTTAACTTTAAGGGCCAAGATCAACAAAAACGTGTCGGTGAATTATCTGGTGGTGAGCGCAATCGCTTGCAGCTTGCTAAGATTCTGCAAGCTGGTGCCAACGTACTGCTGCTCGACGAACCTTCTAACGACTTGGACGTAGAAACACTGCGTGCAGTCGAAGAAGCACTGCTGACCTTCCCTGGCGTATCCATGGTGGTATCGCACGATCGCTGGTTCTTAGACCGAATTGCTACTCACATCTTGGCCTTTGAAGGTGACGAAGTGGAGTGGTACGACGGCAACTACACCGAATATGAAGAGTATCGTCGCAAGAAGTTGGGCAATGCTGCTGGCCCTAAACGTGTGAAATACAAGAAAATTAGTTAACAACCCTATAAGGTGCCTGCATCGCGCAGGCACCTTGCCCCTAACTCCCCTGTTGTACACCAAGTGTTGTCCTGCGCGTTCTATTGAGAACTTATGGAGAACACATCATGAACGCACCAATAAAAAGCAGTCGTCCGCACGCACTAATCATTGCCGCTGCTGTGTCAGTGATTTTGCTTTCTGGTCTAGGCGTTGCCCGCATGTTAGATATTTTGCCTGACAGCCAAGCCAATGCTGCATCAATTAGTGCTGACACGGAGGCACGAGAGCTTGCAGAGGCCGAAGCCAAAGCAGAGGCAGCCTTGGCATTAAAAGCACTTGAAGAAAAAGCTGCTGCCCAAAAGCAAGCCCAACGCCAAAGTGCACAACCACAAGCTGCTGTTTGTAAAGACTGTGGCGTTATCACAGCCATTACTGAGCAACCAGGCGCAGCAGGAACACCTGCCTCAGGCTTAGGTGCTGTTACTGGCGCCGTAATTGGTGGCGTACTAGGTAATCAGGTCGGTAAAGGCGATGGTCGTCGTGCTGCACGTATTGCTGGTGCATTAGGCGGTGCTTATGCCGGCCACGTGGTTGAAGGCAAAGTCAGAACATCCAGCACTTATCTGGTTAGTGTGCGTTTTGATGACGGCCGTGTAGAGCAGTTTACATATGCCGATCAACCTAGTGCATTTGTGGGCATGTTAGTACGCTCAGAATCAGGACAATTAGTTCCACGCAACTAAGTCAGCAAACAAATAGTGACCATAAAAAAGCCCGCAAATACGCGGGCTTTTTTATACGGTGCAGTCACTCTAGCCAAACACTAAGAAGCTATCTGCGTTTAACCATAAGTGAGCATACACACTAGCGATATAACCCAAGGCAATCGCTGGGGTCCACTTCAAGTGTCCCATAAAGGTGTAAATGCCACGCGCTTGCCCCATCAGCGCCACACCAGCTGCTGAACCAATCGACAACAAGCTACCACCACAACCAGCTGTCAGCGTAATCAGCAACCACTGGCCATGAGACATCTCAGGCTGCATGGTCAACACCGCAAACATCACTGGAATGTTATCAATGACCGCGGAGATAACACCCAAGGTAACGTTAGCCCAAGTGTGATCCCACTGGGTGTATAGCACTTCCGACATCATGGCCAAATAGCCCATAAAGCCCAAACCACCGACACACATCACCACACCGTAGAAAAACAACAAGGTATCCCACTCAGCGCGTGCAACACGGTTGAACACATCAAATGGCACCACACCACCTAAGCGCTGCAACGCCCCTTCATCGCCACGTTGCAGGGCAAGCGCACGCTTACGCTCAAGTGATTTTGGCAGGGTTTTGCGCAGAAAAAAGCCAAAGAATTGAAGAAAGCCAAGACCCGTCATCATGCCCAATACCGGCGGCAAATGCAGGAATGTGTGACAGGCAACCGCCGTTGCAATCGTTAACAAGAACAACGCAACAATACGCAATGCACCACGCTTCATCTCTACATGTTCAGTGACAGGGTCAGGCTTACGGTTTTCCACGAAGAAACTCATGATGACCGCAGGAATCAAGAAGTTAATCAGTGAAGGAATAAAGAGAATAAAGAACTCTTGGAATTTGACGATGCCAGCCTGCCAAACCATCAGTGTCGTAATGTCACCGAAGGGGCTAAACGCACCACCAGCATTAGCTGCAACAACAATATTTACACAGCAGAGCCCAACAAAACGGTTATCACCCTCGGCAACTTTCATTACCACGGCGCACATCAGTAAGGCAGTGGTTAAGTTATCTGCAACTGGTGAAATAACAAACGCTAAGCCACCCGTTAACCAGAACAACTGCTGATAGCTATAGCCTTTCTGCACCATCCAAGCACGCAAAGCATCAAACACACGTCGCTCTTCCATGGCATTGATATAAGTCATTGCCACCAGCAAGAACAGCATCAGCTCGGCGAACTCTAAAAGTGTGTGCCGGAATGCCTCTTCTGGCAGGCCGGTCACGCCATTTTGGACGTAATAAATACCGATCAAAGTCCAGATGATACCTGCAGCGACCAGCACGGGCTTGGATTTACGAAGATGTAGCTTTTCTTCTCCCATAACCAATAAGTAGGCAATGGTAAAAATGCCCAGCGCAATAAAACCATAGGTGGTTGTGGTCATGTCTAAACGACCGTCAGCGCTACCGGCAGCCAAAGCTGGTGCGCTAAACAACAAAGCGAATGCGGACGTCAGCATCAGTCCAAAATATTTGGTCATGCGTTATCTCGATAGGGTAGTTTTTAGGCGGCGCGATGGTACCACAGCCAGCTGGTCTTCCGTAACCACTGGCTATGTAGACTTATGTTTACATTACATTGACTAAGGCAAAACCCGTGCTGTAAGCAATCAGTAAGTGTGGGAAGTAACGTAAATAGCTACCAAACGTCACGCCTTGCACTTTGCTCATAACGATGATGCCAGCAGCAGAACCAATCGCTAGCATCGAGCCACCAACACCAACACTATAGGTCAAGCCTAACCAAGCCTCTAGGGGCATGTTTAATTCTGACCCCAAAACCGCTGCCGTTAACGGGACGTTATCCAACACCGCTGAGCATAGGCCAATGGCATAATTAGCAAAGGTATTAGGCAGGACTGTATAGAGCTGGGTGATCACGTCTAGTGTTCCAATCTCTTTCAACATGCCAACTAGCAACAGCACGCCCAAGAAGAACAACAAGGTGTCAAATTCGATTTTGCGAATATAGTCCATGATAGGAATGTCATTGGGGTCATGACGCACCCAATGCACCAGCAAAAACACCAACGACAAACCAAATAAGAACACTAATAGCGGCGGAATATACATAAAGCTATTCACCACAAGTGTCAGCAAAATCGTCAGCAAGAAAATAATGCCAATGACTTTATCCAATAACTGAGCTTGCTTACGTTGACGGGGAATTCGCACATCACCCTTAAAGCCAGGCAGCATTAAGCATGCCAACAGTGTGCAGCTAATCAGACCAGCCGGCACCAAATGAAGTAAATCTAAAATACCGACTTTCCCGGCATTAAAAATCATCAGCGTTGTAACGTCACCGGTAATCAGCGCGGCGCCACCGGAGTTAATGCCGAAGACTGCCAAAACGGCTAACTTAATATTCTTAGCTTGATCTAACTGCAGCGACAAAATTAATGCCACCGCTACCAGAGTGGCGGTGATGTTGTCAGCAAATGAGGACAACACAAAGCAAAACAACACCACAATAAAAGGCACTGAACGCTCAGGTAATCGCTTCGGTAATAAACGGTAAACCAAGCCTTCAACCATGCCATGCTGGTTTAGGTAGGCCACAAACGTCATCGCCGCCAATAAAAACAACCACAGCTGTGCAACTTCAAGCAAACCTTCTTGAAAGCCAGCGGTTACAGCGGGGGACGGCTCAAAGGCAAACAACAAAATCCAAGACAGCGTGCCTAATAGCAACGTTGTCTTGGCTTTATTGATATGAATAACTTCTTCAAGGGCAATCGATAAAAACGCGAGAACAGCTAAACACAGCAGAATGCCATGCAGCATGATCGAATCTCCAAAGCGATGTAGGATTAACGATCGGGGAGCGTAATATTCAACTCAAGAATAGAGCAGTTGCCTTGGCTATCAAGTTCGACATGCACTTGGTCTTCGCTGATCGGTACGTACTTCCGAATCACCGCGATTATATCTTTATGCAATTGCGGAAGATAGTCAGGCTGATTACGGCGACCACGCTCATGAGCCACAATAATTTGCAGTCGTTCTTTCGCAGTAGCAGCAGTGCTATTTTTTTGTTTGCCGCGGAAAAAATCCATTAGGCTCATGATCAACCTCCAAATAGGCGCTTGAGCAGGCCTTTTTTCTGGGCTTCAAGGAAACGATGCGGCATCTCAGCGCCTAACAAGCGCTCAACGGCATCGCTATATGCTTGACCGGCATCACTCTCAGCATCAAACACTACCGGCACACCTTGGTTAGATGCCTTCAAAACTGCTTGCGACTCTGGAATAACACCGAGCAACTTAATCGACAAAATTTCTTCAACGTCTGAAACAGACAGCATCTCACCGGTTTCGACACGCTCTGGGTTATAACGTGTCAGCAACAAAAACTCTTTGATTGGCTCTAAGCCTAACTCTGCACGACGTGACTTGCTTGATAGCAGACCCAACATACGATCGGAGTCACGTACTGATGACACTTCTGGATTAGTCACGACAATGGCTTCATCTGCATGATACATAGCCATATGAGCGCCTTTCTCAATGCCCGCTGGTGAGTCACAAATCACAAAATCAAACTGATCCGCTAACTCACCCATGACTCGTGCAACACCGTCATCACTCAAGGCATCTTTATCGCGAGTTTGGCTGGCCGCCAGGACATATAAATTTTCTAGGCGTTTATCTTTGATCAGTGCCTGATTTAAGGTGGCGTCACCCTGAATCACATTAATGAAGTCATACACAACACGACGCTCACAACCCATGATGAGGTCCAAGTTTCGCAGACCGACGTCAAAGTCGACCACAACAGTGCGATGCCCACGCATTGCCAAGCCTGAGCCAATCGCTGCACTAGTCGTGGTTTTACCCACACCACCCTTACCTGATGTCACCACAATGATCTTTGCCAAAACCACACCTCATCATCTGTCACGCCAATCGATTGATTAGCTTAAATTCTAAAAATTACAGCGCTTGTAGCGCCAAGGTTTCACCCTGCAATTGAATCTGGCTGGGTTTGCCCCAGCTTGTTGTTCGTCGCAGCTCTTCGGCCACACGATAGCGACCCGCCACTGAAATCATTTCTGCTTCTAAACTTTGACAGAAAATACGCGCTTCTAAATTGCCTTGAACACCCGCCAGTGCACGGCCACGTAACGGCGCATAAATATGAATATGACCATCAGCCAACACTTCAGCGCCGGCACTCACTGGTGCTAAAACTATTAAATCGCCCGGCGCGTATATTTGTTGACCACCACGTACTGGCTGATTGATTACTCGCGTGGGTTGTGATGCAGCCACAACGGGTGCAGGAGCTACCGAAATCTCTTCAGTGGCATTGCCTTTACGACGTGGGGGCGGCAACACTGGCACGCCCAAAGCCTCAATACCTGATTGCAGCTGCAGCGGTGCACGAACACCAACTAGCCGTATTCCCATTTGCTGACACAGACCAAGCAGAGCCGACCAATCTGCCGTTTCATGGGCAACTTTTTCTACACTCAAAATAACCGGTGACTGCAATAAAAATGCGGCCGCATCCAGCAAACGAGCTTGCAACTGAGCCTCCACATGTACAAGGTCAACACTAAGCAGTTCAATTAATGTGGCGGTAAAAGAGCCACCTTTTAAGGTAAAGGCAGGCGTTGAGTCTAATAGCGGGGAAGCAGAGAAAGTCATGGGCAGAGGCAGTACAAAAGTGAGACATGATTGTAACGCATGAACACCAGTTACCAAGCATGTTCATGCGCAAACTGCGGGTTTATTTATGCCACTTATTTATGTGACTTTAGCAACGCATTAACCTTATCAATATACGCTTGTTGTGCAGCTTCTTTGCTCATGCCTTTTAAGGCTGCCCAGGCGTCAAACTTGGCTCGATTAATCATGTCAAACATGCCAGGACGACTGCCACTGACGTCACCTGATGATGCCTGTTTGAAATGCGCATAAAGCGCCAACATGTCATCATTGCTTGGACGCTGCGAGAGTGTTTTCACATCGGCTTGAGCCTGTTCAAATGCGCTCATGTAAAACTCCTGTCGTTATTATTGTGATGTTTAAATACTTACACTGAACTGTTTATACCGAATTGCTAGCAGCAGGGCTAGCGTCAGTTTATTTAAGGGTGCTTAGGCGTGGCTGCAAACGAAAATACACCGATTGGATTTATCGGCATCGGCCTGATGGGCTTGCCACTGTGTAAACGACTATTAGCACAGTCATTACCACTTATAGTCTGGAATCGAAATCGTGAAAAAACACTGCCACTAACCGCGCGTGGTGCAATATCTGCTAGCAGTCCTGCCGATGTAGCAAGCAAAGCCAAGGTGTTAATGCTATGCGTAACTGATGATGCCGCGGTTGAGCAAATTTGTTTAGGTGAGAACGGTATTTTTAGTGCTGCCGCGCAGGGATTGATCATTGTCGATCACTCATCTATTTCACCTAAGCTGACGCGGCGCCTGAACGCTATGGCCAATGCCTTGGGTATCACGTGGATCGATGCACCCGTTTCAGGTGGTGTTAGCGGCGCTGAAGCTGGTCAATTAGTCATTATGGCGGGCGGAGATCGCCTTGTGCTAGATCGCGTAAGCCCGATCTTGCGCCACTATGCCAAACGCATCACTCATATGGGCGCCAGTGGCGGGGGACAAGTCAGCAAGTTATGCAATCAGTTGGTGGTCGCTGCTAACAGCCTGTTAATTGCCGAGACCGTTGCACTGGCCGAACATGCTGGAGTTGATGCCAGTCAATTAGCCCCTGCGTTAGCCGGTGGTTTTGCCGACTCATTGCCATTCCAACTGTTAGTGCCACGCATGGCGGCGCGCACATTTGACCCGGTGCAATGGCGAGTTGCCACCCTGATTAAAGATCTACAAAACGCCACTCAGTTAGCCCAGTCAAATGAGCTGTACACACCAGTAGCACTGGCCGCACTCAAGCAACTGCAACATCATGCCCAGCAAGGCCATGACAACAGTGACTTAAGCAGCATTATTTTATTACACGACACTTCACCACCCGAGGGCTTAGCAGCCAAAGACGAGGACGCCACCTGATGCTGCGTTTTTCTGCCAACCTGTCATTGCTGTTTACCGATCTGCCGTTGCAAGAGCGTTTTGCGGCAGCTAAAGCTGCTGGATTTTCTGCCGTAGAAATTCAATTTCCCTACAGCCTAGACAGCCGATTACTGAACGATGAGCTACAAACGCATGAACTATCTTTAGTATTAATCAACGTTGCTGCGGGTGATTTAATGCAGGGTGGTTATGGCTTGGCCGGCATTCCCGGGCGCGAACAGGCATTTCGGCGTGAGGTGTTTAACACCTTAAGTTATGTGCAAGATCTCGATGTTCGTTGCATCAATATTTTGGCCGGTCGCCAACCTCCGGATGCTAATTTGTCACAATGCCTACATACTTTGAGTGCCAATGTACGTTATGCCGCCGAGGTGTTTCAGTCGGTTGGCATTACCACCACGCTAGAGGCAATTAATACCTTTGATATGCCCGATTTTTTAATCAGCAACCCCGTGCATATGGAAGAAATTTTATCAGTAGCCGATCACCCGACCCTAAAAATGCAATTTGATTGTTATCACATGCAACGCATGGGCATCGATGTCATTAGCAACCTAAAACACTACTGCGACCAAATTGGCCATATTCAGATTGCGGATGTGCCGGGCCGGGGCGCACCCGGCACTGGCACCATGCCCTACGGCCAAATCTTTGATGTGATCGAGCAGCTTCCCTACAACGGCTGGTGCGGTGCAGAGTATCTACCCGGCGATAGCGGAACTATTGCATCGCTAAAGAACTGGAGCCACTGGCGACGTGGTTAAGTCGCCGATGCATCCTCTAGCATATTCGCCGGGTCATCAAAGCAACGCAGAAAAGTCTCAGGCTCTGGGCGCACGCGATAATTGTCAGTGGCGTCAACCGCGATAACTTTGCCGCTCTCATCAACGGCAACTAACGTAGGCAAAGCTACATCTAGGTCATAACCCAATATTGCCAAACCTGCAGGCAAGCCATCTTTATGCACCAAACCTAAAGCCTGTGCAGCAGACAAATCATTATCCACACGAAAATGAATAGGTATCGTGAACTGCTCAGCCAACGCTTTAGTTTTAGACTGACTCTGCCCACTCACCAAGACCAGCTCAATACCCTTAGCACGTAGCTGCTGATACTGTTGAGCCAGCTCCCTGATTTGCGCCACACAAAACGGGCACCAGTTGCCGCGGTAAAACAAAAACACCAGTCGCTTACCAGCAAATTCATGTGTATTTGTAGATTGGCCATCGGCTGTTAATAACGGCAAGTATGGCATGGCATCGCCCACCTTAATGGCCGTTGCTGAGCGATTGAGCTTGCCATACCAAAAGCTATAAAACACACCGCCCAACCAACCCAATGCTGCCAGCATTGGCCACTCCACACCGCCATTGATGCCTGAAATCAGCACACCTAAGACAGCCAATAAGCGCCAGCCATGCAGCTGTGGCTTGATGCGAGCCACGGGTCGCAACCATTGTTTCAGGAAAAAAACCACCCAAACACCGTGCGCTAAGACAAGCCCAAAACCTGCTAAATACCCTTGCGATATCAAGTAAAGTCCATAAAGGCTAAAGATGACCGCAACCGCAATAAAGCTCGAAATAAAAGCACTCTTCAACTTGTTGTTCATCGTTGTTACTAACTCCAATTTACTGCAGCCAAGGCATCAGCTAAACGCCCCACTGCAACCACTTCTATCCCTTCAATAGGCTGCCGAGGGGCATTACCCCGCGGCACGATAGCGCGCGTGAAACCATGCTTGGCCGCTTCACGCAAACGCTCCTGACCATTTGGCACAGGCCTTATTTCACCGGACAGACCCACCTCGCCAAAAACCACCAGCTTGTCGTCTAAGGCTCGTCCCCTAAGGCTAGATGTCACCGCCAACAAAACCGCTAAATCACTACCGGTTTCTAACACTTTGACACCACCCACGACGTTAACAAAAACATCTTGCCCTAAGGTTGCTACATCGCCATGACGATGCAGCACCGCTAACAACATTGCCAAACGATTTTGATCTAAACCAATCGCAACACGCCGTGGATTACTGAAGGCATCATCAACTAAGGCCTGAACCTCAACCAAAAGCGGGCGTGTGCCTTCACGCGTGACCATCACCACTGAGCCTGGAATAGCTTGGTCATAACGTGACAAAAAGATAGCGGAAGGATTGGCTACTTCTCGCAGACCACGATCAGTCATGGCAAACACGCCTAACTCATTGATGGCACCAAAACGATTTTTCACTGCACGTATTAGGCGATAACGTGAGTCCGCTTCACCCTCAAAATACAACACTGCATCAACCATATGCTCCAACACTCGCGGGCCTGCTAACGCCCCTTCTTTGGTAACGTGGCCAACCAGAAATAAGGCACAACCACTTTGTTTGGCATAGCGAGTTAGCAGAGCGGCCGATTCGCGAATTTGCGAGACACCACCAGGGGCTGAGGTCAGCGAGTCGGTATAAATAGTCTGGATTGAGTCAACAACCATGACGCGGGGCTGCTCGGCAGCAGCCGTTGCTAAAATATTTTCTACCCGTGTTTCGGCCATCAACTGCAGCTTATCCATGGGCAACTCTAAGCGCCGCGCTCGCATGGCGACCTGCGCCAAAGACTCTTCACCAGTGATGTATAAAGCAGGCAAGTGCTGCGCTAATTGGGTCATGGTTTGCAGTAAAATCGTCGACTTACCAATGCCCGGGTCACCGCCAATCAATACCACAGAACCTTCAACCAGACCGCCACCTAAGACACGATCTAACTCAAGTAAACCGGTGTGGGTTCGCGACACTGATTGAGTAGCAACCTCATTTAAGCGGGTTACTGTGCCCACTTCACCCGCATAACCAACACGCTGATTGCTACGAGTGGCCGTTATTGGACGCTGCTCACTTAAGGTATTCCACTCTCCGCAGTCACCACACTGACCTGACCACTTCGATGAAATCGCCCCACAGGAAGCGCAGACATAACTGACTTTGGCTGTTTTACTCATGATGATTGCTGTTTCCCAAAAAAATGCCCCGCCGTTATCGGGGCGGGGCGCTGCCCGTCGCGCTAGCGGGCAGAGAGCACGGCTTTAGCCGTGTTATTGAAGCACATCAAGAGTGACGCTGCAGTTGAAACTCGGCTGAATTATGCAAAGGGTTAATAATTGACGTGTCATCGGCGGCAAAACTAAGTTCATTTAAGTCCGCCAATTGCTTACGAATAGAGGCCGCACCAACATCATCTTTAGATCCCACCAACAGTAAAAATTGACCGTCTTCGATGGCTTGATGAAACGGCGCCAACTTATAGTTTTCATGGCTTAAGCCGACCATACCACCGACCCAAGCACCAAAACATCCAAACATCACCACGCAAGCAAGTAATGCCCAAAGCGTGACGGGAACACCAAAAGGCTGCATCCACATCATCAACCCGGCAAAGAAAACTCCGGCAAAACCTCCCAAGATAACGCCACGCTCGCCAGAGTGAATAAGGTCAGTACGCTCCCATACACCCGACACATGCAGATGATGACGAAACAAGCCTTCTTCCTGGCGACCAATGACACTGTAGGCATCTTCCGATACGCCCATTTTCCGTAAACGCTCAACCGCCATCCGAGTGGACTCGAGTGAAGTCGATAAGAACATTAAGGTATGCATGACTTGCCTCGCTCAAAAAATAAGCAGCAACCTTAATATAGACCCAAGACATACTCTTTGTTAGACGGTTTTTATTTTAAAAACCATTTAGTTAGATGAAATCGTGCTGATAAAACTAGTCGATATAGATTCGTTTTGGGCGATGCGTCACACGGCAACACAACTCATAACTAATAGTGCCTGCAAAACGCGCCACCTCATCAATATCGAGTCCATCGCCCCACAACACGGCCTCATCACCCACCTGCGCAAAAGTTTCACCTAGATCAACTGTGATCATATCCATAGACACCCGCCCAACTAAGGCACAACGCTGGCCATTAATCAGCACAGGGGTGCCCGTGCGGGCGTGTCGTGGATAACCATCGCCATAACCAACTGCAACCACCGCAATTTGACTGGCTTGGGTCGCAGTCCATGTAGCACCATAACCAACCGTTTCACCTGCGCTAACCGACTGAATAGCGATAACACGCGAGCGCATTGTCATTACCGGCTGCAGGCCAAAAAAAGCGGCCGATTGATCTACAAACGGCGAAGAGCCATATAATGCGATACCAGGACGCACCCATTCACCTGCTGTTTCGGGCCAAGCTAAAATGGCAGCCGAATTGGCCAAGCTATCGCTTAAAACCGAACCTTGCTCACGATTTAATGCTTCGTGTAGTGCTCTAAAGCGCCCAATTTGGGCATCAGTCAACATGCTGTCGAGTTCATCCGCTGCAGCAAAATGTGTCATTAAACCAATGCGGCTAACGCCAGCTAAAACATGTAAGCGCTGATATGCACGCAGTGCATCCACCGGTCTTAGCCCTAAACGGTTCATACCGGTATTTACTTTTAGCCAGACCATGACAGCCAAGCCTTGTGGATCTGCTTCGGTTAATAACTCCACTTGCTCAAGACTGTGAACAACGAGCTGTAACTCGGCTTGAGCAGCTTGAGCTAACTCCTCTGCAGTAAACACACCTTCCATAACTGCAATTGGTATACGCACACCCGCTGCCCGCAATGCCAAGGCCTCTTCCAAAAAAGCCACCCCAAAGCCATCCACAACGGGTGTAAGCCAAGTAGCCAGCTGATTAATACCATGGCCATAGGCATCCGCTTTTACCATCGCCAACAAGCGCGAATTTGGCATGCAGTGGCGCAGTACCGCTACATTATTTAGCAGTGCCGAACGTCTGATGGTCAGGGAACACTCACGCATAACTCAACTCACTTAATACTGAGATTCCATGTCGCGGTAATATTCCGGCGCCAAGTCCTCAAAACGTGTGTACTTACCCAAAAAGGCCAAACGAATACTGCCAATGGGGCCGTTACGCTGCTTGCCGATAATGATTTCCGCGGTGCCCGCATCCGGCGACTCCGGGTTATAAACCTCATCACGGTAAATAAACATGATGATGTCAGCGTCTTGCTCAATAGCGCCGGATTCACGCAAGTCGGACATCACTGGGCGCTTATTGGGGCGCTGCTCCAAAGATCGATTGAGCTGTGACAGTGCAATTACGGGGCAATTCATTTCTTTTGCTAGGGCCTTTAGTGAGCGCGAAATTTCGGAAATTTCGTTAACCCGGTTGCTCTCCATGCCTGGCACTCGCATCAACTGCAAATAGTCGACCATGATTAGACCAACGCCGCCTTGATCACGCGCCACACGACGTGCGCGTGTACGAACGTCATTGGGGCTTAATGAGGCCGAATCATCAATTAATAACTTTTGCTCTGATAGCATGGACACGGTTGAGGTCAGCCGCGGCCAGTCTTCCTCGCCCAACTTACCTGAACGTACCTTGCCTTGATCTATGCGGCCCAAGGACGACAGCATACGCATCACCAGTTGCTCAGCCGGCATTTCCATCGAAAACACCAAAACCGGCAGACCAGATTTCAGTAGCACATTTTCCACTAGGTTCATGGCAAACGTGGTTTTACCCATGGATGGACGCGCAGCCACAATCACCAAGTCACCTTTTTGCAGGCCCGATGTTCGGTCATCCAAGTCGGTAAAGCCCGTGCTTAAGCCCGTAATAACATCATCCGACTGGAACAAGTGATCAATACGTTCTAATGCACCTGCCAATAAGGGTCGTAATAACTGTGGGCCGCTGTTCGTGCGTTGCTGCTGCTCGGCAATGGAGAAAATTTTACGCTCAGCTTGATCCAGCACCTCACGGGCAGTCGCTCCCTGCGGCGTGAAAGCGGTATCGGAAATTTCGTTACTGATGCGAATTAACTGACGCAACACCGAGCGCTCGCGCACGATATCGGCATAAGCAGCAATATTGGCGGCTGAAGGGGTGTTACTAACCAGCTCACCCAAATACGCAATGCCACCCGCATTATCCAACTCACCTAAGCGCGTTAGTGTTTCGGAGATGGTCAGCGCATCACGCGGATTGTTCTCCACCGCCAACATGGAGATAGCGCGAAACACCAAGCGATGGTCTCGACGATAAAAGTCGGTTTCGCTAACTCGATCCGAAATTTTGTCCCATGCTTGATCATCTAACATCAAGCCGCCTAACACCGCCTGCTCTGCTTCTAAGGAGTGGGGGGGCAGACGCAAAGCAGCCATGGCGTTATCAGCAGCACTCGCAGTATTTGTGGTCATGATTCTTATTCATTAACGTGAAGCGCTAGCTTAGCGCAAAAATCTACTGAACTGAAAAGCAAACAGGGCCCGGATGTTGCCATCCGAGCCCTGTTTTAGAAAGCAGTGATCAGCTTATTCGGCTGTCACAACTACCTTAACGCTAGCCATCACATCGCTATGCAATTGCACAGCAATATCAAACTCACCGGTGTGACGCAGTGGGCCTTCTGGCAAACGCACTTCGCTACGATCCAGTTCAACGCCAGCAGCAACTACGGCATCAGCAATATCACGATTGCCAACAGAACCGAATAGCTTGCCTTCGTCACCAGCTTTTGAAACCACGGTAACCGTGATTGCAGCCAGTTGCTCAGCACGCGCATTGGCAGCAGCCAATGTTGCAGCTTCTTGACGCTCTAACTCCGCACGACGCACTTCGAAATCAGCCAAGTTTTTAACCGTGGCTGGCAGTGCTTTGCCTTGTGGAATCAAAAAGTTACGGCCATAACCAGGCTTAACATCTACTTTTGTACCAAGTGCACCTAAGCCCTTGATTCGTTCTAACAAAATAACTTGCATGGCTCACCCCAACCTTAAACGTGGTTATCGGTATAAGGCATCAGGGCCAAGAAACGGGCCTGTTTGATCGCCAGGGTCAGCTGACGCTGATAGCGAGCCTTGGTACCGGTAATGCGGCTCGGCACAATTTTGCCGTTTTCCGTGATGAACTGCTTCAGTGTCTCAGTATCTTTGTAGTCGATGTAATCGACCTTGTCTGCCGTAAAACGGCAAAACTTGCGACGACGATAGAAACGCGCCATGGTTCCTCTCCTTAATCCTGTATCTCAATTGTCTGCGCTTGCAGAACCACTTGCTCATTATCCCGGTAGCTGGCTTGCGCCAAAAAACCTGTCACTCTCAGTCGCTGACCTAAGCTAAACGCTTGGGCTTGCGCCACTAAGTTGCCGGCTAAATGCACGACCAAACTTAGCTTTACTTCACGCATTTGTCCCGCTTGCATCTGACGCGAGCGATGTAACAGCCGTATGTCTTGATGCGCTACCCCAGCAGGGCTTTGTCGTGAAGAGCACTGATTCTCCAACACTCCGGTAAATTGCAGCGTATTCTGCTCCACGCTATACGCTCCGCGCCTAACGATTATTCAGCTGAGTAAGACTCAATTTCATCTTCGTTACGAGCTGCTTTACGTGCACGCTTCTCTTCAGCACCTTTGGCCAAAATCGACTCTTCGGTGATTGCGACTTCACGACGAATGATTAGGCTGCGGATAACAGCATCGTTGTAGCGGAAAGCTTCTTCCAGCTCAGCACGAACTTTGTCTTCGCATTCAATGTTGAACAGGATGTAGTGCGCTTTGTGTACTTTATTGATTGGGTAAGCCAATTGGCGACGACCCCAATCTTCCAGGCGATGAACACTGCCGCCTGAATCTTTTACGATTCCGGTGTAACGCTCAACCATAGCAGGCACTTGCTCGCTTTGGTCAGGGTGCACCAGAAACACGACTTCATAATGACGCATCAGATTGTGCTCCTTACGGATTGAACAGCCCCGCCGACGATCAGCAGAGCAAGGAGTACGAACCGTTTTAGGTTCGCGACCACGAACAGCCTTTAAGACTGTACCGAGGGACGCGCGAGGATACAGGGGAGGTGACTAAATTTCAAGCGGAACCGGTATTGAGACGAGGGGCAGCGGTCTTAACAAGTAAAACTCGCCGTGAATACGTCCCTGTAGGCTCGCATGCGCCATCCATGGCGCATAACGGTTTTACTTGTTAAGACCACCGCCCCTTCATAACCGCTGTTCCGCTCTGAGGTATCGGCAAAGCAAAGGCCGGTTCGCTAAACTTATTTGCCACGCGCCGAGCGTTGGCGCACGGCCTCAAATACCGCCACACCCGTCGCCACGCTAACATTCAAGCTTTCGGTGTCACCCAACATCGGGATATAAGCCAAATGATCGCAGTGCTCGGCCGTTAGGCGGCGCAGGCCGCTGCCTTCGGCACCCATAACAATGGCTAAGGGACCACGAAGGTCAAGGTCGTAAAACGGTTTCGCACCATCACCTAAGCTAGTGCCCACTAACCACACACCCGCTTCTTGCAGGTCACGCATAGTGCGCGCTAGGTTAGTCACTTGATAAAACGGAATTAACTCAGCTGCACCACAAGCCACTTTACGCACCACTGGCGTCAGGCTGCTGGCTTTGTCACGCGGGGCAATAACCGCATGCATGCCCGCCGCTTCTGCGGTACGCAAACAAGCACCCAAATTATGTGGGTCAGTGACACCATCTAAAATCAACAGAAATGGTGGGACGTCGAGCCGCTCCAGCAGGTCTGCCAAGTCATTATCGGTACCCGGCATATTGGCCCGAATACGCGCCATAATGCCTTGGTGACGACCACCTTCAGCCAATTTGTCAAGTGCTGCTCGATCGCGCCAAGCCACCGATGCACCGTTTTGACGCGCCAGCTTAATGACTGCATTTAAGCGCGCATCATCACGACTTTCCATGGCTTGTAGCTCAAGCACACGCTCAGGTTCTTTATTTAAAATGGCCTCTACGGCATGCACGCCGTAAATCCACGAATGGTTACTCATGACTATCCTTATGTTCTGCGTCGACGTGTTGACGGCGCTGGCTTACCCTTACCCGCTGGCTTTTTACCGCCGGCCTTTTTTGGGCCCGGTTTTTTCGAGTCAGGAACATCACCTGCCTGTAAACGCTCACGCAAAGAGCGCTTGCCAGTACTACCGCCAGACAACAGCTCAAAGTCCATTTTGCGCTCATCTAAATTGACGCTGGCAATACGCACTTTGACCGGCTCACCAATCGCAAAACGACGACGTGTACGTTCGCCTTCAAGGCAGTAACGCATGGCATCAAACTGATAGTAGTCATCACGCAGCTGGCTAATATGTACTAAGCCTTCAACATAGACATCACGTAATTCAACAAAAAAACCAAATGAGGTGACAGCGGCAATCACACCATCAAACTCCTCACCCACATGGTCTTGCATGTACTCACATTTCAGCCAAGCGGTCACATCACGTGTGGCTTCATCCGCACGGCGTTCGGTCATTGAGCAGTGTTCGCCCAAGACCAGCATTTCGGCCATGCCCGGCAGCGGCTCGTTTTCTGCACCCACCGCCGTACGCAAGCGACGATTAATGCGAGTCGCCAAGCTCGCGCCGCCTTCACCCGTCAACACTTGCTTAATGGCACGATGCAGTAACAAGTCGGGATAACGACGAATCGGGGATGTGAAATGCGAATACGCCGCATAAGCTAAGCCAAAGTGGCCTAAGTTTTCCGGGGCATACACTGCCTGTGACAATGAGCGCAGCAGCATAGTTTCAATAATGTGTTTATCAGGACGGTCTGCAAGCTGCTGAATAACCGCTAGGAAGTCAGCGGGCTGCGGCCTTGGCGAGGCGGTAAAACGCAGGCCTAGTGCCTGCAAGTAACCACGCAGCTTTATCAGCTTTTCGTTTTTTGGACCTTCATGATTACGGAATAATGCTGGCACCTTGGCCTTCAAGACAAACTCAGCGGACGCCACGTTAGCAGCCAGCATCATCTCTTCAATCAGCATATGCGCCCGATTACGCTTCACCGGCACAATGTCTTCAATCTTACGGTCTTTGCCAAAGACAATACGGGTTTCGTTGCTGTCAAAGTCTAAGGCGCCACGGACTTCTCGTGCGCCACGTAAAATCAAAAACAGCTCAAACAAGGTATGCAACGACTTTTGTACCGGCTCAGGCCAGCGGTTACGCAGCTCAGCAGCTTCTGCACCCTCAGCATCATCAATAAACGCGCTGACTTGGTTATAGGTAGTACGGGCCTGCGAGTGCATAACTCCTGAGTAAAACTTAGCGGCGGTAGTGCGGCCAGCAGCAGAAATCGTTAGGTCACAGACCATGCATAAACGATCAACTTGTGGGTTTAATGAGCACAGGCCATTGGACAGAATTTCAGGCAGCATGGGCACAACAAAGCCGGGGAAGTACACCGAGTTGCCACGTGCACGCGCTTCAGTATCAAGCGCCGTGCCCGACTGTACATAATGAGATACATCGGCAATCGCCACGATCAACCGAAAACCACCACCGCGACGTTTTTCCGCATAAACCGCATCGTCAAAATCGCGCGCATCCTCACCATCAATTGTCATTAACGGTAGATGGCGAATATCAACACGGCCTTCTTGCACTTTAGACGCTTCATCAACTTCAGGAGAAAGCTGACTCACTGCGTGCTCAACTGCGGCAGGCCACACATGTGGAATTTCAAAATTGCGCAGGGCAATATCAATCTCCATGCCGGGCGCCAAATAGTCGCCTAATACCTCAACAATACGGCCAGTCGCTAAACTACGGTGACTTGGGTACTCAACAATTTCGACGCTAACAAATTGGTCTTGCGTAGCGGGCAGCCCATCTGGTGCCACTAAAATATCTTGGGTAATGCGCGGATTATCTGGCATGACATAACCAACACCATCCTGCTCACGATAGCGGCCAACCAAGAACTTATGGCGTCGTGTTTCGACACGGGCCACCACAGCCTCTTGCCGACCTTTATGGTCGTAACCACCAACACGCACCAACACCACATCACCATCAAACAACAAACGCATTTGTTTAGAGGGCAAAATTAAATCACTGCCACCAACATCTGGCACCAAGAAGCCAAAACCATCCTTATGACCTTGCACACGACCACGAATCAACTCTTCTTCCGGCAGCGGCTGATAAGCGCCTCGACGATCGGAGCGCAACTGGCCATCACGACTCATCGCAATTAAACGTCGACGCAGGGCTTCTTCACGATCCGGATCAAATAACTGGAAGTGTTTTGCTAACTGCGGATGCGTTAGCGGCTTATCGAGGGCATTAAGTGTTTCTAAAATCAGTTCACGACTTGGGATAGGATTGTCGTACTTTTCAGCCTCACGGTCGGCATGCGGATCGTTTAATGGCGGGATGGGTGTCATAAGTTCTCTCAAAAAATTTTCCTCATTCTACACGAAATAGTTGACAGCCCCCCAGCGTCTATCTATATTTCGCGGCCTTACTGCCCAGGTGGTGAAATTGGTAGACACGCCAGCTTCAGGTGCTGGTTCTCGCAAGGGAGTGGAGGTTCAAGTCCTCTCCTGGGCACCATTTTTATGGGTTTACATGCAACCGCATGAGTCATAAACCCCCTAAAACCGGTACTTCAGCCGGTTTTTTTGTGCCCACTATGGGTATACATGAAACCCCACTAGCATACACAGAACACTTGCTTCTTGTATGCCAGCTTGTATGCTGGGAGAAATCCTAACTTTGGCATACAAGAAATGAAGCGATCAGAAATCAAGAAGCGCCCACTCTCTGACACTACACTCTTTTCCTTAGAGCCAGACGACAAGGTCTACCGTGAGCACGACGGCGGGGGCCTGTATTTCCGCGTAAAGCCCAATGGCGCTAAGTCGTGGGAGCTTCGTTATAAAAAACCGAACGGCACATGGTCATGGATGGGACTCGGTAGCTATCCAGAAATAGGAGGCAAGCTCGCACGCTCAAAAGCACGCGACGCCATTAAACTAATTTCAGATGGGATCGATCCTGTGGCTAAAAAGGCGGCTGAAGCTAATGCTGCCGCATTAGCAGAAGCTTCGACCTTTCGCTCAGTAGCCGAACAGTGGTACGCCAAGAAAGAAAACGACGGTAAAGCTGAAAATACACTCACTAAAATACGCCAATACCTCGATAAAGACATTTTGCCTGCGCTTGGTAATAAACCTATTGCCAGTATTACTCGCAATGACTGTATGAACCTTCAGACCAGCCTAGAAAAGCGTGGAGCTCACAACGTCGCCAAGAAAACCCGTGGCTGGCTGAATCAAATCTTCACATTTGCCATTGCTCAATCGCTGATTGAGCTAAATCCTGCCAGTGCATTACTTATCGTTGCAGCTAAAGCTCCTGAGCCCAAACCACAACCGCACCTGCTGGAACCAGAGCTTCCAGAGTTTTTGCGCGCCTTGCGTCGAAGTACCTCACGCACAACTGTAAGAACAGCCGCATGGATGGTGTTGCTCACCGGCAACCGACAGCACCCAACCCGCCATGCCGAATGGTCAGAGCTGAATCTCGAAAAGGGTATCTGGACAATCTCTGCTGAGAAAATGAAATCCAAAAGGGCTCACACCAGTCCATTGCCTAAGCAACTGGTGGAAATGTTATTGGAGCTCAAGCCCATCTCAGGTCGCAGCAAATGGGTATTTCCGGGAGACGGCGCCAATAATCCCGTTATTAGTGACGTAGCACTTAATAATGTCTTCAAACGCATGGGCTACAAAGGAAGGATGGTCGCGCATGGCAGTCGCCACACCGCTAGTACATTACTCCGTGAACATGGGTGGAATAAAGATTTTGTCGAGGCTCAGCTCGCCCACAAAGAGCTAGGCATTTCCGGCGTCTACAATATGGCTACCTATTTGGATCAGCGTATCGGCATGATGCAGTGGTATGCCGACTGTCTAGATGCATTGGAAACCGGCAAACCGAAACCTAATCCTGCAGACTATGCCGCCTAACGCATCATAGTCACGCCCACCCAGCCGAATAGCGCAGTCAATATTTTAAGCCACCACGGCATCATCCAAAAGATTCGCAAACACACGAAAGCGACTTTGCTCAGCGCGCGCGTGATAGGGAATGGTTTTCCTGCCACTTCGGTCATGTCGATTTCCTCGCTTTAAAATACTGACCTGATGGCCATTCAGGCTCTGAATAAAAACGAAATCGATCCAAGTGCGTTTGTTCTATTACCGCCGAGCGACTTGGCAAACCTTTCACCTCAAGCCTTAATTGCCGCAGCCCACCAAATGCATGCGATAGGCGTTGAGCGAACTGCACATTCGGACATACGTAATCTACACGCGTCCATCGCGCATGGTTTCGGATCTCATAAATATAAGCTCCTACGACCGCTTCATAACGCTTACTCGTTTTAATATGCCGCTCGATTTCCACTGCCACTTGCTGTCCATTGCTATCAATGGCTTGCGCATCTGGCAGTTTTGCGATCCCCAGTCCCATCAATCGCCTAGCGGGTAACCATTCACTCCAATCACAATCAGCAGAACGCAATCGCATGCGCTGCGTCAGTAACTGATGCGGCACGCCTAGCGCATGTGTTTTGGATGCCTCCCAAGGCGATCTCGATGCATCAAATACATTTGGCGCCATCGCGACACCATGACTGGTAATACCAACAAGCAATATTTGCCGTGCACCCGATGTGCTACCCACAAACATCGCCTTCTCGCGCAACAACCCTTCAGCCACCATCGCTTTTAATAAGGCATGAGTCGTCGAATAAGACAAATCCAGCAGTAATTGCATAATTGCAATGCTGCTCCAGACCTCATCTGCAAGAAACTCTAGTACGATGGCTCGCTTCTGCTGTGCACGATGCAATCGATCAGATGGTGCCATCTGCAGGCCCATCGCTTTTACTAAGATGTCAGCCATGGTCTGCCTCTGGACTCAGACTGAATATGTCATCTAACGATGAATCAGCAAAGTCATCTGATTGTTTCGCAGCCATGATTTGCAACGCTGCATCATTTTTTACCACGCAAATCGGTGCAATCTGCAACAACTGTACATCTGGACCAGCCATGTAAATGGCCCAACCAGGAGGAAGCGATAGGAACTCGTTTGACTCAACACGTCTTGCCTGCGTCTCACGCCAGGAGCGCTTCAACACTGTTTCAACCATCATCAAATTTCTAGCTGTTTCAATGGTGCACTGGTGAATGCGAATTCGACCACTTTTCTCGGCCAGCTTGTCTGCCGTTGTCGGATCTTCAATCCTGTACGTCAGCTTATGCGGTGTATTTTCAAGAAGGATTCCCTCGATCGCCTCTTTATCTAAGTTGATTTCTGCTGCCCGCACATCGGCAGATGACTGACAGGCCAACCATAATCGCACTCCTTTATCCCGTGATGTAGAGAGCGCCATCAATACTGGGCTCGATAATTGAAAGCGTAACTCATCAGCAATGATGTTGATCATCGGCAGAGGCCCATCTAGCCTACTTCGCTGACTTGCGATTTGAATCAAACGAATAAACACCATACGCATCACTGTACGTATCGCATCTGAATCCAACTCTCCCCGCACATAAACAACAGCTTTTTGCTCTATTAAATCAGATAAGGAAACCTTAGGCTCCACTGCATTAATAGCGCGAATCTCAGCAATAGCCTCCAATCGGGTCAACAGATTTTGCGCATGCTCCTCGTACCAAGGATCAGCACATGCTTCACGAAAAAGGTCTCGGCACGTTTTTCCTGCTGAATTTTTCGCGAGACGCTTAATTCCTTTTCGATCGCCTGCCAGATAGAAATCGGATGGCTTACCTTTATCCTGCAGTTGAAAAGTTGCCTCCAAAATCCGAACCACCTCGTCCTCGGTGGCGCCCTCCAAGATATTTAGTTGAGGCAATTGGTTAGCCGTCAGTTGAATACATCGATATTCTCGACCGTGCTCTTCAGCAACCGCATACAAGACATGTGCTGCGTATTCGTCATCCTTTGGATCCAGATAAAAAACCGCCTCTTGCTCACCAATCAACTGTGCTGCGCTGACCTGCAAAAAGCGCCCCTTACCCGTGCCGGTGGTACCCTGAACTATTACGTGGCGCAGCATACTCAATGGCAGGTAGCAGGGCTGGCCATCTTGATCGCGACCGGTAAACAAAGCGCCGCTTTTGAAATAGGTTCGCGGATCAAACTCTTTCGTTTGTTTTTCAGCACGCTTTACTAAGTCGCGCATATCAATTGGCTCACCCAACAGCTGCGAAGTTTTTCGAACCAATCGATAAATCAATCGCTCTTTCCATGGCACACCAAAACGCAGCCATATTAGGGCATGAGCCAAACCTGCTACTAAACCAAAATACCAAGAAGTCTCACTTTTTTCACCGTAAAACCAAAGACTCCAACCCAAGATGACTAATCCTAGATACAATAAAATCTCAGATCGCCAATACCGCTTAAGCACTCCACCATCCGCCGCCATAATGAGCACAAAGCTCGCCATAAATCCAACTAGCCAACTCCATACGATATCTATATTCACAACTATCTCCTGAACCACCCATGTGCAGAGCGCATTCGCAGGAAACTAGCCTCATAAATAAAAATATTAAAGCAAAATCATATGCTTGGATCATAAAACCCAATAACTACTCATAAATACCCATGTCCGTTTTTGCTTTGCCGGGGGCCATTTATTGTCGAGCTTTGCTCGACAATAAATGGGGCAAGCGCGTACAGCGCGAAGCCGCCAAAGCCGCATACGCCCCAAGGCGTATCGGCGAAGGCCAATGGGGGGCGCCGAAGCGGATAAGCCGACAGCCCGTGACAGAGTGCAAAGCACTCACTCACGGGCGTCGTCGGCGAAAGCTGCCCCAAGGCAGCGGTCGCGCACGGGGGGCGAAGCCCACCCCCGCCGGCACCGCAACGCGGCGCTCGGCTCCCCCAGTCGGTGTCTTGCGCAAGCAAAGGCTCGACCCCAAAGGGAGAGGGAAATTCGTCCAGAATTTGGTGTGCGCAAGCGCACCCTGCTTCAGCGTCGTAGACTGCTGACGCAGCCCACGACTGGGGGAGCCGAGCGCCGAAGGTCGCGTTGGCGGGGGCGACTTTTCAAGGTCAGAACGGCCCTAGCCGGGCAGAGAGCGAACAGCAAAGCCTTGTGGCGTCTTGCGTCGTGAACAGCGGAGCGGTCTCGATGGCCTTGGCCAGCTATAAGCTGGCTACTTTTGGGTGTCGATAAGCCCTGTCGATACAGTCATCGGCAGAACGTAACGAGACACTAAATAGGCATTGGAATAGGTACCGACTTAACTCTTATTTTTACTTTATAACATGCTGCAAGCTTCCTCTTACCACATTGCGATTGTACTGCACAGCGCAATACAGTATGTTGCATTACATTTGCAGGCATTCTGGGAGAGTGTAATGGCCACCACCAAAACTGCGACGCTGACCATCCGAGTCGATCCTGGCTTAAAAGAGGCGTTGCGAGCAGCTGCGCAAGCGGAACACCGCTCTATCGCCAACATGATAGAAGTATTGATCCGCGAGCATTGCGAGAAAAACGGTATAGCCATATACCAAGCCCAATATTCAGATCAACGTGGGGAGCGTTAAGTATGATCAAGACAGTTAAGCAGGCGTGTCGTTTTAATCCTGTCATTCAGGATTACCGAATGAGCCAGGGAATTGAGAACCTGGCTGATCTTATTAACGACGCAGGCGACGGCACAGAGTTCTTCTCTCGCAACTATGTTACCCACGGCATGGAGCAACTCTTCCGCGAAGGCATGCTTCGCCTGTCTGGCAAGTCGGATCAAGCAGTGTTCGAACTCACCCAAGCCATGGGTGGTGGTAAAACCCACATGATGATTGCCCTGGGTCTGCTAGCGAAACACGCCCATCTGCGCCCTGATGTTCTGCCTGCTGATCTAACCGAGCGCCTTGACTTCGGCAATGCTCGTATTGCTGCCTTCAACGGTCGCAACAACCCTGACAACTACATCTGGGGCGAAATCGCTACTCAGTTGGGTGAGGCCGAAAAAATCAAACCGCATTGGATCAATGGGCCTAAATCCGTTGACCAGCAAAAATGGAAAGAGATCATCGGTGATACTCCCACGCTGATCATGATCGACGAGCTGCCACCGTATCTCGATAACGCCAGCACCCAAGTCTATGGTTCCGGCACACTCGCTAATATGGTGGTGTACAGCCTAAGTACCCTGATGAGTGCCGCACTTGAGTTGCCTAACTGCTGTATTGTTATTGCCAACTTGACCAGCAGTTATGGCGCCCAAACCAAAGCGCTGAAAGAAGCCATCTCGAACTTGCAGCAAGAAACCCGCAGGCAATCGATGACCATTACTCCTGTACAACTTTCGGGTAATGAAATCTATGAAATCCTTAAGAAGCGTCTGATTGATGAACTACCGGATGAGCAAACCATCAGTGACGTAGCTGAGGAATACGCTCAGCAAATCAAAAAGGCAGAAGACGGCGGATACATCATTGCATCGAGCATCGAGCAAATCGCTGAGCAGATTAGAGAGACCTATCCCTTCCATCCATCGTTCAAACATCTGGTAGCGTTGTTTAAAGAAAACGAAGGCTTCCGGCAGACTCGCGGATTAATGCAGTTCACGGCTCGTTTACTCAAAAGTGTGGAGCAGCGCTCAATAGACGATGTTTTTCTAGTCGGCACTCAACACCTTGATCTCAATGACGAGCAAGTGAAGGATGAGATTGAACGAATCTCGCCGAAACTCATTCCTGCTGTTACCCGAGATATCGCTGATAAGGGTGATGCAATTGCAGAAAGCATCGATGCAGAACAAAGCAACGATGCGGCCAGTCAATTAATGACGCTCTTGCTCGCTTCATCATTATCTCGTGCAGTGGGTGGCCGTATCGGTTTATCGGAAAGTGAAATTATCGAATTTCTTGCAGCGCCAAACAGAAAGGCCGATGAGTTCTTAGATGCCATCCAAAAGCTACGTGAACAAGCCTGGTATCTGCATCGTGAAGATCAACGCTACTTTATTAAAGAAACCGAAAACCTATCACGGCAGATCGAGCGCAATGCGAAAGAAATACCGCAACCAAAAATTGATCAGGCCTTGATTAATCGGCTTAAGGGAATCCTTCAGCCTAACCGCCGCAATGCGTACCAGGAAGCTCAGATTCTTCCACGCATGGACGAACTTAAATTAAGTGGGCCTCGCGTCTTAATAGTGATTAAGCCAGATGGGAAAGTACCACCCAGCGAACTCACTAACTTTTTCGAATTTCAGCAAGAAAAGAACAACCTGCTGGTTCTCACCGGCCAAGACAGTATCATGGCCGACGCAGTGGAAGATCGCCTGCGCGAGCTCTATGCCATTGAGCAAATTGAAAAGCGCCTCAAGGCAGGTGATACCCTATTTGAAGAAGCCCGCGACCGACTTGAAGAAGCAGAAGGCCGCTTTACCAAAGCCTTGTCAGCCGCCTACAACACGGTACTCTTCCCCGGCATCGATGAACTCGATGGCTCAGAGCGACTACTCAAAGTCACCATCGACAATGGTTTAAAGGTTGGCGAGGGTGATCAATCGGCCGAAGCTCAAATTGAAAGCCTGATGGCAGATCCAAGAGCCAACTACAAATTGGCCGCCGACTTAAAAGATGACTTCGGCCAATACTTCGCCATGGCCGAAGCCGAACTCTGGCCCTCCGGTGCCGGTAATCGTCGCACCCCATGGAAAGATGTCGTCAACCGCGCTAAATGTAACCCGGGCTGGCCTTGGATGCCTGGCAGTAGCGGGATGGAAACACTAAGAACTGAAGCACTAAAACAAGGCCGCTGGCGCTTAGGTGAAGACGGCTACATTGAAAAAGGTCCTTTCCCGAAAGAGAAAACCAGCGTCAACGTCTCTCTGCTGGGCACCAGCCCTGATACGGGTGAGTCACTGATTAGCCTGACTCCGCGTAATGCGGGTGAGAGTCCGGTGATCTATTACGCCACCAAGCCAGAAGTTCTTGAGACAGACCCAAAAGTTGAAGATCTAGAAAACTTCAGCACTTCGGAAGGCACCCTCTATTTTAAGGTCGCCGATCCAACGGGCAAGTATGAAGCCGGTCCTGCTATTCGCTGGGTAGCCGACCTTAAAGTCAGGCATCAAATCGAACCTTCCGCTGATAAGCGCAAGGTTACCCTGCAGTGCACACCGAAAGCCGACATGTTCTACACGCTGGACGGCTCGAATCCAAAAGATGGCCAGCCTTATACGGCACCGTTCGAAGTGGGTTCGGCAGCAGCCCGCTTGCTGGTTTATGCAAAATCAGGTGAAGCGACTAAAACCGCTGACTTCCAGATTCCGCATAGCGGCGACAAAACCGTACAAGTTGATGACACTAAGCCTGCACGTCTAAACCCAGGTAAACGCGTCCCACTTGATACAACTGATAAAGTGTTTTCTGTTATCAATCGATTTAAAGATCACCCCAATAACCGTTTTAAAGGTGTGCGGTTAGAAATTGGTGAAGGTGAGAATACCGTTCGCATTAACTTCGGTGTTCGAGAACTTACGGCGGCGATGATTGAAGCCGCTGCGAATAGTCTTCGAGACTTGCTTAACGAAGCAGATGCGAATCTTGCTATTAAAATTACCGACGGTATCGACTTTGAAAATGGCTTTGAAGCCAAAGAGTTCGCCAAATTAGTTGGTATTGAGTTGAAACCCGGCGACGTTTCACAAGATGAATAGGCGCTCAAGACGAGTAAGCGTCGATTTCAAAAAATAGAGAGGCAAGACATATGGCAAAGGCACCATCAAAGACAACCAAAACAGCGGTGAAGCATGCAACGCTGGGCTTTGGTGTGCCTGCCACCAGCGACCCTCACCATTTTAAAGTGATTATTCCAAAGGCCAACACCGGCAAGGTCCAAATTAGTGAGTACCTCGGGCTACAGGCACAAAGCGATGAATTCGCGGTGATTGATCGCGTTCAGCTCGATCGTCCGCGCTGGACCGCCATTCGCGCAGAGGTGCAGCGCACTTTCAATGCCAGACTTAAAAACCACGATGTCAAAACCGCCTCCTGGGAAGTCGGGGAAAACGTGGTTGACCGGCTGCTCGGCAAAGAGCTGTGTGTACTGGCCTGGGCCGTGGAAGGCATGGATATGGAAAAAATACCCGTAGCAGTGCGCAACTGGCTGGCCCTCCGGCCTGAGGAGCGCTGGTGGCTGTTTGGTATGACCGCCATGAGCACCGGCGGCATTAACGATGGTGAAAAAGGCTGGCGCCTCGCCTTGCGACATGCGCTGGGTGACGTTGCTCAAAGCGAGCAACTCAAACCTCGCGAACGTAAAATTGTACGCAATCAAATACAGGAACCGGATGTTCCCTATCTGGACCTGTTTGGAGACGAGTATTAAATGACAGAACTAAAAGCATTCGCACTCAGGGATACACCTGCGCTCATCGAAGCGGTGTATCCAGCGCAAAAAATTTCATATGAAGCTCAAGCTGAACGTAAAGCCGTTGCAGCGCAGACACTGACCGGTTTGGGCTCCTACTGGAAAGGTAGAAAGCCACTTATCTTAGTTCGATCAGTGATACTAGGTTGCCTTCTACCACAAACTGAAGATACAGAAAAAGATCTCGAAATATTCGAGATGCTAATGGGCTTTGATATCGAAAGCCTTGCTAAGCGCGCGCACATTCAAAATGTTATTAAACCAACAGAAATCGCAGCACGCATTCAACTGCATAACCCTTGGGATTATTTTGCTCACAATGTTGATGTCACTGATGATAATTTCAATGAAGTCGATACTCTGCAATTTCCAATCAAAAGCGATGCGCTCGGTTTAAAGCTGCGCTGGCGTCGTGATATTGAAGAAAGTGAGAAGCTGGCAATTTATCGCAAATATTTGGAAACCATTGATGGCTACGAGGCAAAGGCCAGTTTGAGCAAAAGACCTGAGGAGGTCAGCCAACCATGGTTATTCGAACACATTTGGTCAAGGGTAAATTCACACCTAAAGCCATACGGAATCAGTGCATCATCTATCCAAGAGCTTGTAGAGCAGTTGGGTGTGCTTCGTTACGGTCATAGGCCAAGAGTTGGCGATACATTCAGTGGCGGCGGATCAATTCCATTCGAAGCTGCGAGGACCGGCTGCGACTCATTTGCCTCTGATCTGAACCCTATTGCTTGCATGTTAACTTGGGGCGGATTCAACCTTATAGGCGCGTCAAAAGAAGAGCGGCAACTGATCGAACAGGTTCAAGTTGAAGTAAATGCGGCAATAGACAGGAGAATTACAGATCTTGGAGTCGAGCATGATGCATTAGGCAATAGAGCTAAGGCATTCCTGTATTGCATTGAAACTAGATGCCCTGAAACAGGATGGATGATCCCACTTTCCCCAAGCTGGGTCATTTCGCCAAAGCTAAAAGCAATAGCAAAGCTTATTCCAAATACAGAACAAAAGCGCTTTGATATTCGAGTAGAAAGCGGTGTTTCAAACAGCGATTTAAAAGCTGCAGAGAAAGGAACTGTTCAAGATGGCGATATGGTTTATTCGTTAGCCGGAAAATTTTATAGAACGCCTATCAAGACCCTTCGAGGTGATTTTCGTACTGAATCTGGAAAGAATTCTAATCGGCTTCGAAAATGGAGCAAAACGGATTTCAAGCCTCATTCAGACGATATTTTCCAAGAACGTTTATATGCCATTCAGTGGATTACAGCTTGCTCTCTCGATGAGTCGAGACAGGTTACTTATTTTGAAGGAGTTACCGCCGGAGATCTTGAGCGGGAGAAAAAAGTAGAACAAATAGTTAGTGAAAATCTTGAGAGGTGGCAGGCGGAAGGTCTGATACCTGATATGGAGATAGAACCTGGATATAACAATCATCAGCCTATTCGTGAACGTGGATGGACTCATTGGCATCATCTATATAATCCAAGGCAGCTCTTACTAAAAACTATTGCAAAAGAAGAATGGCTAAAAACTGAAAGGCCCCATTTAGGTGTATTAAATATCGCCAAAATGGCAGATTTCAACGCTAAGCTCAGTCGTTGGAAGCCTAGCCAAGGGGGTGGGCTTGGCGGTCCAGTTGGAGTTTTTTCTAATCAAGCGCTAAACACCTTTTATAACTACGCAACTCGCTCTTGGGCAGGTTATGGGCCTAGCTCATTCAAAATTGCTGAGGAACCAATTGATAAGGCTATTCATACATCAATTGTTTCTTCGCCAGCTAACACACCACTGCAAGAATGCGATCTGTGGATCACTGATCCACCTTACGCAGATGCAGTTAATTATCACGAGATAACAGAATTCTTTATTGCCTGGCTGCGAAAAAATCCTCCTGCGCCGTTTGATGAATGGATATGGGATTCTCGACGAGCCTTAGCTATTAAAGGAATCGGTGATGAGTTCCGAAAAAGTATGGCTGAAGCCTACTCTGCGATGGCCAGAAAGATGCCACACAACGGCATGCAATGTGTGATGTTCACCCACCAGGATACCGGCGTTTGGTCGGATATGATTGGCATTTTCTGGGCCTCCGGATTACAGGTTGTCGGCGCGTGGTATATCGCCACAGAAACTACTTCTGAGCTTAAAAAAGGCGGTTACGTGCAAGGCACGGTGATACTGATGCTGCGCAAACGCCCTGCGGGTGAAAACGCGGGCTTTAAACAACGACTGCTCCCGGCTGTGCGCGCGGAAGTAAAGCGCCAGATTGAAACCATGATGCACCTGAATGATGAAGTGAAAGAAAAGCTGGGTGAGCCAGTCTTCAACGACTCTGACCTGCAAATGGCCGGTTATGCAGCCGCGCTCAAGGTACTGACGTCTTATACCCATATAGGTGGTGAAGATGTCACCAGCTTTGCCCTGCGGCCACGCACCAGGGGTGAGGTCACGGTTGTGGATGAGATCGTGCAACAGGCTGCGGAAGCCGCAAACAGCTTGCTGGTTCCAGAAGGCTTGTCTGCCGATACCTGGCAAAAGATCAACGGCATTCAGCGCTTCTATTTGCGCATGATGGACATTGAAACCACTGGCGCCTCTAAGCTCGACAACTACCAGAACTTTGCCAAAGCCTTCCGCGTTGAAGATTACGGCCGTGTAATGGGCAATATGACCGCCAACAAGGCGCAGCTGAAGCGGATCCCTGAGTTTGCCTCTCGCGACCTGACAGATAGTACCGAAATCGGCTCAACTTGGCTGGGTCACTTGGTTATTGGGTTGCAACAAATACTTAGTGAGAAAGAGCCGCAGACGGTTATCAGTCAGTTACAAGCAGACTTGGCAGACTTTATGGAGGTCCGGCCAATACTGATCGACATATTGATGTTTATTGAAAAGAAAGCGCCAGAAAAGACCACTCGCGATTCCGCTGAAGTGTTAGGTGCGCGTTTGAAGAATATGCGTGCGCTTGGCCAGTAAAAAGGTGTAAACAAAGATGAGAAGCCAATGAAACAATTAGTTGAGTAACAACCAAGGATGGAGATTCCGCAGCAATGAGCATTCGTCGATTTTCATCGCGTACCCATAGGCTTGATAGTAGCTTCTTGTTGGAGCACCTCAAAGGTGCTCGCAGTTATAAGCGCATTGCCGGTTACTTTACTAGCTCGCTTTTTGAAGTCGCCAACGAGCTGATTGAGTCTATCCCTGATGTAAAAATCGTCTGCAACGTGGATATCCATCCCGATGACTTGAAGGTAGCTCAGCTACGCGAATCTAAGATGATTGGGCGCTGGAACGAACGGGACATTGAAGCTGAAAGCCTGCTGAACCGTGACCGCTATCGCCGCCTAGACAGCTTTCTTGCCAAACATGGCCAGGTCATCCGCGTTGCGCCCGACAGCATTTGCGGTTTTCTACATGGCAAAGCGGGCGTTATTGAGCTGGCAGATGGCAAGAAAATTGGCTTCATTGGCTCGATGAATGAGACCAGCAGCGGCTGGCAACGTCACTATGAAATCCTGTGGGAAGACGAATCACCGGAAGGCGTGCAGTGGATTGAGCTGGAGTTTGAGTATCTGTGGAACGCGGCTCGCCCACTACCTGAGGTAGTGATCCGTGAGGTGAAGCGCCGTGGCTATCGCAGAGAGGTACTGTTTGAAGATATTGTCGAAGACGATGACATTGCACCTGCCGCGCTGATTGAATCGCCGCTATATCGCCAAGGCTTTTCCTTACAGCCCTGGCAACAAGGATTTGTCAGTGAGTGCGTTCGCCATTACCACAACCATGGCATTGTGCGTTTACTAATTGCTGATGAGGTGGGCCTTGGTAAAACCCTGTCCATGGCCACTGCAGCGCTTTCACTGTGTTTGCTGAGTGACAGAGAAAACAAGAAGCGTAAGCCCGTCATCATTTTTGCCCCCGCCACGCTCTGCGAACAGTGGCAAGTTGAAATGATTGATAAGCTGGGTATTCCCTGTGCCCGCTGGCAAACCCAAAAGAAAGCTTGGCTGGATCCCGAAGGGCGAGTCATCTCACCTGCTGGGCAGGAACATATTGCAAAGTGCCCGCTGCGCGTTGGCATTGTATCCACCGGCCTAATGATGCGTGATTCATTGGAAAAGCAGCATCTGCTGGGGTTGCGCTTTGGCGTGACCATATTGGACGAAGCGCATAAAGCGCGAAGCCGGCAGGGCTTCGGCAAAGACGCCGGCACTCACAATGAATTACTAGCCTTTATGCGGGAAATCGCTGCGCGCTCAGACCATGTCATTCTGGGAACAGCAACACCTATCCAAACCCGCTCAGAGGATTTGTGGGATTTGATTGGCATCCTGCATCAGGGCAGCGGTAACTTCGTGCTTGGCAATGACTTTGCCAAGTGGCATCGCCCACGAGAAGTGTTGCCTATTTTATCTGGTGAACAGCGCGTTACCGAGCCGAGCTTCGCTTGGGAGCTGCTGCGCTCACCACTGCCTGTCGTTGATTCGACCAACGAACAGTATGCGCGTCGCTTATTCAGCTCTCTTCGTCAGGATCTTGGATTAATTAATCAGAATGACAAGTGGGATATTAAGAACACACTCTCTGATCTATCAGATGACTCGCTGGAATACCTTGAAGATGAACTGGATAGAAATATATCGGGTGCCAGTTTTTTTCAGCGGGAAAATCCCTTTATCCGTCACGTCGTTTTACGAAAACGTGTGACGCTTGAAGATGCCGGGCTTTTGCCGCGCATAGGCGTCGACTTGCATCCCGACCGGGAATTGTCGAAGGAAGTTCACCAATTTAACAGTTTGTTCGAGGGTAAAGCCCTGCGGACCAGTGAAGACTTCAGACAAGCCTACGCGGAGGCGCGAAATTTCGGTAAAGCGCTTGCTCAAAGTGGCAAAGGTAGCGGGTTTATGAAAAACCTGATGGAACAACGGATTTGCTCAAGCATCGCGGCTGGATTAAACACCGCGCGAATGCTGCTGGAAGGCAGAACTGTTCGTGAAGAAAGTGACGAGCAACTCATCGAAGTTAAAGCCGAAAGCCCGGATGAAATTGCCGTCCTTGAGCGAATGATAGCCCGGCTTGAGCGCATCGAAGAAGACCCCAAACTCAACGCTGTAATTCATTACCTCGAGAAAGAGAAGTGGCTGAAGTTTGGCGTCATTATTTTTAGCCAGTACTACGACACAGCGAAGTGGGTGGCAGATTCACTTGCCGAACGCTACCCCGACCAGGCAGTAGGCCTCTATGCCGGTGCAGGCCGCAGTCGACTGTATCAAAAGGGTGACAGCGTCAATATTGAACGGGAAACGCTGAAGCGCATGGTGGCCGAGCACCAGCTCGAAATCATGGTGGCCACCGATGCAGCCTGCGAAGGGTTGAACCTTCAGACGCTGGGCACCCTGATCAATATCGACCTGCCATGGAACCCTACTCGTTTAGAGCAACGTATCGGTCGAATCAAACGCTTTGGTCAGGTACGTGAAAAAGTCGACATGCTGAATCTCGTCAACGAACAAACCGTCGATGAAAAGGTTTATGAGAAGCTATCCGAGCGAATGCAAGACCGCTACAACCTGTTTGGCTCACTGCCCGATACCATTCGCGATGAATGGATTGAGGACATCGAAACCATGGGCGAAAAAATGGATGAGTACATCAACGCTCAGAAACAAGCCAATGGATTTGACCTGCGCTACACCGAGACCATGTCTCCATCCGAGAAAGATTGGCGAGATTGTTCCAATGTACTCTCGCGCCGAGATTTTACTGAACTGATGACATCCGGATGGAGTGAAAGCAAATGAGCGCAGTAAAAATGGTGACCTACGATCAGCTTATGCTGCCTTTGATGAAAGCGCTCGTTAATCTGGGTGGCTCCGGCAGCATCGATGAGATCTATGAGGCAGTGGTCGAACTTGAGAAGTTTGATGATGAAACGCTGGCCATTTTGCACAACCCGGAAAAAAGCAGCCAAACCGAAATCGGTTATCGCTTGGCCTGGGCTCGCACCTATCTGAAGAAGGCGGGGTTTCTTGAAAATTCGTCACGCGGTGTTTGGGCGCTTACGGAGAAAGCGAGGCAAGCGCCTGCAATTGATAGCCGAGGGATCGTGAATTATGTTCGCTCACTGGATAGAAAAACTTCTCTGGAAACGACAGACCCGTCTGATCCAGCTGCATCTGTTGATGAGTCCCCTGAAGAGATGCTGGCTTGGCGTGAAAAGCTGCATCATATCTTGATAAAGGAGATGAGCCCTGACGCCTTTGAGCGACTGACGCAACGCATGCTAAGAGAATCAGGTTTTGTCCATGTCGAAGTCACCGGCCGTACCGGTGATGGTGGCATCGATGGCAAAGGCATAGCCAGAATCAATGGTTTAATGAGTTTTCATATCGCCTTTCAATGCAAAAAATACAAAGGCTCTGTGGGCGCACCGGAGATAAGGAACTTTCGAGGTGCCATCGTTGGTCGCGCTGACCGAGGCATGTTCATCACCACCGGAAGCTTTACCAAGGCAGCTATTGAAGAAGCCAACCGCGATGGCGCCGCCCCAATTGATCTTGTCGACGGCGATCAGCTTGCGGATAAATTGAAAGAGTTGGCTTTAGGGGTAAAGACAGAACTTGTTGAAAAGGTGACTGTTGAGCCGGAATGGTTTTTAAGTCTGTAGTGAGTGCCATGAAGTTAGGCAATCAAGCAAAGAGGAATATGTGCGCTCAATGAAGGTAAAGAATAATGCAATCGCGTATACCGTATATGAATATCAAACCCTGCCGATATTGACGATATCGTCGGCGAGCGACCTGATTATATTAAGAACTGGACTACCCCCCACTATCGTGGACAACTCCCAGCTAATATTTGCCATTTGACTAATTGTCATTTGCCACAATTGATCTTAGTCAAAAAGGGCTCATAAGAGCCCTTTCTCCACGAAAGACACCGTCTTGAGTCCACCGACCACGATATGGTCGAGAATACGTACATCGATCATCTCTAAAGCTGCTTGAAGCCTGTCTGTGATCTCCCGATCAGCGCTGCTAGGTTCTGGATGCCCTGACGGGTGATTATGAGCAAGAATCACCGCAGCTGCGTTTTTCGCTAAGACCTCCTTGATAACTTCTCGTGGATGCACTGAGGTGTTTCCCACAGTGCCGCGAAACAATTCACTGTAAGCGATCAAGCGATGTTGGTTGTCCAACATCAGAATGGCGAAGACTTCGTGTTCGAAGCCAGCCAGCTTTACACGCAAATAATCTTTAACGGCCTCTGGCGAGGTAAACGATTCGCCACGCTGCATTTTCTGGTCAATGATCACGCGAGCCATTTCCAGCACCGCCTCCGGTGTGGCCGTGGCATAACGGCCATTGGCATCTCGCATGAATAATTTTGTGGTAGTAAATGATGTGAATACAGACATTGTCGTTCTCCGATCTCGGGCGGAATTGCCCAAGACCGGCCGAACACACCGAAGCGCAGCGGTCAGGGATGGCTACACGCCACTTGCGAGCATGCAGAGCACGCGCAGTCCTTGACGGCGAGAACGGTGTGGTACGGTGAAGGGATTAGCAAGGTCAACCAACTCTCTCTGACTCACCACAGCCAGTTTACGAAGCCATTCATTGCTTCTTGTTTTTAGCCTCAATTGTTCTTAGTTTAGCTCTGGGGGTTTTTCCGAGCAGCAGCTCCGTCGCCTGCGTGTACTGGTCGATACGTACCTTTTATGAAAGCTTTCTTTAATGAGAATAGATAGCCAAGTGGATTGGCCACTTCCCCCTGATTAAGTTTTCCGCGCAGTTCGTCAAGAAGCTGCTGAGCTGCCTCGAGCGGTAATTCACGAAGCATTTCTTTTGCAGCAGGATGATCTTTTTTTGCAAGTAGCTTAGTAACCTGTAGTTGTTCAACAGATAACAAACATACATCTTTGGGGGGCGGACAGCTTGTCCCCCCTTCTGGTAGCGTAAAGCTATCTGCCACATGACGAACATGGTTGTGTCCCAATAGTCCATCCTGAAGCCCACCTAAACGTGAAATTTTTGTCACCAAACGCCTTCCCTCCTTGGTGATCAAATATTGATGTGAAAGCTGATGGCCAGAAGCATGAAAACGCTCAGTAACTATCAATAGCTTTAATTGCTCCAGCCTCTGAATCGCACGCCTAACAGTCCGCACGCACTGACCAATCATTGTTGAGATCTGAATTTGTGATGGGTCTGAGATCCCTGCTTTTTTAAACTCAGCAATTGCCAGCAGCGTTAGTCGCTGGCTCTCGCTTCTCAGTCCAGCATCTGCTGGTCCGACCACCAGATACTTTCGTCCGTTTGCGGAGCGCACCATCATACTTCCTCGCTCCCGAATTTTTTCTCAAGCCAGGCCAGTACTTCTTCCTCAAGGAAATAAATACGTGCTTGCATGCATTTCCCGTCTTTCCATCCCTTTGGAAAATCAGGGTGTTTTTTTATGTATTTATTAAGCGACTCTGGTGCTTTTGAAAGCAGCAGACCCACATCTTTTTTTCTCAAAATTCCACCCTTTTTCATGTTTCGATTTGCCATTATCAACTCCCTCAGATTAGTTATGAGCATCAGCACGAATGAGAGTATTTGTTGACTAATAACTAGGCACTTCCGAGATATGACATGCACACTTCCTAGTCAAAGGCAGTTTTTTTACAAAGTTGCGAGCCCCATGGATTCAGGCAATATTGAAGAGTTACCACTTTTGAAGGCTATGCAATGAAGTATTTTATTGGTGAACTTGAGCAGATAATCGTTAGTGGCTGCCACCCAACGATTGCTCAGTCAATATTCAGTTTTGCCAGAAAAGTGACTAAGGATCACACTGCAACCTATGGCAATCATCGGTCAATTTTTCCTCTACTCCAGGAAATCGAAGACGAGTTTCTCGCATACCTGCGCCGTACTGGGCTTTCTTATTGTGAGGACTTAGCCAAGACCTTTTCACTTACTGAAATAGGCCGGGAGGAAACCCGACGTGCACATCAAGGTTATTTCGACAGTGACATTTACATCGTGACACATAAGGAGGTCTTAAAAGCGGAAGACCACGTCAGAAGCGCACTAGAACTGTTACTTGAACGAGACCCTTACATCTATTTTTACTCTCAAGTTGAGGCGACACTTGAGACGATAATTTCGCTTTTACATTTCGTCAGCTACCGCAAACCGAAGCAAGCACTCATTTATTTAAGAGACGAAAATGGGACAGTTCTACGTAAAGATAGAACAGATCGTCACACCTTTCTGACAGACAACGGAACCCAGACTAAAACTCTATGTAAGCACTGTGGAAATTTTGCTCGTCACAACCCTATGACTGGTCAGCCCAGAGTTGGTTTGCTACCAACCGTTTGCATTCGTCACAATCAAAAGCGATCTGAAATTTTATCATTTCTGGGTATAACTGATACAAGGCCTAGCGAGTACCGTTTTGCGCGAAGGCATCAGAAAAGCTTTGAGGCCAACCTTCTAAGAATACGCATTTGCTTGAATGGCATTGTAAGATGGCGTGGTTGGCTGCCTGTTGAAAACATTATGGCACAGCGAAAGCTGGCATATTTATTTACAAAAGATCCATCGCAGAACTTTCTCGCAAAAGTCGACATTAGCGGCCCTAAATCAATTGAAGAGTTCAAGGAAAAATTTTGTATGCCAACTTGTATGCCAAACCATAAAAATAAGCATAGGTTATTGTTTAAAATAAAATAATCAAGTCCTCTCCTGGGCACCATTTTTAGTTGTTAACAAAAAGCCCCGCTATTGCGGGGCTTTTTGTTTTTAAATAGCACCTAAGGCAGCGAAGGGATACCAACGCGAATAGCTGCAGAGTAGTCATCTTGCAGATCAGTTGCACGTGCTCGGGCCGTAATATCCGCCATGGTTTTTAGCTCAGCAAATGTGTATCGACCATCAAGCCCCGCCACATCATAGGCATAGTCTGGCAAATAACCGGACAACAACAGGCGGTAATCCAACGGCAGTCCGGGCACGATACGCTTCATCATATGCCAAACCAGTGTTGTGCAATTGGTAGTAAGCGTGTGATAAAAGCGTGGCTGACGCTTTAAACTATTAGCTTCATCTATATAAGCTAAAAACAGCGAGCGACGCGCCTCTGGCCCTAGTGCAATGCGATACAAAGAAACCTGCTCTGGTGGGTCATCACGCACATTGGTGCGTACTCGAACAATGTCGCGCTCATCGGCCGCTACTACACTCAACTCAAAGCGCTTAAAAAAGCCCCCAAGCTCTGAGAATTTTTCATGACGCTCCTTACGAACCTCCACCGAAAATGTCACGTAGCGGCCATCATCAAAACCAAAAGACACCAAGACATGAGCAATGGCTGGTCCGGCCCAGTACGATAAAATCAAGTCTACCGAGCTCAAACTGTCCAAGTCATATTCGCGACTTTCCCAGCGCGGCGTGTAGTCCGTGGTGGTACGCCAATCAAAGTTGCGCACATTATGCAGAGTGACCAAACTGCCCGTGACGTCGCCATGGGTCATTTCTGCCACTTCATCTGCCCAATCTCGCTCGTTGGAGGGGCTTAACAGAGCCCACCATACAGCCACCAGCAAGAAACCCACCACATAGATGAATATCGGCAATAAACCGCCAGTGCGACACCAAAGCAGCACTAACACGACAAGAGCAAATAGCCCCCACGCTACCGGCAGCGCTATACGGGTGACTTGACCACTAACCGTTGGTGGCAGTGATACCGCGTGCCACAGCGCTGCACCCGCCCAAAATGCTGTAACAATTATAAGAAGATATTTCATGACGACAGGGTATGCTCTGTCGTTAATAGCAGCAAGCCTAGCCACAGCAAACCCGTAAAGAAGTGTCCGCACTGATTCTTTTCTAGATCTTACGCCTCGTCACCGGTGTTTCACGAGATAAATCCGGCTATTTGCCACTCGAAATTTAAGTGCATTAGCGGCAACCTAGACCTACTTTACATAGAAGAAGGTTACAGTCATGACTGCAATGATTCCTGATCCCACAATCCAACAACAAAGCGCTCAGTCTGACCAAGCGAAATGGAAAGATCCCAAACGTTATTTGTGGCTGCTGAGTCCAGCACTACCAATAATCGGTCTAGGCGCATTGACTGGTTACGCCATTGCACCAAAACGACTACGCGCACTTTCTTGGGCAGGCCCAGCATTGGTTCATGGCATCATTCCAGCGCTAGATAAATTAGTGGGGACAGACACAAGCAACCCACCAACATCCGCTATTGATCAATTAGAAAAAGACAAATACTACTCAGCTATTGTGAAGGCATTTATTCCTGCCCAATATGCCGCTACATTTTTAGGCGCTTGGTTAGCTGGCCGTAAAAATATCCCTGCCAGTGATTATTTAGGTTTAACCCTAACTGTCGGTGCCATCAATGGTATCGCCATCAACACTGGGCACGAACTAAGTCACAAGCATGGTCGTGCTGACCGTATCTTGTCCATGGTTGCTTTAGCGCCAACTGGGTACACCCACTTTGCGGTCGAACATCCTTTTGGCCACCACAAACGTGTAGCCACACCAGAAGACCCAGCCTCAAGCCGCATGGGTGAAAGCTTCTGGAAGTTCCTTCCACGAACAGTGATTGGCGGCTTTAAGTCTGCCTATGACATCGAAAAACGCCGTTTGGAGCGTAAAGGCAAGTCCTTCTGGTGTTTAGAGAACGAATTGCTGCAAGGTTGGGCGATGTCTGCCGGCGTATTTGCTGCTGCCACAGTTGTAGGTGGTCGTCGCTCTATTCCATTCTTGGTTGGCCAAGCTGCATACGGTGCCAGCCTGCTGGAAGTGATCAACTATGTTGAGCACTACGGCCTGAAGCGTCGTCAAGATGAAAATGGCAAGTACGAGCGTACCAAGCCAGAACATAGCTGGAACAGCAACCAAGTAGTGACCAACTTGTTCCTGTATCAGCTGCAGCGTCACTCCGATCACCACGCACACCCGACACGTAGCTTCCAAGCCCTGCGTCACTTTGAAGATGCACCACAGCTGCCATCAGGTTATGCCTCGATGCTGCTACCAGCCTATATTCCTAGCTGGTGGTACAAATTAATGGATGAGCGCGTCATTAAGCACTACAAAGGCGATTTGTCGCGCATCAATATGGATCCGGAAAATGCCAATGCCGTTTTAGCCAAGTATGCTGACCTTGCCAATGAAGTTGCAGCGCAAGCAGCACAGCAAGAAGTTGAAATTGTAGCTAACAATGCAGAGACAGACGCCGCCTAAGCTGCGTTAGTTACCCATAAAAAAGCCCGCCTTAAGCGGGCTTTTTTATACAGCTGACTTTAGGTCAGCATAAACATAATTTGCATTTCACCAACTACCACGCCAAGTACTGCGCCCACGGTGATCAATATCCATTCATCCTCTTTGAAAGCAGGCCTCAACATCCCTTCAAACTCTTCAGGAGTTAGATCTTGCATACGCTCAACTACCGTATTGCGCACATCCATGGCATCACCGGCATACTGCTCCACAAACTTCATAGTCTCTGGCAAACGCTCCATGATGCGATCAGCTACAACATTTTTCATCTCAATGTATTTCTGGCTACCCACCGCATAAACAACCAGCGGCTTAGCTATACCAGACTGCTCATCCACCAAACGGCGTACGTTACGGTGCACCAGCTCCATAATGCGATCTGACATTGCACCACGGAACAACTCTTCCATCATATTGGCCGGTGTCAGAATTTCACGTGCAATCAGATCGGCGTAGTCGCGAGCCACTTCTTGCTGACGACGCAAGAACAGGCCTTGACACTTGATACCGAGAATTTTTTTCTCGTGTAGCGGTCGGAACATCATCTGCAGCGCAAGCCAGTCGGAGACCAAACCAATGAAACCACCAAACGCTGGCAACATCCACGGCTGCTTGAAGAGAATCCAGCACACCATCTGAACCCAACCAATGGTAAAGCCAAATACAAAACCAATATTACTGAAGAATTTCAGCTCAGTACGACCCACTTCACGAAAGATATTGTTTAGCATGTTTTTATCTTTCATCAAGTTGGTGATAACCATGTGCTTGATGTCGAAGTACTTGTCGACGTTGTTTTGCACTTCAAACATGATGGCCTCAACCACCTGAGGCGCCTCCGCCTGCACACGCGAAATAATTTTCTGTTTAGCAAAGTCAGGCAACGATTCCCAAAGACCCGGCTGGTACTGCTGAGCTACTTCGCGGGTAATATCTTCAGCCGCTGCCGTCATCGGAATTTTAATTTCCTCGGCAATCCGCTTAGGGTCTAAGCGAGCAAAGATTTCTGCAGGCTTAATAAGCTTTGAGGTCATCAGCTCAATAGCAATGGTGGCCATTTTTTCCGCTTTGCGCGGAACAATGCCCTGCCAGCCCAAATAGGGCTTAATGCCAACAAACTCGATAGGTGAAAACATCATGCGAACGGCGACCACCTTGGTGATCCAACCGATAAAGCCGCTGATGAATGGAATAGAGAGGTAAAGCCACATATCGGCTTTAAAGTCGGTTACAAATGATTCCCACATAAGGCTATTCCCTGCGCAATAGGCCTTTCGGCCAATGGTTTTATAGTTTTTATTAATTTAACGCTGAGGCAATGATGCCTGAAATTTACTCAGTGGCAATGCTCGCCATCCCTTAAAACAGCTCTTTCAGCACCTGACGACTGACCATTTCGGTGCGCGCTGCCTTTTCACGAATATCATCGGCAATCATTGCTGCCAATTTACCGCCTACTAGAGGCACCGAGCAACTCACATCCCAGTTTAATGTGTTAGTAGTAATACCATCTAATTCTGACAGAGCCATGCCAGCGCGAATCTTAACAACCGATACTGATCGATTCTCCAGCACAAGCTCGCCACATCCTGTGTCCTTATTCCAAATATCCGTCTGATCCATCACGATGGGCTGATCTTGTCGCACGAAGCGCTGGGCAAATGCCGGCAGCTCAATACTTGGCATATCCGTCACGCGCACTTTAGCCGTAAAAACCTGACCTTCTGTAACACAAGACTGAATATCAAAGCTGACATAGCCCATAAGTTCTGTTTTACGGGCTACATACTCAGAGCTGGTTATCATGTTGAGCACCCGATCCATCGGGGCGTCCCAACTCATTTGCGTAACAAATTGCATGATCTAATCACTGAAAAGGGTGACGAAGCACAATAGTTTCTGCACGATCAGGGCCAGTGGAAACAATATCTACTGGGCAACCAACCAGCGCCTCAATACGACGAATATAACTGCGCGCATTCTCAGGCAACGCATCTAATGACTGAGCACCGACGGTTGATTCTGTCCAACCTGGTAGCTCTTCATAGATAGGACGCACCTGATCAAAAGCCGCAGCATCCGTCATTAACGTTTCAATACTACCTTCGGTAAGTGCTTCATAACCAGTACACACGCGAATCACATCCAAGCCGTCTAAAACATCTAACTTGGTCAGGCACAAACCACTAATGGAGTTAAGCTCAACCGCACGACGCAGCATGACAGCATCAAACCAACCACAACGACGCTGACGGCCTGTGGTCGCACCAAACTCATGACCCTTAACACCTAAGTGTTTACCAATCGGATCACCGGCATCATCAGCAACACTATAAGGTAGCTCAGTAGGGAAAGGACCACTACCAACACGAGTGGTATAGGCCTTGGTAATACCAAGCACATAATCCAAATACAGTGGACCTACACCCGAACCGGTAGATACACCGCCGGCCGTGGTATTTGATGAGGTCACAAATGGATAAGTACCGTGATCAATATCTAGCAACGAGCCTTGTGCGCCTTCATACATGATGCCTGCACCTTGGCGACGCAGGTCATGCAAAATAGCTGGAACATCGGCTAACAAATCACGCAATTCAGCTGCCCATGATTGGGCTTGTGCCAATGCATCGTCAAAGTTGACGGGCTCGACCTTATACATATGTTGCAACTGGAAGTTGTGGTAATCCACCAACTCACGCAGACGCTGCGGCAGGTTGTCGCGGAACAAATCACCTAAGCGCAAACCACGACGCGCCACTTTGTCTTCATAAGCAGGGCCAATACCACGACCTGTTGTGCCAATAGCCGCGCTACCACGTGCTGTTTCACGTGCTTTATCCAGCGCCACATGACAGGCCAAGATCAAAGGGCAGGCAGCAGACACCCGCAGGCGGTCACGAACTGGCACACCTTTGTCTTCTAAGTAAGCCATTTCTTTTAGCAGAGCATCTGGCGCCAATACCACGCCATTACCAATCAAGCACTGCACGCCAGGACGCAAAATGCCAGAAGGTATTAAGTGAAGAACGGTTTTCTCGCCAGCGACCACCAAGGTATGGCCTGCGTTATGACCACCCTGAAAGCGCACCACGGCTTGCGCATTATCCGTTAATAAATCAACGATTTTGCCTTTACCTTCATCGCCCCACTGAGTACCCAATACCACCACTTGCTTGCCCATGACTCACTCTTCTCAATAACAAATTCAGGAAACGATTTGGCGCACAACCCAGTGCCCATTATCTAAAACTAACTCACGGTCACAGCCAGCATCTGAAGCGACTAATAGTGCACCTGGCAGCTGCTGTAAAACACGCTCACCTTGTTCACGCAAGGTCGCAATAGCCAGCAATAATGCACTGTCTGTGCCTGCCGGCGCCAATACGCCTTGTAGTGGAATAGCGTCCTTGGATAGCTGCAGCCACTGTTTTAAATCTGCACTAAAGCCTGTTGCCGGACGTGCACGACCAAACGCTTCACCGACATGGTCATAACGTCCGCCCTTAGCCAGCTCTGTCGTCTGCCCTGGCACATAGGCCGCAAACACAATGCCTGTGTGGTAGTGGTAACCACGCAGCTCACCCAAATCAATAAATACCGTGACATCCGGATGACGTGCAGAAATAGCAACTAACAGCTGCTCTAAATCGCTTAATGCCTGCTTGATGCTTTCCGGCAAACTGGCTGCTGCCAACGCGCTGGCAGCCAAAATATCTTTCTGCCCTGACAATAATGGCAACGCCAAAAGCGCTGCTTTTAATGCAGGGTCTTGCACCCATTGCGGCACTAGCTCACGCCATTCCGGCATAGCTTTGCGTGACAAAACATCTTGCAGGGCACTTTCTTGATCAGCATCAAGCTTAGCCGCAGAAATCAGACTGCGGAAAATACCGACATGGCCCAAGTCGACATGAATATCGTCGGCCCCAGCAAGCTTCAAGGCTGACAGCATCAAACTGATGACTTCGATATCACTATCAACACCGGCGTGGCCATACAGCTCGGCACCAATTTGCACCGGGCAACGTGATGCTGACAGGCCAGATGGGCGAGTTTGCAGCAAACTGCCGGCATAACAATAACGGGCAGGGCCTTGCACCGGCAGGCAATGAGCGTCGAGACGCGCCACCTGAGGTGTCATATCTGCGCGCACACCCATCATACGACCACTCAGCTGGTCAGTAATTTTGAATGTTAGCCCATCAAGGTCACGGCCAGAGCCGGTCAGCAAGGAGTCTAAAAATTCGATGAGCGGTGGAAACACCAGCTCATAACCCCAGCAAGAAAAATGATCGAGAATGCGCCGACGCAAAGACTCCAAACGCGCCGCCTCAGCTGGCAACACGTCCGCAACTCCATCCGGCAATAGCCAGGCATCTACCGATTTGACCATGGTTTATCTACACGCTTGGACACAAAAAAACCGAGTCAGCACTCGGTTCGCAGCAGTTTATCATAACCAAGGGCGGATTGCCCAAGGCAACCAAAATGCCGTTAACAGACCGTTCAGACTCATGCCCAAGGCAGCAAAGGCCCCAGCGGTGGCGCTACGCTGAAAGGCAAACGCCGTACCCACACCATGTGCGCCCAAGCCTAAGGCAAACCCATAAGCGATATCACTGCGAATACCGCGCAGTAATAAGGGAGCCATCATTGCGCCAAACAAACCGGAAATCCCAACAATGGCAGCAACAAGCGCAATCGGTGCGTCAATTTTCTCCGCCACACCAATCGCAATCGGCGTAGTGACTGCCCTCGTCGCAAACGCACGCCAAGAAAAATCAGACAGTGCAAAGGCTTCCGCAATCCATAATGCAGACAACACCCCAACCACCGAGCCCACACACAACACGGCCAGCAAGGGCAGTGCCGCACGCTTTAAATGCGGTAATGCCAAATACAAAGGCACCGCCAAAGCGACTGTGGCTGGCCCCAATAAGAAATGCAAAAACTGTGTGCCAGCAAAGTACACCGCATAGTCGATCTGAAAGACCAGCAGCACAGCAACAATGACTACCAACGACCACAGCATAGGCTGCAGCCAGATTGGCTGACCAAAACGCTCGTGCGCTTGGCGAAAGCCTTCATATACCGCAAGGGTGAAAAACAGCCACAGCAAGGGGGAGGCGAGCAGTTCAGACATATCAGGCTCGCTTTTGTAACCACTTGTCGAGCACAACAGCCACCACCCACATGGTCACTGCAGTCGACAACACCATCGTCAAGACAATGCCAACCCCTTCCGCGGCCAACAAAGGAATAAAAGTCACCACCCCAACCGAGGCGGGAACAAAGTACAGCGGCAATGGCTTTAAAAAGCGGCGTACACGACTATCCACATCTGGGGATACACGGCCATGCCAGATTAAGGCGAGGAACAGCAGCGCCATGCCAATCACATTACCCGGCACCAAAAGCGAAAACCCGCGGGAGATGAGCTCTCCCGCGAGTTGAAAACCTAACAGCAGTAAAATAAAACGAATCAACGAGTATTCGGCTTTTGCATATAACGAAGGAATTCACTATCGCCTTTCAGTACCATCACGTCACCCGACTTATCAAAGGCATGACGATAGGCTTGCAAGGAACGATAGAAGTTATAGAACTCCGGATCTTTACCAAATGCTTTACGCGAGATACCAGCGGCTTCTGCTTCACCTTCACCACGTAAGATCTCTGCCTCACGATAAGCCTCAGCCAAAATCACCCGTTGTTGACGATCAGCTTCCGACTTAATGCGATCTGACATCTCTGTACCTTGTGAGCGCCATTCACGCGCTTCACGCTCACGCTCGGTGCGCATACGGTTGTAAATGGATTCAACCGTTGAGGCAGGGAAGTCAACACGCTTCACTCGCACATCCACCACTTGAATACCAAATTCACGTGCAGCCACCACGTTCACAGCCTTGGTAAGATCCTGCATCATCTGCTCACGCTGACCGGCAACCACTTCGTTCACGGTGCGTTCTGATACACGGTTTTTCAGACCATCACGAACCAATGGCAGCAAACGAGCTTCTGCTTCACGTGTTTCACCACCAGTGGCGGTGAAATAACGTTCTACGTCGTTAACACGCCACATTACATAAGCATCAATAACCAAAAACTTACTTTCCTTGGTTAAGAACTCAGTACGATCAGAGTCACTGACATGGGTTCTGGCTTCAAAACGACGCACTTCGTTTACAAATGGTACTTTGGCGTGAAGGCCAGGCTTAAGGTCGGCATTAACAACCTCACCAAAACGCAGCAATACAGCGCGTTCTGTTTCATGCACGGTATAGATTGTGCTGTTCGCAATAAACAGCAGGGCCGCGACGATATAAAGAGCAATAGTTGAGCGTGACATTAGCGAACCTCCTGCGTATTACGCGCTGGACGAGCGCTTTCTCGGCTGGAGCCAGTGGATGCAGCCGGTACTTTATTTAATGCAGCAAGTGGGTCAACAACTGTTGGGGCAGCCCCAGCAGCTTGGCCTTGTCCGAGTTTATCCATCGGCAGGTACAGTAATGGCGCCGCACCATTAGGCTCGACCAAGATCTTGTTAGCTTTTCCTAACACCGACTCCATCGTTTCTAAATACATACGAGTTCTGACAATCCTTGGATTTGCACGGTACTCCGACATAATCGCATCAAAACGTGACGCATCGCCGAGCGCACGATCAACAACTTCTTGCTTAAACGCATTGGCATCCGCCGTTAAACGAGCCGCCATACCACGAGCTTCTGGGACAATACCGTTAGCATAAGTTTCAGCTTGGTTTTTTAGGCGCTCCATATCTTCCTTAGCGCGGATCACATCATCAAACGCTGCCTTAACATCTTTTGGCGGTAGTGCTTCCAAAATGTTGACATTACGCACACTGATACCCGCTTTATAAGTATCCAGATAAGCCTGCAAACGTGGCTGAATATCTTGCGCGATAGCCGCACGGCCTTCATTCAAAATCATGGTCATGCGCGAACTACCCACAACATGGCGAAGCGCTGATTCAGCAGCATGTGCCAATGTCGACTCAGGGTTGACCACAGCCAAGGTATATAACTTGGGGTCTGCAATTCGATACTGAATTTGCAAGGAAACATCGACCAAGTTTTCATCTTTGGTAATCATGGTCGAATCTAACGGCATTTGTTGGGTGCGTTCGACGTTAACCTTGCGGTAGGAATCAATCAGCGGGGGATGCCAGTGCAAACCAGCCGTTTTAATGCCAGTGAACTGACCAAAACGGAAGGTCACGGCTTGTTCCGCTTGCTCTACTCGGTAAAAACCAAACAACGACCACAGCACAACGGCACCAATAACCACATACTTGGCGACTTGCTTCTCACCTTGTGGATTACCACCGCCAAACATACCTTGCAGTTTCTCTAGCCACTCATTAGCGCCTGCGCCACCACGATTTTGGCCGCCGTTACCGCGCCCCCAAGGGTCTTTGCCGCCTGGCGGTTGGCCGCCGGGTTGATTCCAAGCCATCTGTCACTCCTCAAACACTATGCGTGGTCGCGATCGACCAGTACATCAGCACGCGAAATGCCTTCGCGCGCCAACCATTGCGCCAAATCTGGCGCCTGAATTCTGACATGCAATCGGCAACCACCTTCGGCCACCACTTCCTCTGCCTGCACAACCCCAAGACTGTATAGGCGCGAGCGTAATCTGGCCAGCGTTACTGGCAATTCCAACCAGAGATCTTCCCAAGGCTTTGCTAAAACAGCCTGTACCGCCTCAACCAAAGCGTCGAGGCCGATGTTATCACGAGCTGACAACCAAACTGCCACCGGATTGCCTTCATCATTTCGATCAATGCGCACTTCCGGCTCCGTTAATGCGTCGATTTTGTTGTACACCATAAGCACCGGCGCTTGTGCACCCACTTCATTCAATACTTCCTGCACAGAAGTAATATGTAGGTCGCGATCATCACTGGCGCAATCAACTACATGTAACAACAAGTCGGCCTGCACGGTTTCTTCAAGCGTAGCGCGAAACGCATCCACTAACTGATGCGGCAAGTGGCGAACAAAACCAACAGTATCCGCAAGTACTATCTCGCCAATGCCACCCATATTGATACGACGCAACGTAGGGTCTAGCGTGGCAAATAGTTGATCGGCAGCATACACATCACTGCCCGCTAAGCGATTGAATAAAGTCGATTTTCCCGCGTTGGTATAACCCACCAACGACACCGTAGGTATGCCCGCTTTTTGTCGTGCTGCACGGCCTTGTGCACGCGTGGCGCGTACTTTATCTAGGCGTGACTTCAGATACTCAATACGAATACGCAATAAACGACGGTCAGTTTCTAACTGCGTTTCACCTGGACCACGCAGGCCGATACCGCCTTTTTGACGCTCCAAGTGAGTCCAGCCGCGCACTAAGCGTGAGGACAAATGATCAAGCTGAGCCAGCTCAACCTGTAACTTACCTTCGTGAGTTCGTGCACGCTGCGCAAAAATATCTAGGATTAAACCTGTGCGGTCCAATACGCGACACTTTAACTCGCGCTCCAAATTTCGCTCTTGCGCAGGCGTTAGCGCATGATTAAACAGCACAACATCAACGCCTAAAGACTCGACTGCAGCCGCAATTTCGGCGACTTTACCGCTGCCCGCATAAAGCTTGGCATCTGGCCGGTCACGCGAACCAGTGATTACATCCAACACCGTCACACCCGCTGAGGCCGCTAGCAATCGAAACTCTTCTAGGTCTTCATCTTGACCACGAACACGCACTGCCAAATGCACTAATACGGCATTCTCACCGCCACTATGACGCTCAAAATACTCCACGCAGCAACCTCTTAGTGCACCTAGTGCTTAAAAACAAACGCCGCTCTAATAGCGGCGTTAGCAATACCAAAACGCTTAATTAAAATCTGGTTGGGTATCGTCATCTTCATCCAAGTCTTCCAACGAAGACTCTGGTAAAGCACTGCCAACTGGTGCGGCACAACCTGGCAACAAAGTGCGCGGATTACGTGCTGGCACGACGGTAGAAATAGCGTGCTTATAAACCATCTGGCTGACGGTGTTTTTTAACAACACCACATATTGGTCAAACGATTCAATTTGACCCTGCAATTTAATGCCGTTTACCAAGAAAATAGACACTGGGATACGCTCTTTACGTAGCGCATTCAGGAACGGGTCCTGCAATAAAAGACCTTTAGACATTTTGTTTTCCTCATTGGGGGCTCAATCAAGCCCAATAGTTCAGCGCGAAATTCGACTCAAACTCGTTGAGCTCCCTGCAAGGCAGGAATAGGTCTGACTAAAAATGCAGCAGACTGTGCGTGTATCGTGGGGCCTTGATCGATCATTTTCAAGGCTACGCGGATAATTCCGATATAAGAAAGGGCCAAGTGTGCTCATCTGCTGGGTTTAGCCAGTGCGCCCCTGTAAAGCTGCGCAACCACGTCAACTGACGCTTTGCTAATTGACGTGTAGCAGCAATGCCACGCTCACGCATCTCATCAGCATCGTAATCGCCATCTAAATATTGCCAAACTTGGCGATAACCGACCGAGCGCATGCTGGGCAACCCTAAATGCAGATGCCCTAAGGCACGTAAGGCTTCGACCTCAGCAACAAACCCAGCTGCCAACATCTGATCAAAACGCAGAGCAATTCGCCGATGTAACTCGGCTCGATCTGGCGGCGATAAAATACACCAGCGCAAGTCATAGGGCAGCGGCTCAATCGCCTTTTGCAGTGCATGCCATGCTGACAATGACTGACCTGTTTGCTCCCAAACTTCCAGCGCCCGCTGAATACGCTGCGAGTCCATGGGCGGAATACGTGCTGCAGCTTGTGGATCAACTTCCTGTAAGCGTTGATGCAGAACAGGCCAGCCACTTTCCTTAGCTTGGGCCTCTAAGCGTGCACGAATAATCGTGTCGGCTTCCGGCAACTCAGCTAATCCATCGCGCAGCACTTTGAAATACATCATGGTGCCGCCAACCAATAATGGTGTTCGCCCGGCGGCAACAATTTCATCAATCGCCGTTAGGGCATCCTGACGAAATTGCGCGGCAGAGTATGCTTGATCAGGTTCAAGGATATCAATCAGACGATGCGGCGCTTGCTCTAGCTCAGCCAAGGTGGGCTTGGCTGTACCAATGTCCATGCCACGATAAATCATGCCGGAATCCACCGAGATGATTTCGCAATTGGCCTCTTGCGCCAACCGCATGGCATAGGCTGTTTTGCCGGAGGCCGTCGGGCCCATTAAGCACAGCACCCGCGGCAATAACGACGACGTCACGGCTAACGTCCCCGCAAAAACAGGCGATCAAGATCTGCCATGGTTAAACGTGTCCACGTTGGTCGACCATGATTACACTGCCCACTACGCTCGGTAACTTCCATATCACGCAACAAGGCATTCATTTCGGCAATCGACAGTTGACGATTTGCACGTACCGCACCGTGGCAGGCCATGGTAGCCAACAGTGTATTCGCTAACTCTTGAATGCGTCGTGTACTACCTTGCGCTAATACATCCGCTAACACATCACGTAGCAAGCCCTCCGCTTGGCGCTGGGGCAACAGGCTTGGCAAACCCCGAATCAACAAAGTCTCTGGTCCAACACGGTCAACTTCTAAGCCTAACTCCATCAGCATGTCACGCGAACTCTCAGCCAATGCCGCCTCTCGTTCACTGACCGCCATACTAATGGGCACTAGTAACGGCTGACGAACAATGCCTTGCCCCTCATGGGCTTGTTTAAGGCGTTCATACACAATGCGTTCATGTGCCGCATGCATATCAACTAACACTAAGCCTTCAGTATTTTGCGCCAAAATATACACACCATGCAGCTGCGCAAGGGCATAACCCAAGGGCGGCGGTGCTGACGCGTTTTCTGCGACTTGAGCTTGTATTGGCTCAGACATGGGCGGTGTTATATAGGCCGCCCATTGCTCTTGTGTTTGTGCCGGTGGCGTAGCTGCCCATTGCAGGCCACCTTGCTGAGTTGGCATAGGGCTTGTCGGAGGCAGCATTGATGGCGCACTTTCTTGCAGTGGCTCAGTCAGCGAGGTCGGTGCAGGTTGCGGACGCATATCCGCCAGCGCCCGATGTAGGCTGCGGAAAATCACATCATGCACAAGACGCTGATCACGGAATCGCACTTCGTGTTTCGTGGGGTGCACGTTAACGTCTACGGAAGCTGGGTCAACGCTCAAAAACAGCACATAGGCTGGATGTCGACCGTGGTAGAGCACATCGGCATAGGCTTGACGCACCGCATGTGAAACTACCTTGTCTTTCACCATGCGGCCATTAACAAAGAAATATTGTAGGTCTGCTTGCGAACGTGAAAAGGTTGGCAAACCTAACCAGCCCTGTAGCTCAACACCTGCAACTTGCACCGATAACGGTTGCGCAGCATCAACAAAAGCAGGGCCACACACCTGCGACAAACGCCGCAACATTTCTTGCTCATCACGCGCAGGCTTCAGCTGCCATAACACTCGACCGTTGTGGCTAAGCGTAAACGCGACATGCGGCACCGTTAACGCCAAGCGCCGAACCACTTCTTCTAAATGTGCAAACTCGGTTTTCTCGGTACGCAAAAACTTTCGGCGGGCAGGGGTATTAAAAAATAGGTCGCGCACTTCTAATGTCGTGCCACGCGGATGACGAGCAGGCGCCAATACCGGCGACATATCTCGTCCTTCTGACCTAACCGACCACGCCAGACCAGAGTCATCGGTGCTTGAGGTCATGGTTAAACGAGACACCGAAGCAATCGATGCTAAAGCCTCACCACGAAAGCCAAGAGTAGCCACTGCCTCTAGGTCGTCGGCATGATGAATTTTGCTGGTGGCATGTCGCGCCAAGGCCAAAGCCAAGTCATCTTTGGTGACACCTTCACCATCATCACGGATGCGAATTAGCGCAATACCACCTTGCTCAATTTGAATATCTAAGCTGCGCGCACCAGCATCAAGTGAGTTCTCAACTAACTCCTTCACCACGGAGGCAGGGCGCTCAACAACCTCACCTGCGGCAATTTGGTTCGATAACTGTGCATCTAAGAGCTGAATTCGCGCCATGCTTAATGCCCCTTCACTCGCTGCGCGTTATTTTTTCTCAAAATAGCTACCTGCGACAGGGAACTCACGGCAAAAACGCATAATGCCTTCACCAATCGACGCGGCGACGCGACGCTGGTGCGCAGCATTTGCTAAACGCTGCTCTTCTTCAAGGTTTGAAATAAATCCTGTCTCAACCAATAACGACACCATGCCGGGCTCCCGCAGCACCGCAAAACCAGCTTGGTGAACCGTACGACTATGAAGTCGGCCAACCACTGGCTCCATATAAGCCAGCATTATGTTACCCATTTCCAGACTATGCTTGAGTGTGCCCGCCATCAACAAATCAGCCAAAACACCACTCATGCTGTCAGCTTCTGGCGCCACACCACCAATCAAGTCTGACTTATTTTCTTTTTCCGCTAACTCTCGAGCAAAAGCAGAAGTGGCTGCATTATTGCCTTGCAGCGACAGGGCATACACTGACGCGCCATGGGCACGTTTATTAGGTGCAGAGTCGGCATGTATGGAAATAAAGATGTCTGCTTTATGTTGCTGCCTAGCAATACGACGACGTTGCTGAAGCGGAATAAAGAAATCGGAGTCTCTTGTAAGCAGAGCCTTCACACCCTCTTGTGCATTTAAGTAATCAGCAACAGCACGTGAAATGGCCAAAGTGACATGCTTTTCATACGTACCATTTTGACCAATCGCGCCCGGATCTTCGCCACCATGGCCGGCGTCTATCGAAACAATAATGTCACGTCCACGATTGCCATCTCGACGTGTAGGAACTGCTACTACAGCAGGTGATGCAGCAACTGCGGCGCGCTGGGGAGAGAAATCCACCACAAGACGATGGCCATAACTTCCACTTGGTCCCAAAGCAAACACATTGGCTTGCGAAGGCTGTCTCAGCTCAACAATCAGTTGCGGCTGACGTTCGCTGACATCAAAACGAGCAGCCTCAATAGCACCTTCTTTTGTAGGCCAACGTGGACCTTGCAGCTGTGTGCGGGCATTGGGTAGCTGCACCACAAGGCGTCCCGGCGTACTGTCGGCACTAACACGGAAATTAATCGGAGCAGATAACTCAAGCACCAATCGTGTGCTATCTGGACCAGCCCAAGTACGCACACCGACAATTTCACTAGCAGCGGCAACACCACTGATCACACAAAATACTAAGGCGATTAACGACTGCAAAAAACGCATTAACTACCTCTATTGGGTTATTTCTAATAGCCAACCTTGGCCAGTTTCACTATGCGCCTGCACAGACAATAATCGCCCTGATCCCTGTACCACAGGAGCCAAATTCACCGTCAAATCAGGCGCAGGCAACAAGGGTTCACCTCGTGATGGCCACTCGACCAACACTACAGCCTGCTCATCAAAGTAGTCACGCACACCAATTAGTTCTAACTCTTCAGGGTCTATCAGGCGATAAAGGTCGAAATGATAAACGTTTATTGCGCCAAAGTGATAAGGCTCTACCAGCGTATAGGTTGGGCTTTTAACGGCACCATGATGGCCAAAGGCTCGCAACACACCACGGGTGAAGGTGGTTTTGCCTGCGCCTAAGTCCCCTTGCAGGTAAATGACGCCGCCGTTTTTTATCACTTGGCCTAGGCGCTGCCCCCAATCCACCGTCGCCGCCTCATCCGCCAACTCAGTTTTGAACATGATTTACCCAACGCCTTAATACGGCTGGCAAGTCACTTGCCAGCAAGCCATGTTCACCATGCTGTTGCACCAACTCATCTGCTGCCAGTGCATGCCAAGCCACCGCCAGCAAGGCCGCTGGCATTAGCGGCACATTCTGTGCCAATAACGCTGCCAGCAAACCGGCCAGTACATCACCCATTCCTGCCGTGGCCATGCCCGGATTACCAAATGGACAGCACCATAACGACTCGCCATCAAACACCAACGAATTCGCCCCTTTTAGGATGACGACTCCGCCTACCAATTCCTGTAAACGCACAATACTCGCGATGCGATCTGCCTGAACCTGCGTTATATCTGTACCTAACAAACGTGCCGCTTCACCCGGATGCGGTGTAATGATGCGGTTGTTGTGCTGATCAGGGTTATCAGCCAGCCAGAATAACGCATCAGCATCTAACACTTGTGGCTGCGGAAGGCCGGTTAAGCTTGGCCATAGTCCACGTGCCCAGTCATCACGACCCAATCCCGGACCAATCAACAGTGCTTTAGCATTAGCCAGCAGCGGTGATAAATCTGCACGATCATGCACCGCACGCGCCATCAATTCTGGCTGATACAAAAAAGCCGACTGAGCGGTTTGTGCTGAAGTTGCTAACAAAACAGTTCCCGCACCCGACCTAAGCGCGGTGGACGCACTCAACACAATGGCTCCGCTGTAACCAACACCACCACCCACGCACACTAATGGCCCATAAAGTCCCTTATGCGCATCGACTGGTCGGGGCGGAAAGTATTGCTGCTGCAAAGCGTGCAAGGTATCCAGCGATAGGGTCTTAGCTGTTGGCAGCACAGACAAACTCCAAGATCATGGTTTGAGCAACTTAAGAATGGCAGAATGGCGGCCATGAAGCGAATCGACAGCCACGATATTAGCAATTCACAGCCCACAGCGCATGACATGACTGCGATGGCGCAGGATATTAAGCGCTGGGCACGTGAGCTTGGCTTTCAGCAGGCCGGCATTAGTGATATCGACTTGGGACAACACCCACAGCATTTAGCGCGCTGGCTGGCGGCTGGTCATCACGCGGACATGGCATGGATGGCCGAACCCAAACGTTGTCATCCAGAGCAGTTAGTGCCGGGCACTCAGCGCATTATCAGTGTGCGCATGGATTATTTGCCAGCCGACCCGCGCTGCTTTGAAGTGCTTAACAACCCGGATCTGGCCTATGTGTCACGTTATGCCTTAGGCCGTGATTATCACAAAGTGATACGTCGTCGCCTGCAGCAGTTAGCCGATAAAATCAGCCAGGCCGCAGGGCCCTTTGGTTACCGCGCCTTTGTTGACTCGGCACCAGTACTGGAAAAAGCCGTGGCCAGTCAGGCCGGACTGGGCTGGATAGGCAAACACACCGTGGTCATTAACCGACAAGCTGGCTCATGGTTTTTCTTAGGCGAATTATTCACTGATTTACCACTGCCCATTGATGCACCGGTTAGCAGCCATTGCGGCAGCTGTCAGGCCTGTATTGATATCTGCCCAACTCAGGCGATTGTCGCCCCTTATCAACTCGATGCCGGCAAATGCATTAGTTACTTAACCATTGAGCATCGTGGCAGCATTCCCGTGGAGCTACGCCGCCCAATTGGTAATCGCATTTTTGGTTGTGATGATTGCCAGATGGTGTGCCCATGGAATCGCTATGCCAAACACAGCCAAGAAAAAGACTTCACGCCACGACATGACTTAGATCAGCCGGCGGCACTTTCATTATTGGCATGGACAGAAGCAGAGTGGTCGCTGCGCACCGAGGGCATGGCGCTACGCCGCGCTGGTTATCGCGGCTGGTTACGCAACATCAGCATCGCCTTGGGCAACGCACCGCGCCGAGAAGATATTGTGAAAGCATTAGCACAAACACAGTCTGCGTTTAGTGATGATGACATGCTCAGCGAGCACCTTAGCTGGGCGCTGGCTGAGCAAAACAACAAACTTACTCGCTGCTAAAGCCGGGTAATTTAAAGAAGTATTGACGGTAATAACGCAGCTCTTCGATAGAGTCTTTAATGTCGTCCATGGCCAAGTGCGAACTCTTTTTGGTAAAGCGCTGCAGCAAGTCCGGATACCAACGACGTGCCAACTCTTTCACGGTGCTGACATCCAAATTTCGGTAATGAAAATAACCTTCTAGCTTAGGCATTTGGCGATACAAAAAGCGTCTATCTTGGCAAATGGAATTGCCGCAGATGGGTGATTTCTTAGGATCCACAAAACGACTTAAAAACTCCAAGGTTTGCGCCTCAGCTTCGGCTTCCGTGACAGTGCTGCGACGAACACGCTCAGTCAGGCCAGACTGACCATGTTGGCGTGTATTCCACTCATCCATTGCATTTAACACCATGTCTTTTTGATGAATGGCGAGCACTGGGCCTTCGGCTAAAACATTTAAGTGCGCATCGGTTACTACGGTGGCAATTTCAATAATCCGATCAGCGTCTGGGTTAAGACCGGTCATTTCCAAATCAATCCAGATCAAATTGCTGCTTTTATCAAAGCTCATGCGTATTCCTTAATGTGGCACAATGACGGCATCATAACAGAGCCCGTTTCCCATGAGCCAACGTCGCATTAGCCGCCAACAAAGCTTTCGTATAGAACGCATTCAAGCGGAGCGAATTGCGCGAGCAGAGCACCGTGCAGCGAAAGCTGAAGCCTTGCTAGAAGGCGGCGCACTAGGCCAAGAGCAACGTGGTCGTGTCATTGCACATTACGGTGTGCAGGTCATGGTTGAAGCACTTTCCGACGAACTGAAAGGCCAACGCTTTCGTTGCCACCGACGAGCCAATATTGACGCTCTAGTCACCGGTGATCAGGTGATTTGGCAGCCGGGCGCTGACGGTCTTGGTGTCATCACCGCACTACTGCCACGCAACAGCGTGCTGGTTCGCCCCGACCCCTACGGCAAAGTGAAACCGGTGGCGGCCAATATTGATCGCATTTTGCTCATTATCGCGCCAGAACCAACGCCATCCGCTGAGTTAATTGACCGCTACTTGGTGGCCTGTGAGGCCACCGACATTCGCCCACTGATTGTGATGAATAAGTCCGACCTCATCACCGAAGACAAGCGCCAAGCCATGACCGACTTACTGGCAAGCTTTGCCGCTCTGGGTTATGAAACACGCACCTTGTGTGCTTATGGCGATACTGGCGATCTTGAAAAGTTAGTCGCCGGATTTACCGTGGTTTTTGTGGGTCAGTCAGGCGTCGGCAAATCATCATTAATCAATGCACTGATTCCTGATGTCGCACAACGCGTTAATGCGTTGTCAGCGGGCTCTAAGTTAGGACAACACACAACAACAACTGCGGTTTGGTTCGACTTACCGGGTGGTGGCGCGCTGATTGACTCGCCCGGCATTCGTGACTTTGGCCTTTGGCATATGAATCGCGAACAGCTGCTTACTGGCTTTATTGAATTAGACCCGTTCTTAGGTAATTGTCGCTTCCGGAACTGCGCACATCGTAACGAGCCGGGCTGTGCGCTACTTAAAGCTGCCGAAGACGGCCTAATTCAACCTCGTCGCCTACAAAGTTGTCTGGCTTTATTAGCAGATGCTAGCGAACGCTAGAGTCTTTTTGCTCGCTACAGGTATACTCCAGCACTCCTTATTAGCCAGCATCGAGTTGTTTCATGGAACGCGTGATCGAATTTGCTCTTAACCACCCGTACTTAGTGGGTTCATTTTTTGCGCTACTAGCTGCGTTTATTTACACCGAAATGAAGCGCGGCGGCCGTTCTATCACGCCTGTGCAGCTCACACTTTTAGTGAATCAAAAAAACGCCAAGGTCATTGACTTGCGCAACACGCCTGAGTTCCGTGACGGCCACATCACTGGCAGCGAAAGTGTTCCGTTCAGCCAAATCAATGAAAAAACACAAGAGTTTGTTAATGCCGCCAAACCGATTATTTTCGTTTGCAGTACAGGCCAAGTATCCAGCATGGCTGGTCGCAACCTACAAAAAGCCGGGCTAACGGAAGTTTATCGTTTATCAGGTGGCATTAGTGGATGGCGCCAAGCAGGCCTGCCCTTAGTTAAATAAGTGGGTATAGCCATGGCCAATATTCGTATTTACACCACACCCTACTGCCCATACTGCGTACGCGCCAAACAACTGCTGCGTCATAAGCAAGCTGCGTTTGAAGACATTGATGTCAGCGATGACCCGGGCCAGCGCCAAGCATTGATTGCGCTCACAGGTCAGCGCACGGTGCCGCAAATTTTCATCAATGACCAATCGATCGGCGGCTGCGATGACCTGTATGCACTTGAGCGTGCGGGTCGCTTAGACGCACTCATTAATCAATAACAAGGAACTCACCATGTCAGAAGCCACCGAAACCCAATTCGCCCTGCAACGTGTTTACTTAAAAGATGTGTCTTTCGAAGTGCCAGGCGCACCTAAAGTGTTTCTTCAGCAGTGGCAGCCCGAAGTTAATATTGATTTAAACACCAGTGCCCAACGCCTAGAAGATGGTCGCCATTACGACGTCACCTTGGCTCTGACTGTGACTGCACGCAACGAAGGTCAAGTCGCCTTTTTAGTCGAAATCAAACAAGCTGGCATCTTTCAAATTGAAGGTGTTGCTGACGCCGAGCTAGGCCCATTGCTGGGCTCCTATTGCCCGAACTTGTTGTTCCCCTTTGCGCGCGAAGCCATTTCTGACATCGTCGGTAAAGGTAGCTTCCCTCAGTTATTGCTGCAGCCTATTAACTTTGATGCCGTGTACTCAGAGACGATGCGCAAACTAGCTGAAGCCGAAGCAACAGCTTGAGTGTTTAACTGGCGCCAGTAAAACCTTGCTGGCGCCAGCCTTCGTAAATCATCACCGCCACACTGTTTGATAAATTCAAACTGCGGCTTTGTGGCAGCATAGGCATACGTAACTTATTTTCTTCGGCAAACTCGGCCAACACCTGAGCAGGCAAACCGCGACTTTCCGGCCCAAACACCAACACATCACCTGACACAAACGCCGCATCAAACGCGCCGGTTTTCCCCTTAGTGGTGCACGCAAACCAACGCCGGTCAGCCAATGCCAAGCGTGCGGCAGCCCAGTCTTTATGCACTTTCACTCGCGCCCACTCGTGATAATCCAAACCTGCCCTACGCAGACGTGCATCATCTAAAACAAAACCCATGGGTTCAATTAGGTGTAATTGCGCCCCAGTATTGGCACAAAGCCTTATAATGTTGCCGGTATTTCCTGGAATTTCCGGCTCATAAAGCACGATATCGAGCATAGATTGCCTGTTAGCTAACAAAAAGTGACATGATTTTACCTAAGGACTGTCAACTTGCGTCCCTAGTTCTCGTTTTGTCTGAAGATAATGATTTGCTCTTCTCATTAATTTCGCGGACGAATAACATCATGGAACTTGTCGCTGACGCATCTCTCGCCTATGGTGTGCCGATTAGAAAAAAGGTATCACCCATGACTGCTAGTCGCCCGGCCCCCAACTCTATGGAGGCATTTCTTCGTGATGTCAGCCGCCGCGCTAGGCTAACGGCTGAGTTAGCTACGCGTGATCGCGAAGCAGCGCAAGACATTGTGCAGGAAGCCATGCTGACGTTGGTGAGCAAGTATGGCAAACATGACCCCAGCAGCTGGGGCCCACTGTTTCACCGTATCTTACATAGTCGCATGATGGACCATTTTCGTCGCGAAACTCGTCGCCGCAAATGGATGACATTTCTTGACCCGATTGATGACGATGGTGAAGATGATCCAATTCAACATCTGCCTGAAACAGTAGATAGCAACCCGATGACGCTACTGCAGCGGGCAGACAATATGGATGTTGTGTTAGAAGCGGTTGGCGCTCTTCCTATGCGACAGCAACAGGCTTTCTTGTTGCGCGCTTGGGAAGGATACGACACCGCACAAACAGCGGAAATTATGGGCTGCGCTGAAGGTAGCGTAAAAACTCATTATTTCCGTGCATTAAATGCAATACGTGCTCGCTTGGGTGATGTTGGTACCACCGCGGAGGATTTAACATGAAACACGAACTAACGTTAGAAGAGGCCAGATTAGCCGCTCGCGTTGCTGCCACACTAAATCGTGCGGCACAAGAAAAAACGGATGCTGATTGGGATAAACAAGTTGATCTTATTGTTACCCAAGGCAACCTGATGCATCAGCGTCATCGTCGTCGCCAATTATCCGCTGGCCTAGCCTTAGCCGCGAGTGTTGCATTTATGGTGGCACTCCCCAGCGGTTGGTTAATGAAAACCAGCAATCAACTGGTAAGCACAGGCTCACAGAGCGGCATTGAAGCCCAGTTATTGGAAGAAATGGATTGGCTGCTGTCGATGGAGGAAGCCTCTCGTGCCGCGCAATAATCGCTTTTTGCAGCAAGTCTGCACGGTGTTTGCTTTAATGCTGACGCTGGGCTTTGCTGCACCTGCTCATGCGATTGAGTGGCATGAATTAAGTGACGAGCAACGAATCATGCTGGGTGATTTTGCATCACGCTGGAATGACATGCCGGTTGAGCGTCGCGAGCGTATGTTGGATCGTGCTGAGCGCTGGCAGGCCATGCCGCAATCGCAACGTGAAGCAGTGCGTGAGCGCTGGAATGAAATCAAACAGTTCCCGCCTGAGGTTCGCCAAGCATTACGCGAACGCTGGGAAGCAATGTCGCCCGAAGAGCAACGAGAAGCGGTGCGTGGCTGGAAAGTTCGCAAGCTAGAACAGCGCTGATAAACTCAGCGCTGCTTACTCGCCATCATCATCTTCAATCTGCAAACCTAATTCTTTAATTTTTCTGGTTAACGTATTTCGCCCCCAGCCAAGCACTACAGCCGCGTCTCGACGCCGCCCGCCCGTGTGTTGTAACGCCTCCAAAATCAATGTGCGCTCAAACACTGGTGCGGCAATATCTAGCAGTGCTGGGGCTGAAGTATTTCGCAACATATTACGCGCCCACTGTGCTAATGCATGCTCCCAGTCCTGCGCCACGACTTGAGGTGAATCCATGGGCTGATCTAATAATTCCGGCGGTAAATCCGAAACCAACACCTCACGACTCGATGCCATCACTGTCAGCCAACGGCAACTATTCTCTAACTGGCGAACATTGCCAGGCCAAGGTAGCTTTTGCAGATACGCCGCAGCTTCTGACGTTAGTGTTTTGGGCTCAACTTTTAGCTCTTGTGCGGCACGTGTCATGAAGAAATTTGCCAACCGCGGGATGTCTTCCTTGCGATCACGCAGGCGCGGAATGTGTATACGAATCACGTTTAGCCGGTGATATAAATCTTCTCGAAATTTTCCTGCGGCAACTAATTGCTCTAGATTTTGATGCGTAGCAGCAATAATGCGCACATCTACTCTGACTGGCGTATGACCACCAACACGGTAAAACATGCCATCAGCCAAAACCCGTAATAAACGGGTTTGTGTATCAATCGGCATGTCGCCAATTTCATCAAGGAATAATGTGCCACCATCGGCCTGCTCAAAACGACCTACACGTTGATTGCCAGCACCCGTAAACGCACCTTTTTCATGGCCAAACAACTCGCTTTCCATGAGATCTTTAGGAATGGCGGCCATGTTCAGGGCAATAAACGCACCTTTAGCGCGCGGAGAGTGTTGATGCAAGGCACCAGCGACCAACTCTTTACCCGTACCCGACTCACCATTAATTAGCACCGTAATGTTAGAGCTGCTTAGGCGGCCAATGGCACGAAAAACCTCCTGCATCGCCGGCGACTCACCAATGATACCGGTGCTTTTTGCTGTTTCTGATAAGGCCGATGCTGCTGGCACGCTTTGCTCTTCAAAATGAGCGATGGCACGATGCACTAAGGCTACTGCTTCATCGACATCAAACGGCTTAGGCAAATACTCGAACGCACCACCTTGGTATGAGGCTACAGCCGAACTCAAGTCAGAATGCGCAGTCATAATAATGACGGGAACATCACTATAGGCCTCTTTAATTTTGGCCAAAAACTCCAAGCCATCCATACCTGGCATGCGAATATCCGTCACGATTACCGCTGGTTTTACTTGGCCAAGTTGCGCCAATGCAGAACCAGCTTCTTCAAAGCTACGCGTTTCCAATCCCGCCTGTGATAAGGCGCGCTCTAGCACCCAACGAATCGCGTGATCGTCATCAACAATCCAAACTGGCTTTCGGCTCATGACTATCCTTCCAAAGGCAGATAAATACTAAAAACGGTTTCACCCGGCTTGGACTCACATTCAATGAGACCGTGATAAGAGTGAATAATGTCTTGTGCAATAGCCAAGCCCAGTCCGCTGCCATTAGCGCGACCACTGACCATTGGGTAAAAAATAGATGACCGTATGTCGGCTGGAATACCTGGCCCGTTATCACCAATATCAATACGCAGCACGACGCGATGACGACGTGCACCAATGGTGAATTGACGTACCGGGCGAGTGCGAAAATATAACGTCGGCGAAAGCTGATCTTGATTTTCCTGAAGCGCTTGCAAGGCATTGCCGCCAATATTTAAAAAGGCTTGAATCAGCTGATCTGGATCAACCTGAATATCGGGCAAGGAAGGGTCATAATCACGCGTAATGGTAACGGCATCTCCCGCCTCAGCACTAAGTAATGCCACTACTCTTTCAATACATTCATGAATATTGGTACTAACAGGCTTAGGTAATCGACGCGAACCCAGCATTCGATCCGCCAACATTCTCAATCGATCCGCCTCACCAATAATAATGCCGGTATATTCTTGTAGTTCGGCACTGTTGAGTTCGCGCGCTAATAGTTGTGCAGCACCGCGGATACCACCTAATGGGTTTTTGATTTCGTGAGCCACACCACGTACTAATTTACGTGTTGCCTGATGACTGGCCAACATGGCTTCTTCGCGCGCAATACGTAACAAACGATCGCGCGGCTGAACTTCAATTAATATTTGTGTTTCTGTGCTGGGCGCCTGCATTAATGACACAGAATAATCCACCACTAATTCACGTAAGCCGACACGAATATGGGCTTCACGCTTGGTAAAAGGGTGACCACTACGTACTGACTCTTGAAACGCGTTCACACTACTGCCTTCGTCTAAATCCACCATGATTTGATTCAGGTGCAGGCCGCGCGTACGTTGCAAACTAACTGCCAACAAGCTTTCTGCCGCTGGATTGATGTACTGCAACACCAAGTCGGTGTCACATAACAACACTGCGGTGCTTAAACTTTCCAATAAGCGCTTGCTGAGCTTGCCATCCACAGCGTTTTCTCTCGTTTAATGAGGATTGCACTTAGCTTTGCAATAAGCGCACCAACTTCTATCGGCCTGCAAAGCCCTAAAATTGGACTATCATTCATTTACCACAACATACTGCACCATTTAAGTGCAAAGATGAATCTCTTTTGGTGCAAGCTCTTGTATTGCCATATTATCCGTTAGAATAGTGGCCATTATTTCCGCTAGCAGTAACCACCATGTCCATATCCAATCCGAAAGTAGGGTTCGTGAGCCTCGGCTGCCCGAAAGCACTTGTTGACTCCGAGCGCATCCTGACCCAGCTTCGCACTGAAGGTTACGAAATTTCCGCCAGTTATGACGGTGCTGATTTGGTCGTCGTTAATACCTGCGGTTTCATTGACTCCGCTGTACAAGAATCATTGGACGCTATTGGTGAAGCACTGGCCGAAAATGGCAAGGTTATTGTGACTGGCTGCTTGGGTAAAAAAGCTGACGTCATTCGTGCCGCGCACCCCAGTGTACTCAGCGTGACTGGCCCACACGCGTATGAAGAAGTCATGGGGGCAGTACACCAATTCCTGCCGCCTAAACATGATCCCTTTATTGACTTGGTTCCTGCCCAAGGCATCAAGCTGACACCAAAGCATTATGCCTATCTGAAAATCTCTGAAGGCTGCAACCATCGTTGTACATTCTGCATTATCCCTTCATTACGCGGCGACCTTGTCTCACGCCCCATTGGCTCGGTCTTAACAGAAGCAGAAAACCTAGCCAAAGCCGGCGTTAAAGAAGTTTTGGTGGTATCGCAGGACACCAGTGCCTATGGCGTTGACCTGAAATACAAATTGGATTTCTGGGGTGGCAAGCCGGTTAAGACTCGCATGCTGGAACTGTGTGAAGCCTTGGGCACCTTAGGTGTCTGGGTGCGCTTGCACTATGTTTATCCGTACCCACATGTGGACGACATCATTCCACTGATGGCTGACGGTAAAATTTTGCCCTACTTAGACATTCCGTTTCAGCATGGCAGCCCAACAGTACTAAAACGCATGAAGCGCCCAGCTCATACCGAAAACACCTTGGCGCGCATTAAGCGCTGGCGTGAAATTTGCCCTGAACTCATTATCCGCTCGACCTTTATTGTTGGTTTTCCTGGCGAAACTGAAGAAGAGTTCCAAGAGTTATTAGATTGGCTAAAAGAAGCACAGTTAGATCGCGTGGGTTGTTTCCCTTACTCGCCAGTAGAAGGCGCTGTTGCCAATGATGTTGCGGAAGCCGTGCCAGAAGAAGTCAAACTAGAGCGCCATGAACGCTTTATGACCTTAGCCGCTGAGATTTCAGCTGCGCGTTTGCAGCGTCGTGTTGGTCAATTTGAGCAAGTGCTGGTGGATGAAATTGACCACGAAAATGGTGTAGCGATTGCGCGCTCCAAAGCCGATGCCCCTGAAATTGACGGCAATGTGTTCATTGAAGGCGCGGGTGCTGCCCAGTTACTACCGGGCAGTTTGGTGCAAGTAAAAATTACTGACGCAGACGACTACGATTTATTTGCTGAATTGGTTTAAGCAAAAGAAAGTCCAGTGGCGCCTTGTTCGGCCAGCACACGGGCCAGCAAGGTGCCCAATGTTTCGTTAGTTGCGGTGCAACACCACTGGCTATCACGCCATGCACAGTGATAGCCTCCAGAGCGTGCAGCCACCCAAATTTCATGAGTCGCCGCCTGACGATTGATAATGACTTTGCTGCCATTGACCAAGGTTAATGTCAGCACACCGGCACTGCTTTCAATGTCGATATCGCACTCGGCGTCATCGATAACATCTTCAATTGACGAAAGCACACCATCAACTAAGTCATTAAACTCACGATCGTTCATAGCAGATTCCCGTTAAACTGCATTCAAAAGCGGTAAAAAATCAACAGACCGTAGGATTGTAGGACAATATGAAATCAAATAACACAGCAATTTCACACAATCGACCCTGCCTTAAGACTAGGCGCTTTCATAGGAAGGGTCACTCAATGTTTATTTCAATGTTATTTCCCATCATTGGTTGTGCAGTAACTGGCTGTGGCTTAAAAGGCGACTTAGAACATCCGCCTCATGTGAAACCGATTCAGGAGGACGTCGCATTTATGCTGCCCCAGTCAACACCAGCTTCTGTAGAGACAAGTACTGTTAAACAGAGTATTGCTGTAAACACTAGCCAGCATCCATCGGCTGCTTACTAAGCGCAAACTGAGTGCGTTTGCCTCTCGCCCCAAAGGCAGCTTCAGTGCATCATATGTGCTTTCGATTAGGACGGCCTTATGACCACACTGGATTCTCAAAACGGTCAGTTGCACCTAGAGCAGGTTGCACTGACCGATTTGGCTCAACGCTTTGGCACGCCATTATACGTGTACTCTCGCAGCGCTCTCGAAGCCAACTATTTAGCATTTGATCAGGCCTTCGCTGAAGTTGATCATCAAGTCTGTTTTGCCGTTAAAGCCAATTCCAATCTAGCCGTACTCAACGTCTTGGCTCGCCTTGGCGCAGGTTTTGATATTGTCTCTGGTGGCGAGCTTGAACGTGTATTAGCTGCCGGTGGCGAGCCTAGCAAAATCGTTTTCTCTGGATTAGGTAAAACCGAAGACGAAATACGACGTGCCTTAAGCGTTGGCATTGCCTGCTTTAATGTGGAATCTGAAGCCGAATTAGTTCGTCTAAATGCTGTTGCCAAAGAACTAGACTGCAAAGCACCGTTTAGTCTGCGCGTGAACCCTGATGTAGACGCGGGCACACACCCCTATATTTCGACCGGCCTAAAAGAAAACAAGTTTGGTGTCGCTATTGAGCGCGCACCAGAGGTCTATCAAAACGCCTTGGCTTTGGGCCATCTGCAAGCGGTCGGCATTGACTGCCATATTGGCTCGCAGCTCACCAGCACCGCGCCATTTTCTGATGCACTAGATCGTGTGCTGCAGATGATTGCGCAACTTAATGATGCCGGCATTAGTCTTGATCACATTGATATCGGTGGTGGGCTCGGCGTTTGTTATAAAGATGAAACACCGCCCACACCTGCCGAATACGCCCAAGTGCTTTTGCCTAGATTAAAAGCTAGCGGACTTAAAGTGTATATGGAGCCGGGTCGGGCCATTGCCGCCAATGCGGGCGTGCTACTGACGCGTGTCGAATTTTTGAAATCCAACGGCGACAAGCACTTTGCCATTGTTGATGGCGCCATGAATGACCTGATCCGCCCATCGCTTTATCAAGCGTGGATGGATGTAGTGCCAGCGACCACTGCCGGCGAAAACATACCTGAACGCCACTACGACATTGTCGGTGCTGTCTGCGAAACTGGCGACTTCTTAGCAAAAGATCGCCCATTACGCCTACAGGCCGGTGATTTATTAGCGGTTAAGGGTGCTGGCGCTTATGGTTTTGTGATGAGCTCAAATTACAACACGCGTCCGCGTGCCGCCGAAGTCATGGTATCGGGCGGTGAAGCGTGGCAAGTTCGTCGACGCGAAACACTACACGACCTATTGGCGCTTGAATCACTGCTACCATAACGACAGAATAGGTTTATATAAAATTTAAGGAGACCCGCTATGCGTCTGGAGTTCACCAAGATGCATGGTCTCGGCAATGATTTTCTGATGCTCGATTTGGTGTCGCAACGCGTCCACCTTAGCCCTGCGCTGATCCGCAAGCTAGCGGACCGTAATCGCGGCGTGGGCTTTGATCAGTTGCTTGTTGTCGAGCCGCCACAACGGCCAGATGTCGATTTTCGTTACCGCATTTATAACGCTGATGGCTCGGAAGTTTCTCAGTGCGGTAATGGCGCACGCTGCTTTGCGCGTTTTGTGCAAGATCGTCGTCTGACGCGTAAAGACTCACTGACTGTGCAAACCGCCAGCGGCATTATCACGCTAAAAATTAATGCCGACGGGTGGGTGCGTGTAGACATGGGCAAGCCACGCTTTGCACCAGCCGAGATTCCATTTGCTGGCGACCATGAAGCGCTCACTTATACACTCGATGTTGATGATCAGCGCGTAGAGTTTGCCACGGTCAGCATGGGCAATCCGCATGCTGTCATTCAGGTGCCAGACGTCAACAACGCACCCGTAAATAGCTTAGGCGCCACGCTAGAGTCACACCCCAGCTTTCCCGAGCGGGTCAATGTTGGCTTTATGCAGGTGCTTAATCGTGACGAGATTCGTCTGCGGGTATTCGAGCGTGGAACAGGTGAGACACAAGCTTGTGGCACTGGTGCCTGTGCCGCAGCGGTTGCCGCCATGCGCCAAGGCCTAGTTAATCGTCAGGTGCAGGTTCATCTGCCAGGTGGCACCTTGGCCATTGAGTGGGCAAATGATGAAGCGCCTGTCATTATGACCGGACCTACCCAACGCAGCTTTGATGGTCTGCTACGTTTAAATGATTTTAATGAGTCCGATCATGAGTGAGAAGGTCATCACCCGCAAACCGTTGGCCACACAATCAGTTGCTGTCACCGCACGCCTAAGTGATGCTCGTGTGGCAGCTTACTTGCGTCGTCACCCACACTTTTTTGATAAACATCCAGAGCTGTTAGCACACCTACAAATTCCACATGACAGCGGCGCCACCTCATTAATTGAGCGACAAGTACAGCAGCTCCGCAAACGCAACGAAGAATTAAACGAGCAGCTGCAAGAGCTAATCGCTGTAGCCGGGGACAACGGCGACCTGTTTGACCGTATTCGTGGCGTCATTTTAGAGCTACTGGATGCGCAAACCGCCAATCAGTTAGGCACACGTTTGCACAACCTTCTGCAGGAACCCTTTGATTATCAGCAGATTGCACTCATTCGTTTTCATGCCAATGCCAGCAGCCCATGGCGCAGCATAGCTCGCAAAGACTTCGACACCCAGCTGCCAGGACTATTACGCAGCCAACGTGCCCTCTCTGGCAAATGGCGACGTACTGAACTGCGTTATGTCTTTGGTGACGAAGGGCTTTCGTTGAGCTCTGCGGCTATCATCCCACTCAAGATGAATAACCGCGCTATCGGGGTAATTGCCTTGGGCAGTACCGAAGCCAGTCATTTCCGCAGCAGCATGGACACGTTATTTATTAGTCATTTAGGTGACGTCGTGGCTCGCCTATTAACTCGCTGTGAACGTCTAAATCCTGCGGCGGGCACCAACGAATGATCGATCGTTTGCGCTTAGATCAGTTCTTGCATGAACTGGCCAGCAAACGATTGGCTTCACCACACACGATTACCGCCTACCATCACGACATAGAGGCACTGGCACTTTTTTTAGATGAAGAAAAACAGCGACAGTGGGCAGATCTCAATAGCGCCTTGTTAGAAGCGTGGATAGGTCAATGCCGCGAACAAGGTTTGAGCCTTCGCAGCTTGCAACGACGCCTTTCCGCCATTCGTAAATTTTATGATTGGCTAAACGTAAAAGGCGAAGCTGGCACACACCCTAGCAAAGGTTATCAACTCAAACGCCCACGGCAAGATTTGCCATCCGTGTTAGATGTTGACCGCATCCAACAGCTGCTTGACGCCGCTGCGCCAACTGAACCCTTGCCAGCCTTATTGTGGTCACGCGACAAAGCAATATTGGAATTATTTTATAGCTCGGGGTTGCGCTTAGCTGAACTCAGCAACCTACGCTTGGGCGATTTGGATTTGGCTGCAGGGCTGGTCACTGTGCTGGGCAAAGGGCAAAAAACTCGTGTACTACCCGTGGGTCGCATGGCCATTACCGCTATCAAACAATGGCTAACGATTCGCCCTGAATTTGTCACCGCAGAGAGCGGCAGTGCAGTTTTTTTAAGTCAACGTGGACGCGCACTGGGACCACGCAGCATTCAAACCAGACTGAGCCATCAAGCTCAACGTGTGGGATTAGACATTCACTTACATCCACATATGTTGCGACACTCTTTTGCTTCACATTTACTCGAGTCCAGCCATGATCTGCGCGCGGTGCAGGAGCTGCTTGGCCACAGTGATATTCGCGCCACACAAATCTACACCCATTTAGATTTCCAGCACTTAGCTAATGTCTACGACCAGGCACATCCTCGTGCTAAACAACGTCGGACCGATAAAGGTGAGGCATGAGCTCAAGCATTAAATTACTAACATTTGATCTTGATAACACCTTGTGGGACGTCAATACCGTCATCATAAGCGCCGACACCAGCATGCAAGCTTGGCTGAGCTCACACTACCCACAATGGCTTGCCCTCGGCCCGCAACGACTTGGTGAGCTACGACAGCATATCTACACTGAACAAGCCAATATTCGCCATGACCTCACGGCACTGCGTAAGGCTGTTTTGCTGCAACTACTTCAAGAGTCCGGTTATTCATATACCGATGCCTTAGCAGGCTCCAACGCCGCATTTGATGTCTTTTTTCAAGCACGCAACCAAGTCACTTTTTATGATGGTGTTTTGCCTACACTGCAGGCACTCAAAAACCACCACACACTTTATGCACTCAGCAATGGCAATGCCGACATCAAACGAGTGGGTTTAAGCCATGTGTTTGCTCAACACTTCTCTGCCGCTTCAGTAGGCCAAGCCAAACCACACCCAGCCATGTTTGAGGCCGCCTTAGCGCATGCCGGTGTAGGCCCTGAGGCCGTGGTACATATTGGTGATCACCCAGAACAGGATGTTGCTGCTGCGCAAGCTTTGGGCATACGCAGCATTTGGATTAACTATGATGACCAGCACTGGCCATTAGCCAAACCTGCTGACGCCGTGGTACGACACTTTGAACAAATTAAGGATGTGTTAGCGCAGTGGCGCTGACATTAAACCGCATCAGGATCTGGCGGCACTTCACGAATACGACCGCCGGAGGCTAAAAAGCGCTCCATCTCTTCCTCTAACTGTCGACGTAAATTTTCTTTGGCCGACGGTGACAGGCTTTCCGCCGTCATCACCTCATCTCGCGCCTTGGCAGCTACCTCTGGCGAGACAACTTCATCATCAACCTCAGGCGTAACGTCATCATCGCTATCGTCGACGCTGTCGTCATTTTCATCATAGTCGTAATCACTTTCTGCCATGGACATTCCCCTATTAACTGCTGGCCTATGACCGCTAGATTAAGCATGAAAAAAGGGGCCGTAAAGGCCCCTTTTGTTATACGTGTATTAGTTAAACTTTGCCGCGAGTAAACTCAGGGTAAGCTTCCAATCCACATTCAGCGGTATCCACACCATTGTACTCTTCTTCTTCGCTGACACGAATGCCCATCACTGCTTTAATCACAGCCCAGACAATCAAGCTAGCCAAGAAAACCCAAGCGAAGATTGATACGATACCCAGTAACTGAGCACCTAAAGTTGCATCTTCATTGCTTAAGCAAACTGCTAACAGACCCCAAACACCGACCACACCGTGAACCGAAATTGCACCCACTGGATCATCGATTTTTAGTTTGTCGAGCATCAGGATCGAGCCAACAACTAACACACCGCCAGCAGCACCGATCAATGTCGCTAAGCCAGGTGTTGGTGTCAGTGGTTCAGCAGTGATTGCCACCAAACCAGCCAAGGCACCGTTAAGGGCCATAGTAAGGTCAGCCTTGCCGAATAGAGCGCGAGCTAACAGTAGTGCAGCAACTAAACCACCGGCAGCAGCCATGTTGGTGTTGACGAAAATTTGAGCCACTGCGTTAGCGTCATCAAAGTTCGACATCTTCAACTGTGAACCACCGTTGAAACCGAACCAGCCCATCCACAGGATCAATGTACCCAGAGCAGCCAAAGGCATGTTTGAACCAGGGATTGGATTGATTTGACCGTTTGCGCCGTACTTGCCTTTACGTGCACCGAGTAGTAATACACCCGCTAGTGCTGCAGCAGCACCTGCCATGTGTACAACACCTGAGCCTGCAAAGTCTAAGAAGCCAGCATCGTTCAACCAACCGCCACCCCATTTCCAGTAGCCTTGTACTGGGTAGATGAACGCGGTCATGACCACTGCGAACGCTAAGAATGCCCACAACTTCATACGTTCAGCTACAGCACCTGACACAATCGACATGGCAGTTGCAACGAACACGACTTGGAAGAAGAAGTCTGACGATACTGAGTAGTATGGGGCATCTTCGCCAACCATGTCTTCAGCAGCATTTTCAGCGCCAATCATGAAGCCTAAGTTAGGCAGGAAACCACCTTCGTCTCCACCGTACATGATTTGGTAACCTACCAGCATGTACATGATGCAAGAGATCGAAAACAGCGCGACGTTCTTGGTTAAGATTTCTGCTGTGTTCTTGGCACGGACTAAACCTGACTCCAACATTGTGAAGCCGGCGGCCATCCACATCACCAACACACCGCAGATCAGAAAGTAAAATGTATCAAATGCATATTGCATTTCGACGAGTTCGGTCACGAGTATTCTCCTGTGCGTCGCCTAAGATCAGATAGCATCGTTGCCGGTTTCACCGGTACGAATGCGAATGACATGCTCAAGACTGGTAACAAAGATTTTGCCATCACCGATTTTTCCGGTATTGGCAGCTTTGGTAACGGCCTCAATCACCTGATCAACTAAATCATCACTAATGGCGATTTCTACTTTTACTTTTGGCAGAAAATCGACCACATATTCAGCACCACGGTAAAGCTCGGTATGACCTTTTTGTCGACCAAAACCTTTAACCTCGGTGACGGTGATGCCTTGCACGCCAATATCGGACAGTGCTTCGCGAACATCATCAAGCTTGAATGGCTTAATGACTGCAGTGACTAATTTCATGGGATCTACTCCTTAGAATGGTGGGCTAGAAAACTAGCCCACCGCTTTAGATCAGAAGGATTTAGCTACAGAGAAAACAACCTTGTTTACAGCACCGTCAAATGCATCTTTGCCATTGCCGTCTACACCAACATAAGCAAGACCAAAGTCCAGACCGCTGTAGGCATAGCTGACACCAACGGTGTAATCAACATAACCTTTGTCGTTATTTACAAGGCCAAAGTCAGCTGCATCAGCTGTTTTGAAAAACTTGTTGTAACCCACTTGCACAGAGCCGGTTAAGTTTTCAATTAACTCAGCTTCATAACCAACATATGTGTAAAGAAATTTACCGGTCTCAAAGTAGTAATCATTTGAATAATTAACGCCAACAGTTGCACCTTCATATGAAAGTGAGCCGTAAACTTCGTTATAGCTCAAACGAGGTTCACCACCTTTTTTGTCAGCACCTGGGTAGAAATAACGCATTACACCAACGTCATACTCAACATCACCCACTGAGCTGGCATAACCAAACAACAGGTTACCTTCCATACCAGCGCCTTCATCACCACCAGGACCACCACCAAAACCAATGCTGCTACCCCAAACACTGGCATACAAACCTGACTCATGTGCTGCTGTTAGTTCGCCTTGCACCGCCATGCCATTTTCAGTTTGTGATACACCACGGAATAAATAGTTACTTGTTAGTGCAACACCACCAGACACCTCAACTGCTGCTTGTGCAACCGAAGCGGCCATCAGAGAAGAAACTAAAACTGCTGAAGAAATTTTTGACAACTTCATAATTAACACTCCACAAAGTTTTTTGGGTTAGGTCCGGCTATTGCCTTGGACTGCACCATGGACATTGCAGATGCTGTGCCAACTTTCGTTAAATTAGAAAATTACATTGTAACTAGCGCCTAAATTACAAAGAATTACATAATAAAAACAACATGTTGAATATATTTTTACCATCCCTGTCAACCTATCCTAAAGTACTAGCCCAAACCATTAAAGGCACCAAAAGCATGCGCACTAATTCGGTGCGATCTATGTTTTGGTGCTCAAAAATCAATCTTATGCACTATTTTGGAGCAATAATGACTTGATTTATTCGAAGCACAAATGCACTAAACTAAGGATATCTACTTGGTGAGGTCATTATGGCAATTGAGCAACTCATAAATCGTTTGGGACAGCAGTTTGGTGACCGCCTACCCGAGCAAGTTCGCGCGCTCCGTGGTGAACTAGAAGACAACTTAAAAATGCTGTTACGCGACGCTTTATCACGTATGGACCTATTAACCCGTGATGAATTTGATATTCAGCAACAGTTATTGACCAAAACACGTAGCAAAGTCGATAACCTTGAGCGCCAAATTAAAGAACTAGAAGCACAGCTCACTGCACAAGAGCAAAGTCAGGCAAAAACTCGCTAAAACCCCACACCGTTGCTATACCCAGTAAAAGGAATGACTGGGATAGTTCATGTCGCTTGCAACCGTCTATAGCTGTGCCTGCTCAGGCTTAAACGCACCTTTAGTGCGCGTCGAAGTTCATCTGTCGCCAGGTCTACCTGGCTTGGCCGTAGTGGGACTACCTGAAACAGCGGTACGCGAAAGCAAAGACCGTGTGCGCTCAGCCATATTAAATAGTGGCTTTGAGTTTCCTAGCCAACGCGTCACCATCAATTTATCACCTGCCGACTTACCCAAAGAGGGCGGACGTTTTGATTTGCCCATCGCCTTAGGCATCTTGGCCGCAACAGGCGTTATTCCTGAGCAGTCCTTAAAAACAATGATCTGCCTGGGGGAGCTTTCCTTGTCCGGCCAGCTCATGCCTATTAATGGCGCACTAAGTGCCAGCCTGATGGCTGGCAAAACGGCTACAAGCCTGATTTTGCCAACCGCCAACGGCAATGAGGCTGCTCTACCCAAATGTACGGAAGTTCTAGCTGCCGACACCTTGAGTCAGGTCATTGCTCATTGTCAGGGGCGCTCTGCCTTACTGCCATATTGTTTACACATTACATCAGACAATCCTAAGCACCCAAGCCTAGATTTGGCACAGGTACAAGGACAGTTCCAAGCAAAGCGTGCGCTCGAAATTGCTGCCGCCGGTGGTCATTCACTCCTTTTGTTGGGGCCGCCAGGCGCAGGAAAATCTATGTTAGCGGCACGCTTACCCAGTATTTTACCAAGCCTAACTTTGGCGCAGCAGATTGAAGTTGCCGCCATTCACAGCCTGCATCAACCCTTACAAACACTCACATCTACTGCGCCTTATAGAGCTCCGCACCATAGCGCGAGCACAGCAGCTTTAGTGGGTGGGGGACAACTCGGAAAAACCAAGCCGGGCGAAATCAGCCTGGCGCATCACGGTGTTTTATTTTTAGATGAGCTGCCGGAGTTTAATCGGCAAGCACTTGAGGCGTTACGCGAGCCATTAGAAGCCGGGCATATTTGCTTGGCCAGAGCGCAACAGCAAATAACCTTTCCAGCTAGTTTTCAGCTTATTGCGGCAATGAATCCTTGTCCTTGTGGTTATGCCGGCATGAGTAATAATCGCTGCCGCTGTACGCCTGAGCGTATTCAACAGTATTTAACGCGTATTTCAGGGCCCTTGTTAGACCGTATCGATATCCGCTTGTCATTACAGCCTGTGGAGCTAGAGCAACTGCAAAACGCTACACATGGCGAAACTAGCGCAACAGTTGCTGCTCGTGTAGAGGTAGCCAGAGCACTGCAATCTCAACGACAGGGGCGGCTCAATGCAGCGCTAAATGGCAACTCATTGGTAGTTAATTTAAATAGCAAAGCTAAGAGCCGGCTGTTATTGGCCTGCAAACGTCTGCACATTAGCGCTCGTGGTTATCACCGGGTTCTGCGTGTAGCACGCACTATTGCCGACTTAAGCAAAGCGCCAGACATTGAAGAGCCGCACATCAATGAAGCGCTTAGCTTAAGAGGACAGCATTAACCCCAGCGGAAAAAGTCCTGACCTTCAGCCAAATAACTGCGCGACAGCACCATTTTGTGAATCTCGCTAGCACCATCGACTAAACGTGCTTGGCGAGCATAGCGATACACCCATTCCACCAAGGTATCTTTCGAGTATCCTCGCGCACCCAGTAGCTGAATTGCTGTATCTGCAGCCTTATGCAGCGTGTCAGCCACATGCACTTTCGCCATCGACACTTCTTTGCGAGCAAAGCTACCTTGATCTAACGACCACGCCGCTTGCATGGTCAACAGCCGACCAATATGAATATCCATAGCCGCTGCGCCCAACATCCATTGCACGCCTTCATGCTCAGCTAAAGTCATTCCAAAGCTTTCACGAGTCCGAATATAGTCAGCGGCTACTTCTAAACACCGCTTACTTAAGCCCAACCAACGCATGCAATGCGTTAAACGGGCAGGGCCTAAGCGAATTTGAGTCAGCTTTAAGCCATCACCCACTTCCAGTAATCGATGCTCATCCGGAATTTCCAAGCCATCAAAGACCAGCTCACAATGCCCGCCATGCTCTTCCGGGCCCATGATGGGAATACGTCTCTCAATACGCCAACCGGGCTGATCTGCATCGAACAAAAAGGCGGTTAGGCCTTTGCGTTCATCGTCACTGGTACGAGCAATCAAGATAAAGGTTTGTGCACCTTCGGCACCGGTAATGAACCACTTACGGCCGGTAATGCGCCAGTTATTTCCTATTTTTTCCGCACGGGTATAAGTCAGCGACGGATCAGATCCACAGCCCTTGGGCTCAGTCATGGCAAATGCCGACCGCACCTTCCCATCAATTAAGGGCTGCAACCAACGCTGTTTAAGCGCCTCAGTTTTCAGCACCTTGTTTAATACCTGCATATTGCCATCATCGGGCGGGGCAATATTAAACACCACAGGCCCAAAGGGTGACCTGGCAGCTTCTTCATATACTGCTGCCATACCGACATGATTTAGACCGCGCCCACCGCGTTCTATGGGCATCTGGAAGGCCCATAAGCCTTGCGATTTAGCTTTCTGCCTTAACGCCTGCAGATAAACATCACTGATGTTTTCATGGGCATCATAAAAATCCGCTCGTGACTCTAACGGCAGCAGTTCGCTGGCGACAAAATCACGCACTTGTTGACGAATCAATTCAACTTCAGGGCTTAGAGTGAAATCCATTAAGGCTATCCAGAGTGTGTGGGCAAAGAGTTAAAACGTACCAATATAAAAATCGCGCTGAATCTGATCGGCCTTGGCAGGATCAAAAGCATACTGGTCAAAATCGGTCACACCATTGGCTCGCAACACACCTTCATCTAACCACGACAACTGATGCTGAAAACGGTCGCGTTGATTTAATAACAGTTCAGCTGCATCAGCCATGATGTCGGCTTTTCGCGACAAGCTGAGACCAACGTCACCCATTTTGGCACCGACGGCATCTGTGGCAATAATAGTTTTGGGCCACAGCGTTGCCACCTGAATGCCGTGGCGACGCGTTTCTTCGGCATACCCCATGCTTAATAAGGTCATGCCATATTTCGACACAGTGTAAGGTGCAAAAGCCCCCATCCAACCCGGATCTAAGTTAATCGGAGGACATAGATTAAGTACCGCACCACGACTAGCCTGTAAATGCGGCAAACATTCGCGCATGGTAATAAACGGGGAGCGGGTATTAAGTGCCTGCATTAAGTCATAGGTCTTTGTTGAGGTGTCGGCAATCGGCGTTAACCCCAAAAAGCCGGCATTGTTAATCAGCACATCGATACCACCAAAAAACTCAACAGCCTCAGCGACTGCATTCACCAGTTGCGCCTCGTCACGAGCATCTACCACCAGCGGCAAACAACGCCCGCCAGCGGCACGCACTTCTTCGGCCACACTGTGTACGGTGCCTGCTAAGCGTGGGTGCGGGCTAGCTGTTTTAGCAGCAATCACAATATTGGCACCCTGTGCTGCCATTTTTAAAGCAATGGCCCGACCAATGCCACGACTGCCCCCAGTCATAAAAATTGTTTTACCTTGCCATGAAGTCATTTGCTGCCCCTGCATTAAAGTAAGAGCCTGATTGTGACCCAGATTATTGTGTCCTGAACTTACAACTTGTCGCTTTCAGCTTACCGGCCAGCTGCTTGGAAGCATTGTTTATAGCCGCCCTTTACCTTATAAAGACATAAGTAACTAATTTAAGCAGGCGCATAATGACCGCATCCATTACGACCTTAGTGACGCAAACCATCAAACCACGACGCATGAACTTTGAGTTCAGTGACGACATTCCCATGGATTGGTTTGCTGGTGATCCGTTTAAGTCGATGGTGCTTACTGCCTTATCCGCCACATTCCCTGATGGCGAACGCTTTTTTGTCGACTCCGTGCGACAGTTCCAAGCAGGCCTACCGAAGGAATTAGAACGTGAAGTGCGTGGCTTTATTGGCCAAGAAGCACACCACGGCCGTGAGCACGAAAACTTTAATGACATGATGCAGCGCAAAGGCCTACCCATGGACGATATCGCGCTGTTTGTGAAAAAAGGCTTGGGCTTTATGCGCAAACGGTTGTCGCCAGAACGTCAATTAGCCATGACCTGTGCCTTGGAGCATTTAACAGCTGTGTTTGCCGAGTTGGCCTTAACTGAGCCTGACTTCTTTAAGCCCATGGATGAACGCATGAAACCCCTGTGGTATTGGCATGCTATTGAGGAAAACGAACATAAGGCTGTTGCTTTTGACGTGTTTCAACACCAAGTTGGAAGTTATTGGATACGCAGCTCACAAATGGCGCTTAATACCATCGAGTTCTTCTTTTTCTCTGGCCTACATACCTATCAGTTATTTAAAGCGCGTGGCATTCAGCGTGACTGGGCCATGCACCGTCGCGGCTTTAGCGAGTTTTTTGGCCGCAACCCCGGCTGGTTACGCAAGATGTCCGGCGCCTACTTTGCCTACTACAAACCCTCGTTCCACCCTTGGCAACGTGACACCAGCGCACTGATGAATCATTGGAAAGAAGTCTATCAAATTGACTAATCCGCTGGCCTAGCCCCTATGTGCTGACTACAATGCCGCCTTAAGCCGATAGGCTGTTAGTCCGGATGTGTGTCAGTGAATAACCTAAATCCCCGTCAACGCGAAGCCGTGAAAGCCATCAGTGGGCCGGTACTGGTGTTGGCTGGTGCGGGCTCAGGCAAAACCTCAGTCATCACGCAGAAAATTGCCTACCTGATTCAAGAGTGCGGGATACCTGCGCATAAAATTGCCGCGGTGACCTTTACCAATAAAGCCGCACGTGAAATGAAAGAGCGCGCAGCCAAGTTAGTGCAGGGCAGTGAAGCGCGCGGCCTGATGGTGTCGACTTTTCACACGCTGGGCTTAAACATGCTCAAGCGTCATCCAGAAACCTTTGGCCTGAAATCGAATTTTTCTATTTTTGACGCAGAAGACTCACGCACTTTACTAGGTGAGCTACTGCATAAAGAAAATGCCAGCGACCGCATCGACCTAGTTCGTGGCCTGATTTCACAATACAAAAACAACCTGATTACACCGGCGCAGGCCATAAGCCAAGTCGAGACTGATGTGGATCAGTTCGCGGCATTAGTGTTCGAGCAGTATGAGCGTCATTTGCGAGCTTATAACGCCGTGGACTTTGATGACTTAATTGGTCGCCCCACGCTGGCACTACAAACTGATGTTGCGCTACGTGCGCATTGGCAAAACAAAATTCATTATTTACTTGTCGATGAATATCAAGACACCAACTCTGCGCAATATCAATTAGTTCGACTCTTAGTTGGATCGCGCGCCTGCTTCACCGCCGTGGGTGATGACGATCAATCGATTTATGCTTGGCGCGGTGCACGTCCGGAAAACATGGCAGAGCTTGCCAATGATTTCCCGGCACTGGAAGTGATTAAGCTTGAGCAGAACTACCGCTCAACCAGTCGCATTTTGAAAGCGGCCAACGCCGTCATTGCCAACAACCCGCATGTGTTTGAGAAAAAACTGTGGAGCCAACATGGGCCGGGCCAGCCTATACGTGTTGTGGCCTGCAGCAGTGAAGATACTGAAGCCGAAAAAGTGGCCACTGATATCTTGAATCACAAGATGATGCATCGGCATGAATTCCGCGATTACGCGGTGCTCTATCGCGGTAATTTTCAAGCGCGCATTATTGAGACCAAACTTCGGGAATTCCAAATTCCCTATAAGATCTCTGGTGGCCAATCGTTTTTTGCCCGCGCCGAAATCAAAGACGTCATGGCCTATTTGCGCTTGATCATCAATCCCGAAGACGACAATGCATTTTTACGCATTGTGAACACACCTAAACGTGAGATTGGCCCTGCTACCTTAGAAAAGCTGGGCAGTTATGCCCAGCAACGTGACTGTGCCATGTTACTAGCTTGCGACGAAATGGGGCTTTCACTGCATGTTGGTGACCGCGCCTACACACGTCTGCAAGACTTCCACCAGTGGCTGCAAGACACGGCTCGCAACATCTTGGATGGTGATGACCCCATCCAAGCCATTAAGCAAATGCTGGCCGACATCCAATATCAAGACTATTTGCTGGATCAATCGGCGACACCGCAGGCCGCTGAGCGTCGCATGGAGTCAGTGAATAGCTTCTTAACATCCGTGCAGCGCTTATGGGAAAAAGCCGATAACGAAGAAGACCGGGATATTGCTGCCGTCATTCGTAAGTTGGTGTTGTTGGACTTGCTGGAGCAACAGGCCGAAGAGGATGACAGTGACAAAGTGCAGTTAATGACACTGCATGCCGCCAAAGGGCTGGAGTTCCCCCATGTCTATTTAGTGGGCATGGAAGAAGAGTTGCTGCCACACCGCAACAGCATTGAAGCCGGCACCATCGAAGAAGAACGCCGACTAATGTATGTGGGCATTACTCGCGCCAAACAGACACTGACGCTGACGTATGCCTCGCGCCGCAAACAAGGTGGCGAAGTACTGCCCACCACACCCAGCCGCTTTTTAGACGAGCTACCGGCTGACGACCTAGAATGGAGTGGCAAAGAAAGCACATCTAGCCCTGAGAAAAAACTGGCTCTTGGCAAGGCGCATTTGGATAGCTTACGCGCTCTGCTTAACCCTTAAGCTCGCATAAAAAAAGAGAGCTTAAGCTCTCTTTTTTTACAGCCCGTCACTTATTTTGACTTGGCAATCATCACGTCAACCGCTGCTTTGATTTCGTCATCGGAGCAGCTAGCACAACCGCCTTTGGCGGGCATAGCATTGAAGCCATCAATAGCATGTTTGTAGAGTGTTGCCGTACCTTGAGCGATACGCGCACCCCACTGACCTTTGTCACCAGTAACTGGAGCCCCCATCACACCCGCACTGTGACACGCCATACAAGCTGCACCATAAACTTCATCACCTGAACGTGCAGCGCCACCTTCTGTAGCCGCTGGTGCCGCCGCAACAACCACTTCATCCGCACAAGGCTGGCCTTCTAAGCAAACCGAGCCGGCCAAACGAATACGCTGAATGACGTTACCGCTAGCGAATAAAGAGCGCTCGCCTAATGGTGCAGCAGAAATTTCTTTTGTTGGCTTGGCATTAACACCAGCAGTGAATAACAGACCCACAACGGCCAACACAGTCGCAAATTTTTTCACGTCAACCTCTCTTATTGACTAGACAGCCTAATAGGCTTCATTAAACCAGCGCAGTATAGCCATATTCAGCGTAGGTCAAAAGCCCATAACCAACTTATACGACTAGTTACCTGCACACTAGCGCACAAGCCTAGGACTGTTTCCACTCAATAACTAAAGTTCACCCCAACAATGACCTCAGCTTAGAGAACATAGTCGCGGGTAATAAGTTTGCGAGTTTCCACCCAGTACTTCCAAGTAAAGCCGGGCCAAACGGTAAAGTTTTCACCTTTGTCGTTTAGGTACCAGCTCTTACAACCACCGGAGTTCCACACCATTTTCTTCAGGCGATTATTGATTTTTTCCATAAATGCATCGACTGCTTCAGACTTAACCACCATGCGTGTGGACTTACGCTTATCCATCAGCGCTAACGCCTGCATCACATAGTTAATCTGCGCTTCAATCATGAAAATAATGGAGTTGTGACCTAAGCCCGTATTTGGACCTAACAACATAAATAGATTGGGCATTTTATCGATGGCGATACCGTAGTAGTTGGTAAAGCGACCTTGTAGTGCCTCGCGAATTTCCACGCCGTCGCTATTAAAAATCTTCAGCGGACCAAAGGGGTCTAAGACATCAAACCCCGTGCCCAAAATAATGGCATCCACATCGACGGCCTGACCCTCAAAGTCGATGACTTGATTGCCTTTTACCTCAGCGACACCACCATAAATCTGCACATTTGGGCGGGTAATGGCCTTAAAATAATTATTCGAGAACAACACACGCTTACAGCCCGGCGTGTAGTCAGGTGTCATTTTCGCTTTTAGCGCTGGATCTTTGATGGATTTATCCAAGTAATTGAGTGCTAAGCGCTTAATAAAGCCCATAAATTTCGGGTTAATAAAGCCCAGCGCGAAGGTTTCGGCCTGCCAGTAAATGCCATTACGGAATACTTTTTGCGCACCCGGCACATACTTCAACACGGTTTGAATATTTTTATGAATGGGGCCATCTGGCTTGGGAATAATCCACGGTGGTGTACGCTGAAACACGGTCAGCTGACTGGTCTTAGGCGCAATTTCAGGCACAAATTGAATGGCGCTGGCGCCAGTACCAATAACGGCCACACGCTTACCCGTTAAATCGACATCATGATTCCAACGTGCAGAGTGCCATACCGGACCAGTAAAACTATCGAGGCCATTTACTTTCGGAATAGCTGGGCGGCTTAACGCGCCAATACCAGAAACAACGATACGAGCAGTTAGCTCATCACCCTGACTGGTTTTGACATGCCATATGTCGTTAGCATTATCCCAACGTAGCTCCAACACCTCGTTACTACCGCGAAAGTGTGGCAGTAAGTGATACTTACGAGCGCAATGCTTCATATAGTCCAAAATTTCGGACTGCCCCGAGTACATGCGACTCCAATTGGGGTTGGGCTCAAACGAATAAGAATACATATGGGAAGGCACATCACAGGCCGCGCCCGGATAGTGATTGTCACGCCAGGTACCACCAATATCGGCAGCTTTTTCAAGCATCAAGAAATTATTACGACCCGCTTTTTTTAAGGCAATGGCCATGCCGATGCCGGAAAAACCAGAGCCGACGATAATCACTTCATATTGCGGAGTTTGAGCAGCTGCGCCCATAGTTTATGTCCTCATGCTGAACTTGCGACCCATCGGTCACACCAAGGCGTGCAGAATACCAGACTATTTATCGAGTTGCTTTAACAGGTCACGCATCATGATGCGCCATTCTGCTGCGGCCTTTTTATCCTTCAGCTCTTCAACCGTTTTGCCTATGCCCAGCGCTTCCATATACGCAGTTCGCTGGCAGAGCATGGAATCCATTTCTTTACTACGCAATTCAGCTGCAGTTTCTTCTAAGAATTTGGCGGTGAGCCGTGAGGCACGCAAACGGTTCCACACCAATCTGGCGCGCAAACGTTTATTCCCTTTACGGACTTCACGCACAATCGCGACTAGTTCTTCAGTGGCCCACACATCAGCCGCCGAGGCCGATAACGGCATCAGCACCAAATCAGCAAACGCTAGCGTTTCACGTAAAAACTTCAAACTGCGTGGGGGCAGGTCAATCACTACATAATCGACTTGGCTGTCTAATGCATCGACAGCCGCAGTCATGGCTTGCGCCGTTTCCGCTGCAATTAATTCAATATTGGGGTCCTGACGCAAAACAGCCCAGCGCGAGCTCGTGCCTTGTGGCAAGTCAGCATCAATCAAAGCCACACGATGCTGGACTGCTAGACTGCCTGCGAGATTTGTTGTGATCGTGCTTTTACCTACGCCGCCTTTCAGCTGGGCGACGGCAATAATCTTGGCCATTGCAGCTCCTTAACAAACTGCAACCATCCTAACCAATCCTTATGACAACTTCGATAGCTATTCAGTAATTACATGTCAGTAACTACCTGATGAAACATGCCTCGGTAATAACAGGCAACCGCAATGACTTGTTCATCGTTTAGCGATTTGATCAGCGAACGAATGGTGGCATGGCCTGCCTTGATAATCGTTGTGCGTGCCAATGACGCACCTTGTCGCTTAATAAAAGACAACGTTAGACAGTCGATAAACTCGTCATAACAAGACACTGTGGTGAGATCAATAAAATGCATCAGCAGCTTGGCTAGCTCATCACGATTGATTTGCTTTTGCTCGGCCACAGCCGATAACTCCTGCTGAAAACGCTGGCCATCCGCATCTGACAGCAGGTAACCAAACAGCCGTTTTTCTGGCAGCTGCACACGACGTCGCAGCATATATTCCGCCAGCTTGTCTTGCTCTTCCTGCGACACACTGGCTAAAAGCTGCCCCAGCAAACCGTTCATGGTTTTCAGCACCAGTTTAGCCACTTTATCTAATAGCGCCGTACCATCGCCGTTTTCGTCACGCAGCAACGCAATCACATTAATTGCCAGTGCATGCACCACGCCATCTACACCCATGATGGCTAAGCGGCTAATTTCTGCCGCATCGCTGTACTCACCTCGTGCATGTTTATCCAGCAGGGCGTCTAGCTGAGACTGGTGATCTTCTGCTAAGGCAAAACCAAAATAATACGTCATGGTTTATTTCCCCATGACTAATGGCAACAAGAATGATTTCGCCACATGACGTAATGCCGCGTCATCTTTTGGCGGCGCCATCAAGCCACCGGGCGTCAACAAAATCGAGTGCAGCAGGCGCCATAACATTTCAGCTAGCAAATCAATGTTAGTAGTAGCCAGCAGGCTTTGATCTATATCTTGGCGCAGAGTAGAGGCAACATACTGGCTACCAAAACGCAGCATCGCCTCACCTTTGGTGGTCAAATATGGCAACAACCACTCTGGCTCAGTTTCTAATAAGCGACTAATTAATGGATGCTTGCGCGCACCATTAACCACAATGACAAAACCCGACACAAAACGCTCTTCCATGTCGTGGATTTGTGCCAGCCGGCGCTCAACGTCTTGCATGGCTCGAAAGCACTCACGCATGACCACAGCCTGAAATAGCGTGGGCTTATCGGCGTAGTGCCGATACACCGTAATGCGACCGATTTTTGCGCGCTTCGCCACGTCTTCCATCGTGGTTTTGCGCAAGCCAAACTCTAAAAACAACGCGTATGCGGCATCTAAAATATGAGTAGCCGTTTCGTTGGCAGGCTCAATCGCTTTTTCTAAATTTGATACAAACAGTGCACTTTCAGCCATAGTATTTCTCACGCGACATTAGCTTGCGTACTAACCGGCTCAATAGAGGCCAGCAAGTGATGGCGCAAATCACCGGTTAACGACTCAATACACAACAAACGCTTTAGGTAATGCCCCACCATCACCTCATCGGTCATGCCCATACCACCATGCAGTTGAATACACTCTTGCGCGATATGCCTACCATACTCCGCCACCATCGCCTGCAGCCGGTGGTATACCACCGATGCGTCATCATGACGCTCTTCGGCTTTTAAGGTAGCGGCGTAGAGCAGTGAACGACAATTCTCGCTCATCATAAACATATTCACTAAGCGGTGCTGCAACGCCTGAAACTGTCCAATAGCAACGCCGAACTGTTTGCGTGTTTTGACAAAAGCCAAGGTAGTCGACATCAGCGCATCAATGATGCCGCAAGCCTCAGCCGCCAGCGCCAAACCTGCCTCATGCAGGGTTTGTTGCATCAACAAAGAAATGCCACCACTTGCTTGCAAACGATTTTCTTCGGCAATTAATACGTTATTAAAAGTTACTTCAGCCGCACGACTTCCATCCACTAAGCGATGGCCGCTGACATGTACTCCGGCTGTATCTCGTTCGACTGCAAGCAACGCTAGTTCATCATCAATATTGGCAAGTACAAATATCCACTGGGCTAGCTCTGCATTAAGTACCACGCACTTCCTGCCGTTCAGGCGATAACCAGTGGCTTCATGAGTAGCAAGGGTATTGCAACTATTGGTAATCGAGAAGGCTTGTTCGTACTCATGTACTGCCAATGCAAAATGTCCTTTCCCGGCCATCAAGCTTTCAAGCCATGGCTGTTTTAACGGGTGGTTTATGCGTTTAATAAGGCTGCCCGCCAAGTACGTATTAGCCCATAACGGCTCGATAATGAGTCCTTTTGCCAAGGTTTGCATTAACACCATACTGTCTTGCAAGCGTCCACCTAAGCCACCTTCAGCCTCACTAAATGGCAGATGAAACCAACCGGCATCAGCAAATGCCTGCCACACATCATGGTCTAATTGACGTCCTTGCTTCACGCGCTGACGGCGAGATTCAAATGAGTAACTTTGCGTCAAAAAACGCTCAGCACTATCGGCTAACAAACGTTGTTCATCATCGAGTTCAAAATTCATGTTTGGCTCCTGATCCAATTACAAACCAAGAACCATCTTGGCAATAATGTTGCGCTGTACTTCGTTCGAGCCACCATAAATAGATGTAGCGCGCGTATTGAGATAGTGCGGGACCGCTGTCACTGCATACTCAGGACCCAACGGCTGTGCTGGTTGAGAAGGCACTAGCGCATTGGGTTGCCAAATCAAGGCTTGAGCACCCAAACAAGACAACGCCAACTCGGTCAATTTTTGCTGTAATTCAGTGCCTATGACTTTTGTCATAGACGATAGCGCACCCGGATTACCGCCGCTGCTTAAAGCGCTTTTGATACGCTTTTCAGTAAATTCAAGTGCCTGAATATCACGTTGGCAACGAGCAAAGTTCAATTGAAAGCTTTCTTGCTGCCAAAGCGTTTTGCGATCAGCCGTATTTTGCCGCTGTGCCATTTGCCGTATTTTTGCTAACTGCACACTTAATACCGGCGCATACTCCAAACCGCCGCGCTCAAAAACTAATAAGTACTTCGCTACCGTCCAGCCTTGATTTTCCTGCCCGACCAACTGACTGGCCGGCACACGCACATTCTCAAAAAATACTTCACATTGTTCCGGTGCTTCATCTAGTCCAATAATTGGACGAACAGTGATACCGGGCAAATTCATGTCCAGCAATAAAAAGCTAATACCTGACTGCGGCTTAGATTCCTTACACGTTCGCACCAAGCAAAACATCTTGTTGGCATGATGAGCGTAAGTAGTCCAAATTTTACTGCCATTAATAATGTAGTCGTCACCGTCACGTATCGCCGACGTTCGTAGAGATACAAGGTCTGAACCCGCGTCTGGCTCGGAGTAACCTTGGCACCAAAAGTCTTCGCCCGATAAAATCCGCGGCAATAACTCGTTTTTTTGCGTGTCAGTGCCATAACCAATCAGGCATGGGCCGCACATCATCAACCCCATTGGGATTAATGGCGGCGCATCGGCGTTAATCAACGCTTCTGCAAAAATTGCGCGCTGACTAAGCGTCCAGCCTGTACCACCATACTCCACCGGCCAATGCGGCGCCGCCCAACCTTTTGCGTGCAGAATACGCTGCCATGCCATGGTCAGTTCTGGATCCGCAAAAACCGATGTGGCTAGTCGACCTGCACGGCGGATATCGTCGGTTAGGTGATCAGAAATAAAATCTTTTACTTGAGCCTGAAACTCACGATCTTCTGTGGAGGCAACTAAGTTCATACACGCTACTCATTTATGTTGATTACCACTCACATGAAGTGGTATTAATTAATCAATTTGTATCATTGTTTCCAAAAGCAATGCAATAGTAGACTTAATAATTAGCGTGGGATGAACTATGCAGCCTTCACCAAAAGATTATTTTGATACCCCAAGCACACCCATAGTGAATGAGTGGTCAGAACACATAGATGCCAAATCTTGGGACCAGAAATATCCCGGCGTATTAGATTTCATCAATGGAATTGCTGGCCCCGCCAACGTCATCATGCAGCTATCGTGGCCACAAGTTGGGTACGGAGTAAAAGAAAGTCGCGTAGAAAGTGGTTCAGTAATCAAGCACCCAATTAAACGAACGCGAACCACTTTTACCTATTTAGCAGTCGCGATGACCGGCACTGGCGAAGAAAAAAAGGCTTTTCGTCGCGCAGTTAATGGCGCTCATGCTCAAGTCTATTCGACCGAGAAATCCCCTGTGAAATACCATGCAATGGACCCGCAACTGCAAAGTTGGGTAGCGTTTTGCTTGTATAAGGGATTTATTGACGCCTATAGCTTGCTGCATGGACGGCCTGAAATTGCCCACGATATTGACTTTTATAAGTTGGCGCAGCCTTTAGGAACCACGCTTCAAATGCGTGAGGATATGTGGCCAGAAACTCTTGATGGATTTGAAAAGGCCTGGCAGGAAGGCTTAGCAAAAGCCAATATCGACGATACCTTACGCGCATATCTACACAATCTGACTTCACTACGCTATTTAAGCCCCATCACACGATTCATGTTTGGACGCTTTAATGTGTTTATGACCACCGGTTTTTTGCCACCTGAATTACGCCAACAAATGCACTATGAGTGGTCAGAACAAGATCAACTTCGTTTTAAACGCACTTTGCGCTGGATTAGCCGCTTTAACCGTTTACTCCCACGGGTTATTCGCCAAGTTTCTTATCTTGGCTGTATGTGGGATTTTCGTCGTCGTTTAAAAAACAAAACACCACTGATATGACGCGGGCCTAACTTAGCTCGGGTAGGGGCGCCCTTTAGCTTGCACATAACGAGCATGGGTTAATCGCCCCAAGTGCTGACGTAATTCATTCGTCTGCGTGTTATCTAACGCCAACTCAACTTGCTGAACTGCGGTATCAAGCGACTGCCAAATACTAAACGTTGTTTTATCGGGTACTACTAACTGCGACTTAATCATCGACAACACATTCGCCACCATTCGGGCACTGTAGTGCTGATGAGTTGGCAAGGCTGGTAATAAATCACGCAGTAATGCCTCATGTGCCAACGCAATTAGTTGAGATGACTCCGGTACAATTGCCAACACCGGCACATCAGCCAAGTCATGTCCTAACGCCACACCGGTATCGAGCAATAATTGGCACTCAAGCCCAGGCACCAACTGTCCCGTTAATGCCAACTCTAACGAGCGCTCGCCGCCTATAGTGACCCGGTCTGCTTGCTGCAACGCAATGATTGCCCAGCGTAAATGCGCGAAAATCTCCCAAAACCTAATAACTTCAGGCGCCGGAACCCAGCCAGCTTCAGCTTGATAACCAGCCAAAAAATCAGCACGCGGACCAATACCACCGGCTTCATATTCCACACGCCCAAAGCGCCAACAAGCAGCGCAAAACCAACCTAAGTCTTCGCCTGGATCCGACCACGCCGCGAACTCCCAGTCGAGCACAGCCGTTAAGCGACCTTGGTCCACCATATAGTTTCCGGTACGTAAGTCGCGATGTGTTAGTACAGGTGAACACGCGGGTGGGCAATGCTGCTGCAACCAACATAATGCCCAACGCAGAGCGGGATGTGGTTGGTGATGCTGATCAAGCCATTGCGCCATGACTGCTAATGCTTGCCGCGCTGGCTCTACCTCTGGTGCAGACAAAAACGCTAATCGGGGCTCATCTGGCAACACACGATGTAAACGGGCCATCTGCTGCCCAATGTCAAATGCGAGTGCTGAACGATCCGGCACCAACTCATCATCTTTAACCAGTCGATGGCCAGCAGCCGTGCCTGCTACTCGCTCCATAAAAAAACAGGCACGCGACAAGGTCTCATCTCCCAGCCAAAATGGTCTAGGCACCGTGACACCAGCATCATATACCACCTGTAATAGACGAAATTCTTGCTCACGAGAGAGTGACGCTTGCACCTGAGTTGCGGCATCACTTCGCATAACTAGGGCGATCGGCACTTCGTTTTCTACTTGAATATCTAGCGACCAGTTTTCTTGAACTGCTCCACCCGATAACTTCTTCGCCTTCAGCACTTGGACTGAGCGACCATCAAATTGACGCGATAAAAACTGGGTCAGGGCGTCACCCGACCACCAATGCGTTGTCATATTAATTGCCCAAAAATTACAACGTGGATACGCAATGTCCGCCGTCGATGGTTAACACACTGCCATTGATAAAACTGCTGGCGTCGCTTGCAAGCAACAACAACGCACCATCTAATTCGCTGGGTTGCCCCAAACGCTTTGCTGTCATGCGTTTAATTAGCCTCAAGCCCGCCTCAGTTTGAAAAAATGCACGATTCAAGTCCGTTTCGATATAGCCCGGCGCTAACGCATTCACACGAAAACCCAAACGACTGAACTCCAAGGCCTGTGCTCGGGTTAAATGATGGAGCCCTGCTTTAGCAGCTGCATACGCTGCCACTCCTTGCGCGACACGCTCACCCAGAATTGACCCGATATGAACAATACTGCCACCCAATCCGCTTCTCATGCGCTGCTGTACGAACAGTTTTGTCGTTAGCCACGGGCCTTTCAGATTGGTATCAAGCACAGCGTCCCAATCATCTTCAGTCATTGTGTGTGCCATACCCTCACGGGAAATTCCGGCGTTATTGATCAAAATGCTGATGCTATTGTCTGGCGCCCATGCTGCTGCCGAATCCAATGCACGCTGCACAGAACCAGCATCCGTAACATCCATGGCAACTGCGAATGCAGAAAAGCCAGCTTTGTTTAAATCATCAACTTGCTGAGCGAGCGCATCTATTCGTCTCGCAGCTAACACTACCTGTGCCCCAGCACTCGCCAGCGTATGTGCAAAATGCGCACCTAATCCACCAGATGCACCCGTAATTAGGGCTGTTTTTCCACTCAATGAAAATGACGTCATGCTATGCCTAGCCTGCTTATTTTGGTGCTAATAGATGCTTTTTGATGGCACGATGCGAGGCCTTATTAAACGGCGGCAGAATAAAACGCAGCCCGGAAAAGCGCCCTTTAACCAATACTGATTTTGCATGCGACAACGTAATAAAGCCTTCGGGTCCATGGTAGCGCCCCATACCCGAGGCACCTATACCCCCAAATGGCAGGTCATCAACTCCGGCGTGCTGCATCACGTCATTTATGGTTACACCACCCGCATGGGTGGTCTCAATTACATGTTGCTGACGTTGCTCGTTGTAATCTAGGTAATACAAAGCCAATGGGCGAGGCCCATCATTAATGGTATCAAGCACTTTTTGTAAGTCGTCGTACTCCAGCACCGGCAACAAAGGACCAAACACTTCTTCTTGCATGATCAACATTTCACGACTCGCCCCCAGCACCAAAGTCACTGGCAACTTGCCTGAATTAGTTAAGTCTTCATTGGCAGGATTAATCATAACGATTTGCGCACCTTTGCTTACCGCATCATCTAGATAGCGCTGCAAACGGGCCAGCTGTCGGCTGTTAATGATGGAGGTATAGTCAGGGTTATCACGTAATGTGGGGTACATTGTGCTGACTTGTGCAGTGAATAAACGGATGAAGTCATCGCGCTTACCACGTGGTAAATACAGGTGATCCGGTGCGATACAGGTCTGGCCTGCGTTCCAACACTTGCCAAAGCCTAAGCGCTCCACCAACTGTTCCAGCGGAAAACTATCGTGCACTACAACGGGTGACTTACCCCCCAATTCCAACAACACGGGAGTTAAGTTTTTTGCAGCGGCTTCCATGACAATTTTGCCCACACGGGTCGATCCCGTAAACGTCAGATGGTCAAACGGCAAGGTCGCAAATGCATCTGTCACATCACCTGACCCGCTATGCACACTCACTAAATCCTGAGGAAAAATATCAGCAAGCATGTCCGTAAAAACTGCATTTAAACGTGGTGTATGACTCGACATTTTTATCATCGCCCGATTACCCGCAGCTAAGGCGTACATCAAAGGGCCGACAGATAAATACACGGGATAATTCCACGGCACCATAATGCCAACCACGCCTAGTGGCTGATAATGAACTGCAGCTTTGCCCGGTTGCTGCAGCATCGCAACATGGCGTTTGCTTGGCTTCATCCACTGCTTAACATGCTTGATGCAATACGCTAACCCCATCAACAAATACAGCAACTCTGCCATCTTGAACTCATCGGCCGATCGACTACCAAAGTCGTCACTAACAGCGGCTGCCAAAGCGTCTTGATGTTGTCGTAATGCCTTATCTAACGCCTTTAAATAAGCAATTCGACGCTCTACGGATGGCATTGGTTCAGCCCGAAATGCTGCGCGCTGATGCGCTAGGACGTTTTGAAGTTGTTGTTTCACGTCAAGATGATTGTGAGCAGAGGTCATGATAATTTGCCTGTTATTAATTACATTATTTGTATCATGGTATCTATTAGCTGGCAAATAATGTGACCAATCAGTCATTGCTGGCCGCCAAATCAAATGATATAAGTTTCAAACTTTGTAACATTGTTCGGAGTTTTTATGGTCGCTTCAACAATTCAGCAGGAATGGACTGGCGTTTTATCTCCTGCCGATTGGGATCGTGAGTTTCCAGGCATTCTAGATGGCATTGGCTTATTAGGCGGGACTGCCAATGTCATTATGCAGCTCGCTCACCCCGCGGTCGGCTACGGCGTCAAAGAGAGTCGCGTGGAGTCGGGCTCAATTATCAAGCACCCGTTCAAGCGTACGCGTACCACGTTGACTTATTTGGGCATTGCACTCACAGGCAGTACAGAAGAAAAGTTGGCATATCGTCGCGCCGTCAGCCGGGCACATGCCCAAGTCACCAGCACCCCGCAATCTCCTGTGGCATACCGCGCACTCGACAACAATTTGCAGTTATGGGTTGCTGCTTGCACCTTAAAAGGCTTTTTAGATTCATACGATAAATTTCAAGGCGGCATGAGTTTAGCGCAACGTCAGCGCTTTTATGATTTAGCCAAGCCACTAGGCACCACACTGCAGGTGCGCCCCGAAGACTGGCCTGCAAGTTATGAAGCATTTGAAGCGTTCTTCCAACAAGGTCTAAACCAAGCCCAAATTGACGACACCATTCGTGAGTTCCTGATGGTGTTAGTGGACATGCGCTTCATGCCCGCGCCGGTGCGACTGCTATTTGGTCGACTCAATCGACTAATGACGGTGAGTTACCTACCACCAACACTGCGTGAGCAAATGCAGCTGAAATGGACATCTAAAGATCAACTTGATGCAGCGCGTCTTGAAAAAATAATTGGCCACAGCAATCGACTCATGCCGCGAGTCATTCGCCAACTCCCACATCTCTATTTTATGTGGGATATCCGGCGACGCTTAAGAAACCAACAATCACTTATTTAGCCGCAACGATTTAAGTCATTTCAGGAGACGTTCAATGACACAGCAAATATGGCCCAGACCGTGGCTGAGCACTTATCAATCACTAGGCCTTAACTGGGCGCAATTGCCGGTCGTGCCTGAGCAACACTTAGGTGACTATGTCAGCTCACATGCACAACAGTTTCCGGATCGTGTGGCGCTAGTTTATTTAGGACAAACCTTCACCTATTCGGCACTTGATATCTTAGCCAACCGCCTTGCTACCGGCCTGCAGCAACTTGGTCTTCATAAGGGCGATGTGTTGGCGATTCACCTACCAAATACACCGCAATATGTCGTTGCTTTTATTGCAGCGTCGCGACTTGGTTTAGTCATTACTAGCTTGTCAGCACTACTGACACCCCCCGAGCTAATTCATCAACTCAATGATGCTAAAGCGCGTGCTCTGCTAACTTTTGATCTGGTCTTTCCAACGGTCATTACGGCCATCAAAGACTGCGTTGCTAGTTTGCATAACGTTATTGTCACCAGCCCAGCATCTTGGCTACCGAACGCGCCAGCACTGCAACTTCCCACTCAGCTAGGTGCCGCCAACGTACATGACTTAACAGCACTGATGCCCTCAGAAACTCAAGTGACATCAGTGCCTGCCGATCTTGATGCAGTTGCATTTTTACAATATACCGGCGGCACCACCGGTCGCTCAAAAGGTGCACGGCTTAACTTGCGCCAGATTTTTGGCAACAACCTACAAGTGGACGTATTTAATCAATATCGACTAGGCCAAGAAGTTATCGCTTCAGCATTCCCTTTGTTTCATATTGGTGGTTCGGCCATCATGCATAACGCACTGCGTGTTGCCGCCACACTAATCATTACGCCTGACCCAAGACAGGTCGACCAGTTTACCCACGCTATGCGTATGCACCCACCCACCGTGATTGCCAACGTGCCAGCACTTTTTCAAATGTTGTTAGCGCATGCCCCTTTCACTGAGCTCGACTTCTCTAACTTACGTCTTGCCATTTCTGGCGCAGCACCCTTCACAGCCACCGAAATTGAGCGCCTTTCCAGCATCATTGGCCCGGGGAAAGTTTGCGAAGTTTATGGCATGACTGAAACCTCACCGGTTCAAACCTGCAATCCACCTGCAGCGTTTAAGTTAGGTAGTGTTGGTATTCCTGTGCTCGGCACTGACCTGCGTATTTGGGATATTGATCAGGCCTGTGACATGCCCTTGGGCGAGCCGGGTGAAATCATAGTCAGTGGGCCACAAGTTATGCTGGGCTATTTAAGCTCCGCCGACCAATCCGGTGGTCTTATTGAGCTCGACGAAAGCACGTGGATGTTCACCGGAGATATTGGCTGGCTAGACGATGAAGGTTATTTACACTTGTGCGACCGCAGCAAAGACATGCTTATTGTTGGTGGCTACAAAGTGTTCTCGGTCGAAGTAGAAGCTGTTGTGCAGTCATTAAAGTGGGTGGCTATGTCAGCCTTGGTAGGAAGGCCAGACCATGACCGTCCTGGCAATGATGTCGGACGCCTCTATGTGCAACTGGCACCAAATGCCGATATAGGTGAAGCGTCAGCTCGCACTGAACTATTAGCTTTGTGCCGCCAGCATTTAGCACCCTATAAAGTGCCGCGTGAAATTGTATTTGTAGCCGCCATTCCACTGACTTCAGTGGGCAAAATCGATAAAAAAGTTCTTCGGGCGCAAGCCGCTGCTTAACGGAGCAACCTGCATGACAATCGAAACATTTAAAATGCTCGCCGACAGGCAACGCAGCACACCCATTACCGAGCTAGAGTCCTTATTTGATTCACTACCAGCAGTTTCAGAGTCTTTCATGATTGGAGACTGGCTTGGCGGTGTTTTTAACACCGGCCATGCTGGTGAGTCACAACTTACGCAACTCAATTGGGTCGGTAAACGCTTTAGCGATCGACTTAATGTTAATCCGATTGTGTCACTTGATGACACAGGTCAACGCTTTGCCAACCCTATCATGGGCTCAGCACAGCTTCGTATGGTGGAGTATCGGGGGGTTAGCACAGCAACTATGATTTATGACAAACACCCGATTATGGACCACTTTCGTCAAATTGATGCCAACACGGTGTTAGGCGTTATGGATAAAAAAGGCGACAGCATGCCGCTGTATTTTTATCTACAGCGGCTTTAGTCCCTATTCGTCCGTCAATGAACACTCTGCCGCATCAGGCTTTACGCGGCAGCGCACACGCTTCAATAAGCGCATCATATTGGGATGGTAATCGCCATCTTTGGTAATTTGGATTCGCGCCAAACGCATCATTTCAACGTACTTCACTTTATCGGCGGCCGACAAATCCATCCAATACTTGGCATCAATATTTTTTTCTTCGCGCGCAATAATTTCAAACGCAATATCAATCTTACTGTTAATAAACTCACGCAGCTGCTGGGCCACGCCCGGCGGAAACGCATCTTTACGAATCACCAATGACGCCGTAATCATGGCTAAAGGAAAACGATATACACCACCTTTGTCACCCATGCCGCGATATATTTCTAGCGGCTTAAATGCCACTGCCGGTGCAGCAATAATATCGACCTGACCATTGTTAAATTTGCTCGCAAAGTTGGTGATATCTGATGGCACCGGTTGCGCGCCCATTTGAGACACCATTTTTGCTTGTGACCGATCCCAATCAAACACTGCAACTTTTTTGCCTGCCGCTGTTTCAACGGAGTTAATTGCACGATCTCGCACCATTACATATGCTGCGCCCAGTGGTGCAATGCCTGCAATTTCATATTGACCCTCCACCATTAAATGCGCCATTTTTGGGTCAACTAACGCATTCAACACCGCCTTTAAGTGTTGGTTGTCTGGCACTGCACCAATGGCATCCAAGCTACCTACAAACTTATTAAACTGCTTAGCACGTAAAGTCGTCACTGCTGCACCATCACATTGCCCCGCCTTTAGTTCCTCAGCCACCACACGCTCATCAGGAAACACTTTGAGCTTGGCATCTAGACCCCAACGACGCGCTTCTAACATGTGCTCACGGGTATTGGCATAAGCCGGCCCATTCGTGCCTAAGGGATCAAAAATACAGATAGTGACCTCTTTTAACGCAGCCGCAATAGCCGCATTTGGTACGGCAGATACGCTTGCAAGCAATATTGCTGCAAGCACCGTCAGTTGTTGTTTTTTCATGATTGGAGCCCTTTTTAATGCAGCTAGTCGGCTGCTACTTGATTTTTATTCTGCTCTCGTATACATAGATACAAATTACATTATTTATACCATTGCATTTATAACAATAAAAACTAGCGCAGGGCAACCATGAATAAAAAATTAGGGGCTTTTGCTGCAATACAGCTATTGGTCAGCATGAACGCTGTCGGAGCGGGGTTTGATGTGCCTGTTATCGCAAGCGCTATGCAAGGCAGCGCTAATGCCAACTCAGCAGAAACCCGCGACCCTAGTGTCATTTTTTACAATCCAGCAGGTATTGCTCATCTGCGTGGCCGTCAGATCAGCAATAGCATCAGTGTTTTGTCATTGACGGGCAAAGTCGAAAATGAAGGCACCACGGGTACCCCTCCACCATTCAATACCAATAATTCAGACTCGCCGCCAGGTGCAACAATTTCAGGCGGCAAAGCTGGTACGTATTGGCCAAAGCTTATTGGTAGTGGTGCTTTTTTTGCCAGCGTACCGTGGAATGATGAAATCACCTTGGGTTTTGGTCTATTCCCTGCCGCAGGTGGCAACATTAACTATAAAGCTGACTGGTTTGGTCGTTATTTTAGCGACTCCACGGCCGTTGAAATCGTTAACGCAAATACTGTCGCTGCCATTCGTTTTGATGACAAGCATAGCTTAGGCTTTGGTACCTCATTACTAATCGGGCACTTAAAGCAAAAACTTCATATAGATATCGACGGCATAGCACCATACTTATTGCAGCCCGTTATTGATGATATTGGTGTTGGCACTGTCGGCTCATTGCTAAACGGTATATTAGGGGTACAGGCATTATCGCCATCTCTAATAAATAGCCTCGCCAACCTTGGCATCTCAGCAGAGGATATATATCAACTATTACCCCCCAATCTAAAAGGGACTGTAGCCCAATTAGGCGGCCAAATTTTGCTAACTGATGACAGCAACGGCTCAGGCACTATCGAGATGTTTGGTTACGGCTTGGGCTGGAACATTGGTTATATGTTCAGGCCGGATGAAAAGTCACAAATTGGCATTGCCTATCGCTCTGAATCCCGCATGTATATGCGCGGTGAAATCGACTGGGAAGTGTCACAAGTATCTGGGCTTACCGATAACATAGCGCCTATTAATGGACTGCCTGCACCTGACGGCAGTGGCAACGTTTCAGCATCTGACTTTTTAGCGAACTATTACCGTCCAGATGCTACCACCAAATCACTTGTCCGTATTCCAGCTCGTTTATCCATTGGTTACTTCAGAAACTTAAACCAGAAGATTGACTTAATGCTCGACACCACGTTTATCCAATCATCCGTAGTTCGGGGCATTCAAGTGAATATTCTTGACGAGCCGACACCTAACGGCGAGGGCGTAATTGAACAGAAACCAGGACGCATTGATCAAAACTGGAAAGACTCATACAAAGCGTCGGTAGGGCTAAACTATCATTACAACGACAAGCTGATGTTGCGTACAGGTTATCAGTACGACAAGACGCCAATTCCTTCACCTGAATTCAGACACCCTGGTGCTCCAGACAACAATCGGCACATGCTGTCGGTAGGTGCAAACTATAAATACAAGCCAAATATATCGCTGGATGTCGCCTATAGCCTGATGCACATCGAAGATGCGAGCTCTCGCTATCGAGACCCATGTCGTGGCGCATTTTTGGAAGAAGGAGACAGCTTTACAACTAGCAAGGAGCAGGACTGTACCGGCAATGGCGGCACATTTCGGGGGCGATTCACTGACACCTTTATTCATATCTTGGGCTTACAGCTTAATAGTCGATTCTAATCATGTGCACAGGGCGGGCGCCAAAATCTTGTCATTGAAACCCCTACGAAACGCAAGTAACATGCGGCCTCCGCTGTATTATGCGCCCGTAGCTCAGCTGGATAGAGTACTGCCCTCCGAAGGCAGGGGTCGTGGGTTCGAATCCCGCCGGGCGCGCCATTAATTACAAAACGTTACCGTTCATCTACAAAAATATAACTTCCGTCGGCTTTGATGGATTGTTCAAGCACACGCCGTTCGAAATCTGCTCACACTACGCCCCTCTAAGAATAACTCGGGGTTCCCTCATGAAAAAAACGCTGCCTACTTTATTAGCCCTTAGCGCCGCCATTACGCTAGCCGGCTGCGGCGGAGGCAATAACGACAATGCGGGGGCTGCTAGCCAACGAATTACTGGGACGAGCGCGATTGAACCCCGCCTAAACTGTGAAGGGGCAGAATGTAATGAAATTGGTGGATTTACAAAGCCGTTCGTTGAACCTTGGGGCCCAAGCGTTATGCGTGAGCTCAGTGAAACTGGCGAAATGCCACGCAGCGAAATTGAAGACCCACTTCGCACACCGAAAGGCAATCTGAAGAACCCATTAAAAATGGTGCCACAAGATGATCGCTGTCTGCGCATGGCCGATGGTCGCCCCACTGAGTGCAAACCAGCTGCTGGCTCCATTGCCTTACTTGAAGACAATCGTGTGCTCTATTTCAATGCACTAGAGGGAACGGAAGATGCTGAATTTAGTATCTTTTTTGAAGCGGGTACGGTGGTTACTAACGACCAAACGCGTGTTATGACATTAAATGGCAATGAAGCAGGCTGGATGCGCCCATCACCTATTGATGGTGGTGCTACAAACGAAAACCGTAACACGCTACTGAAACCTTTTAGCGCGCTGCTAGGCAGTCTGCCTTTAGGCATTGATACCGGCGAAGACAGCATCAACAATGACGGTGCGCTATTTTGTGCCGACTTAAGTATGCTGGCTGATGGCCGTGTCATGGCCGTTGGTGGCACCGACTATTATTTTGAGCCGGGCATTTCGGCGCCCATTGCCATCGGCCTGTCCGAATTAGAAGGCGTTCGTAACGCTCGTGTATTTGACCCGCGCAATAACTCATGGAGCAAAACTGGCGACATGAATTTTGGCCGTTGGTATCCCTCGCTAACAACACTGCCTGATGGAAATGTTTTTGTTAGCTCTGGTGTTACCAAGTTAGTGAAGCCCGTTTACCTAGAGCGCCCACTTGCCTCTGGTCGCAACGTAGTTGAAACGGAAACTTACAATCTAGGCTGCGGCACTTGGACAGATAATGGCGGCCTAGCCCAGCGCTCATTGCCACTGTACCCACGTCACCACTTACTACCCAACGGCCATGTTTTATATAACGCTGCTGGCCAAGCCTTTAATCCCTTTGGTCAAGCCTATGACCAAGCGCTGTGGAATATTGTTTCTGCATACGACCCGGTCAACAAGTTGTGGACTGACCTTGGTTATGCCGGTTTGCCACTGCGTTTAAATGAACTTGGTTTGGAGCGTTTAGGCTCAGCACTTAACCCAACCAACCCCAACGCTCCTGCCGACGTCGCACAGACAGTGACCGGTTTGTTAAGTTCATTAACCAGCGACCCGATGGCATTACTAAGCTCTTTAGAAAGCTTGCCGCGTGAACCTCAGGCGTTGTTATCCACATTAATTGGTGCTGGCTTCCGTGGTTCAACATTCTCCGTTCAACTACCTTTACGCCCTAATGCAGAAGGCCGTTACGATAATGCGGAGTTCCTAACCGGCGGTGGTGTATTAGGCCTTGTCACCGCTAACAGTCCTGGCTCTTATGTCACAACTGATACTTCGCGTATCGACCGTATCAATATTGATGCCGACGACAGTATGAGCTACGAGTCACGTGTGACAGGCAATATGACCACCCCCCGCTGGTATGGCACGGGTGTGCTGCTGCCAACAGGCCAAGTCATGGTGTTCTCAGGCGCTGACCGTGATGAGGTGGTTTTACCCGGCACTGGCGCACCTATCTTGCGCTCAGAAATGTTTGACCCGGCGACCGAAACATGGAAACCGATGGCCACTCAACATAACCCACGCACTTATCACAACACGGCAATCTTGTTGCCCGACGGTCGGGTATTAATTGGCGGACACTCACCAATCAATACAGCCTATGCGTTCTCAATTAATATTCCTGGCCTATCGCCAAACGATGGTCGTGACCCTAGTTTTGAGATTTACAATCCACCGTATATGTTCCAACAACGTCCAGCTATTAACTCAGTCGCCAACCGAGCAGAACATGGTCAGTCGTTGAATGTAGCCACGCCTGACGCTGCCGATATTGTCGAAGTGGTGATGGTGCGTCGTACTACGCTGACGCATATTGTTGATGGTGACCAGCGTACCGTGGTGTTGCCAATTACCTCGCGCACTGGCAATAGCCTCACGGTCAAAATGCCGGAACAAAAAGCGGTGCTGCCACCCGGCCCTTACATGATGTTTGTGATCACCGAACGTAATGGCATGCGTGTACCGTCAGAGTCCAAACCTGTGCGTGTCACTGGTGCGGACACCACTTGCCGTCCAGATGCAATGATGGCGGCACGTTAATGAGGATGACTGTGTTAAGGACTGGCCTTGCGCCAGTCCTGCTTTTAACTGCTCAACTCAGCTTTGCTCATGCCGATCATGAGCCGGAGTTTTTGCCGCAATTACTGCCATTGCCAGAAGCTATGGCAGGCATCAAAGTACAGTTGGTTCATACCTTAGCGCCACAGCTGCTAATTAGTAATCAGACCACAAAAACCCTAGCGGTTTTAGCGCAAGATAATAAACCCTTTATTCGTTTTGGAAGTAAAGGGGCTGAAGCCAATGTCAGACACCAAACATGGTTTGACACTTATTTGCCCGGTGGACTGCCCACTCGCAAACCGGAAGCAGGCGTGGGTGCGGATTGGCGAGTAGTGTCTGAAAAAAACACGTGGGGATGGTTTGACTTACGCCTGCGCCCAGAAAAAGTAACGGCCAATAGTCGCTGGGCCATTCCGGTATTAGTTAACGGCAAGCCCACACAAATTGAAGGCAAGTTTGTGCCGGCATTACAAAAGGGCGCCTGGCAGGCTAGTTGGGATAAACCGCCAGCTTTACCGGAGGGTGTGCGACTACAGTTAGTGCCGGGCCAGCCTTTCGGCATTATGCTGGCCTCCACACTAAAAACTGATGTCATTGTGCAAGATCGTGATCATCATCCGTTTTTACGTGTCGGCCCCAAACAAACGCATGCTCACACCGGCAGTCAGTTATGGCGCGAAACCACAACACAACTAGGCTTATTAGATGCCGCGCAAGGTGCTAAACCAAGCTGGCAACTGATCAGCGGCGGGGGGCGTTACACGTGGCTGGAACCGCGCACGCAACCAACGGATATGACGTCACGCAAGCCATATCAATGGCATATTAATTTGGTGATAGACAACAAGATGTATCGTGTTGATGGCACCAGTCGCTGGTCAGCTGCTAAGCATTAATTGCTTAGCAGTTGTACAACCAACGGTTCAAGTTTAGTCAGACCGTACTGACGACCTATTGCTAAGGCCTCAGCGGCTGGCACACCTTGTAGCCAGTGCGCGCGCAGAGCAAACAAGGCACCTACACGATTGCCACTCATGCAATGCACCAACACCGGCGAATCACCCGCTTCAGACAACAAACGGTCTAAGGCCTCGGCAGTGCTGCGATTCAGATCATGGCCACCTTGCACTGGCAAATGGGCATAAAACAACCCCAATTCAGCGGCTGCAGCAGACTCATCAAAACCACCGTGCTCACCAGCTGGCAACATATCAATGACATGAGTAATGCCTGCTTCTTTGACTTGCACCAAGGCCTCTGGGCTGACATAACCACCGGCGTAATGGTTGGGCTCAACAAATAACAAGTTGGGAATGGCAATGCTCATGCGGCGTTCCTCTTAAAAGTCATCTACTCAGCTTACCGTAATCACTTCCACACCGTCATCACGGCCTAACAACAACACATCTGCAGGACGACGAGCAAACAAGCCATTACAGACCACGCCGACGATATTATTGATGGTCGCTTCCATCTCGGCAGGTCGGCTTAAATCTAGGTTATACACATCTAAAATCACATTGCCGTTATCAGTGACCACGCCCTGGCGATAAACCGGATCACCACCTAATTTCACCAAGGCTCTGGCGACCATGGAACGCGCCATCGGCAACACTTCAATTGGTAGCGGGAAGGTGCCTAAGCGTTGCACCCATTTGCTGGCATCGGCAATGCAGACAAATTGATCCGACATTTCTGCGACAATTTTTTCGCGAGTTAAGGCAGCACCACCCCCTTTAATCATCGCCAATTGCGGATTAATTTCGTCTGCCCCATCCACATAGACCGCAATGCGTGATACTTCATTAGCATTAACAACTTCGATGCCAATCGCTTGCAGACGCTCACGTGTTGCTTCGCTACTGGCCACGGCGGCGGGAATATCACGGGCTAAGTCACGCAAACCGTCGATAAATAAATTAGCGGTAGAACCGGTGCCCACACCAAGCACTTCACCGGGCTTAACATAGGCCAATGCGGCTTGCGCAACCGCCTGCTTTAGTTGTGCTTGCTTTAATAAAGCCTGTTGTGAAGTATGGGCGTTGGTCATGAGTGACTCTCACACAGCAAAACGTAGGGGGCGTAGTATACTCCGTCGGACTGCTTAGGAACTGAATATGATGTCAGATGCGCTAATCAAACGAATACTGCAAGCCAAAGTCTATGATGTGGCCATTGAGAGCCCACTGGATGCTGCACGCCTGCTCAGCAAACGCTTAAAAAATTCGGTGTGGATTAAGCGTGAAGATCAGCAGTCGGTGTTTTCGTTTAAGTTGCGCGGCGCCTATAACAAAATTGCCAATCTGCCCGAAGCCGTTCGCGCCAAGGGGGTGATCTGCGCCTCTGCCGGCAACCATGCTCAAGGCGTGGCCTTAGCTGCGCGTGAACTCGGCATTCGCGGCACCATTGTCATGCCACAAACTACACCCGACATCAAAGTGAATGCCGTAAAAGCATTAGGTGGCCATGTGGTGTTGCATGGTGATAGTTATGACGAAGCGTTCAGCCATGCACAAACCTTGATCGCTGACAAAGGTTATGCCTTTGTTCACCCCTTTGATGACCTTGACGTGATTGCGGGTCAAGGCACCATCGGCATGGAAATTCTGCGCCAACATAAAGGCCAACCAGACGCTGTGTTTTTACCAGTGGGTGGGGGTGGACTGCTGGCGGGCGTTAGCGCATATATTAAATTTGTTAGCCCAAAAACCCGTGTAATTGCTGTTGAAGCAGCGGATTCGGCTTGTTTTGATGCCGCCATGAAGGCTGGCAAACGCGTCACTCTAGACCATGTTGGCTTATTTGCTGACGGCGTGGCAGTTAAACAAATCGGCAAACATAATTTTGATATTGCCCGTCATTGTGTCGACGAGGTCATTACCTGTAGCACCGATGAAATGTGTGCTGCCATTAAAGATTTGTTTGATGAGTACCGCTGCATTGCCGAGCCATCAGGGGCACTGGCCTTGGCCGGTTTGAAAAAATACGTCGAAGCCCATGGCTGCAAAGGACAGAGTTTGGTGGCCATTCATTCCGGCGCCAACATGAACTTTGATCGCCTACGCCATATTGCCGAGCGCACTGAGTTAGGCGAGCGCAAAGAGGCGGTACTGGCGGTCACCATCCCAGAAAAACCGGGCTCGTTTAAAGCGTTTTGCCAAGCCTTGGGCAAGCGTTCGGTCACCGAATTTAATTATCGTTATAGCAATAATGGTGATGCCCATGTCTTTGTCGGCATCTCATTACGTGGCGGCTTAACTGAGCGCACTGAATTAATTGAACAGCTACAGCGCAAAGGTTATGCCGTCGCGGATTTGTCTGATGATGAAATGGCCATACTGCATACTCGCCACTTAGTGGGTGGTCATGCTGGCTTAAGTGATGAGCGCCTGTTCCGTTTTATTTTCCCTGAGCGTCCTGGTGCACTGATGAACTTCCTGACCCGTTTGGGCGGCGACTGGAATATTTCGCTATTTCACTATCGCAATCACGGCTCCGCCTATGGTCGCGTGTTAGTCGGTTTGCAGCTGGCAGACAAACCGCTTAAATCGCTGCTGAAAACGCTAGATGCTGTTGGTTATGAATATCAAGATGAAAGTGATAACCCGGCCTATCACTTGTTTATGCGTTGAGATTTTTTGCTTATGTTGCCACCGCTACCCACGCCTAACGCTGCTGTTTTAAAGCGCCTGCAAACAACACCGCTGGCGTATTGGCAGCATGTGGGCGACCCTTTGCCCGACTTATTAGGCACTTTGTTTGCGCATGACAATAGCTTGGCTTTATTAACTGTGGTGCAGCATGAAGCCGAACAGGGCCACGGCCTGTGTCAGCAATTTTTAGAAACAGCGCCGACAGCCACCGCTTGGGTCGACCCTCGTTACAGTGATGCCATCCGCGCATGGCAAAACGTATGTGCTGATAATCCCTTATTAATTCGCCTAGCCTGGCTGGCTGGTATAACACCGGTGTTGTTGGCCCAACCACGCTGGAACGGATTTTGGTTTGATGACCCCAGCGGGTTTATTGAGCTCATCACCCAGCTAGATGAACTACTACGCTCATCATCACTACCGACAGCACAGCAACTGCAACAACTGCGTTTATTGCTGGCCATTTTGCGGCGTGATGGGCAAGTCTGCATCACGCAAAACCCACCCAATGGCTGCGGCTTGGCTCAGGCGGATTTGGCCACACTGATTGTATTAATCAGTGAAGACTTGCCGCGCTGCCTGCATAGCTTAGGACTGGTGTTGTCGGCCAATGCCCAACAAGGTCTGCGTTATTGGTTATGGGGACTAGGGCAGGCGCTACAATTAGAGCCAGCCTTACTGGCCAAAAATGCCGATGAGTCACTCGCTTTTCGTCATCTGCTGATACAACCCGCTAACAGCGGTGCAGCGAACAAAGTACATGCTTGGTTGCGAATTTTAGCGCAGGCCGACCCGTTGCCAGCCGCTGAACGTCGTGTGTTTGCGCTTACCCGCAGCCTGATCAGCCAGCAAGACGCAATTAGCTTACGTCTACCGGGCGATGCCTTGGGTGGTTTATGGCGTAAAGCAAATCGCTGGGTAGTGGAGACTTCGCGTCCAATTACACCACGCGCCGCAACCGCAGGCCTGCAACGTAAAACGTTGAGCCTGTGGCGCTAAACACATCAAATTAGACTGGTAACACCCGCGCAAATACGGCCTTGAGATATTCCGTTTCAGGAATTGCCGGATGAATTGGGTGATCTGCCCCTTGATGACCATGCCACAGAATTTGCGCTTGGCGATCGATATGACGTGAGCTGGCACGAATCACATCGACCAGCTCAGGGCGAGACAAATGCATGGAGCAAGACGCCGACACCAACAAGCCATCACGATTAAGCAAACGCATGGCTAACTCATTGGCACGACGGTAGGCCAGCAAGCCTGCTTTATGGTCTTTGCGGCGAGTAATAAACGCTGGTGGATCAATGATCACCACGTCAAAACGCTCACCTTCTTGCTTAAGTGCCGTCATGGCGTCAAAAGCATCACCATGCAACGTGTGAACACGGTCAGTCACATCATTTAACGCGGCATTGTGCATAACCTGATCCAGCGCTTTTAATGAGGCATCAACACAATGCACTTCACTAGCACCAAACACCGCCGCCTGCACACCCCAGCCACCGACATAGGAAAACACATCCAATACACGCTTGCCGGTCACCAAACCCTTTAAGCGCGCACGCGCATCACGGTGGTCATAAAACCAACCCGTTTTTTGGCCGTCGCGCACATTGGTTTCAAATTTAACGCCATTTTCAATCAGTGATAGCTGCTCTGGCACTTCGCCATAAGCCACTTCAACATAACTTTCCAAGCCTTCCAGTTGGCGCATTTTGCCGTCGTTTTTCAGCAAAATACCCTGCGGCTTAAACACTTTGACTAGGGCATCAACTAAGGCAGACTTTTCACGTTCCATACCGGCGGTGGATAACTGCACCACCAGATAGTCGCCAAAACGGTCAACCACTACACCTGGCAGGCCATCACTATCACCATAAACCAAGCGGTAATGCGGCGTAGGAAACCAAGCTTCGCGCAGACTTAAGGCAATTTGCAAACGGTGCACAAATAACGATGTGCTCAACGGGTGATCAATGTCGCGATTAAACAGGCGCGCGCAGATCAACGAGTTGGGATTCACAATGGCCAAACCCAGTGGTTTGCCACGGCTGTCCTCAACACGCACTTGGTCACCGGAGGCAAAGCCCTTAAGTGGTGTTACTGCGGTGTCCACTTCGTTTGAGAAGATCCACACATGACCCTCACGCAGACGACGCTCTTCATTGGCCTTCAAGCGTAACGGGCTTAATTCTGTCATTGGGGCTTCCAAACAAGGTCTAATTCACGCGCGGCGCGCACGTCGTCCAGACGACGAACCGGCGTAGTATGTGGCGCACCTTTAACCAGCTCAGGCTGCGTACGGGCTTCTTCTAAAATCTTGACTAAGGCATCGGCAAAGCCATCCAACTCATCCGGCGACTCAGTTTCTGTCGGCTCAATTAAGAAGCACTCTGGCACCAATAACGGGAAGTAAGTTGTTGGGGCATGGTAGCCATAATCCAGCAGACGCTTGGCAATATCCATGGCGCTGACACCAAGCTCTTTTGCCTCTTTGGCAAAGGTAATAATGAACTCATGCGACGCACGGCGCTCAGGGTAGGCCAGCTGGAAACCTTCTTTTACTAAGCGCTGCATCAGGTAGTTAGCATTAAGCGTGGAATACTCACCAACACGGTGCAGACCTTCACGACCCAAGGCATAGGCATAATAGGCTGCGCGCAACAGTACACCGGCATTGCCCATAAATGCAGACAAACGACCAATGCTATGCGGCAAATCAGCATCGGTCAGCCAACGGTAATGACCATCATCGGTTTTGCCAGCAATCGGTGTTGGCAGGTAGGGCAGTAGACGTTCACTAACACCCACTGGGCCAGCACCAGGACCACCACCGCCATGGGGCGTGGCAAAGGTTTTGTGCAAGTTCATGTGCAACACGTCAAAACCCATGTCACCCGGACGCACCTTGCCTAAAATCGCGTTTAAGTTAGCGCCGTCGTAATACAGCAAACCGCCGGCTTGGTGAACGGTCTCAGCAATCTCTTTAATTTGCTGTTCAAACACACCACAGGTGGACGGGTTGGTCATCATCAGGCCCGCTGTTTGCGGACCAACAGCAGCTTTCAGTGCCTCTAGGTCAACATCACCATTCGCCAGCGTTGGCACTTCACGCACTTTATAACCACACATCACCGCGGTGGCTGGGTTTGTCCCATGCGCTGCTGATGGAATCAACATTTCAGTGCGGGCATCATCATTACGCGACTCGTGATACGCACGAATCATGGCCACACCAGCAAACTCGCCTTGTGCACCCGCCATCGGTGTTAGTGACACACCCTTCATGCCAGTGACTTCACGCAAAACTTCCTGCAGGTCATAAAGACAGGCCAAATAACCTTGCGAATGTGACTCAGGCGCCAGCGGGTGACGGTTTAAAAAGCCGGGCAACATGGCCGCGCGGTGAGCACCACGCGGGTTGTATTTCATGGTGCAGGAACCCAGTGGGTAGAACTGCGTATCAATAGCAAAATTTTTGCGCGACAGGTTGGTGTAATGACGCACCACCTGCAGTTCAGAAACTTCTGGCAGCAGAGGGCGTTTGCGACGCAGCAAACTCTCTGGCACATCATTTAGTTCAGCACGCTGACGTGGCGCTTGCGATTGTGCGCAACGACCGGCTTCGGAACGTTCAAAGATCAACGTCATTTTGATGCTCCCATGGCCGTTGCCTGTAAGGCATTTTGCAACGCAGCTGCATATTTGCTGATGTCTGCTGCGGTTTTAGTTTCGGTGGCACACACCAAAATGGCATTGCCCAGCTCAGGGTAATAAGGCGATAAATCCACGCCTGCTAACACACCATGTTCGGCCATATGGGCCAATACAGGTTGAGCCGGCACAGGCAGACGCAGTACTTTTTCATGGAACACTGGGCGCTTGAATACACGCTCAATTTCACCTGATTTTGAAGCAACCAATAACAGCTGACGCAGGTTGTCATGGCATGCCAAGGCAACACGCTCTAAACCTTCAGCACCTAAAAGGCTTAAGTAAATTGTTGCTGCGGTCATCGCCAAGCCTTGGTTGGTACAGATATTCGAGGTCGCTTTGGCGCGACGAATATGCTGTTCACGTGCTTGTAAGGTCAGTGCAAAGCCGGGCTTACCTTCTAGGTCTAGCGTGCGGCCAATAATACGACCCGGCATTTGACGCACTAAGGCCTGCTTGCAACACATAAAGCCGCAATAAGGCCCGCCGGAGGAGAGTGGAATACCAAAAGGCTGCGCCTCACCCACAACAATATCTGCACCTTCTGCACCCCACTGACCCGGCGGAGTGAACAGCGCCAAAGCCATCGGATTAACACAAGCAATGACCAAAATGCCGTTGGCATGTGCCCAGTCAGTCAATAGGTGCACATCTTCAATCACGCCAAAAAAGTTCGGCATGGGAATCACTATGGCGGCGTAGTCTTCGCCGTCATAGACCTTCAAGCTGCTCGGATCGATATGCCCACCTTGCCGGTGATAGTCAATCTCGACTAATTCAATATCTTGACCTTCGACAATGGCACGCACTGCAGCACGATAGAGTGGTGACACAGTGCGCGGCATCAGAATACGACGCGAATTCGACTTGCGGTTAGCACGAATGGCCATCAAAACGGCCTCTGCCAAGCCCGAAGCACCGTCATAAACCGAGGCATTGCTGACATCCATAGCGGTTAAATGCGCCATCATGGATTGGAATTCGTAAATGACCTGTAAGGTGCCTTGCGAAGCTTCTGCCTGATATGGTGTGTACGCTGTCAAAAACTCACCACGAGACGCTAAATCCCACACCGCCGCAGGAATATGATGCTCATAAGCACCTGCCCCCAGAAAACTTAACGCGCCAGCATCTTGCTCGCTGCGCTCACGCATCAAACGTGTCACTTCCATTTCCGACAAGCCATCGGCAATACCGGTTAAGGGCTTACAGCGAAGTGCTGGCGGAATCTCGTCAAAAAGCTGATCAAGGCTTCGAACACCTAAGGTGTCCAGCATGCGACTGACGTCACCTGCGGTGTGTGGGATATACGGCATAGTCGTCTCGACAACGCAAACAGCAGTTAATGGGCTTGAGCGGCGTATTCTTCAGCAGACATCAAAGCATCAAGTTCAGCCACATCACTGGCTCGAATTTTATAAAGCCAGCCACCTTCGTAAGGCTCGCTATTCACGATCTCAGGGCTGTCGGTCAGTGCTTCATTGATTTCGATAATTTCACCACTAACCGGTGCATAAATATCAGAGGCTGCTTTTACCGACTCAACGACACCAGCTTCATCACCTTGGCTAACGGTATCGCCGACGTTAGGCAGCTCAACATAAACCAAATCACCCAAAGCATCTTGAGCGTGATCACTAATGCCAACCGTGACGATGTCACCTTCTAATAAAGCCCACTCGTGGCTGCTTGCGTACTTCAAATTTGCAGGGGTGTTGCTCATAACGGTTCTCTTTATAGCGGGGTTAAAATTTCACCAGCACGGACAAACACCGGCTTAACGATACGCGCCAGCACCTGCCGACCACGAATATCTACATAAGCCGTTTCAACTTCACCTATTGGCACACGTGCAAAGGCGATAGCACGCTCGAGTGTGGGTGAAAAACTACCGGACGTAGTTTCACCTTCACCAACACCCAGCAAGGTAACTTTCATGTGAGATCGCAGCACGCCACGACCTTCCAAAATCAAACCCACAACCTGTTGTTGTGGGCCACTTTCTTTTGCAGCTTCTAAGGCATCACGACCAATAAAATCATGTGTCCAAGCAATCGACCAAGCTGCTTGGGTATGAATCGCTAAACTTTCTTCGGTTAGGTCATTGCCATATAAGGGCATGCCCGCCTCTAACCGCAGGGTGTCACGCGCACCTAAACCACAGGGCTTCACGCCAGCAACAATTAACTTCTGCCAAAACTCATCCGCAGCGTCGGCAGGCAAAATCACTTCCAAGCCGTCTTCACCGGTATAGCCCGTGCGGGCAATAAACCAGTCCTGACCAACATCAATACCAACAAAGTTGGGTAGGTCCAAAATATGTTGCGCTAAGTGTGGCAGCACACCAGTAACCGTTGCACGTGCCTGTGGGCCTTGAATAGCGATCATCGCCAAGTCGGTGCGCTCAAGCAGGCTAACGCGATAGGCCGCAGCTTGCGCCGTTAGCCAAGCAATATCCTTATCATGTGTGCCGCAATTTACAATCATGCGCCAAAGCTCGGGCTGCTCCGGTGTAGGAGCATAAACAATCAAGTCATCAATCACACCACCGCGCTCATTGAGCATCAGTGAGTACAGTGCTTTGCCCGGCTGGCTTATCTTGTCGATATTATTGGCCAATATCCGCCGCAGGAAAGCTTGCACATCAGGGCCAGTGAGCTCTAGCAATGTCATATGTGACACATCAAACATGCCACTCATCCGACGAACGGCGTGATGCTCTTCGATCACCGACTGATATTGAACCGGCATATCCCAGCCGCCAAAATCCACCATGCGCGCGTTCAGCGCCAAGTGCGCGGCATAAAGCGGAGTTTGCTTAAGCATGAGAGTATCCAGTATCAAAAATTAGGTCACCATTTTACATGGCCAGCCATGACTATGGCGAGCAGACAAGCTGCTTATTCTTCGTTCAGTCTGAGAACACAATGTTGACTGCCATTTTTTACCTGTTTTGCCTTATAATAGCGGCAAATTTATCGGGCATAATTCATCAAGCTTTTGTTTTTCAAGCATTTTCGCCAGTGAATACGCGTTCCGATTTTCGTCTTCATTACGTTCAGGATTTATTATGACTCAATATGCAGTTCAGGCACCGGCCTTTGTCAAACATCCACGCTTAGTCCAATGGGTTGCTGACATGGCGGCACTGTGCAAGCCTGACCAAATCTACTGGTGCGACGGCTCACAGGAAGAATATGACCGCCTGTGCGAAGAGTTAGTTGCCGCTGGTTCATTCCGCAAACTAAATCCAGCCAAACGTCCGAACTCTTATTTAGCGTGGACAGACCCGTCCGATGTCGCTCGCGTTGAAGACCGAACGTATATTTGCTCTGCCAAAAAAGAAGATGCTGGCCCCACCAACAACTGGATGGACCCAGCTGAAATGCGTGCCACGCTGAATCCTTTATTTGATGGCTGCATGAAAGGCCGCACCATGTATGTGGTGCCATTCTCTATGGGTCCATTAGGCTCACCCATTGCACACATTGGCGTTGAATTATCTGACAGTGCCTATGTGGCAGTGAACATGAAACACATGACTCGTATGGGCAAGGCCGTGTACGACGTACTTGGCACAGATGGTGAGTTTGTTCCTTGCATGCACACCGTTGGCGCACCGCTGCAGCCCGGCCAACAAGATGTTGCTTGGCCTTGCAACCCAGATGTTAAGTACATTGTGCATTACCCAGAAACCCGTGAAATTTGGTCATATGGCTCTGGTTATGGTGGCAACGCGCTGTTGGGTAAAAAATGTTTTGCTCTGCGTATCGCTTCCACCATGGGTCGCGACCAAGGCTGGTTAGCTGAACACATGCTCATTCTCGGCGTCACCAACCCACAAGGTAAAAAATACCATGTGGCTGCTGCATTCCCATCGGCCTGCGGCAAAACCAACTTTGCTATGTTAATTCCACCAGCAGGCATGCCTGGCTGGGGTGTCACCACGATTGGTGATGACATTGCTTGGATCAAGCCAGATAGCGAAGGCAACTTGCGCGCCATCAACCCAGAAGCCGGTTATTTTGGTGTGGCGCCTGGCACCAATATGCAGACCAACCCTAACTGCATGCTGTCACTCAATAACGACGTGATTTTCACCAACGTTGCTCTGACCGATGACGGCGATGTTTGGTGGGAAGGCTTAAGCGATGAAGCCCCTGCGCACCTAATTGACTGGCAAGGTAAAGATTGGACACCGGCAGATGGCAAAGCCGGACGTAAAGCTGCACACCCTAATTCACGCTTTACGGTTTCTGCCACTAATAACCCTGCACTCGACAGCGAATGGGATAATCCAGCTGGTGTAAAAATCGATGCCTTCATTTTCGGCGGCCGTCGTTCTAACACCGTGCCATTAATCACTGAAGCGCGTAACTGGGTAGATGGTGTTTATATGGCTGCCACCATGGGCTCAGAAACTACAGCCGCTGCTTTTGGTGCGCAGGGCGTAGTACGCCGCGACCCATTCGCCATGCTGCCATTTGCTGGCTACAACATGAGCGATTACTTCCAGCATTGGCTGAACCTAGGTGCCAAACTGGAAGCGGCTGGCGCCAAGCTGCCACGTATTTACAAAACCAACTGGTTCCGCAAAGATGCCAACGGCAAATTCATCTGGCCCGGCTTTGGTGAAAACACGCGTGTATTGAAGTGGATCATCGACCGCATTGAAGGCGAAGCACAAGGCGTTGAACATGCCTCAGGCATCAGCCCACGTTACCAAGACATTCGCTGGAATGGCCTAGACTTTGGCCCAGAGCTATTTGAGCAAGTCACTAGCATTAACGTGGATGAATGGGCTGCTGAGCTAAAGCTACATGACGAACTATTCAGCACACTAGCGCACAACCTGCCACAGGAACTTGTCGCTGCCAAAGAGACGTTGGCTAATCGCTTAGGACTTTAATATTCCGATGCATTAAAAAAGGGGCCGAAAGGCCCCTTTTTTAATGGTTAGCGCCATCAAACTATTGCTTGATAGGCGCCAACGATGCGTCGATAACAAAGCGCTCACTTGGCACGATAACTTTTAGATATCCACCAATTAAGCCGCCCAAAGCATCTAGGCAAGCGGTTAACTTAACCGGCTCTTTGTTTTTAAGTGATACCGTCAAGCGGCCATCAGGTAAGAAATTAACTTTACCCGTTACAACAATAGAGCCAGAACCTCTGTTAGCACCAGATGTTCCAGAGCAGTCTGTGCCACCAAAGCCAGGTCGCATCTCTGGTGTTTTTGCACTTAAGTCAGTATTACTTTTAGCATCATTATTAATCGGAATCGCCTCAATACCCAAAGCACTAGCAATTGCATTGAGCTCTGGAATATCCGTATAGAGATTCAATGTTGCCTCTAGCTCAGGAATAGTATCGGTTTCACCGGGCTGGCCTGCTTTCGGATTAGGGACAGATCGAATAAAGCCAAGAATCGGAGACCCCGAGTCATCTGGGTAACGAATACGGAAAACTAACGGACCCGTCTTCAATGGCTGTGGCACCGTAATTGGCAGTAAGCCATTAACCAATGCTGAGCCTGACTGAATGCCAGCACATAAGGGCTGACCAAGCAATGGTATATTACAAAGTGCTCCATAGAGAGTTCCAACTAAGGGATTAGCCTCAGGAGTAACACCTAATGTCGCATAAATATCTGCTCCACTTGTAATAACAATTGCCGGATCAATTTCAACTTTAACTTTAAAGTCATTCACCCGATCACTTGCAGTATCTGGCACTAATTCGCCCAATTTTGCACCAAGTGCGGCAGTGATGAGCAAGAATTGATTGCCTTGGCAGTTTGCACCCTGCGGCTGGCCTTCGGACTGTGTACCAATGCGACAACCGAGCGCAAAGCTAGTTGCAGCGCCACCGAATGAAGGGCCATCGACCGTATTGGGTTGCAACAATGCGCCGTTGGGCATAATACATGCGCCAGGCGTTGCATCATTGTTCGCTGCGCCAACAGTGCCGGGACTGCAGGCAGTGCCATCCGATTTACGCGCCCAGTTTTCACCATTTGTAGGCGACGACCCTGGTTCAAACGTAAAGTTGGCATCCACATCCGTTACTGGCAACACTCTAAGTGCCGTATTTGCACCCGATTTGTCTGTACCGCCAACGAAGAAAATCTCAATTGGCGGGCCGCCACGCTTGGGCTCTGCTACATCATCATAATTCTGAGAGATGAGCTGTGTTTGTAACGGCAAGCCATTAACACCGCAAATGGCCTGCTGCCCCAAACAATTAGCAGCCGAGCTTCTCATATCATTATTAGAACCCAGTACATAACGATACAACTGACCTACTTGCCACGACTGATTTGGCGTGAACTGCACCTCACGTGGCTTAACAATTAGCTTACCTGGCACTACGCCAAGACAGTTTCCAGACGCATCAACGCGCTCTACACGAATACTCGCGGCACCATTACATTGTGTAGCTAACGCAACTGACTGTGGTGCAATCGACTGTGAAAATGCGACTTTGATATCTCGAGACTGCTCAATGACCGGCATTGGTAGCCTGTCATCTGAAGCTTTACCACCCCGGCAACGCCCTTGGCGCCAAGCCGACTGAGGGCCTGCCAATTCGCGGCTACCCTCAGCAATTGGGCATGGGTAACCAGGATAGACACTTAAAGCAACTGGTGGGCGAACTGTGGCCGGTGTTGCTACTAGCTTAGGAATCGAGAAAGTCAGTGAGCTCAGATCAATGGGATCGCTTCCAGCGGGCACTGGCGCACATGCATCGCCCATCATTGCTAACGGGCAACCGGCTAGATCCTTAATTTGGGTAGGATCCAAATCAATGCGATAAAATTTCCCATGCTCTAAAGCGGCATTAATGACCAAAGTTGCACCGTCAAACCGTGCGCTCGTTTCAGGCACTAAGGTAGTAACAGCACCCACAGTATCGCCTTTAAATACACGCACAGCATTTGGTAAACGGGCACTGTTCGCATCCATGATGCTGCCAAAATTAACTGCTAATGCGTCACCTGGACGAATTAAGTCACCACCGCCAAACACCAATGCCACACCTTGTGTTTCGTCTAGGTTTACCGTTGCGCCAGGAACCCATGACTGAATAAACGGAGTAACTTTATTAGGCGCTTGCGGACCGGGTGTTTCCAAGTTACTCAGTAACTTTAAGTTCAACACACCGATGGCGTTATCAACACCTAAAATCTTAAGTTCAACAACACCAATCGCATCAATTTCCAATTTGTTATTCGGCAAAAAGCGCGCAATACCATTCACTTCAACATGAAGCACATCTTGAGTAAAATCACCGTTTGCCGTTGGATTAGCTGCTGAGACGGCAACATCCATAATCAAGTTGACAAGGCGTGGTGCCTCGAGTGAGCCATTATATTTATTGGGCAACAATAGGCCTGTCGCATCAGAAATAAGCTTAATGCTTAATGTGCCCGTCGCTAAGTTAGCCTCAACACCCGGCTTGTCCGGATCGTTTTCGCCGCCCAACACCACCTTAAGTGAACCAGATGTCAGCTCACTGCCAGCAGCAACACGAATAGGAATAACGTCCCGTACCGGCGTAAATACCATTTGTGAAACCAGCTCACCAGCCGCCTGGGGTGCTGGAGCCGACTTACCACGACCCAAAATATCAGACTCAACCGGTACTTTGTTTGCCACAATGCCTGCCAGCTTGGAAACCGAAGGTATTGGCTGACCAGTGACAGGGTCTAGGATTTCATTAAAATTCTTGTCGAGCTCAGTATTCGCTACAAAAATCTTTACCGACTTCAACTCGCCATTGGCAGTTGGTGTAATCGTCATTGGTGAAAAGCCAGCCAAGGAATTTCCGAATATGCTTTTTAGGCCGGAAACATCCAAACTGTAACTAACACCAGGCAACAATGACTCTAATGGGTCGATAACTAACTTATTGCCATTTACCAATACACGAGCAGGAACAAGGCCCGCATCTATACCTGCTGGCGCAATTAACCTAACTGTTCCAGAGGCCCCAGAGCTGTAATTAATTGACTTAGGGTCAATGGGCTGAGAAAACTGCAGACGTATTGTTGAGAATGTTAAAAATGGAAAGCTATCGATCAAAAAAGAATTTGGGTCAGGAAAGCTCCTGAGCAACTTAAAGTCACACACAGCAGTAGTACATGCAGACGATTGCGCAGCAATCGAACCGTTCAATGCAGCCCGCGTAGTAAACTTTAACTTTGGAAATGTGGGCTTAGGCAGGCGAATATACGCTTGATCTGGGTCACCCGTATTGAGCTTAAAGCCCTTATTAATTGGGTTACTTGGCGCTGTCACATTATTCGATTGAATTCGATAGGTTGTTCCAGGCTTAAGTGAGACATTATCTTTTAAACGAATAAATAAGCCAAAACCTTCATCAACAATGGTTAGCTCATAGTTATTTTTTGGAAAAACGACATTGGTTGCATCTTCCACGATATCAAAATAAGACTTAACTAAAGTAATAGCTGCTGGATCAGAGTAATCAATACCATCCACATCAATAGGGTGACTAAAGCGCAAAGCTAATGGCGCAAGTGTTGATACCTCAACCTGATCGATGGCGGGGTACATATAAACCAGACCGCGCTGGGATGGATTAATATTTCCGCTGCCATCAGGGAAGTCTGGCAACACAGGCGTCTGCCGTGTGCCCCCACCACCACAGGCGGTCAATAGAACTGCGGTCAAAAGTACGGCTAAATAACGCACGGCAGTCACCTATTTATTAAAACGTTAAGTTAATAGAAGCATTAACTACATGTGCGCCACCATCACTCGTGACACGCTCACAACGAACTCCCTGTCCACCAGAAGTGCAGGCTGGTGGATCCACTTCACTAGGGGAGCGTGTAGTTGATAGCAGGAAGTCACGGTCAAGCAAATGATGATACTGATAAGCAAAGTCGACACGAACAGGCTGCGATAAGAACAAAGCCTTTTCAATTAAGTACGAAAAGCCTGCACCAAACACTAATCGGTCGTTATCAACGAAGTTAATATCGAGTGACTGAGAACTTCTTAACGGTGATTGCTCAAAGGATGCGCCAAACAAGAAGCTGAACTCTTTATTCAGGCGATACTCCATGCCAATACGCGGAATCAAGACATCATTAAATCGTAAATCTGCTTGATCACGAACAGTGTCACGACGCAGATTATCCTCTAGGCCTGACCACAGCTGGTATTCCGCCGTTACGCCAAAGCGAGCCCTGTAAAGATTATAATGAATGCCCGCCGTAAAGGTTTCTGGCGAATAGCCATCAATCGTGCTCAGCACCAACGGTAGTGCTGGTGCACCACCTAAGAATGCATTACCCGAAATATTGGTTTTGACGGCGGACTCATAACGCCACGAAGCTGCAGTCTCTAGGCCTGTTAGCCAACAGTCTTTTTTAGGGCAAACCATTTCACCCCAATTTATCGTGCCACTTAAAATAGGCTGAATAGATGGCTTGGCGGTAAGCAAAAGTTGCTCTTGCTCTAACGCCTCGTCACTGTCTGTAATTCTAGCTACTGTATTTAATTGCGCATCTGCAGCCAATGTAATGCGAGCAGCAGCACCTACATCAAAACCAGGCACCACATTTAAGCCAACGCCTGCACTAAGAAACAAAGATTGCTGACCATAACGGAAAGACTGTGCCGTTTGACTAGTTTGTGAGTTAAACGACAATAAGCGCTCGCCACTTCGTTCAGCACCAAGCATCAAACCTAACACCATCGCCCGATCACTTTTGAGCATCGAACTCAAGTCAGTTTTAAAGCCTAAGAGAACGTTGTAATTTGAGCTGTCCTCAATCACATCATCGTTAACAAGTTTGTTGGGCTCACCCCAACCTTTTGCACGAATATCCTGGTCTGTAAACAAGTAAGCAGCTGTCAATGCGCCTTTACGGTCACGCGCCAAATAAGCCGGGTTGTAATAAACCGCCGACGGCTGATTACTAAATAAGGATAAAGCCTGTGTAGTGGCCACATCTTGTGGCAGCAGGCCAAAGTTAGTAGCGACAGTACCCATCGCGGCGTAAGAAAAGGCAGGCAGGAAAACGAAAGCTGCAGCTGTAGCACGCAGGAAGTTCTGCTTAATCATGGTGAGGCACCCTTTTGTTGTGCATTTTTTAGTCTTATTTACTAGCTACTTAGCGCATTGGCCGTAGCACATTTACTTTTATTGACCTAAACCTACTAAAACTTAAACAATCAAGCCAGCAATACAACGTATTTGTTTTGTTACTGAGCAAATTTTTTTACTTATTTGCCTAAAGCAGCGCCCATTACCAGTTGTTTGATAGGGCCTGACCGGTTAAACCAGTGCATACCTTGGTTACGAGCCATGCGCAGCGCCGGAATATCACTAGCAAACAACCATTCCATTCCTGTCATGCTGTGCATAAATAACTCGTTGTGACCACGACGATCACGACTGTAACGACGCAAATTAAAGTCATCATGCAGCGTTAAGCCTTTAGCCAAACCTTGGACTAGTCTATTGGCTAAAGCCGCCGCATCTAAAAGCCCTAAATTCACGCCTTGACCCGCCAACGGATGGATACTGTGTGCCGCATCACCAATCAAGGCCAAACCCGGTAATACATAATGCTCGGCATGACGTGCCACTAAAGGAAACGCGGCGCGCTTACCAATCACCTCTACCGCACCCAATTTATACTCAAAGGCCAGCGCCAGCGCTGCATTAAAGTCTTCCTCAGCACTATTCAACATTAATTGCGCCTGCGCGGAGGGCAAGGTCCAAACGATAGAGCAGTAATGCGGATTATCTAGCGGCAAAAATGCCAAAGGACCTGAGCTTAAAAAACGCTGCCAAGCTGTGTTGGCATGAGGCAGTTCAGTACGTATTGTAGCCACCAAACCCTGTTGTTGATAATCCCACTGCTTACACTGAATACCGGCCAGCTCACGCGTACGCGACAAGGCGCCATCGGCGGCAATTAATAAAGGAGTCTCCAGCACCTCGCCCGACTGCGTCTGAATAGACCAGCCCTGCAGCAAACGCTCGGCTCTCGCCAAACGATCCGGACAAAATGCCGTAATTTGTGGCTGCTGCCATAGCGCCTGCGAGAGCACCGCCTGAATACTGTCATTTTCATACAGTGAACCTAGATGCGACTCACCAGCCTCTTTGGCTCGGAAATGCACACTGCCAGTACCGTCGGCATCCCACACTTTCATATCAGTAAAACGGCAATGACGTTGCGATTGGAGCACATCACCACAGCCCACACTCTCGATTAATACCTCACTGGCTAACGACAGCGACGAAACACGCAGGGCGTAATCGCCAGTCGGTGCGACGCTTTGCTGCCCCTCAATCACGGCGATACGTAAATCTTTAGCCAATGGCGATTGCAAAAGCTTCAACACAAACAAGCTGCCGACCATGCCAGCACCAACAAGCACTAGGTCAAACTGCTGTGTCGACTTAGACATGATCTAACCCCATGGCATAACGCGCCAACGTAGGCTTAGCGCCCGGCAATAAATCAAAACCAACCAAACCGATATTACGCAACAGTACCAGTGCCGAGGCATCGCTAGAAAAGCCTCGTACTAAGCTGTCGGAAAAACGAATAATTTGCTGTTGGTCACTTTGGCGTGACGCTTCATAAGCTGCCAGCAAGGTGGCGTCGCCCCAGTCTTGCTGATCAGCGCTGGCTTGGCCTAAACGCTCAACTAATACCAAGGCATCACGCAAACACAAATTAAAACCCTGACCCGCCACCGGATGCAGGCTATGGGCAGCGTTACCCATAATCACTGCCCGTGACACTGTTTGTTTCGGCGCCACCATTAATTGCAAAGGGTAGGCATGACGCTGACCAACACGCTTAAAACGACCAGCACGTCGACCGAAAGCGGCCTGTAATTCTTGCATAAAGGCGTCATCATCCAATGCTTTTATGCGCTCAGCCTCGTTGGTGGACAGCGCCCAAACCAATGATCGACGCGTTTGCTTAGCGCCATCGATAAAGTCGGGCAGGGGCAATAAAGCAATCGGGCCACTTGCCGTGAATCGCTCAAAAGCACGGTATTCATGCGGAAGACTGGTGGCTACCGTAGTCACTAATGCCGTTTGCTGGTAGTCATGCCACTGCGCTGACAAGCCCAACCATTCCCGACATTGTGAGTGTGTGCCATCAGCTGCGACCACTAAGGGTGCAGCAATGGTTACTTCACCTGAGGCGGTTTGGCAACGTACACGAGCATCACGCTCACTGGTAATAAGCTGTTGCACCTCAACACCATCGGCAATGGTTACCGATGGGCACTGTTTTAATGCCGCCAGCAGCACCACGCCCAACCAAGCGTTTTCGATAACTTGACCAAAACTTTCAACTTGCTCTTCGACCGCATTAAGTCGAGAAAAACCAAAGTGGCCACGATCAGACACATGAATTTCATGAATGGGCACAGCATGGGGCTGCAGCTGCGACCATAACCCTAAATCGGTAAACGCCTGCACGGTACGACGTGACAAAGCGGTATTACGCGCATCAAAACCTGCGGTATAGGGTAAGGGCTTATTTTCAGGTAGAGCAGGAAAACGCATGGACTCCAGCAGTAGTACCCGTTTTTCTGGCATGCGCTGAGCCATCAACAAAGCTAGAGTGACACCAACCATGCCACCACCAACAATGATTAAGTCAGTCTGTGTCGGCAGACTCATGCGCCACCCATCAAAGCTTCAATGGCCACCACCGTTTTGGGGGCCGCTGCAGTCAGTACATGATGACCTGCATCCGTTACCACCACATCGTCTTCAATGCGAATACCAATACCGCGCCATTGCGGATCAACCGTTTCATCATCAGGGGCAACATAAAGACCGGGCTCCACCGTCAAGACCATGCCGGCCTGCAAGGGTCGCCAGTTACCATTTTGTTGATAGTCACCGACATCATGCACATCCATGCCCAGCCAATGACCGGTGCGGTGCATATAGAAGCGCCGGAACAAACCTTGCTCTATCACCTCATCAACACTGCCTTGCAACAACCCCAGATCCAGCAGGCCTTGAGATAACACACGCACAGCGGCATCATGCGGAGCCTGCCAAGAAGCACCGGACTTAACACAATCGATCGCGGCTAATTGAGCAGCCAGAACCACTTCATACAGAGCGCGTTGCGGCGCACTAAAGCGGCCATTGGCAGGAAAGGTACGAGTGATATCGGCGGCATAATGATCTAATTCACCACCTGCATCAATCAGCACCAGATCACCATCGGCTAACATTTTATTATTGTCGTTGTAGTGCAAAATGCAGGCGTTATGGCCACTACCAACAATGCTGTTATACGCCGGAGCCGCACAGCCATGACGTACAAACTCGTGCAACAGCTCAGCTTCCAGCTCATACTCATAACGTCCGGGCGCCGCCAACTGCATGGCACGAATATGACCTTGTGCACTGATATCGGCCGCACGCTGCATAAGCGCAATTTCTGCTGGTGACTTAATTAAACGCTGTTCACTTAAGGTGGCATCCAGCACTTGCCAGGCCACGGGCGCCGCCACACCCGCACGACTACGTGCACGCAAACCCACCAACACCGTCGTGAGTTGCTGTTCGAAATCAGCGTGCTCGCCCATAGGGGCGTGAATCTGTCTGCGACCCGCCAGCAGCTCGGGCAGGCGCTGAGTCAGCTCATCAATAACAAAGGACTGATCGGCTCCAAAATTGGCTACCGCACCTTCAGGCCCGGCACGGTAGCCATTCCATATTTCCATTTCACGGTCACGTGGACGGCAAAACAGCACAAACTCACCTTCCGCACGACCCGGCAGTAAAACAATGACCGCTTCAGGCTCAGCAAAACCAGTTAAATAATAAAAGTTGGAGTGCTGACGAAAACGATACTCGCTGTCACGGTTACGGCGATGATGGATCGCAGCGGGCAAAATCACCGCAGCATCCGACCCGACGGATTGCATCAAGCGTTGACGGCGATTGGCAAATTCTTGCGCAGAAATCAAAGCAGACATAAGGCACTACTCAATAAAGCATTAATGCAATGTGGATGGCGAATCAATCACATCATGCACCTGCTCTTCACGCGGAGCCAATTCGTCAAATATATGAATGACTGCCAAGCGAACAAATTCGCAAAGCTCGGTATAGGCCTCTTCACCTTCCTCGTCATCTTCATCAACACAATCAACACGGGCAATCTCGCTCATGTCCTGTAGCGTTTCACGCGTCGTAGCCTCCGCTAAAAATGGGTGCTGCGCATCGACACCAATACCAAAACCGGCTAAAAAGCCGCGACAAAAATCACCTAATGCCGTGACACGCTCAGATAAAGGTTCGTCGTCTTCAGGCAGCATAGGCTGAAAGCTCAGCTCGTCTGCCACCAAATTTTCTAACGTCGACAGTTGTAGCTGCCACAGCCCAGCAATGACCTCATCATTAAATGCCTGTTGTGGGTCGGCATGCGCCTCAAGGTTTTTCATTAATGCCACACGATTTAAACGTGCACCAGAAGCAAGCAGCCCCGTTAGTACCCCATGCAGCTCAGGGGCAGTACAATCGGCATTAGCCTGTAATAAGATCAAGCCCAACGATTCTATCGTGGGCAGGGTGGCTGCTTGCATGGCAGTCTCCTAAATACAATTTGGATTTCAGTTGGCACAACCGATACGTCGTCCTATAGTAGCTGCCAGAATGAATCACGGCGAACAAAACATGCGTGAACAGGAATATCAACAACTCAAGCAAAATCTCGATGCCTTAATTGCTCGCGTTCAGCAGCTGCATAAGGATAACGTCACGCTGCGCCAAGAGCGTGACAGTCTAAAGCTGCGCAATCACGAAGCAAAAGCGCGTGTCGAGGCCATTTTACAGCGTCTAAAAACGCTGGAAGCCCAGTCATAATAAAGGTTCACGGATGCCACAAGCATGAGCATTGACCAAACCAGCACAGTTGATATTTTTATTCTCGACAAGGCTTATAAAATTAGCTGCCCACCCAGTGAGCAAGACAATCTGCGACGCGCAGCACTTTATTTAGACCGCAAAATGCGTGACATCCGTGGCAGCGGCAAAATGTTGGGGCTTGAACGCATTGCCGTGATTGCAGCCTTAAACATTAGCCACGAATTGCTAACTATGAAAGAACAGGGCGGCGAAAGTCCGGTCAGCACAGAAGCAATCAGCCAACTCATTACACGTATGGAACAAACATTAGCGGACACTTCTGCGAACTAGGCCATCTGAACAATAACGTTTTTATAACAAACTGTTCAGTTACAAACTCACAGACGGCGATTATACTAAAGTCATTCTCTGGGGTGCGCGCCAGTTCATCAGATCCCCTGAGCCGATGTTTAATCCTATGGGTTGTGGTTGTTTTTCGTGGTGTGCATGTCCGCTAGTCGGAAAGCCTAAAATGAAAACGCTGCTTCCCCCTTGAACCCCCGGGTTCAAGGGCCAAGATGGACAGCGGCACCTCGGAGAGTCTTCTTTTACGATGTCTTTTCTACAGCCAGCACTTCTTCCTGAACACCAGCGCCTGCGTCAACAATTACGCCAGCAGCTTAAGTCTGCGCGTCGTTCACTGACTCCGACACAACAACGCATTGCCGCGCGTGGCTTACAACACCAGCTTCAACGCCTAATTAAACGCTCCAACATAAAAATTGCGGCCTATGACGCAAATGGCGGCGAAATTTCTGCACACCTATTTCTAAAGCCTAAACAACAAGTGTATTACCCCGTTTTGCAACCGCTGCATGCACAGGGGGTGATCTTTCGCCAACCGGCAGGCAACTCACGCTGGCGGCGAAATCGTTGGGGCATTAGTGAGCCCAGCAAAGGTCGGCAACAACCGGCATGGACTTTTGATGTATTGCTCATGCCACTGGTGGGCTTCACGCTGTCAGGGCATCGCCTAGGCATGGGCGGGGGCTACTACGATCGGTTATTGGCAAGCTTTCGGCATCGCCCGCGCAAGCCATTGCTGATTGGGCTGGCGCATGACTGTCAGCAGCTAACCGAACTTCCATTGGCGGCATGGGATCAACCCATTGAGTTCATTGCCACCGGCACTCGGTTGATTAACGCCAATGCGACCTAACTTAGTCGCGCAAACTGAGTGCCAGCCAGCCACGCTCTGCCGCAATTTCCACCAGCACCGGATCAGCATCCACGACCACGGGATTACTCACCGCTTCTAACAGCGGCAAGTCATTACGTGAATCTGAATAAAACCATGCGCCATCTAAACTGGCTTGATGCGTATTCAGCCACTCATGCAAACGAGTGATTTTACCGGCTTGGAAACAGGCTACACCTGCCAACTTGCCAGTAAAGCGACCTTGCGCATCTCGCTCAGGCTCAGTAGCAATCAAATGCTCCACACCTAATCGCTGGGCAATCGGCTCAGTCACAAATCGGTTAGTGGCAGTAATGATGACCAGTGTATGGCCCTGTCCACGATGGTACTGCAGCAAATCAAATGCTTTAGGTAACAACATCTGTTCAATGCGCTGTTGAATAAATGCTTCTCGCCAAGCCAATAAAGTCGCTTCGTCATTACGCGCTAATACAGCAAATACAAACGCTGAATAGGCCACAATATCTAAAGTACCTGCACGATAATCTTGGTAGAACTGATCATTGGCACGTTGATAAGCTTGGGCGTCAACCACACCCTGATCCACTAAAAACTGTCCCCATGCATGATCCGAATCGCCCGCGATTAAAGTGTTATCTAGGTCAAAAAGCGCCAAAGTCATAAACAATCTCCAGTTGGCCACCATTCTAGCCATAAGTGTGCAAAAAATCCGTGGCCGAGCTTGCTCATGGCGCAGCCCTAGGGTACTAATGCAAGCAATAACGAAATGATTATTAAGGACTCTCTCGTGATAGACGGAGATGGTTTTCGACCCAATGTGGGCATAATCGTGGCCAATGACCAAGGCCAAGTTTTGTGGGCCAGGCGTTATGGCCATGACGCTTGGCAGTTTCCGCAAGGTGGCATTATTGATGGCGAAACGCCAGAACAAGCCATGTACCGTGAGCTGCGCGAAGAAATTGGTCTTGAGCCACAAGATGTTGAGCTGCTAGCACAAACAAAAGGCTGGCTACGTTATCGCCTGCCCCGACGGTTTATTCGAAATGACAAGCCACCGCTGTGCATTGGGCAAAAACAACGCTGGTTTTTATTAAGACTCATCAGCGACGAAGCACGCATTAAGCTCGACGTGCAGAAGCCAGCTGAGTTTGACCGCTGGCAATGGGTTAGTTACTGGTACCCACTAGATCAAGTGGTGTCTTTTAAGCGCGAGGTTTATCGGAAAGCATTAAGAGAACTGCAACCTAGGCTGCCTGTACTCCACTCGCACACAGGATAGGCGACATGCCCCAGAATGAACCAAGCATGCTAGAAACACTACGACGCATTGTCCAAGACGTGGACTCTGCGCCGAGTTTCCAAGCTGCGCTGGAAATTCTAGTTCGCTCCGTTCGCGATGCGACTCATACCGAGGTGTGCTCGGTTTATTTATTGGATGACCGCACCGAACGCTTGGTGTTAATGGCCACTGAAGGCCTAAACGCAAATGCCATAGGCATGGTGTCACTAGCCTTTGATGAAGGCCTTGTCGGCCTATGTGCCACCCGCGAAGAACCCATCAACTTGCAGGATGCGCCGAACCATCCACGTTATCGTTACTTTCCGGAAACCGGTGAAGAGCACTACAACGCGTTTGTTGCCGTACCCATTATGAACCGGCGCAAAGTGCTGGGCGTGCTGGTTGTCCAGCAGCGCACCAACCGTCGCTTTGATGAAGGTGAGGTCGCGTTTTTGGTCACTTTGTCGGCCCAGCTCTCTGGCGTTGTTGCGCATGCCAAGGTAATGGGGCAGCTGGAAATGGTGCGCGGCTCACGCACCACACAAACTCAAATTTACCAAGGCATTATGGGTGCTGCCGGTGTCACCTTGGGCCGTGCCGTGGTGCTTTATCCGCCAGCCGATCTGGAACAAGTTCCGGACCGTAGTGTAGAAGACCTAGAGCACGAACTTGAGTTCTTAGCGCGCGCCATTGAAGAAGTTCGCGCTGATGTGCGCGCCCTAGATGATCGTATGTCCGGCACGTTAATGCCGGAAGAACGCGCGCTATTCGATGTGTATTTGCGCATGCTTGATGACCATGCTCTGCCTAGTGAAATTGCTGAGCGCATCGAAGCCGGCAACTGGGCGCAGGGCGCCTTACGTGAAGTGATTGACGAACACATGCAAAACTTTGCCATGATGGATGACCCCTATCTGCGCGAACGCATGTCAGACGTACGTGACTTAGGCCTACGTATTTTGGCCAAATTACAAGACAGCGAAACCGAAGATACCCGCGAATTCCCCGACAATAGCATCTTAATTGGCGAAGATATCTCCACGGCCATGTTATTGGAAGTGCCGCTAGATAAAGTATCGGGGGTGGTCAGCGCCACCGGTGCGGCCAATTCACACATGGCCATTGTTGCTCGCGCCTTAGGTATTCCCACCGTGGTGGGTGTCAGCGATCTGCCGGTAACATCACTCGATGATGCGGAAATGATTGTTGATGCTTACTTAGGTCGACTATTTGTGCAGCCCTCACGTGCTTTGCGCAAACGTTATAAAGACATCATTAAAGAAGAGCAGCAACTGGTTGCCGGCCTAGATGCCTATAAGCAAAAAGAAGCCATTACCCCAGACGGGCATGTGGTGGCGCTGTGCGTAAACACCGGCTTAATGGCTGATGTGGCGCGCGCCAAAGATCGTGGCGCTGAAGGGGTTGGCCTATATCGCTCAGAAATCCCGTTTATGCTACGCGAACGCTTTCCCGGCGAAGAAGAACAACGGCAGATTTATCGCCAGCAGTTAGAAGCTTTTGCACCAAAGCCGGTCACCATGCGCACACTCGATATTGGTGGCGATAAAGACCTGCCGTACTTCCCGATTCGTGAAGACAACCCTGCACTGGGCTGGCGCGGCGTTCGCATCACACTCGATCACCCAGAAATTTTTATGGTGCAAGTGCGCGCCATGCTAAAAGCATCTTCTGGGCTTGATAACTTGAATATTTTGCTACCGATGGTGACCACGGTTAGCGAAGTCGAAGACAGTGTTGCACTCATTCATCGAGCAGTTGAAGAGTTACGCGAAGAAGGTGAGTTTGACATTCGTCTACCGCGCATTGGCATCATGGTAGAAGTCCCTGCCGCAGTGATTCAAATCGCCGACCTAGCCAAGCGGGTGGACTTTGTTAGCATCGGCTCTAATGACTTAACACAATATTTACTCGCTGTAGATCGCAACAACTCGCGCGTAGCTGACTTGTATTCGCCATACCACCCAGCTGTTTTGCGTGCCGTTCGTTATGTCGTTAACGAAGCCCATCGTGTCGGCAAACCCGTCAGCATTTGCGGTGAAATGGCAGGCGACCCCGGCACTGCTATCTTGCTGATGGCTATGGGCTTTGACACCTTGTCGATGTCGGCCAGTAACTTACTTAAAGTGCGTAAAACCATTTGCCACACACCGATGGCGCTGGCGAAAGATTTATTAGAGCAGTTATTAGAGCTGGATCGCCCACAAGATATTCGCGACGAGGTTGAGAAGGTGCTCTCGGCACTCGGCCTACATAACCTTACTCGCGCTCGCAGCGAAAGCTAAGTCGCTGCTGGCTGTCATACAGCCACTCCTCCCAACGAATATGCTGACGGCCAACACTTAACCACGTTGAATTACGTGTGCCATACGCCTCACCTTGAATGCAGATAGGTGACAACAAACGTTCCATTCCCACGCCAACACCGGTGTTTGGTAGCTCAGCATCGTTTGCCACCTGGGTATCTTTTAAAAGACTGAGATGTGCATCGGCATCTTCAGCACGTTGTGGACTTGCAACCAAGTGCTGCGCTGAAGCTTTTAAACGCTGCAACTTAGGCCATGGCGTGTCCAATAAGGCATTCGACAAACCATGCCAACCTGGCGCTAACGCTTGTGGCTGCTCACGACGACTACTGACAAAGTACAGCGACTCAGCATCGCTGATCAGCATCGAGAAGCCGGTATATAAATGCGCCATCGCTTGTACATCATGAGCGTACTCGGCGGCGGCTTGCTGCCCCGTTAAAAAGTCCGCCACTAACTGACCACGAGAGCGCTGACCAGCCGACTGGACTGGATCGCGAAAGTTCGTAATGGCAGCAAAACGGCCTTGGCGAGTCACGCCCATCCAAGTACCGCCCGCCAGCACATCCCGACCCGCCAACACCTGTGGCGCCTCTAACCAAAATTCTGTGGGCAGGGCTGGCCGCGCGCGAAACTCATCACGATTAGCCCATACTTGAAGGCTAGGCTCGGCATCTGGCTGCCAATGGAGCACAATCAAACACATAAGCAATAACACCTAAGATGTCGGAGACAATGGCATTAGCTTAGCGCATCAGGCTATGATTCGACTGCATTTATAAGAGACACCATCATGTTGACCTATCCCGAAATTGATCCCGTCGCCCTAAGCCTTGGGCCAGTTCAAATTCACTGGTATGGCCTAATGTATCTGCTTGGTTTTCTCTGCGCTTATGGCCTAGGGGTCTGGCGCGCCAAGCGTATTGGCTGGACATCTGAACAAGTCAGCGACCTTATTTTTTACGGTGCGGTTGGTGTCGTTATTGGTGGCCGCCTAGGTTATGTTTTCTTTTATGGCTTTGATCGTCTGGCACATGACCCGCTCTGGGCATTTCGCGTTTGGGAAGGCGGCATGAGCTTTCATGGCGGTTTATTAGGCGTATTAGCCGCGATGATGTTGTTTGCTAAGCAATACAAGGTGAAATGGTTTGATGTCACCGACTTTATTGCACCGATTGCTATTCCCGGCCTATTTTTTGGCCGCATTGGTAACTTTATTGGTGGTGAATTATGGGGCCGCCCGGTACAAAACCCAGACTTCCCCCTCGCCATGATTTTCCCGCATGTTGATGAATTAGCTCGCCACCCATCTCAGCTATATCAGGCTTTTGGAGAGGGTTTGGTGTTATTCATTGTCGTGTGGATATTCACCATGAAACCTCGCCCACGCATGGCCGCTTCGGCACTTTTTTTAATTGGCTACGGCATCGCACGCTTTGTGAACGAGTTCTTCCGCGAGCCCGACAGCGACCAAGGTTTTGTTCTTTTTGAATGGATGACCAAAGGCCAAATGCTAACAGCACCCATGATTGCCTTAGGCATTGTGCTGATGCTGCTGGCCTATCGTCGTCCTGTGGTCAATGGAGTGCGTTAAGCATGCAAGCGTATTTAGAACTACTACGTCGTGCGCGTTTTGAAGGAACGTTTAAATCAGACCGCACTGGAACCGGCACGTATTCGGTATTTGGCCATCAAATGCGCTTTAATTTGGCCGAAGGCTTCCCGGTACTGACCACCAAAAAGCTACATCTAAAATCCATTATTCATGAGCTGTTATGGTTCTTGGCTGGCGACACCAACATTCAATACTTGAAAGATAATGGGGTGCGCATTTGGGATGAATGGGCTGATGAGGATGGCAACTTAGGCCCGGTGTACGGTTACCAGTGGCGCTCATGGCCAGCGCCCGATGGCCGCCACATTGACCAAATCAGCAATGTAATCGACATGATCAAGCGCAACCCTGATTCACGTCGCCTGATTGTCAGCGCATGGAATCCGGCCCTAGTCGATGACATGGCTTTGCCGCCCTGCCATGCCTTGTTTCAGTTTTATGTCGCCGACGGCAAGCTGTCCTGCCAACTCTATCAGCGCAGCGCCGATATCTTTTTAGGCGTGCCTTTTAATATTGCCAGTTATGCCTTACTCACCATGATGGTGGCGCAAGTCTGTGGCCTGCAAGCAGGCGACTTCGTCTGGACCGGTGGTGACTGTCACCTGTATAGCAACCATGTTGAACAGGCCGACCTACAACTCAGCCGCACACCCGGGCCCTTGCCGCAAATGCGTATTAACCCAGACATCACCGACTTATTCGCTTTCCGCTTTGAAGACTTCACACTCGAAGGCTATGAAGCCCAACCGCATATCGCCGCTAAAGTTGCGGTGTAGGGGAGTTTTGCATGACCACTGAAGCCATGGACGATGACCTGCACGACACCTTGCCAGATGACAACGTCAAGCTCTCATTGATTGTGGCCATGGCCAGTAATCGCTGCATTGGCATCAATAATATGTTGCCTTGGCGACTACCGGCAGACTTGCAGTATTTCAAACGAGTCACCAGCGGCAAAGCCATTGTCATGGGTCGCACCACCTTTGATTCACTCAAACGCCCGCTGCCCAATCGCACCAATATCGTGATGACCCGTGACCCTAACTGGGAAGGCCCCATCGGTACCCGTGTAGTGCACTCGTTGGAAGCAGCGTTAGCACTGGCTGAATCAGTCGCCGTGTGCAACTACCAAGATGAAGTATTAATCATTGGTGGTGCTGAAATTTATGCACAAACACTTTCGCAAGTGTCACGTATGTACATTACCGAAGTCGACACAGTGGTAAACGGTGATGCCTTTTTCCCCGAGTGGGATGCCAACGAGTGGGGTAAGACCTCGGTGGAAACACATTTTGATGAAGCGACAGGCTTGAACTATCGTTTTGTTGTTTACGATCGCAAACTGTAAATTCGGCGCACAAATTGGTATGCTGCGCGCCGCATGAATAGCAGGTAAATAGATATGTCACGCTATCGTATTGTTCAACATCACAATGCCACCACATCGTTCTATACCTTAGAGCGCAAGTTCTTGTTTTTTTGGCTAAATGTTTTTGGCTTTGGCACGCGCCTAGGCACAGAAGCGATTGCACGCCAATATCTTGAGCAGCGCCGCAAGTCGAAAGAGCAACTGGAAAGCCGCGTCATTCACGACGTTAGCTTCTAAGGCTAGCCAACGATGGCTGTGCGTTGCGACATTTTTTGCACGGTCATCGACAACTTTGGCGACTTAGGCGTCTGTTGGCGTATAGCACGCCAACTCAGCACAGAGCACGAAGTCTCCGTCACGCTATGGGTGGATGACTTAGTTAGCTTTCAACTGCTGGCACCCAGCCTAAACCCAAACCTAGCCGAACAAGCACTTGATGCCATCACGGTGCGTCACTGGCATGACAATGCCGCATGGCCCGCACCGGCAAACCTAGTCATCGAAGGTTTTGGCTGTCATCTGCCAGAAGCTTATGTGTTGGCTATGGCGCAAGCCGTTAGGCCACCGGTTTGGATCAACTTAGAATATTTAAGCGCTGAAGCTTGGGTTGAGAACTGTCATGGCATGACATCCACTCATCCACAGCTGGGACTAAATAAAACCTTCTGGTTTCCCGGCTTTAACCCGCGCACCGGCGGCTTGCTGCGTGAAGCAAGCCTAATCACACGACTGGATTACGTCGCCCGCGATGGTGGGCGCCAAATCAGCCTATTTAGTTATGAAAACCCCGCCATCGCCGGGCTACTAGATGCGTTGGCCGCCGACACCGTGGCCACCACTCTGTATGTCTTTCAGGGGCGAGCGCTGCCTGTAGTGCAGGCGTGGGTAGGACACACACTGACCACACCTTATCAACGCGGCAACTTGACCATAAAAGTCCTGCCCATGCTTCCTCATGTCGAATTTGATGAGCTACTGGCACGCTGCGACCTGAACTTAATTCGTGGTGAAGACTCATTTGTGCGTGCCTTATGGGCTGGCAAAACACTGCTATGGCATATCTATCCACAATCTGAACTGGCCCATGCCGACAAGCTACAAGCCTTTATACAAGCCGTGCTCACTCATACCGACATGCCCGACATATGGCAGTCCACCATGCTAGGCTGGAACCAATTAGCGCCAGCAGCCACACTGGATTGGCCTGCCTTTTTACAGGCACTGCCACAAATGCAAAAAGCCATGCTGCAGTGGCGTGAATATTTACTGCAACAACCCGACCTAACCACGCAACTGATGCGTTTTTACACAAATCAGGTAGAATCCTCGCCCAATTCAGTTCACACCGGAAAACACACGTCATGAAAACAGCACAAGAACTTCGCGCCGGCAACGTTATCATGGTCAATGGCAACCCAATGATCATTCTCAAGGCCGAATTCAACAAGTCGGGTCGTAACTCGGCTGTGGTCAAAATGAAAATGAAGAGCTTGTTGTCTGCTCAAGCGCAAGAGTCTGTTTACAAGGCTGACGAAAAATTCGACCAAGTCATTTTAGAAAACAAAGACGTGACTTATTCTTACTTCTCCGACCCTATGTATATTTTCATGGACGAAGAATTCAATCAGTACGAAGTTGAAAAAGACAACTTAGGCGATGCCATTAACTACATTGAAGACGGTATGGAAGAAGTCTGCCAAGTCGTCATTTATGACGGCAAACCCATCTCGGTTGAACTGCCAACGATGATTGTTCGTGAAGTGGCTTACACCGAACCAGCCGCTCGTGGCGACACCTCCGGTAAAGTCATGAAAACAGCCAAACTGGCTAACGGCTTTGAAGTACAAGTCGCTGCATTTATCGAAATCGGTGAAAAAATCGAAATCGACACCCGCACTGGCGAATTCCGTTCACGCGCCAAAGGCTAAGCTTTATTGAGCTAGCGGCTGGGCTGCCTTAGCCCAGCCAGCCAGCGCATTAACATGGCGCGACGGCTAACCAACAAGGCCGCAAAGATCAGCGCACAGCCAAAGCCTTGCGTCATACTCATACGCTCACCAAACCACGCAAACGCAAACAGCACAATCCACACCGGCTCTACCACCATAATGACCACGCCATGACTATGCCGTGACAGGCTTTGCGCATGTGTCTGCAATAAAAATCGTGCAGCTGAGCCGATCACAGCACTGGCTAAAATCCAACCCGCCATTGCTCCCGAAAAATTCATCACACTTTGCTGCCAAGGCTCTAGTGTTAGCGTTAATACAGAGGCCACCAAGCCCACACACAACATCACAATAGCCGTTAACGGCAGCGCTGGCACTCGGTCGACCAAGGTCAACTCACCATCCGCATTAACCACTTCACGGTGATTCGCAGCCCGCGTATTCATGGTGTAGAACAAGGCAAACACCACCGCCGCGGCAATAAAGAACAGCTGGCCCGGCTCCGTTTGAAAGCCACCTTCTAAGCTGATCATGGCTAAACCGACCAAGGCTATTGGCAGGGCAACCCAGGTGCTAGTTGGCACCACCTCACGAAACACCAAGCGCCCCATGACGGGAACCAAGACAATGCCTAAGCTAGTTAAGAAACCACCTTCACCAATATGGTGACCAAAGTGTAAGCCCATAATCCACAAACACATGCCAGCCGCGAACACCATGCCGACACGAGTGCTACGCAACCATTGCCGTGCACTGAGCTGAAAAAGTTGGCGCTGGCCAATACTGGCCAAGATCAATCCCGCTAGCAAAAATCGCAAGGCCATGAATAATAGCGGCGGCATTAACAAAACGGCTTCTTTCGAGAAAATCCAACTGACTGCCGCCAGCACCGTTACAATAAGCAGATAAATGTCCGCCTTAGCGGCCTGAGAAACAGACAAGATTTACTCCAAGCACGAAATACGTCATGCCGCATCATAGCCTTTTCGGAAACATTTCCCCATGAGCACAAGCACTACTCCAACAACAAACTCTCGTGGTCGTGTGTTATTTGCCAGCTTAATTGGCACCACCATCGAATTCTTTGATTTTTATATTTATGCCACCGCTGCAGTACTGGTGTTTCCACATTTGTTTTTTCCAACCTCCGACCCAACTTCAGCCATGCTGCAGTCACTGGCTACGTTTGCAATTGCATTTTTTGCACGCCCATTAGGCTCGGCATTATTTGGCCACTACGGCGACCGCATTGGCCGCAAAGCCACCTTAGTTGCCGCCTTGCTCACCATGGGCATCTCTACTGTGCTAATCGGCCTGCTGCCCACCTATGCCCAAATTGGGGTAGTTGCTCCATTGCTATTAGCCTTGTGTCGTTTTGGTCAGGGTTTGGGTCTAGGCGGCGAGTGGGGTGGTGCGGTGTTACTGGCCACAGAAAATGCACCACCAGGCAAGCGCGCTTGGTATGGCATGTTCCCACAGCTTGGTGCACCGATTGGTTTCATCTTGTCGACATCAACATTTTTGCTTTTAACACAGACATTAAGTGAAGCTGACTTTATGAGCTGGGGCTGGCGCATACCCTTTATTGCCAGCAGCGTGCTGGTATTAGTTGGCCTGTGGGTTCGTTTGCGCATTCATGAAACCCCTGCCTTCCAAGCCACGCTTGATCGCAATGAGCGCGTTCGTCTGCCCATGGTCACCGTATTCCGCGATCATCAACGTGCATTAGTATTAGGTACGCTGATTGCGCTCACTGCATTTGTTTTGTTTTATTTGATGACCGTATTTACCCTAAGCTGGGGTACCTCAGCGTTAGGATACACACGTGAAGCCTTCTTGAAGTTACAGCTATTTGGCGTGTTGTTTTTTGCTCTGACAATTCCCCTTGCCGCACTAGTTGCTGACCGTTTTGGTCGGCGTCCGACACTATTGTGGATAAACTTGGCTATGGGTGTGTTTGGCTTCTTTTTTGCCGATCTATTTAATGCCAATTCAACTTGGATGACGGCACTGTTCTTAGCCGTTGGCTTAGGCATTATGGGCCTAGTCTACGGCCCCTTAGGCACCGTATTGTCCGAACTGTTCCCCACCGAAGTGCGCTACACCGGGGCTTCTCTGACGTTTAATCTGGCAGGAATTTTTGGTGCTTCCCTGGCGCCTTATGCCGCCACATGGCTGGCCACCACTTACGGCTTAGAAGCCGTAGGCTGGTACTTGATGGTAGCCTCTGGCATTAGCATTGGCGCACTACTGTTATTTAAAGAAACACGAGACGTCGACACCGAAGCGCTTGGTCAAATTACTTAACCAAGCAAAAAGTGCGCCCTAGCCACCGCTACGGGCTTATCACGGCTTTCTTGCCAAGCGCTAACATGGACGTTAGCCACACGCTTACCTTGACGCGTTACGCTGCATTCAGCGTAGAGCACCTGCGCCCGCCCTGCACGTAAGTAGTCGATGGAAAAATCTACAGTGCGCGGTGTTTCGGTGGATTCCCGCAGCCAAAGCAAATGCAAAATACCTGCCGTCTCCATAAAGCCACCAATGACACCACCATGTAATGCGGGCAAATGGTCATTACCAATATTTTCCGGGCGAAATGGCAACACAAACTGCGGCACACCATTTATAAGCTGCATTTCTACACCCAGTAGTTGAGCGTAAGGTGATTGTGCCAAAACATCGGCAAACCCAATAGGCGAGGATTGTTCAGTCATTATTCAAACCTCTTTCGGCGCGTTGGGTTCGGCAAAACTATTACCCCGCATAAATGTACCCACGCTATACGCTACCGGCTGTGCCTGATCATCTTGATAGGCTGTGGCACGTGTAAAGGCAATTTCACGTGTTAGGCGGTAACACTCAGCGGAACAATACACAGGCAAGCCCGGTGTAGCAGGGCGCAAATAATCAATACGCAAATCAAGCGTAGGAAACCCACACGGCGCCTCGAGCATGGAAAAAATACTTAATGCACTGGTGGTATCCACTAATGATGTGATCACACCGCCATGCAACACCCCTGTTTTACGGTTACCTACAAGGCGCTCATCATAGGGCAGCATCATGGTGGCGCGTCCACGCTCACCCTGAACAAACTGAAAGCCTAATGTTTTGGCATGTGGGATTTGACAAAGCCAATTGGCTATCTCGTCAAACAGTGCCGCATTTCGCACGGGCAATGGCAAGCTCATGACAGATCCTCATAATGATATGGGCGCGATGTTAACGACCGAAGCAATAGAGTGCTAGTAAGATATAAAGTCTCTGTAATCCACAAAGAGTATTCCAATGCCCAAAAACATCGTGGTCATCTTAGGTCACCCCAAATCAGACAGCTATTGCGGTGCAATTGCCGACACCTACACACAGTCCGCAAAAGAAGCTGGGCACAATGTAAAATTTTTTAAGTTAGGTGAGGTTGAGTTTGATCCAACGCTGCATGCTGGTTTCGGCAAGCGCCAAGCGTTGGAACCAGGGCTTAAAGAAATCCAAGAAGCCATCACTTGGGCTAATCACCTGGTATTCGTGTACCCGATTTGGTGGGGCTCTATGCCGTCACTACTCAAAGGCCTATTTGACCGTGTGCTATTGCCTGGCTACGCCTTCAAATATCGTGATAATTCGCAGTTCTGGGATAAGTTACTGACAGGGCGCAGCGCTCACGTGATTTCCACGATGGACACGCCGCCTTGGTATTATCGAATTGCCTATAAAATGCCCGGGCATCACCAAATCAAAAAAACTATCTTGGAGTTTTGCGGTGTTAAACCAGTGAAAATCACGTCACTTGGCCCTGTGCGTTACGCATCTGCTGCACAGCGCGATAAGTGGCTACAGCAAGTTAAGCAGCTCGCTAAAAAGGTGCAGTAGAAATAAAAACCCCCAACCAAACGGTCGGGGGTTTTTAATTAAATCATGGTGGCCGGAGGCGGAATCGAACCGCCGACACGCGGATTTTCAATCCGCTGCTCTACCGACTGAGCTATCCGGCCAGAGGGAGGCGCGTATTAAAGCCGCGCAGGGCCCTTACGTCAACCCCTGTTTGCAGGCTTTGTGTCGATTTCATCTGCAAACTGCACGCGGTCACGCGCAGTCAGCCAATACGACAGGCGAATTAGCTGCAAAATACTCCACGACGTCAGCATTACTGCAATTAACAACGTGGTCAGCGTCAGCTCCAATGTATACACACGCCAACTGATCAAGACATAACCTGCGTCTTGTGAAATCAAGGAAATCAATGCAACGACAACGATCAGCGCCAGCAACACCCAACTCAAGGCACGCATTATTTTGCGCCCTCAGCTCGAATCATCACCAAGTCAATCGCCGCCCGACTATTTAACGACGGCGCACTCACCATAATCGGCGCGTCTTGCAATGACGTCAGCTCTGCCTGAATCGCCTTGATATCAACCGCAGCAAAATTAGCGTTTAAACGCTGGCCTAACGTGACCAGTAACGAACGAAACATCTGTTCATCGTGGCGCAATAACATTAGCTGCGTCTGATCAAGTAACAACTGCAGTTGCTCATGAGCTAGGGCGCGGCGTTCATTTTCTAACAACTTAGGCAAAGACTGATCATGTCTGCGCAGTACCACCATATCACTGGTGACTTGTCCCACGCGCTGAACAAAATTGTGCCAACGCTCTGCCACAGTTGCGCCGTTAGGGGATCTCACCGGCTCGGTAGCAGGCATGGCAGGCATGGCAGGCATGGCAGGCATCGGTACGTCTAAGGCCGCAATTGCTTTGCGTAAGCCATCAAGGCGCTGATACAAAGAGGAAACGTCAGGCTGTGGTAAGGCCTTAATAAGCTCGATATCTTGGCTAAGTGCACGACGCACCGCCAACAATTGCGGATCCTCATTTGCGCTAATCACATTAAACGCTTGCTGCAACAAATTAATCGCTGCTTGGCTGTCATGGCGAATATTTAAGTACTGCTCGGCTAACGCAATTGCCTCATGCGTGCGTGCCACCTGCCAACGCTGGCGCAGCAGCGCGTCATTACCCAGTAGCGCATCAAGTGTGCCCTGCTGCTGCAATTGTGCACGCGTTATCTCAATTTGTTGTGCCAGCACTTTGTCATGGCCTGACTGTATGGCTTGCAGCTCCGTGCTAACTTGGCGTAAATCACCACGTGCTTTGCGGTGCTGCTTTTCGCTATGCCAAGCCAAACCACTGGCGGCAATCGCCAGCACAATCACAACGGTTAGCAACACAATAAAGCCCCACGTCAATGGGCGCTTTACGGCAACGGAGGTGATCAACGGAGTACGACTCGACATGCTTGCATCCACAGTCAAAAGGTTAACAAGGTTTAATCATAACAGTGCGGCCAACCAATCGGACAAACTCGCGCCATGGACTATCCGTACATCTTGTGCGCCCGCTGCTCGCACAATTTCCGCTAAGCGTACGCTAGACACCACCAAGGTCGGCAACACAGCACTAGCACCTGCTACTTGCTGCCAATGCTGCCATACCATCGGGCTAGTCAACAGCACCACATCCGGTGCACGCGATAAAGCCCGCCATTGCGCATTAGCTGTGCTCGGAAGCACAACATCATATAGCGCCAATACATCCACTGTAGCACCACGCTGGGTCAAACCCTGCGTCAACAGCTCACGTCCTTGGCTGCCACGCAACAGCAGCACACGTTTGCCACTGATTTGCTCTGCCTGCAGTTCAGGCATCGCCAACAAGCCTTCACTATCGGCAGATGCCGGCAGCAATACATTTAGTGCCGCTTCCTGCAATGGCATTGCCGTCGCTTGGCCAACCGCAAAAACAGTCACACCATAGGGCCATTGCGGCCAATAGTCGGCTACAGCCTCTATGCCACAGCGTGCGGCATTGGCACTAACAAAAATACACGCATGGTAGCGATCAAGATCTAACAGCTTAGATTTTTCGGCTTGCACTAAAACACGTGGGCGTAAAGCCAAAAGTGGTAGCTCAATGACCTCTGCACCTTGCGCTTGCAGTGCTTTTGTCCACGCCCCAGCCTGCGCCAACAGGCGTGGATTTAAAATGGTTAGGCCCGCCAAGGCAGCAGACATTTATTTATTGCACCTGATGCGAGTCGCCATATACTTCGGCCAGAATGACATCAGCGCCAGCCGCCAATAGGCGTTCAGCCACCGTCACACCAATCACCTCTGCATCCGCTTCTGGTCCACTCATAGACTCTTCTAATATGCGCGAGCCATTGACCGCACCAACACGAGCATGCAACTGAATTCGGCCATCGTGATAGGTAGCAAAGCCTGCGATAGGGACCTGACAACCACCTTGCAGGCGTGTATTCATTGCACGTTCAGCAGCAACACAACGACTAGTCACATGATCCGCCAGTGGCGCCAGCAGGGCTTGCGTACGGGCATCATCACTACGACACTCAATACCAACTGCACCTTGCCCTACGGCAGGCAGCATTAATTCAGGGGCAATACGGTGACGGATACGGTCAGGCATTTCTAAACGCAACAGACCCGCCGTGGCCAGCACAATCGCATCAAACTCACCGGCATCTAAGCGCGCTAAACGGGTATTCACATTGCCACGCAGATCACGGATTTGCAGGTCTGGGCGCCAACGACGAAGTTGACACTGACGACGCAGACTGGATGTGCCCACCACTGCACCTTGTGGCAAGGTGCCTAAGCTCTCAAAGCGCGAGCTGACAAAGGCATCACTCGGGTCGCCACGTGGACAGATCACTGCCAGCGACAGCCCATCAGGAAAAGCCATCGGCACATCTTTCATCGAGTGCACCGCGATATCAGCGCGACCCTCTAACATGGCCTGCTCTAGCTCTTTAACAAACAAGCCTTTACCACCAATTTTGGCCAGTGGCACATCTAAAATACGGTCGCCCTTAGTCACCATCGGCACCAGCTCTACAACTAGGTCCGGATATAGCGCGCGCAACGAGTCGGCAACATAATGGGCTTGCCATAACGCTAATGCGCTTTGACGGGTAGCAATACGAAGGGGAGGTTGTGAACTCATAACGGCCTCGAAGCGGATAACTGATGGCAGTGTATCCGGCTTCGAGGGAACTGCAAGGTTAGACGCGGTGAAGTGTCTCGCGAAGCTCTGGCAAATGACGACGACTAACCACCAATCGTTCATCTACACCACGAATTCGCACGCGGTATTGGCCAGACGCAACCACTTCTAAGCCCTCTAGGAAGTGCAGCGACAACAAGGCATTGCGATGAATGCGAATGAAGCGATCAGCAAACTCTTCTTCCAGATCTTTTAAGGTTTCATCAATCAACACTTCACCATGCTCATGACGCACGGTGACGTACTTATGATCAGCCAAGAAATAACGAACTTCATCTAAGGGAATCAGCTCAATGCCGCGATGCGTGCGTGCCGTGATATGACTACGTGCACCGGGGCGCTCATTGCTAGCAGGTTGCTGGCGCAGACTTTCCATTTGCAGTTGGTTTACACGACAGGCGCGCGACATGGCTTCGCGTAACGCTTCTCGACTCACTGGCTTTAATACATAACCAGCAGCTGAAACCGAGAATGCCTCGAGTGCATGCTCATCAAACGCGGTACAGAAAATGATCGCAGGTGGTGACGGTAAATTATTTAAATGACGGGCACAGGTCAGGCCATCCATGACCGGCATACGCATATCAAGCAGAACAATATCGGCACTCTTTTCAGTGGCTAGACGCAAGGCTTGATCGCCATGCTCAGCTAAACCCACTAATTCATAATCACCAATTTCATCCAGCAAGCGAACCAAGCGCTCTCTGGCTAATCGTTCATCATCACAAATAATGACTCGTGCTTTCATGAAGCTTCCCTCGTACAACTTTTATTATTTTTAGTACCACTGCCTAAATGTGCGCCATCCTGATCAAGATTTCAACGCCGAGTTTGCATTTACTGCATGTGGATAACCCAATCGTGTGACAAATTGGTCGCCCACAGGTGCTGCATCCAAATAAGCACTTGGTCCAAAGCGAGCCTGTAGGCGCGCTTTCACATTCGCCATGGACATTCGGTTACCGTCATGTCGACTGGTACTGGCCAAAGGGTTGCTGAGCGTAATGTGCACGTCGTAGTCGTTAATACTGACCTCTACTAAAATGGTGCAATGCTCAACCGACATTTCCGCACCATGGCGTATGGCGTTCTCCAACAAAGGCTGAATAGTCAGCAACGGAATACGAACCGCAGATAAGTCCTCTGGCAAACGCCAATCAATATGCAAGCGCTCACCAAGGCGCAGCTCTTCAATGTGGGCATAACGACGACACAAGCTCAGCTCTTCTTTCAAACTGACATCAACTGTGTCACGCAGACTGGCACGGAATAATGCCGCCAAATCTTCTACCACTTGTTCGGCTTTTTCCGGATCAACCGCAATTAAGCTAGCAATAATATTCATCGAGTTAAACAAGAAGTGTGGCTGGATTCGCGCCTGCAAGGCCTCTAGCCGAGAGTTCAGCACCGCTTGCTCACGCCTACGCAAGCGAGCCTGTAATGCCAAGTAGCGAAAGAACAGCCCCGCAAACACCGACACAATTAAGCCATGCCGAACAAGCATACTGACCTCATTGGTCATATAACTCAGTAAGGGTAGGCCGTAGTGTTCCAATGCAGCAATGCCGAGCAGGCTGATCCACACCATATTGAAAATAATAAATATCAGGGTCACACCGGCAATTTTAAGATGCGACCAAGCTGCCATTTTGCGGCGAAAACGACAAACCACACTAAAGCTTACCGCAATGACTAAACCGGCCAATGTGGTCAACAAAAGCAAATCCCAAAATGGAAATGGCCACAACACTGGGGCTTGTGCCAACAGTAAAATTAGCGCAATAAGAAACGCCAAAATGGCTAGGCGCGTAGCGCCAGAGACAGAGCAGAAATCAGGCAACCAGAAGTCTGCTAGCGCCTCATCAGTAGGAATTGTTATTTTTATTGTGTTTGGCATGGCGGAAGTGTGCCCGAGTCGCCCGGTTATCAGCAAGTCCGTTCGGTTTTAAGCTATAATTGGCTACTTTTTGGCTAGGCTGCACATACGCCAGCCCCATCCTTTGTTGAGACTACATGCATATGAGTACATCTTCGTCCTCCATGTGGGGAGGCCGCTTTTCCGAGGCCACAGATAAATTTGTTGCTGAGTTCACCGCATCGGTGCAATTTGACCAACGCATGTATCGCCAAGATATTCGTGGCTCGATTGCACACGCCACCATGTTGGCGAAAGTCGGCGTGCTGTCTGAGGCTGACCGAGACCTGATTGTGTCGGGCCTGCAGCAAGTGCAACAAGATATTGAGTCGGGCCAGTTTGAGTGGCGAATTGATCTCGAAGATGTACACATGAACATCGAGCATCGCCTAACCGAACGCATTGGCATTGCCGGCAAACGTTTACACACTGGTCGCAGCCGAAACGACCAAGTCGCCACCGATATTCGCCTGTATTTGCGCGATGAAATTGACGTCATTCGCAGTGAGCTAAAACGCCTGCTCACTGGCTTGATTGATTTAGCCGAGCGCGAAGCCGACACCATCATGCCCGGCTTCACTCACTTGCAAACGGCTCAACCTGTCACCTTTGGCCATCACCTGCTGGCTTGGTTTGAAAACCTAAAACGAGATGATGAACGCTTAATTGATTTACGCAAACGCGTGAATCGCCTGCCATTAGGCGCCGCCGCCTTAGCGGGCACAACCTACCCAATTGATCGCGCCTATACCGCAGAGCTCTTGGGCTTTGATGCCGTCTGCGAAAATTCACTGGATGCTGTATCGGACCGCGACTTCGCTATTGAATTCTGCAGTGCTGCCGCGCTGATCATGATGCACTTATCTCGTTTTAGCGAAGAGCTGGTGTTATGGGCGTCAGCACAGTTTCAGTTTGTTGATTTGCCCGATCGTTTCTGTACCGGTTCATCAATCATGCCGCAGAAAAAGAATCCGGATGTACCGGAATTAATTCGCGGCAAAACCGGACGAGTCTATGGCCACTTAACGGCGCTACTGACGCTGATGAAGGGCCAGCCCTTGGCTTACAACAAAGACAACCAGGAAGACAAAGAGCCGCTATTTGACGCCATTGATACCGTACTTGGCAGCCTACGTGCGTTTGCTGACATGGTGCCGGCGCTGCAACCGCGCCGCGACATTATGCGTGAAGCAGCTCGCCGTGGTTTCGCCACCGCTACCGACCTTGCTGACTACCTTGTCAAAAAAGGCGTTGCTTTCCGTGATGCACACGAAGTGGTTGGCAAAGCGGTGGGTTATGGCGTGCAAACAGGTAAAGACCTAAGCGAAATGAGCTTGGCCGAATTACAACAGTTTTCCAGCGACATTAGCGACAACGTCTTTGATGTACTGACGTTAGAAGGCTCAGTCAGTGCGCGCAATCATTTTGGCGGCACCGCACCGGCACAAGTTCGCGCGGCCGTAGCCCGAGCACGTCAACGTTTATCCCAAGTTTAAGTTTTGGAGTATGTAATGCGTTTTTCTTATTTATTAGTGATTGCAACCAGTGCCATCGCACTAACCGCCTGCAACACCATGCAGCCTGCAGGCCAAACTGGCGGTACGCAACCACAAAACAACCAGCAAAGTGCTGAGTCACAAACTCAGGCACAGCAGTTCTTTTCAGCGATTGAGGCACGTCGTGGCAGCGCCTTAACCATGGCTGAACGCATTCAAATTCAAGGCCTAACAGGCTCTGCAAAAGTAGGCATGAACACGGCACAATCCAGCTTCTTAAACCGAGTTGGCGCACAAATCGGCATGGATGGTATGTTATTAGCGGCTTTGTTCCCTGAAGCCAGCAAGCCAATCAGTGAAAATGCAGCCGTATCACGCATTGAAAAGTCACTTGGCAAACCGCTAGCCTCCGCCGACCAAGCTGCTGTTCGCTCCGCAGCCACTTTACGTAATAACTCCATTTCCAGCGTAAAAACCGGTCTTGCTGCCAATATTGGCTCACGTACCGGCATGAGCACTGAAGTCGTTTTAGCCCTAATGCCTTTACTTGGTTTTTAACGCGGCCTAAACCCCGCCGGAGTCCTCATGAGCCTTCCTCATCCACAAGCCAACAAAGCCCTGTTCGGTTACGACCGCTACTGGGCTGAGTGCTATGGCACGGCACCATTTCTGCCGATGTCACGCGATGAAATGGATCAGCTCGGCTGGGACTCCTGCGACATCATTATTGTTACCGGTGATGCTTACGTTGATCACCCTAGCTTCGGCATGGCCATTATTGGTCGTCTACTGGAGGCCCAAGGGTTTCGCGTAGGCATTATTGCTCAACCAGAATGGCAGTCGGCAGAACCTTTCCGCGCCTTAGGCAAACCCAATCTATTTTTTGGCATTGCCGCCGGCAATATGGACTCAATGATCAACCGCTACACAGCGGATCGTAAAATTCGTTCCGACGACGCCTATTCGCCAAATGATCAGGGTGGTCGTCGACCCGATCGCGCCAGTCTGGTTTACGCTCAGCGTGCACGTGAAGCCTATCCCGATGTACCACAAGTACTGGGCGGCATTGAAGCCTCGCTGCGCCGTATTGCGCATTACGATTACTGGCAAGACAAAGTTCGCCGCTCCATTCTGCTAGATGCCAAATCTGATATTTTGCTCTATGGCAACGCCGAGCGCGCCATTGTCGAAATTGCACACCGCCTATCTCGTGGCGAGCATATTCGCGACATTACCGATGTACGTGGCACCGTATTTTTACGCCGCGACACACCGGAAGACTTCTTCGTTCTGGACTCCACACGCGTGGATGCACCGGGCCGTGTTGATCGTATCTTAAATCCCTATGTGAATACTGCCGACCTTTCTGCCTGCGAAATTGAAAAGCAAAAGGGTGGTGCTAGTTTTGCCGGCGCCAGCTTTAGTGACGGCAGCAGTGCCGGTTTTGACCTGATGCCTGCGGCGGCTGATATTGGTGCGCCAATTGAAGTCACTCCCGGTGCTTGGGGTGAGTTAACCGCGTTACCTGAAGACACCACCGTGGTGACACTGCGGCCAGCAAAACAAAAGCTGCCGCCGCGTGACAAAACAGTCATTCGCCTGCCGTCCTATGAAAAAGTAAAAGCTGACCCCGTGCTCTATGCCCACGCCAATCGTGTGCTGCATTTAGAAACAAATCCGGGCAATGCCCGCGCCTTGGTTCAGCGCCATGGTGAAAATGATGTTTGGTTAAATGCACCACCAATTCCGCTAACCACGGAAGAAATGGATTATGTGTTTGACCTGCCATATGCCCGTGTACCACACCCAGCCTATGGCGATGCACGCATTCCCGCTTATGAAATGATTCGTTTCTCGGTCAACATCATGCGCGGCTGTTTCGGTGGCTGTACATTCTGCTCCATCACCGAACACGAAGGCCGTATTATTCAAAATCGCTCTGAAGATTCGATCATTCGCGAAGTCGAAAAGATGCGTGATGTGCCAGGCTTCACCGGCATTGTCTCTGACCTTGGCGGGCCAACCGCTAATATGTATCGCCTGGCCTGCAAATCGCCCGAAATTGAAGCGGCATGTCGAAAACCGTCGTGTGTTTATCCCGGCATCTGCGAAAACCTAAACACCGATCACGATCCACTCATTAAGCTGTATCGCCGCGCGCGTGAGCTTAAGGGTGTGAAAAAGATTCTGATCAGCTCAGGGCTACGTTATGACTTAGCCGTGCAGTCGCCAGAGTACGTTAAAGAGTTGGTCACCCATCATGTTGGTGGTTATTTAAAAATTGCGCCTGAACACACGCAAGATGGGCCACTGTCAAAAATGATGAAACCTGGTATTGGCAGCTACGACAAGTTCAAACAGCTGTTTGATAAGTACTCTGCCGAGGCTGGTAAAGAGCAATATTTGATTCCGTACTTCATTGCAGCCCATCCCGGCACCACCGATGAAGACATGATGAACTTGGCTATTTGGCTGAAGAAAAATGGCTTCCGTGCCGACCAAGTCCAAACGTTTTATCCGTCACCAATGGCCACAGCTACGGCCATGTACCACAGCGGTAAAAACCCGCTACGCAAAGTCACCCGTGACTCAGAAGAAGTTGATGTGGTGCGTGGTGATCGCCGTCGCCGTCTACACAAAGCGTTCTTGCGTTACCACGACCCTAATAACTGGCCGTTATTGCGCGAAGCATTACAGGCCATGGGTCGTGCCGACCTGATTGGTAACAGCAAAAACCACCTGATCCCGACCTATCAGCCAGCTGCCGATGGTCAGTACAATAGCCCACGCAAAAAGAACTCATCAACAGGTGAGGGAGTGTCTATCAAGGTCAAGCCACAAAAGGGGCGTATCCTAACCCAGCACACCGGCTTGCCTCCTCGCGCTGGCACTACGGCAAAACGTAAACCACAGCGACCCACTAGGTAGCTGTGGTTTGATCTGCCAATGCACGTGCAATAACCCGAAATACTTTGGCGTCACTGACTAAGCCGATATGAGAACTGCTAACTTCTAAGTGACGCGCATGGGTGGTGACACGATCTAAAGTAGCAGGCCACTTCACAATGCCATCCTTGCGAGTAAACACAACGGTTAGCGGACATTGAATGGGAATGGCATCACGCTTGGCCATTTCTGCTTCAATTTGGTCTAGGTCATGCCCCTGCTTTCGATAAGCCGCTGCAGTAATGGTGTACTTAGGGCCACCCACGGCTGGTGAGCCCAGCGTCATTACCGAGGCCACCAGCTCAGGATGGTCACGGGCAATTTCCCGCGCAATAAACCCACCCAAACTCCACCCAATTAATGCCACAGGCTTAGTCGTTTCCTGCTGCCACTGCGTCAACGTCTTCACCAGCTCAGGAATGATTTTATGGATGCGGCCATGATTTCGGCCAATACCCCAAGTACGTGCGTCATAACCAAGCTGCGTTAAACGTTGGCATAACGTCGCTAAGGTTTTGTCATCTGTGTCATAACCGGGCAAGAGCATCACACACTGGCCTTGACCATGCGGCAACCCTTGCAATACTCGCTCGCCCAACCAGCGACTGCGTAACCACTCATAAGCAAAACGACTCTCACGCCACATCATACTGATATGTGGTGAGCGTCCCGGCCTGTTTGGCGGTAATTGCTCAAGATATTTCATAAGCCTGTGTTTCCTGTACGAAAGTCGTTAGGGTAAGGCAGAATAGTTCAACACTGCCAGTTTATTACGGAGTCAATCATGAGTTCACCGACATCGATCATCACCTTAGGCGGCGGCTGTTTTTGGTGCCTAGACGCCGTTTTTAGAGAGGTGCCTGGCATTAGTGCCTGTGTCAGTGGTTATGCCGGTGGCCCAAGCAACAATCCAACCTACGAGCAAATCTGTACAGGCAATTCAGGCCATGCCGAAGTAGTACAACTGCAATTTGATCCGGCGCAAATTTCACTGCAAAAAATACTCACGATTTTTTTCACCATTCATGACCCTAGCACCTTAAATCGTCAGGGCAATGATATTGGCACACAGTATCGCTCGGCTATTTTTTGCCAAGATTCACAGCAACGCTTACTGGTTGAATCTTTTATCAAGGACTATCAAGCCAACCAACATCAACATGCGCCGATTGTCACTGAGGTTTTAGAGGCTGTCACTTTTTGGCCAGCTGAGGATTATCATCAAGATTATTTCCGCAAAAATCCGGGTCAGGGTTATTGTCAGTTTGTGGTGGCACCTAAAGTACAAAAATATCGTCAACTTGCTGGAAGCCTGTAATGACATTAATGACTTGGCTGCAAGACTCTACTGCCTACTTAAACACGCCTTTCTTAACGTGGGGCGATAGTAGTTTTACGCTGTCAAAACTACTCATCATGGCGCTGTTTGTTTTGGCGGCCGTATTCGCCATTCGCTTACTAGAACGTGGCTTGAAAAAACTATCCAACCCCAACCGTCGCACGCCTGTTAGTGAGTCAGCCATTTACGCTTTATCACGTATTTTCCGCTACATCATTTGGGCGCTGATTATTGTTTTCGGCCTCGACTTTGTTGGGCTTAATTTATCCAATCTAGCGCTAGTTGGTGGTGCTATCGGTGTTGGTATTGGTTTTGGTCTACAAACTATTTTCAGTAACTTTATTTCCGGCATTGTGCTGCTGGTTGAACAAACATTAAAAGTCGGTGACTACGTTGAGCTGCAATCCGGTGTTGGTGGCCGCGTTTCTGAAATTGGCATTCGCTACACACGCATCACTAGCAATGATGGTGTTGATGTCATTGTGCCCAACTCCGAGTTTATCAATGGTCGGGTAATCAGCTGGACGTACAATAATCGCCAACGTCGAATTCATGTGCCATTTGGTGTGGCCTATGGTTCAGACAAAGAATTAGTCAAAGAGGCCGGCCTTGCGGCCGCAGAAAAAGTTGCTGGCACCGTTAATCAAGCTGGCCAGTCTCCCGATGTCTGGCTGGTAGGATTTGGTGATAGCAGTCTTAATTTTGAATTAGTCCTTTGGGTCGATCAAAGCCTAGTGATGTCGCCAGGTCGCACACAGGCGCTGTATCTTTGGGCGCTGGAAACCGAGCTCAAAGAACGCGACATTGTCATTCCGTTCCCACAACGCGACTTACATATTCGAAGTGATGTCAGAGCCACCATTGAAGACAATAAAAAGCCCTCGGTTTAAGAGGGCTTTTTATTAACACAAATAGCAGTGCTGCTTATTTACGCTTCATCATGTCAAAGAATTCGTCATTGGTTTTTGCATCTTTCAGCTTATCCAATAAGAACTCGATGGCTGCGACCTCATCCATAGGATGCAGCAGCTTGCGTAAAATCCACACTTTCTTTAAATCTTCTTCAGGCATCAGGCGTTCTTCACGACGCGTGCCTGACTTCTTAATGTTGATGGCCGGGAACACACGCTTTTCAGCGATACGACGATCCAGGTTGACCTCATGATTGCCGGTACCTTTGAACTCTTCAAAAATGACTTCGTCCATTTTTGAACCCGTTTCAATCAGCGCCGTAGCAATAATGGTCAGTGAACCACCTTCTTCAATATTCCGTGCCGCACCAAAGAAACGCTTAGGACGTTCCAAGGCATGGGCATCCACACCACCCGTCAACACCTTTCCAGAACTTGGAATAACGGTGTTGTAAGCACGTGCTAGACGAGTGATTGAGTCTAATAAAATCACGACGTCTTTTTTATGTTCGACCAATCGTTTGGCTTTTTCCAGCACCATTTCGGCGACTTGAACGTGACGAACTGGTGGCTCGTCAAAGGTTGATGCCACGACTTCGCCGCGCACGGTGCGCTGCATTTCCGTGACTTCTTCTGGACGCTCATCGATTAACAACACAATCAAATAGCATTCAGGGTTATTACGCGTAATGGACTGAGCCAATGTTTGCATCAACATGGTCTTACCAGCTTTTGGTGGCGCCACAATCAATGAACGCTGGCCTTTACCGTAAGGTGATACCAAATCGATGGTACGCGCCGTCAAATCTTCTGTAGATCCATTACCCAGCTCCATAATTAAGCGCTGAGTTGGAAACAGTGGTGTTAAGTTTTCGAACAAGATTTTGCTACGAGCATTTTCCGGTGAGTCGTAGTTAATTTGACTCACTTTTAGCAGCGCAAAATAACGCTCTGATTCTTTTGGTGGGCGAATCGTGCCGGTGATAGTGTCACCTGTCCGCAAATTAAAACGACGAATTTGCGAAGGGCTGACGTAAATATCATCAGGACCCGCTAAGTAAGAACCTTCGGATGAGCGCAAAAAGCCAAAACCGTCGGACAAAATTTCAAGAACACCGTCGCCATAAATTTCTTCGCCGTTTTTAGCGTGCGTTTTTAAGATGGCAAAAATAATGTCTTGTTTACGATTACGAGCCATGCTCTCGAGTCCCATGGACTCTGCAATCTTGATGAGTTCGCCTATCGGCTTTTTCTTGAGTTCGGTGAGATTCATACCGTGCGTTCAAATGAGGAAAAGGGAAAGTAAGGCTGTTTTCGGCACCACAGAGGTATCCAATAAAGGATTAGGCATACTGCGCAAGGGGAAACGAAAACAGGAAAACAACTAGTTTAGAATTGGCGGTGGCACGATCACCACCGCCAATAGATCTTATATAGTGGAGTCAATAAACGCTGTCAACTGCGATTTTGATAAAGCACCCACTTTCGTACCGGCAATTGCGCCATCTTTAAACAAAGAAAGCGTTGGAATGCCACGCACACCGAACTTGGCAGCGGTTGCACCATTGTCGTCTACGTTCACTTTGACAATTTTGATGCGACCTTGGTATTCACTGGCAATTTCATCCAATACCGGGGCAATCATTTTGCATGGACCACACCAAGGTGCCCAGTAATCAACTAACACAGGGCAATCAGACTGCAATACATCGGCGTCAAAATTAGCATCTGTGGTGTTCACGATCAGCTCGCTGCTCATCACGTCACTCCGTCTTTTGAGGTTGGCTTGGGTGCGATAATAACATCAACTGCATAACTTGCATCAGGGCAAGCCATCTTCTAACGTCTCGGCTACAATTTAATGCTAAGTAAAAGTAAAAAGGATAAGGCTGTATGCCAAAAATAGCACCGCTTAATGATGGATTCATGGCCGCAGTCGATCTTGGCTCCAATAGTTTTCATTTGGCCGTTGCCAAGCTTGAGCACGGTGTTATTCGTATCAATGACTCACAATCGGAGAAAGTTCAGCTAGCCGCAGGGCTAGATCACAACAACAACCTTACTCCTGAAGCTCAAGAGCGTGGTTTGGCATGTTTGGCCAGATTTGCCCAAAAACTTGACGGAGTAGAGCCTGCACGAGTGCGTGTGGTGGCAACCAATGCATTACGTGTGGCGCGCAATGCCAGAGAGTTCACCCAGCAAGCCGAACGTATTTTGCATCGCCCAATTGAAATTATTGCTGGTCGAGAAGAGGCGCGCTTAATTTATATTGGTGTTTCCCACTCTTTGGCGGCTGATGGTAAACGCTTAGTGGTCGATATTGGTGGCGGATCAACTGAATGTATTATCGGAGAGCAACACGACCCGCTATTAACTGAATCGCTGCATATGGGTTGCGTCAGTTTCGCCAAACGATTTTTCCCCGATGGCCACATTTCTGAAAAAGCCATGCAGCGCGCTTTTACCGCTGCACGTTTAGAAATTGCACCTATCGCAAGGCGTTATCGTGAACTGGGCTGGGACTCAGTAACCGGCTCGTCAGGCACCATCAAAGCCATTGCCAACGCACTGCAAACACTAGGCTGGGCTAGCCCAGAAGGACACATCACAAGTGATGGTCTAGAGCAATTACGTGCTTATATTTTGCAATTCACATCAAGTAAGGACATCAATATACCTGGTTTGAAAGACGATAGGCGTCAGCTCATTCCTTCAGGCTTTGCCATTGTGCACGCACTGTTTGCGGCCTTTAAGTTGCAGCAAATGAATTACTCAGATGGTGCTTTGCGCGAAGGCGTACTTTATGACTTACTTGGTCGCTCGCGATCAGAAGGTGATGTCCGTCAACGCACGGTCACAGCCCTGCAAAAGCGACTAGGGCTTGATGAGGCCTTTGCTGCACGTACGGCCGAAACAGCCAGCCAGCTATTTGAGCAAGTACAAGAAAGTCTGCAGTTAAACGATGATGATGCTGGGCTGCTAGAACGTGCAGCGCATTTACACGAAATTGGCTTAGCCATCTCACACTCGGGTTATCACCGTCATGGTGCATACCTGTTAATGCATTCAGACTTACTGGGCTTTGCTAAGCCAGAACAAGAAAGTCTGGCTTTATTAGTTGGAGGTCACCGTCGTCGACTTCGTGCAGACCAACAAGATAGCTTGTTGGCAGCGGGCGGTCAGCGACTACTTCACTTATGTTTATTACTTCGACTAGCAGTACTTCTAAACCACAGTCGCAGCCGAGAGGAGTTACCTAATATTCGACTCACGGCAAACCCTGAAACGTTTCAGATCAAGTTTCCACGCAAATGGTTAGAAACACACCCACTCACGCTTGCTGACCTTGAGCAAGAGCAAGAGTATTTTTTGGGACTGGGTTTAACACTCAATTACGCTTAAGTAAGCTTTTCCAACAAGAACTGTTGGGCCTGCACGATGTCATCGCTATCTTGTGCAGGCTCTGCACGCCGCCAATCACCAGCGCTATTTAGCAGCCAAGCTTGGCTATTGTCTTTCAGATAAATCATCAGCCCTTCGTCAATGACCCGCTGACGTAGCTTAGTGTCCAAAATTGGGAAGCAAGTTTCGACACGCTGAAATAGGTTTCTATCCATCCAGTCCGCGCTGGAACAAAACACTTTAGGGTCACCGGCGTTTTCAAAATAGAAAATACGAGTGTGCTCCAAGAAACGGCCAACAATAGAGCGCACTTGGATATTATCCGTCACACCTTCGATGCCAGGACGTAAACAGCACACCGAGCGCAGAATAAGGTCAACTTTAACGCCAGCCTGCGATGCACGAATCAACGCCTGCATTAGCTGCTTTTCCGTCAACGCATTCACTTTCACCACAATCCGCGCTGGCAAGCCTGCTTGTTGATTATGAATTTCTTGATCAATAAGCTGCATCAGCTGTGCGTGAAGCGTGAAGGGCGCATGCATTAACTGCTTAAGACGCGCCAAACGCCCCATACCCGTTAACTCTTGGAACACCTTATGGACGTCTTCACAAACTTCTGTCTGAGCCGTGAGCAGGCCATAATCGGTATATAAACGCGCATTGCCCGCATGGTAGTTACCGGTTCCTAAGTGAGCATAACGAACAAGCTTTTTGCCTTCGCGGCGCACCACCAAAATCATCTTGGCATGGGTTTTATAACCCACAATGCCATATACCACGATGGCACCTGCTTGTTGCAGCTTATGCGCCACTTCAATATTGGACTCTTCATCAAAACGTGCACGCAGCTCAATCACCACAGTAACTTCTTTGCCGTTACGTGCAGCTTCCGCTAACAGGTTAACAATTTCAGAGTCTGCACCTGAGCGATATAACGTTTGCTTAATTGCCAACACATTAGCGTCGCGAGCGGCCTGACGCAGCAAGTCGACCACGGGTGAAAATGACTCAAATGGATGCATCATTAAAATATCTTGTTGCGCAATCGCATCAAAAATATTGTCGTGCTTTTGCAGCACACTAGGCACTTTGGGCCTAAATGGTGTGAAGCGCAGACGCGGACGGTCAAAATTAGACAGCATCCGCGCCAAGTTCACCGGACCATTCACCTGATACAACGCGTCTTCCGGCAAATTAAACTGCTTCAACAAATAATTAATGATGTGACGAGGGCAGTTGTCCGCCACTTCTAGACGCACAGCCGTGCCATAACGGCGTGACAACAACTCACCTTTCAACGCTAATGCCAAATCTTCAGCATCTTCATCCACATTCATATCTGCGTTACGCGTGACACGGAACTGGAAACAGCCATTAGCCGTCATGCCCGGAAATAGCTCGGATACATGCTCGTGAATAATCGACGACAGCATGACGTGCTGATCACCACCATTGGTCAGCTCATCAGGCAACCTGACCACACGTGGCAATGAGCGTGGCGCAGGAACAACGGCTAAGGAAATTTGGCGGCCAAAAGCATCCTTTCCTTCCAGTGAAACAATAAAGTTCAGTGATTTATTCACCAAGCGGGGAAATGGGTGCGCTGGGTCTAGGCCAATCGGCGTTAAAACTGGCAACACTTGCTCTTTAAAATAACGACGTACCCAAGTTGCCTGTTGGTCGTTCCACTCCTCACGACGCAAGTAGCGGATATTTTCCTCAGCCAAGGCAGGCAGTAAATCATCATTAAGAATGCGATATTGGCGCTCAACCGCGGAATGACAGATAGCCGATATTGTAGCCAACACTTCTTGTGGCAACAGGCCATCTGGGCCCGGATTAACCTGCCCCATCATGATTTGCTGCTGCAAACCCGCGACTCGAATTTCAAAGAATTCATCTAAATTTCGCGAAAAAATAAGCAGGAAATTAAGTCGCTCAATCAGTGGGTGACGCAGGTCAGTAGCCTGCTCCAGCACCCGTAAATTAAAGTCCAAAATGCTCAGCTCGCGATTTAAATAAAACGCAGGATTACTGAGATCGGTACTAATTTGTGGTGCTGACATGAGCAGACTCATCCGTAGAAAATTACTAACTATTACACTGCATTTTTATGACAAGGTGATGTCAGTAAATGGCCCGATTGTGACTTTAAAAGCCTTGCAGCAACCGGCGCAAAATAAGTCAAAATGCCATCGGCACCAGCTCGCTTAAAGGCCAATAACGACTCTAAAATAACACTCTCTGGCTGCAACCAGCCGCGCTCAAAAGCCGCCATATGCATGGCATATTCACCACTGACTTGGTAGGCAAACGTGGGAACTTGGAACTGCTCTTTGACTGCTTTAACAATATCTAAGTACGGCATACCCGGTTTGACCATCACCATATCCGCACCTTCAGCCAAGTCTAGTGCGACTTCATGTAGCGCTTCTTGGGCATTCGCTGGGTCCATCTGATAGCTATACTTATTACCACCTTTTAAATTGGCCGCCGAGCCCACTGCATCACGGAATGGGCCGTAGTAACTTGAGGCGTATTTCGCCGCATACGACAAGATACTGATATTAACGTGGCCTGCTTGCTCTAGCGCTTGGCGAATAGCACCGATACGACCATCCATCATATCGGATGGCGCCACCACATCTGCACCTGCCTCGGCATGCGACAACGCTTGGCGCACCAAGGCATCAACGGTAACGTCATTTAATACATAACCCGCTTCATCAATAATGCCGTCCTGGCCATGCGTGGTAAATGGATCTAGCGCCACATCGGTAATCACCCCTAGTTCAGGGTAGGCTTTTTTTAATGCGCGTGTAGCTCGTTGAGCCAGACCATTAGGGTTCCATGCTTCAGCAGCATCTAGCGACTTAACGTCCATGGGGGTAACAGGAAAAATCGCTAACGCCGGAATACCTAAGGCCACCCACTCAGCTGCTGCCTCTACCAATAAATCAATCGATAACCTATCCACGCCCGGCATGGACGCAACGGCTTCGCGCCGTTGTGAACCCTCTAAAACGAAGACTGGATAAATTAAGTCATTCACACTTAAGGCATGTTCACGAACCAAACGGCGAGACCAGTCATTAGCGCGAAGACGACGCAAACGAGTAGCAGGATAAGGGGCTCGAACGGGGACGGCAGAAGACATAATATGCTCACCTAATTTATCTATGCCAAGCTTAGCGGAAACACTTGGCAACTGGCCATGATGATGATTGTATAGTGCCACACTGACTAGCTAGTCATTATTTGGAATATGTTATGACCACTGATACCAAACCTACTCGTAGTAATGAAGAGCGCTTACAGATATTTCAACAACGCTTATCAGAGTCGTTTGAATTAGTGCCCTTTAATAAAGTTATTGGTGGCAAGGTCATTAGTATTAGCAATGACGAAGTGGTGATGTCATTTACCATGCGCCCTGAGTTAGTCGGCAATGTGTTTAAACGAATTTTGCATGGTGGCGTGATTGCTACCGCGCTTGACTCCGTCGGTGGCCTTGCATCATTCAACGCGGTTTATCAAAAACTGCAGTCTCTAGATCGCGAAGTACGTAACCAGCGCTTGGCGCAAATTGGCACCATTGATATGCGTGTGGACTATATTCGGCCTGGTCGTGGCGAGTCGTTTTTGGTCACCGGCAAAGTCGTGCGTTTAGGCAGCAAAATCTGCGCTACACAAATGACGTTGCATAATGAACAAAACGACCTCATCGCCACGGGTAACGCCGTCTTTCACTACTAAGCTAACAAAGCCTCTAAAGCGTCCGCAGTGGCTAACCAGCTTTGCTCAGCAGCATCCAAGGTTTGCTGCGCCTGTTTTTGTTGGGCTAACAAATCATTAAGCTGCTGCTGTTGCTCAGGCTCATAAAGGTCAGGCCGACTGAGCTGCTCGGTAATGACTTGCAGTGCCTGCTGTTCGCGCTGCATTAACAACTCGGCCTTAACCACTTTCTGTTGCAATGCGCGCACATCAGCCGATCGCACTACTGGCTTTGCACTGGCCTTAACTGGTTCGCTCACCACTGGCACGACAACTGTCTGCACAGCAGACGCTTGCTTAGGTAAATTCGCTCGCCACTCACGCAACCAACTGGCATAAGCGTCGATGTCACCTTGAAATGGTCTGACCTCACCATCCACCACTAACAACAACTCATCACAAGTAGCCGACACTAAATGCCTATCGTGTGACACCAATACCACCGCGCCTTGAAACGCTTGTAAGGCCACTAGCAGGGCATGACGCAAGTCCAAATCCAAATGGTTGGTAGGCTCATCGAGTAACAGCACATTAGGCTTTTGCCAAACAATTAATGCCAATGCTAAACGTGCTTTTTCACCACCAGAAAATGGTTCAACCGCACAGGTGACACGGTCCCCTCGGAAACCAAAACCACCCAGAAAATTACGCAAGGTCAGCTCATCTACCTTTGGGCTTAAGCGTTGCATCATTAGTAATGCACTGGCCTTGGCATCAAGATGATCAATTTGATGTTGAGCAAAATAGCCCAAACGTAAATGCTCACTGGAGCTCAGCTGACCGCTCAACAAGGTCAACTCACCCACCAAACTTTTAATCAATGTCGATTTGCCAGCACCGTTGGGCCCCAACAAACCTAAGCGAGAGCCGGGCGCAAGCGCGATATCAACTTGGCGCAAAATGGGCGCATTGGCATAACCCAAATCTGCCTCATCTAGGCGCAATAAAGGTGAGCCCATTTTTTCCGGAACAGCAAAGCGAATATCCAGTGATGAGTCGACCATAGACGGTGCAGTCAAGGTCATACGCTCTAATGCTTTTAGTCGACTTTGCGCTTGTTTAGCCTTACTGGCTTTGGCACGGAAGCGCTCAACAAACGCCGTTAAATGCGCGACTTGAGTTTGCTGCTTCTCGTACATCTGTGTTTGCTGTGCTAAACGCTCACTACGCATGCGCTCAAACTGAGAATAGTTGCCACGGTAGTGCGTAAGTACACACTGCTCAATATGAATAATGTGACCAACGACAGCATCCAAGAAATCACGATCGTGTGACACCACCAACAGCGTACCTTGGTATGCACACAACCAGTCCTCTAGCCACAAGATAGCGTCTAAATCTAAGTGGTTAGTTGGCTCATCGAGCAGCAGTAAATCGGAGCGACACATCAGCGCCTGCGCCAAACTTAAGCGCATGCGCCAGCCACCCGAAAACTGAGCAACATGACGCTGCTGATCAGCCTCACTAAAGCCTAATCCTGCTAATAACTGCGCAGCCCGTGAACGAGCGGTATAACCCTGAATGGCATCGTATCGAATATAAAGATTTGCTAAGGCGTTTCCATCTAAGGCCGTGGATTCATCTTGTGCGGCATTTATTTGCTCATCTAAAACGCGCCATTCGCTATCACCATCAAGCACAAACTCAATAGCAGGCTGAGGCAGTGCACTGACCTCTTGCGCCATGTGTGCCACTACCCACTGCGGCGGGCGCTCAAGACTGCCGGCATCCACTGGCAACCTTGCGCGTAATAGTTCAAACAAAGAGCTTTTGCCACAGCCATTGCTGCCGGTCAGACCCACACGCCAGCCCGGGTGAATAGCAAAGCTGGCATATTCAAATAGCGGGCGACCACCACGCAGTAGAGTTAAATCCTTAGCAACAATCATTGATATCTCAATCGCTCAAAAAAGAAAAACGGGCCAGAAGGCCCGTTATTCATGATACCACTGCTGAAGCGATTAAGCGTCAGGTGCTTTGTCAGCAGCAGGAGCGACAGCTGGCGCTGCGGCAGGAGCTGCTGGCTTAGCAGCAGGTTTAGCTGCTGGTTTGGCTGCTGGCTTCGACGTTGGCTTAGCCATAGGCACTGATTTTGGCTTTGCCGTTGTTGGTTTAGCTACTGGCTTGGCTACTGGCTTGGCTACTGGCTTAGCGGCTGGCTTAGCGGCTGGCTTAGCGGCTGGTTTGGCGGCTGGTTTGGCGGCTGGTTTAGCAGCTGGTTTGGCGGCTGGTTTAGCAGCTGGCTTAGCGGCTGGTTTGGCTGCTGGTTTGGCTGCTGGTTTTGCTGCTGGTTTTGCTGCTGGTTTAGCGGCTGGTTTAGCGGCCGGCTTGGCTTCAGCTTTAATTTTATTTTGCAGGTAGGCTTTCAGCTGGCTTTTTTGTTGCAGGCCAGTAATTACACGACGTGCTTCAGCGTAATCTTTTTTTGCTGCAGCCACTACTTGGCGAGCTTCAGCTTGCGCAAGGCGTGCATTTTCACGCACCAGTTTAACCGCTTCGCGATCACCTGCTGCTTTTGTAAGTTGCTGCTCTATTTTCACTTGGATTTCTTTGTAGGTAGCTTCAGCACGATCAACTAGTTTACGTGCAGCATCTACATAGGCTTCGGCTTCTTTTTGAGCTTTTTCGACAACTTTCTGAAATTGCTCGCGGATTTTTTCGGCTTGCTTTTCGACATCTACTTTCATTTTATCTACTCGATTGATAGCCGCACTCGCTGCCTTTTTGGCGGCGTCGGCTTTGACTGACGGTGCTTTTTTCTTTGCAGCGGGCATGAGGCAATCCTCTTAACAGTTTATGCACCCTCGACGTTAAATGATGAATGTTAAAAAAGCGAGACATTCACTGTACAGAAAACTGCATTTTGTCGGACTATGAATAAATTTTAGTCGCTAGCACTTCACTACACTTCGATTTACTCTTACTCCACTCAACACTTCATCGACTCGGAGTCTATGTATGCGCCTTTTAAAGTCTACTTGTTTAATTGCTAGCTCAATTTTGATGGTCACCTCTGTTGCTGTCGCGAATGCTGATGATGGCTCTGGTCTCGCTCCCAACAAAGGCAAAAAGCCAGTCACCGATGCTCAGCAATTTGCCTACAGCATTGGCTACTTGAATGGTCAAGGTGGTATCGAGCAAATCCCAGACTTAGACATCGAAACATTCATTCGTGCATACCGTGATGGTTATGGTCGCAAACAAAGCTTACTAAGCGAAGAAGAGCGAACCGCAGCAGTTAATCGTTATAAGCAACAACGTTTGGCATTGTTAGAAGCTGAAATGGAAAAGCTAGGCCGTGCAAATGCTGCGATTGGCGTCGAGTTCTTAGCACGCAACGCAGAAGCTGACGGCATCAAAGTAACCGCATCGGGCTTGCAGTATCGTGAAGTAACAGTAGGCAAGGGAGCAAAACCCAAAGCCAAAGAAATTGTCAAAGTTAACTATGAAGGCAGCTTCTTAGATGGCCAAGTATTTGATAGCTCTTACAGCCGAAACGAACCAGCAGTATTCCAACTTGATTCCGTTATTCCTGGCTGGACTGAGGGGCTTCAGCTGATGAATGTAGGCTCTACTTACGAATTTTTTGTGCCCGCTGAACTAGCCTATGGCGAAGCAGGTGCCGGCCCAATTCCACCCAACAGCACATTACAGTTCCGTGTGGAATTATTAAGTATTGAAAAACCCACGAAGAAGTAACCAGTCTAAGCCTGCGGCAGCTAAACGTTGCCGCAGCGCTATTCTCTATTAATCTTTACGACGCACTAACTGCCACAAAGTCACACTGGTTAAACCAACAAACAACAGCAGTGTCCAACCAGGCAAACTAATGCCTAACCATGCTCCATCAATAACAGCACACTCACCAGAGCCTTGAAAAACTTGTCTAATGACGTCTTGTAGTGGAAACACTTCCATCCAGTAATCCAAGCCGGGTCCACATGCCGGCACTTGTTCAGGTGGTAAGTGCTGTAACCAAACATGACGCCCGGCCACCGCAATTCCAGCCATGCCAGCAAGAATTGCTATTGCCGCATAAATTTGATGGCCCCAGCCTGTAGGCCCATGCAATGCCGCCAGCAGTGTGATCACACCAAAAGCAATTAAGGCTACACGTTGAAATACGCATAAAGGACAAGGCTCTAGTCCTAAGCCATGCTGAAGGTATAAAGCAAACGCCATACCTAACCCAGCTGTCAGCGCTAACAACAAAAATAGTAATCGTCGACTTGGTACCCAAGGCATAGCCTTACTCCGTATTAGTGCTGGTAAACCAACGGCTGATTAAAGTAATTGGTAATGAATTCGCCAAAGTCACTATTTTGCTCTGGTTCATCTTCTAATTTATGCAGCGCCGCCAGCGACGATTGTGCCGTACGTATCATGGCATTCATACGCTCTTCGGCTAATGGCCTAGCGCTAAAGTAGTCGCGAGTTTTATTGGCGCACGCCATGGCAAAATTAAAATAGCAATCCTGATCCTCATGCATGGCAGCAAGCACCATTGCTGAACCAGTTAACGCGGGTTCTTTCAGCTTCATCACTTGCTGTGTCACAGCAACAGAATATGCCTGTGTTTGATGCGCCGCATCTAACACCTCAGCAACCGGCAAAAGCTCTGCCAACAATTGTGATGCCATATCTCTAAAATAATGACTACCTGCATCACTTTCTAATAACAACGCTGGGTCACGCCCTCGCTCAACCATGGCCTGCTGATTCCTTGGTAAACGTGCCAAGCCCTCCGCATCAAATAAAGGGCTATCTCGCAATAAACAATGCAGTGCAAACACTTCCAAAAAGTGTGCTGTATCGCGACTAATACCGAGCGGCTCGAATGGATCTAGGTCAACACAACGCAGCTCAATGTACTCCACGCCACGTGCACCCAACGCTTGCGTTGGACGCTCACCACGACCAGCCACAGACTTAGGTCGAATCAAGCCGTAGAACTCATTTTCAATTTGCAAAATGCTGTCATTGATTTGAATGTATTGGTCGCCTTGCTTTACCCCAATCGCAGTGTAGGGCGCATAAGGTGTGCGAATTGCACGATCTAAGTCACCAATGTATTGCTGCAAGCTATTGGCGCATACGCGCAGATCCGACTGTGCATCATTTTGATAGCCCAGCGAACTCATCCGTAACGACGTGGCGCCCGGCAGATATAAAGCACCGGAAGGCAGTTGCATTAGTTGATGGTCACGACCTTCCAAAAAGGTGCCGCATACAGCAGGACTAGCGCCCAAGACGTACAGCAAAAACCAACTATTTCGTTGGAAATTACGAATCAAATCCATCGAGCGCGCAGACTTAAACGACTGCAAGCTCTCGGTGTTCTTTTCTGCTTGCTGAAAGAGCAGCCAAAACGAGTCTGGAAACGATACGTTGTAATGAATGCCAGCGATGGTCTGCATACGACGGCCATAACGCAAACCCAGACCATGTCGATACAAGGTTTTCATGCGACCGATATTAGAGCGCCCATATTGCGCCAATGGTATTTGCTCATCAGCACCCAACTTACAGGGCATGGAGTTAACCCATAATCGCTCACTGCCGATATGTGCATAGACATAACGGTGCAGCTCATCCAGATAACCCAATGCCGAAGACACTGAATCACAGGGCGGCGTAATCAGTTCAAGCAGCGCTTCAGAATAGTCTGTGGTGATATTCGGGTGCGTCAATGCAGAGCCTAATGCGGCAGGATGCGGTGTCTGTGCCAGCCAACCCTCAGGGTCAACCCGCAATGCCTCTTTTTCTAAGCCCCGCTTCATACCCTGCAAACTGCTTGGCTCTTTACTTAACCACGCTAGTTGCTTTTTTAACCCAGCGTCCATGACGCGCTCCTAATATAAATGCTACTCAAACACCGGCCTTACGCAATAAATCACCTAGCGTACCTTGGCGAATCGGCGCGCTAGTTTTTGCTTTTGGCGCCGAGGTCTTGGCTGTTGACGTCGATGAGGACGCAGAGGCGGTTTCATCCTTTAAGCGGCATGACAACGCAATACGTTTGCGTGCAGCGTCCACATCCACCACTTTGACACGAATAATATCGCCAGCCTTAACAACTTCATGCGGATCTTTGACAAAACGATCGGCCAAAACTGAAATATGCACCAATCCATCTTGATGCACACCCACATCAACAAATGCACCGAATGCCGTAACGTTGGTCACAACACCCTCTAGCAACATACCCGGCTTCAAGTCGGCGATTTCAGTAATGGCGTCATCAAATACAGGTGCTTGAAACGCTGGGCGTGGGTCACGACCTGGCTTTTCTAACTCGCGCAAAATGTCATTAACCGTGGGCAAGCCGAAGCGTGGGTCAACAAATTGGCTGGCATTTACTGCTTGTAGAAACTTGCTATCGCCAATAATTTGCTTGATGTCGCGCCCGCTAATTTGCAAAAGCTTTTCTACCACCGGGTAGGCTTCAGGGTGAACCGCAGAAGCATCCAACGGATTGCTGCCATCCACCACTCGTAAAAAGCCCGCCGCCTGCTCGAAAGTTCGTTCGCCCAAACGCGGCACCTTCTTCAACTCATCCCGACTTTGGAAACGACCATGCTGATCTCGGTAGCTGACAATATTGTCCGCCAACGTCGAGCTTAAACCAGCAATACGCGCCAAAAGCGGAGCCGAGGCAGAGTTCACGTCCACGCCAACCGCGTTGACGCAGTCTTCAATTACGGTTTCCAGCATACGTGAGAGCTTGACCTGATTAACATCATGCTGGTATTGACCAACACCAATTGCTTTTGGCTCAATTTTCACTAATTCTGCCAATGGATCCTGCAAACGACGCGCAATGGACACGGCACCACGATACGTCACATCCAAATCTGGAAACTCACGTGATGCAAGCTCTGACGCTGAATACACAGACGCACCCGCTTCACTAACCACAATTTTGGTCAATGCCAACTCCGAATGACGCTTCATTAACTCAGCAATCAGCTTGTCACTTTCGCGTGATGCGGTGCCATTACCAATCGCCACCAACTCAACACCATGCTTTTTGCATAGTGCCGCCAGCGCATGAATTGAACCGTCCCAGTCGCGGCGTGGCTCATGCGGAAATAGGGTAACTTTATCAAGCAGTTTGCCCGTGGCATCCACCACCACTGCCTTACAACCAGTGCGTAGGCCCGGGTCAAAACCTATGGTGATTTTAGGTCCCGCAGGTGCCGCCATCAGCAAATCTTTCAGATTGCGGGCAAATACAAGAATCGCTTCTTCTTCTGCACGCTGGCGCACTTCACCCAATAACTCAGTTTCCAAATGCGTCAGCAGTTTCACTCGCCAAGTCCAACGCACCACCTCACGTAGCCATAAATCTGCTGCGCGACCTTGGTCACGAATCCCAACAAAATTAGCCACAATCGTCTCACAGGGATGCACACCGTCTTGTGTTTCAGGCAATACGAGCGTCAGCGATAGCACGCCTTCATTACGCCCACGGAAGATGGCCAAAGCACGATGAGAAGGGATGCTGGCAATACGCTCATCATAGGCAAAATAATCGCGGAACTTAGCGCCTTGTTCAGCTTTACCATCCAATACCCGTGCCTGCATCAGGCCATGCTGACGTAAATAGTTGCGCAACTCGGCTAATAGATCAGCCTCCTCAGCAAAACGCTCCATCAAAATATAACGGGCGCCTTCCAGCACAGCGCGCACATCGGCGTAACCTGCCTCCGCATTAATAAACGCTTCCGCCTGCTGCTCAGGCACCAGCGTCGGATCGGCAAACAAACTATCCGCCAATGGCCCAAGCCCTGCAGCCAACGCGAGCTGACCTTTGCTCACGCGCTTAGGCTTATATGGCAAATACAAATCTTCCAAGCGCGACTTGGTGTCTGCTGCCAATAATTGCTGCTCCAAAGCAGGCGTCAATTTTTGTTGCTGACGAATACTGTCGATAATGGCATCACGTCGGGCATGTAACTCACGTAAATAAAGCAGTCGCTCATCTAACTGCCGCAGCTGAATATCATCTAGCGCGCCGGTAACTTCTTTGCGATAACGCGCAATAAATGGCACGGTAGCACCACCATCTAACAGGTCCACGGTTGCCTGCACTTGCTCCAAACGAATTTGTAACTCTTGCGCCAGTTGCTGATTAATATTTATCGCACCGTTCGACATGTACACTCCACCACAGCAAATCTAAGATTGGGCGATTATAAGCAGGCCAGTACATGACCTGCACAACTGATTCAGGCTTTAAGTTCTACTCAAAAACATTGCCTGTGCGTAAACTGCTCAACAAAGGCAAACACATGGGGGTCTCATGGAAGGCACTAACGATCAACAAAAAGTGCTAGTTGTTGATGACGATATGCGTCTGCGTACGCTACTTCAGCGTTTTCTGGAAGAGCAAGGTTACACCGTTCGCACGGTGGCCGATGCCGTGCAAATGGACCGCCAGTTGGCGCGTGAACTGTTTGCTTTAATTGTGTTGGACTTTATGTTGCCGGGCGAAGATGGCTTGGCTATTTGCCGGCGCTTACGTGAAGCGGGCAATAACACACCAATTATTATGCTCACCGCAAGAGGCGCCGACCAAGACCGTATATCTGGGCTCGAAGCAGGTGCTGATGACTATCTACCCAAGCCATTTAATCCACAAGAACTGCTTGCTCGCATGAAAGCAGTGTTACGCCGACAAACTCGTGAGCTACCGGGCGCACCTTCACAAGCCTCAGAAATCGTTAAGTTTGGTGAATGGGCGCTTGATTTATCCACACGACAACTTACACGTAGCGGCATGGCAGTTGCACTTACTACCGGTGAGTTCGCGGTATTAAAAGCATTAGTACAACACCCGCGCGAACCATTAACTCGTGACAAGTTAATGGTATTAGCCCGCGGCCGTGAGTGGGGTGCTATGGAACGCTCGATTGATGTACAAGTTTCACGTCTGCGCCGCCTAATTGAAACCAACCCGGGCAAAGCGCGCTACCTACAAACCGTATGGGGTGTGGGTTATGTTTTTGTCCCGGACGGGGCCGAGTAAAATGGAACGCGCTGCTACGCTAATACCGCAAAAAAAATGGCTACAGGCCATCAAGCCGCGCTCAAGCGTTATGCGAACCACCTTGGTTATTGGCGTTGTAGTACTACTCAGCCAAGCCTTATCGATTGCTTTTTTTTGGACGAATCTTTATTTACCAGAAATCCGTCAGCATGCTCACACCACGGCTATACGCATAGAGCAGTTGATGATCGCCGAAACACAAGGCCCCGAGGCAGTCATTGAGGCCGACCTATCCTTACGTAAGCTTAGCAACCTGTATGTAGAGCGCGACCCAGCAGCATTTCCCCGGGTAAACTCCAAATGGTTTGCTGAGCTATTTACTGATCGCTTTAGAAGACAAATTCAGCGCGAAATTAACGCACCAGTTATCGTTTACTTTGACTATAAGCCCACTCCCATTCTATGGGTAAAAGCACCGACTCAAACCGAGGTTTGGGTGCGCGAAGACCTATTGTTTATTGATCAATACAATCCCACATTAATTTTGTTATGGATCATTGGTGTGCCTTTACTCACGCTGTTGGCAATTGTCGTCCTAGCAAGGCAGCTTAATCGACCGTTAAAACGCTTACAGCTGGCAGCCATTCGCGTTGGTCGCGGCCTACACAGCAGTCATTTACCAGAAGACAGCGGGCCAACCGAAATTCGTCAGGTTAATCGCGCTTTTAACGGGATGACGGAACAAATCCGGCAAGCCGAACAAGAGCGCACCACCATGTTGGCGGGAATATCTCATGACCTCCGTACGCCATTAACGCGACTACGATTGACCGCTGAATTTCTGGGTGACCGTGACATGGCCAGCGGAATGATTATGGATATTGAGGATATGGACGCAATTTTGGACCAGTTCATTTCCTTTATGCGTGATGGCTCGGAAGAGCCTATTGATGATGTGCTTATTGATGAACTGCTGCGAGAAGTAGCATCACAAGTGCAAAGCCAAATTAGCTGCGAATTAACGCTTGCTGACTTACCACCATTACCTCTGCGTCGACTATCACTTAAACGCGCACTGATTAATGTGGCTCAGAATGCCATTCGTTATGGAAAAGGTCCGCTGGAAATTACCGCATTTGAATCAAAAGGTTATGTGAACATTGTGTTTCGTGACCACGGAGAGGGCATTCCTGAGGATCAAACACAAGAGTTAATGCAGCCATTTCGCCGAGGTGATCAAGCCAGAACCACTCAAGGATCTGGCTTAGGTTTAGCGATAGTGGCTCGAATTATTAAACAGCATCAGGGCCAACTGCTATTGGCCAACCACACAGATGGTGGCTTGCAGGCCACCATAAAGCTGCCGGCGCTAACGCGTAAACGTGGCAAGTTATTGCAGGGATGAGCTACTACTATCGATTGGCTGATGTAGCGCCGCTAGATCAATAGCATCAAAACGATAGTGATTACGACAAAACTGGCAGTTTACGTCGATAAAACCACCGTTCTCATTAGCAATATCTTGCAGCTCTTCTGCATCAATAGCGCGCAAAGCATTTGCACTGCGTTGACGCGTACAACTGCACTTAAAGCGAAGCTCATGTTGACCCAGCAACAAAACCTGCTCGTCGTGATAAAGACGATACAGCACGGTATTCGCCTCAAGGCCAAGTAATTCGCTTGCAACCAACGTATCGGCCAAAGTCACCACCCGCGACCAGTCCTCACTTTCCTTTTCTTCGTGGTCATGTCCAGGCAACACTTGCAGCAACAAACCGGCAGCAGATATTTCATTGGCAAATAACCAAAAGCGTGTGGGCAATTGTTCAGATTGGGCAAAATAATGAGTCAAAACCTCACTTAAAGACTGTCCTGACAACGAAACAATGCCTTGATAACGCTCACCCTCGTTAGGATCAATGGTCAAAATACAATGGCCATCGCCGACTAAATCGCCCCAAGTTATGTCATTCGTCGTGTTTAGACTGTCATCATAATGTGCAATGCCTCGCATATCACCTGCATCATTACACTCGACCATCAACAGCGATAACGGTCCATTACCTTTTACTTCTAAAATTAAACTACCAAACAACTTAAGCGTGCTCGTCATCAACGCAACCGCCGCCAAGGCCTGCCCCATCTGCCTTTTAACGATATCAGGGTAATCGTGCGTGCCTAGTAATGCAGTATACGAACCAGATAATTGAACCAGTTCACCGCGCAAAGCTGAGTGCTGAAAATGGAAGTGATGCAAGAGGTCTGTCAACGTGCTATCTCATTAATTAGTGGTTAGTTTGTGTAAACGTAACAAATTGTGTATCGTTAAGACAGTCGTCGAAATCAAATTGACTTCTCATTTGAGAAGCCTATATTTACGACGCTTTGAATCAATTATATAGGGAATATTGACCATGAAACTGCATCAACTCGCTGTGGCAACTATGATCGCATCCGCTTCCATGGCGGCTCATGCTGAATTCACTGTCAGTCCAATGATTGGCTACACATTCTATGATCGTGAACAAAACATTGAAGATGATATCAGTGGTTCGATCGCTTTAGGCTACCGTGTAACGCCAAACGTTGGCGTTGAATTACGTTATGGCCAGGGTCGTACAGAAACTGAAGTTGGCGGCTTTAAAACCCGTTCACAAGTAGGTACTTTAGATGCTTACTATCGCTTCAATGCTGATGGTAAATTACAACCATACGTATTGGTTGGTGGTGGTCAGAACCACCTGAAAGCTTATGATGGCGGTGGAAGTGCTCGTCGTTCAGTAGCTAACGTTGCTTTGGGTTCTTTCTACCAACTCAGCGACAACCTTGCTCTGCGTGGCGAAGCTCGTGTTATTGAAAACCTGCAAGACAACCTACATGACACAGTAGTGTCACTGGGTGTTACTTATGGTTTTGGCGCTCAGAAAGCTGCTGTAGTTGCTCCGGCTGTTGTTCCTGCTCCAGCTCCAGTTAAGCCAGCACCTAAAGTGTTGACCGAAACGGTAACTCGTGACCTGCGCGTGTTGTTTGACACAAACAAGTCCGACGTTAAAGCTGAATACAAAGGCGAAATCGCTGAAGTTGCTAAGCTGTTAAAAGAGTATCCAACTGCTAAAGTTGAAATCCAAGGTCACACTGACTCAACTGGCTCAGATAGCATCAACAACCCACTCAGCCAAGCACGTGCGGACGCAGTTGCTGCTGTTCTAGTTAACGAGCACGGTATTTCTGCTGACCGCATCACTGCTAAAGGTTACGGCTCAAGCCAGCCAGTAGCTAGCAACGCTACAGTTGAAGGCCGTGCGAAAAACCGTCGCACTGTTGCTCAAGCTGAAGCTGAAGTGAAAGTAACTGTTAAGCAATAATTTGCTGACTCAGTCACTGTAAAAAGGGCCGCTATATGCGGCCCTTTTTTTATGGCAATTTTTATAACCAATACGAAAATTAGCGAACTACAGACGTAGCGCCCGGACTCAGTTATACTCTGCGCCCGTTTTTTGATCGCTCCGAGATCCTACTGTGTCCATTAAGCATATCCGTAACATCGCCATTATCGCCCACGTTGACCATGGCAAAACAACCCTGGTTGATAAACTCTTACAGCAATCTGGCACCCTAGGCGACCGTGCTGGCGACGTTGAACGCGTCATGGATTCCAACGATCTCGAAAAAGAGCGTGGCATTACCATTTTGGCCAAAAACACCGCTATTCGTTGGGTAGACCAACGTGATGGCCAAGAGTATCGCATCAATATCGTCGACACTCCCGGTCACGCTGACTTTGGTGGCGAAGTTGAACGCGTCCTGTCGATGGTTGACTCCGTGTGTTTGCTGGTTGACTCAGTTGATGGCCCCATGCCGCAAACTCGCTTCGTTACCATGAAAGCATTTGCCCGTGGCCTAAAGCCAATTGTTGTTCTAAACAAGGTTGACCGTCCAAGCGCACGCCCACATTGGGTTATGGACCAAGTGTTTGACCTGTTCGACAGCCTTGGTGCAACCGACGAACAGTTAGACTTCCCAGTTGTTTATGCCTCTGGATTGAATGGCATTTCTGGCTACGAAGCTGACAAACTCGGTGACGACATGACAGCGCTGTTTCACACCATCATCGATCGTGTGAGCCCACCAGAAGTAGACCCAGATGGTCCGTTCCAAATGCAAATTTCATCGCTGGACTATTCCAGCTATGTTGGCGTTATCGGTATTGGCCGTGTGACGCGTGGTCGCGTTAAAACTAATACACCCGTAGTTATTCTTGACCATGAAGGCAAACGCCGTAATGGTCGTATTCTGCAAATTATGGGTTATAGCGGCCTTAACCGTATTGAAGTTCCAGAAGCAGAAGCAGGTGACATCATCTGTGTTACCGGCATGGAAGGCTTAGGCATTTCCGATACGCTGTGTGACCCGAGCTTAGTTGAAGCATTACCATTGCTTTCGGTAGACGAACCAACCGTAAGCATGACCTTCCAGGTCAATAACTCACCATTTGCTGGTCGTGAAGGCAAGTACGTTACCTCACGCAACATCAAAGATCGCTTAGATAAAGAGCTCATTCACAATGTGGCGTTGCGCGTAGAGCCAACAGACAGCCCTGACCGCTTTAAAGTATCTGGCCGTGGCGAGCTGCATTTGTCTGTATTAATTGAAAACATGCGCCGTGAAGGCTTTGAAATGGGCGTTTCTCGTCCTGAAGTTATTTTCAAAGAGATTGATGGTGTTAAGTGTGAACCCTACGAAAATGTAATTTTCGACGTGGAAGAGCAGCACCAAGGCGGCGTCATGGAGCAAATGGGTTCACGCAAAGGTGACATGACCAATATGGTATTGGATGGTAAAGGACGCATTCGTATCGAAGCGACTGTGCCATCGCGCGGTCTGATTGGCTTCCGCTCCGAGTTCTTAACCATGACTTCGGGCACCGGCATTATGACCGCCAGCTTCTCGCATTATGGTCCAATCAAATCTGGTGATGTTGCTAAGCGCCAGAACGGCGTACTGGTTTCCATGGTGCAAGGTACAGCTCTGGGTTATGCGCTATGGAACTTGCAGGAGCGTGGCCGCATGTTCATTGGTCCACAAACCGAAGTGTATGAAGGCATGGTTGTTGGCTTAAATTCACGTGGTGACGACATGGTCGTCAACCCAACTAAAGCTAAGCAATTAACCAACGTTCGTGCCTCCGGCACCGACGAAAACATTGTGCTGACACCAGCTGTTCGTTTCACACTTGAACAAGCGCTGGAATTCATTGAAGAAGATGAGCTGGTTGAAGTAACACCACAGGGCATTCGTATTCGTAAACGTCATTTGACTGAAAATGATCGTAAGCGTGCAGGCCGTAACTAAGTCTTAGCTACTAGGACTTAAGTAATAAAAAAGCCGGATTAAAATCCGGCTTTTTTATGTCCGCAGTATCAATACTATTGCACTGCCTCTAAAGCCAGTCTGAACCAATCCGGCATATCAACGGGCCGCCCAGTGCTAGGGCTCACCGTAAACTGCAGCGTTTGGGCCTCTGCGACAACCCGCCCCAACTTTTCACTAAATAACTGATAGTGAATAACCATTCGATCCGCTGCTTTTAGATCTACCCGCAAACCAATATGCAAGGTATCGGGGTAAATCACCGGCGCTTTATAACGGCAGTGTGCGTCGGCAATCACCAAACCGACTTGCTCATCAAACAAGCGCGGAAAGACACCCAAGTGCTCCATCATGCTCAAGCGTGACTGCTCTAAGTAATGGAAGTACACCACATTGTTAACATGGCCTAACGCATCCATATCACCCCAGTGCACTTTTTTTACATGCACATAGTTAAACCGAGATGCCATGTCGGCGACTGATACTGGCCAGTTTTTAGCAGAACTATTCATTTTTCTGGCGTCCAACCTTGGGGGCGCTCATAATCATCACCACTCAGAAATAGCTCCAGCTGATCCGCTAAGAATTTCTGCGCTTGAGCGTCCATTAAGTTAAGACGGTTTTCGTTAATCAGCATGGTCTGATGTTTTAACCACTGCTGCCAGGCTTCTTTCGACACCGACTCAAACACAGCTTCGCCACGTGGCCCAGGAAAAGGAGGAAAGGCTAAGCCCTCTAACTCTTGCTTTAATTTGCGACAAAACACCATACGCGTCATGAACCACTCCTCTTATTCGCTAATCGTTGCAATAACTGAGCTACCGGCTGAGGCAACCCTAAGTTGGGTAATTGGCCTAGTTTAACCCATTGGCCCGATGACTCATGCACCGCTGCATCTATGTCGTCACATTGGTTAATTAATAGCGGATGTATATGCAGCTGAAAATGTGAAAACACATGTTTAAACGGCGGCAAAAGTTGGCCCTGAAGATCATCCGGCAACTCCGCAGCAAATAGTTCGCGCTCACGCTCTGGAAAGCTCCATAAGCCGCCCCAGATGCCGCTAGGCGCACGCTGCACCAACCAAACACTATCCATGCGCTGATACACCAACAGCCAGACAGCACGCTCAGGCAACGCCTGCTTCTTGCGCTTTTGCGGATAACTGACCACAGCATCTAAAGCCAACGCCTGACAATCCTCAGCAACCGGGCAAATCAAACAGCTGGGTTTGCTTCGCGTGCATAACGTCGCGCCCAAATCCATCATGGCTTGTGTGTACTGCGCGACACTTTTTTTGGGCGTAAATGCGTCGGCAACCTGCCAATAACGCTGGCCTACCTGAGCTTGTGCGGGGTCACCACTAATGGCTTGATGCCGGCCTAACACACGCTTAACGTTGCCATCTAAAATGACCGCACGCTGACCAAAACCAAGACTCATAATGGCGCCCGCAGTTGAGCGACCAATGCCGGGCAACGCTTGCAGTGCATCCAGGTCAGCAGGCAAGTCACCAGCATGATGCGCCAGACAATGTAACGCAGCTTTATGCAGATTTCGGCCACGGGCGTAATAACCCAAGCCCGTCCACAGATGTAAAACCTCATCTAATTGCGCTGAAGCTAAATCTTGCAGGGTCGGGAAGCGCGCCATAAAGCGCTCGAAATAAGGAATGACCGTAGCCACTTGCGTTTGCTGCAGCATGATCTCCGACACCCACACACGGTAAGGTGTCACCGACTGCTGCCAGGGCAAGTCTTTGCGGCCGTGCTGGTCAAACCAGACCAGCACGCGCTGCGCAAAATTATCGCTTGAAGACATCAAATAATTGCTTCACCGCTTCTTGCTGAACAGGGTCTAACTTATCGCCAATTTTTTCGTTCAGGCGCTCTTGTAACTGCTGCTTACCGCGATCCACCTCTTCAGCAACACGAGCCTGAGCCATTTGCGCAACCAAGCCTTGCATACCTTGGCTATCTAGACCGCATAACGTGGCCAAACTGCCTTTTAAACTGCCATTACAACGTACTGGAATAGGGTATTCGGCCATCTTGGCATAACGCTCACCCCAGAATTTACGATCCAGTTTCAATTGGAAACGATAGTCCACAGCTTGAGTTTCGAGGTTATAGGTACCAGAACCACCCACTTGAATGTCTTTTAAGTCAGCCTTCATAGACTCGTTTTTCACGATGCCTTGGTTAAGGCTGACCTCACCCAACAAACTAACGATCTCAGTATCGCGAATTTTTCGACCTTGAATACTGGCGGCATCACGGCCAGTAAGTGCTGGTAACAACGCTTGGTACTGGCCTAAAGCATTCAGCAATGCGTCACCAATATTAATGCCTTTGATCAGGCCTTCATTTAAACGCAAGGTATTAGGTCCCTGAGCAGTTTTAACCCACTCATCAACGCTATTGCCGCTCACTTTCACGCTACCGTTAAAGTTCATACGGCCAGTAAAAACATCTTGCTCCAAACTACGTTTAGCAATTGGTCCCAGATCAATGTCTTTTAATACCGGGCTTAGGCTGATTTGTGGTTTAGCAGCACGTACATCAATTGTCATCGGCAAACTGAAACTACCGCCTTCAATATTGCCTCGCAGTTCACTTACCGTGACCAAACCACTGCGCGCCGTAGCCGCTAAACGCAGCTGACGAACAGGGTAGGTAATAACCTCAAGACTGCCAGCCGTCAGGCCAATATCAAGGTTTTGCTCACGCAATAAAGCCACAGGCAACAGGCCTTCAGCCTGCTCTTGTGCCGACTTCGCAGCGGCAGACTTAGACTTAGCTGCCGGCTCTTCCGGTGGCAAATAATGATCGACATTAATGGCATCTAAATTAAGCCGCGCATATAGACGACTATTGGGTAACTCACGCACACCTGCCTCACCAGTAATGGTGCTGCCGTCTAATTTAAGCGTCAGGTTACGCGCTAAGTACTCACGCTCATTGCCGGCCAAGTCTGCACGCAGGCTAACTTGTTTTAATACATTAGGATTTGCCGTCACTGGCACATCCATGCCGGCAATTTTCATCAGCTCGCGTGGATTAAAGCTGTTGGTTGCCAATTTGCCTGTGATGCGCATGCCATCGGTCACCTCACCTTTACCCGAAGCCAGTGCTGGCAGGCTGACATTGACACCACCATCAAGCTGCACATTAGCTGCTTTGGCCTGCAGTTTACTGAGTTGGATTTCACCCGACTTCCAGTTGGCCGCTAAATCAGCCGTCACTTTGGCTGGTAAGGTGCCTTTCATTGCCGCATCCGCAAGCACTGCGTCAACAATGATATTGCTTAAGTTTGCTTGGTTATTTTTTAGATTAACCGCGACATCTGTAGACAGCTTTGCAGTTATCGGTGCTGGGCGACCTTTATCCTGATAGCTGGCATCAATATTGAGTTGGCTTACATTCACCAGCTCTTTGCCAAGGTCTGCTGTTAACGCAGTTTGCAGCTTAATTTCTGCAGGTTTGACCAAATTCGGATCGGCATACGTAACCAATGCCACTAAGTCTGCGACTTGATAGACATTGTTGCTTATATCGGCATCAATTTGTGTCACGGTTGCTGACACTGTGGTCGGTGCAGGCACACCTGAGCCCGATAGATCTACCGTCAATTTCACATCGTTTAGCTGATGCTGCTGTGCATCTAAATTGACTTTGGCGATGGTGTCTAAGCTAATACCGGCAATGATGGTATCTTTGTTGGCATCGGTTTGTTCGAAGTCAAAACCAAGACTCAATGGAAACGCTTTTTCTAAATCAATATTGCTAGCGCGCAGACGGACATTGCTTAACTCACGCGTTACTTTAGCGACATCATCAATCAAGATCAGCTGTGTATTTTTAATATCGATCACTTCAACCGCTAACTTAACGGGACCACTGTCCTCTTCGCTGTCTTCACTCTTTAGCTTTTCTAGTAAACGATCCCAGTTAGTTTTGCCATCCGCTAGCTGTACAAAACGAATACGGGCGCCATCCAGCAAAACTTCATCGATATTGACCTGACCCGCCAGCAGCGGCATCAACTCAACTGAAACAGCTGCTGAATCAACCGCTAACAGCGGCTCGGCCTGAGCCGGATCAGAAAACGTTGTTTCGCCTAAACGGATACCGACGCTGGGGTAAAGCTGCCAAGCCAAATTGCCGGTCAACACCAGATCCATATCCGTCTTGTCTTTGACTGCTGCCGTTAATTCATCTTTGTAATCATTAGGGTCAAGAACAAAAACAACATAGGCGGCCAAGGCCGACACTGACAGCAGCAAGGCTGCAAAAATTCCCCCAACCCAAAGTACGATTTTTTTCATGAGCTTACTTCCGCTTGGTCGATTGCTTGATAGTTGTCTGCACTCAATACGCGACGTCCGGCCGAGCGCTCCAATGACTGAACATTTTGCACAAACTGCGCCAACACACCACGGCCACGATTGGCCTGATGCACGGCCATCTGTGTGAGTGAGCGCTGATCATGTTCTCCAATAGCCCATAACGCACAAATCGGCTTATCGTTGAACCAGCCAATATAGAGGTCTGCCACAGGTGCAGGCGGCTTGGGCGAAAACGAAGGCTGTAAATGACTTAATCGTGCTGCCAAGTCATCAGGCAAAGGCAGCGTCTGTATTTTGCTTATTAATGGCATTTTGCGCTCTACACCGAATTCAATGCATGCAGTGTAGCCTAGTGACAGCTATAATCGCGAGATCACGAATAGCGAAAGAGGCGAGCATGAGCACGCGCCAAGCGGAAGTTATACGCAATACACGCGAAACACAGATTCGCGCCGTCATCAATTTAGATGGCAGCGGGCATGGCGACTTGCAAACCGGCATGCCGTTTCTTGACCACATGTTGGATCAAGTTGTGCGTCACGGTCTGATCGATATCACCTTAATCAATAAAGGTGATCACCACATTGATGACCACCACAGTGCTGAAGACTGTGGCATTACTTTAGGCCAAGCCTTTGCTAAAGCCATTGGCGACAAAACCGGTGTACGTCGTTATGGCTATGCTTATGTGCCACTCGACGAAGCCTTGTCACGTGTTGTGATTGACCTGTCTGGCCGACCCGGGCTGGAAATGCACTGCGAATTCACTCGCAGCCATATTGGTCAGTTTGACGTGGACTTGTTCTTCGAATTTTTCCAAGGCTTTGTCAATCACGCCAATGTCACGCTGCACTTAGATAATTTGCGCGGTCGTAATTCGCACCACCAAGCCGAGACCTTATTTAAGGCCTTCGGTCGTGCCTTGCGCATGGCTGTTGAGGTTGACCCACGTATGCAGGGTCAAATGCCATCTACTAAGGGCAGCTTATAACGCCATGACACGTGTTGCGGTTCTAGATTACGGCATGGGCAACCTGCACTCGGTGGCCAAGGCCTTAGAGAAAGTGGGCGCCAGCAAAGTGATTGTCACCGATAAAGTCAGCGAAATTCGCGCGGCTGATCGGCTGGTGCTGCCAGGCCAAGGTGCCATGCGTGATTGCATGGCCGAAATGCATCATCACGGCATTGATGATGTCGTACGCGAGCTAATTAATGACAAGCCACTGCTAGGCATTTGTGTTGGCATGCAGGCCTTACTGAGCCACTCCGATGAAAACGGTGGTGTCGACGGTTTAGATCTGTATGCCGGCCAAGTCAAATTTTTTAATGACTTGGAACAAGTCCGCCAACAGCACCTGAAAGTGCCGCATATGGGCTGGAATACCGTTGCCCAGCAGCAGTCTCACCCCCTGTGGCAAGGCATCAACGATCAAGCACGCTTTTATTTTGTGCACAGCTACTACTGTGTGCTGGATGACCCTGCATTAAGTGCCGGAGAAACCGACTACGGCCTACGCTTTTCCTGCGCACTGGCAAAAGACAATGTCTTTGCCGTCCAGTTTCACCCAGAAAAAAGCGCCAAAGATGGCCTGCAGTTACTGCAAAACTTCCTGCACTGGCAACCCTAATTAATGCGCGGGCAGTTTTATGCCCCACGGAGTGACTCATGCTGATTATTCCTGCTATCGACCTAAAAGATGGCGCCTGCGTTCGCCTGAAACAAGGCCGCATGGAAGACGACACGGTATTTTCTGACGACCCGATTGGGGTTGCCGCACAATGGGTAGAACAAGGTGCTAGACGTCTGCATTTGGTCGACCTTAATGGTGCGTTTGCCGGCACACCCATCAATGGCGAAATTGTCCGTGCTATCGCTTCGCGCTGGCCAGATCTGCCCATCCAAATTGGTGGCGGCATTCGTTCACTCGAGACCATTGAGGCCTATGTGAAGTCAGGCGTCTCATGGGTCATCTTGGGCACTAAAGCCGTCAAAGAACCAAGCTTTGTGCGTGAAGCCTGCAAGGCATTTCCGGGCAAAGTCATTGTCGGCATTGATGCCAAAGACGGCTGGGTAGCAACCGATGGCTGGGCCGAAGTATCGTCCATTCAAGCGGTCGACTTGGCCAAACAATTTAAGGCCGATGGCATTAGCGCCATTGTTTATACCGACATCGCCCGTGATGGCATGATGCAAGGTGTCAATGTCGAAGCCACGGCAAAATTAGCGCGCGATTCTGGCCTGCCGATTATTGCCTCGGGCGGTGTCACCAATCTCGATGACATCCATCGTTTAATTGCCGCCAAGCATGACGGTATTGTGGGTGCTATTACCGGTCGTGCTATTTATGAAGGCACATTGGATTTAGGCCAGGCGCAGGCCTTAGCTGACGTCTAAAAAGTATGAAGCGCATCACCACCTATGCTGCTGACGTGGAACGCTTAGAAACTTGGGTAAAGTATCGTCAAGGATTATGCAGTGATTGCATTGGCAGTTGCTGCACAATGCCAGTAGAGGTGCAGTTATCGGACTTAATTCGCTTAGGGTTAGCTGATGAGTTCGAGCGCGAAGAACCACTAAAAAATATTGCTAAACGACTTCAAAAAGAAAAAGTCATAAACCACTTTAATCATAAAACAGAGCGCTTTACCTTAAGTCGACGCAGCAACAACGACTGTATTTACTTACATGCTCAAACACGCCGCTGTACGGTATATGCACAACGTCCTGACACCTGCCGCGAACACCCACATATCGGGCCAAGACCCGGCTATTGTGCCTATGCCGCTAAACCAGCGGCATAACCTGACGACCACGCCCATTGAAAGTTGTACCCGCCCAACCAGCCCGTTACATCCACCACTTCACCAATAAAAAATAGTCCCGGCTGCAGGCGGCTCTCCATTGTGCGCGATGACAGCTCATTGGTATCAACACCACCTAGTGTGACCTCTGCAGTGCGATACCCCTCTGTACCTGAAGGCTTGAGAGTCCAGGCATGAATATTTGCTGCTAAGGCATCAAGCTGGTTGTCCGGAATATCTGCTAGGGGTTTTTCGCTAAGCTGTGGCCATAACAAGGCTTGTAGCTCTAACACTAAGGCTTTCGCCAAATAATCTGCTAACACCGTGCGTAATAATGAGCGCGGATGCTGGCGTTTTAAGTCACGCAACAACGTTGGCAACTCATGTTCCGGCAATAAGTCGATGGTGACGCTGTCACCCAGCTGCCAATAATTGGATGCCTGTAGCACGGCTGGGCCACTTAAACCCCGGTGTGTAAACAATAGGTTTTCACTAAATGTGGCATCACCAGCACACACTTGTGATGCCACCGCCAGACCTGAAAGCCTCTCCGTTACCGGCTTGATATGGTCACTGAAGGTAAATGGCACCAGACCTGCGCGGGTCGACAACACTGAGTGGCCAAATTGCTTGGCTAAGTCATAACCATAACCACTGGCACCCAGCGTAGGAATGGATAACCCCCCCGTAGCAACCACTAATGAGGCACATTGCAGTCGCTCTTTTTCAGTCACCACCACAAAACCTGACTCGTTTGCACTGACTGACTGTGCCGGACTGTGTGTACGAATCTGCACCCCAACTTGTTCACACTCTTCCACCAACATGGCCAAAATCGCCTTTGCTGAGTCATTACAAAACAACTGGCCATGAAGACGTTCGTGGTAGGGGATGCGATGCTTTTCCACCAAGGCAATAAAATCCCACTGGGTATAACGACTCAGTGCAGAGATACAAAAATGGGGGTTGGCCGATAGAAAATTTTCCGGCTCTACCGACAGGTTGGTGAAGTTGCAGCGACCACCGCCCGACATCAAAATCTTTTTACCAATTTTGTTGCTGCTATCGAGCACCAGCACCTTACGCCCACGCTGGCCTGCGGTTAAGGCACACATCAGGCCGGAAGCGCCGCCACCGATAATAATCACATCATACAAAGACGCTTTGGCCACTACTTTACTCAACGCAGAAAAATAAGTGTGCGCATTATACGCTGACACAGCACTGGCACGGTAAAGCAGCAGCCATGCTAAAATTAGCGATTGCTCAATCACGGTGTTGCTTACATGAGTCTGGCCAAACGCATTATTCCCTGCCTTGATGTCGATCAGGGTCGTGTTGTTAAAGGTGTTAAGTTTTTAGACATTCGTGATGCTGGCGATCCAGTTGAAGTCGCTAGACGTTATGACGAGCAGGGTGCTGACGAAATCACCTTTCTTGACATCACCGCCAGCGTGGAAGGTCGTGACACTATGGTGCGCACGGTAGAACGCATGGCCTCACAAGTATTTGTACCGTTAACCGTTGGTGGTGGTATTCGTGAAGTCGCCGACATTCGTCGTTTGCTAAATGCTGGTGCCGATAAGGTCAGTATTAATTCTGCGGCGGTAAAACGCCCTGAATTTGTCGCCGAGGCCTCATCGCGCTTTGGCTCCCAATGTATCGTCGCCGCCATTGATGCCAAGCGTGTGTCGAGTGCAAACGAAGCCGGACGGTGGGAGATTTTCACCCACGGAGGGCGCAATCGTACGGGTATTGATGCGGTAGCTTGGGCCGTGCGCATGGCCGAATATGGTGCGGGTGAAATCTTGCTGACCAGTATGGATGCTGACGGCACCAAAGCCGGTTATGACTTGGCCTTGGTAAGAGCCATTACCGATGCGGTGAATGTGCCAGTGATTGCTTCTGGCGGGGTAGGTAACTTGCAGCACTTGGCTGACGGCATTATCGAAGGCGGCGCAGATGCTGTGTTAGCCGCCAGCATTTTTCACTTTGGCCAGCACACCATCCCCGAAGCCAAGCAATACTTGGCCGATCGGGGTATCACCATGCGCCTGGTGTAACGTTTAGTAGTTACACCAGTTGCCAGGCTGACTTGGACGACCACGCACACGGGTTTCAAAATACAGCCCCGCCTCACCACTGGCATCACCGACCAATGCGATATTACCACCAGCGGAAACCTGATCATTCACTTTGACTTGAATGCTTCGGTTGTAGCCGTACAACGACATAAAACCATTGCCATGATCGATGATGACTAAGTTGCCATAACCACGCAGATAGTCGGCATACATCACTTTACCGGCCTTAACGGCTTTGACCTGTGTGCCGGGACGGGCATCAATCACTAAGCCATTCCAGCGCAGGCCACCACCGCGATCAGCACCAAACTGCGCGCGAATATTGCCTGATACAGGTAGTGGGCAGGCGCCACGGTAGGCCACAGAATAATCTGGCGCCTGACCCCAACTTGGTTCTGCTGGCTTCTCAGGCGGCGGCTTTGGTGCCTCACGACCTGCAGCGGCAGCCTCTTTGGCACGACGCTCTGCTTCACGACGTACTCGCTCACGCTCAAGGCGCTCTTGCTCACGAGCCTGACGCTCCAAACGCTGCATTAATGACTGCAAGTTTGCCTGGTTGCGACGAAGTTCACGTACTGTTTTATCTTGTGTGCGAATTTCACTATTCAGTACAGCTAAAGCCTTCGCACGCTTAGCCTGGGCCTCTTTAAGCTGATCTTCTTCACCCGCTAAACGCTGTGTTAACTCTTCTAATGTTTTTGTTTGGACCGCTTCTTCCTGCTCCAATGCAGCCAGCACAGCCAAGCTTGAGTCTAGCTCGGTAATACGCTCACTACGGGCTTTATGGATGTAGCTGTAATAACGAAGTTGGCGCGAAAGCAATGCAGGATTTTCTTGATTTAGTAGCAGCTTAAAGTAGTCATTCTTACCCGCACGATAAGACTGCTTAATATCAGCCTTTAACTGCTTTAATTGCTCTTCACGTGCTGAACGCAGTTTCGTTTGCTCTGATTTTAATTGTGCTATGCGCTCACGACTTTTTCGCATGTCTTCACGTGTAGCAGCCAATGAGCGATTAATTTGTTGGATTTGTCGCTCAGCTTCGTTCAACGTTCTTTGTTGCTTTGTGCGCTCGCGCTGACTTAATGTTAGTTTTTGTTGTGCGCTGCGCAACTCGCGGCCCAAAGAATCTAAGTCGGATTTCGTCGACTGCGCTTGCTGACGCAATTGATTACTACTATTGGCCCACGCCAACATCGGCGCTGTAGACATCACGCAAAAGCACAACACAACCGCTAACACATACCGCATGCAAAATTCCTATGTTCAGGCTGGAACTAACAGGCTCTTACCTGTCATTTCGGCCGGTTGGGGCAACCCCATTAAATCTAATAAAGTTGGCGCTACATCAGAAAGTACGCCGTGTTCAGCAATACGAACGCTCTGACGCTGTCCTAGGTAGACAAAGGGCACCAATTCACAGGTATGCGCTGTATGCGCCTGTCCTGTTTCGTGATCCTGCATTTGCTCAACATTGCCGTGGTCTGCCGTGATAAGCATTTCGCCACCATTGGCTTTTACTGCTGCCGCTAATCGGCCGATGCACTCATCGAGTGTTTCACAAGCTTTTACTGCTGCATCAAAAACGCCGGTGTGACCTACCATGTCGCCATTGGCATAGTTGCAAATCAATGCATCAAAACGGCCCGACTCAATGGCCGCAACCAGTTTATCCGTCACTTCTTTAGCGCTCATTTCAGGCTGCATGTCATAAGTCGCGACATTAGGTGAGGGCACTAAAATACGCTCCTCACCGTCATAAGGCTCTTCGCGGCCACCGCTAAAAAAGAAGGTGACGTGGGCATATTTTTCCGTCTCAGCAATACGCAACTGTGTTTTGCCTAAGCCCGACAAATACTCACCCAAGGAGTTTGTTAGCGAGTCAGGACGATAGGCCACTGACGCATTGATGGTGGCAGAGTACTCCGTCAGCATGACAAAAGTAGATAAAGGCAGTGCCGGACCACGATCAAAACCACTCAAGGTTTCATCAACAAATGCCCGCGTAATTTCACGAGCTCGGTCAGCACGGAAGTTCATAAAAACAACAGCATCACCTGCGCCAATTAATGCAGGCGCTTCTCCTACAGGCACGATTAATGATGCTTTAACAAATTCATCAGTGACATTTTCGGCATACGATTCCAATAATGCCTGTTCCGCACTGATACAGGTACGCACTGCCACACCATCAACCAACATACGGTAGGCCGCTTCGACGCGCTCCCAGCGATTGTCACGATCCATGGCGTAGTAACGACCAATAATACTGGCCACACGACCACAACCTAAGGTTTTGAAATGGGCTTCTAGCGCCTGCAAGCTGCTTTGTGCTGACTTTGGTGGTGTGTCTCGGCCATCCAAAAACGCATGCACATAAACAGCTTTTGCTCCCCGTTGCACGGTCAAGTCCACCATGGCACGAATATGGTCTTCGTGTGAATGCACACCACCTGGTGATAACAAGCCTAAAATATGCACGGCCTTGCCAGCACTAACAGCGCCATCAACTGCTTGCGTTAATACCGGATGCTGGAAAAATTCGCCGTCACGAATCGCTTTGCTGATGCGAGTAAAGTCCTGATACACCACACGACCCGCGCCTAAGTTCATATGGCCAACTTCTGAGTTGCCCATTTGCCCATCTGGCAGACCAACATCTTCGCCTGATCCAGAAACTAAGCCATTAGGGTTATTGGCCAGTAATGAATGCCAGTTCGGCATATGCGCGGCTTTAATGGCATTGGAGTCAGAGGTTTCGCTATGACCAAAACCGTCCAAAATAATTAGAACGTGGGGTTTGCGGGACACTATTGCTCACCAATTCGATTGACGTGGTTTAATTGTAACAGCCCAAGGCTGCCCAGGCTTAGTCAGACTTTTTTTCACCCATATTTTTTTGTGCTGTCTGATGGTCCTCAATCGACTCAATAAGACCAGAGGCCAGATCACCAATCTCTTTATTGACACGGCGAATAGCGTCATACACAGCACCAACAGAGTCATCATGCTTTTCAGCAACTTCATCAGACAATAAGCCACGCTCTTTCAGCGCCGACAACGGCATGGCCGCAATCGCTTTATGAATTTGCTCAACCGAATGTGCGCCTTTATCAATGGTCTCTTGCAGCAAGTCTTTTAGTGCTTCCACACGAGTTAAAAAAGCCATAATCATCTTCCTAAAATTAGTGTTTTCATTTCACTACGAAATCCGCAGCAAGACAAGACAGTGCACACACGTTAACATTCATTGCATGGCAGGACTTGTGATTTAACTAGCGGATAATGGCATGGCATTACGTGAAGAAAAGAAACTGCAAACACGACAAGCACTTATTGATGCGGCGTTATCACTTATGCATAACGGCGCCGGATTTTCAGGTCTTAGCCTGCGTGAAGTTTCTCGCGTAGCCGGATTAGTGCCAACCGGCTTTTATCGTCACTTCCCCGACTTAGATGCACTGGGCTTAGAGATTGCACTTGAAGCCTGTCAAACCTTACGCAAACTCATGCGCAGTGTGCGGGCTGGCGCAGTAACAGGCGCGATATCCGAATCAGTGCAAACCATGGTGGCGTTTATTGACAATAAACCACTGTATATGGAGTTTCTGGCACGTGAACGGGCAGGCGGACCACCTTCCGTGCGCAACGTCATTCACACCGAGATTCGCCAATTTGTGCTTGAACTCAGTGAAGACCTCAAGAGTTGGCCGGCATTTCAAAGCCATCCAGATGATGACTTGTATATGCTGGCTGATTTGGTGGTAAACACCGTCATTCACTTAGCTTTGGATTTGCTCGCACTGGAACAACAAGAGCCGCGCGAGGAGCTTATTAACCGTACTACCAAACAATTACGGCTAATCATGCTGGGCGCCATTGCTTGGCGCCCAGAGAAAGGCGCTATTTTAGCGTAGCGCTTTCTTCTCTCTTTCAACCAATGCTTGCACAATTTGCATGGTGCGAGCATCACTACCAGATACGACATACTTGCCATTAACGACCATCGCAGGCACGCCAGTTAATTGATAACGCATGGCCAGGCTACGTGACTGTGCCACTTTGGCATTTACCGCAAATGAGTTGTACAGGCTGTTGAATGAGTCCTGTTTTACACCAAACTGACTGTAGAACTTGGCCAAGCTGTTTTGATCAAACAGTCGCTGTTTACGCACTTGCACCGCATCAAACAGCGCATCATGAGACTTATCTAGGACACCAGACAGTTCAGCGGCGTAATAGCCACGTGCACTCGCTTCCCAAACTTGATTCAGCGCTGCCGGTGTTCGCACAAAGCTCACATTTTCAGGTGATGTTTTTAACCAGTCCTTCACGTGGGGCTCTAAGTGATAGCAGTGCGGGCAGCCATACCAAAAAAACTCACGCACTTCGACTTTGCTTTTATCAGTCACTGCAGCTGGATTACCAATAACGCGATAATCGCGACCTTCCACTGGCGTAAAAGCCAGCGCCCAAGTCGGCAACAGCAACATTATTAGTGCAATTAGTTTCGTTTTCATTCTTTTAAGTCCTTAGGCGAAAAACTCACGTTGAAATATAACGTCAAATGCTCGTGCCGGATGACTGCACAGGCAAGAAAAAGCCCGCCTAAGCGGGCTTTTCATTACAGCTTACGATTAACGCAAACCTTGGATATAAGACGATAACGCTTCAATATCATTGTCAGATAGTTTTGCAGCAATCATTTGCATTGGGCCTGGCTCAGTACCTACACCACCCGTCACACGCTTATCATCTGTCATATCTTCACGGCCTGCGGCACGGTATGCACGCAGTTGGGTACGAACATAGTCGGCATATTGACCACCTAAGCGAGGATAACCGGCAAATGAGTTACCTTTACCCGCTGGGCCATGACAACCTGCGCAAGCACTTAAGCCTTTACTGCTATCACCACCACGATATAAACGCTCGCCAGCTGCTGCTAACTCTGGATTAGCCACACCACCGGTTTGTTTTTGCTGAGCAAAATACGTAGAAAGATTGGCCATATCTTGGTCACTAAGACCAGCAGCAATACCTGCCATCAGCGCATTATTACGTTTGCCAGACTTAAAAGCCTGCAGTTGCTGATAACTATATTTTGCATTCTGACCAGCAATCTTAGGGAAAGCAGGTGAAGGGCTATTTCCGTCAGCACCATGGCAAGCCGCACAAGCGCCTGCCAATGCTTGGCCAGCGGCAGGATCGCCTTTAGGCATAGCAGCAAAAGCAGGTAACGCAGCAAATGATCCGGAGATTACAAATACGACAGCGGCAAGCGATTTTTTCATGGAAAATGATTCCGTTGTACTTACTTAGACATGTACTTGATGAGTGCCTTAAACTCAGCGTCGGTGCAATCATTACACAGACCCTTAGCGGGCATCATCTTGTATCCTTGTTTAACGTGAGACAGCAATACCGCCTCGCCTTTTTTCATAATTGGTGCCCACGCTGCTTTATCACCAGTCTTAGGTGCGCCTAGTGCACCAGCTGTGTGACAAGCCCCGCAGGACTGCTTGTAACGCTGCTCAATTGGGTTGGCCTGTGCATTTACTGCCAATCCCATTACCAGCAAGGAAGCCATTATGTAGCGTTTCATGAGACACTCCACATGATTAAGTTAACAATCCACACCGGCTTACAGCGTACTCGACTGCGCGCAGTATAACGCAGTGAACTGATACGGTGTAGCCCTACAATTTATCTGTCTTTATAACTAGGTATACCATGACGGACGCTGAACGAATTCTAGCTAGGCTTGCACAAATTTCCTTTCAAACGAGCTCGCCCACGTTAGCGCTATGCCCGCCCGACATGGGTTTTGAGGTCGCTTTTGCTGGACGCTCTAACGCCGGCAAATCCAGCGCCATCAATTGTCTGACGCGCCAGAAGCAACTTGCACGTGCCTCCAAAACCCCGGGACGCACACAGCTCATCAACTTTTTTCAGCTCGATGCCGACCGTCGTCTTGTCGATTTGCCCGGCTATGGTTATGCCAAAGTACCTGAAGCAATGAAACTAGCCTGGCAACGCCACCTAAGTCACTACCTACGCGAACGTCATTGTTTACGAGGCCTTATTATGTTGATGGACATCCGTCATCCACTGATGCCATACGACCGCAATATGTTGAGTTGGGCGCAAGAAAGAACGCTGCCTATTCATATTCTGTTGACCAAAGCTGACAAACTCTCTCGCGGACCTGCCATGTCAAGCCTGCAAAATGTTCGTCGCGATCTCAAAAAACTTGGTATCGACGCCAGCATTCAACTGTTTTCCGCGGTTAATCGCACGGGCCTAGAAGATGCCGCTATGCAACTAGCCACTTGGTTAGATATGAACTATGAAGAAAGCGCTAAACCTGAGGTTAATGAGGACGCTTAATGCGCCTCATCCCAGTTGTGGCCAACACCAACATCAACCACTAGTGGCACGGACAGTTCAGCTGCTGCGGCCATTTCACGCTTTAACAAGGTTGTGACGATATCCACTTCTGCCTCAGGCACTTCCAGCACTAACTCATCGTGCACTTGCATCACCATCACTGCTTTCAGTTTTTGCTCGGCTAATGCTTTTTGCACACGAATCATGGCGCGCTTGATGATATCAGCCGCGGTGCCTTGCATCGGCGCATTAATGGCCGCGCGTTCAGCCGCCTGACGCAGCATTGGCTTAGCGGCACGAATATCGCGCAACATTAAACGCCTGCCAAACAAGGTTTCGACATAACCCTGCTCATGGGCCTGTTGACGCGTGCGCTCCATATAAGACTGCACGCCGGGATAACGTGAAAAATAACGCGCTATATATTCCTGAGCTTCCCCTCGAGAAATGCCTAATTGTTTGGCTAGGCCAAATGCCGACATGCCATAAATCAAACCAAAGTTAACCGCTTTGGCAGCGCGTCGTTGCTCACTACTGACCTCAGCCAATGGAATACCTAATACCTCAGCCGCCGTGGCTTTGTGGACATCCTCGCCAGCACGGAAGGCCTTCAGCAAACCTTCGTCATGAGACAAATGCGCCATGATGCGCAGCTCAATTTGTGAATAGTCAGCCGCCATCAGCACCTGACCTTCGGGCGCAATAAAGGCCTGACGAATACGTCGACCTTCTTCACTACGAATCGGGATGTTTTGCAGGTTAGGATCAGATGAAGATAACCGACCAGTGGCAGCAACCGCCTGATGATAGGAGGTATGCACACGCCCCGTGTCGGGATGAATCATTTCCGGCAGCTTGTCGGTATAGGTTGATTTCAGCTTGGCCAGGCTGCGGTGCTCTAATAAAAGCTTAGGCAGTGGATGCTCTAGTTGTTCCAACACATTTTCTGCCGTGGAGTACTGGCCACTGGCAGTTTTCTTAGGTGCGGGAATGCCTAATTTATCAAATAGAATTTGCCCTAGTTGTTTCGGTGAATTTAGATTGAACTCTTCACCCGCCAACTCATAGGCCTGCTTTTCTAACCATAACAAACGTGACGACAAGGCCAGTGACTGCATTCTTAACTTGGCCGGATCAATCAAGGTGCCATGGCGCTCCATGGCCTGCAGCACACGCTGAACGGGCAACTCAAGGTCAGTTAATAAGTGCTGCAGCTCAGGAATTTGCGCCAGTTGTTTGCTAAAGATCTGCGCCAAACGCAGGGTCATATCCGCATCTTCAGCGGCATAAGGGGCGGCTTGTTCCAGCGCCACTTTATTAAACGTTACTTGCTTGACGCCTTTGCCCGCAATGGACTCAAAGCTAATGGATTCACGCCCTAAGTAGTGACTAATCAAGTCACCCAAATTATGGCGGGTGGCCGTGGCATCGAGTACATATGACGCCAACATCGTGTCAAAACTTACACCTGCTAGCAACACACCATGATTGGCTAATACATGCATATCGTATTTGGCATGCTGCAAAATTTTGGGTCTATTAACGTCTTCAAGCAGTGGTTTTAAGGCCTGCAAAACCATATCGACACTTAACTGTGTGGGCGCACCGTCATAATCATGCGCTACCGGAACGTACCAAGCATGGCCGGGCTGGGTCGCAAACGACAGGCCAACCAAGCGCGCCGTGTGGTAGTCCAAACTATTGGTTTCTGTGTCCATGGCAAACTGCGGTGCGTTAGTTAAAACCGACAACAGCTGTGCTAATGAAGCTTGGTCCAAAACCAGCTCAGTTTGCGTGGCCAGATTGGCTAGGTTCGTATCAACGCTGGGTGTTGCCACAACTGCTGTGGTGGTTTGTACTGCTGTCCATCCAGTAGCATGATTGGCGGATGGGTTGTTTACAGCAGCTGTATCTAGCTCATTAAGCCAGCTACGAAACTCAAGTTCGCTATACAAGCGCCTTAACGCTTCTTCATCTGCCGGCTGCAATAACAACGCTTCAAGACCGACATCAAGTTCAACATCACACTTAATCGTCACTAACTGGCGAGTCATTTCAAAATGAGGAATATGTGCGCGGAATTTCTCGCCTACTTTGCCTTTAATGTTGTCAGCCTGAAGAATGATTTGTTCTAGGCTGTCAAACTCTGACAACCATTTGGCGGCTGTTTTGGGGCCAACACTTGGCACACCGGGAATTCCGTCTGAGCTGTCACCCACCAACATTAAGTAGTCAATAAACTGATCGGGTCTAACGCCAAACTTATTTAAAACACCGGCTTCATCAAGTACCACACTGGTCATGGTGTTCACCAGCGTGACATGGTCATCGACCAACTGTGCTAAATCTTTATCGCCTGTCGACACCAATACTGACTGACCTTGCTTGGCAGCAGTTCGAGTTAGCGTACCAATCACATCATCTGCCTCGACATCTGGTACACATAACAATGGCATGCCCAACGCACGAACCAATTCGTGTAGGGGCTTAATTTGCGCCCGCATATCATCCGGCATGGGCGGACGATGGGCTTTGTATTCAGGATAAATATCATCACGAAAGGTTTTGCCTGGCGCATCAAATACCACCGCAACATGACTTGGTTTTACCTGACGCAGCAAGCTGCGCAACATATTCGCTACGCCTTTGATTGCACCTGTTGGCTGCCCAGTGGCCGTAGTTAACGGCGGCAGTGCATGATAAGCACGATATAGGTACGAGGAGCCATCAACGAGCACCAAGGGAGAAGGCGTTGTCATTTTCACATCCACAAAAGTCTGCACAAGAGCATGTTATACTGTCACATAAGACGATATTGGAATCATCCATGAAGCTAAGTGTAGGCCACGACCACGGTCATTGCATTCGAACCGCACTCGCCAAAGCAGAAAAAACCTGTACTGATGCAGGAGTTCGGCTTACGCCTACTCGTCGTCGTGTCTTAGAACTTATTTGGGCCAGTCACAAACCGCTTGGTGCTTATGATTTGCTGGACCAACTTTCACAAGAAGGTCACAAACCAGCACCGCCGACTGTATACAGAGCATTAGACTTCTTATTGGCACAGCACTTAATCCATCGAATTGCATCACTTAATGCATTCACTGGCTGTACCGCACCGGAACACTCACATAGCGGTTATTTTTTAATATGCCAACTCTGCGGCAACGCTGAAGAAATTATTGATAGCCCGACGCTTGAAAAAGCCATTAAAAATGCTGTGGACGCCGCCAATTTTGTGGTTGCTTCTGGCACATTGGAGCTGAGTGGAACCTGTCAGCATTGCCATGACCAACACTGAACCATTACTCAAGCTGGATAAAGTCAGCTGGTCGGCTGGTAATCGGCTGGTGTTAAATCGTATTGATCTCCGTTTACATCGCGGTGAGATTCTTACCGTCATTGGGCCCAATGGTGCAGGTAAATCTTGTTTACTAAAGCTAGCTTTAGGCCTGCTTCCGCCATCAGATGGCAATGTTTGGCGAGCGCCTTCAGTACGTATTGGGTATATGCCACAACAAATCAATATCAACCCTTACTTGCCACTTACTGTCGCGGACTTCATGCAACTAGCGACGCCTAAATCGAAGTCTCCAGCTTGGCTTCTTGGGTTAGGGCGGCAACATCAATTTAATCGTAGGGCCATGCTAAATGCACTGGCTGAGGTTGGCATTGAGCATCTGCTAGTACAGCCTGTGCAGCAGCTTTCTGGTGGTGAAATGCAACGGGTATTGTTGGCTCGTGCCTTGCTTAAACAACCCGATATTTTAGTGCTAGATGAGCCGGTTCAGGGTGTAGATGTGAGTGGGCAAGCCGAGCTTTACGGCATCATCAAAATGCTGCGCGACCGACACGGTTGTGCCGTATTAATGGTGTCACATGACCTGCATGTGGTCATGGCCGCCACCGACTTGGTGCTTTGCCTGAATCAACACGTCTGTTGTTCAGGACACCCTGAATTAGTCAGTCAGCATCCCGAATACCTACGTCTATTCGGCCCAACAGCGGCTGCTGACTTGGCCATTTACACTCACCATCACGACCATCATCACACCCTGCATGGTGACCCTGCCCATTGCGACGAGGACTGTAAACATGGCTGATTGGATATGGCCATTGCTTGGCGGATTATTAATTGCCGCTGCTGCTGGCCCCCTGGGCTCACTCTTGCTTTGGCGCCGCATGGCCTATTTTGGTGACAGTCTTGCCCATGCGTCCTTATTGGGTGTAGCACTGGCACTCATGACGGATTTACCTATGGGCGGCCTAGTCATGGCGGTCTGTTTAGTCGTGGCGCTTTTATTAAGTAAGTTACTTGATCAGCCCGAACACGGCGCTGACACATGGCTGGCCATTACCGCGTATGGCGGCTTAAGCATGGCACTCGTGTTAACCGCTGCACATAATGATGATGGCCATGGCCATGCCCTGGAAGACTACTTATTTGGCAACTTATTAAGTGTCAGTGTTGAACAGTTAATCGCCATGACTATTGGCTTGGGGCTGATCATGCTGTTGTTATGGCGGACTTGGCCTGGCATGATCGCCATGGCCATCAACGAAGACACTGCGCGTGTAGACGGATGGCCCACACGCACATTACGCACGTTATTATTGCTATTGCTTGCCGGGGTGGTTGCTGCTGGCGCCAAAATCATGGGGGTTTTATTGATTAGCGCGCTATTAGTAGTGCCTGCTGCTGCCGCACGTTACATTTCACGCAGCCCATCCGACATGGCCATTCGCGCCAGCTTAATTGGCATGGTAGCCGTTGGCAGTGGTGTCACCATAGGTGTTAGCCAGCAGCTGCCTATTGCACCACTGGTTGTGCTAAGTGCCATGCTGGCCTTGTTATTACTACTGCTGCGCCGACGTCTATTAGGCTAAGGCTTAAACTTCACCACACCACTGTCGTCAGGCGCATCCGGCTCTTTCATGGTGACTTCCGTTGGGCGCACGTCTTGATAACCGCAGCGCACGCATTCAATCCATTCACGCTCACCGTCCCGACACAGCTGCAGCTTGTCTTCTAACTGACAGGCTGGGCAGGTCGCACCAGCGATAAATAGACGCCGAACAGTCATGCTGCCAAGCCTGAGTGACGCAGCAGTGCATCAGGTTGCGGGTCACGGCCCATAAAGTCGCGGAACAACTCACCAGCAGGTTTTGATCCACCACGTGCCAAAATTGCCTGACGGAAACGCTGACCGGTGCTGGCGTTAAAAATGCCTTCTTGCTCAAAGGCGGAAAATGCATCAGCGGACAACACTTCGGCCCATTTATAACTGTAATAACCAGCCGCATATCCACCCGCAAAAATATGGCTAAAGCTGCAGGCAAAACGGTTCCACGCCGGTGGCGGCATCACACTGGTGACTTCGCGCACCGCATCCAAAATGGCTAAGGCTTTGCTGAAGTCCACGCCTTGTTGACGGTGAATTTCCAAGTCAAAAAGTGAAAACTCTATTTGTCGTAAAGTCATTAGGCCTGACTGGAAGTTACGCGCCGCCAGTAATTTATCCAACAAACTGCTAGGCAATGGTTCATGGCTGTCGACGTGGCTTGAAATCAATGCCAAACCTTCGGCTGTCCAACACCAGTTTTCCATGAACTGACTGGGTAATTCCACGGCATCCCAAGCCACACCATTAATGCCAGACACCGCCGCCACCTCAATTTCAGTCAGCATATGATGCAGGCCATGGCCAAACTCATGAAACAGCGTGGTCACTTCGTCATGAGTGAGCAGGGCAGGTTTGCCCGCCAATGGTGGATTAAAGTTGCAGGTCAAAAAGGCTATGGGGAGCTGTAATTGCTCGTCATCAATACGGCGACGCACACGGGCATCTGCCATCCAAGCACCACCACGTTTATGTTCACGGGCATAAAGATCTAAGTAAAAATAGGCCCTTGGCTGACCCTGCTCAAGCACGGCATAAGCCTGTACATCGGCATGATAGATTTCCAGCTCAGGCGCTGATTGAATTTGCACACCAAATAAACGTTCGGCAATCGCAAATAATCCCGAAATCACTTTAGGTGCCGGGAAGTAAGGTTTTAAGTCTTCTTGTGACAGGGCATAACGCTGCTGTTTTAAACGCTCAGACACAAAAGCAACATCCCAAGGCTTAAGGTCGGCCAAACCTAGCTCGGCTTGGGCGAATTCACGCAGCGCTTTTAAATCTTGCTCTGCGCCGGGACGTGCTCGCTGCGCTAAATCCATCAAAAAGTTAATGACTTGCTCAACACTGTCAGCCATTTTTGGCGCTAAGGACAACGCGGCATAATGCTCAAAACCCAAAAGCTCAGCTTGGCGCTGACGCAGCGCCAAAATTTCAGTAATTAAGGGTGCATTATCAAAGTCACCAGTTTTAGGCCCTTGGTCAGATGCACGAGTGGCATAGGCGGTATAGATCTGCTCACGCAAATCACGGTCTTCACCATGCATCATGATGGCCAGATACGCCGGCATGTCTAAGGTAATGCGATAACCTGATTCGCCTTTGGCTTGCGCTAAGGCCTGCAGCAGACCTAAGGCGCTCTCAGGCAAACCCGCTAATCGACTCGCATCATCTAGGCTGACACTCCACGCTTGCGTAGCATCCAACACATTGTCGGCAAAACGTGATGTCAGTGTTGATAAGCGCTCACTCACTTGCGCAAACGCTTGCTTTTGCTCTGTGGGCAAGCCAATGCCACTTAAACGAAAATCGCGCAGTGCATTTTCGATGGACTGCTGCTGAGCCACATTCAACCCAGCGTACTCAGCTGAATCACGCAGACGCTGCCAGGCCGAAAACAGCCCTTCGTGCTGACCCATTTCGGTAGAGAGCGCTGACAGCTTTGGAATACAGGCATTGTAGGCTTGGCGCCAAGCTTCGCTATTCATCACCGCGTTCAGGTGAGATACCGGCGCCCATGCCGCACTTAATTTATCGTCTAAAGCCTCTAATGGCAGCGCAAAAGATGACCAACTTGGCTGGTCCTGTGCCGCCAATTGCTCCACTGCCTGCCGGTGCTCGATCAGTAGCTGGTCAATGGAAGGCTCCACCATATCGGGTGCAAGCGATGCAAAAACGGGCAGACGAGGAGGGTTAAGTAACGCGTTCATGGGCACCTGCATAATTAATAGCTATAACCTAAAGACACTGTCATCACATTTAAACGACTATTTTCATCGCTGAACTCACGCTTAATGTCATAACCAGCACCCATGTTCAATTGTGCATTCAACTGCACACGAACTTCGCTTAACGAACGCAAGACAATGGCATCTTCACCACCTTCCACGCCAATGCGCTGATGAAAGCTGACGGCATCAGTCAACTTATGACGATAGTTCAAACCAGTGGTGGCAATAGCATTCACTTCTTTATCGCCTTCTTTCGGGTTGCTGTAGCGCGCACCAGCGCCAACCTCAACTACCAGCTCTTTAATCTCATCACTGAAGATGCTGCGGCCATAACCGGCGGTTAAGTTAAACTGATGTCTGAATGCACTGGTGCTGTCTTTTTCAAACTGCTCTTGCACATAGGCATAGTCTTTTTCGTTTAACGCTAAACGTTGCTTGCTGGTTAGCAAATAACGAGCACTGCCGGAGTCGGCGCTATCATCGCTACTGCTTAAGGCCTCGGCACGATTTTCCCAAGTGAAGTCACCCCAAGTACGGTTAAGTTGAGATTTAAAACTCAAGCTTTCCTTGCCACCGTCACTACCAGACTGATTGAAATACCCTAAGTCGGTACGACCTTCCCAGCGGCTATCTGCTGGTGCCGGCTCAGAAGAAACTACTGCCTCCGCGTCAGCCCAAGTAGGCATGACCACCATTAGGCCCGCCGTCAACACGATTGATTTTTTAAACACTGACTTCTCCTTAGCTTTGGTTGATTTCTTTTCTTAATAAGGCCAACACAGGTTGCGTTTCTGGCCGCACACCTCGCCATAAATAAAATGATTCAGCTGCCTGTTCAACCAGCATGCCTAACCCGTCGCGACAATGCGTAATGGATTGCGCTTTAGCCCAATCCAAAAATGCCGTGCTTTTGCCATACATCATGTCGTACACGGCGCTCGTCTCATGCCAGCAGCTGGCATCAATAACAGGTACTTCACCGCTTAAACTTGCACTAGTCGCGTTAATGATGATGTCAAAAGGAGGGCGCTGACCTGGCACTGATAGGCTGTCTAGGGTGCATGCCTGCAAACGAGGCTGCATGGGGAACAAGGCCAGTAATGCCTGCGCCTTGGTGACCGTGCGATTGGCAATACAAATACAATCCACTTCAGCTGCTAATAACGGTTGCAATACACCTCGTGCCGCACCGCCAGCGCCGATTAGTAATACTCGACGACCACGCAGCTCCCAACCCGCGTTTTGAATGTCTTGCACCAAACCCGCACCATCCGTGTTGTCGCCATACCAGCTGCCATCGGGCTGGATAGCTAGAGTATTTACGGCACCTGCCAACTCGGCTCGCGCACTGCGTGTTTTTGCCAGCTGCCAGGCTTGCTCTTTAAATGGCACGGTCACATTGGCGCCATATCCGCCTTGTTTTCTGAAACTTTCTAAAGTGCCGGCAAAATCATCTAATGGTGCCAACAGGCGCTCGTAACTTAGTATTTGCTCGGTCTGTTTCGCAAACGCATGATGAATAGCAGGGGAACGGCTGTGTGCAATCGGGTTGCCGATCACTGCGTATAGGCCGGTCATTTTGCGACCTCGCCCAACCAATCACGCGCTGTTAAGAAGTGAGACAACAAGCGGCTTTCTGCGCTATTCGGCGCTGGCTGCCAGTCATAACGCCAGCTGACCTGTGTCGGCAGTGACATTAAAATCGACTCGGTGCGGCCACCGGTTTGCAAGCCAAATAAGGTGCCGCGGTCATAGACCAAATTAAATTCAACATAACGGCCACGACGGATTAACTGAAATTCGCGCTCGCGCTCGCCATAAGGCAGGTCTTTGCGCTTGGCCAGAATGGGAATATAGGCCTTGCAGTAGGCATCACCAATGGCGCGCATAAAAGCAAAAGATTGCTCAAAACCATCATGATTCCAATCATCAAAAAACAAACCGCCAACACCGCGTGGCTCTTGTCGATGCTTAATGAAAAAGTAGTCGTCACACCATCTCTTCAAACGCGGATAGACGTCTGCACCAAATGGTGCACAGGCATCAAAGGCAGTTTGATGCCAATGCACGCAGTCTTCATCAAAGCCGTAATAGGGCGTTAAATCAAAGCCACCACCAAACCACCAGACTGGCTCTTGGCCTTCCGCCTCGGCGACAAAAAAGCGTACATTGGCATGTGATGTTGGTGCCATTGGATTACGTGGGTGAATTACTAAGGACACACCCATGGCCTGAAAGCTGCGGCCAGCCAACTCAGGACGATGTGCCGTAGCAGAGGCGGGCAAGTTCGCGCCCATAACATGGGAAAAGTTCACGCCACCTTTTTCAATAACATGGCTGTTTTCCAACACACGGCTACGGCCACCGCCACCTTCTGCGCGCTGCCAAGTATCTTCACGAAATGCAGTGGCGCCATCTTGTGCTAATAACTCAGCACAAATACTGTCTTGCAAGGACATCAAATACTGCTTTACTGCGTCGATCGAAATCGCGCTCATCTTGTCTTCTCCAAGTTAACCCGGACGAATAACTCGCTGGGTGCGCAGATCACGAATTTCTGTGGGCTTTGCTAAGCCGCCTAAGTCCCCCGGCACAATGGCATCTAATTGTGAGCCTAACCAACAACGAACCTGTAACGCTGTCATCGCGGGTCGTTGCCCAGCGCGATTTGCACTGGTCGATACAATGGGGCCACCAAAGGCACGACACAAAGCCTGCGCGCACGGATGTGCGGTGACACGTAACGCCAAACTATCATGCCGGCCGCGCAACCATGTCGGCACCGATTCAGACACCGGCACCAACCATGTCACCGGCCCCGGCCAACTTTGCCGCAACAATGCCTGTGAAGATTCGGGCAAATCACACACCCAAGGCTGGATTTGCTGCCAATCCGCCGCAATCACAATCAGCCCTTTGCCCGGATCGCGCTCTTTAATTTGCCAAAGTTTGGCAACAGCCTCGGCCTGCCATGGGTCACAGCCTAAACCCCAAACAGACTCAGTTGGGTAAGCAATCACACCACCTTCATGCATGAAAGTAGCGGCTTGTTGTAAGTGAAAATATGATGCAACCGAAGGCATAACGATGAACAAACCTCTAGTGGCATAAAAACAATGTGCCAGAAGTTTACCCTAATTCAACTCGCTGCTCGCTGATATCCACACAAGGTGGCATTGACCCAGCCCTGTACTTCCAGCTCACCCAATGCGGTCATAATGTTTGAAGCTGACAGGGAAGGCATACGTGCAATGATGTTATCCAGCGACATTTGCTCCCAACCCATCACGGCTAAAATTTCCTGCCCTATATGGTTAGGCTCTGCAAATGTAAGTGCTTTTGAGGCTTCTGTAGTCGATGCGTTATAACCATACCAAGTCGACAACGTCGGCAAACAATCGCTCAAAACATCATGTGCACCTCTCACTAATCTCGCCAATTCATCACGAATTAATTGATGACAACCTTCTGACTGCCCACTGTGTACTGAGCCGGGCAAGGCCCAAACCTGACGACTCAACGCTGAAGCCGCTTTAGCCGTAATCATCGAGCCACTTTTATGGCTAGCTTCAACCACTAAAACACCCATGGCTAAACAGCTAATGACATGATTCCGGCGCGGAAAATGATAGGGCAGTGGTGGTGTGCCCGGCACAAACTCGGACACCAAGAGGCCTTGCGCTTCAACAATTTGATCCTGTAAATAACGATTACGTGGTGGGTAACACCGATCCAATCCACAGCCCATGACCGCCAAGGTTTTACCATGGGCGGCTAATGCACCTTGATGTGCTGCAGCATCAATGCCGCTGGCCAAACCACTGCTAATGGAGAGCCCCATATCCGCCAATTCCTGCGCCAACGTCCGCGCTAAATTTAGACCATATTGGCTAGCGGCACGACTGCCGACAATAGCAATTTGTGGCAAATGCAGCACCTCGCTATTGCCACGTAAAAATAGCAGTGGTGCTATATCGTCCTCACTAATGACCTGTGCAAGGGCACCGGTTAACTCCTGCTGATCCGCCAGCCATAAGCTATTGCCGTCCATGGCTAACCACTGCAGCGTAGACTGCCACTGCTGATATAACTCACGCACTTGCTGACCTTTAGGCCAAGCCTTCTTTCGTGCCGCGGCTTCTGGCGAGAAGACTTCCCACTGCTTAGCAGTAGCCATCATCATCTGCCGATATGAGCCAAAGGCACGTAATAACTTGCGAAACAAAACGGCGTTTTGGCCCGTTAATACGTATGCTGCTACCGCATCAACTGCATCTTTCATGTGGATTACGCTCCATATGGTCGCAAGACGGCCCGACCTTGCCTATAATGTGTTCTCCTTTTAGTTCTAGTCATGGTGTGTGGTTTTTGCCACTGCCCGAGGTCAACATGGCGCTACTGCCAATTCTTGAATTTCCTGATGCCCGTCTGCGCACGGTGGCGAAACCCGTTGCACAGTTTGACGACAGCTTGCGCCAACTGGCCCAAGACATGTTGGAAACCATGTATGCCGCACCCGGCATTGGTTTAGCGGCCACCCAAGTTGATCGTCATATCCGCATGCTGGTACTTGATGTCAGTGAAGAACAAAATGAGCCCAAGGTCTTAGTTAATCCAAGCTTTGAGCGCGTAAGCGATATCACTAAGCCTTATGATGAGGGTTGCTTGTCGGTGCCCGGCTTTTATGAAACAGTCGAGCGAGTAGACCAAATTCAAGTCCACGCTCAGGATTTAGAAGGTCAGCCCATCAGTTTTGTTGCTGATGGCTTATTATCAGTCTGCATCCAGCACGAAATTGACCATCTCGATGGTAAATTGTTCGTTGACTATATTTCGAACTTGAAGCGTCAACGCATTAAAGCCAAGCTGGAAAAACTGCACCGTAGCCGTGCTTAAACTTCTCACTACATAGGTTTCCAATTGGAAAGTCACTTGCGCATCGTCTTTGCAGGTACACCCGAGTTCGCAGCCGAAAGTCTGCGGGCCCTCCTGCAAGGACATCACGACATCATCGCTGTTTATACCCAACCTGATCGCCCCGCAGGGCGTGGCCGCAACCTGAAACCCAGCGCGGTTAAAGCCTTGGCACTTGAGCATAATTTGCCGGTGTACCAGCCGGTGACTTTGCGTGACGTGGACACTCAGGCTGAACTCGCGGCGCTTAAGCCAGACTTAATGGTGGTGGCTGCATACGGTCTGTTGCTGCCGCAAAGTGTGTTGGATATTCCACGCCTTGGTTGCATCAACGTACACGCCTCTCTATTGCCGCGTTGGCGCGGAGCTGCACCCATTCAGCGGGCAATTTTGGCTGGCGACAAAACCACCGGCATCACCATTATGCAAATGGATGCCGGGCTGGATACCGGTGCCATGTTGTATAAAGCCGAGTGCCCTATTTCAAATAGTGACACCGGTGCCAGCCTGCATGATCGGCTGGCTTTATTGGGTGGTGACGCGCTGCTAGCCGTAGTGGACGATCTTTATGAGCGTCAGGCTTTGGTGCCCGAAGCTCAGGATAATTCACTGGCAACTTATGCCGCCAAGCTAAGCAAAGAAGAAGCGTTAATTAACTGGCAGCAATCCGCCAAAGCCATTGCTCGCCAAGTGCGCGCGTTTAATAACGTGCCGGTTGCTCACACCACCTTAAATGGCCAACCCGTGCGTATTTGGCTGGCCAAACGCATAAAAGACGAAACCACCACGGCCAGTCCCGGCATGATTATTCGAACTGAAAAAAAGTCGCTGGTAGTGGCTGCAGGAGAAGGAACTGTGTTGCAAATTGAAATGATGCAGTTGCCCGGTGGCAAAGCCTTAGCCTTAAGTGAGCTGCTGAAATCTAAGCGTGAAGAATTACAACCGGGTCAGGTGTTCGGCTCATGAGTCGTAAGCCTATGGGAGTGCGCGCTCTTGCCGCCAAGGCTTTAAGTCCTACGCTAGCCGGTGAGAAGTCACTCAGTGTGACGCTGCCGATAGCGCAGCAGGCCTGTCGTCGCGAGGATATCGGTCTGCTGCAAGAGCTGGTGCAGGGCACCGCGCGCCACGCCATTTATTACCGCACCTTAATTAAACCGCTTCTGCAGCGCGCCACCAAGGACCATACCGTCGAAGCCTTATTACTGCTTGGTGCTCACCAGCTGTTGGCTATGCGTATTCCTGATCATGCGGCACTGGCGGAAACCGTAGAAGCCGCACGTGAACTAGGCATGCACAAACTGACCGGTTTTATTAATGGTGTACTGCGCAACTTGCAGCGCCGTGAAGCTGAATTAGTCCACGCCGCCAGCATTCAAGAACATGCTCACCCAGCGTGGCTGCTACGCGCCATTCAAGCGGACTGGCCTAATGAGGCCAACGCCATTATTCATGCCAATAATAGCGCGGCACCCACTACCTTACGTGTGCATCGTGGTCGACATCCGCGAACAGACTTACTGGCTGAGTGGTTATCGGCAGGCCTGCCTGCCGAAGCAACACGTTTTTCACCTGATGGCATTCGTCTAACGGCACCAGCACCCATTGCTTCATTGCCGGGGCTGGCCGAAGGTGATGTCTCTGTGCAAGATGAAGCCGCACAACTCGCTGCCTGCTTATTAAACCCCGCGGCAGGGGAGCGTGTACTTGACGCCTGCGCCGCACCCGGCGGCAAAATGGCGCATCTTTATGAGTTACAACCCGCTCTCGCTGCTCTGGTTGCATTAGATAATGATACCGAGCGCTTAGGCCGTGTTCGCGAAAACCTGAGTCGTGCCGGTGGTGATCAAGCCAACAATGTGCACATCAAATGTGCTGAAGCACAGGACTTGGATTCATGGTGGGATGGCCAGTTATTTGATGCCATTTTGTTAGATGCGCCCTGTAGCGCTACCGGTGTTATTCGCCGCCACCCCGACATTAAATTGTTACGTCGAGCGACCGATATTGCTCAAACTGTCGCTATACAACGGCAGCTATTAGACAGCCTGTGGAAAACCTTGAGGCCCGGTGGGCGCCTGCTGTATGCCACCTGCTCATTATTAAAAGCTGAAAATGAAGACCAAATCACTGCATTTTTGGGCCGCACGGCCAAGGCGCAAACACTGCCCATGCAGTTAATAGCCAGCGAAATGCCAGGCCAGTGGCGCCCACAAGGTCGCCAGCTGCTGCCCGAGATTAATGGGCATGACGGCTTTTATTATGCATTGCTAACCAAGCTTCCTTAGGACTGCATCATGCCTTTTGTTTTGCCTGAACTTCTGCATGAAGGTTTTATTCGCGATCTGATCATTACTTTCGTATTTGGATCGGTATTGCTCGGCATTCGTTATGCTCTGCGCCGTCAAATTTTGCGCCGTGATGCGCTAGAACCAGACATGAAACGACGCTGGTTAGTTAGCGTGCGAAATGCCACATTCTTTTTGTTCCTGATGGGCATTACGCTAATCTGGGCGCGTGAAATTCAAACCGTGGCATTGTCCATGGTTGCCATTGCTGCTGCACTGGTGCTGGCCACACGTGAGATGATTTTGTGCTTATTAGGCTCGCTTTATCGCACTAGCACTCATGCGTACTCCATTGGTGACCGCATTGAAATCAATGGTCTTAAGGGCCAAGTGATTGATACCGACCTGTTATCAACCACCTTAATTGAGTCCAACCAAGCGGTTGCTCATAAAGGCACGGTGGGGCGACTGGTTACCATTCCAAATAGCTTATTACTGTCTCATCCCGCATTTAATGAAAGCGGTTTAGGTCGTTTTGTGATCCACACGATTCACGTCAACATTAAACGCAAAGAAGACTGGCAACATGCCGAAACTGTGTTGCTAGCAGCCGCCAGAGAAGCCATCACGCCATACTCCAGCGATATGGTAAAGCATGCCCGCGACTTTCAACGACGTTATGGCCTTGGTGCGCCAGCCCTAGTGCCGCGCTTGCGCATGGTGTTAAATGATCACGAGTGCATTGAGCTGCATTTACAGCTGCCAACGCCTATTAATGAGCGTGTCACCATTGAGCAGCGCATTTTACGGAGTTTTTTGCAGGCACAAAAAAGCCGAGCAACGTGTGAGTAACACCTTGCCCGGCTTTTAATAACAAACCTTAAGTCTTAACGACCCAAGATTTCACGCGCGATCACTTCTTTCATGATCTCGCTGGCACCGCCGTAAATACGCTGAATACGTGCGTCGATATAAGCACGTGAAACAGGGTATTCCAGCATATAACCGTAACCACCATGCATTTGCAGACAGGCATCGGCCACTTTGCCTTGCAGCTCAGTTGCGTACAGTTTTACTGCGGCGGCAGTTGGAATATCGAGTTTGCCTTCGGCATGCAAATCAATACAACGATCAACAAAGGCTCGGCAGGCCAGGACTTCAGCATGGCAACCGGCCAGCGTGAAACGGGTGTTTTGTAATTGCGCCAACGGCTTACCAAACGCCTTACGCTCTTGCACGTACTGACAGGTGCGTAACAAAGTGCCTTCAGCAGCGGCAACACCAGTTACTGCAATGTTCAGGCGCTCTCGTGGCAGCTCATTCATCATATACGCAAAGCCTTTGCCTTCTTCACCCAGCAGGCAATCAACCGGCACACGCACATTGTCCATAAACAATTCAGAGGTATCTTGTGAGTGCAGACCCATTTTTTCCAGCTTACGACCTTTTGAGAAGCCAGGCAGAGTCGTGTCAATCAACAATAAGGACACACCTTTAGAACCGGCAGATGGGTCAGTTTTCACTGCCATCACTACGATGTCAGCATGCTGACCATTGGAAATAAAGGTTTTTGAACCGTTTACAACATAAAAGTCACCGTCACGTACTGCGCTGGTGCGAATGCCGGCCAAGTCGGAGCCCGCGCCTGGCTCAGTCATGCCAATGGCACAAACAGCTTCGCCTGATGCCATACGTGGCAACCAATAAGACTTAATCGCGTCAGAGGCCAAGTGCTCAAGGTAGGGCGCACAAATGTCTGAATGCACACTGATTGCCGTCGCTAATGAACACAGACCCATATGCGACATTTCATTATTTACTACCATCGAAAAATGAAATGACACACCTGAACCACCGTATTGCTCTGGCATATCGACACAGAGCAAGCCGTTTTCACCAAGCTTGTGCCAGTATTCGCGCGGCATCCAACCATCTTTTTCCCACTGCTCATAATGCGGTTGAATTTCGTTTTCTAAAAAGCGACGAACGTTGTCACGAAACAGCTCAAGCTCGGCGTGATCAAAAGAAGACATAACAGGCCTCATATTTATTAGGGTGATGATCAGTTTACGTGGGCGGATTGTAATACAAAGCAGACAAAAGGCCTGCAATTGACCGTATTATTGCGTCCAAATTATCTGAAAAGGGCCGCGTCATGACGTTAAACGAACTATTAACTGGCTTGCGCCAACACACCCTAGACTTTGAGGATGCACAGGCATTTATTGCGACAAACTATCAATACCAGCCTGTAGCCTTCCAAAATGGCAACCAACACAATGCTGCAGGAAGCAATGAAGGCTCTTGTCGTATTTTTGCATTTGGCTTACTTAACGAGTTGTCAGCAGAAGATATTTTGCTATGTTTTGGTCGCTTCTATCGTGATGTATTGGCCACACCCGATGGCACAGATCACAATAATATCCGTCAATTTATGCAGCATGGCCTGGCTGGCCTATGCTTTGACCAGCCTGCGTTGATGACAAAATAATTACAACAATTAGTCAACGGGTGTACATTATTCTCGTTTTTACACCACCTTCATCAAAAAATAGGTTTTATCATGTCCAAGTCTGTTGCTCTTACTGCTGCCACTGCGTTGTTATTAGCCACTGGTTCAGCACATGCTTTTAGCGTTGGCACAGGTGCAGGTGCATCTGTTTCCGTACCTGGCGCTTCAGTTCAGTTAGAAGGCAAGGCCGCTGCTGATGCACAAAAAGCTGCTGAAGCCGCCGCCGCTGCAAAAGCCAGCAAAGAGCAAGCTGCTGCTACTGCCGCTGCCGGCAAACAAGCCGCTCTTGACCAAGCAACTGCTGCTAAAACTGCTGCCGCTGACCAAGCGACTGCCGCTAAAGTGGCCGCCAACACACAGGCCAGCGCTAGTGCTAAATTTGCTACTACCGACCGTGCTGCACTTCGCGCATACCAAGCAAATAAAGCCAAGGCCGCTGGTCAAGCTGGCTTGTTAAATGCCGCAGCTAATCGCATGACAAGCACACTGCCATCAAGCTGGAAGCGTGATGTAAAAGCAGGTACAAAACTTGATGCTAATGTTGCTGCTGCTGGCACAAAAGTGGAAACCTCTTCTGCGGTTGGTTTTGGCCCTAAAGTTGAAGGCAGCCAAGTCATCATCGTGCAAGACCGCGCCATTCTGGTAGACAGCAAGTCTTCAGTTGTTCTTGACGTCATCAAGCTGTAATTGACTCATCGCCAAGCTTTCGACTTGGCGGTAAACTCAGCAAGCCCAAAACGGGTCGGTTAATACCGGCCCGTTTTTTTTCATTCACTCGGAGTCACTCTGTGGACGTGTTAACCATTGTGCTGTTTGTCATCGGTTTAGGCTTATTGACGATAGGTGCTGACGTCTTAGTTAAAGGCGCAGCTACCTTGGCAGGAAGTTTTGGTATTGCACCGCTTATCATTGGTTTAACCGTGGTCGCCTTTGGCACCAGTGCTCCCGAGCTTGCGGTCAGCATCAACTCTTCCTTTCAAGGCCAGTCCGATATTGCATTGGGTAATGTTGTTGGCAGCAACATCTGTAATGTGCTGCTCATTCTTGGTCTATCTGCAGTTGCAGCACCATTGGTTGTCCAGCGCCAACTCGTGCGTATTGATGTGCCCGTCATGATTGGTGCATCAATAGTCATGGCCGTATTAGCCTTGGATGGTCGCTTAGGGCGTTGGGATGGCGCTTTGTTATCAACGGGCCTGCTGGCCTATATCGGCTTTTTGCTGCATTTATCCCGTAAAAATAAAGCGATTGCTGATGCTGTTCTAGCCGAAGTCGACATTGATGAAGAGGACAAAGCCCACCCACTTAAAAGTGTTGCCTTCATTGTGGTTGGCCTTGCTATGTTGGTGTTAGGTTCAACTTGGCTGGTTGATGGTGCCGTGATGTTTGCTCGCAGCCTTGGCATTTCCGAGCTTGTTATTGGCCTCACCATTGTCTCGATTGGCACATCACTACCCGAGCTTGCCACCAGTGTTATGGCATCCATCAAAGGTGAGCGCGACATTGCCATTGGCAATATTGTCGGCAGTAATATCTTTAATATTTTCTCGGTCTTAGGCATTAGCGCCTTGGTTGCGCCGGATGGCATTCGTGTTGCAACAGAAGCTATGCAATTTGATATTCCGGTCATGCTGGTCATTTCAGTGCTGTGTTTACCGCTGTTTTATATTGGCTTTAGCATTTCGCGCGCGCGCGGTGCCATGTTGTTAGCCTGGTATGTTGGTTATGTTTGTTACCTCGTCATGCAGAGCAACGACAGTGCCGCACTGCCAACACTAATCTCTATGTTTTATGTAGCCCTGCCACTGACATTAATTTGGTTAAGCCTTGGCTGCATTAAGCAATGGCGCGCTGCATGATTTTATAAGGAACGTTATACTGCGCGCTTCGCGTTGGGGACTCACACCATGACTAGCACTTCACAGCCCATTCAAACCTTTCAGGGCTTGATCTTAGCGCTGCAAAATTTTTGGGCCGAACAAGGCTGTGTCATTTTGCAGCCATACGATATGGAAATGGGCGCAGGTACATTCCACACGGCCACGTTTTTGCGTGCCATTGGCCCTGAAACGTGGAATGCCGCTTATGTTCAACCTTCGCGTCGCCCAGCCGATGGTCGTTATGGTGAGAACCCCAATCGCTTACAGCATTATTACCAGTTCCAAGTGGTGTTAAAACCTAACCCCAGCAATATTCAAGAGCTTTATTTAGACTCCTTACGCCATATAGGTGTAGACCCCACCGTGCACGACATTCGTTTTGTCGAAGACAACTGGGAGTCACCCACACTTGGCGCTTGGGGCTTGGGCTGGGAAGTGTGGCTCAATGGCATGGAAGTGACTCAGTTCACTTACTTTCAGCAAGTCGGCGGCTTGGAGTGCTACCCGGTCACCGGCGAGATCACTTATGGTCTAGAGCGTTTAGCCATGTACCTGCAGGGCGTTGATTCGGTTTATGACTTGGTCTGGACCGATGGCCAGTTTGGCAAAGTGACCTATGGCGACGTGTTTCATCAAAACGAAGTCGAACAATCCACCTATAACTTTGAGCACGCCAATGTGGCTGAGCTATTTAAGTTATTTGATCTTTATGAAGCCGAGTCAAATCGCATCATGGCGCTTAAACTGCCATTGCCAGCCTATGAATTTGTACTAAAAGCCTCACACACCTTTAACTTACTAGATGCTCGTCGAGCCATCTCAGTCACTGAACGTCAGCGTTATATTTTGCGCGTTCGTACCTTGGCGCGTGCTGTAGCACAGAGCTATTTTGATGCGCGAGCCGCACTTGGTTTTCCCATGGCCGCCGCCGAGCTGCGTGATGAGGTCATGGCGCAGGTATTAGCAAAACAGGAGCAGTCAGCATGAGCCATCCAGATTTCTTATTTGAAATTGGTGGCGAAGAGCTACCGCCAAAATCCTTGCTGACACTGGCAACTGCGCTACATACAGGCGTTGTCGACGGCCTGAGCAAAGCCGGCATTACTCACGAGGCGGTGGATTTTTATGCTGCACCACGCCGTCTGAGCATTTACATCAAAGCCTTAGCACCAAAACAGGCCGACCGCACCATCAGCATGGATGGCCCACCAGTAAAGGCCGCCTTTGACAGCGAGGGCAAACCAACACCTGCAGCCCTTGGTTTTGCACGCAAAAATGGCGTCGAAGTTGATGAGCTTGACCGCAGTGGTGAAAAACTACGGCTAGTGAAATCTATTCCGGGTGGTCATACGCTGGATTTATTACCGGCCATTTTTGATAACGCGCTTAAGAATCTGCCCGTGGCCAAACGTATGCGCTGGGGTGCGTCGCGAGTAGAATTTGTTCGCCCCATGCATTGGTTAGTCATGCTTTATGGTGATCAAGTTGTTCCAGCCACGCTATTAGCTCTCGACAGTGGTCGCACCAGTTACGGTCATCGCTTTCATCACCCACAAGCGGTGGTCATCCATCAGGCCAGCGACTACTTAAATGTTATGCGTAACGCCCATGTTGTTGCCGACTTTGCCGAGCGCCGCGAACTAATCACTAATAAGGTCAATGACTTAGCGCAGAAAGAGGGTGGTCAGGCGCTAATGCCGCCGGCCTTACTCGATGAAGTCACTGCACTGGTTGAATGGCCCGTGCCTTTGGTGTGTTCGTTTGAGTCGCGTTTTTTAAGTGTGCCGCAAGAGGCCTTAATCTCCACCATGCAAGACAATCAGAAATATTTCTGTTTGGTGGATAGTCAGCAGCAGCTGATGGCTCGCTTTATCACGGTGGCTAATATTGAATCGTCAGCACCGGAAAAGATCGTGTCCGGCAATGAAAAAGTTGTTCGCCCACGTTTGACCGATGCTGAGTTCTTTTTTAACCAAGACAAAAAAATCACCCTAGCTGAGCGCAATGAGCGCCTACGCAATGTGGTCTTTCAAGCTCAATTGGGCTCGGTGTACCAAAAAGCAGAGCGTGTTTCCGCCTTGGCGGCTGTTATTGCCCAACAAATTGGCGGTAATGCCGAACATGCTCGCACTGCAGGCTTATTAAGCAAGTCCGACCTAGCCTCTGAAATGGTTAGTGAGTTCCCAGAACTGCAGGGTATTGCCGGTTATCACTATGCGCGTCATGAAGGTCTGGCCGATGACATTGCCTTAGCACTGAACGAACAATATCTGCCGCGTTTTTCTGGCGACAACCTGCCAACCACCAGCACCGGCCAAGCCGTTGCTTTGGCTGACAAGCTCGACACTTTAACCGGTATTTTTGGTATTGGTCAGCCGCCAACAGGTTCTAAAGACCCCTTTGCGCTGCGCCGTGCCGCACTGGGTGTATTGCGGATTTTGATCGATGGTGAACTAAACCTTGATCTTGCCAAGTTAGTGCGTAGTGCCTGTGATCAACATGGTGCCGCCTTAACAATTAGCAGCACAGCAGACGATGTCTTTGAGTTTTTGCTGGGGCGTTACCGCGCCATGTACGAAGAGCAGGGTATTAGCGCTGATGTCATTTTGTCAGTACAAACCTGTCGACCTACCGTTGCCAGTGACTTTGATAAACGCGTAAAGGCCGTAGCACATTTCCGCAACTTGCCTGAAGCCGCCGCATTAGCTGCAGCGAATAAGCGTGTGTCGAATATTCTGGCCAAGGAAAACGTGCCTGCTGGCGAAATCGAACGTAGCTTATTAAGTGCTGGCCCCGAACAAGAACTAGCGGATGCGGTTAGTCGCTTAGCTGCAGAAGTGATGCCGCTGTATGCCGCTGGCGACTACACACAAGCTCTGACCAAGCTGGCTGCGCTGCGTGAGCCGGTTGATGCCTTTTTTGACAATGTCATGGTTATGGCCGACGACGTGGCTATACGCGGTAATCGATTACGCCTATTGTCATGGTTGCGTACATTGTTTTTGCGCGTGGCGGATATTTCTCAACTTTCCTAAAAGCCCATGGTTAGGGCTTAGACAGTTGTCTAATTTACCCATATGACGGGCCATACCTGCATTACTGCCAATGTACTGCAGGGCTTTATCATCTATAAAGCCCAAGTTTTCCGCACCCAATGAAGGTGAATGACTATGCCAATGTACAAAGCCCCCCTCCGTGACGTTCGCTTTTTGCTGAACGAAGTATTTGATTACCCTGCACACTACGCCTCTTTACCAAATGGTGAAGACGCCACACCTGACGTGGTAGATGCCATTTTGGAAGAGTGCGGTAAGTTCTGTGAAGACGTGTTGTTCCCACTCAACCAAACTGGCGACGAAGAAGGCTGTCATTTTGAAAACGGTGAAGTCACCACGCCTAAAGGCTTTAAAGAAGCTTATGACCAGTATGTTGCTGGTGGCTGGCAAGGTCTGAATTACCCGGCCGAATTTGGTGGTCAAAACCTGCCTATGTCGATGGCGCTGTTGAAAGCCGAAATGATTGGTACCGCTAACTGGTCATTTGGTATGTATCCTGGCCTGTCTATTGGCTGTATGAACACCATTTTGCTGCACGGAACAGAAGAGCAAAAAAGCACCTACATGCCGCCATTAGTTGAAGGCATCTGGGCCGGCACCATGTGCTTAACCGAGCCTCATTGCGGTACTGACTTAGGTCAGGTAAAAACCAAAGCCGAAGATAATGGCGATGGCAGCTACTCGGTAACAGGCACTAAGATTTTCATCTCTTCAGGCGACCATGACCTAACAGAAAACATCGTGCACATCGTGTTAGCACGTCTACCGGATGCACCTGCTGGCACCCGCGGTATTTCCTTGTTCATTATTCCTAAGTTTCTGCCAAGTGCAGACGGTGGTATCGGTGAACGCAACGGTGTAACCGCTGGCAACATCGAACACAAAATGGGCATCAAAGCTTCTGCAACCTGTGTCATGAACTTTGATGGCGCTAAAGCATTCCTCATTGGCCCACCAAACAAAGGCCTAGAGTGCATGTTCACCTTCATGAACACCGCGCGTATTGGCACCTCGATTCAAGGTATTGGCGCCGCCGAAATTTCTTACCAAAACTCATTGGTCTATGCCAAAGAGCGTCGCTCCATGCGCGCCCTGTCTGGCAAGAAAGAGCCAAATGCACCAGCTGATGCGCTGATCCATCACGGTGATGTGCGCCGCATGTTGTTGACCCAGAAGGCTGTCGCCGAAGGTGGTCGTGCCATGTTGTATTACGCCACAAAAATGGCGGATCACATGGGTATCGCCATCACTAATGGTGACAAAGAGTCCTATGATCACTGGGATGACAAGTTAGGCTTCTTAACACCAATTTTGAAAGGTGTGCTGACTGAGTTAGGCCTGGAATCCGCCAACTTAGGTATGCAGGTGTTTGGTGGCCACGGCTATATCAGCGAACACGGCATGGAACAGTATGCACGTGATGCCCGTATTGCCACGCTGTACGAAGGCACCACGGGCATTCAAGCACTCGACTTGTTAGGTCGCAAAGTGCTGCTGACCACCAAGGGTAAAGCTGTACGTGACTTCACATCTGAAATCGCTAAGTTCTGCCGCGATAACTTAGCTAACAAACAAATGCGTCCATTTGTTTGGGAACTGAGCAAAATCGTTACCCAATGGAACTACTTAACCGTGCGCATCATGCTGCAAGCACGTAAAGATCGTGACTTGGTAGGCACAGCTGCTAATGACTTCCTGATGTACTCAGGTTATGCCGTATTGGCATACTTCTGGGCACAAATGGCAGCGGTAGCGTTTGAGAAACTGGAAAAGGGCGGCAATGATGAGCCAGCCTTCTACCAAGCCAAGATCCAAACCGCTGAGTTCTACTTTGATCGTCTGTTACCACGTGCCAAAGCACATGCTGACAGCATGCTCAAACCAACCAAATCGCTGATGCAGATGGAGCCGGAGCACTTCCACTTCCTCTAAGCATTTGGTATTAAAAAAGGGCGCTACTGGCAACAGTAAGCGCCCTTTTTTTATGATTTGAGGCCATAATCAACAGCATCAGCGGCTGCACTTTGTTTGCTATAAGGATTTTCGCTATGCACCAACAACCGCTTTTGTCGCGCCTGCCAATGTTTGCTGCACTGACAGTCTTGGTGTTTTTAAGCTTTAAAGTATTACAACCATTCATTATTTCTGTGACGTGGGCCGCTATCTTAGTGTTTGTAAGTTGGCCTCTTTACCTACGCTTATTAAAAGCACTGAAGGGACGTCGTAACTTAGCCGCGTTATTAATGACCATTGGTCTGACCCTTATCACTTTAGGCCCCATCACTTGGTTATTGCTCATTTTGCAAATGGAAGTTCGTATAATTTTCAAAGGCTTAGTGGCATTAATCAGTCAAGAGAGCTTTCAACCACCGGATTTTATTACGCAGTATTTTCCGTGGTTAGCTCAAGAGTTGCAGCGAATTTGGCAGGTTTTACATGATGACCCAGATGCCATACGTGCGAATTTGCGTAATAACTTTGGCCTAGGTTTAGGGCAGTTGGGGTTTTTAGCCGGTGAGGTTGGCCGTAATTTAGCCAAACTAGCAATGACCATTTTCACCGCATTTTTCCTTTACCGTGATGGCGAGCGTATTTTGCAACAGCTGCGACACGCCCTGCGTTTAGTCAGTTCCGCATCAGGCGAACGCTACCTTTCCGCTGCCGGCGAAATGACCCGTGCGGTGGTATTTGGCATTGTGTTAACCGCATTAGCACAGGCGATATTAGCCGGCATAGGCTATGCCGTGGCGGGTGCCCCAAACCCAGTCTTCTTAACCGCTGTAACGTTCATTATTGCCTTGATCCCCTTTGGCACACCTTTCGCGTGGGGGGCGGTGGCCTTGTGGCTGCTAGCCGATGGTCAAATTTTAGCGGGCATTGGTTTGGCGATCTGGGGAACCTTGGTGGTAAGTACCATCGACAACATTATTCGACCTTTAGTCATCTCTAACTCGACGCGCGTTTCCTTTCTGCTGGTGATGTTTGGCGTTTTAGGCGGCCTTGCTGCCTTTGGCATGATTGGCCTATTTATTGGCCCCGTCATCTTAGCTGTACTGTCATCGCTCTGGCAGGAGTGGCTCAACAGTCCTGCCTTAGACAATGACAGCTCAGCATAAAAATTAGCAGCAGGGCGCTGCTGAAGCACCGAGGGCAGTGTCATAAGGCAAAGCCTTGCCACAGCCCTCGAAAATGCCGTAGTGGCGCTTAAAATCGCCTATAAATTCAAAATGTGGCTTAAGCCTTGTGTCCTGCAACATGTGCCAAGTGTTGCCACACACCGGAAACACTTTGCCCGCCTGAATATGATGATGTTTATCCAGCACAAACGTATCCGAGCTGCCCATCACGCTACCTTTGTAAATCACCGCTTGGCCGTAATCCTCACAATCCGGCTCCAGCTCTGGCAGCTTAAATAGACGATACGTCGCCGAATAAAAACGAATGTTGCCGCATTTTTCACGCAGGGCAGAGTCGGTGATTTCAATCGGCTTGTCTTCGACCAAACGCGGATCGGTAAAGCCATGACGCTTGGCCATGGCGATAAAATCATTCCAATACAGCGCACCACTTAGGCACTCACCATATAACAGCGGATCCGCTACCAGCTCGGCTGGCACACGACGATCCGCATAAATATCAGAAAAATACAGCTCACCACCGGTTTTCAGCAGGCGATACGCCTCAGCCAATACGGCATCTTTATCCGGCGACAAATTGATAACGCAGTTAGAGACGATTACATCAAAACGCTGGTCTTCAAGACCTAACTCATTTAGACGCTCAATGTAGCCATGCTTAAAACTGACATTGGCATAACCAAAACGTTGTGCATGCCAGTTTAAGGTTGCGTTTGCCACGGCTAGCTGCTCCGTGGTCATGTCTACCCCGAGCACATGACCCGCTTCGCCGACTAGCTGTGCCAACACATAAACATCACGTCCTGAGCCAGAGCCAAGGTCTAATATCTGGCAACCGGACAAATCACTTGGACAGACTAGGCCGCAACCGTAATAACGACTGAGCACGTCATCATGCACATTCGACAGTAACGGTTTCAGCCAATTTGGCATGGCAGAAGCATCACAACAGGCTGACGTTTTTAGGTCTGTAGTTGCCTGCAGCTGCTTGCCGTAATAGTCCTGAACGAGTTCATGCATGGTTTTTTCCTGTTACTGACACTGGGCTTGGTCACTGACGAAAAAAGGTTTGCTATACCAAGCTTCAGCGCTGCTGTTGGTGTTGTCGGTATCGGTGGCAATAGCCAACCCTGTAACTAGCGGTAGTGGGCCTGAAAACATGGCGCGATAGTCACTCGCTACGTTACGAGCTTGTTTTACCCATTTACCTGCCTGTGCATTTCCACTTTGTAAAACCATCATCCGCGTGCGATCCGTGTATGAGTTTGGTGCCACGGTACCAATGGGGTGTTTATTATCCCAAACATAGTTAATTGCAGCGGTGGGCAGTTCAGCACCATAAAAAGTCTTGGCCAAACGAACTTTTACACGGTCAGCAAATGGAATCTGATTTAGCGGCACATCAAACAATACATAGACTCTAGCAGCATAGTCATCACCTGCCTTAGTGCTTAGATCAGCATTCGTGACTACGCTCTTTATGCGCCAAGACCAGCATAAAACCGGGGTTTTATTCAAATCGACGGGCATCGCACTAATTAATCCAGCCATACTGGACTTTGCTACTGCATGCACAACCCATTGTGCGTTTTCTTGCTGCAGTCGGTACTGCGTAGGCGCTACTTTCTGATTCGGCTGAAATAGACCCCAGCCCTTCGGCAAGCCATCCTCGCCTAGAGTAAATGCAAAAGCTGGCGCACTGGCAGCCATTAGCATCATTGCCAAAACAACCTTCATTGCATTACCTCTTGTGGTCTTGAAAACGACGAGGGCAGGTAAACAAGATCGTCCGCCTCATCTATATCGTTTAGGTATTCACCGAGGGCATAACGAATACCGGCCTGTGTCAGGTCAGACAGCGTTTTAGTCATTAACACAGGTGTACTCCATGGCTTGCCCTCAAACACAGCGCCAAGGCTCCCTTTGAGTGCCACCAGCACATAACCACCATCATGAGCCGGCTGCAAGTACACATCGGCTTGATCCAGTGCCTTTCTAGCTTGCGTTATATGCTGAATATTTAGCTCAGGGCAGTCGGTACCGATAATAATGACTTGCTGCGCCAGGTTAAGTGCATAACTCGCTGCGGCCTGCATACGTGCGCCCAAGTCGCCCTCAACTTGCACAATCAACTCTGTTTTATAACGTTGTGCTAAATGCTCAAAGTATGGATTGATCTGAGGTGTGACACATAACACGGCGAAAACAGAGAATGCCGTTTGCTGCGTCATTTGCTGCACTTTGTTTAGCGTATGCAGCAATAGTTGCTCAGCAAGTATTGCTGCATACTCCTCGCCTAAGGTGGCAGCAATACGTGTTTTTGCTAACCCCGGCAGCGGCTGCTTAGCCATAATCACGACACAGGTATCGTGCATTATTGATACTCCTTGGCTAAGTTTTCTGGTGTGTCTCCACGCCAATATCGCCAACGTAGTCGCCACATTAGGCGTATTGTTGGCCAAGCCCCAAAGGTGTCCCAACGTCGGCCAGAGGTTTTGACCCGGCTTCGAAAGCATATTGGTTTGGCATACACCCTAGCTCGTCGACAAATCTCAATATCTTCCATCAACGGTTGATCTGGAAAGCCCGCCAAGTGTTCAAATAAGTCACGGGAAAAAAACATCGCTTGATCGCCCGTAGCAATGCCCGTTAATCGAGATCGTAAATTCATCAAACTGGCCACTACTGGCAGCCATTTAGACCGGCCCATCAGCTCAACATCAAAGCGACCCCAAGTTATGGCTTGATGACTTATTTTGCCCAATAACGCTAAGGCATCATCTGGTAGCAGCGTATCGGCATGAAGAAAAACCAATAACTGCCCTCTTGCCTGAGCCGCGCCAGTGTTCATTTGTCGTGCACGGCCGGGCTCACTGTGCAGGACTAAGTTAGCCTGCTGTTTGGCGATTACCGCTGTGTTGTCGCTGCTGCCGCCATCGACAACAATAATTTCATGGCCTTGTTGCTGCCAAGTACTTAGTGCAGCCAATGTTTGGCTAATCGATGCTGCTTCATTTCTGGCTGGAATAATGATGCTGATCATTTGCGTTAAGCCAAAGCACCGCCGCAGCTACTGCCACTGCCAGCGGTACAGCCATAACAATGATCGGCCACGTAAATTGGGTTACCAGCAAAGTCCTGCTGGATTAGGTCACGTAAGTGCAGACGTTGTTGATTAGCAGAAGGCATGGGCACATCCAGCTGTTGGTTAAAGTCACAGTCATATAAGTAACCTTGCCAATCCACGCTAATTAACGATCGACACATGACTTGCGCCAAATTAGCGGCGGCATAGTTATGCTTTAACAGTGTCATATAATCAGCAAACTGCCCCTTAGAAATTAGCATGCTGCCAAAACGTTTAATTGGCATATTGGTGATGGTATAGAGCTGGTCAAAGACGATGTCGAAATGGGTTTTCAGCTCATGCTTATACTGCTGCTCTAATTGCTGCTGATTAGGTGGTAATGATGGGCCTTGCGGGTTGTATACCAAACTCAGTTTTAACTGGCCATGGCCATAACCCAGCGCATTAAGCGCTTGTAAGCCTGCAACACTTTTATCAAACACTCCCTTGCCGCGTTGTTTATCAACATTGTCTGCTGAATAGCAAGGCAGTGAGGCCACCACCTCGACCTGCTGCTTCGCTAAAAATGCGGCCAAATCCTCATAACCAGGCTCAAATAAAATCGTTAAATTACAACGATCTATCACATGAACCCCTAACTCGCGCGCTTTCGTAACTAAATACTTAAAATAAGGGTTCATTTCGGGTGCACCACCCGTTAAATCTAAGACTTGGATCTGACGCGCTTTAAGCACTTCCAGTGCCAAGTCGACATGCGCTTTACTCATTAACTCCGTACGGGTTGGCCCGGCGTTCACATGACAATGCACACAGCTTTGATTACACAAATAACCTAAATTGATTTGCAGCGTGCTCAGCTGCGCTCGTTTAATTTGAGGGAAGTCGGTGTTTTCTAATAATTGCAGTGTGGGCAACATGAGGCTATGTCCTGATACGTTCTATTCTGTTCTACCGCTTTAGACGGAAATAAACCAGTGAACGTTACACGCCTCATTGATTTATATCGGGTCTGCCAGTATTTCGGCGATGTGATTTGCTCGCTTCAAACGTTGAAAGCGCTCATGGGCCTCTGGATATACACTGGTTGTCATGCTTAACCACTGCTTATAACGACCCACAATACCGCGCTCTTTATCACCCATGGATTGAATAAGTTGTAACTGCGCCAAGCCCACCTCAGGCCAGCTCATGCGCGTATCAATTGCCGACTTTAAACTGGCCACTAAATCCGGTTGTGACACAGCTGCACGACCAATCATAAAACTGCTACAGCCGCTCTCTAATTGGCACTGCCTTAGGCTAGCTGCAGAGCTGATATCGCCATTAGCAATGATTTTCCAATCAGGAAAACGTTGCACAACCTGACCAATCGAACGCCAATCCACAGGTGGTCGATAACCTTGTGATTTTGTACGTGCGTGTATTGTTAACCAGCTAGCGCTTGCTTCATGTATGGCTTCGGCATTGACCAATAACTCTTCACTAGACTCAAGGCCCAAACGAATTTTAGCGCTGACAGCAATATGCTTTGGCACACTCCGTCTAACACTAGCGACAATTTGATGTATCAACTCAGCATTATTCAGTAGTGCTGCACCACCGCCGCTTTTGTTGACCGTACGAGCAGGGCAACCAAAATTAATATCAATTGCCGGTGCACCCAGCTCAACTGCTTTTGCTGCATTGTCTGCCATTGCCGAAGGATCGCTGCCTAGTAGCTGCAAATGTACAGGCGTGCCCGCACTAGTTTTACCTTGTGTATTTATTTCTGGGCAATGCTTATGAAAGACCGAGGCAGGGTATAAGTGATCTGTAACGCGCAAAAACTCGCTGACACACCAGTCATACGGGCTTAATGACGTCAAAATATCCCGCATAAAAAAATCGGTTAAACCCTCCATAGGCGCTAAAACTAGCTCTATGGAAGGGTCAACCGATTTGGTTCCACGTGAAACATCAAACACAGTATAAGTACTTCGTTACACGTCCAAGTTCGCAACAGACAGTGCATTTCGCTCAATAAACTCACGACGCGGTTCAACCGCGTCACCCATCAGGGTCGTAAACATCTGATCTGCACCGATAGCGTCTTCAACCGTCACGCGCAACATACGACGACTTTCAGGGTCCATAGTGGTTTCCCACAATTGGTCAGGGTTCATCTCACCTAGACCTTTATAGCGCTGAATGTTGAGGCCACGCTTAGAGTCGTTCATCAGCCAAGCATATGCAGACTTAAAGTCATTAATGACAAATTCACGCTCGCCACGCTTAATGGTAACTCCAGTACCAACGAGGCCATCAAGTGCACGTGCTAAGCGATTTATTTGCTGGTAATCGTTGCTGCCGAGGAAATCACCACCAAGGCGATAACTAAACGGCACACCATGAGCAACCAACTCAATATTGATTTGATGGCGATTGTGCTCAACATCCTCAATCACCTCTACCAAGAAGCGTTGGCTTGGGTCCGCTGCAGTGTCGAGTGCTTTTTGCAGTTTGCTGGCGTAATCCACAACCGCTTGGCGATCCGCCAACTCAGCAACAGCAAGCGTAGGTAACGTTAGTAATTGATCCAGCATGACTTCTGGATAACGTCGGCAAAGACGGTTTTTCAACTTACTAAAGCCACGGTACTGATTAATGAGGTTTTCCAGCGCCAAACCAGTGATAGCAGGGGCGTCGTCATTTACCTTCAGCTCAGAACCGTCTACCGCCAAGGCAGTCAGGTAAATTTCCATGGCCTCATCATCTTTAAGGTATTGTTCTTGCTTACCTTTTTTCACTTTATACAGTGGTGGCTGAGCAATATAGATATACCCGCGATCAATCAGCTCCGGCATTTGCCTGAAGAAGAAGGTCAGCAATAGGGTGCGAATGTGTGAACCGTCGACGTCAGCGTCGGTCATGATAATAATTTTGTGGTAGCGCAGCTTATCTGGATTGTATTCTTCACGACCGATACCGCAGCCCAGCGCCGTAATTAAGGTGCCGACTTCTTGTGACGACAACATCTTGTCAAAACGCGCTTTTTCAACGTTTAGAATTTTACCTTTCAGTGGCAAAATCGCCTGCATCTTACGGTTACGGCCCTGTTTTGCCGAACCACCCGCAGAGTCACCCTCCACGAGGTAAAGTTCCGACAGTGCCGGATCTTTTTCTTGGCAATCGGCCAATTTGCCGGGCAGGCCAGCAATATCTAACGCACCTTTACGACGTGTCATTTCGCGCGCCTTACGAGCAGCTTCACGTGCACGCGCTGCGTCAATAATCTTGCCGACAATCAGTTTTGCTTCTGATGGCTGCTCCAATAAGAACTCTTGGAATTTAGCGCCCATCACAGACTCAACAACCGACTTAACTTCGGATGAGACCAGCTTATCTTTGGTCTGACTGGAAAACTTCGGGTCTGGCACTTTTACTGAAACAATGGCAGTTAAACCTTCACGCGCATCGTCACCGGTTGTGGCCACTTTCTCTTTTTTAAGAAAGCCTTCATTTTCCATATAACTGTTCAGTGTGCGAGTTAACGCTGCACGGAAGCCGGCAAGGTGAGTACCACCATCGCGCTGAGGAATGTTGTTGGTAAAGCAGTAAATATTTTCTTGGTAACTATCATTCCACTGCAGCGCCACTTCAACACCAATGCCGTTGTCACCTTGTGCATCAAAGTGGAATACACGGTTTAAAGGTGTTTTATTGGTATTTAAGTAATCAACAAACGCACCCAGACCACCTTCATACTGGAAAACTTCCTGCTGATCAGTACGCTCATCGCTTAGAACAATACGTACGCCAGAGTTCAGGAATGACAGTTCGCGCAGGCGTTTGGCCAAAATATCGAAGCTAAAGTGAATATTGCTAAAGGTCTCAGCGCTGGGGTGAAAGCGAATTGCCGTACCGCGAGACTCAGTAATGCCAACCTCAGCAATTGGCGCGTCTGGAACACCGTGTGTATAGGTTTGTTCATAGACTTTACCCGCACGGCGGATGGTCAATTCCAGTTTGGTAGACAGTGCGTTTACAACCGATACACCTACGCCGTGCAAGCCGCCCGAAACTTTATAACTATTGTCATCGAACTTACCGCCGGCATGCAGCACCGTCATAATGACTTCAGCAGCGGATATGCCTTCTTCCTTGTGAATATCAACAGGAATGCCGCGACCGTTATCAGTAACAGTTACAGACTCACCAGCATGAATAATGACATTTACTTCTGTGCAATGGCCCGCTAACGCTTCATCGATCGCGTTATCGACAACTTCAAACACCATATGATGCAAACCAGTGCCATCATCCGTGTCGCCGATGTACATGCCGGGGCGCTTACGAACTGCATCAAGGCCCTTAAGCACCTTAATATTACTGGAGTCGTAGTCCGTATTTTGTTCTGTCATTATTTGCTCCTAAGCCCTTTCTACGGCCTCGGTGACGTTAGTTATGTCACCATGTTCCACGTGAAACCTATGTACGGGCACATTGCCCCATAAGCTCGATAACTGATTTAGTTCAATTGCTGTGGCAAAAACTTGAACACCCAAAGAGGCAATCCAATCGCACACACGCTGCCTCGCCATGCCATCTAACTCTGACGCAATATCATCCAACAACAACACCGGCCGAACTTCGTACTGATCAATCAGAAGCTCAATCACAGACAGCTTCATGGCACACACTGCCAATTTTTGCTGACCCCGTGAAAGTCGCTCCTCACAAGGCAAAGAACCAACGCGAACACGAACGTCGGCACGCTGCGGTCCAATTTGAGTAAAACCTCGCTCGCTATCTTTTTCTCGAGAATCACGAAGGAGGTCAGCCAAATTAGTTGCGTCATCCCAGCCCAACGACAAATGCATACTGATTTTTTCATCCGGCAGCAACCGATGAACTGCCTGATCAAAAAACAACTTCCATTTCTCAAAAAAAACACGTCTATGCTCAGTCAAAGGTTGGGCAAGTGACGCCATACTGGCTTCCCAGTAGTCCAACTCAATGCTCGATATTTTAGCACTTTTTAGCAACGAGTTCCGTTGTAATAACGCGTGGCGATATTGCTGCCATAACAACAAAAAATCATGTTCCACGTGAAACACACCCCAATCCAAAAGATGTCGGCGGGGCTCTGAAGATCCAGAAAGCATTTCAAGTGTAGAAGGGTCAAACAGTTGAAGCGGTAAAATTTTGGCTAAATCACCACGCCGCACCGAGCGGTCTCTATCCATCTGAGTAATAGAATCGCCAGAGTGGGTTTTTTGAATCCCAATCGTTTTACCGCAAGATAGCTTTGCAAAAACAGTAGCGCTTTCTTTTTCATCTTGCACTAGACGTCTAGAGCGTTGCGTTCTAAATGAACGGCCAAGACTGAGCAAATAAATAGCTTCTAGCACTGTTGTTTTGCCCGAGCCATTTTCGCCGAACAAAAGATTAATATGCGGCGAGAGCGGCAGACTGGCCTTAGTTATATTTCTAAGGCCAGTCACTTCAAGCTGAGAAAGAGTAGACAATGACTACAAGCGCATCGGCATCACAACATAAAGCGCATCAGCTTGCTCATCATCATTATCACGAACCAGCGCAGAACTATTGCCGTCGCTCAAAATTACGCGAGTATAAGCACCACTCAACACAGTTAAAACGTCTAAAACATAACCGACATTAAAACCAATCTCTAAAGTGGTGCCACTGAATTCAACCTGAAGTTGCTCTTCAGCCTCTTCTTGGTCTGGATTCGTTGCAACAATTTTTAGATGCTGTTCGCTTAAGTGCAAACGTACTCCACGGAACTTCTCGTTGCACAGGATGGCAGCACGCTGCAACGCCATTTTAAGCTCTTCACGACCCGCAACAAGCGTTCTGTCGCCGCCTTTAGGCAGAACACGCTCATAGTCAGGGAAACGGCCATCAATGAGCTTAGAAGTGAACGTCAGACTGCCCACTGTGACACGCAGGTGGTTCGAACCAAGCGTGAGAGTAACTTCACCATCTTCATCAGACAGCAAACGAGATAATTCTTGAATACCTTTGCGCGGAACAATAATTTGCATTTTTTCGTTCAGCTGAGCATCGACACTGGCATCACACATGGCTAGGCGATGACCATCTGTTGCAACTACACGCAGGCAACCAGCACTGAGTTCGAACAACATACCGTTCAGATAATAACGAACATCCTGCTGAGCCATTGCAAAAGATGTCTTATCAATCAAACGCTTAAGAACTTTTTGCTGCAGTTTTAAGGTAAAAGCACCAGCCAAGGTTTCTTCCAAATTCGGGAAATCATTGGCTGGAAGCGTCGATAAGGTGAATCGGCTTTTACCAGAACGCAACACCATGCGCTGGCCATCAAGACTTAACTCAACGTCGGCAGTGGCGGGAAGCGCACGGCAAATATCAACAAGCTTACGACAGGGCAGGGTAATCCGACCGTCAGCATAGTCACCGGCTAACTCCTGCTTAGCCACCAACTCAACTTCAAGGTCAGTTCCTGTCAATGCTAACTGGCCTTTATCGACTACCATTAATACATTGGATAACACTTGCAGCGTTTGTCGCTTTTCAACAACACCAGCAACTTGTTGCAACGGTTTTAACAACTGATCACGCGTCATAGACACTTTCATTATTTCGATTCCCCGAGCTTACATCTGCAATATACGCAGCAAGTTTTTAAAGTCTTCTTCTATATGGGTATCACTAGCACGCAAGCTAGCCACCTTTTCACACGCATGAATTACAGTACTGTGATCTCTACCATCAAAGGCTAGACCAATTTCTGGATAGCTATTACCAGTTAACTCTCTCGCTAAGGCCATGGCAACTTGACGAGGCCTAGCAAACGAACGATTGCGTTTTTTACCCGTTAATTCGCGCAGTGGAATATGGTAGTACTCGGCAACCACACGCTGAATGTTATCGATATTAAACTGTCTTGCACGAACCAACAGCACATCACGTAACGCTTCTTTCACTAATTCCAAACTAACTGGCATACCTTTAAAACGAGCAGTCGCAATCACCTTGTTCAAGGCGCCTTCCAGTTCACGCACATTACCTTGCACATGTTCTGCAATGAATTGAGCTGACTCTAAAGGAACATCAATGCCCGCTGAAAGCGATTTTTTCAACAAAATCGCAACACGTGTCTCTTTGTCTGGTGGATCAACCTGAATTGATAAGCCCCATGAAAAACGAGACTTTAAGCGGTCATCCATCCCATTGATTTCTCTGGGAATTTTATCAGATGTCATAATAATTTGGCGCGAACCTTCTAAAAGCGTATTGAAGGTATGAAAAAACTCATCTTGCGTACTTTCTTTATTAGCAAAAAACTGAATGTCGTCAATCAAGAGCGCATCTAGAGAACGATACAAACGTTTAAAGTCAGTCATCATATTGCGCTGCAAAGCAGTAATAAAATCACCAACAAAACGCTCCGAAGTTAAATACATTACTCGTGCGTGAGCATTACGACTTAGGATTTCATTACCCACAGCATGCATCAAGTGAGTTTTACCTAAACCCGTTGGGCCATAGATAAAGAGTGGATTGCTATGGCTTGCGCCCGGGTTATCAGCTGCTTGTAAACAGCCAGCATGAGCAAGTTGTGCACCTTTACCAGGAACAAAGTTTTCGAACGTAAATAAAGGGTTAAGGCTTGATGGCGGCTTAGCTATCGTTTCCTTTTCGTACGCTTTTGGGCTAACGGAGCGCGACTTTAAAACAGCAGGTTTGTTTTCAATAACACTTTTATTACTAGCTGTTTTATCACTACTACTGCCTACACGAACATCAACGTCGGTCAAACGACCAGCTGAAGTCTCTGACACAATCTGCACAATGCGTTGTAAAAACTTATCTTTGATATGACGTACAAAAAATGGATTGGGTGCAAGTAAATCAAGGCCAGTATCCGTCTCTACCACCTGTAAAGGACGGATCCACATTTGAAAAAGATTGGTTGGGTATTCTTCTTCTAAACGGACCAAGGCCGCCTGCCAAACTGCACTAGACATCTCAATCTATCCACAAACAAAAAAGGCATTCTACGGGCTCTGTTTAAGCACCGCCAGTAGTTTATCCACAAGCATTCAGAGGCTGTGGATAAAACAGTGAATAAAATACCCTCACCCACAGGCGGGAAGTGTGGATAACTTCAAGGTAGTCATCTATCCACAGGTTCCACGATGTTTGTCGTTAGCTAAACACACCCCTTAATCACATCTTTTCATATGAATTAAACTAATGATAAATATCATAAAAAATGACTTATCCACAGAAAACATCGACTACTACTACCATCATTACAAGCTTTTCTTCTTTCTTTATATTTATTTAGTACTTAAGACAAAATTTTAAAATTCGCATGTTGACAAGTTGTACGGATATCTCAGAAATACGAACTACTTGAGTAAGCAATTGACAACACCATGGCTCATCACTAGAATCCCCACCCTCTGTGCCCTGAAGGGCTAACTGGTATCAGGTCAACGATCATGAAACGTACATTCCAACCAAGTACTCTCAAACAAAAACGTACTCACGGTTTCCGTGAGCGCATGTCGACAAAAAATGGTCGTGCAGTGTTGGCTCGTCGCCGCGCGAAAGGCCGTAAGCGTTTAACTGTCTGAGTTTCGTGAACGATCAGCGTTTTCCAAAGTCTGCTCGGTTATTAACACCGTCTGATTTCAAACAAGTGATGGAAAACGCTGAAGTAAAAAGTGGTCAAACAAATTTTCTTTTGTTGGCCACCGTCACTGGTAAACCCAGTGCACGATTAGGTTTTATAGTTTCCAAAAAACGCGTGAAACTAGCAGTTGAGCGAAATCGAATAAAACGTTGCATGCGTGAAACCTTCCGACATTTGCAACATGATCTTCCACCGTTTGATGTAGTATTTTTAGCTAAAGCCAATTTAGCTGATCTCAATAATCATGAGCTACAACAATCAGGCAAAAATGCTTTACAGCACTTATCAAAGCGCTATCAAAAGCTTCAAGAAAGTGTAAAGTCATGAAAATACTAATGATTTTACCAATTCGCATGTATCGATATGGTATTAGCCCCTTACTCGGTCCACGTTGTCGTTATTACCCTTCATGTTCTGCCTACGCTGAAGAAGCAATTCAACGTTTTGGTGCCATGCGTGGTGTTTATTTAGCGACTAGACGGCTTTTGCGCTGTCATCCTGGATATGAGGGAGGGTATGATCCGGTACCCGAGACTTTTTCTTTTTCACCTGCTTCAAAACAGGAATTATAAGGCATGGAATTTCGTCGTACGTTAATCATGGTTGCTTTAGCAACAGTGACTTATTTTATGTTTTTAACTTGGCAACAAGACTATGGCAACAAACCAGCCGTTGCTAACGAGTCAACAGCCGTTATAAACCAGGAAGATTCTGTTTTGCCGGTGGCAAACGAAGTCAGTGAAGTTAATGCTGAGTTACCTGTAGCAACACCAATGGCAGAAGTCGCTGCTTTAGCGCCAATGGCAGAAGCGCAATCAACTAATAACGAACTAATCTTAGTATCAACAGACGTTTTTGAAGTGTCGATTGATCCTGTTGGTGGTGACATTGTTCGTGTAGCTCTAAAGCAATACACACGTGCAGTTGGCGACGACACACCATTTGTGTTGATGGATCGTAGCCAACAGCTTAACTATGTTGCTCAAAGTGGTTTGGTTAAAGCAGTGGTACCTGGACTTAGTAACGTATTGTCAGGCATTGATGACCATGTCCAAGGTCGTCCTGTATACAAAGCAATTAGTAACTCATTTAGCCTCAGTGATGATCAAGAAAGTGTAGATGTTGTATTAAGCACACAAACTCCTGAAGGTATTCAAGTTAGTAAAACTTACCGTTTCCACCGCGGCCAATATCAGATTGATGTCATTCAAACGGTACAAAACAACAGCTCATCAACATGGACTGGTGTTCCATTTGGACAAATCAAACGTGACAGCAGCAAAGATCCAAGCGCTGATAATCACTCATTTGGCATGATCACCTTTTTAGGCGGAGCTTGGTGGACAGCCGATAAAAATTACAACAAATTGTCACTTAGTGATTTTGCTAAAAAAGGTGAGCGCGTTACGGTAGACGGTGGCTGGGCAGCAATGGTCCAGCATTATTTCGTTTCTGCTTGGGTTCCTGATGCAAAAACTCGAAATACCATTGCAACACGTAGTAATGAAGTTACCGGTGAAAATTTTATTGGATTTACCGGATCACCAATTGTTGTAGAAGCTGGTAGTAATGCTTCTCTCAATTCACAATTTTACGTAGGCCCAAAACTACAAGATCGTCTAAAAGAGTTATCACCAGGCTTGGAATTAACGGTTGATTACGGTTGGTTATGGCCAATTGCTCAGTTCTTGTTCTGGGTATTGAAAACCCTGCACGGATTTATTGGTAACTGGGGCTGGTCAATTATTGCCCTGACCGTATTGGTTAAAGCAGCGTTTTTCCATCTGTCTGCTACCAGTTATCGCTCCATGGCTAATATGCGTCGTGTTATGCCTGAAATGCAAAAGATGAAAGAAAAATTTGGTGATGATCGTGCCAAATTGTCGCAAGCCATGATGGAACTTTATAAAAAGGAAAAAATTAATCCTTTAGGTGGCTGTTTACCGATTTTGGTTCAGATGCCGGTCTTCATTGCGCTGTACTGGACTTTGATGGAATCCGTTGAGCTGCGTCATGCCAGCTGGATATTGTGGATTCAAGATTTGTCCTTGATGGATCCCTACTTCATCCTGCCATTGTTAATGGGCGTGTCGATGTACCTTCAACAGATGTTGAACCCAACACCGATTGACCCAATGCAAGCCAAGGTAATGAAGTTTATGCCGGTGGTATTTACCGTATTCTTCCTTTGGTTCCCAGCAGGCTTGGTACTGTATTGGTTAGTCAACAACGTGTTGTCGATTGCTCAGCAATGGGTAATTACACGCCAAATTGAAAAAGCCACTGCCAAGGCAGAAGTAGTTAAGTAAGCTTATGACCGATACCATCGCAGCTATCGCTACCGCGCCCGGTCGCGGTGGTATCGGCATCATCCGGCTCTCGGGCCCACAAGCATTAATAATTGGCCAAGCCATTTGTGCCAATCTTTTAGACAAATCCCTCGTTGCACGACAAGCCTATTTCACTAAATTTCTGGATAATCAGGGCAATGCCTTAGACGAAGGTTTGCTGCTGTACTTTCAAGCACCAAACTCATTTACCGGTGAAGACGTGGTTGAGTTACAAGGCCATGGTGGCCCTGTTGTTCTGGATTTAATTTTACAAACTGCGGTGCAACAGGGTGCTCGTTTAGCTAGGCCGGGTGAGTTTTCCGAACGCGCATTTCTAAATAACAAACTCGATCTTGCCCAAGCGGAAGCCATTGCTGACTTGATTGATGCCGGCAGTCAGCAGGCGGCTAGGTCAGCGATTCAGTCATTACAGGGCGCGTTTTCGACACGGGTAAATGATTTATTAGAGTCATTAATTACCCTGCGTTTATACGTTGAAGCGGCCATTGATTTTCCTGATGAGGAAATCGACTTTTTGGCTGACGGGCAGATTTTGGCGTTGTTAAGCCATGTAGAAACCGCCTTAGCGGCCGTGATGCAAGAAGCCAAACAAGGTGTGTTACTGCGTGATGGTATGCGTGTGGTAATTGCTGGCAGCCCAAATGCCGGTAAATCCAGTCTGCTTAATGCCTTGGCAGGAAATGAAGTCGCTATTGTGACCGATATTGCAGGCACCACACGCGACGTGTTGCGTGAGCACATACAATTAGATGGTTTACCGCTGCATATTATTGATACCGCTGGTTTGCGGGATAGCCCGGATGTTGTTGAAAAAGAGGGCATACGTCGCGCTTATCAAGAGGTAGCGAAAGCTGACTGCGTCTTGTTTGTGTATGACAGTAGCCAGCCTAATGAACATCCACAAAATACGTTGGCCGCTTTTTTCCCTGAGCTACCTGCAAATTTGGTATTAGTGGCCAACAAATGTGATTTGTCGGGTGATACACCCAACCGACGATCTGTCGATTTAAATGGTGTCAAACTTCCGCAAGTACAACTCTCTGCTAAACAAGGTTTTGGTCTTGATGTTCTGGCAACAGAGCTGAAAGCGATGATGGGGTATGCCGGTAGCCATGAAGGCAGTTTTAGTGCGCGTCGTCGCCATCTAACTGCATTAGACGCTACTCAACAACATTTGCAGCAAGCGCGTATTGCCTTGGTGGAACACTATGCCGGCGAATTAGCGGCAGAAGATCTACGCTTGGCACAACAATCGCTTTCAGAAATTACCGGGGCATTCACCCCGGATGATTTGCTCGGAAAAATATTTTCTAATTTTTGTATTGGGAAGTAATGGTGAATACTCATTTAATCCTTCGCATCCCTCCACGAAGCTAATAATGTCAGCGCACGGTCACAAAATTCGGCCTGAGTAGCTTCAGTTGCCAAACCAGACTGCAATACTAGGTATTGTAATTGCTCAGCGCGTGATAATTCGCGGTTAGCAAAATCACGCTGTTCAATTTCTTGGTATATGGCCAGTCGATGACGATGTTGTGCCAGACGATGACACAGGTCGTTGATTGCATCAGTAGAGCCAAGCACGGCTTCTGCACGTAGTCTGACCATTAGTGCATCGCGTAATGGCGTAGCATCTTCGGCTTGTTGTACCCACCGTTGTAATTCGTTTTTGCCTTCTGGCAGTACCCGGTAACTTTTTTTGCGGCCACGCGCACCTTCTTCTGCCGTTGACTCCACCCATCCTGAATGTTCTAGCTTTCCCAGTTCTTTGTAGATTTGCTGGTGTGAGGCTGGCCAGAAAAAACCAATCGAGCGCTCGAAACGTCTGGACAATTCCAAGCCAGAGCAGGGGCGTTCAAGTAGTGAGGTCAATAAGGCGTGGGGCAATGACATGAGGTGATATTCCAGTAATCAATAATTTAATGATAGTGCATATTTTATATATGCAACTAGTTGCAATTTATGGTTCTTGGCCTTATAAATATGCAACTAGTTGCATAAATAGGTATCAGGTCATGACTTCAACTCTTTATCCTCATCTGCTTGCGCCGCTGGATCTTGGTTTTACAACGCTCAAAAACCGTGTGCTGATGGGCTCCATGCACCTTAATCTAGAAGAAGCCCCAAATGGCTTTGCGCGTATGGCCGCTTTTTATGCCGAGCGTGCCCGTGGTGGTGTTGGCCTGATTGTCACGGGAGGTATTGCGCCTGATGAGTGTGGTGTGGTGTTTCATGGCGCTGCCAAGCTGACCACAAAAGATGAGGCGGAGCAGCATCGCGTGGTAACGGAGGCGGTGCACAATGAGGGCGGCAAGATTGCCATGCAAATTCTGCATACCGGCCGTTACTCATATTCGTCGGGTCAGGTTGCGCCCAGTGCCGTTAAGTCGCCGATCAATCCGTTTGTACCGCATGCGCTGATGCATGAAGAAGTGTTGGAGACGATTGAAAATTTTGCGCGTTGCGCAGGTCTTGCCCAGTATGCGGGTTATGACGGTGTTGAAGTCATGGGTTCTGAGGGTTATCTGATTAACCAATTTATCGCTGCGCGTACCAATCATCGTGATGATGAATGGGGCGGCAGTTATGAAAATCGTATTCGTTTTCCAGTAGAAATTGTGCGTCGTGTGCGTGAGCGTGTGGGCCCCAACTTCATCATCATATATCGCTTGTCCATGTTGGATTTGGTTGAAGGCGGCTCAACTTTTCAGGAAGTCGTGCAGCTGGCAAAGGCCATCGAGGCTGCTGGCGCAACTATCATCAATACTGGCATCGGCTGGCATGAGGCACGAGTTCCCACAATTGCGACCAAGGTACCGCGTGCGGGTTTTACCTGGGTTACACAGCGCATGATGGGGCAGGTGAAAATCCCACTGATTACCACTAACCGAATCAACACACCGGAAGTGGCAGAGCAGGTGCTGGCTGCTGGCCATGCTGATATGGTGTCGATGGCGCGTCCCTTCCTAGCCGATGCTGATTTCGTAAATAAAGCTGCGCAGAGTCGCGCCGATGAGATCAACACCTGCATTGGCTGTAACCAAGCTTGTCTGGATCATACCTTCGCGATGAAGATCACAACGTGCCTAGTTAATCCACGCGCTTGCCATGAAACAGAAATCGTTATGCAGCCATCTAAAACAATTAAGCGAATTGCCGTTGTGGGTGCAGGCCCAGCGGGTTTGAGCTTCTCGGTGACAGCGGCGCAACGTGGTCACGAGGTAACGTTATTTGATGCGGCAAACGAGATTGGAGGTCAGTTCAATATAGCCAAGCAGGTGCCTGGCAAGGAAGAGTTCCACGAGACCATTCGTTATTTCCGTCGCATGGTTGATGTACATGGCGTGCAGTTGCGACTGAATACACGCGTTGATACTGACTTGCTAAAAACGGGCGGTTACGATGAAGTGATATTGGCAACTGGCATTGTGCCGCGCATGCCAGCCATCCCTGGCATCGAACATGCCAAGACCTTAAGTTATCTTGATGTATTGCGTGACAAGCAGCCAGTTGGCAGCAAGGTTGCAGTGATTGGCGCTGGTGGTATTGGATTTGACGTTTCCGAGTATTTGACGCACGAAGGAGTCAGTGGCAGTCAAGATCCAGAGAAATTCAATCGTGAATGGGGCATAGATACGTCATATCGTCAGGCGGGCGGCATGATAACTGCTGAAGTTGAGCAATCACCACGCGAGGTTTTCTTACTACAACGCAAACAGACCAAAGTTGGCGAAGGTCTTGGCAAAACTACGGGCTGGATACATCGTGCCGGGCTGGTCAGCCGTCAAGTGAAGATGATTCCTGCGGTGAATTACGAGCGTATTGATGATGCCGGTTTGCATGTGCGCATCAATGATAAGTTGCGTGTGCTGGATGTTGATCATGTGATTGTTTGCGCCGGTCAGGAGTCGCAGCGTGAGCTACATGTTGATTTGGTTGAGGCTGGGTTAAGTGTGCATCTGATTGGTGGCGCTGATGTTGCCGCCGAGCTGGACGCTAAGCGCGCGATCAATCAGGGCGTGCGTCTGGCCGCTGTTATCTGACTCTTGTTCTCAGGAGGAACACTATGAGTAATGCCCCTCAGCACTTAAAGCCCGCGGTCGCTACTTCGTTGGCTGTTTGGCATGACATGATCGCGCGTAGCGACTTGTCCGGCTTGGCAAATATCACTCGATCCGATGTCGTGTTTCGCTCACCTGCGATGCACAAACCTTATGAGTCCGCGCCAGTACTGGCACTGATCCTTAATACCGTGATACAGGTTTTTGAGAACTTTACGTATCACCGCGAATTGACCACGGATGATGGCCTTAGTGTGGTGCTGGAGTTCAGTGCTCAAGTTGCTGGACGAGAGTTAAAGGGTATCGACATGATTCGCTTCGATGAGGAAGGCAAGATTGTCGAGTTTGAAGTCATGGTGCGCCCACTCAGTGGTTTGCAGGCGCTGGCCGGTGAAATGGGGCAGCGGATAGGGCAGGCACTGGCAGGTGGTGCAGCATGACGATGGCACAAGTGCATGTTTCGACGCACAGGCCACAAGTGACTTTTCACGACAACCCACATAATCGCCATGTCGTGAGTGCGTTGCGGCGATTGCACGAAGACTTCACGCCGACTCCCTGGCTGTTCAACGCACACGCGCAGTTGATTTTTCATGGTTTGCGCAAAAACCTGAGTCGACAGAAGCAGCGGGCTATTACGCTTTATGATCATCATGATGCGCTGACCATGAGCGATGGTGGGCGTACGGAGCTACTTTGGTGCGGCCATGACCTGTCGCCCACCTTGCCGACTATCGTAGTGCTGCACACCATCACGGGCAGTCCGGCCAGTATGGCAGAACTGGTGCGCGATCTGCATGTTGCCACTGGTTGGCGTATAGTACTTTGTTTGCGACGTGGTCACGCCGACCTGCCGCTGGTTACACCGCGCCTCAATATCCTCGGTTGCACAGACGACCTGCGCGACCAGTTGCGAGTCATCCGTACACGCTTTCCAGAGTCACCATTGTATGGCGTGGGCTCATCTGCAGGCTCTGGCCTTCTGGCACGTTATCTTGGCGAGGAGGGTGGGGCAGCGCTATTTCGAGCAGCGTTTGCTTATTGCCCCGGCTATGACACTGATGTTGGTTTTGAGCGGACACAACCGTTCTATAGCCGAATGATGGCGAAGAAGTTGGTGCGTCAATTTATTACACCCAATCTGGCTCGTATTGAACATTTGCCCACGACGGCATCTTTGCAGGCGGCTGACGACTTGGCAGACTTTCACCGTAATCTCTATGAGCTAGCCGGGTATGACAGTTACGAAGCCTACGATCGGGCCAGTAACCCGATGCACGTTTTTCATGCCATCCGTACTCCAGTGATGCTGCTTAACTCAGAAGATGATCCGGTATGCCGCATCGGTAATCTTGCACCTTGGCTGGACGGCATGCGTCAGATGCCTAACATTATTCTGGTAACAACTGCCAAGGGTAGCCACTGCGCACATTACGAGGGCTGGTCGGCGCGCTCTTGGTCAGCGCAGCTCATGGGTGAATATTTTCTTGCGATGCAAGACTTAATGTAATTGCTAGGGCGGACATATTGTCTGCTTAACCATCCGTCGCTTTTAACTACTACCAAATCCCCAAAGCTAATAGTGTTATTAGTACAAATGTCTGGTTGCTTACTTATTGACCACATAACAATAACTGTACTATAGTACAAAAAGTGCATGGCGCTATAAGTTATGCCCATAAAAAAAGGGATGAGGGTCGTAAATAATGAAAATTTTGGCATATATACTTTTGCTATTGCTTGGTGCTGGTGCAGTTCATCAAATAGTCACCATTCCACCTGCACCACCTAAGGTGACAGATGTCCCCACGGTGTTTGCTGTACCAGAAGTGCCGGCGCTCACTATTTACGACATGCCTACTGGCAATGTGCCAGTTCCATCAACTCCTTATCGGTCGATAAACCGCAGTGTTTCATTGGATGAATTAGCCGAACGCGGCCTAATGACAGGCGTTTATACCGGCACACCGTACTGGACCGAGCGTAAGCAGTGGTTTAATGAAAACTTCTACGCCACATTGGCTGCACGTAAAGTCTGGCATGAAGGCACATCACCTGAAACACATAAACGTGGCGGGCCGGTTACTTGGGATTATCAACCCATTCCACAATATATTCCGCCACCTTGCGATCAAGCGCAGCCTACCGGCTACGATGCCGATGGTTGTCGTTATGTCGCAGGCCTATTTAAAGACATAGAAGCTAAAAACCCACAACGTGCGCAAGAGCTACGTGAGCAAATTCGTCGTGGTCGAGATGTTTGGTATAAGGGAACATTTGGAAATCAGGATGAAAACTATCTGCACCAATCCCGTGTGGTTGGTGTTGAAAACATGAATTACCCATGGTTAGACACACGTACAAGACCTTATCGTTTCAGCAAATGGGGCTTAATTAATGACCCCGATTGTGAAGTAGGTGATGCTTCAACAAATTGGTATGACAAGTGCCAAGATCCGCATTCATCGGGTGTATTGGGTTATCGAAAATACTATACCGACCCCATTAAAGACGCTCAGGGTAATGTGGTTTATGACCCAACCACTGCGCCTTATGAAGAAGATGAAATTGCCAAAAACAAACGTTTTGTAATTGGCCACCCTTGTGTGCAGTGTCATGTAGGATTTGACCCAACCAATCCGCCAGAAAACCCCAATCAGCCTAAATGGGAACATTTAACAGCGACCATTGGTAACCAACACATTGTGCAGCCGGATGCCTTTTTTCATGGTGCACCTACCAATAGCCCTGCACGTCAAATCTTAAAAGGTGGACGAATTGGCACCATTGATACCTCATTAGTGGCATCGGACTGGATGCATAATCCGGGCACACAAAACAACATTATGGACTTTCATAACAAGCGCTTGTTTGAGCACGACATGAAAGATCCAGTTACAGGCAAAGTGAGTAAAGCCAAAACACGCCATGTGTTAAAAGGCGGCGAAGACAGTGTGGGCGAACATCTGGCGCTGATTCGTGTGTACGTCAACATTGGTTTGTGTACCGAAGAATGTTGGACGCCTAACTTCCCATATCCAGCACGTTATGTCGGCCGTGGTGTAAACCAAAGTCCGATGCGTATTATGCAATGTGCTGCTGACTGTGATGCGTGGAATTATGCCGATGCAAAAATGGATGACTTGGCCGCATTCTTGATGACAGGCGGTCCAACCTATTTGCTAGCGTCAAAAGATGTTGATGGCACACTAGGTCAAGCACATATCGATACCAGCGTAATTCCAGAAGGTCGAAAAGTGTTTGCTCGTGACTGCGCCACTTGTCACAGCACCAAAGTAGCGCCAATGAATATTCGCAGTGATAAAGAAGCACTAGAGCGTTTTTATCAAGGCCATGTATTTGGTAGCGAAGACTACTGGCAGCTGGAGTACACCGAAGCCGAGCGTAATGACCCACAATTCATAACCAACTTTATGGCGAAGGATAAGAACGGGAAATTACGTCCACGACAGTTTGCAGAGAATGGCATCTTTGGCCAAGACTGGCTGGGTAATGACGAGCGTACCCCGTTCTCGGTCATTGGCACCAATATGTGTCGTGCCATGCATAACAACCATAACAAGGGTAATGTTTGGGAAGAGTTTTCTTCCGAGACGTATAAGAATTCAGACTCGCCTGGCAGCATTGCTCGCGTGTTGAATCGTAAGATTCCATTACTGGGCGGCAAACAAGTCGGTACGCGTAAGATTGAAGGCGGCCCTGGCTATATGCGCAATATTTCCTTGTTGTCAGTTTGGGCGACTGCACCATTTATGCATAACAACGCGATTGGTGAAGTCACTTTCCTAGCCGATGGCGCGCCAGACTTTACGGTAAAAGGACGTATTGAGCAGTTCGAGAATTCGTTTGCCGAGTTGATGTTGTCAGATGATCCCAAGGTATCACCCAGCCGTCCGCAAAAAACTTTGGTGACAACTGAAGATATGCATATCACGCCGCGTGAAGATATGCAGGGATATCCGAAAATTAAGGTAAAAGCGGGCACGCCGGTGGCTACCTTTGCGTCGGTAAACCCGCACCGCCCATTGTTTGTGACCTGTGATGATCCTGTTGAAAACCGAGGCCATCAGTTTGGTGTCGATTTAACTGAGGGTGAAAAGTTTGCCCTGCGAGAGTTCTTAAAGCTGATGTAATGGATGTAGATGAGGGTCGATATCGGCCCTCATCTACCTTAAGGGCCTTAAAGCAATGAAGTGGATTTTGCGGGCACTGCTGGTCATTGTTGCCGTCATGGTGTTAGTGGTGTTCAGCCAGCGCATCAATCAGCCAGCGAATATAAAAATAAGTCAGATTGCGAAGCAGATGGAGACTGTTGAACCTTCTTTGGCTAGTGATGTCATCAGTGATGAAGACTTGCCACCCGAAGGCACTCGTTCCTTGTTTGACCATTTTGTTGCGCAACACGATGGCTTGGCTTATCCCTTTGATCGTTTATTAGCGCAAATTCAAGCGAACTCACCGAGTAGTGAGGCGCCAAAAACGGTGCTCATTCCACATGGCCGGTCATTGTTAAAAGGGCAGGCAGATGAAGCTTTGCCACGAATAATCGCAGCTGCAGATTATGAGCAGGACAACAACGAGGCATCATTAGGGCTTAAAGCACGAGGCCAGTTGTTTCTTGGCTTTGTTGAGCGTGCCAATGAAATTGAGGTCATTAGTTATAACGAACTCGCTGGACGTTATGAGTTCCAGTTGGTACAAAATTATTGTGCCGATTGTGTGCCACGTATTGTTTATGCCCAGCGTGCCGTCTGCAGTACTTGCCACGAGGGTAAGGCGCCGATTTTTCCGTTGCGCTCTTGGAATGAAACCAATGCACATGAATCGGTGGCACAGTCCATCAGTGATGCACGGGGAAACAGTGAGCCCTATTTTGGGGTAGCTATTCGCCAGCCTTTGAGCGCGCCTGAGCGTATCGACTTCTTAACCGATATTGCTAACTTTGTCCCAGTAACACAGCGCTTATGGATTGATACCTGCGGTGAACCTGGGATTGAGTGCCGTCGCTTGATGCTTAGTTTAGCGCTGCAATACGTCATTAGTCCCGGCAGCTTCCGCGAAGACACAGCAGAGGCCGAGCAGTTGCGTGTATTTCAGCGCCAACATATGCCAGCTAAAGGCATTGCTGTTGCTAGCCCAGACTTAATTAATCGTGACCCGCTTGCTGAACAACAGGGTTTAAAAGGCTGGTGGCGTAAGCTGACAACACGGCAAATAAAATTAGGTGAAGGCGCTACCAATAATGAAGATTTATCGGCTTTTGAAAAGTTGCCGCCATTACCCAGCGAATTAGATCCACTAACCAAACGACCACCGATTCAAATCATCAGTGCGGAAGACTTAAGCGCAGTGTATGGGTTGGCTGCGCTGTTTACGTTGTCAGACATCAAAGAGATATCAGCGTTAAGTCAATTTGATATGGCTCGTGTGCGTCATCGTGTGGCGCAAATGCCGGATGATATGTTTACACCCCAGGCTTTTGTGCGTGTTCGTATGATGAATGCGTTTTTAGGGAAAGATCGTGCCTATTGTTGTTTGAGTACGGATGAAATGTCCGAACCTATCACCAGTGCTGAGCCACCGTTACAGATTAGCCAACACATGGTGTTAAAAGAGTTTGAGCGTTATTGTTTTGCTTGTCATCGCGGCAACCCATCCAAACGCTTGAACTTCATGTCAGGATCGGATGAAGGACAGGTATTAGAAACGATTCGGCAAACACGAGAGATACGAGATGCTCTTGATTGGGCGCGTTATCAAAAGACGGACAGAGCCAATAAGTTAATGCCACCTACTGATTCGGTACAGTATCAGCGCTTACAACGTGATGGCGAAAAAGGGCAGGAAGCGTTAAAGCAAATGCGTGATACGGTACCTTCATTATTTGGGTTCTAATAAAAATACGCTTGAGGATTTGCCACTATGCGCGGGCTAAAGCCATTAATACTCACCGTGCTTTTGGGCAGTACCAGTGCTGCTGCTTGGGCAACACCTGCAACGGCTAGACTTTATCAGCATGAATATGGCTACACGCCATCATGTAATGCCTGTCATAGCAGCGGTGGTGGGACCGAGTTAAATCAATACGGTAAAGACCTGAAGGCAGCCGGCCATAACCGCCAAGCCTTCGCTAAAGTTGCAGCCAAAGACAGTGACGGCGATGGTGTGCCAAATGCCGTTGAGGCTAAGGCAAAAGCAAATCCTGGCGACAAACAATCAACACCTAAATCTCCCGGAAACTGGCTTGACCCTAATAGCTTAATTCCGAAAGAAGTGCGTGCTGAGTTTGCTGCAGTTCGCCAGTGGATGACACGTGATGGCGTGTTGACCGATGCCGATATCAAGGCGGCAGCAGTGTTAGGTGCGGCACTATCCAAAGCAGATGAGAACACCATTTATATCCCGCTAGAAAATCAGCGCCCAATGGGTACTGCGTTGATCTTTCCAGCTAAGCATGGCGGCAAAACATTCTATTTGTTAATGACGACCGATCGCCAACTGGTTGTGACGAAGGTGCAGGTACTCAATGCTGAACAAGTTCCTGCCGCTAAAGGCCTAGCTGTCTACAAACGTTTTGAGAGAGTAGCGGTTGATAAGTTGCCAATAGCAAAAAGCAATACTTTAGATGATGCGGTAATACGTGCAGTGAAGCAGGCGGGGAGCTTGCTCCATGTTCGTCTTAAAGGAGCTTAAAAAATGGCAGATGCAGCGTTTGATTTTTTTAGCGACGAACCAATTAGTGCCGAAGCCATTATCACGTTAGCCGAGCCGTTGCCGGCTTGGCAGACCGTGGGTGGGCCGATTGCGCTAGTGCTGTTTTTTATTTTGCTGTGTTTTTTGCTGCGTTGGTTTATTCCATTTAAGGATCAAACCCTATCTTTTTCACTGCAGGACTTACCAGTGGCCGCCCAGCGTGGCATAGGCCTTGCGGCGGTGTTGTTTGGGGTCGCGTTTTTCTTCGGTATTGCTCAGGCCATCAACCAAGTTGAAATACACGGCAGCACCGATGCCTACTTTCAGAGCATGACCAAAACTAAGCTGTTGACCTTTACCCACGCGCATTTGTTTGGTTTTACCACGGCATTTTTTATCATCGGCATTCCCTTTTCCATGCACTTTAATCGGGTACGCCTGTATCAATGGATGTTCCCGGCAGGCTTGGCCGCCGCACTTACAGACATTATGTCGTGGTGGGGTATTAAGTATATTTCGCCTAATTTTGATTACGTGACAATGGCCTGTGGGGTGATCTACGGTGGCTGTTATTTGGTCATGCTCATTGGCGTGATTCGGATTATGTTTTTCCCCAGCGTGCGTTGGTTGCCGGACTATATCAACGAAGGCAAACAATAAAGCGCCAATCGCTCAAAAAATGAACTGGTCTATGGCGCCCGCATGGCCGTATAATCGCTCCCCCGTTTAAAGCGCCTAGCGGCGAGGCTTTAGTCATGCGTTATCCTAAAACTTATGATGTTGTGGTGATTGGTGGCGGACATGCTGGTACCGAGGCTGCCTTGGCAGCAGCGCGTATGGGCTGCCAAACCCTGCTGCTCACGCACAATATTGAAACCTTAGGGCAAATGAGCTGTAACCCGGCCATAGGCGGTATTGGTAAATCACACTTAGTGAAAGAAATTGATGCGCTAGGCGGGGCGATGGCGTTGGCCACAGACCAGGCCGGCATTCAGTTCCGCGTGCTGAACAGCCGCAAAGGGCCTGCTGTGCGTGCCACACGGGCACAGGCTGACCGCATTTTATACAAGGCAGCCATTCGCGAGATCTTAGAAAACCAGCCAAATTTAGATATTTTCCAGCAAGCGGCAGACGATTTAATTGTCGAAGGTGAAACCGTTAAAGGCGTGGTTACTCAGACTGGTATTCGTTTTGATACCAAAACGGTGGTGTTGACCACCGGCACCTTTTTAGGCGGCACCATTCATATTGGCTTGGAAAATCATCGGGGTGGTCGTGCTGGTGATCCGCCATCCATAGCCTTGGCGCACCGCCTACGTGAGTTACCTTTGCGTGTGGGCCGTTTAAAAACGGGCACACCGCCACGTATTGATGCTAAGTCCGTTGATTTTTCAGTGATGCAGCCACAGCCGGGCGACACACCACTGCCGGTGATGTCATTTCTGGGCACACAGGCCATGCATCCGCGTCAGGTCAACTGCTGGATTACGCACACCAACTTAAAAACACACGACATTATTCGTTCGGGACTTGATCGTTCGCCCATGTACACCGGCGTGATTGAAGGTGTTGGTCCGCGTTATTGCCCATCCATTGAAGACAAGATTCATCGTTTTGCCGACAAAGACTCACACCAAGTGTTTATTGAGCCGGAAGGCCTGAACACACACGAGTTATACCCCAATGGTATTTCCACCAGCCTGCCATTTGATGTGCAAATGCAGCTGGTGCGCTCAATTCGCGGCATGGAAAATGCGCATATCACACGTCCCGGTTATGCCATCGAGTATGACTATTTTGATCCGCGCGATTTAAAACACACCCTAGAAACTAAGGTTATTCATAACCTGTTTTTTGCCGGCCAAATTAATGGCACCACCGGTTATGAAGAGGCGGGCGCCCAAGGCTTGTTGGCTGGCTTGAATGCAGGCTTGCGGGCGCAGGACAAAGAGGGTTGGTACCCCACACGTGATCAGGCCTACCTTGGCGTCTTGGTCGATGACCTTATTACCATGGGCACTAAAGAGCCTTACCGCATGTTTACCTCACGTGCTGAATATCGCCTGATGCTGCGTGAAGACAATGCTGATGCTCGCCTCACTGAAAAAGGTCGTGAATTGGGCTTGGTTGATGATGTACGTTGGGCCGCGTTTTGTGCCAAACAAGAAGCCATTGTGATCGAGTCGGCTCGCCTGAAGTCAGTCTGGGTTCAACCGAATAGCGCGCAAGCGGCACAGTTAGCTGAACTCAGTGGTCAGGTGTTAAACCGTGAAGCATCACTGCATGATTTGTTAAAACGTCCACAAGTTACCTATGCCCATGTCTTGGCCGTGGCGCCAACACCAATAGCTGAATCGTTAGCGCCGGTGGTGGGCGAGCAAATTGAAATCAGTGTGAAATACGCCGGTTATGTGGATCGTCAGGGTGACGAAATCGCTAGGCTGAAATCACAAGAAGCCTTGTCGCTGCCGCAAGATTTTGATTATGACCAAGTGCAAAGCCTGTCTAATGAAGTTCGGCAAAAGCTGAAGTTAGCCAAACCCGAAACCTTGGCGCATGCCAGTCGTATTCCGGGCGTTACTCCTGCGGCAGTTTCACTACTGCTAATTGCCCTGAAAAAACAAGGTCGCATTCGCCAGTCTAAGGTAGCGGTTTAATGGCGCTGAGTGAATCGATAAGCCAGCGTTTAACTCAGGGTGCACACGCCATGGATATGGCGCTAACTGAGCAAGAGCTTCAGCGACTGCTGACCTATTTGGCAGCGCTAATTAAGTGGAATAAGGCCTATAACTTGACGGCCATTCGTGACCCTCTAGAAATGGTGGATAAGCATCTACTCGATAGTCTGAGTATTTTGCCGCATATTGATGAAAGCCCGCTGATTGATATCGGCACTGGCGCAGGTTTGCCCGGTATGATCATTGCGCTGATGCGACCCACGCTTGCCGTTACGCTGCTGGATTCGAATGGTAAAAAGACGCGCTTTTTAAAGCAGCTGGCCGCTGAAATGGCGCTGTCACAAGTGACAGTGGTGAATGATCGCTGTGAACAACATAGCGGTGAGTATGGGCAAATTACAAGTCGTGCATTTGCCAGTTTGGCTGATATGGTGACAGGCACCGAGCATATGCTAAGCAGCGGTGGTCGCTGGCTGGCTATGAAGGGGCATGTGCCGGAAGATGAAATCTCTGCCTTAGCAAGCACAATTAGACTCGAAACTACCCCTGCTTTGCGAGTACCCTTTAGGGCAGATGCAAGACACCTGATTATTTTACGCCGGAACTAATAACAAGGCGGTGACCGCTGCGTTAGCTGCCGAGGATTTTCATGAATATCATTTTTGCGATCGCTAACCAGAAGGGTGGCGTGGGCAAGACCACGACGAGTGTGAACTTGGCGGCCTCTATGGCGGCGACTAAACGACGCGTGCTGTTGGTGGACTTGGATCCGCAGGGCAATGCCACGACAGGTTCTGGTATTGCCAAAAATGACTTAGAGCTCAGCATTTATGATGTGTTGCTAGGTAATGCCTCGGCCAAAGAGGTCATTGTTGCTGCCAACGGTGGTTATGACCTATTGCCCGCTAACGGTGACTTAACCGCAGCTGAAGTAGAGCTGTTGGAGGCAGGGCATCAGGAACAGCGTTTACGCCAAGCGTTAGAGACCGTTCGTGGCAGTTATGATGTCATCGTAATTGATTGCGCGCCGTCATTAAGCATGCTGACCTTAAATGGTTTGGTTGCCGCTGACGGTGTGATTATTCCAATGCAATGTGAGTACTATGCGTTGGAAGGGTTGGCGGCACTGACTCAAACCATTGACCGTGTGGCCGAAACAGCAAACCCTAAGCTTTATATTGCCGGCATATTGCGCACCATGTTTGACCCGCGCAATACCTTGGCTAATGATGTCTCTAATGAGTTGTTAACGCATTTTGGCGATACCGTGTTGAACACGATTATTCCGCGCAATGTGCGTTTAGCTGAAGCGCCGGCTCATGGCTTGCCAGCACTGCAATACGATAAGGCGTCGCGCGGCGCTATGGCCTATTTGGCCTTGGCGTCGGAATTATTACGTCGCCATAAGACTATAAAATGATAAGTGGGTAACTCATGGTCACTGGAAAAAAGCGTGGACTAGGTGGTAATCGCGGATTGGATGCGCTGTTAGGTACAGTGCGTAAAGTTCAGCAAGAAGCCACCGAAACAACCGTCAATAAGGCCCCTGCTGAAGAGCTACGCCATTTACCTGTTGAATGGTTATTTCGTGGTCGCTATCAGCCGCGCCGAGAAATGGACCCAGAGGCGTTGCAAGAGTTAGCCGACTCAATTTCTGCACAAGGCATGCTGCAGCCGATTGTGGCGCGCGCTCAGGGTGATCAGAAGTTTGAAATTATTGCCGGTGAACGACGCTGGCGTGCAGCGCAACTCGCTAAGTTAGATACGGTTCCAGTGTGGGTGCGAGAAATTAGTGATGAGGCCGCTATTGCCTTGGCATTGATTGAAAACATTCAGCGCGAAGATTTAAACCCGTTGGAAGAAGCGATTGCAATGCAGCGTTTTGCAGATGAGTTTGCGTTAACGCATCAACAAGTGGCTGATGCCGTGGGTAAGTCACGTGCGGCAGTGAGCAATTTGATGCGCCTGCTTGCGCTGCAAGACGAAGCCAAACGCTTATTAGAAAATGGCGATATTGATATGGGCCATGCGCGCGCACTTTTGGCGCTGCCAGTCGGCCAGCAGGGTTCAGCAGCAAGGCAGGTTGTTGCTCGAGGCCTTTCCGTGCGACAAACCGAGTCCTTGGTGCGTCAACTACTGGCCGAGAAAAACGCTGATCAGAAGAAGACGGATCAGTTGGACCCAAATGTACGGCAGCTGCAGGTTAGTTTGTCAGAGCGAATTGGGGCACCAGTGCAAATTGATTGTAATGCGCGCGGTAAGGGTCGTATTGTGATTGCTTATAACTCCTTGGACGAACTGGATGGCATTTTGGCGCATATCAAATAGCGTGTTAATTCGCGGTTGCATTGCCATGTTGCTGCTGGTCTGTAGTACCGCGTGGGCGGCGGACGGCTGGCGTTTGGCGCGCGAAGATAAAGAGCGCGACATACGTGTGTATCTAAAGCGCTCTGCCGTGTCGGCTTATCAAGATGTTTACAGTGTTACCACGTTATCGGGTAATACACTGGCAATAGAAGCCATCCTGAATGACGCAGCGGCAATGAGTGATTGGGCTGCTCGGGTTAATCATGCACGTATTATTAAACGTGAAAAAAACCAAGTGTGGATGTACATTCAGTATCGCCTGCCATACCCGCTAAAGCCTCGTGATGTAGTAGTGGTAGCAACACGCAATCAAAATAACGGGGTGATCAGTATTGATTCAAAAGCAGTTAAGGGCGCCTTGCCTGAACAAGATGGTTGGGTTCGCTTAACGCAAGTCGAGAGTCGCTGGCGATTAACACCATTGCAGCGCAATCGGGTCAAGGTTGAGTTGTGGGGGAGTGCGCTGCCTGGTGGCGTAGTTCCAAGCATGATCTACAACTACAACCTGCCAGATGACGCCATGCAAACTTTTCGTATGCTGAGGCGAATGGCGCAGCGGCCCAAGTACCAATCCTAAGACAATTACTCAATTTGATTTGCCCTAGCTAACATCTGTCGTCTATAATCCGCGCGCTTAATCGAATCATGGCGTTATTTGCCAAAAGTAGGTATTAAGTGAGCAAACCACAGCCGCTGCTCAACGTAAAACCAGCACTACAACAGTTAACTTGGCAGTTATTTTTTTTGTTGCCATTAGCCGTTGTGGCAGGGTTGTTAGCAGGAGTGGACGCAGCATTGTCTGCGCTCGCTGGTGCTGTGATCGTCTTGATCGGACAGATATATTTTGTATCGCGCGCGTTTCGTCATGCCGGTGCAACATCTGCAAGACATATTGTAAGAGAGTTTTTTCGAGGCGAGGCAGGTAAGTTTTTGCTTACTGTTTTGCTTTTTGCGGCGGCACTTATCAGTTTTGACCAGATAAGAGCAGGCTGGCTACTAACTGGTTTTATTTTGCAACAGCTGGTCGGCTCGGCTGCGTTAATACGAACGAAATCAAACTAGCTTATTAGGTAGGAAAGAATGGCTGGCAATTCGACAGAATACATTAAGCACCACTTAACCAACATGACGTACGGGCGTTTGCCTGAAGGTTATGTGCGTGAAATTGATGGTGTGCAAACCGTATTAGACGCTCCAACATGGACATTGGCTCACGGTGCTACCGAAGCAGCTGCCATGGGTTTTAGCGCCATTCACGTAGACTCCATTGGTTGGTCTGTGGGCTTGGGCATGATGTTTTGTTTGTTGTTTTGGTTTGTAGCGCGCAAGGCAACAGCTGGTGTGCCGGGTCGCCTACAGGCATTTGTTGAAACACTAGTCGAATTTGTTGATACCAACGTTAAAGATACCTATCACGGTAAATCTGCACTTATTGCGCCGCTCGCATTGACTATTTTCGTCTGGATCTTCCTGATGAACTTCATGGACTTGATCCCTGTCGACTTCCTTCCGGTGTTTGCTGCTTGGATTGGTTCAACCTTTTTTGGTGCTGATCCGGCTCACGTATACTTCAAAGTGGTTCCGACAACCGACCCTAACGTCACGTTAGGTATGAGTATATCGGTATTTTTCTTAATCATTTTCTTCAGCATTCGCATGAAGGGCGCCATTGGATTCACCAAAGAACTTACGTTGAATCCATTTAATCATTGGCTGCTGATCCCATTTAACTTTGTTTTGGAAGCCATTGGCTTATTAACAAAGCCAGTCTCATTGGGCTTGCGACTATTTGGCAACTTATATGCCGGTGAGCTGATCTTTATTTTGATTGCATTGATGTATACGGGTAGTATCGCACTCGGTTTATTGGGTGTTGGTCTACATATTGTTTGGGCTGTATTCCACATTCTGGTCATCACGTTGCAAGCATTTGTGTTCATGATGCTGACCATTGTGTACTTGAGTATGGCCTCAGAAACACACTAAAGATTTAACCACTACTAATCGTTAAACCCTGAAGAGGAAATTAAGATGGAATACATCACCGGCATGAACTTGATTGCTGTTGCGCTGCTGATTGGCTTGGGTGCTTTGGGCACAGCCGTAGGTTTCGCACTGCTCGGCGGCAAATTCTTGGAAGGCGTTGCTCGTCAGCCAGAATTAGGTTCACAACTGCAAGTTAAAATGTTCATCGTAGCTGGTTTGCTCGACGCCGTTCCAATGATTGGTGTTGGTATTGCCATGTTGCTGTTGTTTGCCAACCCGTTCATCGCCTAATCGAGTCGCTTGCGACCAACCCGGTACGGCTGGATTATCCAGCCGATAGAACGTATGAGGTGATAGCGTGAACATCAATGCAACCCTGATTGGGCAAGCCATTGCTTTTGCGATCTTTGTTTGGTTCTGTATGAAATTCGTGTGGCCACCCATTATGGGCGCACTCGAAGAGCGTCAGAAAAAGGTCGCTGAAGGTCTGAATGCCGCTGATAAAGCGAAACAAGATCTTGAGCAAGCATCGGCCAAGGTAGAACAAGAATTGCAAGCTGCAAAAGTTCAAGCAGCTGCTTTGATTGAGCAAGCCAACCGTCGTGCTAGCCAGTTAGCTGAAGAATCTAAGCAACAAGCAGCTGCCGAAGCTGAGCGTATTTTGACGCAAGCTAAAGCGGACATCGAGCAAGAGCGTGCAAGTGCACGTGATGCGTTGCGTTTGCAGGTTTCGGCTTTGGCCTTAGCCGGCGCTGAAAAGATTCTGCAAGCTGAAGTCGATGCTAGCCGTCATTCGGCAATGCTCGAGCAATTGGCTTCTGAGTTGAACTAATAGATAAACGAGAACGTCATGGCAGAAATTACGACAGTAGCAAGACCATACGCCAAAGCAGCTTTCCAGTATGCGCAGGAAAAGTCTCGCTTAGGCCAATGGGCAGAAATGCTTGGTCTGCTAGCTGACGTCGTCAGTGACAGTGCTTTTCGTGCGTTTTTAGCGCAGCCAGAGCTGAGCTCGAATCAACAAGCGGAAGCCGTTCGTGCCGTTTGTGGTGACAAAATAGATAGTGATGCCAACAACTTTGTTATGGGCCTTGCCAGCAATAAACGATTAGAGGCATTGCCTGCTATTCGTGTGTTGTTTGATGAGATGCGTGCCGAAGCTGAAGGCGAGCTAGAGGTTGATGTAACGGCAGCATTTCCACTGTCAGCTACTCAAACTCAGTCACTTGCAGCGACATTGACAGAAAAATTGACGCGTCAGGTTAATTTGACTTGCAGCGTAGATCCATCACTTATTGGTGGTGCGGTTATACGAGCTGGCGATTTAGTTATTGACGCCTCGGTAAGAGGCAAGCTGGGTAAACTCGGCGCCACACTGAATTCTTGATATTTCCTTCGAGGAAGAGAGCATCATGCAGCATTTGAACCCCTCCGAGATCAGCGAGCTGATCAAGAGCCGCATTGCGGACCTGAATGCCTCCGTAGAAGCACGTAACGAAGGCACCATCGTTGGTGTATCCGACGGTATTGTGCGTATCCACGGTTTGGCCGACGTCATGTACGGCGAAATGATTGAGTTCGACGGCGGTGTCTTTGGCATGGCCCTCAACCTCGAGCGTGATTCCGTTGGCGCCGTTGTATTGGGCAGCTACCTGACATTGCAAGAAGGCCAAAAGGCTCGTTGCACTGGTCGCATTTTAGAAGTGCCAGTCGGCCCTGAAATGTTAGGTCGTGTTGTTGACGCCCTTGGTAACCCAATTGATGGCAAAGGCCCAGTCGAAGCCAAAATGTTTGACGCAGTAGAGAAAGTTGCGCCAGGCGTTATTTGGCGTAAGTCGGTTGATCAGCCTGTGCAAACTGGCTACAAAGCCGTAGACGCGATGATCCCAATTGGCCGTGGCCAGCGTGAGCTGATCATTGGTGACCGTCAGACCGGTAAAACCGCAATGGCTATTGACGCTATCATTGCGCAAAAAGACTCTGGCATTAAGTGTGTGTACGTAGCTGTTGGTCAAAAGCAATCGACCATTGCCAACGTAGTACGCAAGCTGGAAGAGTTTGGTGCAATGGCCTACACAACGGTAGTTGCCGCTGGTGCTTCTGACGCGCCATCCATGCAGTTTTTGGCACCGTACTCCGGTTGCACCATGGGCGAATACTTCCGCGATCGTGGCGAAGACGCGCTGATTATTTATGATGATTTGTCAAAGCAAGCGGTTGCTTACCGTCAAATTTCCTTGCTGTTACGTCGTCCACCAGGTCGTGAAGCGTTCCCTGGCGACGTGTTCTATCTCCACTCCCGTCTGTTGGAGCGTGCATCACGCGTATCCGAAGAGTACGTAGAGAAGTTCACGAACGGTGAAGTGAAAGGTAAGACTGGTTCATTAACAGCATTGCCAATCATTGAAACACAAGCTGGTGACGTTTCTGCCTTCGTTCCAACTAACGTGATTTCGATTACTGACGGCCAGATCTTCTTGGAAACATCACTGTTTAACGCAGGTATTCGTCCTGCTGTTAACGCCGGTATTTCGGTATCGCGTGTCGGTGGTGCAGCACAAACCAAGATTATTAAAAAGCTCTCTGGCGGTATTCGTACTTCTTTGGCGCAGTATCGTGAATTGGCAGCGTTTGCTCAGTTCGCTTCAGATCTTGACGAAGCAACACGTAAGCAGCTTGAGCATGGTCAGCGCGTTACCGAGCTGATGAAGCAAAAGCAATACGCACCAATGAGCATTGCTGAAATGGCTGTATCCATTTTTGCAGCTAACGAAGGTTACTTAACGGATATCGAAGTGGCTAAGGTACTGCCATTTGAATCTGCACTGCACAGCTACTTGAATAGTGAATGCAAAGCACTGATGGATAACATCAATGCTACAGCAAACTACGATGGTGCAATTGAAGCTGAGTTGCGTGCCGGTATCGAGAAGTTTAAGGCAACCCAGACCTGGTAAGTGCCGTGACCGGGCCGGCACCACCGGCCCAGAACACAGACGAGATTTGGTGAGGCTATGGCCAGCTTAAAAGAAATTCGTGTAAAGGTTGCCAGCATCAAAAGTACGCAGAAAATCACCAAGGCAATGCAATTGGTGGCTGCGTCTAAGATGCGTAAAGCGCAGGAACGTATGGCGTCCGGCAAACCTTATGCGCAGAAAATTCGTCAAGTGGTATCGCATGTTGCTGCTGCCACGACCGAGTATAAGCACAGCTATTTGATCGAACGCCCAGTCAAGCGTGTTGGCTATATTGTGGTGTCTTCAGATCGTGGTTTGTGTGGTGGCTTAAACATTAACTTGTTTAAGGCCGTTGCAGCCAGTGTGCGTGGATTTAAAGAACAGGGTGTTGATGTTGAGTTTTGCTTGATCGGTACTAAAGCGACAACGTTCTTCAAGAACTATGGCGGTCAGGTCAGCGCAGCAAAAACACACATCGGTGATCAGCCATCTTTAGAGTCATTGATTGGCAGCATCAAAGTGATGTTAGAGCACTTTGAAAGCGGTCAAATTGATCGCCTATATATGGTGTCTAACGAATTTGTGAACACCATGACACAGAAGCCAACACTGCAGCAGCTGTTGCCGTTAGCTAAAGATGAAAATGATGGCCTGATGGAGCGGGATTCAAACTGGGACTATTTATACGAGCCTGAAGCTAAGCCTTTGCTCGATGCCCTGTTAGTCCGCTTTATTGAGTCGCAAGTGTATCAGGGCGTGGTTGAAAACATTGCCTGTGAACAAGCAGCGCGAATGGTAGCAATGAAGTCTGCTACCGATAACGCTGGTGACCTGATTCGTAGCCTGCAGTTGGTTTATAACAAGCTGCGTCAGGCTGCAATTACCCAAGAAATTTCGGAAATCGTGGGCGGTGCGGCTGCCGTTTAAGGCATCGCATGACCCGTTTGAATACTGCGAGTTTGAGAGGATAACCCCATGAGCAGCGGTCGTATTGTCCAGATTATCGGCGCCGTTATTGACGTCGAGTTCCCACGTGATAACGTGCCACGCGTTTATGACGCCCTGAAGGTAGACTCCACGTCGACTACCCTCGAAGTCCAGCAGCAGTTGGGCGACGGCATTGTGCGCACTATTGCGATGGGTTCTACTGAAGGCTTGAAGCGCGGTTTAAGCGTTGCTAACTCAGGTGGCCCGATCAGCGTTCCAGTGGGTAAAGGCACACTGGGCCGCATTATGAACGTGCTTGGTCAACCAGAAGACGAAGCGGGTCCAGTTGAAACTGAAACCACGTGGTCTATTCACCGCACAGCCCCAAGCTATGAAGAACAGTCAGGTTCGACAGAGCTGCTGGAAACAGGCATCAAGGTTATCGATTTGCTTTGCCCATTTGCTAAGGGTGGTAAAGTCGGTCTGTTCGGTGGCGCCGGTGTAGGCAAAACCGTAAACATGATGGAATTGATTAACAACATCGCTAAAGCACACAGTGGTTTGTCCGTGTTTGCTGGTGTTGGTGAGCGTACTCGTGAAGGTAACGACTTCTATCACGAAATGAAGGACTCAGGCGTTCTCGACAAAGTAGCAATGGTCTACGGTCAGATGAATGAGCCGCCCGGTAACCGTCTGCGTGTTGCGTTGACTGGCTTGACCATGGCTGAGTACTTCCGTGACGAAAAAGACGAAGCGACAGGCAAAGGCCGTGACGTATTGTTATTCGTTGACAACATTTACCGTTACACATTGGCCGGTACTGAAGTATCTGCACTGTTGGGCCGTATGCCATCAGCGGTGGGTTACCAGCCAACATTGGCGGAAGAAATGGGCGTTCTTCAAGAGCGTATTACTTCCACCAAAAATGGTTCGATCACATCGATTCAAGCCGTTTACGTTCCTGCCGATGACTTGACCGACCCATCACCAGCAACCACCTTTGCTCACTTGGATGCAACGGTAGTTCTGTCGCGTGATATCGCGTCACTCGGTATTTACCCAGCGGTTGACCCATTGGACTCCACATCACGTCAGCTCGACCCATTAGTTGTTGGCGAAGAGCACTACAACGTTGCTCGTGGTGTGCAAAACGTTCTTCAGCGCTACAAAGAGCTGAAAGACATTATTGCCATTTTGGGTATGGACGAATTGTCAGAAGACGACAAGCTGGTGGTATACCGTGCTCGTAAAATTCAGCGTTTCTTGTCACAGCCTTTCCACGTTGCCGAAGTGTTCACCGGCGCACCTGGTAAGTACGTGCCATTAAAAGAAACCATCAGCAGCTTCAAAGCCATTTTGGCTGGTGAGTATGACCACATGCCAGAACAAGCCTTCTACATGGTTGGCGGCATTGAAGAAGCAGTTGAGAAAGCCAAAAAGGTCTAAGGGCCTCAGGGCTGGGAGTAGTAAATGGCTAACACAATGAAATGCGACATCGTTAGTGCAAAAGAGTCGATTTTTGCCGGAACGGTGACCATGGTCGTTGCGCATGGCTTACAAGGTGACTTGGGTATTTTACCCGGTCACGCCCCACTGCTGACCCAACTCTCACCGGGCCCAGTCCGTGTATTGTTGGAAAATGGCGAAGAAAACATTTATTACGTTTCTGGCGGTGTGTTGGAAGTTCAACCAACCATCGTCACGGTACTGGCTGATACTGCAGTACGTGCAAACGATGTTGATGAAGCCGCAGCAATTGAGGCACGTAACCACGCTGCCGAAACCTTGGCAAACCAAAAAGGTGAAATGGATACGTCTGCAGCTTTAGCCGCTTTGGCCGAAGCCGCTGCGCAATTACGCACCCTGCAGGCGATGAAAAATCGCGCAGGCCGTGGTTGATACTCCATGCGTCTAAAAAGGGCAGCTTAGGCTGCCTTTTTTTATGGCTGCAAAAAGTGAATCAGTTAAGATAAACAACTCTAGGAAAAATGGATTTAGCAAATGAGTCTTCAGGTAGTAATTTTAGCGGCAGGAAAAGGCACACGGATGCGCTCGGCGCTGCCTAAAGTAATGCAGCCGTTAGCAGGCAAACCGTTGTTACAGCATGTGATTAGTACAGCCAAAACACTAGGCGCTAATGAACCGATTGTGGTTTATGGCCATGGTGGTGAATTGGTTCAGCAGCATTTTCAACATGAAACTGTGACGTGGGTATTACAAGCTGAGCAAAAAGGTACAGGCCATGCGGTACAAGTTGCACTGTCATCGCTGCCAACATCAGGTAACAGCCTAATTTTATATGGTGACGTACCACTGATATCACTGCCTACCCTAAGTCGCTTAGTTAGCAGCGTGTCTACAGATAAAGACTTAGGCCTGTTAACGGTGAATCTGCCAAACCCAACCGGTTATGGCCGCATTGTGCGTGAAGAAAATCAGGTCGTGGCCATTGTTGAGCAAAAAGATGCAAATGCTGATCAACTCAAGATCAATGAAGTGAACACCGGCATTATGTGCGTTCCCAATGTCCTGCTACATGAGTGGTTACCCGCGCTTAAAAATAACAATGCACAAGGCGAGTATTACTTAACGGACTTGATCGCACTGGCGAATCAAGCTGGGATCACCATTAGTGCGGTACAACCAGACACATTATGGGAAGTAGAAGGTGTCAACGATAAGGTGCAATTGGCAGCGCTGGAGCGAGTATGGCAACAAGCCCAAGCTGCAAACCTAATGCGCGCCGGTGTCACGATTCTAGATCCTAATCGAGTCGATATTCGCGGTGAGTTAAGCCATGGGGCCGATGTCAGTCTTGATGTCGGTGTGATCATCGAAGGCCGAGTTGTACTGGCTGATAATGTCATTGTCAGTGCTGGCTGTGTGTTGAAAGACTGTGAGATTGGTGCCGGCACGTTGATTAAGCCGTATAGCGTCATCGACTCTGCTGTGATTGGCGCGAATGCTCAGATCGGCCCGTTTGCGCGCATTCGTCCTGGTAGCAAATTGGCTGACGAGGTTCATATTGGTAACTTTGTCGAGACCAAGGCGACACAAATGGGCGTGGGTTCAAAAGCGAACCATTTGGCCTATTTAGGTGATAGCGTGATTGGCCAAGGCGTCAATATTGGTGCAGGCACCATCACCTGTAATTACGACGGTGCCAATAAACACACGACGGTGATTGGTGATAATGCTTTTATTGGCACGAATAACTCGCTGGTTGCACCAGTGACGATTGGTGCCGGTGCAACAACCGGTGCAGGTTCGACCATAAGTAAAGATGTGGCGCCCGATACACTAGCGGTGGGCAGGGCTAAACAAGTCGCAATCAGTGGCTGGACACGCCCCAAAAAGACCGTGAAGTCGTCAACATAATTAGGAGTTAGCTATGTGTGGAATTGTTGGCGCAATTGGTGAGCGCAGCATTACTGATGTATTAATTGAAGGTCTGAGACGCTTAGAGTATCGCGGCTATGACTCGGCCGGACTTGCTGTGGTTCACGATGCGGAAATTGTGCGTGAGCGTCAAACCGGCAAGGTCCAAGCCTTGGCCGATGCGGTGCATGCACGCCAAATATTAGGTCAAGTTGGTATTGCGCATACTCGTTGGGCAACCCATGGTGCGCCTACACAAGATAACGCTCACCCGCATCAGTCCAGTGATGTGGTGGTGGTGCATAACGGCATTATTGAAAACTACGAAACCTTACGTGAGCAACTGCAGGCAGAAAGCTTTGTATTTCAGTCGCAGACTGACACCGAAGTGGTGCCGCATTTAATTCAGTTAGAAATGCGTCAAGGTGGTGAGTACATTGATGCCGTGCGTCGTGCTGTGGCTAAGCTGCATGGTGCATTTGCCTTAGGCATTGTGCGCGCATCAGAACCGGATCGCATTTTAGCCGTTCGTCAGGGCTCACCGTTGGTGGTGGGTTTGGGCATTGGTGAAAACTTTTTAGCATCAGATCAGTTAGCACTGCTGCCAGTGACAAATCGTTTCATCTACTTAGAAGAGGGTGATTTTGTCGAGCTAAAGCGCGAACAAGTCACCATTTGGGATCAGCAAGGAAATCTCGTAGATCGTCCTGCAACTGAGTTAGATGCCAAACTGCATGCCACCGATAAGGCTGGCTACAAGCACTTTATGTTGAAAGAAATTTATGAACAACCTTTGGCTGTTCAGCGTACCTTAAATGGCCGTGTCAGTAATGGCAAAGTGGATGTGGATGCCTTTGGGCCTCGTGCGGCTGAATTATTAGCTAAGGCCAAACACATTCAAATTTTGGCTTGTGGCACCAGTTATCATGCGGGTTTTGTCGCCAAATATTGGTTTGAAGCCATCGCGGGTATTTCCTGCCATGTTGAAGTGGCGAGTGAGTTTCGTTACCGCACCACGGTGTTGCCGGCTGATACCTTGTTGGTTACGATCTCACAGTCAGGTGAAACGGCCGATACGCTGGCCGCTTTGCGTGAGGTGAAGTCGCGCGCTTTAGGTTCGCTGTGTGTCTGTAATGTGCCGACATCAACATTGGTGCGTGAGTCTGACATGGCGTTTATCACCATGGCGGGTCCTGAAATTGGTGTGGCATCAACCAAGGCCTTTACTACGCAGCTAGTGGCGTTAATGTTGTTGGTGCTGGCCACCGGCCGTCGTCAGGGCAACTTAAGTGCTGAGCGTGAAGCTGACATTATTGATCAGCTGATGTCATTGCCTTCACATTTGGAAGGGGTGTTGGCGCTGGATAAAGCCATTGAGCGTATTGCCTTGGAGTTTGGTGAGAAGCATCACACCTTATTCTTGGGCCGTGGTGCGCAGTATCCCGTGGCTATGGAAGGCGCATTAAAGCTTAAAGAAATCTCCTATATTCACGCCGAAGCGTATCCAGCCGGTGAGCTAAAACATGGCCCTTTGGCGCTAGTCGACAAAGATATGCCGGTGGTGGCGGTTGCACCAAATAATGATCTGATTGATAAGCTGAAATCGAACTTGCAGGAAGTTCGTGCGCGCGCAGGTGTGTTGTATGTTTTTGCAGATGAATATGCCGATGTTCGTGCTGAGCCGGGCTTAAAAGTCTTTTCAATTCCGCATGTTAAAGATGAGGTGGCGCCGATTGTCTACACCATCCCATTACAACTGCTGTCTTATCATGTCGCGATCATTAAGGGCACGGATGTAGACCAGCCTCGTAACTTAGCGAAGTCAGTTACGGTGGAATAAAACTATGTCGGAAGGCAAGCAAGTGCCCCCTTTAACATCTGCTGAGCGGGTCACGATTATCAGCGTGTCGATTAGGCTTAGCATTTATACCGCTATGATTACTGCTTTTGCCTTGTCGTTAAAGGCCATCATTATTCATGAGGGGCTTGATGCTTTTTATGAAGGCCATTGGGTAGAAAATCTGCAAATGTTGCTGCTGGCATTAACCGCTGTGTTTTATGCAGCAGTTGCTAACTTAAGCGCTAAAGATCATGGCGTGTTAGCAAAGGTAATGGCGCTTTTAGCTGCGTTTGCAGTAATACGAGAAGGTGATGCCTTTTGGGATCGTGTCATGCCAGCAGTCGGTTGGGAGCTATTTGGCACACTGATTTTCCTTGGCATAGTTTATGTGGTTGTTCAGGGGCGTCAGCACTTCCCTAAACAAGTGGCCACCTTTATGGGGATGCGGGGAATGACACTAGCTTGGGCGGGCTTTATGGTCGCTATTCCATTAGCGCAAATTGTGGCACATGGCCCATTATTCCAGTTAATCATGGGTGCCGAATATATGAATACGTTTAAGCGCATGATTGAAGAAACACTGGAGCTAGTGGGCTATATGATGATTTTCTTTTCTAGTGTGGAACACTTCTATCAAACTGGTTGCTGGCAGCGTGTTACGGGTCAGAACAGATCTTCATAAATCTTTCTGCTGCAGCAAAAGCTCGGTCATTGCCTCGGCTGTGATCGGGCGGCTGATGTAGTAACCCTGCACATAGTCACAGCGCTCACGAATCAAGAAGTCTAAATGACAAGCCGTTTCAATTCCCTCGGCCGTTACCGTCATGCCCAACTGATGCGCCATGGTAATAATGGCACGCACAATAGCGCCGTCTTCTTCACTTTTGCCTAGGTCTTTGACAAAGGTCTGATCAATTTTCAGCGTGTCTAACGGGAAGCGGCGCAGGTAGCTTAGTGATGAATAACCAGTACCAAAGTCATCCAGTGCAATCAACATACCGCGTGCTCGCGCCTCGCTCAAAATCTTAATTGCTAGATCGGGGTCGTCCATTAAAGAGGATTCGGTCAGCTCCAGCTCTAATTGATTGGCAGGAAGGCCTGAGGTTTCTAGCGCTTCTTTTAGGGTATGTAGCAAGTTGCCTTTGCGTAACTGCTGCGGAGGAATGTTCACCGCCACGGTGAGTGCGCCTAGGCCTTGATCTGCCCAAGCCTTCACTTGGCGGGTCGCTTGCTGTAGCACACGTTCGGTAATGACCGCAATTAGACCGGTTTCTTCTGCTAAAGGAATAAAGCGCCCTGGTTGCAATAGTCCTAACGTGGGGTGCTGCCAACGAACTAGTGCCTCCATGCCAACAATACGCTTACTGGAAAGCGCTACTTTCGGTTGGTAATGAACAATAAACTCATCACGGAAAATGGCTTTCCGCAGGCTGTTTTCCAGATTGAGTTGCTCCACCGTGGCGCTGCGCATATCCGAGTTATAGAAGCGATATTGGTTGCCACCTAAGCGTTTGGCTTGCTGCATGGCCAAGTCGGCATGGTTGATCAAGATAACCAATTCACGTCCATGATCCGGGAACACACTAACACCTAATGAGGCACCTAAAAGCAGCTCATGATCGCCTGTTTTAAAGGGCATGCGTAGGGTGCCAATAATCTCTTCGCAAATACGATCAAGGTCGGTGATGTCTCGAAGCTCAGTGTAGATAATGGCGAATTCATCACCGCTTAAGCGAGCAATGGTGTCGAACTCGGTACCAATCTCAGTGAGACGACGACCAGTTTCTCGCAGAATGGAATCGCCAACTTCAAAGCCTAAGGTTTCGTTGATTTGGCGGAAGCGATCAAGGTTCAAATAAATAATACCCAGTTCTTTATTTGCTTCGCGTGCGGCAGTAATGGCGGCGTGTAAGCGATTACGGAACTGACGACGATTGGCGAGCTGTGTTAAGCGGTCATAGTTTGCTAGGTAGTCAAGTTTGCGCTGCGCTTCCATGGCTTTATGTTCAGCTGATATATCACGACGAATACCCAGAATACGAAGGGGTTTGCCATTGGCCTGCCAAGCAACCACACGACCCTTGTCTTCCACCCATACCCATTGCCCGTTTTGGTGTTTAACCCGGTAACGCGACTCATAAGTGGGTGTGATTCGCCGCAAGTGACTAATCATGTCGTTAGTCACTTGACGATAATCTTCAGGGTGGATTAAGCGCCTTGCTTCAGCGCGAACACTGCGGGTGGCTAGACCCTCACAGCCTAAAATGGGCATGAGGTTGGTGTGGTTTAAGGTGCCATCTTTTAAGTTCCAGTCCCAGAGGGCAGTGCCAGAGGCCTCAATCGCAAGGGTTAAGCTTTCTTGGCTTTCTTGTAGCGCAAGCGTGCGCTGACGAACACGTGACTCCAGTTCATCGTTAAGTTGCTGCAACTTGGTTTCGGCCAAGGTTCGTGTTCTGACCTCACCGGTTAAGCGATTATTCATGGCCAGTGAGCGTGACTGGGCTTGGCGTAGGAAGTTAATGAGGTGCTCATTATTGAAGCGCAACTCAAGCGCGCCCAACACCATGCGATTTAAGTAACGCGCGCTGATGATAAGGAAAATCCACCAGAACACACCGATCACAAAAACCAAGTAAGAAGTACTTGTGGGGTGTAGCAACAAATAGATTAGCGAGGGTAAGTAGATTGCCGTGGTAAACAACAAAAATGAACGAAAGTGCCCAACATAGGCGGATAGCGCGGAAATACCCTGTGCACCAATCATGGCGGATAAAAGTGCCTGGCGACTAGTAACTTCGGCTAAGAGTTCACCACTGGGGAAGATGCGTGGGTTAAGTACGATGCCGGCAGAAGACCAAAAAAGGCCAGTAATAAATGCCGTTAACATCAGTGCGCCACTAATAAGCCTTAGGCTGGGGCGGCGCAACATGCTCAACCACCACACCACGACTAAGCGAATCAGTAAAAATACAGAAAACGTAATAGCCCAAATAGCAATATTGCGGTTACTGGCAAACGGCCAGTCCCATAGCAGCCATGTGGTCACAAGCACACAAAGAAACGTAATGACAATAAAACGAGGCAGCTGATTTTGGACCTGCTCCAGCCTTGCGATATCTAGTGCCTCGGCAGTAACGCCGGGGGTCGCCGTAAAGGACGCGCTCGTGCTGGAACCAATGCTGGTGTTTGTGCTCATGAGTTCTACCTGTGCTTAGGTGAATACCTTAACATTTGCGCATCAACAGGAAAACGAATGCCGATGGCTGGTCTACAATAAGCGAATGAATGAATCTGATCTTTTAGCAGGCTTAAACCCTGCACAACGCGATGCCGTAACCTGTGACGCGCAACATTTATTAGTGCTGGCCGGTGCCGGTTCGGGTAAGACCCGAGTCTTAACCTCGCGCATTAGTTATTTTTGCCAAAACTTTGGCATGTCGCCATTCGCTGTTTTAGCGGTGACATTTACTAATAAGGCTGCGCATGAAATGCGCCACCGTCTTGAGCAACAACTGGGTATTGCCACGCAGCCGCTGTGGATCGGTACCTTTCATGGTTTGGCGCATCGCTTCTTGCGCCAGCATTATAAAGAAGCTGGCCTGCCGCAAACATTCCAAATATTAGATAGTGATGACCAAAACCGCGTCATCAAACGGGTACTAAAAGACCTGCAATTAGACGAAGAAAAATGGCCGGCCCGGCAGGCGTCGAGTTTTATTAACGGTCATAAAGAAGAGGGCCGTCGCTCGCACCACATCCAGCCCAATGGCGATTTATTTACCACCACCATGCTGCGTATTTATCAGGCCTATGAAGTGTTGTGCCAGCGCAGCGGCCTTATTGATTTCGCCGAGATTTTATTGCGTAGCCATGAGCTGTGGTTAAAACACCCTGAGCTACTGAAGCACTATCAAGCGCGTTTCCGCATGATTTTGGTTGATGAGTTTCAAGACACCAACCGCATTCAATATGCCTGGTTACGACTGCTGGCGGGTGAAAATGGCATGCTCACTGCCGTGGGTGATGACGACCAAAGTATTTATGGCTGGCGCGGCGCCTGTATTGAAAACATCCGCACCTTTCAGCGCGACTATGCTGATGCGGAGCTCATTCGCTTAGAGCAAAACTATCGGTCGACCTCGGTGATTTTGCAGGCAGCCAATGCGGTGATTGCTAATAACGGTGATCGCTTGGGCAAAAATCTGTGGACCGATCGTGTCGAAGGTCAGCCGATTTCAGTGTATGCCGGTTACAACGATTTAGATGAAGCGCACTTCATCGCCCGTATGTTAGATGAGCGTTTCCGTGCCGGCACAGCACGGCGTGATATGGCGATTTTGTATCGCTCCAACGCGCAGTCTCGGGTGTTGGAAGAGGCCTTGCTGCGCGCGCAAATTCCCTACCGTATTTATGGCGGCCTGCGCTTTTTTGAACGTGCTGAAATTAAAAATGCCGTCGCTTATTTACGTTTGATGCAGCAGCGTCACGACGACACCGCCTTTGAGCGTATTGTGAATGTGCCAACACGGGGCATAGGCGATAAGAGTGTCGACACATTAAGGCAGTTGGCGCGCGAGGGTCAGATCAGCCTCTGGATGGCGGCGCAGCAGGTAGTGCGTGAACGCCTATTGCCTTCGTTAGCCGTTGGCAAAATCCTATTTTTCTTAGAGCTTATTGATCGTTTGGATGCTGATACGCGTGATGCACCACTGGGTGACTTGGTATCAGCAGTGATTGAACAAAGCGGGCTGATTACTCATCACGAAAAAGAGAAAGGTGAAAAAGGTCAGGCGCGAGTAGAAAACTTACGCGAATTGGTGACTGCTGCACGTGAGTTTGATGTCGAAGACACGGAAGCACCATCGGTGCTGGCAGCGTTCTTGGATCATGCGGCGCTTGAGGCGGGTGAACAGCAAGCGGGAGAGTTTGAGGATGCGGTGCAGCTGATGACCTTGCATGCCGCCAAGGGTTTGGAATTCCCGATTGTGTTTTTAGCCGGTTGTGAAGAAGGCCTATTCCCTCATGAAATGGCGTTGCAGGAAAACAACCTAGAGGAAGAACGTCGCTTATGTTATGTCGGTATTACCCGAGCCATGCGTGAGCTATTTATTACCTATGCCGAAGTGCGCAGGCTTTATGGTAATGAGGCCTATCATGTGCCGTCACGTTTCCTGAAGGAAATTCCAGAGGCCTTGTTGGTGCCGGTTCGTCAGCAAAGTGCACCAACCTACGGTGGCTTTAAGAGTGGCAGCCAACAAAAATCATCAGCCAGTAACTTGGGCAACGATTTGCGTCAGACCACATTAGGTGGTGATGACACGGGCGAAGGCGCGTGGCGTTTGGGTGAGGGCGTAGTGCACTCACGTTTTGGCGATGGGGTGATTTTGGCCTTTGAAGGCAATGGCCCCAATGCCCGTATTCAAGTGAACTTTAAGGGCATAGGCAGCAAGTGGCTAGTGGCGCAATATGCCAGACTGACCCGAGCTTAGAGACTTAGGGAAGTGGTCGTGTACGGCCTTCGTTGGTAATGGCGACAAAGGTAAAAAGCCCTTCGCCGAGTTTGCGTGGGGCATTTTGCGGGTCGCTCATTTCCCAGGCCTCAACCGTGACCTTCATGGATGAGCGGCCGACTTCGAGGATGTCGGCATAAACCGCAACAACATCACCAATCGCTACTGGACGAAGAAAAACTACGTCATTAATTGCAACAGTGGCAACACGACCTTGTGCTCGTTTATTGGCGGCCATATCACCTGCGATATCCATTTGACCGACTAACCAGCCGCCAAAAATATCACCTGCGCCATTGGCGTCACGAGGTAAAACCACTGACTGTAAACGCAGTGTGCCGCGTGGCCGCGGCGTGTCGTTGCTACTTTCCATTGGTAGGCCCGTACTTATTGTTTTTATTTAGTGATAAATGATCACATCAAGGCGATGAGCTGTCTATCCTGCTAAAGGATAAATTTGACTTAATGCTGTCATGAAGTTGTAACACTGATGATGGAAAGTACGCCTTACTTGGAAAACAGACGTATTCAAAGTCGGTCATCCAATATCAGATATTTCTGTGACAACACTATCGAGGAAAGCAACATGCGATTGACTCAAAAGAATTTAGGCCTAGCTGTTGTAGCTGCCGCCGCCATTGGCTTCAGCACTACTGCCGCTGCACGTGATACCGTTCAAATTGCGGGTTCATCAACCGTTCTGCCATTCGCCAGCATTGTTGCTGAAGAGTTCGGCAGCACGTTATCTCAATTTAAAACACCAGTTGTTGGCTCTGGTGGTTCTAGTGGTGGTTTGCGCCAGTTCTGCCAAGGCGTTGGTTTAAACACGATCGATATCGCCAACTCTTCACGTTCTATTCGTCCTGCTGAAGTTGAGTCATGCAACAAAGCTGGCGTAAAAAAGGTTCAAGAAGTGAAATTTGGTTATGACGGCATTGTATTTGCTTCTCGTGCTAAAGGCCCAGAGTTCAAACTGAAGCCAGAACATGTTTTCAAAGCATTTGCTGCGCAATTACCAGTGAATGGCAAAATGGTGGCTAACCCAAACACTAATTGGTCACAAATTGACAAGTCATTGCCAAATCAGGCCATTTTGTTAGTTGTACCTGCGTCAAACCACGGCACACGCGAAGTGTTTGAAGAAAAAGTAATTCATCTTGGTTGCGAAACTATTGCTGAATTTAAAGCAATGCCAAAAGATGACAAGGCTAAAGCTTGTAATGCCATGCGTACCGATGGTCGTGTAGTTGAAATTGCTGGTGACTACACAGAGACGTTGGCCCGTTTACAGGCTCAAACTAACGCTGTTGGTGTCTTTGGTCTGAGCTTCTATGATCAAAACCGTGACCGCCTGCGTGTTGCAACAATGAACGGTATTGTGCCTTCATTAGAGACCATCGCTTCAGGTCAGTACCCAGTATCACGCCCATTGTTCTTCTATGTTAAGGGTGAACACCTTGGTGTAGTGCCAGGCATTACTCAGTATGTTGAGTTCTTCTTGAACAAGCGTATTTCTGGCCCACGTAGCCCATTGGAAGAAGCTGGTCTGATTCCTCTGCCTGAGAAAGAGCGCGTACAAGCGTTGGCAGATTTCCGTGCAGGTAAAGTAGTATCCAACTAATTAGTTGCAGCAGTTGAAAGCACAAAGGCGGGCATAGCTCGCCTTTGTTGCCTAAAGCGTTTCACCATGAGCGCGTATTAGTTTGGAGTGGTTATGAGTAATTTAGTTCTCATATTAGTGTTGTTAACCTTGGTAGGCGTGGCTTATCAATGGGGGCTGAGTCGCAGCAAGCAGCAGCAGTTTAGCGGCGTGCGTATGCACTCACGCCCAACATATCACGGTGCTTTAGTTGCAATTTGGTGTGCCGTACCCGCATTTTTAGTGCTTGGCCTTTGGTCGTTATTTGAGTCGACCATTGTCGAGTATCTCGTTCTATCATCAATGTCATCAGCTGCAGCGGTGGCTGAGATGACTACACAAGAAAAACTTATCCAAATGCGCCGCTTAGCAGCGATTGCGTCTGGGTTTGGTGTGGAAGGTTTTGTACAACAGGCTGAAACCGTCGCTGCAGCCCAACTAAACCGCTTAAATGGTATTGCCGGCATGGCAAAAGCTGTGCTGGTTTTGGCCCTTGCGATTTTTGGGCTTTTATATGCTAAGTCCCGTTATTCACCGGAGCTAAGGGCACGCAACCACGTTGAACGAGTTGTATCGTTTTTATTGGCACTCTGCTCTGGTATTGCCATTTTAACCACCATTGGCATTGTGGTTTCCATGGTGGGTGAAACGTTACGCTTTTTTGAGTTTGTTTCACCGATTGATTTTTTCTTCGGAACCACCTGGAATCCAGGGTTTAGCACTACCGGCAACTCAAATGGTGACTTTGGTTTACTGCCGCTGCTTTGGGGCACACTGATGATTAGTTTCATCGCTCTTGCGGTGGCTATTCCAGTAGGCTTAATGACAGCAATTTATTTAGCTGAATATGCGAGCTCTCGTACGCGCTCAATTGTTAAGCCAACGATCGAAGTGTTGGCAGGTATTCCCACCATTGTTTATGGCGTTTTTGCCATGATGGTTATTGGCCCTTTTTTCTCACAAATGGGCGCCTTAGTGGGTATTGATATTCGTGCGACTAGTGCGCTGACGGCCGGTGTGGTCATGGGTATTATGATTATTCCGTTTGTGTCGTCTTTGTCAGACGACATCATTACGCAAGTACCGCGAACCATGCGTGACGGTTCATTAGGATTAGGTGCCACCAAGTCGGAAACTATTCGCCAAGTTGTGCTGCCAGCCGCATTGCCCGGTATTGTCGGCGCATTTTTGCTGGCTGCTAGTCGCGCTATTGGTGAAACCATGATTGTGGTGTTAGCCGCTGGTAATAGCCCAGTGTTACATGCTAATCCATTCGAGGCAGTGTCTACCGTTACCGTCAGCATTGTGAATGCGCTGACGGGTGATAGTGATTTTGCGGGCCCACAATCTTTGGTTGCATTCGCCTTGGGTATCACCTTGTTTGCGATCACATTGGTGTTAAACGTCATCGCACTTTTTATTGTCCGTCGCTACCGTGAGCAATACGAATGAACACGACTCCGACTAATACATCAGGCGCTAGCATCAGCACCAAAGCTGAGCGCTTGGCAACGATCCAAGCCTCGTTACTGCAGAGGCACCGCAAGGAAACTCGTTTTCGCTTAATGGGTCTTTTTTCGGTCAGTTTGGCATTGATTTTTGTTGTTATCTTATTTGGCAGTATTTTGTCGCGTGGTTTGCCGGCATTTTGGCAGTCAGTGATTACCGTAGAAGTATTTTTTGATCCCGAAATTTTAGAGATTGAAGAAAAGCCTGAGATTGAGCCAGGTGAGGTGCCTGCAGTTTATCAGGCTCGTCTTGATGCGTGGACAACTGACTTATCGTTTGCAGACTGGAATAAATTACTAGAGGCCAGTGTGTTGAATGTCAGCCCAAGCTCAGAGCCTTATGCTCGTGAATTGCGCCGATTATTTACCAGTGGTGAGCGCTTTCGAATGCGCGACATGGTATTGGCAGAGCCTGAAATCATTGGCCAGCGTCGAGAAATTAGCATGTTGGCAGATGCTAATGTGGATGTGTGGCTGCGCGGTAATGTTGACCGTAGCCTGCCAGACTCGCAACAACAAATGGGTCCTGAGTTACGAGCACTAGCTGATAAGTTAAAAGCTGAAGGCATTATTAAACTTAAGTTTAGCACTAGCCTTTTTAGCAATCCTGATTCACGTAGCTCGTTGGCATCGGCTGGCTTAGCCGGTGCTATTGTAGGCTCGTTATTCATGATGCTGATTGTGATCTTCATTTCTGTTCCGGTCGGTGTTGCCAGTGCGATTTACTTGGAAGAGTTTGCGCCCAAAAATCGCATTACCGACCTTGTTGAAGTCAACATTAATAATCTAGCCGCTGTGCCCTCGATCGTCTTTGGTTTATTAGGTGCGGCTATTTTTATTAACTGGTTAAATTTGCCAATCTCAGCCCCATTAGTCGGTGGCTTAGTGCTGAGCTTGATGACATTGCCAACAGTCATCATTACAACCCGGGCTTCCTTGCGTGCTGTGCCTCCCTCAATTCGTCAGGCTGCTTTAGGCATCGGCGCATCGAAAGTGCAAATGGTGTTTCACCATGTATTACCGTTAGCGATACCTGGAATTCTGACCGGCGCCATTTTAGGTGTCGCTCAGGCTTTAGGTGAAACAGCACCGTTGTTGCTGGTCGGCATGAGTGCGTTTGTTGCCAGTATTCCAGCAACTCCGCTAGATCAATCATCGGCTTTGCCGGTTCAGATTTATCTCTGGCAGGCCAACGAACTGCGCAACTTCTTTGAAGGCAGAACAGCGGCGGCGATTGTGGTGTTGTTGGGCGTTATGTTGATGCTAAATGGCTTTGCAATTTGGCTACGTAAAAAATTGGAAATTAGGTGGTAAGCAAAATGACTGATCAAGTAGTGGTTCCAAGCAATGTCGACAGCAATAAACCACGCGCAGCGTTTAACGTGGGTCATGCCGGTGAGGCTCATCCGGGGCCAGATGCACCTAAGAAAATGACGGCCGAAAACGTCCAAGTTTACTATGGTGAAGCTAGGGCAATTAAAGGCATTAGCCTAGATATTCGTGAAAACGAAGTTATTGCGTTTATTGGCCCATCAGGCTGTGGCAAGTCGACGTTTCTGCGCTCACTCAATCGTATGAACGACACCATTGATGGTTGCCGCGTCACCGGTAAAATTTTACTTGATGACCAAGATATTTATGACCCGTCACTGGATGTGGTGTTGTTGCGTGCCCAAATCGGTATGGTCTTTCAAAAGCCTAATCCGTTTCCTAAGTCGATTTATGAAAACGTAGCTTATGGCCCCAAATTGCACGGCTTAGCAAAGTCTCGTCATGACCTCGATGAAATTGTTGAGAATAGCCTACGTAAGGCCGGCCTATGGGAAGAGGTTCGCGATCGTTTGCAGCAGCCTGGTACCGGTCTATCTGGCGGTCAGCAGCAGCGCCTGTGTATTGCTCGCGCGATTGCGGTTAGTCCTGATGTGATCTTAATGGACGAGCCATGTTCAGCGCTCGACCCGATTGCAACCGCGCGTATTGAAGAGCTAATCAATGAGCTGTCAAAGCAATACACCATCGCCATTGTTACCCACTCCATGCAGCAGGCTGCGCGGGTATCGCACCGTACGGCGTATTTCCACTTAGGTGAACTGATCGAAATTAATGATACCGAGAAGGTGTTTACTAACCCCGATCATGACTTAACAGAAGCCTATATCACCGGCCGTTTCGGCTGATTTGCGAGGAACTGCAATGAATAAAGATAAATTAACGCAACATATTTCTCAGCAATTTAATATTGATCTCGACAAAGTGCGTACCGACTTTTTGACCATGGGTGGTCTAGTCGAGCAGCAGTTGGCAGATGCCATGAAAGCGCTGATTGCTGGCAGTATCGATGAGGCCGAGTCGGTCATTCGCAACGATGCCAAAATCAACCAAATGGAGCTCAGTATTGATGATGAACTGACCCATATTTTAGCTTTGCGCCATCCTGCCGCATCAGACTTACGCTTGGTAGTATCGTTGGGCAAGTCGGTCACCGATCTTGAGCGTATTGGCGACGAAGCCTACAAGGTTGCCCGTGCTGCAGTGGCGTTAAACCGTGAGGGTGAATCACCACGCGGCTATGCTGAAGCGCGCAGTATTTCAGCGCGTGTTGCAGAGATGCTGCATAACGTATTAGATGCTTTTGCTCGCTTTGATGCTCATGCTGCTTTTGAAGTCATGAAAGCAGATGCGCCAATTGACAGTGAGTACGAGTCAGCCATGCGTGCCCTGATTACTTATATGATGGAAGACCCACGCTCGATTAGCCGTATTTTAAACGTGATGAACGTGCTGCGGTCGTTAGAGCGTATTGGTGATCACTCACGCAATATTGCCGAGCAGATTATCAATATGGTGTTAGGTATTGAAGCCCGCCACACCGATTATTCGGTGATTGAAGCTAGTCTTAAGGCAACGCAAAAAGCACCCGCTAGCGAGTAATTAGCGAGCGCGGAAAGTGGCAGCTAAACGTAGAGCCCAGCTCAGGCTGGGACTCTATGGTTAAGTGAGCACTGTGCTGCATCAGAACGTGTTTAACAATCGCCAACCCTAGTCCTGTGCCACCTGTTGCAGAGCTACGTCCTGCATCAACACGATAAAAGCGCTCTGTCAGTCTTGGAATGTGTGTGGCATCAATGCCAATTCCGCTGTCAGTTACGCTGAACGTAATATCGCCTGACTCGTTACGACCCCAGAAAATATCAACTTTTCCGCCGTCTGGTGTGTATTTAATGGCATTGGTCACAAGGTTGGAAAACGCAGAACGTAAATTACTACTCATGCCCATGATGTGAGTATTCTCATCAGCATTTAGGTTAATGGTTTGGTGTTTGGGCTCTGCTAATATCTGCGCATCATGAAGCACTTGTTGTAATAGCCTAGGCACATCAACAGGACTAAGTTTTACCTGAAGGCCTTCATTTTCCAAACTAGACAGCAATAGAAGATCATTAACTAAATTCTTCATGCGCAACGTTTGCCCGTCCATTTGTTGTAACGCTTTAAGCATGCGTGGGCTCAAGCTGTCGGCTTGCGCTAAAAAAGTTTCTAGGTAACCGCTGAGTACCGTTAACGGTGTTCGTAACTCATGCGACACATTGGCCACAAAGTCTTTACGCATTTGTTCCAGCTTATGAACGCGGGTGATGTCGTAGACGATCATCAGCTTGTCGTTGTCGCCAAATAACGTAATTTCAAATTGCAGATGACGACCAGAGTGTTTATGTGAAGGTAACTTGATACCCTCATTAAATGGGCCGTGTTGAAAGTAGCGGATAAACGCAGGCGCTCTAATAATATTAATGAGTGGTTGCTGCATGTCGCGTGCGCGTAAACCTAATAGCTTACCTGCAGCCGGATTCCACCATTCTAAATTGCCATCTTTATTAATGAGTGCAATGCCCTCATCCAGCGCTGCAACTGAGGAGCGTGCACGATCAATAATGCCAATGAGGCTCTCTTTTGATCGAAGCTCATTTCGGTATAAATGATGAATAGCACTATAAGCTTTTGCCCAAGTACCCATACCATCAGGCACAGGCTTAGAGGTATCTTCAGCCCAGTTTTCTAGTTGCTTAAGCTGACTTAGATGTATGAATAAGCATGCTAAGGTGCCGGCTAATACGCCCAGCAACACATACTCCAAAAGCCAACCAATGAACGCTCCTAGCAGCATTAACCAAATCGCGTGCTTTAACTCTCGCTTTGGAATCGGCAGCTTCAACTATTATCGTCCTGGGCTTGTACTTGAGTGGAAAAACGATAACCCGTGCCACGAACGGTTTGAATAAAGCGGTCGTAGTTATAGGGTTCTAATGCTTTGCGCAGGCGACGAATATGTACGTCAATGGTACGGTCTTCGACATAGACGTTTCCGCCCCACACCTGGTCTAGCATTTGCGTGCGAGTATACGCCCGCTCGGGGTGGCTCATAAAGAAGGCTAGCAGACGATATTCAGTTGGGCCCATTTCAATCGGCGTGTCTTCTGCAGTGACACGATGGCTGACAGGGTCAAGCTTTAAGCCTTCGGCCTCGATGGCTTTTTCTTGATTGAGTGAGCTGGAGCGACGCAAAACTGCTTTGATCCGCGATGCTAATTCGCGAGTCGAAAACGGCTTGGTGATGTAGTCGTCGGCGCCGGCATCAAGCCCTTGGATTTTGTTGTCTTCTTCGCCACGCGCGGTGAGCATGATGATGGGAATTTCACTGGTGTTTTCATCGCGCTTTAAGCGACGTGCCAGCTCAATACCGCTCATGCCCGGTAACATCCAATCCAAAAGGATTAGCGCGGGGCGTTCGTCGACGACGAGGTGGTGTGCCTGCAGCGCATCTTCGGCCTCAATGCAGTCGTAACCAGCCAGCTCTAGGGCAATGGCAATCATTTCCCGAATAGCGGCTTCGTCGTCAACAATCAGGATCTTTTCGCTTTTCATGATGACAGTGCTCTGTTAATTAAATGACAGTGCTATTACACCTGTATGTCATGACAGAAATATTACGCTTTTATGTCGACAGCATTTGTATCCAGCCGGCTAATAGGGCGACGAATAACCATAAACCTACCCAATGGTTGGCCAAAAAGGCCTGTATGCAGGCTGCTGGCTGGCGTTCACGGATAATAAAGCCTTGCCAAATAAACTGACCGATGGTTGCAAATAGCCCAACTAACCATGCCCAGCCAAGGCCTAACTGATGTCCAACTAAGTACATTGCGCATAAAAATACGAGTTGTAAGAAGGCGATGGCGTGGCGATCAAGGTCACCAAACAGAATGGCGGTGGACTTAACGCCGATTTTTAGGTCGTCGTCACGGTCGGCCATGGCGTATTGCGTGTCATAGGCCACAGTCCAAGCTAAGTTGGCGCAATACAACAGCCAGCATAGGGCATCGGGTGACTTTTCTTGTGCCACAAAGGCCATGGGAATTGCCCAAGAAAATGCCGCGCCTAAGACCACCTGTGGCAGGTAGGTGTAGCGCTTCATAAAGGGATATATGACGGCCAAAGCCACAGCACCTAATGACCACCAAAAGACGGCCAAGGGCAGGAAAAGCAGTAGCGATGCAGCAGCGGCAACCAATAACGCAAATAACACCAGTGCTTCTTGGCTTTGGATGCGACCCGTGGCGAGTGGGCGTTGTGCTGTACGCTGAACATGGCCGTCTACCTTGCGGTCGGCAAAGTCATTAATGACGCAGCCGGCACTGCGCATAAGCACTACGCCTAGGGCAAAGATCAGCACAATGCGGGCGCTTGGGTTGCCATCACCCGCAATCCAGACGGCCCACATCGTTGGCCATAACAACAGGTAAATGCCAATTGGGCGGTCAAGTCGCATCAAGGTTATGAAGTCTGGTAGGCGTTGTCTTAAAGGAATCGGGCGCGGCATATTACTCTCTAGGCTTGGGCGCAGTAGGTCAATAATGCGGGCAAAAAGGCTTCGGCGACAAATACCGCGTGTCCGTGTACTTCTAAACGCGAGCGTCGCGCCCAGACACGCCCGGTGGGGTGATTCAACTGGGCAAACTCGATGCCACGGCGTTTAAGTGCAGGGTGTTTAAACAATACGCTGCCTAATGAACGGTTGCCTAGTCGTGTTAAGCGCTGGCCTGCAGCATTGAGGCTACGGGCGGGTAGCAGTGATCGTGCATGCACCCAAGGTTGGCCCTGACCAATAAGCTGCACTTCACGAATCCATAACAGCCGGTCATGCGGCAAACGTAGCTGTTGGCGTTCGCTCAGGGTGGGTTTGTACCAGCCTTCAAATAAAACCTGCACGCGCAAATCACCCTTGGCGAGTTGCGTTAGCGCGGTGGTGAGTGAGCCTGGCAATTGCAGCCAGTGCGCGGAAGTGGCATCTGGCAGTGTTTGCAGCTGTTGACGGCTATGCCACCGTTTAGGTTGTGGCCAGCGGCTGTGACCTTGATGATTGGGCATGGCTATAGTCTTAGGCTATTAAAGGAACAGACACATTCAATTTTCAATATATCTTGGCAGACACTATTCTAACCTTGTTAGCAGCAGGAAAGCCTGAGCGTATTAATCCATAGGAGATTGAAAATGAAAATTAATGTCACCGTAACAGGTAAAAATCTTGAAGCGGCGTTTGCTGGTGAGTCCATGGCATTTATGAAGTATAGCTATTTTGCCAAACTGGCACGTGAAATGGGTGATGAAGCCACTGCGCAGGCTTTTGAGGAAACTGCCAAGCAAGAAATTCAGCATGCGTTTGGCCATTTGGATTTGTTGTATCCCAAGGCATTATTGAGCCCAGCTAAAATGTTAGAAATTGCGATAGCCGGTGAAACTTATGAGTACACTGAAATGTATCCTAAGTTCCGTGAAACGGCCGAAGCTGAAAATAACGAAGCGGCTATACGTGAGTTCAGCGAGCAGATCTCTGAATCGCAAGAACATGCCGAGTGGTTTGCATTAGCATTGAAAAAAGCCGAGAAGCGTTTTGCGGCTTTGGCTAAAGTAGAAGAGCGCCATGCCAACCACTACAAGCAGGCATTGGCCGCGACATCTTAACAGTCTTTGATGTAACATACGCGCGCCTGGATTGCTAAGCCTGTCTTGCGCGCATAGCTAAAATGGCTATTTAAACTATCAGCTTAGGGTGAAGAATATGAAAAAGTGGCAATGCATTGTATGTGGTTTTGTGTATGACGAAGCCGTAGGTATGCCGTGGGACGGTATTGCTGCCGGTACTTCATGGGATGACATTCCAGCCGATTGGGTTTGCCCAGACTGTGGCGTTGGTAAAGAAGACTTCGAGATGACGGAGATCTAATGATGGCGCCTGTAGTCATTCTCGGGACCGGTTTAGCCGGCTATACCTTGGCGCGGGAGTTGCGCAAGCTCGATGCTGAGCGTCCGCTGCTGCTGATCTCGCAGGATGACGGCCGCAGTTACTCCAAACCTATGCTCTCTAATGCGCTGAGCAAAGGCAAAACAGCTGATGCACTCGCGATGGCTACACCCGAAGTAATGGCCGAGCAGTTAAACGCAACAGTGCGTGCTGGCGCTACTGTCAGTGCGATTGATGCTGCGGCCAAAACCATCAGCGTCGATGGCGAAACCATTGCTTATTCAGACTTGGTGCTGGCGATAGGTGCTGACGTGTTTCGTCCGCCACTGGCTGGTGATGGCTGTGATCAGGTTTACTCGGTTAATGACCTTGAAGACTATGCACGCTTCCGCACCGTGCTGGGTGAAGACAAGCAGCGCAAAGTACTCATTATTGGTGGCGGACTCATTGGTTGTGAATTTGCCAATGACTTAGCGGCAAGCGGCTATCCGGTTGCCTTAGTTGAGCCTATGGGTCGTCCATTACCAACATTGTTGCCAGAACGCGCTTCTTCTGCAGTTGCTGAAGGATTAGCTTCGCTGGGTGTGCAGTTCCATTTTGGCGCTAGTGTCACAGCGGTGAACAAAGCAGACAAAGGTGTTGTGGTTACCTTAGCTGATGGAAGCGAAGTTCAGGCTGATATCGTGTTATCTGCTATTGGTTTACGCCCACGCACTGGTTTGGCGCAAGCTGCAGGTCTTGATGTGGTGCGTGGCATTGTCACCAATCGCCTATTACAAACCAGCAACGCTAACATTTATGCGCTGGGTGATTGTGCCGAAGTGGAAGGCAAAGTGTTGATGTATGTGTTGCCCTTGATGGCGGCGGCGCGTGCACTGGCTAAAACATTGGCGGGTACACCAACACCTGTTAGTTATCCAGCCATGCCGGTACAAATTAAAACGCCGGTATGCCCTGTGGTGGTGTCGCCAGTAACACCGCAAACAGCCGGCGCTTGGCAAATAGAAGCAGACGGACCTAATGTGAAAGCATGCTTTACCAGTGAATCAGGTCAGTTACTTGGTTTTGCCTTAACGGGTAGCTTTGCCAGCAATATGCAGGTGAAGTCAGAGTTAGCCAGAGCATTACCGCCAATCTTGATGTAAACCAAGCGTCATTCGCCCAGAGCTTTTGCCTTCATCATAAGCTCTGTGGCGGTGGCGGAATTTCGACGCACGCCTTCACCTGTGCGATACATTTCTGATAACTCCATCATGGCTTTGCCATAACCTAAGTCGGCAGCACGTTGATACCACTCTGCTGCTCTGCTGCTATTTTTGCGCACACCAGATCCGTTTCGGTACATTTGCCCTAAGTTGAACTGAGCTTCAACAACACCCTGTGTGGCGGCTCGTTCATACCAGTTGGCGGCAAAGCGTTTATTCATGGTTAAGCCGGTGCCGCTGTCATACATTAGGCCAACGTTATTTTGTGCTAAAGGGTGGCCCAGCTCCGCAGCACGTAACATCAGTGTGGCGGCAGCGCGATGATCGACGCTTAAGCCACGGCCATTGCTGTAGGCAGTAGCGAGGGCATAAAGTGCCGGAGGATAGTCACGCTCAATGGCTAATCGAAACCACGTATTGGCAACGGCATGATCTTGCTTGACGCCTAAGCCGCTGGCATACAAAGCACCTAAGTTATATTGCGCCTGTGGCAGGCCTTGACGGGCGGCGCGGGTGTACCACTCTAAGGCTTTTTGCCGATTACGCATCACGCCTTCACCGTGGTAATACAAATTGCCTAAGTTGTATTGAGCTTCAGCTGAACCATCACGCGCTTGACGATGGAGCTCGCTAATGTCACCAGTTACTAAGCGCTCATTAGCTACACGGGGCACGGCATGTGCAACAGTACTAAATAGCACTAGGCTTGCAATGAGGGTCAGTAGACCGCGCTTCAATATGTTCCACATCCTAATGGCATCATCCGTAAAAAATCTAACTTAGGTTAGATTAAGTGAATGTAGAAGGCGCAACAAGCCCATTAGACCTGCGTATAGTCGCCTTGTTTCAATAACCAGCGGGTTATTAGGTAGTCACCACTCGCTTTAGGGTCTTGCATCAAGTGCATGGCTAAGGCACGAGCATCGTCGAGTAACTCATGGTCGCGTAATAGGTCGGCAATTTTGAAGCTGATATCACCGGTTTGACGGGTGCCCAGCACTTCGCCAGGACCACGTATTTGTAAGTCATGTTCGGCAATAACAAAACCATCTTGTGAGTCGCGCATAATCTGTAAACGTTGGCGTGCCTGTTGTGAGGTCGGCGACTGATACAGCAGCACACAGAAGCTGGCCAGCGCCCCACGACCCACACGACCACGTAATTGATGGAGCTGAGACAAACCCAGCCGCTCAGGATTCTCAATTACCATCAGGCTGGCATTGGGCACATCCACACCCACTTCGATGACTGTTGTTGCTACCAACACCGAAATTTGCCCGGCCGCAAAGGCGGCCATCATGTCGGCCTTTTCGCTAGATTTGAGTTGGCCATGGACTAGACCAATGGTGATTTCAGGCAGACTGGTTTGCAGCAGCTCACAGGCGACTTGTGCGGCCTGTGCCTGAATTTGCTCGGACTCATCAATGAGTGTGCATACCCAATAAACCTGCTGTCCTGTACTGACGTGTGCGCGAATTCGCTGAATTAATTCATCACGGCGTTGGCTACTTAAAATGACGGTTTGAATCGGCTGTCGACCGGGCGGCAGCTCATCAATAATGGAGGTGTCTAAATCACCATAAGCACTCATGGCCAAGGTGCGTGGAATGGGTGTAGCAGTCATGATGAGCTGATGTGGTTGTATGCCAGCAGCCTGACCTTTGCGGGTAAGCGCTAGGCGCTGCTCAACCCCAAAGCGGTGTTGTTCATCAATAATGACGAGTCCTAGGCGTTGGTAGTTCACCGCCTCTTGAAATAGCGCATGGGTGCCAATCACTAGCTGCACATCACCATTGGCTAAACCTGCCAGAACCGGCCGTCGTTGGGCTGTGGTTAAACGTCCACTAAGCCAGCCGATTTTGATGCCCAGTGGTTCAAGCCAACTGCTAAATCGTTGGTAGTGTTGTTCGGCCAGAATTTCGGTGGGCGCCATGATGGCAACTTGCCAGCCAGCGGCTAATGCTGGGCATGCACTTAAGGCGGCCACCACGGTTTTACCCGCACCAACGTCACCTTGTAACAAGCGCAGCATGGCTTGAGGTTTGCTCATGTCAGCGACGATTTCGCTTAACACGCGTTGTTGGGCAGCGGTTAGGTCAAAGCTTAGTTCAGCCAAAAAGCGCTGGCTTAAGTCATTGGCTGATGTGATGGCAGGCGCATTAATGCGTCGCTGCTGGCGTCGTCGTTGCAACATGCCTAACTGATGCGCAACCAGCTCTTCAAACGCCAATCGTTGCTGCGCCGGGTGTAGGCCTTGGCGTAGCAGATCACGATTGGTTTGTGGTGGTGGCGCATGCACTAAACGCAGGGCATCGTGTAGTCGCCAACCCAGCGTGTGTTGTGCTGGCAATCGATCAATGAGCGCGTCAGCATCATCGAGCAGAGGTAAGGCGCGAGTGATGAGCTCACGAAGGCGGCGCTGCGTTAAGCCCTCGACCAAGGGATAAACAGGCGTCAGGCTGAGTTCATCACTGCTGCTCAAGTCTTCGGTAATCGGTAATGACTCCGGGTGCACCATCTCTGGCCCAGCTGGACCGGCACGCACTTCGCCATAAACACGAATACGCAGGCCGGCAGGGTAGTTGTCTTTTTGCGCCATACGAAAATGAAAGTAGCGCAGGGTTAGGCTGCCAGTGCCGTCATGCAGTCGCACCAACAAGGCACGGCGTCGACCATTGGCGATATCGGCCAAGCGAACCTCGCCTTCACACACCACCGACATGCCCGGCATTAATCCACCCATGGGGGTAATACGGGTGCGGTCTTCGTAATGGCGTGGCAGCAGGAATAGCAGGTCTTGTATGTTGTGAATGCCTAAGCGCTGAAGACGCTGCGCCAAGGCAGGGCCTACGCCTTTAAGCTGGTCTATATTGCGTGTTTGCAGGTAGCCGGCCAGTTCTGTCATGTCAGTCTGCGACGGGCTCAGTGCCAGGCAATTGCAAGTCCATTAAGCAGCGGGTTAGCTCTTCCAATGCGCGCTGGCGGGGGAAGCGATAACGACTGGCTAATAAGACTTGGCGTGATGGCGCGGGCTTTAGCGCTTTGGCTAGTACGTCATCATCAATCATTTGCTGTTCGGCAGACGCGGGAATGAGTGTTAGTCCTAATCCAGAGGCCACCATATGTCGCAGTGTCATCAAAGAGCTGCCGGGCATGGCATTGGGGCTTTGTTGGCCTAGTGCGCAGGTTTCTAACACTTGGTCGCGGAAGCAATGGCCTTCACCCAACATTAACACCGGGCTATCGCTTAATAGGCTGGAGTTAACCGTGGCGCGGCTTTCCCATTCGTGCCCGCTGGGAATTAATAACTTAAAGTCTTCATTGAAAATAGGGGTGACCCGCGTTTCTGGCGGTTCAAACGGGTGTGCGACCAAAATGGCGTCTAGCGCGCCATGGTTGAGTCGTTCGGCCAAAACATGGGTGTAGTTTTCCTCTAGATACAGTTTTAGTCGGCTATTTTTGCGTTTGATCTGGCGAATAAGTTCGGGAAAAACAAAAGGGCCTATGGTGAAAATAGCGCCTAAGCGTAAGGGCTCGGCAAACTCATCTTTGGCATGGTGTGCCATGCGCTCAAGGCGGTCGGCCTCACTTAACACGGTTTGTGCTTGTTTGATCAGCGCCTCGCCGGTTGGTGTGACCAGCACACCATGCCGGTGACGCTCAAAAATCACCATATTCAGTGAGTCTTCTAGCTTTTTGATGGCTACCGACAAGGTGGGCTGCGACACATGGCAGCGCTCGGCCGCACGGCCAAAATGCAGCTCTTGCGACAACACCACTAAATAACGTAGCTCAGTCAGGGTCATGATGAAATCCGTGGCAAAATGCAGTCATGGTCACAATTAAGTGACGCTATCGAATTTAGCGACTTATGGCAAAGATATTAATCGTTGGCGCAGGTGATGTGGGTGGTCGTTTGGCCTGTTTATTGGCGGCACAGCAGCATGAAGTGTATGCCCTGCGACGTCAGCCTGTGCCGTTGGCAGGCGTGCAGCTGATCAGCGCTGATGTTACACGTGCTGAAACGCTGACTGCTTTGCCTAAGGGCTTAGACATAGTGGTGTTTGCCTTAAGTGCTGGTGCTGGCGGTGAAGAGGCTTATCAGCGCGTGTACCTTGAAGGTACGCGGAATGTGTTGACGGCACTGCAAGATCAATCGTTGCAGCATGTGTTTTGGCTGTCGTCCACCGGTGTTTATGGCGAGTGTCAGGGGGAGTGGATAGACGAATCCACGCCTGCACAGCCAGCAACAGCAACGGGCAAGGTGTTATTAGCCGCCGAGCGCTGTGTGCAGAGTTTTTCATGGCCATCCACCATGGTGCGATTGGGTGGTTTGTACGGACCGGGACGTCATCGTTTGTTGCGTTGGGTGCAGTCTGGCAAAGCCGTGCAGATTAGCCCGCCGAGTTGGAGCAACCGTATTCATGTAGCCGATGCGGCGGGCTTTTTAGCGCATTTATGCGCACGAGTCATAACCGGTCAGCCAGTATTGCCACTGTATTTAGCTGTGGATGATGCGCCCACGCCGCAGGCTGAAGTGCTGACGTGGTTGGCTGAACAAATGCAGCTGTCAGCACCGCCCGCATTGACCGTAGATGCTCCGACTCAGGGCAAGCGAATACGCAATCAGGGTTTGCGTGAGACGGGTTATCAGTTCATGTTTCCCGATTATCGTGCGGGCTACACACAGGTCCTTCAGTTGGCAAAAGGCGCCTAATTTTTCACCAAAATAACATTTGTTGCAGTATCATGACGCCCTCGAACATTTGTTACTGATTAAGCGGTCAAAGAACCGCGCTCCCGAGGGCACTATGCAAAAATGGTTGGCGTTACCTATTCTGTCTCTAGTCGTTGTGATGACTGCTTGTAGCAATAACGAAGATGATGTGCGCTCTGGTGGGCCCGGCACCGGCGGACCAGACATAGTCCAACCAGTTCAACGTGTCTCTGCCTCTAAGCTGCCTACACCTATTGTGAGTGCTGAAGGTGCAGCGTCATGTGCTCGCAATGAGGCACTTGAAGGTGGTCGCAACTATCGTGTTGAGCTGACCTCCGCCAGTGGCGAGTCAATTATTTTTCAAGTTATCGAACCCAAAACGATTAATTGCACGGCGGGTAACCCGCTAATGTTGCATGGTCATGGGTTTGGCGGTTCGCGCGTGGTTGATCCTGCCGGTAGCTTTCTTGAGCGCTTACAAGACAATGGTTATGCCGTTATCAGTATTGACCAGCGTGGCTTTGGTGAAAGTAGTGGCACAGTGCGCGTTATGGACCCTAATTTTGAGGGTCGTGACTTGCTGCAAATTTTGGATTGGGCCGAAGAAAATTTAGATTATTTAGCGCATGAGCGTCGTGGTAACGAAGCGTTTAATTTGGTTGCTGGTGCGACGGGCAGCAGTTATGGCGGCATGTATCAGCTGTTGCTGCACAATATGGATCGTGAAAAACAACGACTAGATGTATTGACGCCAGATATTACGCCGCATGATTTACGTGTGGCGCTAAATCCGGGAAACACCGTGAAGTCAGCGTGGGCCCTACTGTTGGTGGTGGGTGGTGAAGCGGGTGCTACTCAGCCGCTTATTCAAGGGCTTGATCCTGTTATAAAAGAAACCTTGTTGCGCGGCGCTGTGTTTAATCGCATTCATGATGGTGCGCTGCCGTTTTTCTACTATCACAGTGCTAAATATTTCTTGGATGCAAAGCCGGTGTCTGAGCAAGACCCGATTAGTTTTGCCGCAGGCTCACTGTCAGGCAGCAATGCCTACGAAGTTGAAGCGGTAAAACCGCTGCCAATTGATATCTTGTTTACACAAGGCATGCGTGACACGTTATTTAACTTTAATGAGGCTTGGAAAAGTTTCACGGAATACCAAGCGTTAGGTGGTGATGTACGTTTATTTACGCATGAGTCGGGCCATATTTTACCCGGTACACAAACGGTAATTTCACAATTAGGGCCACTTAATATGGTGCTTGACCCGTTATTAGGCGGATTAAATAGCGCCGGCGTTAGCCTGCCAGACCTACAGGGACCGGCCGGAAGTAATGCATGTGGTGAGTTGTCACGAGATGACGTCACGTTGGCCTTCCTAAATGAAAAACTGTCACCCCCTTCTGCCGAAACAAACAAGCCAGAAGTCACCGCTGGATTGACGTTGCTAAAAGACAAAGTGTGTTTGTCGATGGGTGACAAAGATGCTGAGTGGGTGGACTTTGATGCGATTGATGCATCAGGTGAAGCGATTGCTATACCTGCTAGCCTTATTCCCGTGCCAAATTCGGTGTTGGGCGTCACCAGTCTTTTAGCGCCTACCTTTATTGAGATTTTGCCACCAGCTGCTGGTCAGACATTGGCAGGCATTGGCAAGTTAGACGTTAACTTGGCTATTCCCGGTGTGCCACTGAATGGTTGTGATGTGGCCGCTATGATTCCGTCTGTGCTGAAAGATATTCTGCCAGTGACCGCGTGTGATGCCATCATCCATGTTGGTTGGGGCGCACGACGTGGTATGGCAGCACCACGACTGCTTGATGAGCAAATCACGCCGTTACGTGGTTTGGGTGCGCATCAGATAGACATGGTGGGTGTGGCAGATCGAATTGCCGATGATGAGAGCGTGGGCTTGCTGGTGTACGGTTATAACTTGCAGTTCTTGACTAGCTTGTCGCGCGATTTGTTGGTGCCGGCCGTGAGCATCACCGGCACCGTTAAACCACCGCTGTTGGGTGCTAATTAACTCGGGATACAGACGATACCGTCCATTTCCACTAACGCGTTACGCGGCAGCGAGGCCACACCAATGGCCGCGCGTGCCGGGTAAGGCTGCTGAAAGTAGCGCGCCATAATTTCATTGACCATGGCAAAGTGGCCCAAGTCTGTCAGGAAGATATTGAGCTTGGCGATGTCGTTAAAGCCAGCACCTGAAGCCTCGACGACTGCTTTCAAATTCTCAAACACTTGAATGATTTGCGCCTCAATGCCGTCGACCATAGTCATGGTGGCAGGATCTAAACCAATTTGGCCGGATAAGTACACGGTATTGCCCACTTTCACGGCCTGTGAATACGTGCCAATAGCCGCCGGAGCTTGGTTGGTTTGGATAATTGAACGATTCATAACATCTCCAACAGTAGGTTTAAGCGCGATGACGCACGACACGGTCAATGCCGTTAAGTACACGTAACCGCTTGATGATTTGCGCCAAATGAATACGGTCGCGCACGCTAAGGCCTAAATGAATAGTGCCGTGATGAGCACCTTTTTCTTCCGCATTTACAAAGTCGATATTGGCGTCACTATCAGTGACGATGCGGGCAATAATAGCTAACATGCCGCGTTGATTAACCAATGAAATTCGCAGCTCGCTCTGGAATTCACGGTCAACCTTGTCGGCCCAGCGCAAAGGCATGCACTTGTCTGGACTATTACGTAGTTCGGCCGCCATGTTTTGGCACTTATAACGATGGATCACAATACCGCGCCCGGCACTTAAGTGCCCCATGATTTGATCGCCAGGCAGTGGCCAGCAACAACGCGCATATGACACCACTAGCCCTTCGGTGCCTCGAATGGCAATGCCAGCACCTTTACTAGCCGTTTTGTTGTTGGTTTTTTTCGACTCAATGAGGTCGCTGCCCGGAATCAAGCGACGAGCAATAATTTGCGGTAGTAAATTGCCCATGCCAATTGCTTCTAGCATGGTATTGCTATCAGGCAGATTCAGTTCTTGTAGTACGCGCTGTATATCTTCATCAGGCAGGTCATCAAAGCGTTTGTCCATGGATGACAATGTTTTGTTTAGCAAACGCATGCCTAAATCATGCGACTCGCTTTGCTGCTGGTGTTTTAAGAAATGACGAATGCGTGTACGAGCGCGACTGGTTACTGCAAAGTCTAACCAAGCCGGATTTGGGCGCGCACCGGGTGCAGTAATAATTTCAACGGTTTGACCAGTGTTCAGCGGCAAGCTTAAAGGTGCTAGGCGATTATCCACACGTGCAGCAATGCAGGTGTCACCAATGTCGGAGTGCACCGCGTATGCAAAGTCTACCGGCGTGGCGCCTCGTTGCAGCGTTAAAATGCGTCCTTTCGGCGTGAATAAATAGACTTCATCTGGGAACAAATCAACCTTTACGCTTTCAATAAACTCTAGTGAGTCCCCTGCGCTAGTTTGCAGCTCTAACAGTGACTTCATCCATTCGCGAGCACGTGTTTGCGAAGTGTTAGTAAAGCTATCGGACTTATAGAGCCAGTGTGCAGCAATACCATTACTGGCCATGGACTCCATGGCGTCTGAGCGAATTTGTACTTCAATCGGCACCCCGCGTGGACCTTTCAGTACGGTATGCAGTGACTGATAACCATTGGTTTTGGGGATGGCGATATAGTCTTTAAATTTGCCTGGAATCGGTTTGTACAAGTTGTGCACAATGCCTAGCGCGCGGTAACAGGCATCAACACTGTCGACCACCACGCGGAAACCATAAATATCCATGATTTCATTAAATGAGCGGCGCTTTTCACGCATTTTTAAATAAATGCCGTACAGATGTTTTTCACGACCTATGACGCGGGCGCTTAAGCCTTCTTTACGTAAACGTTCGGCAATGCCAATTTCTAGGGTGGTCACCATTTCACGGCGATGGCCACGCGCAGCTAGTACGGCATTATGAATACGCTCAGCGCGCATGGGCCAAATAGCAGCAAAGCCTAAGTCTTCATATTCAATGCGAATGTCATTCATGCCCAAACGCATGGCAATCGGCGCATAAATTTCCAAGGTTTCGCGGGCGACACGTTTGCGCTTTTCAGGCGTCAGCACATCTAAGGTGCGCATATTGTGTAGCCGGTCAGCAAGTTTGACGACAATGACGCGGACATCTTGTGTCATCGCCATAATCATTTTGCGAAAATTTTCAGCTTGTGCTTCGGCCTTGGAGTTGAAGTGCACCTGAGTCAGCTTGGTCACACCATCCACTAACTTGGTGACTTCTTCACCAAACTCGTCACATAACTCTTCTTTTGAAACGATAGTGTCTTCGATGACATCGTGCAGCATAGCCGCCATCAGGCTTTCGTGGTCCATGTGCATATCGCAGAGAATATGTGCGACTGCTAAGGGATGGGTAACGTAGGGGTCGCCGTTGCGGCGGAACTGGCCTAAGTGGGCTTGTTCCGAGAACTCATAGGCACGGCGAACTGCTGCCACCTGTTGTGGTGTCAGATATTGATCTAGTCGTTGACAAAGGGCGTCTATGCCGGAGCTCATGCATTGAGTCTCCGGCGCAGCAGACGTCGCGTCAAGTGTGCGCGAACGCCTGCGAGTGAAAAATTTTAGCGGGGTAATCAGAGGTCAGCTGGCGGTTGATATTCAAGGTTGCCCAAATCGCTCAGATCCGGCAGCGCTTCTTCTTCTGGCACTTCAGTTAAAATGTGGCGATCGACCATGCCGGCTGCGATTTCACGCAAAGCCATCACAGTTGGTTTGTCATTTTCCCACGCCAAACCAGGCTCTTTACCGCCAGTGGCTAATTGACGCGCGCGCTTGGAGGCAACAAGCACCAACTCAAAGCGGTTATCGAGGTTGGTCAAACAGTCTTCGACGGTTACACGGGCCACGGTCTATCTCCGAAAAGCGATCACAAAAGAGGCAGAATTCTACGGCACAAGCCGCCGATTAACAACAACTGTCTATGTTTAACCACCGGACAGTAGTCGGCGAATCAAATGGGCTTGGCGCGCAGACTGCGAGCGATTAGATAGTCGAGCGGCGCGAACAATGGCATGCAAGTCAGCTAAGGCGGTGGTGAAGTCATCATTAATGACTAAATAATCAAATTCGGCATAGTGGCCAATGTCGGCAATTGACTCACTTAAGCGGTGGGCAATGACTTCGGCCGAATCCGTGCCTCGGCTATTTAAGCGCTCAGCCAAGGCGGCGAGAGAGGGCGGTAGGATAAAAATCGACATTGCTTGCGGCATTAGCTGGCGTACTTGCTGAGCGCCTTGCCAATCAATTTCCAAAATCACGTCGTGATCAGCCGCTAATTGCTCATCAACCCAGCCTTTTGACGTGCCATATAAATTACCAAACACTTCGGCATGCTCTAAAAACTGCTGTTGGCTGATGCCCTGTTGGAATTGCTCTCGTGAGGTAAAGTGATAGTTCACACCATCAACTTCACCTGGGCGTGGTGCCCGCGTGGTATGTGACACCGAGACGCCTAAGCGTTCATCACTAGCGACTAGCTCTTTGACGAGCGAGGTTTTGCCAGTGCCGGATGCAGCGGCGATAATAAATAAGGTGCCTGACATACTGAGCTCAATTCGGTTAAGTTACTAATAAGCAATAATACGCCATGCAACGCGTAAATTGGAGGAAGTACATGATTGGTATTCCACTGGGATTATTAACCGCCAATGCCTTTGAGTGGGCAATGCACAAACATGTTTTGCATGACATGGGCCGCGATAAAAACAATTTTTGGGCGTTTCATTTTCATGAACACCATAAAGTTGTGCGTAAAAATGACTACCTTGACCCGAATTATGAAAAGTTCCCATTGGGGCTGCATGCACAAGGCAAAGAGGCATGGTCGTTGTTGGCAGTCAGCGCGGCAGTGGCGCCTTTGTTTCCAGTAGCACCGTTTTACGTGGGGACACTTTGGTATTGCGCGGCGAATTATTACCGCGTGCACAAACGCTCGCATCAAGACCCGGCCTGGGGCCGTGCCAACATTCCTTGGCACTATGATCACCACATGGGGCGTAACGCCGATGCTAACTGGTGTGTGACCAAGCCGTGGTTTGATTACGTCATGGGTACCCGCGAGTTTATTGTGGGTGAGGCACGTGAAAGTAATGTGTTGGGCCTAAAAAGCATCCCAGAATGGTTGGCTAAACGCTTACCCAAACCGGAGCGCTTAGGCAAAGACTTAGCTAAGCGATCATTAAAATCGGTCGCTTGAGCACAAGTCATTGAGCGTGAAATGGGTCGCCTGAATTTACGTAAAATATTGCTATTTAGGGCTGAGGATGATAAATCGGGGCGGCTTTATTAATATTGAATAAATGGAATTATGAAAATGTCATATGGATATGCATTTCTTATTGGCCTGCTAGTGATCGCGCCCGGAGCGCAAGCCAATGAACAGCAGCGCGCTGCCGATGCCCTAATTTATCAGCAACAACGTGATCAGCTGCTCGATAGTCAACAACGCCCCATGCCTCAGGCAACCGTGCCACTAGATGGGCTACTGCAGCCAGTTACGCCTGTTATTACCGATGAAGAGCCCGATCAAGGGCTTTGCTTTACGGTGAATCGCATCGTGTTGGTTGGCGAAGATGCCGAAAAATTTAATTGGGCGCTGCATAGCGTCACCCGTAAAACAGCGGGCTATATTGGCGAGTGTTTAACGGTTGCCAACATAAATGACCTGTTGAGCATTGTGCAAAACGAGATCATTAAAAAAGGCTTTGTCACTACGCGAGTTTTGCTACCGGCTCAAAACTTGTCTTCTGGTCTGCTTACGATTGAAGTAATACCGGGCAAGATTAATGACGTGCGAGGTGATGCGGCTAGCCGATCATTTTGGCAGTGGAATACCGTGCCAATGTCATCAGGCGATCTGCTCAACATCCGTGATTTGGAGCAGGCGCTGGAAAACATTCAGCGCTTGCCAACGGTTGATGCTGACTTTCAAATTAAGCCAGCACATGGTGTCAACAAACCGGGCTACAGTGATATTGAAATTCGGCACCAGCAGCAAAGGCGTTATCGTCTAAGCGCTTCAACGGATGACTCAGGCTCTCGTGCTACGGGTAAGCAACAGGGTAATGTGACCTTATCGCTAGATAACATCACTAATAATCATGACTTGCTTTATGTGAGTTATAACCGCAATTTGTCACCGCTAAAAGACGCCAGTCGTGGCACCGAAGGTTACAACGTTAACTACACCATTCCCTACAAATACTGGCTAATAAACGCATCAACCAGTCGTTTTGACTATCATCAAACCATTGCTGGCGCCAACCAGCCCTATGTTTACGCCGGTGAAAGTATTAACAACGCGGTAACCATCTCAAACTTGGTCTATCGCGATGCCATGCAAAAAGTGACTTTATCTGCCGGTGCTTACCATCGACGCTCTCGCAACTATATTGACGACACCGAAGTTGAAGTACAGCGACGCAGAACGTCTGGATGGCAAGCCGGCATTGTCCATCAACTAAAATATAAACAGCACAGCCTAGACTGGGGTCTAAACTACTTTCGTGGTGTCGGCATGTTAGGTGCTACGCGCTCACCGGGCGAGTTATTCGATGAAGAAGATAGCCGCGCAGGCTTTTGGCGTGGCAGTGTGGGCTATCAAACCCCCTTTGTTATTCGACATCATCAGCTGCAATACAGTGCTAATTTCCGCTTTCAACAAAGTGGTTCAATCTTAACGCCGCAAGACCGGTTTTCGATTGGCAACCGCTACACAGTGCGTGGTTTTGATGGTGAACAAAGTTTGGCAGGTGAGTCTGGTATGACCTTGCGTCAGGAAGTGGCCGCAGCGCTACCGTGGCCGAAACAACAGGTGTATTTAGCAGCTGATTATGGGCGTGTGTCGGGTAGAGCTACCGAGCGTTCTCACCCCTTAGTGGGCCATAAATTGGCCGGTACTGCGTTGGGATATCGTGGTGCTGTCAGTGCGGTGCAGTACGATGTATTCATTGCAACGCCTATTTATCATCCCACGGGATTTAAGGCGTCATCGCTAACCTCTGGCATGAGTTTGTATTGGTCATATTAGGTTGACGGTGGTGTTTAGGTGCAGCGGCTGGGAGGGCTTGCCTTGCAGTCGCTGGGCTCCCCAGTTAGTATGACCATGAATTTGTGATGCTGGATTGGCATCAAGCAACGTCAAATAAATGATTATTAGTCATAAGGATTGTTACTAATGAGCATGCATACAGTCATCTCTGCTTCAGCGCGCCCGACTCATTCACGTTTACATCGTTTGCCGGTAATGGCGTTATCGTTTGCCGTGAGCACGGTGCTGGGATCGGCCGTGTGGTTGCTGCCATTGCTGGGTAATGCCAGCGACAGTGCGACGCGCATTGTGGCGGATCCTAATGCCAATCGTCAGCAGCAGCCAACGATTTTAAACAGTGCCAATGGCACGGTGCAGGTGGACATTCAAACACCAAGTGCCGCAGGGGTGTCGCGCAATCTCTATCAGCAGTTTGATGTGGGCGCAGACGGTGCAATTTTAAATAACGCTCGCAACAGCACACAAACCACCACGGGTGGTTGGGTGCAAGGCAATCCGTGGTTGGCTAGAGGTGCAGCCAATGTCATTTTAAACGAAGTCAACAGCGCCAATCCCAGTATATTAAATGGTTATTTAGAAGTGGCTGGGCAATCTGCGTCGGTGGTTGTCGCTAACCCATCGGGCTTAAGTTGTAATGGCTGTGGTGTGATTAACGCCAATCGTTTTACGCTAACCACGGGTGCGCCAATTTTTAATGCCGGCCAACTGGAAGGCTATCAAGTCAATAACGGGCACATTCTGATTCACGGCCGTGGCTTAGACGGCAGTCGTACGCCATACACCGATTTAATTGCCCGAACCATACGCTTAAATGCAGGCGTGTTTGCTAACGACCTGTCGGTTATTTTGGGTCAGAACACGGTGTCGGCCAGTAACCCGCAGCAGGCGCAAGCCACTGGCGGCGGTGCACCAAGTGCCGGTTATGCATTAGATGTTGGCCAGCTTGGCGGCATGTATGCCGGTAAGATTTTTATGGTGGGCACCGAACAGGGCATGGGCGTGAACAACGCCGGTGTATTGGCGGCACAGCAGGGTACGTTGCAACTCAGTGCCAATGGCGATTTGACCAACAGCGGTCAGCTGCTGGCCGATCAAATTCAGCTCAGTGCTGATGCGCTCAACAACAGTGGCGGTAAAATCAATCAGACTGGGGTGGCGGGTTTAGCGCTGCATAGTGGCGGCCTGTCGAACCAGGGCGGGGTGATTGGTGTGGCATCACACACACCGGAGTCCGCACCGGAGCCCACACCGGGTGATGGTGGTACAACACCATCGGTCCCTGATGATGGCGACTCAGGTAGCACGGGCGGCAATAATGCGGGCACATCGTCTGGTGAGCACGAGCCGCCTGCCGTGCTGGCCGATGGCGTATTGCGCATTCAGGGCTTAATCAATAACGACAATGGTGAAATCACTGCGGGTAGCGGCATTGATTTAAGCAGTAGCAACGGTTTGGACAATGCCGGTGGCACCTTGGTCGTACGTAGCCTAGACGTCACCGGTGATGCCGCCAGTACCCTGAACAACAATCACGGCACTCTGTTTGCGCGCAACAGCTTAACGGCCAACGTTGGCCACGTGCTAAACAACGACGGCGAACTAGCGGCTAATCACGCCATTAGCCTGACCGCGCAGCAACTGCAAAACCAAGCCGGCCGCATTCAAGCCGGTGAGCGTATCGACATTAACGCCGACCACATTGACTTAAACGGCGCCTTATTGTCATCAGGCGATCTGAGTTTAACCACTCGCAGCGATTTGGCATTTACCGAGGACAACACCCAAACGGATCGTTTGTATGTCGGCAATAACTTACGCATCGATAGCAGCGCCAACATTAGCAACCAAGGGTTATTAAACAGCGGCAATATCACTCACCTCAGCGCCAACACCATTGATAACCATAACAGCGGTCGCATTTATGGCGGCGTGGTGGCCTTGCAAGCTGAACATCTGACTAACGATGGTGCGGTCATTGCCGCACGTGAGCGCCTGGCCATTGGTGCCAACCATGTGCTTAACCAAAACGACGCACTGATGTTAAGCCTAGGCGACCTTAGCATTGGCGGCAACTTAGACGCCAACCTAAACGCCACTGGCGATGCACAACGCATTCAAAACCGCAGCGCCACCATTGAAAGCATCGGCAACATGACGTTGGCTGCTCAAAATCTGCTTAACGTCAATGATCATTTCAGCACTGAAATCGTTGATGTGGGTAGCCCGGAAGACTTTCATTTAGTGCGTCCTGAGGGCACCTCGTCGGTGTTGCAGCCGCGTGACAATTTTAGAATTATTTCGTGGTCACGCGCGGGCAAACTGGCCTATAAAGAAGATGCCGACATAGCTTATGGTGAACTGGGTGTTGCCCCCATTCCTAACGTCGGTGCTGCCACCTGTGACAGCGACGCTGATGATGCCAACTGCATACCCGTGCCCGGCTCGCTGTACCCGGCGGATGACCCGGCGTGGGCCTATTTTAACATTGCACCGTTTACGGACCCTGAGCCCATCGCGCCGGCAGACGACAGCGATGAAGTGGCCATGGCGGATTATCAAGCGGCCTACGATGCTTGGGAGGCCGCGGGTGATGCGCGCTACCAAGTCTTAGACGATGCCATTGAAAACTACAATATTGCCTTTTTGGGACGCAGTTACCGTGCGTGGACCGAATATGAGTTCACCCGTACGCAGCAACAAACCGCGGTAACCAGCAGCGCACCGGCACGCATCATCAGCGGTGGTGACCTCACACTCCGTGGTGAAAGCATCGTCAACGACAAAAGCCAAATTATTGCCGGCGGTCATCTACAAGGCGATATCGACAACCTCACCCAGATTGAAGCCTTTGGTGAACACATCAGCACCGACCGTGGCAGGGTATTAGACACGTGGTCTAACTGGCGAGGGGGCTTTAAGCGCTACCATGAGCGCAAATGGAGTGTGGCGCCCTATGCCCCAGCCCCCACGGTAACGACCATCAACCTAAACGTGAACCGTACGCTGGAAAACCAAAGCGACGTCGGCACTGGCAACACGCCAGAGGGTGCGGATCAGTTTGTGGATCAAGCCATCGACCTAGACGGTGGCTTGCCGCTGCCCGGTAACGGTTTGTTTAGCCTGAATGTCAATAACCCTAACGCACCGTTAGTCGTCACCGACCCACGCTTTACCGACTACCGCAACTGGCTGTCGTCGGACTATTTATTGCAGCAACTGAGCCTAGACCCCAGTGCCACCCAAAAGCGTCTGGGTGATGGCTTTTATGAGCAAACCCAAATTCGCGAGCAAGTGCAGCAGCTGACCGGTCAGCGATACTTGCCCGGTTATGGCAGCGATGAAGCGCAATACATGGCGTTAATGAACAACGGCTTGAGCTATGCGCAACAGTACAATTTACGTCCCGGCATTGCCTTAACCGCCGACCAAGTGGCCCAGCTCACCAGCGACATTGTGTGGTTAGTGCCGCAACAAGTCACCCTACTTGACGGCAGCCTCACCACGGTGTTAGCGCCTCAAGTGTACGTGCGACCCCAGCCGCAAGACTTAAGCCACAACGGCACCTTGATTGCGGCTAACAGCATTCAGCTCAATTTAAGCGGCGACCTGAATAACCAAGGCAGTATGTCGGGCCGTCAGGTGCTGAGCATTAGCGCCGACAACGTAAACCAACATGGTGGTCGCCTGCAGGGCGACGCGCTGTTGGTTGATGCTCAGCGCGACATCAATAATGTTGGCGGCAGCATGACCGCCAAAGACGTGATGTGGTTAAACGCTGGAGGCGACGTTAATCTGACCAGCACCACACAAAGCAATGAAGTGGCTGTGGGGGCCAGCCGTTTTGAGCGTACCACCATCGATCGTGTCGCCGGCTTATATGTCAGCGGTGAATCAGATGGCCTAATGGTGGTTAATGCCGGTGGCGACATTAACGCCACAGCCAGCATCATTAGCAATCAAAGCCAAAATGGCCAAACACTGCTAGATGCTGCTGTCGCCATTAATTTAAAAACGCTTAAAACCACTGAGTCTGAACACATTGTGTGGACGCAGAACCAAGACAAACGCCGTACCGAATCCAGTAGCCAAGAAGTGGGCACGGTAATTCGTGGTGCCGGAGATGTTGCGCTTAACGCTGGTGAGAACCTGAATGCTCGTGCGGCACAAGTGGCCGCCGGTGAGGTGTTACAGCTAAGCGCTGGTCAAGACATATCGATTGAAGCGGGTCGCGCCACAGAGCACTTAGACGTGTATCAACACCGCGAGCGTCGTAGCACGTTCAGCAAAAGCAGCACCACCATTCACAACAAGGATAGCCGCGACGAAGCCGTGGCATCGAACCTTGAAGGTGCTGTTGTCGACATGCAGGCTGGCAATGATTTAAGCCTTAAAGGCAGCACGATCATTAGCGACAATCTAACGCGTCTGCAGGCTGGCAATGACATCAACATCATCGCTGATGAAAACCATTACGTTGATAAACAGTTTACTGAACGTAAAAAAAGTGGGTTTAGTGCAAGCTTTTCAGCGGGTACCGCCAGTGTGGGTTATGGCAAATCGCAAGAAAGCAACAACCGCGAATCACAAAGCACCACGGCCAGTGCCAGTGGCGTGATGAGCTTGGCCGGTGACACCGAGCTGGTGGCTGGCAATACGCTCACGATAGCAGGCAGCGACGTTGCAGCGGGCAATAATGTTGCGTTGATGGCCAAAGAAGTTGAATTGCGTGCAGCACAAGAAAACCTAGCCATTCAACAACAGCAGCAACGTAAATCCAGTGGTATCAGTGTGGGTGTTGTAGTTAACCCCATTGCCGCGTTTGAAAGCGCTTACGACAAACGTCGAGATGCAGCCACTAGTCCGGTTGGGCAAGTGATGGCGATCGCCGATGCAGCACAAGACGTAGTTGATGCCAATGGCGTCCGTATTGGTTCACAAAAATCATCGGCCGCACAAAATACCGAGATCAGCACCGCACGTGTCAGCACGGTGCAAGCCGGTGGCAACCTAAACATCATGGCCAGTGATGGCAGCATTGTCAGTGAAGGTGCTCGCTTAAGTGCCGAAGGCAACGCATTGCTGTTGGCCAAAGAAAATATTGTATTAGGGGTGGCCGAAAACACGGAAGGCCAGCGCAGTAATAGCCGTAGCAGCGGCTGGTCAGTGGGTGCCAGCAGCATGCCCGTGGGCATCAACCAAGGTCGCGCCACGGGCCAAGGTGACACGGTGACTGCCAGTGGCAGTACGTTGTCGGTGGGAGGCGATGCGACACTGGCCACCACCCATGGTGATGTCCGGGTGACGGGTAGCCAGGCTGTGGCCGGTGGTGACCTGAACCTTAACGCGGCTCGCGATCTTACGATTGAGTCGGCTGAAAACCGAGCTGCAAATGCTAACCGCAGCAAAGACAATGCGATTGGCCAAGTTGAGATTTCAGACACTGAACGGTTTAAAGGCTACCACAGCGAAAAAACGTCCAATAACAACCAGTCGGTGACGCAGGTTGCCAGCAGTGTTGGCAGCTTGGGTGGCAATGTGAATGCCACGGCGGGTAATCAGTACACACAAACGGCCAGCGACGTGGTGGCGGCCAATGATATTACGATCACCGCCAAAGCCATCGATATCACCAGCGCGCAAAACACGGGCAGCAGTGACAGCCGTCAGTCGTCCGCCAAAGTGGGCTTTTTTTCACGCATCAGCTCTCCCATTATCGACCTGTTTAATAACTCCCAAGCGGCCAGTGAAAGTGATGGTCGTTTGCAGGCGATGCAAAGCATGGCCGCTGCAGGCAATGCTTATCAAGCCGGTAGTGCCATTGCCAGTATGGCGGGTACTGGTTATGGCAGCGGTTCGTTGCTGAAAGCCGAAACCGGGGTGGGGGTAGCAACCAGTAAATCCAGTGACGGCAGTCAATATAGTGAAAGCGTTGGCAATACCTTAAGTGCAGGTAACAACATCAACTTGGTGAGCACCGAGGGTGATATTACGCTGCAGCAAACCCAGGCCACGGCGGGCAATACGCTCGCCTTGGACTCGGCCAATGACATTGTATTACGTGCCGGGGAAAGTACTGCTAGCAGCCAAGGTAAAAGCAGCAGCTATGGTGCAGAAGTAGGGGCTGGCGTTCAAGTTGGCGCACAAACAGGCGTGTATGTTTATGCCCAAGCCAACGCTGGCAAGGGCAAGTACAGCAGCGATGGCTTAAGCCACAGCAACACCGAGCTTGTTGCAGAAAACATTAGCCTAACCAGCCAAGGCGACACCACCTTGGCCGGTGCCACCGCACGAGCTGAGCGTATTGATGCCGATGTCGGCGGCACCCTGAGCATTGAAAGTCTGCAAGACACCCAACAACAACACAGTAGCCAAACCGGGGTTAATGCCCGCGTTCAGGCCAGCCTAGGAACAGCGTGGGACGCACAAGGCGGCGTCAATGCCGCCAAGGCGGATGGTGACTCTGCGCAAGTGGGTCAGCAAAGTGGTTTGTTTGCTGGCGACGGCGGATATCACGTTAATGCCAAAGACGTTGAACTAAAAGGCGGTGCCATTGCCAGCACCAATGCCGCGAACTCAAACTTAAACGCTGAGACGCTGACATTTAGCCACATCAACAACCACATGAACTACCAAGCGGCGGCGGTGGGTGTGAATGTGTCCGTGGGTGGCCAAAGCACGAACGATGCTGCCTCATCAAACGATGCTAATACCCAAAACAGCAGCGGTACTAAACTCAACAGCCTAACGCCCAGTGTACCGATCGTTGACCGTGGCAGTGACCAATCCACCACCTACGCCACCCTCACCGACGGCAACATCACCATTGCTGGCCAAAACACCACGGCCAGTGAACTGGGCCTGCACACCGATGCCAGCACCGCCAACCAAGGCCTAAAACAGCTACCGGACATTCAGCAGCTGTTAAAAGACCAACAGGCCATGCAAGCGGCCGTGAGCACCATTACCGCCAGTGTGAGTCAGGCGGTGCTGGACAAGCATCAGTTTGAAGCCAACCAAGCCGAGCAGATTAAAGCAGACATACTCAGTGGTCTGTCGGATGACGCGCAAGCAGGCTTTAACGCGCTGACCCCTGAGCAACAGCGCAGTGTGCTGTCGTCAATTAACAGTGACTATGCACAAGCCAGTGACAGTGCCCGCCACTGGGGCACGGGTGGTGACTACAAACGTGCGGTGGATGTGGTCACCACCATTGTCACCGGTGTTGGCAGTGGTCAGGTGGCCGGTCAAGTAGCCACCAAT
>JAUXVU010000026.1 GCA_030680295.1 Moraxellaceae bacterium
CGGCGCTGGATTTCGTCCTGCTCCAAGCCCAAGTGAAGCAGGTTATTTGGAATTTGCACGTTAAAGGTTGTCTCTGTCATCGGAAACTCCTTTATCAGTTCACTTCGTTTGATGGGCTTGAACGGGGGCATGGATCAGGCTTCCTCTGGAACAAGGTGAATTCCCGCGACAATCGGAAGTTTGTGTCCCATCCGCAAGCCGAGCACAAGCCAGTCTTCCAGCGCGCTTTGTAATTCCTCACGGCAGGATTCGAGATTCCCCGCCTGCGCCCACACGCCCTGAAATCCTTCAATTTCTCCATAATACTGACCGTCTTCAAGGATTTCATATTTTGCCAGTTTCATGGCATTTTGAATGTACGCGATTAACATGCTGCACCTCTGCGGGAATTATACAATGGTATCGTCTTTACGAACGCGATCCAAGACGTAAGAGTCAGAAATGATTTCTCCGTAATTTTCAAAGTATGTTGCCCCCAATCTTGACATTTTACTCTTGCGCCAATGCTGTCATGCGTATTCGCGTGTCTTCCACAACCGAGAAATGCCCAATCCAGTTATCACGGCTCGCGATGGCTTGCACAGCGGCTTGAGCAATGTATTCGGAAGATTTTGGGGTAATGCGAAACAAAATCACCCCGCTTTGGGCTGGAAGTTTCGAGCGAAATGCCAGTTCTCCAAAATCCTTGTCAAAGGTAACAACGATACGGTTTTCCCGTTGGGCGCGTTGGAGAATTATGTCATCGGATGCGCCGCGCGCATCTTCCCGAATCCATGCAACATCGTGCCCTGCCTGCCGCAAGGCTTCCACCGCATCCAATGGAAAATTTTCATTGGCAAGCAAACGCATCGTTATGCCCCCGACAATTCAAGTGGATAGACCTTCTCTGCTTTAAGCAGTTTGGATGCATACATCAGGCAGGCGGCAATATCTTCATGGGTAATGCCCGGGTAGTTCCGCATGATCTCACCTTCCGCCCAACCCTGTGCCAGCAATTCGACAATGAATTCAACCGCCAGTCTTGTCCCTTTGATGACGGGTTTGCCAACAAGTATTTTTGGGTCAACAATAATTCGTTCTTTCCATTCCATCGGAAACTCCTTGTTTCCAGTATTGTAGCATGGAGGTTCTACAACATCCCCAAATTCCGCAGGTCTTCGCGCGGTTCGTCGAAACTGCAACTGCCAAAGGAGGTCGCGAACAGGCGGGACTTCGTGATCTCCGAAGTGGCTACACGCAAACCCTTCCACACAAAGCCGTTTTCATCGAAGGTGAAGTTTTTGGGATTTTCATCTTCAAGAATGGCTTGGATTTGCGCTTGCGAAAGTTCGTGCGCTTCTGCCAGCACCCCTACTCCGAAGACGTTGAGGAAGCCGTGCATTTTGGTTTGCACGCTGTCGTTGTAATGGCGGATGGGATGGTGTAGTCCCGCCGTGCATTTGAGCGGCACACCCGCATCACGGACGGCTGCAATCGTCCACGAGACTTGCTCAGTGGTCGGGAACGCATCCGCCGTCACGCCGCCTGTGCGGAGTTTGAATCCGACATGCCTGTCTTTGAGTTTGCGCAGGGCGCGAATCAGATTCTCGGCACGGGGTTGCCAATCTTCGCCAGGTGGCGATTCGAAGAAGACCGTGATACCGTTCTTGTTGAACAGGTCCGAAGCGGATTTGATGAGGTCGTGTGTTTGAGTCGCGTCGGTCAATGTGGAGGATGGCAGGGCGGCTTCAAACATGTCCACGATGACGGTTGCGCGGTGGGTTTCACGGAAAGCGAGAATTTCGTCGAGATCAAGTTTGAGGTTGGAGAGGAATTCGTCCGCGCTGGCGCCGCTCCGCCCGAGTGCCGTAAAAGATAACTCGGAAGCAGAAGCAGGCATGAGCGGAGTCAGATGCGGAAGCCGTTTGGCGGGGATGACGAAACGGGAGAGCATCCATGCGTCAGGCGAGTCTTGATAATCCAAAAAATTTTTGAAGGCTTCTTCCAACGATAAATTGGCGGGGGGATACAAACCCGCATAATCAATGATGCGGGACATGAAATTTTTTAGCGATGTTTTCGGCGCGGTCATGTCGGCAATTATACCCAGCCCGGTCACACATTGCGCTGGGTATACAGCAATTCCAAATCTGAATCTAACAATCTCAACGCAAAGCCGCCAAGACGCTAAGATTTTGACCTTTCCTCGACGGAATCGGCAAGAGTGCCATCTGGCGCAGGGGCAATCCTAAAAAAGCCTTGCGGCGTTGCGTCTTTGCGTTAAGGTTTGGCATCTTTGCCTTCTACACAATTTTAGATTTGGAATTGCTGCTGGGTATAACTCGCTGGTGATTACCCACAAGTCAGTATCTGTCATTTCCAGGTCTCAAAGCCAGAGCATTTTGCCGCGAATTTCGCTAATTCACGCAGATTTTTAAAACCAATTTGCGAAAATTCGTGGAATTCGCGGCTGAGGTTTGGTTTTCTTCCCTGAAATTAGCGGACGAAAGAAATGTGGGTAATCACCAGGATTGCTCTGTTGACATCCCTCTCCCATTATGGCAGAATTCAACGGCTGAAATATAAAAACTTCAGAACTTACGCAAACTTGTAGGTGCGTTTTTTGCATGCTTTCACTTGCGGGGGATCGCCAGTGAAAACCCCTGCTGTATGATCGAGACATGTTCCTCTGATGTGATGACAATACGAATTTCAATTTGATAAAAGGTAAATAACAAAATATGAGCGAAATGTCAGAAAGATTGATTGCGGTGATTGGTATGCACCGCTCTGGTACCAGCGCAGTGACGCGGGGATTGCAGGTTTTGGGCGTGGAACTTGGCGATAATTTATTGCAACCGGCAGAAGACAATCCCAAAGGTTTTTGGGAAGATCTTGATTTTTTCGCAATCAATGTTGAGATACTGGATTTTCTCAATAAAGAGTGGCATTTTCTGACCCCGATTCAACCTCAGGATATAGAATTGCTACGCAGAAATGGCTATTTGTTGCGGGCGGTTGAGTTGCTTCGAGAAAAGACAAATGGTATCCCAGTATTTGGATTTAAGGATCCTCGTTTGGTAAAACTGTTGCCATTTTGGAAAGAGGTTTTTGCCCACTGTGGGATTAATGTTCATTATGTGATTCCCTTGCGTCACCCGATTAGTGTCTGCAAATCTCTGGAGAAGCGGAATGGTTTTGATTTTGAAAAAAGCTATTTCCTGTGGCTCGAGCATGTAGTTAATGGCTTTGTCGGCACGATTGGCGAGAAATGTTCCCTGGTGGATTATGACCGTTTTATAGACTCGACCAAAGAGGAGATAAAAAGGCTGGGGTTAGAGTTAAACCTTTCTGTAGACACGGTGAAACTGAATCAATTTCTCTCCGATTTTATTGATGAAGATCTAAGGCACACGATTTACAAACTGGAGGATTTGGATCTTGACCAACACGTCCCACCCCTTGTCAAGGAGGTGTATTCTGTGCTTGTGGATGTTTTGGATGGCAAACTGAGCATGGGGGATGCATCCTTCCAAAACCTGGTATTGGCGTGGCAGGATGAGATTCTCAGAATGAAGTCTTTGCTTATGCTGGCAGACAAACTTAGCAGGCATCTTGTGAATTCTGAAAACCATCGGGCGCAGCAGGAAAAAACCATTCAGTCCTTGCAGGCTGAGAAGGCTCTCGCCGTGGAAAAAGTTCACATGACGGAGCAGGCGCTGACAGCCCAGATCAGGGAGAAGGAGCAGTCTGTGCAGGCGCTGGCAGCCCAGGTCAGGGAGAAGGATGCCAAACTAAACGAAATCGTCAATAGTAAAGTTTGGAAATTTGGTTTGTTTTTCCGTCGGGTGCGCGTCATCCTCGCCCCCCCGAACAGTCGTCGTGCGCGGGCGATGCGGGCGTTGTTTATGTTTATCTTTTTCCCATTAAGAAAGATCAACCAGCACAGGAAAATCGGGAAAGATACGATTTTAATTAAAGCATCAGGTATGTTTGATGAGCATTGGTACCTGACCCAAAATCCCGACATTGCTCATGCAGGGATTGACCCTGCCCGTCACTATTTGCTGTTCGGCGGTTTCGAAGGACGTGATCCTTTCCCGAACTTTTCCAGTAAATGGTATCTTGAGTCGTACCCGGATGTAAAAGCGGCAGGGGTCAACCCGCTTGTTCACTACCTTAAAAGCGGCAGCAAAGAAGGCCGCGCCGCCCAACAGGATCAGGCCGAATATATATACCCAAACGCAGGGGCGCGGTCACAAACAATGGATGTTTTTAATATCCTACATAAAACAGCCCTTGCCTGGAAGGAAGGTGGCGTGCGGCTGCTGTGGCAAAAGGTCCGCCGCAAGGTCAGGCGCGTCTCTCCAGAGTTGGGCGCAACCCTAACTGCTTTGCCGATTGAAACGCCCAGCCTGGAAAATCTGCATTACCAGCCGTTGATTTCGGTGCTAATCCCAACCTACAACACGCCGGTACAGTACCTCTTCGCGGCGGTCAATTCGGTGCGCAATCAGTTTTATCCGCATTGGGAAATTTGTATTTGTGATGATGCGTCATCGGATAAAGCAACCCGCAGCGCGTTGTGCGCAATCGAAAAAAGCGATGCGCGAATCAAGGTGTGTTTTTTGGCGGAAAATGGCGGTATTTCAACAGCGACCAATAAAGCCGCCGAGATTGCCGAAGGAGAGTTCATCGCTTTTCTTGATCACGACGATGAGTTAACCCCAAACGCGCTATATGAAATGGCGCTGGCGCTGAATGAGGATGATGGCGTTGATCTTTTGTATTCAGATCAAGATAAGATCGATGCCAACGGTATCGATCACGAGCCTTTCTATAAACCCGATTGGTCGCCCGAATACCTTCGCTCCGTGATGTATGTGGGGCACCTCCTTGTTGTAAAACGCGAATTGTTTCAACGCGTAAATGGGATGCAACATCAATTTGACGGTGTTCAGGATTTTGAATTCATGCTTCGTATTTCCGAAACTAATCCTCGGATTATACATATACCCAAAATCTTGTACCATTGGCGGAAAATCCCAGGCAGCGTTGCCATGGGGTTGGATGAAAAGGGCGACAAAATCGAAATTCTGCAGGCTAGAGCGGTCAATGAACATTTTTCGCGCCTGGGTTTGCGGGCGGTTGCCGTCAATCATCCCAGACACCGCCATCGCTTGTTGGTGCAACCCAATGCGCGGGAGTCTTACCCTATGGTGAGCATCATTATTTTGACAAAAGATGCGCCCGTTCATATTAGGCGTTGCCTTCGATCTATCTTTGAGAAAACCACCTATCCGAACTATGAAGTATTGGTGGTGGATAATGAAACAACCCACCCGGATGCGCTTAAGGTTTTCAACGAGTACCCGGCAAAGGTCATACCTTTTCGCGAAAAATTTAATTATTCCAAGGCGAACAATAGCGGTGTCCGGAATTCCGGGGGAGAATTCATTATACTGCTAAACAATGATACTGAAGTGATCACCCCGGACTGGATCGAACAATTGCTGTTCTATTGTGAGATGCCCGGCATCGGCGCTGTGGGTCCTTTGCTTGTATATCCTGATCGGACGGTTCAGCACGCCGGGATCGTACTGGGGTCCCGGGGAACAGCCGACCACGTCATGCGTCATTTTCAACATGATTCAGACGGATACGCTGGCTCGTTAAGCTGTCCGCGCGAAGTATCGGCCGTGACTGGCGCCTGTCTTATGATAAAGCGCGGCGATTACCTTGGCGAAGACGGTTTGAGCGAATACTATGGAACGCATTACCAGGATGTTGATTTGTGTTTGCGGCTTCTTGCAAAAGATAAGAGAAATCTGTATGTGCCTCATGCAATGTTGATTCACTACGAGGGATCCACTCGAGGAAAATTTTACGATCATTTGGATCGAGCTCTTTTGCTCGATACATGGGGTGAATGGATCGAGCAGGGCGATAAGTTCTACAACCCAAACTTTTCGTTGAGACGGCTAAATTACACTCTTGGTAATAGGGAGAAAGACGCATGAATATTCTTTTTGTCGCTTATCATCACCTGGACAGCAACAGCGGAATCCATATTTTTAATCTTGCCAATGATCTGACTCGTTTGGGCGCCCATTGTACCGTATGCGTTCCCGAACAAAAGGACGCAGTGTACAAACTGGGGCAGCCCCTATTTGAAGTAATAGAGTATAAGAACGCGCTGCAAACCATCAAGCTTGGGAAGATTGATTTAATCCATGCCTGGACGCCGCGCGAAGGCGTGCGAAAAATAACCGAGCAGCTATCGAGAGAATATGGCTGCCCGTACATTGTCCACTTGGAGGACAATGAGGAAATTTTGTTGGAGTCTTTTACAGGCCGCTCGATGGCGCATTTGTGCAAACTGTCGCCTGAACGCTTGGATAAAATTATCCCTTTGAATTTGTCACACCCATTTCACTATAAGGAATTTATTAATAAAGCGCAGGGCGTTACCGTGCTTATGGATACGTTGCTGAAATTCTGCCCCGGAAATATCCCCGCTGAGGTGATTTGGGCAGGGTATGAGGAAGAAATACACTGGTATGTTCCGCCTGATGTGGAGTGCCGCCGTCGTTTAAAAATCGATGATCAAGAGAATGTCATAGTCTACACAGGCAATGTTCACCAGGCGAACCGGCGGGAGGTCTTTAGTCTGTATCTGGCAGTTGGGTTGTTGAATCGACGCGGTATTCGTACAAAGCTTGTCCGGACTGGGACCAACTTTGTGCCTCTTCTCAACGCGGAGTTGGAGGAAATCTTGAAAAAGTATTACGTGGAGCTCGGCCATATCTCGCGAAAACAACTGCCGGCTTTGCTTTCTATAGCGAATATCCTTGTTCAACCGGGTAGCAGTAACGAATTCAATGATTACCGCTTCCCCTCTAAAATACCCGAGTATCTGGCTTCCGGTAAACCGGTATTATTACCGGCGACGAATATTGGGCGCTTTTTGAAAGACGGCGAGGAATGTATCTTGTTACACAAAGGGGGTGCCCTTGAAATCAGTCAAAAACTTGAATCTCTATTTCCCAATAAAGCGTTGTGTGAAAAGGTTGGGAATGGCGGGCGTCACTTTGCGGAAAAGAATTTGAAATGGAGCGTAAGCGCCAAAAAATTGCGTGATTTTTATGTGCAGTTGCTAAATCGGGGAAAGCGTATAAGAAACGATATACCGCTTTCTACCGTTGAAAACTCAAGAATAAATCGAGATCCGATTATCATTTACCAGATGGGGAAAGTAGGGTCCAAAACTGTTGAGAATACCCTCATTCAAGCTTATAGCCAACTTAGTATTAAAGTGCCAATTTATCATAGACATATTTTGAATCCACGTGTAGGTTCAGAAGAAATACTGCGGCGGGAACGTGTTAATCCTGAGGGATCATTAGAAGAACTAACTGCTGGGAGGGCATTGCGAAAAAAAATTGAAGAAAATATAACCCAAAAATGGAAATTGATTAGCCTAGTTCGTGACCCTATTGCCCGGAATGTAGCTACTTTTTTTCAAAACCTACAAGAATTTATTCCGGATTGGAGGAATCGTTTCAGAGAAGGGATGCTTGACGTTGATGAATTGCAAGATAAATTTTTGTCTATTGAAACAATACATGATGAGCCAAATTTTTGGTTCGACGGGCAATTGAAAGCTGTTTTTGGGATAGATGTTTTTGCCTCCACTTTTCCTCAAAGTATAGGTTATAAAATTTATGATGATGAGCCTCGATTTTTGCTATTGGTAATCCGCTTAGAAGATTTGAATCGTTCTGGACTCGAGGCTATAGAAAGATTTCTTGGGTTAGGGTGCTCTCAACTTGCTAACACAAATATTGGAAGCGAAAAAGAATACGTTAATCTTTATAATGCTTTTAAGAAAAAAGCATTGCCTTTAGGATATATCCAACGGATCTATGATACAAAATTTGCACAACATTTTTATAGTCAAGAGGAGCGCGAGAAATTCTCCGCACAGTGGACGCATAAATTGTAAGTAAACTGTTCAGGCGAGACAGGCTGGAAAGGAAATGTAATGAAAGGTTTTTCACGTTGATATAAGGATGGAATGCTCAGTGTATCTCGCCGGGTGGTGTGCGCCGTGATTTCTGACTTTTCGAGGTTGTTTTTTTGCTTATGCGGTAAAACTTACTCGAAATGCTGAAAATACCCAACGTGACAGGTCGTTAAAGCGCTTAACTTGTGATCAATGGGAAAATCTTTTGTTCCCATCATCATCGTTTCCTACAACAGCGCGGCGTACCTGCCGCGTTGTTGTGAACGTCCTTCCGCGCAGACGTTCCGCAACTTCGAACTCATCCTCGTTGATAACGGCTCCACCGACGGATCGTTGGAGACAGCGGAAGCGCATTCTATGAATGCCCTCCCATACCCATTCATCACCTCTCCTCCAACCTCGGTTTTGCCGTTGCCAATAAAATAACATTGGCGCCCGCCTTGCGCGTGGGAAATGGCTTGTCCTGCTCAACGCCGATGCCTACCCCGAGCCGGACTGGCTGGAAAATTTGATTGCCGCCGCAAAAGACAATCCCCAATTCAATTTTTTCTTCTCCCGCCAAATACAGGCGAATGCGCCGCCGCTGCGAAACCCTTTCGTGAAGTACTGACTATCCACTCCGATACGCGCTGATTACATCCTGTACTTTACCTGTTGTGCGGATTTGTCCCTGATCCAGCCAGACTGCGCGTGTGCAAAGCGATTGCATGGTCTGCATGGCGTGGGTAACCAAAATGGTCGTCACCTCGCCGCTACGGAATTCGTTGATTTTGGCTTTGCACTTTTGCTGAAAGGCTTCATCGCCAACCGACAGCACTTCATCCAGAATCAAAATATCCGGCTTCCAGGCGGTTGCCACGGCAAAACCGAGGCGGGCAACCATCCCCGTCGAATAGGTGCGGATGGGCGCCTCGATGAAATTTCCGAGTTCCGCAAACTCTACAATTGCATCCAACCGATCTTTTATCTCTTCACGGGAATGACCCAGCAGGGTCCCATTCAGGAATACATTCTCCCGCCCGGTAAGTTCCGGGTGAAAACCCGCACCCAACTCCAAAAGTGGGGAAACCAAACCCCGAATCTGTATCCGCCCCTCAGTGGGAATCAAAACACGCGAGATGACCTTAAGCAGGGTGCTTTTCCCTGCGCCATTTCGCCCGATGATGCCAAACGTTTCGCCTCTTTTTATTTCGAGGTTCACATTTTTCAGTGCCAGAAAACTTTTGTACCCCAGCCTTCTTTGCAACACGCGGATGGCATATTCCTTAAGTGTCCCGATTCGTTCTTCAGGCAGGCGGTAACGTACGGAAATATTTTGCAGATTAATAACGGTTTGCATGTATTACATCACTCGCGTATTACACATGATATGCAAATTCATCGGATTTTTTGGAAAAGATCAGCCAGCCAACCAGCAGGGTAGACAAGGCAACGGTGGAACCGATCAGCAGGGTCGGCAGGCTGGGCAGTTCTCCGCCATAAATGGGCAGGCGGAATATCTGAACCAGGTGATACATGGGGTTCAAATTGGTCACCCAGAAGCGAAGCGCTTCGGGCAGGATTTCCTCCGAATAAATGATGGGTGTCAGGTACATCCAGCCAATCAGGATCACCTGGTACATTTCCACTACATCTGGAAAATAGATGGCAAGGGTTGAAAGGATCAATCCCACTCCAAGCGCAAATGCTGCCAGTAGAAGAATACTAATGGGAACGAATAGAATGTTCCATGTCAATGAAATCCCTGTAACCAGCAAAATCAGGGTGAGGGGAATCAGTCCTAATGCTAAATTGACCATCCCCGTCCCAATGGCAGAAATGGGGAAGGACGTGCGCGGCAGGTAAATGCGGTGGAACAGGGCAGACCCCCAAACGATCTGGTGTATTGCCGCAGTGGTGGTCTGGGCAAAAAATGTCCACGCAAGCAGACCGCTCAAGATATAGGAGGGATACCCACGGATGGTATGAAACAGGTTTGAAAACACGACTGAAAGGATGATCATCATGCCCAGCGGTTGCAGCATGGTCCAGGCGATGCCCAGCGCCGAGCGCTTATAACGCGCAACAATATCCCTGCGCACCAGTTGCAGAATCAGATCCTTATATTGGAGTATGCCACGCAATTCTTCCAAAGCAGGGTGGGCTCGTTTTGCGCTATCGTACTCTATTAATTTATTTCTGTTCGTCATGAAATCCTTAATATCAACAGCGTTCGGGTGAGAAATAAAAAATCCACGAAGGATCAGGGGTGAAACATCGTCAAAATATTCACGCCACAATTACTTTGGGGAATTATACCAAACTGTCCCGCAATTAAACACAAAGCGAATTGCAGTGTGCACGCAAAGGTTGTCAGGCTGCGAGAGGAAAAAGAGAGCGGGTTTTCACCAGTTTCTCCCAATCATTGCTCAACCAAGCGGCACGGGCTTTGGCAGTCAAGATAGCGCCGTCCACATTCCATTGAGCGCCAGAAATCTTAAGCCGTTGAGTCACGATTTGTTTGCAACCACTTTCGATAATACCGCTGCCAATAAAGTATCCCGCCGCGCGAAAATGAGCATAGCGCATGCGCTCGATGTTGTCGCCATAATAAGCGAGTGATTGTCGCGCTAAATCGGATTTCATGGACAACGCTTGACAGGCTTCGATAACCAATTCGACTCTGCCTTGCCATAAGTCTTCTGTGACTCTTTCTCGCCATGCCTGACGTTCATCTGGGTTGGCGAATGCTTCTTTAGCAATCCGTAGCAAGCGGTCTGCGGCATGATACCAGTCCACAATTTGAATGGAGTTTGGATAATAGTGAGCGATTAGATTCCAAATCCAAATCGCGCCGTCGCAGATAAACACAAGAATGCGCGCGCGGTCTGCGCCCGCCGCACACCCCGTTGCCCAAAACAGTTTGCCAAATTGTTCCGCGACTTCAATATCGCAAAAATATTTTTGATTTTTAGCGCGCAAGACAACCTCAGCGCGTTGCGCCTTGTCCTTTTGTCGTGTGGATTGCCGACTCTGCGGAACCATTTCGCCCTCGTACCAACATCCGATTTTCAAATCACGCCACTTTTCTCGGTCTTCAACCGCTTTTTCCTTCTCGTTACGCGGTTCAATTCGCACTTCCCTGGCACCGCCCGCCAGGGCAGGTGTGGCGGCGTCTATTGAGCCATACAAGACCTCTGGCGCAGGCTCTTGACTTTGTTCTCGCTTTCCCACAGGGCAGGTGTGCAAACTGCTCTCGTTTTGCGTTTCCTTTATTAATTCAAGGTCTGCTTGGCGTTGCAATTCTCCCATTTTTTGGGTTTCCGCGCGCACGGTATTCTCGGAAACTTCAAACAGCAAAAATTCTTTCAAACTTTTTCTGCTTCCGTCAAACGCTTCCTTTATTCCACATAAGGAAACTAAACGCGCTAATCCGGACGTCACTTTGCCAGGCTCTATTCCGTAGCGTTGGTCTACAGGCGCGCAGCCCTTGCCGCAAGTACAACCCGCATAGTATGCTCTTTTGTAGGACACTTTATCAAACACTGACCAGATGGTTGCTTCGCGTCGTCTTTGATATTTCAATCTGCCGCCGCAGGCGCATTCTATCTCCGCTTCTATTTTTCTGTCGGCATTCTCCAGAAAACATTGCAAGGCGCTGTTTCCTGTTTTCAACAGGCTTTCGCGCAACACCATTTCTATTTCTCCAATCAAAACTTCTTCCTGCCCTTTCATTTCTAGCGCCTCTTCCACTACTTCTGCCAACAGATTGCCTATTTGGTTTATCTTTTCAATGTTATATTTCATTTTGAGCCTCGGGTAGTTTGGTTTTGTTCATACCTTAACTATCCTGCCAGAGGCTCTTTTTTCCCTGACAACCTTTGCGTGCACACGATGCTAAGAACAGCGTAAAGTTCTCTATATAGTTGGATGATCGTGTATGGGAATGGGAATTTCTCTCATAAACGATCATGCCGCACTCTTCGATGGAAGAGTGCGTACTTAATGTGAAAAACGCCCTGGCAATCCGTTCCCTTTCGCGGGATTGTCAGGGCGTTATCTTTTTCATTAGAAGCTGTTTGCTATAGCCGAACTACAATTTCGCCATCATTCGGAGAATCCAGTAGTTGTTACTCACCGCCAGTTCCATGATTTTGGCTCGAAACTCCACCTGAATATCTCGTTTGCCATCGATCATCGCTTCGGCTACAAGCTCATCCACCAGTTGTTTTTTCATCAAAAAAACACGATGTTGCTCTTCGGGGGTTTTGGGAATAACGTTGTTCAATTCTTCGGTCCCTGCCTGAAGATCCGCCACATACTCCTTGACTTTTTCTTCCCAATCCAACCTGGCATAGGTGTCTATTTCTTGTTCCAGGGTTGTCAGCCTGCGCTTCAAGCGCTCTTCTACTTTATACAGTTCACGCATCTGCTCATCAAAATCAGCATCCGCCCTCATTTTTTTGCGGGCTTCTGTGATGACTTGCTGGCGCTTGACGAACTCTTTTTCCAGTTCTTCAAGAATCTGTTGCTGTTCTTTTTGTAGGTGTTCATACCTTTGCTGGAGTTGCTTGACCCGGTCTTTGGCTTGCGCAAACAAGAAATCCGGGTTCATGGCGAACTCATACAATTTTCCCCAGACCTGTGTTTCTGCACGTTTGGCGCTCACGGATTTGGGACATTCCGGCAATCTGAGTTCCTTATGGGGTTGTGGACAGAAATAGGCGCTAATCGGGGTTTTGCGCTCCACCCATTCCCCCTTGCGGCTGTTGCGATGGGTTGCCGTGCGGGCTCGCCAGGTCAGGTTACAGGCACATTTCAGATGTCCGGATAGCAGGTAATCATTTTGCCTGCGGTGTTTTGGGTAGGTTTTGTTTTCTTCGCGCATCTTCACAAACAATTCATAGGTGGAAATATCGATGCTGGGGGCAACCGGGATATGGAAGATCTGCCCTGCACGGGAATATGTTTTGAATCCATAGGCATACTCTTTGGCAGACTTGAGTATAGCCTGAATACTGGACCGGGACCATTGGACGAATTGCATCACGGAAAATGTTACTTTGAGAAGTAACGTTGCATCAGGAAAAATGTTACTTTCCGATAGGCAGAACAGCCTGTCGGAGGAGCCACATGATGAGCCTGAACAGCAAACGCGAACTGTTGGAAGTGGTGCGGCCACGATACCTGAAAGCCAGCAAAGTTGAAAAGCAGAAGATTTTGGATGAATTCACATCTGCCACTGGATACCATCGGAAACATGCGATCCGTGTACTGAAAAACCAAAGGCAAGTTCAAAACCACCTTAAAAGGAAAACCAAAACCTACAAAACCATTTATCGTGGCGAAGTGGTGCAGGCGCTTGAACAGATCTGGGAGATCTATGGGCGGATCTGCTCCAAACGCTTACAACCGATTTTACCTGAAGCGATCAAGGTATTGGAACGTTGTAAAGAAATTGAGATCACTCAAGAGACAAAAGAATTGCTTCTGAAAATCAGTTCCGCCAGCATTGATCGCTGTTTGCGTCCGGTACGCATCAAGTCGCTGCACGGTTTGAGCACCACCAAACCTGGGAGTCTGCTCAAGAACCTCATTCCAATACGCACCTTCACCGAATGGGACCAAGAACGACCTGGATTCATGGAAATTGACCTCGTTGCGCACTGTGGGAACACCACCGAAGGGCAATATTTGAATACTTTGACCTGTACGGACATTTCTACCGGCTGGACGGATGTGACCGCCCTGCCGCACCGCTCGCAAGAAGCGGTTTCTGAGGCAATCCACTTGATGCGCCAAAGACTGCCTTTTCCTTTGCTCGGCATTGATTCCGACAATGGCAGCGAATTCATCAACGACCTGCTATACCGCTACTGCCTCAACGAGAAGATCACCTTTACCCGTTCTCGCCCTTACAAGAAAAACGATCAAGCCCATGTCGAGCAAAAGAACTGGTCTGTCGTGCGTCATACCGTTGGCTATGACCGCTGGGAAACGGATCAAGAATTTGCCATTCTGGAAAGTATTCATGCTGATTTACGGCTCTACATCAATTTCTTTCAGCCGTCTTTCAAACTGATTGCAAAGGAACGGATTGGCAACAAGACCATCAAACGGTATGATACTGCCAAGACACCTTACCAGCGTGTCCTCGAACGTCAAGACATTTCTTTGGAAGCCAAAGCACGGCTCATGAACTTGTATGTCCAACTCAATCCTGCTGCACTTCGCCGTTCGATTGACCTGAAAACCGCCAAACTTTGGAAAATTTCTCGGTAACATTTCCGCTTGATGCAACGTTACCGTCAAAGTAACATTTTATCTTGATGCATTACGC
>JAUXVU010000030.1 GCA_030680295.1 Moraxellaceae bacterium
CAAGGAAGCCCGTAACCATATTTCTTTTGGTTACGGCGTTCACCGTTGCATGGGCAACCGTCTGGCCGAATTGCAACTGCGCATTCTCTGGGAAGAACTGCTCAAGCGTTTTGATAACATCGAAGTTGTTGGTGAGCCGGAGCGTGTGCAGTCCAACTTCGTGCGGGGCTATTCTAGGTTGATGGTCAAGCTTACGGCAAAAAGTTAGTGAGCCGTCTGACCGAAGAGACGTCCGAACACTTCTATTATGTGGTGGTCGGCGAGGGCTCGGTCGGGTGTGCGGTGGCCAACCGCCTGTCCGAAAGCAGTAACTATTTGTCAACGCTAACTGAAAACTGACCCATGGGGATGCGGCTTATTTCTTGGACCGGTTTCAGTTAATTAAGCCAAGACTTTCACGGTACTCGATGGGGCTCATGGAGCCCAGCGAGATCTTTATTCTTTTTTCGTTGTACCAAACAATGTAGTCATGTACCAGCTGATGAATTCATCGATGGTGGTCGATTGCCAGTTTCCTGCGTAGAACATTTCGTTCTTCAGGCGGCCGAAGAATCCTTCGCAAGCTGCGTTATTAGGCGAGCACCCCTTACGTGACATCGACCGTTTCAGCTTTGCGTTTTGTATCCGCGTCAGCCAGCCCGGCCAGCGGAAATGCGCCCCACGATCGGAGTGAATCACTGGTTTGGTTTCGTTCAACTCCACCGTTTCAATGGCTGCTTCCAGCATCGTATTCACTAGTTCAGCATCCGGACGGGTACGCAGAGTCCGACTGACCACTAAGCCATCAAAGCAGTCGATCACCGGAGAGAGGTAAACCTTGCCCGCCGGAATCTGGAATTCAGTGATGTCCGTGAGCCATTTCTCGTTCGGTGTCGACGCTTGGAAGTCTCGGTTCAGGAGTTTTTCAGGTGCTGGGCTAATCTCTCCCAAGTAGGAGCCGTACCGGCGCTTCTTAGGCGCGTGAACACTCAAGCCTTCCTGCTTCATAAGGCGCTGAACCACCTTCTCAGACAAGTTAAGCTGGCACTTTCCCAGTGCGATACGTATCCGTCGGTAGCCGTAGCAGCGGTGATTGCTCTGAAAAACATCGACGATGGCTACCCGAGCATCAGCGTATTTGTCGGGCTTTCGCAGGCAAGCACAGTAGTAAAAATAGGAACTGCGGGGCAAATTGAGCGTGGTGAGCAGTTCTGTGCGCGCATAAATGGATTTCAGGGCGTCAACCAGCAGGGTTTTCTCTCGATTACTCAGGAGCTGCGGATTGACGCCCAGGTTTTTTTAGAATTTCATTGGCCCTCTTCAATATGTCGTGCTCAAGCTGGAGGCGGTGGGTACGGTGTTGAAGCGTCTCAATCTGGCGCTGTAGTTCAGCTGTGTCGGGATCAGGCGGCGTATCGTTTCGATGTCTTTTCATGGATGCGGGTGCCTCACGACCAAGGAGCTGATTTTTCCAGTGGTACAGCGTTGGCCTGCTTATCGCTAGCCTCTGGGCGACTTCCTGTGCACGACTCTGGCGAGTGCAAAGGTCAATGACTGATGCACTTCTAGTTGCGTCTAGGTGTCGAACATTGAGGACTCTGCCTACCTTGCGGCAGTGTGCCTCAGGGTGCAACTCATCAATTCATCGGCGCAACAATTCACGACTGGGGTATCCCAATGCCCGCAAAGTTGAAGTAATGCACCGGTCGTGATCAAAGTAGTGTTGCACAGCAGCCTTCTTGTCTTGATCCGAGTACTTTTGGTTCAACCGGACATAACCGGCACGAAGTTCTCTGCTCTGATCATACTCGCGCACCCAGCCAAGGAGCGTGTTTTTGGTGGGATAGCCTAACTGGTAAATAGTTACACGTAGACGCTTACCTAGCTTGTTGTAGAGATTGACGGCACTAATGCGTTCTTTGTAGGAATACATGAGTTACCCCCAAAGTAGTCCAAGTTTTTAGCCGCACCCACGTATATATGACGTTTTTTAGCTTGACAACTACAAATTTTCATATCAAATTTGGTTGGTCAATCAACTAAAAAAAAAAATATGAAGCCAATAATTATTATAACTTTTATGTTTGCGGGCCTTGCTAATGCGGGTGGCATTGACTTGCCTGCTATATCTGCATCTCAGCAGGGGACTGCAAACGCAAATGGAGCTGAAGCGGCTGACGCATCTGTTATTTACTACAATCCTGCAGGAATGAGTTACCTGAAGGGTCGACAGAGCTCCATTAGTGGCACGCTTTTGACATTTAGAGGAAAGGTCAAAGATACGGGGTCCACAGGGACGCCAGAGCCATCTGATAATAGTAATGAAGAAGGTAGGCCATTGGGGCCTGATGGCGTCGATCCCTATGCGGCAGGAGATTCAGGAAGTTTCTGGCCCAAAATTCTTGGATTGGGTTCTGTATTTTATGCCGTTCCATATGATGAGAATATAACTATTGGGATTGGTGTGTTCTCTCCTGGTGGAGGAAATATCAACTATAAAAGCAATTGGTCTGGCGCATATCAAGTCGATGCGATTGCTCTAGAACTTGTAAATATTAATCCATCTGTTGCTGTAAGATTTGATGATAAGCATAGCATTGGTTTCGGTGTGTCTGTTATTGGTGGGCACTTGAGATATCGAACTCAGTTAGATGCACAGGGGCTTAAGCCCTATCTTCTTCAGGAGCTACTGGGAGATGTTACTGTTGATACATTAACTGTGACCCCACAGGTTCAGAGTATAATAAACACTGTCTGCGGTGTTCAACTGCTAGTAGACGTCCTATGCGGAATTAGAGTTGGTGATGTATTACCTAGGCCAATTACTGATGCGTTATCATCGCCCTTGGCTGATGCCCTTGTAGATCCATCTAGTACTGCCTCTGGCCTAATTGAAATGTATGGATATGGTTTAGGTTATAATCTTGGATATATGTTTGGAATTAATGAAAAATCAAGAGTCGGATTGTCTTTCCGGTCTGCGACAAAAGTTAATTTAAGGGGGGGGGCTGAGTGGGATACAAGTAAACTTAAGGCTCGGCCAGTAGTCGGAACCACTGTTGTTAGTTTATTAAACAATGGCGGCAATTCAGATCTAGGTGATTTATTGGCAGACTATTTGCTGCCTGATACTACTACAAAGGCAGTTTTTAATATTCCGGCCAGACTTTCCCTTAGCTACTTTTCTGAAATAAATGATAAAATTGATATGATGTTTGATTATACATTCATAAAGTCTTCAGTTATGGATGAGTTGTCCGTTGGTTTTGGTGTTGAAGAGGATTCTAATGGTAATAAAGTGGTTCTTGCTGATGCAAAAATACCTCTAAAATGGCAAGACTCTTATAAGGTTTCCTTAGGATTAAATTATCATTTTGATGATAAAACAACCTTTAAGACTGGCTTTCAATATGATAAAACACCAATTCCATCAAAGGAATTTAGACATCCTGCGCTCCCTGAAAGCGATAGATATATGGCATCGCTGGGCTTCAATCATAAAATAAATAAAAAAATATCAATTGATGGTGCATATAGTTTGTTGGTTTTTGCAGACTCCAAATCTGAGTATAGAAATAAATGCAGATTTAATCAGCCAGAGGATGATGCGTCCGAATGCACTGGAATTGGTGGGACTTTCAGGGGGGAATTTAGCGATACGTACGCTAATATTTTGAGTCTGCAAATTAATTCTAAATTCTGAACTCAAGGCTAGGGTTTCGCGTTTGGTCTGAATGGATCGTGACCTTGCGGCAGGCGGCGATGCAGCTGTGATCGGTTTTCGATGAATGAAAAGAGTTGACATTTGGTTATATGACCAATATGGTTTATGCTCTATCCGCTTGTTAGTAATGGATAAGAGAAATAGTAAATTAAGTGAAGAAGGCCGCAAGAAACGCAAAAGGTTTATCAAAAAATTGATCAGCCTTGGTAGTGGCTCAAAAGATGGGGCTTAGCGTCACCAAGTGCCAGCGCGACTGGGGCGGTTTTTTCGCCAGCCAATTATGAGCTGGCTTGTAGAGTTTTTTTTATCTATTTATTTTGGTTGGTTATACAACCAATTTATTGTGAAAGTTGTAATAAATGTACGAATAAGAGCTTGGCACATTTTAGGAAAATGTATTAGGAGACAAGATATGTCTGCAGCAGCAAGAACAATCGGCTACGACGTGGTGGTTCCTCGTGATCTTCATTTCAGTATGAACACGGAAACGGTTGCTCGTCACTGGTTCAACGGTGACCCTTGGACCACCCATTGGATGAATGCAATTCTTTCGGCTGTTCCCGATGGCGAGCGTTGGGTGATGAACTCAGCTAGGGCGCAACTAGACAATCTAAAGGATCCGGAGGTTCATCAGGCAGCAATTAATTTCTGCCGGCAGGAGCGGATACATGCCCGGGAACATGACGAGATGAATGCCGCATGTGTGGCGCAGGGCGTGCCCATTGACAAAGTTGAGGCTGTCTTCACCAAAATCAGGACTGTTATGCAAAGCCGGCTCAGCCTGGATATGCAAAGTTCAATTGCGGCAGCGTTCGAGCATTTCACTGCAGTTATCTCGTCGGTGATGTTGGAGAATCCAGATTTATTCGATAAAACAGACCCGGAATTGCGAGCAATGCTTTTTTGGCACTTTGTCGAGGAAACAGAGCACAAGGGCGTCAGTTTTGATGTTTTTGTCGCCGCCAGTGGCGGCGGCGTAAAAGGGTATGTCAAGCGCGTCGGTGGCATGGCGCTCGCCACCGCCATTGGGCTGCCAATCATGCTTGGCAATCAAGGCTACCTGCTTTACAAAGACCGACAGTTGACAAACTGGCGGTCGGCCATCCGCATGACTGATATCCTCTTAGGAAATCCAGGTATATTCACCAGAATTTTTAAGTCCCACTATTTTCCTTATTTTAAGCCTGATTTCCACCCTTGGGATGATGATAACCGAGAGATTATCCAGGTTTGGAAGCGTGCCTACGACGAGTCGGGTGATACACACAAGGCATTTCAAGCACTAGTTAGTTGGCATCAGAAGCGCGACATTCAAGACATTAATACATTACGTCATATAAATCAGGTTGCATAAGAAAACGGAAATACAAAATGACGAAGAGAGAACAGAAGTTGTCGAATGGAGCTGCCGCTGTCGTAACAGGTGCTGGCAGCGGAATAGGCCGAAGCTTTGCCTACGAGATAGCGCGCCGAGGCGGCGCTGTACTTTGCGTAGATCTGCGTGAGGAGCGGGCTGAGGAAACTGCAAAGGCTTTGAGAGAACTCGGAGCTCATGCAGTCGCCTATACATGTGACGTCGGAAATGCCGCACAGATGGCGCAGCTCGCGGAAACATCGGAATCGCTGCTAGGTCGCCCGGTGACGCTGGTCGTCAACAATGCAGGGGTCGGCCTGGGAGGCCAGATTGGCGATGTGACGCTGGAAGAATGGCACTGGTGTATGAACGTCAATCTCTGGGGCGTAGTACACGGTTGTCATTTTTTTGCACCGCGCCTGAAGGCACTGGGATACGGCGGGATCATTAATGTGGCTTCCGCCGCCGGGTTCGCAGCAGCGCCCGAGATGAGCACTTATAACGTTACTAAGGCCGGCGTAATGTCGTTGTCGGAAACACTATCCTCCGAGTTGACGGGCACGGGTGTCAAGGTAACTGTGCTTTGTCCGACGGTCGTACCTACCAACATCGTAAATGACGGAAAGTTGCCATCTTACCGTGCGGAATTCGCGAAATCGGCGATGACGAAATTCGCGCTGACCAACAGCGACGAAGTTGCTCGAAAGACGCTCGATGCGCTAGACAAAGGTCAACTCTACATGTTGCCTCAGATCGATGGTCGCATTGCCTGGATGTTTAAGCGAATAGCACCTCGGATGTATGCACGAAGCTTGGGTGAAGCCTATCGGTTGGTAGCGCCCTGATGGCTTCTCTACAAGCAACTACTCTGAAGTTTTTCCTGCGTCTGTGGGTAAAGCGTGATTTGGATTCAAAGGCAGCCCTGGTTCGCCATTTGCGTAGCGCGATGGACTCCCGGTTATTTCCGAGCCCGTTGCCATCCGGTGTCAGAATGCAGCCGGGAATAGTAGCTGGGGTTGCTGGCGAATGGCTGCATGTAAAAGATCCGCGCATGACTCTGCTCTATCTGCATGGCGGAGCGTTCATTGGCGGCAAACTGGCCACTTACCATACATTCTGTGGCGAACTCGCACGGCGTTTGCAAGCGAGGGTTTTCCTGCCTGATTATCGGCTGGCACCGGAGCATCCTTATCCTGCAGCCACCGACGATTCATTTCTCGTCTATCGGCAGTTGTTAACGGAGCTTGCGGGTAAGCACCCGCTGGTGTTAGCTGGCGACTCGGCTGGAGGAAATTTAACGTTGGTAACATTACTACGCGCTAGAGACGAAGATCTACCAATGCCAGCCTGCGCGGTGACGCTCTCCCCCGGTGCTGATGCCACTGGCACTTTGATGTCGCTTGCAGCCAACAGCGACAGTGACGCTATGTTGTCAAGAAAAATGATCGACATGGCTGTCGACATCTACCTTGCCGGCGCAGACCCCGCACACGCTTATATATCCCCTTGTCGCGGAAACTACACTGGGTTTCCGCCGCTGATGGTGACTGTCAGCGAACAGGAGTGTCTGCGTGACGATGCCTATATCGTTGCCTACAAAGCGCGTCAAGCAGGTGTGAGGGTAGAAATGCTGTCGCGACCGGACATGCCGCACGTATGGCCGATATTTCACTTGTTGCTGCCTGAAGCGAGGAAGGACATGCATGCTTTGGTTCGTTTTATCGAAGAGCACACGAGTAAGGTCATGACGTAGGTGAGTGTCAGTGCAACGCACAGCCGTACTGCAGCTAATAAAAAAGCATTTATCTGGAGATAGAAACATGAATATTGCCATTGAGCAGCCTGCCAAACTCGCGAATCAGCCTAGGCTATCCGAACACCCGGACCATGAAGTCGTAATAGTAGGGGCTGGTATTTCTGGGCTGGGTATTGCTATTCGCTTGAAGGAGCAAGGCATTGAGTCGTTTATCATTCTTGAGCGAGCAGATCAGGTTGGAGGCACGTGGCGCGATAATCGTTATCCGGGCATAGCCGTAGACATTACATCATTTACTTATTCGTATTCTTTTGAGCAAAATCCGAATTGGTCGCGTGTTTTTGCTCCCGGCAGCGAGTTGCAGAATTACACAGAAAGGGTCGCAGCCAAGTACGGAATCTACCCCCACATCCGCTTCAATGTCAGCGTACGTCGCACAGAGTTCGACGAACAGGACCATTACTGGCGAATAGAAACCGAAGGTGGCGACGTGATCACCGCTCGACATCTGGTGTCGGCGACCGGTGGATTGATCTCACCAAAAATGCCTGACATTAAGGGGATCGGCGACTTCAAAGGAAAGATAATTCACACTGGGCATTGGGACGAGAGTATAGAACTTAAGGGAAAGCGCATCGCCGTGATTGGTACCGGCGCGACGGCAGTCCAGCTGTTGCCTGAGATCGCGCCACTGGCGAAGAGGCTTGATGTATACCAGCGCACCCCTATCTGGCTGCTGAAAAAGCCGGATCGTACGTTGCCCGGATGGCTGAAGAGCACATTCCGGCTGCTGCCGGCTGCCCAACGCATCGTCCGCGCAGGCACCGATGCGGTCAGTGAATCACTGATGGTTGTTTCAGCTATTTATTACCGCCAGGCGCCCTGGCTAGTGCGCCGGTGTGAGGAGGCTGGCATCCGCAACATGAAAGAACAGTTGCCGAACCGACCGGATCTTTGGGAAAAACTCACGCCAAAATACGGATTCGGATGCAAGCGACCCTCGTTTTCGAACGAGTACTTCAAGATATTTGCCCGCGAAAATACCGACCTGATCACGACGCCAATCGATCGAATTACCGAAAAAGGAATACAGACCAGCGACGGGGTTGAGAGAAAGATAGACGTCCTGGTACTGGCGACCGGCTACCGGGTTTTCGAAAAAGGCAACTTGCCTTCTTACGAAGTAGTCGGGCGCAAAGGCCAGGAGATCGGAACATTCTGGGAAGAGAATCGGTATCAGGCATACGAGGGGCTAACGGTTCCCGGGTTCCCGAACTTCTACGTCATGCTTGGTCCATATGCGTTGATTGGTACGTCCTACTTCAAGATGGCTGAGGGCAACGCCATTCACGCGGTACGGTGCATCCAGGAAGGAATAAAGCGGAATGCAACGTGCGTGGAGATTCGCCAGACAGTTCACGATCGATACTTCGAGGACATTCAGAGGCGCCAGAAGAACACGGTATTCCTGAATCACAACTGCTCACTTTCAAACAGCTATTACTTCGACAAGCATGGCGACGCACCGATGCTGAGACCATCAACGTCTGTGGAGATGCTGTGGCGGGCAAAACACCTGCCTATGGACAACTATTGTTTTAGCCGTGTCGATAATCACGGCTGAATCCGCACAACGATACAAATCAGGGAAATTCATCATGGGGAACAGCACTGTTTCGGTTCGACAACAGTTCAATGCACCAGCTCATAACGTATTCGGAGCGTTGTATGACCATAACCGTCTCGGCGAGGTTCTCGGCGTTCCGGTCAAACGTATTCGTGATGGTGTAGGCGATGTAAATGGGGTTGGCTCTGCCAGAGCACTCGGATTCTGGCCAATGATTGCCGAAGAAACGGTGACCTCCGTTGAGGAAAACAAACTCATTGGCTATCGGATTACAAAAGGTGGCGCGCCACTCCGAAATCACCGTGGTCGCGTGGCCTTTAGAGATAATCCCTCAGGCACAGAGGTTGAGTGGACAATCAGCTTCGATGCGCCACCTATCGTGGGTGCGCTGGTCTGCAAAGTCCTGACGGCAGGCATCAGGATTGGCCTAACCAAGTTGTCGAGAAGTCTCCAGCGTCCTTAGTAGGGCGCTTCTGCTCGGATTGAACAACGAACTAAGATTAAATAAATTGAGAGCTACCAATGTATCTTACCCAGACACTCCGACGTGCCGTCCAGACCAACGGCAACAAGATCGCCACGGTTTTTGGCGAGCGCCGACAGACGTGGAGGCAGTTCGAACAGCGTATCGCTCGGTTGGCAAGCGCTTTCCGTGCAATGGGCATAAAAGATGACGACCGCATAGCTATCCTGTCACTCAACAGCGATCGTTATGTAGAATATTTTTATGCGGTAGCCTGGGCAGGCGCTGCTGCGAACCCGGTCAATATTCGTCTTGCCGTGCCAGAGATTGCGTACACACTTAATGATTCTGCTAGCTGTATTTTGCTAGTTGATGATGCCTTTGCGGCGCTGCTGCCGGTGTTGCGTCCGCTGCTCACCAGCGTCAGGCATATCGTATATATGGGCGATGGCGAGACCCCCGATGGCTGCGAAAATTACGAGGCGCTGATTGCTGCAAGTGCCCCTGTGCGTGACGCGAATGCTGGCGGAGATCGGTTGGCAGGATTGTTTTATACTGGTGGCACCACGGGAAAGTCGAAGGGTGTAATGCTATCGCATGACAATTTGATCTATAACGCGCTCAATGTGATACCAGTGATGGGATACAACGACGCATCAATCTACTTGCATGCTGGGCCCATGTTTCACCTTGCGGATATGGCGAGCACATTCGCAGTCACCATGGCGGGGGCGACGCATTGTGCAGTAGCTCGATTCGACGTCGATGCTGTGCTTGGCACGATACAGAAGGAGCGTGTTACGCACGTTCTGCTGGTGCCCACAATGATCAATCTGCTGGTCTCCTCTGGAAAAATCGCCGCGCACGACACTTCCAGCATGCAGCGAATGCTTTATGGTGCTTCACCCATGCCAGAAGCCGTTCTTGTCGAAGCGATGCGGCAAATGCCGGATGTCAGATTCACCCAAGGCTATGGGCAGACTGAGGCCTCGCCGATCATCACGACTTTGGCACCGGAATGCCATGTCATTGGTGGCCCGAAGTTGCGCAGTGCCGGCCGCCCCGCTTTCGGTGTTGATGTGGCTGTGTTCGATGCGGAGGACCACGAGGTCCCACAGGGTACTGTCGGTGAGATTTGTGCTCGTGGCCTTAATGTGATGCAGGGGTATTGGGGCCTTGAGAAGGAGACACGTGAAGTCTTGCGTAACGACTGGTTGCACACTGGTGATCTCGGTTACATGGATGAGGATGGGTTTGTGTTTATCGTCGACCGGGCTAAGGACATGGTGATTAGCGGCGGCGAAAACATCTTTTCGGTCGAGGTCGAAGGTGCCATTTACAAGCACCCTGCGGTGCAGGAGTGCGCAATCATTGGTATTCCGAGCGATCAATGGGGGGAGTCGGTGCATGCCATCGTAGTTCCGAAGTTCGGAGCGTGCATTGCGCCTATGGATATCGTCGAACATTGCCGCAGCTTGATTGCCAGCTATAAATTACCGCGCAGCGTTGAAATTCGAACCGAGCCGCTACCTGTCAGCGGCGCTGGAAAGATTCTCAAGAATGAGTTGCGTAAGGTGTTCTGGGAGGGCCATTCGACTGGTGTTAACTGACTATTCCCACTCCGGATGCTCAAGGCTGGAGGTCGAGTTGGACTTAACCCACTTTCTCTGAGCATTTGGCTACACACAGTATTTTTGGTAATAACAAGCTTTAAAAATGTCATTGAACTAGCGGCATCGTCATATTCCTGACATTAAAAAGTTGACCGCCGGAATTATGTCTGATTGATAAGCTGAAAGATCATAAATTTTGGTGCCGCGCTGATTACGATCAATGCCAGCGATATCTTGAGCCATTGCAGTAAAGCGCTTACCGTCTATATCGAAGACTGGGCTGAGTCTGGACAGGCTAATAGGTGCAACGGTAATCCCCCATTTTTAATGGAGTTCAAAAGTAGAGGTTAAGGCCGACGCCTTCGGCGCAGTCTTAACTCCAGCGTTAGACGACTGGATATCGATCTAAAAGAGGATATTTTTATATTGATGTCACAAGTATTGGAATGAATGCATAATCAGTGGTGGTATGGATTAAAGATAGTTTGAAAAAAGCGCGGTGAAACTTACTCAATGCTTGTGCTACCGTAATCTATCGTTAGTTTTATTGAGACCTAGATGACCGTTGATATTCTAGATGACATTGCATCGTTGAGCATTGATAACAATTCGATTGCTTCTCAATTAGATGAGCCATCACGCCCATCGTAGACTGAGCTCCTTTCGCAATGGCAAACCACTTTCAAACACTATAGACATGATTGATCGGGTCGGTCATCTGCTCGCGATACACAAGAACTTGCGAATTATGTTTCCGCATGACCGAAAGATTGTGTATGGCTGGTTTCGCTATCCAAACAAGACTTTTGATAACAAGGCGCCGCTTGACGTAATGAGGTCTGGCCTTTTAGGCCTTCACAGCGTGAGAATGTACCTGGAAAATTCAGTTCATGGCGTGTAGCTCAGCATGCTGATTGTTTGTTGGTCAAACTAACCAACCCCCAAATCTGGTTCTTGAAATAACCCCATCTGTTTTTTCTGAAACACTTCGATGTTCTTGGGGTGAAGCTGCGAGTGTTGCCCAATACTCAAAAAATCATCAATACTGATCAAGGCGGATTAGTCGGCGACGCGCCGATGCTGCCTGAGCTGCTGACGCAGATCCCGGCGACTGAAGCCGTGGCGACGGTGAGCGGCGATGGTGCCTATGACACCAAGGCCTGTCATGCCGCGATTGCGGCACGCGGAGCCGCCGCCGTGATCCCGACCCGCAAGAATGCGCAGACCTGGAAAGGCAGCAGCGCGGGCGTCGAGGCTCGCAACGAAACCTTGCGATCAACCCGGCACCTGGGCCGGACGATCTGGAAGAAATGGAGTGGTTACCACCGGCGCAGCCTGGTGGAAACCAAGATGGGTTGCTTCAAGTTGCTGGGCGAGCGGGTCATGGCCCGAGATTTCGACCGCCAGGTGACGGAGCTTCAGGTGCGCGCGGCGATCCTGAACCAGTTCACGCGCTTGGGCACGCCACACACGATACGTGTGTCCTGAGCAGACTGGGGAAAGGGGTAGCTGCGCTCAGAGCGGCAATTGCGCAACAGCGCCTGGACAAGGTGTAACTGGATGTCATGGCCACCTCTATTTATTTTGTTTGAGCACAACAAAGCATGATTGGTTGATCAACCAAATAATAATCCAAGGCATGTCAGATGGCAAAGCGTTTCTACCGGTCAGGCTGGGAGTTATTCAGAGCATTCTCAGGGGGCAGGTGGCAGGGAGTCTCGTGAACTGAAACGCTGCCTGTACTGCTCGGGCGGATGGCCGAACCAGCGTTTGAAGGCACGTCTGAAATTGGCGCTGTCGTGATAGTTCATCAACGCGGCGATGGCCTCGACGGACAGTTTGCTGTCACGCAGGTAGCTCGCCGCCTGCTGGGACAGGATGTCGTCACGAATTTGACGAAAACTGCTGTGCTCCTGTTTCAGCTTGCGGGCTAGGGTGCGTTTGTTCATGAACAGGGAGGCCGCAGCTTCTTCTTCACTGAGCGTGCCGGGGGGGCGGGACAACATCATCTTCTTGAGCCGGGTCTGGTAGCTCGGTTTCTGGGTTTGAAGTTGCGCAAGCATGGCTTCGCACTGCTGCAGGGCCAGACGATAGTTTTCATGATTGGCGGAGGCGTTCGGTTCCTGGCACAACGTCATCGGCAGTTTAAGCGTCAACTGATTACAACCAAAGCGAATCCGCCCGGACAAATACTCGGAATAGATCGCGTGGTATTCGGGCGCCGGATGGGTAAAGCATATTTCAGCCTCATACAGAGGGCGGCCGACAATGAATTCGCCGAATTCGAGCAGTACCTTGATCATCGTGTCAGCCAGGCAGCGCTGGAGGTCGGCGTCTAGCGGTACCTGGAAATCCAGCCTGCATTCCAGGTGCTCTTCAACCTGCCGTAAATGCAACTGGATAACGCTGGCGCGGGTGGGCAGGAAGGTTTGTATCGCCCGTAGTGCGCTGAGCAGGTCCGGGCTGCTGGAAGCGGCAAAGCCCATCGCACCGTGGGTTGCCGGGGTCAGTCGCTTGCCCAGCCGCAATCCGAATGCCGGCTGGCCTGACAGCAATAGCGCGTTGCTCAGAATCCGTACCTGTTGAGCCGGCGTGATCATGCTGTCCTCGCTCAGGAACTGCACGACGTCAAGGCCGGTGCCTCGCAGTAAAACGGGCAATTGCCTAGTCGTCATGTCCAGCTCACGGGCGATAAGCCGCGAATAGTTCGACGGAATATTCGCTGCCAGATTTTGCCAACCATCTGCCTGTTGTGTCATTGGCGCGGCCCATTGCATAGGGGGAGATATTGTCTTTAAATGACCCGTGCATGTCTTTAAATGACCTCGCTGTCATGCCGGCGTGGAATCACTATCCAAGCATAACTTACTCGCAGGAGATAGACATTGGGCAAGATCACCTTTATTGAGCATGACAACACCGAACATGTCACAGAATTCGAGGTTGGCACCACGTTGATGCAGATTGCCGCCGATAACGCCATTCCAGGCGTCGACGGGGATTGTGGCGGGGAGTGCGCCTGCGGCACCTGCCACATGATCATTGCGGATGAGTGGTTCGGCAAGACCGGATCGATCGGCGACGCTGAAGAGCAGATGCTGTCCATGACCCCGGAGCGGGCGAAAACCTCGCGACTGGGCTGTCAGGTCAAGACCACAGATGCAATGGACGGCCTCACCGTTCATTTACCCGAATTCCAGATGTAAGTATTGGAGAACGCCATGTCAACGAAATCAAGCGCAATTGATGCCGTCCAGACTAAAGTGATCAATGCCACATCCAAAGTAGTGCCAATGCACTTGCAAATCCAGGCACTGAAGATGGTGATGAAGGCAAAAAAGAAGATCATCGGCAGGCAGCGCCCCCTGCTCAATTTTGTCGAAACGCCTGTGCCCGATGTCAACACACTGGCGCTTGAAGACATCGACGTCAGCAACCCATTTTTGTACCGTCAAGACCAGTGGCGCGCCTATTTCAAGCGGCTACGTGATGAGGCGCCGGTGCACTACCAGAAGAAAAGTCCATTCGGGCCGTTCTGGTCGATAACGCGCTATGAAGACATTCTGTTCGTGGACAAGAGTCACGAGTTGTTTTCGTCCGAGCCGCAAATCATTTTGGGTGACCCCCCGGAAGGACTTTCGGTGGAAATGTTCATCGCCATGGATCCGCCCAAGCATGACGTGCAGCGCCAGGCGGTTCAGGGTGTGGTGGCGCCCAAGAACCTGAAGGAAATGGAAGGGCTGATCCGCGAGCGCGCCGGGGAAGTGCTCGACAGCCTGCCTCTGGGCGTACCCTTTAACTGGGTGCCGGCCGTGTCGAAGGAACTGACGGGGCGCATGCTGGCGACGCTGCTGGATTTCCCTTATGAGGAGCGTCACAAGCTGGTTGACTGGTCGGATCGATTGTCCGGCGCAGCATCAGCGACCGGCGGTGAGTTTACAGATGAAGACAGCATGTTCGACGCCGCCGCAGACATGGCGAGGGCTTTCTCCAAGCTATGGCGCGACAAGGAAGCACGTCGTGCAGCCGGCGAAGAGCCCGGTTTCGATTTGATCAGTATGTTGCAGAGCAACGAAGATACAAAGGACTTGATCAATCGTCCGATGGAGTTTATCGGGAATCTGGCGCTGCTTATCGTTGGTGGCAATGACACTACGCGCAACTCCATGAGCGGCGGTGTACTGGCTCTGAACCAGTTCCCTGAAGAATTCGCCAAACTCAAGGCGAACCCGGAGCTGATTCCGAATATGGTCTCGGAAATCATCCGCTGGCAAACCCCGCTGGCGAATATGCGCCGGGTCGCTACGCAGGATGTGGAGCTGCGTGGTCAGACCATCAAGAAGGGTGATCGCGTGGTGATGTGGTACGCCTCGGGCAATCGGGACGAACGCAAGTTCGAGAATGCGGATCAACTCATTATCGATCGCAAGGAAGCCCGTAACCATATTTCTTTTGGTTACGGCGTTCACCGTTGCATGGGCAACCGTCTGGCCGAATTGCAACTGCGCATTCTCTGGGAAGAACTGCTCAAGCGTTTTGATAACATCGAAGTTGTTGGTGAGCCGGA
>JAUXVU010000006.1 GCA_030680295.1 Moraxellaceae bacterium
CGAGTGTGGGCAGGTGCGTCTCTGGTCGAGTGGCCCGCTCCATCCACTCTGCCAGGCGCTCGTCGGTCCCGTCCTCTCCCCGCACAGCACCCGCGCGCTCCAGCAGTGTGCGTACGGACTCGGGCTGCAGCGTCTCTGCCAGCCCCTGATCCCCACGCATCACCCTGTTGCCGAGCACGCGCACGGCCTTCTCGAGGTAGCCCTCCCATCTGGCCTCGGGCCACTGCTCTCTCGATCGTTCGTGCATGCTGTGCAGGGCGCCCGCGATCTTGTTGGCCTCCAGCACGATGGGGTTGATGAAGTCCTCGTCGCCGTCCACCCCCACATCCTCAGGTCGCGCGGGCCTGCAGTCCTCTCGCACGTGGGTGTCGATCCCTGGCCTCGGAAGTGCAGGCACGTTCTCGAGCACCTGCGCCACGGTGAGCAGGACTGGCATCTCTGCCAGCGCGAAGAGCGCCGGAGAGAGGGGCCAGCCCTGAGGCACACCCGTGGCCGAGGCCATGACCCACGTGGCTCCCTTCTTGGAGTCCCGCAGCCAGAGGGGCGTCGGAGCAGCCAGGGCCCAGCACGAGAGCGGCAGCAGTGCAGGCACGTGCTGCGCACACTCGCGCAAGATCTGGCGTCTGGACACGGAGTTGAAGGCGTTGCGGGCGTCCACGGACATGATGCAGTGTCCCGACAAGCGGGCCAGCTGCGACGCCCATCCCACAACCTCCGTGCCCCCCCGAAGCCCCACGCCCACCTGGTGCGGCGCCAGCACCTTGACCAGCGTTGGCATGGCCAGGCGCGTCATGGCGAGCCCCACCAGGCGCATGATCACCTCCCCGATGGCGATGGGGCGCACTGCTGCCTGTCCCTTGCGGAGGGCGATGGCCCGAGAGGCCATCAGGATAGGCGCGGGACCTCCTCGTCCCACCATGAGCAGCCGCACCACTGCAGTGAAGAGTGTGAATGCGTAGGCGTCGCGTCCCAGGAGCTGGCGCAGCATTTCGTAGGTCATGCCCGACGGTCCTGCTGCACGGTGGGCAGGCAGGCTGGCGGCCAGAGGCACGAGGTGGCGAGGCAGGATGCGTGGGATGGCGTTGGAGCCCGGGCAGGCCCGTCGCAGGGCCTGCCACTCTGCATGCGCCAGCGTGCCCTCGTGGCTGTCCAGAGGGCGCACCGTGTCTGCAGGGGCCGCACCATCCCTCACGGAGGGGATGTCGCTCTTCTCCTCCTCCTCTCCCGCCTCTGTGGCCTCCTCGTGGCCGTCGTGTACCTCTGGCACACCAGCTGCCTGCTCCCACCGGTCTTCCTGCTCCTCGAGGCCAGGCACCAGCAGCGCGATGTGAGGGGGCATGCCCTCGCGCCGTCGTGGTTCCTCTGGCTCGGGAGTTGGGGGTCGTTCTGGCTCCTCTTCCTGTCCAGGCTCATCCTCCCTCTGCTCGCGGAGCTCGCCCATCTGACGCTTGCGCTCCGTGAACGCCGCGTCTTTGAGCGCCTCAAGAGCAGAGGAGAGGACCCCGCGCACCTTGGTCTGTTTGGCATCAGCCGACTCGCCCTCAGAGGCTGCCACGGCCACTGCAGCAGCTCGAACGCGCTGCAGCACTGCCATGGCGGCTCCTGCTGGGATCGCCGGCCCTGTCGTGTCACTGGGTTGTGAGAGCGTGAGGCTGATCTCGCCCTCTCCCCCAGTGCCACGAGCAGCTGCCTGTCGGACCAGGGCGTGCACCTGGGCCACCTCGCGCTCGCTGAGGGGCTGCTCGACTGGGTGCAGCTCCCTCATCTGCCTCGCCACCTCCACCGACATGGGCACTGGTGGCTGTGGGTTGGCGAGCACGTTGGCGGCGTCAGAGATGCGCCCTAGGTGGACGAGGTGTTGCGCCCGCGTTGTGGCCCACTCGTGCACGTCCTCCTCGCTGGGCTCGTGCATGAGTTCGTCCAGGAGGAAGTAGGCAGGCCCTGCCCGTCGCTGTGCGACGGTGTCCTCGCCTTCCTTGGCCTCCTGAGCGCCCCTGCCTTTCTTTTGCGCATACTTGGCAGGGATGGCCAGCAACCGCAGCCAGGCCTGGGCCAGAGCGTGCGAGCTGCAGGTAGGCGTGTCATCCTGTCCTGCAGCAAGCACGATGGCCTCCAGCTGCTGCACGAACTCGCGTCGTGCGTCCTGCAGCTGGGACTGGGCGATGAGCGGGGTCAGCTGAGGCCCCAGACCCATCGCGCCAGCCAGACCTGTCGTGTCGGGGTGTACCTGGTCGCCACCTCCCGGATCGATGAGCCTGTGCACCATGTCCTCCCACCTCAGCAGTTCCTCACTGGGTCCAGCACGCATAGTGGCGAGGTCGGGCAGGGGCTCTCGCCCCTGCTGCCGTGCTCCTCGCTCCTCGCGCCCTGGACCAGCGGGTCGTGTTGTGGAGGTGAGGCCCTGCTGGCGCATATAGGCCCACACAGCCACGTCCCCTGGCCCTCGCTGTTTCGCCCAGGTGGTGAGCAGACTGGCCGCGCTGCCCACCTTGGGGCGCCACGTTGCACGTGCCATGATGTTCGTGGCACGGCAGTTGTGCAAGTGGACGCCCACGATCGAGAGGGGCAGCCCGCAGTCGTCGCAGGCCACCATCTCGAGGGCATGTAGCAGGCCAGCCGCTGCAGACACCTTGATGGGCTCCATCATGGCGTGGCCGCCTGCACAGACGTCCTCGACCTTGTGGTTGCCCACGAGGTGTCGGCGCCATGCCTTGCGCTGCTCCGCGTTCTGTGCGTTGTGATGTCGTTGGTTGTACGCGCAGCCGCGGCAGGGGCAGGCCATGTGTTCGAGCTGGAGGGCCCTAGGAGGAGGGAATCGGTCCA
>JAUXVU010000010.1 GCA_030680295.1 Moraxellaceae bacterium
AAACCCTTGCTCATCCACACTGCCAATTTGACGACCGGCATTGTCATAAAAATACCAAGTGCTCAGTGCACCTGTCGCATCAGGTCGCAAGTCATCCAATGAACCACTGGCACGCTGGGCTGAAGGGGTCAGTGCGGCATAGCGGATAACCTGCACCAGCTGACCGGCAACATTGTAGATATTCTCACGCAGATAGCCCTCAGCATCGAGCTGACCTAGCTGACGACCCACCGCGTCGTAGAATGTCCTTGTCGTTCGGGCTCCCGTCTTAACACTCACTAACTGATGACTACCGTCATAACCATAGGTAGTGACGGTACCGATTCCGTTCGTTGAAGATGTCTGTCGCCCAGCACTGTCGTAGGCATAGCTAATAGTGCGATCATCCGTGTGGGTTGCCGGTCTAATCTCACTGACCAAGGTCGGCATCACGATCGAGCCGTTAAACCACGCTGCACGTGTCGCCTCAGTGACTTGGTTCGCATAGTGTTTTTGCTGGGTCAACTGACCTGCGGCATTGTAGATGTACTCAATGACCGCACCGGTGCCATCAACCCGCGCGCTAACGCGTCCTGCTTCATCGTAAAACGTGTAATTGCGGACACCCGTTGGGTCCTGACTTAGGGTGAGTCGACCGGCCGCGTCATAAACATATTGCGTGGTACGTGTAGTTTCACCGGTGGCGGCTTGACTGATACTCACCAAGCGGCCTTGGACATCAAAAGCCTGTGTGGTGGTCAGCCCTGCACTGTTGGTGACGGCCATTTGGCGGGTGACACCGTTATAGGTCAGGGTTTGTGTGCCATTGGCATCCACTTGGCTCAACAGACGACCCATGCCGTCATACACCATCGAGCTCAGTGTAGTTTTGGTGGTGCGATTGGCACCGCGCACCGCAATGGTCTGCAGCAGTTGGCCATGTTCGCTATAGACATACTCCATGACCTGTGCACGGTCATCCAAAACACCCGCACCAAGAATATTTACATAAGCAAAGGTAGTCGACTTGGTGACGTTGCCACGATAGTCATAAGTAAATTCAGTCAGCTGCTGCTTGGCCTTGTCGCGCGTTGCTGCCCACGTAGTTAGCAATAACTCATCTAGCACATCAAGTGGCAAAAGGCCGCTAAGATTGTATGTGGCATCACCATAAAGCACCTCGGCAAGCCGCAAACCGGAACTGCTGTAACGGTACTCGGTTACAGATCCAGTAGCATCAACGACATAACGCAGATTTGATTTAATGTCATAAACGTAATGAGTAGTCTGAGCAGCACTCTCTGGCGGATTAGTCCAACTACTGCCATTTAATGTTGCAGGCTCAGTATAGGTAGTTTCGCTTAATAGCTGGTTAGTACTGTTATAAGAGCGGCGTACCGTATTACCTAATGCATCACGCTCTAGTGTACGGTTACCCTTTGCGTCGTACTCATAGGTGATGGTGTTGCCCAAACCATCGGTAATGCTGGTGACATTGCCCTGGCTGTCATACGCATAACTCGTACTGAGCCGGCCACTGCCAGTGACCGACGGGGTTTGCACTTGAATTAACTGACCCGCGGTGTCGTAGTGATAACTCCAGACCTGACCTAAACCATTGGTGACGTCGGTACGACGATTGGCGGTGTCATAGCTAAATGTCGTGGTGCCTGAAGCGTCAGTGACAGAGGCGACGCGATAATCACCAGCGACTAGCTGGTAGGTATACGCCGCTGATGTGCCATCACTCTGGCTGATACTGGCAATGCGGAAACTGCTGCCATCATAGGTGTAACTGGTGGTGTAGACCTTGCCATCAGCAATGCTGTTGTCCGCCGGCGTCAAGTCGGTAGTGACCGAGGTTAGGCGGCCCGATGTGTCGTATGCGTAATAGACTTGTCGTGTGAGTGGACCGCCAGCGGTCGTGCGCGTGTCTAGCCGTTGCAGTTTACCGCCTGCGTTATAGACCATGACCAACTCTTGACCCGAGCTGTCTTTAACTGAGGTTAGGCGGCCGGAACCGTCATAACCATAAGTGGTGGTTTGGCCGTTGGCATTGGTGTATGACTTTAAGCGACCATTTAGGTCATAACGCTCCACCGCACGAGTACTACCATCGGTCCATACCCACTCAGCAGGCAACAACAATAAGGCTGGCGCTAAAACAATCGTATCGTGAGCACCCGAACCTTCAGCAGACTGATAACCCGTCAACCCCCAAGTATACGTCGCTTGGTAACCATCGCCGGTGGTACGCGTCACCGTACTACCGATTACACCGGGCAGCCCAGAAATATTTAAACGTCTTTCACCCTCCCAACGCCAGCCATCGCCGTCAGCATCATTGAGTGCACCCTGTGCGTTGTAGGTGCGCAGATGCAACAAGCTCTGACTACGACCGGAGAGCTGCTCATCATTAAACTGAAGAATGAGGTTGCCATTGCTGGCATTAACATAGCCCTGCCCGCCGGCTTGACCTAAGGTACCTTGCCCAAAAACACCGGCACCACCGAGTGAATTTAATGACGTGTTAAATAACCCAAGACCATTACCGGCAACGATAGCAACCATGCTGCATCCCTCAAGAAAAGTGCGGGTCGTATTCGAAAATGCACGACCTCATACTCATCTCATTCCAAGATGCGACAAAAAGTTAAGAGTAAAATGAAAAAATTTAGATATTTTTTTAAAAAGACGTCAGAAGGCAACGTCTTGAAATGAAAAACCCCGAGTTCATCACGATTCCGAAGAACCGGAGAGGAATAGCTCGGGGACCGTATAATCAAGCACCATGGATAAGCGACACGAAAGCAGGCAAATTTTACGCCAGCACTTCTAAACCTTTTTCTGCAACAAGATTAAGTAGCTTTAGCGAAGGGCCATTGGGCTTTTTAGCTCCTTGCTCCCACTTCTAAACCGTGGACTTACTCGTATTTAAGTAAACAGCAAAGACACCTTGGCTCGCTTTTACTTGCATGCGGATACGTTTAATCTGCTCCGCCGAGAACTCTTTTACTGGCGGCAAGCACAGTGCATCAAGCTCACGCAACGTAGTTTCTTTCATCACGCCTGCGGCATGCAAGTCTTTAGCGCTATCGTGAACCATATCCAAAATTGATTTATCCATTGCTTTTTTACCTCAATTAACGCGCCATGCTTAATGACTTCAGTGGTGGCGTCGTTTTTGCTACTGCCGGCCACGGCTGGAATGCGCAGTGTCTCGCCAGCTTCCAGCGGGTCATTGGCACCGACGGCTAAGCCATTGGCATCTGCAATCAGATACCACTCCGGCTATCACCCCAGATCATGCGGGCAATACTGGCCAGCGTGTCGCCTTGGCTCACACCATAGCTGCTGGTGCGGCTAGCCACATAATCACTCTGCCACGGCGTAATAAAGGCATCACGCACTTCCGGTGTGCTGGCATTACCAAAGCTGGCCACTTCCGCACCTTGGAAGTAGGCGTAATTTTGAGTTTTATTAGCGGCGTTCTCGCGGCGAGAGGTGATCAAGCCTTCGCGGTTTGCCGCAAACTGACGAATAAACGGCGTACCACCGGTTGCCTCCACTTGTATCAACTCACCACGTTGTGAGTACGTGTTGGTGGTGACCCCCGGGGTAAAGCCACTGCGGGTCGAGGTCACCTGAGTTGTGGCTATTTTAGAGGTGTCAAAATGAGCGTAGGCGTTGGTATAGGTATTGGTAAACTGCTGATTTCCCGTGAACTCCACCCGATACTTCAGCTGGTTACCCTGACTGTCGATTCATGAAATCTTTAAAAAATAAACGCATTCACTCCTTTCACTCCTCTGTACTTTCTAGAGAATTGTCATAACAAAAAATAAGAAATTAGAATTTACACGCCTAACAAAAAATGGTTACTTGCTTGGAGCTATCTATTATCAAATGTAAAGCACCATGCAAATGCCTTCGCTATATCCTCAGGTACAGAGGGGTATTTTTCCTTAAAATCAGCTATTACCATACGCCACATTTCTTGAATATCGGCAGCCTCAAAGCTAGCGTTCGATTCATAAAATTCGTCGGCAAGTGACTCAACTACTGCAAGCCATCTTTCAGAATCTTCCCCAAAATTCTGCAGCATAAAATCTTTATCGCGTCGTGGCGAATTTGTCTCACCGTAACCGGTCCAAAGAAAAACTGCCCTCATTAATTGAGGATCGCTCCAATTTATTGTCGCGACCATAACAACACCTCTTGACCAGTTTTCGAATTAGTTGATGTAATCGTTGTGACATTTGGATTTGCTCTCAACGCAGGAAACTCAACCTGCGCCCAGATCGAATCAATCCTTATCATATCTCCTTGGAGAACACGAACGTTCCCACTCGCACCTGATGCGAAGTCATGAGATGCTTCTCGCCAAGCCGCAACAGATGCGGGATTAGCAGGATCCCATGTAGGAAGCTTTAATCCTCGTTGTGCTAGTGTTGTTTCAAGAGTGACCAGTCCTTTTTGTGATGCAACGTTAGCAGCAACAGCGTCGCCACCTCTACCAACGCCTGACCAAAACAATGCCTTATCAGACTCTGTTGCCAACCTACTGGTCGTATTGCTCGGAACAACCCCAACAATCCCCTTAACCCCTAGCTTACCACCGGGGATCATACCCGCAACAATGCCAGCTCCCTCAACCCAGCGATTAACAGCTTCACCCGTAATCAGGTCCCTGCCAGCACCTGCTTGGTAAAGCGACTTCAGGGTACCGACGACCGGCACCATATCCAGCACAAAAGATATGTTTTCCGGCTTTCTCAGCCAGCTTAATAGGCCACCACCGGATTCTTTCGCACTGGCCGTAACAGCTACTTCAGGCATTACTTGCTCATTCGGGTTGTAGGTTATCTCCATTTGCGTCCCCATTCCGGGATCATTTTGATAACCTCCAGCAACTGCCGTCTGACTGGCCACGCTTACCGTCGCGGTATAGCCTGGGGTATTGGCGTTGACGGCAAGATTCGAACCCGTGGCAATGCTGGTATTGAGGTCATCAATCCACCGCATGTCTGGCATGCTGGTGTCTACGCCTGCATCGAGGAAGTTCACACCGTCCATGTCCATGGCGCGTTGACCGTTCTTGGCCAAGGTAACAGGTACAGCCGTCGCAGCAGGTGTCATCCGACCGACAATGTCATTGCCCAAGGCATTGCCAAACGAGTCCATGGCCAGCTGCACAAAGTCGAGCTTGCCACCACGGGCCCACTGTTGATTGAAGTAACTTTGAGAACTGCCCGTGACTACACTGCGTGCTACACCAGACCACAGGTTACCGCCATCAAGGCCTAAGCCACGACCGGCAGCATTACCAACAGTGGCACCCACTACCGTTGATGCCACACTGCGCCAGCTAAACGAGGTATCCAAACCAGCCACACGACCACTGAGTTGGTTGACGCTATAGCTCATGGCGGCGTTACGGGCATAGGCAGAAGCCGCTTGGCTCCACTTCATGCCTTCAGTGATTTGCGCGAATTGGCCAAAATGCCCCAGACCGGCGGTTAAGCCTGCACCAATGCCACCCGCTGCCACCTGACGCCACGAGAATTTATCGACAACGCCCATGGCCATGCCGATACCTTGCGATATCGCGCTGCCGACGGCTCCGCCAATAATAGAAGCACCCAAAGCTGTGCCAAACGACATAGATACAGTTCCCAAGGAACCGCCCACTAATGCCGCACCACCGCTAGCAAATAATCCACCGCCCGTTGCACCAAGCGCTACAGCAGCCGCACCCGCTGTCACCACCACGGCAACCACGGCCACTACCACCATCACGATGGCGCCTAAACCACCACACTTCTTCTTCGGGGGTTTGGGAGGCGGTGGCGCTTTGGGGTTCGGACTGGTTTCACCGATAATGTCGGAAGGATCGTAAGGCTTGAACGTGGTGGCGTTATTTTTGCTGCTACCAGCCACGGCTGGAATGCGCAGTGTCTCGCCAGCTTCCAGCGGGTCATTGGCACCGACGGCTAAGCCATTAGCATCGGCAATCAGATACCACATCCGGCTGTCGCCCCAGATCATGCGGGCTATGCTGGCTAAGGTATCACCTTGGCTCACCGAATAAATGGTTGGGCGGCTGGCGACATAATCGCTGCACTAGGTCATGGCGCGGCGTACTTGCTGATAAGGCGGTGCTGCGCTAATAAATAACTTTATATAATAGCCAATCCACACTAAAAATAAATATAAAGCCACACTCAAGATTCAGCTATAAACTTTTTAAGTTTCTATATGAATATATTGCAATTGCAAAAAAACCAAATCCAAAGCAAAATGCCGCAACAGGCAAAATCAAAAATTCTAAGCCATCTGGCAATAGTGAAAAAAATACAATACCAACAATCATTATAAAAACAGCAGAGCCTCCCTGAGCGCCAGATTGCATGGATTTTCTTTCTGTCTTAGAGCCCAAAAAACCACAAATTAGCGCTAACACAACAACCCACATACCCCAAGGCTTAATTGATGGCATTACAAAAATTGACGCCAATGAAGCGAGACAAATAACCATAGAACCAGTCAGTATATACCAATGCCAAATTTGTTTAGATAACTTGAAGAAATACCCATAAATTAAGAATAATAAATTATATGCAAAAAACAGCGCTGCAAACGCAATCAACCAAATCCATACATATCCGTATATTTCATAAAAAATATAAATACAAACTCCAAAAACCAGCAGAAACAAAAAAAATGCACTGACTATTTGTTCAAAAAAGACACCTACTGACCTCATAACACTTACCTTCCCTTCAGCCGATTTCTAAGATCGTGCTGTTCATACACATGAGTTTCAATTGCTAGGGCTGTCGTAATACCAATGCCAAACCCCACAGCAACTCCAACCAAATTACCCAAACCAGGAACGACAGTACCTATGGCTCCATATGTAACAGCGCCAGCTAGACCGGCAGGAATTGCTTTTGTGAAATCCAAGAACGCATCCGCACCAAAATTCCTATATGGATTACCTTCTTGATTTTTAGGAATGCCTGCTATTTCGTGAATACCATAATCCAAACTTGTCCCCGCAACTGAAAGAAGTGCTGATTGCCTCATAGTGCTAGCCACTTGCGCACCCACCTTCAAATAAGTTGGCACTTTAACTTGATCATTGCTTAGTATGGCTGCTGTCACTTGTCCCGACTGACTAGAAATAGCATATCGTGTTTTATCGGGGCCGATTGCTGAGTATTGAGTACCATTTGCACTAAATGCTTTGGTATAGATGGCTGCTTGAGCACCAAACAATAAATCGTGCACTCCCTTCAACGTTGCTGGCAGCGCACCCAGACCCACCGATTCTTTCTGAATGCTACTTTTAGTGGTATTGTTCCAGAGTAAATAGCGCTCCGCCAGAGGTCTGAACTTGCTTTAATTTAGTATTTTATAAGTAAATCTTGTTAAGATTAATTTAGTATCAAAAGCGACTGCATCGACCAAGACTAATATTTTCAATGATACTCCCATAGGCTGACTTCCGTCCTTTTAAACAAACAACTTTACCAACATATTCACTACTACTTTCGTCAGGAAAATCCCTATATAGATCTACACTAATTCGGACCGAAACTCTTTTATTAGATATAGCGTCCCTAAAATCATACCCACTCCCAATCAAAGCTCCGGGCGAGTAAATATATTCATGACTAAATGATTCATTAGCTGTAAACTTAGTCAACCATGCGGGGATACCAATCGAAAGCCATGCGACTATAGCAAGCAATAGTGGGAAGCCAAAAATATATACCAACAACAACTGCATACGTCCTTTAAGGCCCGAAAACTGCCTCACATTTATTTCATATATAGTTTGCCGACCACCCTCGTATGACCAATCACCACCCCACTTATAAAAAAATATCCAAACATACCAAAAAACCATCAATAACGGGAAAATCAAGAGCATTCTTATTTCTATTGAGGACTCCGTTATTAAATACCCAGTTCTATCTGCAGAAATACCCGCAACAAAGAATATTACTAGAATACTCAGTAGTAACTTAGCTCCTCGCTTTGAATCAATCACTTATACCACCCTTTTCGTAGCGGATCAGGCACACCCAAAATATCTCTCACAAATGGCGCAACAGTAGCATCGTAAGTCATTGAAGCTGCACCACCAAAGAACATTGCTGAAGCTGGAGCCGTAACAAATGCTGCTGGTGCTGCCACACTTCCTATAAGTGCCCCACCAACCATCCCTACCGAAGTAACTGCAGCACTTCCTATAGTATTAATTCCACTTGCAGCCCATGCATGGTATTTTTTATTGTCCGGTACAGAGTTTACATAACGTACCTCATCAGCAATATTTAAAGCCACACCTGTATAAGCAGCACCTTTAATATATTTCCCATATCTGCTTGATGACTCTAATAAAGCAGTTGCTGTTTTACCATTTGGACTTTTAAAAACAGTAATTGCTGAGTCTAAATCTTGTGCTGCTGCCACCTGCCTCAAGCGAGGCATCTGTAACTCACCTGCATTTGCAAGAACTCTAGTACCAGGGATTTTTGCATATACTGTTAAAGTTGAAGCGCCAGCATTAGCAATAAATGACCATGTGTTAGAGAATTCGTGAATTCTTTTATTTAAAATCTCCAGATCACTATCGTACTTAACTACCTTATCAAGCCGCACTGGATAATTATATCCATTACCATAATCATAGTAACTCGCCTCTGGCAGTGGTGTGGCAACAATTGGATCAAAGTAACCCTCAGGCACTCCTCCAACCCAAGGCTCGTCTTTATCACCGATAATGGTAATGGTGGTTTCAAGTGGCATTTCTATGCCAGATTGTCGCATTTGCTCACGCAGTGTTGGCTTATCAGTGCTCAGCACACTCGGATCACTGTGATCAACCGAAGCCAGCCCATGGCCCCACTTTTCGTTAGCTGCGGCATAGGGGTTTGCAGATGTAGGTTCATTAACCTTCGGCTTCATACTTTCCAGAATATAGCCTGCCATGGCGTTACCAAAGGCATCATAAGCAATCTGGGCATAGTCAACTTTTGCGCCACCAAACCATTTTTCGTTGACCGTTGCAGCCGATGCACTCGATACAAAGCCCTGCAAGATGTTGCCCGGCATGCCTGTCAGGCCACTCATGCCCATCAGTTTGACAGCCGGACCCGCAACGGCCTCACCCACGATGCTTGCTGCCAATCCACTCCAACTGAATGTTGTGCTTAAGCCTGCGACACGATTGACTGCCTGACTGCTGGCGTAGTTAAAGATACCGCGTGTGGTTACACCGATAGTATCCGACTGACGCATGGTCTCGGCTGCTACTTTCGCCCAACCACCAAGGTTGCCCGCAACGGCTGCACCCGCAAGGCCCGCCGTTAACGCAGTACGCAAACCACCTGCTGCCACCTGGCGCCACGAGAATTTATCGACAACGCCTAAAGCCATGCCGACGCCTTGCGTTAAGGCATTGCCAACCGCGCCACCAATGAGGCCAGCACCCAATGCAGTACCAAAGCCCAAACCGCCTGTCAGCGCTGCAGTACCCGTTGCAAAGGCTGAACCACTGGCAATGGACGCACCAGCTGCACCCATCGCCGCACCAAATCCACCACTAGCCGCACCAATGGCTGCGGCCGCCGCACCTGCCGTCACCACCACGGCAACCACGGCTACTACCACCATCACGATGGCGCCTAAACCACCACACTTCTTCTTCGGGGGTTTGGGGGGCGGTGGCGCTTTGGGGTTCGGGCTGGTGTCACCGATGATGTCGGAGGGATCATAAGGTTTGAACGTGGTGGCGTTGTTTTTACTACTACCTGCCACCGCTGGGATACGTAACGTATTACCAGCCTCTAGTGGGTCATTTGCACCTGCTGCCAAGCCGTTGGCATCCGCAATCAAATACCACATCCGGCTGTCGCCCCAGATCATGCGGGCTATGCTGGCTAAGGTATCGCCTTGGCTGACACCGTAGCTGCTGGTTCGACTCACCACATAATCACTTTGCTGCCAAGGCGTGATAAAGGCATCACGCACTTCCGGTGTGCTGGCGTTACCAAAACTGGCCACTTCCGCCCCTTGGAAGTAGGCGTAGTTTTGCGTTTTATTAGCCGCGTTCTCGCGGCGAGAGGTGATCAAGCCTTCGCGGTTTGCCGCAAACTGACGAATGAACGGAGTACCGCCGGTTGCCTCCACTTGCATCAATTCACCACGTTGTGAGTACGTGTTGGTGGTGACCCCTGGAGTAAAGCCCGTGCGGGTTGAAGTCACCTGAGTGGTGGCTATTTTAGAGGTCTCAAAATGAGCGTAAGTGTTGGTGTAAGTGTTAGTAAATTGCTGATTACCGGTGAACTCCACACGATAATTTAGCTGATTACCTTGGCTATCGATCATGCCTACATCGTTATAGTAGGTCATCTGCCAACCACCATTGCTCTCATCAAGCACGGCCTGGTGAATCACCTTACCATCACCACGATAAACCCAAGAAGTACCAGAGAATGTATCTACTGTGCCATTGGGTTTGAAGGTACGCACGACATTGGCAATTAAATCACCATGTTCATTATAAGACGCGCGCATACGCGTTTGCAGATCATTGGTTACCCATACACTGCCTGTGGCAATCCCTTTTACTTGAGTTGGTATCAACCACTGAGTATCCGAACTGTTACGAACCACATACTGACCCACCGTATCAGTCATACGTCCACGGTCGTCATACACAAATACCGTAATATCGACAAGGCTGGCATTGTTGTAGGTGATGCCGTTTAAGACATAACTGCCGGTGCCACGACTACTATAGGTGCCGCGCAATTGACCAGCCGCATCGTAAATATTGGAGTAGCCCACCGGTAAGTTGTTTTGCCAAGCATATTGTATAACACCACCAACCATGACTGCGTCACCCAGTAACACACGATCTTCCTTGTCGTAGGTGTACCAGCGCTCATTATTGACGGTGACACTACTTTGGTTAGTGGTGTTAAATAGCGTTCGGCGACGGTTGCCTACTTCATCGTAGTCATACGTTAAGGTGTTAATACGTGCCGACGTAGGCTTTGAGTAGTTATTTGACCCATTAGCAATACCCACTAAATGCGTGTTACCACTTGGCACGAACATACCGATCAGGCGGCCCTGTTCGTCATAACGATAACGCGTTTCAGCACTCGAGCTTTGTCGAATAGTACTTGGCGAACTGGGCAGGTTAGTTTGAGTCGCATCAATTTCACGCACGCGATTACCAGCAGCGTCATACACATAGGTACTGCTGCGCTTTTCCTGCAATCGAATCGTACCATTGGTGTTATAAGTCTGGACTCCTTCAGTGACCTTTTTGAGCATGCCGTTGTCGTAATACTCGTAGGTCTTATCCAGCCCTGCAGCACTGTTCAGCGACTCTTTTGCTAACTGACCATACACGTTGTAGGTATACGCGTACTGGCGACCATCAAGATCACGACGCGCACTCAAGCGCCCATACTGATTATTGTCGTAAGACCACGTCATGTAGCGATTGCTCTGACCGGCTGTTATTCCGATATGGGTTTCTCTAATTTTACGGTTGTGTTCATCAAACTGGTAAGTTCGGTCAACACCTGATTCGTTACGGGTTCTAACGATGTGCCCTCGTTCATCATAGACACTGTAGCTCGTGGTACCTCGATCTTGTACATAGTTACGATCTACCGTAAACGTCTCTTCCACCTCAGTGGTGCCATTGATTTCGGCATATTTACGACCGGCTTGATCGTATTTGTTGGTTTGTAAAATACGATGCTCCAGCACATCGTTACTGTTTTTCAACATCATGCCATGAGTGGTTTGACGATCCATGGCATCAAAGGTATTGATGTATACCCGAGCCAAAGCATCACGTGTGGTGACACGATTACCGTTAGCATCCACCATGTAGTAACGAGACATATTTAGCGCATCAATGTCACGAACTAACTCACCCACTGCGTTGTAGGCATGGGTGCGCGTACGCAGATGGGTGTTTTCAGTCATCCCCGTGTACGGGCCGACCCAGTCCACTTCGTGCAACACATTACCCAGCGCGTCATAACGACGCTCTTGAATTAAGCTGGCACGGTAGCTGGTGCCATCGGCCCGCAAGATATTGGTTTGCGGCAGGGTCTCGGTGAGTACCCGATTCTCATGGTCATAGGTATACGTTATATTATACCCACGCTGATCGGTACGGCTCAGCACATTACCCCAACGGTCATAGGTTTGGGTGATCGTGGGCGCAACTAAGGAGGTCGTCACCGAAGTCAGTGGATTAACCCCCGTATTCGCCTCAAATCTTGGCTGGTACTGTCGAGTAGCTCGACCGCTGGCATCATATTCTGTGCGAGTAACACGATCTGATGTGGCAGCCGGACCATCGCCCTGCTGAGTACTGCGGGTCACCCGACCGGCCATGTCATAATCAAATGCAGTGGTGCCTTGCGCATTTTGTTGCAAGATAACTCGACCAGCTTGGTCGTAGGTATAAGATGCTTGCTGAAGAATGGTTACACCGATTATTGGTCGAGCACCAATGGAATACTCCGCGTACACCTCACCAAAACGATTATGCAACACCGACTTGCTGCTAAAGGATTCGCCCAGTACGGTGGTGTAGTAGTCTTGGGTAAACATTTGCTGACCTAACTTGTCGTAGGCATAACGCTGACGGATCTCGTGGTTGTATCCGCTAGTACCCGTCCAAGCTGCAAACTGTGCGCTGACCTGCTGCCTCAACTCTATACGACGGCCTGCCGCATCCACCTTGTAATGCGTGCTGGCATTCGCTGCATCAATATGCTCAATTTCATGGCCGGCTTGGTCATAACGCGTCTTGATCGTGGTCACCCAACCTGCCTGGTTCGCGCCAGGGGTACGTGTTTCACTGATCACTTGCCCGAAGGCGTTTAAGGCATACACCGTTTGTGGAGAGGCTGATATCGCATGGGCAATATTATTTTCAAACGAGTTAATTTGATTAGCTTTTGCCACCAGCCGTGCGGGTTCAATCAGGCTCGTCATATGCCCCAAGGCGTTGTAGCCCATGGTAGTGACGTTGTTGGCACCATCACGCAGGGTCAGCATATTACCCACGTTGTCGTAGGTTCGTTGGTCAACCACTAAGTTGCCTGTCATTTCGACTGCATTCAGAACTGATGCTGCTACCGTATACGCATTCCCACTGGTGATGTTATGACGCCAAACCGTCACATTCTCCTTGGTGACCGTGGTCAGACGACCTAAACGGTCATAGGCATACGCCGTGCTGCGATCTTTAGCATGGGCTGATGGATTATTCGGAAGGTTCGTGCTCCAGCTACTGAGCTTGTTGTTGTACTCCACACTGCGTATCACCTGGCCCAGTGCGTCATAGGTGTTGCGAGTTAAGTACCCTAAGGCATCCACACTGCCAATCTGGTTACCAACCTTGTCGTAGTAACTGTGAAGGCTGGCACCCGTCTGTAGGGTGATACCGTTATCACGCACTATTTGCGTTTCCTTAATCACGCGCCCCATGGCGTCGTAGGTAAAGAGTGTCGTTGGCGCCCCTTGAAAGGGCAACATGAGGCCAGTGATATAAACATTCACGACATCAAGCTGCACCGAGGTCTTACGACCGGCCGCGTCATAACTCATGGTCATGGTGCGGTCATTGGCCGCATCCGGCACCAAGCGCGCGGTGGTAATGTCACTCGCCACATAATAACCACTGGCTGGCACCGCATAGTTCAACGCATTGGCATGGCGTTTAATGGTCAGGACATTATCTACGGCATCGTGACTGTAAGTAGTAACGCCATTTAATGCATCAATCTCATGTACCACCCGACCGGCCTTGTCATAGGTCTTGTAGCTATCGATAAAATCATTAGCCACCGTGCCGGTGTTATTAGTGCGCACACGATTGCGTACTGCGTTACCCAAGGCGTCGTAGGTCACCTCGGTGGTGACCCGGAAAGTATTGCCTAAACCATCATTTGCGAATTGGTAGGCGCCGGTGATTTTGTTGTACCAGCCCGGTGAGGTAGTCAGTATTTGACGGCCGACAGCGTCATAAGCGTAGTTGGTAGTACGCGCATGAATTATATTGTCACTGGCTGGGGCAGACGTTAAGTTAGCGCGTAAACGTCCTTCGCTACGCGAAGTCACATTACCGGCGGCATCGTACTCAATACGTGTGACTATTAATTGGGTTTGTGTACTAACCTGACCATTCGTTGCGATGGACGACACCTGAATAGCTGGTGTAATTTCCTCGCTTAGGCGATTAAGCTCGTCATAACGGTAATGCCAGGTGGCGCCATTTTTGTTGGTCAGAGTGATGCGATTACCGGCTTTGTCGTAGGTATAGGACTCGACAGAGCCCAAGGCGTCAGTGGTGCTGGTCAGACGATTGAGGTTGTCATAGGCATACGTGGTGATCTGATCCAGTGCCGCATTGGCGATTGGGTTCACGCTGGTGATCGCATTCCCAAAGCTGGTAGTGACCACGGTATTAATAAAACGGCGCGTACTGATCACATTGCCATTGGCATCGTGGGTGTTGCGCGTCACCGCACCTAAGGCATCAACCGTGTCAGTTAAACGACCAGCATTGTCGTAGATGTACCAGGTGCTATTGCCCGCTGCGTCAATCGTGCGAGTGACCTGATCATTGCCGTTGTAAAAATACTGGGTGGTGAGATTGAGGCCCGTTGGGTCAATCTGCTCCGCCGTTCGGCGTCCTAACTTATCAAAGGTATAGGCCACCACACGCTGATTAGGGCTGGCAACAGTGCCTTCACTCACCTGCACCTGACGACCGATACCGTCATAGGCATACGTGGTACGCAGGGCCAAGCCGAGCGGGTCACGCGTGACCGTTAATAACTGACCCTTGCGGTCATAGGCATAATCCGTTTGGCGTGCCTCGGGCTGACCCACGGCTTCGGTGACCGTGATTTGACGACCCTGACCATCAAAGACATAACTGGTGATGATGCCCAGCGCATCAGTTTTAGTCACCACCCGATTGGCTGCATCATAATCAAAGGTGGTGGTAAAGCCGCGTACGTCAGTGACACTGCTCAAACGACCGGCTTGATCATAGGCTCGAGTGGCTGACTGCCCTTTAGCGTCAATGGTGACCACTAACTGCCCGTCTTTATTGTATTGCTGCTGTGTGGTGCGAGACTCACCGTTGGTACTCGATATCACTTCACCATGACGGTTACGCACCGTGGTCAATGTGACGCCTTCTGGCAGATTCACGACGAGGGTACGAGTGATATCGTTATAACTATAGCTAGTGACCTGACCACGGGCATCGGTCTCGGTTAGCACACGACCCCAGGCATCATATTGACTGACCCGGGTTTGGTTCAGCGGATCCGTGACCGTGACGGTACGACCATTCAAGTCATAGGTCGTGGTGGTTGTTAGGCCACGGCCATCGGTGCGGCTGGTCACACGACCAAAGGCATCATAGGTCACCGACGTGGTGCGGTTCTGACTACCCGGATTCTCGACTCGGGTGATCTGCTCTCCACGCTTGTTATAGGAGAAAAACTCTGCCTCTGTAACACCAGATGAAACGGTACGTACTACCGCATCCAACTCGCTATGCAGATTGTAATTTAAGCTCGTTAACCAGCCCATGGCATCAGTAGTCGTGGCGAGCAGACCACGCTTGTCGTAAGTGTAGGTTGAACGGTTGTCGGTGGCCGCGTTCTTAATGCCAGCGACTAAGCTCTTCATGGTGGTGTTGAGCAACCCGCCAGTTAATGACGCAGTGTTCGCTGCTGACAGACGATTCGTGATGGCGGTGCGCTCACTCATCTCACCAAAGGCGTTGTAGAGGCTTTCTTTCACTTCACCGAGCGCATTCACGACATGGGTTAAACGACCCGCTTCGTCGTAATACGAGACGCTTCGGTTACCAAAAGCATCCTTTACACTGACCTGACGGCCGGCCGCGTCATAACTCCAGGTCAGACCGTATTGGTCGTAAATAGCGGCAACCTGCGCAGGGGTCATACCCGCCACCACCAAGGCTGAGGCTTCGCCCAGCAAGCGGCCGGTCACTTCACCAAAGGCGTTATAACGGCTGGTCAGTGCGCGGCTTTCAGTAGTGCCCGAGGCGGCGGTTTCTTTAACTAAACGACCAGCGACATCATATTCATAACTGGTCACCGTCCCATCTTGCTGGGTTTGTGATGACAGGCGACCCATGCCGTCAAACACGGCGGTGATGGATTGTTTAGCACCGGATGCCACCGCTGTTCGAATACTGGCAAAAGTGGTGGATGTCGTAATACTTGATGTATATGCCGTGGCATAACGAATGCTCTGACGGGTGTTCGTCGCTTCGTTAAATACCGTTTCAGTGACAAACCCTTGCTCATCCACACTGCCAATTTGACGACCGGCATTGTCATAAAAATACCAAGTGCTCAGTGCACCTGTCGCATCAGGTCGCAAGTCATCCAATGAACCACTGGCACGCTGGGCTGAAGGGGTCAGTGCGGCA
>JAUXVU010000037.1 GCA_030680295.1 Moraxellaceae bacterium
CCAAAGATTGGGAAGTCTATATCCAGAAACCGCTCTATGACAAAGAGAAATTGCTTGAGTATCTTGGTCGCTATATCTTCCGCATTGCCATTTCCAATCATCGCATTGTCGCGGTTGGGAAGGATACCGTTACTTTCAAGTATTTCGACAACCGCGACGACGGCGAAGAGAAGGAGATGACCTTGCATGTCTTCGAGTTCATCCGCCGTTTTCTTTCGCATGTCCTCCCCGATGGCTTTGTCCGCGTTCGTCATTTTGGCTTGCATCACTCTTCCTGCCGTGCCAAGCTCCAACACGCCCGCCGTGTTCTGGGCGAGCCCTTTGAGTTGCCCATTATTCTCAAGTTGAAGTTCCTCGATTGGTTCAAAAAGATCACTCAGTCCGATGTTGACCCGCGCATTTGCAAGTTCTGCGGCAAGGGCTTGATGTTGCCCGTCCGCGAGTTTGGTCCTGTTTTTGGCTGGCGGCTCACATTCCATACGGCGCTTGGTTGGTTCACTTCATGGAAAAATGCCTTTACTTGACTTCCTTTCTTTTGTTTGCCCGTTCGCGGGGTGGGTGGACTCTGCCTGCTGGATGGTTTTGCGCCTTTTGGCTTTCATTCCCGCCTTCAAATGATCGCTCGTCTCATCTTTTCTCTTTCAACAGGAGATGACCTCGCTACAATTTAAGACTATAATAAAAACGCAATCCCTATAATAGAAAGTTCGTCCAACAAAGCGTGCAGCGGACGGGTGGGTAGAGTACGAATTTTCAGGCTTTTTTCTACACCCGATCATTTTTCTGCTCTCGGGCTTTTATCTTACCCCACCCACCTGCCGCTAACGCAAGCCGTTAGGCAACCTGTCTTGCAAAATATAGTTAATTCTTTTTGTTCAAGTTTGTAATAAGGATGAAGTAGGGCAATGGAAAATTCATTTGCAGACCAATATCCCGAAATCGCCGCGCAGTGGCATCCAACATTAAACGGCAATCTTAAACCATCGGAAGTATCTGTTGGAAGTGGAATAAGTGCATTTTGGATTTGCCCTAAAAATCCTGAGCATGTTTGGAAAACTCGCATAAATTCCAGAGGAAAAGGGAGAGGATGTCCATATTGTGCAGGTGTGAGAAAATTTGGATATAAATACAGAACCCTTGCAGAAGCTTTTCCAGAAATTGCACGCGAATGGCATCCAACAAAAAACGAGTCTCTAAAACCTGAAAATGTTGCAGAAGCAAGTAACAAAAAGGTGTGGTGGCAATGCAAAAATAATCCTGAGCATGAATGGATTTCACCTGTTTATCATCGAACAGCAGTGTCAAATCCTCCATGTCCCTTTTGTTCAGGAAAAAAAATAACCAAAGAAAACTCATTTGGCGGTAAATACCCAGATTTAGCAAAACAATGGCATCCAACCAAAAATGGCAAATTAACTCCTTATGACGTTTTTCAGAGTTCAAAGAAAAAAGTATGGTGGATTTGCCTTGATTTTCCTGAACATGAATGGCAAACACAAATAAGTACACGCTTGCAAAGTAGTGGCAAATGTCCTATTTGCGTAAGAAAGAATCCCGCTAAACTCCCGCCCCTTTCCGAATACAACGCTGAACTAGCAAAAGAATGGCATCCTGTTAAAAACGGAAACTTAACTCCAGACCAGTTTAGTGCAGGTTCTACAAAAAAAGTCTGGTGGATTTGTAAAAATGATCTTAGCCATGAGTGGGAAGCTGTTATTGGAAACAGAGCAACAAAAGGACAAGGATGTCCTTATTGCAAAGGACAAAAAGCAGGCGATAGAAATATTGCTGTTTTATATCCACAACTAGCAGCAGAATGGCATCCAACAAAAAATAAACTTTCACCAGAGCAGGTCACACCTGGAAGTCATGAAAGAGTATGGTGGAAATGCCTTGTAAATCCCGAACATGAATGGGACACATATGTATTTCTTCGCACAAGTGGAGATGGAAATTGCCCAGAATGCGCCAAAACTGGTAAATCGTTTGCGGAAAAGTATCCAGAAGTTGCAAAAGAGTGGCATCCCATTAAAAACGGAGATATAAAGCCCAGCGATGTTCCACAAAGTAGTCAGAAAAAATACTGGTGGCGTTGCAGTGTAAATCCTGAGCATGAATGGGAAGCAACTCCTCAAAATCGCGGAGCCAATGGAAGCGGTTGTCCACATTGTTATAAGGAAAGACAAAACCAAGAACTGCGAGAATATCTTGTTGCATCCGCAGTAGCAAATACAGAATTCTTCCAAACGTTCATGGATGGAATCAAGAATGTAAAAAATCTGCAAAAACTTGAGCCATCTCACCATACTCAAAGACAGATATTAAATCGTCTTTTGTATGCGAATATAGTCACCTTAATGGAAACTTTTTTATCAGACGCAATCACAAACATTGTAATAAACAACCAAGCCTTAACAGAAAGACTTGTTGAAACAACACCGAGGTTTATCGAAGCAAAGTTTTCACTTTCGACTATCTACGCTCATTACAGGAAGATGAACAAAGAAGTTGTAGAATACTTACAAAACGATGTGCTATATCATAATATGTGGACTGTGGAAAAGTTATACAAAAATGTCTTAGGCATCCAATTCCCACAAGATTTGGTCTCACTAAATAGAATCATTATGAAACGTCATGATATTGTTCACAGAAATGGCAAAACCGTCGAAGGCAAAACAATTATTATTTCCTCAGAGGAAGTAGAAAGCGCAATTGCCACCATTAGCGAATTTGTATCATTTATTGAAAAACAATTGCCTCAGAAAATCAAAAGGTAGTAGTTATAATGAACGGGTCTTGCGTTCTGTGTCGGTTGCCTAACAAAGCGTGCACCTGACGCTGGGGATTCTGCGCACATCCCAAGCAGTTTCACACGCCTTAGCATTTTTCCAGTTGGACGGCTTCGCCGTCCCCGCCCCAGCGCAGGTAACGCAAACCGTTGGGCGGCTAAGATTTTCGACCTGGGGAAATAAAAATAGGAAGCCAGCGAAAATGCCAAGCGTGACCAATTCCGCATGACTGCTGAACTTCCTATCGTGAATTTCGTCTTTCCTGAAACGTCTTTCAGGCATTACGCGCCACTGCTTTTTGAGGCAGTGCGTTCGGACGGCTTCTAATCACTCGCGCCTATCGCATTTTTCTTATACACCGATTTGATTCTCGCTGTCAAGTGTTTCGAGAATATTCGTTCAATTTTGTATATCTCGATAATCTCCACCCCCCTATTAGTAGGGGGGGTGTTCCTTGAAATATGCGGCTAGTTCGCTAGGGGGAAGGGATTGACACATTTACGCACATAAAACTTTGTTGGAAAGAGACAAGCCCAGTAGTGAGGCTTTTTATATTGGCTTACTCGCGCTCCGTTGCGGGCGGCGCGGGCGGTACTCCTCACGTCCGTTCCGTCCGTGCGTCCTCACTCTCGCGCTTCGCAGGATTGGCGTTTGGGAGCTAGGGCGGCTAGGCGCGCGCTGGACTGGTAGACGGTGGTTCTGGCAAGTCCCGCGCGGGGGGAAGGGACGCTGGGGAAAGGGAAACCGTCGCCGCGTTCCGTGTTGCGTGTTTGATTGGCTCACCGCCTGCAAGCATTTTCCTGTCCGATCAGCCGCCCAACAAAGCGTGCACTGGACAAAAGAAGTTGCTCGCTTTGTTCGGGCTTTGGTTGCCACCTGTTGGATTTTCCTGCTAAAATGCATTATCGCATCTGGCTTCTTTTGCCAGTAACGCCAACCGTTAGCCCCTTCCTTTGAATCAGAGGTAGGAAATTCGCAAATCATGTTAATCAGGGTACAAAAACATCAATGGCTTCTAATTCTCTTGGCACTGTTTGCGCCACTTCTGTTGAATGTTGTCGCGATATGGCAAGATGTTGGAACGGCTAGTATTTTGAAAATATGGCAAGGTACTTATCCTCAACCTTTATTTGGTTTCTTAGGCGGTGCATTCAATCCATTACCTGAAATATTTCTGAAATTATTACTCTTTCTTGTAGTATTGGGACTTCTAGCTTGGTTTATGGTATTCATATCAAGTATGGTATTTTTTCAAAAACAATCTCAGATAGCCAAACTTTTTGAAATCGGGGTAATGGCTTTACTAGCCGCCGTAATCTTTTTTATTGTTTCGGGTTTCATGATGCCATTAATATGGCTACCCAAATTCCATGATTATCTTCTCGGATTTCCTAGTTCTCCTTTCACAGTAAATTGGAGTCGCTGGTTTATTTTTCCAGTAACAGCTATAATTTTATTCAGTGCTATGTTTCTTTCTAGAGATAAGAATCTGGAGAAAAAGAAATAACCAATCCCATCACAAGCCTTGCTAAACAAAGCGGGGCTAACAAAGCGTGCACCTGACGCTGGGGATTCTGCGGCAATCTCAAGCAGTTTCCTACGCCTTATCATTTTTCTGGCTGGACGGCTTCGCCGTCCCCCACCCCAGCGCAGGTAACGCAAGCCGTTGGACGAATCCGTAAGATGTAGTCATGAAGAGAAAAATAAAACATAACCCGATCATTAAATGACCACCTGGAACAAAGAAACTGATAAAATTTTTCTTGAACTGTGGGGTCGCAATAGCCCTGCTGAAATTGCCGCCGCCGTAAATAATTGGCATAGTGATGATAGCAAAGCCAAAAATTCCAGGTATACAACAATAACCACGGCGCGCGGAGTCATGTATCATGCGCTCAAATTTGGACTGATTTCATCTGCGGAAGTAAGCATTTTTGATAAGCAACAAAAAAGTGACCGCCAAAAGCGCGGGTACGTTTCCAGCAAGGTACGCAAAGCGGTACTACTACGAGATAATCATCAATGCCTTCTATGCGGCAGTAAAGATAACCTGACCGTTGCGCACATCACGCCCATTAGCCGGGGCGGCAACAGCGAGATTGAAAATTTACAAACCTTATGTTCTCCATGCCTGAAAGATAATCATGCTGCAAGCGTTGATTTTCGAAAACCTTATACAAAACAGTGGTGTAGTCACTGCGACCGAGCACACTACCAAAATATTGACTAGCGATTTGTAACTATGCAACTGGCTCACATAGCGCATTACAATAATACGCCAACGCAACAGCCAGGGGTGAAATATCCACAGGATACGCTGCGCTATGACGTGGCTGACATCTTCCGGAAGTATATTGGCGAATATAAAAAGTCTCATCGGCTTTCGTATGAACAGTCGAAAGCCGTCAGCGCTATTATGAATTGCCGCACGCCTGCCATGGGCGGAGTGATGAAGACCTGTTCCGTTTGCAAGGCGTTGGAATTTCACTATAAAGCCTGCAAGAATCGCCATTGTCCGCTGTGCGGCGCGTTCGAGAAGGCGCAGTGGCTCGAGGCGCAGAAGAAATGGATTTTGCCCATCCATTATTATCACGTCGTCTTCACCATTGACCATGTCTTCAATCTTCTAGTTGCCTTTAATCAGAAACAGCTCTTCGACTTGTTCATCAAAATCGCCGCGCAACTGCTCAAAGAGTTTGGGCGGAAATATCTCGGCGGCGAGATCGGCTTTTCGATGGTCTTGCATACTTGGGGACAGATCATGCAGGGACATCTCCACCTCCATTTCATCGTCACGGGCGGCGCGTTGGTTTCGACAAGCTCAACCCAACGGGTTTCCTCCCCCACTGGCTATAGTTGGAATCCTGCTGACCATAAGTTCCTCTTTCCCGTCAAATTGCTTTCCAATCAATTCCGCAATCGTTTTTGTTTTGAACTTTCCAAACTTTGGGCGGATGGCAAACTCAACACCAATGACGGCGAACTTGATGTTCAGACTATGTTGACCGAAGCCTTGTCGAAAAATTGGGAAGTCTACATTCAAGCCCCGCTCTATGGCGTCGAGAAATTGATCGAGTATCTTGGTCGCTACATCTTCCGCATTGCCATTTCCAATCACCGCATTGTTTCCGTTGGAAAGGATACGGTCACTTTCAAGTATTTCGATAATCGCGATGATGGCAAAGAAAAATCGATGGACCTGCCCGCGCTGGAGTTCATCCGCCGATTCCTTTCGCACGTTTTACCTGATGGTTTTGTGCGCGTGCGCCATTTTGGTTTGCATCACTCTTCCTGCCGCGCCAAACTCCAACACGCTCGCCGTGTCTTGGGTCTGCCTTTTGAATTGCCCAACATCCCCAAATTGAAATTTCCGGATTGGTTCAAACAGATCACTGGTTCCGATGAGGATCCCCGCCTTTGCAAGTTTTGCGGCAAGGGCTTGATGTTGCCCGTCCGCGAGTTTGGTCCCGTCTTTGGTTGGCGTCTCAAATTCCATGCCCTTCTTGGTTTACTCATTTCATGGAAAAACGTCTTTGCTTGACTTCGTTCTGGGTTGTCTTGCCCGTCTGCGGGGCGGGTGGACTCTGTCTGCTCGATTTTTTTGCGTCTCACTTGCCTTCTTTTGCCTTCAAAGGATCGCTTACTTCATCTATTTTCTTTCAACTTCCTCGATTTTCTTTCAACTTCCTCGATACAGGAGATCGCCGCTCCACATTTTAAGACTATAATAAAAACGCAATCCCTATAATAAGCAGCGGTTGTTGAGCTGGTGGTTGAACTTGTCGAAGCCCTGCCGAAACATTCGTCCAACATAGCGTGCACTGGACAGGTGGGTAGAGTACGAATTTTCGAGCATTTCTCTGGCTTCGAGTTTGTCCTCCTTCCAAGCATTGTCCACGCCCACCCACCCGCCAGTAACGCAAGCCGTTAGCCCGCCCCTTGCACAACAGTCATTATCATTTTCTTTACGACTGAGGAAATAAATGAAAAAGAAACAAAAAATCTTTTTGAGTGATAAACATCTCACTACGCTTGTCACAATCATTGTTGCACTAATTGGTTGTGTTGGAACTGTGGCTGTGGCAATTATTGGCTATATGAGTGTTTCCATGCAAATTGAAAAACCAGTTGCTATTACTCAAACCGTTGAAGCAAAAATAATTTCAAGTCAGACACCAACATCTATACTTCAAAATACACCTGTACCATCTTTTACTGAAACGATAGTACCGACAAGCACTCCTGAACAAACGCTCATAAGCGCATCGACGGTACGCAGATTGTGCGAAAGAACAATTTTGCCCGATTACATTAAACCGTCCGATGGAATTCAACAAGCCATAGAACAAATAGCAGAAGCGGAAGCGCGCGGGGAAAAGTTTTCTTTGATGGGAAATAATCTTTCATTGAAAATTGAATTTAGAAGTGAAGTGCAAACTGTTGATTGGCTCAAACTTTCAAACAATCTCAAAATAACTATTACATCCGACAATAATGTGGGAGATAAATTAAATCTGTGGAATGTAGAAGGTTGCGGAGGTGGAGATTATAGATTCTTCTCGCCAGATGTTAGTTTAGAGACAAACTATCCAGCATATTCTGTGAATGTAGAAAATAGCGAGTTTGATTTTTTTACCCTCCAGCCTGGCGAATTTGAATCTTTTGATTTTAATTTTTATTGTCGAACACCAGGCATATATACCGTAAACATTGAATTACCTTATAGTTTATTAGATGTGCCTTACAACTACAATTACACAATTCCAACGACAATTATTTGTCCCAAGAGTTTCTCAGTTTGGAATTCCTATTATGCTGGAATGCTTGAATATGGCGGTGATTTTATGTGGAATGGTGAAGAATATGTACCGCTACAATAGTCGTATGGCAAATGAAGGCTATAATTTCGTGAGAAGAAAAAACGCCTCTTAAATCAACAGCGGGCTAACAAAGCGTGCAGCGGATTTTTGGGAGTCTGCGCGGTTTACAAGCATTTTTCTGGCTTCGAGTTTTTTTCTGCTCTCAAACAGAATCCACGCCCGCCCAAAATCCGCTAACGCAAACCGTTGGACGAATCCGTAAGATGTAGTCATGAAGAGAAAAATAAAACATAACCCGATCATTAAATGACCACCTGGAACAAAGAAACTGATAAAATTTTTCTTGAACTGTGGGGTCGCAATAGCCCTGCTGAAATTGCCG
>JAUXVU010000038.1 GCA_030680295.1 Moraxellaceae bacterium
GGGATCGCGCATTCTCAGCGTGGTCAGTGACTATATTGCCTTTCTTGATGGCTCAATGACAGGCACAGAACTGTTCGCCGACGCCGCACTCAGCCAATTAATGATTCGGAAAAACAGTTGTTATGATCCTGATGTTGTCGACGTTTTCATTAATGTGCTCAAAGGCGCAACCGTTGATGAACTCAAAGACGCCCTCGCTAAATCGAAACTGCTCGCTGTGGCTACAGAACGATGGAGAAAAGGAGTCCTGCTTAATGCACGGAATAAGGATGTCCGATCCTCCACGATTGTTGAAATTGCATTGCCGCAACTGAAACTAGGCATGCGAGTGGATAGCATCTATTTTGGGAATGAGCCTTATATTAGGAATTGTATTGTGGATCAAACGATAATTGATAACGTCATCCGATTAACAAAAATCAACGGCAAATACCCCATCATTAAAATCTTCCTGAACATGAAATGATTGATGCATGGCCATCCCTGCCATGCCCCCTTCGGGTAAATGCAAATCTACTCTGGGCAAATTTGTCATGCAGGGCTATCTTGATGGGTATACCGCTCGCCCACAATTCATTACTCTATTGCTTATGTGGAAATTTCTGGTATAGTTCCGCGCCTTAAGTCGATAAGACTTATTCGGTTGCCGTCATCGGCACAAGGATGTAATCGGTACCAATGGGATGGTGCATATTTGTGTAGTTTAGCTATCTTGGTTATATCGCGGAAACATCAGTATTCGCGGGGAGCCTTGATACACCATGCTTTTCCTATTTCATCAATAATTCAGCATTAAATTTCCATTGATCGTTGATTCTCTGCCGGATTATAAATCCCGTATGGCGACAAATTCCTATGTCATCGTGTTAAGGCAAAGCAATTTCCTCATGAAGTCAATGAGCGTCAGCTCAGCAACACCGATACCCCGTTCACGCACGCGCAATATGGCAACGGATTTTGATTAGCCCCTTCGGCTTTCCAATTGCCTGATGTCTTGTCATCAGCCGGTTTTTGTAATATTTGCCCTCCAAATTCACTGTAACAATATTTGACTGGCGCCACCTCTCCACAGGCTTTTTGCCCAGTTGATAAGCGATGTGATGCGTCGATAGGAATAGTGATGGTTCCATTTCACCATGCCCTGCCCCGCCTTCCCCCCTGCGAACTGCGCATTCGGTTTGTAGGGAAGGTAGGAGAGGAACCATCTCTACACCTATACGTGGCGTCAAATATTTAAACAGCAAGTCAAACTTACGTTTCGATTTAAGGAACTGTATTTTTAACATTCTTCGGATTTACAAAAAGACAATAAAGCAGTAGAGGATATTAATATGCCAAAGAGAGAAACGGGAATAATCAGGATTCATGTCTATGAGTTGCGCATAGGTATGTGCGTCTGCCGACTGGAAATGCTTGAGAAAGAATCGTCTTTTTTATTCGACCGGTTTGATATTAAAACTCAAGCAGATATTCAAGCGATTCAAGCGGTTTGCGATTATGTATTCATTGATGTCAAACGGCAAAATGAATTTCATGTCGCGATGCCAACAGAAAAAGCAGCACCCAAGAAACAACTAAGCTTTGCTCGTTCGCTTGAGCAATCGGCGCGCATTTATCAGGATACTAGTAATTTAATCAAAATAGTCATGGATGACATTCGCTTTGGCAATCAATTAAGCGTCAAAGCGATTAAAGAAGCTGCGGCCCAATGTGTCGATAAAGTGTTGGAAAATTCGGATGCCATGTTATTGCTGACACAGCTTAAACATCAGGACGAATATACTGCGCAACATAGCCTGAATGTGTGCATTTTTGCGATTCTATTGGGTCGCGAACTGAATTTTTCCGGTGAAGAGCTTAACAGTATTGGATTGTGTGCCCTGCTGCATGACATTGGCAAGGCGAAAATCCCTCTTGAAATACTGAATAAGCCAGGAAAATTGGACGATGATGAACGGGAGATCATGCGCAAGCACCCTGAATTCGGCCGCGATATTTTAATGGCAGCCCCAAACATAGTTCAGGATGTCGCTGATGTTGCCTATGATCATCACGAAAATTTGGCCGGTACCGGTTATCCGAGAGGTGCAGTGAAAACCGAACTGTCAAGCTTTGCCAAAATAGTCGCTGTTGTCGATGCTTACGATGCTATTACCAGCGACCGGGTATACCAAAAAGGCAAGTCGCATCTTAAGGCGCTGGATATTTTAGTTAAAGGCATGAATACCCAGTTTGAAGCGAACTTGGTTATTCAATTTATTAACTGTATTGGTTTTTACCCCCAAGGTACTGTAGTTGAATTAAGTAATGGCGAAATTGGCATAGTGGCGGAACAAAATAAAAGCAACCAGCTTAAACCCAAGATTCTTTTAATTATTGATGAAAACAAAACAACCGTTAATGAACGAATACTCGATTTGGCATTGAATGTTTCCGACATGAATGGCGTCCCTTATGAAATCAAAAGAATAGTCAGTCCACAGGAATATGGCATTGATTTAATAACGTTTTATGATGAAGGCAAATTCACTCAGAACTATCCGGTTATCGCTTAAATAATACCAGCAACACAGATAAGATTTCTATTCATTAAAAATGATTAAACAAATTAATGTAAGGCAATTGCGAAAAGGCATGTTCATTTGCGGCACCGATCGAAAATGGATAGAGATTCCTTTTTTTCGTCGAAAATTCCTGATTACATCCGACAAAGAAATAAATACCTTACGAGAGTATTGCGAATTTGTTGTTATCGATACCGCAAAAGGCGTTGATGTCATAAATCAACCTGAGAACCAAAAAACAATCGAACAACCCGACGCCGAAGCATCTGTTGATTGCGATAGTTCCAAGCAAAGCGATGAAGATAATGTATATCGAAAAACCTACGAGCAAAGCCAAACGGTATTAAGCGAAGTTTTAAATGATGTGCGGCTCGGTCGCTGCGTCGATAACCCCAAGGTAAGGGGTGTAGTACAGGAATTGACAGTCAACATTGTAAAAGATAGTCACACCATGATCGGACTGATCCAGTCCAAAGACAAAAACGATACATTAGCGCGTAAATCCGTCAATGTTTGTATCTTGGCGTTGGCTTTCGGCAAACATATAGGCATCCCGAAAGACAAAATGTATGAACTGGGTTTGGGAGCGTTATTGCATGATATTGGCATGGTAAAAATTCCCGGCAGAATCCTGTTAAAAAAACAGCCATTGATGCCTGCCGAGCGCTCGATCATGGAAAAACATACCGAGTATGGCCTTGCCATATTGGCCAAAACTCAGGAAATTCCTGTGAATGTACTAAAAATCGTTCATTCCCATCATGAACGGATGGTTGGCAAGGGCTACCCGCAGAAATTACAAGGCAAGGAAATCGGCTTATTGGTGCGCATGGTAACCATTGTTTCTGTTTATGAAGCACTAACGCGGCAGCGTTTTTATACCGAAACCCTGTCGCCGGTTGCGGCATTGAGATATTTATATACCTCAGGAAAAACAATATTTGATGCACATTTGGTAGAAAAATTCATTCAAACATTAGGTATATATCCATCGGGCTGTGTAGTAGAACTAAATACCGGAGAACTCGGCATTGTCGTCAATGTCAACCCTGAAGACCGGTTGCGCCCGACATTGCGCATGGTCACCAATGCCCAAAAACAACTGCTCTCGCAAGAGCGTGTTATTGATCTTGCAGATTCGATAAATAAAGGTATTGAAATTATCAAAACCTTGGAAATGGATAATCCGATTATAGAGTTGTTCATGAAACTTCACGAACAGACCAAAAGCGGAGCGAACGAAACGGTGAAACCCAATAAGCTGTAGCGGTTAATTTTTTCGGCAACCAGAAAGTTAACCAAATGGATGATGTGGCCTATTAGCGTAAGCGGGAAACGCCAGTTTATAGCACCCGTGCAATCGGTGAGACAAGATGGATGGTTAGCAGGCTTTTTATTTTATTGTCCTTGCTCAATTTTTATTTTGAATAAATGCACAATGCAAGACATTGTTGCTTCTTTAGGTGAGTCAATGAATGCAGATGATTTTTCTTATGCGGTAGCAGCACAAAAAGAAACAACGCTTTCATCCGTTAATTCGGCAAGAAAGAATTCCATGACGATAGTAGACACATCGGAATTACAGTCGCCGTTTGCTGAGGATGACGAGTGGGAAGGATTTTATGAGGATGGTGATGGGTGGGAGGAGTTTTAGCGCAAGCGCTATGGGAACAATAATAAAGCAAAGTGTCTTAGACCACGAGGTTAAGCTGAAATGGAAGAAAACAGGCCATTGATTGATAAAGAAATTCAGATAAAAAAAGGAATGGTTTTGGTCACAATAACTGATTTAAAAGGAATTATTTTTTACGCCAATGATGAATTTATCAGCACTAGCGGCTTTACCCGGGATGAACTGATAGGGGCGAGTCATACTATGACTCATCATCCCGACATGCCACCAGTCGTCGTTGAAGATTTACGGATATCATTAAAAGCACTGAGACCCTGGCAGGGCATAATAAAAAACAGAACAAAATCAGGCGATTATTACTGGTCGGAAACTACCGTAATGCCGGTAGTTAAAAATGGCAAGGTTCATGAGTGTCTTTCGGTTAGACGTACTCCGAGCCGCGAACAGATTGAACAGGCCGAGCATGTATACCGGTTGCTTAATACCAAGCAAACAATAATAAGACCTAGCGGTTTAGCTGCCATAGTTAAATCCGTCAAGGAGGTAGACGTTTGGAAAAAAATGGCGCTGGCACTGGCAGCGTTTTTACTGCCCGCTTTCTACTTGATGCACCAGTTGTTTTTAGCGCAAGACTATCCGCTATTAGCCAGCGTTGCAGGATCGATCACTATTGCGTCGGCAATAGGCTTCAATGTGATTAAAAACTTCACCACGATGTTAAATAAAACCATCGGTATTTTTTACCGTATGGTCGAGAAAAAATTCGGTAATGCGCCGGGGTTAGCCCGTAATGAACTGTTTGGCGATATTCAACGCACCTTGTATTTAATGGAAATGAATCTGGATTTGGCGAAAATCAAGGACGATGCCTCAAGAACCTTACAGAATCGCCAGGAATTAGATCATATTCACGTAGGCGTCATGCTCACCAATAATAATTTTGAAGTTGTTTATATGAATGACAGTGTTCTGGAAATGTTCAAAAAAACAGGAAGCGCTTCGAGTACACAATTGTCGAATCAAGATATAAATAATTTTCACTCGGGACCGGTTCAGCAAGAGCGACTGTCGACAAACTTTAAGGAGCCGTATGGATCTGAACTTCATATTGCAGGTCAAGTAATCAGGTTCTCTATTAGTTCATGATGAAACCATTAAATTCACTAAAAACAGGCATCTTGGATGCGCGAATATATTCATGCAACCTAAATTACTCAGTAATTAGAAAAAATAGCGTCTTTCCTCGGTTGGAGCATGAAAAAACGATGCCAATCCAGAGATTCGAAACCAGCAAAATTTTTGGCGAAATAACCACTTAAATGGATTCATGAAACTAATAGTCAATCAACATGTCGAACAGCTCAAGAATGCTATGGCGCATTTTTACCCTGCAGATGGGGGTCTAAAAAAACTGGATATTGATTTCGTCAAAAGACTCTCGCATATCATTGAAATGCACCCCGGTATTAATAGAGGACAGTCAAAGTTTATCGCCGAAAACGCCTTGCTGATTGCAGGTGGATTTGACATGAGCGCAGAAGAGAAAAGAGATATTCTCTATGCCAGCCTGCTGATACAACTCGGCAAGATAACTTTGCCGAATAACTTGCTGAAAAAGCCTTTTTATTCAATGTCGACTGTCGAAAAATACCGCTATTTAGGACATGCCATCGATGGTGAAGATTTATTGAAGGGATTGACACAATTTGCAGGCGCTATATCTATAATCCGGCATCAATACGAACGCTATAACGGCCAGGGTTTTCCCGACGCATTGGTTGGCCCCAACATTCCTTTGGGCTCCCGCATTCTCAGTGTGGTCAGGGACTATATCGGGTATCACGAGGGTTCAAAGACCGGTAAAGTCATATACGCCGACGCCGTACACAGCCAATTAATGATCAGGAAGGAAAGCTATTATGATCCTGAAGTTGTCGATGTTTTCATTAATGCACTCAGAGGCGCAACTGTTGACGAACTCAAAGCCGCACGCGCTAAATCGAAGTTACTCGCTGTGGCTACCAAACAATGGAAGAAAGGCCTTAAGCGTAGTGATCTAAACAAGTCCCTACACTTCCCTTCTACAATTGTTGAAATTGCATTGCAGCAACTGAAATTGGGCATGAAAGTCGATAGCATCCATTTTGGCAGCGAGCTTTATATTAGAAATTGCACGGTGGATCAATCAATAATTGACAATGTCACCCGATTAACAGAACACAAGGGTAAAAAGCCCATCATCAAAATTTTCTTGAGCCTGGAATGATTCATGCCGTACAGGCGAGACTCAACCGGTCTCCGGCAGACTCACTTCATAAATACTCGAAACTTGCCCCGTACTTGAAGCAGATGCACCGTTCTCACGCCGGAATAGGTAAACGATAACATTGTGCAATAGAAATTCATTTTTAATAGGAAAATAACTCATGAAAGTCAATATGCCTGTAACTAACCAAGAAATTCTGATGAGGATGGGCGGGATATTGGTTACACGAACCAATTTAAAAGGAATTATTACCGAATGCAATGATGAGTTTGTCAATATCAGCGGTTATACCCGTAATGAACTGATAGGTGCCAGTCATAATATCGTCCGTCATCCCGACATGCCACCTGCGGCCTTTGAAGATTTATGGACAACTGTAAAAGCGCTTAGACCTTGGCAGGGGCTGGTAAAAAACAGGACTAAATCCGGTGATTATTACTGGGTACAAGCCAATGTAATACCCGTATTTAAAAATGCAAAAGTTCATGAATACCTTTCGGTTCGACGCGCTCCAAGTAGGGAGCAAATTAAAAAAGCGGAGCAGTTATATCAGTTGCTTAATATCGGGAAAGCAACAATAAGACCTACCGGTTTAGCCGCAATGGCTAAATACATCAAGGAAATTAACCTCTCGACAAAAATGGCCTTTGCACAAGTAGTGCAGTTGATTCCCCTTTTTTACTTGATGTACCAGTTATTTTTAGCGCAGGACCATTTACTGCTTGCGGGTGTTGCCGCGTCAGCCATGATTACATCGGCAATAGGTTTCAATGTAATCAAAAACTTCACCGCGATGTTAAATAAAAGCATCGGTATCTCATATCGTCTGGCCGAGAAAAAGTTTGGCAATAAGTATGAGTTACAACGAAATGGCCTGATCGGTGATTTTCTACGCGCCATGTATTCAATGGAGGTGAATTTGAATCTGGATTTGGCACAAGCCCATGAACGAGCAGCAAAAGCAATGCAGCTCAACCAAGCGCTGGATAATGTTCAATCAGGCGTCATGGTGATCAATACTAATTTTGAAGTTATTTATATCAACGACAGCATCGAACGGATGTTCAAGGCTGCCGAGCATGGTATTCGTAAGCAGTTGCCAAATTTCGATGCCGATAAACTGCTAGGCATAAATATCGACAGTTTTCACAAGGATCCCGCACATCAACGTCGTCTGTTGGAAAACTTAAAGGATTCATATCGCTCGGAACTGCTCATTGCAGATCAACATATGACCATTATTGCCACTCCGGTTATTAATGCTGAGGGTGAGCGCATCGGTTTTGTTGCCGAATGGGAAAATAAAACCCAAGAGGTTTTAATTGAACAAGAGATTGGACAATTAGTTCAGGATGTTAAAGCCGGTGATCTGAGCACCCGCATTGACATGATTGATAAAGAGGGGTTTGCCAAAATATTATCTTCCGGAATCAATGAATTAACCGATGTTATTGAAAATGTATTCAGTGACGTTAACAGAGTGATTGAAAGCATGGCTGAAGGGGATTTAACCAAGGCCATTACTAATGACTATCAGGGCGTTTATGCTGAATGTAAGAATAATATCAACGACACCCTGGAAAAATTGAGCGATTTTATTATTCAAATCAGGGATACGGCTGATTTTATAGAGAGCTCATCACAGGAAATGGCAACCGGTAATAACAATCTTTCCAGTCGCGCTGAACAACAGGCGGCCAATCTTGAGGAAACCGCTGCCAGTATGGAAGAACTTGCCAGCACGGTAAGAAACAATACACAGAAAACGATTCAAGCGACAGAGGTTGTTAATTCGGCAAGTCAATTAGCAAAAAAAGGTGGCGATGTAGTTAATTCGGCCATAACTGCGATGCTGGAAATTAACGTCAGCAGTAACAATATTGCTGAAATTATCGGCGTGATTGATGAAATTGCCTTTCAAACTAATCTCTTGGCTTTAAACGCAGCGGTAGAAGCGGCCAGGGCCGGAGAACATGGGCGTGGATTTGCGGTGGTGGCAACCGAAGTGCGTAATCTGGCTCAACGGAGTGCAAATGCCGCTAAGCAAAGTAGCGAACTGATTCAGAACAGCGTGGAGAAAGTGCGTGCAGGAACGACGTTTGTTAATGAAACAGGGGCCGCGCTAACCGAAATTGTCGCGAGTGTTGAGAAAGTCGGCGGCATTGTTGCGCATATTGCCAGCGCCAGCTTACAGCAAACCGCAGGTATTGATCAGGTCAATGTTGCGGTTAATCAAATGGACGATATTACCCAACAAAATGCAGCTTTGGCGGAACAGGCGGCGGCGGGCAGTATTGCCATGAGTGAACAGTCTACTAATATGGCTAAGCTGGTTAGCTTCTTTAAGGTCAATTCAAAGGGCGCTTCTGCTCCCGTTAAAACAATCGAACGTAGTAAAGCGTCGGTGGTACCAGTAAGAGCAGCAAAAAAAGTTGTAGCCTCTCCCGCTTCATCATCAAGTAAGCTGCAAATTGACAGCAGTGACGAGTGGGAAGAGTTTTGATCATGAAGTAAAAATACACATGCCGTAAAAGGCACTGCGATTTTAATGCCCCAGTTTTATGATGATTAGGAAGAGTTTAAAGTGACAAAGATCGATCAACTTGAAAGCGAACTAAAGAAAAAGACACAAGAATTAAACGAGAGTTTGAAGACCCAAATTGTGTTGCGTGAAAGACTGAAAAGAAACACTAAATCATTGGAAGTGGTTTTAGAAAAGCTTAAGGGTATTGAAGCCTATTTGGAAGATTCAAACGAATTTGTTTTTAAGCTAAAACAAGACAACTGGAAGCTTAAAGTATCATGCGACCAATGGGTGAAGCGAGCCATACAGCTTGAGTTTGAGGTTTTAAGTGCGCGTGATAGAGCAAAAGAATAAGCCTTTACATAGCGCCATAAAAATAAACCCTTAAATAAAACTCAGTGAATGGAAGAAAAAGTCAAAGCATATATCGAGCAATTCAAGAGTGCTACGCAACACCTTGACCATGCAGATCTGCATCTGAAAAAACTGGACATTGATTTCGTCAAAAGACTCTCGCATATTATTGAAATGCACCCCGGCATTAAAAGCGGACAGTCAAAGTTTATCGCCGAAAACGCCTTGCTGATTGCAGGTGGATTGGACATGAGCGCAGAAGAGAAG
>JAUXVU010000042.1 GCA_030680295.1 Moraxellaceae bacterium
AAGTATCTGGAGGATCAATTTGTTAACATAGCAGTCAATTGAAACCGGATTTTTGGAAAAGCAACATGAGTTATTTCAATCCCTGCAATCGCCATCAGTTGTACCTGCTTCTCCCGTCGATAGATGAATGGTTACCGGAAAATCATTTGGCGCGGTTCATCATTGAAGTCATTGATCAGTTGGATTTGACGAGATTGACGAGCCATTATTCTGGTAAAGGTTCGCAAGCCTGTCATCCCGCCATGATGCTGGCGTTATTGGTTTATGGCTATGCAACGGGCACATTTTCCAGCCGCAAGATTGAACGGGCGACGCATGACTTGGTTACATTTCGTTTTATTGCGGTCAATCAGCACCCGGATCACGACACGATCGCAAATTTCCGCAAAACCTTTTTGCAGGAATTGCAGGAATTGTTTGTGCAAGTGTTGGCCATAGCCCAAGAGATGAAGTTGTTTAAATTGGGAAACATATCGCTGGATGGCACCAAAATCAAGGCCAATGCATCAAAGCACAAAGCGCTATCGCATGGACACATTGAGAAGCTGGAAGCCCAGTTACGCGAAGAGGTTCAGTTTTTATTGAACAAAGCAGAGCAAACCGATGAGCAGGAATCTGAGCATGATTTTGACTTGCCGGCTGAAATCGAACGTCGCGAACAACGTCTTGAAGCCCTGGCTGCTGCGAAAGCCAAAATAGCCGAGCGCGTCCAGGCGCGTGATCAACAAGCACAGAAAGATTATGAGGAAAAGATTTCCCGTCGGGAAGCACAACAAAAAGCGGGACAAAAACCACGTGGGCGGGAACCCAAAGCACCGGAAACTGGCCCCTGCGCCCAAGATCAAATCAATCTGACCGATGAACAATCACGTATCATGCCCAGTGGGGATGGTTTCATACAAGGCTATAACGGGCAGGCGGCCGTCGATGTCGAGAGCATGCTCATTATCGCCACCGGCCTGACCACGGAAACCAATGACAAGCAACGCATCAAACCGATGCTCGAAGCATTGAACAAACTGGAAAACCGGTTCGGCAAAGCGGATACTTTGCTCGCCGATAATGGTTATTTTAGCCAAAACAACGTTAAGGCCTGTGCTGAACATGGCATCACTCCACTCATTGCGCTGGGACGTGAAACCCATCATCTGCCCATAGCACAGCGGCTGCAACCGGATGCCCCCGAAC
>JAUXVU010000019.1 GCA_030680295.1 Moraxellaceae bacterium
TGTATTAGTTCCGACTTGAGCTGACACATCGCCTTGAAAAGGTGAGAGTTACCAGTTTTGATTGTGGGTGTCGAAGCCTTAATCAAAACTTAAGAGGTAACTCTCATGCTGCATACTAACAATCCAATCATTAAACACAAAACTGGCTTGCTCAATTTAGCCGAAGAACTCAGTAATGTGTCACGAGCCTGCAAAGTAATGGGCGTATCGCGTGATACGTTTTATCGTTACCAAGAGTTAGTAGATCGTGGTGGTGTAGACGCCCTGATTGAAAAAAGTCGACGCACACCGAATTTAAAAAACCGTGTCGATGAAGCGGTTGAGCAGGCCGTTACGTCATATGCAATTGAGTTTCCTGCGCATGGCCAGCACCGAACTAGTAATGAGCTTCGCAAGCAGGGCATTTTTGTTTCTGGCAGTGGCGTACGCTCAGTCTGGTTGCGTCATGGCTTAGAGAACTTCAAAAAGCGACTGAAGGCACTTGAGGATAAAGTTGCTCGAGATGGCATTCAGCTAACGGATGAGCAGATTGCCGCGCTTGAGCGCAAAAAGCATGACGATGAAGTCTGTGGCGAAATTGAAACGGCACACCCTGGCTACTTAGGCTCGCAAGATACGTTCTATGTTGGCAACCTCAAGGGGGTTGGTCGTATTTACCAGCAAACTTATGTTGATACGTATTGCAAAATAGCGCACTGCAAGCTCTACACCACAAAAACGCCGATCACGGCAGCTGACTTACTAAATGACAAAGTACTGCCATTTTATGAGTCACATAGTTTGCCGGTGTTAAGGATTTTAACGGATCGTGGCACAGAGTATTGTGGCAAAGTCGAGCATCATGATTATCAGTTGTATTTAGCGATAAACGACATTGATCACACCAAGACAAAGGCCATGTCACCGCAAACAAACGGGATATGTGAGCGCTTTCACAAGACCATATTGAATGAGTTTTATCAAATTACGTTTCGCAAAAAACTATACCAAACCATAGAGGAGTTGCAAAAAGACCTAGACGAATGGCTGACTTACTACAACAATGATCGCACTCATCAGGGCAAAATGTGCAATGGCAGAACGCCACTTGAAACTTTGCTGGATGGGAAACAGGTTTGGGCAGAAAAGAATCTGACTCAAATCTAATCTGACAGGCACCTGCAAAAAAACTGGTAACTGTCAGATCAGGTCTGAGCTAGTACA
>JAUXVU010000016.1 GCA_030680295.1 Moraxellaceae bacterium
GGGCCTCCCGGTATTTTTAACGGTTCCCACTTTGGCCCCCGACCTCTCGAAAATCATGGCCAAATACTGCAAACATGACCCGCCCCTGATGAGGACCGGATGGCGGCGTGAACAACAGCGGGAAACTAGGCACTGTCCAGTTGAGTAGCACGGCCTTCTTTGTATCGAATTCTTCCTGGCTGATTATCTTGTCGTCCAGCAGGCCTTTTAGCTTGCGAAGTTGGTCCAATGGATCGACGGTTGGCACTTGTGCTTTTGGCGGGTTCTTGCAGAGTGTGTAGGTGGTCCTCGCAGCGGCTTCCTCCGCCAGTAGCGCCTGCATGACGACGTTATGTTGACTCTGAACTTCGACGTTTTGTGTTGCAACCTCAATGCGCCGTAGCGGGCCCGACCCGGAAAATGTGGTCTGTTTAGTAGGATCTAGGTATGCGTCAATTTTTGCCATCGCTATTCTGGAATTGACACCAGCAAGATGCCGTGCTTCGGGCTGGCATTTGCCTGGGTCAACCGGTTTTCGTGTCGGATCAGCTGCATTGATAGCAGCTTGTTCGCCCTTCGTTCGGATGACGGCAACGCTTTGTTGGCAAATTCCTTCGTAAATCGCCTTAATAGCGCGATCCTGCTGGTCCATTCCTCCGCCAGTGGTGTTCCAAGAGAGTGTCACGGTTATGACGTTGTCGTTGAACTGGGAGTAAACGTCGAAGTCGTACATCACGCCGTCGTCGGCCAAGTCAGACACGCGAGTCCTGATGACGTACATGTCATATTTGGTGTCAGAAAAAAGCCCTTTTTTGATCTGGGTGCCGTGACAAAATTCGGTTTTGTCGGCCATGTACATCGATGGGTAGGAGGCCTGAAATTTCTCAATCGGATTCGTCGGTGCAACGTTGGTGGTGGGGATCGGGTCTAACCCCGTGAAATAGATCACGGTTGACATTGATGGGGTCGTGGCGAGCAGGCTGATCACGAGAAGTGCTGCTGCGCGAGCGTGGGTTGAGTGCATAGCGGGTACCGTTGAAATCTCGCATGCACCCTATCACTGTTTCGCAGCAAGATGTGGGTGCCGTGCATGTGAATATTCACGTCACGATTCGTTACACATTCTGAGCCCAATCCGGTAGACTTTTCCGGGGTACCTCACGCATTCGTGCCATTTGCTTGTTTTGGTGGTGGAGCTACGCGTTTTGCATGCTCGCTTTCAATCTGGACAGTGCCTAGTTTCCCGCTGTTGTTCACGCCGCCATCCGGTCCTCATCAGGGGGCGGGTCATGTTTGCAGTATTTGGCCATGATTTTCGAGAGGTCGGGGGCCAAAGTGGGAACCGTTAAAAATACCGGGAGG
>JAUXVU010000028.1 GCA_030680295.1 Moraxellaceae bacterium
TCTCAATAATTTGGGGTGAACTCCCAGACCCTAAAGGTTTTTCTGTCAGATTGGGTACTTTGCTGGCAAAATACGCTGTTCGACAAGATAATTTGGCCAGCGAGGGAAACCTTTAGGGTCTCCACCCCTGTTTTTTGAGAAGATACAAAAACTCTTCGTGATACACTATTTCTATGTTTACCGCCACTGCCCAAGCCACGCCCAACATCGCATTGGCGATGGTATCTCAAGGGAACACAATATCTGGTGACGGCAAGGCTGGTTTTGACCAGATATAAAGTTCAAGAAACAGATAAGTTGGAAATTAAAAAAGCTCATGTACTGCCATGAGCTTTTTTAATTTATTGACAACGTAAGCGTTACTCGAACAACCCCTTCACATCATCCTGGGTCAGGGACTTGAAGAAACTGGCTTCGGTGGCGATGATGTTTTTGACGAGGGCGCGTTTCTTTTCCTGCAATTCCAAAATCTTTTCCTCCACCGTGCCGCGCGCGATGATCTTGTAAACGAAGACGGGTCTGGTCTGCCCGATGCGATGGGCGCGGTCGGAGGCTTGCATTTCCACGGCGGGATTCCACCACGGGTCGAGGTGGATGACATAATCGGCGGCGGTCAGGTTCAAGCCCACGCCGCCTGCCTTGAGGCTGATGAGGAAGAATGGAATGGATGGGTCGTTCTGGAATTCGTCCACTTTGTCCTGCCGCTTTTGCGTCTGCCCATCAAGATAGATATATTTTATTTTGCGCGAGTCCAATTCCTTCTTCACCAGCTTAAGCGTTTCCACAAATTGCGAAAAGATAAGCGCCTTGTGGTTTTCGGCTTGCAGGGTCTCCAGCGTCTCCAGCAAAATTTCAAACTTGGGCGCTTCGCCTTTGTATTTTTTATCCACCAGCGCGGGGTGAATGGCAATCTGGCGCAAGCGCAGCAAACCTTCCAAAACCTTAAAACGCGCGTTGTTCATGCCTTCCGTTTCGATCAAGCCAAGCAGTTCAGCACGGTAGCGTTCGCGGGTTTGCGTGTAAAACTTTTTCTGTGCGGCGTCCATGTCGGTGTAAACGATGCGTTCGGTGCGCGGCGGAAGTTCCAGCGCCACCTGTTCCTTCGTGCGGCGCAGGATGAACGGATACACTAACTTTCGCAACGTCTCGGCGGTCTTTTCGTCGCCCGCCGCTTCGATGGGAGTCGCAAATTCCTTTTTGAAATAATCCATGCTGCCGAGCAAGCCAGGGTTCAAAAACGCAAACTGCGACCACAACTCGAAAGTATTATTTTCAACAGGCGTGCCTGTCATCACGATGCGATGTTCCGCATTCAACAGCCGCGCCGCCTTGGCGCTCTTCGCCAACGGATTCTTGATGGCTTGCGATTCGTCGAGGATGATGTGATTGAATTTGTATTTGTGCAAAATTTCGATGTCACGCAGCATCGTTCCGTAAGTCGTAATAATCACATCGTAATCGTTGAAAATCGAAACATCCTTGTTACGGAAATTTCCCATGTATTCGAGGAAGCGCAGACTCGGTGTGAAATTTTCGGATTCTCTCTGCCAATTGGCAATTAAACTTTTGGGGACGACAAGCAGCGCTGCCGACTCCGCCTTAGCCTGTTCCTGCAACGACTGGAGATAGGTCAACACCTGAACCGTTTTTCCAAGTCCCATGTCATCTGCGAGAATGCCGCCGAATTTATATTCGCGCAGGAAGTGCAGCCAGTCGTAGCCGTGTTTTTGGTAGGGACGCAGTTCGCCAGTAAAACCTTTGGGCAGCGGCAGTGGCGCAATCCGCTCGAAGTGGCGGAAACGCTCTCGGCGCTGAATCAGGTCTGGGGGAGTCTGAATCGAGGCGTCGTCTTCGAGCAGGGAATCAATCAAAGAGAGGTGCAGGTCGCTGACGCGGAATCCGTCTTCGGTTTCCTCCGCCAATCCCCACAGGTGTTTGTATTTTTCGAGCCACTCTTGTGGGATTTGCCCGATGGAGCCATCGGCAAGTTTGACATAGTTTTCTTTGCGTTTGAGGGCCTTGCGGATGTCGTGAAAGTTTACCTGCTGGTCGCCGAACTCGACAAAGGTTTTGAGGTCGAACCAATCAATGCCCGATGAGATGCTGACGCGCAGGGTGGCGGTGTTGCGGTTGATGCGCCCCGTTTTGAGATTCTCTTCGCCATAGATTTCAAAGCCCGCCTTGAGTAGCGCGGGGATGGAGTGCATGAGAAAATCGTAGGGGTGAGCGCGGGCGCGCAGTTCGAGCGTGCCATGCGGGTGCGGCGAGCCTGCGCGTTTGAGGCGGTAGATGGGGTCGGTGAGTAGTTGGTAAAAATATTCTTCGCGCTGGGGCTGGCGGTGAATGCAGGCGAGTTCCCAGGTATCGGGAATGCTGGCGAGGGTGTAGGGTTCATCTTTGGCAAGCGGAGAGTTGTATTCGCCATAACCAAATTGAAGTGAGGCACGTAATACTTTTTCTTTGTTATCGTCGTGCAAATACAGGCGCGGAATCGCTTCGGCATGGATGTCGTGATATTTGACGAGGTTGCTTTTGATGGGCAGCGCCTGCGCGATGAGCGGAAAATATTGCTCGCGGAAGAGGTCAACCTGTTGGTTGGGAATTTCAACGGGGAAGGCGGAGAGAATTTCCAAGGCGCGGCTGTTTTCGATTTGAGCGATGGTGTCATCCATAAGAACCCAGGTTGGGTTGGTGGTCATCACCTCGATCTTCTTTTGGATGTGGGTGAAGGTTCCGTTATTTTCAAAGCCCGCTTGCAGGCTGAGTTTCTTTTCATCCTGCTGCATGTCAATTTGAAGTTGAATGGGCTGCGGGAGGATGTGAAGCCGGCGTTCGATCTTGTATGGATAATTTGAAGTGACCAAAAATAAGGGAATGCCAACCTGCTTATCATGGAAAGGTAGCCGCTCAACTGGGCGCTGTTATTCCCATACATTTGCATGGAGGTCTTGAAGATATTTATAAATGCAACGGCTTCTTCGCTGATGTTGAGCGCGCCTTTTGGGTTTAGGTTTTGAAAATAACTTTGATTGACTTTAATCCATGATTTGTTGGTTTCGAGAAGTGTGTTAATCTCTTGTGGGGAATTTTCTACAACGTTCTCGAGCGGCTGCCATTCATTTTCTTTGATAACTTGAATATCCAGCGAGTACGTATATTGGGAAGGCATACTGCTGTAAAAGTAGCCGCGATTTCGCTTAAGTGTGACGGCAAGCGCATAGCGTATGAGGCGGTTCCCACCAGCCGACTGGCGCGGCATGAGCGCCACGCTTTGCATTAATTTTGTTTTCCAATCACCTGCCGCTTCTTTTGTTGTTGGCGCGGGCGCGGCAGGCTCTTCCTCACCCTCATCCTCATAATAATGATCGTCTAAATTTCCGCTCACTTCCAGCGCGGCGGCAACCATGTGCTTGCAGAAGTTGCCTTCTTCCGCGAAATAGCACTCGCACTCAAAGCTCAGTTCGCCCGTTTTTTTATCAATTTCGATTTCGACGGTGTATTCGCCTGAGTTGCCGTCCACAATGCAGATGGCTTTCTGGTCGTTGACGAGTTCCGTGTTCCAGACGCGTCCATCCTTTTGGTAGGCGCGTCCGCGTTGGATGGTTTGTGGGGTGGCGTAGTGGGAGTAGGGATAGTTGTCGAGGAGTTTGGAGGTGAGACGGTGCATGGGAACGATTATATAACATACATCCGTTTATGGCGCTCTGTCCAGGAAAGGGTGTGCAAGCAAACCATGTCAGGCAATTTGCTCCCTGCGCCGTACCCATATCTGGGCATACATCCCCGGCGCAGGGTTTCCCTCGCAAAACGCCGCCGAGGATGTATGCCCAGAATGGGTACGGCGGCTTGCGCGACTGCCGCTGACAACCTTTGCATGCACACTCTTTTTCCAAGATTTATCTCCCGCACGTTTCGATTTGCGATCATAAGCCTTGTTATATCACCTTCTCCAGCCTAATTTAGATGCGTTTGCCCTGAAATGTTACCGATGGGTGATTGCTTTCTGGTATTAACTTGTTGCATAATGAGAATAAAGTTGGTCGAGATGGAGCGGCCTGCGCCCGCACGCATTCTGCGGAACCTGCTATTCACCCAAAGGAGAAGTCCAAATGAAGAAAAGAAGTCTGTTCGTTTTGTCTATCGTACTTGTTTAGCGTCCAAAAGTAGAATTTCGTAAAGTGTCAAAAGTCTTGAAAAAATGAGGCTGAAAAACTCTTGCAAAAGAAGAGCAGGAAATTGTAAACTGATGACGATGAGCAGAAAACGGAACACAAACAAACTTCGCAACCCGAAGGATCAGCGCATCGCTGAACTGGAGAAGCAACTGGCTCAGGCTCTGGCCATGATCGAAAAGCTTCAAAAGGAGGTGGAGGAGTTGAAGCGCGCCGGGAAACGCCAAGCGGCGCCGTTCGCTCGTCGGAAATGGGTGGAGAGACCGAAGAAGTCGGGGCGCAAGAAAGGGCAAGGTCAGTTCGCCCACCGAGCCAAGCCGACGATCAAGCAAATTACGGAAACGAAGACCGCCAAGTTGCACGGATGTCCGGAGTGTGGAGGTAAGGTGCGCGAGATACACAAACACGATCAGTATGAAACGGATATTCCGGTGATTGAGGTGAAGACAACTCACTTCATAACCTACAGTGGTTATTGTCGCGAGTGCCACAAACGAGTGAGGTCGCGCCATCCAGATCAGACTTCGCAAGCCACGGGAGCCGCGGGAGTTTTGGTGGGACCGCGAGCCAAAGCGCTGGCGGTTGATCTCAAACATCGGCTGGGCGTCTCGTATGGCAAGGTGAGTGAAGTTCTGCAGGATGCCTTTGGGCTGCAAGTGAGCCGCAGTGGCTGGTGTCAGGCGGACCAAAAACTTTCCAAGACAGCCCAACCCGTTTATGAAGCCTTGCTTGAAACGATACGGCAGTGCAGTGTCGTCCATGCTGATGAAACCGGTTGGCGGATTGGAACCCTGGCGGCATGGCTGTGGGTTTTCACCAATCGTGAAGCCACCGTATATGTGATCCGCGCCAACCGCAGCAGCGATGTGGTGATTGACGTTCTGGGGCAGGAGTTCAAAGGAATTCTGGCTTCGGACTGTTTCCTGGCGTACGACGAGAAGCGCTTGAGCGCCTGGCTGAAACAAAAATGTGTGAGCCACCTGCTCACGGATTTGAAGGAAATGAAAGAGAGCAAGAGTGGACGAGCGCTGCAATTTGCCCGTCAAATGACCTCCCTTTTGCAGGAGGCGTTGGCGTTGAAGAGGCAAAAATCCAGCCTGGATCCGTTCACTTTCTTCCAGCGCGCCCGAGATTTGGAAACACGTCTTGACGCCTTGATCGCTCCGCAACGCAAGCTGAGCGATCGCGATAACGCACGCTTCGCCAAGCGCTTGCGTAAACATCGTCCGCATTTGCTGCGCTTTCTTTATGTCGATGAATTGGACGCCACCAACAACCTCGCCGAACGGATGTTGCGCCCGGCTGTGATCACGCGCAAGACAAACGGTTGCAACCGCTCCAAACCAGGTGCGGCTACTCATGCTATTTTGTCGAGTGTCTTGGTTACCTGTCGTCAACATTCCATTCCGATCCTCGATTATCTCGTCGAGTTGCAACGTTTTGGCGGAAACCCTCCACCTCTCGTTTCTGCTATTCCGCTTCAACTCGAAGCACCTTCCTCACTCAACGTTCAACGCTAAACAAGTAC
>JAUXVU010000031.1 GCA_030680295.1 Moraxellaceae bacterium
AGCATTTACCCAATTGGTAACCAAGTTACTATTGGCCGCGCCTGAAACGCCATATTGCGCTTGTATATTAACGATGTCAGAAACTATAGGCGTGGCAGCAGCGCTTGATGCATCAGCCCTTTGCAGCTGACTATTCGCTACGCTGTATGTAAATTGGTTCCATCTCCCCATGCAGGCAAGGCTTGCACCGTTTGATGCACCTGCGGCACTGGCTAAAGTAATGTGCGTGGTATCAGCGGCCAAGTCAGTGTCATTAACCCGCGTCATTGCACAGACGGCACCAGCGCTGACAATAACGACATCGCCATTATTGCAGCCAAGATTATTGTCCACACCTAGGCCGGAAGTAGTTGCATTAAGCGCATTGTTAATCTTGACTGTTATGCCACCTTTGGCGGTAGCACCATCTAACGAATAGCGTATTGCAATGCTGTCGCTAGCTCCCGCAGCAGTGCCACCATCTGTAATAGTAAGCGGAAACATGCCAATATTAGGTGTAGCTCCGTTGCCATCATGGTCAACAGTAGGGTACGGATCGCATTTAAGTGGTGAATTTAGAGTATCAAATACAGGTAAGCCAAAGCCCGCCATCTGCACTTCACGCTGTATGTTAAAAAGTGCAATGCTGCCATTAGTTTGCGCATCTGCACTACCCATAGTAGTGCGCTTTTGCCCTTCAAACGCAGAAAAAACCTGCATGATAACCATTGTAGCAAGCAACCCTATAACCAAGCCCACCATAATTTCCACTAGACTGAAACCTGCTTGGGGCATGTATATTTTTTTATTGTTGAATAACATTTAGTCGCCTCCCGTGATGCGGGCATAAGTGGTGTAGTTGTGTTCATCCTGGCCTGGCAATTGCCACTTAACTTCAACTTTAACTTCACCTCCGGCAGCTGGGAGGGTAACGGTTCGTTTACCATTGGGCAGTAGCGTAGAAATATCCTCAACACCTACCGCATAAGCAGCAATATTAGAGGGGTCTGCCCACATCTTACCGAGTTGTTGCTGAGCAATAAAAGCAGCGTCCACACGGTATTTTGCATCAGAAGTATTTTTGACCATCGCTGTCTGCAATCCTGCCAGCGCAAGGAGTCCCATAGAAAAAATCAGAATTGCAATAAGCGCTTCAAGTAACACAACGCCCTGCTGTGTAGCTTGTAAAGGTGGTTGATAACTTTTCATTTTTAACTTTCTCATCAGACTGGACATCTACGCGGATCAGTTCCGGAGGTAGACAGTGTGGGGTCACACAGCCGCGCGCTGCCACCAACACCAATCACTATTCTTAGGTCTCGGCTTTCCGCAGCTGATAATACCGCAGTACTAACGTCCACATCTATCGTAATGAGTCCATTAGCTGCTGACGGCGCAGGGCTAGCCATGGCACCAAAGCTATTAAAAACAAATGGTAAAGCATCGCTGGGTATGACGGTGATGTCATTAGAGGACCCTTCACCAATCGCGCGACTTTGGATGGTAGTCGCATCATCTGGATTTGGACAGGCACCGGGTACTGCAGGGCTAACGCATACCGTCCAAGCTGAGTTTGCTCCACGTAAATCAAATTGAACTCTAAGGTTACGTTTAACCGCTTCACCACGTGCTAACTGGATGCCGCTTTGAATAGATTCCGCAGCAGTACGAATCCTGGTGTTTTGAATCCAAGCCTTATAACTAGGCATACCAAGCGACACCGCGATCGCCATAATTACAATGCCTATCATCAGCTCTATCAAGCTGAAGCCTTGCTGGCTACGATTAGGCAAAAAACTTAACATG
>JAUXVU010000036.1 GCA_030680295.1 Moraxellaceae bacterium
TGCATTAAGTTCACCGCCTGTGCCTGTCGATTTCTCAGCCGCTGTTGCGCCTAGTGAGCGCAAGTAGTAAGTGGTTTTTAAGCCGCGATGCCAAGCCAATAAGTAAGTGTCATTCAGTTTTTTGCCCGAAGGTACTGCAAAGTACAGGTTGAGCGATTGCGCCTGATCTATCCATTTTTGGCGACGTGCAGCCGCTTCAATTAACCAAGTGGGATCAACATCAAACGCAGTGGCGTAGAGTTGCTTTAGGTCGGCTGGCACGCGCTCAATCGGGGCGAGTGAGCCATCAAAGTATTTTAAATCAGACACCATTACCGCATCCCAAAGTCCACGCACTTTGAGGTCGTTTACTAATTGCTCATTTACAATGGTAAATTCGCCTGATAAGTTGGATTTCACATACAGATTTTGGTATTCCGGTTCAATGCTGGCCGATACTCCCACGATGTTAGAAATGGTCGCCGTAGGCGCAATCGCCACGCAATTGGAGTTACGCATACCGACACTCTGAATGCGCTTGCGCAAAGCATCCCAATCCAGTGTTTGGCTTCTGTCGACTTCCACATCGCCGCCACGTTCGCTGGCTAACAAATCAAGTGTGTCGAGTGGCAAAATGCCTTGATCCCACAAACTGCCTTTAAAGCTGGAATACGCACCACGCTCTTCTGCCAATATTGTAGAAGCATAGTAGGCGTTGTAGCACACCGCTTCCATGGCACGGTCAGCAAATTCAACGGCTTCCATACTTGCGTACGGAATACGCATGGCGTGTAAGCAGTTTTGAAAGCCCATAATGCCCAAGCCGACCGGTCTGTGACGTGTATTAGCATTACGCGCTTTGCCAACCGGATAAAAATTAATGTCCACCACGTTGTCTAACATGCGCATGCCGACTTTAATGGTCGCTTGTAACTTGTCACTATCTAACGTTAACTTGCCGCCAACTTCTCCTAAATGCTGCATTAAGTTTACAGAACCTAAATTGCATACAGCAATCTCCGTGTCAGAAGTATTGAGCGTAATTTCAGTACACAAATTAGAACTATGCA
>JAUXVU010000008.1 GCA_030680295.1 Moraxellaceae bacterium
ATCACTGGGCCTGAATCTGGCATTTCGCCTTGACGGACTAGGCCTGCTGTTTGCATTACTGATTCTGGTGATTGGGTTGCTAATCATTATCTATGCCCGCTATTACCTGTCGGCGCGAGACAGCATGGGGCGTTTTTACGCGTATCTGATGCTGTTCATGGGCTCTATGCTAGGGATTGCCCTCTCCGAGAATGTTATTCAATTACTTATTTTCTGGGAGCTGACCAGCGTATCGTCTTTCCTGCTAATCAGTTACTGGCAACAACGTGAAGAAGCACGCAATGGCGCGCGCATGGCGCTGACTGTAACAGGTGCCGGCGGCCTTGCGCTGCTTGGCGGCTTTGTCTTGCTAGGCGAGATCACTGGTAGCTACGACCTGTCCGTAATATTAACCTCTGGCGACATTATCCGTACCCACGCTTTGTACCTGCCAACACTGTTACTGATACTGCTAGGAGCCTTCACCAAATCCGCCCAGTTCCCATTCCATTTCTGGCTACCCAATGCCATGGCTGCACCGACACCAGTGTCTGCCTACCTGCATTCGGCTACTATGGTTAAGGCCGGCGTTTTTTTACTGGCACGCCTGTTTCCAGCTTTATCTGGCACACCAGAGTGGTCTTGGTTGGTGGGTGGGGCCGGATTGTTTACGCTCTGCCTAGGTGCTTATTTCGCCTTATTCAAGCACGACCTCAAAGGCCTGCTGGCCTATTCCACCATCAGCCATTTGGGGCTGATCACCCTGTTATTTGGCATTGGCACACCACTGGCCGCTGTAGCTGGTGTATTTCACATCATCAACCACGCTGTCTTCAAGGCCTCATTGTTTATGGCAGCCGGAATTATCGACCACGAAACTGGCACCCGCGATATGCGACAGCTTAACGGTCTCTGGAAATATATGCCGCATACCGCCACGCTGGCAATGATTGCATCCGCATCGATGGCAGGAGTACCATTGCTCAATGGCTTCCTATCCAAAGAAATGTTTTTTGCTGAAGCTGCACATCGCACCGCTGGCCTAGCTTGGGGGTGGTTGCTGCCAGTCACGGTCACTTTGGCGGGAATCTTTGCTGTGGCCTATTCACTGCGCTTCATCCATGATGTTTTCTTTAATGGTGAACCCAAAAACCTTTCAAAAGTACCACATGAGCCGCCACGCTGGATGAAAGCACCTGTCGAAGTGCTGGTGGTAGTGTGTTTGCTAGTAGGAATTTTCCCGACATTCACCGTCCAGCCAATTCTAGCAGCCGCGGCGGCAAGCGTGCTGCAAACACCGCCTCCCGAATACAGTCTGGCTATCTGGCACGGATTTAATCCTGCATTATGGATGAGCATTATTGCACTTGTTGGTGGTGGACTGGTTTATATTGGCCGGCAGTCCTTGTTTAAAATGCATGAGCGATTTGATGCCCGATTACAATTGGATGCAAAAGCCATCTATAACTATTCACTAGAGATGTTATTCGACTTTTCCAGCAAAATTACGGGATTACTTAATAAAAATTCGCTACAGCGCATGTTGTTCGTATTCTTCTTATCGGCACTCGTTCTTGGTTCAGCCGCATTTATCAACACGAATTCACCGCTCACGGGCCCCCGCACACTATTGCCAATCGATGCTCTCAGCTTTCTGGTAGCAATTGGCTCCATCGCCGCCGCGCTTGGTGTCGTCATTTTGCATCGGCAACGCCTGACCGCACTAATCCTGCTCGGCGCCGTAGGGCTGGCAGTAGCACTTGTTTTCATCAAGTTTTCTGCCCCAGACCTTGCATTGACGCAACTTTCGGTTGAAATCGTGACTATCGTGCTGTTGCTACTCGCCCTCTACTTTTTACCGCAGCAAAGCCCAGCTGAACCAGGGTTGTTACGTCATAGCAAAGACCTTATACTGGCGGCCCTTGCGGGCAGCGGGGCGGCGGCACTCACCTGGGCTGTGCTGACTAGACCTTATGAGAATATTGCCAGTTATTTTCTGGAAAAAAGCCTGCCGGAGGGCGGTGGCAGCAATGTAGTGAATGTGATTCTAGTGGATTTCCGCGGCTACGACACGCTGGGCGAAATTACCGTACTGGCACTGGCCGGGCTTGGTATTTACGCCATGCTCGACCGCCTGATGCTTACTGGGACAAAGCATGATAAAGACAACAGAAAATGGAATTGGGATGCTCAGCCGGTTATCATGTCTACATTTAGCCGCCTGCTGCTGCCGCTGGCACTCCTGGTTGCAACATTTATTCTGCTACGTGGCCACAATCAACCAGGCGGTGGTTTTATCGCAGGCCTGATTACGGCGGTGGCGCTGGTCATGCAATACCTTGCCAATGGTGCGACTTGGATGCAAACCCGCCTGCCAGCGAACATGCATCCGCTTATTGCTATTGGCCTTTTAATTGCCGTCATGACCGGATTTGGAAGCTTCCTATTCGGGCATCCATTCCTCACCTCAACCTTCAGCCACATTCATTGGCCGATGATAGGTGACTTTGAACTAGCTTCTGCGATGGCTTTTGATCTGGGCGTCTATCTGGTAGTAGTTGGCTCAACGCTGCTGATTCTAATCAATCTCGGGCTGCTACATCAAACCAAACGACAATCAAAAGCCATGAAGGAATCACAAAAATGGAAGCACTAATCGCCATTATGATTGGTGTGTTGACAGCCTGTGGGGTTTATCTCAGCTTGCGCAACCGTACTTTTTCGGTCGTGCTGGGTCTGACTTTTCTCTCATACGCAGTTAATCTATTCCTGTTTTCCATGGGTCGTCTTGTTATCGGCCAGCCACCAATCATCACTGCTTCAGGCTCGGCTTATGCTGACCCAGTTCCGCAAGCGCTGGTTCTGACCGCCATTGTCATCAGCTTTGCGATGACTGCATTCGTCATCGTACTCGCGCTCAAAGCACGCGCTGACCTCGGCAACGACCACGTTGATGGTAAGGAAGAAACATGAACCATCTGATCATTACCCCTGTTCTAGTGCCGCTTTTGGCTGGCATCCTGTTACTTCTACTGCGCGAACAAGACATTGCCATCAAACGTCTGCTGAGCCTTGCTAGTTTGATTATTCAGCTTGGAGTAGCGTTCCTCATTATCAAAGCAATCAGTACAGACGATATACTTGTCTACGCCCTAGGTAACTGGCCTGCTCCTTATGGCATACTACTGGTGGCCGACCGCCTCGCAGCTTGGATGCTGACCACCACTGCGCTACTATCAATATTTGCCTTCATCTATGCGATACTTGGCACCGACATTTCTGGACGACATTTTCACGTTTTATTCCAGCTACAGCTGTTCGGCCTGAATGGCGCGTTTCTTACCGGCGATTTGTTCAACCTGTTTGTATTCTTTGAAATTTTACTGTTGGCTTCCTACGGACTGCTCCTACATGGCGGAGGCCGACAACGCACCAAGGCTGGCCTACATTTTGTCGTCATCAACCTAGCAGGATCGACCCTGTTCCTGTTTGCGGTTGGCACGCTTTACGGGATACTGGGCACACTCAATATGGCTGATCTGGCGCTTAAAGTCGCGTCTGTTCCCCCAGAAAATATGGCGCTGGTAAGCGCTGCCGGGCTACTCCTGTTTGGCGTATTTGCACTAAAAGCCGCGCTACTGCCGCTTTATCTGTGGCTGCCCTCCGCCTACACTCACACCAGCGCCCCAGTGGCCGCGCTTTTTGCCATCATGACCAAGGTGGGAGCTTACAGCATTCTGCGAATCTACACTTTGATTTACGGTGAACAGGCTGGGCCAGTGGCAAACCTGATAGAAAACTGGCTACTTCCGCTAGCACTGGCAACCTTAGCGATAGGTATGCTGGGGGCCGTGGGTAGCAGGCACTTGCGCCTGCAAACGGCCTACTTGGTCATCGCTTCAGTCGGCACGTTATTGACAGCATT
>JAUXVU010000009.1 GCA_030680295.1 Moraxellaceae bacterium
ATTACGATTGGTGACCGTTCTGTGACTGGGTTAGTCGCGCGTGAGCAAATGGTGGGCCCATGGCAAGTGCCTGTGGCAGATGTTGCTGTGACCTTAGCGGGCTACGAAACCTATGTAGGTGAAGCCTTTGCTATTGGTGAAAAAGCACCGTTAGCATTGGTGAATGCGCCTGCTTCTGGCCGCATGGCGATTGGTGAGGCGATTACCAATATCGCTGCTTGCCTCATAGATGATTTAAGTGTGTTGAAGCTTTCTGCCAATTGGATGGCACCTGCAGGCCATGCGGGTGAAGATGCGGCAATGTACGCCACCGTAAAAGCCGTTGGTATGGAGCTTTGCCCACAACTGGGAATTAGCATTCCAGTGGGTAAAGATTCAATGAGCATGAAAACCGTGTGGAATGATAGCGGTGCTAATAATACAGTGATAAGTAAGGCTGTGACATCGCCTATTTCATTGGTGGTGACGGCATTTGCAACCACCCCGGATGCGCGTAAAACCCTTACACCACAATTGCAAATCGATGTGCCAAGCAAGCTCATTTTAATAGACTTAGGCGCAGGCAAAAACCGCATGGGTGGCTCTAGTCTGGCGCAGGTGTATGGTGCAGTGGGCAATGTAGCACCTGATCTTGACGATGCTAACCAGTTAAAACATTTCTTCAACACTATTCAACAGTTGAATAAGGCGGGGAGGATTTTAGCTTACCATGACCGCTCAGACGGCGGCCTATTTACAAGTTTAGTTGAAATGGCATTTGCAGGACATTGCGGTTTGATTGTGGATGTAAGTGGCCTACAGGGTGATGCAGTCAGTGCTTTGTATAACGAAGAGCTTGGCGCAGTCATTCAAGTGGCGGGAAATGATGCAGATGCAATCGCAAAACAATTTAACGGCTTGGCGCACATCATTGGTGACGTAGTTGCTGGCAACAGCATTGAAATCATACAGCACGGCAAAGTGGTATTTAGTGATACGCGCATCAACTTACATCGTATGTGGTCTGAAACTACTTATCAAATGC
>JAUXVU010000012.1 GCA_030680295.1 Moraxellaceae bacterium
TCCATTGTACATCTACCTTCAATTTGGTGCATAAAGTAAAGCGGTTCATGCGCTTCTGCAGACAGATGTTGGCAAATACCGGCTCGACAATGCCCAGCCGTCTGGCGTAGATCTGCTTTCCCTGTTCGGTATCGATCTTTGCCTTCATCTCATCGATCAGGTTGGGTTGCTGCGTATCCACTTGGACGGAAAGATACCTGCGCGATGTGGTTGGCTTGCTCAAACAGCGCGCCTTCACCGAGCAGGCGGCGCAGTCTTGCACGCGGGCACGATAAACATCATAGGTTCGATAACGGTTGGTCTGATTGCGGGCATGACAGGTCAGTTCTTTACCTTGCGGGCAGAGATAAACCTGTTTGGTTGGATCAAAAGAGAAGTCAGATGAAGTGAAGAGGCTTGGCTTCGCAGCTGGTTGCTGCTTACCGTGGATGCCATCCTTGAAGCGTTGTTGATCGGCAAAGCGCGAATCGCGTTTTCGGAATTGGATGTCGGGGATATAAGCATCGATCTTTTCATTCTGGCACAAAGTCAGGCTATTAAAAGAATGATAGTTGCTGTCCGCGGTGAGTTGTTTTCCCTGAAAATAGGTTTCATCTTTGCCGATCGCGGCAAGATTCTTTTTCGCACCCTCCAGCATGGGAGCGAGATTTTCGTGATCCTGGCTGCTGAACGCCTCGGCGGCCAGAATGACCTGATGCTTGGCATCGACCAGGGCTTGGGCGTTGTACCCCTGGATGACGCCGTGAGAGGAGGGCATCTTCACCGATTCATTGTCGATGACATTGCTTTGGATCTCTTTGCCATCGCTGCCGCGCTTGGGCTCCTGCTCCTGTAGGAACTGGTTCAATCGTTTCACCTGCAACTGGAAGCGCCGTTCGCGTTTCTTCTGCCGTTCCACTTCCACCTCGGGCTGCTTGTCCGCCTGTGCATGTTCTGCAATCACACGCTGTAATTTTTCCTGCAGCTTATCGCGTTTGTGTTTGAGTTCGTCGAACGTGCCGCTCCATTCTTTGGAGACATTGGCGGAGAGTTTCACGCCATCGAGGCTGAAGTGAGTGCCGTCGAGCAGACCCAGTTCTTCGCACACGAGCAGGACGTTGCTGAAGAGAGTCTGGATCTCGGTTTGCATGGAGGCGATAAATTGAGCAATGGTGCTGTGATCAGGGGCATAGCCATAGGAGAGGGCAATGAAAATGATGTTTTCCTGGCAAGCCCGTTCGATCTGTCGGGAACTGATCATCCCCCTGGTGTAGGCAAGCAAAATGATCTTGAGTAGGATTTTGGGATGAATGGCGGTTGCGCCGGTTTCGTCGTTGTTGTAGCGCGCATCAAAGACCGACAGATCGATATGCTTCTCGACCAATTGGCTGATAGTGTGCTCCAGCGTACCCGGGACAAGTTGGTCCTGCAGGGAAATCGGGAGCATGACCAATTGATCTTCATTGCATGGTTTGAATTTTGCCATAGGTTCCTCTATCTTATAGAACCCTGTAGCTTTGTGCTAGTTATTCCCCCACTTTTTCGACAGTTTCAACGGCTCGCGTTAGTGGTGTGTGGGTGGGCTGAGATTCGGCTTGGGAGCAAAAAAACTAGAAGCCAGAAAAATGCTTGTAAACCGCGCAGACTCCCCAGAGTCCAATGCACGCTTTGTTAGCTGGCGTTTTGCCTTACCAGAACCTTTGCTTTGAAGAACGGATTAAGCCGCAACAGCACGAGGTCTTACTTCACGGTCAAGACGATTTCCAAGTGAATCCGATGTGATATCTAAATCGTATTCTGCCTGCAAACCAAGCCAGAATTGCGGGGAAACACCAAAATAACGAGATAAACGTAAAGCTGTATCAGCGGTCACACTACGACCACCAAGAACGATTTCATTGATACGCCGTGCATCTACGCCAATATCAATCGCAAGCCGATTTTGACTTAAATTCATTGGCTTCAAAAATTCTTCCAGTAAAACTTCACCAGGATGAACGGGATTTAATTTATTAGACATTCTTACCTACCAATCTAGTGATAATCCGCAATTTCAACATCATAAGCGTCACTGCCTTCCCACCGAAAGCATACACGCCATTGGTCATTTATTCGAATGCTCCATTGACCTACTCGATTTCCGCTTAATTTTTCAAGATGATTAGCGGGGAGAACTCGCAAATCATTAATCGAAACGGAGTTGTTTATCATGCGTAACTTTCGCAAAGCAACTTGCTGAATATCGGCTGGTAATTTACGTGAGCGTTGACGCTGATAAATTTTCTGGGCTTCATCGTCTTTGAATGTTTTTATCACGGCTATATTTTATAGCGCGGCGCACCAAATGTCAACCACCTAATTTTTAGACTGCGATTTTGCACGAAGCCAGCTAACGAGACTGTCGAAAAACCATGTTTTCAGACAGAACGCAAGTCCGATGGTGGGTCAATCGCCTGATTATTCGCTATGAATGCGGCTGAACAGGACTGTGCGGGCTTAGGTCAACGTCCCAAAGGCGTGGATTTTGC
>JAUXVU010000024.1 GCA_030680295.1 Moraxellaceae bacterium
AATGCTGGAAACCATTGAAATTGCCATTTGGGGGACTTTATTCTCTGTTGTACTTTCTATTCCGCTAGCTTGGTATGCCGCACGCAACTACAGCTACAACAAATTCACCTACACGCTGGCACGCGGCACCATTAGTTTATTGCGCTCAATGCCAGAGCTGATTGTGGCCTTGTTTTTGGTGCTGGCCTATGGCTTTGGCCCAATTGCGGGTGTGCTAGCCCTTGGGTTGCATGCGGCAGGGTTTTTAGGCAAATTTTACGCTGAAGACATTGAAAATGCCGACAAAAAACCGCAAGAAGCGCTTGAGGCCATTGGTGCAGGCAAGGTTAAAACGTTGTGGTATGGCGTCATGCCGCAAGTGGTGCCGCAATACATTGCTTATACGCTATACATTCTTGACCGCAACGTGCGTATGGCAACGGTGATTGGTTTGGTAGGCGCGGGCGGTATTGGGCAAGAGTTAAAAGGGCGTTTTGATATGTTTCAGTACGACCATGTGGCGACTATTTTGATTGCTATTTTTATCGTGGTGTTTCTGCTGGATCAGTTCTCGGCACGCCTGCGCGCCAAGCTCATTTAAATGGCCAGTGATTAAATAACAAGTAACTCAATAGGGCAATAACGGATGCAAAAACATCTAGACATCTATATAAAAAAGTGAACTTACAAAAAGACATACAGGATAAATCCATGAATCAAACATTAAACAAAACCAGCCAGCGCTCACAATGGCCGCGCCAGTTGATGGCCGTGCCAGCGGCAGAGGTGATAGCCGTTGCGGCAACGCTTGCCAGCCAGCATCGGGTTGAAGATGTGACTTTGCCACAGGCTGGGCTGGCTTTGTTGCAACTTCGAGATAGTGCGCTTATCGAGGCTTATTACCCGGGTGTGATTCCGCTGGCTTCAGCGCGCGTGATAATCATTAGCACCGATGGCACCCAGCATGAAGGTGCGGCGCAAGTGATGCACGATAGCGCCACATTTGCGCGTGCTGTTGCTGTGATAGACGCGGCGCTGGCAGCTAATCTGTCGGGCAGTGAAGTCGTGGCACCGCTGTTAAACCGTGGTGCAGCGTTATTGGCGCAACAAAGCGTCACCCGTAAAAAAATGCTGGCGCGTACGCGTGTGGATTTTGCGCTACTCGGCACTACTGATGAGGAGGATGGTGATGAATAATCATTTGAACACGGCATTGCAACCCACACTACCCAGCATCTGGCAGGCGGATACCCAACAGCGTGCATTCAGAAAAATCATGAATGCTTTTGCACGTCCTGGTGCCATTGAAATTTTAGAAGGCGAAACTTTAGAAAGCGGGGCCTTGCTACTCACGCTCGCAACTTTGCTGGACGGCGCAACCACCTTGGCTGACTTTGATGGCATGTTGTCTGAGCACGATATGGCAAGGCTGGAGGTTGCTACAGTTGCAGCAGAACAGGCGCGTTTTGTCCTCACTCACGGTGAAGCTGCACCAGCATTTACGCCATCTTTAGGCACGCTGGAATCCCCGGATATGGGGGCCACCATCCTATTGAAAATACAGGCGATTGGTAGCGGTCATCGTTTGAAGCTGACAGGCCCTGGCGTTGACGGGGCATGTGAAGTGGCGGTTAATGGACTGCACCCGGCATGGATTGCGGCGCACCAAAACTGGAACAGCGCGTTTCCACTCGGCGTGGATTTTTTGCTGGTAGCCGAGCATCAAGTAATGGCGTTGCCGCGAACCACACGAATTGAGGAGATTAAATAATGGGATATGTAGCCATTAAAGGCGGTGGTCAGGCCATTCAAGGCGCGGAAGAAGTATTAGAGGCGCTACGTACTGCGGAAGGTGAACACGGCACACCGCTCACCACACAGGCCATTGAGAACCAATTGCGCCTACTGACTTCGCGTATCGTTTCAGAAGGCGGGCTGTATCATCCGCAGCTGGCGGCGCTCGCTATTAAGCAAGCGCAGGGTGATACGCTGGAAGCTGCTTTTGCGCTACGGGCGTATCGTTCTACCAAACCGAGATTGCTGGAAACGAGTACGCAGGATACTAGCCGTATGCGTTTGATTCGGCGCATTTCGTCCGCATTCAAGGATATTCCTGGCGGGCAAATGTTAGGCCCAACCTACGATTATGCGTTAAGGCTGATGCGCTTGGATTTAGCAAATGAATCACCTGAAAATTTTCGTGCAGTGGCGCGTGAGTTTCTAGCAGAAACGCCAGAGCCAAACTTGCCCGATACGTTTCCTAAAGTGGTTGAGGCGTTACGTGCCGAGGGCTTGTTGCCGCCTGTAGAACATCACACAGAAACCCCATTTGACATCACGCGTGAGCCGCTTATTTTTCCTGTGCCGCGCTCAGCGGCACTCGCCACCATGGCGCGGGCAGAAACAGGCTCAATTTTAGCGTTGGCATATTCCAATATGCGCGGTTATGGCGATGTGCATCCTACCGTGGCTGAACTGCGCGTGGGCTATTTGCCTGTGATGTTGCCGCATCCAATTACTGGCGAACCAGTAGAAGTAGGTGAAGTGCTGATGACTGAGTGCGAAGTCGTCGCCATGTATGAAGACGACGACTCCAAAGGCGCGCCAACGTTTACTTTGGGCTACGGCGCCTGTTTTGGCCATAACGAAGTGAAGGCGATTGCGATGGCGATTCTTGACCGCGCCTTGCAAAAAGGCATGCGCGATGGTCCGAGCAATCCTTCAGAAGATCCTGAATTTGTATTACTACATATCGACGGCGTGGATTCCATGGGCTTTGCCAGCCACTACAAAATGCCGCATTACGTGACATTTCAATCTGATATGGATCGCCTGCGCACCACGCAGCAAAAACATGAGTCAGTTAAACAGCAAGATGTAAATGAAGGAGTTCAATAATGAGCGCTGGCTACAATTTTGGTTTTTTAGACGAGCACGCTAAAAAAGAGGTGCGTCGCGCTATACTCAAGGCAATCAGCATTCCTGGCTATCAAGTGCCGTATTCATCACGCGAAATGCCAATGGGTCGTGGTTTTGGCACAGGTGGGTTGCAGCTTACTTTATCGCTGATTGGTGCAAATGATACATTGAAGGTGATTGACCAAGGCTCGGACGATTCCGTAAATGCAGTCA
>JAUXVU010000025.1 GCA_030680295.1 Moraxellaceae bacterium
TTGTTGCCAACGGCTGTATTGCTCATGGATACAAAACTGTTGACTAGGTTAACAGTGCCACCAGCAGTGTAGTTAAAGCGATAGGCATCCTGTAATCGCTCCTCCCCGGAAACAAGTACTCCGCCTCCAAGATATGTCAGACCTTCGGTATCGTGTTTGGTACTGCCAGTGCCAGACCAATCAAAGTTCATATAGCCTATAGTTTGACCGGTGAGCGAAGTCTCAATCACGCCAGTGCCTTCGTCGCCGACGAAGAAGAGTGTGCCGCGATCTCGGGCATAAGTAACCGCTGATGCCTCTAAACCTGAAATTCCACCGCTGGAGGCGTTCAGAATATCGAGTGAGTAGATGCCGGAAACAGCGTAGCTGCCCAAGTTAATTGAATTTGCTGCGTATGCCTGAGCAGAGCTTGCTGCCGCGATGGCAATGATGATATGTTTGAGTTTCATGATGGTTTACTCCTTTAACCTAGGCGCTTGCGACTAGCAAAGCCTAGCAATGCTAGTCCAGTCAAGAATAGCGCATAAGTTTTTGGTTCCGGCACAGCGGCAACTAAACCAGGAGAACCAATTTCATAGCCACTACCTGAAGCTACAAACGCACCGTTAGTGCCAGTGATACTAAGTTGTGAGATCAAAGTGTTGTTCAGTCCTGCAGCATTGTCGAAAGTTTGGTAGGGAGAAGTGATGTCCGATGCACCGAAGCTAACATTGGCCTGTAGAGCACCGCTGCCATTGTAAATATTGACAGCATCAGCGTTTGCACTCAGACCTATGCCAGAGCCGCTATAGTAGCCAATTGCAAAATTCGCTGGGGCGCTAGCACCAAACCAATTGCTGATAAAGCTATTGGCAGTGGTGGCGCTACCTTCGATGAAAACCACTGATTGGCCTGCAGCAATACTGCTAATACCATTTAAGGCTAATGCAGAAGCGAATGAATTAGAGCTATCGTCCACTTTCCAGCCAGTAATGTCCAGAGTTGAAGTTCCAGTATTGGTGAGTTCGAACCAGTCTGCACCGACAGGCGAGTTGCCACTGC
>JAUXVU010000033.1 GCA_030680295.1 Moraxellaceae bacterium
ATAAGAACTTTTTCTTTAACGCCACTCACGCCCCGCGTCAGTGAGGGCGCATTATAGACACCGCTAAACTCACGTCAACACCCAAGCCAACAAAATCAACAAAAAACATGCCGATCGATTCGTTTTTGTACAGAACGATCACTGTTTGTACGAATTACGCTTTCTTACCACGCAAACGCTGACCCAATGCAGAAACTGGCCCTGCAAATGCATAGAGTAATGACACAGCTAAAATACCAATTGGTAAGTTATACATGACGATGCCGAACACCAAAACAATAGGCAGCATCACTACAAAAGGCACTCGACTACGGTCTAATTCTTTAAAGCTGTAGTAGCGCACATTACTCACCATCAAGAAACCGCTCATCACAACCAAGGCTGCTGTCAACGCTGGGATCCACTCGGCATAGTCGCGCATTAACTTATTATCAACACCGACCCAGACAAAGGCCGCCACAATACAAGCCGCCAATGGACTGGCCAAACCAATAAAGTAGCGCTTATCGACAACATCAATTTGCACATTAAAACGCGCCAATCGAAACGCGGCAGCAACGGTATAGATAAATGCACAGATCCAACCCAGCTTACCCAAGGGGCCAAGTGCCCATGTAAAGGCCACCAAGGCCGGTGCTACGCCAAATGAAACCATATCGGATAGCGAGTCGTACTCAGCACCAAATGCACTCTGTGTATTGGTCATGCGCGCAATACGGCCATCCATGCCATCAAAGAGCGCCGCGACAAAAATGGCAATAGCGGCTGACTCATAACGCCCGCCCATCGCGGAAATAATGGCGTAGAAGCCGGAAAACAATGCCGCAGTGGTAAATAAGTTAGGCAGCAAATAAATGCCCTTATGTCGCGTTTTTACCCCACTTTCGTGATGTTCTTCTTCGACGACTTCAAACGTTAAACCACTGTGATCGTCGTGTTCGTTTGGTTGTTGCGACATGCGTATACTCCTGTAACCCTAAATAGGCAATCTTAACTAAATTACATTACCCGATAATGATGAACTAAAACAAAAAAGCGCGGCAATAGCCGCGCTTTTTCGATCAACTGCTAACCAAACTTAGTTCTTGCTTTGGTCAACCAGCTTGTTTTTGTGAATCCAAGGCATCATCGAACGCAATTGGCCACCAACCACTTCGATTGGGTGAGCCGCATCTAAACGACGACGCGCTGTCATGGATGGGTAGTTAGTTTTACCTTCCAAGATGAACATCTTGGCGTACTCACCGGTTTGAATACGCTTCAGGGCATTACGCATCGCTTCACGTGACTGCTCGTTGATCACTTCTGGGCCAGTGACATACTCACCGTACTCAGCATTGTTAGAGATCGAGTAGTTCATGGTGGCAATGCCGCCTTCGTACATCAGGTCAACAATCAGCTTCAGCTCGTGCAGACACTCAAAGTAGGCCATTTCTGGTGCATAGCCTGCTTCTGTTAATGTCTCGAAGCCCATTTTAACAAGTTCAACCGCACCACCACAGAGAACTGCTTGCTCACCAAACAGGTCCGTTTCAGTTTCTTCGCGGAAGTTAGTCTCGATAACACCACCTTTGGTGCCACCGTTGGCTGCGGCGTATGACAAAGCGATTTGCTTAGCATTACCAGACTTGTCTTGATACAGCGCGATCAATGATGGCACACCACCACCTTTCAGGTACTCAGAGCGCACGGTGTGGCCTGGGCCCTTAGGAGCAACCATAATGACGTCGAGGTCAGCACGTGGAATAACTTGGTTGTAGTGCACGTTAAAACCGTGCGCAAACGCCAAGGTTGCACCTTGCTTGATGTGTGGCGCTACGTTGTTGGCATACACTTCAGGAATGTTTTCATCTGGCAGCAAAATCATGACCAGATCAGCGCCTTTAACCGCCGCATCCACTTCAGCTACTTTAATGCCAGCCACTTCTACTTTGCCCCAAGAAGCACCGTTTTTACGCAGACCTACAGTGACATCAACACCAGAGTCAGTCAGGTTTTGTGCGTGAGCGTGGCCTTGTGAGCCGTAACCTATAATGGCTACTTTCATGCCGCGAATGATGGAAAGGTCGGCGTCTTTGTCGTAATACACTTGCATGGAATACTTCCTCGGTTAAATGCTGAGAACTTTGTCACCGCGTGCGATACCCGACACGCCGGTACGAACTACTTCGAGAATCGCTGTTTCAGACAGCGCTTCGATGAAAGCGTCGAGTTTATCACTCGGGCCTGTCACCTGAATGGTGTAGACATTCGGTGTCACATCAACAATGTGACCACGGAAAATATCTGCCGTGCGCTTGATCTCATCACGCGCGGCACCCACCGCCTTGACCTTAACCAACATCAGCTCGCGCTCAATATGTTGGCCTTCGCTCAAATCCACTACTTTGACCACTTCAATCAACTTATTAAGCTGCTTAGTGATCTGCTCAATCTTGTGCTCATCACCCGATGTCGTCAGCGTAATACGCGACAACGTCTCATCATCGGTGGGAGCAACAGTCAGCGTTTCGATATTGTAATTGCGCTGAGAAAATAAACCGACCACACGCGACAACGCGCCCGGTTCGTTTTCCAGCAGAACTGAAATAATATGACGCATGATCAGGTACGCTCCGTCTTGCTTAGCAACATGTCACGCATCGACCCATCTTTAATTTGCATGGGGTAAACGTGCTCACTTGGATCCACATAAATATCTAAAAACACCAACTTGTCTGTCATCGCCATTGCTTCACGCATTTTTGATTCAAGCTGTGCTGGATCGGTGATTTTCATGCCGACATGGCCGTAGGCTTCGACCAATTTAACGAAGTCAGGCAATGACCCCATATACGAATTGGAGTGACGGCCTTCGTACTGCATGTCTTGCCACTGCTTAACCATACCCAATGACTGGTTGTTAATATTCACAATCTTGACCGGCAAGCCATATTGCAAGCAGGTTGAAAGCTCTTGAATATTCATCTGGATAGATGCTTCACCAGTGACACAAACCACTTGCGCATCAGGGTAAGCAAACTTCACACCCATGGCCGCAGGCAAGCCAAAGCCCATGGTGCCCAAGCCACCTGAGTTAATCCATTGACGTGGTCTGTCGTACTTGTAATACAAGGCAGCAAACATCTGGTGCTGACCCACATCGGAAGTCACATAGGCCTCACCGTTGGTCACTTTATAAAGCATCTCAACTACTTGCTGAGGCTTCATCTGACCTGGTGCTGGCGCGTCATAACGCAGACCATGACGCGTGCGCCACTGGTTGATTTGATCCCACCAAATTTTCAGCGCGTCAGCATCCGGTTTAGCTGCATCACTGGCTTTAACTAAGGCCAGCATTTCAGTCAACACGGACTCCACTGAACCGACAATTGGAATATCAACAATCACGGTTTTAGAGATCGCCGCAGGATCGATATCAATATGGATAATTTTGGCGTTCGGACAGAACTTCTTAACGCTGTTAGTAACACGGTCATCAAAACGTGCACCAACCGCCAAAATCACATCACTGTGATGCATGGTCATGTTGGCTTCGTAAGTACCGTGCATACCCAACATGCCGATAAATTGTGGATCTGAGCCAGGGAATGCACCCAATCCCATCAAGGTATTGGTGCATGGGCAACCTAAGGTACGCACCAAGTCAGTTAATAGATGCGCAGCATTGCCTTGCACCACACCACCACCGGCATAAATAACCGGACGCTTGGCGGCCAGCAACTCATCTACGGCCTTCTTAATTTGACCTGCATGACCGCGTACCGGTGGCGTGTATGAACGCAGCTTAACTTTAGCTGGATATTCATACGGGAATTTTTCATTAGGATTCGTGCAGTCTTTAGGCACGTCAATCACTACCGGGCCCGGACGTCCGCTAGCAGCAATATAAAACGCCTTCTTCACAATGCCCGGGATTTCACTGGCATGACGCACTTGAAAGCTGTGCTTAACAATAGGACGGCTGACGCCCACCATGTCAGTTTCTTGGAAAGCATCTTCACCAATTAGGTTAGACGGGACTTGACCCGAAATAACCACCATGGGAATCGAGTCCATGTAAGCAGTAGCAATTGGCGTCACTGTGTTTGTTGCGCCGGGACCTGAAGTCACCAGCACACAACCGACTTTACCGGTAGCACGCGCATAACCATCAGCCGCATGCCCAGCGGCCTGTTCATGGCGCACCAGAATATGCTGAACTTTGTCTTGCTGAAAAATGGCGTCGTAAATGTGCAGTACAGCACCGCCAGGATAACCAAATAAAAACTCAACGCCTTCGTCTGCGAGGGCGCGGATAAGCATTTCACCGCCAGATAAGTGTTCCACAATTCACCCTTATTTTAGGAATGGCCAAGCCAGAACCAAGCCACAACGGGGCCAGATTCTAGCACGATCAAATACATCATGTGGGCAGATGCGCGGGCTCAAATACCTTGGGATCAAGGTGGTGATTAGCGCTTGCGGGTGCAAGCGAGCATCACGAGCGGGCGAACAATCATGCGCTTAGCATGACCTGATACAGGGGGATAATCCCCTGGCGCCGAGTCACTAAGGGTGGTTAGTTTGCCGGCGCCCAGCATGAAGGAGGCGATTTTTTATGCACATCGCCTCCATGTCAAGCGTTTTAGGCAAACATTAGTGCAGCCTAGCTTTATTAAACGCAAACTGACCGTGTTCTTCAGTGACCTGAATGGTGTCACCCGCGACAAAATCACCCCGCAGCAAATGATCCGCCAGCGGGTTTTCCAAGCGCTGCTGAATCACACGCTTTAAAGGTCGTGCACCAAACAGCGGATCAAAACCTAGACTTGCCAGTTGTGCCATGGCGCTATCGCTCACCAAAAGTTTTAGGTCTCGGTCTAACAAGCGCTGACGCAGCCTATCCAATTGAATGTCGGCAATCGCGCGGATCTGCTCGGCTGCCAAAGGCTCAAACACCACCGTTTCATCAATGCGGTTAATGAACTCTGGCCGAAAGTGCGCGCCCACCACCGCCATCACTGCTGCCCTGACTTCATCAGCTCGACCATCAATGGTCAGCGACTGAATTAAGTCCGCGCCCAAATTAGAGGTCATCACAATTAAGGTATTGCGGAAATCAACTGTCCGCCCCTGGCCATCGGTTAAGCGACCATCCTCTAACACCTGCAGCAAAATATTAAATACATCGGCATGGGCTTTTTCGATTTCATCAAGCAAGACCACGGAATATGGCCGACGTCGTACGGCTTCAGTTAAGGTGCCGCCCTCTTCATAACCGACATAGCCCGGCGGTGCTCCAACTAAACGTGAAACAGAGTGCTTCTCCATAAACTCCGACATATCGATGCGTATCATGGCGTCATCACTGTCAAACAAGAAGTTGGCCAGTGCTTTGCACAGCTCGGTTTTGCCTACACCAGTTGGACCTAAAAACAAGAACGAGCCATTCGGACGTGAGGGATCTGTTAAACCAGCACGCGAACGACGCACGGCATGAGACACGGCCGTCACCGCTTCGCGCTGACCAACAACCCGGCGCGCTAAGTCATCTTCCATGCGTAATAACTTCTCACGCTCACCTTCTAACATTTTGGCGACAGGAATGCCGGTAGTACGCGATACCACCTCTGCAATTTCGGCCTCAGTTACTCGGCTACGTAATAAGGTCATGGTCGCTGGTGACTCTGGTTGCGACTGACTCTTGGCCAGCTGAGCTTCTAGGGCAGGAATCTCGCCATACTGCAATTTCGACATACGCTCTAAGTCACCACTGCGACGCGCTGCCTCAAAATCAATGCGAGCTTGCTCTAACTGCTCCTTGATATGCTGCGCACCCGCTACCGAGCTTTTCTCCGAGCGCCAAGTTTCATCAAAATCGGCATATTCTTTTTCAAGCCGAGTGATGTCCTCATTTAACTTTTCCAAACGCTTTTGTGACGCCGCATCGTCTTCCTGCTTAAGCGCCTCGCGCTCCATTTTTAACTGGATCAGGCGACGATCGAGCTTGTCCATGACTTCTGGTTTGGAGTCCATCTCTAGACGAATACGTGCTGCAGCCTCGTCAATTAAATCGATGGCTTTGTCTGGCAACTTACGGTCAGTGATATAGCGATGCGACAACTTGGCCGCCGCAATAATGGCCGGATCGGTAATATCAACACCATGATGCAGCTCATAACGCTCTTTTAAACCACGCAAAATGGCCACGGTATCTTCAACGCTGGGCTCATCAACCAACACTTTTTGGAAACGACGCTCGAGTGCGGCATCTTTCTCAATATACTGACGGTACTCATCCAAGGTGGTGGCGCCAACGCAGTGCAGATCACCACGCGCCAAGGCTGGCTTCAGCATATTGCCGGCATCCATCGCACCATCGGCCTTACCGGCACCCACCATGGTGTGGATTTCGTCAATAAACAAAATCACTTGGCCTTCGAGTTTTGCCAAATCTTTAAGCACAGCTTTTAAGCGCTCTTCAAACTCACCACGGAATTTCGCACCGGCAATCAATGCGCCCATATCCAGCGACAGTACTTTTTTCGACTTTAGGCTTTCTGGCACTTCACCATTCACAATGCGCTGAGCCAAACCTTCAACAATTGCCGTTTTACCGACACCGGGCTCACCAATTAACACCGGGTTATTTTTGGTACGACGTGACAACACCTGCAAGGTGCGACGAATCTCGTCATCACGACCAATCACTGGGTCCAATTTACCGCTAGCGGCACGCTCGGTGAGATCGATGGTGTAACGGGACAAGGCTTGACGCTGGTCTTCAGCATCCGCCGAGGCCACAGAGTCACCATTTCGCAATTGATTAATCGCCTGCTCGATGCGAGCACGATCGCCGCCGTGCTGCTTCAGCAGACGCCCAGCAGGTACATCAGCATCAAACATGGCCAACAGCACTAGCTCACTGGCAATAAAACCATCTTTACGCTGTTGCGCTAACTTATCGGCTAAATTCAGCACACGAACAAAGTCTGGATTAGGGCTGATGTCACCGGTGGCTTTACTTAAACGCGGCAGCTGGTCTAAGGCCTTATCAAGCGCAGTGGTAAGACCATTCAAGTTAACCCCAGCTTGCGTTAATAATGGGCGTAGCGAATTGTCGGCAGGTGCAAGCAGTGCCGACAGCAAGTGCAGGCTATCTAAATTACTGTGGTCGCGACCTAATGCCAGCGACTGAGCATCTGCCAGTGCATGTTGAAGTTTTGCCGTTAGACGATCTAAACGCATGTTAGTCCTCCTGTGAATAAGCTGGCCCTCTATCGCGGGCTCATACCTAATACAGTTTGGGTCAACACACCTTATTTCAAGTGGCTAAACAAAACAGCTACAAAAGACCTCGGCGCCAGCGTAGTGCTCGCTGGCCAATATGCGCGCCAAAATGCTCAGCGGTTCGGCGGTCACCAGCAGGTGGCGTCATTTCGGGCGTGTCATTGTCTGACTGTGTCATTAGGCCAGTATTTGAACCTAGACGATTGGTATCGTTTGGCCCTAAGCCACTTGGCTGATCAGGGAAGCTTAGCCACACCATGCCATGCTGACAGGCAAAAGTTTGCAGCTGCTGCAAGGCAACTTGTTTGTCACCACTTAAGGCGCCGGAATTGGTAAAACCCGCTGCGAGCTTGTCTAACCAACCCATGCTGAACCAGACCTTGGAACTGTCATCCATGAACTGCTTAAACTGAGCGGGCACACTACCCATATAGGTAGGCGCGCCAAACACAATAGCATCTGCTTTAGCCAAGATATCCCAGTTAATATCTGCCACTGGCATCAGACTGGCCTGCACACCGGCCACCGACAGCAGCCCTTTATGAACGTGTTCGGCAACTTGTTCGGTGTGGCCATAACCACTATGGAAAACTACTACCACACTTACCATTAATACTTACTCCGCAGCCAACCAAATCAGGCTGACCATACGTCCTGTTCGCCCATCTCGGCGAAAGGAGAAAAATTCATCGGACTGCGTCACTGTGCAGGCATTACCGCCATACACTGCAGTGACGCCGACATTGTTTAGACGCAATCTAGCCAAGGCATAGATGTCTGCCAAATAATGACCGGGCTTAGCCGCGATAGCGTTAAACGCTGTAACCGCTGAGGCATCAACCGCCACAAAAGCAGCACGCACATCCTCGCCCACCTCAAAAGCAGATGGACCAATAGCCGGCCCCAGCCACGCCATCAACTCATCTGACGGCGCGAAACATGCCACGGTTGCTTCCAAAACACCATCACACAAGCCGCGCCAACCGGCATGAGCCACAGCTACTTGATTACCCTGACGATTGGTAAAAAAAACAGGCAAACAATCTGCAGTCATGACCGTCACTGGCTGACCGAACTGTGCCGTCGTGGCGGCGTCAGCTTCAGGGATGGACTGTTCAGACAGATCATTTTGGCCAGCATCAAATACGACTACCCCATGCACTTGCCGCAACCAAACAGCAGGCTTTAGCGGGGTGCTTGGCGATAGGCTCTGGGCAAGTTGCTGCACACGTTCACGATTGCTACGAACCGCCGTCGGCTCGTCATCCACATGATCACCCAGGTTTAGGCTATTAAACGGCGCAACACTGACGCCACCTTGGCGCGTAGTCACCAAGGCATGAACACTGACCGGCGCAGGCCAGTCAGGAAAAATCACTGAGTCTTTAGCCAACATGCTCTTGATCCGTTTGCAGAGCCTGCAATAACGCCTGCATGTCTGCCGGCAGTTCTGCTTCCCACAAACACTGCTCACCACTGGTGGGATGCACCAAACCTAAGCGACGTGCATGTAGGGCTTGGCGTTGAAATAGCTTTAACGTTTCCGTCAATTGCTCACTAGCGCCTTTAGGAAAACGTAGGCGGGCGTATACCGGATCGCCGACCAAGGGATGACCGATATGTGCCATATGCACACGAATTTGGTGCGTACGCCCAGTTTCTAGTTGCACCCGCACATGTGTGTGATGAGGAAAACGCTTTAACACCCGGTAATGTGATACCGCCGGACGACCAGTAATCACCACAGCCATACGAACACGATCATGACGATGGCGATCAATTGGCGCATCCACCGTACCGCCAGCAGTCATGGTGCCGTAAACCACTGCTTCATACTCACGGTAAACTCGTTTATCAGCGAGCTGATCCACCAAATCTGCATGGGCTGGCAAGGCTTTAGCCACCACCATCAAACCCGAGGTGTCTTTATCCAGACGATGCACAATGCCGGCACGCGGCAACTGTGCTTGTTCTGGGCGGTGAAATAACAGGGCGTTCACTAATGTGCCTGCGCTGTTACCAGCTCCGGGATGTACTACAAGGCCAACCGGCTTATTAACAATTAATAGGTCGTCATCTTCATGAATAATATCAAGTGCGATGTTTTCTGGTTCGGCATGCGTTTCTGCTTGTACTTCCACAGCGACCGCAATAGCCTCACCTCCTAATACTTTGTCTTTCGGTTTGGCCTGAGCGCCGTTAAGCGTTAACGTGCCATCTTGAATCCATTGTTTTAAGCGTTCACGCGAAAAGTCTGGGAATAATTGGGCTGCTGCTTGATCTAATCGACAGCCAGCGAGATCTTCCCGAACGACAGCGTTTAACGAAATGGCTTCAGACATGGTTTGGCGGACTCGACAAGCTAGTGTTTAATAGCGCTATTGTAACCCTGCATCGAAGTTGGTGCTCACTTCTGGATCTCGTCATGAAAAAGTCGTTGTCACGTGTTGTTGTTATTGTTGCTCTACCACTGCTTTTAGCGGCCTGCGCTAACAAGCCTTCGGCAATTAAGTCCGAGGCTGATTATTATCAAGAGGCTAATGAGGCGCTCAAAGCAGGCAACTTTAATGTCGCAGTCAATGCATTTGAAGCGCTTGAAGCTCAATACCCAGTTGGTGTTTTCACTGAGCAGGCACAGCTTGAAGTGATTTATGGTAAGTACAAACAAGCTGACTACCTAGCCGCTATCGCCGCTGCAGATCGTTATATTCGATTGCACCCCACCTCTGATCGAATTGACTACGTGCTTTACTTACGCGGGCTTGCTAACTACAACATTGACCAAGACACACTACTTAAGCGCATGCCAATTAATTTAGCGCATCGTGATATGGGTCAAGCCAAAGTGGCATTTGATGATTTTGGTCAGCTGCTTACACGTTACCCCGCAAGCCCTTATGCGCCTGATGCACGCCAGCGCATGATCTACTTACGAAATCAGTTAGCTGAAGCCGAATTGCATGTGGCGCGTTATTACGAAACACGTGGCGCGAACGTTGCTGCACTAAACCGAGCACGTTGGGTTGTAGAAAACTATTCTGAAAGCACTGCTGTGCCAGAAGCACTCAAGCTCATGATTAAACACTATCAAGCCCTAGGCATGAATGATTTGGCTGACCAAGCCAAGGCACTGCTGCCTAAAACCAAGCCAAAGTCCTAATCTAGACTGACTTGCTTCCGCTCACCCTGTCTTGGCTTTAGTAGCCTTAGGGTGGGCGACTGCTTCCACTGGCTTATATTGTGCCGGTTTTTTCTGCAGTCGTTTTTTCAACATTTCCTGTTGCGTCCGCCCACCTAACCGGGCAAACCAATCAGTCCCTTTCGGTAGCAATATGCGCGCTCCTTCCGCCGCCAAGATTGGTGGAATTAATGTTAATGGAAACCACGACCAGTATCGGCTTTCAGGCAAACCTAAGCGCTGATAACTTTTCGTACCTAAAAAAAGGCGTGAAACCCCATTGTGAGCGCGCACGTGTGCCTCTGCTAACCAGCTTTGCCAACCCTGCTGACCATATTGCTCATAAGGCTCATTCATTAAGGCCAACGCCAAGGCTTTAGTATCTTCATCAGGTATTGGCTGAGACATCAATACAGCATATAAATAACGCATACCTTCAGCTTCTGATGTCACCAAAATGGTTTCATCAATGCCCATCAAATAACCAACATAGCGCCACAAATGCATAATGCCGTCGCGCTCTTGGCGACTAAAGCGAAAGCCCAAACTAGACAGCACAGTTATAAACACCAAGGAAAACGCCAAGTTAGTGGCCAACATATCGCCTTGATTAATTGGCACGCCCCAGTCGTTATCTGACCAGTCTGGGTGCTTATGAATACGATGCCTTAACACGCCATGCATCATGCGCACATGCAAGGCACTGCGAAAGCCAGGCGCATTACGCTGCAAGCCATTTTCCCGTGTGACATCTACCCAGAATGCTCGTGTCTCTGTAGCACGACGTGCCGCACCACCCTGCAAGGCACCAGTAAACATCAACGGTTTATTAATGGCGGCATTGCCATATCCGCCCATCAACGCCACATCACGCAACGCTAAACTACCTAATGGCCCGACACGACGTAAGGCCTTGGCGCCGACATCTAAAAGCGTTTGATCCAACCACAACGGTGTACGTTCGACTTGCGCCATCATCGCCACCAGCTCATGCGCTGGATTATTGATGCTGGCAATGCCTTGTTCGATGGCTTGGTTTAATTGCTGATGCGCTGCTTGCCAACCGGCTCGTTCAAACCAATGCGCTAACTCATCAGCGACTGGGTCGCCCTGCATTAACAGCTCACCACAACGCTGAATATAAGCGGCATCAGGCAAATTAAACTTAGTCCGCGAAAGCAAACGAAAACGCTTGGCTTCAGCTGGCGCCTTGGTTTTCCAGTGAAATCGTCGTGGTATTGATAATAGTGTCGAGGACATAAAAACCACCGCCATTAGGAACTAATTTCAGTTATAGCACCCTAATGCAAATGCTGATTACCCTTAGTTAACAAGAGCTGAGCCAAAATTGACAGCTTGCAAGCCTATTGTTTAGGTATCTGACGCTTAACCCTGATGCGCTTAGGCGGAACCGGCGCAGAGATTTTTAACTCCTCATTGAGTCCAACAAACACTAACTCACCCTGTGCATTGATTTGTGGTGCGCTAACAACGGCTTCGGCGCTGTCGAGGACATCTGGCTGTATTAAGCCTTGTGTATTTCGCCACGGAATACGGCGTATACGCGTTTGTTCAAGCAAGGGGGCACAAACAAACTGCAGACTCTGCACACCAGTGACCACAATCAGCTGGTGTTGAAACCAACGAATTGGTTGGCGAATAACTTCATTTGCTGGCAGCTGATAACGCCAACGTAGGCTTTGGCTTGGCCATTGTGGCAGGCCGCTTAATGACAATTCAGTCTGACTGCTCTCTGGCAGTTCATCACTAAACACTAACAGCTGTTGATGATCGTCAGGTGTCGCCGTGACTAGGGCAACTAAGGGTACGTTGCCGGCCAATACCACTGAGACCGACAAGGTATTGGCATCATGTCGGCTCAGCGCTAATGGACTTAATTGAGCAATTTTTTCTAATCGTGGCGGCTTATTGGCGCCTGTGCTTAAGCGCCATAACTGCCCAAGTGTATCCAAACCATAACTACGTACTCGACCTTCAGCAGTGGTAACACTAGACCAAGGTGACAACCAAAAACCCTGTAAGTCAACATGGCTTTGATTATCCGCAGACCATATCAACTCAGCACGACTAAGATCATAAAGTTGCAGCACAGCCTGTGGCTTTTCTGGCCCGGCCGCCAGCAATAACAAGGGGACCTCTGCGGCAGTAGGAATCAGCGAAACACTACCCCACTCGCCTTCATTGATCTGTAGTAATTGTTTTGGTGATAACGCTTGGCTGACATCAAGTGCCAACACTTCACCCGCGATTAAACCGATTAAATAACGTAACTGCGGACGCAAGGCGGCGACTTCATTACTCGGCCACAACAGCCAATGACTGGGATGAAGTTCGGCAGCATAAGCGGTGGATATTTGTTGTTGTACGGCCTGCCTTAACTGCGCCAACCGTGTCGGCAACCATGCCCATAAGAGCTGCCCCGTCTCGGCGGATGTTAGTAATACACGGCCAATGGCATCTGGCCAGAACACATATTGATCAAACTCACTGGCGCGGTAATAAATGGCTGTGCCAGCCGCCATACCTAATGCAAAGCGCTCATTTGTGGCTTGTAATGGCATACCCTGCGCCACATCTGTTAACCACAACAAATTGGATTGTGACTGTTGCCATGCGCTTACCAAACCACCACTCAATATCGCCTGCTCTGGATCAATGGCCGATTCGCTAACATCTGTTGCGTGAAAATGTGCATTAGCTGGCCATCGTTTTTGTCCCGGAATGGCTTGCTGAAACACAAAGTCTTTACCCAGTTGCTGACTAAAAAATTGTCTTGGCAATAACTGACTTAATGTTGGCAGTGGTGCCAGGTGCAGGTCACGCCATACGGATAACTCCGCGGCTGCATTGTCTTCACTAGTATCTGTTAACAACAAAGCCGCATGACGTGCACAGGCTGTTGGTGGAGCGATGGATGACGGTACAGGCACTTCCGATGCAGGCGGCAGACCCATTTTTGCTTGCGCTAACGCATTGGACAGTGCCTCGGTATTGTTGCCAAGCACCGGCTGACTACTCGGGGTAAATAACAGACTTGTTATCGCATTTTGTAATTTGCTAAGACCAGAGCTGTCATGACTGGCTTGCTGCCAACCCAAGCGCCACAGCGCCGGCTGCTGCACCGACCATTGTTGCCAAGGCGAGCTTGGCAATGCCACCGTTAGGCGCCACCACGCCTGCCCCTGAACACCTAACCAGGTCAACATGCCAGCCTGTAAATTTATGCTAGCAACAGCAGCATCAACAGCCAACTGACCTTGCGTCTGCCAAAGCGGCATTAGCGAATGAGTGCAGACTGGCATCGGCTCACAAAGTGGCAATAACGCCAACTGATAATCATGCCCTGACACCACCGGCTGATTGATTGGCAGCGACAGCTCAGACGTTAAAAAGCTGGCCGACTGCCATTGCGCCAACCAAGGCAGCTGAAAATATAGATTTGTAGTTTCAGATGAGGCCTCATCGATAATAACTGGCCCAGCTAAAGCCGCTTGACGATAGTGTGCGCTGGCAGGCCACGTTTGTTCTGTTAATAACGGCTGTGGCGGCAGTAAAACACGTGGCTCAAATCGATCTTGAGCGTCGGGAGTGGCAGCCAACAGGCCAACTGCTAAGCCATTAACAGGGTAAGGACGCTGACCGCCAAGTGATAACGGCAACCACTCACTGAGCTGCTGCAACTGCGCTAATGAAGTACTGCTATCAATAGCCAGCCAGTAATGCGGTGATTGGGTGGACTGTGCTGGCCAATAACGACTGACGTTGTTGGCCAACGCAACCGTCGACCACAACAAGGTCAGACATAACAACCATCGACGGTAGGCATACACGTCTCTCTCCGGTAGACATTGCTACAGAAGAGATAGTGTGAGTTGTTATGAATTGCCAACTGACTTAATGACCAATTTTCCAGCCATTCACAATGGGGTAACGCCGGTCTTTACCAAACCCACGACGTGTTACTCGAGGGCCAATGGCCGACTGACGACGTTTGTATTCGTTGATATCAACCATGCGCAAAACGCGGTGCACTGTGTCTTTATCAAACCCTGCTGCCACGATCGTTTCAGCACTTTCATCCAACTCGATATAACGCCGCAAAATCTCATCAAGTACCGGGTATGGCGGCAAGGAGTCTTCATCTTTCTGGTCCGGTGCCAACTCAGCAGATGGCGGACGATCAATCACCCGCTGCGGAATCGGCGGCAAATCAGGTGACTGCGCGTTACGCCAGCGACACAAATCAAATACCAGCACTTTGGCAACATCTTTTAACACATCAAAACCACCGGCCATGTCGCCATACAAGGTGGCATAACCTACGGCCATTTCCGATTTATTGCCGGTGGTCAGTACCATATAACCGAGCTTATTGGAGATCGCCATCAGCAGCACACCGCGGCTACGCGACTGTAGGTTTTCCTCAGTTTTATCCACTGGCAAGCCGGCAAAAGTCTCCGCCAGCGTTTCGCTAAAGGCAGTCACCATAGGCTCAATGGCCAACACCGAATAATGCACCCCTAAGCGTTTAGCCTCTTCTTCAGCATCATCTAAGCTGATTTGCGCGGTATATCGATAAGGCATCATCACCGCTCGCACCCGGTCTGCACCCAAAGCATCAACGGCAATGGCCAAGGTAAGGGCCGAATCGATACCACCGGACAAACCCAGCACCACGCCTTTAAACCCACTCTTGTTGATGTAGTCGCGTACCGCTAATACCAATGCGTTGTAGACAGCCTCATGCATACTCGGCACAGCGGCTAACGGCGCTGGCATGAATCGTTGCTGCTCAATATCAAAGTCTATGGTTTCAATGTGCTCATTAAAAAATGGCGCCTGCCATGCCAGCTCAGCATCCGCCTGCAAAGCAAAAGAGCCGCCATCAAATACCAGTTCGTCCTGACCACCAACTAAGTTGCAGTACAGCACCGGCACATTGTTTTCCTGACAGCGCGCCGCCACAGTGGCTCTTCGTGCACTGACTTTATCGGCATGAAATGGCGAGGCATTCAGGTTGATCAACAGGTCAGCGCCCGCCTTAGCGGCCATACGCGCTGGATTGGCATGCCAAATATCTTCACATATGGTTAGCCCGACTAATAAGCCATTATGTTCAAACACCACGGCCTCGTGGCCTGGCTCAAAATAACGACGTTCATCAAACACCGCATGATTTGGCAGTTCTTGCTTGGCATAGGTTGCCAAAATCGCGCCGTCACGAATCACCACAGCAGCATTACTTAAGCCCTGCTCGGTATGCAGTGGAGCGCCCACCACCATGGTAATGCCAGGTACACTAAATAACTGTTGAATGGCCTGCTCAACACGGGTTTTCAGGCTGGGTCGCAGCAATAAGTCTTCCGGCGGATAACCAGTCAAGGTGAGCTCTGGAAAAACAATCAAATCCGCTTGTTGCTGATCACGTGCGGTGACTGCACTGGCAATAATTCGCTCAGTATTACCAGGAATATCACCCACTAATAGATTGAGTTGGGCTACCGCGATACGTAAAGTGGTCGATGACATATTAAATCCGCTTGCAGTCGACATGAAGTTGCCTAGGATAGTCGAGGATGAGCCCAACCCCAAGGAAACAGCAATGATCATAATTGTGCGTATCTTACTTTTATTAGCCGTGGCGTGGCTGGCTTTTGTGGTGGTACGTCGGCTATTGGGTGGCCCTGACAAGGTGCTACCAAAATCAGAGACCAAGCCCGAACTGATGCAGCGCTGTGCCTATTGTGACGTGCACCTACCGAGCGGCGAGGCGACTCAGTCACGCGGCAAGACTTTTTGTTCAGAAGCGCATCGTGATGCCTACTTTAAAGATCACCCTAACGACTGATATGGCGCTGGGTCAATCACTGGGGTGCGGCCCAGTAGTTGGTCTGCCAACAAACGCGCTGACGCCGGCGCCAACACTAAGCCATTTCTAAATTGCCCAGCATTAATCCATACCCTAGGCTGCTTAGACAATGCCCCAATAAACGGAATGCCGTTTGCTGAACCCGGCCTAAGACCAGACCACTGTTGAATCAACGGCGCCTGCGCTAGCGCAGGCCATATAGATAAAGCCGCCTGACGCAGTGTTTGTGCTGCATGTTCAGTCGTCGATTTATCAAAACCCACATGTTCTAGGGTCGAGCCACATAAAACATGCCCATCCAAGCGGGGTATCACGTAGTGCGCACCACGCTGAATCATGCATGGCAGTTGTCCGGGACTGAGCTTATACAACTGCATTTGCCCACGTACCGGTGCGATAGGTAGCGACTGAATGGGCGCCAATAACAAAGCACTCCAAGCTCCAGCACAAACCACCACCTGATCAGCTTCAAGCACACGGCCATCCGCCAACTTCACCCTAGCTTGTGAGGTGTCACCTTCAATATGACTAACATCAGCCTGGGTGATGACTTGATAACGTGTATGTTGTTGTAAGGCGACGTTAAGTGCTTTTAACAGACGTGGATTACGCACATTGGCGACATGAGGCATGAATAAGGCATGTTTAACATCAGCGGCCACACCCGGCCAACGCTGATATAAGTCCGCTGGCGCAATACGCTCCACCGGCACTGACTGTTGCTGAGCCCATGCCAGTGCATCACGCTCATCATGAGCATCTAAAAACAACATGCCACACGTATTTAGCTCTACATCAATGCCGGTTTCGGCCAACAAGGCTTGGCTAAGTGCGGGGTAGGCTGACTGGGCCCAACGCGCCAACGCGGTCACCGGCGGGGCATAACGCCATGGGTACAAGGGTGAGATAATGCCGCCGCCAGCCCAGCTGGACTCCTGCCCAACCTCACCGCGCTCCACCAGCACGACTTCATGGCCTGCCAACACCAACTCACGTGCTGTTAATAAGCCGTTAATGCCGCCACCAACCACCAACACTCGCATTTTTACCCCTTACCAGCCGCAGACCGCCCGCGCCGACGCCAAAGCACTGCTACCCTGTGCTTGCGGCACCTGTATACGCAAACGTCCTGATCGACTTATCACAATTTGTCGCAAGGCGGCATCCTGCGCTATCGGTGCACATAAGGTCAATGTGCCATTGGAATCTGCCGCATCACCTTCGGCTGTCCATTCAATAAATGACCGCTGGCGAAAGCCCCGCCAATACACCCGCCAGCCCTTGGGTATATCAGGCTGCAACATGACCGCCGCCTCGGCCTCAGTATAAGCCCACCATTGTATGGCCCATGGGCTGCTGCAATCTGCTGCAAAATCTCCGCCACAAACACGCCATATACGCTGTTCAGACAGGGCTCGTAATCGCACCGACTGCAACGCCACCACCGCTGCTTGTGTCCACTGCCTAGCTTGAGCCACTTGCTGAGACTGCTGTTGATAATAACTGGCAGCCCACCACATTGACCCCATTAAAGCCAGTAACAGCAGCAGCTCAATCAAGCTAAAGCCTGTTTGATAACGGTTCATGGCCTCACCGTTTGACGATATTGCTGCTGGATAATCAGCTCTTTGCCAGCCGTCGTTTGCACACTCACCCGCAACCACCAAAACTGCTCAAGCTGATGTGCCGTAAGTGCGCTATCCGTTCCTGTTGCGACAGCAGGTGCATAAGCCTGTTCTACACCTAACCACCACTGCCATGCCGGCTGACTCTGTGTACAGTCGGCCCCTAACCAATTGCTTTGCTGAATACGCTGACCACATACCGTTTTTGTATTGGCTTGTTGGGGATGCCATAGCAGGGCTGCGGACGACGCAACTGCCGGAATCGGCAGACTTTCCAACTGAGCAAAAACGGCATTAATCATGCCCTGCGCTTGTATTTGCTGACTAAAACGCTGGGCCGTTAACGACTGACTCGCGACTTCATGCACCACGGACAAGGTCAACTCTGTCATTAGGCCTAATAACAATAATAACGACCATAAAATATGCCCCGACTGCCTAACCATGGGGCACCTCAAAAGTTTGCACCCACGCTCGTCGAATACGTTGACTACTTGCCAAGGCTGACTGTGACTGCAACCAAAGTGAGGGCCAAGCCCAAGGTTGTGGGCGCATCTGTTTATCTTGACTAAGCAAGGCCAAACCTATCTTTAACCCAGCAACACGCTGCTCAATCGGCAGGGATGACTTGGCCACATACGCCAACACATCGGTCGTATGTTCACGCTGGCCATAGGCAATGACCACGGCAAACACGCCGGGCTGCAGGGCGACACCGGCATCGCCCCAAAACTGACATTGCCCCTGCTGACAATGCCCGGCATCACAGGCTATTACTTTGTCACTACTGGCACTGTCGTTACGTAAAAAATAACGCTCCAACAGCAAAACACCCGCCTCAGCTGTTCTACCCTCACAATCTAGCTCTGCCGATAACAGCATACGCTGCACCACCAAGTGATCATCAGGCCAAATGCCAGCCGCCGAGTTATCTAGGGCAAAGGGGTGCACTCCGCCCTCACCGGCCCTTAACACGGCCTGCTCTACACGCTGAAATAACCAGTGAGCAGCAGTGGCTGTCTGCAATGGCAACCGTTGCGCCACCGCCAAGCGCAACTGCACCTGCAAACTTGTCATCACGGTCGCCAGCACCATCACACCCAATAAACCTGCAAACAGCCACTCAGCAAATAGGTAGCCCTGCTGATGCCACCTCATGGTGTGTTAACTACCAAGCAAGATTGCGACACCACCAGTTTTGCCAGGCATTGATCAAGCAGTTGGCCATGCCAAGCCACCCACAAACAGTCGCCGGGCGCATGTGGACAGGGTTTGAGTTGCCATTGCGCATGTATTAACTCGTGTAAAGCCAACTCAAAGTCGATGACATCCGCACGCGCTCGCGCACCAGCACTGCATGACTGCAAACGACAAGAGTCAATGTTTTGCGGCGACAAGGGCTGTTGCAGGTGAGCTCGATAGTCGCTGTCTGCGCTCATATTTAGGCGCCAACGCTGAAGTAGGTCAGCTACGGCAAAATTGACCACAAAGCGCTGATACGCTTGGGCATGTCGTGCATACAACTGCCAATGCAGCGCCAACAGACCGGTCAATATAAACGTTGCCAACAGCAAGGCAATTAAGGCCTCGGCCATCCCAAAGCCCTGCTGGGCATCCACCTTTTGTGCGGACATAAAAAAGCCCCAACAACCAATACTCCTTAAGTCTTAGTCGTTGGAGCCGAAAATTGCCAGTTTAAGCCGGTGTAACCGGAATTCTTAATTCACGTGGCATCGAAAACACCACATTTTCAGGGCGACCGGCTAATTCGGTGGGGTCAACACCGCCCCAGACTTTGAGCTGATCAACCACTTGCCGTATCAATACTTCCGGGGCTGATGCACCAGCCGTTAAACCAACGGCGTTAATGCCTTCTAACCATTCGCGCTGAATTTGGCCTGCATTATCAATTAAGTAGGCTCTGGCACCCATACGTTCAGCAAGCTCACGCAAACGATTGGAGTTAGATGAGTTTGGCGAGCCAACCACCAGCACCACAGAACACTGTTCGGCCAGTGTTTTGACTGCATCTTGGCGATTTTGGGTGGCATAACAAATATCGTCTTTGCGCGGGCCCTGAATGGCAGGAAAGCGCGCACGCAGGGCATCAATTACCCGTGCGGTGTCATCAACGGACAGTGTGGTTTGCGTCACAAACGCCAGCTTTTCCGGATGTCTAACCTGAAGATTGGCAACATCTTGCTCATCTTCAACCAGATAAATTTCACCACCAAACTGACGTTCGTATTGGCCCATGGTGCCTTCAACTTCAGGGTGACCGGCATGGCCAATCAGAATTGCCTCCATGCCTTGGCGGGCATAACGTGCCACTTCCATATGCACTTTAGTCACCAATGGGCAGGTGGCATCAAATACTTTTAAACCGCGGCTTGCTGCTTCAGCTTGGACTTGCTTAGACACACCGTGGGCGGAGAAAATCACAATCGCATCATCTGGCACTTGCTCGAGTTCATCCACAAACACCGCGCCACGTGCACGCAGGTCATCGACCACAAACTTGTTGTGCACCACTTCATGACGCACATGAATTGGTGGACCAAAAACCTCCAAGGCACGATTCACAATTTCAATTGCCCGATCAACACCGGCACAAAAACCGCGTGGATTGGCTAATTTGATTTCCATGGTGTACCTCTTAGTTCAGTGTCACCGGACTAGCATCAGCATCCATCACACGAATAATATCGACTTCAAACACAAGCTCACGACCAGCCAGTGGGTGATTAAAATCAACCTCAACGCGGCCTTCGGGAAATGCCTTAATCACACCCGGCAACTCAGCGCCACTGGCATCGGCAAAGTGCATCACCATGCCCGGTTCTAACAACAGTTCACTAAACTGATGACGTGGGAAGTGCTGCACATTATCTTCGCGCCACTCACCAAAACCATCAGCAGCCGAAATCAAAAACTCTGCTTTTTGGCCGGCCTGCAAGCCCAGCATAGCCTGCTCAAAACCCGGCAGCAAACTGCCATCACCAAAGACAAATGACGGTGGCTGCTCACGCTCAAAGGTTGAGTCTATGACTTCGCCCTGCGTGGTAGACACCTTAAAGTTCAGGGTAATACGCTTACCTGGCCCAACGGCGCTCATAACGAACGCTCCCGCTTTGCTTCCAAAAAGAAACTATCAATAATCAACATGACTGCGCCCACACTAATACCCATATCCGCGATATTAAAGGCAGGAAAATGCCAGCTTTGCCAGTAGACATGAATGAAGTCGACCACATAACCCTGCAGCATACGGTCATACAAGTTGCCCAATGCGCCGCCCAGCAATAAACAAATCGCAATGGGTAGCCAGAGTGAACCCTTGGGCAGACGCCACAACCAAATCAATAAACCTGTGCAAACCACAATGGCGAGACCGACAAAAAACCAACGCTGCCAACCACCGGCATCTGCCAGAAAGCTAAACGCCGCACCGGTGTTATACGCCAGCGTCCAGTTCAGCCAAGAAAATACAGGCACCGACTGCCCGTAGCTAAAGGTGGTGTCAGCCCAAATTTTAGTGATGTAGTCCAGCGCCAGCACCAAAGCAGACACGCTAAGCCATACCGCTGGATGTAGTGACTTCAGCTTAAGCATAGTGACGTACCTCACCAGCCCCAATGACATTGTCGACACAACGGCCACAAATTTCCGGGTGCTCAGGGTTTACGCCAACATCTTCACGGTGATGCCAGCAACGCACACACTTGGCGTGCGTCGATAAGCGAATCGACACCCGCAGTCCGTCAACATCAGTGTCTTGACCACCTTCTGCTGATAAATCATGCAACGTGACTGCCGATGTAATCAGCACAAAACGCAGTTCATCCGCCAACAAATCCAGGGTTGCACGCAAAGGTTGGCTGACGTACAAGTCTACTTCCGCTGACAAACCCGAACCCACTTCTTTGCGATTACGCGCTTCTTCGATTTGTTTGTTTACCGCCGATTTCACCGCCATGACCTGCGCCCAGTAAGCACGCGACAATAACGGCTGGTCTTCTGGCAAACGAGCCAGACCGGTATACCACTCAGCCAAAAATACCGAGCCCACACGCTCACCCGGCAACACTTCCCAAATTTCTTCAGCGGTAAAACTTAAAATGGGTGCAGCCCAACGCACAAAAGCTTCAGCAATATGCCATAACGCGGTTTGCGCCGAACGGCGCGCCAATGAACTGGCCGCCGTGGTGTATTGGCGATCTTTAATAATGTCCAAATAAAAACCGCCCAGCTCGGCCACACAGAAGTTATGCAACTTGTGATAAATCTGGTGGAACTGCATCTCGTCATAAGCGACACGAATGTCGTCTTGCAGGCCGGCAGCGGCATCTACTACCCAACGATCCAAGGCCAACATCTCATCCATAGGCACCGCATCACGGACAGGGTCAAAGCCGTTTAAGTTAGCCAGCAAGAATCGCAGCGTGTTGCGAATACGGCGATAACTATCAGACATACGCTTTAGGATTTCGTCACTAACCGTCATTTCACCACGGTAGTCCGTAGCCGAAACCCATAGGCGAATAATGTCCGCACCTAGTGTTTGCATGACTTTCTGCGGAGCCACCACATTGCCCACCGATTTGGACATTTTGCGACCCTGACCATCCACGGTAAAACCATGGGTCAGTACGGTTTTAAAAGGTGCCTGACCATCAGCAGCAACTGCGGTTAACAGTGATGACTGGAACCAACCACGGTGTTGATCTGAACCTTCTAAATACAGGTCAGCCGGATACTGCAAACCGGTGAGGTGCTTCAACACACAGCTATGAGTAACACCCGAGTCAAACCAAACATCTAAGGTGTCGGTGACTTTGTCATAATCAGCCGCTTGTGCGCCTAGTAGCTCACTGGCCTCTAAGTCAAACCAAGCATCAATACCTTGTGTCTCCACACGCTGCGCCACTTGCTCAATTAACTCAGCTGTTTGTGGGTGTAATTCACCCGTGTGCTTATGCACAAACAAGGTAATCGGCACACCCCAAGTACGCTGGCGAGAAATGCACCAATCTGGACGGCCTTCAACCATGCCCTCAATACGCGCTTGACCCCAGTCCGGTAGCCACTGCACGTCTTGAATTGCCGTCATTGCAGCGCTGCGCAGACCATTTTGCTCCATGCTGATAAACCACTGTGGTGTGGCACGGAAAATAATCGGCGTTTTATGGCGCCAGCAATGCGGGTAGCTGTGTTGGAACTTGATATGGCATAACAACGCCTGCGAACCATCGCTACGCGGCTCACGCAGCGCATCTAAAATAGCGTCATTGGCCTTATTGACATGCAGCCCAGCAAAACGTTCGGTGGTGGGCAAAAACACACCACTGCCATCAACCGGGTTATCAACCGCTAAGCCGTATTTACGACCAATGACAAAGTCATCTTGACCATGACCGGGCGCGGTGTGTACTGCGCCAGTACCGGCATCAGCCGTGACATGCTCACCGACAATAACAGGCACCACACGGGCATAAAATGGATGCTGTAATTGCAATCCTTCTAATGCTTGACCAGCAAAGGTCGCCAGTACCGTGGCATCACTGCCTTCATAACGAGCTACCGCCGATTCCCATAACGATTCAGCCAGCACCAGATGACGCAGGCCGCCAGCAACGCTGACACGCACCAGCACATACTGCAGCTCAGGGTGCAATGACACCGCTTGGTTGGCGGGCAAAGTCCACGGGGTTGTGGTCCAAATAACCACTTCGGCACTGTCGACAGCAACACCAACACGGGCACTAAAATCGGCACTGTCTATCGCCGCAAAACCAACATCAATGGCCGATGAGGTTTTGTCTTGGTATTCAACTTCAGCTTCAGCCAAGGCAGAGCCACAGTCCATGCACCAATGCACAGGCTTTAAGCCCTTATGCAAATGGCCATTACCTGCAATCTGACCTAAAGCGCGGATAATGCCAGCCTCTTGCTTGAAGTTCATGGTCAAATAGGGATTATCCCAATCACCCAACACGCCTAAGCGCTGAAAATCCACAGACTGACGCGCGACTTGCGTAGCGGCATATTCACGACATTTCTGTCTGAACTCTTTGGCGCTCACTTTGACGCCGGGTTTACCAACTTGCTTTTCAACATTGAGCTCAATTGGCAGGCCATGACAGTCCCAGCCCGGCACATAAGGCGCATCAAAACCACTCATGGTCTTGGCTTTAACAATGATGTCTTTAAGAATTTTATTCACTGCGTGGCCGATATGAATATCGCCATTCGCATAGGGTGGGCCATCATGCAAAATAAACTTAGGCGCACCCGCACGCGCAGCTCTAATCTGGGCATAAAGCTGCTTTTCGCGCCAAGCGTCGACACGCGCAGGCTCGCGGGTGGACAGACTAGCCTTCATGGCAAAGTCAGTTTCGGGCAAATTCAACGTGGTCTTATAGTCCATAAAGCGCTCTTCAGACGGCAAAATAGTCATGGCCGGCAGCAATATCTGCCTCAATAGCCGTTTTCAACGCATCCAATGATGGAAAACGTTGTTCATCTCTTAGTTTGTGGCGAAACACCACACGTAACCGGCGACCATATAAGTCACCGGAAAAGTTGAGTAAATAGGTTTCACAACGTGCCTGTATACCTTGCACGGTTGGCCGCGAGCCAACATTGGCTACACCCGGAAAAGGCTTTTCTGGCTGTACGGGGTCAACACCATAAACTTCAACGGCAAATACGCCACGTAGAGGCAATATTTGTCGGCGCATCAAAATATTGGCTGTTGGCAAGCCTAGGGTGCGGCCAATTTTATCGCCATGCACTACTCGGCCAGCCACTGCAAATGGCCTGCCCGCCAAAGCCTCGGCAAGCACAAAATCAGCCTTCGCTACTGCCGCCCGCAAACGCGTACTACTGATACGCTCACCAGACTCGGTAATCGTCGGCAACTGCCCTACGGTAAAACCAAGACGTGCACCCGCTGCAATCAACGCCGCCTGATCACCACTGCGATCACAACCAAAACGAAAGTCATCACCGACATATAAATAACGACAACCCAAAGCATCTACCAACAAGGACTCAATAAAGTCCTGTGCAGAGTACGCCCGAAAATGCGCATCAAAACGAACCAACAACACGCGGTCCACACCCGCAGTGCGTAAGGCCTCGACCTTGTCACGCCAGGTCATTAAACGTGCCGGCGCTTGCTCTGCCGCCAGAAGCTCTTGTGGCTGAGGCTCAAAGCAAATCACCATCAACGGCAAATTTAAGCTGTCTGCATGCACTTTCAAGGCAGCCAACATGGCCTGATGACCACGATGCACACCATCAAAGTTGCCAATGGTTATGGCATTACCCTGATGTTGGGGGCGCAAATTGTGCAAACCACGAATTAATTCCATGTTTTCGCAAGGCTGGTGAAATAAAGTGCTGAAGTATAACGAATCAGCGCCTTGCCGTCGCACTTTGCAGCACTTATGGATGACGTATATGTCGTGGCCTAAAGCCGGTCGCTAGCAGGGCAGCACCATAACTGGCGGCACCCGCCAAACAAATCAACAAAACATAGCCCACCCGCGGCCACACCGCTGCATCAAACCACCAGTCAATTGACGGGGTAATCCACAGCAACAATGCCACCATGACACTATTGGCAATCAGGAACCTCAGCATCAAACCCAGCCAAGGTTTTTGCATTCGATAAATGCCGTTTTGATGCAGTCCTTTATAGAGCAGACCAGCGTTAATAAACGCCGCCAAAGTGCTGGCCAAGGACAAGCCCACATGCTGCAGTGGCCAGACCAAAATCAGGTTCAACACCATATTGGCCACCATGGCGATGATGCCAATACGCACCGGAGTTTTCATGTCTTGGCGTGCATAAAACGCAGGGGCAAATACCTTAATCAACATAAACGCCAAAATTCCGCCGGCCAAGGCTTGTAATGCGGCTGCAGACTTAAGCACATCAATCTCTGTGAACTGACCATGATGGAATAAGGCCGCCATTAAAGGCTCAGCTAATACACCCAATGCCAATGACGCCGGCAAACCCACCATCACAATCACGCGCATTGCCCAATCAATGGTCGCTCTGAACTCTGCATCAGATTTGCTGGCGTGCTTAGCAGACAATGTGGGCAAAATAACCGTTGCCACGGCAATGCCGATTAAGCCCAATGGCAGCTCAGTTAGGCGATCAGCCGTATACAACCAAGACACCGAACCTGGCATTAGAAATGAAGCCAGAACGGTATCGAGCAATAAGTTGATTTGACTCACTGAAACACCAAACATCGCAGGAATCATCAAGGTCAAAATACGCTTTACTTCCGGATCCTTAAAGTTTGGCCGAAAGCGCGGCATCAGATTCATTTTCCGCAACGGCACCCACTGGAAGCCTAATTGCACAATACCGGCAATTAACACACCCCAAGCCAACGCCATAATCGGTTGTGACAACAACGGGGACAACCAGATAGCACAGCCAATCATGGTCAAATTCAGCAGTACTGGTGTAAAGCTAGAAACACCAAAACGCTGATAGGTATTTAAAATACCGCCAGCAAAGGCGGTTAATGAAATCAGCAATAAATATGGGAAGGTGATGCGCAACATGTCAGAAGCAAGCTGAAACTGAAATGCATCATTGCGAAAGCCAGGCGCAAAAATAAAAATAATGGCGGGCGCAAAAACAATAGCCACCACGCTCAATCCACCAATGATTACCGTTAAGGTGCCTGCGACATGATTAATCAGGCGACGAACTTCTTTATCGCCCTTCTGTGTCTTGACTTCAGTTAGCACCGGCACAAAAGCTTGTGAAAACGCCCCTTCAGCAAATAAACGACGTAAAAAATTGGGGATCTTGAACGCCACCAAAAAGGCATCCATCAGGCGGCCAGCGCCAAACAGATTCATAAACACCATGTCGCGCACTAACCCGGCAATGCGTGACAACAAGGTCAAAGCACTGACAATAAAGGTCGAACGCCATAACCCACCTGATGTTTTGGGCGGCGTTGGTTGCTGAGGGACAGGGTTGGTCATAGCAGCTCCACGAAGATTGCGCGATGTTAGCCTAGTCAGGCGCATAACGGCTAGCACTACTGGTTGACTTCGGACGCGAAGATCTGCATCATTGCGCGCCTGATTTTGGATCTGTGAAGCACTAATCCAAAACACCTTTTCCACGAACAAATTAAGGGAGTCGCCCTGTGGCCAACTCTGCACAAGCCAAAAAGCGCGCTCGTCAAAATGACAAGCAGCGCCTGCACAATGCGAGCCTGCGCTCCATGGTGCGTACCTACATCAAGAAAGTTGTCAACGCTATTGCTAGCGGCGACAAAGCAGCGGCACAAGCTGCTTACACCACAGCCGTACCGGTTATTGACCGTATTGCTGACAAGGGCATCATCCACAAAAACAAGGCTGCTCGTCATAAGAGCCGCCTGAATGCGCAAATTAAAGCACTGGCCTAATTATTGGTCCGTGCCTTAATGGCGACAAAAAACCGGCTTTCATGGCCGGTTTTTTTATGCCCCTACTTTTGCAGACCCAGAGTAGGCTATGCTGATGATCAGATAGTTTATAGGCTCACTCATGGCAGGCACCTCTCTACGCTGCACAGACTGCGGCTTACAAAATATTTGTTTTCCGCCCGCGTTTGATGACAGCGCGCTGAGTCGTATAAGTGAAGTTATTGGCCAACCGCCTCTACTCAGCAAGGGCCAAGCTCTATATCAAATTGGCCAGCCACACCATGCCATTTACGCCATCCGCTCCGGCAGCATCAAAACCAGCATCATTCAATTAGATGGCAGCGAGTTAATTACCGGGTTTTATCAGCCGGGCGAAGTCGTTGGCTTAGAGAATCTAGGCCACACTGACTGCACCAGCCGCGCTGAGGCGCTAGAAAAAACCACACTGTGCGTTCTACCAACTAACCAGCTAACCACCCTGTCACGGCAGTTACCCGAGCTACAGCAGCATATTTTCAACCTAATGAGCACTGAAATTCGCGCAGACCACCAACGCCTGCATTTATTGGGTGCGCGCTCAGTAGAAGCCAGATTGGCAAGTTTTTTATACGGATGGATTCAGCGCTTAGAACATCGAAAATTAGCTGGCAGCTCATTTCGCCTGCCCATGGCACGCGCCGACTTAGCCAACCACTTAGGGGTGGCCGTGGAAACCGTTAGCCGCAGCTTTAGCCGACTAGAACAGTTGGGGATATTGCAGGTCAGCGGGAAAGCTGTGCACATTCATGACAGTGCACAGCTATTAGTGATGGCTAACGCTCAATGTGCGTAACGGCGACGATGCCATTCAGAGTGCTTTTTGTTGTCCATCAGTACTTTGCCTTCAGTACGATCATTGGCTAACTCAATCGGACCTTTATATTGACGAGCCAGCGCCAGATAAACCCCAAACGGAATCGCGACGGCTGACAGAATAATCACTAGCAGTGATAACAAGCCGCTCCAAGTACCTAATAGATCAATTAACATGCGCTTTCTCCTAGTCACTGTGTTGATGAAGTTATTTCAACACCAGTGACTCAAGCGAAAATTGATCCAGATCAGTTTTTGTGACGGATTAACACCATATTGTCGCGATGAATAAGCTCTGGCGCGTCGGCATAACCTAATAATGCCGTGATGCGCTCAGAAGGTTGGCCAGCAATACGTCGACACTCATCAGCCGAGTAATTCACAATGCCGACAGCCACTTGCGCGCCGGCTGAGTCCACGCAGGCAACCACCTCACCACGCTGAAAGTCACCTTCGACTTGGCGCACGCCAACGGGCAACAGGCTACGGCCACCCGCCAATAAGGCTTGCACAGCACCATCATCTAGGCACAAACGCCCAGCATGCTGCAAGTGCCCAGCCAACCACTGCTTACGGGCGGTCAGACGATCTTGCTCTGGTAGCAGCAACGTGCCCAGCACCTCACCCTGTGCTAAACGCAGCAGAATGTCCTCACCTTTACCACTGGCAATAATTGTGGCACAGCCAGACTTAGCCGCTAAACGCGCCGCGCGCACTTTAGTAATCATACCGCCCCGACCAAGCACACCGCCGCCGCCAGCCATGGCCAGCAAACGCTCATCCATGGCTTGTACTTCCGGCAGCAACACTGCACTGGGGTCATGGCGTGGGTCACGATCAAACATACCGTCTTGATCGGTCAAAATAACCAGGGTTTCCGCTTCCACTAAGCTGGCCACCAAGGCCGCTAAGGTATCGTTATCACCAAATCGAATTTCATCCGTGGCGACCGTGTCATTTTCATTAATGACCGCTACCACCTGCCAGTCCAATAAGGTTCTTAGCGTGCTACGGGCATTTAAATAACGTTGCCGATCGGCTAAATCATCATGGGTTAACAACACTTGCGCCGTACGCACACCATGGTCATTGAAGTGACTAGCATAGGCTTGCACCAAGCCCATCTGACCAATGGCTGCACAGGCTTGTAGGGCAGGAATGGTGGCAGGACGCTTCAGCAGCCCCATACGCACCATGCCCTCAGCGACCGCACCTGATGACACCAACACCAGCTCAATGCCACGCTGACGCAGGGCTACCATCTGCGCAACCCATTGCGCCATGGCTTGCTGGTCTAAACCTTGGCCATTATCTGTCAATAACGCCGAGCCGATTTTCACCACCCAACGCTTGGACTTTTGTACCCGCTCACGCTGATTAGCTACCGCCGACATCCACTATCTCCTAGCGTCGGTAAATGATCTCAGGCGCATCATCGCCCTCTTCATCCAAATCATCATCGTCGTCATCATCATTTAAGTCGTCGATATCAATACCTAGTCGACGGGCACGACGCTCTGCAGAACGGCGCACTTCCAGCTCACGAATCTTATCGCGGCCTTCTTGCACTAGTTGCTCACGCTTGGCCTGCTCTGCCTCAGCAATTGTTGGATCAGCTGCTTCTGCTTCGCGCTGCTCTTCAATCGCTTCCATCAGGCGATAACATACGGCCATGGCACCTTCTTTGGTTAAACCAGAGGTGCGAAACACCGGCCCAGTCCAACCCAAGCGCTCGACAATATCATCGCAACGCTGATCAATATCGTCACCTGCTGGCAACAGGTCAATTTTATTTAAGATTAACCAACGTGGCAGTGATGCCAAGGTGGGTGAAAACTTTTCCAACTCACGGCTAATGACCTGTACTGACTCCACCGGATCGGTTTCGTCATAAGGTGCGACATCCACCAAGTGCAACAAAAAACGTGTGCGCGCCAAATGCTTCAAAAAGCGCACACCCAAACCAGCGCCATCAGAAGCACCTTCAATCAAGCCTGGAATGTCCGCCATCACAAACGAACGGTGACGATCAACGTCAACCACGCCCAAATTCGGAATTAATGTTGTAAACGGATAGTCTGCCACTTTAGGCTTAGCCGCTGATACGGCACGAATAAAAGTCGACTTGCCCGCGTTGGGCAAACCTAATAGCCCCACATCCGCCAGCACTTTTAGTTCTAGACGCAGCTCACGCAACTCACCTGGCGTACCGTCAGTGGTTTTGCGTGGTGATCGGTTGGTAGAGCTTTTAAAGTTGATGTTGCCCAAACCACCACGGCCACCCTTCGCCAGCAGTACACGTTGGCCAATCTCGGTCAAGTCACCCAGCATTTCACCCGTAGCTTCATCCAACAGTGTTGTGCCAACGGGCACTTTCAGCACGATGTCAGTACCGCTAGAGCCTGTACAGTTGGCGCCACGTCCATTCTTGCCACGCTCAGCACGGAACTGTCGGGTATAGCGATAGTCAACGAGGGTATTGATGCCATCATCCGCTTCAGCCCACACCGAACCGCCATGACCACCATCACCACCGTCTGGACCACCAAACGGAATGAACTTCTCACGGCGAAAGCTCATGCAACCATTACCACCATCACCGGCGGCAATTTTAATGACTGCCTCATCGACAAAACGCATTTCAATTCTCCCAACAAAAAAGCCCCGCTAAGCGGGGCTTTTTAGAGACCAACGCAATTAAGCGTTAGCTTCCACCACCACGTATTTGCGGTTGAATGGACCTTTAGTAACAAATTTTACAACACCGTGCGCTTTCGCAAACAGGGTGTGGTCACGGCCCATACCTACATTTTCACCAGCCCAGAACTGAGTTCCGCGCTGACGAATGATAATGGCACCAGGTTGAATCTGCTGACCACCATAAATTTTTACGCCAAGTCGCTTGGCTTCTGAATCGCGGCCGTTACGGGTGGAGCCGCCAGCTTTTTTGTGTGCCATGTCTAAATACTCTCTCTAATCGCTTAGGCGCTGATGCCGGTAATTTTGAGTTCAGTGTAGTACTGACGGTGACCTGCTTGACGACGGTAGTGCTTACGACGACGGAACTTCACAATACGAATTTTGTCGTGACGACCGTGTGTCAGAACTTCAGCCGTTACTGTAGCACCTGCTACCACTGGCGTACCGATTTGAATGTTGTCGCCATTAACAACCATCAACACGTCATCAAAAGTGATGCTTTGACCTGGTTCAACGGCCAACAGCTCAACCTTTAAACGCTCACCTTCTACTACACGGTGCTGCTTACCACCGCTCTTAATTACTGCGTACATAACTGCTCCATCGGCATCAATCGGATTAGGTCAAGACCAAACGGCAACTGCCGCTGTCTGTGGCACTAGGCTCACAGGGTCTTCGTTTTCAATACCTAGAACCGAGAACTATCGCAAGGCGCGCAATTCTAGTGAAGAACCGCACTGCATGCAAGCCTCTGTTGCATCGAGTTTACACCGTAAACGCTAGTGCAAGGCGCGCGGGGCTGATAGCATTCGCGCATCTTTAATAAACTGCAGCATAACCCACATGGAATTCTCGCAAATTCTCGATCTTGTCCGCGACGACTTCATCGCTGTCGACACCTGCATTCACAGTAATTTGCAGTCTCGCGTGCCTTTAGTGAGCGAAGTGGGTCAGTATATTGTGCAAAGCGGCGGCAAGCGCTTGCGGCCATTAGTCTCGCTGCTTGCTGCACGCGCCTGTGGTTATAAAGGCCATCAACATATTGACGTAGCCGCCATTATCGAAATGCTGCACACCGCCACATTGTTGCATGATGATGTTGTAGATGAATCAGGCCTGCGTCGCGGTCGCCCCACCGTAAACTCGCAATGGGGCAACGCCACCGCCGTTTTAGTCGGTGATTACTTGGTGTCACGCTCATTTCAAATGATTGCCGGCCTAAAACACCAAGTTATCTTAGGCATTATGGCTGATGGCACCTGCGTAATTGCCGAAGGTGAAGTACTGCAGCTGATCAACCAACATGATCCTGCGACGACTGAGGCCAGTTATATGGCTGTCATTCATGGCAAAACTGCCAAAATGTTTGAGGCCGCCGCTGAATGTGCCGCTGCCCTAACGGGCCCAGAATACCGACTCGCAATGGCTACTTATGCACGCCATTTGGGGGCGGCATTTCAAATTATTGATGACGTTTTGGACTACACCAGCTCAGCTGAAACCATGGGTAAAAATGTTGGTGATGACCTCGCTGAAGGCAAGCCCACTTTGCCACTCATTCAAGCAATGAAGGTTGCTGCACCAAATGATGCCGACATCATACGTCACGCTATTCGTAGTGGTGGACTAGAGCAGTTGCAAGAAATCATTGCTATCGTGCAAAGTACAGGAGCACTGGATTACACCTTTGCTCGCGCTGAAGCAGAATCGCAATTAGCCATTGATGCGTTATTAACAATACCTGATTCTGTTTACCGTCAAGCATTGGAAAGCTTGGCTAGGCTTGCTCTGCAGCGTGACCACTAAGATCATTTAATTTTTGCAAAGGAGGATGCTGGCTGCATGATTATCGACATTCTCTACAAAATCGCTGCCAATCCAAATAGCACTGAATTTAGACCGCTAGGCCAGTTGTTAAAACGTCTACGCCCTCGCAAACCACAAGATGCAGAGCAGGCGGCGGTGCATTTGCACACTCTTGTGCGCCTACTTGATGAACACCCTGAACTGCTTACTTCACTGCAGCAATACGTTCGTGGCCTATTAAAAAATCGTCGCCACATTCATCTATATGTTGATACCGGCATTTTAGGCAGCGAGACAGTTGGCCAAGGCATTATGCGTCGTATTGGTGAGCGCCTACTGCCCCCTATCCGCGACGACAACTTTCTTGATGATGCCTTTGCTCGACTGATACGTAATGGTCGCGACAGCGAATGGATAACGATGATTGATAATGCCACTTGGGGCAGTCTCATCAGTCGTTTATTAGCTGGGGAGCCAGACAAGACCACCAGCTCACACTGTCGTTATGAGCAGCTGGATGCACTTCGTGTATTGGCACATCGCATTAGTGCTATGAGCCTAGAGTCAGAGTTTGTTCGCAACCACCCTGCAGTGGAGGCATTTGAATCGCCATTTATGGCGCTCAGCATAGAGACCGATCGTTTTGTTCGTCATCAACGCGAGCTACTACAGGGTATTCGTGAGGACAGTATTGATCACCGGCAAATGCTGGTGTTAATGGATCAGTGCAAAGAAGTCATCCGCAAAGCTAGGCGACAAGCGTCAGTAAACGGCGTCAGTGTTAGCCTGACTTACTTGCTGGTGCGTCTGCAGCAAAGCATACAGCGCATTGATACCATGCTGTCCTTTCTAACCGTCGAACATAAAGACTTACCGCTCGCTATTACCGGTTTCCTCAAGCTGATGGCTGATGCTGAACGAGACGATCATAGCGTTCGTGCGCTATTTTCACGCAACACCGAATTGTTGGCGCGCAATATCACCGAGCACGCAGGACACCATGGTGAGCATTATGTAGCTAGCAACCGTCAGGGCTACTTCAATATGTTTGGCTCAGCCAGTCGTGCGGGATTTATCGTTGCGTTTATGGCGCTATTTAAAATTCTAGCAGCCCGACTAAGCCTTGCCCCTATAGCTCAAGCCTTTGTTTACAGCATGAATTACTCATTCGGCTTTATGCTGATTCATGTTTTGCATGGCACTATCGCGACTAAACAGCCCGCCATGACAGCCTCTCATATTGCCGCCAGTATTGAAGGCGTCAGTGACGATCGCAAGGGAATCAAGAATATAGGCTCGCTGGCACAACTCTGCGTTGATGTATTTAGAACCCAATTTATTGCCATCATGGGCAACGTCAGCATTGTGTTTCCGGTAGCCCTGCTGGTGGGCTTTATTTCCCTCTGGATTAATGGTGCTCCACCGGCATCGGCAGCAAAAGCCGAAGTACTACTGCATGAACTTAGTCCAATTCATAGCCTTGCTATATTCCATGCTGCAATTGCCGGCGTCTGCTTGTTCTTAGCTGGCATTATTGCCGGCTATTACGACAACAAAGCTATTTATTCGCGTATTCCTCAGCGTATTGCACAGCACCGCCTGATGCTTTGGATAAAACCAGCAAAGCGCCAACGCATACAATTGTACCTACGCAATAACCTAGGCGCTTTAGCTGGCAACTTTTACTTTGGTATCATGCTGGGCAGCATGGGCACCCTCGGTTTTATCTTAGGCCTGCCTATCGATATTCGTCACATCACCTTTGCCATGGCGAACTTTGCTTATGCCCTAGTGGGCATGAACTTCATCCTGCCTTGGGATGTCATTTTGCTTAGCTTAGCAGGCGTCATTGGCATTGGTCTGACCAACCTAGGGGTAAGCTTTTCGCTTGCTTTAACGCTAGCGCTAAAGTCTCGCGGTGTGCGCTTCAGACTGTGGTGGCCATTGTTATTAGCCATCATGAGTCACTTCCGACAAGCGCCTAGAGATTTCTTCTGGCCACCCAAACAAACAGCACCAATTACTGAAGACAAAAAAAATGCCAGCGCTTAGCTGGCATTTTTTATTACCGCTTAAACATCGTGAACAAACAAAGAGCGATCAAAACGCACTTGCGGCCAGAACACGCCATCATCAGCACGCTCGCCAGCACCCACCACCATCACAGTGAATGCGGCATCAGGCAGCTTAAGCAGCTTGCGCACACGTACTTCGTCAAAGCCTTCCATCATGCAGGTGTCATAACCGTGAGCACGGAATGCTAATACAAGGTTTTCGCAAGCCAACGCCGTACTTTTAGCCGCCCACAACTCAACCTCAGAACGGGTATACGGACCACGAGGCACCGCCGCGACTAGACCGCCCACCGCAAAGGCCGCTTTTTTTACCATGGCAAAGCTGTTTAACGGGCCCGGCGCATAGTTATAGGGAATCAGTTGGTAATAACGTTGAACTAACTTAGGCACATCAGGCATAGGCCACTCGCGCAGCATTTTGCGCGAAAACTCTTCAATACGATCTGTGCGTGCCACACAGACAATGAGTTCCGCCGCCGTTTTGGCCGCTAACTGGCTCATACACGCTTTAACTAATTTGGCTTTTTTGTCCGCGCTACGCACCACATAAAACTCCCAAGGCTGCAAACCCGAAGAGCATGGTGCCAACAATGCCATATCCAAGCAGTCATCAACGACTTCTTTGGGGATAGGTTTGCTGGTGAACTTGCGCACAGAGCGGCGACTAATCACCACTTGGCGAAACGCCTCAACATCAATATGTTGTGGTGCTGGCTCGTGATAACGAGGCTTACCATCCACCATCACCGTGGATTGCTTAGCAGCTGCAGAAGAATTCTCAGACATAAAAAAGCACTCAATGAAAAAGTGCCTTCGAGTCTAACGATTAAGATGTGACAATGCTATGGGTCAGATAAGAACATCAACCACCGCGGGTGATTTCCCTGATCTTATCGATATATCTCGGCATCATGCCGGCATCTTCGTAGATATTCTCACCTTCTTCAATACGAATCACACGCGAGCCCTTCTCGTAAGGCATGCGAGTCTCTAGCTCAAACAAGCCATGATGAATAATACTGGCGATAACTTCTTGCTCCGGCAGGTTATAGACAGATGCCAAGGCCTTAATTTTCACCACATCGGTGTCAAACAAACTAACACTGCGCACAACTTTTTGACGACGCAGTAGTTGTCTTGATTCCCAGTCTTTGAGCAGTTCCACAAACGAGCTGGCAACCATGATCGACTTCCCCCATAACCCGTAATTCGGCGTAAACCTGACAATCGTCCGATTATTAATACGATACGCCAAGGGCTGAATTTCAACACCACCTCTCATCAGGTGGGCGATACCGTTTGGCCGGGATCAAAAGGGGCGTAACGGAGGCTCTTGCAGGCGAAGTAACTGACTTTGCAGGTCCTGCAGATGACTTTGCCAATAGTTTGACGAACCAAACCAAGGAAATGCAGGGGGAAATGCTGGATCGTCCCAGCGCAATGCTAACCAGCCAGCATGGTGCACCATGCGCATACTGCGCAGTGGCTCAATGAAGCTAAGGGTTTTTACATCAAAGTCGGCAAACTGCTCATAACCAGCCAACAGCTCGCCAATTTGCAGTGCTTGCTCACGCGAGTCACCACATAACAACATCCATAAGTCCTGCACTGCAGGCGCAGCCTGACAATCATCAAAGTCTAACAACCAAGGGCCATCGTCACGGGTCCACAAGATGTTGCCTACATGACAGTCGCCTTGGGTACGAATGGTAGTGGCCTGCGCTAGACCTGAGCCTTCAACACGCTGAGTCAGCTCATTCACAGTGCGTAAATAGGCTTCGCGCAAATCTGTCGGAATACGCTGACATACTTGCTCACTGGCATCCGCTAAAAATCGCTGCGCGGTCAGTGCTGGCCTATGCTCAAACGCTTTGTGTTTTGCCACCTGATGCACACGCCCCAACAACATACCAATACGGTATAGCTGCTCAGCATCTCCGGCCTCCATGCCCTGCCCGCCTTTGCGTGGGAACAAGGCAAAACGGTAATCGCCATAACGAAAGAGTGTTTCGCCCTGAGCATCTGCAATCGGCGCAATAACAGGCAGCTCAGCAGCAAATAATTCACGGGCAAACTGATGCTCTTCGCGAATTTGCGCATCAGACCAGCGGGCGGGACGATAAAACTTGGCAATTAGCGGTAGGGCATCTTCGATGCCCACCTGATAGACACGGTTTTCATAACTATTTAAGGCAAATACACGCGCATCACAGACAAAGCCTGCATGCTCCACCGCAGCGATCACCAAATCGGGCGAAAGCCGGGCATAGTCGCCTAGCGACTGCCAAGCTCGCTCGTTTGTCATCACAACTCCTTAGAAAATGAAAATCCAGGCCAACAAACCGCCTAAGATCAACCACTTCAGTAGGTAGTAGAGCTTGCGATTAGTCTTTTTCAGCGCTTTAGCGCGCAGTCGCACTTGGTATAAATAACGGAATGCCTTATTGATACCACCGGTTTTATCATCTTCGGTATTCGGTGAGCTTGCCGCCGTCATCACATTACGTGAGAACCAGCTATTAAACGCCTGCGCCCAACGACGGGTCATGGGCCGCTCAATATCACACAGCAAAATAATGCGATTTTGATCGGTGCCATTTTCGGCGTAATGAATATAGGTTTCATCAAACATCACGCCCTGACCATCACGCCAGCTATAACGCTCACCATCAACGTCAATAAAGCAACGATCATCATTTGGCGTGATCAAGCCTAAGTGATAACGCAGCGAGCCAGCATAAGGGTCACGATGACGAACCAAACGACTGCCCGGTGGCAACTCAGTAAACATGGCCGCTTTAACAGAGTCTAAACTGCGCACAAGAGCTGTGGTTTTTGGGCAAAGTTCAGCTGCTGAAGGATGTGAGTCCTCATACCACTTCAGATAAAATCGCTTCCAACCCACTTTAAAAAAAGAGTTAAAGCCAGCGTCGTTGTATTCAGCCGACACCTTAATCAAACCTTTCTCAGCCAAGGCATTGGCCTCATCACGAATCACTTCCCAGTTATCTTCTAGCGCTTGAATATCGGGAAAGTGCTCATTGGCTAGGTATGGCGTTGTTGGCACTTTAGACCACCAATACATAATGACGTTAACCGGTGCCATCAGTGTTGAGTGATCAAAAAACTGTCGCGAAAACTTATGCTTTACTTTGCCGCGGCGCTGCACATATATCGCTGACGCAATAAAAATTGCCAAAATTATCCACTTCATTTCATCACCACATTAAATCATCAGGAATTGGGTAGTCCGCGTAGGGGTCATCGGCACTCGGGGCGTCGACTTCGCGCTCATTCAATACCAACACCGCAGTAGCATTTCGTTGACGGATTTTTTCCGCCACCACCGCCGGCACCAGTTCATGAAGTTCATTGCTGCTTTGCTGCCAGCGCACAATCGCTATTTGACCCGCAATGAGCTGGCGCTGCTGGTCTGCTGTCACCCGCAGTTTTTTTACCTTTTTATCGGCAGTGTACTGATAAGCAATCTGGCCACTCGCACGGTCAATACGATGAGTTTCTATCATCTGCTTAACTTGCGCCTGCAAGGCCTTTTCAGCTTGCAACTGCTGCTGCTTTAGGTTGGCCTCACGATCGCGCTGCAACTGCTCGGCCTTAGCTTTTTGCGCCAACTCTGCCGGCGTTTCACCTTCCACACGCCCTTTTGCTGCCTGACGGCGGGCATGATCAGCCTGTCGTGCCTGCTTTTGATTGCCTACGCCGGCCTTTAATAACTGATCTTTTAGTGATGCCATGATGAACCCTATGACGGCAGATGTTCAGCCAGCACAGCCTCAACTGCGCCAGAACGATAAAACGGCAGCAGCTGGCGGCGAATCATTTCTTCCAACATGCCAGTTTCATTCAAAGCAGCAATGACTGGCGGTGCAAAACGATGCAGCTCCTGCAAAATCATATCGCGCGTCACACCAACCTCATCAAGCACATGCTGCAAGGTGCTATCGCCATACTTATCAAAAAAACTATCAATGCCAATGTCGATCAGTGTGCTGTAGTACTTGGTATGACGTAGGTCGGCGCGCCAAAACTCATAACCCACCACAAACGCTTCATCCAAGCTCTCAGCACTCATAAATTGACGCAGACTGCTGGCAGGACGATGCTTGATATCTGCCCAAACATCCAAGGCAACTCGCTTTAATGTGCTCTCATCCATTTTAGACAACAGTGCTTTTTCACTGCTTAACAATGTTGAAGTTGTGCTTTTACGAACATAAGCCAACAAGCCGTCATCTAAGGTTTTTTCCAAGCTCGGTGAAGCTTTGCTCAACACCGACTTGCCCAAGCCCATTAAAGCAGATGCGCCGGGTATATTTTTGGCTGCTGCATTTCCTTGAGCCAAATAACCTTTAATGCCACGATAAATTAAGTCTCCTGCCATATCCGCCAACAGCGGATTAGCCAATACGGCATGCACTACGCGCTCGCGCAGCTCACGCATCTCCACCACTTTACTTACCATTTCGCGCATTTGCTGGTCAGACACAATGTCAGACAAACGTGTTTCGTCTTGAATAGGATGAGCGTGAATCGCGCGCGCAATATCACCCACCAATTCTGGAATGCCACCAGACATCGGCATATCAACAGCATATGTTTTCGCCGTTGCTTTAATCAGATCACGTGTGACGACTTGGTTAATCGTTAAGTTAGCCGCATTGGCTAGATCAGCATCCACCGTATGAGCCAAATGATCAAAAAGCTCACTACCGGTTAGAAGTGCTTTGGCATGGTTAACATGTGCTTCATATAAAGCACGAACAACGGGATGGTTAATAGCGGTCATAGGGCTACCTTTAACGTGCGTAAGTTGTATTCAGATAAGCCAAGATGGCTTCTGATTCAAAAAGTGTTGCGCCGGTATTTGGATCTTCTAAATACGGCACCTGCACACGACCATATTGCGCCATAAAAGCATCTCGCTTGCCGCCAGCAATCGGCTTATATGGTCCGGGCTTAAGACGCTGTACTGCAGGACCAATTTCGGTCCAGTGCTCTTTGCCTAAATTATGTAATCGATAGGGAATTTCCAACTCACACAGACGCTCACGCACCGGACGGGAGTATGGACTAGCCTCAAAGCTCCACAACAATAATGGTTGCTCAGGCGCCTCACTAGCTATTGCTTGTAATCCGCTACGGCCACGTGCTGCAGAAGCCAAAAAACTAGTTAACTTATTAAGCTTGCCCGCTTGATACATCGAGGGCACTGGGCGATTTGCATAGGTATTGTAAAAGTAGTCAATAATCGCAACTGACTCATACAACACAACGCCAGTATTAGGGTCAACCAACAGCGGGAACTGTAGTTTTCCACCTAAACGTGCGGCTTCAGAGCGAAAACGCTTGCCACCCTTTGGGCAAGGTCGAATATCTAAGTCTAAGTGTAGGTCTGTCGCAGCCTCACGAACTAGTCGGCAATATGGGCAGTTTTCAATATCAAACAAAATAGGAGGCTGTGCGGGCAGCTGACGATGTGCTTTACGTGCAGCACCACCCCGCCAAACTGCCGCAGTCGAGGCCAGAACAGAGCCCAAAATATTGAATTGATGACGCAACGACATATCTCAGCCCCAGTGAACATTTTGGCTGGAGACATTAGCTGAGACTGGCGCAGATTGCCAGTTAGGGTGAGAACTAGATGGCGCTAACGGAGTTCAAATGACCATCATCGGTAAATAATCGACGTGCGCTGACAAAGTAACGCATCCAATAACGGTTATCGAGCTGATCAATGCTAATGACCCGCCCCGTACGTGGGGCATGAACAAAACGATCTTCACCAATATAAACAGCGACATGATTAATGCGAGCACTATTGTTTAAGCGAAAGAAAATTAGGTCGCCAATAGCAAGTTCGGAGGTTTGTACATTTCGACCCGCTAATTGAGCCATTTGCGCTGCGGTTCTAGGCAAGGTGATGGAGCTAATACTGCGATAAATGTACTGCACCAAACCACTACAATCAAAACCCTCTTCAGGTGAGGTGCCACCAAACTTATAAGGCACACCCATCAATGTCAGCGCATTCATCACCATATCATCAGCAGCAGATGGCATAACTACAGGGCGGCTCTCTGCCTGAGCCAGTGCAGGAGAAAACATAAGAACTAATCCAGCCGTTAAAAACGCTTTTTTTATAGTTGTAAGCAGCTGATTCATAAGGCCTCCGACCGATTTTTTGGTCGTTAATATTTGTACAAAATAACTAATAGGGCTTCAATAAAACAAAACTTGGCCACAATGGCAAGCCTTGTCCCCATGAAAGCATGGATTTTGAACGCCTAAACGGCTATTTTGTTGACCTGATACTGAGGCTTGGAGACGATTGATGCACCCCACCGCACAATCATTATTAAATGCACAGATAGCATTTTTAGATAAAGAGTTACAAGGCGATAGTCTTCAGGCTCATTTAGCCGTCGAAGCTCAGGCCTACTGTAAACTTCTGCATTCCATTGCAGTGCGCGACCTGCTACCACCCGCGACTATGGTTGGTTGGGTGCAACGTAACTTACTGGGCTATGCCCCCACTGACAGCATGCGCCAACAAGTGGTGATGCTTATTGAAGTCGGCTTGGATAACGCCTCTAACCAACAAGTCCCCATTAGGGACCTTATCAACCGCCAAATTTACGACATGATGGTTGAGCGACTGATTTCACGACCCGCGTTGCGACAAGACTTGATTGAAATGGTGCTGCATAACCCTGCATCACACCGCATGTTGTCAGAGTTAATGTACCGCAACATCATTGGTTATCTAACCACAAACAATCCCGTCGCCAAGCATGTGCCGGGAGCAGCATCACTTATTAAGTTAGGAACTGGCGTCATCAGTCGCATGGGAAATGTTGAGCGCACGCTGGAGAAATCTGTAAAAGCGTATATTCGTCATACGCTTCGTGACACTGCATCGTTTGGTGTCGACATGATTGCCGCCACACTGAATAACCAACAACTGCGTGGTTATGCCGATGAGTTGTGGCCACGATTGGCCAACTATCGTTTTGGCGATGCCTCGCGTCATCTTGAGCTCGAAGGCTACAGCTATTTAGCCGTGGTGTTTTGGAATATGGTGCGCAGCACTGAATTTATGAAGCAACAAGTCGCGTTTATTGTGAATCGCTGGTATGACCACAAGGGCGATGAGATGGCAATGGATGTCTTGGAGGACTTAGGCATCACTGATGAACAAATTGTGCGTGAGGTTATCGCGATTGGCACACCTATCGTTAATACCTTGCGCAATAGCGGGCACTTCAAGCAACGCTTTGAAGAGCACCTGCAAGCATTTTATGAAACTGATGCTGCCAAAAAGATTTTGGCAGCTGCGGAGCCGGTCAGCGAATGAGCCTCAATTTAGCTGATATTCGTCTCGACTATACCCGCCAAGGACTGCATCGTGAGGACTGCTCGAGCAATCCTATCGCACAGTTAGAAAAGTGGTTGAGTGATGCTATTAACGCCGGCGTTGATGAGCCAACGGCGATGAACTTAGCGACTGTAGATGCGAAAGGCCAACCCAACGCACGCATTGTTTTGTTAAAAGGCATAGAGCAAGGCGCTTTGCAATTTTTCACCAACTACGCCAGTCGCAAAGGGCAATGTTTATCGCAACAACCTTTGGCTGCACTGACCTTTTTCTGGCCGCAGTTGGAGCGTCAAATTCGCCTTGAGGGTCGTGTTTCGCGCTTAAGCAACGAGGTGTCAGACACCTATTTTGCAACACGCCCTTATGCCAGCCGCATTGGTGCATGGGCATCAGAGCAAAGCCAAACCATCGATAGCACCCAGACACTGCAGGAGCGTGTACAACGTCTTCAAACGCAATACCCAGAGCAAGTGCCACGCCCACAACACTGGGGTGGTTATGGCCTTACTCCACACTACGTTGAGTTTTGGCAAGGCCGACCCAGCCGCCTTCATGACCGTATTGCTTATGAGCTCAATAACGATGGGCAGTGGCTGCTGAGTCAACTACAACCCTAAGACACTAAACCGGATTGTCGACATCAATGAACTGATGCGTCAGGCCAAACTGCTGCTGACACCATTGACCAAGAGCCTGCACGCCATAACGCTCGCTGGCGTGGTGTCCTAGGGCAAAATAATGAATACCCATTTCCCGTGCGATATGCACAGTGGGCTCTGATATTTCGCCACTAAAATACGCATCCACACCAAGTGCTGCAGCCTGCTCAATAAAACCTTGCGCACCGCCGGTGCACCATGCCACCCGCTTAATACGTGGCGCCGCACCCGCAATATGTAGCGGTTCTCGTTGCAGCACTTGTTGCACTTGCTCAATGATGGCTACTGCAGTCATAGGCTCAACTAACTCACCAATATCACCGACTGCACTTGCATCATCTGGAAATAGTGCACCTGTTCTTTGCCAGCCAAAGCGCTTTGCCAATTGAGCATTATTGCCCAAAGTTGGATGAGCATCTAAGGGCAAGTGATATGCAATCAATGAAATATCGTTAGCCAGTAGTTTCGCCAAACGATTGCGCTTCATACCCACCACACAGGGGCTCTCATTTTTCCAGAAATAACCGTGATGGACCAAAATCGCATCGGCATTAGCCGCAATAGCGGCATCAATTAAGGCCTCACTCGCCGTCACCCCTGAAATAATTTTTTGGACCTCTGTACGCCCCTGCACCTGTAAACCGTTTGGGCAATAATCACGAAATCGATTAGCCACTAAAAGCTCATCTAGATGGGTAACTAACTGGTTTAATAACATGTCTTTATCTCGGTGCAGACTTGTTTCAACAGTAATCTGCCTCCATAGTTTATGGAGTACAGTTCAACAAATTCTTTTGCTTAAAAGGATAACCCAATGCGCATAACTCCCATGGTGCCATGGATTGCTCTTGCTGGCGTCATCGCTTATGTCAGCTGGTTTGATCGCTGGCCAAGCCATCATCCTGTCGCAGACACACCAAGCCCTGAGTTACCGGCACAATTTGCCCCAAGCGACGTGGTTGCTCAAGCGGGTAGCGGCCCCATTTCTTATGCTCCAGCTGTAGCGAAAGCAGCACCTGCGGTGGTGAATATTTTCACGACACAACGTGTGCAAGTACAACGCAACCCAATGCTTGAACACCCTTTCTTTCGCTTTTATGGCGAACAAATGCCTAATGAACGCTCTGCCTCTAGCTTAGGCTCAGGTGTCATTGTGGCCGCCGACGGCTATATCTTAACCAACAATCATGTTGTGCAAAGTGCGGAAAGTATTGTGATCGCACTACATGATGGTCGTGAAGTTGATGCCAAAGTCATAGGCACCGATCCTGACACCGACTTGGCTCTGCTTAAGGTTGAGCTAAAGGACTTGCCCGCCCTGCCGTTTAACACCACTAATATGGCCGTAGGCGATGTGGCTTTGGCCATCGGCAACCCTTTTGGCGTAGGTCAAACCGTCACCCAAGGTATTATTTCAGCACAAGGCCGCAGCGGTCTTGGCATTAATACCTATGAAGACTTTATTCAAACCGATGCGGCCATTAATCCCGGCAACTCTGGTGGTGCATTAATTGATGTCAACGGTAATTTAATTGGCATTAACACCGCTATCTTCTCCCGTTCCGGCGGCAATATGGGCATTGGTTTTGCCATCCCCGCTGAACTGGCCAAAACCGTGATGGATAGCTTGATTCGTCACGGCCGTGTGTTACGCGGCTGGTTGGGTGTTGAGATTGCCAGCGGTGGGCGGGCAGCAAATGGCCGCGAAAGTAGCGAAGTTTTTATTGCGGGTGTGATGCCAGGAGGCCCTGCAGACAAGGCCGGCCTTAAACGTGGTGATCAAATCATAGAAGTAGCCGGTCAGTCTGTCGTCAGTGCCAACCAAGTCATTAGACAAATTGGCGCATTTGCGCCTAAGGCTCGTGCCGAGGTAATTGTCCGCCGCGAAGGTAAAGTGCGAAAAATTGACGTCACCATGGGTGAGCGCCCTGCGCCTAGGACGTAAAACTTAGGCCAGCAACTCATCTAACGCTGTTAGCAGAGCTTTGTGCTGATCAGGCGTGCCAACGGTAATGCGTAAGTAGTCGCTTATGCGTGGCGTGGCAAAATGCCGCACTAATACTGCCTGCTCGCGCAGGCCAGCACAGAGCGCCGCACCGGCAAACGCTGGGTGCTTGGCCAACACAAAATTTGCGGCTGAAGGCAAAACCTCAAAACCACGACGCTGTAACTGCGCCACCAAACTATTGCGCTGCATGATGACCATGTCGCAGGTGGACTGAAAATAACCTTCATCTTCAATAGCTGCCTGTGCACCAGCTTGTGCCAAACGACCTAGCGGGTATGAGTTAAAGCTATCTTTTACTCGCTCCAACGCATCAATCAAATGCCGTTGGCCAAAGGCCATCCCGACGCGCAAACCAGCCAATGCACGCGACTTAGATAAGGTTTGAGTCACTAGCAGATTATCGAACTCATTCACCAGCGACACAGCGCTGTCACCGCCAAAATCAATATAGGCCTCATCGATTATAACCACCCGTGTTGGGTTCGCGGTTAGTACGGCACGAATACTGGCCAAGGGCAAAAGACAACCAGTGGGTGCATTTGGGTTAGGGAAAATAACCCCACCATTGGCTTTGGCATAATCCGCTGGATCAATCGCTAAGTCTTGATTAAGCGGCACTAACTCATATCGAATATCGAATAACTGGGCATAAACCTTATAGAAGCTATAGGTGATGTCCGGAAACAAAATGGCTTCAGGCTGTCGAAAGAATGCATTAAAGGCATGAGCCAGAACTTCATCTGAACCATTACCCACAAAAACTTGGCTGGCCTCTAAACCCACTCGTGCCGCCATGGCTTGACGCAGCTTTGTTGAGCTGGGGTCAGGATAAAGCCGTAAGTCATCGGTCAGCGCCACTTGCATAGCCGCCAATGCTTTCGGTGAAGGCCCATAAGGGTGTTCGTTGGTATTGAGCTTTACGAGGTTTTCAATACGTGGCTGCTCACCCGGCACATAAGGCACCAAGTCATGTACAAAAGGACTCCACAGCGTACTCATAGTGACACCTTACTCTGGCAGCAAACGATATTCTGCTGAGCGTGCATGTGCCGTCAGCCCTTCCCCACGTGCTAACACTGATGCCACTTTGGCCAACTCACTCGCACCCTGAGGTGAGCAGCCAATCAGGCTGCTACGTTTCTGGAAGTCATAAACACCCAGTGGTGATGAAAACCGCGCCGTGCCCGATGTTGGCAACACATGATTCGGTCCAGCGCAGTAGTCACCCAGCGCTTCCGGCGTATGGCGCCCCATAAAAATCGCACCAGCATGGCGAATCTGTGGCAGCAATGCCTCGGGGTCAGCCACCGATAACTCTAAGTGCTCAGGTGCAATCCGATTAATTAACTCAATAGCCTGAGCTTCACTGTCGACCTTAATAAAAGCACCGCGATCCAATAATGAGGTACGCGCAATGGTTTCTCGCTCAAGTGATGGCAACAACTTCGTCAAGCTCTCGCGCACAGCATCTAAAAAGCCTTGGTCTTGGGCAATCAGAATCGACTGCGCCAACTCATCGTGCTCTGCTTGTGACAGCAAATCCATGGCAATCCAATCTGGATCGGTTTGGCCATCACAATAGACCAAGATTTCAGATGGGCCAGCGATCATGTCGATACCCACCTGACCAAACACTTGGCGCTTGGCGGTAGCAACATAAATATTGCCAGGACCTACAATCTTATCAACGCGTGGCACAGTCTCCGTGCCATAAGCTAAGGCCGCTACTGCTTGCGCACCGCCAATGGTAAAGACACGGTCAACCCCCACCAAAAAGGCAGCTGCCAACACTAATTCATTTAACTCGCCCTCGGGCGACGGTACCACCATGATGATCTCGCTCACACCGGCCACTTTGGCTGGCAGTGCATTCATCAACACCGAAGATGGATAGGAGGCCTTGCCGCCCGGCACATAAATACCAACACGGTCTAATGGTGTGACCTGCTGGCCCAATAGCGTGCCGTCCTCTTCACGATAAGACCATGAAGACTGCAACTGATGCTGATGATAACGACTGACACGCTCTGCTGCCTGAGCCAACGCTTGCTGCTGGTCCTTTGGCAAGCCTTCATAAGCTTGCTGTAAACGAGCGTTAGACAGCTCTAGCTCAGCCATTGCTTTAACTTGGCGGCGATCAAAGCGATTGGTGAAGTCCACCACGGCGGCATCACCAGAGGACCGCACCTGCCGAATCACATCATCAACCACATCACGCACACTGGCGTCAGATACACCCTCCCACGCCAGCAACTGATCGAGCTGCTTGGAAAATGTGGGGGAAGAGGCATCTAACTGAGTCAACATGGTTTTTTCCATTCAATATATTAAGACGCTACACGCTCAGCCACAGCGGCTTCTAACAGCTGCACCAACGGCAAAATATCGGCTTGCTTTAACTTCATCGCCGTTTTATTCACGATTAAACGTGAGCTCACCGGCATAATCAGCTCTAGTGGCTCTAGGCCGTTTTCTTTCAGCGTTTTTCCGGTGTCGACGACATCCACAATGACATCGGCCATGTCCATAATCGGTGCCAGCTCCATGGAACCATAAAGCTTGATCAGCTCTACCTGCTCACCACGAGCGGCATAATAACGCTTAGCAATATTGATGAACTTCGTTGCTACACGCAGACGACGATCCGGCTTTTGCGCACCCACCTTACCTGCAACCATCAACCGACAGCGCGCGATGTTCAAGTCGACAAGTTCGTACATTCCGTCCGCACCATGCTCGACCAACACATCTTTACCAGCCACACCAATATCGGCTGCACCGTGCTGTACAAATGTCGGCACATCAGTGGCACGTAAAATTACGACATTCACCCCATCTCGGCTGGTGGGAAAAATCAGCTTTCGACTATGTTCTGGGTCTTCCAATAAACGAATGCCGGCGGCCTCGAGTAGTGGCAAGGTGTCTTTTAAGATGCGCCCCTTCGACAGGGCAATGGTTAAACTCATGGGTAATCTCTTGACGATACACGGCGCACATTCGCACCTAGTCCCGTTAACTTCTCTTCTAAACGTTCATAACCGCGATCAACGTGATACAAACGGTCAATCAAGGTATCGCCGTTTGCTGCCAGTGCCGCGATAACCAACGACATGGATGCACGCAAGTCAGTCGCCATCACAGGCGCACCCTGCAAGCTATTCACACCGGTCACAAATGCTGTGTGACCATCAACATGAATGTCGGCACCCATACGATTCAGCTCTGGCACGTGCATAAAGCGATTTTCGAAAATAGTTTCACTAATAGTGCCAGTGCCAGTTGCTAAGGCGTTGACCGCCATAAACTGTGCTTGCATATCCGTCGGAAAGCCAGGATGTGGAGCGGTACGAAAGCTCACGGCTTTTGGACGCTGACCACGCATATCCAACTCAATCCAATCAGGACCGGTATTGATATGAGCACCCGCTTCTTGCAGCTTTAACAACACCACATCCAACTGATGCGGGTCAGCTGCCAAGGTTTTTACGCGACCACCGGTAACGGCGCCAGCACAAAGATAGGAGCCGGTTTCAATACGATCTGGAATAACATCATGACGACAACCATGCAGTGCTTGCACACCATGCACCACAATGGTGTCGGTACCTGCACCCTCAATTTGCGCACCCATCGCTTGCAGCATTTCGGCCAAATTAATAATTTCTGGCTCACGTGCAGCATTTTCAATAATTGTGGTGCCTTCCGCCAGCGTTGCAGCCATCAGAATGTTTTCGGTGCCACCGACAGTGACCATATCAAACACCAAGCGTGCACCTTTCAGGCGACCGTTAACTTTGGCGTGCACATAACCATTTTCCACTCGAATTTCGGCACCCATGGCTTCCAAGCCTTTCAGGTGCTGATCGACAGGGCGTGAGCCAATGGCACAGCCACCAGGTAGGGACACCACAGCCTCACCATGACGCGCCAACAATGGCCCTAATACTAAAATTGATGCACGCATGGTGCGCACTAGCTCATAAGGCGCTTCGGCGTTAGTCATGGTGCTGGCATCAATGGACACGGATCCATTATCACGGATAGTCACCGACACACCCATATGCCCCAGCACCTTCAGAATAGTGCTGACATCTTGCAGGCGCGGCACATTACCAATGATGACTTCGGCATCCACCAATAGCGGGGCAACTAACAAAGGTAGCGCCGCATTCTTTGCACCTGAAATGCGTACGTCACCAGACAGCACACGGCCGCCAGTAATTAATAATTTATCCATGACCCACCCGCCTTATCGCTGCCGCGCCATTAACTTGAGCGCGCGAAGTTTAATTAAAGAGGCTAATTCTACGCCACTCTTCGGGGGTATGGGTACGCATGCTGACGGCATGAATGACACCGGAGCTAATATGAGGCTGTAATGGCGCATAAATACGCTGCTGACGGGCGACAGGACGTAGCTCGGCAAAGTCAGGATGAACAACTGTCACGGTGAACTTGCCACCCTCGCCTTCCACTGCCACATGAACCGCATCAGGCAAAGCCTGCGTTAACAGGACTTGAATTTCAGATGCATTCATTATGTTTCCTTTGACTCAAGTGCAAAAACTGACAATAGATTACTGGCTTCTAAAATAGAGTGAAGACGAGGCGGTGGCGAGACCAAATGCAACTGTGTGGCTTTTGATCCAGCCACACGCTGCCATGACATTAATATAGCCACCACAACGCTGCTGGCTTCATCAAGACCCGTTAGATCACATATCCAAGCCTGATGTGAGGACAGTTTTTCCAGCAACATAGCGCCCGCTGCAGCACATTGTTCAGCATCAGAGACCGACACTACACCTTGCAGGCTAATGCCTTGTGAATCAGATAATAACGACAAGCTATACATCATTATTCTGCTGTGCCAATGGGGTCAATTCCTTCAGGAGACCATGCATTAATAGCACGCTCAATACTGCCGCGGTTTTGCTCAACTGTTTGCGCAAAACGTTGACGGAAGGCTAACCCAAGGTTCAGACCATTAACCAAAATATTGCGTGCTTTCCATTCACCTTGTGGTGTTTTAACCATTTGAAAAACTACAGGAACTACTTGACCGCCATCGAGTGTTACATCTATGTCGACCTGAGCGCGACTAGGGTCATCGCCGGGACGATAAGGTTTCACCACAATTTTCTGATTGTTGTAAGAGCCTAATCCATTAGCGTAGGTGCGAATCATGCTGTTGCGGAAAACCTGTACAAAGCGCTCACGTTGCTCAGGAGTAGCTTGGCGAAAAAACTGCCCCATCACACCCCGAGCAATTCCAGGCACATCAACAAAAGGCTCAATGCCTTCCTCAATCAACTTTTCTAAAGCAGCAGGATTTTTCTTTAGTGCTTGCTGATCTTTTTTCAAACGCTCCGTTATGGATACTACTGCTGTTTGTACGACATCACGCGGATTTGAAGCGTCGGCATAGGCTGTTAATGATGTGGCCAACAACATAAAAAAGCCCAGAAAACTGGCAATAAAACGATTCATAAAAGCTCCAAAAAAACTAAATAGTCTCACTTAAAACGCAAAGTCGTCGGTTTCGGATGACGCAGCCGGTGGCGCAGAGCCAGCTGGCGCCTCTGTAGCCTTATTAAACAAGAACTGTCCAATCAACTCTTCTAGAACAATCGAAGATTGAGTTTGCTCAATACGGCTCCCGTCTTTTAAGTACTCTTCATCAGCACCAGGCGTAAGACCAATATATTTCTCACCTAACAAACCCGACGTTAAAATGGCAGCAACGGCGTCAGTGCTAATGTCATCAAAACGACGATCAACGGACATTTCAACACGAGCTAACTGTGTCTGCTTATCAAGCTCAATTGACTCCACTCGGCCAATCGCTACACCAGCCATGGTTACTTTAGCGCGAACTGTGAGGCCACCAATGTTTTGAAACATGGCATAAACACGATAGCTAGGCTTACTCATTTCTGAGCTTAGGCCACTCACTTGAAAGGCCAAAAAAGCCAAGGCTGCAAACGCCACTAGCAAAAAAGAACCAACAACTAATTCCACAGACTTCATACGCATTACACGCCTCCAAACATGACAGCAGTAAGCACAAAATCCAGCGCCAACACTGCTAACGATCCATACACCACGGTACGCGTAGTCGCCCGTGAAATACCTTCACTGGTGGGCACGCAATCATAGCCCTGAAACACCGCAATCCACGTTACGGCAATACCAAACGCAAACGCTTTAATCAGGCCATTAAGCACATCATCGTAAAAGCTGACGGCTTGCTGCATATTGGCCCAGTACGAACCCTCAAAAATGCCTAACCAATCTACGCCCACTAAACGCGCGCCCAAAACACCAACAGCCGTAAAAATAATGGCCAACAAGGGCAAACTGATAACACCCGCCCAGAAGCGAGGTGCAACAACTCGACGCAAGGGGTCAACACCAATCATTTCCATGCTGGCAAGCTGCTCCGTGGCTTTCATCAGGCCAATTTCTGCTGTTAAAGCAGAGCCTGCGCGGCCAGCAAATAACAAAGCAGTCACTACCGGTCCAAGCTCACGTGTCAGTGTGAGTGCAACCAAGGTACCCAGTGCTTGCTCGCTACCGTAAGTAATAAGGATGTTGTAACCCTGCAGACCAAGCACCATGCCGATGAACAAGCCTGAGACCACAATAATGATCAGTGACAACACACCGACCGAAAAAATTTGCTTGATTAGCAATGGAATGGCCAAGCGCCAACGTGGCCAGCACACAATAGCCTGCCATAACATCACTGCTGCTGCGCCAAAGCTACGCAGACTCATAATGGCGCCAGCGCCTAAACGCTGCACTTGATCCTGCATAATTAACTCCTTAGGGACTCAGCCCAAGATGGCGCAGGATACTGGAAACGTACAGGGCCGTCCGCTGCACCTTCTAAGAATTGACGAACCAGTGCTGAGTCCGAAGCACGCAGCTGTTCAGGCGTACCTTCGCCAACCACCGAGCAGTTGCCCAAAATGTAAATATAGTCGGCAATCGACATGGTCTCATCGACATCATGCGAAACGATGACTGTTGTTAGGTCCAGTGCTTCACGCAGGGTACGAATCAAGCGCACTAATACACCCATCGCAATGGGGTCTTGCCCAGCAAATGGCTCGTCATACATGATGAGTTCAGGGTCAAGTGCAATAGCACGAGCCAACGCCGCTCGCCGCTGCATGCCTCCAGAAAGCTCAGCAGGCATTAGACTTTCAGCACCTCGCAAACCCACAGATTCTAACTTCAGCAGCACAATTTCCCGAATCAAATGCTCGGGCAGTTTGGTGTGCGCGCGAATAGGGAATGCGACATTCTCGAATACAGACAGATCACTAAAAAGTGCGGCAGATTGAAACAGCATGCCCATTTTGGCACGTAAATCGAATAAACGCTGACGAGACAATGCTGGCACATCGTGGCCGTCCACAATGACTTGGCCCGAGTCTGGTCTTAATTGCCCACCAATAAAACGCAATAACGTCGTTTTACCGCAACCCGATGGCCCCATAATAGCCGTCACTTGGCCGCGACGAATTTGCAGATTTATATTATTGAAAATTGGGCGTTCGTCACGAGCAAAGCTCAAATCTCGTATATCGACAAGTATATTATTAGGATCAGTCATCAAACCTTTTGTCCTTAGTTTGTGGCCGCAGCATACCATTGTCTGCATTTGACCGAAATACGACCGCTAGGACTGGTGACAATTTACGTCATTGTCCATAATCAACGACTACTTTTGACCTGTGATGACAAGCGCTATGAGCAACCATACCTTCATTGACTCTGGGCAACGAGTTGTACAAACCGAAATTGATGCGTTGATCAACCTAAAGCCGTTGCTAGATGAAAGTTTCAGCCAAGCCTGCCAACTCATGCTCGGCTGCAAGGGCCGAGTTGTTGTCACCGGGATGGGCAAGTCTGGCCACATTGGCAACAAGATTGCCGCGACCCTTGCCTCTACAGGAACGCCAGCCTTTTACATGCACCCGGGTGAGGCTAGTCATGGCGACTTAGGTATGGTCACCAGTCAAGACATCGTCATTGCCATCTCTAACTCTGGCGAAGCACACGAAATTCTGGCCATCATTCCAGTCATTAAGCGTCTTCGCGCCAAGCTCATTAGCATTACGGCCAGCGCAGACTGCAGCATGGGCCGCCATGCAGATGTTGCACTGACTATTGGTAAGTCCCCAGAGGCCTGCCCATTAGGGCTAGCACCCACCTCATCAACGACATCGACTTTGGCCTTGGGCGATGCCTTGGCAGTTGCCTTGCTAGAGGCTCGTGGTTTCACCGCTGAGGACTTTGCACTGTCTCATCCTGGCGGAGCATTAGGTCGACGCTTGCTGCTGCGCGTTGATGACATCATGCATAAAGGTGAGCAAGTACCTATAGTAAAATCTGGCACCACTATTCGTGACGCACTGTTAGAGATCACCCGGAAGGGCTTAGGAATGACGACAGTGGTCAATGCTCAAGGTCAGTTAATTGGGCTTTTTACCGATGGTGACTTGCGCCGCACAATTGACCAAAACCTAGATATTCGCAGCACCACAATTGATCAAGTGATGACGCCTAATGGCTTGACCGTACCTGCTGGTATTTTAGCTGCCGAAGCATTAGCTCGCATGGAGGCTGCACGTATTAATGGCGTGGTCGTTATTGATGACAACCACTGCCCTATCGGAGCCGTTAATATGCATGGCTTTTTACGCGCAGGAGTAGTTTGATGATTTCAGCTCGCATTAAAGAAAAAGCCCGTCACATTCGCTTACTGGCATTGGACGTCGACGGCGTCCTTACCGATGGCCGTTTATATTTTGCAGAGGATGGCAGTGAGCTTAAAACCTTTGATACTCAAGATGGCCACGGCATCAAAATGCTGCAAAAAGCAGGCATCCAAGTGGTCATTATTACCGGCCGCACTACACAACTGGTTGCCAAACGTGCGCAAAACCTTGGCATCACACACTTAATACAAGGTCGCGAAGACAAGTTAGTTGCTCTGCGTGAGGTCTGTGCCAGCCAAGGTATTGATATAGATGAGGCCGCCTATGTCGGTGATGACTGGCCCGACTTGCCTGCCATTCTGGCTTGTGGCCTAGGCATTGCCGTCAGTAATGCGCATACTGAGCTTCGTAGTCGTGCTGACCATGTCACTACACTAAGCGGTGGGCGTGGTGCAGTACGGGAAATTTGCGATCTAATTTTGCAGGCGCAAGACTTCTACGGCGACTGTCTAGCTCCTTACTTGGATACTCATTAATGCAACTGAAGCCTCTAATTCAGCTGTCACTTTCGCTCATGGTTGGCGCAGGGTTAATCTATTATGGTTTGGATTTAGACACCTCACGCGATGATGCCGAAATGGCTCACTCTGGCCCAGTTGCAATTATTGACAACATGGATGCTTGGCAAACCGACAGCAATGGTAAGTTGCTGCGACAGTTTAGCGGACAGCAGCTTCGCCAATTTGAAAAGCCAGAAAGCTACCAAATCGATGAGCCCAGAATCACTTTATTTCGTGATGGAAAAACTGCTTGGTTTGTACGCAGTGATCGCGCCACTAGCAGCGACCCAAAACAAGACATCAACCTAATCGGCAACGTACAAGCCGACCGCGACCCACAATTGGGCACATCACTGCGTCTAAACACCAGTCGACTAAATGCCAACCCTAGTCAAGACCGCTTATTTACCGATGAGCAAGTTATTATTACGGGACAACAAGGTCGCATTACTGGGCGCGGCCTTGATACCGACTTAAAAGCCGGCACGTTATCCCTTTCATCTGCTGTAGAGGTTAGATATGCACCGAACAACTAGTGTCTTATTTGCCATGATCATTGGCCTGACACTACCCACCACAGCAATTGCACTACCAGCAGACCGCAACCAGCAAGTGGAAATTACTGCTAACAATGCACGCTTTGATGAACGCGCAGGTGAGGCTGTTTATCGCGGCAATGTATTAGTTAAGCAAGGCACAATGGAAGTACGTGGCGACAGCCTAATCCTAAATGTCGATGACAAAGGCGCGCTCACTCTCGCCCGTACAATCGGCAAACCAGCTCGTTTCCAACAGCAAATTGACCCCAGCAAAGGCCTCGTTAAAGGCGAAGCCAATGAAGTAATTTTTGACAACCGTGATGGCTCGGTGACGCTCACTGGCAATGCAGTGCTACGACAAGACAATGCTAGCTTTTCGGGGCCGCGCATTGTTTACTCAACAACGCGCAAACAAATTGAAGCCAGCGGTAATGACACACAACGTGTGCAGCTCATCTTCCCACCATCTATTCGTGAGTCATCGGGGAAAACACAATGAGTTCCTTACGTGTTGATAACCTAGCAAAGGCATACAAAGGACGCACTGTCGTCAAAGACGTTAGCCTAACGGTAGAAAGTGCTCAGATTGTGGGCTTACTTGGCCCCAATGGCGCAGGTAAAACCACCAGTTTTTATATGATTGTGGGTTTAGTTCCCATGGACTGTGGGCGCATCAGTCTAGACGGGGTCGATATATCACACCTGCCTATGCATGGCCGTGCACGCAAAGGCATTGGCTACCTACCACAAGAGGCTTCAATTTTTCGCAAACTAAGCGTGGAAGACAATATTTTAGCCATCTTAGAAACTCGTAAAGAACTCACTCGACAAGAGCGCTTAGACAAACTCAACTCACTGCTTGAAGAGTTTCATATTACGCATATCCGTAAAAATCTTGGCATGAGCCTTTCGGGTGGTGAGCGTCGTCGCGTAGAGATTGCTAGAGCACTCGCCAGCGAGCCACGTTTTATATTGCTAGATGAGCCTTTTGCTGGTGTTGACCCCATTTCTGTTAATGACATCAAAGGCATCATCACACACTTAAAAAATCGCGGAATTGGTGTTTTGATCACTGATCACAATGTGCGTGAAACCTTAGATATTTGTGAGAAGGCCTACATTGTTAGCGCCGGTGTAGAAATCGCCGAAGGCACGCCAGCTGAAATTCTGTCCAACCCATTAGTGCGCGAAGTCTATTTGGGCGAGCAATTCTCCTTATGATGAAAGCCGGTTTACAGCTGAGTCTGGGGCAAAGCCTGACCATGACTCCGCAGCTGCAGCAGGCCATAAGGCTACTGCAACTATCAACGCTAGAGTTGCAGCAAGAAGTGCAGCAAGCATTGGATAACAACCCGCTATTAGATTTAGAAGAAGGCAGCAGTGAAGTTCATCATGAAAGTGGTGAAGCTGAGCCCAATGGGCGTGAGCAAGATGCCCCCTTGCATGATATGGATCAACAAGGGGCTATGCCGGATGAACTACCTGTCGACACAGCTTGGGATGACGTTTATCAAAGTAGTGCAACAGCTAGCAGCAACGAGCGCTCGGACGAAGATGGCAACCCCATCGAAGAACGCAATGCACCAGCAGAGAGCCTACAAGATCACCTGCGTTGGCAGCTTAATCTAACGCCCTTTTCTGACACTGATCGTCTAATTGCTGAAGCCATTATTGATAGCCTAGATGAGCGCGGTTATCTAACCTCAAGCCTAGAAGACCTAATTGATACCATCAGTAATTGGCGCGATGAAGCAGTCGAAGAAGATGAGGTAGTTGCAGTATTACATCGTGTACAGCAATTTGACCCCATAGGTGTTGCTGCTCGTGACTTATGTGAATGCTTACTTGTGCAATTAAAGCACTTAGTTGAGCCAACTCCTGGCCGTTCAGTGGCTTTAAATTTGCTAACTCATCACGCTGATAAAATTGCTTCGTCTAATTTAACCAACCTTGCTCGCAGCACACAGATGAGTGCTAATGAAATTGAGTTAGCGTTAACACTAATTCGTCAGCTAAAACCGCACCCAGGTGCAGGCTGGGCATCAAATGAACAAGATCGCCCTACTATTCCAGATGTAGTGGTACGCAAGCACAAAGGTCGCTGGTTAGTCGAACTAAACCCTGATGCAGCACCAAAACTACGAATTAACAGTCACTACGCCAGTCTGCTAAAGCGCGCGGACAGCAGCAGTGATAACGTTTTTATTAAGGACCACCTACAAGAGGCGCGCTGGCTGATCAAAAGCCTGCAAAGCCGGCATGAAACACTGTTGAAAGTTGCTAGTTGTATTGTTGAACACCAACGCGGCTTTCTTGAAGACGGTCCAGAGGCGATGCGCCCACTCATTTTGCGTGAAGTGGCGGATGAAGTTGGCTTACATGAGTCAACTATTTCACGTGTAACCACCCAAAAATTCATGCTGACACCGCGTGGATTATTCGAATTAAAGTATTTTTTCTCCAGCCATGTAGCGACCAGCGGTGGTGGTGAAGCATCCTCAACCGCCATTCGCGCCATGATCAAAAAGTTAGTTGCACAGGAAGATTCACGTAAACCATTGAGTGATAACAAGATTGCAGACTTGCTACTAAAGGAAGGAATTGAGGTCGCCAGACGAACAATTGCGAAATATCGCGAAGCGCTCAATATCCCATCTTCAAGTGATCGAAAGCGCTTGCTTTAGCCCTAACTTCGTGGCAAAAAAGAGTTGTATCGGATGTTGATGTAGAGTGAAGCAGATAACGAATTTCTAGTTTTTTAACTGGGGACCACTGCTTCCGGACATAACAGGCCGTCCGGGCAATGGCTACCTCAGTGCAGCCTCGCCCGCCCGTCCCACGCATGGCTGGAAGCTCCGGCCCCCGCTATCGTCACCAACGTAGCGAGGAAGAGTCTCATGCAAATGACCATCAGTGGACACCATGTTGAACTAACAAACGCCCTCCGTGATTACGCCACCAATAAACTCGGCAAAGTCGAGCGACACTTTGACCACATCACCAGCATGCAGGTTATTTTAAGTGTGGACAAAATGGTGCAAAAAGCAGAGGCCGTGATTCGAACGTCAGGCGCCAAACTATTTGCCATTGCACAATCAGAAGACCTATATGCGGCTATCGACAAGTTGTCTGATAAGCTCGATCGGCAGATTGTTCGACATAAGGAAAAGCATCATCAACACTGATGCCCGTCGCAGGTAGTCAAAAAGCCCAGCATCTGTCTGGGCTTTTTTATATTGATTTCAACACTAAAAATCAGATATTTAGATATCAGGATTTACAACCAACTTAAAGCTTAGGACTTAATATGAAACTGGTGATTGTTAGCGGACGTTCAGGTTCCGGAAAATCTACAGCACTACACCAGTTAGAGGACCTTGGTTATTATTGTGTTGATAACCTACCAGCCGCGCTGCTACCTGCTCTGGTGGCAAATGTCGCTAAAAATCCAATTAAGCTAGATGGTGATCTTAGTTTGTTGGCCGTAGGAATTGACGCGCGCAATCGAAGTCAAGATTTGGCAAGCTTTGAGCAAATATTGGTCGAACTAAAAACACTGGGTTGTCACACTGAGATTGTGTATCTCGATGCACGCGATGAAATTTTACTTTCACGCTTTAGCTCAACTCGTCGCAAACACCCGCTTAGCTCTAAAGAGCGTTCGCTAGATGAAGCCATTCACTATGAACAAACCTTACTTGAGCCACTAGCAATCCGCGCCCAGTTGCGTATCGACACCAGCAAACTATCGGTACATGACCTACGGGAGCAGCTAAAAAGTCGTCTAGGCAGTACGGCGTATGCAGCCACCGCGATTCTCTTGCAGTCATTCGCCTTTAAGCGCGGCGTTCCTATGGATGCCGACATCGTATTTGATGTGCGCTGCCTACCTAACCCCCATTGGGAGCCCAATTTGCGCCCTCTCTGTGGCCTAGATCAGCCTGTGGCGGAGTTTTTATCACTTCAGCCCATGGTGGCTGAGCTACAAAGCGACATCAGCAACTTTCTTAAACGCTGGATTCCTTCGCTATCTCTTAGCGACCGGAGTTATGTCACCATCGCTATTGGCTGCACTGGTGGTCAACATCGCTCGGTGTATATGGTTGAGCGCTTAGCAGAAGACTTACAAACGCAATTTGGTGAGCTACAAAAGCGCCATCGTGAATTAATTGACCTAGGAGCCAAAGATGCCCAGGCATGATGTTGAAATCGAGATCGTCAACCGCCTAGGCTTGCATGCACGTGCTGCCGCCAAATTGGTAGAGCTAGTCTCTGGCTTTAATTCGCAAATCAAACTGGGTAAAGGCGAGCGTTTAGTGGATGCACGCAGTATCATGGCGCTATTGATGATGGGTGCCGGCAAAGGCACTCGCCTACGCTTAAGCATTGATGGTGAAGATGCCGATGCAGCACTTGCTGCAGTCTGCGACCTATTTGCCAGATGCTTTGATGAGCCCGATTAAATAAATAGCTGAGTGTTAGATGTCTTCTACCCCTGAATACGAATTCGATGATGAGTTTGGTCCAAGTAAGTCGGATCAGAAGCGGAGTGTTGAACGCTTACAAGACTTAGGCGAGCGGCTGGCCAAGTTGCGTGAAGAGAAATTACGAAAGCTACCAATTGATGATGCCTTGTTGCAGGCCTTACTAACAATGCGTCAGCTTAAATCACATGAAGCAATTCGACGCCATCGACAGTACATCGGCAAACTCATGCGCCATGCTGATGAGCCTGCGCTCTTAGCTGCGCTCGACCCTTTCAAACAACCCGCACTGGTCAGACAGCTTGCGCTGCTACATCAGAAGCTAATGGAGCAAGGTGATGCTGCTGCATCAGACGTATTGCAGCGTTACCCTGCCGCTGATCGACACACATTGCGGCAACATATTCGCTTAGCACGCAAGGAGGCTGAGCTGAGCATAGAAAAACCTGAGACCCCGCAAACTGCTCGCGACCGGCTAATGCTTTATTTGCAAGAGTTAGCTGCACTCGCAAACTAAGTTAATCAAGACGATGATGCAGCACAGGCATAGACTGACGCAAAGCGTCTTGGGCGGACAAACTCCAATCTGCATACACCAAGCCCGGCCCCTCTAACTCTCGCTGAATTAATACCTGCCCCCAAGCATCAATGATTTGACTATGCCCCCACGTTTGGCGCTCGGGGCTGTGCCAACCACTTTGTCCTGCGCCTATCACTAAGCATTGATTTTCAATTGCCCGAGCTTTTAGCAAAGTCTGCCAATGGGCCTGCCCTGTTTTGGCAGTAAAAGCCGCTGGCACGGCCAATAACTGAGCGCCCATTCGCGCATAAGCTCTAGCTTGCTCAGGAAAACGAATGTCATAACACGTTAAAACACCTAAGCCACCCCAGGGGGTATCCAACAATGCCAGCTCCTGACCCGGCTCAAACCTTGCAGACTCTTGATAGCGACCTTGTGCATCACCCACGTTGGCATCGAATAAATGACGTTTGTCATAGCGCCCAACCAGCTCTCCACGATCCGAGAACAACAAGCTAGCACTACGAAATCGGCCATCGCTAATTGAGCTGCCATCAGGCCGATAAGAGAGCGGTAAAGTCCCCGCCAAGACATACAAGCCATGAACCGCCGCCTGCTGCGACAACCACGTTATTATTTCTTCACTTTGGGACGCAACGGACTTCATCGCTATTGGTGAAAAAGCTGCCATATTTTCTGGCAGCACCAGCAGCTTAACTTGTGCAGACTTAGCCTCAGCTAAACCTTGCAAAATATTGGACTGATTGGTTGGCCAAGAGTCGCCACTGGTCATTTGCCATGCACCCACACGTACTGACGTCATGGGCTCACCGCATCTAATACCCCTTCTGCTAAAGGACCTTCCAAGCGCTCATCATCAAGCTTTAAATCACTCCAAGGACCGCTAACGCGATAACGCAAAGAAGTCACTTTGGATAATTGCTTATCAAGAAGGAAATCAGCTGCCACCAAAGCGCCCCCCACAACAGGACCAGCTAAAAATCCAGCCACCAAAGGCACTGCACTGCTCACCGGCACATCCACACGCAGGTCCTGCTCTAATGTTTGACGATTTAAATCAACCCAACCCTTGCCTCGAACATTCACCGTAGGACCTTCTAAAACAAAGCTTGCCGGATTTGCTACCCCACTATTGAGCTCACCTTGCAGACTAATACGGTCATAATTTAGGCCTTTTTTGGTTACGTCAGTAAAGTCCAGCTTCAAGCGGCGCATTAAGTTACCGGCATTTAATAGGCCAAAACCTCGCGTTAATAAATTTATGCCTCCGGCTTCTTTTAAGCGCCCCTTACTAAGCTCGGCTGTAAACTTACCTTTAATACGGTTAAGCGCCCAATCCTCGGGATGGCCCGGCCATTGAACAGAGATATCCGCTTTGGCAGCATCTGACTCTATAAACGCAGGCACGCCAAATTGCGCCAACACTTTGCCAATATCACCACCCTGCAACTGACCTTGCAAACGTGTTGTTACCGCACCCCGATCTCGCCAGAACATGTTGCCGACAAAGCCAGTGGAGCCGACACGAACACTGATAGGATCAGCCTGCCAATTATTGCCCTCACGGCTAATCATCGCCGCACCATTTAGTGTCGGCAGAGCGGGTAATGAGCGCAACTTGGCACCTTGCAAACGTAGCTGCCAACCCTTGTCTTTGGCGTGCTCTACCTCAACATTCAGGTCATCAACCCATTGCTGTCCAACTAGCACTTCATTTGCACTAATTTGCATTTTATTAAAAGGCAAACCTCTGTTTGCACTCGCTTCCTGTGACTGAATATAGTCATACCAAGTGTTCACATTTAAGCGATTGGTATCGACTAATAGCACAAAGCCTTCCGCTACTTCACGCGGCGCAGCACGACCGACTGCCACCATCACACTACGTAATTCGTCGTCACGCCAACGAAGGCGCGCCTGTGCGATATCACCCACACTTAAGCGAGCCACATCAGTACTACCTCCTAAACGACTTTGGTAGCGTAGCGGTAATACTGCTTGCCGTGCTTTAGTCAACGGCTCAGGCGCTTTACTTGCAATACCACGCAAATCAGAACGCACATCAATTTCACTAGCTCCACCACCCAATGGAATGCTGATATCTGCCACATAGCTAGAGGACCCAGCTAAATGCGCATTTAACGGCAGCTTTAGCCAGTTAGATAGCGTCAACACATCGGCGCTACCACGTATATTAATTTGCTGATGAGCCCACTGCCCACGGCGCGAACTCCCTACCAAAGTCAGCGTTGTTTCCTGCCCTAATAGCTGCCCCACTAAACCAGACGCCGACAGTCCAGTTTCACTATTAAAGCTCACTACACCAGAGACATTACTGTACTGCAATCGCTGCTTAGGTAGACCAACCGTAGCACCCTGTAACGTTGCATCAACCTGCACTTGCGGATTAGGACTAGCCAAAGGAATTGTCAGCGCTAAGCTCGCCTTACTTGGCCCTTCTAGCGATATGATTTTGGCTAACCCTGCAGTAGTTTTCGCCAACGGTGAATCTGCTAACAAACGCTGTAGATCCGTTAAATTCATGTCTAGCTGTGTATTGATCTGAAGTACCGACTTCGCCAAATCAGGAATTTCAGCACGTAACTCTGATGCTTTGGCAGACATAATATTTGCACTGGTACCCGTTACGGTTAATGCACGCCCACGAATAGAAACATTACCATTTAGTCCATTAACTGCTGGCCAACCACTGACATAATCAAGCGACGCACTACGCACCGGCAATGACATTTCAAATTGACCAGGCAATTTGGCATACGGACCAATCTCTCCGCTATAAATAAAGTCACCGTTAGTCACTTCACCCGCCTTTAAAGCGCCTTGTAGCCAAGCAAGCGTGCCGTCACCGGCCTGTGGCCACGGGACATAACGGTAACCCTGGTTAATTTGCGCATTATTGAGCCTAGCCAGTAGATCAATTCGCGAAGGCAAAGCCGAATTGGTTGATAGACGAACACTGAACTGAGCATGACCTTTGGCATGAGCATTTGCCACTTGCAACACGCCTGAATCGATATGCCATCCATTAGCCTCCTGAAACCAGCGTAATCCGCCACTTAAGGCATTAATTGCAATCGGCTCACGAAAAACCGTATGCAAATCCACTTCAGCGCGCGCAGTATCAAGATAACCAATGCCTTTTTCTGGCGTCGCATCAAACCAGCCGGCCAAGCCCTGAACTGCAGGTGTTTTTGTCGTTTTATTTAGTGCTAATGCTTTGAACTCGGCTGATACCTGTCGCCACTGCCAGTTACTTTCCTCATCTTTTTTCAAAAATAAGCGCAGACGAGGCACCATCCCTTTGGGTTGTAAAGTCTTTAGCTCATTAACAATGTCTTTTGGCAGTACGCTATATGGCATCACAAGTGCTACTAGGTTCTCCAGTCGCATTTGCGCTAAAGCAAGCTCTAAACCATCTGTTTGTTGTCGCAAAACAACCCGACGCAGAGGCATTGCTTGCTCGTTTATCAAACCCGAAAGTTTGTCTGCCTGAATGCTCCATAGCGATGCTTCACGCTGCCCCTTCAATACGCCAGAGACATCGCTTAAGGCAAAGCGACCATATTCGGGCACCTCAAACACAGCTGAGGCTTTAGCCAAAATCACACTCACGTCAGGTAGCTTTCCGCGCTCAGCATTCAGCCACACCATCGCAGCACCCGACAGCTGTTGAGCCCGCCATGGTTCCGGCAGTAATACCTGCCATACCTGCCAATCGGATAACTCGGCAATATCAAGATAGGCTTGCCAATGCTGATTACGCCAAACAAGCGGATCACCATCCACTTGAAAAATTAAACGTTGCTGTGTAACTGAATCACCTATGCGAAACTCAGCCATCATTCGGTAGTCATTTGGCAAACTTTGTTGCTGGATTTTAATGTTTGATATGCGCTGAGGTAACTGAGCCTCAAGCTCCCAAAACAACTGACTATTCGTTAAACCAATTATTGGTTGCTTAAGTAGCCAACGTAGATTGTTCTCAACATTTTCGCTATCACTGCGCTTAAGATGAGCAAATTCTTTGACACTGACCTTCCCACTTGCATCTTGCATCAAGGTCAAACTCAACCCTTCTACCGCAATCGCCAAACGCGGACTAAAACTACGCAAGCTTGCCAACCAGTTAGGCTGCACTGACACTTTAGGAATGGTTAATAAAACATGGGTGGGGTCATCTGGATGGAATAGCTCAATATCTGTGGCCGTTAATACCGGACTCATCACCGGCCAGCTACCTTCTAGATCACCAATTCGAAGATAAACACCTGCTTGCTCAGAAAGAGTTTGCTCTAGCCATGCTTTTTGATCGGACACTAATGGAAAAAATTCGCGACCAAGGCCAACCACCACTGCTAACGGAATCAAAGTAAACGCCAACAGCCACAGCATGGCATGTAGGGTTTGATCCAGTTTAGTGATTATGCGCCGCATCGTTAGGCCTCGGGATTAGCACATGGCATTAAAGCAGCACCACGTCGTATTGTTCCTGGCTATATACAGGCTCAACTTGTAGCCGAATGGGCCGCCCAATAAATAACTCTAAATCCGCTACAGCTGATGATAACTCACCTAAAAAACGATCAATCACGCGCTGACTTGCCACAATGCAATAAGCATTGGCTACTTCATAGGCACGGGCAGCACGTAACACTTCTCTAAATACCTCAAAACAAACCGTTTCAACTGTTTTTAATGCCCCACGCCCAGCACAAACAGGGCAAGGCTCACATAACACATGAGCCAATGACTCACGCGTGCGTTTGCGCGTCATTTCCACTAAGCCCAACTCAGATACTTGGGTTATTTTTGTTTTGGCATAGTCGCGCGTCAGCATTTTCTCAAACGATCGTAGCACCTGTAGACGATGCTCTTCTTCGCTCATATCGATAAAGTCGATAATGATGATGCCGCCTAAATTGCGTAAACGTAGCTGCCTAGCAATGACATGTGTAGCTTCAAGATTAGTCTTATAAACGGTGTCTTCTAAACTTCGTGCACCAACAAACGAGCCTGTATTTACATCTACTGTGGTCATTGCCTCAGTTTGATCAATAATGACGTAACCACCTGACTTCAGCATGATTTTTTGCTGTAATGCTTTTTGTAAGTCATCTTCGACGTTATAAAGATCAAATAATGGTCGCTCGCCCGGATAGTGCTCTAATAAAGCCGTGGCTTGCGGCATAAACTCTTGCGTAAACTGCTGTGCTTTTTGATAGGTTTCGCGTGAATCAATCCATACTTTGGCAATTTGCGTACCCACTAAGTCACGCAAAATCCTTAACGATAGCGGCAACTCCTCGCTAATTAGCGCAGGGCCTTCAGTCACCTGAACACGTGCACGAATATGCCGCCAGAGTTTAAGCAAAAATTCCATGTCTCTGCGCAGCTCGTCTTCACCAACCCCTTCAGCCACCGTGCGCACAATAAAGCCGCCACCCAACTCATCAGCCAATGCCTGATGCAGATCACTGACCAATTGCTTTAGCCGATTTCGCTCTACATCGTCTTCAATTTTCTGTGAAATGCCAATCTGATCGCCGTAGGGCATATACACCAGAAAACGTGAGGGAATAGACAAATCCATGGTCAGGCGAGCACCTTTGCTGCCGATCATGTCTTTCATGACCTGTACGGTAATTGAGCGGCCTTCATGTAGGGAACCCTGAATAGCTTCCGGTCGCGCGCCGTCGGGTGACATGCGCATATCCGTGAGGTGCAAAAACGCAGTTCGCTCCAGTCCCACATCAATAAAAGCAGACTGCATGCCAGGCAAAACTCGCACCACACGTCCACGATAAATATTGCCAACTAGACCGCGGCGTGACTCACGCTCCACAAACAGCTCTTGCACCACCCCATTTTCAACAAGGGCAACACGTGTTTCCATCGGGGTGACATTGATCAGGATTTCATCGGTATTGGGCATCTTCAATGTCATTTAACACCCCATAACGGAAAGTTTGCTTGGCGCAACAGGTTGGCTGTTTCAGCTAATGGCAATCCCACCACGTTGCTATAACTACCACTTAGCTGCGTTATATAAATTGCGGCAAGACCTTGTACCGCATAAGCACCCGCCTTGTCACAAGGCTCGCCCGTCTGCCAATACAATAACTGCTCATGGCTTGGGATCGGTAAAAAACTCACTGCCGTAGATACCGCCTGCGCACATAGTTTTCCTCTATGCCATAAGGCAACTGCAGTCACTACACAGTGATCAAGACTAGGTAATAAAGCCCAAATTCGTTGAGCATCAGAGAAAGACAACGGTTTACCAAGAATTTCGCCACCAGCATAAACGGTAGTGTCAGCCGCTAGCACAAAGTCGTCATCCGCAATGGCGTTAGCCTTAACTGCAGCCAAGGCTTTTGCTTGTGCCAAACGCAGCACATAAGACGTGGCGCTTTCTTGCTCCAGCAGAGTTTCATCGACGTCAACATCTAGCACGATTGGCTCAAGACCAATCTGCTGAAGTAACTCGCGTCGTCTAGGCGAGCGAGAGGCTAAATAAAGCATCACTATTCCCTGTTGCAGAGTGCAAAATCAGCTGCGTTGGGACCACTGAATCAGCATCAGCATAATAGCCGGCCAAATTAATGTGCTAGCCGCAATACCCGGCAGCTGATGCACCAAGTCACCCCCCAACCCAGTCCAGAGATGCAACACAGATTGAACTGCTCTTGCGACAATAACCAGACCCAAAACCAGCAGAGTACTTTGGCGCATGGATAGCACTCCGCCCCAGCGCTTAGTCATGCTAGCCAAGTAGGCAGCGACCAAAATTGCCGTGCCATGAAATGCGAGTGGCGTGGCCAGCAGCACATCTAGCAAGAGTCCAATAATGAGTGCCATCCAGATGCCAATATAAGATGGCGCATGCATCACCCAAAACACAACAACCAGCAACACCCAGTCTGGCCGCCACAGCAACAAGGGCTCAGCCACTGGCATTACGCTAAAAAGCATAGCCACTAAAATGCTGACAACTATGGCCCAGAAAGGATTAACGCGTCTCGCCATTTTGGCTCTCCTCTGGACGCAACAATATGCTACTGGCGGGACGATCAAATAGAGCAAGCAAGAAGCGACTACGATCTAGGTTTGCAATTGGGCGCGCGGTAATATCCAAAAATTGATCATCACCCAAGCGACGGATTTTAGTGACTCTGGCCACTGGGTAACCCGCAGGGAAATCATTGCCTAAACCTGAAGTCGTGAGTAAGTCACCAATTTTAATATCTGACTTTTCCGGCACAAACTGCAAGCTCAGCTCATCCGCATCACCGGTGCCATTTAAAATGGCACGAATACCGGTACGATTGACGCGTACAGGTACCGAGTGTGTGCGATCCGTCAACAAAATAACCCGTGCCGTTTGTCGACCAATACGATGAATTCGGCCCATCACGCCATTTGCATCTAAAACCGGCTGGCCACGATAAAGCTTTACACCGGGTTCATTACGAATGATGACAATTTTACGTGAGGGATCCGGATCCACTCCGATAACCTCGACTAGTCTCACCGCAGCAGGCACATCAAGCTCGGCTTCACTTAATCGGCGGAGCTCAGTATTCTCACTCATTAACTGAGGCAGACGCTGTAACTGAGCGGCGTATAGCAGATTTTGCTTACGCAACTGGTTGTTTTCATCTTGTAGCGCCGCCCCCAAGCGAACGCTTTCGCTAATTTGCTCAATCAGACGCCCCGGCACTGCCATCGCAACATAAGCCGGTTCCATTAACGAATACACACCTTGACGCGCGCTCAAGGCTGCCGGAACCCGCACCAAGTCGGCATAAAAAACACCCAAGGCAATCATTAGAGCCATGACAAAATGTCGGCGATCGCTATTATTTTTAGAAAAAATCGACGTTTTAATGACCGTCTCCACACCACAACTATCAAATGAATATGCTTTTATACACGTAGCAGGGTCGATGACCAATGCCAGACGAAAAAAAGCCGGCGACTGCCGGCTTTTTTCTGCCGAAAGACTTAGTCTTGAAACAACATGTCATAGGCAATGTTGTCAATGAACTCAAGCGCTCGACCACCACCTCGCGCCACACAAGTCAGTGGGTCTTCAGCAACAATGACCGGCAAACCTGTTTCCTTGCTGAGCAACTTATCAATATCACGCAACAGTGCACCACCACCGGTTAACACCATGCCACGCTCGGCAATATCAGCCGACAGCTCTGCTGGAGTTTGTTCCAACGCACTCTTAATTGCGGTGACAATACCAGTCAATGGATCTTGAATAGCACCTAAGATTTCATCTGAGTTGAGGGTAAATGTACGCGGCACACCTTCCGCCAAATTACGACCGCGCACTTCAATTTCACGCAACTCGCCGCCAGCAAAGGCGGTACCAATTTCTTGTTTGATACGCTCAGCGGTTGCCTCACCAATCAAGCAACCATGTTGACGACGCACATAGGAAACAATGCAGTCATCCAGCAAGTCACCGCCAATACGTACAGAGTCTGAGTAAACAGAGCCTGACAGTGAGATCACCGCAATTTCTGTGGTACCACCACCAATATCAACCACCATCGAACCACAGGCTTGCTCGATAGGCAGGCCAGCACCAATCGCAGCGGCCATTGGCTCTTCAATCAAACGAACTTCACGCGCACCAGCACCTAATACTGATTCGCGAATAGCGCGGCGTTCAACCAAGGTCGACTTGCATGGCACACAGACCAATACCCGCGGACGTGGTGGCAAAAAGCCTGTTTCATGCACACGCTTAATGAAGTACTGCAGCATTTTTTCAGTCACTTCAAAGTCGGCAATCACACCGTCTTTCAGTGGACGAATAGCGGCGATATTGCCGGGTGTACGACCCAGCATACGCTTGGCATCAACACCGACAGCGGCTACCGTTTTAGTAGCACCCGTGGTGCGAATAGCAACAACTGAAGGCTCATCTAACACAATGCCGCGATCCGGAATAAACACCAAGGTATTCGCAGTACCCAAATCAATCGCAAGATCAGTTGAGAACAGGCCTAACAGACGCTTAAACATGAGGAAGATCCAAAGTAAACAATAAGGTAATGAGGGGGTAGAAGGACCTAAACAGGCAGATGCCCATGTCGGCTAAATGATGGTCAATAGATTAAACAAAATGTCCATTTTGGACAAGGGCTGTTCTATGGTAACTTTCCGCCTCTAAAACAGTTACACCGCGCTGACGTACAGGTCTGCGCCGCACTTCTTTTGGTGCATCCACGGAGCATTTATTATGGCGTTAAGCCCCGACCAAGTGGGTCGCATTGCCCACCTTGCCCGTCTACAACTTGATGACAATGAAGCCGCTAAGGTGACCGACAGCCTGAATAATATCTTGGGGCTCATTGACCAGTTGCAAGCCGCCAATACCCAAGGCATTGAACCCATGGCGCATCCGGTAGACGCCGTTCAGCATCTGCGCCCTGATGTGGTTACTGAAACCAATCAACGTGAACGTTATCAGCGTATTGCGCCAGCAGTTGATGCTGGCTGTTATTTAGTCCCGCGCGTGGTGGAGTAATTATCATGAGCTTACATACTCTCACCTTAGCCGAACTGGCTGCCGGCCTTGCCCGTCGTGACTTTTCCAGTGTTGAACTGACTCAGCATTTTTTGGCACGTATTGATCGCTTTGATCGCGCCACTAACGGCGGCCTAAACAGCTTTATTACTGTTACACCGGAACAGGCATTAACTCAAGCTACTGCTGCCGATGAGCAACGTGCACAAGGCCATGCCTTCGCCCTAACTGGTGTGCCATTGGCGCAAAAAGATATTTTTTGCACTGACGGTGTGAAAACCAGCTGTGGCTCGAAAATGCTGGACAACTTTATTGCGCCCTACAATGCCGATGTCATCACCCTGTGTAATAACGCAGGCTTGGTCATGCTGGGTAAAACCAACATGGATGAGTTCGCCATGGGCTCATCAAACGAAACCTCATTTTATGGCGCCGTGAAAAACCCATGGGACACCAGTCGTGTACCCGGTGGCTCATCCGGTGGTTCAGCCGCAGCAGTTGCCGCACGTTTAGCACCGGCGGCTACCGGTACCGACACTGGTGGCTCGATTCGCCAACCGGCGGCTCTGTGTAACTTAACTGGCCTCAAGCCCAGCTATGGCCGGGTATCACGCTGGGGCATGATTGCCTTTGCGTCCAGCCTTGACCAAGCCGGCCCGATGACACAAACCGCTGAAGACGCAGCTCTGCTGCTACAGGTCATGGCGGGTCATGACGAAAAAGACTCGACCTCTATTGATTACCCGGTGCCTGACTACAGCGCCACCCTAAACGACAGCTTACAAGGCTTACGCATTGGTCTGCCCAAGCAGTTTTTTGGCGAAGGGCTCAATGCCGATACGGCAGCACTCATTCAAGCTGCAATTAAAGAGCTGGAAAAACTCGGGGCTACCACCGTTGAAGTAGACCTGCCCAATAGTGGCCTGTCAGTACCAGCCTATTACGTCATTGCACCAGCCGAGTGCTCATCAAACTTGTCACGTTTTGATGGTGTACGTTTTGGTCATCGTTGTGATAGTCCGAAAGACTTAGAAGATTTGTATAAGCGCTCTCGTGCTGAAGGTTTTGGCGAGGAAGTTCGTCGTCGCATCATGATTGGCACTTATGCTTTATCTGCCGGTTACTACGACGCTTATTACCTGCAAGCACAAAAAGTGCGCCGCCTCATCAAGCAAGACTTTGATGTGGCATTTAGCCAGTGTGATGTGATTCTAGGCCCAACCGCACCGGAAACTGCATTTGCCTTAGGCGCCAAACAACAAGACCCAATCGCCATGTACTTGCAAGACATCTACACCATTGCCACCAACTTGGCAGGACTACCAGGCATGAGTATCCCCGCTGGTTTTGTGCAGGGTTTACCCGTCGGCCTACAATTGATTGGACCGTATTGGAGTGAGGCACGTTTGCTTAATGTGGCCCACCGTTATCAACAGGTCAGCGACTGGCACCGCCAGATCCCTGCGGCGTTTGCGTGAGGACATCAGCATGACTTGGGAAACCGTAATTGGCTTGGAAGTTCACGTCCAGCTCAACACCCACTCAAAAATCTTTTCTGGCAGTGCCACCACTTTTGGTGCCGAGCCCAACACGCAGGCCAGCCTTATTGACTTAGGCATGCCCGGTGTACTGCCTGTATTAAACGAAGAAGCGGTTAATCATGCTGTTCGTTTTGGCTTAGGTATTAATGCTGAAATTGGCCGTCATTCGGTATTTGCCCGAAAGAACTACTTTTACCCTGACTTACCTAAGGGTTATCAGATATCCCAAATGGAGCTACCGATTGTTGGTAAGGGCTTTATTGATATCACCCAAGAAGATGGTTCGGTAAAACGTGTTGGCATCACCCGTGCGCATTTGGAAGAGGATGCAGGCAAGTCTTTGCATGAAGACTTTTCCGGCATGACCGGCATCGACCTTAACCGTGCCGGCACACCGCTGTTAGAGATTGTGTCTGAACCTGACTTGCGCTCTGCCAAAGAGGCTGTGGCCTATGTCAAAGCCGTGCATGCGTTGATTCGATACTTAAATATTTCTGATGGAAACATGGCTGAAGGCTCCATGCGCTGTGATTGCAACGTCTCTGTTCGACGTGTCGGCGAGCCCTTAGGAACACGTGCTGAAATCAAAAACGTGAACTCGTTTAAGTTTGTTGAAAAAGCCATTAACTATGAAGTGCAGCGCCAAATAGATGTCATTGAAGATGGCGGTCGCGTAGTACAAGAAACTCGACTTTATGACGCCAACAAAAATGAAACTCGCTCCATGCGCAGCAAAGAAGAAGCAAACGATTACCGCTACTTCCCGGACCCTGACTTACTGCCTGTGGTCATTGATGATGAAACGTTAGCTGCCATTCGTGCCACCCTGCCCGAACTGCCAGATGCGAAACGTCAGCGCTTTGAGACTGAGCTGAGTCTGTCGACATACGATGCCAGTGTATTGGTCGCCAGTCGTGATTTGGCTGATTATTTTGAGGCCGCTGTAGCCGCCGCGGGCGGCCCGGCCAATGCTAAACCAGTCGCTAACTGGGTGACCGGTGACCTGCTGGCATCACTTAATCGTAATGAGCAAGACATTACCGAATCACCGGTCACGCCAGAGCAACTTGGCGGCCTAGTGCTGCGTATTTTGGACAACACCATTTCCGGCAAAATCGCTAAACAAGTTTTCCAAGCCCTGCTTAATGGTGAAGGCAGCAGTGCTGATGACATCATTGAGCGCCAAGGCCTGAAACAGGAAACGGATACTGGCGCTATTGAGGCCGTAATCAACCAAGTGATAACCGATAATGCCGCACAGGTTGAACAGTACCGTGCCGCTGACGAATCTAAACAAGCCAAACTCTTTGGCTTCTTTGTCGGTCAGGCCATGAAAGCATCACGCGGCAAAGCCAACCCTGCTATCGTCAATGAACTGCTGAAAGCAAAGTTGAGTGGGTCATGACTTGGTTTTATGTAGAGCGCGGTAATGGCCGTCCATTAGTGTTATTACACGGCATTGGCATGTCTCATGCCGCTTGGGCGCCAGTACTAAACAAGTTGGCTGGACACCGTCGTGTTATCGCATTTGACATTGCAGGCTTTGGTCAAACACCCGCGCTACCTTCACCGCTGACGGCAGATGCCTTTGTCGATGGTCTACGTCAAAGCTTAAATGACTTAGGCATCAATGAGCCCGTCGATATTGTCGGCAACTCCATGGGTGGATGGCTAGCGTTAGAGGCCGCTAAAGCAGGCCTCGCACGCTCAGTGGTTGGTATTTCTCCTGCTGGTTTAGGTACGCACGATGATGTGCCAACTCATATCCGCCTTACATTTTCCAGCATGCGATCTGTCGCAAAATACGCGCCAGGCATTAGTAATTCGCTGTTAAAAAGCCCTTTAGTCAGGGCATTAGCAATGAGTATTCCTGTATCTATTCGCAGTTTTCGTATGCCCAGTTTTGTTGCGCAACAAGCACTGCAAGACTTTGCCAATGCCCCTGGATTTGATGAAACATTAGAAATCATCAAACCCGTACGTGGTATCGAGCATCTCGACATGCCCATCACCATTGCCTTTGGACGTCTAGACTGGATCTTGATTGGTGAAATGCAAAAAGGTGATCGCCTGCCTGCACACAGCAAACGCTTAAAGCCATGGGGCTGGGGTCATGTGCCCATGTGGGATGACCCGGCGGGAGTCGCCAAGGTCATCCTAGAAGGAACGGCTTAAACGCTTATGGGGTGGGAATTGGAATACCACCCAATAAACGTTGCAACATTGACGGATCAATTAACGCCGATAAACCCTCCAAGCCAGGCAAGCCTGATGGTGGATTAGGCGGTGTTAATGACGGCAACGAAAGTGGTGTTGCCACACTAATCAAAGGCACTCGAATAATGTTGGCATAACGATCGCCCACATTTTTGGGGGCATCCGTTGGCACCATAAACTGCCATTGCTCACCATCAATTTCCGTGGTGGTCAGTGGTGTAAAGGCATTATCGGTATCATGTGTCACTAAGAAATGAATGCCATGTGCCGCATGTGCGCCTTGCCGCTGCAAGCAATCGGCAAAGGTTTTTCCAGAGTGATCTAGTGCTCGCCCCGCCCAAAGATCATATGTTTTTGGCACCATTGCGTTATTCCATTGATAACTCTCGCCAGGGAAAGGTCGCGCCACAGGGTCATCACCCGTGCCATCGTCTAAGCAGGCATCATCTCGGTAGTACGGGATCACCAATGGGTTGACCAGCGAAGTCGCACCTTTCAGCGCAAAGATATACACCAACGAACCATTGTTGCCTTTCGCGGAGACTTGCTCCCAGTTATTAAAGGCCAAAGGCAAGTTAAAGGTTGGGTCAGCCGCATCAAAGAACATGGGGCAAAGGCCATTGCTCGCCGGCACAGGACCATCAGAGCCTATGCACATGCCAGCAATCGGCAGGTGACCATCAATCTGACCGATGTCATCGTTAATGCCATCAATCGGTACACCTTGTGGCCGTAGCGCTGTGTAATAACGCCCACCCGGTACTTGCTCACCAGGCGCTGGCACCATGGCGCTGCGGTTATAGTCCCAGCTGGTATAAAGGCCATCAGGTGGAATGGGATGCACACGCACACGGTAGCGATAGGCAACCGCATCACGATAAAACGTCTCGGTTTTTGTCACGTTGGTGCCGGAGTCAGCACCCCAGACTTCACGCATGCAACGCACAGGCCCACAACGTTCGCCAATGATAATTGAGTTAGCTTCCCAGTTGACCTGCTCATCTTCAAAACCCACCAAGGAAATCACTGAGTCTGGTGATTGTTGGAAAGCTCGCCCCTTCCAACGGTCAATCAAATCAGGGCGAGACTCCCAATAGCTGGAATCAGTTGCATCATCTCCGGGACGGCGAATACGTAAATCACGTTTCATCCAACGCCCACTCGCCTCAAAACGATAGGTGTCAGTTTCCACCACCAGACCATCACGCGGGAAACGGTCATTTGACTGTTTTGCCGTAGCAGGTGTGCCATCAGTACATACCGTACCTTTTAAGTTCGAGCCGTAACCGGTGTTACTAGTCCCTAATTTTTCCGGATCATCTTCGCGGAAGAAAGTGCGATCAATCCACTGATCTGCATTCTCGTCACGCTGATAACGGACATAGTGATCTTTCACATCGCGGAACTTAGAGCCTTGCGCTTGCACGACTAAATACACTGCCTTAGGAATGCCGGGCGACAACGGATCGACCACCAATACTTGCTGTACTTTTCGCCCATCCGCCCAAGCCAAAACATCCAAGGGGTTTGGCACAAGCTCACCGGCGTCTTGTGCCATAAACACCACTTCATCATCCATGTCCAAGCCCACTGCTGGGTCAGGTTTAGCCCCTTTACCTTCAATATTTTGGAAACACTCGCCTTCTAAATCCCAACGCTCAATATCCCAGACATAGTTAATTTCAGTGTCGGTTCCAGAGTATGTTGAGAAACTAGAGTTCCCGTTAGCCAAGAAGAAAGGCATACGCTCATCAACTTGCACAGGGATTTCAACGAACTCACCATCGCGGAATGCATAAGCAGCCACTTGCTCCACAGGTACATTGGGGCCCTGACCAAAAGCAGGGTCAAACGCCACACCATTATGCGCAGAGCGTATATTACCTAAGGGTGCAGGGAATGGGTCCCCTGTTGTTGCGGCACCGGATGGGTAGGGGAAACCTGACCCAATTGCGGCAGGTCCAGCCCAGCCAAGAAGCTGTGCGCCACTAATCACTACCGCTTCGCTATTACGATCGGCACTGCCTAATGCCTGCAATGTTGACAGTGGGTCAGATTGCAAGCCGATAAATCGGCCCAGCCCAGCCAAAAAGCGCGTGAACATAGACTGCGGGTCTGGCGCAGCCGCAAAAGCATCACTGCCAGCAGCAACCAAACTATCATCACCAATAGTCAGTAGACTAATAAGGTTGCCACCTAAACCAGTGAAGGCCTGCTGACCAAAAGCAAAAGCGCCACCAAAGTCACCCTCGATCAAGGCCATAAAAGCTTCATTTAACTGAGCAACAAACGTTGCAACCACGCCAAAGACACCACTGCCATAGTCGGGTTGCGCTTGTGCTGGCGGATCTACCGGTCCTCCGCCTTGTCCCGGCGGCAAGACTGCAGCATCCCCTACAAACACCACACCGTCACCGCGCTGTTGCGGACAGTTAATAGGGTTGGTCAATAAATCGGTGTAAATCAGCGCGCCATCATCACGAAGGAATCGTGCTTTCTGACAGCGAGCCATCACTAGGTTACGTGGGTATTCATGCGGGTCAAACGGATCTGCCTTAGGTGGACGGTTATCAGCAGGCGGCGTGGCTGTTTTGCCTTCATCAAACACGACCAAATAAGAGCCCTGACCTGCGCCATAACCTAAGCTATCTGGCGTTAGCAAATCTAAGCCTAGGTATGGGTCAACATCGGGGTGACGCTCCATAAATCCATCACGGTTTGCGAAGCAATGCGTCACATCACCAGCACAATCAGTGGGACGACGGAAATAGGTGTCAGTGCCTTGAGCACCAATAGTGCGCGCCATCACTTCCGCCGAGGTCATACTGACTTGGTGATCACCGAAGCCAACATGTAACAGCACGTCTTTCTTAGGCAGTGGCTGACCATCTAGGCCCGGCAGTGTCGAGTTGGGCGAACCAATAACATGTGTCTTGCCAGCTACTGTCACTTGCCCTGCTACACCATCACCTAAGTTATGTGCATAACCATTATTCTCAGCTCGATCCCATAACATCTGCACCAAGCCCAACGTTAGTTGCTGATCGATTGTGTTGGGATAGGCGGGATAAAACAGTCGGGCATAACCATCAAAGTCGACACTACGCTGCAACAGAGTGCTGTAGTTCATGCCTGGCACACCGAGTACACCGCGGTGAACATCAGGTGATATTGCCACCACCACACCACCGTCAATACCACCTTGACTATTGCCATCAAAGAAGACGTGGCGATTATCAATTAGCGGACGACCATCTGCCGCTTGGAAGGCAGGGTGACTGATAAAACCATCATCAGCTTTCAGTAGTCGCCCCATCACTACAAAGTTCAAAATACCTTGCTGAACCCGATCGGCCAGCGTTGGGAAGTTGGACATATCCAATAAAACAGTCACGGCATTAACCACATCGGCCACACCTGCCATGCCTATCCAATCCGCAGCACAGAAGGTGAAGTTATGCTCATTACCAAAGCGTCGTAACTGCCCCTGGCCAATCTCGCCTTGGCTGCCAAACAAGCCATGGCCATACAGCGACACCCGAGATGGCGCTACATCACCATTCGCTTTTAATGCGGTATTAGGCACATGGCAGGTAAATGGCACATTTAATTTTGGCTGCAGCGGAAATGGCTGTGGTACGTCATAAGGACCGGGACGCAACTTGCCAAACCAAAAGCGACCCGTAACTTGACGATCAAGATCACTCTGTCCCGTACTCAGCAATGGTCGACTAATAAAGTTCGGAATTGACATAGTGCCTTTAATGACACGTGCTACACAGTCGGTCACACCGGGCTCGCACTCATTATTAACCACACTGGCGATGCTAAAGCTTGGCGTAGCTTTATCTTTTAAAGTTTGATCGCGAATGCCAAGCAAACGTGTGCTAAGGCTACGCTCACTGGCAACCGTGAAATCCCACGCCACATAAAGCTCATCGGGATCAATGCCAGCATCCACTTCTAACGTATCGAGGATTTCCTCAACCGCCGCGCAGCGCTTGTCGACTGCTGGAAGACTACGCAATGGGCTAGTCAGGTTGTCACGGCATAGGCGAAAACCAGCACTGGCTTCAATCGGTTCACCGTTGCTATTATGTAGATGACGCAAAGCCACAATGTAACGACGGCCCGGCTCAAAGTTCACGCCGGGGCGAATGATTAATAACGGTCCTGGATCACTAGTTGGATCAACTAAATCGACCACAGACTGCAGTGGTTTAGCTAACTGATTACAGCCATCACGGAAGGTCTGTACTGCGTTATTAATTTCATCTTGGCCGCCCAATTCAGACAGCGTTTGGATAGGTGCTGTGAAATCACAAGGTGTGTAACGGGTCAGGTTGGCATCCATTTCCGCCCAGACTAAATGTGGCTTTTTATCAGTGACATCAAAGACCACAATTGCTGAGTCTGGATGCAAACTATTCGCCATAGACTGCGGCACGCTTTCCGCAGACTGACCTGCTCCTGGCCTACCCAATCTTGGCACTGGCGCAGCTTCAGCCGTTTTATCTAAATCTAAGCCAGGCACGCGCAGCAAAATAGTTTGACCGGGCGAGAATCCGTCAGCGCGATTTTGATCACTTGGGTCAATCGGTTTACCCAAGACATTACGCGGCATCGCCAATAAATTGAGCTGCAACTGACGACCCGTATCGGTATCAGCAGTTTTGGTAAAGTGATTATTCGGGAACGGCAGCAAGCAATGTGCTGGATCTAAGAAATCACAACCAGCAGGTGATGACGCCAATACCACTTCTGACAGTAAGGCAGCATCATCGGTACCGATACTCGGTGTTCCGCCACCGGGCGTGCCAGGCTCACTGGGGTTAGGAATCGTATCAAATATAGTCACTACCGCATCAAACACCGCACAGGCCGGTGCTAATGGGCCCGCTACATCACGACAGCCATCTGCCACTGATTTAGCGCCATCGCTTAAGGTATCAAAGAAGCTGGTAGGTACACTCAAAAATTGCAGCAGGCGATCACGCCCCACACCAATGAAACAGGCGCCAAAATCAAAAGCGATCGTGCAGTCCGTTAATAATGGTGGCAAGAAACGAACATCAGGCGGCTGAATCCCAAACAGCGGGTTATACCCTTGCAGTCTAAGCAATGGTGCCGTTAATGGACCAAGCGACACAATCTCTTCATAACCAACAACATCACCTGTTGGGTCGATATAACTAAATTCGTCTTCCGGAATAATGTAGCCAAAGCTGTTATGTGTTAAGCCCAGCAGCATGGTGTGTACATTAGGCTTGGCATCCGAGAGCGGACTATCGCCAGACAGACGTCGAATATACTGGCCAAACGTATTCGTTGCCTCGCCAGGAATAGTGACCATTTCCACACGAGCCGCGTCATCCCCAGACTGGCCTATGGAAATACGACTCACCAACGTGCGAGCAATCGGTGCCGGCTGTGGCAACTGATTTTGCAACTCCTCAAATGACTCAATCAAACTCGCCGGAATCATATTAAAACCGGGAATATCATCTTTTGGCAGCTGACTAAACTGGTAATAGCCATTGAACTGACTCAACAGACCTACACCAATAAACAACGGGTTAGTCACCGGCACTACTACTTCGGCATGTGCCACGGACAATGAAGCGCTAACCGGCACCGCATTTCCACGCAGGCCTAACAGCAGGTTGGCTAAGTTCTCACCACGTGACTTCACTTGCTCATATTTATTGCTGCCGGTAGCAGGGCCCGACGGCGATGCATCAGCAATGGCACCGTTAAAATACAGCGAGGTGCCGCCTAATTGCTGCTCTAAGCGCTCAACAACACCCAGCGGATAGTCTGGATGAGGCACCCGCACCACAGTGCCATCTTCACGACGGAAATCATTCGCCCCGACACTAGTGGGGTGAGCAGAGAACTGCGCCAGCGTTGCTAACATGCGATGATCATTTGCCTCATCATCGGCCTGCGCCATTAGCAAACTAGCAGCTGGATCCGCCTGATGAAAAATTGACTCATCGCGATACTTAGGGCGACGGTAATTATTAAACGCGGAAGCATCTCCACGCACTAAGGACAGCTGCGCTGGCTTACGCTGTGCCAAGCTTTTTGTAGTCGCCGCTTTCACACCATCAAACAGCATTTTTTGTTGCCAATCTTTTGGCACGCCACCCCACAATCCCTGCAAGTCAGCACCAGCATGGGTATGAGTTTGACCAAACAACACATTTCGGATGGGAATACACAGGTCTTGGGCACAGCTGGCCTCATTAACCGCCTTCTTCACTGCATCTTGAATCAAGTTACCAGCACCAATCGCATCCAAGGTGACCCAAGCAATGCGTTCACCCTTAACCGGATCCACCATGACCATAACACGCACCCACGTTTCATCGTGGCAATCATGGCCATGCTCATCATTCTCTGTACTGTTAATCACCGCATCACTAAAGCAAGGGGCGCCTGCAGGAGCCTCCGAAATCGATATCGGTGCATCTCCAACCGTTAACTCGGGGGCAGGGCCATATCCAGGCAACAACTTAAACGGACCAAAACCAAAGCCACCTAAATGGAAACGCTGCAGACGTGTACCGCCAAAATATGACTCGGTCATGCCAGCAATATGCACTTTTGTAGGCGTCACTGATTGGCTTGCTGCACCGACCTGCAAAAGCGTCAAAGCTTCGTCATTAAGCAGCGTCACTGTTTGTGTCAGAGGCTCACTCAGCAAGCTACTGGTAACCAGCACATCAAACTGCTCATTAAACTCCTCGAAGTTATCGCCAAAAATACGTACGGCCAAAGCTGACGTTAACTCTCCAGCAGGAATAATCACCTCACGCTGATTTACCGCCTCGAAGTCACGCTTAGTGCCTTGACTAGTCGCGCTGCCATCACGTGTTGAGTAAATCAAACTCACCGGCTGATCAGACTCTCGACTCAAACGTGCTGTCAGGCTGATTACTTTTTCAGCATTACCCTCAAGCACGGGCTCTATCGGATCTAGCGTCAATATTAAAGGACCACCCGGCATATCATCATCACGAATGGTGATCATGGCGGGCGAACCGATGACGGTCACACTTTCACTAACAGCCGTAACAGTCAGCTCAAAGGTCTCATCAGGCTCAGTCACATTGTCCGCAATAATCTCAATCGGAATATCAAAGGTGGTTTGCTGTGCGGGAATCGTGAACAGCACATTATTCAAGGCAATATAGTCGCTGCCAGCTTGAGCTGTTTGGTTGCTGGTGCTGACACGAATATCGACATTACGATCTAGGCCACCACTACGTCCAATGCGGTACTGCATTACGGTATTGGTGGTGGAGGTGCCTTCCTCGATGGACTGCGGCGTTAAAGTCAACTGCACTTGTCCCGGTGCAAGGTCGTCATTGAGCAAGGTGATGCTATAACGTGCACTGCTTAGCTCGGCATTAACCGAGTTAGTAAAATCCACAAAAAACGTTTCATCAGGCTCAACCGTGGCATCACCTAAAATAGTGATAGCAATTGTTTGTGTGGTCTGACCCGGCTCAAATACCAGCGTACCGTTGGTGGCTGCATAGTCTTCACCGGCTAAAGCTGTTCCGTTCGCGGTAGCAAAGTTAACGCTGACTTGCTGCTCTGAAGGCGACGACAGTTGCACGGCAAAACTCAGCACTCGCTGCTCATTGCCTTCAGGCTGGCTAATGTCTTGCGCAAACAACAATGGCAGCTCACCGTCACAGCGGCCATCCGCTGTGCGCTCTGCAGCAATATCTTCTTCTGAGCATTGCAAATGCTGTTGTGCCTGCTCGGCACTAACTAAGGGCTTATTATTTGCTTGCAAATAATTGGCAATTTTGGGGTTGGATGCCAGCAACTGATCAAATGCCACGTCTAAGCTAATTGCTGACAAGCTGTCAGCTTGCAATGCTGCCACTGCCTGACGGACATCAATAACAAGCGGATTATCTGGTTGAATGTCTAGTGACAGCAATAAGCGCGCTAAGTTAATAACACGGCGGTCATCTAAGTCAGCTTTCGGGCTAAACACATCACGTGGCGTCATGATAGGCAGCGCTGTCACTGCACGATCGCCTAGCTCAACACCCGCTAAACTAAAACGAATGAGGCCGCCGGAACGATAGTTAAACTTACCATCAACATCCGTCGTGCCCTGCAAGTCTTCGGCTGCATAACCCAAGCCCCACACAGCTGCGTCAATAAACTGTCCGGTGACCTGCTCTCGTTCGTTACCGGTTTGGCTTCCATCACGAGACGAGTTGCCGCAAGCCGAGAGTAAGGTAATTGCAAAAAAAGAGAGAATAAAACGCTTAAGCAGAACGTGCATAACTGAGCCCCTAGAGGCTGCGGGCAGCAGTCTCTAGAGCAGGACGCGGCCGTCAGCCCCTAAACTTTTGTTGTATTTTTGTTATTAAAGTTTAGCGACCGCTCAGTCATATCACAGCGAACATTTGTAATCAACAAAATTAAACAGAAGTCACTTGAAGGCAGTAACTAGTGCAATAGCTTGGGTTTATTAACATCCATGCTGACGAAATCAATGCGGTCATCGTCGAACAGATTCATTTCGGGTGCCAAAATGCGGATATAGCGATCAAAATACAAAATCTGCTTCAGCAATAAGGCAAATGCACGTGGGAAACGAATGCCGTGACGTTCACCAACCGCGACGATATCCATCATCAACTTATTGATTTCGTTGTCATTGGCTAGGGCCGACATAACAGCTTCCGGATCGACCTGCGTGGCCGCACCATAGATCAGCTCTAAGTCTGCTGCCAATGCTGCTTTATCCACCGCACGTTTAGTCATGCCAATCACCGACATGCTCTCGGCCATCAACTTAAAGTCGCCCGTGTTCATAGCTTCCATAAACTGCATAGTGGCTGACCATGTCTCCGGCGCAATACGACCCACAATGCCGAAGTCGATGAAACCTAAACGGCCATCCGTCAGCACCATCAGGTTACCGGCGTGCAGGTCAGCGTGAAAGCTTTCACACATCATCAGACTGGAAAACCAGGTATTGAGTGCGTTAACCAATGTCCCTGCTGGGTCCTTGGTGTATTTGCGGATGGTCTCTAAATCAGTCAACGGCACACCATAAAAACGCTCCATGGTTAACACACGCATGCTGGATGCGTGCTCATAAACCTTAGGCGCAATGGCTTGTGTATTGCCGGTGTTTTTCAAGAACTCATTAAATTGCTTGATGTTGCGGGCCTCTTTATAAAAGTCCACTTCTTCCATCATGCAGGCCTGAATTTCACTGACAATGCCAGACAAGGAAGCGAATTTTAATTTCGGTAAAAAGCGCTCTAGCAGCACAGCCGAGAAATATAAAAAGTTCAGATCGGTCAGCAGCACATTTTCCACGCCCGGCTTCTGCACTTTAATCACCACTTGCTCACCGGTAATTAATTTCGCGGAATGAACTTGTGCAATCGACGCTGATGCCAATGGGATTTCGTCAATCTCGCTAAACAATTCTGCCAATGGGCACTGCAGTTCGGCCTCTAATACCGCTTTGATGGTGGCAAACGGCAAAGGCTCGGTTTTATCTAAGCAATATTGAAATTCGTTAACGTAATCCGCCGGAAATAACGAGGGTGAGCTGGCAATAAACTGACCTAACTTGACGTAGGTTGCACCTAAGCGCTCAAAAGTTTGGCGTAATAAACGTGGGATGGGCGGACGATCACCACTAACCCAAGCAGCACCAGCAGTGGCTAACACTTGTGTGGTTTGGCCAATCCGAAACAAGCCTTTTAGGGCATTTGACCAGTTTGCATAGTGGTTCATTTACGGTGTATCTCCTTGGTGTGCACAAAATGGGTGTGCACAAACGGCACAGTTAGGGTCGCGGGGTGTACGCAGCCGCCTAACCTCATTACTAAAACCATCCCATAACAGCAGTTGACCAACCAAACTTTGGCCAATATTCGCAATCACTTTTAACACTTCTTGTGCCTGCCAACTGCCCATAACGGCAACGGTTGAGGCCATCACACCAACCTCACTGCAGCTGGCGCCTTCTTCATCGACCGCCGGATATACACAGCGATAACAGGCTGAATTTGCCTGACGTGGGTCAAATACCGCCAGCTGCCCCTGCCAACCAATGGCCGCAGCAGACACCACGGGAATCCCTGCGGGCCAAGCCAAGGCATTAATTAAGTCACGGGTAGCGAAATTATCGCAGCAATCGGCAATGACATCGACTGCTACGCTTAATTCAGCAAAATTTTCAGCATTCAAGGCCTGTGAGCAGGTCTCAATCTGGCAATACGAATTAAGGGCGCGCAGCGCCTGTGCAGCCGAATCAACCTTTAACACGCCCACCGAAGCCTCGTTATGGATTGGTTGACGCTGTAAGTTGGTCACTTCCACACGATCGAAATCGACCAGCTTGACGCACCCCACACCGGCCGCCACCAAGTACTGAGACAGCACAGAACCTAAACCACCCAAACCGACAATCATTACCGTTGCCGAACGCAATGCTTCTTGGCCGGCCACATCCCAGTTAGGCAGCAAAATTTGTCGGTGATAACGCAACAGCTCATCATCAGATAACACCGTGCTGCCCTCCGCTCACGCGCCACTGCCCCGATAAATCAGACCAACTTTGCACATTGCTCAAACCGGCCTGCTGACACAGCGACCGCACCGCATCGGCTTGCTCGGCACCATGTTCCAACAGCAACCAGCCCTGCTCGTTTAGATGGGCCTGCGCCTGACTGATAATACGCCGATAATCACCCAAACCATTCATATCAGCCACCAGTGCTGTACGAGGCTCATAACTCAGTGTTGGCAAATGCATATCATCTGCTGCCAAATAGGGCGGATTGCTGACAATCAGGTCAAAGCGCTCATTGGCCAGCGCGGACAACCAGTTACTTTGCAGACAGCGCAGCGGCAACTTTAGCTGCTGGGCATTATCAATGGCGACACCTAAGGCATCAGCACAGGCATCCACTGCCGTCACTTGCCAGTGCGGACGCTCATGCTTTAACGCTAGGGCAATCGCACCACTACCACAGCCTAAATCAACTACCTGCAACTCACGTTCACGATCAGGAAAAAGCGCTAGTGCCACCTCGACTAGAGTTTCGGTATCGGCACGTGGAATGAGTGTGGCTGGCGTCACACGTAGTGGCAGCGACCAAAACTCAGCTTGCCCCACAATATAGGCCAACGGCTCACCGTCGCAACGACGCTTTAAACCAGCGTTTAACTCAGTTAACTGGCTGCCCGATAAAACCTGTTCTGACCGCGATAAAATCTGCGCCGAGGTCAGCCCCAATAACGAGCGCAACAACCACTGTGCCTCACGGCGAGGGCTTTCATCAGTCAATCCCGGCTGGCGCCATGCATTTGACGCCGCTAAAGCCGCCTCAGCTGCTGCCAACCAGTCGGTTATGGTCATACGTCGTTAGCCAGTGCCGCCAGCAAATCTGCCTGATGCTCAGTGGCCAGTGCTTGTAATAACTCACCCACATCACCGGCAATAATTTCATCCAAGCGATATAAGGTCAGGTTGATGCGGTGATCGGTGACACGTCCTTGCGGAAAGTTATAGGTACGAATGCGCTCAGAGCGGTCACCACTACCGACCAAGTCACGCCGCAAGCTGGCTGAGGCCTGTTGCTGCACAGCTTGCTGCGCTGCCAATAATTTAGCCGCCAACAAAGACAGCGCACGGGCTTTATTCTTATGCTGCGAGCGCTCGTCTTGGCATTCGACTACAACACCCGTGGGAATGTGCGTTACCCGTACTGCCGAGTCGGTTTTGTTGATGTGCTGACCGCCAGCACCACTGGCGCGATAGGTATCAATGCGCAAATCAGACGGATTAATGTCGACATGCTCGATTTCTTCCGACTCCGGCAAAATCGCTACCGTACATGCCGAGGTATGTACACGACCCTGTGACTCAGTCGCAGGCACACGCTGCACACGATGTGCACCCGACTCAAACTTCAGAGCCGCATAAGCGCCCTCACCTTCCACTTTGGAAATAACTTCTTTATAACCGCCATGCTCGCCTAAGCTGCTTGACACAATCTCCACACGCCAACCCATACGTTCGGCATAGCGGCAATACATGCGAAATAAATCACCGGCAAAAATGGCCGCTTCGTCACCACCGGTACCGGCACGTACCTCCAACCAAATATTGCAGTTGTCGTTTGGATCTTTGGGCACCATCAAGGTTTGCAGGTCAGCTTCAAACTGCAGCAAACGCTCATTGGCCTCGCTTATTTCTTGCTCGGCTAGCTCACGAAAGTCTGGGTCCGACAATAAAGCTTTTGCTTCGCTTAACTGTTGCTGTGTTTGTCGATAGGCTGCCAATGCAGCAACCACCGGATCCAGTTCAGCATGCTCACGCGACAGTTTGCGAAATTGTGTTTGATCATTGATTACCGACGGATCGGATAACAAAGCCCCTACTTCTTCATAACGTTCAGCCAGTCGGTCTAAACGTTCTAATAATGCCGCTTTCATCAGGTTTGTTCTTCATCCAAAGGGGTTTTGGCGGTTAAGCCCAATACTCGCGATGCCAATGCCAGTTGCTCTAAATCACCTTCCGCGGCTAGCTGACGCAGATTCACCGTTGGTGCATGCAGCCAACGATTCAGCATATTGTGCTGTAAGCGCGCCAATACCTGCTCTGCATCCAAGCCGGCGCGAATAGCCTCAACCGCACGCGCTCGCTCTTCTTCAACCAGCTGCATGGCCTCTCGGCGCAGTTGGCCAATTAAGGCCGAAGCATCTTGCTGAATGCGCTGCTGCTGTAAAAAGTGGTCAACACGGGCATCAATCAATTGGTTTGCCTCAATTGCGGCAGCTTGACGTTGGCGCAAGCCAGCATCCACCACCGACTGTAGGTCATCAACGGTATATAAAAACACATCATCAAGATCAGCCACCTGCGATGCAATATCACGCGGCACGGCAATATCAATCAATAATAACGGACGATGGCGGCGTTTTTTCATAGCCTGCTGCACCATATCCACTGTTACTACCGGCGACACACTGCCGGTACAACTAACCACCATGTCGGCACTTTCTAAGGCTATCGCCAACTCAGACCACGGCAATGTCTGGGCACTAACTTCTTGCGCCAACTGCTGGGCACGCTCATCACCACGGTTTACCACCGTCAATGACTGCACACCCTGCTCACGTAAATGTCGCGCCACTAGTGCATTCATTTCCCCCGCGCCAATCAACAACACCGGGGTCTCGCTTAAGGAGTCAAACACCTGTCGTGCCAAGTTTACAGCAGCAAAACCAATCGACACTGGGCTGCTGCCAATACTGGTTTCAGTGCGTACTTGTTTAACCGCAGCGAACACCGTTTGAAACAGGCGACGCAACTCAGCACCTAAGGTGCCTGCCGCTTCAGCCTGTGAATAGGCTTGCTTCATTTGGCCAAAAATTTGCGGCTCACCCAAAATCATGGAGTCTAAGCCGGCCGCAACTTGCATCGCATGGCGCACGGCAGCCGCTGACTCATGTCGATAACAGACGGGCACCAGATCCGACAGCGGAATGTCACAGACCTGACTCAGCCACTGTTGTAACTGCTCAGCTTGCTCATCAACCGCCACCGCATAAAACTCTGTGCGATTACAAGTCGATAAAATGGCCAGCTCGGTCATCCCCGTTTGCTGGGCAGCGTCTTGTAGTAACTGGCATAGCTGATCCGGAGCAAACGCTACGCGTTCGCGCAGTGCCACAGATGCGGTTCGATGATTAATGCCAAATGCCAGCAGACCCATGCCTGTTTTGCGCCCAGAGTATGCGTTGAAGTAGTGGCGAATTGTGCGGCAAGCCATTCGCAAAGACAAATACATGGGCATCTTTTTGCTAGACTGCGCCTATCGCGCTTACGGACACTTATATATGTCGGCTGCAACACTTAAACACGTTGGACAATTTGGCCTGCAACTATTGCTAGCACTCACGTTATCAGCCTGTGCCACCAAATTCACACCACCTACACAGCCTGCTGAGCATATCGGCAAAGATATTCGTCAGCTTCAACACTGGGAAGCTAGCGGCAAAGCCAGCACTCGGGTATTTGGCAAAACTGTTTCCGGCACATTTTCTTGGCAGCGCGTAGGTGAAGGCTTTGAAGCCGAAGGCGCCGGGCCTTTAGGTCAAATGCGCACGGTCGTAGTTGGCCAAGAAGGCATCGTGCTAATCCAAAACAGCAGTATAGGCACGCTGTATACCGACGACCCGGAAAAGCTCTCGGAAGAAATGGCCTACACACCCGTACCACCGTTTCATCTGAATGCCTGGCTGTCAGGCTGGCCTAAAGAGGCTGAAACCAAGGTAAGCCTGCTACCTACGGATCAAGGTGTGCGTGAGTTTCACGAGCGTGGCTGGCATGTTCAAGTCATTAGTGAGCAAATTATTGATAATTACCGCGTTCCCGAACGCATCATCATGACGTGGGATCATCGTCGTGTTGTGGTCGCAATCAATAACTGGCAGGCAAAAACACCATGACTCAGCCATTACGTTTACCGGCGCCCGCCAAGCTGAATTTGTTCTTGCACATTACTGGGCGCCGCGCGGACGGCTATCACACGCTGCAAACTGTGTTTCAGTTTATTGATTTATGCGACTGGTTAACCTTTGCCATCCTAGATACTCCAGAAATCACGCTAACACCGGCCATGCCCGGCATTAGCAATGAACAAAACTTAATCGTACGCGCTGCGCGTTTATTGCAACACCATGCACAGATAAGCCAAGGTGCTGTCATTACTTTGCAGAAAAACCTGCCCCTCGGCGGCGGCTTAGGTGGCGGCTCATCCGATGCCGCCACCACCCTGCTGGCTTTAAATGAGTTATGGAACTGCCAACTCAGCCTGCCAGAGCTGGCCAAGCTTGGTCTGTCCTTAGGTGCAGATGTGCCGGTATTTGTGCTCGGGCAAGCGGCATGGGCAGAAGGTGTTGGTGAAGAGATCACCCCAATTGATATCCCAGAGCCTTGGTATGCACTATTAATACCTGCCGATAGCATAGAAACTGCACAAGCTTTTTCACACCCACGATTGACACGTAATTCTGACCCCATTACACTGCGCGCCTTCCTTGCAGGGGAGACTCGGAATGACTTCGAGATAGTGGTCAGAGAGCTGTCTCCTGCAGTAGACGAAGCCATGAAATGGTTGGCGCTGCACGGGGATGCCAAAATGACGGGAACCGGTTGCTGTGTATACGCGCCATATACCCATCATGAAAAAGCATCTGCTATAATCGCCGCCAGCCCAATAAAAGGCTTCGTATGTCGTGGCAAGAACCGATCGCCGGCTCATACAGCGCTCGAAAACTTCCGACGACTACATCGTTTATAGGGGTGTCGCCAAGTGGTAAGGCAGCGGGTTTTGATCCCGCCATGCGTTGGTTCGAATCCAGCCACCCCTGCCATCTTCCTTAGTCCGGCTGAGTCGACCCGTCATCATGCCAAATCTTGTCATCTTTACTGGTAACGCAAATCCCGAACTTGCTCGCAAGGTCGCTACTCATTTGCACATTCCTTTAGGTGCTGCCCACGTTGGCACCTTCTCGGATGGCGAAATTGCTGTTGAAATCAATGACAATGTTCGCGGCAAAGACGTGTTCATTTTGCAGTCGACTTGTGCACCCACCAATAACAATCTGATGGAACTGATTGTTATGGCTGATGCCTTGCGTCGTGCTAGTGCCGGTCGTATTACCGCCGTCATTCCTTACTTTGGTTATGCTCGTCAAGATCGCCGTGTACGTTCTGCACGTGTGCCTATCACTGCCAAAGTGATTGCCGACATGCTGACCACCGTGGGCGTTGACCGTGTACTAACCGTTGACTTGCACGCTGACCAAATCCAAGGTTTCTTTGATATTCCGGTAGACAACGTCTATGGCTCACCCGTGTTGCTGGCCGACATTGAGCGTCAGGAATATCACAACCTAGTGGTTGTTTCGCCAGACGTTGGTGGCGTTGTTCGCGCCCGCGCAGTCGCTAAACAACTCGATGATGCTGATCTGGCTATTATTGACAAGCGTCGTCCTAAAGCTAACGAATCGCAGGTCATGCACATCATTGGTGAAGTAAAAGACCGTGACTGCGTGATTGTTGATGACATGGTTGATACCGCCGGCACCCTGTGCAAAGCCGCTGCCGCTTTGAAAGAGCATGGTGCTCGCCGCGTAGTGGCCTACTGTACACACGCCGTGTTATCTGGCCCTGCCATTGAAAATATTCGCAACTCGCAGCTCGATGAGTTGGTGGTTACCGATACCATTCCGTTGTCGGATGATGCCAAGGCCTGTGGCCGTATTCGTCAGTTATCTATGTCGGCTTTATTAGCAGAAACGCTGCGCCGCATTAATAACGAAGAATCGATTAGCGCGATGTTTGATTTGTTTTAAACCGAACCCTGTGCGATGACATATTGTCATTGCGCAAACCCCAGCGACTACTTTAGGTCGTTGGAACCCGCCAACGCTGGTCGCAAGCGTTGGCAATAAACTGGAGAAAACCATGTCCGCCGCAACATTTACGCTTAATGCGCAAGTCCGGACGCTTGAAGGGAAAGGTGCGAGCCGCCGCCTTCGTCGTCTAGAAGCCCGTATCCCTGCCGTCATTTATGGTGGCAGCAAACCAGCACAATCACTCAGCCTAGAGCTGCGTGAAGTGGTTAAAGCCTTAGAGAATGAAGCATTCTTCTCGCACGTGCTGACCATTAACGTTGATAGCAAGCCACAGCAAGCCGTTATTAAAGACCTGCACCGTCATCCTGTTAAAGGCATGCCAATGCACATGGACTTTTTACGTGTCGATGCAACACACAAAATCACAATGCGTGTACCACTGCACTTCACCAATCAAGAAGCCTGTGTTGGTGTAAAAATTGAAGGTGGTGAAATTACTCACTTCCTAGCGGACATCGAAGTCGCTTGCTTACCAAGCAAACTGCCTGAGTTTATCGAAGTTGATATGACTGATGTTCATTTAGGTACAACTTTGCACATGTCTGACCTCAAGCTGCCAAAAGGCGTTGAGATTCCTGTGCTGGCATTGGGCGCTGACCATGACCAGCCAGTGGCCAACGTGCATGCTCGTAAAGTAGCTACTACTGACGAAGCTGCTGAAGGCACTGCGCCTGAAGCTGAGTAAGTCAGCCGTATGTGCTATAAAAGCGGGGCTTTTTAGCCCCGCTTTTTTATTTATTAAAGGATTGAGTCTTACGTCATGTCTGCGCTTCGCCTTATCGTTGGGCTTGCCAACCCAGGCCCACAATACGCCGACACTCGTCACAATGCTGGCGCGTGGTTTGTTGAGCGACTTGCTCAACAGCTAGGCGCATCACTAGTGGCTGACGCCAAATCTTATGGCGTACTGGCGCGCGTTAGTGTGGCAGATCAAGATATTCGCCTACTTATCCCCACCACCTATATGAATCGCTCGGGCCAAGCCGTTGCTGCAGTGGCAGGCTTTTATAAAATCAGCCCTGCCGAAATTTTAGTGGCGCATGATGAACTAGACCTTTTACCAGGTCAGATTCGCCTTAAAACCGGTGGCGGCCATGGTGGTCATAATGGCTTGCGCGACACCATTGCCAGTCTTGGCAACCAAAACACGTTTCATCGACTGCGCATTGGCATTGGCCACCCTGGCGACAAGTCACAAGTTTCAAACTTTGTCTTAGGCAAAGCACCTAGCGCCGAATCCGCATTAACGGAGGCGGCCATTGATGAAGCCCTGCGCCATCATGAAGCCTTAATCCAAGGCAATCTTGCGCGCGTCATGAACCAATTAAATGGCTTTTTAGCAAAGCCCTAAGGTATTTCGGAGAACAAACATGGGATTTAACTGCGGCATTGTTGGCTTACCAAATGTGGGCAAATCCACGCTGTTTAATGCGCTAACCAAAGCTGGTATTGCAGCAGAAAACTTCCCATTTTGCACCATCGAACCCAATACTGGCGTGGTACCGATGCCTGACCCTCGTCTTGATGCACTAGCCGCCATCGTCAAGCCTGAGCGTGTAATCCCAACCAGCATGGAGTTTGTCGACATTGCTGGCCTAGTTGCGGGCGCCTCTAAGGGTGAAGGCTTAGGAAACCAGTTCCTGGCCAATATTCGTGAAACTCAAGCCATTGCCCATGTTGTTCGCTGCTTTAACGATGACAATGTTATCCATGTGGCTGGCAAAGTGAGCCCACTAGACGATATTGCCGTGATTAATACGGAGCTCGCCTTGGCCGACCTAGATGCGGTAGAAAAGGCATTGTTTCGCATTAGCAAACAAGCCAAAGGCGGCGACAAAGAAGCTTTAGCCGTAAAAGCTGTATTTGAAAAAATCAAACCAGCGCTAGATGAAGGCTTGCCTGTTCGCAGTGTGGATTTGTCAAGTGATGAGCGTGTGGCAATTAAATCCTACGGCTTGCTCACTCTTAAACCCACCATGTACATTGCTAACGTGGATGAAAATGGCTTTGACAACAACCCGCTACTAGACCAAGTACGTGAGTTAGCTGCGGCTGAAAATGCTGTGGTGGTCCCTATCTGCAACAAGCTTGAATCTGAAATTGCTGAATTGGATGAAGAAGACAAGGTGGCTTTTTTAGCTGACCTTGGCATGGAAGAACCCGGCTTAAACCGCGTCATTCGTGCCGGTTACGGCCTGCTAAATCTGCACACTTACTTCACTGCCGGCGTTAAAGAAGTGCGTGCTTGGACTATCCCGCTAAACTGCACTGCACCAAAAGCCGCCAGTGTTATTCACACTGACTTTGAAAAAGGCTTTATTCGTGCCGAAGTGGTTGGCTACGAGGACTTCATTCAGTTCCAAGGTGAAGCTGGCGCCAAAGAGGCCGGCAAATGGCGTTTAGAAGGTAAGGAATACATTGTCAAAGATGGCGATGTTATGCACTTCCGCTTTAACGTGTAATTGCTTGTCAATTTTACCGTCAAAGGCACCTAAATCCTTGACATCGCCCTAGGCAAAAACTAGCATACGCGCCTGTTTTGGCTATGTAGCTCAGTCGGTTAGAGCACAGCACTCATAATGCTGGGGTCGCAGGTTCGAGTCCCGCCATAGCCACCATACCCAACGCGCTTGCGTTAACATCAAAACCAGCCTAGTGCTGGTTTTTTTGTTTTTGGAGTCAGCATGAAGTGCCTTTTAACCTTGCTCTTGATCACGATGATAAATGCTGCTCAGGCACAGGAGCTCTCTTCTGAGCCGCTAGTGGGCCTCGTGGTTCATGTCGGAGACGGCGACAGCATCACTCTGCTAGATGCTCAACAACAGCGTCACCGTATTCGTTTGGGCGAAATTGATGCGCCAGAGTTAGGCCAAGCTTACGGTCAAGCAGCCAAACGCACATTACGACAGATTATTGCCCAGCAACACGTTCGCATACACTTGCTCGATATTGATCAATATGGTCGAATCGTCGGCATCGTCTACTTAAATGATCAAGACGTAAATGCTTATATGTTAGAGCAAGGTATGGCGTGGATTTACCATCGTTATTTACGCCGGCCGGAGCTTAAAAAAATTGAACAAGAAGCTCGTGAACAAAAGCGTGGGCTGTGGCAACAACCAGAGCATCTACGTGTAGCGCCATGGACTTGGCGACAACAACATCGAAAACGACAACAATCGCCAAAACTTAAGGACACCCAATGACCACAATGCAACTCTTTGGCATGGAAGTTTCCCCTTATGCCGTAAAAGTCCGCGCTCTACTTCGCCATAAAGGCATTGCTCACCAATGGCTACCGCGCTCACGACGTTATGAAAGCGCATTTCGTGCCAAAGCTAAGTTGCCACTTATTCCACTACTGGTCATTGATGAAGAGGCCTTCCAAGACTCCACACCTATTCTTGATATGCTGGAGCAACGTTACCCGACAAACTCGATTCACTTGGCTGATGCCAGCATGAACTGGCTTTCACGCGCCTTAGAAGAAGCCGCGGATGAATGGGCCGTTAAACCAATGTTTCATTATCGTTGGCAGTATGAGGCTGACCGCATCAATGCAGGCATGCGAATTGCCCGTGCCAGTGTTGAACCCGGCACAGACCCAGCTCCATTTGCCGGGATGATCTCTGCTCACTTAATGACGCGACTGCCAACACTGGGCTGCACCGATCATAACAAAGCCGTGCTTGAATCGTATGTGATGCGCGGGGCTGCACTGATCGATGAACATATGAAAAATCGCGCTTATTTATTTGGTGGGCAACTGTCTTATGCCGATTTAGGCTTGGGTTGCATGTATTACCAGCTAATGTCCGACCCTACTCCACGTGCCCTACTACAGCCTTATGTAGCCTTGCAAGACTGGGTGATGCGCTGCATGAATCCTACCGATCAAGGTGATGCAGAACCAATGACGAACTTGCTACCAACCTTAGCGCCGATCTTGGCTCATGAGCTTCAACATCATTACTTGCCATGGGCACAGGAAAATACAAAAGCATTTGCTAACGAACACTCCGATTTCACTTGCTCACTTGGGTCGACTTCAGTGACGTATACCCAACCAACTCAAAAGTATTCCGTTAAATCATTTGCTCAATTACAGGCGACATGGCAAGCCTTAACTCCCGCGCAACAGCAAACACTGTTAGCCACCCTACCTTGGCTGAACGACCTCACCAAAAGTTAGGCAAAAAAAAGGGCGGCTTGCGCCGCCCCAAGAGGGTTTCACCATTCAGCATACGCGGGCTAGCTGCTCGCGCAGGTACAACATTCAACAGTACTAATTAAGCAGCGCGCTGTTCGCCTTTAGCGACCAGTTCGTTAAACAGTTTCTGAGCTTCAGCAACCAGCTTCTCACCTTCAGCTTTAGCATCAATAGCTTGCAGTTTGCCTTTCAGCTCTTCTGCTTTCGCTTTGAAATCAATCGCTTTCAGCTTTTCGGCTTCAGCTTTAACGTCAACAGCTTGCAGTTTGCCTTTCAGCTCTTCTGCTTTAGCTTTAACGTCAACAGCTTGCAGCTTCTCGCCTTCAGCTTTCAGTACTTCAACGAGGCCCAAGCCTGCGAGGTATACTTGACGACCAACATTTTTTACACGTACTAATACGTCTTGTTGTGCTTCAACCAGATTCTTAAGTTCGCCCATTTTCCATCTCCTAGTGAGTTTGAGTTAAACCAGATGCGCCTGTGAAACATTCAACAAGCAATGCCTGCATCTCTTGAAACGAATAATAGGGAAGTTGCGATGGGGAATAAGCAAAAATTGTCAGACAATAAGACAGCTTTCATCAACTATTTGTGACTGAGCGTTCACTCAAATCAAAACGGGCACATTGCGTGCCCGTTTTTAACACCACATAAAGTGCTTACTTAACAGCAGCCACTGACTTTACAATCTCAGTGCGAGCCGCATCAGCACCTTCCCAACCAGAGATTTTGACCCACTTGCCGGGCTCTAAATCTTTGTAATGTGTGAAAAAGTGCTCAATTTGCTGCAACAGCAAAGGCGGAAGGTCGCTGTATTCTTTGACATTTTTGTAGATTGGCGTCAACTTGTCATGCGGCACAGCAATCAACTTAGCGTCAATTCCAGAGTCATCTTCCATTTTCAACACACCCACGGCACGGCAACGAATCACAGCACCCGGCACCACGGGATACGGTGTTACCACCAACACGTCTAGCGGATCACCATCTTCAGATAGCGTCTGCGGGATATAACCGTAGTTGGCCGGGTAAAACATGGCTGTGCCCATAAAGCGATCAACCACCAGCGCATCAGCATCTTTATCGATTTCATATTTGATCGGCGCATAGTTGGCCGGAATCTCGATAACAACATTGATGTCATTGGGCAGATCCTTGCCTGCCGGGATATTGTTGTAGCTCATAACAGCACTCTCAATCGACGTAGTAAGTTTGCAGCGGAGGAAAACCATTGAACTCTACCGAACTATAAGAGTTGGTGTAAGCGCCAGTAGTCATCCAATATAAACGATCGCCCACCGCCAAATTTAATGGCAGGTGGTAATTAGCTTGCTCATACATAATGTCGGTGGAGTCACAGGTTGGACCAGCCAACACAACATTACCTTCATTGCTGCGATCGGTCATTTTCTCGGTATAAATAGGATACTTAATGGCTTCACCCATAGTTTCCATCAGACCTTGGAACAAGCCTACATCGGTATAAACCCAGCGCTTTAAGTCAGTGCGCGACTTGCGAGAAATCAGCACGACTTCAGACACCAGCACACCCGACTCACCAACTAAAGAGCGGCCCGGCTCCAAAATAATCGTTGGCATATCATCGCCGTGGTCATCCTTCAGATAACGCAGAATTTCTTGAGCATAGGTCTGGATGGTGTTGACCTCAGAAATATAGTTAGCTGGGAAGCCGCCACCCATATTGATCATTTGCAGCGCAATACCTTCTTCATACTTCATCCAGTCGAACATGTACTTCACTTTCGACAAGGCCGCATCCCACACCGCAATATCTTTTTGCTGCGAACCCACATGGAATGAAATGCCATATGGCACTAAACCAAGCTGCTTGGCCTGCACTAACAAATCAATGGCCATGTCAGGGTGGCAACCAAATTTACGCGACAGCGGCCACTCAGCTGTTTCGCCACCTTCTACCAAAATACGTACAAACACATTTGAGCCTGGCGCAAACTCAGCAATATTTTGCAGATCGGACTTGGAGTCCGTTGCATACAGGCGAATACCCTTTTCATAGGCGTATTTCACATGTGCCGCCTTCTTAATGGTGTTGCCATAAGAAATACGATCGGGCGACACACCAGCATCAAGCACTTTGTTTAATTCAAAAATAGACGCGCAGTCAAAGTTAGAACCTAAATCTCTCAGTAGATTAATGACAGGCTCGCCAGGATTAGCCTTCAACGCGTAATGCACAATCGCTGCTGGAAATACCGACTTCAGCTCTTCATATTTTTGCTTAATGATTTCTAAATCGACCACCAAAAAAGGGGTTTCTTTGGTGTCAGCCAATTCTTTAATTTTTTTCCACTCACGATCTGAGCAGTAGTCAGCGAGTTGCATAGCATCATTCCAACTTAAGAAAACAAAGACAAAAGCCCCTAGTGAGACGGCCCAGACCATAATGGCGAATGGCTGTCCTCTAGAGGCCCCCAAGCTGTCAGGTTGCAGTTCACTGACAGCGCAAGGTTAAAGCCTTAGCGCCGGACAATCAACCGGGCGAAGCACTTACAGCATGAAGATTTTGCGACAAAACCCTTATAAATTTGCCTCCGCGTACTCCGCCAAGACCGACCGAGGTACACCATGCAACTGTAAGTGCCCGCCATGCGCAAAACCCTTAAAGCGCTCACACATATACGTCAGGCCAGAGCTGGTTGGCGTCAGGTATGGCGTGTCAATTTGCGCCAAGTTACCTAAACAAATCACCTTCGAGCCTTCACCCGCTCGCGTAATAATGGCTTTCATTTGATGTGGCGTTAAATTTTGGCACTCATCAATCAAAATCAGCGACTTTTGGAAGCTGCGACCACGAATATAGTTCAGTGCTTTAAACTGGATATTGGCGCGCTCTTTAACGTATTCCACCGAGCCTTTAGGGCTTTCATCATGCAAATGCAGCGCTTCGATATTATCGCTAATGGCTCCTAACCACGGGTCCATCTTCTCTTCTTCAGTACCGGGCAAAAAACCATGCTCTTCGGCTAGTGGTGGTGTTGAACGTGTGGCAATAATTTTATTAAAACGCTTTTCTTCAATACTTTGCTCAATAGCCGTGGCCAACGCCAAAATCGTTTTACCTGACCCTGCAGGACCGGTTAATGACACCAAATGCACTAGTGGATCACGCAGCAAATCCAGCGCCATAGCTTGCAGAATATTGTGTGGCCGCAAACCCCATACTTGTTGATTCATTAGACGATCATGATTCAAATCACGCAGTACAATTAAATCATCCGCCACACTCAGCACACGACCAATAAAGCCCTGCTCATCCATCAAAAACTGATTCACAAAGACCGGGTCGGTCCAATCACCACGCTTTAAATAATGTCTCGTTTCACCCATTGCCTGTACGGTTTCAACACGATTAAATTTGTCCCAAAACGAGCCAGGAAACTCGGCATAACCTTTAGACAACTGTGTGATGTCAGATACCAACTGGTCGTTGGTGTAATCCTCAGAGGCCAAACCACAGGCACGTGCCTTTAGCCGCATATTGATATCTTTAGTCACCAATACGATACGCGTATGCTGATCAGCAACCTGCAAGGAAACCAGCAAATTAATGATTTTATTATCATTTAATGAGTTATTCAGCGTTTGAACGCCACCTTCAGGCTGATCCATTAGCACCGACATGGTTCCTTCATACACTCGCTGTGCATCACGCCAAATAGGCACACCTTGGCGAATTTGTTCAGGCTCAGCCTCGCCCAGCACACGGTCGATCATACGAATGGCGGCACGACATTCAGCCGCAACAGACGCTTTACCAGACTTGAGTTTGTCTAACTCCTCCAAAACAGTCATGGGAATAAGCACATGGTGCTCTTCGAAATTGAGTAAGGCGTTGGGGTCGTGAATCAGAACATTGGTATCGAGAACATAAGCTTTACGGCGGGGGTCATCAATGCGCTTTATCATGCAGCACTCTCCGAGTGTAGATGGCGTCAAGGCAACGGCATCTACTGCTAAAACTAACGCAAGCTAATGCCATAAATAAACAGTTTTTTTAGTTAAATCGACTAGTCACACGGACAACAGACAAGCGGGGGACAAAGCACCTTTTAACATCGGCAAATTTGATTCACCGGCAAAGTCTCTTGGCACATAATGACGTGCTGGCAGGTCAGAGGGCAGCAAGCGCCAGCGACGATAAACTTCAGCGACCAACTCACTGCAAAAACCACCGCGCTGAAAGGCAATACCTTCGTCAGCGCCTCTTACCCATGCACTAATGTGAGCACGAACAAAGTTGCGATACGGCTTCTCACACCAACCCTCAATTAGGCTTTCCAAGGTTTGTCGTGCTTCAGCATCGGTATGTACACCTTGTAATCGACGCACCGCAACCACACCGGGATAACTCGCCACACGCTCATCCAAAGACACCATCTGGACACCATCAAATGGACAGCCCTGAAAGATGTCATGAACTTTACTGGCACGTGTAGCTTCCCATAACAGCGGTGTTTGTGGCATTTCCGGCAGACGTACAACCAGGCCCACATGCGACCAGCGACTGCCAGTACAACCACGTACAACACGGGCAGCTAGGCTACGGCCTGAAAACAATATCAGGTCACCAGTTTTTAATTGTTCGCGCAGGTGTGAGTATGGTTTAGACGGCAAAACGACCGGGTCATCCACGGCTGCTTGCCAAGAAAATGTCAAAGCGGCTTTTTTCATGTCCGCGATCATGTCGTAGCGACATGACAAGTACCTGACGATTTGATGTATTTTTGATGACGGCTATTGGCGCCACATAAAGTCAGCCCTAGAATCCTGCCACACCTATTGCGGAGAGCCCTCGTGAGCCAATTTGATAATGTCAGCGTCAGCAAAAAAGCCAATGTTTACTTTGATGGCCGCTGCGTCAGCCATGCTATTACCTTAGCCAATGGCGAAAAGAAAACCGTGGGCGTCATTTTCCCCTCAACGCTGACCTTTAACACGGCAGCAGCCGAAGTAATGGAAATTATCTCTGGCCGTTGCCGTGTTTTGCAGAAAGACGCCAGTGAATGGCAGGAGTATGGTGCTGGGCAAGAGTTCCACGTGCCTGCCAACTCCAGCTTTCAAATTGAAACACTGGAGTTAGTCGACTACGTTTGCCATTTTGCCTAAGACTTGAGTGCTGCAACGGTGGCAAAACCCGCCACCGTTAGCAAAATTGAACCAAACAAATGCAGTGAAATATGGCTAATCGCTGGCAGCCATAACTGACGCTGCATCATGCTCACCGCTTCCAATGAAAATGTGGAAAACGTCGTTAAACCACCCAGCAAGCCAGTAATCAACAGCAGTCGCATGGTTTCTGACCATGCTGGATTGGCTGCAAACAGTGCCGCCAAGATGCCCACTACATAAGCACCCAGCCAATTAGCCAGCAAGGTCCCTGCCGGCAGCATCGGCCACAAGCCATTAAACCCAGTTGAAAACAACCAGCGTAATAAGCCACCTAAAGCAGCCCCTATCGCCACCGCCAACGCCGCTAGCCACGTCATGACTTAAGCACCTAATGCCGTTAATAGACGCTGATGAATGCCACCAAAACCGCCATTACTCATAATCACTACCGCATCACCAGACTTAGCTTCGGTCACGATACGGCCAATAATGTCATCTATCGAACTCATCAACTGGGCCGGCACTTGGCTCGCCGCTACGACCGCATTTAAGTCCCAATCAATACCAGCAGGCTGATACCAGATCACCTCATCAGCTGCACTGGCAGAGTCCGCCAGCCCTGCTTTATGAACACCTAAGCGCATAGTGTTAGAGCGCGGCTCAATCACCGCCCAGATACGACGATCACCTAACTGCGCACGCAAACCTGTCAACGTGGTGCGAATAGCCGTTGGGTGATGAGCAAAGTCGTCGTATATCGTGATGCCCTGCACTGTGCCCAGCAGCTCCATACGACGCTTCACACCGGGGAAAGCCGATAACGCAGTCGCCGCTTGCTCTGCTGTCACACCAACATGAGCAGCAGCGGCAATGGCTGCCAGACCATTACGCACATTATGCTGACCGGTCAGCGCCCAATGTACTTCTGCCACAGACTGGCCTGACTGCCACACGGCAAAGGCACCACCATCATCCTGCAAGTTTTCAGCCTGCCAGGCAGGCGCATCAGCACCCGCTTGCGCACCAATCGCTAAATGCTGAGTGGGTGACCAGCAGCCTTTTGCCAACACTTCAGTCAGTGCCGGTTCATCATTGGGCAATAACACCAAGCCATTACCGGGAATAGTACGAACCAAATGATGAAACTGACGCTGAATGGCGGCCAGATCATCAAAGATATCGGCGTGATCAAATTCGAGATTATTTAAAATGGCGGTGCGTGGTGCGTAATGTACAAATTTCGAGCGCTTATCAAAAAAAGCTGAATCGTACTCATCTGCTTCGACCACAAAATAACGGCCATCACCAAGGCGAGCACTGGCATCAAAACCCTGCGGCACACCACCAATCAAAAAGCCAGGCGCCAAACCAGCCTGCTCTAAAACCCAAGCCAACATTGTGGTGGTGGTAGTTTTTCCATGTGTGCCCGCGACTGCAAGAACATGGCGCCCTTGCAATACATGCTGCGCCAACCAAGCAGGCCCTGAGGTATAGAGGATGCCCTCATTTAACACATACTCAACCGCGGCATTGCCTCGGCTCATAGCATTACCAATGACGACCAAATCTGGACGAGGCTGTAGATGCTCAGGGTGATAACCTTCGTTGAGGACAATACCCTGAGCCGCCAACTGCGTGCTCATCGGAGGATAGACGCCGGCATCACTGCCACTAACATGATGACCCAACGCTTTTGCCAGTACCGCCAGCGACCCCATAAACGTGCCGCAAATACCTAAAATATGAATATGCAAATCAGCTTCCTTCGGCCGCTACCGGCAAAATTTCAGGGAAAAATTGCAACGCCAAAATCATCACAATCATGAGTGGCACAAACGCAAACAGCAAACCACGCCCACGACTAATTTCAAGTGCATGCTGGTAAATATAACCACGCGCCCACAGGCTCCAAAACGCTAAAACAATCTGTATCAACATAACCAGTGGCAGCAAGGCCTCATTGGCATTAAGCAAAAAAGTAAGTGGTGATGCCATCAGCGTAATAACCGTATCGATTATCACCAAGCCGGTAAATGTCTGCACCCAACGCACTTGCCACTGACGACGTGACAACATGAAATACACCCATACCGCCTCAACCGCTAAGCTCATTAGGGCCAACTGCAAAATGGGCTTATCCATGCCAGGATCGGACACTTGCTGAATCATCAGACTCAAGGCCACATTGATAAATACTAATGGCCAAATTAATTTAGGCGCATAGGGAATATCATCCGGACGCGCGCGAAACAACATGACCTGCCAACCCATCGACAAAACCGCTTTCATGACTCACTCTTTGTAGGTAAAAAACCAGTTAGCCATTCTCGCAAGGATAACGACATCCGTCACCCAGGAGATCGACTAAATATGTTGGAACGTGAACCACCACCCTCGAACTTTAAGCCATTAGCTAAGTTTCTACTGTTCTTATTAGCAGTGACACTCTCCATCGCCGGCGCATCATTGCTAATCGGACTTGCGATTGCTGACTGATTGCTGGAAAATGCGCGGTTTTCAACCGTTTCGGTAGGGCTGATTATGAGCGCCAACTCCTCCACTACGCGCCCTTTGGTAGGCATCATCATGGGATCGCAGTCTGACTGGTCCACCATGGAGCATGCAGCGTCCACGCTAACTGCATTGGGCGTGGCATTTGAGGCTGAGGTTGTCTCAGCCCATCGCACCCCTGACAAGCTGTTTGCTTATGCCGAATCCGCCGAAAGCCGCGGCATTCAGGTTATTATTGCTGGCGCCGGTGGTGCCGCACATCTGCCAGGCATGTGTGCTGCGAAAACAGCGCTGCCTGTGCTGGGCGTGCCTGTTCAATCACATGCCTTAAATGGTCTGGATTCCTTGTTATCTATTGTACAGATGCCGGGCGGCGTGCCAGTTGGTACATTAGCCATCGGCAAAGCAGGCGCTATAAACGCTGCACTCCTAGCCACACAAATTTTGGCCTTGCAGGATCCAACACTAAAAGCGGCAATAGATAAGTTCCGCCAGCAGCAAACCGAAACAGTATTAGCCAATCCTATTCCAGGCGTGATCAACCCGGTGCAGCCATGAGTCTACGAATCGGCGTTTTAGGTGGCGGCCAACTGGGCCGCATGATGGCGTTAGCAGGCTATCCACTAAACTTGTCGTTTAGTTTTTTTGATCGTGCCAGTGACTGCCCCTCGGCAGCATTAGGCCCACGTTTTGGCGATGACACGGACAGCGCGGAAAGCCTACAAGCGTTTATCGACTCTGCCGATGTCTTCACTTACGAGTTCGAAAACATCCCAACGGCCTGGGTCAACACCATTGCGGCGCAAAAACCGGTCTTCCCAAGCGTGAAATCACTGGCGATTTCACAAAACCGGCTAAATGAAAAAAAGCTATTTGCCGAGTTAAATATCCCCTCTGCTCGTTTTGCTGCCATTGAAGCAGCAGATGACTTAAAACAAGCCATTCAAGCCTTAGGCCTGCCGCTGGTGATCAAAACGGTAACCGATGGTTATGACGGCAAAGGTCAGTTCTTATTACGCAGTGAAGACCAGCTCAGCGAGTGCTGGAATGCGCTGGGTGCACAAGTGCCGCTGATTGCCGAAGAGTTCATCCAGTTCAAGCGTGAGCTATCAATCATTGCTGTGCGTGGACAGCAAGGTGACACCCGCTTTTACCCGTTAGCTGAAAACCACCACCATCGCGGCATTCTGAGCCACTCCATCGTGCCAGCACCAAACTTGGACGAAAACACTCAGCTCATGGCCGAGCGTTATATATCGTCCGTTCTACATGAGATGAATCATGTCGGTGTGTTAACACTGGAGCTATTTGAGACCCGTCATGGTCTGTTAGCCAACGAAACGGCACCTCGTGTTCACAACTCAGGTCACTGGAGTATTGAAGGCGCTCATTGCTCGCAATTTGAAAACCATGTGCGTGCTGTGGCGGGCCTGCCACTCGGCTCTACACGTGCCGAAAAGCCCAGTGCCATGCTCAACATCATTGGCCGACACCCCAATAGTCACGAAATTTTGCGCGTCACTGATACCCACTTGCACCTGTATGGCAAAACTGAGCGTGAAAATCGCAAGTTAGGCCATATCACGGTAATTGCGGACTCGTATGCCGAGTTGAATATGCGTATTAGCCGTTTAGCTGATGCCCTACCCAACCCCATGGCACTGCATTTGTCACGCTAATGCCGAGTTTTAACCTAAGCCGTTTAGAGCAATGCATTCGTCTGGTGCCTGACTTCCCCCAAGCAGGCATTTTATTTAGGGATATCACGCCACTATTGAGCGAACACTTCGCTTCAACTATCTCGGCCATGCAAGCGCAGCTCAACGACCAACAGTGGCAGCAAATTGATGCCTTAGTGGGCATTGAGTCACGCGGTTTTATTTTGGCTGCTGGACTAGCTCAAGCCATGCAAAAAGGCCTGATTCTAGTTCGTAAACCGGGCAAATTACCGCCGCCCGTGATCAGCCAAGCTTACAGTCTAGAATATGGTCAAGACTGTCTTGAGATCGCAGCCCAACAAACACCAAAGCGCGTTTTACTAGTGGATGACGTACTCGCAACGGGTGGCACACTAGCGGCCAGTGAGGCGCTTTGCCTATCAGCGAGCCATCAAGTACAGGGAGCCTTGGTACTCATGAACCTAGCATCACTTAATCAATATACTTGTCAAAACCAGCCCGTTCATTCCGTATGGACCTATCGTTGAGAAATCGCAATGTCGCAACCACTCCTGCTGCTTGCACTACCCCACGAAAACGCTGATGACTTGCTGCTCATGGATGAGCTAGCCCTGCACTACACTGGTGTGGGCAAGGTTAACGCCGCGATAACCGCGACCAAGTTACTAAGCCAGTCAGCGCCTAGATTGGTCATTAATGCCGGCTCAGCGGGCTCACACACGCTTAACGCAGGACAAGTGGTCGTTGCTACCCAGTTTCATCAACGAGACATGGACGCCACCGCCATGGGCTTTAGCTTGGGTGAAACGCCGTTTGAACCAGGCGTGTTACTTGCCAACGGCTTAACACTGGACGGCTACACACACACCACCTGTTATACCGGCGATAGCTTTGTCACCAGTAAACATCCTGCGTTGGACATGAGTGTGATTGATATGGAGGCCTATGCTATTGCCAAGGTTTGCCAGCAATTAGGTCATCGCTTTATTTGCCTGAAGTTTATTACGGATGGCGCCAATGGTCAGGCCGCTAATGAATGGTCTGAAGCGGTCAAAATGGCAGCAGCACAATTACAACCAGCCATTGCACAAGCAATCAACACTCATCGATAACAAACCATCACCAATGACCGCTTGACGGCATAACGCCGACGCCTAGTATGTAGTCTCCATTGGAGAGAGCGGCATGACTGAGCCAAAAGACCATAGCGGCAAACGCTTTATGAAACTCGCTGGCATGACAGCACGCATCAGCAAAGATGTGGCACGCAGTCGCTGGCAACGGCTGTGGAAAAATGAAAGCACACGCAGTGAGCAAGACGCCGAGCTTTTTAAGCGCGTCGGCAGTGAAATTGCCAAAACCTTAGGCGATATGAAAGGCGCCGTCATGAAGGTCGGCCAAGTGGTGTCGCAGTACCGCGATGTACTGCCGGAAGAGCTGGTTGATGCCCTGTCATCCCTGCAAAAGGATTCAGCACCGCGCCCTTTCAGTGAGCTTCAGCCACGCCTACAGGCCGCCTTTGGCGATCAACTAGATAGTATATTTGAGTTCATTGACCCTGATGCGATTGCCTCGGCATCCATTGCGCAAGTGCATCGCGCTCGCCTACACGATGGCCGAGAAGTCATCATAAAAGTTCAATATCCGGGTATCGAGGACGCCATTCATAGCGACATTAAACAGCTACGCTTGGCTCTTAAAATTGCACGTGTATTACCGGTATCAAGTGCACTGCTCGACCAACTCTTTAATGAAATCAGCCAGAGCCTAGCGAACGAGCTTGACTACGACCAAGAAGCAGCTGCGATTAACGCCTTTCGTGATTTTCACGCCTATGATCCACAGGTGGTTATACCGCAAGTCATTAGCGAGCTTTGTAGTCGCCATGTGCTGACCTTAAGTTATGAGCATGGTGACCCATTGGGTGAGTTAGATGCGCGTTATGACCAAGCACAACGCAACGCCATCGGCAGCTTATTATTTCGCACCATGGGCGCACAGCTTTATCAGTTTGGCCAAATGCATTGCGACCCACATCCAGGCAACTTTGCCGTACGCCCCGATGGCTCGCTGGTGATTTACGACTTTGGCTGCATCAAGCGACTGCCAGATGGCATTGCTAAAATTTATCGACAACTCACGCAAGCCGCTCTTACCGGAGACGCCAGTGCAGTTGAGTCTGGCTTAATTCGTTTAGGTGCACGCAATACGCATAACACAGTAGCCATGCCACTGGACTTTTACCGACCATGGCTACGTCTAGCGCAAGAAAGTTTGGGAGCAATAGAGCCGGTAGACTTCGCCACGTTTCCGCTCGCTGAACGAGCAATCAAACTCAGCCGCAAGGCACTGCCACACTGGCGTGCATTTCAGCCAGTACCTGACCTCGTCATGATTAATCGTGCCCTAGGCGGGCACTATTGGAACCTACGACAGCTTGGCTGCCAACTGAGTACCCGCGAACTGATTGAGCAGGTACTCAGTAACTGACTTAACGATCATCTGGCACGTAATACACCGCACCACTCGAGGTACGAATCTCACGCATTCGACCCGACGACTTAGGTTCGGTCGATGTAGCCGGCTGGCTAGTGGTTTGAGCAGGCGCAGGAGCAGGTGCTGCGTCATCCGGCACATAATAAACCGAACCACTAGAGGTGCGAATTTCACGCTGACGCACTGGTTGTGGCTGTGCAGCAGGTGCCGGTGCAGGCTGCTGTGTCATAGGCATAGGAGCAAACGCAGCATCTGAGCGCTCAGTTTGTGTTGGCGTAAATGGTTGCGCCGTATTAGATGGCTGCACCATTGGTGGCATATAACGTGGTGCAGCTTCTTGTTGCTGAACCTGAGGTTGCTGAGCAGGAGAAGCAGGCATAGGCGTTGCCTGAATTGGCTGCTGTGGCAACTCAGCAGCAAACACAGTTGGACTATCTAAGTCTGGACGAGGCTGCATTTGTGTTTGCGTTTGGCTCGGCGCCAGACGAATTGTATCAGGCGGAATTGTTGGTTCAGTAGAGCGAGACTGCGGCACGACTCTCGTTGTAGGAGCAGGACTTGGCTCAACATCGCGCTGACGGCCACCTTGATAAATTTCCTGAATATTTTCAGGCAAGCGGGTTAAGCGACCGCGCGAGTCAATACCTAAGTCAACACGACGAATTGAACCATACTGACGTTGGGTCAGTGCATTAGCTGATTGCGTATCACGAATCACTGTTGGTTGCAGAAACACCAACAAGTTACGCTTAATGCGGCTATCACTGGTCGAACGGAACAACACACCTAGGCCGGGAATATCACCCAAAAACGGAACTTTACTGACTGACTTAGTGACATCGTCTTGCACCAAACCACCAAGTACGATGGTTTGACCATCGTCAGCTAGAATCGTCGTTTTAATTGAACGCTTGTTAGTGATCAAATCTGCTGAGTTCACGCCTTCAGCTGAAGGCACCACAGATGAAACCTCTTGCTCAACTTCTAACAGGATCGTGCCACCACCACTTAAGGTTGGGGTAACTTTAAGGGTAATACCGACATCTTGTCGCTCAATCGTAGTAAATGGGTTAGTCACGCCAGACCCACCCGTGGCCGTAGAGCCCGTAATAAAGGGCACGTTTTGACCCACGACAATTTTCGCCTCTTGATTGTCTAGCGTCATAATACTTGGCGTAGAAAGCAGGTTGGCGTCGGTTACAGAGTTCAATGCCTGAATTAATGCACCGTAAAATGTACGGTTTCCGTCGGAGTCAGTACGTGAAGTCCCTAGGCCGATTGCTGCACCATTGCCAATACCCGCTTGGTCAAAACGATCCGTGGTCGCCGCAATGGCCAAATTAGCAATGCTGGCACCCGCATTGTTGAAGTTGATAATGCCGACACCACGCGAAGGATCCCCAGCTGCCCACTGCACGCCTAACTGCGCTGCATTGTCACCGGACACTTCCACAATCGCTGCTTGGATTAGCACCTGAGCTCGACGCACATCGAGCTCTTTTAAAACGGTTTCAACTTGACGAATTTGCGAAGAAGTGGCGCGCACAATTAACGCATTTTGTGACTCATCCGCAATCAAACTCGCAGAACCAACGGTAATGGTCGTTGCACCGCCACCGGAACGACCCGTGCCAGTGCTTCCTTCTGCGTTGGTTGCAACATTGGTTGTAGTACTGGTGTTACTACGTTGCTCACCCGTCGATAACACACCACGCAATACTTCGGCGACCTGCCTTGCATTAGCAAACTGCAGACGAAACACACGCACGGTATCCATGCTGACTTCTGGCGCCTCATCAAGAGAGCGTACTAATGCGCGTACTCGGTCTCGCAACGCTCGGTCGCCACGGACAATGAGTCGATTGCTTCGCTCATCCACGACGATACGAACTCGCCCCGTGGTAGGCGCTGCTTTGGCTGCCGCCGCACCAGTTTCTACACTCTCCAGTACCGTAAGTAAATCGGCTGCTTTGCTATTTACAACAGGCATAATCTCAATAGCATCATCAAGCTGACCACTATCAAGCTCACGAATAATAGCTTCCATCGCATCCGCATTATTTGCACGATCCGATATCACTAACGCATTAGCACCAGGCACAGCAGCCATATGAGCGAATTGCGGCATCATAGGGCGCAGCGCCGCTAGCAACTCATTAGCATTAGCTTGCTCAAGCACCACCACACGCGTCACTAGCTGTTCACCGGCAGAAACACCGCCTAAATCAACACGTACGCCGGATTGTCGCGCATTGGCATCAGGCATAATCTTAACGACTGGCCCGCTAGGCACAGCAGCAAAACCATTAATGCTCAGCACACTCTGAAACAGCTCATAAAGCTCACGTGCATTCAAGGCCTTACTGGAGACCACCGTCACTGTGCCTTTGACACGAGGGTCCACGACAAAGTTTTTGCCGGTGATTTCAGCCATCTCACTAACTAGCGCAGAGATGTCAGCGTCTTTTAAATTAATCTTCCAAGTTTGATTTGCTAACACGGGTGTCGCAATCAGAATCAAACTCAATGCAAGTGGTTTTAAAATCGGCATTTTCATGGATTAGAGCTTCTGTTCCAGAGTAATCGTTTGTGCTCCGCGCTGAACTTCAACACGTGCATTACCTTCTTGTTGTAGCTGACTCATGACCTGTTGATCTGCATCAAGGTCTTGCCCAACTGTTTGTCCGTTAATACTGACAATTCGGTCGCCCGGCTGCAAACCAAAGCGCTGCATCATCTCTTTAGGCGCTGTCACGCTAACAACATAACCGCGCGATGTTCTTCGAAGGCCCATCTGTCGCATTGCCGCTAGCGGTGAATTGGCTAACTGCTCCGCCATTTGCGACAACGCTGCTCGTGTCTGTGCGGCATTTTGTGCGGCACGATCGGGGGCAACGGGAGCCTGTGCTGTCGCAGGCAGTTCATCAAAACGCAAAATCTCTTCACGCCCACCACGCAAGAGTACAACGCGGTCAGCATACACCTGATCTAGCGTTGCACCACCCGGAACTTTGTCGCCTGTTTTAAATGACTCAACTTGACCCGCACTGCGCTCAGAAATAAATGCGCGCGCATGGGTCGGTTCTGAGCTTTCAATCACACCCGTCAAACGAAGCTGTAAGGTCGTATTTTCTGGTTCTGCTTGGACAACGGTTTGTTGATCGCCAAACACCGCGGCAATTTGCTCTGGCTGTACGCGAACATCAACGCTAGTCACTCCCATATTACTAGGCATCGGTAATACTGTCGTTGGGCCTTGCACTAGCAACCACAACATACGCCCAAGCAACCATGCTAAGACAATAAGAGACAGTAAAAAAATGATATTCGCCGTGCGCTCACTGCGCGCCTGCTGTATGAACCGTTGCAAACGCTCAGTCATACCCACGCACTCGCTTGTTGTTTTTCAGGCACTGATGATGCCATATATTTAATTGTCCGCATTACAAAGGTTCCGCTACGGTTAACACAATTAAATCCAAGTCATTCTGTGACACATAACCTGGCTTTAAACGCAATAAACGGTCACGCAGCTGCCACTGCACTCGATGGTCCGCTGTAAGCGTCATGGTTGCTAGCGCTTCACCCGAGTCCGTTTTCATATCTGCAACAAGGTCTTTTTCACGCAGACTAAGCTCAATGACCGCAGCTGGCAGACTAACTTCCTGCACCTGCCCCTGCAGCACTAAGCGCATAGGGCCACCCGCAGTCAGCAAACGACCAGATGCTTTTTTCCATTCACCACTATAAGCACGAGATACTTGAATATTACTCCCGCGCCACGCCGGCATGATGAAACCTGCTGGTAAGCCCGGAACTGCGCCTGCTGCCAGCGCCACCAAGGGCGCATCAATACTCCAGCTCAAAGGCCCGCGGTTCAAATTTAAGTCGGCAGTCAGTGTACTACGCACACGCAAATCACCGGCCAAACTCAATGTGAATAAACCGGATATGCGCCAGTTCCAGTCAATGTAGGCTGGAAACTGCTGATAACGTCCAACCACCTGGCCATTAAAAATAGATCCACCCCAGCGCTCCGACTGAAAACTTGCCGGTAGAGATGATTGCAATACTCGTGAGGGTGCATGGGCCAGTAGTGAAACCAGCACAATCAATACAAATGGTAGTAATAACCAGCGGCGACTCAAACGCACACACTCCCCCTTATGTTTTAGCGCAGCCTGTTTTGTTAACCAACAGTTGGTTTGCATAATAACCATAAAACCACCAAAAGTTATGTGTTTTATGGTTACAGCCACCAGTAGCTTTTCAGTACTTATAAAAAAGCCCATTTGCGAACAAATGGGCTTTAGTAAAACGCATTAAACCTTAGAACGGAATATCGTCATCAAAATCATTCATAGGCGCAGGTGCTGCAGGGCTTGGTCGTTGCTGCGCAGGCGCTGAACGCTGGGGTGCCGCTGGTGAAGCAGGCGCTGAATCAAAGTCAGCATAATCCGGCATAGCCTGATGATCGCTATCATTCGATGCGCCACCTTTGCTGTCCAGCATTTGCAAGCTACTACCCTTAATTTCCGTGCTGTAGCGGTCTTGACCAGACTGCTTATCTTGCCATTTACGTGTGTGCAACGAGCCCTCAAGGAACACTTTAGAGCCTTTACGCAGATACTCACCGGCAATTTCAGCTAAACGACCATAAAACACCACGCGATGCCATTCTGTTTGCTCTTGCATAGCACCCGTTGTTTTATCTTTCCAAGACTCACTGGTTGCGACGGTGATGTTTGCTACGGCACCGCCTGAAGGCAGATAACGCACCTCGGGGTCACGACCCAAATTACCGATCAAAATGACCTTATTAACCCCACGCATTGCTACCTCCAACTGTACTTATCATAGTGTTCATAACTTTAGACCAGCCCTGCCATCTTCGCCAGTGTCAACTGACCTTTATTCGGACCGGCAGATTAACCAGCGCATCCGACTGCCATAAGACTTGATCTACCTTCAGGTAAAGCAACTCATCATCACTCAACATCACTAGCTCTTCTACACCTGGCAGCTGCCGAAGTTGTTCGAGCTGCTCTCGGCTTAAGGTTTGCTCGGGCTGCAATACAACACTCTGCCAATAAATTGGCGACACCATTGACGACGCCCGCCATAACCAACACAGCGCAACTACCGCCAAGCCCCAAAACAATATCGCGCTACCGCCCTTTTGCAATAACAAGCCACCTAGTGCACCGCCGACAAACGCACCAGCAAATTGACTGGTACTGTAAATACCCATTGCCGTACCTTTGCTTGCTGGCGGACACATTTTACTAACTAAAGAAGGCAGCATCGCTTCCAGTAAATTAAAGGCAAAAAAGAATAGGGCCACCGCCAACATTAACGGCCAAAGGCTTTGTTGCACCACGGCCAATATCGGCATGGATAACAGCAGCAAAATAATTGCAGAAAGATACACGCGACGAATTTGTTGTTTCTTTTCAGCCACCACCACCGCTGGCACCAACACCACAAAAGACAGCAGCATCACTGGCAAATACAACCAACCATGCTGTGTCGCTGGCAGGCCAGCACTCACCAACATACTGGGCAAGGCAACAAAGCAGGCCATCATAATTAAGTGCAGACTAAAAATACCGACATTTAAACGGCGTAGTTCTGGCAGCGCCAACATGCCACGTAACTGCTGCTGATAATCAGGCGGCAGATGACTTACTTGGCGGCCACGCGGCAACCAGATTATGGCCAACAACATAGCCAGCCCACCCAGCACGGCAGTAGCAATAAACAATCCGGACAGGCCCAAGTTAGCCGCCAACCACGGCCCCATCACAAAGGACAAAGCAAAGGCCACGCCAATACTCATGCCTAAAATGGCCATGCCTTTGCTTCGATTTTCGTCACGAACTAGGTCTGACATGAGCGCCATTACTACCGCTGAAATAGCGCCCATGCCCTGTAAGAATCGACCTGCAATCACGCCCCAAATTGATGTTGATGCAGCAGCTAACACACCACCTAATACAAACAACAAGAGGCCTAACAAAATTAATAGGCGGCGATCAAAGCGATCAGCCAATACGCCAAAAGGAATCTGCAGCAGCAACTGGGCCAAACCGTAAGCTCCAATAGCGACCCCAATTAAAAATGGACTTGCACCCTCTAATTGCGCGCCATATATGGCAAACACCGGCAAAATCATGAACAAGCCCATCATGCGCAGCGAAAAGATGCTCGCTAACGACAAAACTGCCCGGCGTTCAACCGCAGAAAAAGCGCTCATAACCCATCACACCCCAACTAGAAGTGCGCGATTCTAACAGGTGTTGAGGCAACATCACTCCTCAACAAATTAACTTGTAGTCTGGGATTGTCAGGCTCATTGCGTATACTGTTCGATTGTTCTTATACGACGGCAGCAGCAATGAGCAGCATCAAAGTACGTGGCGCACGCACGCACAATTTGAAAAATATCAGTCTTGATATTCCCCGCGACAAATTAGTCGTTATTACTGGTCTTTCTGGCTCAGGCAAATCATCCCTTGCCTTTGATACGCTCTATGCTGAAGGTCAGCGACGTTACGTTGAGTCGCTGTCAGCTTATGCCCGTCAATTTCTGTCGCTAATGGAAAAGCCTGATGTTGATCACATCGAAGGTCTATCGCCCGCCATTTCGATTGAGCAAAAGTCAACGTCGCACAATCCACGCTCAACAGTGGGCACCATTACCGAAATTCACGACTACCTGCGCCTGTTATTTGCACGCGTTGGCTCGCCACGCTGCCCTGAGCACAATGTAGAGCTTAGCGCGCAAACGGTAAGCCAAATGGTTGATCATGTACTGAGCTTGCCTGAGAGCTCATCATGGATGCTGCTCGCACCAGTGGTGCGCGAACGTAAAGGCGAACACTTACATGTGTTTGAGCGTCTGCGAGCTGATGGCTTTGTGCGCGCACGCATTAACGGCTTGGTTGTCGATTTAGACGAAGCACCGGCACTCGACAAACAACGCAAACACAGCATCGAAGTCGTGGTTGACCGCTTCAAAGTTAGACCCGACCTTGGCCTTAGACTAGCAGAATCATTTGAAACCGCATTACGCATCGCTGAAGGCATTGCTTGGGTTGCCCCCATGGATGGCAGTGCACAAGAAATGGTGTTTTCCGCTAAGTTCAGCTGCCCACACTGTGGTTATGCCATTACGGAAATGGAACCACGCCTATTCTCGTTTAATAACCCTGCTGGCGCCTGCCCAAGCTGCGATGGTCTAGGTGTTCGTCAATATTTCGATGCTCAGCGTCTCATTACTCAGCCAGAGTTATCTCTTGCTGAAGGCGCTATTCGCGGCTGGGATAAGCGCAACTTCTACTACTACGCTATGTTAGAGGCGCTGGCCACACACTATCAGTTTAGCCTAGACACACCATGGCAGGAGCTCAGCAAGAAAGTACAGCAAGTACTACTGAACGGATCTGGCGATGAACAAATCACCTTTAACTACACTGGTGACCGCGGCAAACTGGTGCTTCGCCAGCACACTTTTGAGGGTATTTTGCGCAACCTTGATCGTCGCTATCGAGAAACTGAGTCCAATAGTGTGCGTGAAGAACTAGCAAAGTACTTAACTACTTCAGCATGTGGCGATTGTGGTGGCTCTCGTTTACGCACCGAGGCACGCCATGTGTATGTCGAGCAACATAACCTACCAGCCATTTCACAAATGCCGATTGCCGCCGCATGTGACTACTTTCATGGTCTGCAGTTAACAGGGGCTAAAGGTGAAATTGCTGACAAGATCCTGAAAGAAATCCGTGAGCGCTTACAGTTTTTAGTCAATGTTGGTTTGAACTATTTAAGCCTTGCTCGCTCAGCAGAGACCCTATCTGGCGGCGAAGCACAACGTATTCGTCTGGCGTCGCAAATCGGTGCGGGCCTTGTTGGTGTCATGTATGTTTTGGATGAACCCTCAATTGGCCTACACCAAAGGGACAATGAGCGCTTACTCAAAACGCTGACTCATCTGCGCGATCTCGGCAACTCAGTGTTAGTGGTTGAGCATGATGAAGACGCCATCCGGGCTGCAGACTACATTATTGATATTGGCCCTGGCGCCGGCGTACATGGTGGTCAAATCATTGCTCAAGGTCAGCTGGCAGACATTATCAATGCACCAGACTCGTTAACCGGCGACTACTTATCAGGACGCAAGGGAATAACTATTCCAGAGCGCCGGGCACCGGACCCTAAACGCCAGTTACGCATCGTCAATGCCTCTGGCAATAACCTGCAAAATGTCACGGTTGATATCCCTATTGGCCTAATGACTTGCATCACCGGTGTCTCTGGCTCAGGCAAGTCTACGTTAATCAACTCAACGCTCTATCCCGTGGCAGCACACCTGCTAAATGGTGCCAATGAACGCACACCAGCCGCGCATGAGCGCATTGAGGGCATGCAGCACCTAGACAAGGTGGTTGATATTGACCAAAGCCCCATTGGACGAACGCCGCGCTCTAACCCAGCCACCTACACCGGCATCTTCACGCCTATTCGTGAGTTATTTGCCGGCACACAAGAGGCCAGATCACGCGGCTATGGACCGGGACGGTTTTCGTTTAATGTCAAAGGTGGTCGCTGTGAGGCCTGCCAAGGTGATGGCGTCATCAAAGTAGAGATGCACTTTTTACCCGATGTCTATGTGCCTTGCGATGTCTGTCATGGCAAGCGTTATAACCGTGAAACGCTGGATATACGCTACAAAGGCAAAAGCATTGACCACGTGTTAGAAATGACCGTGGAAGTTGCCCGTGAATTCTTTGATGCCGTGCCGGCGTTAGCGCGACGCTTGCAAACGTTAATCGACGTTGGCCTGTCTTACATTACCTTAGGGCAAGCAGCAACAACGCTTTCTGGTGGTGAAGCACAGCGCGTTAAGTTAGCACGTGAGTTAGCCAAACGTGACACCGGCAGTACGCTGTATATTTTGGATGAGCCCACTACTGGCTTGCACTTTCATGACATTAAAAAGCTAATGGAAGTGTTAAATGCCTTGCGTGATCATGGCAATACCGTGGTCATTATTGAGCACAATTTGGACGTCATTAAAACGGCAGATTGGATTATTGACTTAGGCCCAGAAGGCGGTAGCGGCGGCGGCGAAATCGTGGCAGAAGGGACCCCCGAAGCTGTAGCGGCCAACCCGAAGTCACACACTGGCCATTTCTTAGCACCACTACTTTGCAGCCCTAAATAGGGCTGCTTGTTAAGCACAACAAGCAGGCATAAAAAAACCGGCACACTTTATACAAGCAGTGCCGGTTTTTTTATGTATTAACGCTTATTCAGCGTCAACAGCAGCCGTTGTCAGCTCACGATCAACTAGCTCAACGTATGCCATCGGCGCGTTGTCACCTGGACGATTGCCAGCTTTCAAAATACGCAGATAACCACCGTTGCGCTCTTTGTAACGAGGACCCAACACGGTAAATAACTTACCAACCATTTCTTTCGAACGTGTACGTGCGAACGCTAAGCGGCGGTTAGCCACAGTGTCGTTCTTTGCCAGCGTAATCAACGGCTCGGCAACACGGCGCAGTTCTTTTGCTTTTGGCACTGTGGTACGAATTAATTCGTGCTCGAACAGTGACACAGCCATATTTTTAAACATGGCACCACGGTGGGCAGTGGTACGACCCAGTTTTACACCACTATTACGATGACGCATGGCAGTATTCCTACACTAATTCAGTTGATGATCAACGTGAACGAAAGTTCAGTCGGTCATCGTTGCGGAGACTGGCTGGTGGCCAATTCTCAAGACGCATGCCTAAAGACAAACCTTTCGACGCCAACACATCTTTGATTTCAGTCAAAGACTTTTTGCCCAGGTTTGGCGTTTTCAACAGCTCAACTTCAGAGCGTTGTACCAAATCGCCGATATAATAAATATTTTCGGCTTTTAAGCAGTTAGCTGAACGAACTGTCAGTTCCAAATCATCCACTGGACGCAGCAGCAATGGATCTACTTCAGGCTCATTGCCTACTTTAGATGCCACAGGGCTATCAGCTTCCAAATTCACGAACACCGAAATTTGCTGTTGCAAAATTGTGGCGGCGCGACGAATGGCTTCTTCAGGATCGATAGTGCCGTTTGTCTCTAGGTCAATGACCAGCTTATCAAGGTCGGTACGTTGCTCAACACGAGCACTTTCAACAACGTATGACACGCGACGAACAGGGCTAAATGACGCATCCAACAACAGACGACCGATTGGACGAGAATCTTCATCGTCATAACGGCCATCAGCTGGCTCATAACCACGACCACGAGCAACACGACACTTCATTTTCAAGTGTGCATTGGCCGCCAAAGTCGCAATAACATGGCCTGGATTTACGATTTCAACGTTGTGCGGCAAGGACAAGTCAGCTGCTGTTACTTCGCAAGGACCTTTGATGTCCAATGCCAAGACAGCTTCATCTTGTTCATGCAGCTTAACAGCCAACCCTTTCAGGTTAAGCAGGATTTCAATAACGTCTTCCTGCACACCTTCGATGGCGCTGTATTCATGCTCTACACCGTCGATTTCAACATCAACAACAGCAGCACCTGGCATCGACGACAGCAAAATTCTGCGCAATGCGTTGCCTAGTGTGTGGCCGAAACCACGCTCTAGCGGTTCCAACGTTACCTTTGCACGGCTAACACTTGCAGCCTGTACATTGATCGCGCTGGGCGTCAAAAACTCATTGACCTGTGACATGGACGACACCTCAAATCAATCGATTACTTGGAGTACAACTCAACGATCAAGTTTTCGTTGATTTCGGAGGACAGGTCCGAACGCTCTGGACGTGATTTGAATGTGCCTTCCAACTTAGTGGTATCTACTTGAATCCAAGCAGGTACACCTCGTTGTGCAGCCAATTCAATCGCATTCTTCACGCGCAATTGGTTTTTCGCTTTTTCATGTACAGTAATTACTGCACCCGGAGCGACTTGGAAAGACGCAACGTTTACACGAACACCGTCTACCAAGATGGCACGGTGGCTAACCAATTGACGTGCTTCAGAACGTGTGGAGCCAAAGCCCATACGATAAACAACGTTATCCAGACGAGATTCAAGCAGTTGCAGCAGGTTTTCACCTGTAGCGCCTTTCAGGCGGGCTGCTTCTTTATAGTAGTTGCTGAACTGACGCTCAAGCACACCATAAATACGACGAACCTTCATTTTTTCACGGTGCTGAGTACCGTAGTCGGACATGCGTCCTTTACGCGAAGCACCATGGACACCCGGTGGGGTATCAGCTTTACATTTAGAATCCAGCGCACGAATGCCGCTCTTCAACTGAAGATCGGTCCCTTCGCGACGGGAGAGTTTGCACTTCGGGCCAATATAACGAGCCATTTTCCCAATCTCCTCTTACACGCGACGCTTTTTCGGCGGACGGCAGCCGTTATGCGGAATAGGGGTTACGTCTGAAATGCTATTAATTTTATAACCCACTGCATTCAATGCACGCACGGCGGACTCGCGGCCCGGGCCTGGACCTTTCACGAGAACGTCTAAATTCTTTAGACCGTAATCGAGGGCTGCCTTACCGGCAACCTCTGCAGCAACCTGCGCTGCGAAAGGGGTAGACTTACGGGAACCGCGGAAGCCCTGACCACCTGAGGTGGCCCAGGCCAGTGCATTACCTTGTCGATCGGTAATCGTCACAATGGTGTTATTAAAAGAAGCATGAATGTGCGCGATACCGTCAGATACCTGACGTGTCACCTTCTTGCGACCGCGCGAATTATCTTTTGCCATCTTTTAGCTTCCGAGTTCTACAAAAAATTAGTTCTTACGAACGGCTTTACGCGGGCCCTTACGAGTACGCGCGTTTGTCTTAGTACGCTGTCCACGGACAGGCAGACCACGACGATGACGCATGCCACGATAGCAGCCCAAATCCATGAGACGTTTGATGTTCATGGATACTTCACGACGGAGGTCACCCTCAGTCGTAACTGCTGCCACTTGGGCACGCACCTGATCAAGTTGCGCATCCGACAATTCCCGAATTTTTGTTTCAGGCGCAATTCCAACAGCCGAAAGGATCTTGGCTGAAGTTGTGCGACCGATACCAAAAATGTAGGTCAATGAGATGACCGCATGCTTGTTATCAGGAATGTTGACGCCGGCGATACGAGCCATTGACATTTACTCCACTTTTTAGGCGTATCAGTACGATTACATACTGGGCGTGAAAGGCGCGAGAGTTTAGCGACTTAATACCAACTATGCAACCGCCTGACGATCATTAACCTTGACGTTGCTTGTGGCGCGGTTCAGCGCTGCAAATAACCCGAAGGCTTCCGTTACGGCGCACAATCTTACAGCTACCGCAAATTTTCTTTACCGAGGCTTGAACTTTCATGGTTCACCTACTCCAACAAAACGCAAAAAGGTTCAGCGAATCTGCCCACTAGGACCGACACCCCTGAGGTTTGCTTTCTTCATCAAGGACTCATACTGATGCGACATCAAATGTGACTGCATCTGTGACATGAAATCCATGACAACGACGACTACGATCAGCAGTGATGTACCGCCCAAGTAGAACGGAATACTGAAAGCAACCTGTAAAATCATCGGCAATAAACACACTGCCGTGATGTACAACGAACCCATCAGAGTCAAACGACCCATAACAGTATCGATGTAACGTGTGGTTTGTTCACCAGGACGAATCCCAGGGATATACGCACCAGACTTCTTCAAGTTATCTGCTACATCACGTGGACTAAATACCAGCGCAGTGTAGAAGTAGCAGAAGAAAATAATTAATAGACCAAACAGCAGTAAGTACAACGGCTGCGCTGGCGCCAACAATAACGACATCTCTTGCAGTACTTTTTGCACCGCATTTGGGTTTGGCGATTGAGCAAACCACTGACCAAGACTGGCCGGGAACAACAACAGCGAACTGGCAAAAATAGCGGGAATAACACCGGCCATGTTCAGCTTTAATGGCAAATGACTTTGTTGCGCAGCAAACACCTTACGACCCTGCTGACGCTGAGCGTACTGCACCGTAATACGACGCTGACCACGCTCAATAAAGACCACTGCACCAACAACGGCTATCGCCAGTAATAAGATTACTAACAAGCCAATAACACTGATCTCACCTTGACGAGACGACTCTAAGGCCATACCGATGGCAGCGGGCATACCAGCCACAATACCAGCAAAAATCAACATCGAAATACCGTTACCTACACCGCGCTCTGTAATCTGCTCACCCAGCCACATTAAGAACACTGCACCAGCAACCAAACTTACAACAGCGGGAATCATAAAAGTCATGCCGACTGTCAGGGTGATGCCCTGAGAAATCAGACCGACTGACATGCCAACCGCTTGAATAAACGCCAATACCACCGTGCCATAACGAGTGTACTGGTTGATCTTACGACGACCTGACTCACCTTCTTTCTTGATTGCTTCAAGTGAAGGCACAACAGAAGCCGCTAACTGCATAATGATCGATGCAGAAATGTAAGGCATGATGCCCAGCGCCAGAATCGACATGCGCTCCAGAGCGCCGCCTGAGAACATATTGAACAGACTAAGGATAGTGTCCTTGTTCTGATCAAACAGCTGAGCCAAGCGCTCTGGGTTAATGCCAGGCACAGGAATATGTGTACCTAGGCGAAATACCAGCAATGCCAGCAATAGAAAACCGATACGCCGTAACAACTCGGACATGCCTTTCGACATGCCCGGTTTTTGCATCTGTTCACGCGCTTGTTGGGTGCGGGCAGTCGCCATACAACTTATTCCTCTACTTTACCGCCTGCGGCTTCAATCGCTGCGCGTGCACCCTTGGTGACTTTCACGCCTTTGATTGTCAGCGCGCGATTCACTTCACCCGACAGGATGATGCGTGCACGTGTCATGTCTTTACGAACGATGTTGGCATTTTTCAGCGTATCGAGCGTAACTTCATCACCATCAACACTGGCAATTTCTGACAGACGAACTTCAGCTGTCACTTGTTGCAGTAAAGAGGTAAAGCCGAACTTTGGCAGACGACGATACAAAGGCATTTGACCGCCTTCAAAGCCAGGACGAACCTTGCCTTTACCGCGTGATTTTTGGCCTTTAACACCAACACCACCTGTCTTACCTAAGCCTGAACCGATACCACGACCGCGACGCTTTGGCGCATGAGTAGAACCAACTGCTGGTTGAAGATCATTGAGTTGCATGATTAACCCTCCACTTTCACAAGGTAATGGACTTTGTTGATCATGCCGCGGTTTGACGGCGTATCAATGACTTCAACGGTGTGGCCAATACGGCGCAGACCTAAACCTTGTAAACACAACTTGTGATTACGCAGCTTGTGAGCGCTTGAACGCACCTGTGTAACTTTGATGGTTTTCATCGCATTACCCCAAAATTTCTTCCACCGTCAGACCGCGCTTAGCAGCGACCTGTTCCGGCGTAGTCATCATGCCTAAACCATTAAAGGTGGCATGAACAACGTTATTAGCATTAGTCGAACCGTAGCACTTGGCCAACACGTTCTGAACACCTGCAACTTCCAACACAGCGCGCATTGCACCACCGGCAATAACACCCGTACCTTCAGAGGCTGGCTGCATGTAGACACGTGTAGCACCATGACGACCATTAATTGGGTGCTGAATAGTTGCACCATTCAGGTCAATAGTAATCATATTGCGACGAGCGGCTTCCAGTGCTTTCTGGATAGCAGCAGGCACTTCACGCGCCTTGCCACGACCAAAACCTACACGGCCATTACCGTCGCCTACTACTGTCAGTGCAGTAAAGGCAAAAATCTTACCGCCTTTAACTGTTTTAGAAACGCGGTTAACTGCAACCAGCTTTTCTACGAAACCTTCATTTTGCTCAAGCTTAGCCATCATCGTGTCCTTAGAATTCCAGACCCGCTTCACGCGCAGCATCTGCTAGCGCCTGAATGCGGCCATGATACTTAAAACCCGAGCGGTCAAATGCAACACGGGTAATTCCTGCCGACTTTGCACGTTCGGCGATTAGTGCACCAACCTTACGTGCCGCTTCTACATTACCTGTAGCACCAGTACGCAGATCCGTGTCCAGTGTTGAAGCCTGAGCTAACACTTGACCACCGCAAGCGGATAACACTTGCGCGTAAATATGACGTGGCGTGCGGTTCACACACAGACGAACTGAACCGTTGGCACGAATTTTTGCACGCGTGCTTGCAGCACGACGAACACGAGCAACCTTTTTATCGTTCATTGCGAGTGACTCCGTTACTTCTTCTTAGCTTCTTTACGCAGCACATTTTCATCTGCATAACGAACACCTTTACCCTTGTAGGGCTCTGGTGGACGGAAGCCACGAACATTGGCAGCGACCTGACCAAGCAGTTGCTTGTCAATTGACTTCAACAGAATTTCTGTTGGTGTTGGCGTTTCCGCAGTCACACCTTCAGGCAATTGGAAATCAATGGGGTGCGAGTAGCCGAGGGCGAGGTTTAACACCTTGCCTTTAGCAGCTGCTTTATAACCCACACCGATCAGTTGAAGCTTGCGCTCAAAACCGGCTGACACACCCACAACATTGTTATTAAGCAATGAACGAGCAGTGCCTGTTTGCATCCAAGCGGATTGGCTATCTTCAGTTGGTGCGAGCTTAAGCTCAGCACCGTCTTGCTTGATAGTAACCAATGGATGCAGATTCAAAGACAATGTGCCTTTAGAACCTTTTAAATCCACTTGCTGGCCATTGATGCTGACATCAACACCGGCAGGAATAGTAATTGGTGATTTAGCTACACGAGACATCTTCGTTCACCCTTAAGAAACAAGTGCAATAACTTCACCACCAACGCCAGCAGCACGTGCAGCGCGATCGGTCAAGATGCCTTTGTTAGTGGAGACGATGAGAATGCCTAAACCTTGCTTAACACGGTTCAGATCATCCTTGCCCTTATAAATACGCAGACCTGGGCGACTTACACGCTTGATCTCTTCGATTACAGGCTTGCCTTCGAAGTACTTCAGCGCAATCGTCAACGTTGGTTTAATGTCAGAGGATACGTCGAACTTTTCAACATAACCTTCAGACTGCAGCAACTTGGCGAGTGACACTTTTAATTTAGACGAAGGCATACCAACCGTTGGTTTGCCAGCGCGCTGTGCGTTGCGAATGCGTGTCAGCATATCTGCGACGGTATCTTGCATACTCATTTTCAGTAATCCTCTTACCAGCTGCCTTTAACGACGCCAGGGACATCGCCACGCATAACAGCTTCACGCAACTTAATACGGGCTAAGCCGAATTTGCGGAAGTAGCCATGAGGACGACCAGTCAAACCACAGCGATTACGCAAACGGCTTGGGCTTGAGTCACGTGGTAGCTCTTGCAAACGCAAAATAGCTGCCCAACGTGCTTCTTCTGTTGCTGAAACATCAGCAATTGTCGCCTTCAGTTCTTGACGTAGCTTGGCGTACTTGGCGACGAGTTTCTCGCGTTTAGCTTCGCGATTAAGCATGCTCTTCTTAGCCATGATTCAGCCTCACTTAAACGGGAACTGGAAAGCGCGCAGAAGTGCACGACCTTCGTCATCGGTGCGAGCCGATGTAGTAATAACAACATCCATACCGCGAATGCGATCGATCTTGTCGTAATCGATTTCCGGGAACACGATCTGTTCTTTGATACCGAGGCTGTAGTTGCCACGACCATCAAATGACTTCGGACTAAATCCACGGAAGTCACGGATACGAGGAATAGTAATACCAACTAAACGATCCAAGAATTCATACATCATGTCGCCGCGCAGTGTTACTTTGCAGCCAATCGGCCAACCATCGCGGATTTTAAAACCTGCGATTGATTTGCGCGCGAGAGTGACAACGGGTTTCTGGCCAGAAATCAGCTGCATATCGGCCACGGCGCCATCGATAAGCTTCTTATCTTGGCTAGCACCGCCCACTCCCATATTCAGAGTAATTTTAGTGATGCGTGGTACTTCCATCACGTTTTTGAGTCCGAGCTCTTCCTGCAACTTAGGTGCAAGCTCGTTTTTGTACACAGCTCTCAGTCTGGCCATCTCAACCAACCTACCTTACTTAGTTTCGACAACTTCACCGGTGGACTTGAAAATGCGAACTTTGTCGCCGTTTTCAAGAACCTTATATCCGATTCGGTCAGCCTTCTGCGTTGCCTGGTTGTATACGGCAACATTCGAAATATCAGTGGACGCTTCGCGTTCAACAATACCACCCGTTTCACCACGGTTAGGATTAGCCTTTACGTGCTTCTTAACCATGTTCAGTCCAGACACGACCACACGACCTTCGGTGACGCTAACCACCTTGCCACGTTTGCCCTTGTCCTTACCTGCAATCACGACGACTTCATCGTCACGCTTGATCTTTGCCATCACTTACACCCCTTAAAGCACTTCGGGCGCGAGGGAGATGATCTTCATAAACTGCTCAGTACGCAGCTCACGAGTCACCGGTCCAAAAATACGCGTTCCGATGGGCGCCTTGTTGTTGTTCAAAATAACGGCAGCGTTGTCATCAAAACGGATCAATGATCCATCTGGGCGACGAATGCCTTTTTTAGTGCGAACGACAACAGCATTCATTACGTCACCTTTCTTTACGCGAGCGCGCGGAATGGCTTCTTTGACAGTAACCTTGATGATGTCGCCGACCGAGGCATAACGACGATGCGAACCGCCGAGAACCTTGATACACATGACGCGACGGGCACCGCTGTTATCGGCAACCTCAAGCATCGTTTCGGTCTGAATCATTTCTCTCTCCAAACCCCAAAAATGGGAGCCCCATCTAGGGGGCGCGAAATGCTAACTGAAGTGGCTTGCCGTAGCAAGCCAAAACATCAGCGAGCACCAGCCTTTTCAATAACTTCAACCAGTTCCCAGGTCTTAGTCTTGGACACAGGACGACACTCTTTAATTGAAACAGTGTCGCCTTCCTGGCACTGGTTTAGTTCGTCATGAGCATGCAGCTTAGTTGAACGCGTAATGTACTTACCGTACACGGCGTGCTTAACCTTGCGCTCAATCAGCACAACAATGGACTTGTCCATTTTGTTGCTGACGACCTTACCAGTTTGTGTGCGCAGAATTTTTTTATCTTCGCTCATGATCAGTTACCTTGCTTCTCAGTCAGTACCGTCTTCACACGGGCAATATTCTTACGAACAACATCAATCTTGTTGTTCTGGTTCAGCTGACCAGCAGCCTGCGCCATGCGAAGTGCGAACTGCTGACGCTGCAGATCACCTAAAGTGGCGACCAGCTCTTCGGCAGACTTTTCACGTAATTCATTGCCTTTCATTACATCACCGTCCGAGTCACGATTGTGGTCTTCAACGGCAATTTAGCCGCTGCACGAACAAAGGCTTCACGGGCCAGTGCTTCTGGCACACCGTCAATTTCATAAAGCACTTTGCCTGGCTGAATTTCAGCAACCCAGTACTCTACGGAGCCTTTACCTTTACCCATACGCACTTCAAGTGGCTTCTTGGTAATCGGCTTATCCGGGAAAATACGGATAAAGATTTTACCGCCACGCTTAATGCGACGAGAAATAGCACGACGAGCCGCCTCAATCTGACGAGCAGTGATACGACCACGCTCAACAGACTTCAATGCAATCGTCCCAAACGACACGGTGCTGCCACGAAGTGCGAGGCCCGTGTTGCGGCCCTTATGGACCTTACGAAACTTGGTACGCTTAGGCTGTAACATGTCTCAACCCCTTAATTCTTCGCACCGCGCTTCTTGGCGGGACGAGCTTCTTCTTGTTGTGGAGCTGGAGCATATGCCTGATCCATACCACCCAAGATTTCACCCTTGAAAATCCACACCTTCACGCCGATACAGCCGTAAGTTGTTTCTGCGCGAATAATCGAATAATCGATATCAGCACGCAGCGTATGCAGTGGTACTCGGCCTTCACGGTACCATTCAGTACGCGCGATCTCGGCACCACCTAGACGTCCAGAGACTTCTACTTTGATACCCTTTGCACCAGCACGCATGGAGTTCTGTACGGCGCGCTTCATGGCACGACGGAACATCACACGACGCTCTAATTGCGATGCAATATTCTCAGCAACCAATTTCGCATCGAGATCCGGCTTGCGGATTTCTTCGATATTGATCTGTACTGGCATGCCCATGATCTTGGCAACATCGGTACGTAGACGCTCAACGTCTTCACCTTTCTTGCCGATCAGAACGCCAGGACGCGCTGTCGAAATTGTAATTCGTGCATTTTCGGATGGGCGCTCAATAAGAATGTGACTTACTGAAGCAGCCTTCAAACGTGTCAACAAGAATTCACGTGTTTTTAAATCAGCCAGCAAAAACTCAGCATATTGCTTAGGGCTGGCATACCAGTTCGCGTTGTGCTTTTTGATAACACCAAGGCGAATACCGATAGGATGTACTTTCTGACCCATTTCCAGCCCCTTACTTGCCTTCAGCCACGGTGATGGTGATGTGGCAGGTACGCTTGCTGATACGATCAGCACGTCCCTTAGCACGCGGCTGAATACGCTTCAGCGTGATGCCTTCATCCACACAGATAGTGGCGACTTTTAGTTCGTCAACATCTGCACCTTGATTGTGCTCTGCGTTGGCAATTGCCGACTCAAGCACTTTCTTAACAAAACCAGCCGCTTTCTTGTCGCTGAAGTTCAGCAAATTGAGAGCTGCTTCAACAGACTTGCCGCGCACTTGGTCAGCAACCAGTCTCGCTTTTTGAGCAGAGATTGGTGCGCCACGATATTTAGCGATAGCTTCCATCATCCTCTCCTTATCGCTTCGACTTTTTGTCGACGGCGTGACCACGATAAGTACGGGTCGGTGCAAACTCACCTAATTTGTGACCGACCATATGCTCGGTTACAAAAACAGGAACGTGTTGCTTGCCGTTATGCACGGCAATGGTCAGCCCAACCATTTCTGGCAGAATCATCGAACGACGCGACCAGGTCTTGATGGGCTTTTTCGAGTTGGCTTCCGCAGCTGCTTCCACTTTCACAAACAAGTGGGTATCAACAAACGGGCCTTTTTTCAGTGAACGAGGCACGATTATTCTCCTCTCATCCCATTACTTGACGCGACGGTCGCGGACAATCATGCCGCTCGTACGCTTATTATTACGGGTCTTATAACCCTTCGACGGTGTACCCCATGGCGATACAGGTTGAATGCCTTTGTTACGGCCTTCACCACCACCATGTGGGTGATCTACCGGGTTCATGGCCATACCACGAACGGTCGGACGAATACCACGCCAGCGACTTGCACCTGCCTTACCTAACGAACGCAGACTGTGTTCACTGTTAGAGACCTCACCGAAAACGGCGCGGCACTCAACGTGAATCTTCCGCATTTCGCCGGAACGCAGACGAACAATTGCATATGAACCATCGCGACCCAACAACTGTGCTGAAGTACCTGCAGAACGCACCAACTGGGCACCCTTGCCTGGCTTCAACTCGATGCAGCAAATGGTCGAACCCAAAGGCATATTGCGCAGCGGTAGTACGTTACCCACTTTAATAGGGGCATCGTTGCCAGACTGAACAACATCACCAACTTGCTGATTTTTCAGAGCAATCATATAACGACGCTCGCCATCAGCATATTTCAGCAATGCAATGTGCGCAGTACGGTTTGGATCGTATTCAATACGCTCAACAGTGGCTGGAATGCCATCTTTTGTGCGCTTGAAATCGATGACACGATAAAGCTGCTTGTGACCACCACCAATATGGCGTGTGGTAATGCGACCGTTGTTATTACGGCCACCTGTACGTTTCTTGCTCTCAACCAGCGAAGCCAGCGGACGTCCTTTGTGAAGGTGGGTATGAACCACTTTCTCTACAAAGCGACGACCGGGGGAGGTCGGTTTGCATTTTACGATAGGCATGACAGATCTCCTGGCCTTACTCAGCTACAACGGAAGTAAAGTCGATCTCGTTGCCGGGCTTCAAAGAGACATAGGCCTTTTTGTAGTCCTGACGACGACCGAGCGAACGACCGAAGCGCTTATTTTTACCTTTGACCAGCGTGGTATTTACCTGCTCAACTTCTACTTTGAACAGATCTTCCACAGCCTTTTTAATTTCAAGCTTGTTGGCATCGCGACGCACCTTGAACACAACTTGGTTGTGTTTTTCAGCGATCATTGTCGCCTTTTCGGAGACATGCGGCGCAACAAGAACTTGTAATAAACGTTCCTGGCTCATCCCAATTCCACCTCTAGTTTCTTGGCTGCAGGCACAGACATCAGCACCTTCTCAAAGCCAATCAGACTAACTGGATCTACTGCAGTGGTATCAATGACATCCACATGCGGCAGGTTGCGAGCAGCCAAGTACAGATTTTCGTCGACTGCATCAGTAATAATCAGGGTGTTGGTCAGACCCAAACCAGCAAGCATAGCCGCCAATTCTTTAGTCTTTGGAGCAGACACAGACACACTGTCAACTAACACCAAACGATCCTGACGTACCAGCTCCGCTAAAATGCACTGCATAGCACCGCGATACATTTTACGGTTAACTTTTTGATCCCAATCTTGTGGGCGAGCAGCAAAGCTCTTACCACCACCACGCCAGATTGGGCTGCGGATTGAGCCAGCGCGCGCGCGACCCGAACCCTTTTGTTTGAATGGCTTTTTACCGCCACCACTTACTTCAGCACGCGATTTCTGCGCTTTGGTACCCTGACGAGCACCCGCCATGTAGGCCACTACGACCTGATGAACGAGGGCTTCGTTGAATTCCTTGCCGAAGGCAACTTCGGATAACTCAACTGCAGATCCGGAAACAGTCTTCAGGTTCACGATCATTCCCCCTTAGGCCTTGACAGACGGACGTACAATCACGTCGTTGCCAGTTGCGCCCGGAATAGCTCCCTTGATAACCAGCACATTGCGCTCGGTATCAACAGAAATGATTTCTAGGCCCTGGATGGTGACTTGTTCATCACCCATGTGACCTGCCATCTTCTTACCCTTGAAAACTTTACCAGGGCTTTGGTTTTGGCCGGTTGAACCATGCACGCGGTGTGAAACCGAGTTACCGTGCGTAGCATCTTGGGTACGGAAGTGCCAGCGCTTAACACCACCCTGGAAACCCTTACCTTTGGACTGACCTGTTACATCAACAGCCTGACCAACCGTAAATAAAGACACTGACAGCTCACCGCCTACTTCGTAAGCAGCAGAATCGTCAACGCGGAATTCCCAAACATTACGACCAGCAGCCACATTTGCTTTTGCAAAATGGCCGGCCATTGCTTTGGTAACGCGCGAAGCACGACGCTCGCCAGCAGTAACTTGAACAGCTTGGTAGCCGTCCACATCATTTGTTTTAACTTGCGTAATGCGGTTAGGAGATACCTCAACCACTGTTACTGGAACGGATACACCCGCTTCAGTGAACACGCGGGTCATCCCGCATTTACGTCCGACTAATCCAATAGCCATTTATTCAGACCTCTTTGGCAACACCGTCTCAGAGAAGACCCTATGCCCACAATTAGCCGAGGCTAATTTGGACATCTACACCCGCTGCAAGATCCAGCTTCATCAGCGCATCTACCGTCTTGTCAGTTGGCATGACGATATCTACGAGACGCTTATGGGTACGGATCTCATACTGATCACGTGCATCTTTGTTGACGTGCGGTGACGTCAGTACGTTAAAGCGCTCAATGCGCGTAGGCATCGGAATCGGACCACAAACTTGCGCACCAGTGCGCTTGGCCGTCTCAACGATTTCCGCCGCAGATTGATCAATCAGACGATGATCAAATGCCTTAAGACGGATGCGAATTCTCTGGCTAGCCATTCCAGCAACTCCAAAGCGAAAAAAAGACCGCCCACCAACGACTTATGCCGTGGAGGACTTCTCACAAACCCGGTCCGGAAACTATGCTCCGGATGTATAACCGCCCCCAATCATCAGGGGTGGCGTATTCTATGCGTAGTGGATATTCGATGCAAGCAAAGATTAGACAATCTACACATAAACTTTGTGTTCATGCAGCAAAACACACCGCATGAACACAAAGCGATTTAGCAATTAAGCGTAAATCTTAGAAACAACACCCGCACCAACAGTACGGCCGCCTTCACGGATAGCGAAGCGTAAGCCTTCTTCCATCGCGATTGGGGCGATCAATTCTGCATTGATCTTGATGTTGTCACCTGGCATAACCATCTCAACGCCTTCTGGCAGCTCAATGGCACCAGTTACGTCCGTTGTACGGAAGTAGAACTGTGGACGGTAGCCTTTGAAGAATGGGGTATGACGACCACCTTCTTCTTTTGACAACACGTACACTTCAGCTTCGAACTTAGTGTGCGGCTTGATGGTGCCTGGCTTAGCCAATACTTGGCCACGCTGTACGTCTTCACGCTTAGTACCACGCAACAACACACCACAGTTCTCGCCTGCACGACCTTCGTCGAGCAATTTGCGGAACATTTCAACACCAGTACAGGTGGTCTTAACGGTGTCTTTCAGGCCGATGATTTCAACT
>JAUXVU010000002.1 GCA_030680295.1 Moraxellaceae bacterium
GTATCATCAAAGCAGAAACGAGTTACACGGAGTAATACAAATGTCAATGACTAACAGATATGAAGAACAAGTTAAACAATGGGAACAGAATAGCAAAGCAGCGTTACAGAGAGCCAGAGATCGTGACCTAACCGGACAGGATGAGGAGAACTTCAACGAAGATTAAAGATGGATAACGTACAATATATAGCAGAGAATTTCGAATGCCCAGTATGTGGACTGAAGTTCGCACAGGTCTGGGATGCTTTCAGGCACCTGAATGACAAACATCCTGCAGGAGAGCAGAAGGAGAACGACGTGCGCAAATGAGGGTAAACCTTTTGGCGCTGATGCGCCATCGCCTCTCTTGAGGCGACCCTGAGGGAAAGATTTATCCCTCATTTGCTTCTCATAAATAATAGGTGTAATTTAAGGAGGTTTAATAATGGACAGAACATGTATAAACTGCAAGTACCTGGCGAGGAAATCTTATGAAGAACCATGTGTAAGTTGTGAACCGGCTCACAACCGTGGGAAGTATGAACCAAAAGAGGAAATGAATACCCAGTCTCAGGGTAACGAAACAAACAGGATGTGAATATGATAGGGTTAATGTTTATGATTATAATGATGTGGATTTTTTATGAATTGCTTAGCGAGGACGAGCAGCCTTAATCTGCTCAAAAAGAACAGCCATCGAAAAGGAGAATAAATCCAAGAGGCACATCCACTAAAACAAGGATTGAAACACGTTCTGTACTCCGGCTGATTTGAGCCGATTCAGTTAAAGAGATACATCCACTATAACAAGGATTGAAACACGAAAGAAAGCTATTATAATAATGAGGATTGATTATGAGGTCGAGCGGCCTTCATCTGCTCAAAACAAATAGCCATCAAGTGAGGAACAATCATGGCAGAAAATAAATATAAACAAGAAATAGAAAACATATTGAGCCGCCTAAAAACGGCAGGAGTAAAGGACGTTGAACAGGAAGCAGCAGATGTATCGACAAGATACAAAATGCTCGTTGATGAGTGGAGAGTTCCAGCATCAGAAGCAACGAGAACAGTCGTCCAGGCTATGCTGAAGAAGCACGGCATCGAGACAAAGTACTGGCAGACTGGCGGAACGGCGCCCGTGACCACAGTTGACCAAGTACACTCAGACAATGAGTGGCTTTCGCTCAGGGCGAAGATCGTCCAGATCTGGGAGAACCGCAGCGATAAGGTCGCCAGAACGGGGCTCATAGGAGATAGTACAGGAGTGATCAAGTTCACCATCTTCGCTAAGAACGAGGATATAATCCCTTCGGATTTCGCTGAGGGCAACTCGTATCTATTCGAAAACGTAGTATCGTCTGTATGGAACGGGCAATTCTCAGTGAAAGGAAATAAGAACTCAACCATAACGCCCTGTGATACCGTAGAAGCCAGCAGGAAGACTGAGACAATTACAGGCGTGATCACCACAATAGGAACAGGATCGGGACTTATCAAGCGCTGTCCTGAATGCAACCGCGCACTTGTGAAGGGCGCGTGCGGCGAGCATGGAAAAGTCGAGGGAAGGTTCGACCTGCGCATAAAAGCAGTGTTCAGCCCGTTCGGTGGGAATGATCTAATCGACTTGATCATCGGTACTGAAGCGACTGAAGCACTCACGGGATTGTCTGTCGCTACGGCGAAGGATATGGCTATGGAAGCACTGGACACACAAGTAATCGATGACAAGTTCAGAAAAGAACTTGTTGGACGGTACTACGAAGTCACAGGAGCCATGCTGCAGAAGGACAGTATGCTCGTTGAAAGTATCAAACCGGCAACAGTATCCACAGCAAAAACGCTGGCGGATGCAATGGAAGAGATCAAGATCAAGGGAGGTAATTAATATGAACAGAGTAATTATAAATTATCTTGGAGGAGGGATATGCTGCCTACTTGGCATAGCCCTAAATACAGATGCAAGGGCTATACCGATGAGTATAGCTGGAGCAGCCCTGATAATATTTTCAGCAATTATAGACAATAAAGAGAGTAATTAATATGGCGCAACAATTCGGAACATTCAAGAGATCGTCAGTGACGAAGATGCTCGCTGCAGAAGTGAGCAGGACAACTCATGATCTCCCGAAAGGAGAAGAGCAGTACGAGGCTCAGACATACCTGTCGCCTACAGGAAGAGTAGTAGCGAAGATCATGATAGCAGGAGTTGCTACTGAGAAAGAGGATATCGGCAAAGATCAGTCACTCTGGAGACTGAGAGTAGCTGACCCGTCAGGAACGATCGGAGTCATGGCAAGTCAGTTCCAGCCAGGAGCCATGCAGGCAATTGCTCAACTTGAGATTCCATGCTACGTAGCAATCGTCGGGAAGCTGAACGTCTATGAGCCTGAATCGGGTTCTCATATCGTTTCAATCAGACCCGACTCGGTGACCATCATCACCGGACCGGACAGAGATAATCTGGTCCTTGATGCGGCACTCAGTACCGCCAGAAGTATCAAGAAGACAATGGCTGACCCTGAAGTAATGAAAAGGGTAGATGAAGCATACAGGGGCGGGCATGATGAAGAAGCATACATGCTCGTAGCACAGCAGGCGATAGAAAGCCTGCTCCCCAACCGTTTATCTACGGACAAAAGGTTGACCAAAAACGATGACAAGACGCCGCCGGCGTGTGATGCAACGGCGGAACGTTGCAATGACAAAGCTGGAGAGGGTAAAGTCACACCACCACCTGCAAGCGATAAAAATCAGCCGAAAAAGAAGGCTGAGCCTCCTAAAACAAAAGAAAAGCCTGCAGGGACCAAAGCCTCTCCTTCATCTAATAAAGGTAAAGCAGGAAAGGAAATTGATGAAAGTATCAAGACCATCCAGGAAATTGTCCTGGAAGTTCTTAAAGAGAAGGGGGAAGTAGTGTACACAGACCTCCCCTATCTGCTCGGGAACAAGGGAATCAACCCAAACCAGATGGACTGGGAATCGGCTGTGAAGCGACTCATGCAAGAAGGACTGTGCTATGAACCAAAGCTGGGAAGACTGAAGGCTAATGTGTAAGGAGATGATAGTGATGCCACCAATAGAGAAACCAGACCTGAACAAGCCAGTGTTCAATGTATTCCCGGAAGCACGGGAATGCATTATACATAATCGCTGTCCATGTTGCAAGAAGGTCGTGAACAATGGTACCATCCTGCTCAAGGATGTCCCACGAAGCGAGTTGAGCAGTCCATTTAAAGATGCCCTGAGTAAGAAAGAATATTCTATTTCAGGATTGTGCCAGAACTGTCAGGATGAACTGTTCGGGTAACGGAGGTAATTGAGTATGTCAGAAGAAGGAACTGAGATGATCCTCCCAACAGAGAAGATCAAGAACCTAAAGACGGCTATTGATGGGTTGGAAGGCATTCCAATACCTTACAACATCATCAAGAATCAGCTTGAACCATTGAGAAGATGGTGCATAGAAATGTTGGAGGAGGAAGGAACACAATGAGCAACCTAACAAAGGAGCAGATCGAGAAATACATGGAGGAAATAAATACAATGACGCATAGAGATATGGCTTCATTATGGAGGTTTGCTCCAGTGAGTCATCCCTTTTTTGATCGCACGTATCCATTATACGAAGCGTTCAGTAAACGATTCGTAGAGTTTGGGGGATTTACTCCAGAGATCTCAAAGAGTATTGGATGGGGTTAATATGAGCCAAGTAATATGTGATTCATGCGGTTTCAAGGACATGATGAACTTACCGCCGGGATATCCGTTATCCCAGGAGTTATGCCCTAAATGCTCCAGGCAGGGGACACTACAGGAAGTCGAAAGAGATGAATGAAATATTATTTAGAGGACAAACAATAAATGGCGATTGGGTAGTTGGTAATCTAGCTATTATAAAAACGAACACTATGAAACGGATAACAAGAGGAAGTTATATTTCTAACGATTTTGGATCTCCTTTCGCATATCAGGTCAAACCTGAATCTGTAGGACAATATATTGGATTCAAGGACAAGAACGGCAATAAAATATTTGAAGGGATGCTCTTGAAATACACAAGTGAAATCAAAGTCAATATCAAAACCGGGGAAGAAAGCAAAGATCCGTCATGGCAAATATTCCGTATCGGGTATGAACCTCCCGCATACAATATGACTATAATTGAGCAGTTCAATGCTGTTTTTTGCAAACTTCCATATACATGCAGTTTGAATACTTTCATGTTGCCAATCAGCAAAATTATTGAGGATGCGCAGGGATAAGTATCAAAATGAGAACGGCGCCCTTCGGGGAGCAACGTTCCGCCGTTGCATCACGGCAAGCGTTGCGCCGCTTGACCACGCCTTCTTTATTTGAGGAATAAAGAAGCAAACAACCTTTTATTACTCTCTCCGAGGGCTACCCCCAGAATTGCCGGACAACGTGCAATTCTTCCGCCTTCAAAGGCAGTCCGGGGAGGGGGATGTGGATTGCTCAATTGCGGAAGGTTGCCCTTCGGGTGGGGTCAGGGTGGATCGTGTAAGAAGTTGATCGTGCGGGGCAGACGTCATCAACGGAATATCTTCCGGAGTTTTTTTTGACGCCAAAAAAAATCCGGTCTCTTCACCGCTGGTCAGCGGGGTTATATTCCGTTGCGGGGCGACAATCTCACTGCCCCACCCGCCACGGTCACTTGCTGCCTGGGAACGGCGACCACGATTGACCGCATGACGCCATGCGGACGAGATAAGGGGCGAGTGGGCAGGCTCTTCTCCGAGCGGAGAAAGAGGGACTCTTCTGACCCCTCTCCTCTCCGAGCGGAGAAGGAGAAGGGGCACAGAAAGAGACCCCATCGCCGTGGTCGCCTACGTCTCTCTCTCTGGTTGAAAGCTCCACTCGGCGCCGAAACGAGATAAGCAAATTTTCGCAACGGGGCGGCGAAAATTCTGCACGAATTTTAGATTTCTGAAATAAAGGCAAGCCCACGGGGAAAATCTGACGCCAGATTTTTCGCTGTGGCGACAAGCCATTATTTGCGCCTCGTTCCGCTTTGTCTGTTGACCAGAGAGACGACCGGCAGGTGTTACCCGCTTTCCGTCTTGCGGTTCCTCGTATCTACACGGATGCGTTGTAAGTCTTTTTGGAGGTAGTATCTATGAACATAAAAATATCAAGGAAAGAAATTCAAGCAATTTCAGACGGATATGAGGTATGCGGACTATTATACACCCATGAAGCAAAATGCATCGTCTGTCTACGGGACTCACCGAAGGAGTTCCACGTCTGTAAACTCCCGTCTCAGGGTCTTGAAGACCTCTGTGGGAAAAGCGCAGTAATAATCGTAGAGGAGGCTTCGGCTTCCTCAACTTCAAGACACAGCAAAACAAAGCTGGTCTGCCCAGACTGTAGGCACGAAGTACGGGAGATACTTGAATACGTAAATGAAATTCAAGTATTCAGGTGCGATTACTGCGACTACTCAAAGCCAATCGCAGACTGGCTACATCAGTCTATAAGAACAGGCACCGCTGGGGAGGCTTCGGCTTCCTCTTCTATCACAGAAAGCACAAACTTCTGTGGTAAGAACTATTGCGGAACTTGCCCGCAAGCCATGCACGGCATCCCCAACAAAGACCCAGGTACCCATAGATGCACCGGTCACAAATGTAATATC
>JAUXVU010000007.1 GCA_030680295.1 Moraxellaceae bacterium
TTATCAGGCATATCGCTTTAAACCTGATAAAGAAAGAGAAAACATCAAAAGTTGGCGTGAAAACAAAACGCTTAAAGGCCGGTTGGAATAATGATTATTTGCTACGGATTATTGGCGTGATTTAAGCCCGATTGCCCTGCCGCTCTCAGGCGTATTTACACTGCAGGAAATCAAAATTTGTCAACGCCAAATAGAAAAATCCGCTTTCCTTCAAAGTAGAAATATCCACTTTACCCTGTTTCCCTTACTACAAAGTTACGCACTTACCATCGCTGGCAGGCTTATCCATCGGCATGTCTCTCCAAGGTGATTTGGTGCTGGTTCGTGCACCATAATCTTTGTTTCCTGCATCTTCAGCCCTGTGCCGGGGGTTTCTTTTTGCAGCAGATGGTTTTTGTACTGGCAGGAAAGGTTTTTCGATAGTGTTCTCGTCACATGAACTGACAGGATGCGCGCCAATTCTTCCGGTGTGCCTGGATAGGCCGAATGTGCGCAAGAATGCGGTCGTGCAACACTCGCATGTAGCCCAGCGTGGTCTCCCCCTGTGTCAGGCTAGTTGTCGCCTCAAAATTTAACTATGAGGCGTGGAGGCAACAATGGGAATACGTTATACAGAAGCATTTATTGAGCAGGCGTTATTCAAAGTCTATTCTCGTGGCGAGCGGACGGTGAAGTCGGTCGCGGTAGAATTGAACATCAATCATCACACGTTAAAAAATTGGATGAAAAGGAAAAACAGGATTGCTGTTGGCGTATCGGTCAAAAAAGAGCGACGCCCCCAAGATTGGAATGCCGAGCAGCAGCTAGCGGCGTTACATGAAACACATGCCCTGTCAGGTGAGCCATTGCAAGTCTGGTGTCGTGAAAACGGCCTATTTACCCATCACCTCACCAGCTGGAAAACGGCTTTTTGCACCGAGGTAAAGACCGCAACGGGCAGCCGTGAAATCCGCGTCTTGAAAGATGAGAACGACCGACTCAAGCGTGAATTAACCCGCAAAGAACACGCATTGGCGGAGGCGGCAGCATTGCTGATCCTGCAAAAAAAGTTCCGCGCGCTCTGGGAGGACGAGGTCAAATGACTTCTCTGCCAGAGCGCGACAACATCATCAGTCTGGTCGCCGAGGCTATCTTGGCGGGTGCACGCCAGGATCGTGCCTGTGCGGCGATCAACCTCAACCCGCGCACTTTGCAACGCTGGCAGGTTAACCCGTCGCGGGGGGATTTGCGTCCCGAGCGTGAGCAGACCCCTACCAACAAACTCACCATACGGGAGCGTGAACACCTGCTGAGCGTCGTCAACTCGGAAGAATTCGGCAGCCTGCCGCCCAGTCAGATCGTGCCGATACTGGCTGATCGTGGACAATACCTCGCTTCGGAATCCACAATTTACCGCGTCATGAGGGGTGAAGATCAGCTCAGGCACCGCGCAGCCTGCCGCCCTGCGCAACAGCGACGCAAGCCGCGTGCGCTCTTTGCTACCGCACCCAAGCAGCTGTTTAGCTGGGACATCACCTATCTGCCGACACGGGTTACGGGCATCTATTTTTACCTGTATTTGTTCATGGATATTTTTAGCCGAAAAATCGTTGGCTGGCAGATTTATGACGTGGAAAGCAGCGATCTGGCGGGGGATGTCATGCGCGACATTTGCGCCAGAGAAGCCATCTTGCCGAATCAGGTGGTGTTGCATTCCGACAATGGCAGCCCGATGAAAGGCGCCACCATGCTGGCTACTTTGCAAGCGCTGGGTGTCGCCCCCTCGTTTAGTCGCCCCGCAGTCAGCAACGACAATCCGTACTCGGAATCGCTGTTCAAGACAATGAAATATCGGCCAACTTGTCCGCACAAGGCGTTCGAAGATTTGCTTGCCGCCCGCCAGTGGGTCGGCATGTTTGTGCAATGGTATAACCATGAGCATCGGCATAGCGCTATCCGGTTTGTGACGCCTGCACAGCGTCACGAAGGTATTGATGTCTCGATGCTAAAAAAGCGCGCCATCGTCTATGAAGCAGCGAAGCAACAGCGCCCGGAACGCTGGAGTGGAGCCACCCGAAACTGGCAGCCAGTCCTCGTCGTGCACCTGAACCCTGATCAGCACATTAAAGACGAACAAATGAATGGAGGTTTGGAGCACAAAGTAGCAGCATGAATAAAAACATTCAGGCGACAACTAGCTTGACAATCACCGGTTCTTGGCCTTGGTACTCTCATTCTTGGAATGTCACTTCCTTGAATTTCTCCCTTTTCATCCAAGCGACTGCTTCCTGCAGTTCCCTATAAATGCCCAAACCAGACTCACGCCTCCTGCACACCGGACACCACCCACCCAGTAATCAGATTGCTTGTGGATTTATCCCGCCGCCCCACAAATAGCTGCGGTTTTGATGTCATAAGGGCTTTTCGATGCTTCAACAGAGATTCAGTTTCATTCGTCTTTCTAGTTCATACCTCGCCAGATTTTATCCTCTGACTTTCTTCAACGCTCACGACCACCGCCTTTTACAGCAGCCGCTTGAAGTGGTTTGATACCAGCACCTGAACGCCGATATCGGAGGGTCGATTCCTCCATCATTTATAGAGCTTAAGCTCAACTTCACGCAAATAGTTTTGCGCTTGTTGTGCGTCTGCAGCGCACTTGCGGTGTTCCC
>JAUXVU010000017.1 GCA_030680295.1 Moraxellaceae bacterium
GTGTATCCCTCTTTGGCAAGTTTTCGGGACAGGGCAGCGCCGATCCCCTCGGAGGCGCCGACGATGATTCCGCGTCGGCGTGGATTCAGCGGGGTGGCAGGAGCAGGTTTGGTTAAGTCAGACACGGGAACCTCATCAAAATGATTTGGATTTTCATTCTAACACAGTCCATTTGGGGCGAAAAATAACAGTATAATCGGCCTATCACCGCAGATAAACAGACAAATAGAGATCCGTATTCGTTTTGAGTTTTGGTAGATAATGGGTGATATGACAGATAACCAAAGCAGTTACAACCAGGTTTTCCGCCGCGCACGAGAGATCATCGAAAATGACCCATCGATCACGCAGGAGGAGAAGAACGCGATCTTGAAACTCATCCAAGTAGTGGTGGACACCGCAAGCGCATCGCAATCAACGCTCAACGCAGGAGAAACCTCCAACCTTGCCGCCCTTGAGATCATCAGCCGCTATTCGCTGCTTTCCATGGTGAAACAGCAGGCCGATGAACTGGACGCATTGAAACGCATCAGTCTGAACCTGACCTCCAGCCTGGATCTGAAAGCTGTGCTGGATACCGTCGTGACGGAAGCCATGCGGCTGGTCAAGCACGCGGGTTCGGCGCATATCTACCTGTATTCGCAGGAACAACTGGAGTTTGGCACATCGCTGAGTATAAACGGGGAAAGGGGCATTCCCTTCGCATCACCAAGGCCGAATGGACTGACCTATTCCGTGGCAAAGAGCGGTGAACAGATCGTTGCCGAGGATATACGCAGCCATCCGCTCTTCGATGGGGCGCCACTGGATTGGAGCGGTTCGATCATTGGCATTCCGCTCAAATTCGACAATAGTATTGTTGGAGTGATGAATCTTTCTCGAACGATTACCGGGCAGTTCACCAACGCGGAACTGCGCCTGCTTGGCTTGCTGGCAGACCAGGCAGCAATGGCGATCTTCAATGCCAATCGGCACAAAGGCTTGAAGGACCTGGCAAATACCGACAGCATGACAGGCCTGCCAAATCGCCGCGCGCTGGATGCGCGCCTGCAAGAGGAGCTGCGGTATGCCATGCGCACGGCCACCCATCTTTCCGTGGTGATGATGGACCTGGACGGATTCAAAACCGTCAACGATACCTATGGACATAGTTTCGGCGACGAGGTGCTGCGCAATGTCTTCAGCTACCTTTCTGAAAAGATGCGCGCCACCGATTTCCTGGCGCGCTATCAGTTTGTCGGAGAGCAAACTGGTAAACTTGAAGGATGAGCCGAAAATTTAGGATGCCCGATTACGAAACAACGCTGAGTACGCCAATCCAACTGGGCGATGCGCTACCGGCAGAACATCTGGCGCGTTTTGTTGTGGACATTATCTCACAACTCGACTTGAGCAAGATTTATGCGGGTTATGCAGAAAGAGGCGGCGAAGCGATAGCGCCAGAAGTATTGTTGGGGCTACTCTTTTATGGATACGCCACGGGTGAATTCAGTTCGCGCAGGATAGAAAAGGCGAGCTACGAAAACCTGGGGTTTCGTTATGTAGCTGGCGGACTGCATCCAGATCACGATACGATTGCCAACTTTCGGGCAACGTTTTTGGTAGAGTTGGAAGATTTATTTGTGCAGATATTGATATTGGCAAAGTTGGCAGGGAAGTTGAAGCTGGGGAATATCAGTTTGGACGGTAGCAAGATGCATGCGGATGCTTCAAAAAGCCATGCGGTCAGTTATGGACGGTTGATCGCAATGGAAGCAGAGTTGCGAGCAGAGGTTGGCAAGTTGATTGAATGGGGTGAAAGTGCCGATCAAGGGGATATCCGCTTGCCAGAAGATTTGGTAGTGCAAGATGAGATTACATTACGCAAGGAACGTTTGGAAAATCTGGCACAAGCGAAAGCCGTCTTGGAAGCCAGAGCCAAAGAACGGTATGCTGTAGAGAAAGCTGAATACGATGAAAAAGTGCGGGAACGAGAAGCAAAAACACGCAAACATCGCAAGCGACCTCGTGGGCGGGAACCCAAACCGCCAGAAGCAGGTCCACGTGACAAAGATCAGTACAATTTTACAGACCCTGAGTCACGTATTATGAAAAACAGTACCAACGACGGCTTTGACCAGCACTACAATGTTCAAGCCGCTGTAGATCAAGACAGTTTGCTGATTGTTGCCACTTCTTTATCCAACCATCCCAACGACAAACGGGAAGCCGAGCCAACCTTAGACGCGCTTGCCCCTCGCTTGGGCAAACCTTCTGCCGCCGCATTGGACAATGGTTTTTTCAGCGAACACAATATTTTGGTTTTTGAAAAACACGGCATAGAGCCTTACATCGCCACTGGACGCGAAGCCCATCGCAAAGACTTGAATACCCTGCTTGGCAGTACACTGCCCGTACCACCCAATGACGCAACGCCGTTGGAAAAAATGGCGTATAAACTTTCGACCCAAATTGGGCAAGCCATTTATCGCCTGCGAAAATGCACGGTCGAGCCTGTGATTGGCATCATCAAAGAAATTCTGGGATTCCGCCAGTTTTCTTTGCGAGGCTTGAAAAAAGTAACCGGCGAATGGTGTTTGGTTTGTCTGGCTTTCAATCTCAAGCGATTACATATCCTAATGACAACGTAGCATGTGAACATAACCACAAGAAAACGATTGAAGGCTTTGTCCTTTATCAATCAGCACATGAATCCTTCGCTTTTTTACTGGGTATGCTAATTTTTGGAGCAATAGTACTTTCTCTCCGACAAACTGCTCGGTGCAATTATTGGAAGGCGACAAATTGAAGATCATCGGCGGACGCGGCTGGAACGACCTGAACAAGATCATCGGGCTGACTTTCCCGGTCCCTGGCGACAACCCGAACAGTGTCGTGATCGAGACAGGAGCGCCCTACCACCTCAGCGACACCTGGGAAGTCTACACAGCCTTCCGCGAACCGCCGCACAACCACATCCGCTCCTGGCTGGGAGTACCCCTGATCGTTCAAAACAAGATCATCGGCTTGCTGGCCATTGACAGCGCAGAACCCGATGACTTTTCTGATGCAGATATAAACATCGCCTCAGAATTTGCAAACCAGGTTGCCAGCGCCCTCGAAAACGCCCGCCTCTTCAGCCATGCGCAAACCCAGGCCATCACCGATGTCTTGACCGGCATCTATAACCGGCGCGGGTTATACCAACTCGGAGAATTCGAATTCGAGCGGGCACGCCGCATCCAGCGCCCATTCTGCGCCCTGATGTTCGATATCGACCACTTCAAACGGGTCAACGACACCCATGGACACGCTGTTGGCGATCAGGTCCTGCGCCTTCTGGCAGAGCGCTGCCACAGAAATTCCCGCGCCATAGACCTCATTGGGCGCTACGGCGGAGAAGAATTCATCGTGCTGCTGCCCGAAACGAATCTTGAGTCTGCGCACATGATCGCAAAACGCCTGCGCAAGACCATCATCAAAACCCCATTCAAAACCGACGCAGGCGAACTGCCCATCACGGTCAGCATTGGCGTGGCAGAGGCAGACCTGAGCGATACTTTTAGCACCCTGATCGAAAAAGCGGATAAGTCCCTCTATCAGGCAAAACACTCAGGACGCGATTGCATTGTGGTGTATCAAGCCGCTCAGGAATTGGACCAAACCTGATACAACCCCAGCCTGCCATTTTCCCCGTCGGACAAAAAAGACGCTTCCACTCTCATCCCAACCTGTCCAGCCAACCCAAGCAGTTCCTCCGCTGAGAAATGGTGCGCGTACCGCAGCCCCTCGCCCCCACTGCGCCAATCCAGCAAATAATCCCCCGCATCCACATCCCCATCCGACAACCCAACCCGACTCCACGGCTGGATGCGGGCTTTCAACTTTTCGCTGTTCAAAAATTGCCAGTTCGACAGGATGAATTTTCCATCTGGTTTCAACCAGGTTTTTACGGTCTTCAAAATATCCAGGCGGGTTTCCTGTGATGGAATGTGATGCAGCGTTGCAAAGGCAGTGATCAGTGACCAGTGAACAGTTATCAGTGACTGATCACTGTTCACTGATAACTGACTCAAATCCGCCTCCCGAAACTCCACCCCGGGCGCAGACTCAGCCTCTCGAAGCAGGGGCAGGCTAAAGTCCACGCCGAGAAGCGCGGCTTTGTGACCACGCCCATGCAACTCGCGCAGAAAATGCCCGTTGCCGCAGCCCAGATCCAGCACGGATTCATCCGCCCGAATCGTTGCGAGGATTTTCTTCACCCCGGGCTGCAGCCGCTGGCGCGTGGCGGAAAATGAATCGCCGAATTGGTCGTAAAACCTGCGATTTAATTCAATTAACTGTTTTGCAATGCTCGAATGCATGGCGAGATTATACCCATACGGGGCGGTATAATCCCGATATGTTCACAGCGCAGGAACTGGCAGCCCTCTCGGAAGAGTTCGAGACCAAAACGCCGCAGGAGATCATCCAGTGGGCGGCGGATACGTTTTGGCCCGAGATTGCCATGAGTTCGTCGTTTCAAACCCAGTCCATGCCGCTGCTGCATATGGTGACGCAAGTCAGGCGGAGCATCCCCGTTTTCTTCATGGATACTGGTTATCATTTTTGGGAGACGCTGATATTCCGCGAATATATTGCCTCGGAATGGAGCATCAACGTTATTGACCTGTACCGCGCCCCCCGTTGGGATGTGTTTGCAAAACAGAACACGCGCAGCCTGCCCGTCGAAGACCCGAACCTGTGCTGTTACCTGCACAAGGTCCAGCCGATGCAGAAGGCGTTGAAGGATGTGAAGGCGTGGATCAGCGGCATCCGCCGTGACCAAACCTCTGTGCGCGCGCATGCAAAAATTCTGGAACTGCAAACCGACGGATTAGTAAAGATCAATCCGCTATTGAACTGGACAAAATCAGACATCAGGAAATATGCGGAAGAAAACAACCTGCCGCCCCATCCGCTTTACGAGAAAGGCTACCGCAGTGTGGGCTGTGCCCCCTGCACAATTGCCATCGGCGTCGACGACGACGAGCGCTCTGGCCGCTGGGCTGGGCGCGAAAAAGTGGAATGCGGCTTGCACAATGGGATGTTCGCAAAAAAGGACATCTCTGAAATGACACAGAAATTTCAAATGGAAATAGAAGAGGCAGGCCACCGATGAAAAGAACCCTTAGAGACTGTTTCTTAACTCGTAGGCAAAGACCCTAAAGGTTTCCCACGGTTACGAAAACGCCGTTTTGTGGGCGCTTTTTTGCAAATGATGGTTCTGTTTTGCGGCGAAAACCTTTAGGGTCTGACTTAAGAAACGTTCTCTTGGAACCTACCCGAAAAATGCACGGAGCGCGGACTTCAGTCCGCAATGATAAGGCAGACTGAAGTCTGCACTCCGATTTTACGGATAGGCACTTAACCGTATTCATCTGTGATGAAGTGAAGACTTATGGAATTTACCGAAAAACGAAAACTCTGGAAAAAGATCAACGCGCTGACCCCGCAGAAAATGGAGTTGGCGCATCGCTTGTTGGAGCAGATCCGCGCAGGCGGGGATGTGATGGCGTTGATCCGCCGTCATCCGCTGGCAGAGGGCGGATATTTGAACAAAGCCGCACTGGTCGCGGCCTACAAACAGCTGGTGGACTCAGGCGGGATGGAACCTGACACCGCCCTGCTGGAAAGAATCCGCATGAAACCAATGCGGACACTTTCAGGCGTGACCACCGTCACCGTGCTGACCAAACCGTATCCGTGCCCGGGCAAGTGCATCTTCTGTCCCACCGATGTGCGTATGCCCAAAAGCTACCTGCCTGATGAGCCTGGCGCGATGCGCGCGCTCGAACATCATTTTGACCCGTACGCGCAAGTGGAAAACCGCATCCGCGCCTTGAAGAATTTGGGACATCCCACAGATAAAATTGAACTACTCATCCTCGGTGGGACATGGTCTTCCTATCGACGCGATTATCAGGAATGGTTTGTAGGGCGCTGTTTTGACGCGATGAACCATTCCCTCACCCCTACCCCTCTCCCTGAGGGAGAGGGGAAAATTCCAGATGGTGCGTTGAAAAAAATCCACACCATCAATGAAAACGCGGACCACCGCAATGTGGGACTGGTCATCGAAACGCGGCCTGATGAAATAAATCCCGATGAGATTAAGTGGCTGCGTCACCTCGGCGTGACCAAAGTGCAAATGGGCGCGCAAAGTTTCAACGACCATATTCTTGAAATTAACAAACGCGGGCATGACGTGGAATCCACCCGTCAAGCCACTGCCCTGCTGCGCGCGGCGGGATTCAAGATCGTCCTCCACTGGATGCCCAACCTGCTCGGCGCAACTCCCGCATCAGACCGCGAAGACTTCGCGCGCATGTGGGCAGATTTCTGTCCCGACGAAATAAAAATCTACCCGAACCAACTGCTGGCGAACGCCGAACTGTACGAGTACTGGCAGCGCGGCGAATTTCATCCGTACACCACCGACGAACTCGTCCAACTCATCGCGGATATCAAGCCGTCCATTCCGCGCTATTGCCGCGTCAACCGTGTCATCCGCGATATTCCGTCCAACAATGTGGTGGCAGGCAACCGCCGCACCAGTTTGCGGCAGGACGTGCAGGAGACGATGAAACAGCGCGGCACGCGTTGTCAATGCCTGCGCTGTCGCGAAGTCAAAGGCAAAACCGTTGAATTATCCTCTCTGCAGATGGATGATCTCATCTATCAAGCAGGCAAAGCGGAGGAACATTTCATCGCCTTCAACACAGCAGAGGACGGGCTGGCAGGATTCATCCGCCTCTCTCTCCCTTCGGCAGGTTCGCCCGACACGGGCATTCCCGACCTTGCGGGCGCGGCGCTCATCCGCGAAGTGCATGTGTATGGACAGTCACTTGCCGTCGGCGCAGAAAAATCGGGCGCGGCACAGCATGTGGGGCTGGGCACACGTCTGCTCGAAGAAGCGGAACGGATCGCCAAACAAAACGGATTCGCAAAACTCGCCGTCATCGCCGCCGTCGGCACGCGCGGATATTATTTGGATCGCGGCTTTGAACGCGGGGATTATTATTTGGTGAAAAGAATCTAAGACCACAGACGATGGACGGCAGACCATGGTCCACGGTCAACCGTCCATCGTCTGTATTTAAGGAGTATATGAAAACAAAACACTGGATCGTCTTTATCCTGCTCGGCATTATTTGGAGCACATCCTTCCTGTGGATCAAGATCGGCGTGCAGGAAGTCGGGC
>JAUXVU010000032.1 GCA_030680295.1 Moraxellaceae bacterium
TGTAGATTCAACTCACAAGTGCAACTTTGAAGGTTGCTGAGAGGTAAGCTGGAGTAGGATAATGCTTCTCAGACGACCAAGTCAAAGGAGCACTATGAGAACCTACTGGCAGCTTACCCAGGAACAACGATACCAGATTTATGCGCTTCGGAAAACCAAGCATTCGTTTTCGGAGATTGCAACCGTGATTGGTGTTCATAAGTCCAGTGTGAGCCGCGAATTGAAACGCAATCAAGGCAAACGTGGCTACCGTCCGCAACAGGCACATGAACTGGCGTTGGGACGCAGACTGAAAGCCACCCCCAGGATCACTGCCAAAGTTTGGGTAGTGGTAGAGAAGTTGCTGAGACAGGATTGGAGTCCTGAACAAATCTCTGGCAGGCTGAAAAAGGAACAAGGTATTTGTATCAGTCATGAGTGGATCTATCAACATATTCTGGTGGATAAGCAGGCAGGCGGCGATTTGTATCAGCATCTGCGCTGCCAGAAGAAACGCCGCAAACGCTACGGAAAGTATGATCGACGGGGCCAATTGCCCAATTGCCGCAGTATCGAAGAGCGTCCAGCCAGCGTCAATGCCAGAAAACGCTTAGGGGACTGGGAAGTGGATACGATCATCGGCAGGAAACATAAGCAAGCCATGGTGACGCTCACCGAGCGCAAGTCCCGTTTCACCCTGCTCGCAAAGGTGAAACGGCGAACGGCACAAGCCGTTCGCAAGCAAGTCTGTCGAATGTTATTACCGGTCAAGAACAAGGTGCACACCTTGACCTCCGATCATGGGAAAGAATTTGCTGACCACGAACAAATCGCTCAGATGCTCGAACTCAAATTCTACTTTGCACATCCCTATGCCGCTTGGGAGCGCGGCACTAATGAGAACACGAATGGTTTGCTCCGACAATATTTTCCAAAGAAATCTGACTTCCAATCAGTTTCCAAGAAAGAGATTGAACAGGCTATGGCAAGGCTGAATTTCAGACCACGAAAAACCCTTCGTTTCAAAACACCCTTTGAGGTGTTCTGTCATTCATCTGTTGCACTTACCAGTTGAATTCACA
>JAUXVU010000035.1 GCA_030680295.1 Moraxellaceae bacterium
TAATGACCTAGTCTGTTATAAATAGTCTAGGAATTCAGTTTGAACACTGAAACATTACATATCAATGAATTAGAAGCGAGGTTTGGCAAACCATGTTAAGGCCGTTTTTATCGCTGGCTTCTAGCAGTTTGGCTTTATTGCCTACGCTATTTTTTGCGCTTGGTATCAGCACAGCAAATGCCGCACTGATTGAATTTAATAGTACTGGCGGCACTTCGGCTACAGACGGCTTACATTTTTACATTGAAGATACCACTAAAATTCAGGTAAGAAGACTGAATAATACGGGCCAAGTCTACGCGCCCACAGTAGTGCCGCCAAGCACCAGCTTAGATAACGGCATATTTTTACGCGCTAATGGGTTGATTTATGGCCCAAGCCATAATGTTACAACTTTCAACCCAACAGGTGGTATGTATAACACCTTCACTATTACAGCCACATCGCCAGCCAATCCTTCTTCCAGCGGCGTACAGCAAATAGCCACAGGTAATTTCGGTATTAACGCAGGCCCGCAAGTGTCCGTAGTATGGAAATACACCACACCTCTGGATTTTTTAACCGCTGAAGTGACGTTGGTGATTCCACCCACTTATGCCGTGAGTGTTACCAATCCTGTGCGTTACTATCATGCGTTCGACACTTTTTTGGGTGGCAGCGACAACGGTAGCGGTGTACGCTATACCGATAGTAATGGTAAACAAGTCATTGGCACTTACCCGCCAGCCTCTGGCACTAGTTGCCCATCCAGTACTAGTATTCCGGCAGGAGTTTCAGTGGTTGAATCATTTCGTGAGCGCAGCGGTTTATCTTTTTCAAATTATTGCGCTTCTGTCTGGAGTAGTTTTTGGGTGAATGGCGGCACCAATTGCTCTGTATTACAAAGTGCTAACATGAGCAATACCATTTCTACCGCTTATCAAGATACCGGCATTGGTATTCAATATAACTTTACCGCACCTGGCACTTATACATTCAGCTATGACTTTGTAGTGGGTTCACCCAACGTACCACCTTATGATCACCTGGAAATCAGGCATCCAGGCACAACTAACTTGTGTGCTACCGACGTGACTGTATTAGCCTGTACATCCGCAACGGTACCCTGCCCTGCTGCAAATATCGTGAATACAGGTACACTAACTGGCAGCATTACCAATACACCAACCACACCCACGGTAACTAAAACGCCTGCAACATTCACACTGGGCTCAAGCGCGCCGACTGCTACAGTGTCACTACTTGGTTCAGCGCCAGGAGGCACTTATGTATTAGGGACAACAGGCTTGTCTTCAGTACCACTTAATGGCACTAAATGCTGGAACTCGACCACAGGTACGGCAAGCTGCGCTTATGTAGTGAGTAATAACCCATGTGTGAAAGATTTCGAATGTCTGGAAACGGGCGTGACGTATAACAATTTAACCAGCACACCATCTGCACGTAACCCGCTATATACCGAGCTCACTGGCACTAACTTCAAGTTCGATGTAGTTGCCCTACAAGCTGCTGGCGTACAATCCACCACTTATACAGCTGCGTCAAATGTTACGGTTGAGTTATTTGATGACAGCGCAAGCCCGCAACCCGCGTGCAACGCCTATACATTGCCCATAGCCAGCCAGACGATTATCTTTAGCACTACAGACCTTGGACGAAAAACGCTGGCGACTAACTTCAATATTGCAAATGCTTACCGCAAGTTACGTTGCCGCGTGAGAGATAACAATTTAACCCCTATCGTGTATGGCTGTTCTTCAGATACCTTTGCTGTGCGGCCGCAAAGCTTTACGCTTACGCAAAGCGGGCTTGGAGGCTCACCTGTCATCGCCGGGGCTAATTTCTCGCTCACAGCTACTGCAGGTGTTGCTGGCTACAATGGAACGCCTAGACTATTGCCTACCAAGGCTATGGCGGCTAATACAGCCGGTGGCGCGCAAAGTGCTATCGGCACAGGCATGCTCACACTGGCAGATGTTGCTAATACAGTAGTAACCGATTCAAGCAACAATGGTTTTCCATCTGCAACTGGCGCACCTGCTGCATCAGCCATGAGTTTACGTTACCACGATGTAGGCTTTTTAAACTTTAATGCAGGCTCAATTTCGCCCAGCGTTGTGCAAAGCGCAGTTATAGATGATAGCTTTACCAGCATAGACCAAAGCTCCGACTGCATTGCCGGGAGTGGTTCTAATACCGCCGTGGGTGGTAAATACGGCTGTGAGATATGGAGCAATAGTTTTGCGGATATTGGTCGTTTCAGACCAGACCATTTCAGACTCACCAGCAGTTTAAATGCCAGCTGTAACGCAGGCACACCATCAACCACAATTGATGACTTTACCTATATGAGCGATCCGCGCCTTTCCATCAACGCTGTCATCAACGCAGAAAGCTCACAAAACATCACCTCTACACGCTATGGCAATAGTTGCCCAACGGCTGGCTCATGCAGACTCACTATT
>JAUXVU010000034.1 GCA_030680295.1 Moraxellaceae bacterium
CACGCCTCTTAAGCGCAGCAGCAGTAGGTGGTTTGAAGCCCCCGCCTGTACGGCGACTCCGAGGGGCCTACCCTCATCTCTTGTGCAGCATAGCTGCTTGGGGATGTTTTCCCCTTGCGCCTTCGTGGCACACTCTCGTCGGCGTGTAACACGCGGCCCTGCAGTAAGTGCCAGATCAGCCGGTCCGCCAGCGGTTGCAGTGCCACGCCTACGCGTCCAACCCATTCCGCCAACGTGGAAAGCGATAAAGTGACCTCTTCCCGGGCAGCGATTTGTGCGATGCGATACAGCGGCAGGTGATCGAGGTATTTGGCCGCGACGATCCAGGCAAGTAGTCCGGGTGTTGCCATACTGCCGTCGATCACCGCAGGCGGCACCGGTTCCGCGACCACGATTTCGCATGCCCGGCAGGCATATTGCGGACGGATGTGGCGGTACACAAAGAATTCGGCGGTTTTCGATGCGTGGCAGGTGATCCGGCAACGGCTGGCACCCAGCGCGTGCACGCTTAGGCTTCTGCAAAGCCGCTAGCGGCAGTTGCTCGATTTCTGCCTCAATGGCCGAAACATCGGTTTGCCAGTCTTCTTCGAACAAACTCAGCTGTGGCTGCGACAGTGCTTCGCTCTTCGCGCCGAAGCGAATGCGGCGCAAATGGGCCAGTTCCAGCGTCAGCGCCTGATTCTTCCCTTCCAGCAGCTTGAGTTCGTTTTGTAACGCTTGGATCAAATTCGACACCTCGACTTTAGGGCATCTCTAAAAATTCAAGTTCCTAGGAGTCTGTCGGGCAGGTCAAATAGCAAGGTACATATTAATAACGAACTTCATTTTTCGCCGCTGTAAGTTTCTCGCGGCGCTTCCAAGTAAAACCGAATGCTTCTTTATCTTTATTTTTAAGCTTAATTCTCGTCAGGACAAAGGTTCTTTGGATTTTTCCGGGGGTTTTTACTTATCCTGTTGCCATTGCATACATCCGTTTGAAGTTATAAGCCATAGCAACCAGCTTCCACTCGCCCGCTACTGCTTGAATCCCTCGCATCAGGAACTGGCGAAAGCCCAATACCTGTTTGATAATGCCAAACACAGGTTCGACAGTGCATTTGCGTCTACCGTAAAGTTCGCGTCCTGACGGTGTTTTGAGTTGGTACGTCATCATAACCAAAGGATCGTCCGTCTGAGGTTCGGGGGCATCCGGTTGCAGCCGCTGTGCTATGGGCAGATGATGGGTTTCACGTCCCAGCGCAATGAGTGGAGTGATGCCATGTTCAGTACAGGCATTAACGTTGTTTTGGCTAAAATAACCATTATCGGCGAGCAAAGTATCCGCTTTGCCGAACCGGTTTTCCAGCTTGCTCAATGCTTCGAGCATCGGTTTGATGCGTTGCTTGTCATTGGTTTCCGTGGTCAGGCCGGTGGCGATAATGAGCATGCTCTCGACATCGACGGCCGCCTGCCCGTTATAGCCTTGTCTGAAACCATCCCCACGGGGCATGATACGTGATTGTTCATCGGTCAGATTGATTTGTTCTTGGGCGCTAGGGCCAGTTTCCGGTGCTTTGGGTTCCCGCCCGCGTGGTTTTTGTCCCGCTTTTTGTTGTGCTTCCCGGCGGGCAATTTTTTCCTCATAATCTTTCTGTGCTTGTTGATCACGCGCCTGGACGCGCTCGGCTATTTTGGCTTTCGCAGCAGCCAGGGCTTCAAGACGTTGTTCGCGACGTGCGATTTCAGCCGGTAAGTCAAAATCATGTTCAGATTCCTGCTCATCGGTTTGCTCTGCTTTGTTCAACAAAAACTGAACTTCTTCGCGTAACTGTGCTTCCAGCTTCTCAATGTGTCCATGCGATAGCGCTTTGTGCTTTGATGCATTGGCCTTGATTTTGGTGCCATCCAGCGATATGTTTC
>JAUXVU010000013.1 GCA_030680295.1 Moraxellaceae bacterium
AGTTGAAATCATCGGCCTGAAAGACACCGTTAAGACCACCTGTACTGGTGTTGAAATGTTCCGCAAATTGCTCGACGAAGGTCGTGCAGGCGAGAACTGTGGTGTGTTGTTGCGTGGTACTAAGCGTGAAGACGTACAGCGCGGCCAAGTATTGGCTAAGCCAGGCACCATCAAGCCACACACTAAGTTCGAAGCTGAAGTGTATGTGTTGTCAAAAGAAGAAGGTGGTCGTCATACCCCATTCTTCAAAGGCTACCGTCCACAGTTCTACTTCCGTACAACGGACGTAACCGGCGCCATTGAACTGCCAGAAGGCGTTGAGATGGTTATGCCAGGCGACAACATCAAGATCAATGCAGAACTGATCGCCCCAATCGCGATGGAAGAAGGCTTACGCTTCGCTATCCGTGAAGGCGGCCGTACGGTTGGTGCGGGTGTTGTTTCTAAGATTTACGCTTAAGTAGATGTGTTGATTGCCTCGGCTCACGGGTCGAGGCGCTCTAGGCCAGTAGTTCAATTGGTAGAGCACCGGTCTCCAAAACCGGGTGTTGGGGGTTCGAGTCCCTCCTGGCCTGCCATTTTTAAGCGCGGAAACGCGTTTTTGTCGTGTCTGAGAGTCTGATTTATGTCGACATCGGAAGAAACAGTAAGAGACCCAGCGAATACTGCTAAGTGGGTTGTTGCCGTAGCGTTACTGATTGCAGCCACTATGGTTGGGCGTGTGTTCCCCGACATGGCGCTAGCTTTCCGTGGCTTGATCATGGTTGGTCTCGGTATCGTTGCGCTGACTTTGGTGCTGATTACAGCGCAGGGTCGAGCGTTCCTAGACCTGTTTGGTGCTTCTCGCATTGAGCTGCGTAAAGTTGTTTGGCCAACAAAAGAAGAAACATGGCAAACCACTTTGATTGTATTGGTTGTTGTGGTTATTACATCCCTGATTTTGTGGGCAATGGATTCGCTGTTTGGCTTTGCCATTTCGGCCGTCATCGGTTAACGGAGGCGATATGAGCAAGCGTTGGTATGTAGTGCACGCCTATTCTGGCTTTGAGAAGCAAGTCATGCGCTCGTTAATTGAGCGTATTCGCTTGGCTGCCATGGAAGACTTGTTTGGTGACATTTTGGTGCCGACCGAAGAAGTTGTCGAAATGAAAAACGGCGTCAAGCGTAAAACTGAACGTAAATTCTTTCCTGGTTATGTCTTAGTGCAAATGGAAATGAATGACGCTAGCTGGCACTTGGTAAAAGAGTGTCCAAAAGTCATGGGCTTTATTGGTGGTAAAGCAGATAATCCTGCACCAATTTCGGATCGTGAAGCTGACATTATTTTAAATCGTGTGCGTGCACCACAAGATGCGCCTCGTCCTAAGACGCTGTTTGAGCCGGGTGAAATGGTTCGTGTTAACGATGGTCCATTTGCTGACTTTAATGGCACGGTAGAAGAAGTGAACTACGACAAAAATCGTCTGCGTGTTGCCGTAATGATTTTTGGCCGTTCCACGCCGGTTGATCTTGAGTTTGGTCAAGTCGAAAAAGTTTAAGTTTCGGTGCGTAAGCATCATTTTGACGGGGAGCCGTAAGGCGCTTGTACCCATGGAGTAGAAAATGGCAAAGAAGATTGATGCCTATATTAAGCTGCAGGTTCCTGCAGGCAAGGCAAATCCATCTCCACCTATTGGTCCAGCACTGGGTCAAAAAGGTGTGAACATCATGGAATTCTGTAAGGCATTCAACGCAGCGACACAAAAAATGGAAGTGGGTCAGCCAATTCCAGTTGTGATCACTGTGTACTCTGATCGCTCCTTCACGTTTGTGATGAAGACACCTCCTGCAAGCTATTTGCTGAAAAAAGCAGCTGGCTTGAAGAGTGGCTCACCGCGTCCAAATACTCAGAAAGTGGGTAAGGTTACACGCGCTCAGTTGGAAGAAATTGCGACAATTAAGCAGCCTGACTTGACCGCTTCTGACATGGACGCAGCTGTGCGTACCATCGCTGGATCTGCCCGTTCCATGGGCCTCGATGTAGAAGGAGTCTGATTATGGCTAAGTTAAGTAAGCGTCAAGCAGCCATTAAAGCCAAATTGGTACCAGGCAAGCTCTACACAATCGAAGAAGCTGTTTCGTTGTTGGCTGAATTGCCACCAGCAAAATTCAAAGAATCTATCGATGTTGCTGTCAACTTGGGTATTGATCCACGTAAGTCAGACCAAGTTGTCCGCGGCGCATCAGTATTGCCAGCTGGCACAGGTAAAACCGTTCGTGTTGCCGTGTTTGCACAGGGCGCGAATGCTGAAGCGGCCAAAGCTGCTGGTGCAGACATTGTTGGTTTTGATGATCTGGCTGAATCAATTCAGGCCGGTAACTTGGACTTTGATGTTGTGATCGCCTCGCCAGACGCCATGCGCGTTGTTGGTAAGCTCGGCACCATCTTGGGTCCACGTGGCTTAATGCCTAACCCAAAAGTCGGCACAGTAACGCCAGACGTTGCCACAGCAGTTAAAAATGCTAAAGGCGGTCAGGTTCGTTATCGCGTAGACAAAGGCGGCATCATCCACACGCCAGTGGGTCAAATGGGCTTTACTGCTGAAGCGATTCAACAAAACGTTGAAGCTTTGGTTGCTGACTTGAAAAAAGCCAAGCCTGCTACTAGCAAAGGTGTGTACTTAAAGAAGGTAACGCTGTCGACCACTATGGGTCCTGGCTTAACCATCGATTTGTCGACACTGGCGGTATGATTTTGGCCGGGTAAACCGGCCACACAGGACTTTGAAGTCGTCGTAAGACGAGCGTCAAAGACCACAGGCGCCAAGCAACATGTGTTGTGCGGCTTAAAACATCAGCCTGGGCAGACGCGGTGTGGTTTCAAGTGTTTAGGCACTGTGACCCCCGCGAGCAGCGAAAGCTGCAAATGGGGTCGGCGTTTTTGACGCCGGTCATTCATAGGTAAGGAGGTTACAGTGACTCTGCGACTCGAAGATAAAAAAGAGATCGTTGGAGCAGTCAATAAGGCTGCTTCAGGTGCTTTCGCAGCAGTTGTTGCCGACTATCGCGGTCTTACAGTGGGTCAGTTAACACAACTGCGCACTAAGGCCCGTGAGCAAGACGTATACCTGCGTGTGGTTCGTAACACGTTGGCTCGTCGTGCGTTTGAAGGTACGCAATTTTCAGTACTGAATGATGCATTAGTTGGTCCAACAATCATTGCCTTGTCGTTGTCTGAAAATGATATGGGTGCTGCTGCCCGTATTTTCCAAGACTTCCTCAAAGACAATGCAAAGGCGCCACTTTCGGTTAAGGCACTTTCTATTGACGGCAAACTCTACGGCGCATCGGATATCGATGTGGTGGCGAAGCTGCCAAACCGCGAACAAGCTCTGACCATGCTGGCATCCGTGCTGCAAGCTCCGATCTCCAAGTTCGCCCGACTGATGACGTCGGTCAAGGAACAGAAAGAAGCCGCTTAATCGCCGCTTGAAATTAAACACGTTGAAACCCATTGGGAGTTTTGAAAATGGCATTGTCCAAAGATGATATTCTGAACGCCGTTGCTGACATGACAGTAATGGAATTGGTTGACCTAATTTCTGCAATCGAAGAGAAATTTGGTGTTTCTGCTGCTGCTGTTGCTGTTGCTGCCGCTCCTGGCGCTGGCGCTGCTGCTGCCGAAGAGCAAACCGAGTTTAACGTTGTTCTGGCCAGCTTTGGCGCGAACAAAGTTGCAGTAATTAAAGCTGTTCGTGAACTGACAGGCCTCGGCTTGAAAGAAGCGAAAGACCTCGTTGAAGCTGCGCCTAAGGCTGTTAAAGAAGCTGTAAGCAAAGACGAAGCTGAAACGATGAAGAAGAAGCTGGAAGAAGCTGGCGCAACTGTCGAAGTTAAGTAAGAAATTACTTGACGATGCGGCACTGCATTTAGCCAGTTCGCAGCATGGCTGGAGGCTGAAAAAGCCTCCGGCCTTTTTCCGTTATGACAAACCGACATCGGTTTGGCAGAGCGCCGGCCTCAGGGGGACTGTAATGGCTCCTGAGGCCGTCGCTTTGATTTAGAAGCGGCGCCTTATTAACGAGGCACAAGCATAGTTGAGGACCCAGATGGCATACTCATATACAGAGAAGAAACGCATCCGGAAGAATTTCGGTAAGCTCCCGGCACTAATGGATGTTCCTTACCTTCTGGCCATTCAGGTGGACTCGTATCGGAGTTTCCTGCAGGACGGTAAGCTGCCAAAGCAGCGTGAAGATTTAGGTCTACAAGCGGCATTCCGCTCCGTATTCCCTATTGTTAGCTATTCAGGCAATGCGGCGCTTGAGTTTGTGGAATACAACCTTGGCACGCCAATGTTTGATACCCGTGAATGTACTTTGCGTGGTGTGACTTACGCGGCACCGTTGCGCGTTAAAATTCGTCTGATCATTTATGATCGTGAATCATCCGTAAAAACCATTAAAGATATCCGTGAGCAAGAAGTCTATATGGGCGAAATGCCTCTAATGACTGAAAACGGTACTTTTATCATTAATGGTACTGAGCGTGTCATCGTTTCTCAGTTGCATCGTTCGCCTGGCGTTTTCTTTGACCACGATAAGGGTAAAACACACTCATCGGGCAAGCTGCTATATAACGCGCGCATTATTCCTTACCGCGGTTCATGGTTGGACTTTGAGTTCGATCCAAAAGACCTCGTGTTTGCTCGTATTGACCGTCGTCGTAAATTGCCAGCGACAATTTTGTTGCGCGCTTTGGGTTATAACGCCGAAGAAATCATCGACATGTTCTACGAGACAACCACTGTCTATGTAGAAAATGACGGCTTTAAGATGGATTTGGTTGCCGAGCGTCTGCGTGGTGAAACTGCTGGTTTTGACATTACGATTAAAAATAAAGTGATCGTAGAAGCCGGTCGTCGTATTACTGCACGCCATATCCGTGACATTGAAAAAGCTGGCTTAACGCACTTGGATATTCCAGCAGAATACCTGTTCGGCAAAGTACTTAGCCGTGACATGGTAAATGCGGATACTGGTGAAGTTATTGCTGAATGCAACAGCATCATCACTGATGACGTGATGAAAAAGATTGTGCAGGCAGGCATCAAGTCTTTTGCCGTTCTGTATACCAATGACTTAGATCGCGGCCCATTTGTTTCCGATACCTTGCGTTCAGACTCAACGCGTTCTGAACTGGAAGCATTGGTTGAAATTTATCGCATGATGCGTCCTGGTGAGCCACCAACCAAAGACGCAGCAGAAAATCTGTTTAAAAATCTGTTCTTCTCACCAGAGCGTTATGACTTGTCCGGCGTCGGCCGTATGAAGTTTAACCGTCGCTTAGGTCGCGGTGGTGATGAGGGCGCTGGTGTACTGTCACGCGAAGATATTGTCGACGTATTAAAAGGTCTGATTAATATCCGTAACGGTCAGGGCGAAGTCGATGATATCGACCACCTCGGTAACCGTCGTATTCGCTGTGTTGGTGAAATGACCGAAAACCAATTCCGCGTAGGCTTGGTTCGTGTTGAGCGTGCTGTTAAAGAGCGCTTGTCCATGGCGGAGTCAGACAATCTGATGCCGCAGGATTTGATCAACGCTAAGCCTGTTTCTGCGGCGATCAAAGAGTTCTTTGGTTCATCGCAGCTGTCGCAGTTTATGGACCAAAACAACCCGCTATCAGAGATTACGCACAAGCGTCGTGTTTCTGCTTTAGGCCCAGGTGGTTTGACACGTGAACGCGCAGGCTTCGAAGTGCGTGACGTTCACCCAACGCATTACGGTCGTGTTTGTCCAATTGAAACACCAGAAGGTCCAAACATTGGTCTGATCAATTCGTTGGCCAGCTTTGCTCGTACTAACCATTACGGTTTCTTGGAATCACCATACCGTAAAGTTATTGACGGCAAGGTAACCGATGACTACGTGTATTTATCGGCGATCGAAGAGTCTGAAGAAGTTATTGCGCAGGCTGACTCTGCAGTTGATACCGGTGGTAGCTTGGTTGATGACCTCGTTGCTGTTCGTCACAAGAACGAATTCACTGTGATGGCGCCTGAAAAAGTCACCTATATGGACGTGTCGCCACGTCAGGTGGTTTCGGTAGCGGCATCGCTGATTCCGTTCCTTGAGCACGACGATGCTAACCGTGCTCTGATGGGTTCAAACATGCAGCGTCAGGCTGTACCAACACTGCGCGCTGATAAGCCGCTGGTGGGTACTGGCATGGAGCGTTATGTAGCACGTGATTCTGGCGTGTGCATTATGGCTAAGCGCGGTGGTGTGGTTGATTATGTCGATGCCAGCCGAATTGTTGTTCGTGTTAAAAATGACGAAGTCATCATTGGTGAAGCCGGTGCTGACATCTATAACTTGACCAAGTACACCCGCTCTAACCAAAACACCTGCATTAACCAGCGTGCGCTGGTGAAAGTAGGTGATGTGATTGAGCGTGGCGATACCTTGGCCGATGGCCCATCAGTAGATTTGGGCGAGTTGGCCTTGGGTCAAAACATGCGCGTGGCGTTTATGCCATGGAATGGTTACAACTTCGAAGACTCGATTTTGTTATCTGAGCGTGTTGTTCAAGAAGATCGCTTCACATCGATTCACATTCAAGAGCTGTCGTGTATTGCTCGTGACACCAAGCTAGGTGCAGAAGAAATTACTTCTGACATTCCAAACGTGGGCGAGGCTGCACTGTCGAAGTTGGATGAGTCCGGTATTGTTTATATCGGTGCTGAAGTCAATGCTGGCGACATTTTGGTCGGTAAGGTCACACCAAAAGGTGAGACACAACTGTCACCAGAAGAAAAACTGTTGCGCGCTATTTTCGGTGAAAAAGCGTCAGACGTTAAAGACTCATCCCTGCGTGTGCCATCAGGTACCAAAGGTACTGTTATTGACGTGCAAGTGTTTACTCGCGACGGCATCGAAAAAGATCCACGTGCTAAGGCCATCGAAAAGCAACAGCTCGATGCCTACCGTAAAGACTTAAAAGAAGAGCTGCGTATTTTCACTGAGGCCACTACATCGCGTCTGCGTGATGCCTTGTTAGGCCAAAAAGTGAACGGCGGTGCCGGCCTGAAAAAAGGTGCGGAACTGACCGAAGCGGTATTGGCTGAACTGAGCTTAGAGAAGTGGTTTGAACTGCGTCCAGCAGATGAGGCAGTAGCCGATCAGTTGGAAAAAGCTCAAACATTCTTGGCGGAGCGTGAAGCTGAAATCGAAGCTAAGTTTGAAGACAAAAAACGCAAGCTCAGCACCGGTGATGACTTGGCGCATGGCGTGCAAAAAGTCGTTAAGGTCTACTTGGCGGTTAAGCGTCGTATGCAGCCAGGCGACAAGATGGCTGGTCGTCACGGTAACAAAGGTGTTGTTTCCATCATCATGCCAATTGAAGACATGCCGCATGATGAAAATGGCGAGCCCGTTGATATCGTTTTGAACCCGTTAGGTGTTCCTTCGCGTATGAACGTGGGTCAGATCTTGGAAACCCACTTAGGTTGGGCGGCTAAAGGCTTGGGCATTCGCATCGGTGAGATGCTGGATGAGCAACGCAAAGTAGCTGACCTGCGTAAGTATCTGGATCAGATTTACAACGGTGTGGGCGGTCAGCAAGAAGACTTGTCATCCATGACTGATGATGAAGTGCTAGCGATGTCTCGCAACCTGCGTGGTGGTGTGCCGATTGCGACTCCTGTGTTTGACGGCGCGCACGAAAACGAAATTAAGGCACTGTTGAAACTAGCCGGACTTAATGAGAATGGTCAGCAATGGCTGTTTGATGGTCGTACCGGTGAGCGTTTTGATCGTCCGGTTACCGTCGGTTATATGTACATGCTCAAACTCAACCACTTAGTGGATGACAAGATGCACGCACGTTCGACTGGTTCGTATTCCTTGGTTACACAGCAGCCATTGGGCGGTAAAGCCCAGTTTGGTGGTCAGCGTTTCGGTGAGATGGAATGTTGGGCATTGCAAGCTTATGGTGCTGCGTACACCTTGCAGGAAATGCTGACAGTGAAGTCAGACGATGTGAACGGCCGTACCCGTGTCTATAAAAACATTGTCGATGGTGATCATCGTATGGATCCAGGCATGCCGGAATCTTTCAACGTATTGGTGAAAGAAATCCGCTCGCTCGGTATCAATATGGAATTGGACAACGAATAAGCCTGACATGCGGCGGGATTGGCATAGTGCCTTCCCGCCCCGATTTGTTGCTTTGGGAGAAATGCCTTGAAAGATCTGCTCAGCCAATTGCGCAACCAGGGTCAGGTGGTCGAAGAATTCGATCGCATCCGTATCGGCCTTGCCTCGCCTGACATGATTCGTTCATGGTCTTTTGGTGAAGTTAAAAAACCAGAAACCATTAACTACCGTACCTTCAAGCCTGAGCGTGAAGGTTTGTTCTGCGCCAAAATCTTTGGTCCAATCAAAGACTACGAATGCTTGTGCGGTAAATACAAACGCATGAAGTTCCGTGGTGTGATTTGTGAAAAGTGTGGTGTTGAAGTCACTATGGCTAAAGTGCGTCGTGAGCGCATGGGCCACATTGAATTGGCTTCGCCAACAGCGCACATTTGGTTCTTGAAATCATTGCCGTCGCGCATTGGTTTGCTGCTGGATATGACCCTGCGTGATATCGAGCGCGTGCTTTATTTCGAAAGCTTCATCGTGATTGATCCAGGCATGACCACGCTGGAAAAAGGTCAGTTGCTTAACGATGAAGAGTATTACACCGCACTGGAAGAGTTCGGTGATGAGTTTGACGCCCGCATGGGTGCCGAAGCTGTACAGGCGTTGTTAGCGGATATCGACCTGGCTGCTGAAGTCATTCGTCTGCGTGAAGAAATTCCTGCAACAACTTCTGAAACAAAACTGAAGAAGCTGTCCAAGCGCTTAAAGCTGGTTGAGTCCTTCCTACATTCAGGCAACAAGCCAGAGTGGATGGTGCTGACCGTACTGCCGGTGCTACCACCCGATTTGCGTCCATTGGTACCACTCGATGGCGGTCGTTTTGCAACCTCAGATTTGAACGATCTGTATCGTCGCGTGATCAACCGTAACAACCGTTTGAAGCGTCTGTTAGATCTGAGTGCGCCTGACATCATCGTTCGTAACGAAAAGCGTATGCTGCAAGAAGCAGTTGACGCTTTGCTCGACAACGGTCGTCGCGGTCGTGCCATTACCGGTACCAACAAGCGTCCGTTGAAGTCTTTGGCTGACATGATTAAAGGTAAGCAAGGTCGCTTCCGTCAGAACTTGCTTGGTAAGCGCGTCGATTACTCAGGTCGTTCGGTAATTACCGTAGGTCCAACCCTGCGTCTGCACCAGTGCGGTCTGCCTAAGAAAATGGCACTTGAGTTATTCAAGCCATTCATCTTTGGTAAGTTACAAGCTCAAGGCTTGGCGACTACGATTAAAGCCGCTAAGAAAATGGTTGAGCGCGAAACTTCGGAAGTGTGGGATATCCTCGCTGACGTCATTCGCGAACACCCCGTTATGCTTAACCGTGCGCCAACACTTCACCGTTTGGGTCTGCAAGCGTTCGAACCAGTATTGATTGAAGGTAAGGCAATCCAGTTGCACCCGCTCGTTTGTACGGCATTTAACGCCGACTTCGACGGTGACCAAATGGCTGTCCACGTTCCATTGACCATTGAAGCGCAGTTAGAAGCTCGTGCGTTGATGATGTCGACTAACAACATTCTGTCGCCAGCAAACGGTGAGCCAATCATCGTGCCATCGCAGGACGTTGTGTTGGGTCTGTACTACATCAGCCGTGACCGCATCAATGGCAAAGGCGAAGGCATGCGCTTTGCCGACTTCGAAGAAGTTACTCGTGCTTTAGGTAACAAAGCAGTAGAAGTCCATACGCGCATTCAAGTACGTATTCGCGAAATCACCATCAATGATGACGGCGAACGTGTTGAGCGTAAGTTCTTGGCCGACACAACACCAGGCCGTTGCTTGTTGTGGAATATCGTGCCTGAGGGCCTGCCGTTTGACTTGATCAACCAAGTCATGACGAAAAAGAATATTTCACGTCTGCTAAACAGCTGCTACCGCATCTTGGGTCTGAAAGACACAGTCATTTTTGCTGACCAATTGATGTACCTCGGTTTTGCGCAAGCAACCTACTCTGGTGTATCGGTCGGTATGGAAGACATGGTTATTCCAGCCGAGAAGCAAACCATTATTAACAGTGCCGAAGAAGAAGTGCGCGAAATTGAAGCGCAATTCGGTTCTGGTTTGGTTACTAAGGGCGAGCGTTATAACAAGGTTGTTGACATCTGGTCGCGCACTAACGAATTAGTTGCTAAGGCGATGATGGACAACTTGTCGACTGAAAAAGTGACCAACAAACAAGGCGTTGAAGAAAGCCAGAAGTCATTTAACTCGATCTACATCATGGCCGATTCCGGTGCGCGTGGTTCTGCTGCACAGATTCGTCAGCTCGCTGGTATGCGTGGTCTGATGGCTAAGCCAGATGGCTCGATCATTGAAACGCCAATTAAGGCGAACTTCCGTGAAGGCCTAACCGTTCTTCAGTACTTCATCTCCACCCACGGTGCCCGTAAAGGTTTGGCCGATACCGCGTTGAAGACTGCAAACTCCGGTTACTTGACCCGTCGCTTGGTTGACGTAGCGCAAGACTTGGTGGTGACAGAAAACGATTGTGGCACGACCAATGGTGTTGTGATGACTCCGCTCATTGAGGGTGGTGACATTGTTGAGCCATTGCGCGAACGTGTGTTGGGTCGCGTGCTGTCCTCAGACGTATTCTTGCCGGGCACTGAAACCTTGTTTGCTGCTGCCGGCACACTGCTCGATGAGAAGTGGGTAGACCGTTTAGAAATGGCCGGCATTGACGAAGTCAGTGTGCGTTCAGTGATTACCTGTGACACGCGTTTTGGTGTGTGCTCGATGTGCTATGGCCGTGACTTGGCGCGTGGTCATCGTGTCAACATCGGTGAAGCGATTGGTGTCATGGCCGCCCAGTCAATTGGTGAGCCAGGCACACAGTTAACCATGCGTACCTTCCACATTGGTGGTGCTGCTAGCCGTGCTTCTGCTGTGTCGAGTGTTGCTGTGCGTAATGATGGTGTGGTGCGTTTCCACAACATCAAGCTGGTACAACAATCTGGTGGTAACTTGGTTGCGGTATCGCGTTCCGGTGAAATCGGTATTGCCGATAGCCATGGTCGTGAGCGTGAGCGTTATAAGCTGCCATACGGTGCGATGATTTCGGTTGCCGACCGTGAAGCAGTGAAGGGCGGTCAGGTTGTGGCGACATGGGATCCACACACCCACCCGATCATCACTGAACAAGCCGGTCGCGTTAAGTTTGTTGATATGGAAGACGGCATCACTGTTCGTCACCAAACCGACGAACTCACAGGTTTGACCAATATCGAAGTGCTTGACCCTAAAGATCGTCCAGCTGCTGGCAAAGAATTGCGTCCAGCCATTCGTTTGTTGAACGAACAGGGTCAGATCATTAACATCGAAGGCACTGACCAGCCAGCACAGTACTTCTTGCCACCAGGCTCGATTACTGCTCTGCAAGATGCGGCCTTGATTGGTGTCGGTGAAGTGATTGGCCGTATTCCACAAGAGTCGTCAAAAACACGTGACATCACCGGTGGTCTGCCGCGTGTTGCTGACTTGTTTGAAGCGCGTCGTCCAAAAGAGCCTGCTATTTTGGCTGAAGTGTCCGGTATCGTTAGCTTCGGCAAAGAAACTAAAGGCAAGAATCGCCTGATCATCACGCCGGACGACGGTAGTGATGTATACGAAGAGCTGATTCCGAAGTGGCGTCAGATCAACGTGTTCGAAGGTGAGCGTGTGTCACGTGGTGAGGTTATTTCAGATGGCCCACAAAACCCACACGATATCTTGCGTCTGAAAGGTGAGACTGCGTTGGCAACTTATATCGTCAACGAAGTACAAGACGTTTATCGCTTACAAGGCGTGAAGATCAACGATAAACACATCGAAGTCATTATTCGTCAAATGTTGCGTAAAGTTGAAATTATTGAAGGTGGTGATACCAGCTTCATTAAAGGCGAACTGATTGATCTGTCACGTGTATTGGATGAAAACGAAGTTGCCAACAAGCAAGACAAGTTTGCGGCACGTTTCCAACGTACATTGATGGGTATTACTAAGGCATCGTTGTCGACTGAATCGTTTATTTCAGCCGCATCGTTCCAAGAAACAACACGTGTTCTGACAGAAGCAGCCGTTACTGGTAAGGAAGATGACCTGCGCGGCCTGAAAGAAAACGTTGTTGTCGGTCGCTTAATTCCAGCAGGTACTGGCTTTGCCTACCATGCCCAGCGTCGTAAAGATCGCTTAGAGGCAGCGGCAGTCGATAAAGGCCCAAGTGCTGCGGATATTGAACAAGCCCTAACGGAAGCGTTGAATTCCGAAGGGTAATGTCTATGGGTGATGACGCTTCCTTGACGGGGAGCGTCACTGCTCATAGAATGCGCACCCCGAAAACCGCTTTGTGGTTTTCGGTTGTTTTTTATACGGGAGAGTAGAGCCAACATGGCAACAACTAATCAATTGATCCGTAAGGGTCGTGAATCTTTGGTCGAAAAGTCCAAAGTGCCGGCACTGAAGGCTTGCCCTCAGCGTCGTGGCGTATGTACACGTGTTTACACCACTACACCAAAGAAGCCTAACTCAGCGCTTCGTAAAGTGTGCCGTGTTCGCCTGACTTCAGGTTTTGAAGTGAGTTCGTACATTGGTGGTGAAGGCCATAACCTGCAAGAGCACAGTGTTGTTCTGATTCGTGGTGGTCGTGTTAAAGATTTACCGGGTGTGCGTTATCACACCGTCCGTGGTTCGTTAGACTGCGCCGGCGTAAAAGGCCGTGAGCAAGGTCGTTCGAAGTACGGTGCAAAACGTCCTAAGAAGTAAGTTAGGTCGAGTAAGGCTGGGCAAAAGTCCCAGATTTCCCTGAAGTTTAATTAAAGGTTCATAGTGTCATGCCAAGAAGAAGAGTCGTCGCAGCCCGTGAAATTCTCCCGGATCCTAAGTTCGGTAGCCAAACACTGGCCAAGTTCATTAACCAGGTGATGGAATCTGGTAAAAAATCAACCGCTGAGCACATTGTTTATCGTGCGCTTGAGCGTGTGGCCGAGAAAAACAAGGGTGATCCTGTTGAGTTTTTCGAAGCGACGCTGGATAAGCTTCGCCCCATGGTTGAAGTAAAAGCTCGTCGTGTTGGCGGTGCTACCTATCAGGTGCCTATGGAAGTACGTCCCTCCCGTCGTACAGCCCTAGCCATGCGTTGGTTGGTAGATTGCGCACGTAAGCGTTCAGAAAAAACTATGGCGTTACGTTTAGCCGGTGAGCTGCTTGATGCCGCTGAAGGCAAGGGCGCAGCTGTGAAGAAGCGTGAAGACGTGCATCGCATGGCTGAAGCTAACAAAGCATTCGCGCATTACCGTTTCTAATCTTGGCCTGAGGACAAATCAGTGGCTAGAGTTACCCCGCTTGACCGGTATCGTAATATCGGTATTTCGGCGCATATTGACGCCGGTAAAACAACGACAACTGAACGTATCCTGTACTACACCGGTGTAAACCATAAAATCGGTGAAGTGCATGATGGCGCCGCCACCATGGACTGGATGGAGCAAGAGCAAGAGCGTGGTATTACCATTACTTCTGCTGCTACCACCTGCTTCTGGTCTGGCATGGCGAATCAGTTTGAAAAACACCAGATCAACATTATTGACACCCCTGGCCACGTAGACTTCACCATTGAAGTTGAGCGTTCCATGCGTGTGCTTGATGGTGCTTGCATGGTTTATTGTGCTGTAGGTGGTGTTCAGCCTCAGTCAGAAACTGTGTGGCGTCAGGCTAACAAGTACAAAGTGCCTCGTTTGGCATTTGTTAACAAAATGGACCGTACTGGTGCTAACTTCTTCCGTGTAGTTGAGCAGATGAAGGCGCGCTTGGGTGGTAATCCTGTGCCTTTGGTTGTGCCAATTGGTGCTGAAGAAAACTTTGAAGGCGTGGTTGATTTGATCACCATGAAGGCCATCTATTGGGATGAAGCCTCTCAAGGTATGAAGTTTGAAGAGCGCGACATTCCAGCTGATCTTGTAGACGTTTGCCAAAAATGGCGCGAAAACATGATTGAAGCTGCTGCAGAAGCCTCTGAAGAGCTGATGAATGAATACCTAGAGAATGGTGATCTTAGCGAAGATCAAATCCATTCTGCTATTCGTATGCGTACATTGGCTGGTGAAATTCACCCAATGCTCTGCGGTACTGCCTTTAAGAACAAAGGCGTGCAGAAGATGTTGGATGCCGTGATTCGTTACTTGCCAGCGCCTAGCGATGTGGCTGACGTTGAAGGTATCTTGGACGACAAGGCTGAATCTGTAGGCCATCGTAAGCCTGCTGATGAAGAAGCGTTTTCAGCGCTTGCGTTCAAAATTATGAACGACAAGTTTGTTGGTAACTTAACCTTTGTTCGCTGCTATTCAGGCGTGCTGAAGTCGGGCGATGCGGTTTGGAATCCTGTTAAAGGTAAAAAAGAGCGTATTGGTCGTATTCTGCAGATGCATGCTAACCAGCGTGAAGAAATTTCAGAAATCCGTGCTGGTGATATTGCTGCCTTGGTTGGCATGAAAGACGTAACCACTGGTGACACGCTGTGTGATGAAAATAAAGTCATTACACTTGAGCGTATGGAGTTCCCGGAACCGGTTATTTCTGTTGCTGTTGAGCCAAAAACGAAGGCCGACCAAGAGAAAATGTCTATCGCTTTGGGTCGCCTTGCTAAGGAAGATCCATCTTTCCGCGTACGTACCGACGAAGAGTCTGGCCAAACCATTATTTCTGGTATGGGTGAACTTCACTTAGACATTCTTGTTGATCGTATGCGTCGTGAGTTCAACGTTGAAGCGAATATTGGTAAGCCACAAGTGGCCTACCGTGAAACGATTCGTAAAGCCGTTGAGTGTGAAGGCAAGTTTGTGCGTCAGTCCGGTGGTCGCGGCCAATATGGTCACGTCTTGCTGCGCTTGACGCCAATCTATGGCTTGGAAGCTGACAAAGATTACGAGTTCGTTGAAGAAGTTGTTGGTGGTACGGTTCCGAAAGAATACTTCGGTGCAGTCGACAAAGGTATTCAAGAGCAAATGGCTAACGGCGTATTGGCTGGTTACCCAGTAGTTGGTATTAAAGCTACGCTTTATGACGGTTCGTATCATGACGTTGACTCTAACGAAATGGCTTTCAAAATTGCTGCCAGCATGGGCTTTAAGAAAGGCTTTAATGCTGCCGATCCAGTTTTACTCGAGCCAGTCATGAAAGTTGAGGTGGAAACACCTGAAGACTACATGGGCGATATCATGGGTGACTTGAACCGCCGTCGTGGCATGGTTCAGGGCATGGATGACTTGCCTGGCGGTGGCAAAGCGATTCGCGCAGAAGTTCCATTGGCAGATATGTTTGGCTACGCCACTGACATGCGTTCTATGTCACAAGGCCGTGCCACATTCTCAATGGAGTTTTCGAAGTACGCAGAAACACCAAAGAATGTTGCCGAAGCGATTATCAGCAAATATGCTGCCAAACGCGCATCGGGCGAATGATTAACGGGGCCGTAGTGCCCCAAGCAAACTTCTCAAATAGAGGATATTAAAAATGGCAAAGGCAAAGTTTGAACGTAACAAGCCGCACGTGAACGTGGGCACGATTGGTCACGTTGACCATGGCAAGACCACATTGACTGCTGCGATCGCAACGACCTGTGCAAAATTGTACGGTGGTGAAGCAAAGGGTTAT
>JAUXVU010000014.1 GCA_030680295.1 Moraxellaceae bacterium
CTGATCCCTTCCCGAACTCAGTAGTGAAACCACTCAGCGCCGATGATAGTGTGGCATTAGCCATGTGAAAGTAGGACATTGCCAAGCACCTAATACAACGACCCCCTGCCGTGACCCGGCGGGGGGTTTTTGTTTGCGCGGCGTTTGAGAAAAATGCGTTAACTCGGTTACTATCGCGAGCTTAATTTAACAAGATTGGTGTGTTATGAGCCTAGCGCTGCTGAATCAGCTATCACACGATCATTATGTTTCTGGCCAGCATTTGGCGCAGGTCTTTGATTGCACACGGTCAGCTATATCGAAGCAGATCGATCAGCTACGCCGCCGCGGTGTGTTGATTAGTGCCAAACCAAGTCACGGATATAAGTTTGACTATAGCTATCAGTGGTGGTCGCAGAAAAAACTACAATCTTTAATTGCAGAGCCTGATAGTTATGACGTAAAGCTTTTAGATGAAGTTGATTCCACGAATCAATGGTTGATAAAGCATGCTCTGCGAGAAATTGGACGGGGCGAGCTTGTCGTAAGTGATTTTCAACAGGCAGGCAGAGGGCGAAGAGGTCGTTCGTGGCTGAGCTTGCCTGGGCGGCAAATGACATGGTCACAGTCGTGGTTTGCTGATAGTGCGCCGCAGGCATGGTTGGGACTGACTTTGGCAGTTGGGGTTGAAGTGGCAGAGGCTCTAGAGGCTTATGGTTTGAACATTAGCTTAAAGTGGCCAAACGATATTTTGTTGGATGGGGTGAAGTTGGCGGGTATTTTGGTGGAAATGGAGGCGCAGCATGATGGCCCTTCATTTGTTGTAGTGGGTATTGGCATTAATGAACTCATTACAGATGCTGAAAGGGCTTCGCTTGATCAACCTGCTACTGACCTCTCATCCATGGGCGAATATGATCGTCATGCAGTATTGGCAGATATTGCCAAACGAATCATAAGCTTATTTCGTGCTTATCCAGCGTTAGGTCTTGCTGCATGGCGAGATCGATGGTTGCAGCGATTTGCATGGCAGGAGCAAGAAGTAAAATTCGAAATGAACAGCGAGTGGCATTATGGTGTAGTAGCTGGTCTTGGTTTGGAGGGCTCATTACTCATAAAGACGTCGTCTGGTTTAATTTCGTGCCACTCCGGTGATGTCACACTCAGGCTATCTAAATGACGCTTTTTATTGATATTGGCAACTCACGCAGCAAGTTCTGGCTAGTTGTTGCGGGCAAGATTGTTGATTCATTTTCAGATTCTAATGCACAAGCCGCTTTGATGTGGTTGCAACAACAAGAGGCCAACATTAAGCGTGTGATTATCGCTTCTGTAAGAACGAAAGAGGCGACAGAGCAGCTTTTGCAGTCATTATTGTTGATGCGGCACGAAGTCGTGTTTGTATCTTATAACGAAGCTTTGTTATGCAGTGAGTACGAAAATCCATGCCAACTTGGCATAGATCGTTGGTTGGCTGCGCTGGCTGCTAAAAACATTCGGCAAGCTGCACAGCCTGTCATTATCGTTGACGCAGGTACAGCCATTACGCTTGATGTGCTAAGTGCGGACGGCAATCATCTCGGGGGCTATATTTTGCCTGGCTTAAGCATGCAGGTGGCTGCACTTGGTCAGCATACGGATAAGGTGCAAGTGGGAAAGCCTGAATGGAGCGATGTGCGTATTGGTCAAAATACACAAGACTGCGTCAGTCACGGCATTCTCGCGACAGTTATATCGCTTATTAGGCATGTAAAAAGTGATATGGAGCAGGAAGCACCTGTAACGCTTTACCTGACGGGGGGGGATGCAAAAGTACTAATGCCTTTTATTCCTGAAGCAATATACGTACAAGAGTTGGTTCTGTTGGGACTTATGTCAGCGACAAAATTTCCTTTAATTCAGAGGCTTGTACAATGCGAGGTGTAGCACTGGCGTGTGCATTGTTGGCGGCGTTATTGGGCATAAAAATACTGTGGCCTGAGTCGTCGCAGACACATGTGGTGAAAATAAATACAGCGCCACGCTTTGAAGTTGTTAGTTCTGCGGATATCCCAGTTGATCCACCTTGCTCCACGAGTAGTGCACTGGATGAAAGTTGTGCAAATGAGTTGTTTTAGTGATTGATATACTTGTGTCCGGGCAAGTTATTCACTAGAATTCGCGGCCTTGTCGGGTAATGCCGGTATAGCTCAGCTGGTAGAGCAACTGACTTGTAATCAGTAGGTCCCGGGTTCGACTCCTGGTGCCGGCACCATTAAGTAGTGCAGACAAGTGTAAAGATGGTGGGATTCCCGAGCGGTCAAAGGGATCAGACTGTAAATCTGACGCGAAAGCTTCGAAGGTTCGAATCCTTCTCCCACCACCAATTTGATGTTGATGAATAAAGCCGCAGGACGTTTTTCGTAGGCGGGTATAGTTTAGTGGTAGAACCTCAGCCTTCCAAGCTGATGGTGCGGGTTCGATTCCCGCTACCCGCTCCATGTGCTGGGGTTTTGGAAGTGTTTCTGCTCATATAGCTCAGTCGGTAGAGCACTTCCTTGGTAAGGAAGAGGTCACCGGTTCGAATCCGGTTATGAGCTCCATATTTTGTATGGCAGCTGCTTACGGGCGGCTGCCTGTTTCTATTGGTGATATGGCGCAATTTGGAGTTAAGTCATGGCAAAGGCAAAGTTTGAACGTAACAAGCCGCACGTGAACGTGGGCACGATTGGTCACGTTGACCATGGCAAGACCACATTGACTGCTGCGATCGCAACGACCTGTGCAAAATTGTACGGTGGTGAAGCAAAGGGTTAT
>JAUXVU010000015.1 GCA_030680295.1 Moraxellaceae bacterium
CATAATGCCGCATCCATTATTATGTCGCATGGACTTGACAAAGTATTGATTTCGAAACTTCTCATTTGTAGGCATTCGGCATAATTTTACCTCTTTTTAAACCAAAACAGGAGGTAAATTATGGAAACATTAAAAACCCAATCAAGGGAAAAACTCAAGGCTGAGTATCAAACGTATCTTAGCCGCCAGCGTGGATTAGCTGATGAAACTATCTACAAATACTGCAGTTTTATGGATAGGTTGCTTAAATTCAAATTCGGAGAAGGTCCGGATGAAGTGTCAAAAATAACGGGGCTTGACATTGCTGACTTTTTACAATTCATGACAGTACGTAATCTACCGTTCCGGGATTTAACAGTCGTAAGTAGTATGCGCAGTTTTTTCCGGTTTTTATTCCAATATGAGAAAATTGAGACCAACCTGGCAGTTGGAATCCCAAGTGTTGCCCGGAAATGTGCTCGGCGCATTCCTTATCATTTGACGCCAGACCATGTTGAAGAATTACTTGAAGCCTTGCGTACTCTATCCACTTGCAGTTGGAAAAAACGTAACTATGCGATGGTTTTACTAATGGCACGTCTGGGACTTCGATCGCCGGAAGTCATTGCTATACAATTGGATGACATTGATTGGCGCAATGGAGAAATATATATTCGTGGGAAAGGTGGTTTTCACGATAAAACGCCGTTGCCACAGGATATAGGAGAAGCCATAGCAGATTATCTCATGCATGAACGGATAGGCACAAGTCGATATTTATTCGTAACCTGGCATATTCCACACAGGCCTTTTAAAGATGCTGCGGTTTTGAATTACATTCTTAATCAGGCATTGAAAAAAACGAATATTCCAACACCTGCGCCATATTCGGTCTTCAATATGCTCAGGCATAGTCTTGCTACCAACCTGGTGCAGAAAGGTGCAAGCCTTGAAGAAATCAGTAACACGTTACGGCATCGATCACGCGCTACTACATTGATATATGCCCGTCAGGATATTAACGGTCTGCGGACTATTGCCCTGCCCTGGCCTTTGAAGGAAGGGGGTCAGCTATGATCCTTTCAATGGAGTTGCAGCGTTATCTGAAAATACGGCGTAATCTCGGATATGATCTGTATACGGATGAGCGTGTTTTGAAACAATTTGTGTCTTTTCTGGAATCGAAAAACCAAATACACATTACCACTAATCTATTTTTGGAATGGAAACAGTTCTTTGGTAAAGCATCCCAAAATACATGGGCAAGACGTTTGGGAATGGTCCGGTTGTTTGCATCCTGGTTATACTGTATTGACTCACGTCATGAAATTCCACCTCAAAATTTAATCTCCGGTCATCAGATACGAAAACGACCTTTTATTTATACCGATGATCAGATCCGGTGCATAGTTGAAGTTGCCAGTCTTCTGCCATCAGGAAATGGCTTTCGTTCAATCACCTATCCGGCATTCTTTGGGCTTGTGGCTGTAACAGGACTGCGGATCAGCGAAGCTATTTCTCTAAATGACAGGGATGTAGACCTGCAAAATGGAATTATTTCGGTGACCTACAGTAAAAATGGGAATAACCGGATATTACCGGTTACAGAGTGCACAAAAAGCCAGTTGAAAGAATATTCCAGAAAACGTGACAGGCTTTTAGGGCATAAACCTGAACCTTTTTTTGTTTCTGATGATGGCATTCGTTTGACCGATTGCGCTGTCAGGTACAACTTTGCAGTTATTGGTAAAATGATTGGTCTGCGCACAGAACAACCTTTCCACAAACACGGAGTTGGTCCCCGCATTCATGATTTGCGGCATACATTTGCGGTTAAAGTGATGATGAACTGGTACAAGGAAGGCAAAAATATCGATCAGGAAATGCTCAAGCTGGTCAATTATTTAGGGCATCGAAAAGTCACTTTTACTTATTGGTACATTGAGGCCGTTCCGGAATTGCTGGCCTTGGCTTCACAGCGCGCGGAAAATTATATGGAGAAGGAGGTGCAACCATGACCGTCATGACTCTTTCTGCACTGGTCCAGAAATTTTTTACGGACAAACTTTACACACAGATGGAAGCGAGTCCTCATACGATCAGCAGTTATCGTGACACATTCAGATTGCTTTTAAAATTTGCCGGTGAGAAGACTGGGAAAGCGCCAACGATGCTGAGTGTTAATGATCTTGATGCTGAAATGATCGGAGTATTCCTGGACGATATTGAAAACGTCCGAAAAAACGCGGCCAGAAGCCGGAATACACGGCTGGCAGCTATCCGGTCTTTCTTCAGGTTTGTTGCAGTTCATGAACCAGCTTATATGCTTCATTGCCAGAGAATACTGAGTATGCCCTCCAAACGCTATGTTAAGCGTAATGTTGAGTTCCTGGATGCCCTGGAAATGCAGGCTTTGTTAAATGCACCGGATTGCTCCACATGGATCGGACGTCGCGATCATGCAGTCCTTACAATCGCTTTACAGACCGGATTAAGAGCATCTGAACTTGTAAATTTACAATGTTGTGATATTGTTCTTGAAACAGGGGCACATGTGCGCTGTTTAGGCAAAGGACGTAAGCTTCGGGCAACACCCCTAAGACGCGAAACTATTGGCGCAATGAAAACCTGGTTAAAGGAACGATGCGGCTCTGACCACGATCCGCTTTTTCCAACTATGCGCGGGGATAAAATGAGCCGGGATGCTCTTGAACATTTGGTAAAACGGCACATGAAAACGGCATCCCGATCCTGTTCTTCTCTGATCGGCAAAAGGATTAGCCCGCATATTCTGCGACATAGTACGGCAATGGATTTGCTCCATCATGGCGTAGATCAAGCTGTGATTGCTCTTTGGCTCGGTCATGAATCAATAGAAACTACACAAGTTTATATCCACGCTGACATGACGCTAAAAGAAAAAGCGCTGGCGAAAATGTCCAATCCGTCCGTAAAATTTGGTCGATATAAACCAGATGACAAATTACTCAGCTTCCTCGAAAACCTATAAATTATGCCGAATAGCCGCACCGGAAAAACACTAACAACAGGGGTTAGCAAAACCGGTGCGGCATAATAATGGATGCGGCATTATGG
>JAUXVU010000004.1 GCA_030680295.1 Moraxellaceae bacterium
TAGTATCGCACAGAATTTAGTTGGACAGGGCATTGCGCATGCGGTTGGTGTGCAGAAGGGGTTCAGCTGGGCTAGTGTGGTGGCTTCGGCTGTCGGCGGTATGTTTGACATGAGGTTCGGTGGTAGTGGCAGTGTCACTGAGCCGGGCAAACTGGGTGGTTTTTCCAATAGTTCAATCGATGGTGGCTTCTCGTGGTCTGCAGTGGGAAGCAATACTTTGCGTAGCTTGGGCCGTAACGTGGTGACAACCACGACTCAGATTGCGATTAACGGCCATGGTAAACTGGATCTATTGAGCGTGACGGCGGATGCCTTTGGTAATGCCTTGGGTAATTCTATCGTGGGGGAAATGCAGCACAATAAAGTGCGTACAGCAGATGCTGAAAGACGTTTAGAGCAATTTAGAGGGGTAAATGGCGAGCCAATTTGGAGTAATGAAGATCAGCGAATGGCATTGATCGAGTTGCTCAAACAGGATCCGACGATGACGCCGGAAAAACTTGCTCATGCTCAGGATATGGCGGCATTGTCTAATGCTACATATTTGAGGGATGTTAAAAGGCCGGAGTTAGGTTTGCGCGACTCAATGCCAGAATATTATCAACGTGTCACAGACTATGATACCGAGCATTTGCGCGGACTTAGGCGTGAAAACTTTGAAGACATGGGTATCGGTTTTTATGCTGAGCTGTTCCGAGATACGCGAACGGATTCATACGTTCTGGCTTTTCGTGGTACGGACAACGGTCCGGATTGGCCAAAAGGAAATATTCAGGCCTTTGATCCTAGTGCACCACAATATGAGCAGGCAATTAGATTGGCTCAGAGGCTACAAGTGTTACTTGGTGATCAGTTCACGGATATCACGGGTCATTCACTGGGCGGAGGCCTTACTGCTGCCGCGTCTATGATGACTGGTATTCGAGGTGTCAGTTTTAATGCTGCTGGCTTAAATCCTGCGGTTATTACTAGTCGAAATGGCGCTTGGAATATCGATCGAGCTGAAAGCCTCATTAGCAACTATCGCGTACGGAATGAGCTGTTGACCAGTTTACAGGAGCGGGGGAGCTTCGGCTTATTACCGTTAGCATTGTTGGCGCCGGTAATGGGAGCTTCGGCTGTTGTATTAAATGTAATTGCAGCATCTCTACCGAATGCTGCTGGTCGTCAAATTACTATTGAAGCGTTTAATAATCAGGCCCAGCAGATGAACTGGATTCAGCGCAATAATATCTTTAATTTTAAGCCACTTGGTTTGCACGGTATGGATTCCGTCATGCGTGGAATGTTAGTTAACAACACACGGAGGGAAGAATAGTGCGAGTCAGTGCAGTGATGTTGGGAGTAGTATTGTCGATTGGATGCGTCGGGTTGGGGAATGGTATGCCTACAGAAGAGCTCATCTTTGAAAAGCCGCTATACTTGGATGCTGCTAGGGCGGCAAGGAAAAGTGATCGGCTGGCTCTAGAAAATATTATTAAGCAAGGTGTTGATGTTAATTATGAGAGCAAGGAAACAAAAACACCTTGGGGCCTAGATAGTGTGACCTTGCTTTTATGGGCGACAGTAGCTGAAAGCTTAGAAAGCGTTGAGGCCCTGCTTAAGGCTGGTGCTGATCCTAATAAAGGTACTAATCGCGGTATGGTGCCACTCACTGTGGCATCAGCGTTGAAGGATGATGATATTTTTGAGTTGTTGCTGATCCGTTATAAGGCTGATCCGAACAAGATACTAAGAGCTATTCCTCATAAGACACCGCTTATGGTGTTGCTGCAAGAGAGAAGGAACCTTGGTGAGAAGCGCTTCCAACGTGCTGAGATGCTCATTAGGTATGGGGCTGATGTTAATTTGGGAGTTGATGGGGGGGAGACAGCAGTTATTGCCTTTAGCATTCAAGGAGACTGGCGCGCGGTATATTGGTTATTGGAGCATGGTGCTAATCCTGAGGTGAGAGATAGTGTGAATGGAACTGTTATGTGTTATCTACGAAATAGTTATCGGGCTAATACGCTAGCACCTTCAGAGGCATTTACTTACCGTGATAAAGTTCGTACTTGGTTACTGGCGCGTGGGGTTGCTCGTTCTCGTGTGGATCCAGCTATTCACCCGAGTCCCAAATGTGACGACTAGCTGTTATTGGGTTGTATAAAAGTATGAAGGTGAGGTCAGAATGGTTGCTAATCCACTAATGTTAGTGATTGTGCCCATTTGTAACCAAAGCTAGAGCTGGCAGTACCGTGGTGATGGTAAGGCGGTGTATCAGTCATCCAGTGAACAAAAAGGTAGCGTGCTCACTACACAGAAGATTTTCTTCAATGATGTGGGTGATATTGATAGTCAAGGTAACCAGCTTAAGTACCGGATGGAGTACAAAAGT
>JAUXVU010000005.1 GCA_030680295.1 Moraxellaceae bacterium
ACTTTTGTACTCCATCCGGTACTTAAGCTGGTTACCTTGACTATCAATATCACCCACATCATTGAAGAAAATCTTCTGTGTAGTGAGCACGCTACCTTTTTGTTCACTGGATGACTGATACACCGCCTTACCATCACCACGATATAACCACGTTGAATCACTTACGCTATCCAGTGTGCCATTTAGCTTATAGGTTCGGACGGAGTTTGCTTGTAAGTTACCATTACTATCATAAGTTGATCGCATCCGAATTTTTGAAGTATTAGCGACAACTGCACCACCGGTAAATGTAGTCTGCTTTACTGTATCTGGTGTAAACCACCCAATAAATTGACCATTAACCACCTCTTTGGCTCTATAACGTGCATCAATGCTGATCAAACGATTTTGATCATCGTAGGCATATGACAACTGCTCATAAATCGGACTATTGAGATATGTCACACCATTCAATGTTGTGGTGCCGTAGTTATTAAACTGGTATGTAAATATCACCTGTCCAGCGGCATTGTAATAATTATGATAGCCCGATGTCTCGCCGTTAGCGTATGCCCAATAAAACAGCTGGCCGTCTTCCATGATCATATCACCCTGCAACATCCGATCTTCTTTGTCGTAGGTGAACCAACGCTCTTTATTAACAGTGGTATTGTCTTGATTAGTGGTGTTAAAGACCGTGCGGCGACGGTTGCCTAACTCGTCATAATCATAGGTAAGTGTGTTGATGCGTCCTGAGTCGGCTGTATTGTAGTTATATGATCCGTTCGCAATACCCACCAAGTGCTTATTGCCACTCGGTACAAACATACCAGTCAAACGACCTTGCTCGTCATAACGATAACGCGTTTCTGCCGTCGAGCTTTGTCGAATGGTGGTTGGTGTGGTTGGCCGGTTAGTTTGTATTTCATCAATTTCACGAACACGATTGCCCGCGCGGTCATATACGTAGGTACTACTACGCTTTTCTTGCAATACCACCACACCGAGGTCATAAGAGTGCGACCCCTCAGTGACTTTTTTAAGCATTCCGTTATCGTAATACTCGTAGGTCTTGTCTAGCCCTGCCCAATCATTTAAGGACTCTTTCGCTAACTGACCATAAACATTATAGGTATACGCATATTGACGACCATCAAAATCACGGCGCGCACTTAATCGACCATACTGACTATTGTCATAACTCCACGTCATGTAACGGTTGGTCTGTCCAGCGGTTACCCCAATATGCGTTTCCCGAATCCTGCGGTTATACGCATCAAACAAATAAGTACGTTCCACATTCGACTCATTGCGCGTATGTACCACATTGCCACGCTGGTCATATACGCTGTAACGCACCGTACCCACCGTCATCTGGTTATAACGGTCAGCACCATAACTTTCCTCCACCTCGGTGGTACCATTAATCTCAGCATATTTGCGACCCGCTTGGTCGTATTTATTGGTTTGTAAAACGCGATGCTCCAGCACATTGTTGCTGTTTTTCAGCATCATGCCATGGGTCAATTGGCGGTCCATGGCGTCATAGGTATTAATGCTAATCTTCGCCAATGCATCGCGTGTGGTCACACGATTACCGCTGGCATCTACCATGTAGAGGCGGGAAACATTTAGCGCATCAATGTCACGAACTAACTCACCCACCGCGTTGTAGGCATGGGTGCGCGTGCGCAAATGCGTATTACTGGACATCCCCGTATACGGGCCGACCCAGTCCACTTCGTGCAACACATTACCCAATGCGTCGTAACGACGCTCTTGAATTAAGCTGGCACGGTAGCTGGTGCCATCGGCACGCAAGATATTGGTTTGCGGCAGTGTCTCGGTGAGTACCCGATTCTCATGATCATAGGTATACGTTGTGACATAACCACGCTGATCAATTCGGCTCAGCACATTGCCCCAACGGTCATAGGTTTGGGTGATCGTTGGTGTGACGACAGCCGTCGTGATGGTGGTGAGTGGGTTCGTGGTGGTGCTGGCTACAAACTGCGGCTGATACTGTCGTGTCGCGCGACCGCTGGCATCATATTCCGTGCGAGTAACACGATCTGGTGCCGCTGCCGTACCATCACCTTGCTGCGTGCTGCGAGTCACCCGACCGGCCATGTCATAATCAAATGCAGTGGTGCCTTGTGCATTTTGTTGCAAGATGACGCGACCGGCTCGGTCGTAGCTATACCCAGTGTTTTGCACCGTATTAGCCCCGCCGTTCGAGAACTCCGCACTCACCTCACCAAACCGGTTATAGGTAGCGGACTGACCGCTATACGCTGTGCTTGAGTAGTAGTCTCGGGTGAACAGTTGCTGACCGAGTTTGTCGTACCCATAGGTTTGGCGGATTTCGTGGCTGTATCCGGTATTACCGGTCCAAGCGGCGAATTGCGCACTGACCTGCTGTTTCGACTCAATACGACGGCCTGCCGCATCCACCTTGTAATGCGTGCTGGCATTCGCTGCATCAATATGCTCGACCTCATGGCCTGCTTGGTCATAACGGGTTTTGGTAGTTTTCGTCCACCCAGCTTGATAGGCTCCAGGCGTACGCGTTTCACTAATCACTTGCCCAAAGGCATTTAAGGCGTACACCGTCTGCGGTGAAGCTGATATCGCATAGGCAATATTATTTTCAAACGAATTGATTGGATCGGCCATCGCTACCAGCCGTGCCGGCTCAATCAGGCTCGTCATGTGCCCTACAGCGTTATAACCCATGGTGGTGACGTTATTCGCCCCATCACGCAACGTGAGCATATTCCCCACCTTGTCGTAGGTTCGTTGGTCAACCACTAAGTTGCCTGTCATTTCGACTGCATTCAGAACTGATGCTGCTACCGTATACGCATTCCCACTGGTGATGTTATGACGCCAGACCGTCACATTCTCCTTGGTAACCGTGGTCAGGCGACCTAAGCGGTCATAGGCATAGGCCGTGCTGCGATCTTTAGCATTCGCTGACGGTGTGCCGGGTAAGGCAGTGCCCCAGGTGCTGAGCTTGTTGTTGTACTCCACACTGCGAGTCAATTGCCCCAGTGCGTCATAGGTGTTGCGAGTGAAGTAACCTAAGGCATCCACACTGCCAATCTGGTTACCAACCTTGTCGTAATAACTGTGAAGGCTAGCACCCGTCTGTAGCGTACTACCGTTGGCATCCCGCACCACTTGCGTCTCTTTAATCACGCGCCCCATGGCATCGTAGGTATAAAGTGTGGTGGGTGCACCCTGTGTGGGGGATGACAAACTGGTGGTGTAGATGTTCACCATATCCAACTGCACCGAGGTTTTACGCCCCGCCGTGTCATAACTCATAGTCATGGTGCGGTCATTGGCCGCATCCGGCACTAAGCGCGCGGTGGTAATGTCACTCGCCACATAATAACCACTGGCTGGCACCGCATAGTTCAACGCATTGGCATGACGCTTAATGGTCAGGACATTATCTACGGCATCGTGACTGTAAGTAGTAACGCCATTGAGTGCATCAATCTCATGCACCACCCGACCAGCCTTGTCATAGGTCTTGTAGCTATCGATAAAATCATTAGCCACCGTGCCGGTGTTATTAATGCGCACACGATTGCGGACCGCGTTGCCAATGGCGTCATAAGTCACCTCGGTGGTGACTTGGAAGGTGCTGGTCGTGCCACTGCTGGCTAATTGATAGGCGCCGGTGGTTTTGTTGTACCAGCCCGGTGAGGTAATCAGCGTTTGACGGCCAACCGCATCATAGGCATAGGTGGTGGTGCGTGACTGTGTCAGGTTATCGCTAGACGGCAGTGAGCCCAGACCCACCCGTTGGCGCCCTTCGCTGCGCGAGATCACATTGCCAGCGGCATCATACTCAATGCGTGTCACGAGCATGCGCGTCAGCGTGGACACTTGACCGTTTGTGGCAATGGATGACACCTGAATAGCCGGTGTAATTTCTTCGCTTAACCGGTTGAGCTCGTCATAGCGGTAATGCCACGTGGCGCCATTTTTGTTGGTCAGGGTGATGCGGTTGCCGGCTTTGTCGTAGGTATAGGATTCGACATGCCCTAAAGCATCGGTGGTGTTGGTCAGACGATTGAGGTTGTCATAGGCATACGTAGTAATCTGATCCAGCGCCGCATTGGCGGTTGGGTTCACGCTGAAAAGGATATTACCAAAGCTGGTGGTGACCACGGGATTAATAAAACGGCGCGTGCTGATCACATTGCCATTGGCATCATAGGTGTTGCGGGTGACCGCACCTAAGGCATCAACGGTCTCGGTTAGACGACCGGCATTGTCATAGACGTACCAAGTACTATTGCCGGCCGCATCAATCGTGCGAGTGACCTGATCATTGCCGTTGTAAAAATACTGGGTGGTGAGGTTCAGGCCCGTTGGGTCAATCTGCTCCGCCGTGCGACGTCCTAACTTGTCAAAGGTATAAGCCACCACGCGCTGGTCGGGGCTAGCCACAGTCCCTTCACTGACCTGCACCTGACGGCCAATACCGTCATAGGCATACGTGGTGCGCAGGGCCAGACCGTTCGGGTCACGAGTGACCGTCAGCAACTGGCCTTTACGGTCATAGGCATAATCCGTTTGGCGTGCCTCGGGCTTACCCACGGCTTCGGTGACCGTGATTTGACGACCCTGACCATCAAAGACATAACTGGTGATCGTGCCCAGGGCATCAGTTTTAGTGACCACCCGATTGGCTGCATCATAAGCAAAGGTGGTGGTAAATCCGCGTACGTCAGTCACACTGCTCAAACGACCGGCTTGATCATAGGCTCGACTGGCTGACTGCCCTCTAGCATCAATCGTGACCACTAGCTGACCGTCTTTATTGTATTGCTGTTGCGTGGTGCGCGACTCACCGTTGGTGCTGGAGACCACCTCACCGTGACGGTTACGCACCGTGGTCAGTGTCACACCTTCTGGCAGATTCACGACGAGGGTACGAGTGATATCGTTATAACTATAGCTGGTGACCTGACCGCGGGCATCGGTCTCGGTTAGCACACGACCCCAGGCATCGTATTGACTGACACGGGTTTGATTCAGCGGATCCGTGACCGTGATTTGACGGCCATTCAAGTCATAGGTGGTGGTGGTTGTTCGACCACGGCCATCGGTGCGACTGGTCACACGACCAAAGGCATCATAGGTAGCCGATGTGGTGCGGTTTAAGGCAGCCGTATCCTCTGCACGCGTCAGCAGCTCTCCACGTTTATTGTAAGTATATGACTCCCTGACCGTCACACTCGACGAAATCCTACGGGTCAATGAGGCTAGTTCGCCAAAGGCACTATAGGTTGAACTGGTGAGCCAGCCCATCGCATCTACACTAGAGGTAAGCAAGCCTCGGTGGTCATAGTTGTAAGTGGTTTTATTATCATTGGCGACACTCTTAATCCCGACCACTAGGCTCTTCATGGTGGTGTTGAGCAGACCACCAGTGAGTGAGTTGATGTTGGCCGCCGACAAGCGATTGGTGATGGCGGTGCGCTCACTCACCTCACCAAAAGCGTTATAGAGGCTTTCTTTCACTTCACCCAGCGCATTCACCACATGGGTTAAACGACCGGCTTCGTCATAGTAGGAAACGCTTCGGTTACCAAAAGCATCCTTCACACTGACCTGACGGCCGGCCGCGTCATAACTCCACGTCAGACCGAACTGATCGTAAATGGCCGCGACTTGTGCGGGCGTCATACCCGCCACCACCAAGGCTGAGGCTTCGCCCAGCAAGCGGCCGGTCACTTCACCAAAGGCGTTATAACGGCTGGTCAGGGTACGACGCTCGGTAGTGCCCGAGGCGGCGGTTTCTTTAACTAAACGACCAGCGACATCATATTCATAGCTAGTCACTGTACCGTCTTGCTGGGTTTGTGATGAAAGACGACCCATGCCGTCAAACACCACCGTTAACGACTGCGAATTCCCAGCAGCGACAGCGGCACGCACAGTGGCAAATGTCGTGGATGTCGTAATACTCGATGTATATGCCGTGGCATAACGAATGCTCTGACGAGTGTTCGTCGCTTCGTTATACACACTCTCCGTCACAAACCCTTGCTCATCCACACTGCCAATTTGACGACCGGCATTGTCATAAAAATACCAAGTGCTCAGTGCACCTGTCGCATCAGGTCGCAAGTCATCCAATGAACCACTGGCACGCTGGGCTGAAGGGGTCAGTGCGGCA
>JAUXVU010000018.1 GCA_030680295.1 Moraxellaceae bacterium
AAAATGTGCAATGGCAGAACGCCACTTGAAACTTTGCTGGATGGGAAACAGGTTTGGGCAGAAAAGAATCTGACTCAAATCTAATCTGACAGGCACCTGCAAAAAAACTGGTAACTGTCAGATCAGGTCTGAGCTAGTACAAATCATGATCGCCCGAATATGGGCTTGGGTAGCATCACCCCGAAACAGAAGTTGTTCCAAATGGCCCTAACCTCTACTTCTTACCCCCGTTAAAAATGGGGGGATTACCATCAAAAGTATCAAAATAGATATAAGTTAGACTCTGGAGCGCGCGCGAAGTTCTATTCTTTGTACTATTTGCGTGTAGAGCTCAGCATGCTCATTCTCACGATCGGTAGCAGTCACTACCAGTGCGTAACTTTCTAATACTGAGCTCATTCCGTCAGCCCAGTCTCTATCCTGACGAGTGACAACTACAAACCATTTCTCATCTGGTCGACGTTGCTTCATTCGCCATGTAGAAGACTGAACTGTACCTCTGCTTCTTAAATCGGCTGTGATATCTCTGTTTGTTGTTGCATCGTCATTGCGGGTTTCAGTTTCACCTTGGGTTTCATGATTGAAATAACGCTGAACAGATTCAAGTGACGTATCTTTGACTAAGCGAAAATGCATTTTGGTCGCTAAATAATCTATCCTAGTTGTTCTCACTGCAGGGCAATACGCCAAAGTTACTCTGATTTCTCTGGTTGCTCTTTGTGTCCTCAAAAACTCAGGTGGTAGAGGTAGTTCATAAAAATGATGTTCATTGTTGGCGAGCTGCTCTTCAACAATCAGAGTCACGACGTTTTGCGACGATCGGAATAACTCGCTTTCATCAACAATCCCATAACCTGCAACATCACGAGCTGGGTCTCGTTTATTAACTGACTTATAAGCCGATTGCAGATCAGGCGTAAAAGTGCGTTTTACCTCTGCAGGTAAATTAGAATTATTGACCAACATGGCTCGCAATAAATTCGCAGATGCAGTGGGGTAGTTATTCAGAAGGCGACCAGCAAGATGGGTTATAAATGGTGCAGCAAAGCTGGTGCCGCTCGTTTCGCTAAATAGGGTTCCACCAACAAATTTGCTATTGCAAGTTAGTACCCCCATACCTTTTGTCACCGGGGTCAATTGATCTCGGCGAACCGATGCTGCCAAATTACCGCCAACAGCTACCAGCTCTGGTTTGATTGCGCCTTTTATTGAAGGGCCATGGCGGGTAAAGGGTGAAGGCTGATGCTCTGATGCAGGCGCAAGCTGAGCTATTTCAGGATAGCGCTGCGCATCGAAAGTGGCATTATGTTTGGCAAGGCTACCAACTGTTATGACATTCATAGCAGGAGCAGGGTCGATAATCAGGCTTTCATTAGCAAGCAAGTATTCAGGATACTCTTCCCTCCAGCTTTGACGTGGAACCTCCGGGTCAACTGATCCAGAAAAATTCCCAGCTGAAACAATAAATAACACGCCTAGTTCACGCGATAACTTGTCTAGAACGTATGCTATTCCACGAATATGCTTGTGGTCATATGGCGAATTTGTGTTGCCGAGAGAAATGTTAAATATTTTGCATGAATACTCATCCACAAAATAGCGGACCGCTTCAACCAAAGTGTTCTCAATAGATTGAGTATCAAATTCAGCATTTTGATCTAAGACTTTACCACTCAGTAACCATAATTCTGGACGCCAGTAACGACTCCTTGCACAGCCGTCTAAATCTCCGTACAACGCAACACTAGAAACTGCAGTACCATGCCCATTATAATCGGCAGGGTCTTCACTCGGTAAAAAACTGACAGTTTCAGCAATTGCGGGGGCCAACAAGGGATGATTAGCTGCAATACCACTATCTAAGATACAGATTTTGGAAGCATTCAACGGTGGATTCGGAATGGCATCAGGTAAGTCGGCTACATCACGGTTGAGCTGAGAATAGCTGATGCCACTTGTAGGCACTAAATCCACTAGGCGAACATCAGTGTGATTCAATAGTTCCTCAGCCTGAACAACATTTACTTCTAGTCTGTACATCAGCAGACTATCTAGATTTACTTTATCGACTTTGCGAATATCTCTTGCTGCTAGCCATTTCTCAAAGGCATTACAAAGCTCATTTCGTTCAGGATGATTTTTCACTCGCACTGGCCATAACTCGACATCAAGCGAAAAATATTCAGTGTGAGGGAGGCCACTTTTTCTTAGCGCCCAACTCTGACGATCGTCTCTGGTCCAGTTATCAATGCCGTCTATAGCTTCGAGGATTTGTTTGTAAGATAGCTCAACATTATTTAAGCCCAGTCGTTGCAGATGTTCAACAAAAATAGCCAAACCGGCTTCATTTGCGAACACTACACAGATTTGCTTGTCCTCTTGGCTTATAAACTCAACACCATGTCGATGTAAATGAGCGATATCTAACATGCCGCTATAGCGGATTTTGAAAACAAATCGTGTTGGAATGGAGTTCTGTTGCTGGCGAGCTAAATCGAGTGAGCGTGTAGCCTCTTGAATCAGACGCTGTCCATGCTCTTTCAGATTGCCACGAGCAACTCTGGGTATATTGAATTGGCGGGTTCTGCGGTCGTTTGCTAAAGGCACTCTCTCAATCCTGAGATGTTCGAAGTCTGCCATGATTATCCTTCGTTAAATTTCTCGCGAGGCGGCCTGTTTTAAATCTTTAATTGTAAGAAACTCTTGGCTACGAAGAATCATACGCTTTACAGCACGTCTTACAGTCCGTTCAATGTCAGCGCCACTTCGTTGTTTAAATAAAGCCAGTACAGACTCATCGTCTATTTCAAACTGTCTACGTACCCCACGTAATTTCAACACTAGGAGCTGCTTAATCAGTGAGTAATCAGGCAATGGGAATTCGATTGCTTCGTCAAATCGACGCCAAATCGCTGTGTCCAGGATCTTTTCATGATTTGTAGCGGCAAGAATTAAACTTTTACCTTGGTAAGCGTCCATCATTTGCAGGACTGCATTAACAACTCGGCGCAGTTCACCATGCTCAGAAGCATCTGAACGCTCTTTGCCTATGGCATCAAATTCGTCAAACAACACAACCATAGGGTGTTCAGCAATAAACTCGAACACTCGCCTGAGGTTCGCTGCTGTTTCACCTAAAAATGACGAAACCAAGGCATCAAGTCTCACAATAGCCAGTGGTAAGTCCAACTCATAAGCGATTGCTTCGGCAGCTAATGTTTTGCCGCAACCTGGTGGACCAAAAAAAATCACCTTGCTTGAGGGTTTCATACCATAACTACGCAGAATATCGATACGACGGTGTTCTTCCAGTAGCTCTTCAATGATGGCTAAACCAGACTCTTGCAAAACAATTTCTTCTAAAGGACGCTGTGGTTGCCTAATATCCAACAAAGGTAAGCCGCGTTCCTTGTCGACAGGTGGTAATGGTAATACTCGCCGTAATATTTGTTCGGCTGGCGTTGCGTATTCGCCGTATAAAATGTGCTCCAAATCGTTGGCTAATAAATGATGCTGCTTTAGGCGTTCATCTTGAATAATTGATTCAGATGCACGGCGAAACGCATCAAAATCGCCAGTGGCACCCGCTTTAATTAGCTGCCTTAAGATCTTTCCATTCGCCATAAACTCACCAACAATGCACACCAATTAAAACAAGGACATCATGCCTGTTTTTTGATAGGTAGTCACTTCTGAATGATTCTGTACCTAGTGCTCTGGAATTGTTTTCTGTAAAGCAAATACTTGCTTGGACTTAACCCAAAATCGTAGGTGGTCTAGGGCTAACCATGATTTAGCCACGAAACATTTACCTATGAGTCACCAACAACACAGACCGTAAAATTTAGAAATTCAAAAACCGCGACAATCTCTTAATCTCAGACTCTGGTACGCTTTGGTCTCGAAAGTGTGCCTCCCAACCTTGAACCGAATCGTTAACGAATTCAATTTCTTGTTTTGCCACCGATACGCTCAAACCAAACGCTTTAGCGCCAGCTAAAGCATTTTCCAAAGTAGATACAGATCCCTCTGGCCCCACAGCCATTGACTGATAACGTAGTGCTAGTCCTGCAGGCAACACATCGTAGGCGGGGGAGAGTGAGTAATGACCACTATCAGTCATGATAAACGCATGGTTTTTTTCATGATCGTCGGTGTTATCCATCAAGATGTTAAAGATCATGCGTCGATAGAGCTCACTTATTTGTTTTTGTCCAATGCCATCAGCCAGTCCTCGCCGCCTTAGCAATTGTGCCATCGCTGCATAAGACATATCGCTACCACTGGCACTCAAAGCAACCTGTGCAGATAGCAAATGCAGTCGTTGATTGCCGATTCTATCAAATCGTTTAACAGCTAGCGCGACACCACGCGCAAGTGGAATAGGGCGTGTCTCTGCCACATTAATACCAGCCTTGGCAGCAAGTGTCATAGTGGCATGTTCGATTAGTGGCTCATGAGGTGAGTCAGCTTCCGCAAACTTGATGACCCAGGGCTCATTATCAATGGTGATTAATGCTTTTGGTCTAGCGCCACCTAGAGTTCCTGGCAATAACAAACGTCGCTTATGCTCGTTAACGGGCATGTTGCGAAGAACCTCATCAACCAAATCATGCAAAGCATCAACATCTCCTAATTGAGGTAATGCTTCATGTGATGCCGGCTGATAATGATTAGATTGAGTTGATACACCAAGTGCTCCAAAACGTTCGTCACCGGCATACAGCAAAAATTCTAAAATGGATAATCGTGCAGGCTTAATGACATGACGAATAACACGCTCACCCCAACGATCGGGCCGTGCATCATCAACAGAGCCTGCGGCTAAATCACGATCTCGTGGCAAAAACTCATGATCAATGAGCGGTAAGTCTTCGCTGAGTGCAAAGCCATTTTGTAACCAAGCGGGCGCATAGCGTAATGAGACACCACGCCCATTCATGACTAATCGCAGCTCACCGACTAGCACTGGATTCTTAGGGTCTGCCAAGTACCACAAATACAAACGGTCTTGCTTATCTGAACTCATGACCGGCCTCGCTTGATTTTGGTTTCAACAGACACAGGCTTACGAACCGACTGCTTAAGGGCTGAACGGATATCCATTTCAAGCGCACCACGATCTAGCGCTGGGTCAGCCAAATCAGTTAGCGCCTGTGAGCGGCCCATTAACCATAACGCCATGGCATAAATACCCATGCCCACTGCAGGGTCGCCAGACTCTAGTCGTGATAGTGTGGGAATTGAAACACCTAGGCGAGATGCCCACGCTTTTTGAGTTTCACGACGCCGGAGGCGGGCGAGTTTGAGCTGTTCACCGAGCTTGGCAAGCTGAGCCTCTACATCAGGCGGTAAGGTTTGAAGTGATGTGGTCGCTTTTGACATACATATAACTTATCATAAAATCATTAAATATAATATTTATGTTGTTTATAGGTTATGGGCAAGGTGTTTTATGAGGGTTTTATTCATCGATTTTGATGGCGTCATGCATCCTTTGAACAAGGGAAAGACGTTTACGAATACCCATTTGCTCTGGGACATCTTGCGGCGTATTCCTGACCTACAGATCGTCATATCATCAAGCTGGCGAGAGCATTATGCGTTTGAGCGAATGGTAGGGCTATTAACCAGAGAAGGTGGGGAAGACCTGAGCCATCGGATTGTGGGCGTAACGCCTCAAACGACAAATACTTCGCGTGGCCAAGAGTGCGCTCAGTGGCTAATTAATAGCAATATTCAAGATACACAATGGCTTGCGATTGATGACGATCCCAATTTATTTAAAGGCTTTGAAGATATATTAATTTGTACCAATCCAAAGCTTGGATTAACCGATCGGGATGTAGAGCGAGTGGTAGGGTGGTATTAATGATTAATACGCTATGTGCCTGCTAAACGATTATTTAGAGTGCAGAGCAACAATGGGCGCTCCAATCATTCATTAATTGCTGGCGCTTTTCGAAAAGATCAGAGCGCTGGTAAGCTGCTTCAACTTTGCCCAGCACACTATGGCTTAATGCCAACTCACAAATTTCTCTTGGGTAATTTGTTTGCTCCGCAGCCCATTGTCGAAAACTGCTTCGAAACCCGTGTACCGTACAATCAGCACGCAAGCTTTTTAAGGCCTTCGACATCGTCATATCCGAAATGGGAATTTTTTTAACAGGGCCTGGAAAAAGCCAGTCATTGTTTTTATGTTGACTGAGCTGTTGTAAATACTTAATGCATTGAGTTGTTAATGGTTCACGATGGACTTTGTTATTTTTCATGCGGTCAGCAGGAATCGTCCAAATACGATCGTTTAGATCAAATTCTGATTTAGCGGCCTGCCGAACTTCACCACTTCGCTTAGCCGTTAAAATCACAATTTCAAGCGCTCTAAAGCCTACGCCTTCTTTTTCTTTTAGCTCACGCATTAATTGTGGGATGTCAGCATAGGGGAGTGCAGCAAAGTGAGTTGGTTTATGAACCTTACTTGATTTAGGCAAGAATGCATTCAGTGATTTCAACGAGGCCGGATTTGAGTCATCGCGATAACCTGAAATACTGGCAAACGCTAGAATATTTTCAATACGTGATCTAACTCGTGTGGCGGTGGTATGTTTCGTTAGCCAAATCTCATCAAGTAAAGTTTTTAAGTGATGAACGGTGATGTCTTTAACATCAAGTTTTCCAATTACTGGAAAAGCATACGTTTCTAAAGAGCTGATCCATTGTTTCTTTTGTTTGGGATGAGACCATTCTGCCGCTTTATTATTGATATACCTGTACGCGCATTTTTCAAATGTGTGAATGGTGGCAGCAGTTGATTCGACAAAAGCCTGTTGTTTTTTTAAGCGCTGATTTTTAGATTTTTCAATGAGTGGGTCTTTGCCAGTAAGCACAATTTTCCGAAGCTCTCTGGCGTGTTCGCGTGCCTCAGCAAGTGAAATATCTTGGTAGGAACCTAGCCCCATTTCACGACGCTTTTTGAATTGACCTACACTAATTTGATAGCGAAAAACCCATGATTTTCCGTTGGCATTATTGATGCACAAGTAAAGCCCCGTGGCGCCTCCGCCAACGGCGTGCATTCCTGGCTGCTTTAGGTGGAGTAATTCCTTTGCTGTCTTCAATGCATATGCCTTTTTGTGCTTACAAGTTGGTTGATTTTTAAGCAACCGATATGGCGGTGAGTCTTTTGCTCCCACCACAAATCCCACCACAAGAATTTTGCTTCATGAGCATTCATGAGAAATCACAAAAAGTCAATAACTTAATATTTTAATTAAAACAGTAGCTTATATTGATTCATTTGCTGTCATGAGCTGTCAGAAAATATCAAAATGGCGGTCTTACTCTCCGCCATTTCATTTGCTGTAACTGATCGCTCAAAAGCTCAGCAAACAGCACTTGACGGCATCTAGGCGAATCACCATAATTCGCCCCGCTGTAACAAGCGCCCATAGCTCAGCTGGATAGAGCACCAGGCTACGAACTTGGGGGTCGGGAGTTCGAATCTCTCTGGGCGCACCATACAAATCAAAGGGTTAGACGGGAACGTCTAGCCCTTTTTTGTTTGTCTAATTTTTAGGGACCCACTTAGGGGACCACTTTCTTACGCGTACTAGCACATTGCTTCCCATCCACCACCTCGAGTCATAACATGATGGCGTTACGTCATTACAGTGAGCCCATGCATGTGCAGCGGTATTGAGTATTTAGGCAAGATGCATTTGTGGCGAGATGTCGATGTCACGCTGCCCGTGTTAATGAAGGATGGGTCGATACGCTGGCTGAAGTGGGGCGAACGTCATGGCGTGCAAAGTGCCTTTGTGCAGGGCCCCTGTGCGCGCCTAGATAGCATTCAGGCGGGTAAGTGGCAACGCTTTAACCCAATGCCGGTAAAGATTCCCATAACGCGTTATATGGAGCGTAATCAGAAATGTGCGCCATACTGGGTGAAGGTGGAAGACGGTCAGTACTTGCAGGGGTTGGTTGCTACGGTAAATGGTGAGCAGCGTGTGTATGTGGTGACGGTGGATGCGCCACAGGCGTTTAGGCATGTGCAGGATCGGTGGCCTAGAGTGATTGGGTAGCTTTAGAGAATTTTAAAATTAGGGAAACGATATGAAGGAACGATTCAGCCAAGACATGATTGATGCTTCATTAAAGGCATTAAACGATGCGTCTGCCAACGCATGGGAAATTAAAGAGGGAAAGCTATACACAGAGCTTAGGTTTCCAAACTTTGTGTCTGCATTTGGTTTTATGACACAAGTGGCAATAATTGCAGAAAAACTAAACCACCACCCTGAGTGGTCAAATGTATACAACAAGGTACAAATATATTTAACAACGCATGACGTGAGTGGAATATCCAAGCTAGATTTTGAGTTGGCGCATGAAATAACGAAATTAATTTAACTGGGCACCAGCTCTCACCTTAGCCGGTGCCATTCCATTTGCCATGCCGGCCTAATTGCTAGTCTTTTTACTTCGTTGAGCTCAAAGCACGACCTGTGCTTAGCGTGCCTTCAACGTGTTTGCTTGGGTTGGAGTCATTGAGCGCGTAACGCACTTTGCCGCTGCTATCAATAACGTAGGAAATGCGAGCGGCAAAGCCACCACCAAAGCTGCTGGTGGCGTCAAACTGTTTGGCCACTTTCAGGCCGGAGTCCGAGGCCACAGGAAAGCGGCCTCGACAATGTGCAACAGAAAATTCTTTTAAGGTGTTGATGTCATCGCCAGAAATCCCGACAACTGTTGCGTTCATGCGCTCGAAGGAGGGAGTTTGATCGGCAAACAGTTTGGCTTCTAAGCTGCAGCCTGGCGTAAACGCGGCGGGGTAGAAGTACACCACCACCGGTCCGCGACGGCGCAGAGCTTGGCTATCGACAGTAACCACCTCACCATTTTTGGCGGCGTTTAAGCGAAAGTCTGGCGCAGTTTGTCCCAGGGCCAACATGGCATATGCCGGTGCTGCCCACAAGTTAACTGCCAGTGCCAAGGTTGCCGCTAAGCGCATGGTGATCTCCTAATAACGTTGCTCGATCCAGTATAGGCTTTATCACGGAGTCGGCAGCGAACAAGGCCACAACAATAAAGACCGTTTAACCCTGCAAGTCCGCAAGAATCGGGCAGCTAGGCTGCTGATCACCATGGCAGCGCTCGGCGAGCTCATTTAGCGTGTCACGCATGGCTTGCAGTTCCACTATGCGTTGGTCCAGCTCATTAATATGGGTCAGGGCCAGTTGTTTAACTTCGCGACTGGGGCGGTGACCTTGCCAAAGCGTTAGCAGCTCAGCGACTTGAGTCATGGCAAAACCCAGTCGTCGAGCGCGCCGGATAAAGTGCAAGCGATGCAGGTCTTCTTCACTAAACAGTCGGTACTGCGCTTCGGTTCTGGCGCTTGGGGTGATGAGGCCAATGCTTTCGTAGTGCCGAATCATTTTTACCGACAGCGCGGTTAGTTTTGCGGCTTGTCCAATGCTGAATAGTTGGGTCATGACTTAGCCCCGTACTGGCACAACAAACTGCATATGGCGTAGGCGCAGTGCGTTAGTAATCACGAATACACTCGATAGTGCCATGGCCGATGCAGCAAAAATAGGCGAAAGCAAGATGCCATAAAATGGGTATAACAAGCCGGCGGCGATGGGGATTAGGCTGGCGTTATAGGCAAAAGCCCAAAACAGGTTTTGTTTAATATTGCGCAGGGTGTGGTGGCTTACTTCAAATGCAGTGACCACGGTGCGTAAGTCGCCAGACATCAACACCACGTCTGCTGCTTCGATGGCGATGTCAGTGCCGGTGCCAATGGCAATGCCGACGTCGGCGGCGGCCAGGGCAGGCGCGTCATTAATACCATCACCGACAAAGGCCACCGGCCCATAGGCTTGTTGCAGCGCTTTTAGGCGTGCCACTTTGCCATCCGGTAATACATTGGCCGCCACTTCTTTAATGCCAACTTCGCGAGCAATAGCCTGTGCGGTTGCTTCACCGTCACCGGTAATCATCACCACGGTCAGGTCTAAATTCTTTAGCGCTTTAATGGCTTCGATACTGCCGTCTTTGACGGTGTCTGCTACGGCAATGACGGCGGCGACCTGATAATTAATGGCAATAAACAATACGCTTTTGCCGCTGGCGGTGAGTTTTTCGGTGGCAGCCTGTAGCGAGCTGATATCAATTTGCAGATGCTGCATGAGCCGTTGAGCACCCACGGCCACCTGTTGCCCGGCAACAGTTGCTAACACGCCATAACCCGGCATGGCTTCAAAGTTATCAATTGTTGGCAGGCTTAGGCCTTTATCACTGGCGGCCTTCACAATGGCTAAACCAATAGGGTGCTCGGAGCGGCTTTCTACGGCGGCGGCTAGGCTTAGCACTTGGTCATGCTCAAAGCCATCGGCTAAAACTACATCCGACAGCGTGGGGCGACCTTGGGTGATGGTGCCGGTTTTATCCAAAGCAACAACACGGGTATCACGCAGCGACTGTAGTGCGGAGCCTTGACGAAAGAGCACACCTAACTCTGCCGCACGGCCGGTGCCCACCATGATGGATGTGGGGGTAGCCAAACCCATGGCACAGGGGCAGGCAATAATCAGCACCGCCACCGCATTCACTAACGCCAGCGTGAGTGTGGGTGCTGGGCCTAACCACCACCAGCTTAAAAAGGTGAGCAGTGACAAGCCAATTACCACCGGCACAAACACTGCAGTGACTTTATCAACCAGCGCTTGAATAGGGAGTTTGCTGCCTTGTGCGGCTTCAACCATTTGAATGATTTGCGCCAGCACCGTGTCGGCACCGATTCGATTGGCGCGCAAGATCAGGCTGCCGGCACCATTCACCGAGCCGCCGGTTAGCGCGTCACCCGGCACTTTGTTTACCGGCAATGGCTCACCAGTAAGCATGGATTCATCAACATAAGAATTGCCTTCAATCACCTCACCATCGGTGGGTATGCGTTCGCCCGGGCGCACCATGATCTCATCGTTTATGAGCAGTGCCTGTGTTGGTGTTTCCACCCAGTTGGCGCCACGTTTCACACGCGCCACTTTAGGCTGCAGTGCCATTAAATGGCGGATGGCATCACTAGTTCGTCCCTTGGCGCGAGACTCTAGCCAGCGACCCAGCAAAATTAAGGTGACAATGACGGCCGCTGCTTCGAAATACACATAACGACTGGTCTCTGGCAGTAGCGTGGGCATGAGTGTGGCGACCACCGAATAACCCCAAGCCGCGCTAGTACCCAGCGCGACCAGTGAATTCATGTCGGGGCGGGCGCGTAATAAGGCAGGAATGCCGATGCGGAAAAAGCGCAGGCCCGGACCAAACAGCACCAAGGTGGTCAGCAGCATTTGCAACAGCCAGTTGTTTTGCTGGCCAATGCTGCTGTTGATGAGGTGGTGCAGGCTAGGTATAAAGTGCGCGCCCATTTCTAGGGCAAATACTGGTAGCGTTAATACACCGGCAATGACAGTTGCGCGGGCTAGTGTTTGCTGCTCTTGGGTTTGTTGTGCGGCACGACTGTCCGTGTCGGCGGTTGTGACTAATCGCTGAGCTTTATAACCACTGTGTTCAATTGCGGCGATGAGTGCGTCTGGCGAGGCACTGCCTTCTATATGGGCAGAGCCGCTGGCTAAATTAACATGAGCAGAGGAGACGCCGGGCACTGCACTGAGTCCACGTTCAACACGGCCAACGCAAGATGCGCAGGACATGCCGTCGACTCTAAGCACAATGCTGGGTTGTTTCGCATCACTGGATTTCTTCATTGCTTGATCTCCTGAGTCTCTATACCCAACAGCGTAAAGTCTCCCATGGTAGGAGAGTCAAGCAATGTAGAGACGTTAGCGGTCGCGCTTCACCATCGGTTTGTCACGACGTGGTCCGCGCGCTGCATCAGGCTTGCGCTGTGGCTTACGCACCACGGGTTTGCGAATAGGTTCTGCTTTGGCGTTAGGGTCAACTTCAAAGCCGGGCACAATCACTTTTGGAATCTTTAAGCGAATAGTGCGCTCAATCAAGGTCAGTAATTTCAGTTCATCCACACAGACTAATGATGAAGCTTCACCACCGGCACCGGCGCGGCCAGTACGACCAATGCGATGCACATAGTCTTCCGGCACGCTGGGCAGTTCATAGTTGACCACATGCGGCAGACCATCAATGTCGATACCACGGGCAGCAATGTCGGTGGCAACCAGTACACGTACACGGTTGGCTTTGAATTCACTCAGTGCTTTTTCACGCGCGGCTTGGCTTTTGTTACCATGAATGGCCATGGCGGAAATGCCACTGGTGGTCAGTTGCTCGGCCAGACGGTTAGCACCGTGTTTGGTGCGCATAAACACCAGCACTTGTGACCAATCGCCGTCACGTATCAGCTTTTCTAATAACTGACGTTTGGCGTCGCGATTAACCGGATACACCCGTTGTTCAATGCGTTCAACGGTAGTGTTTTCTGGGGTGACTTGCACTTCCGTTGGGTTGCTTAATAAACCCTTAGCCAAGTGCCGAATTTCGTCAGCAAAGGTGGCAGAAAACAGCAGGTTTTGACGCTCTTTAGGCAGCAATGCCAATACTCGGCGGATGTCACGAATAAAGCCCATGTCCAGCATGCGGTCGGCTTCATCGAGTACAAAAATCTCAACGCCACCCAAATCGATGGTGCCTTGACCAGCGTGGTCTAACAAACGACCGGGAGTGGCGACCAAAATGTCTAAGCGCTCACGTAGGCGCTTGGTTTGCGGATTAATGTTGACGCCGCCAAACATGACCATCGAGCTTAGGTCTAAATATTTGCCATAACGGCTAATGCTGTCTTCAACCTGTGACGCCAGTTCGCGCGTGGGTGTTAGCACCAAGGCACGAATGCGAGCGCGCTGGCCCGGATGCAAAGGTTTAGTGGTTTTTAAGCGCTGCAGCAGGGGCAGGGTAAAACCCGCAGTTTTACCGGTGCCGGTTTGTGCCGCGGCGAGTAAGTCACCACCGGCCAACACACAGGGAATGGCGTCGGCTTGAATAGGGGTGGGCGTGGTATAGCCGGCGTCTGTGAGAGCGCGCAGCAGTTCCGGCATAAGGCCGAGATCAGCAAAAGACATGAGTTATTCCGAACAGAGGAGGGGGACATCAAAGGGCATTATACGCTTGCTTGCGTTTCTATGCGTTGAATGACTCGCCAGCACACCCAGTAGCCACCAATACCAAAGACAATGGCGCCCAAACCATAACCGGCTAATACGCCAATGCTGCCAGCGTAATGACTGCCAATCCAGACAAACGGCAGTACGCCCAGGGTGGCGCGTGACCAGTTTAAAAGCGTGGAATAAAACGCCAGCCCTAAGTTGTTAAACACGGCATTAGCCACGAACACCATGCCGTTGAACATAAAACTCAGCGCCACTAGGCGACAGAAAAACACAATCATATCGCGTGATTCGCTGCTGGCATTAAAGGCACTGGCAATAAAGTTGGCACTTAAGCTCATGATCAGCCAAATGATGACGACGTAAATAATGGTCATTTTTAGACTGTAGGAAACCGTTTCGCGCAGGCGGTCAAAGCGTTGAGCACCATAGTTCTGGCCAACAATTGGGCCTATCGCACCGGATAGGGCAAAGATCACCCCAAAAGCAACGGGAATGAGTCGACCAATAATGGCCCAACCGGCTACGGCGGCATCACCATGGGTGGCTAATTCGTTGGTGACAAAGGCGTTACCAAACGGCGTGGCGAGTTGTGTCATTACCGCCGGCAGGCCGATGACCATATAAGGACGCAATAATTGCTGCACTGCGTCGGTGTCTAAGCGCAGGGTAAAGCCATGGTAACGGGTTAGTGCGCGCCAACCTATCCAGACCATAAATAATCGGGCTAGGTTTGATACCAAGGCCGCGCCATCCAAGCTTAGGTTTAGGCCTAAAATAAACAGGGGGTCTAATATGGCGGCGATCAACGCCGGGCCCAAGGTGACCCACATGGCGCGTCGGCCATCACCAAAGGCACGCAGTATGCCCGCCAACGCCATGCCTAAGCCTAATAACGGTAGTGATGGCGTAATCTGCAATAAAAAACGGTAGGCCAGTTCGGCGGTGTGGCCTCGCGCGCCTAGCCAATACAGCTGGTGCTGCCAACTAGCAGCTAAGGCCAGTGCGGCAAGCGACATGATGACACCCATTAACACCAGTGCTGCTGAAGCTTGGGTACGGGCGCGTTCGTTATGGCCACCGCCCAATGTGCGCGAGACAATCGCGGTGCCGGCAATGGCTAAACCAATGGAAAGTGAGGTTACAAAAAACAGCAAGGTACCGGCATACCCAACAGCAGCCGCAAGCTCGGCTTCACCCAGTTGAGCGATATAAAAAAGATTGAGTGCATCAACAATAAAAAGTGCGACTAAGCCAATAGATGCCGTTCCAGTCATGTAAAGTACATGGCGTGATATGGCGCCGCTGGTGAATACCGCTGAATTAGCTGTGCTCAAATCATGACCTATCGGTATAAAGTTTCATTAGTCACTCTTTAGTGATGTAGATAATTTTGCTACGCTGACACAGCCGATAAAAATTAAAAAGAGGGCAAGCTAATGCAACGACTTATTTGGGGCGTAATCATACTGGTTGTGGTCGCTGTGTTGGCAGGTTTGTGGGCGATATTAAACCCAGCCATGCAAAAAGCAGCGGTCAACCAAATGACCGAGCCTGCTGGCGTGGTTGAGACAGTTTGGTCGGTGAATGCACAAGGTCAAGTTGATGGCCCGCCGGTGTTGACCCTGCAGCAGGGCCAAGTACTGCGTATGGAAGTGACATCCGCTCAATCAGAAGAGCTGCATGTGCACGGTTATGATTTGTTAGAGAGCCTGCCAGCAGGTGAGACAGTCACCGTGGATATTTTCTTGGTACATAGCGGACGCTTTGAAGTTGAGCTGCACAAACAGCACAAGCAATTAACCGTTTTAGAGGTAACGCCTAAGTAATGCGTATTGGTCTAATAGTGCTTTTTGTGGCAGTGTTAACCGCCTGTGTTACGCAGCCACGAATTGTATTATTAGGTGAAATCCATGACCATGCCGAAGGTCATCAAGCACGTTTAACGCTGTTACAACAGCTGCTAGAAGACGGCTGGCGGCCAGCCTTGGCCCTAGAGCAGTTTGATGTTGAGCACCAAGCCCTTTTAAGCCAAGCACAACAACAATGTGCCGATGACATGGACTGCATTGTGCAAACCGCCAAAGGCTCGACGTTTTGGCCCTGGCCTTATTATTACCCCGTCCTACAGCTGGCTAGGCAGTATCAACTGCCCTTGGTGGCAGCCAATTTGTCACGCACTGATGCTGCCGCGTTGATGCGTGATGCCAACGCCATTCCGGAAAACCTGCCGTGGTTAGCGCAAGCTTTAAGTCGAGTAGATGAGGCGTGGTTGCAGGCCATGACTGATGAAGTCAGATTGGCGCATTGTAATAAATTACCAGAGTCCATTGTTCCCGGTATGGCGCGGGCTCAGTTGGCTCGAGATGCGGTGATGGCACAGGTGTTAAAACAGCATGAGTCTCGTGGCGTGGTGTTGTTGGCCGGTAATGGCCATGTGCGCCGTGATTTAGGTGTGCCGCGCTGGTTAAAGCGCAGTTATGCCGTTGGCTTTATTACCACTGATCAAGACGCTGGGCCGTTTGATCAAGCGGTTCGTCTGCCCAAACATGACCGTGGTGACCCTTGCGTCGTGCTCTAAATCAGTTTTTCTGATGCGTTCAGTGATTAATTTCACTATTCATCATGCCTAGCAGCGACTAAAATGCGCTCTGTTTGAATCTACCCACTGTCTATAACGTGAGTTAAAAGCCTTATGTCCGCGTTTGCTAATGAAACCGTTTTGAGTGTGCACCACTGGAACGACACCTTGTTTAGTTTCACCACCACTCGTGACCCTGCATTACGTTTTAAGACAGGTCAGTTTGTCATGATTGGCCTGATGGTCGACGGTAAGCCGCTAATGCGTGCCTACAGTGTGGTCAGTGCGCATTATGAAGATCACTTAGAGTTCTACAGCATCAAAGTACAAGATGGCCCGCTGACATCACGCCTGCAGCATTTGCAAGTTGGTGACACGTTGTTGGTTAGTCGCAAGCCTACTGGTTCATTGATTATGGACAACCTTAAGCCGGGCAAGCATTTGTATCTGTTGTCGACCGGTACTGGTTTGGCGCCATTCATGAGTGTGGTGCGTGACCCTGAGTTTTATGAGGCCTTTGATAAAATCATTCTGACTCACGGTGTGCGCTGGAAAAGCGAACTGGGTTATATGGAGCACATCACTGAAGACTTGCCAGAAAATGAGCACTTTGGTGAGCTGGTGAAAGAAAAGCTGATTTATTACCCCACCGTTACGCGGGAAGACTTTGATAAACAAGGTCGTCTGACTGACTTGATGGAAAGCGGCAAGTTGTTTGAAGACATTGGTTTGCCACCGCTGAACCCTGAACATGACCGCATCATGATTTGCGGTAGTCCGAGCATGCTGAAAGACTTGGTGGATATTTTAGAAGCCAAAGGCTTTACCGAAGGCACCAGCCACGCACCCGGTGACTACGTCATCGAGCGCGCGTTTGTGGAAAAATAAGCGTGATCGGTGTTAGCTGCCAATAATGGCGCTAACACCACCATCTACCGCTAAAATCTGCCCTGTGATGTGCTTGCCGGCGGCACTGGCAAATAATAGGGCAGCGCCTTTTAAGTCATCATCATCGCCCAAACGTTGCAACGGCACGTTGCGGCGCATGGCATCTTCGCCCACTGAGTCAATCAAGCCTTTTGACATTTTGCTAGGGAAAAAGCCCGGTGCAATGGCGTTAACGGTGATGCCGTAGTGTCCCCATTCGCCAGCTAAGGCACGAGTGAAGTTAACAACGGCGCCTTTGCTGGTGTTGTAGGCAATGGTTTTCATAAATGCCGGGTTGCCGGCTAGGCCTGCAATCGATGCAATATTAATAATGCGACCTTGTTTGCGCGGAATCATGCTGGTCTGGGCCACGGCCTGCGCTAATAAAAAATAACCACGAACGTTTAGGTCCATGACCTTGTCCCAAGCTTTAGCCGAATGAGTTTCGGCAGCTTCGCCCCAGCTAGCGCCGGCGTTATTTACCAAAATATCAATATCGCCTAAATACGTGGCGGCGGCCTGACATAGCGCGGTGATGTCTTCTTCTTTGGCCGCATCGGCGGCAAACCATTGTGCGGTAATGCCTTTATCGTGCAGATGTTGGCAGGAGGCGATTAAGTCTTCTTCTTTACGTGAACTGATCATGATTTTGGCGCCAGCCTGACCTAAGGCTTCAGCAATTTGTAGACCGAGTCCGCGTGAGCCGCCAGTAATCAGTGCGGTTTTACCGCATAAATTGAATAGTTCGAGTGCGCTTGTTGTCATTGTTATCTCCACCGTTTTGCTTTGAAAAAAAGCCCCGCAAGGTGCGGGGCTTTTTCAATCACTAAACTAACCTTAGTTCAAATTACTGAGGCAGTTCAACTCCTTCAGGCAATTCAAAGCCGGGGATGCCGACGCCGCCTTCACCACCTACCAGTGCTTGGATGCCGGCAATCATGCTTTGCAAGTCACCCAAGTTAGGTGCTTTTGGCGGAATGGACAATGTGGGTAGTGTGCCAGCGATGGCGTAGTCAGTAGCAAACACGCTGTTTGTGCCTTCTACACGCTCATCACTCAACACATACTCACCGGCTGGCACGTCATAGTAGAACGTAGCAGGGCTTGATTTCAGCGCTTCGGCCGCAGCACCAGCTGGCACTTGTGAACCGATACCAGGCAGTGAGCCGATAACGTTATCAATGGCTCTGCCTACCGTTTCGGTACCAATATTGTGCCAGCGAACAGCCATGATATTGATTTTACCGGCACGGACTTCATCCACGCGGTAACCAGCGGTAACACCTAAGCGACTATCGACCAACGACAGTGGGTTCAGTGACTGACCATTTAAGCTACCGCTAAACGATGCTGGTATTGGCAATGGAGAGCTAGGTGTTTCGTCACTTGCTGCAACACGACGAACATCCAAGTTGCCTTGACGCAGTGCAGATAAAAGTGGGCCTAAAATACGGCTGGTGCCAACATCAGCTAATGAGCCTTCGCTGACTTGTGCGCCATAGAAGTTCACTTTAGGTGCTTGTGTGGACAGATCGGCTAAACCAGTGCCTGGCACCAGTGCTTCTAAGCCTGGGACTTGAGCAAATGGGCTGGCCGCCGTGGCTTCGCGTGGTTTTTGTGAGTGTAGCGTACCCAACGCGTCATACACCACTTGGAACAAGTCCATGGCGGTTGCGCGAGTTGGGAACTGACCGGCATTGAGTGGGTAGGCAAACGTGTAGCTGGCATCACGTGCCAACACTTTGTCATTGTTTGTCGTGCTTGTGGTGATGCTGATATTGGAACAACGACCTAAGGTGACACGAGTACAGGTGGTAGTGAGTGCGATCGAAATGGACAACGGTGCCTGAATAACAATCACGTCATTAACCGTATGTTGATCCAGAGCCGTGGCAATTACAGCGTCTACGTCGGTGGTGTTGGTGATAGTGAAATTGCGTCCTACTGTCATGCCTGTAGTTACTAGTGGTGTGAAAGGTTCGCCAGTAGTGACGGTACCATTATTAATTTTCACATAGTCAGAAATGACACGAACATTGTGTGGTAACACCCAAGGGCCTAGATCGGGCACAGCATATGATGCAACTAAGTACGACACGGTGGTGCCAATACCATAAATGGTAAAGATATCGTTTAGTGAAGGTACGCCACCATTGCTGGGGACAAACGGAATGGGCAGCTCAGGCAGACGATCAGTTGGCATTTCACCTGCGCCAGCCGAAGCTAGTGTGCCCATCAAGAAGCGAGTCAGGCTTTCTGACATTTCACCCATTTCTGGGGTGCCGGCTTCACCATTTTCTGCCCCAAAATCACGTAAGAATTTTAGTACTTCTAAGGAAAGCGGTGCGGGCAGTTGCTCACCCATAATTAATGCCGTTAATGTAGCGGCGGCTTCTTCTGGACTCAGAATTGATAGACCATCCAGCGGACTTTCAGTATCACCGGTTGGTAATCCGGGCAGCGCATCAGGTGCTGCTGGCGGCTGAATACCAGCGAGTGGTGATTGTGCAAACAGGCTTTGGAATGAACTGGCTAGGCTAGTGAGCGGTGAGGTGATACTGCTAGGCAGTGGAAGTTGACCAAAGTTAAAACCGGCAAAGGCGATAGCTGCTGCGCCTCCGGTCACAATAACAGCACTTTTGATTTTTTTTGCGTGCATGATGAGATCTCTTTATTGATAAGGGCGCGGTGTAAGCCTGTAAGCTAAAACTCGCTGATGACAGGTTGTTGACAATTAAATACAAGTCGTTACAAAAACACTACTTATGTTGGTTATTTATTATGCGTTTTGGCTGTCACCGATCCATTCAAAACAACCGTTGGTCGTTATGAGCCAATTATAAGTAAACCAAATGCAGTCACTGTAAGGCTTTGTGGGGCGCCCTCATCTATTGTTAGACTGCCTAAAACAAGAGAGGAATTGTGTATGTTGAGTTGGTTGCCAAGCCCTATTTTGGGAACGGTTTTGATGTTTATACTGATTCTGAACACTTTATTTTGGTGTTTCTTTTTATTCTTGTTGGTGATTATAAAAGTACTTGTGCCCGTGGCTGGTTTTCGCCGCTGGGTATCATTGGGTTTGACTTGGGTTGCTCAGTCGTGGGCTAGCTGCAATACGATATCAATTAAATACTTGCTGAACGTGCATTGGGATATTCGTTTGCCGGAGGGTATTGACCCTAATGGTCAGTATTTGGCCTGTGCCAACCACCGCAGCTGGAACGATATTGTCGCCCTCATGTTTGCCTTTGGCCGTCGCGCCCCATTTTTTAAGTTTTTCCTAAAACAAGAGCTAATTTGGGTGCCGATTTTGGGTGTGGCTTGGTGGGCGCTGGATTATCCTTTTATGAAGCGTTATAGCCGTGAGGAAATTGCCCGCAACCCTGAGCTGAAGGGCAAAGACATGGAAACCACGCGCAAGGCCTGTGAAAAGTTTATTGATCAGCCAGTAATGGTGTTGAACTTTTTAGAGGGTACGCGCTTTGCACCAGCCAAACACGCTGCCCAGCAGTCACCTTTCGAACATTTGTTAAAGCCTAAGTCTGGTGGTTTAGCGTTTGCTACGGCTGCCTTTGGTGAGCGAGTAAATGCCTTGGTTAACATCACCATTGCCTATCCTTCCGGCACCGGTGGCTTGTGGAGCTTATTATCGGGCCAGGTGAAAGAAGTGGTTGTTCATGCCGAGACCATCACCATTCCACATGAGTTTTATGTCGGTGACTATGAAAATGATGCCGATTTCCGTCAGCGTTATCAGGCTTGGGTATCGAGTTTATGGACTGAGAAAGACCAGCAAATTGCACAAATTCTAGCAACATATAAGGACGCTCAATGACTTCACTTGCTGCTTGGCACACACGTGGTCAGTTTCATGACAGCATCGCAGGTCGTCTGTTTTATGTGCGTGAAGGCGAGGGCGAGCCACTGCTGATGTTGCACGGCTTTCCAACATCATCATGGGACTGGCATAAGGTGATTAACGAACTTGGCCAGCATTTTGATTGCATAGCGCCGGATAAGCTGGGTTATGGTTTTTCGGATAAACCTGAATCTGCGGATTATTCGGTATCAGCACATTTGGATCGAATTTTACACTTGCTGGAGTCGTTGGGTTTGCAGCAGGTGTCGCTGTTAACACACGACAATGGCAATAGCCTGACTCAGGAGTGGTTGGCTCGGCAGCTAAACAGCCCCAACGCCTTGCCAGTAAAGTTGACACGGGTGTGCTTTCTAAATGGCGGCCTGTTTCCTGAAACTCACCGTGCGCGCTTAGGGCAACGCCTATTGTTGAGCCCTGCGGGTCGTGTGCTGGCGTATGCCATGCCTAAACCACTGTTTATGCGTAGCATTGCGGAAGTGTTTGGCAAAAATACTCAACCTTCAGTGCTAGAACTCAATAGCTATTGGTTATTATTGAACCTGCAGCAGGGTCAGCGTTTGCTGCATCGACATATTCGTTATATTCGTGAACGTCAGCAGCAACGTGAGCGTTGGGTTGGTGGTTTGGTTAACACTGATGTGCCTTATTTTCTAATTGATGGTGTGCAAGACCCAGTCTCTGGTGGACATATGGTGCAGCGTTATCGGCAGTTATTGCCAAAGCGTTTGGCAATCGAGTTGGATTGCGGCCATTTTCCACAAATGGAAAAACCAAACGAGGTGGTAACAGCCATCCGTGAGCATTGGCAGTTGGTATAAATTACTTTTCACAAGATAGGTGTGTTTTATGTTGTCGTTGGAAACGATGTTTTTAGGCAATAGTTTGCAGGCGTGGGCAACGGCCATTGGCTTGGCGTTGATCATCAATGTGGTCATTGGTGTGGGCCGTTGGTGGGTATTGAAATACTTCGCGGTATTTGCAGCAAAAACACCGACAGGTTTCGATGATGCTTTTGTGGCCATGGCTCGGCAGACCAAGCAGTGGCTCGTATTTGGAGTCACTTTATTTGTTGGTACCAAGTATCTAGAGCTAGATACACGTGTAGCTGACTATTTTGTCAAAATTGCTACGATTGCTCTTTTCTTGCAAGTTGGCTTGTGGTTATCCGCGGGCATGAACTTCTGGGTTAATCGCTACCGTCATAACAGCATGAACACGGATGCTGCTGCCACCACGAGCTTGGCGGCGTTTAGTTTTGTCGGCAAAATGGTGCTGTGGAGCCTTGTGCTCATGCTCATGCTCAGTAATTTGGGCATTGATGTCACGGCCTTGGTTGCGGGCTTGGGTGTGGGTGGTATTGCGATTGCTTTAGCCGCGCAGAATATCTTGGGCGACTTATTTGCTAGCCTATCGATTGTTATTGATAAGCCATTTGTGGTCGGTGACTTTATTGAAGTCGATAGCTTCATTGGTACTGTTGAACATGTGGGTTTGAAAACCACACGTATTCGCAGTAATACCGGTGAGCAGATTGTGATCTCCAACGGTGACTTACTGAAAACGCGCATTCGTAACTACAAGCGCATGGCAGAGCGCCGTATTTTGTTCCGTTTTGGAGTGATCTACCAAACACCAACTGAGAAGCTCAAAGCGATTCCACAGCTGGTGCAAAAAATTGTGGATGACCTAGAAGTGACTCGTTTTGATCGCGCCCATTTTGTGCAATTTGGTGACTCGTCGTTAGATTTTGAGGTGGTGTACTGGATGTTAGATCCAGATTTTGTTGCCTTCCGTAATGCACAGCAGGAAATCAATTTGCAGTTGTTTGATCGCTTCAGCAAAGAAGGAATTGATTTTGCCTACCCAACACAAACATTATTTGTGGAAAAGTTAGGCAGTGATGCGGCTACTGACGCAGCCGCTACCGCTTCTTAAACTAAATGTTTGGCATGATGGGCTAAGTGATCGGCCATGAAGCTACTAATAAAATAGTAGCCATGGTCGTAGCCCGCATGTCGTCTTAGCTGCAACGACTGACCTGCCGCTTGGCAAGTACTCTCCAGTTTATCCGTGCTTAATTGCTCTGCTAAAAATTGATCAGCCAAACCTTGGTCGACCAATAGGGGCGGGCAGCGTTTGCCTGCAGCTATCAAGGCACAACTGTCATGCGCTGCCCATGCGCTGCGGTCATCACCCAAATAACCAGCAAACGCTTTATGTCCCCATGGGCAGTCCATGGGCGCCGCGATGGGTGCAAAAGCTGACACTGAGTGGAATTTATCCGGATGTTTTAATGCCAGTGTGATGGCGCCATGACCACCCATGGAGTGGCCAAAAATGCCAACGCGTCGTGCATCAGCAGGAAACTGAGCCAGTACCAAGGTCAGCAATTCACTGGTGATATAACTTTCCATACGGTAATGCTTAGACCAAGGTGCTTCTGTTGCATCTAGATAGAAACCTGCACCCACGCCAAAGTCCCAATGGCTATTATCACCATCAATATTGGCACCGCGTGGACTGGTATCGGGGCTGACTAAAATCAGACCTAACTCTGCTGCTAAGCGTTGAGCACCTGCCTTAATCATGAAGGTTTCTTCGTTACAGGTAAGGCCAGCGAGGTAAAACAATACTGGTCGTTTTTCTGGTTTTTCACCCGTACATACCGGGGGCAAAAACACGGAAAAACGCATGGCTAAACCAATCACCGTGGACTCGTGCTCAAGGTAGATTTGCTGCCCGTCAAAGCAGCGGTGTGAACTGCGAGTGGTTAACACGGTCATGGTTAAAACTCGACCACCGAACGTATGGACTCCCCAGCCTTCATCAAACGAAAGCCCTCGTTAATATCTTCGAGTTTGAGCTTGTGGGTGATGAGGGAGTCGATGTTAATTTTACCCTCCATGTACCAGTCGACAATCTTGGGCACATCGGTACGGCCGCGTGCGCCGCCAAAGGCAGAGCCTTCCCATTTACGGCCTGTCACTAATTGGAAAGGACGGGTGCTGATCTCTGCGCCGGCTTCGGCCACACCAATAATGATGCTGCGTCCCCAGCCTTTGTGTGTGCACTCCAGCGCATCACGCATGACTTGGGTGTTGCCAATGCACTCGAAGCTATAGTCGGCGCCACCATCGGTGAGTTGAATGATGGCATCAACAATATTGTCGTGATCTTTTGGGTTTAAGAAGTGGGTCATGCCAAATTCACGCGCTAATTTTTCACGCTCGGGGTTTAAATCAATACCAATGATTTTGCCGGCCCCCACCATTTTGGCGCCTTGCACCACATTTAAACCAATGCCGCCAAGGCCGAACACAACCACGTTAGCACCGGCTTCAACTTTGGCGGTAAACAACACGGCACCAAGACCAGTGGTGACACCGCAGCCGATATAACAAACTTTATCAAACGGGGCATCTTCACGAATTTTAGCTAAGGCAATTTCAGGCACGACAATGTAGTTGGAAAATGTTGATGTGCCCATGTAGTGAAACAGGTCCTGACCATTAAGCGAAAAGCGCGAAGTGGCATCCGGCATTAGGCCACGACCTTGGGTGCTGCGAATGGCTTGGCAGAGATTGGTTTTTTGTGACAAACAGAATTTGCATTCACGGCATTCTGGAGTGTAGAGCGGAATGACATGATCACCTTTACGTAGGGATTTCACACCTGGCCCAACATCAACCACAATCCCGGCACCTTCGTGGCCCAAAATAGCTGGAAACAAACCTTCGGGGTCGGCGCCTGACAAAGTGTAGTAGTCGGTGTGGCAAATGCCCGTGGCTTTTATTTCGACGAGTACTTCGCCCGCTTTGGGGCCGGCAAGATCAACCGTTTCAATGGTAAGGGGTTGGCCAGCTTTCCAAGCAACGGCGGCGCGAGTTTTCATCAGGGTGCTCCAAGTGAGTTAGGCAGCTTAGGAACATAACAAGACCGTAAGCTGCCGTCACCGGAACAAGGCATTATTTCGACAAAAGTGTGGTTTCGCCAAGTAGGAAAGCTTGGTTGGCACGTGCGCGTTCAGCCAAGTAACTGGCCACACCGGTGACCCGTTTTAATCGTCTTAGGTCTTCACCATAAGACATCCAAAATTGGCGAATCACCGACAAATCATTTGCCAATACCGGCACTAAGCGTTTGTCATCAGCGACGATGAAGTCAGGCAAAAAGGCCAATGCGCGACCTTGCAAGGCGGCTTGATGTTGTGCCAACACACTGGTGCTGCGCAGTGGGCTATGGGCATTGGGTAGGGCCTCATCTAGGTAAAGCAGCTGTGCACTAAAGGCCAAGTCCGGCACATAGTTAATAAAACGATGACCGTTTAAGTCTTCGCGTTTTTGAATGGGCGGGTGTTGGTTTAAATATTCTGGCGTTGCGTATAAGGACAGTTTGTAGTCACACAGTTTGCTGCAAACATAGGGCCCACGTGCAGGACGTTCTAGGGTAATGGCAATGTCGGCTTCTCGCCGTGACAAGCTGATGAAGTGCGGCACGGGTAGCACATCAATAGCGATATTGGGGTATTGGTTTTGAAAGGCCACCATCTGAGGGATCACAAAGTAGCTGCCAAAGGCTTCGGTGCAACCAATACGCACCAGGCCCGAGAGTGCGCTGCCGGTGCCTGATACCTGTTCACAGGCGGCCTGCATGGCACCTTCCATGGCTTCGGCATGGCTCACTAGGTGCTGGCCATCTAGCGTGAGCGTGAAGCCAGTGCTGCGCGACTTATCAAATAACAACGCCCCCATGGCTTCTTCTAGGGCACGAATCCGCCTAGCAACAGTGGTGTAATCCACATTAAGTCGCCGGGCAGCCGCACTGGCGGTTCCAGCTCGTGCAACCTCTAAGAAGATGCGAAGATCATTCCAGTCCGGCGTTTTATTAGTGTTTTTTTGCATATCAAATAAGAAATATTATGAGTTCATAATGCATTTTAACCTATGTATGCTGACTGTTATGGCTAATTCCCTCATATAAAGGTTGATTCTCATGACGTTAACTACTGTCCCTACCGTCAAGCTATTGATTAATGGCGAGTTTATTGAGTCAAAAACGACACAATGGCGTGATGTGATTAACCCGGCAACACAACAGGTGTTGGCTCGTGTGCCGTTAGCGACTGCAGATGAGTTGGCCGCGGCTGTAGCCAGTGCCAAAGAAGCGTTTAAAACCTGGCGCAAAACGCCGATTGGCGCCCGTGCTCGTATTTTCCTGAAATACCAACAACTGATTCGTGAAAACATGGCCGAAGTGGCCGCCATTTTGACTGCCGAGCAGGGTAAAACTCTGCCGGATGCCGAAGGCGATATTTTCCGTGGTTTAGAAGTGGTTGAGCACGCCGCTAATATTGGCACGCTGCAAATGGGCGAGATGGCTAATAACGTTGCGGGTGGTGTTGATACCTATACCTTGCAGCAGCCTTTAGGCGTTTGTGCTGGTATCACCCCGTTTAATTTCCCGGCCATGATTCCATTGTGGATGTTCCCGATGGCCATTGCCTGCGGTAACACCTTTGTTTTAAAGCCATCCGAACAAGACCCGATGAGCACCATGCGTTTAGTGGAGCTAGCGGTGGAAGCGGGTATTCCGGCGGGTGTGCTGAACGTGGTGCATGGCGCCGAAGACGTGGTTAATGGCCTGTGTGATCACCCCGACATTAAAGCGATCTCTTTTGTGGGCTCTACCCGTGTCGGCACGCATGTCTATAATCGTGCAACGCTGGCTGGTAAACGCGCCCAGTGCATGATGGGTGCTAAAAACCATGTGGTGGTATTGCCAGACGCGCCCAAAGAACAAACCTTAAATGCCTTAGTCGGAGCCGGTTTTGGCGCTGCAGGTCAGCGTTGCATGGCCTCATCGGTGGTGGTGTTAGTAGGGCAGGCACGTGAGTGGATTGATGAAATTGCTCAGCGTGCGACCACACTTGCGGTTGGTGCGGGTCATGAAAAAGGCGTAGAAATTGGCCCCGTGATTTCCTGTGCAGCGCGCTCACGTATTGAAAGCCTGATTGCGACGGGTGTTGAGGACGGCGCGCGCTTAGTGCTGGATGGTCGCAACCCGAAGGTGCCGGGTTATGAGGATGGCAACTTTGTTGGGCCAACACTATTCGCGGGTGTAAAGCCCGGCATGCGCATTTATGACCAAGAAATTTTTGGCCCGGTGCTGTGCATTGTTGAAGTCGATACCTTAGATGAAGCCATAACACTGATTAACGCCAACCCCAATGGTAATGGCACGGGTATTTTTACTCGCTCTGGTGGTGCAGCTCGCCATTTCCAAGAAGAAATTGATGTCGGTCAGGTCGGTATTAATGTGCCGATTCCGGTGCCAGTACCACTGTTTTCTTTTACCGGATCACGCGGATCCAAGCTGGGCGACTTAGGCCCCTATGGCAAACAAGTGGTGATGTTCTACACCCAAACTAAAACCATCACCACCCGTTGGTTTGACGAAGATGCCGTAAGCACCGTCAACACTACTATCAGCATGCGTTAACGGAGACTGCGGTGAACTTTGAGCTAAACGAAGATCAGTTGGCTTACCAAAAATTGGCACGTGACTTTGCCGCTAAGTCCTTAGCGCCGTTTGCTGCTGAGTGGGATGCCAACAGCGTGTTTCCTGTGGAGGTATTGCGCGAAGGTGGGCAGCTAGGTTTTTGTGGTTTGTATTCGCCAGAAAGCTGCGGTGGCCTGGGCTTGAGTCGGCTGGATTCGGCCTTGGTATTTGAAGAGCTGGCTGCGGCGGATCCCTCTACGGCAGCGTTTTTCACCATTCATAATATGGCCACCTGGATGTTGTGCACTTGGGGCCAGTCGGCACTAACTACTGAGGTTGGGCCAAAGTTAACCAGTGGTGAATGTTTGGCCTCGTATTGCCTGACCGAACCTGATGCCGGTTCGGATGCCGCGAATTTAAAAACCGCTGCTAAGCGTGACGGTGATGACTATATTTTAAATGGTTCAAAGGCGTTTATTTCGGGTGCCGGCAGTACCGACTGGTTGGTGGTGATGGCGCGAACCGGTGCGCCCGGTGCCAAAGGCATCACCGCATTTGCTGTGCCTGCCGATGCGCCCGGTATTCGTTATGGCAAAAAAGAAGACAAGATGGGCTGGAATAGCCAGCCCACACGCGCCATCTTTTTTGATCAGGTTCGTATTCCTGCGACCTATCGTTTGGGTGAAGAAGGCGAAGGCTTTCGTATTGCCATGAAGGGTTTGGATGGCGGGCGCATCAATATTGCCACTTGCTCGGTTGGTGCAGCGCAGGGTGCTTTAAATGCGGCTCAGCGTTACTTAGGTGAGCGCAAGCAATTTGGTAAAGCCTTAGCGGCTTTTCAAGCCCTGCAATTTCGCCTAGCAGACATGGCCACGGAGTTAGTGGCTAGCCGGCAAATGATACGGCTGGCGGCCAGCAAATTAGATGCCGCTGCACCAGATGCTTCGGTGTATTGCGCCATGGCCAAACGTTTTGCCACCGATGCCGGTTTTAACATTTGTAATGACGCGCTGCAGTTGCATGGTGGCTACGGTTATTTGCGTGACTACCCTTTAGAGCGTTTGCTGCGTGATGCACGTGTGCATCAAATTTTAGAAGGCACCAATGAAATCATGCGGGTGATTATTGCTCGGCGCTTGCTTGAGCCCGATGCCACCGATCATATTCGCTAACGTATAAAAATAAGGATTAAGCACATGACAAATCACATTGCATTTATCGGCCTAGGCAATATGGGCGGCCCAATGGCGGTGAACCTGCATAAGGCTGGTTTTAGCGTGACCGCGATGGATTTATCACAAGCGGCGCGCGATAAGGTGGCCGCCGAGGGTGTGCCAGTGGTGGCAACAACACTGGATGTGATTCGTGGCGCCAATGTGGTCATTTCCATGCTGCCGGCCAGTCGTCATGTGGAAAGCCTGTATTTGGGTGACGGAGTTACCAATCCGGGTTTGTTAGCCAGTTTGGTCGGTGGCACACGCATTATTGATTGCAGCACCATTGCCCCGGCGAGTGCCCGCAAAGTAGCCAGTGCTGCGCAAGCGTTGGGTTTGTCGATGATTGATGCGCCGGTGTCTGGCGGCACGGCTGGAGCCACAGCAGGCACACTGACTTTTATGGTCGGTGGTGATGCGGAGTGTGTTGCGGCATCCCAGCCGTATTTGCAGGCCATGGGCAGCAATATTTTTCATGCCGGTGCCAACGGTGCCGGTCAGGTTGCCAAAGTCTGCAACAACATGCTGTTGGCGATTCACATGATAGGTTCGGCCGAAGCGCTGAACTTAGGTGTGAACAATGGCCTAGATGCCAAAGTGTTGGCCGATATCATGAAACAAAGCTCTGGTGGCAACTGGACCTTGGAAAAGTACAACCCTATGCCTGGTGTGATGGAGGCCGTGCCTGCATCCAGAGGTTATAGCGGTGGCTTTGGTACGGACTTAATGCTGAAAGATTTAGGGCTGGCTGAAGAAGCTGCCTTAGCCAGCGGTTCACCGATTCCATTAGGCGGTTTGGCGCGCAATTTATACGCTGCACATAGTGCTGGTGGCTCAGGTGGCTTAGACTTCTCTAGTATTATAAAAATCTTACAGAGGTCCTCATGACATTAGACATCCCTAGCCTTAAAGATCAGGTCAGTAGCGAAGAGTGGCAACTACGTTGTGATCTAGCTGCGTGTTATCGCTTAGTGGCAGCCTATGGCTGGAGTGACTTAGTATTTACGCATATTTCTGTGCGCATCCCCGGTCCTGAACACCACTTTCTGATCAATCCTTATGGCTTGATGTTTGATGAAATCACCGCCTCATCCTTGGTTAAAGTTGATCAGTTATGCAATAAGGTGATCGACTCACCATTCCCCGTGAACCCTGCTGGTTTTGTCATTCACAGTGCGGTGCATGAAGCGCGTCCAGACGTGCAATGTGTGCTGCATACCCATACTCGAGCCGGTGTTGCGGTGAGTGCGCAGGCGGCGGGGGTGTTGCCCATTTCTCAGCAATCTACCTTTGTGTTGGCGTCACTGGCCTATCACGACTATGAAGGTGTGGCCTTTCGCCCAGATGAAAAACCACGTCTGCAAGCTGATCTTGGTCAAGCGAACTTCTTGATGTTGCGTAACCATGGTTTGTTAACTTGTGGTGCCAGCATTGCTGATGCTTTTTTAAATATGTATGTGTTTGAAAGCACTTGTCAGATTCAACTATCAGCGCAAGCGGGTGGCGAGTTGACACAAGTTGATCCACAGATTGTGGCCGGTGTAGCCGAAGCCATGCGTGTGCAAACTAGCGGCTTGGGTGGGGCATTTGTGTGGCCTGCGTTGCTTCGCAAGTTGCAACGCATGGATGCCAACTACTTGAACTAACCGTCTGTTTCGCTATCTTCTTCAGCTATAGGCAGCGAGACTTTGACTAGCTGAATAACATTGTCGCGCACCTGCTCAACGCGAATGGTAAAGCCAAACAGTGACACTTCAGTGCCCTCATCCGGAAGTTCGTCTAAAACACTGACGATGAGGCCACTGAATGTGGTGGCCTCATCGGTGGGTAGGTCCCAGCCTAGGCGACGGTTTAAACTATGTACGGCAATGCGGCCATCAATGGTCCAGCTGTTGTCGCCCTGTCGATCAATTCGGCGGGCATGCTGAGCGGGCTCCGTGGTGAACTCACCCACAATTTCTTCCAAAATATCGGCCAGGGTGACCAAGCCGACAATATCGCCATACTCATTAACCACTAAACCAATGCGACGCTGCAGGCGCTGAAACTCCACCATTTGTTGTGGTAGTCGAGTGGATTGAGGAATGTAGTAGGGCTTAAACATGGCTTTCTCAAGCCATTCCAAGGTGATGGTTTCTTGGTCAACATTAATTAGTTTGCGTAGATTTAAGATACCCACTACGTTGTCTAGGCTGTCGCTATACATCACAGCACGGCTGTATGGGTAGGCTTGGATCTGCTCAAGGACTTCATCAAGGGAGCAATTGAGGTCAATACCACGCACTTCATTACGCGGCACCATAATGTCTTCAACGGTAGCCTGTTCTAAGGTCAACACATTCAGCAGCATCTGCCGGTGACTCTTGGGAATTAAGCTGCCGCCTTGCTCAAGCAAGGTGCGTAGTTCGTTTTGAGAAAGATCATTGTTTGTTGGTGTTGAAGCGTTAACACCAAAGGGTTTCAGTACCACGCTGGCCAAGGCGTTAATAACACGCACAACGGGATACAACACTTTAAGTAACGGGTATAAAAAAAATGCAGCGGGTAGGGCAACGCGTTCTGGCTTAAAGGCAGCTAATGTTTTGGGTGCGACTTCGGCAAAAATCAGGATGACTATGGTCAGGAAAATGGTGCCAACCAGCACACCAGAGTCACCAGCGATACGAATAAAAGCAACGGTGGTAACGGCCGAAGCCAAGATGTTGACAAAGTTATTGCCTAATAAAATTAGACCAATTAAGCGTTCTGGTTTTTCGAGTAGCTTTTGCGCAAGTTGGGCGCCTTTGTTGCCTTCGCTGGCCAAATGCATCAATCGATAGCGGTTGATACTCATTAACGCCGTTTCAGAGGCGGAAAAACAGGCAGAGAAAACTAATAGAACTGCAAGCAAGGAAAATAAAAACGGCAGGGATAACGCGTTCATGCAAAAGCAACAGTGGCTGTAGGGACATTCATTATAGGTGTAATTGCTCAGTTGCGCGTATAACGAGCAATTTTATTCACCGTGGCGAAAAAATCGACTTATCGCTGAAAGTCATTGCCTGAGCGAGTTTCACGTGTTTCACCCAAGTTTGTTCACGGACTTGTCCACAGACACTGGGGATAACTTAAGGCTGTAAAGTTGTTTACACTCAGATCAATTCAGTGCATTGAGAGTGTTATGGATAATAAGACATATCGTCCGCCCCCTGCATGGCGATTAGCCTTGGCGCAAGCACCGGCACGCGCCTATTTCAGCCCAGTTTTTTTAGGTACTGAACATTTAGATGGCAGTCGACCTGCACTCTATGTCGGTAATCACACGCTTTACAGCATTGATGCTGGCCTGATGATGGATTATCTCAATCGTCGCCACGGTATTTTTTTGCGAGCGTTAGGAGATCACTTTCATTTTCAAGTGCCGTTATGGGGTGACTTATTAACGCGTTATGGCGTAGTGCCTGGCACCCCGGATAACTGTCATGAATTAATGACGCAGCAACACTCGATTTTGGTTTTTCCCGGCGGCGCACGTGAGGTGATGCGTCGACGCAGTGATCATGATCATTTGGTGTGGAAGCAGCGTTTGGGTTTTGCTCGAATGGCCATGATGCACGGTTATGACATCGTGCCATTTGCCTCAGTGGGGCCAAACGAAAGCTGGAAAATTGTATTAGATGCCGATGATGTCAAAAAAAGCCGGGCGTGGTCGCTGCTGTCGAAAAGCAAACGTATACGTGACTTAACCCGTGAAGGGGACGTGATTGCACCATTGGTTCGAGGTTTAAGTGTGACCCCAATCCCTAAGCCACAGCGCTTTTATTTCTCCTTTGGCGAACGTATTTCGACTGCGAAATGGCAAGACCATGCCGATGATACTGATGCCTTGTGGCAGGTACGTGGGCAGGTAGAGTCCGCGATTGAAACCATGATGGGTGACTTAAAACGTTATCGTGAGCAAGATCGTGAAGCCAACTGGAGCCGATTGCGGCGCTGGCTGGCACCATTGCATGTGAACTAAAGCAAGCTGCTAACGCCACGCCATAACAACTGGGCGGCTAATAGGGTTAATAACCAACCTAATACCCGCTGAAAGTCGTGATCTTGGCGTTTGGCTAACCAGCGCTGGCCTAACCAAGTGCCAATAACGCCAGCGGCTAACATGGCAGCCAGCAAGCCAAGCCATGGGCCAAATTGAAAGCCTAAAAAACCAAAAACCAAAACTTTGATGCCGTGCTGCAGACTCATTAATGCCGAAAAAGTGGCGACATGTGCTTGCCGATCCAACTGCTGAGCTTTCAGAGCCGCAGCTACTAAAGGGCCGGTGGCACCAACAAACATACTGACAAAACTGATTAAGACACTGCTAATCCATAACGTGCTTTTGCGCAAAGCAGGCCAGGCACCCCAGGTGGCATACAGAATAAATAGGCCTAAGGTGATGTCTAACACATGGCTGGGCAACTGCATTAATAATTGGCCGCCTAATACCGCCCCTAATATACAGCCCAGCAAAAATGGCCAGATTATGTGGCGATCGATAAAGCTACGCATAAGCACGGTGCGGCCCACATTGGCGCCAATTTGCACCACACCATGCAAGGCAATCACCACGGGTGTTGGCAACAGAAAGCTCATAATACCCAGCAATAACACGCCACCACCAAGGCCTAAGCCTGCGGTGATCCATGCCGTAAAGCCGGCACTTAAGATCAGCGCAAGCATGCTGGTTAAGCTTAGGCTTTCGGGCATGTCAGTGGCGTCTTGTCGTTGTTGCTTAATACTTGCCGCAGTTGGTTTAAGCGCTGCTCTGCCTCATCGTGGCTGTAGGCAATACTTGGCTGACGCCCCCAAATAGGCGCAGGCCAGTCAGCATCATTTTTATGGCGAACAATAATATGCCAGTGTAGTTGCGCCACCACATTGCCTAGGTTGGCGACATTCATTTTGTCCGCTTTAAAAGTGGTGGCTAATTGCTGACTGACCCAAGACGACTCGCGCAGCAGTTGTTGTTGATCCGCCTCTGATAACTCATGCACTTCACGTAAATCATTTATGCGCGGCACTAAGATCAGCCAGACATAACGTGCGTTGTTCATTAGCAAGCAGCGTGACAGCGGAAAGTCGCCAACAACTAGGGTGTCAGCGCTTAAGGTAGGGTGCAGTGCAAACATAAATAGCTCCTTTTAGCCCCTAAAGTGTAAACCGTGGCGCATGCAAGTCACGCGGCTTTTTGCTACTCTCGCGGCATTATTCATTCGCTTAATCTGCCAAGAGCGCACATGACATTGCGTCACGCTAATACCTTAAGTATTCAATATGTTCGCCGCCTGTTAGCGGGTGCCGCGCGACATGGTGTGTCATTGCCCGATTTATTTGCCAGCTGTGAATTAGATCCTGCCTTATTAAATGATGAGCATAGCCGTTTGCGAGGCGCTGACTTAATCCGCTTGATGCGTGCCGTGATGCGACAAACCGAAGATGAGTTTATTGGTTTGGCCACCGATGCCCGCTCTAAGCCGGGCACGTTTTCGATGATGGCCCATGCGGTGATTAACTGTGCCAATCTTGAACAAGCTATTCGTCGCTCGGCCGCTTTTTATGAGCTATTTGAGACCCCGATTGCCATTGAATTTAGTCATGATATTCATGAGGGGCGCTTGAGTTTTAAGTTAGGCCAGCAGGCACCAGACGAAGACGTTGTGCAAGAAGTGATGGTGTTTGTGTCACTGCGCTTTTGGAGTTGGTTAGTGGGGCGTCGCCTACAACCTTTGGTGATTGAGTTTGCCGGTCCACCACCTGCACATGCTGCAGAGTTTCAGGCCTTTTTTAAATGCCCTGTGGTGTATGACGCAGACAATAGCCAAATTCGTTTCCCAGCCGCATGGTTATCTTTACCGCTGGCACAAACGCCGCTGTCACTGTCACGCTTTTTACGTGATTCGGTAGCGCTCATTATTCGCGGTGGTGCCGAGCCTGTTAGCTTGGCGGATCAAGTGCGCACCATGCTGAGTAAAGAACAGGGGCAGTTATTTCCGGAGCTGCAAGTGGTGGCTAAACGCTTAAACGTCAGCCCGCAAACACTACGCCGTCGATTGAAAGAAGAACACACAAGCTATCAAGCCATTAAAGATGAAATGCGTGAAAAAGCCGCTAAGTTTTACTTGGCCAAGCCGGCCTTATCCGTGGATGAAATTGCCTTGATGATGGGATTTTCGGAAGCCAGCGCGTTTCATCGAGCCTTTAAAAAGTGGACAGGTATGACACCTTTGGCCTGTCGACGTGAATTATTAAATATGGATACTTCAACATGACTGACAACACTGCACGCTTATTAATTAACTGCCCTGACGCACCGGGCATTGTCAGTGCCGTATCCGGGTTTTTATACCAGCATGGCGCCAACATTACCGATCTTGACCAGCATGCCACGGCACCAATTGGTGGCAGTTATTTTATGCGTCTGGAGTTTCAAACCGAACAAATGACGTTGTCGCCAGAGGCATTGTCTTCTGCCTTTCAAACACAGGTGGCTGAGCGTTATCAAATGAACTGGCATATTAGTTATGCCGCTCAGCGTAAGCGCATGGCCATTTTGGTATCTAAACATGACCACGCCATGTTGGAATTGCTGTGGCGTTGGTCGCGAGGTGCACTGCCTTGTGATATCGCCATGGTGATTAGCAACCACAACGATTTACGTGATGATGTGGAGGGCTTTGGCGTGCCGTTTCATCATGTGCCGGTCACAGCGGATAACAAGCAGCAAGCCGAAGCCGAGATTGAGACTTTGTTACAGGGCGTAGACCTGATTGTGTTGGCGCGTTATATGCAAATTCTTAGCGCTGATTTCACCGCGCGCTGGCCTAATCGCATCATTAATATCCATCACTCCTTTCTGCCAGCCTTTGTTGGCGCCAACCCTTATCAGCAGGCTTATGACAAAGGCGTGAAGCTAATTGGTGCCACTGCGCATTACGTTACCGCTGATTTAGACCAAGGACCGATAATTGAACAAGATGTAGAGCGTGTGTCACATCGCGATGAGGTGCCTACATTGCGTGAAATGGGGCAGGATGTTGAGCGCCAAGTTTTAGCACGTGCTGTACGCTGGCATTTGGAAGATCGCATTCTAATTCACGGCAATAAAACCATTGTGTTCTCATAACGCTGTTAGGCGGCTTTAGGAGTCTTATATAAGATGTCATCGCTGCCCACGCGGTTGAGCCTGTTGCTGGCTTTGTATCTGGCCCAAGGTATTCCTTTCGGCATTTATACCCAAGCATTGCCGGCTATTTTGCGTACCTATGACGCGCCGTTGTCGGTCATTAGCATGAGTGGTTTACTAGCTATCCCTTGGGCACTGAAAGTATTTTGGTCACCGCTGGTTGATCGGCATTATTGGCCACGCCTAGGTTATCGCCGCAGCTGGATCTTACCCATGAACTTGGGGCTGATTTCTGTTTTGTTTGGCTTGATGTGGTTTGACCCGGAGTCTCTGCGCAATCCATCCGGCGTCTATGTTTTATTCTTCCTGCTGTTCTTAGTGAACTTATTTGCGGCTACTCAAGACATTGCCACCGATGGTTTGGCTGTGCGTATTTTAAGCGTCAATGAACGTGGCTTGGGTAATGGTGTGCAGGTAGCATCCTATCGAGTCGGCATCATCATTGGTGGTGGTTTGCTGTTGTTCGTGCTGGGCTCAATTGGCTGGCGTTATGCCTTCACCATTCTTATTTTCTTCTCGTTTTTATTACTCATTCCGGTACTGCTGTTCAAAGAGCCAGAGATTTTGCCCGAGGCCAAAGCCAGTGCTAACGAGCCCTATGCTAAGGCTTGGTTTTCCTTTTTTAAACGACCCGAAGTGCAGGGTTGGATTTGGGTGTTGGTGACCTTCAAAATGGCAGAGTCTATGGCATCGGCCATGGTCAAGCCGATGATGGTTGATATGGGCATGTCTTTAGCCGCTATGGGCCTACAAGTCAGTATGGCAGGCTCGGTGACCACCATTGCCGGCGCCATGCTGGGTGGTTATTTAACGAGGCCTTTGGGGCGGCGAAATGCCATGGTGTTGTTCGCAGGTTTGCAAGCTATTGCCTACGGCTGTTATGCCTTACCTGCCTTGGGTTATGGCATTCCCGGTTTGCAGCTCACCACCACTGTGGTGATCATTAATGCGGTTGAACACATGATTGGCGGTATGGCCATGGCGGCTCTGCTAGCAGCCGTTATGGATAGGGCGCGACAAGACCATGCCGGTGTCGACTTCACCTTGCAGGTGAGCTTGCTGGCGGTGTTTGGTGGCTTATTTTATCTGCCAGCTGGTTTGGTAGCAGAAAGTGTGGGTTATGCCGGTCATTTTGGTATTGCTGCCGTGTTGGGTGTTCTCGTGCTATGGCCTGCTTGGCGTTATACTCGCGAACCCGATCAATTAGTCGCACGCCATGCCTGATATGCAAGACCCCAATATTCCGGTGCTGGACGCCCGTGGACTGACCTGTCCTGAGCCTGTGATGATGCTGCACAAACGTATGCGTGAGCTTAGCGATGGCGCTGATTTGCTGGTATGGGCAACGGATCCGTCCACCACCCGCGACATTCCGAAGTTCTGTCTATTTTTAGGACATGAACTGGTTAGCCAAAGTGAGCCGGAAGTAGGGCATTACCATTATCATTTGCGTAAATGCCAACGCTGACGCAGTGTTTTAACTTGTCGACCTAACTTCCAATTTAGCAAAATACTGGCCACGGTTAAGCCCAAGACCAGTCCTGCCCAATAACCAGGTGCGCCCCAAGCCTTGCCTAAAAGCTCAGTGCTGCCAGCAATATAGCCAAAGGGAATGGCGACCAACCAATAAGCAATCAGGGTCAGCAACATGGGGCTGCGGGTGTCCTGAAGCCCACGTAAGCAGCCAGCAGCACCTACTTGCAGGGCATCGGCAACCTGATACACAACCGCAAATAACATCAGCTGTACGGCTAAATGTTGTACGTCTAAGTCTTTACTGTAGACCGCGGCAATAGGCTCTCTAAACAGCAACAGCATTAATGCGGTGCAGCTGGCGACTAATGTGGTTGCACTTAAACCTACGCGGCGGCTGTGGTTGATGGCGTTGATGTCGTGTGCACCATAACCCTGACCAATACGAATGGTGAGTGCGATCGCCAAGCTTAAGGGGATCATAAAAATCATTGAGGTGATCGACATGGCTACTTGGTGGCCAGCCACAGTGGTTGCACCTAAAGGGCTAATCAAAAGCGCCACAATGGAAAAGGAGCTGACTTCAAAAAAGATAGCTAGACCAATTGGGAAACCCAGTGCGGCGGTAGCTTTGATCTGAGCGCTATGCGGTGGTGCCCATTTGCGCATAAGGCGTACTGGGTTAAAACTGGGAGCCAGCAGCACATAGGCCAGCATAATTGCACTCAAGGTCCACATGATGACTGAGGTGGCCCAACCACAGCCGGGGCCACCCATGGCGGGGATGTTCAAAAAGGCTAAAAACGTGTCGTCGCTGCCATAAATGAACAGGGCATTGGCAAATACGTTGAGCACTAAGCCAGCCAGGCTGATGACCATCACCGGTACGGGCCGGTCTTGCGCTTCGCAATAACAACGCAGTACAAAAAACAAACCAACCGCTGGCATACCCCAAGACACACCCTCTAAGTACAGGGCGGTGGCACTGCGTAGTTCCAGCGGCACATCAAGCCAGGCCAACACGGGGGTGGCATTACGCACTACAAATAAACCAATCACACCGACTAATAAGGCCAACCAAAGTGCTTGATGCGTGATGTGAGGAATGCGGTGGTGGTCGCCAGCACCACGCGCTTCGGCTACCAAGGGAGTAGTGGCCAACAAGGTACCGGTTGTCAGCAAAAACAGTGGTAGCCAGATGCCAGCGCCAACGGCTACAGCAGCCAAGTCCAAAGCTGAGACCTGGCCGGCCATGATGGTGTCAATAAGGCCATATGCCGCTTGAGAAAATTGGCTGATTAAAATCGGGCCGGTCAACATGCTGAGCGCACGAAGTTCGCGCCAGTAATTAGCCCAGGTCATAACGACGCTGTGTCCTGACGAAAGCCTAAACTGATTAGCGCCTGTTTGATGATGTGGTTGTCACGGCCAAAATAATGCTGGCGTACCAGACCATCTAAAATGACCAGCGCAGCATCCCAAGTAAAACGACTTGCTACAATTTGCTCGAGTACAAAGTCGATGTCGTGTAGTTGCAAACTGGCCACTTCGCCATCTTGGTTTTTTGCCTGAAAATGTGTGGGTAACCAGACGTCGTGCACAGCAATGAGCTCGTCTTGCACACCTTCGCGAATGTCACGGCAAACATGTAACCAGTTGCTAGGGCGAGGGCTATGCCTGAACGTTAGGCCTGCTTCTTCCCACGCCTCACGGGTAATCGCCAATGCCAAGCATTCACCACTGGCGACACCACCACCCACTAAATTATCCAGATGACCGGGGTCGACAAACTTGGTTTCGCTACGTTTGGCCACCCATAACTTCACACCGTTGGCATCACTGACCCAGCCATTTAAATGAACTGAGCGTGTGGTGAGGCCTAAGGCGCGGAAAGCGGCACGCTCAGTCGACAAAAAGCATGTATCGCCGATAAATAAATCCATCGGCTCATCGCGCCAATTCTGTAGTTTGCCCGCAGCACGTAACGCTAAAGCGTAGGCGGTAAGCACTTGGCTACGGGTGGCAACGTCACTGCCCGTGGTTAACTGCAGGGTGTCAGTTGATGTTTGAATGGCCGGGCAATTGGCTGGAGTTGGCAGCTGAGATAGGTTCTGTGCCATGGCCTGAGTCAGGTGTCCAACCAGTTGACCATCAACCACAAAACGGATGCTGCTGCTGCGCGCAAACTGCGGCACACTGTGCAGAAAGGCAATCACGGATTGGGTCATTGGGGCAGACATGGCACACTCTGGCAGCAAACAAGGGGCGCAGTTTAGCAAAGCCTAGGCTAGAAGCTGAACTTACATTAAAAAAAGAGAGTGGATTGGCCATGAAACCAGTATTAACGGTAGTGGCAGATGACAATATGCTCGGCGTTGAGGCCTGTTTAGCGCATTTGCAAGCAGGTCATGATGTTCGGGTGCAGCGCGTTGCGGGGCGACACATGCAGCCAAGTAGCTTAATTGGCTGTGATTGGTTGTTATTACGCTCAATCACAAAAGTGAATGCAGACCTGTTAGCCAAACACCAGCCTAGCTTTATTGGTACAGCGACTATTGGCACCGACCATCTTGATCTGGATTTAATTCAGCAGCACCAAATTTCTTGGTCAGCCGCTCCCGGCTGTAATGCCTTGGCCGTGGCGCAATGGCTAGCCTGTGTGTTGGCGCATATTTTAAGCCAGCAAAGCAAACCCTTAAGTCAGTTGCGTTTAGGTATTGTGGGTTTGGGCAATGTGGGTAAGGCGGTGGCAAACGTCGGACAAGCGCTGGGGTTACAGGTCAGTGCGCATGATCCCTTTTTAACTGCAGGTCCAGTGCCGCTACTGAGTTTGTCTGAGCTGCTGAGTCAGAGTGATGTGGTCACCGTACACACACCACTGACGCGCTCTGGGCCTCATCCAACCGAAGATTTAATTAACACACAGGCCTTGTCGCAAATGCTGCCGACGGCCTGGTTGATTAATGCCGGTCGTGGTGAGGTGATTAATCAAACCGCTTTAATCGATGCTCTGCGTTTGCAACGTATTCAGGGTGCGGTGTTGGATGTCTGGCCAAACGAGCCGGACATTAGCGCCGAATTATTAGCGTTGGTCAGTTTTGGCTCTCCGCATATTGCCGGGCATAGCTTAGAAGGCAAGTGGCGGGGCACTTGGATGATTGTCGCTGAGGCCTGCAAAAATTCAGGACTTCCGCCTCCACCTCCGTTATCGCAGTTGATGCCCAATCATGGCTGTATGCAATTGACCTTAGCGCCGCCATCGGCTGTGCAAAGTGATACACAACGTTTGGCTGCAATGTTGCACCAATGTGTGGACATCGTGGGTGATGATCAGCGCCTGCGGCAGGATCCGACAACGTTTGACCAGCTGCGCAAAAGCTATCCGGTACGTCGTGAATTTATGGCACATGACTTGCTTGCGGAAAGTGATGATCCATTGCGTCAAGTACTGGGCGATTTAGGCTTTCGCTGCTAGCATTTCGCCATTCAATAGTGGGGGCAAATCCGTGCTCAATACCTTTGTGTTTTTATACCTCTTGATATCCATCAGTATTGGTTTATTGGCCACCTTGCGTGTGAAAAACTCGCGAGACTTCGTCTCTGCTGGCCGCAGCCTGCCATTAAGTATTGTCACTGCCACTATGTTTGCCACATGGTTTGGCAGTGAAGCGATTTTGGGCGCACCACCAGTATTTCTAGAAGAAGGCATTGGTGGCATTGTCGCCGACCCTTTTGGTGCTGCTTTTTGTTTGATTTTTGCCGGTATTTTCTTTGCTCGTGCACTGTATCGGCGCAACCTGCTCACCATTGGTGACTTTTATCGCCAGCGTTTTGGTCGCGAAGCCGAGGTTATTACCTCGGTTGCTATCATGATTTCGTATATGGGCTGGGTGTCGGCGCAGTTTATTGCTTTAGGTGTGGTGTTTAGCAGCTTAAGTGGCGACGCGATCAGTCATGAGCAAGGCATCATGATTGGTGCCGCCATTGTTATTTTTTACACCATGTTTGGTGGTATGTGGTCGGTAGCGCTCACCAGTTTTGTGCAAATGATCATCATTATTTTGAGCCTGCTGGTGATTGCGTGGGTGGTTGCTGATAAAGCTGGTGGCGCTGATGTGGTGATCGCACATGCCGATGCGGCAGGCAAGTTATCCGGTTTTTGGCCGGAGTGGAGTCTGGCGTCTATTTTGGCTTTTGTGGGTGCTTTTGTGACCTTGGCCTTGGGCTCGATTCCTCAGCAAGACGTGTTCCAGCGCATGAACTCATCCAAAAATGAAAACATTGCGGTAGTGGGCTCGGTATTGGGTGGTGTCGGTTATTTAGTGTTTTGCATGGTGCCACTATTTATTACTTATGCCGCCGTGGTTATTGATCCGGGTTTAGTTGATCGAGTTATGGCGGTGGATACACAACAAGTGCTGCCTTCGTTTATGCAAGCTGACTTCCCATTGATTTTGCAGGTGCTGTTTTTTGGTGCTTTGCTGTCAGCCATTATGTCGACGGCGTCCGGTACCTTGTTGGCACCCTCTACCGTATTCACGGAAAATTTGATTAAGCCGTTTTTGGGTCAGCAAACCGATAAGCAGTTCCTGTGGTCGTTGCGCCTGATTGTATTGGTGTTCGGTATCTTTATTGCGTGGTTTGCCATTCAGTCCGAGTCCAGCATTTTTGAAATGGTGGAAGAGGCCTATACCGTGACCTTGGTGGCAGCATTTGTGCCTTTGGCTGCCGGTGTGTATTGGCATCGGGCCAACCGTATTGGTGCTTTAACGTCGATGGCTTTTGGTGTCATCACTTGGCAGGCCATGAATTTTTTTGCCCCAGAAAGCATTTGGCCATCACAGTTAGCCGGTTTGTTAGCCGCAGTGGTGGGCATGGTTGTCGGCACACTGTTGTCGTCTTCAGGTGAAAAAGTGCTAGTGACAGACAAGACCGGTTTATAATCGCCGCCCTGATGTCCGGCGGAGAAAGTGACATGTCACGTCAAGCACGCTTGTTGTCAGTGCTTACCGAAGCACTGGCACCACAGCACATTGAGCTTTTAAATGAGTCAAATCAGCATGCTGGCCCCGGCACCGAGACGCATTATAAATTGGTGCTGGTGTCGGATGCGTTCAGTGCCAAGCGCCCCGTGGCTCGCCATCAAATGGTTTATGGCCTGTGTCAGCCTGAGTTATCCAGCGGGCTGCATGCGTTGGCCATGCATTTATACACCCCAGAAGAGTGGGAAAAAGTACAAGTGGCACCCATGAGTCCAGCTTGTCTTGGAGGCAGTAAGCATGAGCAATGAGTCTATTGTTATTGCTGCGTTATATCATTTTGCGCGTATTGATAATTTTGCCGAACTGCAAGAGCCGCTGCGTGAGTTTTGCGAAGCTCAAGATGTACACGGTTCACTGTTATTAGCCCGTGAAGGGGTTAATGGCACCATTTCCGGCAGCCGTGAAGGCATAGATGCCGTTTTAGCTTGGCTGCGTGCAGACCCGCGTTTGGCTGGTCTTGAGCACAAAGAGTCGTTTGCTGACAAACACCCGTTTGTGCGGCTAAAGGTCAAGCTGAAAAAAGAAATCGTCACCATGGGTGTGCCATTTGTCGACCCCACATCAGTGGTGGGCACCTATGTCGATCCTAAAGACTGGAATGCATTAATTAGCGATCCGGACGTGGTGGTGCTAGATACTCGTAATGACTATGAAGTAGCGATTGGTACGTTTGAAAATGCGTTAGACCCTAAAACGCATACTTTTCGTGAGTTCCCAGACTACGTTAGCCGTGAGCTAGATCCGACTAAACACAAAAAAGTCGCCATGTTTTGTACCGGTGGTATTCGTTGTGAAAAAGCATCGAGTTATATGCGTCAGCAAGGTTTTGACGAGGTCTATCACCTGAAGGGCGGCATTTTAAAATATTTGGAAGAAGTGCCAGAGAGTGAAAGCCTTTGGCATGGTGAGTGTTTTGTGTTTGACGAGCGTGTCGGCGTCACCCATGGCCTGAAAATAGGCGAGGCGGAGCTGTGTTATGGCTGTCGTCGTGCGGTGACACAAGCTGACAAAGAGTCGCCTAAGTATGAGTACGGCATTAGCTGTCCAGCTTGTTATGACAGCTTGACTGAGTCACAACGTAACCGCTTTGCCGAACGCCGCAAGCAAAAAGAGCTGGCGGCGAAACGGGCAGCAGCGGGTAAGGCTTAGGCGTTAGCCGGTGCGTGGAAAAGTAAGTAAAGACTGGTGATGAGTTCCGGAATTTGTTTGGCCATCTCATTGATGATGCGCTGATCGTGGCGAATTTGCGCAAGGTCCTCATCTTCAATGAGTTCGGACAGCACCACCATGGGTAGTGTCATGTCGGCAATGTCTTCTTCGTGTTCGGCATACCAAGCGTCTTCGTCTAGGAATATGCCTTCCATAAAGCCGACACACCAGTCGTTTAATTCGTTGCTGTCTTCATGATCAACGATGAGCTCACAAGGCAAGGTTAAGCGCACGCCATGATAAAGCGCAGCGTGTATGCTTTTTTGCCAAGCGTGTAACTGTTCAAGCAGTTGTGCACTAAAAGCGGCGTCTTTAGTGGGGGCTTGGTCTTCAAACAGGGCGCTTAACGCAGTCTCGTCTAGACCGCCACGTGGCCCGATAGTAATTGCAGTGAGAAAGCCATGCGTGCCATGAAAATCTAAACCATTTTCATTGGCTTCGCTGTCTAAAAAAGTTTCCAGAGCGTTTAAGGTGTCGTTCGCTATCGCGTGAATTTCGTGCATGATGCTCTCCGGTTGAATGGCGCATTGTAGAACGCTTTGCCACACTTGAGGTGTTGATTTAGTGAGTATGAATATGCAGGCCCAAGAGGTTTTGCAAAAAATATGGGGTTACGCCGAGTTTCGCGCCCGCCAAGCAGAAATTGTTAACACTGTAGCGACGGGTCAAGACGCCTTAGTGTTAATGCCGACTGGCGGCGGCAAATCGCTGTGTTATCAAGTGCCAGCGTTAATGCGTGATGGTACTGCTATTGTGGTGTCGCCCCTCATTTCGCTGATGCAAGACCAAGTAGCGACTCTGCTGCAGCTTGGTGTGCGTGCAGCCTATTTAAGTTCTAGCCTAAGCATGGATGAGGCTAGGGCGGTTGAGTCACAACTGCTAGATGGTCGTTTAGATCTGCTGTATATGGCGCCAGAACGTTTGGTGTTGCCACGTACTTTAGATGTGTTGTCACGGGTGCAAGTGTCTTTATTTGCCATTGATGAGGCGCACTGTGTATCGCAATGGGGGCATGATTTCCGGGCCGATTATTTAGGTCTGCATGTGTTGGCTACCCAGTTTCCGCACGTGCCTCGTTTGGCACTCACCGCCACAGCAGACAGTCGCACACGTTCCGACATCAAGCGTTTATTAGGGCTGGAGCAGGCGACTGAATTTGTCAGCAGCTTTGATCGACCCAATATTTTTTATCGCATTTTGCCGCGGCTTAATGCCATGGATCAGTTGATCCAATTTATTGAGCGTGAGCATCGCCAAGATGCGGGCATTGTCTATTGTTTATCGCGCGCGAAAACAGAACGTGTGGCCGAGGCTTTGCGTGCCAAGGGTTTTGACGCGCTGCCTTATCATGCCGGTTTAAGTGCTGATGTGCGTGAAGCTAATCAGACCCGTTTTTTACGTGAAGAAGGCGTGATTGTGGTGGCGACCATTGCCTTTGGCATGGGCATTGATAAATCCAATGTGCGCTTTGTGGTGCATATGGATTTACCGCGTAGTGTTGAAGCGTATTACCAAGAAACAGGTCGGGCAGGGCGTGATGGTTTGGCCTCTAGCGCCTGCCTGTTTTATGGCTTGCAAGATGTCATTAAGCATCAGCAAATGTTGGCGCAGTCTGATGGCAGCGAAGAGCATAAACGCCATGAGCGTCGGCGCATGGATGGCATGTTACAGCTGTGTGAAATCACGGATTGCCGTCGCCAGTTTTTGCTGCGTTATTTTGATGAGCATATGCCTGAGCCCTGCGGATATTGTGATAGCTGCTTGGAGCCGGCAAAAACTTGGGATGCCACCGAGCCCGCCCGTTTAGCATTGTCGGCGGTGTATCGCACCGGCCAGCGTTATGGCGTGGAATATGTGCTGGATGTGTTGGTCGGTAAGCGTTCGGATCGGGCAGTGGCTAATGGTCATGACCAGCTCAGCTTATTTGGCCAAGGCAAAACCACCGCGTTAAAAACATGGCGCAGTATCTTTCGTCAGATGTTAGCCAAGGGCTTGTTGCAGGTAGACAGTGAAGGCCATGGCAGCATGCAGTTGGCAGATAGCTGCCGACCGCTGCTGAAAGGTGAGCAAAAACTGATGTTGCGCCTAGATGCCGCCAGTGCCAATGAAACCACTAGTCGTAGTCGCGCCAAAACGGCCATTGATCCAGCGGATGAACCGCTGTGGTTGGCGCTGCGTGGTTGTCGTCGTCGTTTGGCCGAAGCGCAAGGTGTGCCACCCTATGTCATTTTTCATGACAGCACCTTACAGGCTTTGGTAGAACACATGCCGTTGAGCCTGCAAGAAATGCGAGCTATTGCCGGCATTGGTGAAACCAAACTGGCGCGTTATGGCGAGGCCTTTTTGCAGGTCATTTTGTCGCATGTGGATGCCATGAATGCCTGAGTACACTTTGATTCGCTCTAGCCGACGCACACTGGTGTTGCAAATTAATGCCAGTGGACTGGTGCAAGTGCGAGCGCCACAACGTATGTCGCAGCGTTTCATTGATGACTTTGTGCGCAGCAAAGAAGCATGGATAAAACAGCAAAAGTCTTTGTTGCCACCACCGCCTTTAGATTGGCTGGCAGGGCGACCGTGGTGGCATTTAGGGCAGACCTATCGTGTGCAGCTTGATAACAGTCTAAAGCCGGGCAAGTTGTTGCTTGCCGAGACTACAATCAACGTAGCGCCGGACCTTGCGGCAAGCAATGAAGCGTTAACGAAAGCCTTGGCGGCTTGGCAGCTGGAGCAAGCCAAACTAATGATGCCGGCGCGTGTTGATAACCATGTGCAGCGTGTAGGCGAGCAGTGGCGACCCAGTGCCATTAGCATTAAGCATATGACCACACGTTGGGGTAGTTGCAGTATTCGGCGACGCATCAATTTAAATGCGGCGTTAATGCATATGCCGCTAATGTGTTTGGATTATGTGATTTGCCATGAGCTGGCACATTTGCAGGAAATGAATCATGGTCCGCGTTTTTATGCCACTCAGGGCCTGCTGAATCCGGATTGGCAGAGTCAGCAGGCCCTTTTAAAGCAGTGGGCTAAGCGCATTCAGATGCGTTATGAGCCGGGTCTGTAACTGCGGTCAGCAAAGGAAACTTCTAACCAGTTGCGCACACGATTAGCATCAGTAGTGCGTACATTATTGTTGGGTGAGTCCATCAACACAATAATGACGGGTGTGTCGGTGACTTTGGCAAACATCACCAAACAACGACCGGCTTCATTAATAAAGCCTGTTTTTGAAATGCCGATATCCCAGCTTTCGCTAGACACTAACTGGTTGGTATTACGGTAGGTCAACACGGTGCTGTTATTGCCAACCACGACATGATATTCCGGCATGGTTGAGTAGGTGCGAATTTGCGCATAGTTATAAGCCGCTTGCACCATTTTGGTTAAGTCGGCTGGTGTGGAGCGGTTTTCACCATGCAAGCCACTTGAGTCCATGAAGTGGGAATTGGTCATACCTAAGGTACGAGCCTTTTTGTTCATTGCAACCATGGCTGCACTAAAGCCACCGGGGTAGTTGCGTGCTAACGCTGAAGCAGCACGATTTTCGGATGACATCAGCATTAGTAGCATCATGTCTGCACGACTTAATTCAGCGCCAACATTTAGTCGTGAACGACTGTTGCGAAGACGATCCACATCCGCATCACTAATGCGCAGCATTTCATTCATGTCTTGGCCAGCATCAAGCACAATCATGGCAGTCATGAGTTTGGTAATTGAGGCAATAGGCACAATTTCGTTACTATTTTTGCCGTATAAGACTTGCCCGGTTCTAGCGTCAGCTACAATAGCTGCACGTGAACTAATATCGAGTGGCAGTGCGCCGATGTTGACATTTCTGGGTTGCACCGGAGTTGGTGTCACAAATGTGCGGTCTTCAAAGGTATTCTGTTCGGAAAAGCCAGATGATTGCCAAATTACGTTAGCTTGCAGTGGCATTGCCAATGCAAGAAGAGCAGTTGATGCGCCTAAAATACGAATTAAAAAATTGGCCATGGCGGTGGCGTGCCTCACTAATTGTTATGATTAGGGGAAGATGGTCACAAAATAGACCTAGATAAGTTCTAACATAACAACTTAAGCATAAGATACAAGTCCTAAAAGGAACTCTTTTTGCGATGACTATACGTGTTGCTATTGTTGATGATCACAAACTAATTTGCATGGCGTTTGCTCATATGCTGGCAGACGTTCCCGGCATCTTGGTAGTTGGTACTGCGGCCAGTGGCGAAGAGGCTTTGAGCTTGGTTCGCCAGCAGCAACCCGATGTGGTGTTACTAGACTTGGATATGCCCGGTATGGGCGGCCAAGAAGCCTTTAAACGTTTGCAACGGCAAGCTCCGGACTTACGCATTATTGTCATCAGTGTGACTGAAAGCGGACCATTGCCGGGCATCATGTTAGATGCGGGTGTGGCAGGTTATTTAACCAAGGGCTCAGAGTTGGCAGATGTGGTGTTGGCCATCCGCCGTGCCATGATAGGCCAACGTTATTTAAGCCCAGAGTTGGCGCAATCTATTGTGCTCACTCGTGAAGAGTCCGGCGTTAATCCGTTTAGTGTATTGTCTGAGCGTGAAATGCAGGTGCTTACTCTACTCACCCGCGAAAATCGCATTCAAGACATTGCCGAATCCTTAGCGCTTAGTCCTAAAACGGTAAGCACCTATCGCACACGTTTAATGCAAAAGCTGGGTGTCGAAAATGACATTGGTTTGGCACGTCTGGCTTTGCAGCATGGTCTATTGGCGTGACCACCTCTGACAGCACACGGTTAAGTCATTTACGAGAGCTATTGCGCAACCTGCCGTCGGCACCCGGCATTTACCGTATGTTGGGGGCAGAAGGGCAGGTGCTGTATGTTGGTAAGGCTCGCTCTTTAAAGCAGCGCGTCAGTTCGTACTTCTTAAAAAAAGTCGACAGTCCAAAAACACGGGCCTTAGTGGCACGTATCACCCACTTCGATGTGACGTTAACCAGTTCAGAAACGGAAGCGTTGCTGCTTGAGCAAACGCTGATTAAGTCATTAAAACCGCCATACAATATTTTGCTGCGTGACGATAAAAGTTATCCCTATGTGTATTTGTCAGAATCCGCTGCTTGGCCACGACTGGCGTTTCATCGTGGTACTCGGCAACAGGCGGGGCGTTATTTTGGCCCATTCCCAAGCTCGGCTTCAGTACGCGAAAGTTTAAACCTACTGCAAAAATTGTTTCAGGTGCGTCAGTGCGACGACACCATGTTTAGCAACCGTGACCGTCCCTGCTTGCAGTACCAAATTAAACGCTGTCGTGCGCCCTGTGTCGGTTATATCAGTGCCGAGGACTATCGTCGTGATGTTGAGAATACACGGCGCTTCTTAGAAGGTCGTAACGAAGAAGTGAGCCAAGATCTTATTGCACGCATGAGCATGGCCTCTGAGCAATTAGATTTTGAATCAGCGGTGGTTTATCGCGATCAGCTAGCCGCCTTAAGGCGGGTGCAAGAACAGCAGTTTGTGTTGAAAGATATTGGATCAGCTGATGTCTTTGCCGTGGCGGCACAACCGGGCGCGGTCTGTGTGCAGGTATTGTTTGTGCGTGATGGTCGTGTACTTGGCAGTCGTGCGTATTTTCCACCTTTGTTTGGCGAGACCGAAACAGCCGCTATTTTGTCCGAATTTTTACCCTCGTTTTATCTGCAAGACGAAACCGGTCGTGACATTCCTAACGAAGTTATTTTGCCCTGCGACATTGAAGAGTCGGATGCCTTGGCTAAGGTGTTAAGTGAGCGTCGTGGTCGTGATATTTTGTTGAAGTGGCGTTTGCGTGAAACCCGTGCGGCATGGATGATCATGGCCGAAAAAAATGCCATGGCCAGTTTGTCTGCACATATGGCTAATCGTGATCAGGTTAATAAGCGCTTTAATGAGCTACAGCGGGTGTTGGATTTGGCTCAGCCCATTCAGCGTATGGAGTGCTTTGATATCAGCCACACCATGGGTGAGGCTACCGTAGCGTCGTGTGTGGTGTTTGATGTGCAAGGGCCACGCAAGTCGGATTATCGCCGCTTTAATATTAGTGACATTACCCCCGGTGATGACTACGCCGCCATGCGCCAAGTGCTTACTCGACGCTATAGCCGTTTAGTTGCGGGTGAGGCTGCCTTGCCCGACCTTCTTATTATTGATGGTGGTAAAGGTCAGCTCACACAGGCCATTGATGTGCTGGCTGAACTAAACGTGTCCCATGTGATGATGATTGGTGTTGCCAAGGGCGAAGGGCGCAAGCCGGGGCTGGAGACACTCCATCTGGTCGATGGGCGGCAAATTAGTTTGGCCGGTGATTCTATGGCGCTGCATCTGATCCAACATATTCGCGATGAGGCGCATCGCTTTGCTATCACTGGCCATCGCGCTCGTCGTGCCAAATCCCGCAAAGGCTCGGTATTAGATGACATCAGTGGTATTGGTCCGGCCAGGCGCAAACGTTTGATTGAACACTTTGGTGGCTTGCAGGGTTTACAGCGCGCCAGTGAGGCAGAGCTTGCCAAAATACCTGGAATTAGTGAGGCACTGGCAAAACAAGTCTATGCTGCCTTGCATAGTCATTAAACATTGGCGATAGTGCGCAAATGAAAGTGCGCCAATAGAGAGCAAGGAGAGGGCGTTGTCTGCGTCTGTGTTGTGGAACATCCCTAATATTTTAACGCTGATGCGGGTATTGCTGATCCCGGTCATGCTGTTGGTTGCTTATTTGCCGCTGCAGTGGCGCTTCGAGTTAGTGGCGTTGGTATTTGCTGTTGCCGCTATTACCGACTGGTTTGATGGCTATCTTGCACGTGCTCTGGATCAGGGCTCGGCCTTTGGCCGTTTTTTGGATCCAGTGGCTGACAAGTTAATGGTCGCTGCCGCCTTAATTCTGCTGGTGGAGTGGCATGCCAATGTGTGGATGGTCATTCCAGCCATTGTGATTATTTCGCGAGAAATCACCATTTCGGCCCTGCGTGAGTGGATGGCCGAAGTGGGCAAACGTGCCAATGTGGCGGTAGGCTCCATTGGTAAGTGGAAAACCACCGCACAAATGGTGGCTATCACGCTGTTGTTGCTCAATAACAGTATATTAATGCCCTTGGCTTGGGGTTTGATGTATGTTGCCGTGGTGCTGACTTTATGGTCAATGGTGGTGTACTTAATGGCGGCTTGGCCTGAGCTTAAAAAGCCAGACTAGTAATTTGCTGTAAAATTCGCCAAACAGTGCGAATTGTTGTTGAGGTGGCTTGACACTAGCGCTAATGGAATTACAATGCGCGCCTGTTCAGTCATGATGTGACGACATTAGCGGGAATAGCTCAGTTGGTAGAGCACGACCTTGCCAAGGTCGGGGTCGCGAGTTCGAGTCTCGTTTCCCGCTCCAAATTTAAAAACCCTACATTCATAGATGTAGGGTTTTTTTTGTCTACATTTCTAATCATAAAGCTAAAACAAGAATCCCATATATTATGAACAAACTTATTAAGTGTATTTTTATTTGTTCTTTTCTGCTTATCAGCGGCTGCGCATCAATTATTGATGGTAAGCAGCAGCAAATGACATTTAACTCAAATCCTCAGGGTGCCAGTGTTATTTTTAATGGTTTGCCTATTGGTACAACACCAGTAATTACAAATGTTCAGCGTAGTAATATGCCCGTTGTAATTCGTTTCACCAAAGAGGGCTATAAAGACTATGAAGTGTCTGCTTCTAGTGGTCTTAATAACTGGTTTTGGGGAAACATCATTTCAGGTGGTGTTTACGGCTCAACAACCGATTACATTACCGGAGCTATGAATAAGTTTGAGCCGGGAAATTACATGGTGACGTTGACGCCATCTGAAGTAAAAAATTTACCTGGTGGAACATCGCAGTCAGACAAGCAGAAGATCATTAATTTTATTGTCGTTGGCTACTCGAGCATAGTAATGGAGCTCAACAACAAACAAGGACAATATTTAAGTTCGTTGTTTGTATTGGCTACGACTCCCGAGGCTAAAAAACCTGAAATGGTAAGAAAGTTAAAAGCACTTAGTGATGTTTATACATTGATACCTGAATTTGCTGAAAAGTCTGCAGAATTACTTCTAGCAAATCAGTAGGCGGATCGACTTTTAGCATTTGTTGGCTTATAGCATCGCGTGTAGAAAGCTGGCAGCCTTTTTGTCCTTCCTAGACAACACTGGCTCATCCAACAAAGGCCAATCTATAGCCAACGTTGCATCATCCCAACGTATGCAGCGCTCATGTTCCGGTGCCCAGTAGTCCGTGGTTTTATAAAGCACCTCGGCAACATCAGATAGCACCAAAAAGCCATGGGCAAAACCCGGTGGTATCCATACTTGGCGTTTGTTGTTAGCCGATAAATTCACACCAGACCACTGGCCAAACGTCACCGAGTCGCGACGAATATCGACGGCCACATCCCAGATTTCACCACTCACTACACGTACCAATTTGCCTTGGGGCCGCTGAATTTGGTAGTGCAGTCCACGCAGCACACCCTTCACTGAGCGGGTGTGATTGTCTTGCACAAATGCCACATCTACTCCGCTAAGGGCAGCAAATTCTCGCGCATTAAAGCTTTCATAAAAGAAACCACGCTCGTCGTTAAACACGTCGGGCTCTATAATCAATACATCGGGAATGTGGGTGTTTATGACGCGCATCAGTCGGCTTACTCAAGAGCTTGGTATACAGTGCTTTCATATACAAGGTTACCCGCATTTTGCTATGTTCTCACTTTCATTTGTTCAGTAGGTAAATCATGTCGCGTGCCAGTGCTCGTTCGCCAATTGGTGTATTTGATTCGGGCGTCGGTGGGCTCACCGTTGTGCGTGCGCTGATGGAGCGCCTGCCGTTTGAAGACATTATTTATTTTGGTGACACTGCACGTGTGCCTTATGGCATTAAGTCAGTCGACACCATTCATAGTTTTACTACGCAAATCACTGATTATTTGCTGGCACGCGATGTCAAACTGCTGATTATTGCCTGCAATACTATGGCGGCGGTGGCGGGTGATGCTGTGCGCGAGCGTTCTGGTGTGCCAGTACTGGACGTCATTGACGCCGGTGCCCGAGCCGCTGTGGCGATGAGTGGAAAAGGCATTGGTGTTATCGGTACACCAACCACTATCAATTCCAATGCGTATGCGCGCCATATCCATCAGCTGGACCCGTCCGTGCATGTGTATTCACAAGCTTGTCCATTGTTCGTGCCATTGGTTGAGGAAGGTTGGTTAGACCATCCCGTTACTCGTTTGACCGCACAGGAATACTTAAAGCCGGTGTTTGTTGAGTCTATCGACACACTGGTATTGGGTTGTACACACTACCCGTTATTGAAGCATTTGCTGCGAGATGTTGCCGGGCCAAATATTCGACTAGTGGATTCAGCTATTACCGTAGCGGAGCAAACGGCGGGCGTGTTAACGGAAATGGGTATGCACAACCCGCAGCGCGGCGAGCCAAATTACGAGTATCTGGTAACGGATATTCCACTGCGTTTTCAGTCTATTGGTAGCCGGTTTTTAGGTCGTGAGCTGCGCCAGTTGTCTATGGTCAGCTTAGGCTGACTTAATCAAAGTAACGGAAGTTTCATGTCTGCACAGCGCGCGCAAGTTTGGTCTGCTATTAGTTCCACACCTTGGGATGTGGTGGTCATTGGTGGTGGTATTACGGGGGCAGGAATCGCACGTGAAGCGGTGCGCCGAGGTTTGCGTACGCTGTTACTGGAGCAGACTGATTATAGCTGGGGCACATCTAGCCGCTCGTCAAAAATGGTCCATGGTGGCCTGCGTTATATTGCGCAAGGTGAAATTCGCCTAACTTGGCATTCGCTGACCGAACGTGAGCGCTTGCTGAGTGAGGCTCCCGGTTTAGTTGATCGTATGCGATATCACTTTGCGCATTTTAAAGGGGTGTTTCCCGGGCGCTGGCCATTCAAAGTGCTATTAATGGCCTACGACCTGTTAGCCCGCATTCGTGACCATCGTTATTTGTCCAAACGTGATTTTTTGCATCGTATTCCGGGCTACCGACAAGATGGGCTGCAGGGCGCGTCGCAATATACCGATGCCGTTACCGATGACTCCCGATTGGTGCAACGCATTTTAGATGAGGCCGTGGCTGACGGTTTGGTCATGCTCAATTACGTCAAAGTGACGGACCTGATTATGGCTGGCGACCGTGTGGCCGGTCTGCGCGTACAAGATCAAGTCAGTGGTGATGTTGCTCAAGTGGCCGCAAAAGTCAGCATGAATGCTACCGGTGCATGGGCTGATCGTTTACGCCAACACTTGGTAAATGAACACCGTGTTCGGCCGCTACGAGGCAGTCATTTGCTGTTTATGCCCTCGCGCCTGAGTGTGACGGAGGCCATTATTTGCCATCACCCGGTCGATGGCCGCGTCATGTTTATTTACCCTTGGGAAGGTCGCACGGTGGTGGGTACTACTGACCTTGATCACCGCCAAGACTTAGATATTGAAGCGGTGCTTGATGAGTCCGAAATGCGCTATATGCTGGAAGGTGTGAACGCACAGTTTCCGGAAGCGCGCTTAAAAGTCAGCGATATTGTGTCGACTTGGTCAGGCGTGCGTCCGGTTGTAAGTGCTGGTAGTGGTAACGATCCGTCAAAAGAAAGCCGTGGTCATAGCGTGTGGGACAACCAAGGTTTAATTACTGTGACTGGCGGCAAATTAACCACTTTTCGTTTGATTGCGCTGGATGCCTTAAAGTTAGCCCAGCCTTATTTAGGTTGTGTCATTAAAGATGATGGTCAGCCAGTGTTTTCTGTTATCTCGTGGCCGCTTAAACCAGAGGCAATGAGTGATCGTCTTTTCCGTCGTCTGGGTGCACGTCTAGGCTTGCATTTACCGAAGTTTTTAGCCGAAATGCCTGTCACTGAATGGCAAACCATAGCCGATACGGAAACGGCGCTGGCCGAAATTCGTTGGGCTTGCCGTTATGAGCAAGTGGTACATTTGGACGACTTGTTACTGCGTCGTGTTCGTCTTGGCCTGTTACTGCCCCATGGCGGAGTTGATGCCATCACAGGCTTGGATTCGATTTTGAACGAGGAGCTGGGTTGGAGCGCTGAACAAATTGCGCAAGAGCGTGTACGCTATAGCGACATCTGGCGACGTTATTATTACCTGCCAATTACAGAATAAATGGAGTTAACAGCCGTGAGACTTTCCATACGAACTTTTGCGGTATCGGCGCTGATGTTGGGTCTGGTTGCCTGCACCAGCACCACACAACAAGGTGCTACTGGCATTAAGCGCCAACAACTATTGCTGCTTTCAGCGGCTGAGGTTGATGCGTTGGCATTGGAGTCATATCAAGGCGAACTTAAAAAAGCACGGGATAAAAAGTCGCTTAATACCGATCGTGCCAATCTAGAGCGTATTCGTGTTATCGCAGACCGTTTAATTCCACATGTTGCGGTTTTTCGTCAAGATGCGCTGAGTTGGGGTTGGGAAGTTAATCTTGAAACCCGTGATGAGTTAAATGCTTACTGTGCGCCCGGCGGTAAAATCATGTTTTTTACCGGCATCATCACAAAATTGAAACTAACGGATGACGAAATTGCCGCCATTATGGGCCATGAAATTGCCCACGCACTGCGCGAGCATGGTCGTGAGCGTATGTCGCAAGCTTATGCGCAAAATGCTGGTTTAGGGATTATTACCGCCGGCTTAGGGTTGGGTAGTGGCAGTGCGCAAATGCTGCAAATGGCGGCGCAAGTAGGGCTGTCTTTGCCACATAGCCGCGGTCAAGAAACTGAGTCCGATATCATCGGTCTGGAACTGATGGCGCGCGCAGGTTTTAATCCTAACGCGGCGGTAACGCTATGGCAGAAAATGGCCTCAGCTACTGGCGGTGGTGGTTCATTCCTAAGCACTCACCCATCTAGCGGCCAGCGCATTAATGAACTGAATGCACGTATACCAACAGTTATGCCGCTTTATGAGCAAGCTCAGCGTAACCGGCCACCCGTTCGTCGCATCGTGCCTCGTACCTAATACTTGGCAGGGAAAAGACACTCTAGGTTAAAACACGCCGTGAACCCTTCCTTGGGGGCTTGGCTCGGCATCCATGCCTCGCACAGTTTTAACCTAGAGTGTCTTTCCCCTGTGATTGTTAGCTGTCAGCAAGCCACTCCAACGCTTGGGTGGGCACGTCAGTAATGATGCCGTCCACCCCCATGGTTACCAACTCCTGTGCGCGTTCAGCGTCATTTACAGTCCACGTAGATATAATCAGTCCAGCATCGTGTGCTTGTTGTATCAGCTCTGGCTCACAGCGCGCTTGATGAGGACCTAAACTGCTGCAGCCAAGTGCTTGCGCCATTGCGATTGGATTGCCAGCAAAGTCATGTTCAAACAAAAAGCCACGAGTAAGCTCAGGTGCATGCTTGGCAATAGCGCTTAGATAACGCAGATCAAATGAGGTCGTACGTGTACGGCCGCTCAGATTAAATTGCTGCCAAAGTGCTGGGAGTTTTTGCACAATCACCGCTTGATCTTCGTCGTTGCAGGGCTTCACTTCTAACTCAATGTGTTCAAAGTCGGTTAGTAGTGCCAATACCTGTGCCAAGGTGGGTACGCCTTCAGCGTTTGGCCAATAAGGCCATTGTGGTCGGCAGGCATCTAACTGGCTTAATTCAGCATGCGTATATTCGCGCACCAAACCGACCCCGTTAGTGGTGCGCTCAAGGCGATCATCATGAATAACGATGAGCTCTTGATCAGCACTCACGCGTATATCAAACTCCACCGCGCGTATGCCAAGGTTTATCAGGTGATGAAAACCCGCTAAGGTATTTTCAGGTGCTTCACCGCGTGCACCGCGATGGCCAATTAAGCGTGTATGCATAGTCATTAATCATCATTGAAGTGCAGGCTACTACGTTAACGCATATTTTATGAAAGCGTCATGACGTCTAGGCTGCACTGTGGTCTAATTGCCGCCATTATGTATAAGCCATTATCGTGTTTTATTGGATTGCGTTATACCCGCGCTAAGCGTCGCAATCACTTCATTTCCTTCATGTCATTAAGTTCCATGATAGGCCTCATGCTGGGCGTTGCTGTGTTGATCACAGTGCTCTCGGTCATGAATGGTTTTGATCGTGAACTTAAGCAACGCATTTTAGGCATGGTGCCGCATGCCACCATTACCAGTCCGGAGCCAGTGGCTAACTGGCAGGCGATGGTGAAAATTGCTGAGTCCACACCGGGTGTGGTGGCTGCTGCGCCATTAACGCAGGTGCAGGGTATGTTAACGGCCAATGGCCAAGTAAGCGGTGTGCTGGTTAGCGGCATTGAGCCAGAGCAAGAGCGTAAGGTGTCCATCGTGCCCGACTTTTTTCAGTCCGGCAGTTTGGATGAGCTCGTTGATGGCGAGTTTGGCATTGTCTTGGGTCAGCAGCTGGCCAGTGGTTTAGGTTTAAGCCAAGGTGACTCAGTAACCTTAGTGCTGCCTGAAGCTGCATTAACTGCCGCGGGTATTGTGCCGCGCTTTAAGCGTTTTAAAGTGGTGGGCATTTTCCGTGTTGGTGCTGAAGTGGATGCCATGCTGGCCTATGTGCATTACGCCGATGCCGGTCGTTTATTGCGCATTGGTGAGCAAGCCACAGGTATGCGCCTAAAAATGGATGACTTGTTCGCCGCTCGACGCAATACCGAAAATGTCTTGTATCAATTACCCAGCGGGTTTTATGGTCAGGATTGGACGCAGACTCAAGGTAGTTTGTTCAACGCCATCAAAATGGAAAAAGCCATGATGTCGTTATTGCTGCTACTGATTGTCGCTGTTGCGGCATTTAATATTGTCTCCAGCTTGGTCATGGTGGTGAACGACAAGCGTTCTGATATTGCGATTTTGCGCACCTTGGGTGCCACACCAGGCATGATTCAGCGCATCTTCCTAGTGCAGGGCACAGCCATTGGTTTAGGTGGCACGCTGGCCGGGGTGTTATTAGGTATAGGTCTGTCGTTATCGGTGAGTGATATTGCTCACGGTATTGAGCGTTTGTCAGGCCAGCCCATGTTTGATGCCTATTTTGTTAATTATTTGCCATCACAATTATTATGGTCGGATGTGTTGTGGGTTGGTGTGGTCGCCTTTTTGATGAGCTTTGTAGCGACGATTTACCCTGCTGCGCAGGCTGGCAAAGTACAGCCGGCAGAGGCATTACGTTATGAATAGTCCAGCAATTGTTTTGGCTGCACAGGGTCTGCATCAAGTCTTTAGTGAAGGCCCGCAAACGGTCAGTGTGTTAAACGGTCTGTCATTGTCAGTTCGCGCTGGTGAGCGCTTGGCGATTGTTGGGCGCTCCGGCGCAGGGAAAACCACCTTGCTGCATTTGCTGGGTGGTTTGGAGCAACCTAGTGCTGGCAGTGTCACACTGATGGGCAAAGACTTTAGTGCAGTGTCTGAGCGAGAGCGCAGTCAGTTGCGCAATCAGCACATTGGTTTTGTGTATCAGCTACATCATTTGTTGCCTGAATTTAGCGCGCAAGAAAATGTCGCCTTGCCTGCCATGATTGGTGGTCATTCCAGTAAGGACGCCATACAAATGGCGGATGACCTGTTGGCACGTGTGGGTTTGGGTGCTCGACGTTTGCATAAGCCATCCGAGTTATCAGGCGGTGAGCGTCAGCGGGTGGCCTTGGCGCGTGCTTTGGTGACTAAACCAGCGTTAATTTTAGCTGACGAGCCGACGGGTAATTTGGATCGTGATACCGCGGAATCGATTCATGCGCTAATTGTGGAACTTAATGAAACACTAGGCACTAGCTTCGTTATTGTTACCCATGAATCACGTTTAGCGGATTTGGCGCATCGTCGGTTAGTGATGGAGCAGGGTGTGTTGAACGAAGTCGAAGCAATTTAGCGTTGCTGACGGCTGTGTATTCGACGCTGCCATAATTTAACTGCATGCCAGCGCCACAAAATCCGCACCACAATAAATGCAACCGTGCCGGCGATTAAGCCGAGTAAAATGTTGCCTAAAATCAGCGGAGCCATGTGGAACTCAACCCGCTCAGGGTTGACCACTTTTTCGGCCAGACCAACCATGCTCATTGTATGCTGTGTGAGTTGATTCAGTAACAGCCCCACTTCATGAAAGCCAATTGCTGGCTCATCTAAGGTCCAGCTGCCTAAACGGTAGCCAACATACATCATTGGAATCATAGTCAGTGGGTTAGAAACCCAAACCGCTACAATGACTAGTGGCAAGTTAATGCGAAATAAAATGGCTCCCAAAGCACCAGGAATCATTTGAAGTGGCATTGGCAAACAGGCGCAAAACACGCCCCAAAACGCTGCCAGTGAAGCGGAGCGACGATTAAGGTGCCAAATGCTGGGGTCGGCCAGACGCTTACCCAGAAAACCCAGCGAACGAATTTCGCGGATTTTTTCTGGATCAGGAAGGTAGCGTCGAAAAAAGGCCTTTGCCATGAACGTTTGCCATAAGAGGGTAATTAAGCAAGTGGCGGCATTGTCAGCCAACTGGGGTTATTTAGTCTATAACTCTTGTCACAAAATAAAGCTGAACAAGGATTGTTCGAGATGTGGCAGTTTGCCTATGGCTGGGTGCTTGGTATTTCGCTGCTCTGGGTTTGGCCTGTTTTGCCCTCGCTGCGATATGTTTTGTTATTTATGGCGATATTGGCTCTGGGCCATAGGTTGTCTAGTTTTCGGGGGCTAGTCCTGCTTTTTTACGGGTTAGGCCTTGGCATAACGTGGTCAACTTATCATGCCGATCAGCAGCTAAATCGAATTGTCAGCCCTAGCTGTGAGCAGCAGCGCCTGGATGTTGCTGGCACAGTGCTAGACATTAGTTCGCCATTATCACTTCGTGGTTCTCGATTTTTATTTGCTCCAGATATTAGTGAGCATCCTTGCTTGCAGCAGCCACAGCGTTGGATGTTGAACTATTGGCAAGATGAGCCGGTATTGCCCGGCTCTCGCTGGCAGTTTCAGCTTCGATTAAAGCAACCGTATGGCAATGCAAATCCAGCGGGTTTTGACGCTGAGCGGTTTTGGCATCACCAAGGGGTGGATGCCATCGCATCCAGCAGTCAGGGGAAAGTGCTACAGGAGCCACCGGCATCAGTGGCATTGTTGCGTTGGCATATACGCCAACTCGTACTGACGGCTTTTGCTGATCGCCCACAAGCTGCTGGCATGATGCTGGCGCTGATGACTGGCGACCGAGCTGGCATTGATCCCGTGGCGAAAGCACATTATGCACAAGCGGGCATCAGTCATTTACTGGCCATATCTGGGCTGCATATTGGACTCATTGCTGGTTTTGCGGCGGGCCTGTCGTCACTTTTTCTTAGGCGTTGTCCGTACTTGTTGAGCATTTGGCCCCTGTCGCGCTGGACTGGAATGGTGGCGTTTACGGTTGCACTAGCCTATGGCGTGCTGGCTGGTCTGCAAGTACCAACACAGCGGGCATTGCTAATGCTGCTGGTGTTAATCGCTTTGCGCTGGTTGCCGTTAGTGGTGTCTGCTCTGCAAAGCCTCTTGCTGGCCTTGTGTGTCGTGCTGCTGTGGGATCCTTTGGCGGTGTTGTCAGAAGGCCTATGGCTATCATTTACCGCGGTTGGATTATTGATGTGGGGTGGTTTGCGACTGGGTGAAGAAACACCGCTGTCTGCTATGTTGCGTGCGCAGTGGTTGGCTACCTGGGGTTTGTTACCCATCACCGTGGCCTTCTTTGCACGTTTTTCGGTGATTGGCTTGTTGGTTAATTTAGTCGCCATTCCTTTGGTCAGCATACTGGTGTTGCCCTTAGCGTTGATCGGGCTGCTTATCTGTTTGATGAGTCCTTCATGGGCAGTTATTTGGTGGCAGTTGCCTATTTTTTTGTTGCACTACTTAAACCGAAGTGTTGCTTGGTTAACTGAACTGCCTCATGCATTTATTGATCTGCACTTACCACCGATGTTGCTCGCGAGTTTGGCATTAACAGCATTATTGCTATTGATGCCCAAGGCCATGCCGGGGCGATTATTACTATTATTACCATTGCTAAGCTTGGCCTGGCCACAGCCAGGCATTGCACCTAAGCAAGTGCAGATAACGGTATTAGATGTTGGGCAGGGCAGTGCCGTTGTGGTCAGCACTGCTAATCATCATTTGCTCTATGACACTGGCCCACCTTATGGCGAGTTTAGTGATGCAGGTGCAAGGGTCGTTGTACCTTATCTGTCGTGGCGCGGTATTTCTGGGCTGGATATGGTGATGTTAAGTCACGACGATGCTGATCATGTCGGAGGTTTTGTCTCGTTATTAGCACGAATTAAGGTTAAAAAAGTATTGGGTGTGTGGCCCAGTGCTGTGACGAAGACGCCTGACTCACCACCGCAGCGGCCATGTTATGCCGGTCAGTCATGGCTTTGGGATGATGTGCGTTTTGATGTGTTGTGGCCCCCGCAGGGGCAGCGTATTACTAAGAAAAATGACCAGTCCTGTGTGTTGCGTATTGAGGCTATGGGACAAGTTGTTTTGATTCCTGGTGACCTCGAAGCTTTGGGCGAGCTGTATCTGCTCGAGCAGGTGCCGACGGAAGTATTGGCGGCTGATATCTTGTTATTGGGGCATCACGGCAGCCGTAGCTCCACAGGACCGCGATTTTTAGCCACGGTAAACCCTAAAGTTGCGATTGCTTCGATGGGTTATTTGAATCGATACCGTCATCCTGCCAAGGTGGTGGTGGATCGTTTGGCGGAGCATGGCGTGTTGCTTTTGCAGAGTGATGTTGAAGGTGCCATAACATTGACCCTAAACCGTTCGAATCAACCGCCGGAAATTAGTAGCTGGCGGTATCTGCGGCGGCATTATTGGATGGCCAACTGGCGACAAAACTATCTAGCAAGCAAGGAATAGTGCGTTGGTGTCTTGGTTCAGGCGCAGCCATCACGTAAAGTAGGCGCATTGTTTAACGGGGATACTGTCGTGCTGGAAATGGTTAAGTCGGGTGGCTGGTTAATGGTGCCATTGTTATTGGCATCAATTGTGGCTCTGGCCATCATCTTAGAACGTGCTTGGACACTACGGACTAACCGAATTGCACCGCCACATTTGTTGGGCGATGTTTGGCGACAGCTGCAGGCTGGCGATTTGCAGCCCGATGCATTAAAGCGTTTGCAAGCCGATTCGCCTTTAGGTGCGTTGTTGGCGGCAGGCTTAATCAATGCGCGTCATGGCCGCGAGATCATGAAAGAAAGCATTGAAGATGCTGCCGAGCCTATCGTGCACGACATGGAAAAGTTTTTGACGTTACTGGGGACCATTGCACTTATTTCTCCACTATTAGGGTTGTTAGGCACGGTTGTTGGCATTATTGATTCATTTCTAGTGGCCACGGCCGGCGGTCTAAGTGATCCCACACTATTAGCGGGTGGTATTTCTAAAGCATTAGTTACGACAGCGGTTGGTTTGCTAGTGGCCATCCCAGCGATGGTCATGCACCGATATTACGTTCGCCACATCACCTCATTAACTGTGCGCATGGAGCAACAAGCCGTGAAGTTGGTGGATATGTTGCATGGTGATCGTGAAGTTGATATTCGCGAGGACGGCGTGTGAAATTACGGCGACCACAGCCTGATCAACTCGAGCTCAATTTAGCGCCGCTGATTGACTGTTTATTATTTATTGTCATCTTTTTCTTGCTATCGACTACCTTTGCCAAAACCGGCAAGTTGCAAATTCAACTGCCGGAAGCGGATGCACAAGTCAGCGTCACACCATCACAAGCCATTGATGTGGCGATTGATGCCAGTGGTCAGTTTGCAGTAAATGGACAAGTACTTAGCTCATCGGCTGATTTATCATCTGCCGTATTAGCTGCTGCCGGCGATAAACGTGATTTGCCATTTATTATTACCGCCGATGGCAAAGCACCACATCAAGCAGTGGTAACCGCCATGAATCTTGCAGGGCAGCTTGGTTTTCGGAATTTAGGAATTGGTACTCAGTCACTAGACTCTTCGTTATAGGCGTTATTTGAATGAATGCACCATCAGGATTGCCCGAGTTAGCTGGTTGGGCTTCGTATAAGCGCCTACTGGGTTATACCAAAGCTTATTGGAAGTTGTTCGCCTTGGCGGTAGTGGGTTTTGTTATCAACGCGCAAACGCAGTGGGCCGGTGCTAACTTACTTAAATACATTATTGAGGCCATTCAGGCTGGTGATCAGAGCGCTAAAAATCTGTTCCCCTTAATGATTATCGGTTTGTTTGTGGTGCGCGGCATCGGTTCGTTTATTGGCACGTATTACATGGCGATGGTGGCGCGTAATGTAGTCTACAAGCTACGTATGGAGCTATTCTCCAAACTATTAACATTACCAACAAGCTACTATCACCTTCATTCTTCAGGTCATATTTCTGCCAAGCTAATTTATAACGTCGAGCAAGTTACTGGTGCGGCCACCGAAGCACTAAAGACAATTGTGCGTGAAGGCGCTGTAGCCATCGGTTTATTATCATATTTGTTCTACACCAATTGGCGATTGAGTCTTTCATTATTAATTGTTGGCCCGTTTGCTGCTTTGTTGGTGCGGGTGGCCAGTAAGCGTTTTCGCAAATTATCTAAACGTGTACAGCACGCTATGGGTGACCTAAACCATATTTCTGGTGAAGCCATTGGCGGTTATCAAGTGGTTAAAACCCATGGTGGTGAAATATTTGAGCATGGTCGGTTTAATCGTGCCTCGTTAGAAAACTTAAAGCAGTCGATGAAAGTGGTTGTGACTAGTGCCATTTCCACACCATTGGTACAGATTTTAATGGCCTCGGCTATGGCAGCGGTCATATGGATTGCTTTGCAGCCAAGCATTACGGGCAATATTTCTCCAGGCGAATTTGTTGCTTACATTACCGCGGCGGGCATGTTGGCAGCTCCTGTGCGTTCACTTACTGATGTTAATGAAAAGCTGCAGCGTGGTATTGCGGCAGCCCAGTCTGTATTTGAAGTATTAGATGAGCAATCTGAGCAAGATCTAGGCACTCGCTCTGCACAAAACCTGCGTGGTGAAGTTGAGTTCCGCCAAGTGAACTTCACTTATGACGGCAAAACACCGGTGTTAAAAGATTTTAGTTTGCTCATTAAGCCTGGGCAGACGGTGGCTATTGTAGGTCGGTCAGGCTCTGGTAAAACCACCCTAGTGAATTTGTTGCCACGTTTTTACGAAGCACAATCAGGGCAGGTACTGATTGATGGTCACCCTGTACATGACTATCCACTCACCGAAATGCGTCAGCAAATTGCCATGGTTGGTCAAAAAGTCTTTTTGTTTGATGACACCGTAGCGGCCAATATTGCCTATGGTGCTTTCCGTGATCAGCCGCGTGAAGCCGTGATTGAAGCGGCTAAAACGGCTTTTGCGCATGACTTTATTAAAGATTTGCCAGCGGGTTATGACACCTTAGTTGGTCAAGACGGCATGCAGCTGTCTGGTGGTCAGCGTCAGCGTTTAGCCATTGCGCGTGCGGTACTTAAAAATGCACCAATTCTGATTCTTGACGAAGCTACTAGCGCATTAGATAACGAGTCGGAGTTTTTTATTCAGGCAGCACTAGAGCGTGTGATGCAAAACCGCACCACCTTGGTTATTGCGCATCGCCTATCGACGATTGAAAACGCCGATTGGATTGTGGTGATGGATAAAGGTCGGATTGTTGAGCAGGGGCGACATGCTGATTTGTTGGCAGCCGATGGTATGTACGCGCAGCTGCACAGTCGCGACTTTGCCGAGGAGTCGGCCGATGAGCCGTTGGCATGACGCGTGGTACCGTGGTCAGCCGATTTTCTGGCTGCTGCTACCTTTAAGCGTATTGTTTTTAGTAGTTACCGCATTGCGTCGGTGGGCTTATGTGCGTGGTTTTATCAAAAGCTATCGTGCGCCCGTACCAGTGATTGTTGTGGGCAATATTACCGTTGGCGGTACCGGCAAAACGCCTTTGGTGCTGGCTTTGGTGGAGCGTCTTCGTGATGCAGGCTATCAGCCGGGTATTGTTAGTCGAGGTTATGGTGGTATCAGCGCCACTTATCCACGCTTAGTAGATGCTCAGGATGAGGCTAGTGAAGTTGGTGACGAGCCGCTGCTACTAACCCAGCGTGCACAAGTACCAGTGGTGATAGACCCGTTACGCAGTCGTGGCGTGCAGGCTTTATTAGCGCAAACAGCGTGTGATGTAGTTATTTGTGATGATGGTCTGCAGCACTTAGCCTTGCAGCGTGACATAGAGATAGTTGTGATTGATGGTGCACGTGGTTTTGGCTCAGGTTTGCCATTGCCAGCTGGGCCATTACGTGAATTGCCAAGTCGCTTAAAAACGGTAGATTTCTGTGTCAGTAATGGTGACTTTAACGCAGGTGCTTCAGCGACCATTAATCCATACGTTATGCGACTTGAGGCCGATACTTGGCAGCCAGTGAATACTGAGGCCGCTGTTGCTGTTATTGGGCTCAACCCACCTGTACCAGGTAGTGCGGTACATGCGGTGGCCGGCATTGGTCATCCACAGCGTTTTTTTAATATGCTGCATGAGCAAGGCTTTATGGTGACCGGTCATGCTTTTGCCGATCATCATGCTTATAGTGAAGCCGATCTTGCCTTTGATGCAACCGAAGCACTGGTGATGACAGAAAAAGATGCAGTGAAGTGTCGGCATATGGCACTAAATAATGCATGGTATGTGCCGGTCAAAGCACAGTTGTCAGATTTTTTTTGGCAGCAAGTATTGGCGCGTTTAGCGCTGGAGAAAAACGCTTTATGTTAGATAAAAATTTATTGGCCATTTTAGCCTGCCCTTTGTGTAAGGGCCCTTTAACCTATGATGCCAATGCTGCCGAATTGATTTGTCATGCGGATGCATTGGCATTTCCTATTCGTGATGGTATTCCCGTCATGTTGGAAGGTGAGGCACGAGTATTGTCTGTGGATGAAACCTTGCCGCCCAGTAAAGGCAGCCCGCGTTAGGAGTCGGTAATGTCATTTAAAGTTGTCATTCCCGCACGTTTTGGCTCCAGCCGTTTACCGGGCAAGCCATTACTGATGATTCAAGATAAGCCCATGGTGCTGCATGTGGTCGAACGTGCTCGGGCAAGCCAGGCACAAGAAGTGATTGTGGCCACCGACGATGTGCGTATTGAGGCGGTGTTACAGGCTCATGATGTGCCAGTAGTGTTAACCCGTAATGATCACCCATCCGGTACGGATCGTTTGCAGGAAGTAGCAGAAACGTTGGGTTGGGCAGATGACGACATCATTGTGAATGTGCAGGGTGATGAACCATTAATTCCACCGTCGGTAATCAACTTAGTTGCTGATAATTTGCGAGCCGCTAGTGAGGCTGGCATTGCCACGTTGGCCGAACCAATTACCGATGTGGATCAGTTTTTTAACCCCAACTGTGTGAAGTTGGTGCGTGATAAACAAGACTTCGCGCTATATTTTAGTCGTGCGCCCATGCCGTGGGCGCGTGATACTTTTGCCGTCTCACGTGAACAACTACCGGCTGAAGCGTTGTCATTATATCTGCGTCATTTAGGTATTTACGCCTACCGCGTAGGCTTTTTACATGACTATGTCAGTTGGCCGCCTGCCCTGATTGAGCAGGTGGAATCGTTGGAGCAGTTGCGTGCGCTTTATCATGGTGTACGCATCCACGTTGGCATTGCCCCTGTCAGTTTGCCGCCAGGCGTGGACACAGCCGAAGACCTTGAGCGTGTGCGTGCGATCTTAGCAGGCACTGGAGTTGCGCACATTGAGTAGTGCATGGAGTCTCGACCAAGCTACCCGTGTGCTGCTGGTGTGTCTGGGCAATATTTGCCGCTCACCCACGGCCGAAGCGGTGTTGCGCCACCAAGTTGATCAGGCTGGTTGGTCTAGTCATGTAGATATTGACTCGGCCGGCACTGCGGCTTGGCATGTAGGTAAGTCTCCTGATGAACGTAGTCAGCGTCACGCTAGGGCGCGTGGTTATGACTTATCGATACAACGTGCACGCCAATTAACTGTTGATGACCTTCGTCAGTTTGACTATGTGTTAGCCATGGATGAAGACAATCTGTCCGTCATTGAAGCACTGAAAGCGGAGTTGGCGCCGGATGAACAAGCGCGGGTATATACCGGCCTTTTTTTAGCCTTTCATCCGTCGGCCAAGCAACCAAGGTTTGATTTGGCCCTGCCTGACCCCTATTACGGTGGTGATGATGGCTTCGAGACGGTGCTCGACTTGTGTGAGTCCGCCGGTACGGGTTTACTGAAAACGATCTTAACCAAGCGTGGGGTGGTTGGCTGTGGTTGCTGACTTGGCGTTTTTTCAACAGCAGCCGCTGGATAGGCTCAATACCTTAAGGCTGCCTGCACGCGCCCGCTTTTTTGCCCGTGCTTTTTCAGAGCCAGCGTTGCGTTACATTCTTGGCTCAGTGACCGCGCATAATTTCCCGCTTTATATTTTAGGTGGTGGCAGCAATTTGGTGTTGGCCGGCGCCTTAGATGGCCTAGTGGTGCAGCCTGCGTTAATGGGGCGTGAGCTGATTACAATGCAAGGCGACACGGCTTTGGTGCGTGTTGGGGCAGGTGAGTCCTGGCATCAGACAGTATTGTGGACGCTGCAGCAAGGTTGGTCCGGATTAGAAAATCTCGCGTTAATTCCGGGCACGGTGGGTGCGTCTCCTATTCAAAATATTGGCGCGTATGGTGTGGAAGTCAGCGATCGTTTGCACTCCGTGCGGGCGCTACAGATAAGCACTGGGGACTTACGGACTTTTACTGCTGATGAGTGTGGTTTCGCTTATCGTGACAGTATTTTTAAGTCACAAGTGGCTGGTGAGTACGTGGTAATTGATGTGTTATTTAAACTAAACACTAAGCCTGACCTTTGTCTGGACTATGGTGATATTCGTGGTGAGCTGGCACGCCAGCAGGTGAGTCGTATTTCCCCAATGGCCGTTGCCCAAGCGGTGATGGCGATACGCAGCTCAAAGTTGCCAGACCCTGCGCAACTCGGTAATGCCGGTAGTTTTTTTAAAAATCCAACGGTGTCTGTTGAACATGCTAATTCCTTAAAGCAGGCATTTCCAGATTTGGTCGCTTACCCCAATGCCCAAGGTGTCAAATTAGCAGCTGGCTGGTTGATTGAGCATGCAGGTTGGAAAGGATATCAACAAGGGGCGGTGGCAGTGCATGATCGACAGGCGTTGGTATTGGTTAATCATGGCGGTGGTACAGGTGCCGAGCTGCTGGACTTAGCAGCGAAAATTCGCGCCAGCGTAAACGCTAAGTTTGCGGTTGAACTAGAGCAAGAGCCGATTATTTGGCAATAAGTTAAGGTATAAAAAAAGCCCGACCAGTTAAGCTGATCGGGCTTTTTTTATGACCACTGACGCGGATTAGGCATCAGTGTTTGGTGTCTCTGCATTAGTTGCTGCAGCGGCCTTTTCACGCGCTTCTTGCTCGCGCTGTAGGCGACGGCGCACACGTGGATCATTACGCGCACGACGTACGGGGAGCACTTCGCTAGCCACTTCCGTGTTGGTTGTTTCAGCAGCTGGTTCAGCAACGGGCTCAACGGTGGTCTCAGTAACTACGTCCGCAACAACCTCAGTGACCACTTCTGCTTCAGTGATTACAGGTGCTGTCACTTCTTCTACAGCAGCAGCTACCTCAGCAACAGGCGCTTCTGCTTTAACAGCAACTTCTGGCTCTGCTACTTCATTCACTACAACAGTTTCAGTCACTGTTTCAGCAACCACTGGCTCAGCAATCACTTCCGCTGGAGTGTCTTGAGCAGGCGTTGATTCAGTAGCAGCGGCTTCAGTTGTGACTGCAACGGTTGCTTCAGTCGGCACCTCTGCGGCTGCTGGCTGAGTAGACTCAGTGCTAGTCATTTCAGTAGCGGCAACTACAGCGGTAGCTACGGCGGTTGTGCCAGCCATTTCTACAGGTACAGGCAAACCAGCATCAATCAGCACTTGTGGATCACGTTCACGTGGGCCACGTTGTCTGCGTGAGGGGTGACGATTACGACGACGACGCGGTGCTTGCGCACTATCAGCATCTGTTGAAGTGTTAATTTCAACATCACCAACGACTGCTTCAGTTGCATCAGTCGCGACCATTTTGTTTTCTTCGACTTCAGCGGCAGCGCGTGGTTGGCGAGGCTGTCTGGGCGGACGAGGAGGGCGCTGACGTGGTTGACCTGTTGCTTCATCAATGGCGGCATCAGCTGGGCGACGATTACGCTCTTGATTTGGTTTATCAATAGCCGTGCGACCACCGGTGGTAACTAGCTCAGGCTCTTTGCCCGGACGCTCATTACGGTCATTGCGCTGATTATTGCGGTTGTTACGCTGACGATTGTTTGGGTTATTACGGTTATTGTTTTGACGATTGCGATTATTTGTTGGCGCAGGCGTTGCAACAGGCGCAGGCTTAACACCAAACAAGGTGCTAATCAGTGACTTAAACCATGCTACAAACCCTAATGTGGCTTTGATGTCAGTCGTAGCAGAAGCGGTCGCACGAGACGTACTGTCACGTTCAACAAAACGAGGTGCGGGCGCTTGTGTGTCTGGCTGAATATTACGCACGGCAGCTTCTTGACGTTTTGGGCCGCTACCTTCAACGGCATCTAACACCACTTCTGGCTTAGGCGCTTCAATGCGCTCAACCAATTTGAAGCTAACCACGTCACTATCGGTCTCTTCCACTTGGTCATCACGCAGACGAGTAACGTCGTAATGCGGTGTTTCCATATGCGGATCAGGCAGAATTAAAATGCGCACATTGCTGCGCGCCTCTAATTCAGCCAATGTGCTGCGTTTTTCGTTTAGCAAGAAAGTGGCAACTGACACAGGAACCTGAGCATTAATTTGCGCAGTACGGTCTTTCAGTACCTCTTCTTCAATCAAACGCATGATTGAGAGTGATAACGAACGCACGTCACGAATGACGCCGGTGCCATGGCAGCGTGGGCAAACTAAGCCGGTGGACTCTTCTAAAGAGGGGCGCAGGCGCTGACGTGACAATTCCAGCAAACCGAATTTTGAAATACGGCCAATTTGGATGCGTGCACGATCCATTGCTAGGGCGTCACGAATACGATCTTCCACCATGCGTTGATGCTTAGGTGGTGTCATATCGATAAAGTCGATGACCACTAAACCACCACTATCACGAAGGCGTAACTGACGAGCGATCTCGTCGGCTGCTTCCAAGTTGGTGTTGAGTGCAGTTTCTTCGATATCGCTGCCTTTAGTGGCGCGTGACGAGTTGATGTCGATAGACACCAGTGCTTCAGTTGGGTCGATGACAATCGAGCCGCCCGATGGCAACTTCACTTCACGTTGGAATGCGGTTTCGATCTGGCCTTCAATCTGATAGCGATTAAATAGTGGTACAGAGTCGTTATAGAGCTTGATCTTGCTTTGGTAGTGCGGCATGACCTGCTGCACAAATGCCATGGCTTCGTTATAGGCCACTTCATTGTCGATGAGGACATCGTTAATGTCTTGGCGCAGATAGTCACGCACAGCGCGAATAATTACGTTTGATTCTTGGTAAATTAGGAATGGCGCTGCTTTTTCCTGGCCAGCTGTTTGGATCGCAGTCCACAGCGTCATCAGGTAGTCCAAATCCCATTGCAGCTCTTCTGCGCCACGGCCAAGGCCAGCGGTGCGGACAATCATGCCCATGTCTTGCGGGATTTCGATGGAGTTTAAGGCGTCTTTTAATTCTTGACGCTCTTCACCTTCGATACGGCGTGAAATGCCACCAGCACGCGGGTTATTTGGCATTAATACCAAGTAACGACCGGCTAAGGAGATGAATGTGGAGAGTGCTGCACCTTTATTTCCGCGTTCTTCTTTTTCGACTTGGACAATAACTTCTTGGCCTTCTTTCAGCGCTTCTTTAATGGTGATGCGGCCGCCAGCTTCCTTACTGGATTTATTAAAATATTCGCGAGCGACTTCTTTTAACGGCAGGAAACCATGGCGTTCGCCGCCAAAGTCAACAAATGCAGCTTCTAAACTGGGTTCAATGCGAGTGACACGGCCTTTGAAAATGCTGGCTTTTTTCTGAACGCGACCACGGTGTTCTAAGTCAAAATCGTACAGGCGCTGGCCATCGACCATGGCGACCCGGATTTCTTCCGGATGAGTCGCGTTGATTAACATACGCTTCATGTGGGTTTACCCTATGGGTTATAGCCCCATGTCAGGTGCCCGCAAGCAGGATGCAACAACAGTGATTGAGGCGCTTCTGGCTCTCATACACAAAAGGAACGGTACCCACTTTGGGTGCCGTTCAGTACATACTCTGTTGTTGCTATCGTCGGTTTTGCCCAACGTTAGTTTCAGTGTAAGCGCGCGGATGACGCGGCGCTTACAGCACAAATCAATTCCTGCTCACGCACAAAAAACATGGCGCTGAGCTAAAGTGTTTAAATGACATCATCGTCATTCCATAGGCCGGGTGGGGGAGGTGCATGGGACGGCGGTCTAACCACGCAGCCACAAAAACAGGCTATCATGGGGACTCAGCTCGGGTGCGATTCCCGCCAAGCGGCTGTCGCAATGCCTTATACTACGTCGACAATCACACCCTTTTTTCCTAAATGGTTGGGTTGTGACTAGTCGATCTTTTGACAAGCGACCAGTTACTATAGCAGCCCATATAGCGTGCTGACCATTATTTTGTTCACCCTTTTACATAAGTATTTATAGGCATTTCATGACCGCTTCTGATTTAGCAACTGTTCGTTTACTCACTATTGATGAAGATCGCGCCGGACAGCGCCTTGATAACTTCTTAATTACCGCCCTAAAAGGCGCTCCACGAGCCTTGGTTTATCGCATAGTTCGCAAAGGTGAAGTGCGCGTAAATAAAGGCCGTGTCTCACCTGATTACCGCTTGCAGGCAGGCGATGTGGTGCGTGTTCCACCGGTACGATTGTCAGAAGAGGCGCCAGCGCCAACGCCACGCCATGGTTTGCAGAAGTTATTAACCGAACGAATCGTGCATGATGCTGATCATTTATTGGTGGTTAATAAGCCAGCAGGTTTGGCAGTGCATGGCGGCAGTGGCGTGTCCGTGGGGTTGATTGAGGCCCTGCGTGCAATGCGGCCTGAGCAAGCTAGCAGCTTAGAGCTGGTGCATCGTTTGGATCGCGACACATCTGGTTTGATTATGGTGACCTCACGCCGTCCTTTATTACGTGCACTGCATGCTAATTTGCGAGAGGGCGATATCGATAAGCGCTACGTTGCTCTATTGTCTGGCCGTTTGGCTGGGGCAAAGCATCGTGTTGAGGCGCCTTTATTAAAGGTTGAGCGTCCAAGTGGTGAGGCCATTGTGCGTGTATCGCGTGAAGGTAAAGCGGCGATTACTGAGTTTACAGTGCTGGAACGTTTTAAAGACGCCACGTTGGTTGAAGCCAAGTTGTTAACCGGCCGAACTCACCAGATTCGTGTGCACGCACAGCACCTAGGGCATCCATTAGTAGGTGATGACAAATACGGTTTAGACGCAGTGAATAAACAGTTCCAGAAAAAAGGTTTGAGTCGTTTGTTTTTGCATGCACAGCGCCTGCAATTGACCTTGCCTGATGGTAAGCGGCTAAATCTTGAAGCCCCGATTGATGACGACTTCGAGCAAGGCTTGGCGGTGTTACGTCGTGGCTAAGTATGAATTAGTCATTTTTGACTGGGATGGCACCTTAATTGATTCAATTGATCAGATCGTAAGCAGCATTAGCATTGCTGCCACTGATTTGGGTGTGCCCAGTCCCAGTGCTGAGGCGGCGCGTGACATTATTGGCTTAGGTTTGCCGGAAGCGATGCGTATTTTGTTTCCGCAAGTGACTGAGTCTGATCGTGATGCATTACGTGAGCGTTATGCGCACCATTTTGTCGGTGCTGTTGCGCAAGAAGTGACACCATACCAAGGTATTGAGGCTTTGTTGTCGGATCTGCATGATTCTCCGACTACCTTGGCGGTGGCTACCGGGAAATCGCGTCGTGGTCTTGATCGAGTATTAACAAAAACAGGTTGGGCAGGCTACTTTGCAGCTACCCGTTGTGCGGACGAAACGGCCTCTAAGCCTAATCCGAAAATGCTTAATGAGTTGTTAAATGAGCTGCAAGTGCCGGTTGAAAAAGCATTGATGGTGGGTGATACCACCTATGATCTTGCCATGGCTGAAGCGATTGGCATGGCATCGGTGGGTGTGACTTATGGGGTGCATAGCCCTGAGCGTTTGTTGCAGCATCGTCCTAGGGCTTTGTGTGCTGATGCGGTATCGTTACGCGAGTTTTTAGTGGCGCATGCGGCCATTGCATGAATTTAAAGGAGTAATCCATGAGTGATTGGGGTAGCAGTAAACCCAGTGGTCCAAAAGATTGGGCTGTAGTTGAACGCTTCTTGTTGACTGAGCTTGAAGATCGTCGTCGCACAAATCGTTGGCGCTTTTTTAGACGTGTGGTGATGTTGTTAATTGTCGCCATGGTGGTGGCAAACGTTGTGTTCGGCAAAGTCATGTCATCCAGCAACTTAGTGCCGCATATTGCGGTGATCAATGTTGATGGCATGATCGCCGCCGGTATGCCTGCTAATGCAGATAGCATTAACCAAGCACTGGAGTCAGCATTTGAAGCAAAAGAAGCCAAGGCAGTGGTGTTGCAGATAAATAGTCCAGGCGGTAGTCCAGTTCAGTCAGACTTAATTTTTCGTGAACTACAACGTTTGCGTGCAGCTACACCAGACAAGCCGGTTTATGCCGTGATTGGCGATATGGGAGCCTCTGGCGCGTACTATATTGCTGTTGGTGCAGATAAAATTTTTGTTAATCCTGCCAGTCTTGTCGGCTCTATTGGCGTAATTATGCCTAATTACGGTGTGCCTGATTTGATTAAAAAATTAGGTATTGAAGACCGTACGCTAACAGCGGGTGAAAATAAAAACCTGCTAAGCCCAACAGCACCTGTGAATGCGGCTGAGCGTGAGCATGTGCAATCAATTTTAGATGCGGTGCATCGTCAGTTCATTCAAGCGGTAAAAGCTGGGCGTGGTGAGCGCCTAGTTGATCACCCCAAAGTGTTTTCTGGTTATTTTTGGGATGGTGAAGAGGCAATTCGTCTAGGCTTGGCTGATGGTGTGGCGTCATTGCGGTCGTTAGCACGTGATGAGATCAAGTTAGATGAGTTTGTTGACTACACTATTGCGCCTGACCCCTTTGAAAAGCTGTTCCGTGGATTGGGTGTTAGCTTAAGTTCTGGCTTGCGTCAGGGCTTGGGTTTGAGCGCTGTAAATGAGGGTTTGCGATAGTAATTTTCCTTTTGACAGCGCGCAGTTGACTACGTATCATCGCGCCCCTATGTCAGAGACCGTTATTCCTTCGCAGATCGAGCCCGATAAATGGGCGGATCGAGCGGCCATTGTAGAAGCCGAGCTGCCGTTAAAGCAGTTTGTTCGGCTATTAGATGGCGCCCACAGTGATGTTGGCACGGTGGCGGTTAATTTGAGGTTTTCGCGTGACGCGCGTCGGTTTGCACGCATGCAGGGTACGTTAACCACTCAGGTGTCATTAACGTGTCAGCGTTGCTTAGAGCCGGTAGATATTGCAGTTGCTGCGGAAGTAGATGTGTACTTGTTGGCGCGTGAGCAAGATTGTGATCGCCTTGATGAGGAAGAAGATTTTGTGGTCTACGGTGAAGGCCGTTGTTTAGTCCACGACATTATTGAAGATGAACTGATATTGGCACTGCCATTAGTTCCTCGTCATGACGTTTGTGCGCCACATATCATGGCGGCACTGGCTGAACAGCCGGAAGCAGACGTTGTGGTTGAAAAGCGTGAAAACCCATTCGATGTGTTGGCTGACTTAAAAAAACAGCTGCACTGATTTACTGAAACTGGCGATCATCGTGAGGATGACCGCCCAACACAACTGCCGGAGTAAACCATGGCCGTTCAACAAAACCGCAAAAGCCGCGCCCGCCGTGACATGCGTCGTTCACACGATGCGCTAACAGGCCCGACCTTGAGCGTTGATCAAACTACTGGTGAACTACACCGTCGTCACCACGTTACTAAAGATGGCTTCTATCGTGGCCATCAGCTGTTTGGTGTAAAAGACGAAGCATAATTTCGCACATGCAAGTTACTCTTGCAGTGGATGTCATGGGTGGTGACCACGGCCCTGTGGTTACTGTTCCTGCAGTCCTTCGTGTTCTTGCGGAAAAACCCAGCCTTCAGTGTTTGTTGGTTGGCGATGAAGCAGCGGTTTATCCGCTGCTTTCTTCTTTGTCGCCTGCTACAAAGTCTCGCATAACTGTTGTGCACACCAGTGAATTTGTCACTATGGATGACAAAGTTGCTGTAGCGCTGCGCAATAAAAAACAGTCCTCTATGCGTTTGGCAGTTAATGCCGTGCATGATGGTCGGGCTGATGCCTGTGTGTCGGCGGGTAATACCGGCGCCCTCATGGCTATCAGTCGTTTTGTCTTAAAAACCCACCCCGGTATTGAGCGGCCAGCCATTATGACGGCGTTGCCGACGCAGACTGGTCATGTGCATATGCTGGATTTGGGTGCTAATGTCGATTCCGAGCCTGAGCATCTGCTGCAGTTTGCGCAAATGGGTTCGCTGGTGGCTGAAGCATTAGATGGTCATGCTTTTCCACGTGTGGGCTTGCTCAATATTGGCGAAGAAGAAATTAAGGGCAACGATCTTATAAAGCAAACACACGAATTACTAACACGCTCATCGCTTAACTATATTGGTTATGTGGAAGGTGATGGCGTATTTCGTGGCGAGGCTGAGGTAGTTGTTTGTGACGGTTTTGTTGGCAATATTGCATTGAAGTCCTCTGAAGGCGTGGCTCGCATGATCGCGGGTATGATCAAAGAACAAATCAATCGTAATTGGTTTACCAAATTAGTTGGTGCATTGGCTTGGCCGATTTGGCAGGGCCTGCGACGTGAGATGGATCCAGGCCGCTACAATGGTGCTAGCTTGGTTGGCTTGCGTGGCATTGTAGTAAAAAGTCATGGTAGTGCTGATGTTGACTCTTATGCCAATGCCTTGCGCGTAGCTATCCTCGAAGTCGAAAAAGATGTGCCGGGCGTCATTGCTGACCGTTTATCGGTTTCTGCAGCTTCATCTGCTGAATCATTGAGCTAACAAAGCTCGTCTCCACCTCCCTTTTTAGGCTACCCTTCGTGTCGTTCATTTTTCAATGAGGACAGATGATGGTTGCATCGGCGTGGGTTTTTCCCGGGCAGGGCTCACAAGCGTTGGGCATGAGTAGTGATTTAGCCGCAAGCTTTCCTTTAATTCGCGCAACATTTGCTGAGGCTTCAGAGGCTTTGGGTAAGGACTTGTGGCAGCTGACACAAGAAGGTCCTGAGGCTGATTTAAATGCTACCGAGAATACTCAGCCTGCTTTGTTGACAGCTGGTGTTGCAGCGTGGCGAGTTTGGTTGGCTGAGGGTGGTGCAACACCAAATTATTTATCTGGCCACTCCTTGGGTGAATACACTGCTTTAGTTGCTTCAGGTGTGTTGTCATTGGCGGATGCGGTGCGCTTGGTAGCTGAGCGTGGGCGTTTAATGCAAGCCGCTGTGCCTGCTGGTCAGGGTGGCATGGCAGCCATTTTAGGCTTAGACGATGAATCTGTTGTGGCTGCATGTTTGCAGGCTGCTGAGAATGAAGTGGTGTCGGCGGTGAATTTTAATTCGCCAGGCCAAGTTGTTATTGCCGGAAATAAAGCCGCGGTGGAGCGGGCCATGGCCTTATGTAAGGCGGCTGGTGCAAAGCGTGCGCTGCCTTTACCCGTCAGTGCTCCGTCGCATTGTGCGCTGATGTTGCCAGCGGCAGAGCAGCTAGCGCAGCGCCTTGAGCAAATCCAGTTTAATCAAGCTGTCATCCCCGTAGTGCAAAATGTTTCCGCTCGTGTAGAAACCGATGCAGCGGCAATTCGTGATGCCTTGGTTCGTCAGCTATATAGTCCAGTATTGTGGGTGCAGTGTGTACAGGCCTTGGCAGACTTAGGTGTCGGACGCATTATTGAAAGTGGCCCCGGTAAAGTACTGACGGGCTTAGATAAGCGTATTGTTAGCGATATTGAGCACATATCAGTTGATAGCGCCGAAAGTATGAAACAAGCGCTGGGTCAAGTTTGATAGTTTATGGTTTTCAGGAGTGATGGCATGAGCATTGAAGGCAAAGTCGCCTTAGTTACGGGTGCAACACGTGGTATTGGTCGTGCGATTGCGCTCAAGTTGGGTGCAATGGGTGCTGTAGTAGTTGGCACGGCAACATCACAATCTGGTGCAGACAGCATTAGTGCCGCCTTCGCAGAAGCTGGTATTGCCGGTGCTGGCATGGTGTTAAATGTAAGCCAGCCAGAAACCATTGATGCGGTTATGACTGAAATTACTGAGCGTTTTGGTCCTGCATTGATCATCGTCAATAATGCAGGCATTACCCGCGATAACCTGATGTTGCGCATGAAAGAAGAGGAGTGGGATGATGTCATTAGCACCAATCTCACCTCGATTTTTCGGGTTAGTAAAGCGGCATTGCGAGGAATGACTAAGGCACGTTGGGGCCGAATTATTAATATTAGTTCGGTGGTAGGGACCATGGGTAATCCGGGTCAAGCCAACTATGCTGCCGCGAAAGCAGGTTTAGAGGGGTTTGGCCGTGCCTTGGCAGCAGAGGTCGCTTCGCGCAATATCACAGTGAATGCGGTAGCGCCGGGTTTTATTGAAACCGACATGACGTATGCGTTACCAGAAGCACAACGTGAAAAACTATTGGGTGCTGTGCCAGCAGGTCGTTTGGGGCAGCCAGAAGATATCGCTGCAGCGGTGGCGTTTTTAGCTTCAAGTGAAGCTTCATATGTCACTGGCACTACTCTGCATGTGAACGGTGGAATGTATATGGCGTAATGCGTCAGCAGAACGCTGAAATGTGTTGTAATAACTACTTACGGTTTCATGGCAGGTGCAACTTGCCACTCGACGGTCGCTTCAATACACTTGCTGCGACTTGTCGGCGGAACCGACAGCAAAGGAGAGAAACGTGAGCACTATCGAAGAACGCGTCAAAAAAATCGTCGCTGAACAACTAGGCGTTAAGTCAGAAGAAGTCACTAACGAAGCCTCGTTTGTCGACGACCTCGGCGCTGATTCCTTGGACACAGTGGAATTAGTGATGGCGCTTGAAGAAGAGTTTGAAACTGAAATTCCGGATGAAGAAGCCGAGAAGATCAGTACCGTTCAAACGGCTATTGATTACATCACGGCACACAGCAAGCAGTAATTTGCCGTTGCCAATAAAAGCCGCAGCGCCAACGGTGACTGCGGCTTTTTTTTGATCTACAGAATGAGGAGAGCATATGTCGCGTCGTCGCGTGGTCGTCACAGGCATGGGGATGTTGACCTGTCTTGGTAATTCGGTTGCAGAAACGTGGGCAGGTGTGCAGGCGGGTAAAACCAATATTCAAGCGATTGAGCACTTTGATTGTAGTCAGTTCTCAACACGCTTTGCGGGTTTGTTGACGGGTTTTGATGTCGAAGCCTATATGCCGGCTAAAGAAGCGCGACGTGTGGACCATTTCATTCAATATGCACTAGCAGCAGGCCAGCAGGCCTTGCAGGACTCAGGTCTGGAAGTCACAGAGGCAAATGCTGAACGTATCGGTGTTGCTGTGGGCTCAGGTATTGGTGGCTTGACCACTATTGAAGGCGGTCATTTAGCCATGATTGATGGCGGCCCACGTAAAATATCCCCGTTTTTTGTGCCGGGCTCCGTGATTAATATGGCAGCGGGCAGTTTGGCTATTCGTTATGGCTTGAAAGGCCCTAATTTAGCCATAACAACTGCCTGTACCACCGCGACACACTCAATAGGTATTGCTGCTCGCCTGATTGCTTATGGTGATGCGGATGTCATGTTGGCTGGTGGTAGCGAAAAGGCTTCAACACCCTTAGGTTTGGGTGGGTTTTCTGCGGCACGGGCCTTGTCGACGCGTAATGACGACCCAATGCATGCCAGTCGTCCATTTGATCGAGATCGTGACGGATTTGTCCTAGGTGATGGTGCAGGCATCCTTGTTCTGGAAGAGTACGAACATGCGCGTGCGCGTGGCGCCACGATTTATGCTGAATTAGCTGGTTTTGGCATGAGTGATGATGCTTTCCACATTACTTCACCAGCCGAACAAGGCCAAGGTGCGGCTCTTGCTATGCGTAATGCACTACGTGACGCTGAGTTAAGTCCAGAGCAAGTGGATTACGTCAATGCGCATGGCACCTCAACCCCGGCCGGTGACGTCGCTGAGACACGGGCTATTCATGCTGTATTCGGCGCTGCCGCGAAGTCGCTGGCGGTTAGCTCAACCAAGTCGATGACCGGGCACCTATTAGGCGCTGGTGGTGGTATTGAGGCGATCTTCAGTATTTTGGCTATTCGTGACGGCATTGCGCCACCAACCATTAACTTAGAAAACCAAGATCCCGCCTGTGACTTAGATTATGTGCCGAATGTTGCTCGCGATATGGCCATTACGGTAGCGATGACTAATTCATTTGGGTTTGGTGGCACCAATGGCACGCTGGTCTTTAAGGCGATGGCATGACCCTAGTTAGGATTTGGTGTGGTGACCAACTAGTAGCGACGCTATCGCCCCTAGACCGTGGTTTGGCATATGGCGATGGAGTGTTTGAAACCATCCGTGTGGTCAGCGGTCGTCCGGTGTTGATGGAGTATCACTGGGCGCGGCTATCAGCTAGTTGTGTCCAGCTAGGCTTGCCTGATTTGCCATTTTGGCGACTAGCGTTTGCTACATTTTTGACTGAGCTGAAGCCTGACAGCAAAGACGGTATTGTGCGTTTGCAGGTAACCCGTGGTGTGTCGCAACGTGGTTATTTACCTGATCCTAACGCCTTGCCAACACTGATTTTAAGTTGGCATGCGCCATCTGAATACCCCAGTGAATGGTCAACTGCTGGCATTGAAATCACACAGATGGACATGCCGCTGGCGATACAGCCTCGTTTGGCTGGCATCAAGCATTTAAACCGTTTGGAGCAAGTGCTGCTGCGCCAAGACCTAAGCACCGCACCAGGCTGCCAAGAAGGCTTGGTATGCGATACCGAGGGATATGTTGTTGAGGGTGTTTTTAGCAATGTGTTTGCGGTCATAAATGGCCAGCTAACAACACCTAGTTTGGGGCGTTGTGGTGTTAGAGGCGTGCTGCGTGAAGCGCTATTAGACGCGCTGATGCTGCAGAATATCCCCGTCAATATTCGCGATATTGACGCGAAAGAAATGGCGACCGCTACCGAGATTTTCTTCTGCAACAGCGTTTATGGCATTTGGCCTGTGGCGCGATGGGGCAATAAAACTTGGCAAGTTGGGCCACTAACCCGACAATGTCAGTTAATTGTGTCGCCTTGGTTTGTAAACAATGCTTAAAAAGTCACGGACAAATTATCTGCGCCGCGCATTTTATGTGCTGTCATTTCTGATCTTGGTGCTGGCTTATCGCACTTTGGTGCAGTCATTGGCACTGCCCGTTGAAGGTATACGCTTTAAGGTAGAGCGTGGCAGTAACTGGCATCAGGTGGCTGCTCGTCTGGCAGAAAAAGATCTTATTACCCACCCGATCACCTTGCGTGCATGGTTATGGCTGCGCCCGAATGAGGCAATCTTAAGGCCGGGTACATTTACCCTAAAACCACCAATGACCCTAGAGCAGTTAGTTGTGCGCTTGGCAGGTGTGCCGGATGGTAATCCACCACTGCGGATTATTGAGGGGCAGCGCTTTAGTGATTTGCGCCGTCAATTGGCAGAGCGTGAGGATGTGCTACAAACCATCACTGAGATGAGTGATGCCGAGATCATGCGCGCTATTGGTGCTAGTGAATCGCATCCAGAGGGTTGGTTTGCACCCGATACCTATGATATTTCGGAAGGCGAGCGAGATATTGCTGTGTTACGTCGCCTGTACTTGCGCCAAAAAAATATTCTGGCTACCGAATGGGCACAGCGAGCTAAAGACTTACCCTATAAAACGTCATATGAAGCCTTAATTATGGCGTCCATTATTGAGAAAGAAACGGGCATTGCTGATGAGCGGCATCGAGTGTCGGGTGTGTTTGTTCGTCGCCTAAACATCGGCATGCGTTTACAAACGGACCCCACGGTAATTTATGGCGTAAGTGATGCCTTTCAAGGCCGTATTTTGCGTTCTCATCTGCGCGACGATAACCCTTACAATACCTACCGTATTGATGGTTTGCCGCCGACACCAATTGCCTTGCCAGGACGTGCATCGATTCATGCGGCCTTACACCCTGCCGATGGGGATGCCTTATTTTTCGTCGCCAATGACAAAGGTGAGCATATTTTCTCCGCTACTTATGAAGAACATAAGAAAGCGGTTCAGCGATATCAGCGTTAATTTTATTGAGTTTTTGTATGAGCCATTTAACACAGCGCTTCATTAGTTTAGAAGGCGGTGAGGGCGTTGGTAAAAGCACCAATTTGGCCTTTATTGCTGAGCGCTTAAGAGCAACTGGACTGCCGGTGGTGGTGACACGAGAACCGGGTGGTACGCCCTTGGCTGAAGAATTGCGCGAATTACTGCTGACACCACGGCAAGAGCCGGTGGCAGTTATGACCGAATTGTTGATGTTGTTTGCTGCCCGCGCGCAACATTGGCAGCAAGTCATCAAGCCTGCATTGGAAAGTGGTGCTTGGGTGTTGTGTGATCGTTTTGTTGACGCCACGTATGCCTATCAAGTCAGTGCGCGTGGTATGTCAGCAGATGCGGTGGCCAGCTTAGAGCAGCTGGTGTTGCAAGGTGCTGAGCCTGATCTGACCTTATTGCTGGATATGCCAGTCAGTGAAGGCATGCAGCGGGCAAAGGCAAGAGCAGCTTTTGATCGTTTTGAACAAGAGCAATTGGCGTTTTTTGAACGGGTACGGGCGGGTTATCTTGCACGTGCCGCTCAGGCGGGTGAGCGGATTCGAGTGATTGACGCTAGCGGTTCACTAGCGCAGGTCAAGGCAGCCGTTGATGTCGAGCTCAGCGCTTATATAGGGCGTTTGGCATGACAATGGCACGAGCTTATCCTTGGCAAACTGGGCTTTGGTCATCATTGTGTCGTTTAGCTGAGTCTGGTCGTTTGCCACATGCCTTATTGCTGGCCGCACCAGCCGGTATGGGTAAACAAATGTTTGCGCGTGCTTTGGCTCAGTGGCAGTTATGTCAGCAAAAAACCGCTGAAGGCGCTTGTGGAGTTTGTCGTAGCTGTCAGTTGTTGCAGGCGGGCAGTCATCCGGACCTGATGTGGGTGTCACCGGATAACGAAGGTGAAAAGACCAGCAAGGTGATCAAAATTGAGCAGGCTAGGGCGGTGGTTGAATTTGCCAATCAAACCGCGCAGATGGAAGGATATCGGGTGGTGGTATTAAGCCCTGCTGATGCACTCAATACCGCGTCCGCTAATGCCTTATTAAAAACCTTGGAAGAGCCGGGTCAGCGCAGCTTGTTTTTGCTGCTGACGGATAAACCCGCTGCTTTATTAGCGACGATTCGAAGTCGTTGTCAGCTTTTGCCTTTAACTGTGCCAGATGAACAGGTTGCCAAAGACTGGTTGGCCGAGTCGATTACTGATGAGCTTCAGCGTGAAACTGTCTGGCGGCTAAGCCGCGGTGCACCGGAGGCCGCGCAAGTATTGGCGCAAAGCGCTTGGTTTAGCGCACGCTCGGGCGTATTAGCTGACTTAATTGCCGTGGCTGGGCGTAAGCGTGCGCCATTACAGGCGGCCGCTAGCTGGCAGTCATTAAATGCCGAAGACCAAATGAGTGCTTGGCACAGCGTGCTAGATGATGCGGTGCAATCACAAATGCTGCCTGACTATGTGTCGGCCAACCAAGATTTGCACAGTGACATTGCGCAGCTTGCCCAAGCCGTCAGTGCAAAAGCCATGTTGGAAGCGTTGTTTGAGGTGGTTGAAGCGCGTCGTTTGCTCACCACCAATGTGCAGGCGCAAACTATAGCCGAGAGCTTATGGTTGCGCTGGGGCACCTTAACGCGACCAAGTTAATCAAGGGGAAATGCTGTGCTTGTTGATAGTCACTGTCACTTGGACTGTCTAAAACTGGATCGCCATAACGGATCTTTAGATGCGGCTTTAGACGCTGCACGTGTACGTGGTGTCGGCCATTTTTTGTGCATTAGCATTGAACTGGAAACCTTCCCAGAAGTGCTGCGTATTGCCGAACGTTATGACGATGTGTTTGCCACCGTTGGTGTGCATCCTTGTCACACCTCATCGCGCCAGCCCACTGTTGACGAGTTATTGGCACTGGCGGCACACCCAAAAGTGATTGGTATTGGTGAAACTGGCTTAGATTATTTTCATGATGCCAGCACTAAAGCCCAGCAACAGGCTATGTTTTCGACTCACATTGAAGTGGCCAAGCAGACCGGCAAGCCGTTAATTATTCACACCCGTGCTTCACGTGAGGATGTCTTGGCGCAGTTAGCTGCCGAGGGTGCTGAGCGTGCGGTCATGCATTGTTTTACCGAGGATTGGGACACTGCCAAAGCAGCGCTTGATTTAGGCTATTACATCTCTATTTCTGGCATCGTCACGTTTAATAAAGCGCAGGAATTAAAAGAGGTGGCAAAACAGGTGCCATTAGATCGTTTATTAATCGAAACGGATGCCCCGTACTTAGCGCCGGCACCAAACCGCGGTCGCCCCAATGAGCCCGCCTATTTACCGGATACGGCTGCTTGCATCGCTGAGCTGCGTGGTATTTCAATTGAAGCGTTAGCTGCAGCTACAACGGCTAATTATCAGCGACTGTTTCGTCTGGATACACTACCGCCATTTGTTGGATCACGTTAAACTTTCGATTGATCAAGCATCTAGCGGTAATAACTCGGAGACATCATGACTGATCTGGCACGTGCTACCCAAAAAGCTCGCGAATTTCGTCAGCGCGAACAGGCTATCCTGGATAGTGCACAAGCATTATTTATGGAGCAGGGTGAAGATAAAGTCACGGTAGAAATGATTGCCGATAAAGTGGGTATTGGTAAGGGCACCATTTACAAACACTTTGAAACCAAAAACGAAATTTATTTACTGCTGATGATTCGCTACGAAGAAGAGTTGGCAGATCTGTTTCGCCGTATTGATATTTCTGAAGACAAACAATCATTGGTGCGCGAATACTTTACCTTTCGTGTGCAAGATGCCGATAAGTACTTATTGTTTGACCGCCTTGAAAGCAAAATGGTGGCTGACAATGCGGTGCCTGAACTAGTCGAAAAGCTGCATGCCATCCGTCAGTCCAATATGGAAAAGCTTTGCTCCATGGTGCAAATGCAGATTGACGCTGGCAAATTAGCAGATGTTGATCCTACTTATCATATCGCCGCTGCGTGGGCCTTGGCGCACGGCGCTTCGGCTTTGATGAAGTCTGGTTTTTACGCACAGTTTGTGGGTGAGCAAGAACCGTTTTTGGACTTCTTATTAAATATTGCCGTGCGTATGGGCAATAAACGGGTGTTGGGTTTGTCTAAGTAATGCCATCTTGTCGTTTTTTACGTCGCTATTAACCTATTGATAGTGGGTTGTGGTTGACCTCTGAGGTATCTGGCGGCAAGATAGCTGGCCTTTTGGGCAACTAAAACGTTGCCTTGTGCATAATTAATCTGTCATTGACCAAGAAGCTGAGGATTCCATGAAGGTTCTGGTAGCTGTCAAACGCGTTGTCGACTACAACGTAAAAGTTCGTGTGAAAGCGGACAACTCCGGCGTTGAGCTGGCTAACGTCAAAATGGCGATGAACCCATTCTGCGAAATTGCGGTTGAAGAAGCCGTTCGCTTGAAAGAAAAGGGCATTGCTACCGAAATTATCGCTGTGTCAGTTGGCGCAACTAACTCGCAAGAGCAGTTACGTACAGCTATGGCTTTAGGTGCTGATCGTGGCATCTTGGTTGAAGCCCCAGACGCAGAGCCCTTAGCGATTGCCAAAATCCTGAAGGCAATTTGTGATCAAGAACAGCCTGGTTTAGTCATTCTTGGCAAACAAGCCATTGATGGTGACAACAACCAAACTGGTCAAATGCTGGCTGCATTAGCTGGTTATGGCCAAGGCACATTTGCTTCGGTAGTTAAAGTTGAAGGCAACAAAGCAGAAGTAACCCGTGAAATTGACGGTGGTCTGCAAACTGTTGAACTGACTCTACCTGCCGTTGTGACCACTGACTTGCGCTTGAACGAGCCACGTTATGCGTCACTGCCAAACATTATGAAAGCCAAGAAAAAGCCGTTGGACATCAAGTCCCCAGCCGATTTTGGTGTTGATGTCAGCCCGCGTCTGAAAACACTGAAGGTGCAAGCACCTGCCGAGCGTTCTGCCGGTATCAAAGTGAAGACCGTGGAAGAGCTGGTCGACAAGCTGAAGAACGAAGCGAAGGTGATCTGATCATGTCTATTCTCGTAATCGCTGAACACGATAATGCCGCCATAAAAGGCGCCACACTAAATACTGTTGCTGCAGCTCAAGCTATCGGCGGCGATATTCATTTGTTAGTTGCTGGTGCTGGTTGCCAAGGCGCTGCTGACGCTGCTGCACAAATTGCTGGTGTTAGCAAAGTGCTGGTGGCTGACAACGCTGCTTATGGTCATCAACTGGCTGAAAACGTAAGCTTGTTAGTTGCTGAATTGGGTAAGGGCTACAGCCATATTCTGGCGCCTGCCACTACCAACGGCAAAAACATGCTGCCACGTGCTGCTGCTCTGTTAGACGTTGCCCAAATTTCGGAAATTTCGAAAGTGGTATCTGCTGATACGTTTGAGCGCCCAATCTATGCTGGTAACGCCATTGCGACAGTGCAGTCATCAGACAGCATTAAAGTCATCACTGTGCGTCCAACCAACTTTGACGGCGTTGCCGCTACTGGTGGTTCGGCTGCTATTGAAGCCGTGGCTGCTGCTCACGATGCTGGCAACTCAGCATTCAAAGGCGAAGAAATTGCCAAGATGGAACGTCCAGAACTCGCTGGTGCCAAGATTGTGGTATCGGGTGGTCGTGGTATGGGTAATGGCGAAAACTTCAAGATTCTCTACACCTTGGCCGATAAGCTCGGTGCTGCTGTAGGTGCTTCACGTGCCGCCGTTGACGCAGGTTTTGTGCCTAACGACATGCAAGTCGGTCAAACCGGTAAAGTGGTTGCTCCTCAGCTGTACATTGCTGCTGGTATCTCCGGTGCCATTCAGCATTTGGCTGGTATGAAAGATTCGAAAGTGATTGTTGCTATCAACAAAGACGAAGAAGCACCGATTTTCTCCGTTGCTGACTATGGCATCGTGGGCGATTTGTTCGACATCGTTCCTCAGCTGGAAAAACTGATTTAATTCACGTTTTTCACACTGAATAAAAAGCCGTCTAGTGAAAGCTAGACGGCTTTTTTATGGTTTAAGTTTATGTTTTAAGCCTTTAGTTCACGCCAAATCAAAAACAGTCGTAAATCGAATTCAAGTTGGGCATAACCGGGCTGCATATGTTCACACAGCTGATAAAACGCTTTGTTGTGATCAAGCTCGCGCAAGTGTGCTAATTCATGTGCCACGATCATGTCCAGAAAAACCGCTGGCAACTCTTTAAAGACAGACGCAATGCGAATTTCTTTACGAGCCTTTAACTGCCCACCGTGATTGTGCGAACGTCGTGTATGTAAGCCTAAAGCATTGTGAATAACATCGAGCTTGCTGTCGTAGTGAGCTTTATTGATGGGTGGGGCATGACGTAAAAAGCGCTGCTTCATGGCATCTACATGAGCATGCAGTGCTTTGTCATTTTGAATGCTGTGATATTCCGAATAACGTTTTTGCAGATAATCACCTAACCGTTGTTGCTTAATTAGGTCTTTAACTTGCTGCTGTAAGTTATCGGGATAACCTGCGATATAACGTAACGCGCTCATGCGTTGTCTCTTTGTTGCATGTCAAAGCAGCAATCATAATTCCAGCTGTTAGACTATGGCTAACATTGATCAGGTGAATAGCATGTTTTCGTGGTTTGAGCGTCGATTAAATCCTTTTCCTATTGAAGTGCCCGAGCAACCGCCAAAAACATTAGTGGCCTTTTGTTTGCATTATTCAAAAGGTGCGTGGCCTTGGATTTTTATGTCAGCGGCCTTCATGAGTGTGATTGCCATTGCGGAAGTGTGGTTGTTTAGCTTTTTGGGCGACATTGTTAATTGGCTATCGGTACAAGATCGTGAGACGTTTTTGCAGGCTCAGTTCTGGCCATTAATCGGCATGGTTGTGGTGGTGGTGGCCTTGCCCATTTTGGTGTTTGTGCAATCCATGCTGAACCATCAAACCTTGATGGGCAATTACCCCATGCGTATTCGTTGGTTGGTGCATCGTTATTTGTTGCGCCAGTCCATGGCCTTTTATCAAGATGAGTTTGCTGGTCGTATTGCCACCAAACTCATGCAAACAGCACTGGCAGTGCGCGAGTGTGTCATCAAGCTGTTTGATGTTCTGAACTATGTCATTGTTTATTTTTTGGGAACGGTAGTGATTATCGCCAGCGCAGACTGGCGCTTGGCAATGCCGTTGCTGGTATGGCTGATTTGTTATGTGACTATGCTGCGGTTTTTTGTGCCACGCATGGGCAGGATTTCAAAGGCACAAGCTGATGCACGCTCAACCATGACCGGCCGTATTGTTGACAGTTATACCAATATCCAAACGGTGAAGTTGTTTTCACATGCCCAGCGTGAAGCCAGTTATGCACAAGAGGGTATGAGCCAGTTTATGGGTACGGTGTACGCCCAAATGCGTTTAGTTACCAAGCTCAACCTCACGCTATACACCTTGAACTCCTTATTGCTACTGGCCGTGGGTGGTTTAGCCATCTGGTTATGGCTAGGCCAAGCACTCAGTGTCGGTGCAGTTGCGGTCGCCATTGGTCTGGTGCTGCGACTATCAGGTATGTCGCAGTGGATTATGTGGGAAGTGTCATCACTATTTGAAAACATCGGCACCGTACAAGATGGCATGGGTTCGATTTCATTACCCCAAGTGGTAGAAGACCAGCCTAATGCCACTGCCCTAACTGTGCCGAATGGTGAAATTAACTTTGATCAAGTGCGTTTTCATTATGGCCATGAAAGTGGTGTGTTTGAGCAGTTAAATCTGCAGATTAAAGCGGGTGAAAAAGTCGGTTTGGTCGGGCGATCAGGTGCTGGCAAATCGACTTTAGTGAATTTATTACTGCGCTTTTATGACTTGGCGGATGGTCGTATTTTAATTGATGGCCGTGATATCGCAGCGGTTAAGCAGGACTCACTACGTGAACATATTGGCATGGTCACGCAAGATACCTCGTTACTACACCGCTCGGTGCGCGAAAACATTGCCTATGGCCGGCCAGATGCGGATCAGGCCATGGTGGAGCATGCTGCTAAGCAGGCTAGGGCTCATGACTTCATTATGGAACTGAAAGATGCCAAAGGACGCAGTGGTTATGATGCTCATGTGGGTGAGCGTGGTGTGAAACTGTCGGGTGGACAGCGACAACGTATAGCCATTGCCCGTGTCATGCTCAAAGACGCACCGATTTTGATTCTGGATGAGGCGACCTCTGCGTTGGATTCTGAGGTCGAAGCGGCGATTCAAGAAAACCTGTATCGCCTCATGGAAGGCAAAACCGTGATTGCCATTGCGCATCGCTTATCCACCATTGCAGCGATGGATCGATTGATTGTGATGGATCAGGGCCGCGTGGTGGAAAGTGGCAGTCACGATGAGTTAGTGGCTGCCAATGGCTTATATGCCCAGCTGTGGGCACGACAGTCTGGCGGCTTTTTAGACCCGGATTTGGAAATAAGCTCGAGTAACGCGTAACAAATTCGTCTGGTCTGTGTCCAAGACACATAGGCACTACCTTGTGTTTAGATGATCCTGGAGACAAACCCGATGAATGTGATCGATTTATGTGAGCGTGGATTAATTCCGGACCGGTTAACGCGTTTGGGCATGCGTAAACTCATGGCCAAGCGCTTAAATGATGAGGGTGCTAACGACAGCGAGTTAGCCAGCCTGCACCGGCAGCAAATCCTAGATCATTTACGCAGCAGCCCGATTGCCATTGAGACCGAGGCCGCTAATGAGCAGCATTACGAAGTCCCCGCCCAATTTTTTCATCGGCACTTAGGTCCTCGCCTCAAATACTCCTGCTGTTTATACCCCACGGGTAATGAAACTCTAGCGCAGGCCGAAGAGTTAATGCTGTCGTTGTATGCCGAGCGAGCAGGGCTCGTTGATGGTATGCGTATTTTGGATTTGGGCTGTGGTTGGGGGTCATTGTCATTATGGTTGGCCGAGCACTATCCCAACTCACAAATTGTGGGTTTGTCTAACTCACATGGTCAGCGTGAATTTATCGAGGGCCAAGCCGCTAAGCGTGGTTTTAGCAACCTCACTATTGTCACCGGCAATATTGTTGAGGTCGAGTTTCCTGTAGCTCATCCACACAGTGGTGAGCCAGTGCTTGCCGACTTTGATCGCATCATTTCCATTGAAATGTTTGAGCATATGCGTAACTACGGCCTGTTATTGGCCAAGTTGTCACGCTGGTTGAAGACAGAAGGTCAGTTATTTGTGCATATTTTTGCTCATCGTCATCTAACGTATTTCTTTGAAGATAAGGCCGATGATGACTGGATGACACGTTACTTTTTTACCGGTGGCATCATGCCGTCCGACAGCCTGTTGGCGTACTTCCAAGATGATTTTGCTTTAACACGACAGTGGTGGGTGGATGGTCGTCACTATGAAAAAACCTCTAACCATTGGCTGGAGGGTATGGATAACAGCAAAGAGGCTGTTATGCCCTTATTGGTAGCCACTTATGGTGAAGCGCAAGCAGCAATCTGGTTTCAACGCTGGCGTATGTTTTATATGGCAGTTGCTGAATTGTTTGGTTATGACCAAGGCCGTGAGTGGGGTGTGGGTCATTATTTATTTCAAAAACGCTAAGGAAGCCCGTGATGAAGTTATCAGTTGCAGTTTTTACCATGGCCTTGTCTAGCCTAAGCCTACCGCTGCAAGCGGTCGCTGAGCCTGTCCGGGAAGTGCGTTATTTAGGTTATGCCACCGAGCAAAGCAGTGGGCGTTACTTGTATACCGAGGCACATAACCATCGTTACCAAGGCACACGTTGGTTGGGCGGAAAAATTCGTTATTTAGCACCGGATGGTAGTTTGCTTGGCGAAAAAACCTTGGACTTCAGCGCTGACCCCTACATTCCTGTGAGTAGTTATCGCCTTATAAATCCTGCCTATGAAGAGCGTATTGTGCGAGTCGATGCACAAGGTATTCGTATGGAAAAACTGGCAGATGGCAAGCTAACGCGTAAGACGTTGCCGCGTGTGGCCGATCAAGCTGCTGATTCGGGCTTTAATGCCTGGTTAGTAGATAGACTGGATCAACTCGAGCGTGGTGACACCTTAAGCATGCGATTTGCGGTGATTGGTCAGTTAGACCAGTATCGTTTTCGAGTGCGCTCAATGGGTAAAACCACGGTGGCGGGTGAGCCAGCATTGCGCTTGAGAGTAGAGCCAGACTCCTTGTTAAGGTTATTGGTTAGTCCCTTAGAGGTGGTTTATGGCCTACGCTCACGTGATCTGCTGTATTACCGCGGGGTATCGAATATTTTAGATCCAGCAACAGGTAAAGCTTGGTCAGTCAATATTAGTTATCGTGACAAACCAGAGGGCACTCCGACTAAGTTGCCAACGCCCTAATGCGCTATTGGCAAAACCCGACATTCGTTATATCTTGCTCAGCAATAATAAAGATGTCGGGTTCACCTAATAATGACAATAACGCCTTCACCCTCGGCTGAAAAGGCCACGCTGCAGCATATTCAAAACAATCTTAAACCCTTGGCGCGTCGTCGCTTTTTGAAGTGGACACTGGGTATAAGTGCGTCTTTGGTAGCGGTGTGTGCTGGTTTATTTAGTTGGCGTAGACTTTCACCAGTAGACCGGCTGCCGGCCCCAGATGATCTGTTGCACATCAGTACGGCGCATTACCATTTATTTAATCGCTTAGCTGAAATCTTATTGCCTACTGAAGGCAGCGACATGTTGCCTGCGCAGCAAATTCCAGTAGCGGTGCGTGTTGATCAGCTGATGTTGGGTATTGAGCCTAGCGTGCGCAAGCAACTGCTAACGGGCTTAAGCCTATTCGACAACATGTCTGTTATTCGCTTTAGTAATGCATCACGTTTTGTGGATTTATCCACTGAAGATGCGACACGTTATATGGATGACTGGGTTAATAGCCCCATTTTTGCCTTGCGTGCCGTGGCCAGTGCCGCTGGACGATTGGTGAAAACAGCATATTGGTCTGCACCAGAAACGTGGCCAGCCATTGGTTATAGCGGCCCTGTTACTTCGGTGCGTGGCATTACCTCGTTGGGTAATTCTCCACTGCCAGAGGCATAAGTCATGGCCACACTTTTTAGTAGTCACGGAATGGCGGTGACTCAAGCACATGACGTTCAAGGTGACTTAAAACTAGCGGCCGATGTTATTGTCATCGGCTCAGGCGCTGGCGGCGCCGTTGTGGCCTATGAGTTAGCCAAAGCAGGTCGTAGTGTGCTGGTATTTGAGGCTGGCCCTTATGTGCCTAGTGCTAGTTTTACGGAAGACTTTGCGGATGCCATGGACACGCTCTACGCCGAGCGAGGGACACAAGCTAACGTTGATGGCGACCTGCTAGTGTTGCAGGGGCGCTGTGTGGGGGGCTCTACGGTAGTGAATGGCTGTGTGGCCTTTCGCACGCCCGACCATGTGTTAAGGCGCTGGCAAAACGAGTTTGGCCTGACGGACTTGACCATGGAGGCCTTGACGCCACACTTTGAAAAAGTCGAAAAGCACCTGCATATACAGCGTAACGGTGCTCACGAAATTAATGCCAATGCACACGCTATTATGCGCGGCTGTGAGGCCTTAGGCGTGTCCTGGCAGCCTTTTGAGCGCAATGTTAAAGCCTGTGCCTTAACCGGGCATTGCCTGTCGGGTTGCGCTAGCGACCGCAAACAATCCATGCTGGTCACGTATTTGCCTTGGGCCATTAGCCATGGCGCGCGCTTGTTTTCTGATACCCGAGTACAGCGCATCGTCTCATCGGTAGGTCGTGTCGAAGGCGTGTTGGCAGAAGTGATTGATCCTGCCACAGGGCAAATAAAAGGGCGTATTCAAGCGACGGCCAAACAAGTGATTGTGGCAGCTGGTGCCATTCAAAGTCCGCTGTTATTACAACGATCTGGTTTGGCCAATGGCTCGGCTCAGCTGGGCAAAAACTTTGCGTGCCACCCATCAACCATGGTGGTGGCTGAATATGCCGAGCGTATCGATTCATGGGCCGGTGCGCTGCTGGGTATTTATATTGATGAATGGGCGCATCCGGATCGCGGCGGCTTTTTGCTCGAAGCCGGTGGTGCAGGGCCGGTTGAGTTATCCGGTGTAACGGATCCGGGTACAGGCATTGCGTATATGAACTACATGCAGCGTGTCGGACATTTGGCGGGTTTAGTAACGCTGATTCACGATCGTGGCGTGGGCCGTATCGAAGCCAAGGATGATCATTACCAAATTCATTATCGACTTTCAGATGAAGATTTTGCACATATGCTGGCGGCCATTAGAGCGGCAGCGCAAGTGCATTTTGCTGCAGGTGCCTTGCGTGTGTACTTGCCCACAGTGCAGCAAAATATCTTAACGCCCGGTGATGACATTAACGCGGTACTGGCAACCATTCGTAATCAGCCACATACCTTTCGTATGGTGTCCTACCATCCACAGGGTACCTGTCGCATGGGTAGTGATCCTGCTCAGTCAGTGGTTGGGCCTAGTGGTGAAACGCACGAAGTGAAAGGTTTGTTTGTGGCAGATGCCAGTATTTTTCCAACCAGTGTGGTGGTTAACCCACAGGTCACTGTGTATGCCCTTGCGAGTTATATCGCTGAGGGCATACTGTCGGGCACTACAGCTTAATTTGAGTGCCCATTTCGACCACACGGTTGGTGGGAATATTAAAGAAGTCAGTGGCTGGAACGGCATTACGTGCCATAGCCACAAACAGTTTTTGCTGCCAATAAAACATGCCTTTTTGATGGCTGGGTACCAAGCGTTCGCGTGCTACAAAAAAGCTAGTATCCATCATGTCAAAATGTAGCCCTTGTTTGGCTGACAACGACAACAATTCTGGAATGTCCGGCTGTTCTTTGAAGCCATAAGAGGCTGTCATCAGATAAAATTCATGCGCAATTTTTTCGATGCGTAGGCGCTCGTCATCACGCAAATAGGGCACATCTTGAATAGACACGGTCAGTAGCACATTGCGCTCATGGATTACTTTATTGTGCTTCATATTATGTAGCAGCGAATGTGGTACATGATGGTGAGAGGTGGTCATGAACACAGCTGTTCCCGGCACAATTTGACCTGCACTAGCACCAATGCTGTTAACAAATAAGTTAAGCGGCATGGTTTCTGCGCCCAATCTTAAGTTGAGTAGGTCACGACCTCGTTTCCAAGTCAGCATAATTAAAAATGACAGGCTGCCGACAAACAAAGGGAACCAGCCACCGGCAATAATTTTTAACGTGGTGGCAGCAAAGAAAGTTAATTCGATGAGTAAAAATGGAGCGACCACAGCAGTAGCTACCCAAGGTCGCCAACCCCAAATTTTATGTGCTACGACCAGCAGTAATACCGCATCACAGATCATGGTCATGGTGATGGCAATGCCATAAACCGCGGCCAAATTACTGGAGTTCTGGAAGGTTAATACCAGTAAAATAATGGCGATTAACAGTACCCAATTAAAGAATGGAATATAAATCTGGCCTTGTTGGCTTTCGGATGTGTGATTGATTTGAAAGCGAGGCAAATAGCCCAACAACATGGCTTGCCGAGCGATTGAGAACACACCAGTAATAACTGCTTGTGAGGCAATAACGGCGGCCACCGTGGCCAAGCCGATTAACGGGTAAAGGCCCCAAGTAGGTACCATGCGATAAAACGGATTTTCGACTGCGCTTGGGTCAATTAATAGTAAGGCACCTTGGCCACTGTAGTTGATCATGAGCGCTGGGAAAGCCATGAAAAACCAAGCTTTACGAATGGGGCCGCGACCAAAGTGACCCATATCAGCGTAAATAGATTCAGCACCGGTAATGGTTAAAATGACCGCACCCAACGCAATGAATGATGCGATGGGATTTTCAACAATAAACAGCAGCGCCCAGCTGGGGTCCATCAGTTCGAGTACTTCGGGTGATTTCCAAATATTGATAATGCCCAGTACGGTTAAAACCGAAAACCATATGACCATGACGGGGCCAAATAATGAGCCGACCGAAGCAGTGCCGCGGCGCTGCAGCATAAATAAACCAATCAGCACAGCAATACTGATTGGAATAACAAAAGGCTTTAGACCGGGTGCGGCAACTTCTAAACCTTCCACTGCGGACACCACCGAAATGGCGGGTGTGATCATCCCGTCACCAAAAAACAGCGCGGCGCCAAACAGGCCAAAACCAATCATGACCGGGCGTAACCACGCATGGCGATATTGCGCGCGCAAAGCTAGTGCCAGCAGCGCCATGATGCCGCCTTCGCCGCGGTTATCAGCACGCATGACAAAGGCCATGTACTTGATTGAGATGATGAGCGTCATGGACCAAAAAATCAGCGACAAAATGCCGATGACATTGTCGTGATTTAGGGTCAGCCCATAGGCTGGGCTAAAGCATTCTTTTAAGGCGTACAGTGGACTGGTGCCAATGTCCCCGAAGACCACACCCAAGGCGCCAACAGTCAGCGCCATTTGACCTTTTACTTTGATATCAATTGCTGATGCAGGCTGCATGCATGCCTCATGGCTTTAAAACGCAAGCGCGGATTCTAACACCAGTAACTCAAGTCTGCTTGCTGCAAAAGTCTTTGCCAAATTCGACTCGATCTATTAGGATTGCGCGCCTTACGGTGAGGTGTCCGAGTGGCTGAAGGAGCACGCCTGGAAAGCGTGTATACGGTAACCCCGTATCGAGGGTTCGAATCCCTCTCTCACCGCCAGATCAATATAAGCCATTGATTTTATTATAAAAATCGATGTCTTTTTGTTTTTTATTAAAAAATCTAGCCTTATTTTAGTCTATGTGGCTCTACCAATACTTATTACTCAATAGTCTTGATGCCATTATCAGCCGAGATTTGCCTAAAATAGCAGGTTAAGTCCACTATCAGAACTGGCAGCAAGGAAAAGCAGCCGCCACAGCACCTGTAGCAACCCAAGCAGACATACAGCATGTGGATCAGAAATTTTTAATAGATTTTGCACCGGCAGCAGATGGGCAGCCCTTCCAGCTGGTCATGATTCGAGCAATGATCGCTGCTGCTAAGGCAGATGGTCACATTGATGCGCTGACACAGCCAGTTGATCTAAACGCAATTGCTTCTGCCGCTAGAGGGATTGAGCAAGCGACAGAACTCTATCTGGTGTCACGTATGGTTATTGATCCTGATCATCCTGCTGAACGCGCCTATTTAGAGGCCTTAGGGTATAAGCTGAACCTGCCTCAAGAGTTAGTTGCTCATCTTAATCACCAGGTTGAGGCGACTAATACGTAGAAGTGGTTTGAGTCCAATTGGATCTGCCTGCGTATTTAGTAAGGCGGCTTAAGCCCAAAATTTCTGATGCTTTTTTAAAAGAATGTTGCTGAACATTGGACTACTTTTTGATGTTACATAGACGTCACTTAATTGGCAGACCGTTTTACTTGACATGAAAAACATAGCCGTACTACTTCTATTTTCGTTTTCAAGCATGAGCTTTGCGGAAGCATTGCCTGCTGCTACAAAAGCTGAAATCAATCAGCTTTTTACAGCTCTTGAGACATCTAATTGCGAGTTTAGTCGTAATGGCATTTGGTACAGCGCATACAAAGCTAGCGGTCATTTACATAGGAAGTACGACTACTTGCTAAGAAAAGGTTTAGTCACAACAACAGAATCATTCATCAAATTGGCCGCTACTCAGAGCAGTACGACCGGAAAACTATACTTTGTTCGTTGTGACAATAAAGAACCAGTTCTAAGCAACTTTTGGCTCATTGGCAAACTCAAGGAGATTCGTAGGCTTCCTTTGAACATTAATAATTAATAGCTATTTGCTACGTCATCCAAGTAATTACTTACTGACCAAACGTTTTATCCAAAAATCTAAACTCACATAACGACCACCACCCAAAACCATCAATGCGCCAAGCATGATCATGTAAGTGACTGCAAATTCAACTCCATTATTTAAAATGACAAAATTTCCACTTTCGGTTAACCATTCATAATTGCCGTGTGTTTGAAGTAGTGATTTGGCTGCAGTCAGCTTATCTGCGGCCTCAATTACTCGATCATTAGCGAAAGGCGCACCTGCATCAGCAATGGCTTGCCAACCATCGGGCAAGTGAACAGTGATTGCGGCAACGATCATGGTGATGAAAAGTGGTATGGCGATTAAACGTGTAAATAGCCCAAGCGCCAACAATATACTGCCTGCAACTTCTGCACTTAGGGCAAGTGCTGCCATCAACCACGGCAATGGCAAACCAAGACCCCACTCAGAGTTTCCAAACCATGCCACGGTATCTTGAAAAGCGAATAGTTTGTTTGTGCCAGCCATCCAAAAAATGGGAACAAGGTAGAGTCTAAGTGCAAGCGCAGGTAAACCATCAGCATGATGTAGTGGCTGCATAATACTTATAAGCTTTTGGTGATAAATTTTTGCAATGTTAAGAAGCGACATAAGCTTTTTCTTCTTGAGTTTATGGCTGAGTTAAACCTTAGTGGTTATTGGGCCCCAAAAATTACAAATTTTATTTTTGTAATTTTTGGGAAGTCGATACGTCTAACTGTTAGTGCCTCATCAGAGTCGCTAAAAAAATTATTAATTGTTGTTTAGGAGCATCACAATGAATACAACTTTGAAGTCACTTACTCCTGTTGCTGCACTGCTAGCATTATCGTTAGGTACGGCCACAACAATGGCCACGCAAGCTCATGCAAGTCCTGCAGATAAAATGACAAGTAGTGAAGGAAAGTGTGGCGCCGGTGAGAAAAAAATGGCCGAAGGTAAATGCGGTGAAGGCAAGTGTGGCGCAAAGGCTGATGACAAGAAAGCAATGGGGGAAGGTAAGTGCGGTGCTGCAGATGCTGACAAAAAAGGTAGTGCAGAAGGTAAGTGTGGTGAAGGTAAATGTGGTGGCGGTCACTAACTCGGTTGTATTAGATGCCTGTTAATAAAACGTATAACACCTTAGCAGGTGCTGGCTTGGGGCTGCGTCGCAGCCTTATGCCAGCCATGTTGGCGAGTGAGAATGCTTGCCTAACTGATAAACCTGATTTTTTAGAGCTGGCACCAGAGAACTGGATTGGTTTAGGTGGGCGTTTTGCGCGCGACTTATCTCAGTTTACGAGTGAGTTTCCAACGGTATGCCATGGGCTGTCACTATCGCTTGGTGGGCCTGCTCCATTAGATCAAGTGCTTATCGGCAAGATTCGCGAGTTTTTAAATCAGCATCAGGTATTAGTGTATTCCGAGCACTTGAGTTACACAGGTGATCAAGGCCACTTGTATGATTTATTGCCACTGCCAATGACAGAGGAATCAGTGGATCATGTCGCTCAACGGATTATCCAAACCCAAGACTTGTTAGGCCGCCAAATTGCGATTGAGAATGTCTCAACGTATGCCCGCCCCTTCGCTGAGATGTCTGAGAGCGAGTTTGTACAGGAGGTGATTTGTCGCTCGGACTGTTTGTTATTACTTGATATCAACAATGTTTATGTGAACAGCGTCAATCATAAGTTTGATCCAAAAAAATATATTTTAAGTATGCCGCAGGACCGTATTAGCTATTTGCATGTCGCTGGGCATTATCAACAAGCACCAGACTTGTTGATTGATACACATGGTAGTGAGGTATGTCGTGAAGTATTGGATCTATTGCAATTTACCTATGATGTCTTAGGCCCTGTGCCGACCCTTCTTGAGCGTGACTTTAACGTCCCACCATTAAAAGACTTATATGCTGAACTCGTGAAAATTCGACAGCTACAATTGTGCGGAGAGCATACTCATGAGCCTGCATGAGCAACTTAGTTGCATGACGCAGTGGTTAAGAGATGAAGAACTGCCTTTACCCCCAAACACTCACCCGAGTCGTTTAGCGGTATATCGAGAGCTTGTGTATAACAATATCGGTAGCTTCATAGATGTTACGTTTCCAGTTGCACGTAGTATTTTAAAAGAACCTTTATGGACGTCGCTTAAGCAAAAATTTACTTCAGAGTACGTTTGTCAGTCGCCATATTTTTACGAGATTTCGCATCAGTTCCGTCAGTGGATTGATGAGTCTAACTTACCAGACCTTTCACCCTTTCCATGGTTAACTGAGTTGTTGCACGTGGAGTGGATGGAGCTGATGGTAGAGATTGCTCCAGATACTGTAATGACAGGTAGTGTAATTGATGATTTAGCTCATGTCAGTGATCCACTGTTAAAGCCCGCAGTCCCTTTCTGGGTGCTGGGCTATCACTGGCCTGTTCATCGTTGGCGGTTAAATTGGACTGACTTTGAACCTGAGCCCGTCATCTTGCTCGTGTATCGCAAATTCCCTGAATTAGATATTCGGATGGAGGAGTTGAGTGCTTCTGAGGCCTGTTTATTTGACGTCTTAAGTCGTGCTGATGAACAGTCGATCACGTTATCCGAATTGGCCCAAAAAAGTTCTGAGCTATTACCTCTTAACCTGCGAATATCTAATGACCAGGCTCGGCAGTGGTTACTTCAGAGAGAAGAATTAGGTTTTATTTTTCAGTATGCTTAAAAACTAATGCTCAACTGGTGCGCTCGTATTTGGTAACTTAATAGCGCTAATCCATTGATTTATCTGCTGATCAGATACATTAGGCGCTTTTTCAATAGTGTTTATATGCTGCTTGTGTAAGGCCGCTTTCATTAAACGAAACTGTTTTAACGCCAAACGGCAGTGGCCACAAATCATTAAGTGAAAGAAGCGAGCAAAATAACTCTTCCAACTTAAAGGCTCGTTACCTTGTTTGAGCGTTATCCCACATATTTCTTTGCATGAATGCATAGCGTTGTTCCTAGTTAGGCTTTCTATTGCTTAGTGGCAAATGTATCCAAAAAATTACAGTAGAGTCATAAAATGCTTGTTCAGCAGTCACCCGTTTGTTCAAAGTGATTGAGCATTTGATAAAGACGGCTGCGAGCACGATGGAGTAATACACGGTAGTGATTGTTGGGAATATTTAACGTTTCACAAATTACTTCGGGTGTAGCAGATTGAAAGTCGGTCAAGGTTAGGGCGAGTCGTTGTCCATCAGGTAAGGAGCGGATCAGCTTATTCATGCAGTCCTTCATCGCATGAGCTTCTAGCAATTTATCAGGGCTGTCGTTATTCCAAGAGTGGGCATCATCTTTCCAATGTCCTCTATCATCAAATAGTTTGCTGTATGGGTCATCGTGGGTCTGATCAATTGACTCGATGTTCGCCCAGTGTTTGTTCTTTCTGAGCATGCTATAGGTTGATCGCATGGCAATCGTAATCAGCCATGTTTTTAAACTTGAGCGCCCTTCAAACAGGTGAATTGACTTGCAAACTGCCTGCCAAGCTTCTTGTACCGCATCCTCAGCAAAATTCTGATTGATTTGACGAGCGGCAGCTAGCATGGCTCCTCCATACTGATGCATAGCAAATCTGTAAGCAGCATCACTCCCAGCTTTTAATCCTTCAATTAGCATTTGCTCATTCATATTTCTGCTCGAGCATCTTTAGGCCTGAAGTGGGTTTGAGGCTACATGAACCTAAAAAGCGATCAAGCAATTTGAGTGCTTTCGTTAAGACCAGCACATCGGAAATACGCCATAAAAAAACAAGCTTGGAATTTAAAAATTAAATGCATCCAGTTGGGTGTTGATCACGTATAGATCATGCAAGAACAAAAAATTCTTAAAACGTGGAGTTACCCAATGACCTCTCACTCGCTAAAGCGCCCTAAACTTTTACCCATTGTCGGGGCCATGCTTGTGGCAACGGCAACTATGATCACTTCTGCCTACGCTTCTAGCCATCGCGAAGCACCATTCATTACAACAATGCCAAAAGTTGATGGAACAGATTTTTATATGTTTCGTAGTTATGAGGCAAGTCGCAGTAATTTTGTCACGCTAATTGCCAACTATTTGCCACTACAAGACCCCTATGGTGGTCCAAACTACTTTTCACTTGACCCCAATGCACTTTACGAAATTCATGTTGATAACAATGGGGATGCCGTTGAAGACATTACTTTTCAGTTCCGCTTCAAAAACACACTGAATGATTTGAAGGTGCCCGTTGGTGGAAAAATGATTTCAATTCCACTCATCAACTTGCCGCCATCTGGAAACAACCCAACGTTAAATGTTCAAGAAACATTCACTGTGACGATGGTTACAGGCACTCGTCGTGGCGCCAACAGTACCCGTCAGTTGCTGACAAATGCATCCGGTGGTGGGACTACATTTACTAAGCCTGTTGATAATATTGGCGAAAAGTCCATTCCAAATTATGCCCAGTACGCAAATCAGTTTATTCACAATGTGAATCTTCCTGGTTGTGCATCGCCCGGTAAAGTCTTTGTTGGTCAACGTAAGGACTCTTTTGTTGTCAATCTAGGTGAAGTATTTGACCTTGTAAACATTGCCAATCCTGTCGGTGGTGACAATGTTGAACAAGACGATTTAGCTGATAAAAACGTCACGACCTTAGCGATGGAAATTCCCAGTGACTGTTTAACTGCTGGTAATGAACCTGTAATTGGTGGTTGGACAACAGCCAGCGTGCGTCAAGCGCGATTGGTTAACCCTAAGCCTGTAAGTAACAACACCGCCAGTAAAGAGGGCGGCCCTTGGACGCAGGTTTCACGCTTAGGCATGCCTTTAGTAAATGAGGTAATTATTGGTCTAAAAGATAAAGACAAGTTCAATGCAAGCCAACCTAAAGATGATGCGCAATTTATTGACTATGTCACGAATCCTTCGTTGCCATTTTTAATTGAGGCACTGTTTAACACCGCAGCGCCAACAAACTTTCCGCGAACTGATTTAGTGACTGCATTTTTAACGGGTGTGCCGAATTTAAATCAGCCTGCCAATGTAAAAGGTTCAGAAATGCTACGCTTGAATACTGCAGATATTATGCCAGTGCCTGCAAATATGCAGAACCACTTGGGTGTGGTTGGCGGTGATGTAGCCGGCTTTCCAAATGGTCGCCGTCCCGGTGACGATGTTGTTGATATTGCACTACGAGTTTCCATGGGCTTGTTATGTCACGCTAACTTAGGGGTGTGTTCACCTAGTGACGCACCTACTGGCACTCTTCCGTTCACTGATGGTGTTCGACAACAGGCCAGTCAATTTGATAATGCCTTTCCATATTTAAGAACACCGATTCCTGGTGCACGTAATAACTAAGTCACCGACAGGAGAGTGTTCATGAAAAAACGTATCTCACTGATGTTTGTTACAGCAGCTGCGCTTACGCTTGTTGCTTGTAACAATGAGGATTCTCGTGGCAATAACGACGACGGTTTTATTGCCACGGTACGGGCCTTAATAAATCAGCAGCCTGAAGTCGGGGAGCCATCGGCTGAGCTTGTGGCTAGGTTAATTGCACCATTACCTGAAACTACTGAACCTGATCCTCTATGAAGCTTAAGTTGTTTCTTTTGATAAGCGTTATACTGCCGTCGCCCTTATGGGCGGCGGACACCATGCGCCGTGTCATTACTCCATCCAGTGATAATGTTGTTGTCGAAAAGTTACCAAATGGTCCGCGCCTAAGTTCAGTGGTTTCTTCGGGTAGCGCAGAATCAGTAAGCGATCAGATCACACAAATTCAAGAGTTTCTTAACGTGGCTCGCCAACAAGGTGATCCCCGCTATTTAGGCTATGTCGGTGCTCAGCTGCCCGTATTATTAGCTAAATATCCTGCCGACCCCAATATTCGCTTGCTGCACGCAAGATTCCTTCAAGCAGATCATCAGTTTGTTGAGGCCGAAAAAATACTAGATGAACTGCTCAAAACACCATCTGCTATTTCTTCTGAAGCGGCTTTACTAAGTGCCTCGATAGCACTTGTTCGTGGCCAGTATTCTCATGCCATGAGCCGATGTCAGCAGCTAAGTGGCTTCTCAATGTTGCCTTTTGCCTTAATTTGTAAGGCTCAAGTGATGGGCTCTACAGGCAGTGCTGCTGAGGCATTAAAGCAGCTAAATAAAGTACCCGTTAAACAGTTGGGCTTAACCGATGATCAACTAACATGGTGGCAATTAAGCCGAGCCGATATTGCAGACCGCCTTGGGCTTGATCAGGATGCCAATGGCTTTTATCAAAATGCTGCTGCGCTAGGCTCTGCTGAAGCGACAGCGGCTTATGCAGATTGGCTTTATTGGCAAGGTGATGCTCGAAGTAGCTTAGCGGTGCTTAAGAGTTGGACCGCACATGATGGTCTTTTGACGCTGCTGACCCGAGCTGAAATTAAGTTAGGTCTTCATAAATCTGCTATTGCTCATAAACAACAAGTTCAAAGTCGTTGGCAAGCATTCTTGGCGCGTAAGGAGCCCGGTCACGAGCGTGAACTGGCGGTATTTTATTTGGATGTGATGCAACAACCCGAAACGGCGCTTAACTTCGCTAGAAAGAACTGGGCAACCCAGCGTGAAACTGCTGACTATCGAATTTATCTTCGTACATCGTTAGCTCTATCAGCCTCTAAAGACTTAAGTCTTTTAGCTAAATGGCAAAGCGAGACGGGCTTCGAGGATGTTCGTGCGCAAAGCTGGTTGACTGAGCGTGCCTTAGCCACGGCGAGTAGCGCCAAATGATTCGTCGTGTACAGGCTTTCTTAACGATATGTCTTTTGCTGCTAGTCCAAAATAGTTGGGCGCATAAAGCAAGTGATAGTTATCTTCAAATTCAACAAGATGGGTCTATCCTGAATGTGGTTTGGGATGTTGCCTTACGTGATCTTGATGCACTGCTTTTTTTAGATACGAATCAAGATGGACAACTCACTTGGGGTGAGATTCGTACGCGCAGCGAGAATATCGAAACGTTTTTGCAGAGTCAGTTAACGCTTCAGCTTGGTGAAAATCGCTGTGAGTGGTTAGGACGATCTGAGCCTATTGGGCTGGTGCAGCATAGTGATGGATTTTATGCCGCTCAGCATTGGTTAATGAGTTGCAATGGTGCTCAAATAAATGATGCGCTGACGATTGATTATCGATTGTTAAAAGGCATTGATAGTTTGCACCGAGGCTTATTAAGCATTAGTACCGACAATGGTTTTATCACGACTATTTTAAGGCCAGATCAGGGGCCTATAGTGCTGGATGGCAATGAGACCTTATGGCACACCTTTACTCGTTTTCTGGAAGAAGGTGTTCATCATTTATTAACGGGATATGACCACGTTTTATTTTTACTTTGTTTATTGTTGCCAGCCTGCCTGACACGAAAAGCGAATCAATGGTTGCCCTCGCAATCATTTCGTTCAGCATTTTTGCATACAGCGGGTATCGTTACTGCATTTACTGTGGCGCATTCGGTAACACTTGCACTTGCTGCGCTTCAATTGGTTAATCTGCCATCGCGTTGGGTTGAATCAGCAATTGCGGCATCCATTATTTTGGCTGCCGTCCATACAGTTAAGCCAATATTTATTAGCTCCCGCGCTTTAATCGCGGGTGTTTTTGGACTGATACATGGTTTTGGGTTTGCTGGTGTGCTGCAAGGTTTACCGCTAACAACTGGACCACAGCTTTCTGCTCTGGCTGGGTTTAACATAGGTGTAGAGCTCGGGCAATTATTGGTGGTGGTTTTGGTTTTCCCACTACTTTGGTGGTCGCGTAACTCGCGCTTCTATCGCCAGCTTTTTATGCCTATTGTCAGTGTTCTGATTGCGCTGGTGGCACTTCTTTGGCTTTTGCAAAGAGTTTTTGAATGGCAATTGATTCCGGGATAATTATGACCGATGAACTAGTTGCCTTGGTTGAGCGAGTAGGTAAAGGCGATAAACAAGCCTTTGCAGCACTTTATCAACGCACTTCACCAAGGCTTTATACGCTTGCAATTTCAGTGTTGAGAAATCGTGATTTGGCTCAAGAGGTTTTACAAGAGTCTTTTATTAATGTCTGGAAATCGGCCAGTAGTTACCATTCAGGCAAAGGTAGCGTGCAAGTGTGGTTAAACGTGGTTGTCAGAAATCGATGCATTGATTGCCTGCGTCAGCGTGTGACACAAATCCATTCCTCTGACTTCATTGACTGGAATGAGCTGGTTTGTAATCAACCGTCTCCGTTGCAGACATTACAGAACCACCATGAAGCTAATGACTTGGCTCGGTGTATGGAAGGTTTAAGTGGGCCGCAAAAGCAGGCGCTAACACTTGCCTTTTTCCATGGTCTTAGCCATAGCGAATTGGCTGAAAAAACCCAATCACCATTAGGCTCAGTTAAGTCGTCGATTCGCCGCGGCTTAGCCAGCTTACGGAGGTGCTTACATCATGCATCTGACTAATGAAATAATTGATGCAGTTAGTGCTCAATACGTTTTAGGTACATTACGTGGCAAAGCAGCTGTACGGTGGAAGCGCTTGCAAGAAGAGCGTGCCGATATTAATGAGCATGTAACGCAGTGGGAAAAACTATTGGCACCAATGGCGCATTGGTTACCTGAAACACCTGTTCCCGTGAGTGTTTGGGGCCATATCGAAAAAGAGCTATTCAAGCCTGCAATACCGATTAAAAAATACCGTGGTACTCGTTGGGCTGTCATTGGATTTGCAATGGCCGCAAGTTTAGGTTTGTGGCTAACACTTCCATTTTCATTAACAGAGCCAACCAAGCCCTTGATGGCTGAATACTCTACCGCAATTGCGACATTGACCAGTGATCATCAAAACTTACAGTGGCAGTTAAGCCAAATTAGTGATGACACCCTCAGCATTGCTGTTAATACGAATTGGCAACAAGCACCGGACAGAAGCCTCGAGTTATGGGCTATCGATGCTAATGGTACGCCTCACTCGTTAGGTCTAATTAACCTTGACGATGATTTTGCAATACTTAAATTAAGTGACTCTCAGCGATCTAAGTTAACTGGCGTAACACTTTTTGCCATCAGTAACGAGCCTCGTGGTGGCTCTCCAACAAACTCGCCAACTGGACCAGTGTTGTTTACAGGTAAGCCTCATAAAAGTTAATGGAATAATCAATTATGCGTTCATTCGTAATGGGGTTTGCTTTATGTGTAAGTGCATCTACAGTAATTGGAGGAGGGATTCAAACGCTAGATGATGTGACTGTTGAGGCAAGACAAACTGATTTAATTGGCATGGCAAATTCAGCAAGTGAAGGCACTGTGCTTCGAGAGCAACTGCTGTCAAGGCCACTGCTTCGACCGGCAGAGGTGCTAGAGGCCGTGCCAGGATTAATCATTTCTCAACATAGCGGCAGTGGCAAAGCCAACCAATATTATTTACGTGGTTTTAATCTGGACCACGGTACTGATTTTGCGGCCACTTTGATGGGTATGCCGCTAAACATGCCGACACATGGTCATGGTCAAGGTTATTTAGATCTTAACTTTTTGATTCCAGAATTAGTTGATCGTGTGGCGTATCGAAAGGGTGCTTTAGCAGCAGACGTCGGTGATTTCGCCACTGCTGGTTCTGTTGCTATTGAGTATGTTCGCTTCCTTGAGCGCCCATTTATTGATGTCAGCGTTGGTGAGGATGGCTATCGCCGAGGTTTGGTCGCTGGCAGTCATGCCGTTGCTGATGGACAGCTATTACATGCATTTGAGTGGACAGAAACTAATGGTCCATTTGACTTGGATGAAGACCTTATCAAGCGCAATGCGTTGCTTCGTTACAGTCGTGGCTCAGTCAATGACGGTTGGTCGATTACGGGCATGGCGTATTCGTCAAGTTGGAAATCCTCAGATCAAATACCTAAACGAGCAGTCGAAAGTGGCATGATCGGTCGTTTTGGAACCATTGACCCCACCTCGGGTGGGCGTACAGAGCGCTATAGCTTGTCGGGACAATGGGCTCAGCGTGTTGGCGACCAACAGAGACGGGCCTCTGTGTATGCCACTGACTATCGCCTGAATCTTTTGTCGAACTTTACCTATTGTTTAAATGATATTGCGTTAACGGGGCAGTGTAATAACGGTGACCAATTTGAGCAGGTCGATGCGCGCCGAATTTATGGTGGTGCGGTATCTAACACGTGGTTTGGTCAGTTAAGTGATATGGCCAGTGAGTTCACTTTAGGCAGTCAAATACGTCACGATGACATTGATGGTGTTGGGTTGTTTACGACAACGGCTGGTCAGCGAACTGGAAGAATTCGCCAAGATGACGTCAAGCAAACCAGTGTGGCGGTATTTGCTGAGCATAGCTTGCAGTGGCAGCCGTGGTTTCGCAGTGTATTAGGGCTTAGAGCAGATGCATTTCATTTTAATGTTAAGGCTGATCAAGCGGTGAATGGGGGTCAAGTTAATGATCAAATTGTCAGCCCAAAAGCAGCGCTTATTTTTGGGCCATGGGCAAAAACAGAATATTACGTACAGGCAGGTTATGGCTTTCACAGTAATGATGCTCGTGGCGTGACAACACGAATTAATCCAGATTTTCGGGTGCCCGAATTTGCGACCAGTACAACTCCTGCAGACCCATTAGTTCGTGCTAAAAGTTATGAGCTTGGTCTGCGCACTGCAATTATTCCTGGTTTACAAACAAGCTTAGCGTTTTGGCGTCTTGATCTTGATTCCGAGCTTTTATTCGTAGGTGATGCAGGCACGACTGAAGCGAGTTTGCCTAGCCAGCGACAAGGTATAGAGTTGGCGAATTTTTGGCAGCCGACAACTGACTTAACGGTGGATGCGGATTTGGCTTTTTCTCGAGCGCGCTTTCGCCAAGCACCTGCTGGCGAAAACAGAATTCCGGGGGCGATAGAGCAAACTGCTTCTGTTGGTATTGATTGGCAAACAACGTCGCAATGGCGCACAGGGTTACGTATGCGTTATTTCGGACCTCGCCCATTAATTGAAGACAATAGCGTACGTTCATCGAGTAGTGTGCTGGTGAACGCCCGAGCAAATGTTGAGCTTACAAAATCTATAAGTGCTCAATTGGATATTTTAAATATTTTTAATCGGCGTGTAAGTGATGTCGATTACTTCTACGAGTCTCAACTAGCGGGCGAGGTTGAGCCTGTAGAGGATATTCATTTTCATCCTGCAGAACCTAGAACTGTCCGTGCATCACTACGTTGGTACTACTAGCAACATGCCAGTCATTGGTTAGCAGTGAATATTACTTTATGAGTACTCTTAGTCTTTAATGACGAGCTTATGAACACTTTTCTACAACACGCAAACACATTCTGATAATCTTAATATTGGAGTGCCTTATGAAGTCATTATTTACTCACTTGTTACTTGTGCTTAGCTTGCTGTCACAGCAACTTGCTATGGCAGGTACTTGGGTAAGTTTTGATCATGACCAGCAGGCCCCATCACAAATAGCTCATTTTCAGCATGTGATTTTACACCTTGATAATCAGCCTCATCACCATGTAGTTGAGCGCTCTGTTCACAGTGATGACCCTTCAACATTGCAGTTGGATAGCTCCAAAGATTCGATTTCACATATGAATGAGCAAGCCAATGCCGGTTGTTGCTTCATAGCAAGCAATGACGTCATTGGTGCAGAACGTTACAAATCAATTCGTTTCGATTTTGTTGTTGTTACCCACCACTCACCACCGCTAGATCACCCCCTTCGACCGCCACTCTTACTGACCTGATTCAGCTTGTAGCAAATCTTTTTTTAGATTTCGCATGACATGACTTATGGCTGCTTTTGTGCACGCCTAGATTCAGGGTTTAGTAATGAATAAATACGCTATAAAGGCCAGTTGCATTGCTTTTGCACTGGTATTTTCAGTGCAATTAAAGGCTGCTAACGAGTTAAGCATCAATCGTCACTCTAACGAGTTAACCATTGTTGAGGATGCTCAATTAACCTGGCGTGAAGTCCTGCAATCGGCATGGTCTCGCTCCATTCTGGTCGCTCAATCGCAGGCTGAAGTTGCTCAAGGTCACGCTATTAATGCCATTGGTAAGAGAGTGTTTGCAGAGCCTCCGGCACTTGAGGCCAGCTATTTAAAAGACAAAAACGAAGGCGACCGAACCAAAGAAACTGAGGCCGCGCTTGTTTTGCCATTATGGCAATTCGGCGAGCGCTCAGCTTATCGGCAATTAGGCTCATTGATGACAGTGACGGCTGAGTTTAGTCATCAAGCCGCTCGGTTAGATGTTGCTTTAGCGGTAGTTGATGCAATGCATAAGCTGCAAAGTAGCTTGATTAAATATAAGGCGCAGCAATCAAATACCGAGCTGTTTTCTGGGTTGGTTCGCGACGTTGAAAGCCGTGTTAAAGCAGGTGATCTAGCGACTACAGACTTACGGCTTGCTGAAGCAGCGTGGGCAGATGCAAAGCTTGAGTTGTTATCCGCTGATCATGCGCGTCATGACGCCATTATTGATTGGCAGCGCTTAACAGGTTTGCAAACGATTCCTCTACAGATATATCCAACAACGGATGATGAGCTGGTAACCACACACCCTGCAATTAAAGCCGCAATATCACGCATTAAGCAGGTCGAAGCGGAGTCATTAGTGGCTCGCAAAGCACAATACTCACCCATCGAAATTAGTCTGCGTGTGCGGCAAGAAACCAGCCCCGACTTTGTCAGCGACCAACAAGCGATTGGTGTTGGATTTCGACTACCAATTGGGAAAAGTGCGCGTGGGTCATTGGTACATGCAGCTGCTCAGCAACAAGTCATGATTGCGGAAAAAACGCTAGATGATACGCATCGTTTGATTGAGGCCAAGCGCCAAAAAGCACTACATGAGTGGCAGTTACAGCAAGCACGTGTTGAGGTGGCTGAAGCAAGGCGTGTTGCTATGGAAGAGCGAACCTCATTGCTTAAAAAGGCATTTACCGCAGGGGAGCGTGAGCTTTCAGAGCTGCTTCGTGCAGTGCATATGCTGTCAGAAGCCCAAGGAATTTCTCAACAAACCCGCATTGATGCCGAACTTCATCGCGCACATCACCTCATTTTAAATGGATTCTTGCCATGAAACTGCTAAGGGCTTTTTTTATATTGATTGTAAGTAGTGCTGCGTTTGCAGCTCCCGGTGCGCACGGCCCTAATGGTGAGCACTTAAGTTCAGACACAACTGGATTTGCCGTTAACGCATCTCAAATACCATCTTTTGAAACATTCACTGATCAATTTGAATTAGTCGGAAAGCTTTACGACAGTGAGCTTTCTATTTTTGTCAGTGATTACGCCACGAACGCACCAATTTTAGGCGCTGAAATTGAGGTTGAAGTAAACGGCGTTACTGCAACGGCTACCTATCATGCTGATGCCGGTGATTATGCTTTTGATGCGCCTGCGCTAATGAGCGAGCTGGCAGCGCCGGGTGAATATGCTTTGGTGTTTACCATCATCGCCGACGATCGATCAGATCTGTTGGAAGCTCAGTTGTTAGTACCTGATCTCTCTGAGGTGGCTCAGCATGATCATCACACCAGTAAGCAGATATTAGTGCTGAGTTTGTCGGTATTGATCCTTGGGCTTTTTGTGTTCTATCGCCGCAAGAGGGCGCGCTCATGAAATATTTCACGTTATTACTTTGTGTATTTCCGTTCACCGCTGTGTTGGCTGCACTGGGCGCTCATGGGCCAGATGGTGAGCATCTTGACGCAACACCTTCAGTAGCAAGTAGCGCTTTGGCGCGATTGGCTGATGGCAGCGTGAATGTGCCGATTAAGTCTCAACGTTTAATGCAGGTTAGAACCATTCTTGCACCCTTAGGTCAAGGGCGAGCCAGTGTTCAGCTACCAGCGCAAGTGATCGCAAATCCTAATTTTGCAGGCGTTGTTCAAAGTGGCCAGCGAGGGCGGCTAGAGCCGGGAAAGACGGGTTTTCCGCTGGTGGGGCAACGAGTACAAAAAGGTGAAATTATTGGTTGGATACGATTTGCCACCGATAGTTATGCCGAGGCTGCACAGCAGGCAAGGTTGGCTGAACTCAGTAGCGAATTAACGATTGCTCAACAGCGCGTTGCACGTTTAGTTGAGCTGTCAGGATCTGTTCCCCGTAAAGACATAGAGGCGGCACAAGCAACCTTGCGTGGCTTAGAGGTTCAGCATAGTAGCTTTAAACAATCGTTGTCTCGTCGAGAGGCGTTAAAAGCGCCTGTCACCGGCATCATCAGTACTGTTAATGCTCAAGCCGGCCAAGTCATTGAGGCTGGTCAAACGCTGTTCAGTATTGTGGCGCCAAATCAGTTGTTGATAGAGGCACGAACAAACAAAGCTGATCTGGTGGAGCAGATTTATCAAGCATTTATTGCCTCGTCTGCTGACTCCAAGCTAAAGCTAGTTGGTGCCGGCGGCATGCTGATCAATGGCTTACTGCCTATTACGTTTGAGGCAACAAATAACTCCGGATTAGTGATTGGTCAGCCAGTCACTGTCATCGCCACATTGAAAGAAAACCGATCCGGGATTGTCCTTCCTGCAGAAGCATTGGTAAAAGGCGCTGCTAATGAAGATCAAGTGTGGATCAAAGTGAGTGCTGAGCGTTTTCTACCGCAAATGGTTAAGTTTGAGTATTTAGACGCTCGCTCAGTGTTGGTTACCGATGGCTTAGCTGCTGACAACCGAGTGGTTCTTCAGGGCGCCTCCTTACTTAATCAAATTCGCTAGGGGGCAGTGATGTTTCAATGGATTGTTAGTCGAAGTCTTGAAAACCGACTCTATATTTTGGCGGCAGGCGTGCTGATGTTAATCGTTGGTGCGTTTTCAGCCGTTAGCACCTCGGTTGATGTGTTCCCTTCATTAGATAAGCCGCAAGTGACTATTTTGACCGAAGCAGGTGGAATGGCACCGGAAGAAGTAGAGCTACAGATAACCTACCCATTAGAGACGGCCTTAAACGGTATGCCAGGCGTGACAAGAGTCCGTTCCATGTCGGGTGTGGGGTTATCAATTGTCTATGCTGAGTTTGATTGGAATACCGATATTTATCGCAATCGTCAGCTCGTGTCGGAGCGTTTAATGCTGGCGCAGCAGCAACTTCCTCCGGGTATTAGACCCATGATGGGGCCAGTCTCATCGATCATGGGTGAGATCATGTTGATTGCTATTCCGCTATCTAAAGAGCAGGGTTCAGCTTCAGCAATGGCGGCACGAGAGTTTGTTGATTTTGTGCTAAGACCTCGTTTGATGTCGATTGCAGGTGTTGCTCAAGTCATTCCGATTGGTGGCGAAGTACGAACATTACGTGTGATTCCTGATACCCAGAAAATGGCGCAGGCAGGTGTCACAATTCATGCTCTCGAAAGCGCCTTACAAGGATACTTTAATAACGTAGGTGGCGGTTTCATTGATCTGAATGGCCGTGAGTTACTGATTCGACATCTTGGTAAAACCGCACCAGTCGATGCTTTAGGCAAGATTGCGGTGGGCTGGGAGAATGGAAGCCCCATTTATCTTAGTCAGATCGCTGATGTTGGATTTGCGCCCGGATTGAAGCGAGGTGATGCGGGTTACAATGGCTTGCCAGCCATCATGGTGAGTGTGCAGAAGCAGCCAAATGGCGACACGATTGCGCTTACCGATAGTGTTGAGTCGGCACTTGCCGAGCTGGTGCCAGGGCTGCCAGCAGGCGTTAGTAAACCTCAGGTCTTGTTCAGACAAGCTGATTTTATTTCAGCATCAGTTGCTAATGTAAGCCAAGCGCTGATCGATGGCTCGTTGATGGTCGTGATTGTGCTGGCCGCGTTTTTGATGTCTTTGCGTACCACAATGATTTCACTTATTGCGATTCCATTGTCATTAGCGGTGGCATTTTTTATGTTTCGTTGGTTAGGACTATCCATCAATGTTATGACATTAGGTGGTCTTGCCATTGCGATCGGTGAGTTGGTCGATGATGCGGTAGTTGATGTTGAAAATATTCTTCGTCGTTTGCGTCTACGCGCTAGCAGTGTTGATAAGCCGCCCATTATGTCCGTTATTTTAAATGCGAGTGTTGAGGTTCGCTCAGGCATTATTTATTCCACAGCTACCATTGTGTTGGTGTTATTGCCGCTGTTTTTCTTGCCGGGCATTGAGGGGCGCTTATTTTTGCCACTCGGAATCGCCTATATTGTCGCAATTGTGGCATCGCTGGTGGTTTCGATTACCGTGACACCCGTATTGGCTTATTACTTATTGCCCAATATGAGTACCTTAGAGCGCGGTGATAGTGGCCTTGTTAGGTGGCTGAAATCGCAAGATCAGCGTTTATTAGCGTGGTCGTTTCCCCGTCAACGTTTTCTGCTTCAAATGGCCTGTGTCGCGGTATTCGTCGCAGCTGCCAGTGTTCCATTTTTACCCCGTGCTTTTCTTCCAGAGTTTAATGAAGGCTCCCTCGTATTAGGGATGTTACTGAAGCCCGGTGTTTCGTTGGAAGAGTCAAACACCATTGGACAGCAAGCTGAGCGCTTACTGTTGACGGTGCCAGAAGTGATGCAAGTTGGACGACGAACGGGTCGAGCTGAGCTTGATGAGCATGCTGAAGGGGTTCATGCCGCAGAGATTGATGTTGACCTAGCGAGCTCGGATAGGTCGCGTGAGGCAGTGCTGGTTGAAATAAGGCAGAAGCTTTCAGTGCTTCCTGCACAAATTGCCATTGGACAGCCTATTTCACATCGCATAGATCATTTACTGACAGGTGTTCGAGCACAGGTGGCCATTAAGGTCTTTGGTGACGATGCCGATACGTTAAGAGGGTTAGCCGAAAATCTTCGTCAGCAGCTGTCGCAAGTTCAGGGCTTAGTTGACTTGTCAGTTGAAAAGCAGGTGCTCATTCCACAAATTATTGTTCGTCTTGATCACGATAAACTTGCCGCCACAGGTTTGTCGCCAGGGCAAGCGCTTGATGTTTTAAAAACTCTGACAGATGGCTCTCACAGTGCTCAGATTGTTGATGGAATTCGTCGCTATGATTTAGTGATCCGTTTGCGAGACGATGCACGTGGCCCCATTGATATTGCAAATACGTTGATTAGTACGCCAGCAGGTGCATTGCCTGTTTCAGCATTTGCTGAAGTGTATGAGAGTGATGGGCCCAATCAAATTGGCCGAGAAAATAGTCGTCGACGTATGGTGGTTTACGCCAATACCGATGGCTCTGACATGAGTCAAATTTTAGCTGACGTTAATCAGGCTATAGAGCGTGTCGAGATGCCTGCGGGTTATTTTGTGTCACTAGAGGGGCAGTTTGAGGCGCAAAAACAGTCAACCTATCTAATTACAGGTCTTTCATTAGTTTCATTGCTGTTGATTACGCTAGTGCTCTATTCACGCTACGGCTCTTTAACCTTAGCCGCTATTGTGATGGCCAATATTCCATTGGCGTTAGTGGGCAGTGTTATTGCCCTTTGGATTACGGGTCTTCCATTGTCGATTGCCGCGATGGTGGGTTTTATTACGCTAACCGGTATCAGTACTCGAAATGGCATTCTAAAAGTGAGTCATTACTTGAATTTGTGCCGTAACGAAGGTGAGCACTTTGGTGAGTCTATGATTATCAGAGGCTCACTGGAACGTTTAACCCCAGTATTGATGACAGCCCTAGTTGCAGCGTTTGCATTAACGCCATTGCTAATGTCTGCCGATGCGCCCGGTAAAGAAATTCTGCACCCTGTTGCGGTCGTGATTTTTGGAGGCTTAATTAGCTCAACATTATTGGATACGTTGTTAACACCGTTGTTATTTGCTCGTTTTGGACAAAGCGCAACCAATCAAGCCATACAGGCAAAAACAGACTACTAAGTAAACCCGAGGATATTTAGATGAATTTTAGATTAAAACGTTTTGTAATAGTCACTCTTATTGCTGCTGCACTAAGTGCAGGTCAAGTCATGGCGCATGGCATTCCATCAGCTAAATATGGTGGTCAAGTCGTGGTTAGTAACGAAGTGAGTTATGAACTGACGCGCCATGAAGCTAAAACGATCATTTATATTGAGGATCATGGGAAGTCTGTTAAGACAGCCAAGTATTCAGGCAAATTAATCTTGTTGAGAAGCGCAGAGAAACAAGAGTTTGAATTGAAGCCAGAAGGTGTGAATGGGTTAGTTGCTGACACTATTGTAAAGACGGGCGACAAGCTTATCGCTCGATTAAGTACACCATCTGGAAAGGCTCTTAGTGTTCGTTTCGAAGTGAAGTAATACTTATAAGGCTAAGTGAGCTTAATTGTTAGTGTTTGGATTTTCCTTAAAAGAGTTGGAGTAATTAATTTTTTTTGTGTTTTTATTAGCTCACTTGGTAGCGGAAATTTAATTTTTAGCTGCCATGCCCAGTTGTTTTGCTAGTTTTGATGAAGGTTTTTCTATGTGTGCAAGTGATGGGTAAAAACTAGCAATCTGACCCCAAGTTACCACAAAAGTGGTCCAGCTGACCCCCCAACCTGACCCCCCAAAAGGATTGGAAAAAGTGGATTATAGTTAGTGATAATTATACGTATAAAATTCACAAGCTATTGATTATGTTTAAAATTGTTAACTACTATTGGTGGTGATTAGCACTAATAATGGGATCCTCTCTCACCGCCACATACAGAAAAGCCCTGAATCACAAGCTATTTGTGGTTTAGGGCTTTTTGCTTCTACTGCAACTATCAAATTACTGATCGTTAGCCTCAGCCTTGAACGATGTGCCTTCTTCGTCAACTGAAATTGAAAAAGAGTTGCCTGTGGGCTCATCTTTGTTTGCTTCAACCTGAACTTCACGAATTGTTTCGCGTTCAATTACGGTGGTTTGGGATTTTTCTTTATTGTCGCAGGCTGACAGAGCAGTTACAGAAACGAGAGCGCATGCAAGGAATAGTTTGTTCATTAAGAATCTCTAGCGTAAGTATGGAAATTCAGCATACCACGTGTATGGACTGGACTTCCCCAAACCTGCTTTCTAGTGCCTAAAACGGCGCACTAGTTACAGCTTCCGGTTTTGACTTGAATGGTTAATGGACTTCGCGTTTGAACCGCTCCTGTACTAAGCGTGACAGTTTGTTTTGCCCCGTCATACGACCAGTTACTAATGACATTATTGTTTACGCGAACCTCTTGTGGCGCACTGACGTTTACGAATCGTAAGTTCCAATTGCGAGAGCTCAAGGCGCCCGAAAACATCTTCCCCTCAACAGAGCTGATTTTTAAGGTATGGCATGCCCCATTGGGTGATGTTTCTGTTGACATTGGGGTCCAGAGGAACTCGCCATTTTTATAGGCAAACCCGCGTCCCTCATCTTCATAAAGCCTGAATTTACCCGATGCACCGGGCCATATATTTAACGTGAGGTTATCTTGAGGTCCATGTTGGCTAGTGAGCATATGTGGCTGTAAGGGAAGTATCGTGCCTTTGCGCATAAATACGGCATATTGCTCTAACGGTACGCTACGCTTTATGGCCATAGGACCTGTTAAGACCTCGCCAGTAAAGTAGTCAATCCATTCACCCGGTGGTATCCACACGTCAATGATTGCAGGGTCACCCGGAGCGGCTACTGTGGCAACCATGATGTCATTCCCTAGGGTGAACTGGCTGCGATATTGATAGGCTTGCTCTATATGCGGCCATTGTAAGTACAGTGAGCGAGCCATTGGTAAGCCTGTGTCATGAGCCTCACGACTCAATGAATAAAGCATTGGCACAAGCTGGCCGCGCAGACGCATAAAGTCAGTGGCAACGACTTCAGCTTTACCCGGATATTCCCACGGCAGCCTGTCGCCATGGTGAGAGTGTAGGCGCATCAAAGGCTGGAATGTGCCAAATTGAATCCAACGTACGTACATATCATCAGGTAGATGCTGTCCGGTATTGAGCATGTTATTGCAGGGGAAGCCAGGTAAAGGTTCGCCTAAAAAGCTGCCAATATCGTGTGAGACATAGGGTAAGCCGATATTGCCTTCAGCTGCGGTCATCTCTGCTTGAGCGGCCATGAGCGCCCAAGTTGAGCAAGTATCACCAGTGAAGTGAATGCTGTAACGATGTTCTGCGAAAGCTCCTAATCCATTGTTATCAACACCACCTTTGCCATTTTGAAAAGAGCCACCTATACGAGAAAACGCTGGCCAACGTGAGCCCATTTTTTCATGTTGTTTGGCATAACCACGGTTAATCCAAGTATCAGCAGTGAGCCCTGGCGCCTCTGCTCTTGAGCCTTCACAGCACCAATCTAACCACCAAAAATCGATGCCAGAGGTTTCAATTGGTTTGTGAAGATCAAAGTAGGCTTTGTATTGCTCAGGCTTTGTCCAATCAAATACATAACAAGGTGTGGATGGATCAGCCTGTAATATCGTGCACGGGAGGTCTGCATCGTCATGCATGAGCGGACCCGTTTTGGCAAAAGTCTCTGGATACGCTGGGTCCGAACCCGCAATGGATGGGTGAACATTTAACCCAATATCGATTCCTTGTGCATGCATCCAACCAACAAACTCACTTGGGTTCGGGAAGATTTTTCGATTCCAGTCCCAGCCATTCCACGAACAGGCATCATTAATGGGTGCTCGGATGACAAGATTTAAAACAGTGCAGCCAAGCTGATTATGTACACGCTTCCAGTCGGTATCGATCGAAATAGTGTCTAAAGGCACATCGTATTTTTGAAAATCAAGAACCTGTTGTTTCCACTCTTCGGCGGTATAAGCCCACCATTTTGAAAACCAAACACCTAATGCTTTTTTGGGTAGCAGTGGGGCGGATCCCGTTAGCGTGCGAAGGTCGGCCAGACCTTGCACATAGTTCTGACCATAACCAAAGAAATAACCATCTTTATAGCTTGTACCAAGTGTTGGGCGTACCTCAAATCCGGCAGGAGTGTCGGTTAATAAAATGGTATTCGTGTCATTCAATAAGTACCAGCCGGCACGGCTCAAGACGCCTTCATGTAATGGCTGAGGGTCTTTTTCATTATCTAATCCTCGTCGCCAACCACCGAGATTGCCCGGCTGCGGCTTAAATGACCAATCTGGTCGTGCTTCAACATCAGTCGGGCCAGATTGGAGCTCTATCCAAAGATTGCTTGCGTTAAATGAGCCTGAGTTGACTTGATAGTGCAGAGTCAACTTTTCAGTCTGGATAATTCGAACCCCGTTTACTGTGCGGGTTTGGTACTCATTTGATGCCAGGGGGCGGACTGCAACCGTTTGTGTTGGCCGATCTTCAAAGCGGCCAGTTTCATCGTATTCCATGCGAATCAGCGTAGGGCTAATGACAGTAAATCTTGCATTACCTTCTTGAATGCTACGTGCTGCAACCTGAGTATCTTCATTTTTAGCGTCAGAGAACGAGCACGCGACCAACATCATGGTGAGTAAGAGCGTAATAAGCTTAGCCATAACAGCGTCCATATTTATTGTTATTAATGAGTTATAAATAAATTGAGATCGATACATTCCGCCATGGCTAAATAGCCTGCTGGGCTAGGGTGAAGATTGTCACCACTATTGAATTCATCAGCTAAATAACCCGGATTTTGTGGGTCCGCTAAACATTGATCAAAGTCCACAATGCCATCGCTTAATGTTTGTGTTCTGATCCAAGCGTTGATTGCGTCTCGCGATTTTTTGGCCTCGGCACTGCCATGTAAAATACCAATCGGTAGCGGCAGGTTGCCTAAAATTGGCAGGCCTTTTAGAACCGTACCTTCGGCTGGAGGAATGGTGCCGAGAATCAGTTTTACATTGGCCTGATGGGCTCGTTCAATCAGTGATTTATAACCGGTGATCAGGTCTTCTGGAGTGATGGACTGACCCAACTTAGGGTTACCAAGATCGTTTGTTCCAATCATAAGCAAAATATGACTTAGACCAGTGACAGATAAAACATCATGATCAAAGCGCTTTAGCAAACTGGCACCGAACTGTGGCAACAACGCATCGTTAATAAGCTCATTGCCACCAATACCTGCATTGGCAACAGTAAACGGTAATTTGGCCTCTAATATTCGTCGTTGCAAATGATTTGGATAGCGCTGATCGCTTGATGTCATGGGCGATGAGAGGCCGCTCAGTATCTGAGTTGTTGAGCCTGAGCCATCAGTAATGGAGTCACCTACGGTGACGATGGTCCGAACGCTTTTGGGTGCTGCCACTTCTAAGGCTTCAATGGCTAAGAAATTACTGGTATAGCCATCAGGCACGGCCATAAATGGGGTAGCGTTTGGGTCTTTTGTAAAATCCCCGGGAATACTCATAAAGAGTATTTCGTTTGCATTTAAGTGACGAGTGACTTGAGGTGTCAGCGTGGGCGCATAAAAGCTAACACCGACTCGCTCAAAAGCTCGCAGAGGGTAGCTAATGGTATCGCTTACAGCAGACTGACCGGCTGGGATGGTAATTTTGGATTTTCCAGCAAAAGTGAGTAGGCACTCAGTATTTGGTTGAAGTTCAGCTTTCCCGGGAGTGATCTCTTTGGCGATATGAATGTTCTCTAGCGTAACGGGTAAATTTGAATAATGGTTTGAGAGTCGTAGCCTAATACGGTCGCTATCGTGGTGTGGTGCAAAGAACTGCCGCACAGTTAGTGCGCTAATCGGGTGAGTGATTAGTGCATCACTGGGTGCTGTTCGCCAGCTTGTGACCATGTGTTGGCTAGTTGGCAGCCTAGTGGGGCTGCAGCGCTCAGCGGTATTATGGTCTGACATTTGTAATGACGTACTTACGGCGGAGAAGTTGTTGTCAGTACCACAACCGAGCAAGGTTAAGGCGAGCAGGGGAATGTAAAGCAGTCTCTGAAAGCAGATCACGATTCCCCCTAAGGCAAGACGCCAATTTTATTGTTTTGACCACAGCATGCATTTTTCTTTTATCATGCACTGCGTAGTGTCAGATAGTATATCTGACCCGTTGTGGTGTCAAATAAAGTTTTGAGGAGAAATGAAATCACAAACGTAACAAAACAGAAGGTGGATGAGTCGCCACGGAATGCGCGTAAATATGGCGGTAAAGATGCCTTGGCTCGTCAAAAAGAGCGTAAGGATAAGTTGCTGGCAGCTGGCATTAAACTGATAGGTCGAGAGGGTTTTGCCGCCACCAGTATTGATGCAATTTGTGCTGAAGCGGGTTTAACCAAGCGATATTTTTATGAGTCTTATGAAAGCACCAATGTGTTGTTACTTGAGGCATATCAAGCAGTCATTGTTGAGCTTTTGGTGTCTATTCAGCAGGCTACACAGCCTTATTTAAATGATGCCAAGGCATTAGTTCACGCAGGGCTGCTACAGACATTTACGTTTGTGGCTAATAACCCCGATAAAGCACGCTTAATCATGATTGAAGCGATGTCTGTGCGTGGTCAACTTGGTCATTTATATGGCAAAGGCTATGGTCATTTTGTGGGTTTATTAGTGGCGTTTACTAAGCCATTTCTGAAAGGCGAAGGTGCAAGTGATGTCATGCTAACCGTGATGGCTAAGGCTATGGTGGGTAGTCTTATTCATTTGTGTCAGGGATGGATAGCGACAGACTTTAAGCAACCAATTAATGAGTTGGTGCAAGGCATGGAGATTATTTTTGCTGGGATGGCGAAAGAGCTTGGTATTTAATGCAAAGAAGTGCCACGCAAAACCAATTTCACTGGCTACGGACGATAGTACCCAGTGTTACTAAAAGCGGGAACACGTCGGCGCATCGAATGATGCGCCAGCTTCCAACTGACATCTACTTGCAGAATGTCTTACCTAGATTTAGCCGTTACTTTAACCATCATTTGACTATAACCACGTACAAGATTTGACTGAACTTTTTCAGGCTCATCCAGCACTTCAATGTGATCAAAGCGCTTTAGGATTTCTTCCCACAGGATGCGCAATTGCATCTCGGCTAAACGGTTACCCATGCAGCGGTGAATGCCAAAACCGAACGACAAATGATTTCGTGCATTCTTACGATCAACGATAAATTCATCGGGCTGCTCAATGGCACGCTCATCACGATTGCCAGAGGCATACCACATCACTACTTTATCGCCTTTTTTGATGAGCTTGCCATTGAGTTCCACATCTTGCTTTGCGATACGACGCATATACGCCAGCGGGGTTTGCCAACGAATAATTTCGGACACCATATTGGGTATTAGGGCAGGGTTATTTTTCAGCTTAATAAACTCGTCTGGAAACTGATTGAGAGCCAATACACCACCGGTCATCGAGTTACGAGTCGTATCGTTGCCGCCCACAATTAACAGTGCCAAATTACCAATAAACTCCATCGGACGATGAATAAGGTCTTTGGTGTCGTTGTTAGATTGAAGCAGCGTAATTAAATCAAAGCTTGCTGCTTCGCCCGCAGCACGCCTAGCGAGTTTGTCATGCCACAGGGCTGAAAAGTGTTTGGCCATGTCGGCAACACCGCGAAAGGTCTCATTAATATCTGCATCGCCGCCTGTGGTTTCAGCATTTGCTGCGGCTAAGTCTGACCAATACACCAACTTGTGACGTTTCTCAAAGGGGAAGTCCAGCAAGGTAGCGAGCATTCGGGCTGTTAGCTCGACCGAAACCGTTTTAACCCAGTCAAAAGCCACACCGGGCTGAAGCGCATCTAGCACCTCGGCGGTACGTGACCGAATTAGGCCTTCCATCTCCATCAGGTTTCTAGGTGCCACCACACTTTGCACGGCTTGCCGTTGCACATCATGTTTTGGCGGATCCATCGCAATAAACATTTCAACGGCTAAGCCTTCGGGTGGAGTCCCCAAAATAATGGCTGGTTCTGCAGAAAACAGCTCATGGCTTTTGTCGACAAATAGAATGTCTTCATAACGCGTGATGGACCAAAACGGACCAAACGGAGAGTTGGCTACAAAATGTACCGGGTCTTCATTACGAAGGCGCTTAAAGTAAGACTGCCATTTATTTTGGCGCCACAAGAAAGGGTTGCTGACATCAATATCCTTTAGCGCCAATGCCGCCACCTCGGGAATGGGCGACTCCACAAATGTAAGGGAAGTATGTGGACCAATCAGCTTGCGTTTGGCAGCAAAAAATACATGTGCACCTTTAATTTGCAAATCAATTGGAATCCGCGCCTGTGCTTGCTCTATGGCTGATGTTAAAAGTGTCATAACGCGCCTCGTTTTTCCGTTAATTACATTTGTGATTCGGGCAAATGAACGACTAAGCCATCGAGTTGTGCTGATAAATCGATTTGACATGCTAGACGTGAGTTGGCTGTTTTTTCCGGTGTGAGGTTTAGCATTTGAAGCTCATGAGCAGCTGCCGAGCCAGTTTTGCTAATCCAGCTGTTATCAATAAATACATGACAGGTGCCGCAAGCACAGGCGCCGCCACAGTCAGCATCAATACCAGGCACATAGTTATCTTTGGCAAGTTGCATCAAGGTCTTATCGGTTTCTAACTGAACTTGATGAGTAGTGCCGTTATGTTCCACAAAGGTGATATGTCCCATCACTTCCTCTTGCGCTGGTTAAGTACACTTACTCTAAATAAGGCCATGGCAGATAAAGAGGTCATTTCTTGCCAAATTAGGGTCTTAATAAGACAAATAAGGAAATATATGACTTAATGGTCATCTTATTGTGGGCATGATGGTGGCATGTGTGATCAATGAAACTGTTACAGGACAGGCGTGTATTCCGTCGAATTACTCTCGTATTCTGGCGCGTGAATTAGGCTTGCAAGTTCGGGATCTGCCGCGGCTGCTACTGATGACACAGTTAAGTGTTGCCGCATTTAAAAGCGAAGACACCTTGCTGACAGCGCAGCAACAGCTGCAAATATTGCATAACAGTTTGTCCTTAACCGACGACCTTGAAATTGGCTTTAGGTTTGGCAAACGCTTAACGCCGGCAACCCATGGTGCGCTGGGCGCTTTATTAAACAGCAGTACAAATTTGTTAGTTGGCTTGCAGGCGTTAGCGGTGTTTTTACCAACACGTATTAGTTTTCTGCGCTTAGCGCTTATTCAAACTAAGCAGCGAGTGACACTAAAGGTTCATCACGAAGGCAATCTATACTCAGAAATTCAGCAAATGGTTTCTGAGGCGATTGCACTGGTTTTTTGTGAGTGTGCTGAGTTTATTAATGGTCAGACTGTTGATGATGCTACGATTTCTTTTCCTTATGCCGCACCTTCAAATCAGGCCTTATATGAAAAAAACTTGCCCTGTGCTTTTGCGTTTAATGCTGATGTATTAACCATTGAGCTGCCTTTAAAAAGTTGTCTAATTCAAAACGCATCTGCCAATAAAGAGAGCTTCGCCTTAGCGTTTGCGCAGTGTGAAAAAATTCGAGCTTCTTTGAGTACGAATAAAAGCACCACCACGCATCAGCTACAGCACTTGTTGTTAAATCATGCGTTGGGACGCCTTACGGAAGACGAGGCGGCGGCCATGCTGTTTATCAGTAAACGAACATTAGCCAGACGACTACAGGCAGAAAGCACCAGCTTCAGACAAGTGCAAGACACCATCTTGTCACAGCATGCCAGTATTTATTTAAGGCAAAGCGAGCTTTCTAACGATGCCATTGCGGCATTGCTTAATTTTCATGATAGCTCAAATTTTAGGCGGGCATTTAAACGCTGGTTTAACCTCACACCTTCGGCTTATCGTGCACTTTATAAGGACCGACTCCACTAGGTATCTGTTTACCTCACAATTGGGCGTCGATTTGCAAATGAGAGTGCGGTTAATCCATCGGATATTAAGATCTGCCTACTGAAGCGGGTTAAGTCTATTGCACCATACTTAAAAAGTGAGAAGCCACATGAAATTAATACTTAGTTTAGTGATGTCGATAGTTCTTGTATTGGTAGTGGCATTGGTTTGGAGCTTTATGCCAGCCAAACTGGGGTCAACCGCCATAGAGTTAACTGATGTTCCAAAAGCTATGCCACCAGAAGGGATGTCAATTAGTGCACTGCCAACCGGTGTGATGAAGTCGCGAGCAGGTCTTGCCTATCGCGGTGGTAGATTTGATGATGAACGCGATTTTGCTATGACTGCTATTTTGGTTCGTCACCCAAAAGGTAACCTGCTATTTGATACTGGATTTGGCCGTAATGTTGATGAGCACTTCAAGACGTTACCCAAACTGATGCAGTCAACCACGACTTATGAAAAAGCTGAAACAGTTGCTAGTCAGCTACAAAATGCTGGCATCAGTCATCGTGAAATTGCAGGTATTGTGCTGACGCACGCACATTGGGATCATGTCAGTGGTTTGGATAGCTTGCCGAGTGTACCGCTGTGGGTTAACGCTACTGAGCATGAGTTTATTGAAAGCGGTAATGAGCACTCAGCATTAGCTCAAAGCCTAGCACCACATAATTTTCACATTTATCAATTTGTCGACAGTCCATATTTGGGCTTCCCTCGCAGTTATGATGTTTGGGGTGATGGATCTATTGTGCTGGTTCCGGCAGAAGGCCATACCCCGGGATCAGTCTTAGTTTTCATCACTTTACCGTCCGGCACACGTTATCTACTACTTGGTGATCTAGTCTGGCAAGCTGAGGGCATCACGTTGCCTGCTGAGCGACCATGGTTGGTGCGTGCAATGCTAGGCGAGGATGCTGAGCGCGTTCGTCAGCATATTCGGCATGTGGCGGCTATCCATCAGCGTTTTCCCGAAATTAAGCTACTGCCAGCCCATGACGCTCGTGCCATGTTGGAGCTGCCAGTGCTGCCAAATAGCAGGAATTAATTTTTGAATCTGTTTATGGAGGCGAATTGGACACTCGATTAAGAATAAGCGAGACTCTAGCTACATAGGCCCTTATTCAATATAAAAATATTTCAGCTAGTAGTCGAGGCAGTAGCCGTATGGCAGATGAGCGCTTTCTTTATGAGAACATCAGTCAGCGGTTACGTAACCAAATACTTGGCGGCAGCTATCGCGTAGGAGAGCGACTCCCCTCTATTCGTCGACTAAGCCAAGTTTTTGGGGTCAGTATCAACACGATCATGTTGTGCTTTCGTCAGCTGGAGTCCGATGAGCTTATAGACATTCGCCCACGCTCAGGCGTGTTTGTCACCAATCATAGTTCGCCGAACCCTAACCAAAGTAACATAGCCCATTTCCCACTTTTGCCAGTGAACGTATCATTAAGTGAAGATATTTTTCACTATATGGAACCTCATATTGAGGAGCATTTAGTTCGCTTGGGTATTGCCTTGCCTGCTCATGAAATCATGTCGATCGAACACGTATTGCGCACTATGCGCGGCGTTATTCGTAGACAATCTTTAGATGCTTGGGATTACATGCACCCACATGGGTACGCGAAATTTACCAATCAATTAGCAAAACGTAGTCTTAATTATCCTGTGCCCATTGCTCAAGAAGATTTGATAGTCACTAATGGGTGTATGGAGGCGATTGAGCTTGCACTTAGAACAGTCACCAAACGTGGTGACACCGTTGCAGTCGAAACTCCCAGCTACTATGGCACGCTCCTGGCATTAGAGGTTATGCAGCGCAAAGTTCTTGAAATTCCGACAGATTATCGAGATGGAATATGTCTTGATGCGCTCGAGCAGGCATTCAAACGTGGGCAAGTTAGTGCTTGCTTAGTTTCCTGTAATGCACAAAATCCACTAGGTTTTACCATGTCGGCAGACCGTAAGCAGAGGTTAGTTAAGCTGGCCACCCACTACAAGATACCGCTGATTGAAAACGATATATGGGGTGATACTGTCTATGCAGGAGACTCGCCACCAGCCAAGGCATACGATGAGGCTGGGATGGTTATTTACTGCAACTCATTCTCAAAATCATTAATGCCTGGTCTCAGACTGGGCTGGGTTGCACCAGGGCGCTTTCACCATCGCTTGCGTGAGCTTAAACAAATCAGCAGCATTACTACGGCATCAGCCCCGCAGCTACTGATGGCTAGGCTAATGGAAAGCGGCTTTTATGCGCAGCACGTACAACAGTTGCGGCGAAAGCTAGCCGTGCAAACAAAAGAGACTGCCTCCGCTGTACTTAAAGCCTTTCCTACAGGAACTCGTATTGTGACACCTACTGGTGGTTGCGTACTCTGGGTTGGCCTACCTGATCAAATAGACTCCAGAACGCTGTTTGACCAAGCACTGACAAAAGGTATTCATATCTTCCCCGGCTCAGTGTTTTCTGCAGGTCCACGACACTTCGATAACCTACGCTTAAATGCTGGCGCGCCATTAAATGACAAGTTGCGGCTGGCTATTAATCAATTAGGCGAAATGGCAAAACGCATCTAATACGTCTCCTCATCTGTACTAATGCTTTAGGCGAATCTGTACCTGTTATATCGCAGACACCTCCTCATATGATGACCAAGCTCAACAATTACAACAAAGGTCATACGAGGAATACCATATGTCCAGCTTACCGCGGTACGCAGCACCTTTTACAGTTAGCTTGCTCACCCTTGCTCTACTTGGTTGCCTAGGCTCTAGCGACTCCAAGTCAAACGCATTACCTGATATCAAGCTTAAGTCACTCTCCAGTGCCCCAGACCAAGTCAGCGGAGGCGATGTACTACTCTCATTCGAGGGTGATATGGAGCTGATTGACCAGGAAAAAGATCAGCTGGAGATTTTGCTAAATGGTGAGAAGGTTGAGGCCTCTCGATCTACTCTCCGCAACGGGCGTATTGAGGTTCTGATTGAGGGTCTTAAAATAGGCAATAACAAGTTGCAGCTACGTCATGTAAAGCATGGGCAACTGCAAGAAATGACATTAACTAACTACCCGATTACGGGGCCTATTTTCTCTGGGCCACAGCAATACCCCTTTGTCTGCACCGTCACAGAGTTAGGCAAGCAACCTCTGGTTGATACTGACGGGAGTAAGGGCTTTCCTGTTAAGGATGCTGAGGGCAATTTGGTTGGTCTTAGTAAAGATTGCTCGATCGAAACCTATGTAGAGTTTTACTACCGTTCAACCGATGGTAACTACAAAGCACTGCCAGCTGATCGCGTAAGACCGGCCGATATGGCAACCACCACACTAACTGATGCTCGTGTGGTTGACTTTATCGTACGGCGTGAGGTTGGCACCATTAATCGTTTTATATATAGCTTTGCCACATTGGCGAGTTTGAGTGATACCGACGAGACGGCATCAACCGAGCTTTGGAACGGTCGAGCACTATTCCAGTTCTTGGGTGGCGTTGCGATTGGGCATACCCAAGGGCGTATGGACAATCGTACTACCCAGTCCATGCTGCCAGAAGTGCTCGGCAAAGGGTACGCAGTTCTTTTTTCAACCGGCACGGTCACCGACTCGCACTACAACCTACAAGTTGGTGGCGAAACCGCCTTGATGGTCAAAGAGCACTTTATCAAACGCTTCGGCACGCCAGAATATACCGTTGCTATTGGCGGCTCTGGTGGCGGCATTCAGCAATATGTTTACTCTCAAAATCATCCCGGCTTATTGGATGGTGGCGTACCACAATACTCTTACCCCGACATGGTGACCCAAACGATTCATGTGGGTGACTGCGAATTGCTAGAGCATTACATGGACGTCACGGACAAAAATAATGCCAAGTGGACCACTACAAAAAATCGCAATTGGTTGGTTGGCTTTAACGCAACGGATGCTTACCCAGACCCTCTAGCACCATATAAGCCAATGCTTGGTTACAGCACCGCACCTGGTATGACCGAATGTGTGCCAGCTTGGCGCGGCTTAACGCCGCTAGTGATGAACCCACATTTCGGAGTAGTGCGTAATCAGGAGCAAATGCAAGGAGGTGCCATGGATAATGTGGACTGGACCCACTATGACGACCTGCGCAATATTTATGGCACGGATGAGAATGGCAACCCTAGAACACTGTTTGACAACGTCGGGGTTCAATATGGCTTGCAGGCTCTCAACGACAATAACATCACGCCAGCAGAGTTCCTAAAGCTCAATTCGAAGATTGGTGGCTGGAAGCATCCCAAAGACATGGTGCAAGAAGGCTTCCCGTTCCTAGGAAGTGAAGCTGATGTTTTGAGCGGCAAAATCGCATTCGACCCGTGGAGCAAAATCAATATGCGTTTGAGTTCGGACGGAACGTCTCCTGCTCCGCGCACAAAAGGAGACTTGAAAGCAATCAATGCTGCTTACAGCTCAGGCATGGTGTTTGATGGCGAGTTGAACATACCTGTGATCGATTGGCGGCATTATCTTGAGGATGTACTGGATATGCACAATAGCCATCAATCCTTCTCAGGTCGTCAGCGTATCCGTAATAAAATGGGACACTCCGACAACCAGCTGATTTGGTTTACAGATGCTCGTCCTCATACCTATAGACCCAATGAGACGCGTCCTCGTCCAAACAGAGACTTTGACCAAACCTGGCAGGCGTTAGAGGTACTACATGACTGGATAACCAATATCCGTAACAATCCAGAGAAAAGTATTGCCGAAAATAAACCAGAGACTGCAGTAGATAGCTGTTTTACAGTCGATGGCGATAAAATTGCTGCCGGTAACGATGTTTGGAATGGCATCCTTGACGACAATGCAGCAGGAGCATGCACACAAGAGTTTCCTACTTATACAACTTCAAGAATGGTGGCGGGTGGACCAATCGAGGGCAGTATATTCAAGTGTGCACTGAAGCCTGTTGCGAAGGCAATTAGTGATGGGACTTATGGAGCTTGGGTGCCTGATCCTGACCAAGTGCAACAGCTAGAACTCATTTTCCCAGAGGGTGTGTGTGACTACAGTAAGGCAGATCAAGGTAGGCCTTAAGTCGCATCCTTCAAGCACCTTTCAACTATTGATGGGTATTTGAAGCTCAAAAAAGACGCTCATTGGAGCGTCTTTTTTTTGAGCAAAGATTTGCGCATAATAATGAATACGCGTATACTTAAATTGGGCTTTTTGTAATCAAGGCCGGCTGACTGCATGTCAAGCCGCTACACAAATATATTGGAGGAGTGCTATAGCAATGCCAAGCAACTGGATGCCTGCATCGTAGGTATGAACCAAATAGCATGGCTACTGCTTAAGCAGAAGTTTATAGGCTAAATCATGAAAATTAACGTATTTAAAAAAGTTAATTTATTATTGGTGCTTTTTATTGTTGCTCCAGTACTAAATGCGGCAGCCCCAAAAAACTCTCTTATTTTATATGACTCATCTACTGATTTTGGTTGGATGGGTGAGGTCTATGCGATAAGCGCTGCGAATCTGGTTAGTCATTTTGGTGAGTATAAAGTACTACCTATTGTTGATTATAAAGAAAAAATGATGGAGTCTTTTGATGCCATAATTTATCTAGGCTCTATTTATGGCGAAGCTATACCTTCAGTATTTTTAAAAGATATTAGAAAGACCAAAAAACCTGTTATGTGGGTTGGTGAAAATATCTGGCAGCTTGATGCGATTGAAAATATGGCAGTTCCTTTTGGATTTCGGCCTACACGCTATAATGAGCAGCCTATTAAGCATGTTTATTATAAAAACACAGAGCTGACACGCTCTGATAAAAACTCAAAAATTATTAACATTGCAGTACGCAAAGATAGCGACGTAAAAGTATTGGCAGAGGCGGCGCTTGCAACTGGACGATCTATTCCTTGGGCAGTTCAGTCAAAAAACTTTTTTTATTTAAGTGAGATACCATTTAACTATGTTATCGAAAGTGATCGCTATTTGGTCTTTTGTGATTTGCTTTTTGAGTTGCTAGATCCAGAAAGACCAACTCGCCATCGTGCAATTGTTCGTTTAGAAGATATATCACCTATATCAGCACCAAATAAGTTAAGGGCTATGGCTGATATGTTATTTAGCCTAAATGTGCCATTTACAATGGCAACAGTACCTTTTTATGTCGACCCTAAAGGTGGGCCCGGAAATACTCATTTTCAACGTAAAATGCATGAGGCACCTGCCGTAGTTGATGCTTTAAATTATATGTTGAAAAAAAATGGCCATATTATTGTTCATGGCTATACCCATCAATATGAAGATGTGCCTAATCCATATCGTGGAAATAGTGTTGCGGACTATGAGTTTTTTATGTCAAGAATTGACGAAAACAACGTCGTTCATCTAACAGGACCAGTGCCTAAAGACAGTACAGAGTGGGCTCAAGAGCGAGGACGGCTGGCAATAGAGGAATTTGCTCGTGCCGGCTTAAAAACTACCGATGTTTTTGAATACCCGCATTATGCAGGCAGTGGTGTTAGCTCGCGTGCATTAAGCCAATTATTTCCAAGAGCAAACCATCGTGGCATGTATTTCCCTGGCTCATTATCAGGGAACGATGAAAACACGAGTCGACCATTCGAGCAGTTTTTTCCTTACGCAGTTAGAGATGTATTTAATTGGGTCAAGATTCCAGAAAATATGGGCCACTTTGTTCCTGATCAATACCATGGTCGCGATGCGCGTGGTGTTGAGCAGATGTTGGTGAATGCAAAGGCATTGATGGTAGTGCGTGATAATGTATCGAGTTTTTTTTATCACAAGATGTACGGTGAAACGAACTTAAAAAAGCTTGTCTCTGAAATGAAAAAAATGGGTTACACATTTATTTCTGCAGATGATGTTGAGGATCCACTGATGAAACCATTTAAGGTTAACCAATAATGAAATTATTTTTAACAACAACGTTTTCGGCTTTATTACTTTCTAGCCCTTTATTAGCGATAGCAAGTGATGATGTTGATATGCTATGGGATGAATTCTCAGTTAATGAAAATATTAATGATGATGAGGCATTTTTTGCGCTCAAAAAAATTATATCTAAGGAACCTAAAAATTTACGAGCTTTAAAAAGTGTAATTTATCTTAAGCTCCGCCAAAATAAAACTGAAGAGGCATTACTTTATACAGATAAATTATTATTAGTCAGCCCAGAGGATGAAGGCTTTAGGTTGCAAAAAGCCTACTTATTAAATCAATTGGGCCGCAATGACGAGGCCTTAGTGATTTTTGATTCTTTAAAAGATGCTAAAGATCCTGAAATTGCTGAGTCTGCCTGTACTGCCAGTAAAAACTTATCTACGGGAAGTGTTTCGCGCTTTAAAAAGCCATTTTTTGCAGATATATATGCTTCACCGTCTTATGAGTCCCGTTCTGGGGCCGCCATTGTGCCGCTAAAAGTACGTGCTGGTCGTTATTATAACGACGATAAGGGTCAAGTTTATGGCTTTACTACGTTTAACCGTGACACCAAATCTTCAGGTGGCGAACGTCCAGAAATCATTGATGAAAACTCATTAATTGTAGGAGTCGGCATCAATCATCGTTTTGGTAGCAAGTTACCAATTACTGCATATGCTGAAGTGGGTGGCAGTTATGATTTGATTGATCGCGGCCGTAGCAAGCTGCAAGAGTTTGTTGTTGTTGGTGCGGCAACCTACAAGGAGTGGGGCGACAATCGTGCTGTTTGCAAGGCGGGATGCGTTTACCCAATGAGTTTTCATGCGGATTTTTATGGCAATGTTGCTGCTTACTCACGCAATGATTACAACATCGTCGCTGATTTACGTTACCGTCCTGGCTTTAATATAGCTAAGAGCCCACTCGGAATAACTAAAGCTTACTGGAAATTTAAAAGTGTACATGATGCCGAAGGCTTGTTTTACAACAACGTATTCGAAACCGGGCCAGGCATCTCGTTTACCTTTCATAAGCATGTGCCAATTGCGATTAGATTGGAGTCAGTGAGAGCTTTCTACTTAGGTGATAAAGCACCAAATGGTGACTCCGGTTTTAAGAATAACCGTATCGAAATTACTTACTACAAGAGCTTTTAGATATGAAAAAAGTCATTACGGTGTTATTTGGAACTCGCCCCGAGCTGATCAAGTTGGCGCCATTAATCTTAGCCGCCAAACAAAACCCTGATATTGAATGTGAGGTGATCTTCAGTGGGCAGCATCAAGAGCTGGTTCGTGATGTGATCGATTTCTTTAATATTGAGATCGATCATGAGCTACATATCATGTTGCCGGGGCAGAGCCTCAATCAGTTGTTGGCGAAAGCGCTACTGCAGATCGAGGGCATTTTTGATCGCTTTCCCAAGCAACGTGATGCATTAGTGGTGCAGGGTGATACGACGACTGTTTTAGCAGGCGCATTGGTTGCTTTTTCTAAACAAATTCCACTCGCGCATGTTGAAGCAGGTTTGCGCTCTTTTGATATGGCGCACCCATTTCCGGAGGAAGGGAATCGTCAGTTGGCCTCACGCCTAGCAACTTGGCATTTTGCACCTACACAGCAATCACGTTTGAATCTAAAAAATGAAGGTATAGCTGATCAACACATTGAAGTGACGGGTAATACCGTGGTGGATGCGGTACTTCATATTCGTGAGTTTTTTAAGGTTAAGGGCGCTCAGTCCTACTTACCTGTGCTGCCATTCAAGCTAACGGATAATGATAAGTTACTACTAGTGACAGCGCATCGTCGTGAGAACTTTGGCCAAGGTATTGAAAATATTTGCCAGGCCGTAAAATCGTTATTGGTTGATCACCCTGAGATAAAAGTTGTTTGGCCGGTGCACTTAAATCCAGGTGTAAAGCTCGTGATTGAGTCGCATTTTAAAAACCACAAACAAGTGGCGTTGTTAAAGCCACTGAATTACCCCGAGTTGATGGCGGTATTAGACAAAGCTTTTTTTGTATTGACCGATTCTGGTGGTATTCAAGAAGAGTGTCCTTCATTCAATAAGCCAGTTTTGATTTTACGCGACACCACAGAGCGCCCAGAGGTGGTCGAAGTTGGTGCTGGTAAGTTAGTGGGTACAGATATTGAAAAAATCTTATCTGAAAGTAAGAAGTTGCTGTCAGACCCAGTTCATTATCAAGCGATGGCTGATGTTGAGAATCCATTTGGGGATGGTTTGGCGTCACTACGCATTCTAAAAAGTATTACCGTTTAACGATTCTTTATAGCGCTGCTGCAGAAAAGGGTATGCTGCCACCCCTTCATGTTGTGGAGGGGTGGCAGCATTTTGTTTTGTTAGGCTTTCGATTTCGCGCGACGCGACCACCATAACCAGCCTAATAATGCGGCAATCATGAGTGCTGAGATAAACAAAACATAGAGGTAAATATTTGACTCTCGTACAGTTGGCGTAATGCCTTGATGAAGTGTGATGGTTTTTAGCTGCTTAACTTCCCCATCTTGAGTAACCAATACTTCGCTAGCACCATCAGGAATTTTCGACTGCACTCGTGGCCAGTAGTAAATGAAGTTTTCTGCGCTGAAAGTGCCCTGTGCTAATACCTCAAAGCCATCCTCTAGAGCAGTAATAAAAACACCACCGTTGGCATAAACGGGGTAAATTGATTCTGGATACTCACTTACTTTTTGATCAAAAAGATCACTATCTACAGTTACCTGTACCTTGGCTCTTTTGTTAATGACGATATCTGACTTAAGTGGGTCTCCATTGAGCAGCATACGTGACGCTTCTTGTATAAGTGTAGTTGCAATACCTAGCGCTCCTTCATTCCCATCAACTGAAATCGTTGGGTGGCTTAATAGCGTCGTATTGATTGTGGCAACACCTCGCTTAAGTCGGTAAGGCAGGCTTATCTCTGAGCGCTCTGTGTCTACCCACATGGTGCCCTTGGGGGCAGAGCAGAAGTTGCTTACCAGAAGGTTTGACTCAATTCTAAGCTCAAAGCTATTGTTGTCCAATGGTGCTTTACTTAAGAAAGGAACTAAGCGTTCGTTATCTTTTTCAGTAAGATTATGCAAACTAGCGCCACCAGAAAGGGCGTCATTAATCCAGACGGTCGCACTTGATCCTTGGATTAAATTGGATTGTGATTTAAATGCAACGCTACCCTGTAATGGTCCTGTTGGCTGCCATACACCAGGGAAATTCAAGACAAACGCACGCACTCCGCTGTCTAAACGAAAGCTGTCAATTCCTAGATGAGCTAGCGTATTGAATTGCTTAGGCTTGCCCCAGACTGGCTCATTAATTGAGTCTGAAACTCGAATTCCATTGCCTCTAAGCTGGCTTAGGTAGTTTTTATTTGTGAGGCCGTTTATAGCCGAAAGTAATGCTTGTTCATTGCCATAGTTGATTCGTAAAATCGGATGGCTATGATCTTGAGGCCGCTTTTCAGCAAAATAGATAGAAATATGAGCCTCATTTTTATATTGAGCATCTCGCTTAAATTCAACCGTAAAGTCTGAGCGGTGTGATTCGGGTAATGAGCTTTCAATCCAACGAACACCGGATGTAGATGCCCAAGCACTGGTGAGGCGAGAAAGTGCTGTCAGTTCAGCTGCATTCTTTGTGTTGACGCGAGCACGACCCACATACGGTCTTCGGTCCAATACGTGAGGGTTGAACAAAGTATCAGGCAAATTGCTAAGCATCAATTCGCTTAATTTACGCGAATAACTGATTTCACCTTGTCCGATATTAAAGACACCAAATGTGCCTACACGACACTCATGCTCATTTTCTTCGGCCATGATTGGCGTTTGTCGGACAAAGAAATCTAAACGGTTAAAACCAGTCTTAAGTTGATCTAGCTTGAACTCCAAATCGCGGTTAGCCGTAAGCATTGTTGAGTGAACTGGCCTGCCATTTAGCCGAACAGATAGTGCGGTTGGATATGACACATTTACTTTGGCTTTAAACGTAGGCGATACCCACGTCTCTCCTTTCCCAACATAAATAAAGCGCGTTTCAATCGCTTCTTTATTGTTAAATTGAGCGGGAGCTGTACGCCATACTTCAGCAGCCGCAGTTGCTTGCCTCAAGGGCAATATGCTCAGGCATAATGCAATTATGCCAATTGAGATTTGATTAAGTTTCATTGCTTTTCCCTTCTTCGTTCAGTTTTGTACCAAATAATGCCTTTGCCGCTAATTTTGCCTTTTGCCATTTCGTAAGCTGCCTTGACTACGACAATTAAAAAAACCTGTGCGTAAGTGAAGTAGGCGATAGCAGCGAAGAAATAAAGTTGTCGTGGCACTTTCTCAAGTGACAGCGTGTAAAACACTTGCGATAAATAGATTAGAAATGAAATGCCCCAAAGCAGCGTGAAAGGCCCCGGGAGCGTGACGCCTGCGATACCTAAAATACCTGCAACAAGCACCGTATGACTTAAGAAAAGTGCTGGAACAAACACGATGTAGCACATCAAGTTGTTTAGGATTTCGACACCGATAGGAAAAGGGTTGGTCAGCGCATGTCCTAAATATTTATTGGTGACATAGAAGTTGCCTTGGGTCCAACGTGAGCGCTGCTTAAGAAAGATTCCTAGGCCTGGAGGGTCTTGCTGCCAGCCGGTGGCATAAGGAATCCACTTAATCCGTTTTTTGCCTAAGAAGATACGAAAGCTCATCTCTGTATCATCGACTAATGAGTGTTCATCAAAGCCGCCGAGTGTCATCAACGAACGTTTTTTGATTACAAAATTTGTACCCATCAATGTGGATAAGCGGAATAAATTCCAGCGGCCACCTTGAAAGATCCACTGAAAGAAGATGAACTCAATTGCAATAAAGCGAGTGATAAAACTGTCGCGCCAATTGCGTGTGCGAACTTTGCCTTGTACTGCAACGAGTGAGGGGTCAGAGATTAAATTTTGCGCCAGCAAACGAACGCAGTCTGGGTCAGGTGTGCTATCGGCGTCATAAACTACAATTAAGTCACCGGTTGCATGTGGCAGGCCATTATTTAAAGTGCGTGACTTTCCTTTGCCACCCATACCTTTTGGTACGTTAACAATTTTGATGCAAGAGTGCTTTGCCGCAACTTCAGTGGCTATGGCAAGCGTATTATCTTTTGAGCCATCATTAATCAAAATAACTTCGTAGCTGTCTTTGGGGTAGTCTTGAGCCGCGAGTGCTAATAATGTGGCTTCAATAACTACTTCCTCGTTATACGCAGGTACCAATACACTCAATCGTGGCCAAGCATCTGGTGTAGGCAAACTCTCCTTTTCTGCTTTGCTGAGTGCAGCATATCGCCAAGCAGAAAAGCTAAGGGTGGCCCAGAAAAGCTGAGGCACCCAAATGCCGATAAAACCAAAAATGAAAATGTAATCAATGGTTGTCATGAGCGGCGATTCCGAAAAATTGCAAATACAAAAATAATGATTAGCAAAAGACCAAATAGAACAGAGAAACTAGAGGCTAGATTGGCGGCAACCGGAAAAAGTGATGGTAATTCACCGGTCAGATACGCTCCAATTGGAATAGCTATCATGGTAAATAATGCCCAAGCATGCCCAACTAGGCTTGTTTCTAAGGATTCGGGCGTGCTGACAAACCTAGAGCCAGCAAATTTCCATTCGACACCGAGTGGCGGGTACTCAATGTTTTCAACAATTAAAGGATCAAATGTTGGATTACGAATTACCTGCATTCCATGGCCATAAGTTTTATACGTAGACATAGGTATTACATGTTTGTTGTTAACTTTATGGATCCCATTAGGCACAGGTAAGTGATGCGTATAGACTTCGTTATTAAAAATATAGCTTCCTGAGTCAAAGTCATTAAATGAACTATCAAAATGATTATTCTTTAGGAAAAGCTGAGGACGTAATCCAATTGCAGAGGCAAAAGTTGCAGAAGCATATAGCTCCTTCGAATTAAAAGTAGTGCCTTGGACAATAACAATCGCTCCATCTTTAATGGCGCCACGAATTTTACGATACTCTTTTATGCTAATGTTTTTAGTTAAAGAGTCAGGTAATATAATGCCGGGTTTAATGCCTGCATTAATATAAAAATTGTAATTCTCTTGATCAATATGATATGGGTCAAATACAGGCCAATAAGTTGGTTTCCCGGGAAAAAAGCGATAAAGTTTGGCGGGTGAAACTGTCGTTGAATTTAAAGCACCTTCACTGCTGCTTTCAAAGTTACAGCCATAGCTATCACGATAGATTGCCTCTAGCGCAGGTGAGGGCGCCAGGACTGGTTGCAGCAATACGCCACAAAGATTAAGTACGACTAGGTTCATAGATCACTCTACGGATATTAGTTTGTAAGATGCTTATTTCATTTAGTTTTTTTGTTATTTGGTCGCTGTAGTTGCTAGAACCATCATCAATATTAATCAGAGTAATTTTCTCAAGTGACTCATCGCCAAATGCATGAAAGCCATTACATATGTAGCTTTCGATCATAAGCAATACTTTTGATCTAGTTTCAGTCCATTCAGTAGTGCCTAATAACTCTTTTATTTCTTCTATGTTCTGAAGTGAAATTTCGATACCGATTATTTTGCTATGGCAGGCTGCAATATCTGATCGATTTAGTAAATGCAGTTGAGACTTAATAAATGTTTCTAGTAGCTGAACGGGAATGATTTCGCGTTCAATCTTATGTTTAAAAATAAGTAAAGAGTTGCTGGCATTTGTACGTAAGTTGAGGTTATGACGTATTGCACTTAAGCCAATAGGAGCAAGTGGCGATATGAAGAGCAGTAAAATTAAATGCTCAATATAGACGCCAGAACTTAACTTGTAATAAAAATGGAGTGCTGCAGTTAGAAAAGCTATTAAACCTAAAGCGATAGCAGAGCTTACTTTTAGGAAAGCACCGGCCATAATTAAAGCAATGAAAAATACCCATGCACCACGTAAATGCATGGGCAGCCATTCATAAGCAACTAAGCCTATAAAAAAGGTAGTTGTTAACAGCCAGCCGATGATGGTCTTACGGCGTAGTGGAGTAGTAGTAGTTGATGACATGCTCGTTAATCAAGTTGTTTGGTAAAAATAAAAAAGGCACGACACAGCAAGCTTGGTTTGTGTGCGTCTTTCACTTATGTGGCACCGATATTTGTATACATGTATATATTATTGACTAAAAATTGATCGATTGCAATCGCAATTTTTCACATATCTGTAGTTGAGTGTTGGTGTGGTAGTGCAATAGCGCAGATGCTCATCGGAGTGCATTCGATGAGCATCTGGCGTTATGGGGGTGTTAATCTTGTGTCGTTAGGCAGGCCCGTTATTGCTCTGAAGTAAAGGAGGTGCCTGTGTGTTTAGCAATAAACTCATCGACTAACCTTGCGGCTGCTGCATAGTCTTTACGGAGAGCAAGCCTCATCATTTCAACCTGTAACTCTTCTTGTTCTACCATATAGTTTAAGAAGGCCTGTGCATTAGTAGGACCAATTAGACGTAGCTTACGAAGCTTTTTGGCGTATTTGACGGTACTAGCGTAGAGGGGCCTCAATGCAAGGCTCATGAACGCCATAGGTACTAAGTTAGTAGCAAAGGCTTTGGCCTTAGCTAGCCGTTCGGGCCTTGAATCCAAGCCCCAGCTTAAGGCTGCTGCCTGATAGTGAGGGACATTGAATTGTTCTAATCTCAAGTATGCTTGCCAGAATGTGTGTTGTTTGCTGCCCTCAGAGCGTTTGGATAGATTTTTCATGGCCTGCAATGCAAAAGTGCGATTGGATACTTCAACGCTAAATCCCTGAATGAATGCATCAGTTGGAACCTCGGTATTTGCGAACACATTGCCTCCATGTAGCCATGTCATAAGAATAAGTAACAAAATTGTGTGGCGGCCTTTTTGTGAGCGATCATGAAGTGCTGACATTGAGGTATGCCTTAAAGTGAGTAATCAGACGGCATATAGTATACGCGTATACTATATGGGCTTGCAATTTACTTGCAGACTAATAAGTGTACACGTATAGTAATTTTTTGTTGTGATTTGACTGTGTGTCTGTAACGTCAAAAGTGTGGGCTTGTGACTTCTGATGGGAAGCTTAAAATGAAGCGTTTTCAAAAAATATGCATGTTTGTACTGTTAATGGCGACTTCTGCGGCTTGGGCTCAACCTATTGTGCAATACGCTATCGACCCAGCTAAGACAACCATCAACTTTACATGGCGTTATTTGGGGCAGGAGAGTCCTAAAGCGAAGTTTGCTAATCCGGCGGGTACCATTTATTTGAATACCAAAAGTCCAGAGCTTTCATGGACTGAGGTATCTATTCCAGTTAAGACGCTGTCAACATTTATGGGCATTATTGACCGTGAGCTATTGCATTCAGGCCATTTTTTTCTGCCCGAAAAACATCCATATATTACATTTCGCAGTACGGGCATTACGCTATCTGACATTGAGTCGATGACTTACAGTGTGACAGGCCAGCTGACCGTCAATGGGATCACTCAAACGGTTGTGCTGTTAGCAAAACCGGTAGGGAGCGGAGCAAGTGAGTTACCGGGCGATATTATGGCTGTTGAGGCAACTACTCACTTTAAGCGTTCTGAGTTTGGTATGACTCGAATGCTAGGTGTTGTGGCTGACGAGATGTCTATCAGCCTAAGTGTATTGGCAGTTAAGCAATAACAAGTGATGGCGGCATACGGTTTTTGTCACACCTTAGCGTGCTGCCAGTATCTCTTCTGCCACACGTTCACCAGATGAAATTGCACCGTCAATATAGCCGGTCCACTCAGTCGCAGTTTCACTGCCGGACCAATGAATGCGGCCGCATGGCGTGCGTAGCGTATATCCGCAGCTTGTTAATGTGCCAGGTGAGGTGATGCTTGTGTAGCCACCCAGACTCCAGGATTCTGATATCCAGTTTTGATCAATGTAATCGATTGGGTGGGCGGCTTGAGGGCCAAAATAGTGCTGTAGTGACTGTACCGCTATTTCACGGCGTGTCTGTTTGTCCATGCCTGCCATGGCCTGACCAAACTTCCCCGCGAAAAAACCAACCAGAAAGCCATTTTTGCTGCCATGAGGTGTTGCATCTGCAACGGGGCTAAATGCTTCTGTGTCGCTGATAGCTTCACCTGTCAATCCCTGCTCACGCCAAAAAGGACGCTCATAGGCAACTAAGACCTTAATGACAGATCCCATTGGCATGCGGGACTGCAGCTGCAGTCGTGCTGAGGGGAGTGCAGGCTCGAAATTAATGCGTGTAGCTAGCACAGGCGCCAAGGCGACAATCACTTTGCTTGCGCAGACTTCACCTTTTGCATGAGTAATAGTCACATGTGTTTCTGATTGTTTAACGGCAAGTACAGGGGCATTTAACAGCAGGGATTCATTAGGTAATTTTTTAGCTAATAACTCTGCGAGTTGAAAAGCACCACCACTGATTTTATAGCGTTGTGCCCCGTTGCCTCGAGCTTCAAGTTGTGTCTCTAGGCCTCCTGCAGAAGCAATGGAGGCAAGTAGGCAAAGCATGGAAACTTCGTGTGGTTCGCTGGTGTGTAAGGCGCGCATTATAATTTTCATTAAGCTATGTGCGCTTTTGGTATGTAAATTACGTTGCAACCACTCTGCAACTGTCATGCGATCCCAGTAAGCTGCATTTTTAGATGTCCATGGAGCCGCTGGATCAATGGTTTTTGCCGCTCGATTTAGACGCCAAATAATTTGCGATGAGTCGAGTAATCCAAGCAGCGGTATGGGTGGTGCCTTACCTTGATAACTGCGTGATTTGTTGTCGATACTTAGAATTCGTTTGCCAATACTATGCTGCTCATAAAGATTTAGGCCTAGCTCCTTACACAGTGCAAGCGCACGAGTTTGACCTGAGCCTAACCATTGCCCCCCTAAATCAATTGCCTCGCCACAAAGTAAGCCCCCAGCGGTTCGCCCGCCGACTCGTTCTCGAGCCTCCAAAACACGTACGCTTAGGCCTTGCTCACTCAGTCGTTGAGCCGCCCGCAATCCTGCCAACCCTGCGCCGATAATGCAGACATCTACTGTTTCTGTTGTGCCCATGTTGCATCTCCAGTAAAAGTTGTGACAACGTACGTGCTAGTTTTGCTACTATTACTCTCTACTTATATTTATATACGCGTAAATCATACACATGAAACCAGTTGGTGCCAAGTCACGAGGGCGGCCGCGTCAGACCCCCTCGGATGAAAAAGAAATGCGAGAGCGCATTATTGCCGTAGCACGCGAATTATTTTTGCGTGATGGCGTAGCTGCGGTATCAATGCGCAATATTGCTGCTGAAGTCGATTGTTCACCCATGTGGTTATATCGATATTTCAGTAACAAGCAGGAGATTTTGTGGCAAGTTTGGGATGTTTTTATTGGGGAGCTTTTTAGTCGCTTAGAGCTGGTGAGTGGTGATTCGCCAAGAGAGCGCTTGGAGCAACTTTCGTTTTGCTACTTTGATTACTGGATTCAATATCCAGAGCGCTTTTGTCTTGTTTTTCTTCAGGAAGATTTGGTGCCAGATGCAACTCGACTATACGTTGAAAACACTGCTTTTGTTCTTCGCGCTGAAATTTTTACTCAGATTATAAAAGAGGCGCAAATGCAAGGTGACTTGCTTGGTGGTAATGCTATTGAGATTACCCATGGACTTTTTTGTTTGCTGCAAGGGTTGGCACTCAACTTAATTACGGTTACGGGATACCAATGGAGTGATCCGACATCGCTTAGCCGATTGACTGTGAAAAGCTATTTGAATGGCTTAGCCAAGCAAAAGTGACGGAGCTCAAGCTGTTTTCCATTGTTGCGCCAGTTTGAAAAACAATTTTCCGCAGAGCCCCGGAGATTAATTTAGTGATTTCTCACATGGCGCTCTTCCCACCAGTCGCCGACTTTAAGCGCTTTTCGAGCGACTTGACCACCTATGAAGCTCAACATATCACCCGGCATAGGGATGCACTTTCTATTCACAATCCAAAAATCTGTCAGTTCGGTTTTATTGTTGTTAAGAAGATCCGCGATTGTGCGGCCATTGAGGTGTGACAGCGAGACACCATGGCCGAAGCAACCACCCGAATAGATAATACGCTCATCTTCGATAAAGCTTATTTCAGGCGCCATATCTGCGTTCACTGAGACTGGTCCTCCCCAGCGATAATCAATACGTACATCTTTAAGTTGTGGGTAGATCCACTTTAGGTGTGCTTCGCAGTGCTCCCAGTTCATTGGTGAAGGTATTTCTAGCTTAGCCCCTGTTTTGTATGCGATGGCATCACCACCACCCATGGTAATGCGACCATCAGCTGTGGTCCTGAAGTAATGCAGCATGTGGCGATTGTCGCCAAATGACTGTCGATCTTTCCAACCAATGCTATCCCACTGAGCGGCAGTTAGTGGCTCAGTTACAACTTGGTAAGTCCACAATGGATATTGTTTGTTTTTGAGCGAGCGAGCGTCTGGTACTTGGCGAGTGTATGCATTGGTTGCAATCACAACTTTATCGGCAGCTACTTGGCCGTTTGGCGTCTTGAGAATGATAGCCGACGCGGTTTTTTCGATGTTCATGACAGGGCTGGTTTCGTAAATTTTCACCATCGCTGATTCGGCTAGACGTTTGAGTTCACGTACTTGTTTGCAAGGGTTCAGCGTGCCTGTATCGGTGTCATAGATGCCGCCGATAATTCGATCTGAGTAAAACTCTTGTTGAATTCGGTTTTTGTCTATCCAAGTCAGCCCAGTATCAATTCCTAGTTCTTGATACAGTTGATAAGTCTTTCTTATGCGTTGCAGTTGCTTTTGAGCGTAACTAACACGCAGCATTCCCGCATGAGAATAATCAGATTGGAAACCGTTTTGCTCGATTAGGCTCTTTGTATGTGCCACGGCCATATTCATATAGCGATGGGCATCGATCATTTTCTGCTTGCCCCATCTCAGTACGACCATTTCTGGCTCCAAGCCAAAAAGTTTGGTGCTGAACCCTGCATTACGGCCACTAGAACCAAAGCCGATAATGTCCGCTTCGAGTACAACAACACGAGCGTTAGGGTTGTCCTTTTTGAATTGCCACGCAGTATTTAGCCCCGTAAAACCACCACCAATGATTGCCACATCAGCCTTCAGGTTCTCGGCCAAAGAGAGATTTGGCGTGTAATGCCCATAGTCATGTTGCCAAAAGGATGTGCTCTTTAAGAGTGAATCTTTGTTATTGGCCATTTTAACTGACGCCTCTGAGTGATTAGGGGCTAGGGTAGAGGTGAGTTCAGTCGGTGAATTGTCTTGCTGTGCCAGTTTCTCAGCAGCTCATGCCAAAATCTGCACAATATTGCTGTGGAGATTGTCCGGCCCAGCGCTTGAAGGCGCGCGTGAAGGATGCTGACTCGGTATAGCCTAGCAACAACGATACTTCGGTTATGGAGTAATTAGAGTTTTTCAAATAGGCGAAAGCCAACTCTCGACGCACATCTTCAATAAGTGACGAAAACACCATGCCATGGTCTTTGAGTCTGCGCTGGAGTGTGCGTTTGCTCAGATTCAGTTGTTTGCAAATGTCGTCAATTGAAGGCACACCACTGCTCATTCCCGTTGCCACCATGTGGGTGATTTGGGGGATTAAGTCGTTAGTCAGAGAGCGATTTATCCGCTCTTTTTCCAAATAGGGTTCTAATGCTTTGTACAGACGCTCATTGCTCTGAGAAAGAGGGGTCTGCAAAGCCTCACTGGAGAAATAAAGTCGATTGGTTGGCTGGTTGAAGTGAATAGGACACTGAAAAACCTGTTTGTGTCTTGATAAGTCACTTGGTCTGTCATGTTCGAAATCTATGCGGGTCGGCTTGATAGCATGATTACTAATAAGGCTAAGTTGGCGCTGGAGTGAAGCGATTGTGAATTCGGCGTCCTGGCGTAGATGAGTGGCGATTGGATAGATTGCCTGATACTCAATATATGCTGATCGTTCGTCGTGTCCATAGTTTATGGATGATCCTTGTGCGAAGACGACAATGAATCTTTGTAATGTTAGCAAGGCTTTTTCAATAGTTGGTGCGCAATGGATTGCGTGGCCAAGTGCGCCAAAATCGTCTACCTCAGTTTGTGAGCCGAGCTCAAGTCCAATACTTGGATTGTCCTTTCCTGCAGCTTCCCAGAGCGCAAGATATTGCTCACCAGGGATTTCGATGTCTGCGCACTCGATGACGCGATTATCAATTCCGAGTGGGGCAAGATGCGGGGCAAAATAATGTCTAAATCTTCGGAAGAAGTTTTCTGAAAATACGGTATGGATTGATTTCATTTGTTCTACGGTCCTTTAACGCTAGCTGTGTAGCGGACAAGTTCACGCTGAAAGAAAGGATGTACAACATTAATTTTATAAGTTTCAGATGACTTTAGTTACTTGTTCCATACCTCCCCAAGGGCATTTCTGGCAAACTCTTTAACTAACGTAAAAGTTTTTAGATTTTGCTGTTATCGGGACTTGCTACACAGACCTAAGAATATGAAGTGTTATTGTTAATTTATCAAATCTGGAGACTTAATGTCTTTTTCAATTCTTACTACAAGGTTGTGGCTGCATTCGTTTTTGTTTTTAGTGCTTATTTTTACTGTGCCTTACGCGAATGCAGCAGTACCCAAAAATACTTTGGTTTTGTATGACTCATCTACCGACTTTGGTTGGATGGGAGAGGTGTATGCATTACAAACAGCCAATCTTGTTAGTCACTTTGGAGAGCGAACTACGCTACCTATCATTCATTACAAAGAACGAATGTTGGAGTCTTTTGATGCAGTGATTTATCTAGGCTCAATTTATGGCGAGTCTATACCGTCGGCGTTTATTAAGGACGTCAGAAAAACGAAGAAACCGGTTATGTGGGTTGGTGAAAATATTTGGCAGTTAGACGCTGTTGAAAATATGGCGGTTAACTATGGTTTCAGACCCACACGTTACAACGATCAAGAAATTAAGCATGTATTGTACAAAGAAACGGCGCTATCGCGCTCAATCAAAAATGGAAAAATTATTAATGTCGCAGTAAGGGCCAATAGTGATGCGAAGGTGTTGGCAAAAGCCGTGCTTTCGACGGGTCGAACAATCCCTTGGTCAATTCAGTCCAAAAATTTTATTTATGTGACTGAGCTGCCTTTTAACTATGTCATTGAAGGCGATCGATACTTAGTTTTTTGTGACTTGCTTTTTGAGTTACTAGACTCAAAGCGTCCGACAAGGCATCGAGCAATTGTTCGACTTGAAGACATTTCACCTATTTCTTCTCCGCCAAAACTGAAGTCAATTGCCGATATGCTGCATAAGCTAAAAGTGCCTTTCACTATGGCGACGGTTCCTTTTTATATTGATCCAAAAGGTGGGCCAGGAAATACACACTTTGAACGTAAAATGCATGAGGCGCCTGCGGTCGTGGATGCCTTGCAATATATGCTGAAAAAAGATGGACATATCATTGTGCATGGCTATACCCATCAATACGAAGATGTACCTAATCCGTATCGTGGTAACAGTGTTGGTGACTATGAATTTTTTATGTCTCGAATTGATGAAAACAATGTGGTGCATTTGACTGGCCCAGTACCAAAAGATAGTACTGAGTGGGCGACGGAGCGGGGTCAGTTAGCCATTGATGAGTTTGCAAGAGCAGGACTTAAAACAACGGATGTTTTTGAGTACCCTCATTATGCGGGTAGTGGTGTTAGTTCGCGTGCCTTGAGTAAGTTATTTCCACGAGCTAACCATCGCGGAATGTACTTTCCCGGTTCCTTGCATGGAAAGAATGAAAATACATCCAAGCCTTTAGAGCAATACTTTCCTTATGCAGTTCGGGACGTTTTCAATTGGGTAAAAATACCTGAGAACATGGGGCATTTTGTCCCTGACCAATATCACGGTCGTGAGGCACGTGGTGTTGAGCAAATGCTAAAAAATGCGCGGGCATTAATGGTCGTCCGTGACAATGTATCGAGCTTTTTTTATCACAAGGTTTACGGTGAGCAAAACTTAAAAACACTTGTGAATGAGATGAAAAAGATGGGGTACACCTTCATCTCTTCTGAAGATGTTGAAGATCCGCTAATGAAACCCTTTAAGGTTAGTGAATAATGAAACGACTGATTGCTGTTGGATTATCTGTTTTGCTAGTTAGCCCAGTTTGGGCAGTTACTAATGAACAAATGAATGTGTTGTGGGATAAGTTCTCCGTCAATGAGAACGTGGATGACGATGAGGCATTTCGAGTGCTTGAGCGAATTATTGCAAAAGAGCCTAACAACATACGCGCTTTAAAAAGTGCAACTTACTTAAAGCTGCGCCAAGGTAAAACAGCAGAGGCACTGACCTTCACGGATAAAGTATTAGTAGTTAGCCCCGATGATGAAGGCTTTCGCTTACAAAAAGCGTATCTGCTTAATCAACTTGGGCGAAACGATGACGCCTTAGCGATATTTGATTCCTTAAAAAACGCCAAGGATAAAAGTATTGCTGATGCTGCTTGTGCCGCTAGTAAAAATCTATCGACTGGCAGTGCCTCTCGATTAAAGAAGCCATTTTTTTCTGACATTTATGCGTCTCCTTCATATGAGTCTCGTTCTGGTGCGGTGATTATTCCTATCAAAGTGCGTGCTGGCCGTTATTACAACGACGACAAAGGCCAAGTTTATGGGTTTACGACATTTAACCGAGATACAAAGTCATCCGGCGGTGAGCGTCCAGAAATCATTGATGAAAATGCAATGATTGTTGGTGTGGGTATCAATCATCGTTTTGGTACTACTGTTCCCATTACGGCGTATGCAGAAGTGGGTGGTAGTTACGATTTGATTGATCGTGGGCGCAGTAAGTTGCAAAACTTTGTTGTGGTTGGTGCTGCAACCTATAAAGAGTGGGGCGATAACCGAGCGGTTTGCCGGTCTGGCTGCGTTTATCCAATGAGCTTTCATGCTGATTTTTATGGCAACGTAGCGGCATATTCACGAAATGATTACAACATCGTTGCAGACTTACGCTATCGCCCAGGCTTTAACGTAGCAAAAAGTTCATTAGGTATCACCAAGGTTTATTGGAAGTTCAAAAGTGTGCATGACACTGACAAAGAATTTTTTAACAACGTTTTTGAAACGGGTCCGGGAATATCATTTACCTTCCATAAGCATATCCCCATTGCAATTCGTTTTGAGTCTGTGAAAGCTTTTTACTTGGGGGACAATGCGCCAAATGGTGACTCTGGATTCAAAAATAATCGAGTCGAAATCACGTACTACAAGAGCTTTTAGTTGTTATGAAAAAAGTCATATCAGTACTGTTTGGTACTCGTCCTGAGTTGATCAAACTGGCCCCACTTATACTAGCAGCCAAGCAAAATCCTGATATTGAATGTGAGGTTATCTTTAGTGGTCAGCATCAAGAGCTGGTCAGAGATGTTATTGAGTTTTTTAATATCGAAATTGATCATGAGCTTCATATTATGTTGCCGGGTCAAAGCCTGAACCAACTATTGGCAAAAGCACTGCTTCAAATTGAAGGTATTTTTGATCGTTTTCCAAAACAGCGTTCGGCATTGGTCGTACAAGGAGATACCACCACTGTTTTGGCCGGTGCTTTAGTTGCATTTGCTAAGCAGATACCAGTTGCTCATGTAGAAGCCGGTCTACGTTCGTTTGACATGGCACATCCATTTCCTGAGGAGGGTAATCGTCAACTGGCGTCGCGATTAGCTAAATGGCATTTTGCACCTACCCAGCAATCTTTCCTGAATTTAATAAATGAAGGGATCCCCAAAGAGCATATTGAAGTCACAGGCAACACTGTAGTTGATGCAGTGCTTCATATTCGCGAATTTTTTAAGGTTAAAGGGTCTGCAGGGTACCTGCCCGCTTTGCCGTTCAAAATAAATGATAGCGATAAGCTGGTTTTGATAACTGCACACCGACGTGAGAACTTTGGTGAAGGTATCGAAAATATCTGTAAAGGAGTGAAGGCCTTATTAGCGGATCACCCGGATATCAAGGTTGTATGGCCGGTTCACTTGAACCCAGGAGTTAAGTTAGTCATCGAGTCACATTTCAAGAAGCATCCTCAAGTGGCGTTGCTTAAACCATTAAACTACCCTGAGCTTATGGCAGTTTTAGAAAAGGCGTTTTTTGTTTTGACTGACTCGGGTGGCATTCAAGAGGAGTGCCCATCTTTTAACAAGCCGGTATTGATTTTGCGTGAAACGACTGAGCGACCAGAGGTAGTAGAGGTTGGTGCAGGTATATTAGTTGGAACGGATGTAAGTAAAATTTTAGCTGAGAGTAAGAAGTTATTAACTGACGCGGCACATTACCAAGCGATGTCAAATGTTCCGAATCCATTTGGTGACGGCTTGGCTTCACTACGTATTTTGAAGGCAATTACGACGTAAGTTATGGACTATATTTCTGCTTCAAAAAGTAAGTGCTGAAGCGTCCTAAGTAATGTGGGCCATCAAAAATATAGATGCGCTCACCTTGGTAAGTGTCCATTTGTTCCGCTAATTCGGCAAAATTGGCACTTCGAAAGCCTGAAAAAAAGCGACGTTCTCGAAAAGCTTCACTGATGAGCGCGACTCTGTCTGCTCCCAGTTTTTGTTGCAGCTGTTTGTACATGCGCAGAGCTTGCTCAGGGCGTCGTACGCCAACACCAACACCGTCTTGGAAAAATACATTAACGTCTTCAGGTAACCATGTGCTTAGCCAAGCCGTTATGTCGCGACTATTTCTATCTCCTGAATAGACAGAAATCCATAGTGGTCTTGGAAGTTGATTCACAACATTTACGTACTCTTCAAGGTTTTGCCAAGAGGGGTCAACTTCGACAGGAAAGTAGTAAGCGGTAGGGCGAAGGCTTTTTGTTTCCTCAATCAATATTAAAGATTGACGCAAAAGCTCTTCAAGTGTTGCGCGACCTTTGGGCTCATCGTAACTGCCCGCTAAACCCAGAATAAAATTTCTAGACCAAGGTTCGCGGCGAATACGTCGCCAGTCGTTTTGGTTGGACCATGATTTGAAATGATTACTTTTGTACCACGACTTGCCGTCGGTAACGGCGTACTGAATAACAAAGGTGTTAGCACCGATAACATCCCATGCGCCAAAAGGATTGGCCGTTGTTCGATCTGGTTGCCAAAAAACCCCTTCAATAAGTGAAGGGGTGGCAGCAAATGATGGGCAAGACAATGATGCAATAAGTAAAAGCTTTGTTAAAAACAGTGATCGTTTAGGTTTTTGATCCCGCACGTCGAGTCCACCATAGCCAAACTAATAAGCCTGTAATCATGAGGACTGTAACGAATAAAGCATAGAGGTAAATGGTTGAGTCTTGTACAGTCGGTGTTAAACCATCACGCTTTTCAACGGTTTTTAGAAGTTTTACTTCACCGTCTTGGGTAATAAGTACTTCACTTGCGCCATCAGTAATTTTTGACTGCACACGAGGCCAATAGTAAATGAAATTTTCTGCACTGAAGGCCCCCTGAGCTAACAACTCAAAACTGTCGTCATTCGCACTAACGAACACACCGCCATTGGCATAAGCTGCATAAAGTGACTCGGGATATTGAGCGACTTTTTCATCAAACTTATTGGCGTCAACTAGGACACTAACCTTGGCTGGTTCACTGACTACAATTGTTGACCGTAGTGGTTTTCCATCCAGCAGCATGCGAGCAGCCTCTTGGAAAAGAGTAGTAGCAATACCGAATGCTCCCTCGTTACCATCAACTGAAATTGTTGGTTTGTTGACTAAGTGAACATTGATTGATGAAACGCCTCGCTTGATGCGGAAAGGAACACCCGCTTCGGACAGCTCAGTGTCAACCCACATAGAGCCTTTTGGTGCTGAGCACTCGTTGCTGACTAATAGGTTTGATTCGACTCGTAGCTCGTAGTTGTTATTATCCAAGGGGGCTTTGCTTAAAAACGGTATTATACGGCTAGTATCATTATCAGATAGACGATCTAAACCTGCCCCACCCGATAGCGCATCATTAATCCAAATGGTGACGTTTGATCCTTGGATTAAATTAGATTGTGACCTTAATGCTAGATTACCTTGTAGCGGTCCTGTTGGATGCCAAACACCAGGAAAGCTAAGCACAAACGCGCGACTAGCACTGTCGAGACGGAAGCTCTCTAGTCCTAAATCTGCAAGCGTATTGAACTGCTTTAATGCTCCCCATGTTGGCTCATTGATTGAATCAGGTACGCGGATGCCATTTCCTTTTAGCTGACTTAAATAGCTTTTATTAGTAAGGCCATTGATAGCTGAAATTAGGGCCTGATCGGTACCGTAATTTATACGTAAAATTGGGTGACTCTCATCACTTGGACGGGCCTGAGCAAAATATAAGGAAATGTGAGCATTGTTTTCATACTGTGAGTCTTTATTAAACTCTACAGTGAAGTCGGCGCGATGCGACTCTGACAAAGTGCTTTCAACCCAGCGTACACCTGAAACCGCGGGCCATGCGTTGGCTAAGCGTGACAATGCGGTCAGTTCAGTAGGGCTTTCAGTATTGATACGAATTCGCGCTACGTATGGTTTGCGATCAAGCACATGAGGGTTAAAGAGTACATCTGGCAAGTTACTTAGCATGAGCTCTTTAATTTGTCTGGTGTAGCTCAACTCACCTTGGCCAAGATTAAAAACGCCAAAAGTACCTACTTCACAATTTATATGAGATTGCTCTGCGGCCATTAAAGGTGTTTGGCGTACCAAAAAGTCGAGTCGATTAAATCCTTCTTTGAGCTGTCCTAATGGAAACTCAATTACTCGATTAGCCGATAACATTGACGAAAAGACGGCCTGACCATTAAGCCGAATTGAAATCGACGATGGAAAAGAAACATTAGCGGTGCTTTTAAACGTTGGTGACAGCCAAGTCTCACCTTTGCCGACATAAATAAACCGCGATTCGGTTGCTTCCTTATCACCAAATTGGGCTGGTGCAGTGCGCCATACATCGCTAGCAGCAAGAGCTAAACCTGTATGTGTGCTTGCTAAAAATGCTAGCAATAGGCTTGAGATCAGCTGACTTAATTTCATTGTCTTTCCTTTTTACGTTCGGTTTTGTACCAGACGATACCTTTACCGTTGATTTTACCTATTGCCATTTCATAGCTGGCTCGAACAACAACCAATAAGAAAATTTGGGCATAGGTGAAGTATGCAATGGCTGCAAAAAAATAGAGTTGTGGCTTAACTTTCTCGAGCGATAAGGTGTAGAAAACCTGAGATAAGTAAATTAAAAATGAGATGCCCCAAAGTAGAGTGAACGGGCCAGGAATGTTCACACCAGCAATACCTAAGACTCCGAAAATCAAAGCCATATGGCTTAAAAATAACGCGGGCACAAATAAGATGTAGCACATTAAATTGTTGAGAATTTCCACACCAATAGGGAACGGGTTAGTAAGTGCTCTACCTAGATATTTATTGGTGACGTAGAAGTTACCTTGTGTCCATCGAGAGCGTTGTTTTAAAAAAATACTCAATCCCGGAGGGTCTTGTTGCCAGCCTGTAGCGTAAGGAATCCATTTAATGCGTTTGTTTCCCAGAAATATCCGAAAGCTCATTTCGGTGTCATCTACTAGAGACTTCTCATCAAAGCCACCTAAAGTCATCAACGACTCTTTTTTGATAACAAAATTTGTGCCCATCAATGTGGATAAGCGGAATAAGTTCCACCGTCCACCTTGAAAAATCCATTGAAAAAAAATGAACTCAATCGCGATAAAACGAGTAATGAAACTATCTCGCCAGTTGCGAGTTCTGACCTTTCCTTGCACAGCAACTAAAGAGTTATCAGCAATTAGGTTTTGAGCTAATAGTCGGACGCAGTCTGGTTCAGGTGTACTGTCTGCGTCGTAAACTACGATGAGCTCTCCAGATGCATGTGGTAGTCCGTTATTCAAGGTACGAGACTTTCCTTTCCCGCCCATACCTTTGGGGACATTGACTATTTTTATACATGCAAACTTTGCAGCAACCTCTGTTGCAATGGCTAGCGTATTGTCCTTTGATCCATCATTAATCAGGATGACTTCATATTGATTTGCTGGATAGTCTTGGTTTGCTAACGCTAGCAGCGTTGCTTCAATAACCACTTCCTCATTGTAGGCCGGCACTAATACACTGAGCTTGGGCCATACATCAGGGGTGGGTAACCGGGCCTTTTCAAGCTGACTTTTTGTTGCATAACGCCATGCATTAAAGCTCAAGATGGCCCAAAAAAATTGCGGCAACCAAATACCAATGAAGCCAAAAATAAAGATTGAATCAATCGGAGTCATGAGCGTCTACTCCGAATGATCGCAATGATAAATAAGCCAATTAACAAGCTACCAAATACCACCGAAACATACGAAATAGTGGTTGCACCCATAGCGAAGAAGTTAGGAAGGTCACCCGCTAAAAAAACACCAATTGGCACAGCAATGAGCGTAATGAGTGTCCAAGCATGTCCCATAGGACCAGTTTTTAGACCCTCTGGACTACTAATAAAATGTGAACCTGCGTAAGTCCATTCTACGCCTAGGGGAGGGTACTCAATGCTTTCAACAATTTGAGGGTCGAAGCTTGGGTTAACAATTGCCTGCAAGCCTGAACCATAGTTCTTAGTGCTGGAAAGTGGGATGACTGTCTTTTCTTGGACTATGTGCAACCCATTTGGAACTGGCAAATGTAGTGTGTTGCTTTCGTTATTGAACAAGTAACTACCACTTTCGTATGTTAAAAATGAGTCTTCTAAATGGTTATTTTTGAGGAAAAGCTGTGGCCTTAACCCCACTGCTAATGCAAAAGTGGCAGCGGAATATAGTTCACTTTGATTGGCGGTTTGACCCTGAACAATCACAATAGCCCCACGTTTGACGGCTGATCTAAACGCTTTATATGTTGAAAAACTAAAGTTTTTGGTCGAAGAGAGCGGAATAACAATGCCCGGCTTAACGTTACTATCGATGTAAGAATCAAATGCTTTGCTGGGAATGTGATCAGCAGTGAATACTGGCCAATACTTAGAGTCACCGGGAAAGTAGCGATAGAGTTGGTTTGGGTTTATTGCTTTTGGGCTGGCCTCAGCTACCTCAAGCAAACAGCCATACGTGTCTTCATAAACCTGCTCCAACATTGGCGCAGGGGTTAAAGATGGCTGCAGTAGAATGCCGCACAAACTAAGCGAAATTAGGCTCATAAACAATCCGGCTAATTTCTGTTTTTAACGAACTGATCTCTTTGATATTTTTTATAAACTGCTCAGTAATTTCTGAAGATCCGCTGTCAACATTGACGAGTACTAGCTTATCTAACTCAATGTCACCAAAGACATGAAAGCCATTAGCTATACACTTTTCGATATAAAGTAGAACCTTTGATCTAATATTCAGCCATTCATCACTGCCTAACAGGTCTTCAATTTCGCGAGCGTTTTTTATCGTAATTTCAATGCTAGTTAGGCGTGCGTAACAAAGCGAAATATCAGGACGGCAAAGCAATGTCAGTTGTGACTGCAAAAAGGTATCAAGAAGCTGAAGTGGAATGATTTCGTGTTCTATTTTTTGTTTGAAAACAACTAGCGAGTGACTGGCATTTTTACGCAAATCCAAATTATGTAAAACAGCACTAAAGCCAATTGGGGCAAAAGGTGTCATTAATAGCAGTAACACTTGGTTGTCAATTGACACACCAGAATTCAGCTTGAAAAGAAAGTAAACGGATGCACCAAGGAAAAACACTAAACCAACTAAGATCGCATACGTGACTTTAAGGAAGGCGCCGATCATCACCATGCCGACAAAAAAAATCCAGCCTCCACGTAAATAGCTTGGTATCCATTCGTAAGCAATAAGCCCTAGAAAAAAGGTAGTTGCAAGCAACCAGCCGATAATGGTTTTACGGCGTAGGGGTGTAATGGAGGTGTTCATAACGTACTTGCGTAAAAAATTGCGCGAAGCATGATCAAGTATTGAACAAATGTCTATTGCACATAAATGAATTGATTGATTTATAGCTGTTTTATTGTGTAATTACTTTGTGCAGAGCGCCTCAAGGCCTCAGCAAAATTTTCCCTTTGCGGCCCGGTTGGAGCGTTGCACGCGTTGCTTCAGCTGCATCGGCCAGATCATAAATTGCACCAACTGGCAGCTTTAGCTCTCCATTAATGGCTCGCTGGAATAATTCCCCAACCAAACGCTGCTTATTGTCACGACTCATCTCTTGGCTAACTTTGCTGCCCCAAAAGCCTTTGACAGTCGCTTGTTTAAAAATTAGATCACCAGGATTAATGCTCATTGGCTCACCTGCCATTGAGCCGAAAGAGACCAACGTGCCACCGGCTCCAAGAAGTGACAGCAACTCGCCGCTTGCTTGGCCACTTATGGAGTCAACGGCAGCGCTAATTGGTTGGTCATCAATAATGGCGCGCACTTGATTTTGCCAATCTGGCTGCGCAGTAGAAATAGCATTGGCGATACCGAGTGCGGTGAGCTCATCCACGCCCTCATCGCGACGAACCAGATTAATGGTCTGCACACCACGAGCCGCAGCAAGCATTGCTAATGTTTTGCCAACGGCGCCGTTGGCAGTGTTCTGTAAAACCCATTGCCCGCGTTGAAGATTCAGAAACTCCAGTAGCATCAATGCACTTAATGGCATGGCGATTAACTGCGCTGCAGTTTCATCAAGGATGGCATCGGGCATAGGCAGCGTCATTTTTGCAGGCGCAATAAAGAACTCGGCCCAAGTACCGTGAACACTTGCAACAGCAACACGCTGACCTAGCGAGAATCCGTCTACATCTTCGCCGAGTGCATCAATAACTCCAACTGCTTCGCTGCCACCAATAGCAGGCAAGGTCGGTTTATAACCATACAAGCCGCGTATGGTCCAAAGGTCATGGTGGTGGATGCTTGCCAATAGCGTTTTGATTCGAACCTCTCCCGGACCGGGCTGAGGAATAGGGCTTGTGCCTAGGCTTAGAACATCGGCAGGTTCACCAAAAGTTGTGTGGATAGCACTGCGCATAACGAACTCCATGAATTGGTGGGATTTGCGTATAACTTGTAATGCCTAGCTATTGGTATCAAGATCCTTTGCAGGTCATTTTCGGCGAGTGTTATCGTGTTTTTATATAACAACAAAAATATAACGATTAAGTATCTCTGTCTTTGCGTTTTGGCAATGACTTTCTTGTCGGCATGCGGCACTGGCGACAATGAAGTTGGCAGCTCTTCGGCCGCATCGGCTAAGTCATCAATATGTCTAGAGTCCTCTTGTGGTCAAAAAGTCGCAATAGTTGATATTCCCAGTGCTGAAAACTTGTTATTCACAAAAGATGGTCGCTTATTTGTCACGGGTGCGAACGTTTACGAAATCACACGACGAGCAGATGCTTGGCATGCACAGCCTCTGATGTTGGTAAATGGAAATTTCACCGGGCTGGCTCAAATTAATGATGTGCTTTATGTGAATAGTTTTGATGGCTTGTTGTATGCCGCAAAATTAACGTCAACGCCTAGTTTCGAATTAATCCATGACCAAGGCCAAATGCTGGCAAACGGATTGGCCTCGGGTCCAAATGGTGAGCTTTATTCAATTATTAGTTTAGGAGTAGGGCTGCCGCTTGTTGGAAAGATTGTTCGCTTGCGTATAGATGCGTCCAATCCATTTGACGTCACCGAGCAAGTTGATTGGTATATGGGTGGTGTTGTGCATTTTATGAATGGTCTTCAACAGCGTGGTGGAGAAGTTTGGTTTAGTAGTAGTGAGCTACTGCCTTTGGCGCTGGGTAAAATTATGTCAGTTCCTATTCAGGCTGACGGTAGTGCTGGAAACCCCAAATTAGTTGCGCAATTTAACGGCATTCCAGATGACTTTAGTTTTGTAGACAATGACTTATTAGTGACGGTTTATAGCAATAACCAGATATTACGTATCAACCCTCAGGGCAAAACGGTTTCAAAGTCTGGATTGCTGAGTTTTGATAATCCTTCTCAAGTTCGCCAAGGCCAGCCACCTATGTTTAGGCAGAATGAATTGGTGATCACTGAGAAAGGTCTGATCGGGTTGCCACCAACACCAGGTTATGGAAATCGTCTTTCAACTTTTACGCCGCGGTGATTTAAGCATGACCATGGTGTTTGTTGCGGTGATTGGTGTGCGCAATAATGGCGTCCCAATTATAGGCCTTAGCAAGTTCGGTGGCTGATCGTGCTGGCTTCAAGAACGATTTTGCTAGTTTGGGCTGACGCTTACGCACTTCAAAGCTATCGATAAGCTCGAAGTCGGCATCAACGCTCATGGCCTCAATTTTTTGACTGCCGACACCATGCGGTGTTTCTGGCGTATCAATTCCTTTGGATCCAAAATAATTCACCTTGATCAAACCAGGTGACACCTCATATCGACAAAAACCGACACCTATGAACTCTTTTTCCGACCAGCCTTGAATTTCATCATCAAATCCACGAATCGATTGCCCACCGGTGCCTGCCATCACTTGTACATAACCCAATGGTGAGCGTTGTCCAAAAACCATAGGGGCAGAGCGTTGATAAATATGATCATGGCCACAGATAACCAAGTCCACACCATAACGCGCCATCATTTGATCCTGAACTAAAATGAGGCTTGCATTGCCGGGGCCACGTCCTTCTTGATCCGTCCAAACTGTGTAATGTTGGAACACAATAATAAAATCAATCATGCCTGCGGCTCTTCTAACAGCTGCGCGGGCTAAGTTAGCCTCCATGGTAATGATTTCTTGTAGTATTTTTCCGTCTTCAATAAAGGCCCCGCCGGAAAAACCAAAGAAATGAATCCGGTTATAGTCAAAACCATAAAATGACACGCCACCCGGCTGATGAAAGCGATTATTGAAAGCGTAATCACGAAAGAGGGCTATATCCCCTAGCGGTATGACAAAAGGATCATCTGGGTCAGCATCTTTGCTTTCATGGTTGCCAGGAACAGCCATGGTCACCGTACTGGAAACGAGCGCCTGATTTTGGTCAAACCAAGTGTCCCAAACAGGTTGGTTCCCATCTGCATAGCTAATATCACCTGCCAGTAAGAGTAAGTTGTGGTGATATTGTGGCTTTGTCAGCTCTGCAGTGAGTCTTTGTGCAAGTGGACCAATACCATGGTCTCCGAAGTGGACAAAGTGCCAATTTGTATCGGCTTTTGCGGAGGCAGGAACAGTGAAAATAGGAGACCAGCCACCTTCGTCTGAACCCACACGATAACGAATAGCTAGTTCTGGCTTATTAAGTTGCAGGCTTGCTTTGTGGGTTTGAGCACCCACGCCAGTTGTGGCCGTACTGTCAGCAAAAATGGTATTTGATAATGGATGATCAACTAAGTTGATGACGTCTACTTCATCCCAACTAGGGTCTATATGACTCCATTGAACCATTGCGGCTGGTGCATTTTTGCCATCGCTTTGATCGGTAAACCAGGTAATGCCTCGACTTTTATGAGAGTCGTTGAGTAACGATACATGCATACCGCGAGGGTTATGGCTTCCTCGAACGCCTAAATTGGGCGGAATTTCAGGCTCTATGACAGGTTGCCCCGGAGATGGCGCCGGAGGTGTTGTCGGATTTGCTGTGGCGGAGTCAGTTTTACATGCGTTTAACAGCGGCAGTGCAGGCGTCAGCATTGCCGCTTTGATCAATGCACGGCGCAGTGAAGAAGGAGTATCCACGAACAGTCTCACTTAATGTTATTGAGTTACTTAAGTAAGACAATACGTTTCAAGTATTACAGTTGTGTTGAAACAGAATTAAATGTGTCTGTTCGAGGTACTCGCTTCAGGCACTTAAGCGGCGGCAGCATACATGGCTTCTGCCGCAACTAAAGTGTCACCCGTACGCTCAAACGCTTCTAGCCAAGCGCTATAATTGTGCACGGATGGCAGGTGCTCTGGGTGAAAGCCTGGGCGGTAGTAACTGGCTATCATAGGCAATAGGCGACCAAGCATGCCTTTGCGCGGACCTGCCAACCAAGCCAAATTCTCGCGATAGAGCTTGATACGCTCGCTGACACTAAAACCGTCCATGCCTAACATGTACCAAGGTGCTACCAAGGTAAACAATGTGAAGGAGCCCGTGGCATGTGTCATGGCGGCAACTCGCGTTAAATAGCCCACGCCAGCGACTTGCTGCATGACATCATAAGCCACCGATTTATGCTCCATTTCTTCGATGGCATGCCAAGCCAACATAGCGCGTACGCGTGGGTCAGCACCTTCAAGCATTTCTTTTTCAGCAAAAAACAAATCGGCCATCATGGCGGTGAAGTGTTCCAACGCCGCGGTCAGCGCAACGTTGTATTCTGCGGAGTAGTTTTCTAGGCGACCATCGCACATGCGCTTGGTGTGACGAACAAATGCGTCGATATTGATGCCTTGCCGCCGAAGCCGCTCGTTAAATTGAGTATGTACTTGGCCATGCTGTCCTTCTTGCATGGTGAAGTCTTTCACTGCTTTAAGCAGCGTACTGTTCGAGATGCGTTCGCGGAAATTACGTACCGAAGAAATAAAGTAACGCTCACCATCAGGAAAAGTGGCTTGTACGGCATCGAAGAGACGGGTGCGAAACGGGTTTCCACCCAGCCAGTAGCGTGGGATGTCGTCTTGATCAAGGCCAAAGTCTAGGTCTTTGCGGACCACGATGGGTTCTTGGTAACGGCTACGGGTCATCACTTTTCTCCAGCACTGAATAATCATTTCGTACCGTCATGCTACGTCGCTTAATGTGCTATAAGGGAACAATATGCGACAAAAAGGGATTAAAATACGTCAATGACGAGGACGATAGACTTACATTTTCTGAGCTTACTGAGTGCTGCTTCCGTTCGTACGGGAGTGGACTTACGTCACGTCATGTCTTCATTACAGCTAAGTTTAAATACACAGGCTGAGCGCTCTCCGCCATTACCATTAGGTGTTTTGGCCAGTTTAGTTGAGCAGCTGGAGGTAAGAGCAACGCGAGGCCGCTTTGTTTTCGCCTTGGCCGATGTCTTTAATTTTGATGGCTTGCCAGCAGTTTCAGCATACTTAAGCAGTGCTAATAGTTTGCGTCAGTTACATCAGTTTTTACAGTGGGTGCCAACCATTGTGCATCCCGATTTACGCTTTCAAATTGATGACAATGGTGCCATGGCATGGCTACATCCGGTGGTAGATAGTAGTGATCAGAGGCTGCATGACCATCCACTGTTGATTGAGTTGATGAGTGCGGTGGTGGTGCATATTGGCCGTGTTTTATCACCGGGTTTGGAGCCGGTGCGCCAAATTGATTTTCGACATGATTCGTTGATTAAACAAAAAGACTACGAGGACTATTTTGGCTGTCCTGTGCGCTTTAATTGTGCCGACAACACGCTCTATGGCGAAGGCCGTTTGTTAGATGATCGTTTGCCGGGTAGCCTGCCGGAAGCGAATGCATTTGCCGAACAAACGATTCAAACACACCTATTAGGTGATGGTGTGGCGCCACCATTTCAGCTGCAGGTTGAAACGTTGCTGCGTCGTCGTTTAAGTTTATTTAGTGATGGTTTGCCAGCGTTATCAGCAGCCATGCAATTAAAGCCGAGAACCTTGCAGCGCCGCTTTCGTGAGCATGGCATTTGTTATCACCAAATGATCGCGCGCTTACGGCATGAACTGGCCTGTGAAATGTTGCGTAAGACAACATTAGATATCGATAGTATTGCATTAAAGCTTGGTTATTCTGAGCGACGAAGCTTTAGTCATGCATTTCGAGGCTGGCAGGGGCAGAGTCCTTCGATGTATCGTCGATCAATATAATCTTTGCTGTTGGAGAATGACATTGATGCAAGTGAGATGTGGTTGTGGCCAATTATCATTAACATTTAATCAAGCACCGGTGACGCAATTAATATGTCATTGTGATCACTGCCGTGAAGTCACCATGCAGCCATCAACGCTAGTCGCATTTTTTAAAGCGGAACCCCAAGGCGTTGTTGGTCGTGTGATTAATAAGCCTTATATGGGTGGCTCTGGGCGACCAAAAGCTTATGCTGCGTGTGAACAGTGTGGTGATTATGTTTATGCCGATGTGTCGGTGCTAAAAGGTCTGATTGGTGTGATTGGCGATAAAATCTTACCGCCATTCCAGCCGCAGCCAGCAGCTCATGTTTGGACCAGTCAACGTGTGGTGGAAATAGCCGATACGTTGCCACAGTTTCCGAAAGGTCCCGCGGTAAGACCTGGCGTTAACTAGCCGCATCACGTTTCACTAAGCGCGGCAGCGTACGGACGCTATATTTTCACAGGCGTAGTCTCGTTACTAGCTTGTTGGCAACTGCCGACAAACAACCTACCAGAGAGACTTATTATGAATACGCCAACTATGGAAAGTATGAAAGGTCAGTGGAAGCAGCAAGTAGGCGCGGCAAAAATTGCTTGGGGAAAGCTTACCGATGATGAGCTGTTAAAAGTGGAAGGCCATGCGCAGAAACTGGCTGGATTAGTCCAAGAACGTTATGCCATCACTCGTGATGAAGCTGATAAGCAGGTTCAAGATTTCTTTGACAAAAATAAGTCATAAGAAGTAGCTGGATCAAGCCGCTGCCTGTTTTCGGCAGCGGCTTTTTATTGACACAACTTAGATGTTAATCAGTACTTGAGAAAGGGTAGAACGGTAAAAGCCGATCGGTTTCTTTTTTGACGACGGCATAACATTCGCAGCTCAAAGCTTCTAATCTAGGCCTGTCCAACACTTTAATATTTCCCCGACTATATTCAATAACGCCGAGTTTCTGCAGTTTTCCCGCCGCCTCAGTTACCCCTTCACGTCGCACACCGAGCATGTTAGCAATAAGCTCCTGCGTCATCGTTAGGCGATTGCTGGGTAGACGATCTAGCGAGAGCAAAAGCCAACGACACAGTTGCTGATCAACGGAGTGATGGCGGTTGCAGACGGCAGTTTGTGCCATCTGTGTAATCAGTGATTGTGTGTAACGCAGCATTAGCAGCAGTAGTTCGCCATGACGATTGAACTCATCTTTGAGTAATTGGCCTTTTAATTTGAAAGCATGCCCTGCGCTTTGGACAACAGCACGGCTAGGTGTACTTTCACCACCCATAAATAATGCAATCCCAACTAACCCTTCATTCCCAACCACTGAGATTTCAGCGGAGGCGCCACTTTCCATGACATAAAGCAAAGACACAATGGCGTCGGTAGGGAAGTAAACATGCCGCAAGGTGTCGCCAGACTCATAAACAACATGACCCAACGGCATAGGCTCAGAGATAAGGTGCGGGAATATACGTGCTTGAATTTCTGGTGACAACGCTGCAAGCAGGCGGTTCTGCAGGGGGGATGGCGTGTCGGGCATGGTGGTTACTCAGAGTGAGAAAGGTAAAACAGCACAGCATTCAGTCGAGAGTTAATTACCCCACGCAGCCAAGCATAAAGTGCTTGAGGTGTTAGCTCTGTACGTTAGCGCACATTCGTGGAAAGGTCATGTGTGCTAACGCACAGACGCATAAATCAGTATGGCCTAGGCTGATATTTGTTAATTACCAATGGAGTTGCATCATGTTAGCTAATATCGCAATTGTGCTACTGATATTGTGGGCACTGGGTTTTGTTTCAGCCTACACCTTGGGCGGCTTTATCCATATTTTGCTGGTTGTGGCAGTTATTATGATTTTGGTGCGGGTAATTCAGGGTCGACGAATTTAACGATCAGAAACCCTTAGCCTAAGGTCGTTCATAGGCTAAGGGTTCATCAGTTTTTAATTAACGCTTACAGTTGACCAGTTCTCACTATTGGTTGAGCACTCAGAGTCTTTTGGACTCAGGCTGCAACGAACACGCTTCATAATTTGTAAGCCTTGTTTGTCATAAATGCCCTGGTTGGCAATCTCGACTCGCGACTCACGCAACATGACCGTGTACTTGACCATGTTGTCAGGCGTTAATTCACCCCAAACATTAGCCGGCACATCACGCTCTGCTTTGTTGACTAACTCCATGGCACGATTAAATTGGCCGGCCCAATACTGTCGAGATTTCTGCCCAAATCCTTCGGGAAATTTCTGATTATTAATAATGAGTTGATAGCTCAGAATCAAAATCGGGAATCGCTGTACAGCACCTTTACTGCCAATGCCTTTGTGGAGCTCAAGCGGTATATAAGCCGCAGCTGGTGCAGCAATCATGTCAACGGAGCCGTTATTGAACTTACTGGCGAAGTTGGTGATGTCTGCTGAAACAGGTTGTGCGCCAATTTTTTGAATCATGACGGCTTGTGCTTTGTCGTAATCAAACGAGGCAATTTTTTTGCCAGCTAATGCTTCAACTGTTCGAATATTGCGATCATTGACCACAGGATAGGCTGTACCAAAAGGAATAATGCCTGCCACTTCATAATTGCCCTTGGTCATTAGCTTAGCTGCCGCCGGTGAGCTAAAAGTTTGAATGGTTCTTCGCACCACTTCAAAGCTGCCAGGCATATCCACTTTGCCATCGCGCATCAAGGTACTTGCACCTAAAGAGTCAATGGCACCAGCTGTGGCATTAAATGCTCTTGTTCTTAAGCCAGTTGCAAACAAGGCATCGCATTGGCCTGCTAACAAGTCATTAGCCGCAACACGCTCATCGGTATAACTTTGTAGAGTGATTTTGGCGCCCATGGCTTGGGCTGCAACCGCATAGTCACGAGCAATATTATAAATATCACCAACACTGCCCAGCAGGTCATACACACAGAGTTTTTGTGAAGCAAAAGCCGGCTGTGATAGTGCTAATAAACTGGCGCTGATTAAAGTAACTTTTAGTTTTCTCATTATTGTTCTCGCTAGTTAACGTTTATTTAAGACAAATTGTATTGCTTGATGAGTTGTTGCTTTTTGCTGGGTTCAAAATTGATACGTTTACTTTCGCCATTGACGATATGAATTAATTTTGGATTCATGACGGTAAACCACAGCGGTGGAACGTAGGCAATTAGGAACATGCCGAAGTAGCCAGACGGTAGGGTAGGTATGCCGGAAAAATCGCGTAATGACTGGTAGCTACGCGTTGGGTTGGCGTGATGGTCTGAGTGGCGCTGTAATTGAAACAGCATCAAGTTGGTAATGAGGTGGTTGCTGTTCCATGAGTGATGCGGTTGGCATAACTCATAACGGCCATCTGCTTTTTTCTGGCGTGTAATGCCGTAATGCTCAATGTAGTTAGCAGACGTGAGCTGATACATGCCCCAAAACGCCATCACCACTAATACGGCCAGCATGGGTAGGCCATAAATGGCAATCAGTGTTGAGTAGAGCGTGATGGTCATCAGCCCACCTTGCAGCATTTCATTTTCTAATGACCATGTTTTTTTGTTGATGCGTTCTAGTCGTTGTTTTTCCAGTTCCCACGCTCGGAAAAACGCGCCCGGAATCTCTCTGAGTGCGAACTTGTAAATGTTTTCACCCATGCGTGATGAAGCGGGGTCTTCGGGAGTAGCCACATAACGGTGGTGGCCACGGTTATGCTCAATCGAGAAGTGTCCATAACCGCTTAGCGATAAGGTGAACAGCGCCAGAAAGCGGTCTAGAGCACGCTTTTTATGGCCCATTTCATGGCCAAGGTTAATGCCAAAACCAAGCAGTACACCGGTGCCTAGAGCAGTTGCTAACCAGTGGTACCAGGGCAATTCATGAGTGGCTAAAAAGATGGCGTTATATAAAAAGCTGAAAGTTAATACAGCCACAGTGGCATAAGTAATACGGCGATAAAAAGGATCGGACTCTAGTGCTGGTACCGCGCTTTCTGGTGGGTTGGCCTTGTCTTCGCCGAAGAGAATATCAAGCAAAGGTGCGGCTAGATAAACAATGCCCAAGAACAGCCATAACCATGCAGCTTGGCCTGTTTGCAAATATAAGTAGGTGCCTAATGGCGCTAGCAAAGGCACTAGCGCAGAAGATAACCATAGCCATTTTTTGGGGTCTTTATATTGGCTGTCCGGTAGTTTAAGCGCAGCAGTTGTCATGATTTTTCTCGCTGAGTTAATACACTACAAACTTAAGTTCAAGCTGTTGTTGGCAACACCGCTAAAGCCGCCCATTTATCGTCATAAAGTGTCATGGTTGATGAGGTCTGCGGCTTTTTCAGCGATCATGATGGCGGGGGCATTGGTATTGCCACCAATGATGGTTGGCATGATCGAGGCATCCACTACACGTAGGCCTTCGATGCCATAGACCTTAAGTTGTGGGTCAACTACAGCCATGTCATCTACACCCATTTTGCAAGTGCCAACAGGGTGATACACAGTGTCGGTTCGTGCCCTTAAAACCTGCCGTATGTCTTCATCGCTTGTGACGTTTTCAGTAAATGGGTCGGAGGTAATAAACTGAGCCAATGCAGGCGCCTTCATCAGTTTTTCAGTCATCTTGTATCCAGCAACTAAGCCCTTCATATCATCCGGATGTGACAAAAACTGAGGATCGATGACAGGGGCGCTGAGTGGGTTGCTGTCTTTCAGCGAAACCCTGCCTCGGCTTTGTGGGCGTAACAAACAAACATGGCAGGAAAATCCATGTCCGCTATGCAATGTACGGGCGTGGTTATCCACCAAGGCAATGACAAAGTGCAGTTGAATATCGGGTGCGGGAAGGTCCTGGCTGGTTTTTAGAAAACCACCGCCTTCAGCAAAGTTAGAACTCATTAGTCCGCGTCGGCTTTGGCGATAACGCAGCATTTGCCTAAGCAAATGCACACTGCCTTTTAGTGAAATACCCAATAAATTGGCGTTAGACGATTTGTAGCCAAAAATAAAGTCAGGGTGATCTTGCAGATTTTTGCCAACGCCTGGCAGGTGATGAACCAGTTCAATACCGTGCTGCTTGAGCTCGTTGGCATCACCAATGCCGGACAGCATTAATAACTGGGGCGACTGAAAAGCACCTGCCGATAAAATGACTTCTTTACGTGCCAATGCCGTTTTACGTTGGCCGTTTTGAATATATTCAATGCCGGTTGCGCGTTTGCCTTCAAACAAAATGCGGGTACTTACGGCCTTGGTTTCAACGTGTAGATTGCTGCGCTTGCCTAGGTGAGGTTTGATATAGGCGCGAAAAGATGACCAGCGTTCGCCATTTTTCTGAGTGACTTGGTAGATGCCAATGCCTTCTTGGTTTTCGCCATTAAAATCCTTGGTTAATGGGTAGCCGACCTGTTGTGCCGCTTGTAAATAATGCTGCTGAAATGGGTTGTCGGTTTGCAGGTCACTCACCACCAGCGGGCCGTCATTGCCGTGCCATTCGTCTGTTATGCGCTGATTGTTTTCTGAGCGCATAAAGTAGGGCAGTACGTCATTAAAAGACCAGCCGCTGTTGCCGAGCTCAGCCCATTGGTCATAGTCGATTTTATGTCCACGTATATACGCCATGGCATTAATGGCTGATGAGCCACCCAGGGTTTTGCCTCTGGGTTGGTAACCTTTGCGGCCATTCAGATTAGGCTGTGGGACGGTTTCAAAAGCCCAGTTGTTGACCTTGTGGGGCACCATTGCCACAACAGCAGCGGGGGTGTTGATCAGCAATGAGTCACCATTGCCGCCGGCTTCCAGCAATAACACCTCGTGCGCGGGGTTTTCACTTAAGCGACCTGCTAGCGCACAACCGCTAGATCCACCACCGACAATAATGTAGTCAACAGTTCTCGACATAATGATTAGCCCACTTAATTTTAGTTGTTCATCGACGAGGGCTAAAACTACCGACCATGCGTACTTGCTAACACCGCTTAAATAGCCTAAAAATCGTCATATAATGTCAAAAAGAGCACTGAAGTGTCTAAAAACGACGTATCGAATCTTTTACAGCCGGTATTGCATCCCATTTATGGCCGCTTGCTGTGTGCCGAGATGCAAAGCCGTGGTTTTACCCCAGAGCAAATCCTTGCCGGCACTAGCTTGTCGTGGGATCGTTTCCATGAAGTCAGTGACTTTCTTAGCTTTGAGCAAATGCGCCGATTGATTTTGCATTGTATGAAATTGGCGGAGTGTCCTTGGCTGGGAATTGATGTGGGCTTGCGTACTCAAGCCTCATCACATGGCGCCTTAGGTGCTGCTATGGGCGCGAGTCGTAATTTGGGTGACGCGATGCGTGTTGCTGAGCGATATGCTTTTTTTCGTCAGCATATGGTGACCATGCATTGGGTCACAGGCCCTGAGCCTTATATTGCAGTGAATGAAGTGATACCGCTGGGTGACCTTAGAGAGTTTTTGCTGTGTTTGCTGGTGGCTGGTTTAAAGCAAGTGCTGGGTGCACTGGCGGGCAAACAATCGCAAGCGTTGGTCAGAATTGAGTGGTCTTTTCCGGCGCATGAATGGTCTGGTCAATATCTTAGAATTTGTGACAACAATCGTTTTGGTCAAAGTCAGCTGCGCTTTTATTTAGACCCAGCCAGTTTGGCTGTGCCTAGTTTGTCTGCTGATGATGATGCTTTGCAAAGCGCGGTACGTGAGTGTGAATTGCAGTTAAGCCGAGCCCAAACGGGGAGTACGTTTAGCCATAAAGTCAGATCATTTTTGTTGCGCTCTGAAGCGAGCTTGCCAACATTGAATGACATGGCCGAGCGGGAAAATATGTCGCCACGAACCTTTATTCGCCATTTAAAGAGCGAAAACACAAGTTATCAGATGTTGCTCGATGATGTTAGGCAGGCGCGAGCTACATGGCTTTTGGAGCAGACGAGTCACTCCATAGAAAGTATTGCTAGTCAGCTGGGTTATATCGACACGTCTAATTTCAGCCGTACCTTCAGGCGTTGGTTTGGTTTAACACCTAACCAATATCGTAAAAAATTTAGGTGAAATCAGGTTTTAGTGACAGCCAAGCGCTTAGTTTCAAAACTGACCGCTCTTAAAGTCTTCATAGGCCTGCACAATTTCATCATGTGTATTCATGATGAAAGGTCCGTGTGCATTGATAGGCTCTTGGATAGGCTCGCCAGTTAAGACGATAAACTGGCTATCCTCTAAGGCATGCACTGCAATATTGGCCTCGCGGCTAGACATGACGGCCATGGCTTCCTCTTCCAGTACTTCGTTTTCGGCCAGTTGTAGACGCCCAGAGCGCAGAAATATCAGCGCGGTATGTCCAGCATCAGCGTTGAACGTGACGTCTTGACCGGCGTTAAGCTGGGCGTCGAATACATTGATGGGTGTATATGTTTGTGCAGGACCCAAGAGGTCTTGAAACTGACCTGCGATAACACGTACTTTGCCGTCATTGTTTGGCAGCTCAAATACGGGAATGTCGCGGGTGGTAATGCTTTGATAATGCGGATCCTGCATTTTATCTTTGGCGGGTAAGTTCACCCAGAGTTGTATCATTTCAAAGCGGCCACCTTGTTGGGTAAAGGCTTCGCTGAAAAACTCTTGATGGACAATGCCTTTAGCCGCCGTCATCCATTGCACATCACCGGCCGCGATAATGCCGCCACCGCCGCTGGAGTCGCGGTGCTCAATTTCGCCTGTGTAGACTAGCGTGACGGTTTCAAAACCACGATGGGGGTGGGCATTGACACCTTTTTGCCGTGATGAGGGCCGGAGTTTGCCCGGCCCAATATGATCCAGCAGTAAAAACGGGGAGACCGTATTGCCCAGTTCATAATGCGAGAACACGGATAATACGGGTGAAAAATCACCCACCGCAAAACGCGTGTCATTGCGATGGATGAAAGCGACAGTTTTCAATTTGATCGTTCCATACTGCCAAAACGTCCACTGTTAAAGTCATTGATGGCTTCACGAATCTCTTGTGCGGTATTCATCACAAAAGGGCCATAACCTTCAATGGGTTCATTCAGTGGTTCGCCGCTCAAGATCATCACCTTGCTGTCGCTGGCGGTCTCGATAGTGAAGTCACTGCCGTCTTGTTCAAAAACCACTAGTTGTGATTCACGCGCAATATGCTCACCATTGACTTCGATGGTGCCAGACAGCACCACCAAGGCCAAACTGCGTCCAGCAGGAATGTTAAACGACGCCTTTTTATTGGCATGAAGTTGCACATCCCACACATCAATCGGCGAAAACGTATGGGCTGCACCTTGGTGGTCAGCGTACTCACCAGCAATCACTCTCAGCGTACCGGCGTCATCAGGCAGGGCAACACTCGGGATGTCCTGACTCAAAATGCCTTGGTAGCTCGGTGGTGTCATTTTATCCTTGGCTGGCAAATTCACCCACAACTGCAACATTTCTAAGCTGCCGCCTTTGGCACTGAATTCCGGTGAATGAAACTCTTCGTGCAAAATGCCGGCACCAGCGGTCATCCATTGCACATCGCCAGGGCCAATAATGCCGCCATTGCCGGTAGAGTCGCGGTGCGCCACTTCGCCTTCATAGACGATGGTGACTGTTTCAAAGCCACGATGTGGATGCTGACCAACACCACGCTGTTGTGTAGTGGGCGTGAAGTCATAAGGGCCAGCATGGTCCAGCAATAAAAATGGGCTCAGCTTTTGGCCAAAGCGCTCATAGGAGAACAGTGACCGCACCGGGAAGCCATTGCCAACCCAGTGTTGATGGGGCTTGTCATATACGCCGTGCACTGTTTTCATAGCATGTCTCCGTTAAGCAGCGGGGTGAAGTTATCTTTGAACGCCCATGAAAATACCCTTGTCAGCCGTTGTTGAGTAGTCAGCAAAGCATGGTTTCATTGTTCTGTTTGTGGAACGCTGGCACGGTATGATGACTCACTTAATTTAGGACTTTATAGCTATGACTTTAGCGCGTTTACACACACCGAAACATTGGCTTTCCGGGCTGCCTGCAGATCATACGGGGCCACGAATTGCACTGATTCATGGCTTTTTGGCGGGCACACATATGCAGCGCCATTTGCTACGTTGGGTACGTGCGCAAGGTTATGCTGACAGCAGCTTGTTCAGTAATCATGCCAATATTGGTCCTATTGCGGACTGGCTGCAGGAAGCCGTGGCGCAGGGCCGGCCAATTGCCTTGATTGGTTTTAGTCAGGGCGGTTTTCAAGTGTTGAAAGTGGCGCAGGAAATGACAAGACGACAGCTTTCTGTGCAGTTGGTGGTGAGTATTGCTCGCGGTGGCGCAGGCTGGTTATTACCGGCACAGTGGCGTTTTCGGCATCAAATCAGCCATACCAATATCAAGCATTTGTTAAATATTTATTCGCATGCTGACCGCTTGGGTACCAACCCTTTTGTGGCCGGTAATGCCTTGCCAGAGCAGCCTGGCATGTTGGTCGAAAATATTGCCTTGCCGCGCACCTTGGCCATTGACCATATTAGTTTGGTGCGCTGTTACCCCGAAAATCGTGTTCATCCTGCGGTATCAGAGCAGGTGTTGGCGCCTATCGCGAACGCTCTGGCTAAGTTGAGTTGACGTGATGACTAAATACAGTGCTGTCGTGCGTTCCGGCAGCTGGTTTAAGACCCTGCCAGCCATGTTGCAAGAAGCGTTGCTAAGTGCGGCGAATGAATGTCGCCTGGGCGCCAAGGAGCGCTTATTTGCGCGTGGTGATGAGTCTGACGGCCTGTACTGTGTTGTTGAGGGGGCCATTAAACTGACGGGCACAGCGGCTAGTGGTAAAGAAGCCATTTTGGCCATTATTGATGCGCCAACGTGGTTTGGTGAGATTGCCTTATTTGATGGCCAAGCCAGAACGCATGATGCCTGGGCTGATGAGCCAGCAACGGTGTTGCATATTCGTGGTCAGTACCTAGCAACACTGCTGCAAGCGCACCCCGAGTGGTGGCGTGAATTTGGTGTGTTATTAAGCCAGAAAATTCGCCTAGCGTTTACCGCGATGGAAGCGGTGTCGTTGGCATCATTGCAAGTTCGTCTGGCTCAGCGTTTATTGATTATGACCCAAGGGATCGATGGTCTAGAGGGGAGTAGCAAGCGGATTATTCGTGTGCCACAAGAGCAGCTTGGCCAAATGTTGGCAATATCGCGACAAACCGTAAATCAATTATTAAAGCAAATGGAAGTTGATGGGGTTATTCAGCTTCAGCGCGGCGCCATTGAGGTCAAAAGCTTAGCGCGTCTAAAAGAAATTGTAGGTTCTGTCGTCTAGGCGACAGCGCTACGTTCGGCTCTGAACCATGATTCGGATATCAAACGTCGGAGAACTCGAATGAAAACCCTAACTGACCATCTGTCGCAATACGCTTTATACCACCGCGATCAGCGCAATATTTGGACTCACTTAGTGGGGGTGCCCATGATTGTACTGTCGTTAGCAGCCTTATTAGCTCGTCCATCAATTGATGTCGCTGGTTTTCCCCTATCAGCGGCTACGGTCGTGCTGTTGGTTAGTGCATTATTTTATCTGCGCCTTGAATTGATGTTTGGCTTAATTATGTCGGTATTAATGGCGGCAACCTTAGTATTTGCGCAATGGGCCGCATCATTATCAACCATGTACTGGTTAATTTTTGGCCTAGGTGGTTTTGTTGTGGGTTGGATTATTCAGTTTGTAGGTCATTATTACGAGGGTAAAAAGCCTGCATTTGTTGATGATTTGTCAGGATTAGCCATTGGACCATTATTTGTCACGGCTGAAATTGTATTTATGTTGGGTTTAAGAAATGAATTAATGCATGAAATTGAGCAGCGATCAGGAAAAGTGAAAGGTTAATTTAAATAACATGATTAATTCGGTCAGCATAATTGCATATTAAATATATATGTATTAAGTTAACTGCCCCATAAATCAATAACCCGAGGGATTACCATGTCCGTTAATTTGGTCTCACTTAGTGTCAGCGAGCTGGAAGCCCTTGCAGTGCAAATTCAGGATGAAATTGTTCGCAAGAAAGCTATCGCGCGTAAGAATTTATTAGCCGACTTACAGAAGCTGGCACGTGATAATGGCGTTGAGCTTGATGAGTTACTCGCTGAAGCTAGCGGTAAGTCATCTAAAGCAAACAAGCCAAAAAACAAAGTTGCAGCTAAGTATCGTAATCCGGCTGATGCCAACCAAACATGGACAGGCCGTGGACGTCAGCCATTATGGGTTGCTGCTGCCTTGTCATCAGGTAAGACACTAAAAGATTTAGAAATCTAATCTTTATAAAACGCCGGTCCTACTCGTGGGGCCGGCGTTTTTTTATGCCTACTTTAATGCTTTCGATAAGGTTCTAATTCGTGCATCTCGCCCACAAGATAGTCGGTAATACTGATAACGGACACTATTACGCTTGGCATAATCTTGGTGATACTCCTCGGCGGGATAAAACTTCACAGCTGGTAAAATACGGGTGGCAATCGGTTGATTTAGCCGTTGTTGTAGTGCTTCTTTACTGAGCTGGGCTGCTTTAGTTTGCGCTTCAGTATGGGTAAATAATGCAGGCGCATATTGGCTGCCACGATCACAGAACTGTCCATCACCATCTAAATAATCATGAGTGGCCCAAAATGTGGCTAATAAACTCTCATAACTAACTTGGCTGGGGCGATAACGAACTTGTACGGCTTCAACATGACCGGTTTTGCCGCTAGAGATTTGTGAATAGGTGGGGTTGGTGGTTTTACCACCGGTATAACCGGATATTGCAGATACCACGCCGGGTATTTTTTCAAAGTCTGCTTCAGTACACCAAAAGCATCCGGTGGCAAATGTGGCGGTGGCTAATTCACTAGTGTTTGCTGCTGCAAAGTTGGTGCCAAACGTCATGACAATAGTCATGAGTACGCGCATTGTGTTGCCCATGATGACTTCCTCAAACGGAAATAACTGATAATTCAATATCAGAATCTGCTGTTAAGCAGTGCAGGTCAATTAGGCATTAAACAAATTCATAGTCTTTTAGCACCACCAAAATTTGCGTTCGGTTATGTACATTAAGCTGCTTCATGATGCTTGAAACATGGCTCTTAACGGTAGCTTCGACAATATTTAAACGTTCAGCAATGTGCTTGTTGGTGTGTCCCCGTAAAACTTGGCGTAATACGGCAAGACGTTGAGGAGGAAAGCTCTCGATAAGCTGGTCGCGAGGGTCAATTGATTCCGGCGGTAAATAAGCCGTTGTTAGTGTAGGTTTTTGCAATGGCTTGGTTAGCGCAAGCTTGACGGCATTTTCTAACTGCTGAGCTTCTTCGATACGGGCGAAGGTGCTGCACGAGACCGTATGTGCTAGATCAAGCATGGCGCTGTCTAAGCGGTGAGGAATAATCAGTAATAAATTTAAGGAACTGATTTTCTGCAACAAGGTGAATAATGCTTTTGTTGTGTCGCGACCATCTAAATACGCATCCAACACAACTAAGTCATAGTGAATGCCATTATCAAGTGAGCGCAGTAAGCCTCCGATTTGATCGGCTTGGTGAATTGTGCTGTGTGGATACCATTGCAGGAGCCGTGAACTAAGTGCCTCCCTGAACAGTGGTTGGCTGTCCGCAATCAGAAAACGCAAGTGTGGCCTCCTGTAGTTTCAAAAACTGGTAATGCCGCGCTTAGCGCAGCAGTAGTAGGGCAGAGGTGGTTGATTGCAACATGGCGTTGGTTGTGCTGCCGACAAAGAACTCACGCAGACGCGAATGGCCGTAGGCGCCCATCACCATCAAGTCGATATCATGATCTGCTTGATAGGCATGCAAGGTAGGGACAACATCACCGGGACGAATCGCAGTTTGCAGTTCTCGGCCAGCTGCACTGAGCTGATCAACGGCCCATTGCAGTTGCGCATGGTTATCTGCGGTGTCCTTGCCGATCATGATTAAATGTAGCTTAAGGTCAGCAAATAAAGGGCTGGCCGCTAATAACTTGACGCCCTTGCGGGTGGTGTCGCTGCCATCAAACGCTATTAGGGCGCTACGTGGCGTATGAAACTCATCCGGAGCAATCAACACTGGGCGGTGCAGGGTGCGAATAATGCTTTCTAGCTGGCTGCCAACTTGGCTTAGCGCGCCACCGGATGTTTCACCTTGGCGGCCAATGACGGCTGCACGAATGTCGTCTTCGAGCTCGGATAGCGTTTCAACTAAATTGCCATGGCGTTGACGCTGGGTAATGTTAAGACTGGCATCGGTCTGCTGAATGTGCTGACGTGCCGCTTCTAGCCGCAACTTGCCCTGTTCCAGCGCTAAGCGATTACGCTTTTCATCAAGCGCAACTAATTCATCGAGTAATAAGTCACGCGCACCAAGTCCAATATTGCCACTGACATCGGTATTAACCGGGTAGGCTTGATGGTCAAGCACATGTAGTAAGGTAATGGGCGCAGACAATTTAGCAGCAGCCCAAGCGGCGTAGTCACAGACTGATACGGCGGCGGGTGATCCATCAATACAGGCATAGATAGAAGTCATTTATTTTCTCCTAAACTAATGGCCGATTAAGCGGTCGGCTGCATCCGGCTTATCATGCACGCCAAAGCGATCAACAATGGTCGAGCTGGCTTCATTGAGGCCTAGAATATCGACTACCGTACCATCACGTCGTAACTTAATAACCACTTTATCCAAAGCCGCCACTGAAGTGACATCCCAAAAATGTGCTCGGGTGAGGTCAATGACCACACGATCAATGGCCTCTTTGAAGTCAAAGCTGTTAATGAACTTTTCTGATGAAGGGAAAAAGACTTGGCCAATAACATGATAAGTGCGCTTGCTGCCATCACTGCTTAACGTGCTTTCCACATAGAGGTAGTGGGCAATTTTATTGGCAAAGAATAGAGCAGCTAACAATACGCCGACAAACACGCCATAAGCAAGGTTGTGTGTATAAACAACAACAGCAACGGTAGCAATCATGACAATATTGGATGACAACGGTGTCTTTTTCAGGTGACGAACTGAGCCCCAGTTAAAGGTGCCAATCGATACCATAATCATCACGGCCACTAGCGCGGCCATTGGAATTTTTGACACCCACTCGCTTAAATAAACCACCATTAACAGTAAAAGGACACCGGCTGTCATACAGGATAAGCGGGTACGACCACCAGATTTAACATTGATGATGGACTGGCCAATCATGGCACAGCCTGCCATGCCGCCCATTAAGCCGGCGCCGATGTTGGCAATGCCTTGGCCTTTGCACTCACGGTTTTTATCACTGCTGGTATCGGTTAAGTCATCAACAATAGTGGCAGTCATCATGGATTCGAGTAAACCGACTACGGCCAGTGCTGCAGAATAAGGCAAGATGATTAACAGGGTTTCCATGTTAAGTGGAACTTCTGGCCAAAGGAAAATAGGCAGTGTGTCTGGTAGTTCACCCATATCACCAACGGTGCGAATATCTATGCCAACCGCCAAAGCCAGCGCAGTTAAAACCACAATGCAAACCAGTGGTGATGGAATAACTTGGCCAATTTTTGGCAACAGCGGGAATAAATAGATAATGCCTAAGCCGCCTGCTGTCATGGCGTAGACATGCCATGTGACATTAGTCAGCTCGGGTAATTGTGCTAAGAAAATTAGAATGGCCAAGGCATTCACAAAACCAGTGACCACTGAGCGCGACACAAATCGCATCAGTTCACCAAGGCGTAAAAAGCCGGCAAAAATTTGTAGAAAACCACAGAGTATGGTCGCTGCAAGCAAATACTCTAGACCATGTTCTTTTACCAAAGTGACCATGAGCAGGGCCATGGCGCCGGTCGCGGCTGAAATCATGCCAGGGCGTCCGCCGACAATTGAGATGACCACGGCAATACAGAACGAGGCATACAAACCGACTTTAGGGTCGACTCCCGCAATAATAGAAAAGGCAATGGCTTCGGGGATCAAAGCTAAAGCAACCACAATGCCGGCGAGCACGTCGCCACGAATATTTGACAACCAAGCCTGCTTAAATGAGGACTGCATAAAAGATTTCCTGAGTACTGATATGACAATGCGTGCTATCTGACACGTTTAAGTAAAACGCAGACATAGCGATAAAAACGAGGCGACCTAACGAGCGTTATGGTGGCGTAGGGGTGTGAGCCGAATGGCTAATAACCAAAGACATAATTGAAACACAGGCCATTTCAGAGGCGCGAATTAGACCACAAGCTTAATTGGGAAGCAAAAAGGGCTTATTGCCAGCGACTTAAATAGGCTACAGCGGCATGGGTGGCTTGTTCTTGCGTGCCTTCAGTAATAGAGCCGTCCTCATAGTAGCCATGCTTCATGCAGGCAAAGGCGATTTCGACGGCATAGGTTGCAGTATCAGGTGTGCAGGGTGGGTTAAAGGGTTGTGCTAAGTTAGCAAACAGCTGGCGCACACTTTGCCCAATATTCACGATAGTGACTTCTTGTGCCATATAGGCGCTACGGCTAAAAGGCCCCCCTAAAACCAGCATGCTGGCGATAGGGGACTGATTGTAAAAGGCAGAGGAGCCTTGCACTAAAACGCTAGTGGCTTGTTGCCAACTTAAGTCATGACAACTTGCACCGAGTTGTTTGATGGCTTCACTAACTTGTCCCAAATAATATTCTGCTAAGTGGTTAAACAAAGCATATTTATTAGGGAAGAATTGATAAATCGACGCCCGGGGGATGCCGGTTAATTTGGCAATTTCGGGGATTGATGTTTCTTCAGGTCCTAGTTTGACCAGTAGGTGCTCAGCCGCTTCAATAATTTGAGCTACACGCTGTTGTGAACGTTCTTGCACAGGAATGCGTGCGCGTGCAACAGAGGACAATGGTTCGACAGACATACGCAATAGCCAAATTATCGTGGAAATGTAACTTATGTTTACTCTTTATGTTCGTAAAATCAAGCAGGCATATGATGTTAGCTAATGGTTGTCCTGTGGAGCTTGCTTCGGGATTAGTGCATTTGCCGCAGGTGCTGTTAGAGCCTATGAAAATGGTGAATGCATTAACGCCCATCTTGCAGCAGGCACCATTACGCCATATGCAAACACGACGAGGATTTAAGTTGTCTGCCGCAATGAGTAATTGCGGTGCTTTGGGTTGGGTGAGTGATCGTCTTGGATATCGTTATCAGACTTATGACCCTGAGACAGGTAAGCCTTGGCCTGAGATGCCAGTCATGTTTAGCAAGGTAGCGGTTGAGTTAGCAGCAAGGGCCGGTTATGCACACTTTTGGCCAGATGTATGTTTGATTAACTGTTATGCCGTAGGGGCCAAAATGGCCTTGCACCAAGATGCCGATGAGCAAGACTTCAGTCAGCCCATCGTGTCTTTATCGTTTGGTTTGCCGGTGCTGTTTTTGTGGGGTGGTTTGCAGCGCAGCGATCCTGTGCAAAAGATTGTACTAGACCATAGTGACGCGCTGGTTTGGGGTGGTAGTAGCCGGCTCAACTTTCATGGAGTGGCCTCACTACGAAAAGGAAACCACCCCTTGTTAGGTGAGCAGCGTATCAACCTTACCTTTCGTCGTGCTTGTTAGCTTCCGGCAGCAGACAAGGCCATTTTTACAACGATAATGACGGCGATAATCATTCCAACAGTAAAAATAATGCCGGCAATAATAAATGGGGTGGGGTCATTGCTGCTGAAGTCACGTTGACGATTTTTCTCTGTTTGTACACCAAACCACGAGCGAAAGACGCTGGCCAACACGGTCAGCGGGCTTAAGCTCTCAGGGCTTTTTGGTGGATCTTCGGTTGGTGGTTTAGTCATTTTTTTTACTGCCTTTGCTTAGCAATTTACGATAGCGGTCATCGAGTGTGTTGTCATAGTCTGGATAGTCTGGTGCCAAGATGGTTAAGTGTTGCAATAGCAGCTGACAGACAATACGACGTGCCACTTTTTTGTCATCATTCGGAACTAAATACCAAGGTGCATCATTGCAGTGTGTTTCGGCTACTGCAAACTCCATGGCGCTTAAATAGCGCTCTCTATCCTGAAAGGTATCCACATCAGACGCATCAAACTTCCAACGTTTACGTGGCTGGTCTAGGCGCTTTAATAGGCGATCGCGCTGCTCCTCTTTTGACTGATGCAGCCATACCTTAATTATGGTGGTGCCACAGCGAGCCAGATGTGACTCGTAGTCGCGCAGAATATGGCAGCGCTGACGCCAGAACTCCTCGTCCTCATTGGCTTCTGGCAATAAGCGCTCGGCCAGTACCGCTTCGTATTGGCTGCGGTTAAACACGGTAATTTGACCAAAGCCGGGCATTTTGTGGCCGACACGCCATAAAAAGTCATGGCGAGCTTCTTCTTCGGTGGGGCGGCCAAATGACCATGCCCGGAAGGCGACGGGGTCTAGGGCCTGATTAATGGTACGTATCATGCTGTCTTTGCCGCTGGCATCTAGGCCCTGCAAAATAATCAGCACAGCCTTTTGCCGATGGGCCCACAAACGACGTTGAGCTTCTTCCAGATCCGTTTGTAGTTGGTCGAGCTCGGGCAGCCCTTCAAGGTGTGTTTCTTCTACAACCGTGGGATAGGTCGCTAAGTCGGGGCGGCCACCCTGCCAACAACAAAAATGGGTCACATCGTGCGACATAAAATGCTCCAGTTGCAAAAAGCGTGTTGCCATAGTGCATGACTCTGGCGACACTGAGAAGAGGAGGGTGGATTTATGCGCGTAGTGTTTGTGCACGGCAAGGAAAGTGGCCCACAGGGTCTTAAAATTAACGCAATGTCAGCCGTGGTGAAGGCCTTAGGTTTTGAGGTGTTTGCACCTGATCTGCGTGAACGTGATGATCCTCAGTGGCGCACCCAGCAGTTGCTGGCGGTGCTTGAATCCGGCCCTGCCTATATTGTCGGCTCAAGTTTGGGTGGTTATGTGGCGGCTAATGCCGCAGCGCTTGCACCTAGCCAAGTCTTGGGTCTGTTTTTGCTCTGCCCCGCCTTTGATTTGCCCGGTTATCCACTGACCCGTCCAGACCAGCCCTTGCGTGGTCAGCAGGTGTACTTTGTCCATGGCCGCCATGACAGTGTGGTGCCACTGGCCAATTCTGAACGAGCGGCGCGGGACTGGCAGGCCAGTTTAGTTACCGTTGAGGATGATCATCCGCTGCATGGCAGCGTGGATTTGATTTGCCACCACCTGCGCGCTTGGTTAAGTCAGCAGGAGCGCCTGGCGTGAGCTCATCGTTGCAGCCCGGTTTTTTAGTTCTGCATGCACATCACCTGGAAAGCTTGCGTGATGTCTTGATCCATTTGCTTAAGCAGCAACCCTTAGGCCCGTTAGAAAACGAAGTGGTGCTGGTGCAAAGCAACGGCATGGCGCAGTGGCTTAAAGCCGCTATTGCCGCTGATGAGCCTGAGGGTCTAGGCATTTGCGCTGCCGTTAATATGACATTTCCAGCGCGCTTTTTATGGCAGGCCTATCGTTTGGTGTTGGGTGAAGAGGTGGTGCCACGTCAGTCACCGTTTGATAAAGCCGCACTGCGTTGGCGTATTTTGGCACTGCTGCCCGCGCACATGGGCCAGCCGGAGTTCGCCCCGTTAAACGCTTATTTACGTGACGATGTTGGTGGTCGTAAGCATTGGCAGTTGGCTTGCCAAATTGCTGATATTTTTGACCAGTACATGGTTTATCGCGGCGACTGGCTGCTGGATTGGCAGGCTAGTCATGATGTTTTACGCAAGTCTGTTGATAAGGACGAAGTGGCTGATTTGCCTGGTCGTGAGCGCTGGCAACCGATGTTATGGCGAGCCTTAGTTGACGATATAGCCCAGCAGTCCGCGGTGATGATGCCACCACAAATTCACCGGCAGTTTTTACAGCGTTTGTCTGAGCTACCACAGGCGCCTAAAGGTATACCAAAACGCATTATTGTTTGGGGCTTTTCGACCTTACCCGGGCATGTGCTAGAAGCATTAGCCGCCTTGGGTAGACATGTTCAGGTAGTGCTGGCCGTGGTGAATCCCTGTCGCCATTACTGGGCTGATTTATTGCAGCCACGTCAGCGTTTGCGGCATGCCCGCAAAGCCAATTTGGCAGCGGTCATTGCTGAACATGAGTTGTCACAGCATGCCAACCCACTGTTATTAGCCTGGGGTCAGCAGGGGCGAGACTATTTGCGCCGACTCGAACAATTTGACGAGCCCGACCGTTATCGTCAGCAGTTCTTGGCTATGGGCCAGTCCATTGATGTTTTTGTCAGTAACGACCATCCGACAACCTTGTTGGCACAGCTACAAGAAGCTATTCATGATTTGCAGGCGCTGCCGCAAGATCCCAGTGAGCGCATCGCTTTAAGTCCGCATGATCAGAGTTTGCGCTTTCAAAGTGCGCATAGTCGCCTGCGTGAAGTTGAAGCGTTGCATGATCATCTGTTGGCCTTAATTAGTGACTCGCGCGGCCAAGGCCATGAGTTGCACCCGCGTGACATCGTGGTGATGGTGCCCGACATTCGTGACTATGCACCGTTAATTCAAGCGGTGTTTGCCGCCGATGAGGCTACCAAGCTTCCATTTGTGATTTTGGACAAACCCAGCCGTGGCCAGTCGCCCTTATTAAACGCCTTGGAGTGGTTGTTATCACTGCCGGACCATCGTTGTACCAATGTCGAGTTATGGGACTTAATTGACGTGCCAGCGCTGCAGCAGTGTTTTGGTTTTAGCGCGGACATGTTGCCATCACTGCGGGCCTGGTTTGATCAGGCTGGTGCTCGTTGGGGATTAGATGCGAAACATCGTGCGCAGTGGGGCATGCCTGAAAGTCTTGAGCAAAATACCTGGCGCTTTGCCTTGGATCGACTGCTGTTGGGTTATGCCAGCGGTACTGTGGATGCTGAAGGGCAGGCCTTGTTTGCCGATTATTTGCCAGAGCCACTGGCCAGTCCGTTAGAGGCGGCAGCCCTTGGCCCTATGCATCTGCTTTTAACCGCTTTAAGTAAGTGGCAGGACATCCTTCGCCAAGAGCGGTCATTAAGTGATTGGCTGGTGGTTTGCCGAGCTTTATTAGCCGACTTTTTTGATATTAGCCGTGATGACCCGGCCGCAGCTGTATTCGCCCAGATTGAGCAGGCCTTGGTGCTGTGGTCAGAAGAAACCCAAGCCTTGCAGCAGCGACTGGACTTGGTCAGTCTGCCGGTGGTGCGCGAAGCGTGGTTGTCACGCTTGGATGAAAGCAGTATGTCACAGCGTTTTTTAAGTGGTGCTATTCATTTCGCCACCTTGATGCCCATGCGTGCGATCCCGTTTAAACACATTTGTATTTTGGGGCTAAACGACAATGAATTTCCACGCAGCCGGGCGCCGGTGGACTTTGATTTGATGAGTGATGGCGCGTTAGCACGACCGGGTGATCGCTCGCGCCGTGATGATGATCGTTATTTATTTTTGGAGGCCGTGCTGTCAGCGCGTGAGTCTTTGTTATTAAGCTGGGTAGGGCGTGATAGCCGGCAAAATCAGCTGAGGCCGCCGTCATTATTACTGGCGCAATTACGTGACTACATTAGCCGTGGTTGGCAGGTGGATGGTGAGTGCCCTTTAGCTGCACTGACTACTGAGCACGCTTTGCAGCCCTTTAGCACACGTTATTTCACCGACTCAGGCTTAGTAAGTTACGCCCAACATTGGCGAGCAGCATATGACACGGTAGCAGCAGCTGAACGTAATCCCTTGATCCCCGAACCTTTGCCGGATGTCATCAGCAGTGAATCATTACTGCGTTGTTTAAACCTTCCTGCGCAAGTGTTTTATCGCGAGCGTTTAGGCATACGTTTTCCGGAGGTGACCGAGGCGTTAACCGAAACCGAACCGTTTGCGCTCGATGGTTTAAATCGTTATGCCTTGGTGGATGAGGCCTTGGCTGTGTTGCTGCGGGTAAACGATGCAGCAGCAGTAAGCCAATGGTTAGATGTGCAACTGCATAGTGGCCAGTGGCCGTTGGCTGGGTTTGCTCAGCCAGTGCAGGCAGAACTACAAACAACCCTTAACACCTTATGGCAAGACAGCAGTGCTTGGCGTCTGGCCCATGAGTTGCCCAGTCGCGTATTGCGTTGGCGTGGCATTGAGCATGCCTTGACCACCCTCTGTGAATCAGAAACTGGCGCTATGGTGGCGTGGTCTGCGACTGCCAGTAAATTACACGATAGCCGCGGCAAAATTAGCCATTGGAAAGTGCTGACCAAGGCCTTTTTGCAGCATGCGTTGATGGCGGCTAGCGGCTTAGTGGCTAGCAGTAAAATCATCTCACCCACCGGTATGGTGACATTGCCACCCATGTCGGCGGCCTTAGCAGAACAATGGTTGCAGTCGGTATTAGGGCTTTGGCAGCAAAGCCAAGTTGATGCGCTGCCGTTTGAGTTAAAAACTGCCATGGCCTACGCCAATGCAGGCATGCAAGCCGAGGATTTTGATGAAGACAAAGCCGTGAAAGAGGCTGCTTCAGTTTACGACGGTGGCTTTCAGAGTTTATACGCCGCTAAGACTAAACTGCCTTTGCTGTGGCTGTGGCCAGACTTTGCAACTTTAAGTGCCGACGGGCGTCTGCAGGAGTTGGCTCTGCAAGTTTGCCTGCCGGTGTCCGAGTTTTTACGTGATCACAAAGACGCGCTGGGAGGTGATCATGACTAATGCCATGCAGTTCCAGCCTCTGCAGATTGCACAATTACCCTTACAGGGCATTCGCTTAATTGAGGCCAGTGCTGGCACCGGCAAAACCTACACCATTGCCATGTTATATCTGCGTTTGGTGTTAGGGCATGGGTTGCCGCAACGTTATTTACCGCCGGACATTTTGGTGCTGACCTTTACCGAGGCCGCTGCCAGTGAGCTGCGCGACCGTATTCGCAGTCGCTTAAACGAGGCCGCCTTGGCTTTCCGTGGGCTACAGGCGCCGGATAAGGCCTTGGCCGAGATCATGCGGGCTTATCCGGAAGACTCTTTAAGCCAGCAGGCTTTTGTCTTAGAACAAGCCGCGGAATGGTTGGATGAGGCAGCCATCAGCACCATTCATGCCTGGTGTTTGCGGGTGCTGCAACAGCATGCCTTTGATAGCGGCAGCTTGTTTTCCTTGCGTCTAGTGAAGGATTTACGCGACCGCCGTGATGCCGTGGTGCGTGATATCTGGCGGGAATGGTTTTATCCATTAGCGGCCGCCGATGCCCGCAAAATTCTAGGTCTGCTGGGCTCGCCAGATGAGCTGTCGCGTCGTTTGGATGGGTTGATGTCAGCTAACCCTGCGCAGATTTGTTTTGATGGTCGACCTGCTAATCAGTCATGGCAGGCAGCACTTGCCGCTAATAAACAGCAACAGGCCATGATAGATCAGGCGTGGTCGCAGGTGCATCAGTGCTGGCAGCGGTCACGTGATGAGGTTTGTGCCTTATTGGATCAGGCGGTAACCACTGGTCAGCTCAGTAAAGGCATGTATAGCAATGCTATACGAACAAAGCTTTATGCCAGTTTTGATCGCAGCGATGCGAACGCGCCCAGCAACACAAAGTCCTTTGAAAAAATGACGCCCAGCGAACTGGTGCGTGCAACCAATAAAGGCAAAACCACACCAACACACCCGCTTTTTGACTTGGTGCAAGCATGGATAGATGTGAGCCCTTCAATTGCTGCACTAGACGATGCCTTAACACTGGCCTTGCTCAATGACTTGCAACAAGCGGTGAGTGCGGCACTGCATTTGTCCTTAAACCAAACTGGCGAGCTGAGTTTTGATGACTTGTTAACACAGCTTGATAAGGCACTGTCTGGCCCGGATGCTGCGACCCTGGCACAACGTTTGCGCTCGCGTTTTCCCGTGGCCTTGATTGATGAGTTTCAAGACACTGATCCTTTACAGTTCAGATTGTTTAGTCGTTTATATGATCAGCGTCAGTGGTCAGCACAGGAGCAGGGCAGTACAAGTGCTTTGTTAATGATTGGCGACCCCAAGCAGGCCATTTATAGCTTTCGTGGGGCTGACCTGCCAACTTATTTGCAGGCGCGCTTATCGGCACAGCAACCTTGTTATACCTTGGATACCAACTTCCGTTCGGACCAACCGTTGGTTGAAGCCATCAATACCTTGTTTAGTTATGGAGATGCTTTTGCCAGTGGTGTGTTTAGGCAGGGTTTAGATGCCAACGGCTTGCCGTTTCATCCGGTTCAAGCCGCGCGTCATGAGTCGGCTTTGCAGTTCAAAAGTGAACAAGGTTGGTTGCCGGTAAAGCCACTTAAGTTGCTGCTGCCTAATGATGATGAAGGCTGCGCCAAATTAGCTGCACAAGATTATTTGGCCAATGCCTGTGCTGAGCAAATCAGTCGTTGGTTAACGCAGAGTGAGGCAGGTCAGTTGCGTTTGACGCACAACGAGGCGCCGGTGGTGGCTGGTGATATTGCGGTCTTGGTGCGCACACGTTATGAGGCCGACGCTATGCGTCAGGCCTTACAGGCGCGGAACATTAGCTGTGTTTATGGTTCAGATCGTGATTCGGTTTTTGCCAGCGTCGGGGCCCAGCAGTTGCAGCTGTGGTTAGAGGCCTTGCATCACCCGGAAGACGAGGCGCGATTAAGACTGGCCTTGGCCACACCATTATTGGGTTATGAATGGTCACGTTTAGCTGAGTTACGAGTTGATGAGCGGGCATGGGAGGCCTTATTAACACAGGCCTTACAATGTCAGCAGTGTTGGCAGCAAGAGGGTGTGTTAAGTGCTATTCGGCGCTGGTTATTTGTCCATCAGGTGCCGGCGCGGTTGCTGTCGCCTGACACGCTAAATGGTGAGCGAGCGCTGACTAACCTTTTGCATTTGGCCGAACTACTGCAAACCGCATCCGTTGAGCTGCAAGGTGAGTATGCCCTGATACGTTATTTGGCTGAGCATATTGCCGAGGCGGGCCGAAGCGATCAGGACGAGGCCATGCTGCGTTTGGAAAGTGATAGTCAGCGTGTGCGTATTGTCACTTTGCACCAGTCCAAGGGTTTGGAATATCCACTGGTGTGTATGCCGTTTAGCAGCATGCCTGGTGGTATTAAGGATGGCCGTGTACGGCATTACCACAATGATCAGCAACGTAATGTCGCCGACTTAGACATGCGTAAAGACAGTGATGCAACAGCGCGTGCTGCCGCCGAACAACTGCAGGAAGACATGCGCCTGTTTTATGTTGGTGTCACCCGTGCGCGGCATTTGTTATGGACGGCGGTGATGCCGGTACGCGTCAATAAAGCATCGACTGTGTTGGATTACACGCCGTGGGCAGTGTTATTAACCGGTGAAACCCATGTCGCCGGTGCCGCTGAGCTGCGTGAAAAGTTGGCGCAATTATTAGTGCCCTTGGCACCCTATTGTGAAACCGAGCTGGCATCGTTTAGCGAAATCCCGTTATGCACACCGATCACCTCGGCAGTATTATCAGCAGATGCACTGCTCCCGGCGCGAACCTTTGCTGGTTTGGCAACACGGTCATGGTGGATTAGTAGTTACAGCGCCTTGAGCCATAGTGAGCAGGCCTATGTGCCGGCGCCATTAGCTGAACTAGTGGATGATGCGCGTGCTGCCATTGTCGACGAAGAACGCAGTCAGAGCTTAAGCGACTTACCACGTGGTGCTGAAACCGGAACGTTCTGGCATGAGTTATTAGAGTTTGCGGCCGAGCACCACTTTGGCCGCGATGAAAATGATATGCAGCGTATACAGCAGGAACTGCAAATACGCTGTGAGTTGCGCGGTTGGGAAGCTCAGATTGAGACACTGACCGAAGCCTTGCCGAACTGGTTAAGGCAGCCATTTGCGTTGCCTACTGGCCAGTCAGTAGCCTTGGCAGATTTGCAGGAGCTCTATGTCGAGCTGGAGTTCTGGCTGGAAAGCAGCAACGTTAATGTGACCGAATTGGATGCGGTGATTTCTCGTTACTGCCTGCCAGGTCAGCCCAGACCCGCACTCACACCACTGCGTTTGAATGGCCTGTTTAAGGGTTTTATCGACTTGGTGTTTAGCCATCAGGGGCGTTATTACCTGCTTGATTATAAATCCAACTATCTGGGGGATTTGCCCGAGGATTACCGATCGGAGCAGGTTGCCAAGAACTTATTAAGCCATCGTTATGACGTGCAGTACGCGCTGTATTTGCTGGCCCTGCATCGTTTGTTGCGCAGCCGCCTAGCTAACTATGACTACGACCAGCATATCGGTGGTGCGGTGTATTTGTATTTACGTGGACGTAGTCAGCCTGATACCGGTGTGTTTTCGCAATATCCGCCACGGCAATTAGTGGATGAGCTTGATGCCTTGTTTATGGGCGCAGCAGCCATCACAGGAGCGGCGTGATGACGGTATTACTTGAAAACCTACGGCCGCTAGACCTTGCCTTGATGGCCACATTAAAACGGCTATGCCCACAGGCAGATGATACTGCGCTGACCTTGGCTGGTCTGGCCAGTTGGCAGCATGCACAAGGCCATTTGCGCCTGTCTTTGCATGATCAGGTCAGTGCCAAGCATGGGTTGGCGGTATTAAAGCAATCCTTGCTGAACAGCGGTTTTGTTGCCACAGCAGACCAGCTCATCAGTCAGCCTTTTGTGCTGGATGATGACAGCCTGTATTTACTACGTGCTTGGCGTGACGAGCACTTTGTCGCTGAACAACTACGTCAGCGGGTGGCGTCTTTAGGCAACACTGCATTGCCGTTAAGCGCGGACGTGGTGTCGGTATTGGACCAATTATTTCCACCCAGCACGGACATTGATTGGCAACGTAGAGCCTGTGATCTGGCCGTGCAGCAGCCTTTTAGTGTGATTACCGGTGGCCCTGGTACTGGCAAAACCACTACCGTGGTGAAGTTGTTGGGCTTGTTGCAGTTTGTGGCCTTTCAGTCGGGCCAGCCCTTGCGCATTGCGCTGGCGGCACCAACGGGCAAAGCAGCTGCGCGTTTAAATGAGTCTATTCGCGGGGCGGTGGCGCAACTGCCGTTGCCGGCAGAGGTGCGTGCAGAAATTCCGCTACAGGTGATGACCGTGCACCGCCTATTGGGTGCACAGGGTCAGGAACGGCAGTTCCGCCATCATCAGCGCAATCCTTTATTGCTGGATGTGCTGGTGATAGACGAAGCCTCGATGTTGGACTTATCACTGTTTGCTTCCATTCTGGCGGCCTTGCCAGCGCATGCACGGCTCATTTTGTTAGGTGATAAAGACCAGTTGGCATCAGTTGAAGCCGGTGCGGTGTTGGGTGATGTCTGTGCAAGTCTGCAAGCGCAGGTGCTGATGCTACAAAAAAGTCATCGTTTTGATGGCGAGCGTGGCATTGGTCGTTTGGCAAAAGATGTGCGCGATGGTGTGCTACAGCCAATTGCTGATTACGCACCGGATGTAGCGACTGTCGATTATGCAAATCTTGCCGATGGTTATCGAGACTATTGGCAGTTGGTACAACAAACACCGGAAGATAACGAGTCGGCGCGTGAACAATGGGCAAGACAGGTGATTAAGGCCTTTGAGTCTTATCGTGTGTTAACTGCAGTGCGTGAGGGCCGCTTTGGTGTGGAAGGTGTTAACGAGCATTGCTTAAACCAGTTATGCGATGGCCGAACACCAAAGCAGCAGTGGTATGTCGGCCGGCCGGTATTGATTACTCGCAATGACTATTCTTTAGGTTTAATGAATGGCGATATCGGCATCACTCTGTGGCTGCCAGATGACAGCAGCGAAGATGGCAAACGCCTGCGAGTAGCGTTCCCAAGCAATGACGCACCTGACCAACTACGTTGGTTATTACCTAGTCGCTTGCCGCCACATCAAACGGTATTTGCCATGACAGTGCACAAGTCACAAGGCTCTGAGTTTGATCAAGTCGCTTTTGTGATGCCCGATTATGACGTGCCGGTATTAACGCGAGAGCTGGTTTATACCGCGGTAACACGACCTAAACAGCGCTTGTTGCTTTGTGTTTATTCGCCAGTTTGGGAATTGGCGATAAACCGTAACACGATGCGTACATCAGGCTTACGTAAGCGTCTATTTTTTGCACAAAATAACAAATGAGAGCTTTAGTAACGTTTCTTCAACCGTTATAGGCCTGATCACTGCAAATACCCCTGTCACTCTTAGTGCATAAAATTGCGATGTTCTGGGGGTATTTATGCGTAGTTCATGGAAGGTACTGACATTACTGTCAATTTTGCTGGCTGGTTGTGGCGGTGGAGGCGGCGGTAGTGGAGGCGGTGGCCAAGGTACAAACTCAACTGCTAACCCGACCTCCAGCCCTAATCCAACAGTCACATTGGATGAAAGTAGCCGAACAATTAACGCTGAATGCCCAATTACGCAAACATTGATGCCGTCTGGAACACGTGGTGACGGTATGCGTATTGATGACATTAGCTGGTTACAGACGGTGCAACTTGATCCAGATCATCCCGATACTCGCATGGTGGCTGGCAAAGCGATTAAGTTACGTGTTGACCTGCTGGCGGATACTAACCCTTTAAGTCCGTTGCAGCGCATAGCAAGAATTTATGACCCAGTGTCGAAAAGCTGTACGGATTTGGCATTGTCAGGCCCAAGCCGTGTGCCTGCTTCAACCAATGTAGAAAGTTTAACCTCGGCATACTCAGTGACTATTCCTGCAGAGTTAGTAAAGCCGAACATGAGTGTGTCGGTATTGTTTAATGACAATACAGGTCGGAGCGTTGCAGAAGCTAATCAAACTTATCGTGTACTACGCCCAGTCATTCGTCCTGCCATTACTGAAACGATTCGTGTCATCCCGATTCAACTGTTAACGCAACAAGGGTCATTTTCCTCGTCACAAGACTTATCTGATTTGATTACACGGTTGTATCCTGTCACCAACGTTAATGTCGTAGTACAGCAACCCTTTGTTCTAAGCTCAGGCCTTATCAGCAGCTTAATTAGCCTTTTAGGTGGAACCTATCAAGGTACGATTGGACAAATGCAGACTTTGTTGAGCCAGTTAGATGATCACTGCCAAAGCTTAAACGGCAATGCTAATAATTCACGTACTGCGCCAAAATGTGTTGCTTTATTGCCATCAAACTTAATCTTTCGCCCATCAGGCAGCACCACATCACAAATTGTTGGGCTGGCCTATGTGGGCGGAATTACCATGTTAACGCGCTCAATTTCATCAATTGATACCGGTGTGACCAGTCCCTACCTCAGTGGCCATTGGATCGGTTTTGACGCCATGACTTTTGCTCATGAATATGGCCATTTACTTAACCTAGATCATGCCAATTGTGGCTCACCAAGCATGTTAGACCCTCGTTTGTACAGCGATGGACGCTTAGGTGGCGGGGCAGGTTGGGATGCCGTAAAAGATGTCTACTTCTCAAGTCAGCGTCAGCTAAATGGTCAGCCTCAGTTTGCTGATGTGATGTCGTACTGCGGTAAAGAGTGGATGTCTGACCGTGGTTATTTAGCCAGCCTTGGTTATCGCTCGGGCAGTGCTTATGCGTCTGGCCGTCTTGATGCCGCACAGGCACAAGATCAGTGGCTGAAAATTAGTTTGACACCTGATGGTTGGCAAGCTCGTAAAGTAGGTTTTGCACCGGCCACATTGCGTGCCACAGAGCTGACACTTGATGTTGAAAGTGACATGGGCTTGAGCCAAATAGCATTACGTAGTGCGGTGGTTTCAGAGCATGAAGTGACCGATAATTTTGGACCTTTTTACGTCAATATTGGGCAACGTAAACCGCATCAACTGCGAGTTCGGTCTAAGGGCATGGAATTGGCACGACTCCCACTGAATAGAAATTGACCTATTGCATCGCGCTTCTGGACAAGGCATAAGTTTAAAAAGCCTTGTCCAGAGTGCGACCATGCAACCAATAACAATAATTCGATTTGCACTGATTTCTTTGCTCTTAACTGCCTGTGGTGGAAGCGGGGGTGGTGGAGAAACAGAATCGGTCAATAATTCAGCTTCTGCCTCCACATCATGCTCGCCACAACAAACAATTACGGGCACCGCTCGCAAAGACGGTTTGCGTATTAGTAATGTGGAATGGTTGCAGACAGTTGGTCAATCGGCGGCAAGTGCGACCACTCGTTTAGTCGGTGATAAGCCAGCGTTAGTTCGTGTCGATCTATTATCAAACTCTGGAGACTTGGCTCCCACACGTCGTGAGCTTTTAGTGTCGGACGGTAGTCGCTGTCGGTCAATTCCTCTGCAAGGCCCGGATCGCGTGCCAACAAGCACTAATCCTGACAACTTAAACACAGCATATATCGCCACAATACCTGCTGACCTTATGCGTCCTAACATGTCGATGACGGTTGTCTTTGACGATAATCAAGGGCGTAGTGCAGCCGAGGCGGCACAGACACGCAGCACAATCACGCCACAGGTAAGTGCTCCGATTAACGAGCGGCTCTACATCATTCCCTTACAGCATCGTGAGGAAAGAGGCTATGTCGACTCACCTGGGCAGTTAGCGAGTTTGTTAGAAGAGATGTTGCCGGTATCTAACGTTAACCTAGAAGTTCGCCCGGTATTTGCTGCACCAAGTTTGCAAACAGCAGGTGGTGGTGGGTTATTGGGAGGAGTGTTATCGGGTGGCGGCGGAAGCGGTAAAACGCGCTCAGACTTTAACACGATGGTTCGTGTACTAAATGAGGTCGATGAACTATGCGCAACCTTGCCGGGGCGCTCAAATAATGCGGCTAACTCAGCAAAGTGCTTGGGCGTTTTCCCCGATAACATTGAGTTTACGGGCTCCGTTCTTACGCCTAATAGTCGAATTGTGGGTGTGGCACAGATAGGCGGCACAGCAATGTTGGCCGAGTCGGTATCAATCATTGATGTGCCAACGGTGCAGTCGCCCTACGACAGCAACCATTGGTTAGCATTTAGAGCCGTTACCGTAGTGCATGAATATGGTCATTTGTTAAACCTTGATCATGCCGCTTGCGGTGTGTCGGGCCGTACCGATTCAAGACTTTATAATGATGGTCGTTTAGGTGGTAGGGCAGGCTTTGATAGCCGTCGTGGGTTCTACTTCAATAGTATGCGACCCAATAATACTGGCAGACTTCAGTTTGCTGACCTTATGTCGTATTGCTTGAAAGAATGGACATCTGACCGCGGTTATCGCGCCATGCTGGCCTATCGAACAGGTTCAGTAAACGCTAGCCGTGTTGCTGAGTCGGCAGCATCGCGTTGGTTGAAATTAAGTCCAACATTGCAAGGTTGGCAGGTTAGGGTAGTAGACTTTGCTCCAGATACTCTAGTGCCTGCGGATGAAACCTTAATGGTTAGGTCACTGTTAGGCATTGAGCAGTTAGCTGTTTATCGTTCAGTGTTATCTGATGCGCCTGATCAACTTTGGGCGCCGCGTTATGTCGAACTGGGTGAGTGGTCACTGTTAGAAATGAGTTTGAGTGTTGGTGGTGTGCAATTACAGCAGTGGTTGACGGGTACTTTGGAGTCACTTTTTACTACTGACAAACCTTGAACACCGAGGTAGCCTAGAGGTCGAATAATAATTAAATCAAGGGCTCTCTATGAAACCGCTTTCTCCTGCAGACCAACTCTTTCTTTGGTTGGAAAAACGTCAGCAGCCCATGCATGTGGCGGGGCTTCAGTTATTCAAATTCCCGGAAGATGCCGGGCCTCGTTATATTCGTGACTTAGTTGAGCATTTGCGAAGTTTTAAAGAGCCTGAATCCCCCTTTAATCAGCGCCTAGTTTCGCGCTTTGGTCAGTATTTCTGGGAAAAAGACGAACAGTTCGATCTTGAACACCACTTTCGTCATCGTGCATTGCCTAAACCAGGTCGTATTCGTGAGTTGCTGGCGTATGTTTCGGCTGCACACAGTAATCTGATGGATAGGCAGCGCCCAATGTGGGAAGTGCACCTTATTGAAGGTGTGCAAGGTCGTCGCTTTGCCTTGTACTCGAAAGTGCACCACTGCATGTTTGATGGCATTGCTGCTATGCGTATGAGCAGCCGTGCTTTATCCACGGATGTAAATACACGTGATGTACCACCGATTTGGGCTATGCCTCGTGTACGCCGAGCACCGGCAGGTTTGCCTAGTCCGGTTGATATGGCATCGGGGCTGGCACGCTTTACCGGTAGTTTGGGTAAGCAAGTAGCGACCATGCCGAGAGTGATGGCGGAAATTGCGAAGGTGTCGCGTAAGTCACAGCGCGACCCCAATTTTGTGTCATTTTTCCAAGCACCACCCAGCATTTTGAATGGCCCGATTACAGGGTCGCGGCGTTTTGCGGCGCAAAGTTATCCAATGGAACGCTTTCAGCGCATCGCTAAAGCATTTAACGCAACACTTAATGATGTAGTGCTAGCGATTTGTGGCAGTGCGTTACGGAATTATTTGATCAGTCAGCAAGCCTTACCGGATGCGCCATTGATTTCCATGGTGCCGGTGTCGTTGCGTCGTGATGACAGTTCGGAAGGCAATCAAATTGCCATGATTCTGGCTAACTTAGGCACGCATATTGCCGATCCAGCACACCGGATTGAGGTAGTACGAGCGTCAGTTAAAGAGGCAAAAGAACGTTATAAAGCGATGAGCCCAGCAGAGATTTTGAATTATACCGCGTTGATGATGGCGCCAGCCGGTATCAATTTGATGACCGGCTTGGCGTCAGGACTACGTGCTTTTAATGTGATCATTTCCAATGTACCGGGGCCGAAAGAGCCCCTGTACTGGAATGGTGCGCGCCTGATGGGTCAATATCCGGTATCCATACCGATTGATCAGGTCGCGCTCAATATCACTTTGACCAGCTACGTGGACCAGCTGGAGTTCGGTCTGACCGCCTGCCGTCGAACCCTTCCTTCGATGCAGCGCCTTCTCGATTACTTGGAGTATGGCCTGGACGAGCTGGAGATTGCTTGCGGTCAGCGCTAAAGCCGGGGCCACTGCGCTGAGGACGACGGTCTAAGCGCAGTTGGCGCTCAAATGCACTACGCTCATGCGTTGCTGCACCGACGACATTACCATTTGGTTCGCCATCTGCACCAACACGTGGAGCTGCGGCAACGCGAGGGGCGTCACGGAAACTGTCACGACGTGGAGCGGCTGCACGAGGCGCATCACGGAAGCTGTCGCGTGGACCAGCAGCACGTGGCGCATCGCCACGATAGCCGTCACGAGGAGCAGCAGCACGCGGCGCATCACCACGGTAACCGTCACGACGGCTGTCATCACGACGAGTGTCGCCGCGTGAATCATCACGTGGTGGACGTGAGCTGCTGTAACCAGAAGCAGTACGTGGGCCATCACGACGTGCACCTTCAGGGCGCGCACCACGATGTCCACCGGGACGACCACTAGGGCCATTGTCACGATACTTAGGTGCTGGACGTGGTTCCATGCCGGCAATTGTCAGTTCTGGAATGGATTGGCCAGTGTAGGCAGCTAAACGTTGCAGTTTGCCGCGGTCACGACGGTTAACCAAGCTCACGGCTGTACCGGTACGACCGGCACGGCCAGTACGACCGATACGGTGAACGTAGTCTTCCAATACCATGGGTAAGTCGAAGTTGAATACGTGGCTAATGCCAACAACGTCAATACCGCGAGCGGCAACGTCGGTGGCAACTAAGCAACGAACCAGACCACTTTTCAGGTCACGCAATGTACGGTTACGTGCAGGCTGTTTCATATCGCCATGTAGTGCCGCAGTTTGCAAACCATAAGTAGCCAATTCAATTGATAATTGTTCGGCATCACGACGAGTCGCTGTAAATACAACAGACTGGTTAACTTCTGGGTCAGCCAGCAGCTTTAACAGAATCGCCTTTTTGTGATCCATGTCATCACAGAAGTACAGACCCTGTGTGATGTTTTCATGGCGTTCACGTTGTGCACTGATCTGCAGGCGTTCTGGGTTGCGCATAACGCGGGCAGCCAGAGTCGCAATACGATCCTCTAATGTTGCAGAGAACAAGAGTGTTTGACGTTCAGCTGGTGCTGTTTCAGCAATCAGCTCAACATCATCGATGAAGCCGAGGTCAAGCATACGGTCGGCTTCGTCTAAAATCAGCACTTCAACACGATCCAAGGTAATTTGGCCACGGTTAATGAGATCGAGCAGACGACCTGGCGTTGCCACCATGACATCAATAGGGCGAGCCAAATTGCGTTGTTGAACTTGGTAGTTCATGCCACCCAAAATGCTGACGGTGCGTAAACGTAGACGTTTGCCATAAGTAATAGCAGCGGCTTCAACTTGGCGAGCCAATTCACGAGTTGGTGTTAATACCAATACGCGTGGGCCTTTACCTTTGCCACCGGGTGTCATAGTAAGGCGATGTAGTGCAGGCAACATAAAGGCCGCGGTTTTACCGGTACCTGTTTGTGCAGACGCCATTAAGTCTTTACCGCTTAAGGCAATTGGAATACCTTGCGATTGGATTGCAGTTGGTTCGGTGTAGCCGGCTTCTGTGAGGGCGGCCAAAAGCGCATCGTGCAACCCAAGGTCGCTAAATGTAATAGTCAAAATATATATCCTCGCGGACTAACCGCGGTGAGTAGGCAAATAGCAGCTAACCGACGACACGGAGGCGGCGGTGGCTGACGTTTAGATCGTCGCCAACCAGACCAAGTGGACTGCACCGAGAGAGAAACGCGAGGGCAGTTCGACAATAAAAGGCGGGCACGACATGACTGCATTAGCAGCGGGGCGCATAGTAAGCACTGTTGTCATAAAAAGCCAGCACTATTTACTTAACCGACCAGTGACCATTGAGCTTGGCGATGGTTATTTGTACTATGGTGCATATTTTGAGTATTGGAAATTTGTCGAGTTTGCGGCAAAGTGCCAAAACAATAATTAAAAATAACCTGAGGGCGACATAAATGAGCACAGCATTAATTACCGGAGCATCAAACGGCATTGGTCTAGAGCTAGCAAAGCGATTAGCGGCTGATGGACATGATTTAATCTTGGTTGCCCGAAGCGTCGATAAGCTCCAAGCGTTGGCGGATGAGCTGCATGACAAGCATGGTGTGAATGCAGATGTCATTGGCCAAGACTTAGGCTTTGATGGTGGTGCCATTGAATTAGTGCAAAAACTGGGCGATCGCCGTGTCGACATGCTGATAAATAATGCCGGCTTTGGCGAGTTCGGTAAGTTCGTTGATGCGGACTGGAAGCGTCTAAACCAAATGATCCAGCTCAATATTACCGCGGTAACTTCTTTAGCCCATGCTTTTGCGCCACGAATGGCGGCACAAGGCGGCGGCCAAATTCTAAACGTTGCTTCGATTGCAGCATTTATGCCGGGCCCAGGCGCTGCGGTGTACTACGCCTCAAAGGCTTATGTGCTTAGCTTTTCTGAAGCATTAAATTACGAATTACGTAAACAAAACGTGACCATTACGACGTTATGTCCAGGACCTACTGATACCGGCTTTGCCGATGCGGCAGGCGCGGGTGATACCTTGGCATTCAAATGGCCACTACTGTCATCGTTAGACAGCTTGGTCGATTATGCTTATGCCTCGCTGAAAGCGCGTCGTGGAGTGTCTGTTCACCGTTGGTTAATTCGTTTAATGGCATTTGGTGTGCGTTTATTACCACGTCGCTTGGTGACAATGATTTCCGGTATTAGTAATGGTGGCCACTAAAAAATACAGAGGATTTATTGATGAATATATTGCGTGATATTGAGTCAGGTGTGGCTCAAATTGTGGCTAAACCTGCATTAGATGGCCTGTTATCTTTAGCAGCGCGAGTGATGTTGTCGTTTATTTTTATCATGGCGGGTTACAGTAAAATTGGTGGTTATGAAGGTACACAAGGCTATATGGAGGCCATGGGTGTGCCTGGCGCAATGTTGCCGTTAGTTATTTTATTAGAATTAGGTGGTGGTCTTGCCTTGTTGATTGGTCTGCAAACACGCTTGATGGCTGCTGCGTTAGCCGGTTTTTGTGTGATTTCAGGGGTTTTGTTCCATGGCGGTGAAGATCAAATGCAGCAAATATTGCTGATGAAAAATATCGCTATTGCCGGTGGTTTGTTAGCACTGGTCAGAACTGGAGCAGGCCGATTTGGAGTTGATAAAGTCTAATACATCACGTGTTGCCTTAGTTGCTGGCGCCTCCCGAGGAATTGGGTTGGCGCTGGTTAACGAGCTGTTAATGCAGGGTGATTGGCATGTGCTGGCTGCTTGCCGTCAGCCTGATCAAGCGCAGTCACTGATCAATTTACGTAAAGAGTATGTGGATCAACTAACACTGTTAAGTCTTGATGCCACCGACGAGCAATCACTGGCCAATTTTAAGCAGCAATGCTTGCAGCACTGTCAGCATATTGATTTGGTATTTAACACCATCGGCTTATTACATGGGCCAGACTTAAAGCCGGAAAAGTCTTTAAGGCAGATGCGTTTGGCTAACTTACATAGCATTTTTGCGGCTAATGCTTTTGCCCCCATCTTATTGGCTCAGTCTGTATCAGCTTTACTGGCGAAATCATCACAGAGTTGGTTCGTGTCTTTGTCAGCACGGGTGGGATCCATTTCGGATAATCAATTAGGTGGCTGGTATAGCTACCGAGCAGCAAAAGCTGCGCAAAACCAGTTACTCAAGACGTTGTCGATTGAATGGGCTAGAACACAGCCCAACACCTGTGTGCTGGTGATGCACCCGGGTACAACAGACACCGACTTATCTAAGCCATTTCAACGCAATGTTCCGGAATCTAAGCTGTTCAGCGCCAAATTTGTCGCTACGTCGCTTTTAGCATTAACGCTGAGTAAAAACTCGCTAGACTCTGGCCAGTTCCTAGCATGGAACGGAGAACTCATTAGCTGGTAAATAGGTGCAACTTATGACAGGGCGTCAGCGCAAGCCAATGCAGCAGCGCACTCAGGAGCGAGTTGAAAAAGCCCTGCAAGCAGCACAGCAATTGCTGTTAAGTCATGGTCCAGAAGAAGTATCGATTCCAGATGTGGCTGAGTTATCTGGTGTGCCAAGAGCCAGCCTGTATCAATTTTTCCCTAGTAAATATCATTTATTTGCGGCTATTGCTGAACACAGCATGCAGGATTGTATTGGTGCCCTTCGGGTGGGTAGTCAGGCCATGGCAGGTATGTGCTGGCAGGAAGCGACACCGATTACGGTCCAGGCTGCGCAAGAGTTTTTTAATGCCAACCCTGTGGCCAGCATTTTGGTATTAGGCTGGCCCATGAGCCGGGAAACTTATCTTTCGCAAGAAACTAATGTTGTTAACTTGGCTGATTCGTTGCGTGAGGTGTTTGATACATTTCAGCCGTCCGTTCAAATTCCAATAGACCCAGACGCAGCGGTGATTGGTACTGAAATCGTTTTTGCTTTATTTAAGCATTCCTATTTTATGTCAGGCCGTGTCACGAATGCCATTTGCCAACAAGCTACAATTGCACTTAACGGTTATCTTCAGGCGGTTTTAGTGCCTGCTGCCACTGAGTAACCAACGCTAACTTCTCGCTGACACACAACTGCTTAATCTTATATTCCAATTTGCTGGCACTGCTTCTGTCTGGACAAGCGCTATAGCTGAGTAATGCCAGTGGGGTATTGCTGCGGGTAAATTTAGCGCCTTTACCGCGCTGGTGTTGTTCAAATCGTTTTTGTGGGTTGGTACTGATGCCTGTATATAAGCGATTGTTTTCGCACTGCAAAATGTAGACATACCACATGGTACTGGTAGTCATGTCAGGTTCTGGGTAGCATCAGCGGGCACATCATTCATCTTTAAGGAATTTATTAATGTCATTTCTTACTCTGTCGCGTCATGGCGCGATTTGGCAGTTGCTGTTAACGAATAACGATAATCGACTCAATGATGCTTCGGTACAGGCATGGCATGAGGCATTAGACCAAGTCGAGGCCAGTGAGGGCAATACAGCATTAGTGATTACTGCTGATAGTGATAAGTTTTTTAGCAATGGTATTGATTTGGATGGCATTTTGGCTCAGCACGACATGCAGTATTTGATTCACCAGTTTGTGCCTAAGTTAGATGCCTTGTTACTTCGTCTGGCGCGCCTGCCGTTGCCAGTTGTTGTTGCTATGAATGGCCATGCTTACGGTGGCGGGGCATTGATTGCAGCTACAGCTGATTTTCGTGTCATGCGTGCCGATCGTGGTCGGTTTTGTTTTCCTGAAGTGGATGTAAAGCTGCCATTTACACCATTGATGATGTCAGTTGTGAAGTTGCTGCCAAATGCAGGTTCTGCATGGAAAATGGCGTTAACAGGTGCCGCGTGGGGCGGTGAAGAAGCATTAAAGCATGGTGTTATTGATGTGGCAGTAATCGGCGATCAGGTGTTGCCGGTGGCGATGGATATGGCGAACGCCTTAGCGACCAAGGATCGTAAGACTTATGGCAAAATTAAACAGGATTGGCGTGCTCAGTTGGACACCTTTCTTTAAACGTTAATTTGCAGACAATAAAAAAGGAGGCATTGCCTCCTTTTTTATTGCGCTAGTGCAAAACTAGCTGCAAGTGCCACCAGTTAGGCCAACTAATAGTGGGCCGAGAACGGGGAGTGCACATGCAGGAGCCAGTGGAGAAGAGCCACCGCCACCGCCACCTGATCCACAATCACCGCCAACAGCACTTACTAATTGAGGGCCGATCTCAGGAATTGCACAAAGTTGTTCAGGGCTAATTGGTAGGTCAGGGGTGCCACCGCCGCCGCCACCGCCACAACTAGACCCGGCACCTTCAGCAATCAGTGGACCAAGGACAGGGAGAGCACATAATGCTGATAGATCTGGAGCGCCACCGCCACCGCCACTGCCACAGTCACCACCCACTGCACCAACGAGCTGCGGACCAAGGACTGGGATAGCACATAAAGCTTCTGGGCCAATTGGTAAATCAGGGGCGCCACCGCCACCACCGCTACCACAGTCAGCTCCAGCCGCACCAGCAAGGGCTGGGCCAATGCCGGGAACTGCGCAAAGGGCGTCTGGGCTCAACGGTAAATCAGGCGCTCCACCGCCACCTGTATCGTTACAGGTGCTGCCAGCTTGAGAAACGATAATAGGTCCGAGTGCTGGAATGGCACACAAAGCTTCAGGGCCGAAGGGAAGTCCGCCGCCATCGCCACCACCGTCACCGCAGTCTGCACCAGCGGCTTCAGCTAGTGCAGGACCAAGTTCGGGGATTACACATAGTTGTGCTGGACTGATCGGTAAACCAGCGCCGTCACCGCCTGTGTCGTTACAGGTGCTGCCAGCTAGTTCAACAACGACGGGGCCAAGAACCGGAATAGCACAAAGCGCTGAAGCGTCAAAAGGAAGGGGGCTACCACCACCATCGCCACCACCGTTATTACCTCCGCCTCCGGTGCCGTTACCACCGCCGCCGCCAGTAGTGTCTAAGTCATCACCACTGTCGCAGGCAGCTAGTGACAAAGCACCGGCGATTAAAATGCATTTAGCAAGGGATTTTATGTGCATTGGAGCCTCTATTCTTATTGTGTATTTGTTTTGTTCAAAATTCGTAAAAAACTGTATCACTGAAAAATGGCTTAGTCACTGTATCAGTGCAACTTTTGTATAATTTTGATGTTAAAAAATGCATTGATAATGTCTGTAGAGGACATATATGCAATCACTCACTCTGTTTTACGATGGCAAGTGCCCAATTTGTGTCGCTGAGGTGGAGTTTTTACAGCGACGCAACCAACTAGGCCTGCTCAGTTTTGTCGATGTTAACCAGCCCACATTTGATGATTCCGAAGCCGGCTTTTCCTGTGCAGCGGCATTTGACAATATTCATGCCAGTCTTGCAGATGGCCGGGTTTTGGTTGGTGTACCCGTGTTCATTGAAGTCTATCGGCGCGCCAATCTGCCTGTTTTAGTCTGGCTGTTATCTCGTCCATCACTCGCAGCCTTGTGGGCGTGGAGTTATCGTTTTTTTGCCCGAAATCGTCATGTTATCTCAAGACTGTTTGGCCCACCGTTGCTTAAGTTGGTCAGATGGCGTCAAGCCCGCTAACGGTGGTTGCCGCCACAAAAGGCTGGCCTGATATGGAAATCAAATCGCCATTACGTGGCAGCAAACCTTGCATTGCCATACCTTTAGCCAGCGCCAAGTGCGCTTGTTGATGGCGTATCTCGCCATGCACCGGCAGTAAATAACGTGGCTTTAACCAGCTATAGAGTGTGTGCAAGTCTTCTTGCGGTGGATGACCCGAGGCGTGAATACCGGGGGCTGCTTCGATATCAATGATATTGATGCCACGTGCGGCAAAGCTTGCGGTGATGCGTGACAGCAACACTTCATTGCCGGGGATGACACGGGAAGAAAACAACACGGTGTCGCCAGCCTCAAGTGACAGGGCAGGGTGATTGTCTTTGGCTAAACGATCTAAGGCCGCACGTGGCTCACCCTGACTGCCAGTGGCCAACCATAACTGTTCATCGCGCGGTAAGTAGTCCATTTCCCAGTTGCTGAGCAATCTGGTGTTTGGCGTTACATATTGGCCGGCACGACTGGCGCCAATATGGCGTTCTAAACTGCGACCCAGCACCGTGGTGTGGCGATTATGGCGACTGCCGGCCTGAACTAAGCTGCAGATTCTGGCGACGTTGCTAGCAAAACAGGCTGCTACGATACGTCCGCTTAGTGGCTTAAATGTTTTGATAAGTGCCTCAGCGACCTGTTGTTCTGAGCAACTATGGCCTGCGACGGTAGCGTTAGTGGAGTCACCAATCACTACATCAATGCCGGCTTTACCAATGGCCTTAAGCCTTGCCACAGCGGTGAGCTCACCAATCATCGGCGCAGGGTCTAACTTCCAATCACCCGTGTGATACAAGTTTTTGCCTGCAACCTGCAGATAAATGCCATGACACTCTGGCATGGAGTGAGTAACTGGTATCCATTCCACCGAAAACGGGCCAATGCTTATAGGCTGCAATGGTTTAACTGTGACCAAGCGTGGGCCATTTTCATCAGGATTAAGCTTGGCAGAGATTAGCCGGATGGCATGAGGGGTGGCATAAATTGGACAGCGAAGACGGCGCCACAGTGCTGGAATGGCGCCAATATGGTCTTCATGGCCATGGGTAATCAATACGGCAGATAGTTGAATATCGAGTTTTTCTAATGCCTGCAGGCTGGGTACGGCCGCCTGCATGGGTTGATCGGGCAAATGTGACAAGCTCAAACCACAGTCAATAGCAATCCAGACACCCTCGCTACCATATAAGGTGAAATTGGCACCAAACTGACCGCAGCCGCCTAAAGGCAAAACCCAAGGGCCTGTATCTCGATGAATTTGTTGATATCTTGGAGAGGGCATTACGAGTTTGGGTGTCCGGCTGTGCTCTGTTAAGGTGGGTGAGCTTGAGTCTAGAGTGTACGTTATGCCTGTTAGTCCTACCACGTACACCAATTGCTTTTCATAACCGTTTAGAAATTTTACCAACTATTAGTCTGGATCAAACATGTTGTTTAAGCTGCAAGTTTTTGTTTTAACGTTACTTTTAAGTGCTTGTGCAATTCCGACTGTACAACACGTAGAACCTGCTGATGTGTCACGTATTGAACAGCAGTTGTTAGATCAAAGTGTCGAGATGCTGATGTTGCAAGAGCAAAATGCTCAGATGCAGGGTTTGCTAGAAGGTCTTGAGCAAACGTTGAAGCAAATTGCGAATCGACAAAATGCCCTAGCCGCAGCTGCTGTTCGAGCACAAACAATTCCTGCAGCCAGTCAGCCTGTTGCAGCTAGCACTAACGGCAAGATGATTGTGGGCGAGATTGAGCCTATTTACTTGTTTGACCCTAACTTGGTTTATGACGCGCGTATTGATAGCGGCGCGCAAACATCATCCATTGATGCTCGCAACATTACGCGTTTTGAGCGTGACGGTAAGGCGTGGGTGCGTTTTGATTTGCCCGTACCGGGGGGTGGGGCGGAAAAGTTTGTTACGCTAGAGCGCAAGGTGGTGCGTAATGTGCGTATTTTGCAATCGACGAGTGATGGTGCTCAGCGGCGAGCAGTTGTGCATATGCAATTTGCCATTGGTAGCCATAAACAAGTTGCCGAATTTACCTTAACTGGCCGGGATAACTTGACGTTCCCTATCCTGATTGGCCGAAATGTATTGCGTGACATTATGCTGGTAGACGTCGGTAAGCAAAATAAAACCAAACTACCAGCCGAGCTCTTAGATCAAGTGACGGATGTTAAAAAGTGACTACGCGCTCACGTATGCCTTTTTATGTGGCGGTATTCATATTAATTGCCCTTGGTTTGATTTTAGCGACACTCAGGCACACCAACTTGGGTATTCCTTTGTTTCCGGGCGAGCAGAAACAAGTCTGGTTAGTCGAAGCGCGCGTTGATTTTGTAGCGACAGAGGAGCCGGTTTTAGCGAGTTTGAGCTTGCCTGTTAATCCACCCGGATTTCGTCACACCACAGAGCTTGCGGCTTCGCCCGGTTACGGTTTTTCTATTATTGAAAGTCAGCAGGGGCGACGTGCCGAATGGAGTAAAAGTTACGCTCAGGGCCCGCAAACGCTTTATTTCAAAACGCAGTTTGTGCCCACCGACTATAAGCACAACTCAGCGGGTGACGCAGAGCCACAAGCCAGCTTGGTATTCTGGGACGAGCCACAAGCAACTGCGGTGAATGAGTTGCTACAGGAAGTACAGCGCAAGTCCAGTACGCCCGAGAGTGTGACGCGTGAGCTGCTCAAAATTTTAGGCAGCGAGCGCTTGATCAATCAAAACGCAGAGTTGTTATTGGCGACTAAGTCGTTGCCGCGTTTGTCGGTAGATATGCTGAACTATATGGGCATACCGGCACGATTGGCTGAAGGGTTGGCACTGGAAGATGCGCGTCGACGTCAATCATTACAGCCGTATTTGCAAATTTTTAATGGCGAAAGCTGGCGCACGTATGATGTGAATACGGGTGAGCAAGGTCTGCCTGATGACGTACTGTTGTGGCGTCAAGGGGCTTCTTCTTTGTTGGATGTTGCTGGCGGCAGTGGTTCAACGGTTAGCTTCTCAATTCTGCGTCAAACTGTTTCTGCGCTGCAGCTTGCAAAAAAAGACATGTCACCGCAGAAGTCGAGCTTTTTTAGCCTGCACTACTTGCCGGTTGAAGAGCAAAGCATGTTTCGGATGTTGCTGCTACTGCCGCTAGGTGCATTGTTAGTGGCTTTCATGCGTATTGTGATTGGCATCAAAACCTCCGGTACTTTCATGCCAGTCCTTATTGCAGTGGCATTTGTGCAAACGTCTTTGCTGCCGGGTTTGATTGCCTTTGTCACCGTTGTGGGTTTAGGGCTGATGCTGCGCGGTTATTTGGCTCGACTTAACTTGCTGTTGGTGTCACGTATTTCAGCGCTCATTTTGTTGGTGATTTTTATCACTATTGCCTTGAGCATTTTGGGCTATCAGGCTGGTTATAGCACTGGCATGACCGTCACATTTTTCCCAATGGTTATTTTGGCGTGGACTATCGAGCGTATGTCCATTTTGTGGGAAGAAGAGGGTGGTCATGAGGTGGCCGTGCAAGGTGCCGGTAGCTTATTTGTCGCCATCTGCACGTACTTTGTGATGATGTTGCCATTAGCCGGTCACTTAACGTTTAACTTCCCCGAGCTGCATTTAGTCACCCTGGGTTTGATCTTATTAATGGGTAATTACACCGGTTATAAACTGAGTGAGTTGCGTCGATTTAGACCCATGAAAAAGGCGAAGCAAGCATGAGCTGGGTGAGTCCGGGACAGCTGACTGAGTTGGGTGTGTTAGGGATGAATCAGCGCAATGTCGACTATATTGGTCGTTATAACGACCGGTCGATGTTTCCCTTGGTCGACAATAAATTAAAAACCAAACAGATTGCGGCTGAGTTCGAGATTAAAACCCCCGCACTGTTACAGGTGCTGGAGTATCAGTATCAGATTTCGCATTTCCGTGAATTGGTGGAAAGCTTGGATGGTTTTGTCATTAAGCCAGCCAAGGGGTCGGGCGGTAAAGGCATTACCGTTATTACGCATCGTGATGGCGACTTTTTCTTTAAGCCCTCCGGTGTTGCAGTCGAATTAGCAACGTTAGAGCTGCATTTGTCCAATATTCTAGCCGGTCTCTATTCTTTGGGCGGCTCACCCGACGTCGCGATTGTGGAGCAATTGATTCAGCCCAGTAGCTTGTTACGTCAGTATTCTCACCAGGGTGTGCCGGACATTCGTATTCTGGTTTTTCAGGGCTATCCGGTCATGGCCATGCTGCGCCTGTCCACAGTCGCTTCTGATGGCAAAGCCAATCTGCATCAAGGTGCTGTGGGTGTGGGCATTAACATTGCCACTGGCCATAGTGTGCATGCGGTTCAGTTTGACTTGCGTGTCACGCATCACCCAGATACTGGCATGCCACTGGATGATATTTTGATCGATGGCTGGCCGGAAATGTTACGTATGGCGGCCAGTTGTTATGAGGCATCAGGCTTAGGTTATTTAGGCGTTGATTTAGTTTTAGACGAACAAGACGGGCCGTTGTTGTTGGAGCTTAATGCTAGGCCGGGATTGGCGATTCAAATGGCAAACGGGCAGGGTTTGCTGCCACGGTTGGCTTTAATTGAACAGATGAACCATAAAAAGTATCGCAGCCCCGAGCAGCGGGCTGCGTTTGTTATGCAGGCGTTTGGCTAAAGCGATTGGCGCGCTTGAAGGTGCCAAAGTCGTTAAAGCGAACGCCCATCTCACGCATGACTTTATGCGCAACACCAGCATTCCACTGACGAATATAAAATGGTTCTTTCACCGCAAAGTGGTGGATGGCATGCGTGCTGCCGAAGTTAAAGCAGAACAGTTGCATTGGCATTAACCACCATGGGTTTAATACTTGGCATTGCTGCATTACGTTGCGTGCTTCGACATCACCGTAGTAGTGCATGTTCGAGCTAACAAAATGCAGGCAGAACGTGCGTAACAAGCTGGGCAGCATATACACCACAGCAAACACATTTAGGCCATTCAAAAAGCTAGCAAACCAGCCGGAAGGCGTTAACGCAAAACCGAGTGCATTGGCGCTTAATAACACCACATGTGTAACCACCCAAGTATGAAACAAGGCGTAGTAAATATTACCTAGTGGAAAGTAGGCCCGCAGTTGTTCCTTACCCATGGCACGCGCTTGTTCTGCCGAGGCCGGCTTTTGTGACTTGATATAGGCCTTGGTCGCGCGCAGCATTTCGGTTGGACGCAGGTACACGGCCAGCATATTGTCACCCAACATCAAGAAACGCTTAATGCTCCATGGCACACCATTGGTGATGCCGCGCTCTTCTAAGTCAGACTCGGTGCCGGAAAATTTGTGGTGATGTAAGTGCAGCTTGCGGCGCACAAACGGGCTGACGGTGCTGGCACGTGCCAACCAACCCAATGCCAACATTAAGTTGTTAGCCCATGGTTTTTTCCGGAAATACATCAGGTGAATCAGGTCGTGCTCAAGCTCATGAATAAATGAGGCGAACAGGGCAGTGAGTGGTACACAGATCCACCACGCAATCACACCTTGAATATAGAGTGTGCCACTGGCAATCATGCCCAGTAGTGAAAAAGCCATGATGCTGGTGCCAATAAGGTCTTGGTGTTTTAGCCATGGATGACGTTCACGTAAGGCCACACCAGCAGCCAATACGGTGTCACGAATGTGAATCGATTTTTGCTCATCAGTGAGCAGTTCAGGTTTTACAGCGGCATTCATTAGTAGCCCCTCCTTTTTAAGTCATGACCAGATTAGGGCCTGCTGACAAAATTCGTGAGTGTGAGTTGCGCCAAAAAACTGTCAATTTAGGCCGTCTTTTGCATCTGAAGTTGCCTGTCGTCGCCAGTCACGTGGTGACAGCCCACTCCATTTGCGAAAGGCGCGGGTGAAGTTGGCCGGGTCTTGGTAACCCAGTGATTGCGCCACAGCGTCTACCGATAAAGTGGCGTTGCGTAGCAAATCGCAAGCATGTTGGTAACGGGTGGCATCCAATAAACGCTGATAACTTTGCCCCTCGGCCTGCAAGTGACGCTTTAGTGTACGTTCGGACATATGCAGAACTTGGGCGAGGGTATTGAGGTCCGGGTACTGGCCGCGGTGGCGCTGTAATAACTCACTGACCTGCTCACTTAAGCTGGTCTCACCACGCACTAACTGCGCCATTTCTTGTTCGCATTGCGCAATGGCAATTTGTGCGGTGACGGGATTAGCCGACGCAATCGGAATATCGAGCAAGGTCACGGGAAAACGAATTTGGGGGCTGCTTTGATTAAAACGAAACCGTGGCAGGCGGTCTTGATAACGTCGGTAGTGGTTGGGCTCGGCATACGGCACCCAGATTTCACTTAACCAGCTAGAAGGTGTTTTACCGCCATGAATCAGGCGACCAAAAATACAACATAATTCCACCAACACCATGTCATAAACGGCCTGATACAAGTCGCCGAGTGGTTTAGTCGCCTGCAGTTCGACGACTACTTGCTGGTCTTCTTGACGAATATCGACGTGGAAAAGTGGCACCCTGGCGCTTAAATAGCGTTGGCTCAGCGTCAGTGCTTCACCCACGTTCGCGCAGCTCATTAGGCCAAAACCGATAAAGCCATGTTTAGTCAGCTGACTGGCTAAACCAATCTCGTAGGCAATGCCCGGGTCTTGGCTAAGCCGCAAGGCATTGGCCAAAATCAGCGAATGTTGGGCGCCACTAATTTGCCGATCATGCTCCGCCAGTTGCGCCAAGGTTAGGCCGGTATTGGCTAAAACGTCTTGTTCAGACAGGCCACGACTGCGCATCAAGTCGACCAAAAAATGGCCATAGATGGCGGGCAAACGATTGTTGTTTAGGTCGTGATTAGGGCTATGCACTTAAATTGTCACTAGCTGCTCTTTCAGGAAGCTCAGCGTGCGATCCAGTGCGGCTCGGGTGGGCTCGCCTTCGGCATCAATTAAGTGTGTGGTGAGCACGCTGTGGGCCGGCACCCCTGTGCCTTTTTTGGCATGACGGTCGGCAATTTCAATGGTTTCTACGCCGTCACCAAATTCTTCACGCAGACGACGAAAGCGCTCGCCGGGGCAAAGCAGGTCGCCTTCAAAACGCATGGCCAAAATACGGGCGCCGTGGTTATTGATTTTGTCGTGAGCGGCTTCAATTTCAATGGCCGAGGCATGCAGGCCAGCACGTTGTGACGGCAAAGGCCCAACCGGTAATGAGGGTTGTGATAACACCGGCGCAATCACTGGTGCATCTAACATCATGGCCAAACCAAAGTTGCCAGTCACACACATGCCGACCACACCCACGCCGGGGCCGCCGCACTCACTGTGCGCTTCACGGGCTAGGGCACGCAGCCAGTCAATAATCGGGCTGGATTCATTGGCGGCCAACACACGAAATTCACGGCTGATGCAGACATGCGCCAGCGTTTGCCCCGCGCTTAAATGGCTAAAGGGTTTGCCCGGGGTGCCAAACAGCTGCGGCATATAAATACGAAAGCCAGCGTCCGCCACACGTTGGGCAAATTTAGCCACTTCCGGGGTAATGTTGGGGACTTCAGTCAGAATAACAACAGCGGGGCCAACGCCGGTTATAAACACATCACGGGTTTCATTTAATAGCGTGAAAGGGCGTGTCGTAAAACCGGCTAAGCGATGGCTCATGTTGTTATTCCTGTAATGGGTTGCCTCGATTGATGAGTGTTTTTACATCAATGCCTCGCGGCAGGCTACCATAATTATGTTCGCCTTTGGCACTCAGACGAGACGCGATAAACGCCTCTGCCACGGCGCTATTACCGGCCTGCACTAACAGGCTGGCTTGCATAGTCAGCGCCATTTGCTCAATCACTGAACGGGCGCGATATTCCATATCGGACAGGTCAGACAGTTCTTTTTGCAGCTGTTTAATGCTGGCATCGAGTCGCGCATCGGCACCCTTGGTTTTGGCCATTTCCACAAACCAGGTGTTCACCGCCGCCGGGGTTTTTACCATGGCGCGAATCATGTCCAGCGCCTGCACATTGCCCGAACCTTCCCAAATGGCATTAATGGGGGCGTCGCGATACAGCCTGGCCATAATGAAGTCATCCATCACGCCGTTGCCGCCAATGCATTCCATGGCTTCATAAGCATGTGCTGGGTTGCGTTTGCAAATCCAGTATTTGCCAGCAGGCAGGCCTAAACGTAACAACAGGCTTTCATGTTCGTCGTGTTTATTGTCCATGGCGCGTGCCATACGCATGGACATGGCGACTGCGCCTTCCACTTCAAGTTGCAGATCGGCTAACACATTCTGCATGGCCGGTTGGTCAATGAGGCGTTTGCCAAAGGCAGAGCGGTGGGCAGCATGGTGAATAGCTTGTGCAACGCCGTGCCGCATGCTGGCGCTAGAACCCACCATGCAGTCAAAACGGGTGCCGGCCACCATGTCGATAATGGTCGGCACACCACGGCCTTCTTCACCGACCATCCAGCCCAAGGCACCGCGTAATTCAATTTCGGATGAGGCATTGGAGACATTGCCCATTTTGTTTTTCAGACGCTGCACCTGCATGGGGTTTTTGCTGCCGTCTGGGCGCCAGCGTGGCACTAAGAAGCAGCTCAAACCACCAGCACTTTGCGCCAACATTAAAAAGGCGTCACACATGGGGGCCGAGGTGAACCACTTATGGCCAATTAACTCATAAGCCTGTCCCGGACCTTCACCAGCCAGTGGCCAAGCACGGGTGGTGTTGGCACGCACATCCGAACCCCCTTGTTTTTCCGTCATACCCATGCCGATGGTTAAGGCCTGTTTTTCCATATGCGGCACGTTACGTGGGTCATAGGCATTGGTCAGAATTTTAGGAATCCAGTCTTTGGCCAGTTCTGGCGTGGATTGCAGGGCAGGCACCGAGGCATAGGTCATCGACAGTGGGCAGCCATGACCGGCATCCACCTGAGTTTGCAGATAGGACTTGGCGGCACGCACCACCGTGGCGCCGGGTCCCGGCTTAGCCCATGGGCCAGAATGCAGGCCTTCGGTAAGCGCCATGTCCATTAGCTTGTGGTAGCTGTCATGGTATTTAACTAAGTCGACACGGTTACCAAAACGGTCGTGGCTATGAAACTGAGGTTTGAACTCATTGGCCAAAAAGCCCCACTCAATCACCTCTGCGCTGCCGGTGCGAGCACCAAAGCTTGATAGTTCCGCTAGCGCAAATTCCGCCCCTTCACGTACCACGGCCTCTTTCAGTGCGGTATCACCATCAAAGGCGTTGTAGTCCACCAAGGCCGGAGTCTGGTTGAACACGTCGTGGGTGTTGGCCAGTGCATCTGGATGTAAAGAAGGGGTTGATTGATTCATGGCCTTGCTCCTGAGTGCATTTGCTGTAATCATACATATAAATTAACTTTACAACAAATTGAGTAATGTTTGTATGGCAGTTGACCACATAAGCTCTGAAGCCGTGTTTGCACAAAGTGCAACCACCAAACAGCGAGTGACCGATGTGTTGTCGCGTGAAGAAATTCGTGCGCTAACTCAGCGTTCAGACCTGATGGGCGCTTGGGCCGTGTTGATGACTTGGGGCGGGGTGGTCGTCATTTTTACCTTGATGGCCTGGGTGAGTCAGTTTGCTTGGTGGCTAGCGCTGCCGGGAATCGTTTTGGGCATGGTTTTTTTGGCGGGCCGGCAGTTGTCATTGTCTATTTTGGTACACGACGCCGCCCATGGCACCTTATTCAAAACCAAATGGCTTAACAGCCGACTGACCGATTGGTTATGCGCCAGACCCCTTTGGAATGACTTGGCTAAATACCGTGCTTATCACTTTATTCATCACACCCGTACTGGCACGGCAGATGACCCAGATTTAATTCTGCGTGATGGTTATCCCACCTCACCACGTTCTTTAACTCGAAAATTTGCCCGCGACTTAAGTGGTGTGATTGGCATTAAGTTCCTTATTGGCCGTGTGCTAATGGATTTAGGCTTGATGGAATGGACGGTGACCGGCGAAGTAAAATGGCTGCCGCGGCAGTCGTGGGGGTATCACCTAAAGCATTTGGTGCGTGAAGCCATGCCCATGGTCATTACTAACATCGTGCTGTTTATGATGTTGAGCGCTGTTGGCCATGCTTGGCTGTACCTGTGTTGGGTAGGGGTACACCTAACGTTTTTTATGGTGCTAATGCGTATTCGTTCCATGGCCGAACACGCCACCTGTGCTCGTAACATTAATATGTTTGAAAACACCCGCACCGTGCGTGCTGGCTGGTTGGCTAGGGCATTGGTGGCGCCTATAGGCGTGAATTACCACATGGAGCACCATATTTTGGCGTCTTGCCCATGGTTTAAATTAAGCAAAGCACATCAGTTATTAAAAACACGCCATGTCATTCCAGAACCACCCAGTTACTGGCAAGTCATTCAAATTATGGGCTCTGGCCAAAAAACGTAACACAAGTTGTATTGTTGCTAGTTAAAGGCTGTGGCAGGCTTTATTTTTACTTTACAGAGATGACACGGTGGCCATTAAGCGGCGTTATATGTGGGCTTTGAGCGTAGCGCCGGTGCTGTTAATAGGCATTTGGTTTAAACCGCTTTCGCTTGCCTACCATTGGGTTTCTTTAACGCAACTGCATCAATCCCCAGACTTGCCAAGCCTTCATTTGGATCAATACCAAGTCAGCATCGAAGCTAAGCCATTAACGGGCATTCAGCAAAACTTATCCGGCCTAACCTATAACGACCACACAAATACCCTTATGGGTGTTACTAATCGTCCAACACAAGCCGTCGAGATGTCCTTGGCCGGCGATGTGCTGCGTATTATTCCGCTACACAATGCTAGTGACATTGAAGGCATTACCCATATTCAGGGCTCGGAATATGTGGTGGTGTCGGAACGCAAAAACAAAGCGTATTGGATAGACATCACGCCTGACACGCAAAGTGTGAATGTAAGTCATGCCACTAAGCACCCCATGAACATGTCGGCTTTTGATAACTTAGGTTTAGAGGGCGCATCGTGGGACGACCGTAGTCAAACCCTGTATGTGGTGCAGGAAAAGTGGCCCATGTCCATTATGACTCTGAACCAAAACCCAGATATAGGCCAAGCGCAATGGCGCCCTCAGTATTCGACGGCTTTATTTATGAGTGACTTGTCATCCATCAGTATCAGCTCCCTCACCAGTAGTCTGCTGCTGCTGAGCGATGAGTCTGCTGTGATTGCCGAGTATTCAATGACGGGGGAACTGCTGGGCATGCTGCCCTTGTGGCGCGGCCAACATGGGCTGCAGCACAAAGTGCCGCAGCCGGAAGGGGTGGCGTTAAGCCCAGAGGGCGATATTTTTATCGTTTCTGAGCCTAATTTGTTTTATCGGTTCGAGCGGAAGGGAGCGGCGGGTTAGGGTGCAAGGTGTTATAGCAATGCATAGCAAGATTCGGGTCGGCAAACTCGAACTAACCTCTTAGTGTTGTTTTTGTTCCGGTTAGGAGCACACCATAAAGTTCAATCCTGTCTGAGAGGACTGCCATGTCAGACTATGACCGCATCGCAAACGCTATGGCTTATCTTGTGGATAAGGCGGCTGACCAGCCTAGTTTGGAAGAGATTGCTGCCCACGTGCACCTGAGTCCATATCATTTTCAGCGGTTATTTTGTCGCTGGGCAGGCACAACACCAAAGCGATTTTTGCAGGCTCTAACATTGGAGCGTAGTAAAGCGTTATTGGATAACTCGCATTCCTTGCTTGATGTCTCACATGAGCTCGGCTTAAGTGGTAGCTCAAGGCTGCATGATCATTTTGTGCAGTTGGAAGCAGTCACGCCCGGTGAGTATAAAGATCGCGGCAAGCAGCTAAAAATACAGTACGGAGTTCATTCCACGCCGCTGGGACGCCTGTTTGTGGCAGTCACCCCGCGTGGGGTATGCAGGGCAGGGTTTATGGATTTTCACAGCATGGAAGCGCTACTGGATGACCTGCATAAAGCCTGGCCCTATAGTTTGATCACAGAAAGTACTCAATCTACGCGCTATGTTATTGACGCTTTTTTTAACAGTCGTGTTGTCTCCAGAAATGGTCCGCTCTCGTTGCATGTGTCAGGAACCAATTTCCAGATTGCGGTGTGGCGTGCCTTGCTAAGAATACCCTCCGGCGCTGTGGCCAGTTATGCTCAGGTCGCTGAGTCACTGGGTACGCCTAAGGCTGCCAGAGCAGTTGGTAATGCCATTGGCGCAAATCCGATTGCTTTACTAATTCCCTGTCATCGAGTCATACAGCAAAGCGATGCGCTGGGTGGTTATCGTTGGGGCCCCACAAAGAAGCTGATGGTACAAACATGGGAAAAAATGCAGGATGTGCCAGAGACGTTACCAGGCTGATTGGAGTCAATAAGCTATGAGCGACTGTTTTCGACACTTGCTAAGAGTGCGATACGCCGAGTGTGATGGGCAGAATGTGGTCTTTAACGGGCGCTATGTCGATTATATCGATGTGGCCGTCACGGAATTTTTGCGGGTGGTGTGGGGCAACTATCAAGACATTCTTGCAACGGGTATCGACAGCCAAGTCATTGCGCTTTCACTTAACTGGAAAGCGCCTGCTCACTTCGACGATGTGCTGGCCATTGGTGTGAAGCCAGCACGTATTGGCAACACCTCTTACACTTTGGAGGTCAGCTTTTATCGATATGCAACGCAGACTCATATTGCATCTGCTGAAATAACCTATGTCATGGTCAGTGCGGGTGATCATAAAAAAATGACCATTCCGCAAACGATGCGTGAGCAATTGGCGCAGGGTGCGCCGGGGGTTGTGGTGGATCATGCGGGTGCGAACTAGGGTACGGCCGGCTAAAATATGACGTTTGTCGGAAAATAAGTGTTTGGCTGGTGAAAAAACTTTATATAGTTATTTCACTTAATGCTTATTAGTTTAATTCCCATGAATCCAATTCTATTATCCGTAGCCTCTCTCTTGTTGTTATTAGTGCTGCCGATAGCTGAAGCAGCTCAGCCCATTTTGTTTCAGAACGTTCGAGTATTCGACGGCGTTAACTCAACGCTTTCTGCACCAACCCGTGTCCTTGTTCGTGGCAACCTAATTAAGACAGTTGGACCCGAGATCACGGCTGCGGATGCCCGAGTTGTTGACGGTCGCGGCGGTACGCTGATGCCAGGTCTGATTGACGTACATGTGCATATGACATTTGGCTCAATGCCGATAACCACACTCATGTCACCAACCTTGACACCCGCTGTGGCCGAAAGTACGGCAGCCATTGAAGCGAAGGCAATGTTGTTTCGTGGATTCACAAGCGTAAGGGATGTTGGCGGACCAGTATGGGGATTGAAGGCAGGCATTGATTCAGGTAAGTACAGTGGGCCTCGAATCTGGCCATCTGGCCCAGCCATCAGCCAGACCTCAGGTCATGGTGACATGCGACTACCGAGTGAGCCATCGCGACGCTTCTCTGGCCAAATGTCTCATGCCGAAAAGTTGGGGGCAGGCTTTATCGCAGATGGTCGCGATGAAGTATTAACGGCGGTCAGAGAAAATCTGCGTTTTGGTGCCAGTCAAATCAAGCTAATGGCGGGTGGCGGTACTAGTTCAGACTACGACCCACTTGATGTGACGCAATACACCCTTGATGAAATGAAAGCAGCTGTAGAAGCCGCAGAAGATTGGAACACTTATGTCACTGTACATGCCTACCATCCACGCTCAGTTCGTCGAGCTATCGAGGCGGGTGTGAAGTGTGTCGAACATGGTCAATTGTTGGATGAAAAGACATTGAAGCTGATGGTGGATCGTGGCGTCTGGTTATCGCTTCAGAACCTGATGGCAGACACACCCAGCATGACTGAATCTCGACGACAAAAGCGCCAGCCATTACTTGTCGGTCAAGATTTCATCTGGCCATTAGCAAAGCGTTTAGGCGTTAAACTGGCTTGGGGCACCGACTTCTTGTTTGATCCTGCTCTTAATATCGAGCAGAACGATTATATTCTCCGTCTTAAGCCGTGGTTCAAACCTGCCGAGATTCTTAAACTCATTACGCATGACAACGCGCAGTTGTTAGCATTGTCAGGACCACGCTCACCCTACACCGGAAAACTGGGGGTAGTTCAAGAAGGTGCACTGGCCGATCTGATTTTGATTAACGGTGATCCGATTGCCAATATCGATTTATTAGCCAACCCTGCTACGAACTTTGTTGTGATCATGAAGGACGGGAAAATCGTGAAGGAGATGCGTTTATGATGACCCTCCAACTCTGCAGTTAACTCTATAAAATCCACTTTATTAAAACTTTTCCAATTGATATTCTGGCGCTTGGCGACAGACGACAACTTAACTTTGCAAAAGGACTTTGCTGATGAAAAAACTACTAACCATTGTTGGTTTTGTTATTTCTGTACTTTATTTACAAGGATGTGCAAGTGGCGCCACCGTCGCGGGTATGACAAGCACCAAGACCATCGATTCGCTTAAAGTGCGTATGGCCGACAGTATTACTGTTGCTCCAGCCGCTGGTGGCAAAGCGACTAACCCGCTTTGGACATCACAAGTAGGCTCCAAAGATTTTGAAAGTGCACTCAAAGACACTCTGGCAAATAACAGTGTGCTTGCCGCAAGTAATGCAAAATACGTTCTATACCCCTCATTAGTCAGGCTCAATCAGCCGCTATTTGGGCTCGACCTTATGGTGCGAGCTGACGTTAATTACGTATTAAAAAATAGAGCGTCCGGTCAAGAGTTGATGAACCAAGTTATTACCAGCTCTCATACCGCAACGGCTAGCGATTCAATGGTTGCTGTTAAGAGGTTGCGCCTGGCAAACGAAGGCGCCATTCGAAAAAACATTGAGCTGCTTTTACATCGACTTGCGGAGCTTCCGCTGAATTAGTGGGTAGTGGATCAAGTGCTTAAATCCGTCATATACAGCAGTCTGTCGCCATTCTTAAATTGAGGGGGAGTTGATGAATAAGTTTTGCAAGATTGTTGTGATTGTAACAACGCTCGCGCTCTGTGGTTGTGCGACTGGCTATCATAGTGCGACGAACCCAATCCTTGGCTTCACTGGAGGATACTGGGATGAAAAGGGGCCTGGACGGCTAATTAAAGTTGGTTTCAATGGAAATGGATTCATTTCGAATGAAAAAGTTGGTGTTTATTTGCTTTACCGGTGTGCTGAAGTAGCAAAGCGAGAGGGTAGTAAATATTTTATTTTGTACTCGAGTATTCCATCCGCTATTTCAGATCATCGAGTCTCTGAACGCGCTGTTTCGACCGTGGGAGGTAAGCCAATGACGTTTGCTTATATTCTTTTGACGAACGAACCCGGACAAGGAGTTTTGTCTAGTTCAGAAGTCATATCGCGTCTGATGCCTGAATTGAAATCGACGGGGGGTAAATTTAGATGAGCCGGCATATTTACATAGGGATTGGGGTTTTTTTCCTGTTTGGGTGCAGTATGCAGCCATATAAGTTACCTCCTAACACCCCAAGTGCGCGAATTAATGTACTCAAGGCTCCAAGTGCCTGGATTTGTAACTCCAGTATTCCTCCTAGCTCACTTGTGGCAGACCGAGATGGCTACGCCAAAATTCCAGCTGGTAAGAGGCTGATTGTTGGTGCCAATTACTTCGCGTCGGGATACAACGTGAACTACAGTTGCAACCCTAGGTCAAGCTTCGTGCCAGAGGCTGGTCAAAGTTACTATCTTGACTTTGAGATTGAAGCTGAGCGATGCACAGTGCTCAGCTACAAAGAAGCTCCACATCATCCTGTTGGTCTTGAGTTAGAGTGGTCATTAGCACCGGGTGGAAACTGCCTTACTGAGAGATAGGCGCAGGACAGCATGTTAATACCCAACAAGTTGTTCTGGCCGACTGCGCCTAACTTTGCATGAAGGTATTTGGTATTTGCGGACAAAGGAGTCACCTAGAAACACAGCCTTAAAATTTCAGAGAATTTTTGAGCTTTAAGAGTGTTTTATTGGCTAGCTGGTGATTGAAAATCGAATATATCATCAATGCCGTTTTGCAGGCATTCGTCTATCTGAGTTAGTAATACATGTATCAAGATGAAAGTGCAGATGAAGTTCTTAGGAAGATTGGTAGGAACTTGTTCATCATTCAACAAGTGGAGTCACTATTAAAACTGATGGTGTCTCAAAGCTCGTTAACGGGTTTTCTTACTCAGTTAGCGCGTGCACAAAAGCTAAATACTGATCGAGTACATAAGCAAACAATGGGGCAGCTGGTCGGTCAGTATTTGGAGCTGATTGATCCGTCAAAAGCGATAACTGAATTAGCTGATATTAGCCATATTGCTACCAAAGAAATAGTTTTCTCATCGCAGACACGTATTGTCGGCAGCCCAAACTATTACCTGCAAAAACAAACCGACTTAGCGAAAATGGTTGAAGATCGGAACAACCTCATCCATCACTTACTTCCTCGTCTAAACCTGCAATCAAAAGAGAGCTGCCAGGAGGTTGGCCAGCAGCTTGATGATCAGCGAGCAGGGCTTGTTGCTCAGCTTGAGGAGCTAAAAGCACAGCTACTTGCATTGGCTGAGAATCGTCAAGTCATGTGTGATTTTTTGGCATCTGATCAGGCTAAAGAAATGTTTGAACGAGTTGAAAAGTAGTTCAAGGGACGGCTTGATGCTTTACGAAATTGTTATTTTTTGTTTGAAGCCATGGCATGAGGTCATATTTGTGTCGTATAGATCATATTAATATGGCGTCTGTCGCTATAAGAAATTAATAGGGCATACCCATCTAGTCAAAGTATTGATAAAGAATTAGATTCACAAAAAGAGGGTGTCGTATAAGTGGCGTGTTATATGACTGGTGTCGTTGAATCAACTGTTATAAGGCAAGTGAGCATTGTGCACGAATTTAAACTTGATTTAAGAAATGGCATTGTTCTCTGCTCTGAGCTGTCGGAATCGACTGTTTCGTCATTTCCTGATGTGAATCAGCGTGACATGAAGAATGGCTATGTTTGGTATACGCTACCGATTGTAGATATAAATGGAGAGTCCGTCGTTTTTAGTCTTTGCTTTTTTAATTCAAGAATTCAAAGCCTAAGTATTTCCATCGCTAATCCTCAGAAATACGGTAGCAGTTGGAATGATTTCAGTGAATCTAAGGAAAAACTACGTGCAAAGGATACCGAGAAATGGCTTTCTAGTATCGGCTATCAAGTTGGCAAATATTTGTGGGGAGCAGTCTGGGCTGGCTACGATTCAAAAGGTGGTTTCGGTCATGCGGTTGTACGCTATGCCTTATAACCAGCAAATTAAGTACGCTCCCTTCGGTCGCCCGACGCTCGCAAGCTCGCGCGGCTTATTTGGGCGTTAGGGCGACGTGTTTTCTGCCCCTCAAACCAACGAAACGGATGACTATGCGGCTTAGGTTAATCACAACTCTCGTGGCTGCGCTGCTGGTCTCTGCCTGTGCAACCAATCCTCCTCTCGCGCTAAATCTGCGGGATCCAGTGACGCCGGAAAACTTGCTGATCGCTCACCGCGCCTCTTTTGTAAAACTCCAAGGCCTACTGAACGTTCGCTGGGAGTACGGCCTAATGCCCGGTGCTTACGCGGCGGAAAAGGAAAATGACCTCGGCACCTTTTATCGTGGAAGCGGGCGTCCCATCTGGGCTCGTGGTGGAACCGAAACGGTTCCGGCGCAACTGTTTCTTGGTGGAGTGTGGGTCCCAAAGAGTGAGTCCGAAGTTCCTCGCCTTTACATCATTAGAGACAACGCGCTGCACACGACAAAGGATCTTGATCAATACACATTCACCTACAGTCAGAACTTGATCGTGTCAGGCCAACCCGTCGGACCTTCAGTAGCAGGCTCAGTGATCGGCGGTGCTATTGTGGGCGCCATCCTCCAGGCTGAGGCGGGCACAATCTACATTCATGACGCAAGTGGAGACGCCAAATTCGACCGGCATCTGAAGGAAGCAGTCAAGTCTCGCACACGCTCGCGTTGAGTACCCGTTGCGTGCGGCTCACCTCTAACGTTAGGGCACTCATATGAATGCAGCTGAACATATAGTAGATGCCTACTTTCGTCTTGCAAGAGGCTGCTTCATGCTTGCAGACAAGAAAGTTAAGAAAGGAAATAACCGACAGCTTGATATTCTTGCTTACCACCTAAAGGATCAGCTTGAATTTCATATTGAGGTTGGGGTCACTCATCAAGAAAATTGGCGCCCAACCTTAGAAGAGCTGGGGGCCACAATTTGAAAAGAAATTCTTCGGCGTCTCGCCAGAACGGAAAGGCAAAAGTGTAGCTGTCCCAAAGAGGAAATATCGTGTTACTAAAGTATCTAATACCAATAATCGCAATCCTTGTTTCTCCATTAGTTCATGCTGACATTGTATTTCTCGGAGATAAGGCAAGGTTTCAGCTATTGAAAGAGTGTGGGACGTCATGTTCGGCTGGTAGCTATAAGATAATGTCTCCAAAGCTCAACGCCAAAGCATCCGAAGTTGCCTCACTTGCCCAGGATGCTAGCCATGCAGTGATAGTAGTGGATGCTACTCAAGGTCCTCTGCCTGTAACTAGAGAACATGTTCTCATCGCAAGACAGGCGGGTATTCCAAGTTTATCCATAATGTTTGCAAATGTTTCTGGCTTGGAGGGCATGGCAGATGCTGGCGAACTCCTTGAGCTAGAAGAGTTAGAAGTTCGTGAAGTCTTTAATATGTATGAAATGGGCGGAGACAATGCACCTGTCTATCATGATAGTGGTATCAAGGTTGCGCCTAACCTGCATACTAATGCTATAGGCTTAAATTCAGTGCTCTCCAAGCTTAAAGCCACTGCCAAACGAAAAGTAGCTAATGTTAAGTATTTCACCGGTAAGTCTTTAAGCACTTATGTATATCTATTAACTCCTCAAGAGGCAAAACATACTGAAGCTCTCACTCAAGGTGGCTCTGTAAAATTGTGGGTTAACGGGCAAGTTTCCAAGGGTAAGACAGCATCTGAAGGTTTAGCTCCTGGTAGCAATGGTGAGTTACAAATTATTCTAGAGGCTCCTGTCAAGGCGGCAGAAGGTTCACGTTACTTATTAGAGAGAAATGGGCAAATTATTGCTGCGGAAGTTGTTGTCCGTGTTAGCAGCTAACAAGTCGCTGTTGTCGGACAAATATTCCGCTGCGCTTCAGCTTTGCCCGTGCTGCGGGCGTTAGGAATACCCGTATAAATATCGTAGTTAAATTAAAAATAGGAAGTGGTTTTCATGAAAGCTAAATTTTTACTTGCAGTAGTTATTTTTGTTAATTGTCTTTCGTTCGGCCCTGCTTTTGCGGCTGAATCGTCATTAGGGCCATGCATGGTAGATTCAATGACCGGTAAGGAACGAAAGGAAATGGCACGATGGATGTTTTTTGCTATAGCAGCACATCCTGAAATTAAAGAGTATTCGAAGGTGTCAGAAATAGTTAAAAACAAATCAGATGAGCACTTGGCTAACTTGGTTATGAGGCTATTAACTGAAGACTGCTTATCACAAGCAAAAACCGCCTTCAAGGAAGAAGGTCAAGTTGCAGTTGCAGGTGCTTTTGAACTCGTAGGAAAAGTCGCAATGCAGGAGCTAATGATGAATAAAGATGTAGAACATGCAATTGCGGCACATGTAAAATATCTAGATCAAGATAAATTCAGGAATATTTACTCTGAAAAATAAACTTAAGAAGGCAATTCTGCGGATGATTTGTACTGCAAACTCTTGCGCTAAGAGAGTACATGAACCCTTCAAGCCTTCCCTAAAATCAAAGCTAACGCTTCAAAACTAGGGAAAGCCAAACGCATTAAAACGCTTTCAGAATGCCCATCGAAAACTCATTAAGGTCTGTTTCGACTTTCTCACCTGCAAGAGTTTGTTCCAACTGAGTTAAGCGCCACTGACCGCGAATTGTTAAGTCGTTGTTAAGTTTGTATTGAACGCCAGCGCCAAAGGCATTGTTCCAGCCGGAAGAAGATAGTTTCAAGCTGCCTTCGTTTCCGTTTTCGTCGGTAGCTTTAAATTTATTATCCACATTCAAATATAAATAATCGGCACGAACAAAAAAGCTTAGGTGTTCGTTAATCGGAAGTGTTGCGACAACGCCAGGACCGCCGCCGTGAAAGGTCGTGCTTAAATCAACTGAAATGCCATCATCCGGGAAAATGGCTGCTTGCTTAATGTCGCCAGACTTCAAGTAAGTGGCTTCGAACGCCACGAATTCATTTAAGGCAAAGCCTGCACCAACGGAAACATTAATGGTTCCATCATTTTTGGTGATGATAACGCCGGGGCTGTCTTCTTCGTCTTCTGCTTGAACATAACCCAATGTGCCAAATAAATAAGGCTTGCCATTAGGCATTGTATTTGCTGCAACTGGTGTGGCAATTAAGCTGAGGGTTAAGAGGTGAACGAGGTTGGTTTTTTTCATGGGGTGCAAGCTCCGTTGCGATAATTTGAAAAGCAAGTATTCCGTTTGCCCAACAGCGAGTCTGTGTGAGTTAACGTCGATTTTAGTGACTTTTTGTTACGGTCTCATTTCTGGTGGGCGATACTGGGATCGAACCAGTGACCCCTCCGTGTGAAGGTAGTGCTCTCCCGCTGAGCTAATCGCCCGGAAGTAATTCCGACAGCTAATGCTACCGGAATCACATCCCCAATTTCAACGAACCACTGACCGTCCTAAGAAGTCGATTAACTCATTCATGGCTAAGTTCATCGACTCGTCATCACGGCGGCCTTTGTATTCAATGGTGCCGGCGTCTAGGCCTTTTTCACCCACCACCAAACGGTGGGGAATGCCCATCAGTTCGATGTCTGAAAACTTCACGCCCGGGCGTTCGTTGCGGTCATCAAACAACACGTCATAACCGGCGCGAGTCAGCTGGTCGTAGAGCTCGGTGCTAGCGGCTTTAATGCGCTCTGACTTTGGCCAGTTCATGGGCACCAAGGCAATTTGGAAGGGGGCAATGGCGTCTGGCCAAATAATGCCGCGCTCGTCGTGGTTTTGCTCAATGGCCGATGCAATAACGCGGGTAACACCAATGCCATAACAGCCCATGGTGACTACCAGCGGTTTGCCGGTTTCGTCTAATACTTTGCAGCCTAGGGCTTCAGAGTACTTTTGACCTAGTTGGAAAATATGGCCGACTTCAATGCCGCGTTTAATTTGCAGTGTGCCTTTGCCACAGGGTGATGGGTCACCGTTGATGACATTGCGAATGTCCGCCACTAGGCTGGGTTCTGGCAGGTCGCGGCCAAAGTTCACGCCGCTTAAGTGGAAGCCCACTTCATTGGCACCACAGACAAAGTCGCTCATGACCGCGACGTTGCGGTCTGCAATCACGGTCACGGCAGCATTCACGTCAACTGGGCCAATAAAGCCGGGTGAGCAGCCTAAGGCATCGACAATTTCCGCTTCGGTGGCAAAGCGGAAGCCGCTTAAACCGGCAATTTTGTTGGCTTTGATTTCGTTTAAGTCGTGGTCGCCGCGCAGCAATAATAAGAAAAAGCGCAGGGTAGGGGCCGCTTTGGAGTTGTCATCGGGTACAGGTGCCATCACCGCAATGGCTTTTACCGTTTGGCTTAAGTCTATGCCTAACAATGCGGCCACATCGGCACAGGCGGTTTGTGTTGGAGTGGACACTTTAGCCATGGCTGCACTGGCGGCAGCACGGGTGTGCGCAGGCGCTAATGCTTCAGCCATTTCAGTGTTGGCGGCGTAGTCGCTGCTGTCAGAAAAGGCAATGTCGTCTTCGCCGCTGTCGGCCAATACATGAAATTCATGTGAGCCAGTGCCGCCAATGGAACCGGTGTCTGCCTGTACGGGGCGGAAGTTCAAGCCCAGACGTTGGAAGATGCGGCAGTAGGTGGCGTGCATCAGGTCATAAGTTTCTTGCAGCGATTCGTGGCTGGCATGAAAGGAATAGGCGTCTTTCATGATGAACTCACGTGAGCGCATGACACCAAAGCGTGGGCGAATTTCGTCACGGAATTTGGTTTGAATTTGGTAGAAGTTCATTGGCAACTGTTTGTAGCTGCTTAATTCATTACGCGCTAAGTCGGTAATAACTTCTTCGTGGGTTGGGCCCAGTACAAATTGACGGTTGTGACGGTCATTAAAGCGAGCCAGTTCCGGGCCATATTGCTCAAAACGTCCGGATTCATGCCACAGCTCGGCTGGTTGTGTCACTGGCATTAGCACTTCTTGTGCGCCGGCGTGGTCCATTTCTTCACGCACAATGCGTTCAACTTTATGCAGCACACGGCGGCCTACCGGCAGCCAGTTGTATAGGCCAGAGGCAACTTTGCGAATTAAGCCCGCACGCAGCATAAGCTGGTGGGAAATAACTTCAGCATCGGCAGGGGTTTCACGAAGTGTGGCAAGTAGAAGGCGGCTGGCGCGCATGGGTGTTTGTCCTAGGTATCAACAAGAATAATGGGTGATTGTACGGGAGGCGGTGGCTTGTATGCCATGCTCTCGGTAATATGCTCGGCATCTAAAGAATAATAGAGGCTGAGATGAAGATGACAGCTGTCGAAGTCAATGACTTCATTCGTCAAGGAATCCCAGCATTTGAAAGTGCCGGTTGTGCTGTCACCGAGGTGGCCGCCGATCATGTGGTGGTGGTTCAGCAGTTTCGTGATGATTTGCTGCGCCCCGGTGGCACCATTTCTGGCCCAACCTTGATGGCCTTAGCGGATACCGCCATGTATGCCCTGATTTTGGCGCAGTTAGGCCCTGTGGCAATGGCGGTTACGCAAAACTTGAACATCAATTTTCTGCGTCGACCCGCGCCAGTTGATACAATCGCTCAAGCTCGCTTTTTACGCTTGGGCCGTCGTTCAGCCGTGATCGATGTGTCTATATATAGTGCGGGCAGTGATGAGATGGTTGCGCATGTGACCGGAACCTATGCTTTGCCCACGCCAACCTCGCTTTAGTCGGATATTTACATGACCAAAAAACTGCCTACCGCGCCGGCAAAAGCGCTTAAGCCATTAGCCATTAGCCAGCTTTATCGCAGTACGCCGTTATCGCATTTGCCGTTTAGGAATACTCGTCGTCTGCGGCAAACCAGCGACTTTTTAGGCCAAGAGCGTGCTCGTGAATCCTTGGTGATGGCCGTTGCCATGCCACACGATGGTTATAACTTGTTTGCCATTGGCAATAATGGCCTGGGCAAGCGCACCATGATTCGCCGTTATCTGGAGTCTGTTGCCAAGCAGCGCCCAGCTGTTTCTGACTGGATTTACGTTAATAACTTTAAAGATCCGCGTTACCCGCAGGCCATTGAGCTGCCGGCCGGTATGGCGCAAACCTTTAAGCAAGACGTGCATAAGTTGTGGCAAAAGCTGCAAGACCGCGTGGTGCGTGCTTTTGAAAGCGAGCGTTATCAGGAACGTCGCGACAGTTTAAAAGTGTCGCTGACCCGCACTCAGCAAGATGCGCTGACGCAGCTGGCCGCCATGGGCGAACGTAAAGGCGTGAAGCTGGTGCTGCGCACCCCCGGTGGATATGGTTTTGTGGCTATGGCCGGTAATGGCGACCCCATGCCTGATAGTGACTTCAAAGAATTGTCGTCTATTGCGCAGGCAAAAATGCATGCCGCCATTGAAGACATGGAAGGGCGTCTGCGCAAAGTGGCGCGCAAATTAGATCAGTTAGAAGAAGCTAATCGTGACCAAGTCGACGCCTTAAATGACGAGCTGGTATTGGCGATTTTGGATCCGCTGCTGACCAAGCTAAATGAAAAATACAGCGACCAGCCGCGTTTGGTAGCGTATTTAAAAGCCTACCGTACTGACCTGTTGGATCATTTAGAGCTCATTTTAAACTCGACTGAAAACCAAGACGCTACCGTGTCGGTGGGGCAGGCGGGTGAGCAGTTGCCGCCGGTGCGTTATCAGGTAAATGCCTTGGTAAGCCGCGACCCTAAGCAGGGTGCGCCGGTGGTGTATGAAGACATGCCCACGCACTACAACTTGCTGGGCCATGTTGAGCAAGTGACCTATATGGGTACGGTGGCTACTGACTTTACCTTGATTCGTCCCGGTGCCTTGCACAAGGCTAATGGTGGTTTCCTGATCATTGAAGCTGAGCAAGTATTAGAGCATCCCTATGCTTGGCAGAGCTTAAAACGCGCCTTGCGTGCCAAGTCCTTAAAGCTGTCATCACTCGAGCAAATGCTAACGCTAACCGGCACCATTTCCTTAGAGCCAGATGCTATTCCGCTAGACATTAAGCTGGTGTTGTTAGGCGACCGCGAAACCTTTTATTTGCTGCAAGAGTTCGATCCAGAGTTAGAAACCGTCTTTAAGATGCGTGCTGACTTTGAAGCCGACATGCCACGCACCAAAGAAAGTGAGCTGGCTTATGCCCATTTTCTGGCTGACATTGCCCACGATGAGGGTTTGTTGCCGATTGCGCGTGAAGGTGCTGCCTGTTTGATCGAAGAAAGCTCACGTGTGGCCGATGACCAAGACTTGCTGTCCTTGCATGCTCGTGGTGCGGCTGATTTATTGCGTGAAGCCAATTACTGGGCGGTGCAAGCGCAGGCCGAATTTATTACGGCTCAGCATATTCATGATGCCTTAATGGGACGTGAGCGCCGTAACGACCGCATACGCCGTTTGTATTTGGATGACATTGGCAAGGGCAACCAGCTGTTTAGCTGCTCGGGTGAAATGATTGGCCAGGTCAATGGCCTGACCGTGGTCAGTTATGGCGATGCCAGTTTTGGTTTGCCATCGCGTATTTCTGTCACCGCCCATTATGGTGACGGCGAAATCACCGACATTGAGCGTGATGTGGACTTAGGCGGTGCGATTCACTCCAAGGGTGTGATGATTTTATCCAGCTATTTAAAAGCCCGATTTGGTGCTGAACACCCGCTGCGCTTTGCCGCCAATATCGCCTTTGAGCAGTCGTATTCTGGTGTTGATGGCGATAGCGCATCACTCGGTGAGCTTTGTGGTTTGTTATCGGCCATTGGTCAAATGCCGGTGAAGCAGTCTTTGGGCATTACCGGTTCGATGAACCAGTTTGGCGAAGTGCAGCCCATTGGTGGCGTGAACGAAAAAATTGAAGGCTTCTTTGCCGCCTGCCAGTTAAAAGGGCTGTCAGGTGAGCAGGGCGTGGTGATTCCGGTGCAAAACGTGCGGCATTTAATGTTGCGCGGTGATGTGTTGGCGGCTGTCAAAGCGGGTCAGTTCCGGATTTATGCGGTGAGCCGAGTTGAGGAAGCCGTTGAGTTATTATTGGGTCGTGCTGCCGGTGCTTTGTCTACCGAAGGTGAGTACCCAGAAGGTTCGGTGTTCGCCGCTGTTGCTGAACGTTTTGCAGTTTGGCATGACGCGGAGAAAGACGAAGAGGATGCCGCAAAGTCGAAAAACTGACTTTGCGGTCACAAAAAAGGGTGGAAATGATTGGGCGCACCCTGCCAAAACCTGTCCAGATGCGTAAACTCTTGTCACCCGCCGTAATGTATTAACAGCCTTGGTGGCTTAAGCAGGCGTGTGTCATCACCATAAAAACGGGAGATCATTGCATGATTTATTCGGGATCGGCCATCAGCGTAACTGCGCTGGAGAATGGCCTCGCGGAGCTCAAATTCGATCTCGCCAACGAGTCGGTTAACAAGTTCAGTGCTATTACAGTGCAAGAACTGGCAGCCGCAAGTGAGGCGATCAAAGCAAACAGCAGCATCAAAGGCGTTGTAGTTACTTCCGGTAAGAGCGTCTTTATTGTTGGTGCTGACATCACAGAGTTTGGTCCAATGTTTGCCGGTGGCGAAGCCAGCGTGGCGGAATGGACATTAAAAGCCAACAGCGTATTTAACGCCTTTGAAGACTTACCTGTACCAACCGTTGTGGCCATTAATGGCATCGCACTGGGTGGTGGTTTTGAAATGTGCTTGGCCTGTGACTACCGTGTGATGTCGACAGCAGCCAAAGTCGGTCTGCCAGAAGTTAAGCTGGGTCTGTTCCCGGGCTTTGGTGGCACCGTGCGTTTAAGCCGCGTGATTGGTATCGACAATGCCGCTGAATGGATTGCCGGTGGTAGCGAGCAGCGTCCAGATGCAGCCCTTAAAGTTGGTGCTGTTGACGCTGTTGTGACACCAGAATTACTACGTGATGCCGCTATTGATTTGGTTAAGCAAGCCATTGCTGGCAAGCTGGACTGGAAAGCACGTCGTCAAGAAAAACTGGATCCCGTCAAACTCAATAACCTTGAGCAGATGATGGCCTTCAACACCGCCAATGCGGTAATTGCTGGTAAAGCAGGCCCTAACTACCCAGCGCCTAAGCTGGCGTTGCAAGCCATGCAAGGTCATGCTGGTCTGGGTCGTGATGAAGCGATCAAAGTGGAATCACAGTTCTTTGCTAAGGCTGCGGTAACACCACAAGCCAATGCCTTGATTGGTTTGTTCATGGCGGATCAAGCTGTGAAGAAAACGTCAAAAGCGCACACCGCTAAGTCTGCTAAAGACATTAAACAAGCGGCTGTGTTGGGTGCTGGCATTATGGGTGGCGGTATTGCTTACCAGTCAGCCAGCAAAGGCACACCGATTATCATGAAGGACATTCGCTCCGAAGCCCTAGATTTGGGTATGGGCGAAGCCACCAAACTGTTGTCGAATCAAGTGGCCAAAGGCCGTTTGACCGCTGACAAAATGGGTAAGGTGCTGTCCAGCATTCGTCCTACGCTGAACTACGGCGACTTCAAAGAAGTCGACATCGTCATTGAAGCGGTAGTTGAAAACGCCAAAGTGAAAACAGCCGTATTGAGCGAAGTAGAAGGCCTAGTCACCGAAGACACCATTCTGGCGTCTAACACATCGACCATTTCCATCACGTCATTGGCTAAAGGTTTAAAGCGTCCACAAAACTTTGTTGGTATGCACTTCTTTAACCCAGTGCACATGATGCCGTTGGTGGAAGTGATTCGTGGCGAACAGTCATCCGATGAAGCCGTTGCCGCCACCGTTAAGTTGGCACAACAAATGGGCAAAACCCCGATTGTGGTGAACGACTGCCCTGGCTTCTTGGTCAACCGTGTGTTGTTCCCGTATTTCGGTGGTTTCGACATGCTGGTGCGCGATGGTGCTGACTTCCAAGCTATCGACAAGGTGATGGAGCGTTTTGGCTGGCCTATGGGGCCTGCCTACTTGCTCGACGTGGTGGGTATCGACACCGGTGTTCACGCCGCTAAGGTGATGGCCGATGGTTTCCCTGATCGCATGAAGCCTGACTACAAGTCAGCCACTGAGATCATGTTTGAAAACACCCGTTATGGTCAGAAAAATGGCAAAGGCTTCTATGTCTACGAACAAGACAAAAAAGGCAAGCCAAAGAAAGTGGTTGATCCAACCACCTATGAGCTGATCGCACCGGTTGTAGGCGAGCGCAAAGAATTTGAAGCTGACGAAATCATTGCGCGTTTGATGATTCCAATGGTTAACGAAATTGCGCGTTGCTTGGAAGAGAAAATTGTTGCCTCGGCTGCTGAAGCCGATATGGCACTGATCATGGGTATTGGTTTCCCACCGTTCCGTGGTGGTGCTTGCCGTTATGTCGATCAGATGGGTGTAGCCAACTATGTTGCGCTGTGTGCCAAGTTTGCACATTTAGGCAAAGCCTACGAGGCGCCAAAGTTGTTGCAAGACATGGCTGCCAATAACCAGAAATTTTTCGGCTGATCTAGGAGCCTGATAATGACGACTTTGAATCCGCGTGATGTGGTGATTGTCGATGGCGTGCGTAGCGCCATGGGCCGTACCAAAAATGGCATGTTCCGCAATGTGCGTGCTGATAGCCTGTCGGCCGAGCTGGTGAAGGCGCTGTTTAAGCGCAACCCCGGTGTTGACCCGAACGAAGTAGAAGATGTGATCTGGGGCTGTGTGAACCAAACCCTAGAGCAGGGCATGAACATTGCCCGTAACATCGCCATGTTGGCCGAGCTGCCACGTACCGTGCCAGGCCAAACTGTGAACCGTCTGTGTGGTTCGTCCATGCAAGCGCTGCACACAGCTGCTGCACAAATCATGACCGGCCAAGGTGATGTGTTTGTGATTGGTGGTGTGGAGCATATGGGCCACGTTGGCATGATGCACGGCATCGACTTAAACCCAGCGGCGTCTAAGTATTATGCTAAAGCGTCGAACATGATGGGCTTGACCGCTGAAATGCTGGGCATGATGAATGGCATTTCGCGTCAGATGCAAGACGAGATGGGCCTGCGTTCACATCAAAAAGCGTGGGATGCCACACTGGCTGGTCGCTTCAAAAATGAAATCATTGGCATTGAAGGCCATGACGCTAACGGTTTCCGTCAGCTCTGCGAAATCGACGAAGTGATTCGTCAAGATGCCTCATTGGAGCAGTTGGCTTCCTTGCGTCCAGCATTCAACCCGAAAGGCGGCACCGTCACAGCCGGTACGTCATCGGCACTGTCCGATGGTGCATCCGCCATGCTGATCATGAGTGCTGAGCGTGCTCAGTCCTTAGGTCTGAAGCCACGTGCCAAAATTCGTTCGATGGCAGTTGCTGGTTGTGAAGCGGCAATTATGGGTTGGGGTCCAGTACCGGCAACGCAAAAAGCGCTGCAACGTGCTGGCCTGTCGATTGATGACATCCAAACTGTTGAGCTGAACGAAGCGTTTGCTGCACAAGGTTTGGCGGTGCTGAAAGGCTTGAACTTGCTCGATCAAATCGATGCCAAGGTCAACCACAACGGCGGCGCGATTGCTCTGGGTCACCCATTGGGTTGCTCGGGTGCACGTATCACCACCACCTTGTTGAACGTGATGGAACAAAAAGACACCCAAATCGGTCTGGCAACCATGTGTATTGGCCTAGGCCAAGGCATTGCCACCGTGATTGAGCGTCTGAACTAATCACGATTAGTGCTTCATAAAAAACCCGTGCTAGGCAACTAGCACGGGTTTTTTACATTCAGCGAGCGGATTAAGTGGCTAGGAAACCGCCATCTTTTTTCCAAACAACAACTGTCGCTGAGCGTGGTCTACCCATATCACCGCTAATGCCAGGCTCACCTTGTGGCCATTGGCTAAACGCTGTTGGGTTGCGCGCTAAGAAGCTTTCAATGCTTTCACCAGCGGGTGCAGTGACGGCATTTGGTCCGCTGTTTTCACCCGGATGTTGTACATTAATAAACACGGTGCGCATATCGGGTGTGAAAGTTATGCCGGTAATTTCGCAACCATCTGGACCCACCAAGAAGCGGCGAATTTCTTTAGACTCGGTGTCTGCAACCAACATTTGGTTATTACCTTGGCCAGCGTTTCGGCCGGTGTTGGCATTGCTACCATCGGTTTGAATCCATAACAGTCCATTAGGCGAGAAAGCCAAGCCATCAGGGCTGTTAAAAGTGTTGTCGACAGTGACATTGTCAGAGCCAAGGTTTAAGCCGGTTTGACCGGCCTCAGGCGTTGGGTTGCCGGCCAAAACAAAGATGTCCCAGTTAAAGCTTGTTGCTGCAGCATCATTGCCATTTTCGGTCCAACGTACAATCTGGCCAAAGCGGTTTGCAGCTCTTGGGTTGGCATCATCTGTTACGTTACGACCACTGTTGTTGGTCATGGTGATGTACACATCACCAGTGCTGGGGTGAACACAAACCCACTCAGGACGGTCCATTTTAGTGGCGCCAACAGCATCAGCTGCTAAACGGGTATTAATTAAAATACTGGCTTGGTCTGGAAGGCTATTGTCTGCTGCAAGTGTTGTGTTGGCAGTTTTATCCAGCAGCAGCCATTCGCCTGGACCCATCATGTCGCCTGTGATATCGCCGTTATCAAAGCGAGCCACATAGAGTTTGCCAGCATCTAATAAGTCGCGATTGTTAGCTAAGTCACCTTCTTTATAGATGCCATCAGAAACAAACTTATAGACATAGTCATTGGCTTGGTCATCGCCCATATAGACCACCACACGACCATCTTTGGCCAGTGTCATGGACGCGTTTTCATGCTTGAAGCGGCCTAGGGCAGTGCGCTTTTTCGGTGTTGAGGTTGGGTCCATGGGGTCAATTTCAACAATCCAGCCAAAGCGGTTACCTTCGTTTGGCTCAAGCTCATAATCAAAACGTTCATCTAGTTCATGCCAGCGATAACCAAAACCGTTGGGGCTGTATCCGTAACGTGTCATCGCTGGTGTTAGTGCGGCGCTTGGGTTAAGTGATCCCAAATAACCGTTAAAATTTTCTTCGCAGGTTAGATACGTACCCCACAAGGTAACGCCATTGCCGCAGTTGTTTAAGGTGCCATATGCCGTTAGACCAGTGATGTCAGTGCTGGTTTTCATTAAGTCGTTGCCAGCAGCAGGGCCAGTGATTTCCATGCGGCTATTGCCTGTAATGCGTCGATTAAATCGTGAACCGATAACGATTTCCCATACACCACTCACTTTTTTGACATGGGCAACGGTAATACCATGACCATTTTGCGCTTTAAGGACTTTGTCTAAGGTCCACTTGTCCGGGTAGGTCATGCCAGCTTCGGGCTTAAACAGATATTCGTAGTTCACATATTCATGGTTGATCACCAAGATTCCTTCACTATTGGAAGAGTCATTCATTGGGAAGAAGTGCATGCCATCATGGTTTTCACCAATTTGCAGGGCTTGTTCTTCGCCTGACTCAGAGGCGTCACCTTTCCAAGCAGGGGAGTTAAAGAATAAGGCGCCACCCCAGGGAGCCAACACGTGGTAATCGTATCCTTCCGGTACGGTGATCGTGCTGCCGCTGTTGGCTGGCACTGCTGTGAAGCCAAGTCGTGCTGCTGGTAGTTCGGTGTTAGGCTCTTCGTCTTTGTTGTCGTCACCACAGGCAGTTAGCGATCCGCCTAAAAACATTGCGGCGGAAAGCCCCAAGCCGCTTTTTAGCAGATTGCGACGACTAACGGCGCGCTCAACCACGTCATGAAAATGCGGGTTCGAGCTTGGATTATTATTCCCTTCTTCAAAATTGATCAGCTTCACGATGTATTGCTCCTTGGTGTGCTTTTTAGGTGGGCGTTAAACAAGCAAGCAGAGCGTGGCGGTCAATGATGGCGATGGTGTGACTCACTGATGAATCTTTAATTTCAGAGTTGTCATCTATATGCTGTCGCAACAAAACATTTAGCCGGATAAGGGGTTTTTTATGCGTATTTTGCACACCATGTTGCGTGTTGGTGATTTGGATCGATCGATTACGTTTTATACCCAAGTACTCGGCATGCAGTTAATTCGCCGCAATGACTATCCGGGTGGACGTTTTACCTTGGCGTTTTTAGGCTTTGGTGATGGCGGGGCAGAACTGGAGTTAACGCATAACTGGGATACCAGCAGTTATGACTTAGGCAATGGTTATGGGCATGTGGCCTTGGCGGTACCTGATGCTTATGCTGCCTGTGAGGCGGTGACGGCTAAAGGCGGCAAGGTGACTCGTCCAGCAGGGCCGATGATGCATGGCACCACAGTCATTGCCTTTGTGGAAGATCCAGACGGTTACAAAATTGAATTGATTCAAACCGGGGCGTCAGCATGAGTCCGTTAGAGCATGTGTTGGCGTGTTTGGCAGAGGAATGCTCAGAAGTGATACACGCCAGCACCAAAGCTATGCGCTTTGGTTGGGATGACGGCCACCCCGACGGCAGCACCAATAATGCACAAGATATAGTTCGTGAAATCAATGATTTGTTGGGTGTTATTGAAGTGCTTAAACAAATGCCCTTGCCGTTGGAAGGCTTGGGCGACCCTGAGCGAATTGCTGCCAAGCAGGCCAAAGTTCAGCGCTTAATGGACTACGCTGAAGGGCGCGGGGCTCTTCAGCGTTAGGTCAACGTTAAGTCAGCGTTACGCCAGCCTTAGGTCACAAAGCTGTCGCGAATCAGGCCGACAAATACTCCCTCAATGACGACTTTGTCTGGCGAAATGATTTGTGGTTCAAACGTGGGGTTGGCTGGAATCAGCTTCACGTTTTTCTTTTCAAAGTCTAAGTACTTCACGGTGACTTCATTGTCGATGCGGGCAATGACAATTTGCCCTGCACGAGCAATGCCGGTTTTATAAACAGCAATTAAGTCGCCATCTAAAATGCCAGCGTCTTTCATGGATTCGCCGCGAACACGCAATAAATAGGTAGGGCGTTTGCTAAACAGGCCGCGTGGCACGGGCAAGCTATGGTCGTGGTTTTCTACTGCTTCCAGCGGCAAGCCTGCAGCCACCGAGCCAATAACCGGAATTAAGTCGCTTTCAGCTTCATCTTCTATTAATAGCTGAATGCCGCGCGAGCGTTCGGCGTGCAACTTGATATAACCCTTGCTTTCTAAAGCGCGCAAATGGTCTGCGGCAGCGGTTTTTGAGCGAAAACCAAAACGGATGGCCACTTCAGCGCGGGTAGGCGCCATGCCGGTGTCTTGCACGCACTCACGAATAAAGTCGAGAATTTCGGATTGACGAATCGTTAGTGGTTGCATACGGATTCTCTGCTGTTAAATAGGCGTTGATTAACCATAACCCAATACTGTTATTATGGCCAGTGCTGTTCGTCGAGTCAGTGCTCGTTTCATCCATATATTTACTGGAATTGACTACAGCCTGCTAGACTGCGCGGCTTAACGACCGAGTGACTGTGTTATGGGCATGTTTCTGCTAGTCATGTTATTTGTGGCAGCTATTTTTGTTGGCAACTTGCTGCTGCTTAAACCAAGTCCGCGTGAACAACGTGTGATGCAACAACGAACGCATGCTCAATCCCTAGGTTTTAAAGTTATTTTACGCGCTGCGCCTGACTGGTTAGGACAGCCAATAGGCTCGGGAATGGTGGCGTTTTATCGCCTATCTATACAACACTCTTTATCGCTAAAGGGGCGTTGGCGCTGGCATGCCGGGCTGCAAAATTGGCAACCCATTAATCATCCTGCCGCTTGGTTAGTGGAAAATAAGCTGCCGGTTCCTGCACCAAATGGCTGGTTGGGTCTTGAAGCAAACGCTGACAGTGTTACCGTGTATTGGAAAGAAGATGGTGAAATGGCTTCGATAGATCTGATGTTACAGGCAATTACCGCGTTGAAAACTTGACCCCAGAGACGATGGCTCGTATATATGCCGCAATTTACGGCGCAGCTTTTTAAAACGTTAAGGAATCCCCGTTCATGGGTAAGTCACTAGTAATTGTGGAGTCACCCGCCAAGGCGAAGACCATCAATAAGTACCTCGGCAAAGAATTTGTCGTGAAATCTAGTGTGGGCCATGTCCGTGATCTGCCCGTCAGTGGTGGTGGTTCTGACCCTGCAGAGCGTGCTAAGGCCGCTGCCGAAACCCGTAAGTTATCACCGGAACAAAAAGCCGCACAGCAATCCACAAAGCAACGCGCTGCGTTGGTAGCTCGCATGGGTGTGGATCCAGAAAATAAATGGAAGGCTAAATACGCCATTTTGCCCGGCAAAGAAAAAGTCGTGAGCGAGCTTCAAGCTTTAGCAAAGAATGCCGACACCATCTATCTTGCAACCGACTTGGATCGCGAGGGAGAGGCAATTGCTTGGCATTTGCGCGAAGTGATTGGCGGTGATGACTCACGCTTTAAACGCGTGGTGTTTAACGAAATTACCAAGACCGCCATTACCGAAGCATTTAACAAGCCCGGTGAGCTCAATATTGCTCGGGTGAATGCCCAGCAGGCTCGCCGATTCTTGGATCGTGTAGTGGGTTATATGGTATCGCCGTTGCTATGGGCCAAAATTGCCCGTGGTTTGTCGGCAGGCCGTGTGCAGTCAGTAGCGGTGCGTTTGGTGGTGGAGCGTGAGCGTGAAATTCGTGCCTTTATTCCTGAAGAATATTGGGAGTTGATGGCTGACACACAAACCCCGGAAAAATCTGAGCTGCGCTTGGAAGTGGTGCGCCAGGCAGGTGAGGCCTTTAAGCCGGTTAACGAACAGCAAGCTATGGCCGCGGTGGCGATATTAGAAAAAGCCACCTACCGTGTTGCTAAGCGTGAAGACAAACCCACACGCAGCAAACCATCGGCACCCTTTATTACCTCGACTCTGCAGCAAGCTGCCAGTACTCGTTTAGGGTTTTCAGTTAAGAAGACCATGACCGTGGCGCAGCGCTTGTATGAAGCCGGTCACATTACCTATATGCGTACTGATTCGACCAATCTAAGCAAAGATGCAGTGGATGCGGCGCGTACGTATATTGGCCAAGAGTTTGGTGGCAAGTATTTACCAAAAGATCCTTTGTCCTATAGCAGCAAAGAGGGCGCACAAGAGGCTCACGAAGCGATTCGTCCTTCGGATGTGAGTGCTAAGCCCGGCACACTGACCGGTTTAGAGACCGATGCTGAGCGTTTATATGACCTGATCTGGCGTCAATTTTTAGCCTGCCAGATGACCGATGCCGAATACACCAGCACTAGCTTGACTGTTGCTGCAGCTGACTTCGAGCTGCGTACCCGTGGCCGCATTTTGCGCTTTGACGGTTTTACCCGTGTGATGACGGTGGCCGGTAAAGAGAAAGAAGACCTAGTACTGCCCGATGTTGCTGTAGGTGAAACCTTAGGCCTAGTAGCGCTTGATCCTAAACAACACTTCACCAAGCCAGTGGCTCGCTTTAGTGAAGCCAGCCTGGTGCGTGAATTGGAAAAGCGGGGCATTGGCCGACCATCCACTTACGCTGCCATTATTTCTACCATTCAAGATCGTGGTTATGTACGTTTGGAAGCCCGCCGTTTTTATGCGGAAAAAATGGGCGATATCGTCACCGACCGTTTAAGCGAAAACTTCAGCAATCTAATGGATTACGCTTTTACCGCCGACCTAGAAGCACAGCTCGATAAAGTCGCTGAAGGCAGTGAAGATTGGCAGGCCGTTCTGGACCGTTTTTATGTCGACTTCAAACGCAAGTTAGAACATGCCGCTAAAGTTGATCAGGGTATGCGTCCCAATCAGCCAGTACAAACAGATATTCCTTGTCAGTTATGCTCGCGGCCTTTGCAGGTTCGCACGGCATCTACTGGTGTGTTTTTAGGTTGCTCTGGTTATGCATTGCCGCCGAAAGAGCGTTGTAAGTTCACCTTGAACTTAACCCGCGGTGATGAAGCCGTTACGGTGGATGACGATGAGGCAGAAACACGTCAATTGCGTGCCAAGCATCGTTGCAAGCTCTGTGGCACGGCCATGGAAAGTTATTTGATTGATGCCAATCGCAAGCTGCACATCTGTGGCAATAACCCAGACTGCGCCGGTTTTGAGGTGGAAGAGGGCAATTATCGCATCAAGGGTTATGACGGCCCGCTGATTGAGTGCGACAAGTGCGGCTCTGACATGCAATTAAAAACTGGGCGCTTTGGTAAATACTTTGGTTGTACTAACACCGCCTGTGGCAATACCCGAAAACTGCTGCGTAATGGCGAAGCTGCACCACCGAAAGCCGACCCTATTGCTTTGCCAATGCTGCGCTGTGCCAAAGTCGATGACCACTTCTTGTTGCGAGATGGTGCCAGTGGTTTGTTCTTGGCCGCCAGTAAGTTTCCGAAAAACCGTGAAACCCGCGCGCCTTTGGTATCCGAGTTGCGCTTGGTTGCTGATCAGCTAGACCCTAAACACCATTACTTGTTGGGCGCACCTGATCAAGATCCAGAAGGTCGTCCTTATGTGTTGCGTTTTAGTCGTAAAACGCGCGAGCAATATGTAATGACAGAAGAGGAAGGCAAGGCCACGGGTTGGCAGGCTTTTTATGTCGATGGTCGTTGGGTGGTTAGCGAGCCGAAGGCAGCCAAAAAATGAGTAAAGAGCGCAATATTTACCCCGCGCGCACCAACCAAAAGTTGTATTTTGCGCGGCTACAGTTGGACTTGATGCAGGCTGCATTAAGTGACGATGCGTTTGATGCTTCTGCCCGTGCCTTGAGCTGTCGTGAGGCTGCGATTTGGCATTTGCACACTGGCTTGGCGGCATTTATGCAGGAACTGTCGAAGTTTTATAAAGTGCAGCCAGCAGTCAGCACGGTGGCTGATTTGGCGCAAGCGATGGCCAAGCGTCAACAGGTATCACCGGAAGCGCAGGTACTGCAGCAGTTATTAGACGCACCAGGCTCTTGGCTGGCTGGTTTAATGCGTGTGCATGCCGACTGTTATTTGCCGGTGGATTTACCAGATTTAGAAGTTGAAGCAGAAAGTGCTGCGCGCATTGCCATTCCGGTAGTGAATACCGATGTTGATGCGCCGTTGTCAACCGCCGATGTGGCGCTGCTATTACAGATACATCGTGAGCTAACCCACATTATTCGTGGATTTCGTGCCGAGTTAGCCGAGTTTTAATGGGAATTGATGGAATGACTGAGTTTGCATTTTTAGAATTGGCTGAAACCGAATCTGGTGAAGTGATTCTACGCCGCAGTGGTGCTGCCGCTGATGCCGAGCCTTTGGTGGCGGTTAAGTTTTCAGCTGAAGCCCGTTTATTACTGGGTGAACGTACGGTGGATATTGCCCGCGCCATGATGGGTGCTGGTGTGCAATTAGCCACACATCATTTGGCCAATCCGGATGCACTGGATGATGAGCCCCGAATCTTGCACTGATCCTCGTGTGGCAGCGCTAGTTGCCGCGCAGCAGCCATGGCTGCATATTGGTATTGATTCACAAACCCTCACACTTTTCCGTGGCGCACAACCGCTAGCCACTTATCCGGTGTCGACTGCGCGTAATGGTGCAGGACAGGCGTTTGGTAGCGAATGCACTCCCACAGGTTGGCACAGTGTTCGTGCGCTTATCGGCGCTGACGCGCCGTTAGGCGCTGTATTTCGTGGCCGTCGCCCAACGGGTGAGGTGTGGTCACCTGCGTTGCATCAAGCGTTTCCTGGTCGCGATTGGATTCTGACCCGCATTTTATGGCTGTCAGGGCTTGAGCCTGGGCACAATCGAGGTGGTCGGGTCGATAGCATGCGGCGTTATATCTATATTCACGGCACACCTGACAGCGAGCCTATGGGCCTGCCACTGTCACATGGTTGTGTGCGTATGCGTAATTCCGATATTGCCCAGTTGTTTGATCAGGTTGGTGCTTACACACCGGTGCTCATTGAGGCTTTGTCATGATTGGTAACGCTTATGCTATTGCACAAACTGGTTATAGCGTGTTGGAATCAGGTGAGTTGGATCGTGCAACGTTTCAACTGGTGGTGACGTCTTGGTTGGTGGCTTTACCGAATGGTGAGACACTACCTGAGCCGTTTGCCAGTCGCGATGCAGCAGAAAAAGCTGCTTTTGCGCATTTTTGCGCAGAAAAGCGGCATTTGATGAAGAACTGATGAATTACCTTTTGACAGCGAAAAATCTTTGCCTATAATGCGCCCCACACAGCGATACATTGGGTGTTTAGCTCAGCTGGGAGAGCAGCGCCCTTACAAGGCGCGGGTCGGCGGTTCGATCCCGTCAACACCCACCAATCGTTCTCTGTGTGCCGACGCGCAGCGGTAGTTCAGTCGGTTAGAATACCGGCCTGTCACGCCGGGGGTCGCGGGTTCGAGTCCCGTCCGCTGCGCCATATTTAAAAAGCCTGCTTAATAAGCAGGCTTTTTTTATGCCTTTATTTCTTTATCCATTGTCCTTCAGGCGTTTTGATCCATGTGCCCGGCGCAGACTTCTCAATCGCAGTTTGACCAGTCAATGCGGCAACTTGATCCAAGCTGGTGCCATTATCACGTGCAATCTTTTCATAAGCTGCACGACGACGCTCATTGATATCATTGGCTAAGTTAATGGCCTCAGGAGTTGCTTTAACCACGCCTAAGTAGCCATTGGGTTGTTCACCAACAAAGCCCTGTGCTTTCGCTTGTTGTAAGTCCATGGCAAACACCGGTGAGCTGATGCTGATCAATAAGGCGGTTATCAGTGACATAACGTATTTCATGGTGCACTCCTTAGAACAGGTCACTGTTTTCAGTAACAAGCTTGTTGACGTCTTTTTCGACGCGCAGACGGATTTCATGATCAATTTTGACATTGAGGTTAATGGTGATGGGCTCTTTGGGTGCTTCCAAGGCAATGCGCGGGGTACACGCGGCCAGTGGCAGCAATAACATAAGGTACATGACGCGCATAATGTTCTCCTATTGATGTTTAGCGGGCCTGACCTTTCAGCACACGCTCCGATATTTCCTCACTAATACGTAAACTACGTAGTAGATCCAGTATGTTCTCTTCATGACGATAATTCAGCACAATCGGCTGACTACCTGCACGTGGATTTACGCCACTTAAGCTGGCCGTTAAGGTGGCCCACCCGTTTTCTGTCATGGCTAAACGTGCATCAAAAACCGACACGTCCAGCTCTGAAATCGTATCTAGCGCAAACTGCACTGCCATATTGCTGCTGGCCATGGCCTTGAAGCTGGCCGATGGGTTTAGCTTCAGCCGCAGCGGCTGCTGATTATTCAAGCGTCCTTCACGAATACTCAGCTTGCCTTCATTTAACGTCAGCGGAAAACTGCCGCTGACATAACCACTTAAGCTGACATCAGGATTGGGATTGCTTTGCAGAGCGGTGACTTGTTTTAGGTCCAGCCATTCTAGCGCTAGTGTTTGCTCACTGCTGTTTGGCCAACCGATGGCGGACATGGTTGCTTTGCCACCAAGTAACTTGGCTTGGACTTGGCTTAGCTGCCATTGCTCAGGCTGGCCTTGCAGTAAGAACTTGATGTCGGTGATGGGAATACCAACATTGGCGGTAGTGATGGTGACGGCCTGTTCGCTAGCTATGCTCACGTCAGAGTCGCGTGTTTTGACGTTGACGTTTGCGTTTAGCCCACGTACCAGCATGCTGCCTAAATCAGCGTCTACTTCACTGAGCTTAATCTGAGAGTCGGAGTAAATTACCTTGTCCCAATTCCATCGGCCTGTACCTTCGGCATTGCCGGCCTGTAAATTAAAGCCAAGGCCAAGGTCGCGGCTTAGTTCTCGACTAAGACGACTACTAATTTGGAAGCTACCTTTGGGTTTATTTAATAAGTCACTTAATAGTGCCTGAGCGTTTATGGTGGACTGCCAAGACTCAATAGCTAGCAAAACATTAAGTTGATTGCCCTGAGCCTTAAGCCAGCCTTTGCTGGCAGGCATATTCAGTTGGCTGCTGGTGACACCATCTGCGCTAATCGCCATTTCACCTCGAATGCTGAGCGCTGGGCAAAGTACTACGTGCAATGGGGCGTTACTACGAAGGCTTATAGGGCGAATGAGGTATTGATTGATCAGGCCACCCGGTGTTTGCACCACCATGCCCGGCTGCAGCTCAATGCGTTGTCCTTGCTCACTAATATTAGCCTTTGCTTGAGCAGTGAATGGCAGGCCCTGCAGACGGCCTTGCGCGCTTAGGTCACCTTGCCAAGTCCAGTCTGCCCCTTGCCACTGTAGTTGGTTCTTGTCACTGCGCAGCTGAATTCCGTCATAGTTCACACGCAGTGGAATGGTGGCCTGTCCGCTTATTTGCATAGGCAGGTCGATAGCTTGCGGCAAGGTGAGTTGGTATTGCTGCAATATCGCTAAGGCAGTGGGAGCCAGTGTAAGCGTGCCGCTTTGCCAACTAACATCGAGCTTACCTTGGGCTAAGGCACCAGAAAGCTGGATATGACCTTGGCCTTGATCTATACCGTCGCTGCTTAATGTGATGTGAGCTTGGTCTTTGTCGCCGCGTATTAACAGTTCGGCATCTACTTGGTTAATGGTGATGAGCTGCCCTTGTATGTTTACTGGCTGAAGGCTGCTAATGCGCCAGTCTGGGCTTAAAGCGAGTTCGTCAGTTAGGTTGGCCTTTAGCTGCCACACTTCGCCATCCAGTGTTAGATCGCCCTTTAATTGCGCGCGCTGTGGCTGGCTTAGGTGGCCAAAATCCTTGGCATGCCAGGTAACGAAACCATTTAAGGTGTCAGTCCAGCTACCGCTACCAGACAATGAGACTTCGCCGGTCATTTCAGGATGCACCACATTGGCTTGACCTTGTGCTTGCAGTGTCCACTCACCTAAATCCTGTTGCAGCTCGGCTGTAAGTACTAAATCAGTTGTTTGTGCATTGATTTGCCAGTGCTGTTGCTGTTGAGTCAGTTGTAACTGAGCAAGTGGTAATTGGCTTAGCTGCAGCGCGTTGATGTTCAGTGTGAAGTTGGGCAGGGTAGGTAGTTTGAGCGCGGGTATGGCGGTCATTGGCTCACTGGAGCAGTCATGCACAGTGGCAATATCAGTAAACAGCTTTAACGGCCAAGCCCAAGCAATATGTGTTGATTGGCCCGAGACTTTTACGCAGTCATTAACATCCTTCCAAGTCCATTGCTTGATATAAAACCCACGCTGATCGGCGTGTGGTTGCCAGCTTAGGCCGCTGATGCTGACACCACTTTGTCGCCATGCATAAGCGGCAAGTAGCACAATGCTTAGCACAAGTAGGGTGATCATCAGTAGCAGGCGTTTCATGACAGCTTAGCTCCGCTGGGCGTAGCGTTCGGCCAGAATGGCCGCCAAAATGAGTTGTAATTGATGATAGAACAAAATCGGCAGCACAATCAGGCCAAGGCTGGGGTGTGCACCAAAGAGTACCGTGGCCATGGGAACACCACTGGCCAGTGTTTTTTTCGAGCCGCAAAATACGGCCACCACTTCGTCTTCACGGCTAAAGCCAAAGCGTCTGGCTAAAAAGCCAGTTAGGCTAAACACAATAGCCATCAGTAATAAGCAAAGGCCGGCGGTGATCAGCAGCAAATCAACGCCGTAATTACGCCATAGACCACTGGCGACGGCGTCTGAAAAAGTGATCAACACCAACATGATGATGACACCTTTATCGACTTTGCTTGTGAACGGTTTGATTTGGGCAAACCAGCGATCTAGCCAAGGGCTTAATAGTTGGCCTAGTAAAAAGGGCAGTAGTAACAAACGACTGATGTCGACCACTGCATCACTAAACGAGAGTGAAATGCCACTGGTGCTGGCGACTAGGCTGATCAGTAAAGGCGTGAGCAAAATACCAATCAGGCTGGAGAGGGTGGCATTAAACACAGCAGCAGGCACATTGCCGCGTGCAATGGCTGTCATGGCAACCGATGAGGAAATGGTGGATGGCAGCGCACAAAGAAAAAAGAAGCCCAAGATTAAGTGCGGCGGTAGTAGTCCTTGCAGGCTAAACCAGAGCACAAATCCAAGCAGTGGAAAAATAATAAAGGTACAGCTTTGCACCAGCACATGCAGTCGCCAGCGAGTCATGCCTTTAATGAGCTGTTGGCGGGGGATACCCATGCCATGCAAAAAGAAAACGGCGGCAATCCCGACATTGATCAATTGATCTAAGCCAAGAATGCCGCCGCTACGACCAAGATCGGTGGCCACCGTGGCGATGACCACGGCAACCAGCAGGCCCCACAAAAACGGATCGCGGAATAGGCCTGCTGGCATGTTGCTTAACGACAGACTGTGTAATCTAACTCAACACGGCGGTTTTGTTGCCAAGCGGACTCATTACTGCCATCAGCAACTGGACGCTCTTTGCCATAACTCACCACGTTCATTTGTTCAGCTTTAACACCGGCAGCCGAGAAGTAACGTGCAACGGCGTTAGCCCGACGCTCACCGAGTGCTAAGTTATAGTCTTGTGTACCGCGCTCGTCGGTGTGACCGGTCAGTTGTACACGTGCAACACCCACTTTGCTGAGTAGCTTAGCGTGAGTCATTAAGGCGCCTTCAGTCTCTGGCTTTAAGTTGCTGGCATCGGTATCAAAATAGAATACGCGGGTTTCTAAGGCGCCAGCTTCACTGCCTAAGGTAGCAAACAGGGCATTTCGATCGGCATCACTGCAAACACGGATGCCGGCAGCATTGATTTCAGCACCGATTGCACCACCACCAATGACGGGCGCTAATGGACCAGACTCTTGTGGCGGAACTTCAGTTGTTTTCTTCTGGAATAAGGCGCAGCCGCTTAAGCTAATGGCCAATAGACCTAGCGTTGTGTATTTGAGTGCAATGTTCATCATGTGCTCCATGGGTGTTATAAAAAATTAACGAATTAAGGGTGACCATGCTGGTGATTTTAGATCGCCAGTAATGGCTGGAATACGCCAGCTAGCGCGGCCATCTAGGGACTCTATACGTAGACCCACGCCGCCACCTTGTTTGGTGGAGTAGACCACTAAACGGCTGTCAGGTGCAAAGCTTGGTGTGTCATCCATAGCATTGTCCGTCAGCGTGCTAAATAAACGGTTTTCCATGTTCATAATGCCAATACGGTAGCGACCGTCACCACTGCTGTGTACCAAGGCTAAGAACTGTTGATTTTGACTAATATCAGCACGTGCATTAAATACACCACCAAAGCTAATACGGCGCGGCTGACTTTCGCTTAGATTCAGTTGATAAATTTGTGCACGACCGCTGCGGTCGGAGGTAAATAGCAAGTTTTGACCATCAGGTGACCAGCGTGGTTCGGTGTCAATGGCAGGGTGGTTGGTTACCCGTGTTAAAGCGCGTGTCGCTACGTCCATAACATAAATTTCGGGGTTGCCATCTTTGGATAGCGACATGGCTAGACGACGGCCATCCGGTGACCAGGCTGGCGCACTATTGCTACCATTAAAAGAGGTAATGGTTTGACGCTTACCCGTTTGCAGGTCATGAATTACGATCTGTGGCTGCATGGATTCAAAAGAGATATAAGCCAAGCGGCGTGCATCGGGTGACCATGAAGGGGAAACAATGGGTTCACTGGAGTCCAATAATACGGTTCGTCGCGCACCGTCTATGTCAGCCAGCTCAAGGCGATAACGCATAACGCCGTCGCGGCGATAGGCATTTACATAAGCAATGCGTGTGGAAAAAATGCCTTTGTAGCCGGTAATCTGTTCATAAATGGCGTCACTGATAAAATGAGCGGCATCTCTCCAGCGACTATGATGTGCACGGAATTGATTGCTTAACACCTTGCTGCCATCACTTTTCTTTAGTACTTCATAACTAAATACAACGTTGTCACCTTCACGTCGTGTTTCGCCACGAACTAAGTAATCTGCCAACATTTCGTTTAGTGCTTCGTCATTGACGGGGCCTGTTAATGCAATGCCTGCAGGCAGTCGGTCGGAGTCAATCATGTTAAACATGCCGCTGCGACTTAAGTTATTTCGAATGATTTGACCTAAATTCTCTGCAGCTGCTTCACCGGCAAAGTTCATTACCGCGATGGGACGAACGGGAACGTCGGTGAGGCCTTTGGTGATTTCAATGGTCAACGCCGCCTGTGCAGGCAGATTGAACAGCATCATGAAGCAGGTAAGCAGTGCGGCAAATAAACGCGACATCGGTGATCCTTTTCCAAGACGGGCTTTTTTAAGTTGAGTGTGACAATGCTAACGCTTGTGATAGCAAGACGTTAGACAGCAAGTAATAAATTTTTATGACAAAACTTGGCTCTGTCCACTAGGCCAAGTATTTGGCGCTAAAAAAGCTCGTATTGCTTCGTTTGCGGGCGTTAAACCAATAATAGCAATAGCGTATCGTGGGTCTTCAGCGCTTAGGCACGATACTAATTCATCCGCAGACAGCGTGTGCTCGTATAGCAGCTTAGCGGTGTCATGATGCAATTGGGCTAACCAATAGGTTTTATCTAATAGTTGCCATCGTAATTGATGGTGGTTGGCCTGAGCTAAAAACTCATCATGTGTGAACCAAGTGGCGCGCAGATGTGTGGGACTGGCTGATGGCGGTGGTGCTAAATCAAAGTGCTGAGGGTAGAACAGTCGGCCTTTCACCAAACACACGGGTTTGATATCGATAGGTTGGGGCAAGTCGAGTTGTGCCAGCCAGTCCTGACCGGCTACCAGTTGCGTTAATTTAAGCTGATGCTGGTCTAGTCGTAACAGTTTTAAATCCAGCCGATCGCGCTGCCCCGGGCCTAACCAAAGGCCTTGCGGTGTGCCTAAATAAAACTTAACAGCCACTTCCCAGTGCTCAATGGCATTGGTCTGTTTATTACGCACCAAAAAGTCGATTTCGCCTAAGGTGCGCTCAGCGTTTCGCAGCGCATGGTTGCGTAGTAATAAGCTGTAGTTTGGGTTGTCTGGCCAGCTTAGCCAAAATGCCAGCAAGTCTTCAAAGCGTCGGCCAAGGCGGCGATCATTGCTGGCGCTTAGATGATTTATTAAAGCTTGTGGGTTGGCATCTAATTCGTTTAGCCAGTCACTGGCCAATGCCAGTTGTTGTGCACACCAGTTGGCGTCAGGCCAATGCACAGCAAGGCCAGAGCGTTGCTGCAGCGGTGAGCTACCAATCGCCCAGGCCAAGTCGCGAACACAGGGGGTTTTAAAGTGCATGCCGTGATTGCCACCAATCGGTTGCCATAATCATGGCTTCATCAATAGTGGCTGCTTTTTGTAATGTGCGCAGACTCATAGCAATGGTGCCAATCACGGCCTGTTCACCATACTCATGATTAGCCTCACCACGCCAAACAGCTAAGAAATGTTCTAAATCAAACGCGTCTTCGGCGGTGTGTCGCAAGGGGAATAGTGGTGGCCATTCTTCTGATACTGGTTCGCCATCAACTAAACGCAGTGCCAAACAACTGCCATCGGGATTACGTTCAATTTCGCCGCCTTCGCCTTTGATCACACAGCTATTTTGATAACCCAGCAGCTTGGCAGCTTGTTGGTGTGAGACTCGGTAGGCTGGATGAAAAATGGCCTGCATCACATAGGGTGCATCTAATGGGTTGAGGAGGCGCGCCAAGGTATGTACCGGTGAGCGCAGGCCTAAGACATTACGCAGCCCAATAATTTCGCCTAGGGTGGGGCATAAGTTGTCTAGGCTCATATAGGCAAATTGGTGTTGTGTTAACGCTGGGCCAACCTGATCCCAGTTTGTGCATACAGGCAACCCCAGCAGTGGCAAAACGGATTCGGTATAGAGTCGATTGATGGTGTGGCCGCTGGCACCATGCATAAAAATACGAATACCACGCTGGCTCAACACACGCACGGCCAACAAAAACCAAGGATAGTGTTTGCGCTTACCGGCATACGACGACCAGTCTAAGTCTACGGTTAACTGCTCAGGGCGCTGCTGTTTTATCCATTCACGAGACGCCTGCACAAAGCCGGCTAATTCTTCCGAGGTTTCTTCTTTTACCCGTAGCAGCATTAAAAAAGCACCCAGCTGCACCGGCTCTACTTCGCCAGCCAAGATCAGGCGCATGGCCTCATAGGCTTCCGATTGGGTGAACGAGCGACTGCCACTACGCCCTTTGCCCAAAATACGGACATAGGGAGCAAAGGGGTGTTCGACATCGCGGTACTGATTACGCATGACCATCAGGTTTTCTCAGCATCAGTCTCAAAAACAATTAGGGGGTTTAGGCAGGCCTGCGCATAAGGCAACAAAGCGCATGGGGGTATCGGGAAAGTGCTGCATTAAGGTCATGCTCATGCCCCAAGGCTCGCCCAGTTGTTGTCCCAGATATTTCACAAACGCCCGCGTGGTGGGCATGCGCTGGTACTGTGCATAAAACGCACGGCAGGCCAGTAGTACACGAAAATGGTCGTCTGACAGCGTGAGCCCCAAACAATGTGCAATGCCATGAGCCAAGGCCTCATTCCAGTCACTAGGCTGGCGTAAAAAGCCTTCGTTATCAAATTGATCAGCTTGGGCTAAACGGTTGTCTAATAAACTGACATCCCAAAATGGGGTGCTCATGACCAGCTTACCGAACGAGCAAAGTCCACGCTGAACGCCACCCATTGTGAGTAACTGATGCGTGTGATGTGTGTGGGCCAGTGCTGGTCTAGGCCGCGCGCAAGCACGTCATCGATCAGTGCAAAACAGGGCTGTGGCAAATTTTCAGAACTCAAGTACACGGCATCACCGGTCAACAATAAGCAGTCGCCATCTTGCCAAAAGCGCTTAAGGTCGGTGAGTGTATGTTGATGGCTAAGTACGTGTAGTGTGTGTGACGACATCACGTCCCCCTATAAACGAACAATATGCTCATGCTGGGTTATCAGCAGGGCAAGTTCTAGTGTTGATAAGGGCTGACAGGGAAGGCAAAGCTCGGACGCTGGCAGTGGTAGCTTGGCGAGTTGTTTGGCATCGGCATAAATACGTTCAACATCAAATAAGGGCAGGCTGCTAAGTTGAGCGGCAATGCTGCGTCGTGCGATTTGGTCACTGGCTTGGTCCGGCAGTAATTGCCACAGACCATCACCATCAAACAGCACACTCACTTCGGCGCCAAAAGTGGCGCAGACTAATAACATGTCGAGTAATTCTTGCGCGCGTTCGTCGGCATACGGGCTGCGACTGGCGATGAATAAGATACGTTTGCTGGCTTCAGTCATGTATATGCCTATTCAATCCGAAAAACATACATAACGATCGGCCTGCAGCATGGCGTCGGCCAATTGACCCAAACCACTAATGCTAAAGCCGTCTGCCAAGTTGTGACTGGGCTGCTCCCAGCGACTGGCATTCTCCGCATCCAGTACGCCATGACGAAGGGCCGCAGCGACACAAATAATTAATTCCACACCATGTGTTTTTGCCAAGGTTTGCCAGCGTTGAGTTAAGCCGGTTTCATCTCGTCCTGGCGTGTTTAGGCGATTACCATGAGCAACCGCAGCGCCTGAAAAAAATACCCGTACCACCGAGTGACCAGCACTCAGGCAGGCGTCGGTATAACGCCATGCACGTAGTGCGTTGTCATGCTGTGGCGCGGCGGTGATATGAATGGCAAAGTGCATGAGTTGTCCCATAGCGACAAGAATAGCGCATACGAATGCTAAATCATGGCGCTACAATGTGCCATTGATTGATAAGTATAAGGGTTAGACATGGATTGGCAGGTCTTGGGTTGGGTGTTGTTGACGGTGGCGGTGGTAGCTGCTGTGTTATTGACCAAAGCATTAGGTCGGGCGCGTGAACAAGTGGCACGACTTGAGACCAGTCTTGAGTTGGAGCGCTCAAGTGCGCAAGAAAAACTTACCCTATTGCAAGATGCCAAAGAGCAGCTACGTCAACAATTTCAGGTGTTGGCACAAGACATTCTGGAAGAAAAATCCAAACGCTTTAGTGAGCAAAACCAAACGGCTTTAGGGCAGTTATTGGAGCCGTTAAGAGCACGCATTCAAGAGTTTCAAGGCAAGGTTGAAACGGCCTATGTTAATGACAGCAAAGACCGTTCGGCCTTAGCAGAGCAAGTTAAAAACTTAGTCAGCATGAATCAGCAGCTCAGTGAGCGTGCCAGTGATTTAACACGGGCGTTAACCAGCCAGAACAAGGCCCAAGGCAATTGGGGCGAACTGATTTTAGAGCGTGTCTTGGAAAGCTCGGGTCTGCGTAAGGGGCAGGAATACAGTGTGCAAGAAAGTCATCAGCGTGAAGATGGCAGCCGTGTACAGCCGGATGTGGTGCTGCATTTGCCGGAAGAACGTCACCTAATTATCGACGCCAAAATGTCGCTAAATGCCTATATGGATTATGTGAATGCCGCTGATGATGTGGTGCGTGAAGGCGCGAGAAAACGCCATATTGACTCGGTGCGATCACACATCAAAGGGCTGGCGGAAAAGAACTACCAAGACTTATATGGCAGTGGCTCACCTGACTTTGTGTTGATGTTTGTGCCGGTAGAATCCGCCTTTATGCTGGCGATCACTGAAGATGCCGCATTATGGCAGGATGCTTGGCAGCGTAATGTATTGCTGGTCAGCCCAAGCACCTTGTTGTTTGTGGTGCGAACAGTGGCGCAGCTGTGGCGACAAGAGCAGCAAACTCGTAATGCCCAAGAAATTGCCAAACGTGGCGCCGCACTTTATGACAAGTTTGTAGGCTTTGTCGGTGATATGGATAGTTTGGGCCAGCGTTTGCAGCAGGCCAATAAAGCCTATGACGATAGCGTGAAAAAATTAAGTTCTGGTAATGGTAGTCTGGTGCGTCAGGCGGAAATGCTGCGTGAGCTAGGTGTTAAACCTAGCAAACGTGTGCCAGGCCATCACCTTCCCGAGGCTGACGACCTACTTGAGAACGATGCTTGAAAAAGAAAGCCTTGAGAAATAATTTATGAGTTTGTTTCGGCGAACGGTGCCGGGTTATCGAACCCAAGCCATTTTGCTTGGTGCTTTGACGGCACTGGCACCGTTATCTATCGACATGTATTTGCCAGCATTACCCACGCTCGGTGAGGTGATGACGGCCACGTCGGCCGAAGTGCAATACACGCTTGCATCATTTTTCTTGGCCTACGCCTTGGGTCAGCTATTTTGGGGTCCGATATCTGACCGCTATGGACGTAAAGCACCGCTGTATGCGGCTTTGTTGCTTTATGTCTTGGCTTCATTTGCCTGTGCTTGGGCCAGCAGCATTGAACAGCTTATTTTCTTCCGTTTTTTACAGGCCTTAGGCGCTTGCGCTGGCGCAGTGATTTCGCGTGCCATTGTGCGTGATCAATACGATGGTGTTGAGGCCGCAAGACTGTTTGCCGCCATGATGTTGGTGATGGGGGTAGCGCCGATGGTGGCACCGATTATTGGTGGTCAGCTGTTAGTGCATGCCGGTTGGTCATCGATTTTTGTGTTGCTGGCAGCCATTGGTGTGGTGGTGTTACTGGCATTGCATATGCGCCTTAGCGAGAGTCATTTGCCGGCTAAACGCCAACATATTTCCGTGCGAGCAGTAATGCGAAACTACTGGGAACTTTTGGGCGAGCCTCGCTTTATTGGTCTTGCCTTGGTGGGTAGTTTTGCTATGGGCAGCCTGTATGGCTACATCGCCGGCGCCGCTTTTGTTTTTATGCAGGCCTACGAGCTTTCACCCACGCAGTTTGCATGGATGTTTGGCTTTAATGCCTTCTGGTTTATTTTGGCCACACAAATTAATAGCCGTTTGTTGAGCTGGCGGCCTTCGGCGTGGTTGTTGCCCCGTGCTTTGGCGCTGCAAGTCTTGAGTGGGTTGTTATTGGTTTTAGTCACTGCGACTGGTTGGGGTGGCGTGTGGGCATTTTTGTTGGTGCTTTATGGCTTCACCATCAGTCTAGGCTTTATTTTACCGAACGCCACGGTGTTGGTGCTGTCGCCATTTCCGGATCGCGCCGGTACCGCATCTGCGCTTTATGGCATGTTGCAAAGCAGCTTAGGTGCTTTTGCTGCGTTGCTGCTGGCGTTATTGCCGGATGATGCGCGCTGGAGCATGGCAGGCGTTATGCTGTTATGTGCGCTGTTTTCGTGTTGGGGTTGGTGGCGTTTTAAGCCAACGGCGCCAACACATCCATCACACGTTGCTTAAGCAGTATTTCGCGGAATTCATCAGCCATGCGTTCGCTGGCATCAAGGCCGGCACGCCACGCTTTCAGGCGTGCGGCATCATCGTTTTTATAAATACTAAAGTCTTTTCGGCAGGGTACTTTGCCGCCCGGTAATGAGGCTACCAATTCGGGCGATGGAGACAACACTAATAAATGGTCTTGGTGCTGTGCTTGTCGTTTCGTTAATTTTTTATCAAACCAGCCAGTGACCACACGTTGCTCATAATGAGGGATAAAGACGAGTTGTTTGGCGTTTTCATTGGCGTCACGAATGTCCATATGGTAGTCAATCATGCCGCCATCAATGTGTGCGCCGGGTGAGCTGTCGGGCAGGTCACGACGGGTTTCCATAATGAGTGGAATGCTGCCGCTAGCCAGCGTCACTTCGCCAATATTAGCCTTGGTAAGGCTGGAAAATTCAGTAGTAAACGCGTCCGGCACTAAATTAAATGGTTGTTGGCCGGCATGAAAAACACAGCGTTGAAAACGTGTAGCCAAGCGATCGCGATGAGCCAGATTGCTGAGATAAGCCATACCAAAGCCTAAACTTTGTGGCAGTGGGTGGCGACTGGCGGCAAGCCCTTGGCAACGTGTGGTGACTATATGCAGCTGCAACCATGGGTGGTTCAAAATGAAGTCGTTATCGTCTTCATCATGCATATGCTGAAAAATTTCACGAATGGCTGTGGTGAGCTCACTAGCCGTAGGGCGCTTTTCATAACATTTGCCACAATAGGCATCGACTAAGCGTTGCAAGGCAGCTTGAGGGGAGCGATGTGCACCTGCTACTAAGCGAAAAGCACCTACGGATGAACCAAATGCGGGCAGCGGTTGTTGGCGGTTAGGCAGCCATTCACCAAATAAAAAGTCATCTAAGGCTTTTGTAATGAGGAACTTAGGACCACCAGCAGGTGCGCCTAATAGCGTAATGGCATCGGGTGTCAGGCCATCTTGCTCAAGTAAGCGGCGGGCGCTGGCACCAGCGCGTAAAGTGATAGCAGCAGTCATCGCATCCACAGTCAGCTTGGGCTAGAGTGCTTAGGTTACTGCATAACGTGTACGAACTGGAGGGTGGCATGAGTATCTTTAGTCAGATTATGGCGGGTGAAATCCCGGCCAACTGGGTATATCAAGACGCATTATGTGTTGCCTTTATGGACATTAATCCGATGTCACCAGGTCATGTTTTAGTGGTGCCTAGACTAGAAGTGGCAACACTAGAAGAGTTGCCAGGCGACCTGCGCACGCATTTATTAGACATCACCGTACGGGTTGCCGCGGCGCAACGCCAAGGACTGGGCAGCTTGGCTCAGCATGTTTTAGTGAATGATGGCAAAGCGGCTAGTCAAACCGTGCCGCATGTGCATTTTCATGTCATTCCACGTTATGGCCGTGACCAAATTGCGACCATGAGTCGCATTATCTGGCATGTGGCCACACTCATGTTGCCGCCATCAGTGTCTGCTAGTAAACGAGCACGATTAGCCTCGCAGGCTGAGCAAATTAAACAAGCGATGAGCTAGCCATGACCCTACAACGAAGTGTTTTAATTGCCGCCATTTTCACAGCGTTAGCAGCGGTCTGGTGGTTTGATTTGGCGCAGTATTTGTCGCTCGACTTTCTGCAGGCACAACGCGAGACATTGACGGCACAGTTTGTACAAAACCCAGTTTTGATCGCAGGCATTTATTTGCTGATTTATGTCGTGGTCACTGCCTTAAGCATTCCGGGTGCGGCGGTCATGACCTTGGCGGGTGGCGCCATTTTTGGTTTGTTCTGGGGTGTGGTTTTGGTGTCATTTGCCTCCACCATTGGTGCGACCTGTGCTTTCTTAGGCGCCCGTTATGTGTTGCGTGATGCTGTGCAAAATCGCTTTGGCGATAGGCTAAAACCCATCAATGCCGGTATAACGCGTGATGGTGCATTTTATTTATTTACCCTGCGCTTGGTGCCGGTGTTTCCCTTCTTTTTGATTAATCTGCTGCTTGGTCTGACACAAATGCGTGCTTGGACATTTTTCTGGGTCAGCCAGGTTGGTATGTTGGCCGGCACCATTGTTTACGTGAATGCCGGAACGCAGTTGGCGCAAATTACTAGCCTATCGGGCATTTTGTCACCGGCACTTATTGGTGCTTTTGTACTGCTCGGCATCTTTCCGTTGTTGGCGCGTAAATTAGTGGATGTGATTAAAGCGCGTCAGGTGTATCGCGGCTGGACTCACCCCAAACAGTTTGACCGTAACCTGATTGTGATCGGTGCTGGTGCTGCTGGATTGGTTACTAGTTATATTGCTGCAGCGGTAAAAGCCAAGGTGACACTGATTGAGCGCGAGGCCATGGGTGGCGACTGCTTGAACTCAGGCTGTGTGCCGTCAAAAGCATTACTTCGTTCGGCGAAATATGCACATCAGTTAAAAAAAGGCTCCGCTTTTGGTTTTGCCAATGTATCGGGGCAGGCTGATTTTGGCGCAGTGATGACACGTGTGCATGAGGTCATTAAAGCCATTGAGCCGCATGACTCCGTTGAGCGTTATACCGACTTAGGGGTTGAGGTGTTGCAGGGTGAGGCTTTTTTAGTGGACCCATGGACGGTAGCGGTAACACTTGCCGATGGCAGCACACAGCACTTAACAGCACGCAGTATTGTCATTGCTACCGGAGCTGCACCGGTAGTGCCGAATATTCCCGGCCTACGTGAAAGTGCCTATTTAACGTCCGAGACCTTGTGGTCTTTAACTGAGCTGCCTAAGCGCTTGGTGGTGCTGGGTGGTGGGCCCATTGGTACTGAGCTAACGCAGGCCTTCGCACGCTTAGGTAGTCATGTCACGCAAGTGGAAATGGCGCCTAGGTTGCTGATGAAAGAAGACTCAGAGGTCTCTGAAGCGGTAGCGGAAAACCTGCAACGTGATGGTGTGGATCTGCGTTTAGGCAGTCGTGCCGTGGCGGTAGAAAACTTAAGCGATGAGTCGTACCTAGTCATTGAAAGCAATGGCCAGCAAGAACGCATTGCCTTTGATCATATTCTGGTTGCCGTCGGCAGACAGGCCAGAGTGGATACCTGTGGTTTGCAAAATATTGGTGTGGTGACCGAACGAACGGTGGTGGTGGATGGTTTTTTACGCACCAATTTTCCGCATATTTTTGCCTGCGGTGATGTCGCCGGCCCTTATCAATTTACCCATACCGCAGCACATATGGCTTGGTATGCCGCAGTGAATAGTTTATTTGCACCCATATTGGCGCTGCGTGGTGGTTTGTTTAAGGTCGACTACTCGGTGATTCCATGGGCAACCTTTTGCGACCCGGAAGTGGCGCGTGTTGGCTTAAATGAGCAGGATGCGAAAGAGCAGGGTATAACTTATGAAGTGACGTGTTACGGCATTGATGATTTGGATCGAGCCATTGCCGATGGCAGTGCGCACGGTTTTGTTAAAGTGCTGACGGTGCCTGGCAAAGATAAAATTTTAGGCGTGACCATCGTCGGTGAGCATGCTGGCGATTTGATTGCTGAATTTGTGTTGGCCATGCGTCATGGTCTAGGACTAAACAAAGTGCTGAGCACAATTCATATTTACCCAACGTTTGCTGAGTCAAATAAGTATGTAGCAGGGGCTTGGAAGCAAGCACATAAACCAGAAGAATTATTACGCTGGGTTCAGCGTTGGTTTGCTTGGCGACGGGGCTAAAAAAGATAAGGGGGGGTGGCGGAAGCGGTGAGATTCGAACTCACGAACCCTTTCGGGTCGCCGGTTTTCAAGTCTGTATTAATTGCATCTATTAACAATAGGTTAGGTCGAAATCATCTCCGCAAGGAGCCACTGGCTATAGGGCTTGAAACCCAGTTGCCATGCGGGTTCCTGAAAACGATGCGGAGATGATTTTGGCCTCTCAAGATGCTTTGGCGTAACGCTGTAACCAGTGTTTCTCCTATGTATTCCTGAGGTGGCTCATCAGATCCACCACAGTGAACTATATAGGAAACACAAAATGCTGAATGAAATGCTGGTGAGCCTGCTACAGGCTTGGATTGATCTCTATTTGGTTAACTACAAAATGTGGGGCGCTATTTGCGGCGTCTCATTGATGTTGATGGCCTTCCTCAGGAATACCGACTATTGGGCATACTTTGCCGTGCCTGCGCTGCTTTCATTTACGATTTCGGTGCCGCTGTTCATATTGTTACCTGAAATGACACTTGCACTCAGTGGTCGCGCGGTTTCTTTTCCAACGAATCACCTTTACTGGTTGATTGGGGGCATTTTTATGCCGCTCATGGTCTTCGTACTCTTCAGTAATGTTGGCAGCAGGAGACAAGGCCGAACTGATATTCGATCCGTAACAGAAACACTGCCCGGTGGGCTGCAGCAAGATTACGATCCAACTCGATATTTCAACAGTGGCAAAGGAATGTTCCTTGGCCTTAATGCTTCGAAGAAGCCCATTTATATTCCTATCGCTGATTGGCGGAAAAGCCACTGCCAAGTGCTCGGTACAACTGGCTGCGGTAAAGGAGTTGTGGCTGGGGTCTTACTAGCTCAAGCAGTTCAGCAAGGCGAAGCGGCAATTGTAATTGACCCCAAAGCAGATGAGTTTTTGCCATGGGTCATGGCAAGCGCTGCAAAGGAGGCTGACGTTCCATTTATTTACTTGGACTTTCTCGGCAAACGAGCTCAGTGGAATCCATTCCTTGGCAAGGATGCGCAGGAAATTGAAGAGCTGTTGACAGCGGGTCTCAGCATGGGTGATAGCGGTTCCGATGCTGATTTTTACCGAGTTGAGGACAGACGAGTTGCTCGAAAGTTTGCCACTTTCTGTAGCCAAAGAAGTGCGCCAATCCAACAGCAATTCGTGGAATTTTTCGCGGCCAATTCAGGGCTAATTGATGTGGCGAAAAAGTTTTACGCCGATTTGGAGGAGCTCGTCTCTTCGCCCGTTGTGCAAGCTTCTGAAGGGCTCGATTTGTCTGCCATGCTACAAGTTGGAGCCGTCATTTATGTTCGTGGATCTACGCGCAACCCACGCATCCTGAAGCTGCAAAAGATCTTTCTACTGGCATGTATGCAAGCCATTGAAGTGCGTAATCGTGAAACTGCAAGACATGTCGTTATGTTTCTCGATGAGTTCAAGTATGTGCTGTCGCGACCTGCAATTGAGGCACTGGGAGCAATTCGTGACAAACGCGCGCATGTTGTGGTCGCACACCAGTCCCTTGGTGATTTAAAGGATTGCGGAGACGATCTGACGCCTGAGGCGGTGATCGGTGGCGTTGTTGAAAATTGCGCCATCAAGATTGCTTATAAGGTCAGAGACCCGGCCACAGCAGACTGGTTATCGCGTCTATCAGGTACGATGCTATACACGGAAGAAAGCAAGTCTTTTACCTGTACTGGTCATATGGGCGGAGAAAAGGTTGCACAGCGAACATTACGCCAAGCTGAAAGGCCTCTTGTGGATATCAATCAGCTGCTTGCACTGCCCAATCGAACGGCTGTTTGCTATGGCGTTGGTCGTGCCAGATTCATTTACACATCACCCATTAAGATCAATAAGGATGCAAACCAGATTGATGTCGGCGGGGAAGAACTCAGCCAAATCAACCCTGATCCTCAGTCGCTTGCTGGGTCGCTCCTCAATGTTGATTGAGTCGTTTGAGGAGCGCATGGCGCGCCAGAGAGCTCGGCACCGTATGGTGCTGAGTTTCCTGCGCGATGAAGTTTGGTCATCTTCGCAAGTGTTGACTGTGCTGTTGGGTGGTTCGCCAGCTCTGACTTCAAAGACAATGTCCCAACTTGAGCGGCGAGGATATGTCCTACGACATCAGCTAGAGCCTTTGCGTCAGCTGTTGTGGGGCATCACGCCGCATGGACTTGCGCATGCATGGGATGATGAGCAAATGCAGTTCAGAGCGTATTTCGAACCATCGAAGCTGTCTGCTTTAGCTGTTCCACATCATCTTGATATTCAGTATGTGCGGCTTAAAGCGCAGAGTGCTGGCTGGTCGAATTGGACGCCCGAAGCTTTGCTACCACGCGGCTTGGCAAAGCGTCCCGATGCCACAGTGCTTGACCCGGCTGGACGCAAAATCGCTGTCGAAATCGAGCGCCGTGTGAAAACTGTTAAGCGTTACGAAGCGATTTTTTCAGTTTACCTACAGGCAATTAAGCGCGGGGAGTACGACCAAGTTCACTATATTGTGTCGGATAACAAGTTAGCTGCCCGTTTGCAGCGTGTTTTTGGTCTCATAAAGTCGGTGCCAGTGCTTGGTGAGCGGATCCAACTGACGGAGAAGCACAGGGCGCGGTTTACTGTAGTCTCTCTAAGTGATTGGACTTGCTGCCAAGGGCCAGCTGTTTGATGAGTTGTGGGCACAACTAGGCGTCGTCTATTCTGATTGAGTATTGGGTGCGTATCTGCTGTCGACTCAAAGCGGACGGGTGGCACTTCTGCGCCCTTATTGGCACTTGCACGAATTGCTCAGCGCAGTCATGCTCAAGCAATGAAAGTGTTGCAGTTCTATCGGTAATAAGTGCTGCGTCAGATTTTTTAGCCATTGAAACGGCTGATCTCTCACATCTTCCATCGACGTTATGCTGCGGTCAAAATTTATTACACAGCAGTAATTGCTGCATAATTCAAGTTAAGTGTTGCCCATAAAAGAGATCTCATGAATACAGAAAATGGAAAAATCGAAGGCAATATTAATATCACTGAAGACTTTCAGTTGAACGGAGTAGTTACTGGTAGTGCCTCAGTAATTAATGGAGCTTACTTTAAGCTTAATGGTGTTGTGTCAAAAGATTTGACTATAGCTGCAGGCTCCTCCGTTGACGTAAATGGTGTAGTTAATGGAAATATCATCAACGAAGGCGGCGTTGTAAACGTTGCGGGTGTTGTTCGTGGCAGTATTTACGGGCCAGCTAATGTTAGTGCAAATGCAGTTATTGGCTAATCCCACACTTAACAAGTGGTTCAAACCGTTCGCTGTACTCACTGGGACGGGCTACAGCCCGCCCCTTAACCAAAGTTAGGGGGCTAATGTGACTATTACTGAGGCTCTGATCGCTTTCGGAGCATGGTTATCTTGGACGGCATTCATTCTAATTGTTGGACGCTGTCTCTCGAAGAAGCGTGGGTGGTTCTATGCTGGCGCGCTTGCATTGATAGGTGCAGTGTTTGGCGCTCTCGCCATCCACTTCTTTCTTGGGCAAAAGTTGCAATGCCAAGACTCATCATGCTGGTCTGACAAAGCGCTCGTCGATACTCTTTTGCAGTTTGTTCTGATCACATGGGGTGCTATGGGCGGGGCTATGATTGCTCGTATAGTTGATGAGAAGTAATACGCCCTCTAACAATTCACTTAAGCCGACGCCGCTTTACGGCGCGGCTTAATTCCAACGTTAGGCACCAAGGAGAGAGTTGTGCCAAACATTACCTACGAGCAACGCGCTGTTGCTTTCATTGATGTTTTGGGCTTCAAGCAATTAGTCGATGCTTCGGTGCGAAATGATACGGCCCGGCACGAACTTGAGTCCCTTATCGGCAACTTGGAATCCGCAATTCCTGTGCTTGATGCGGGTGTCAGTGAGACTGTTCCAGAGAGATTGATCCCAAAGCACACGTACATATCAGATTGTATAATATTGAGCGCGCCTCTGGATGATCCAAATGTAAAGAATTACAGTGGCTTAGAAACCGTTGTAATGCGCGCTATACAGGTAACGCACCGAATGCTCGATGCCGGTTACCTACTAAGGGGAGGTATATCCGTAGGTCCGCTCTGGCACGGAGATGGAAACTTGGTGGGCCCTCCATATCAGGAGGCCTATCTCCTCGAACACAACGGTAATGAACCTAGAATTGTCCTGTCCCCATCCGCCGTTGAACACTGGGGAAAGGGGTTTGGTGCAGGCTCGCGGATGTGCATTAGGCAGGATGATGTTGCGTTCGTAAATGGGCTTCATGACTTCTATGTGCCAGATAAGTCTTACGGAGGTGCCGAGCGGGCATTCAACAAATATGCGGCCATCGCCGCAGATAGGGTGGCATCGGGGCTGTCAAAGTCCGTCCGGGAGAAATGGGAATGGTTCCAGAGTTACTTGGAGGCCGAGCGTTCGGAAGCAGAAAAGTGGTTCAAGGCTTAGTGCAATTGGCGCCTCAAACGCACCTCAGCTCAGGCGTTAGTTTTCACTCATGATTACGAGCAGAGAGCCAGATTCATGGCAAGACCTCCAGAATCAAGTCGCATTAGTGCTTGAGGAGTGTGGCTTCAATGTTGAAGTCGAGAAAAAGATTAAAACCGCCCGAGGTGAAGTTGAGCTTGATATTTATGCAGAGGAAAAAATTAAGGGTAGAAAATACTCTATCGCTGTAGAGTGCAAAAACTGGAGCAACAATATTCCGCAGCATGTTGTGCACGGCTTTAGAACAGTAGTTGCTGATTTAGGGATTAATGCTGGATATATCGTTGCCAAAACGGGCTTTCAGTCTGGTGCATTTTCTGCGGCAGATTTAACGAATATTGAGCTGTTAACTTGGACTGACTTTCAAACACAGTTTTTTGAATCTTGGTATGAAAATTACTTTACCCAAACCGTGGCCAAGAAACTAGATGGTCTAATGACTTACTCTGAACCATTCTTGCCGACTTGGTTTGAAGTTATGGAAGAAAATGATAAGGAACTTTACTTTAGCTACAAGCAGGAATTTGATGTCTTTGGTATGGTTATGCAATCTATGGGGCCTTGGTCTCGAATATTAAGGCCAAATGAAATAGCACAACTTCCCCTGATAAATAGGCTTGCTCCAGGTAAAGAGCGCGATACGATTCCAGAAGAAATTCTAAATGAACTGTATTATCGGGAATTTCTTGATATGGCAATTCAGCACGGAGAGTATGCACTTGGCTTGTTTAGAGTATTACGTGACAAATACAAAACCTAACAATCCGCTGCTGCCGGACAAATTTTCCGCGGCGCTCCAAATTCGCCGCAGGGCGCGGCGTTAACGAGCACAGAATGAATAGCAAACGTTACGTATGGGTAGTTGACTTGGAAGGGAATACAACGACCAGGATGTATCGCCCTGATAAACTATTCAATTTGCGCGAGGCGGAAATCATGGCACCTGGAAGGTGTGCAACGATTCACGTTGATCAAGGAGTTGTGTTCGTCGCCGGTCATGCGCGCTGTGCTCCAAGGCTCTGGAGAGAAGCCACTGGAAGCGATGAACATCGACCTAATGCGCCGTGGGCTGCGTATCGCGGGATATCTGAAGAAAAGGTAAGTAGGATTGCTTGGGCTTGGCTCGCTGAAAAGCAGTTAGTGTGAAATGCTCGCTAACAAGTGGCTCAAAACGATTTCAGCGCTATAGCGCCTCCGCGTTTTAGTTAATCGTTATGCAATAAGGCCTTTGGAGGAAACATGGGAACTTTGGGTAATCAACCAGTAAGAAATCAGTACAGTATTAATTTGGAATCATTAGGCTATTTCCTTGAAGATGCCGCAGAACTCGCGAAAAAGCACAAAATAAGTATTGAGGCGGTTATAAGCGCGAAGCACGTATTAGAATTGGCGCGCCAAAACAATATTGCAGTTCAAGGCGGAGACTACACTGATGAACAAGCGGGTGGTATTGGTGAAATACTGTCTCGCATAGCAACAGCGCTTGAAAAGCGTGCATAACAAGGCTAGGCACGGCGACGAACTTTATTTTTCGGCTTCACCTTCACCATAAAGTCGCTCGTGCTGGCGGCGTTATACACACAAGAAAATGGGTGTCGCATGGAAACGCAGCAACTACTAGAAGCAGCACAAACAATCGAAGTACTCCAATCACTTTTTCGAAGCGAGCCAAACGAGTGGCTACCTGTAATTGCAGCCATAGGTGGCGCTTTTGTTGGTGGTATATCAACTTTCTTTCCATCCTATTTCCTTGAGGCAAGGAGGCATCGATTAGAGCGCAAGGGAATAACCGCCGCATTGATATCAGAGATATCAGCCCTATTAAAAATAATAGAGCGCAGAAACTTTCTCGGCGGCTTTTTCGATGCAATACAGTATTTAGAAGAAAATCCAAATGACCGATACACGCTAACGGTAAAAGTTCCTGACCATTACTCTAGGGTTTACCAGTCGCACATTGATCGCATCGGCCTTGTAGAACCTAAGTTAGCAGCGGACATAATTGAGTTCCATCAATTAATTGACGCAGTCGTTCAAGATATTGTGCCAGGAAGCCCCCTGCAGGAATATGGCGGCGACATTGAAGCATTTGAGGAGCTAATAAAAATCCTTGGATCTGCGAAACATTTAGGCCACAAAATATTGAGTAGGTACGTATAACAATGCGCCCGTTAGCTTAATCGTGATAACTCATAATGAACGCACAACTGATCAAAAAAATTGCAGACCAGCTCAAAAGTGTAGCGGAGGGTGTTTTACCCCTAGGTAAGGAGTCTGAGTTTCTCGGCTTTAAAATGCATGATGGTGTTGCTTACAGCTTAACGAGTGAAGCTGCCATAACTTTTAACGATGTGGTATCGAAGCTTCTTTGTCAAAAACAGTTTTCAAAAAAGTTCTCATCTATATATATAGAAAAAAAGTTAAAAACTATTTTTGCAGAATTGCTCTCTAATCCCGAGTGTGACATTGAAAAAAAAATTAGTGATCTAGGAGAAGAACTATCCAACTTCAATCATAGCAATATTGTTTTTCTTAAAATAGAAGGAATAGTGTTATCAGCGTGCTTAATTATAGGAAGGGTTCGCTTTGTTCCGGGCGACGAATACCTGATACAAAATATCAACGATAAATCCAGCGCAATTATTAAAACGTCAAAAAATGATGAAGAATCTAAGAAAATCTTACAGGAATTTATCGAGAAGCAAAGTAGAGACGAATTACAAGGTGGATGTGTTGGTGTTGTTGAAGTAAATGCTGAACCAGAGCGGGCTTTCGAATACGCTAAAGAAGAAGTCCGTAGAGCAATCGACCTTCTTAGATTTTCAACGAAGGCAACTTATCCTTTGTCTGAGGATATTCGCATCGGTCTAAAAGGAGATCATCCAAAAAATCAAAGGCAAGGATTCATTGCCTCAGAGAGTGGATTTAATACTCGAGGCGACTCCGTTGGCTCTGTTCGACCATTTGAGATTAACGAAAATACGATTCGAAGAATGGATGAAATTGGCATTTTTCTTGTCTCAGATGCATTGTCGAAAACACAAACTAATAGTCTGGAAGAGGCAATAATTAGAGCTATTCACTGGTTTTCTGTTGCGCTTACACAGAATGATTCAAGTAATGCCTTTCTATTTCTAATAGTTGCATTAGAGTCATTATTCAAAGCAGAAATGGGTAATTCAATTGGAGGTACTGTGGCCGAGTCCGTGGCTTTTATTATGGCTGATAATCTCGAAGGAAGAAAACAATTAATATCAATAGTTCGGAATTACTATGGAAAAAGAAGTGGTGTCGCCCATGGTGGTAATAAATCTATATCTGATTTAGAACTATTGACCCTAACCAACATTGTGAGTACAGCAATTATGATTATTATTAAGAAGCTAAATAAGTTCAGCTCTCAAAAAGAATTAATGGGCTGGATTGAAGAGATGAAACTAAAGTAATTGATGAGGTTTATTTTCAAGCGACTCTCTGCTTCATTCGCCCAGTGCTTTGACCGAGCGCGGAGAGTATTTGCGCGATAGCATGTTGCCTGAGTTCGGCGGTCGAAATATCACTGAGCCAAACGAAACATATCCCGTGCGTCCTGATGTGGCCGTTGATCTCGATGAGCTATTTTTCCAAAAGGCCTTGTTTAGTTTGCTTTCCTTATGAGTACCTTTTGTGAGAAAGGCACGTTAATGCTTGTGGAGTATCATTTTGTCAGTTTGCGGCAAAGCGCTGAGCGTTTGTCACGTCATTGGTATGACTTGTTCATGCTGGCGAGAAGCGACATCTGGCGGCAAGCCATCACGCAGAGTGATTTGTTGGGTGGTGTTTGAAGTACAAGTAAGTCTTCTATGCAGCAACGTATGCGCACTATCAGGAATGTCTCACGTGTCAGTTACGTTTAATCTCTGATGAGAAGAGGCAACCTTAATGGCCTTGGTAGATGACTATCGCCCTATGGTGAGCGCTGGCATGCTTATTGGCGAACCGCCTGGATTTACCGAGATTGTTGCCGAATTTTGCGATCTAAAATTGGCCATCGATCGGCTCTCATGATCGTAAAGTTAGATGGGATTTTGTAGTTTCCCATCTGCGTTTCCCATCTAGCTCCACCAACTTAAAACCTGACTCGGCATCGGCTGATGCCTTCTCAGAGGAGCCATCCTCTCAAGCGTTATGTGGCTGAACGCCCCGAAACCCTTGATTCACCTCGCGCGGCTTGTCTGGACGACAGTCTCGCTAGGAGGGCAAGCCCTCTTAAAACTTTCGTTCGCTGGACGCTCTCTACAGTCTTAATTCACCCAGCCGGCGTTGTCGCTGGCGCGCAACTCCCGACTTCATCGGCTGCGCTGCGGCCCTTGTTGGGCTGTGCAGCTTGGTCGCGCTTACGCACGACGCGTCAAGACGCTTGCGTCTCGACCTGTCCCGTATCGGACATGTCGAGTCTTAAGCTTTTCCGCCCGCGAAGCCGGGAGTTGCGCGCCTGCTTGAGCAGGCTCACAACGCCGGCGAGCCGGACACGAGTACCGACCGCTGGGGCGGTCGCTCCTCTTGACGCGTTTGGGAACGCGTCATTCCAGCTTATGTTCCCAGTCTGGACGACTGGCAATCCTCAGCCAGCAGCTGCTTGCTGAGGACGCGATCAATTGCAGCTGGCGTGGGCGCGCCGGTCTACATTTGTCTGGCCGTAGGCGGCCAGACTCGCGCATTTCTTCGCGTGTGGGCACGCTGCGCAGCTAAAGCAATTCAGAGTGAATTACTTTTCTTTGCATTGGAGTTCAGAGCAACAAATTAATGTATGAGTTGGTTCGAGTGGGTTAGGTTGGTCTTGCTGATTCCTGAAAGCTGGACTGCGATGTATTTCGAAGGTTCTTAGCGTTTCCGTTCGCATAATTATAGGGCCCCAGCTCCTTTTTTGACGATAATGACAACATCGTGTCTGACAACCCAAAGGTGGAACGAAAAGTTTTTGTCGCTAAGGTTGAATATACTAAAAAATTAAAATCTTTAAATATTTCATCACTAAGTAAAGTGTCAATCAGTATTTTCAGCCAAGTAAATTTCATGCTGTAATCTTGACCATAAAGGTTTGATTTGCTTTCTTATTGCGCTTGAATTCATTATTTTTGATGCTTTTAGTGCATAAGAAATAAAGTTTTTTCTGCCTAAATGTGAATATTTTTTGTATAAAGATTTTTTATAAATATTGGAAGTTTGTTTTCCATTAATTAATCTTATTTTATTATGTTTTCTTGCTGTTTGTTTTGCTAGACTCACTCCCGACTTCATTTTCATAGAGTAGCGAGCAAATGCAGCAGATCGTATGATTTTATTTTTTCCATCAAAAGTAAACCCCAAATATTGCATGGGTTTTCCAGAAATTACTGAGAGGCTATTATTGGCTTTATGAGAAAATATTGATATTTCTTGTTTTTTTTGATTTGAGGTTAATCCCATATCTGAAATTTGTGACTCAATTAAATCAAGTAATTCGTTGTACTCTAGTCCGGGTATGATAACAAGTATGTCATCACAGTATCTAAAATATTTTCCAGCGCGGCTGTTAACAATATTATTTATTTTTATATCAAAGTCTATCATATAAATATTTGATAGGATGGCGCTTATTGGTGATCCTTGGGGGATGCCATAATTTTTTTTATTGTTCTCAATAATCCCAGTTGGCCTGATTTTTTTTCTAAAATCACTGGATGAGCATAGTCCATCCCTTGACTTCGGAGGATTGTTTTTTGAGAGTCCTAAAATATCAAATATTTCTAATCTATCAATATATGAGTACTTAGTAATTGATTTGTATATTGCAAAATGATCATCTGGAAGATGATTGCTATTTATTGTGTATGACCATGATTTTTTAAGAAGGTTGTGATCTATATGATCAAAAAAACCAGTAATATCAAGAGCAATAACACAGCAATTGTAATATGACTTGATGCAATCAAAAGCATCATTTGCAAAATTTATGTTTGATTTTTCTAGTTTACGAAAAGCAATTACGCTTTTTTCTAAATTATGTTCAGATATTTTTTTCTCATAAAAATCAGACAGGATATATGAGTAATATGAATATATATGAGAGTCTATGTGTGATGCAAAGCGTATGTCTCTATTTTTTTTGACAATCGAAAGCTTGCCCGAATCAACATCCTTTTTTACTTTCTGAGAAACTATTTCGTATGAAAGCAATGGGAAAAATGCATGCTTAGCAACAGTTGAAGGATTTTTTACAATTTTTGATGCTCTTTCGTACCCGATTGGCTTATCAAAATGTGCATACCCTCGCGACCTAAACCACTTTTCTGGCTTCTTGGTCAATTTAGTTAGGCTTCCTTTGTTAGTGTTAGCCAAACCGAGGGTGGAAAGAATCCCGGCCATTCTAAAAGCCACCCTCGGCATAACCAAACGTATAAACGTCATCCACGTTGAACGTGCGCCGGTACATGCTGGACATGGTGTATAATGTCTACACGAGGAGAACTGATATGCTAAATATCTTACTCGCCGTGTTTGTTTGGCTGTCGGTTGGTGCCGGTCTTGAGACCGTTCCGGTTGACATCCATCTACACTTCCCTTAAGCCCAAGTCTTAAGGCATACATAATGTATCAGTCATGCTCTCAGATTAACAGTGTTTTTTACATTGCAAGTTATATTACACCGTAGCTCTAAATATTTTTTCGTGCTGATCTCAAGCTATTACGTGCTTATACATAAGCATTGGATTGAGTTGATTTGTGAACGCCAAATCTCTGCTATTAAAAGTTTTCTTATTAAGAAGTTGTGATGGTTTTTGGCATCCTTAGCTACTTATTGCTTGCTGAAGTCATGATTTATTGTGGTTAGCATAGATGACAAGTTTTGAGAGTTTTCACGCTGCGGTGTCAACGCAACTTCTAATAAATTTTTTGCTTTGGAGTAACGAGTAAGAAGATACAGTATGAGTAAGCTTAAACACTGTAGCTTGGTGGCTTTTTGGGCGCCATCATTGCTGTTATTTAACTAATGTCTCCTGTGAGACAGGTAACGGATACTCAAATGATTAAGACAATTGCTCGAATTCAGCTAACAGATAATGATCAGTCCTTCATGATGGCATATCACACACAGCTACCCTTTGTGCTGCCGGCAGGCGCATGTGTTCGTCTTGACACGGCTGGCGAGATCTATGTGATCAAAGATGTATTTTTTGACTCACCCTTACAAACGTTAGATATCTTGTTTGAGCCCATGAATTTTGATGGTTCCGTCAAGCAACATATGAACTTGAACTGGTTCCTAGAACTTTAATAAGTCTGGTCAAAAGAAGTTGAAATTTTTGAGCAATTAATATGTTGTTAGCGAAAGTAGTAGTCTTTAGCTCGCTTCCGTTGCTAGCAACAAATACTGCTGCTGAATACCGTTAAAGTGTGAACTCATCGTCCGTGTCCGAGATATGCTCAGGTTGCAATAACCGATACAAATCAATTTCAAGAGCTGCCGCCAGTCTCGTCATGATGAGAAGGGAAGGGTTGCCAATGCCTCTTTCAATTTGACTCACGAAAGTTCTATCCACATCAGCAACTAAGGCTAATGCTTCTTGAGATAGGCCCAGCATTTTGCGCCGACGCTTGAGCTGCGCGGCAAAGTTAATAAATGCGGGGGGGATATGCTGTTTCATAACAGCAGTTTTTGCTTTATTGGGATTGCAAATCCACGGGATATAATCTACAAAGCAAAATTGATAGATAAAAAATCACGGTAAGTGGATCAGTTGAGGCTCCTGTTTGCATCAGTTTCAACGTACATACTCTAAAGGAGAGTGAAATGAGTGAGGCGAAAAAGGTTTTTGAGCATCAGGCTCAAGCGGGAATGTTGTTTCCAAAGCTTCTCAAATGGTTGGGTTGGCTTGGGATTGCTCTTGGCGCCCTTCTAACCATTACAATTATTGGCGCCATTATTGGTATCCCAATGATCGTCACGGGCATCGTTTCTTTATTTCTTTCAAAGTACCTATCTAAACAGATGATGGTAACGGGTAAGGCTATGGCTGAAGCTGCGGAGATTCACGAACATAATTTGCGAAATGCTCGAAATGAGAGGGATCGTACTTAACCACACATACAAGCCGACGCCATTTCATAGAGCCGTTATTCAGGCGTTCAACATAGGTTTGTGTACTTTCTTTGCGGGGAGCATATCAACGCAGTACGAAAGCTGGAGTGATTATTGTTGGATTTTGTCAGGGATTTTATTTTAAGTGCTCTGTAATAACTGAATCTGAGTATTGAATCAAAAGGAAAAATAATAATGAAAAAGGAATTAATGGTTGTCTTGGTTATGCTTCTGCTTGTTGCCTGTGGTGGAGGCGGCGGAGGCGGAGGCGGTGGTGGCAACAATAACACGCCTAACCCCAACCCAAATCCTGTACCTGAAGAACCTAATGAGCCTGAAGAGCCCGTGGTTCAACCGCGCACTCTGACCATCCAGAACATGGCGTGGCTGCAAGTGGTACAGCAGGACATGGACGATGAGGATGCGGTACTGGCCTCAAATAAAGAGACTCGTGTTCGTGTGGATGTGACCAGTGAGCGCAACAACGAAGTGCTGCCCGTTAATTCGGCATTGCGTCTGTGCTCAGCCCCGACGACTTGTGAGAGCTTTACGCTAACACCCAATGCGATTAATGCACCACAGGCTATTAATGATGCCAATCTAAACGGTAGCTATGTGGCGGTTATTCCGGCTAACAAAATGCTGAGCAATATCACTAGCTATCAGGTGCATGTGGATACCACTAGCCCTGCTGAGGTAACCAACCCACTGTTTAAAACCGGCGCGGTTGTCGTCAATGATATTCGCACTGAGTCGATTGTGGTTCGCCAAGTAACCTTTAATGGACAGACCGGTGTGTTCCCCTCTAATGCTGATCTGAAGTCATTATTGGAGCGTACCTATCCGCATTCAGGACTGACAGTAACGTCTGCTGAAACGATCGTGTCCGAAGTACTTGCAAGTGCCACACCAACGAGTATTGAAAACGGCATTCATACGTTTCCTCAAGCGGTCTTGGATGAGTTCATGAATGAGATGGATTTGAACTACTGCCGTGAACAAAACTCAGGGTCGATTTGTGTTACGGCATGGCCAGACAATGTGCGATTTACCTTTGGGTCCGGCTTCATTGTGGGTGGTTATGCGAATGGTCTTAATACCATTCTGAACCAATCCTTTAGTGCAACGGATAACTTAAGTGTTAATTCACCCTATGAAGTGAGTGATTGGCTTTCGCATGTGGCTAACATCTTTGCTCATGAGTTTGGCCACATGATGAATCTTGGTCATGCCGCGTGCAATGTTGAACCCGGTGATGTCAATGTGGGCTATCCCGATGGCCGCATTGGTTCTAACGGTGGTGGCTTTGATGTTGGTCGTAACTTCTACTTCAGCACCGCTGGTGGCCAATTCTCTGACTTCATGAGCTACTGCGCCAAGAACTGGACATCGGATATTAACTACCGTCAGGTGATTAAAACACAACGCAATGATTCAGATGAGCAAATTACACGTGATATTACCCGTGCTCGCCTGAATCGTGATAACTCACATGATCACACCCATTCACAACAAGTGACCACAAAGCAGTACATGGGCTTTTACCGACTAAACGGTAAATGGGTCATGAAGCTGGTCGATATCGAACCTAACAAACTCAAGCACTTCAATGGCCACCGGAGTGGCGCGTCGATTCACCCTGCGTTGAAAGGGTTGAGCCTGCAATCCGTTCAAACCCACTTTGGTCAACCAGAAACCGGCCCGTTCTTTGTGCCAGCAACGGTTGTTTTGAAGAGTTTAATTAGCGAAGGTGAAATTACCTTTTGAGCATTATATAGGCTCAAATTTGTTGATTTGGGTTGCTAACAGTTTGAGAAGTACCAGTACAGCATGGGAGCCCTTTTCGTACTAGATAGATAAATATTCATGTAGTTCATCATTAGAGCGAGCAAAGTAAGTAGGGCCTTCCATGTTAGGAGGAAGTGCCCACTTTGTTTGATGCAAAGCCTCATTAGCCTTGAAAACCATGTGGAATATAGCCACTTTTTTGTTCTTTTTGGTTAAAAAATAGACAATCAGATGGGGGCGAATTTTAGCTCATTTTCATAAAATTTTTTAGCTAAGGTGAGTTTCAAAGATTTGAATTTTTAACTTTTTGTTCTTCATATAAAACATTGGGTTAAGTGCATAAAAAACGTCCAACATATAAAAAGTTGCTTTTTTTTGACAGCTCGAAAAGGGCGTTTTTATATAAAAAATATCGTTTTTTTGATAGGTGATTTTGACAAAAATACTATTTAAATCAGTGCTTTGCTGAAAAATCATAGTTGATCTTCCAGTTGTTTAGGGGTAATAATTTTTATGTCCCTATAACTGTGTTTAAGTCGAGATTATAAAATGGCAAAGTATAAGCCTTTATCACCTGACGCAATGTGGCGGGATCCAGCAGTATCGGATCTTGATGCGTTGACTCGTTTTCTAGAGGTATATTTTTTAACCTCTCCATCAGCAAATATAGTCGGCTGTTACAAGGTTGCTTGGAAGGTTGTTTTAGGTGAAGTAGGTCTGACCATTGAGGAGCTGAAGAGAGCTGTTAATACGCTATCTGAACATAATTTAATTACTGTCTATAGTGAATATATTTTGGTTAGGCGTTGGTTCAATCACCATATTTGGCGAAGTGTTGCTACTGGTAATGTTTCGGTGCGCGCATTAGATGAGTTGTCATTATTGCCAGCAGATCTATTAGATCAGTGGGTGGACAGTTGTGAGAAGGCAGGAGTACCCAAAGAGTCATTATTGACATTTTGCAAGAGGCTTCAGGCTTCGCCTCAAGGGGCTGGAGAGTACCTTCCCAACTTAACTAACCCAGAACAGCAACAACAACCAGAACAGCAACAACAAACTGACCCTCAAAGTATCTTCTGTGGCCAAGGGTCTTTGTTTCTTTCAAGAAAAGTTGAGCCACATAGAGAGCTAATTGAGCAATCAACCGTTCATCTCTCGCGTCAAACCGCCCAACTAATTGCTTATGAGGTGATGGGAGCTTTTGAGGCTGTGGAAGCAAAAAAGAGACCTGAGATTGGAAATTTGAAAAGCTGGCTAGCAGTAGTTGTTAAAAGTGCTGAGCGGGGTGTGTTCGAGCCTCAGTGGGGCATAGGTATTAAACAAAAGCATGAAGCCAGATTAAGAGATGAGCGCAAGCAATCCTGCGATCAGGAAATAGAGCGTATTGAAAGACAAAGCTTAGATTTGAGAATGCAGGCTGCTCAAGAGTCGTTGAAGCTATTAAGCCCAGAGTTATTGGATGAGCTACAAGTCAAAATCGCTTCAGATATGCCCAGTAAAGATATCGCAAAACGAGTTTTAGAAAATATTCGCCAGCGATTATTGCCTGCAGGATTAGGCTGTATTCAAGTCGTGGAAGCACTCGAGGATATGAGTCGATTGGGGGCCAAAGATGCCTGCATTGTTTGAAATGTCATTTGAATCGGAGACGCTTACAAAAAAAGAGCTAGCTGAAATCACTGGCTCATTGTGTCGAAATCATCAAATCATCTGGCTTAAAGCGCACACTTGGCAATTTGTTATTACAAAGTCTGGTGATCCGATTGTAGGGAGGCTATATGCGCGGCTGAAGCTGGCTGGATACGCTTCAATTGTGACAAGCACTATTGAGTTAGTTAAAGGGCCTGATTTGAGTAAAGTCCGTTAGGAGAAAGAAATGAGACCAAAAACATCAGGTCGTGATTTGCCACCTCGCATGCTACGACGCTCTAAAAAACTTAAAAACGGAAAGGAATGGTTTTCATACTATTACAACGGTCGAGATGACGACGGTCGAAGAGTTGAAATACCTCTAGGCTCAGATATCAGTGAGGCAAAAAAACGATGGGCAGAGTTTGAGATGCAGTCCACCCCGCAAAATTCCAAGCAGCTTAATGTTATTTTTGATCGATACATTAAAGAAATTTTGCCCTTAAAGATGCCACGAACTCAAAAAGATAATCTCGACTGTTTTAAATTCCTGCGTCCTGTTTTTGGTGAAATGCTACTCGAGGATCTTGTTCCTCAGCATTTTGCGTTATATCGCGATAAACGCTCTGCGAAAGTGCGAGCAAATAGAGAGCTATCACTACTATCACATGTGTTTAATTGCGCCCGTGAATGGGGTTACACCTGCCGTGATAATCCATCTAGAGGAGTCAGGAAAAATAAAGAGTCTCCAAGAGATTTTTATGTTGATGACGCTGTTTGGGAAGCTGTATATGAGTTTGCTGTCAATGAGCTAAAGGATGCTATGGATCTGGCCTATCTAACTGGCCAGAGGCCAGCAGACATCCTAAAAATTAGCGTGCGTGATATTCAAGAAGACATACTTTATGTGCAGCAAGGAAAAACAAATAAAAAATTAAGAATTTTGTTGAAAAACTCAGACGGATCCATGAGTCAATTGGCACAAGTATTAAACAGGATTCGCACTCAGCCACGCAAAGTTAGTAGCATTTTCTTGGTCGCAACGCCGTCTGGCGTTCCATTAAACAAAAATATGTTGCGTACTCGATTTGACTCTGCACGGATCTTGGCTGCCGCAAATGCTGAGAAAATAGGCACAGAGGAAATGCTTGATCTTGCAAAGCGTATTAAGAGCTTTCAATTTAGAGATATTCGCCCAAAAGCCGCGAGTGATATGGGTGATCTTGCTGCGGCTAGTAGACTACTTGGTCATACTGAGCAGCAAATAACTAAGAAAGTTTACATTAGAGTAGGGGAGGTAGTTAGACCAACAAAATAACCAAATATGCAGAAGTTGTGAAAGTTAAGTTTAAAGGCAGTAACAAGCACTTTTTTTGCAACATTAGGTACCTTCAACTGCCTTGCTGGGACAACAGTTGCGGAGATGATGCAAAAAGATGCGGAGATGATTTTGTTACTTACACCTAAAGTATATATGTAAATAACTGATTATATTGGCGGAAGCGGTGAGATTCGAACTCACGAACCCTTTCGGGTCGCCGGTTTTCAAGACCGGTGCATTCAACCACTCTGCCACGCTTCCAACGGGGGTGAAGCCTACCAGAGTCAGAATTATCGTCAAGATTTTTTGTGCTTTCGATAGCGACGATTTGCAATTCTTAGCAAATGAATGCTGATCCATGCGCTAAAAAAGCCTAAAGGCCATGCAATCCATTCTGGCTTCCAAAACGCAAAAATTGCCAACAGCATGCCCAGTGTACCTAGCAGGGCTAAAAGACTGGCATCCGTTGGGCTAAGCGGACGAGATTCGCGCACGGCCATGGCAACTGCACGGGTTAAACGCAAGGTGGTGACTGAGCTCTGTTGTGGGCGCTGGGTTCGTTTTTGTTTGGGTCGTGGCTCAGCTAGCTGAATACGTTCGGCGGGGCTTAACACGATTTCTGTGGCGTTCGTTAGGTCCTTTTCGAATTGTGCTTCCATGACCTCGGCAAAGGGTCCGTCTTCAATGACTAAGTCTAGTTCATAATTTCCAATCCAAGATGCAGGGTTTAAATTGCTAGAGCCAACTCGGCACCACATGCCATCAATAACGGCTGTTTTGGCATGCAACATGGAGCCGTCCCATTCATACACTTTGACGCCGGCTTCGAGCAGTGCCCGGTAGCTCGAACGAGATAACAAACCAATCAAGGGTAAGTCAGAGCTGCCAGGTACGAGTAAGCGCACGTCTACGCCTTGGCTAGCGGCTTCACGCAGGGCTTGTAAATAGATTGGCGTGCCGACGGGGTAGGCGTCGGTAATCCAGATGCGTTCTTGCGCCAATGCAATTATAAATAAATCTAAGCGTAGTAATGGACTGGACTGCGGACGACCTACTAATAAGCGAACGCGTGCGTTATCACTGGTCATTTCCATGTTTGACAGTGGGCAAGCGGGGTTGTCAATTGCTGAATTGATAAGCGGTGGGCCACCTGACATCGACCATGTTTGGCTGAAGGCTTCTTCGGCAAGCGCCACGGTTTGACCTGAAACTCGTACACCGGTGTCACGCCACGGGGCGACGTGTTCATTGCCACGCCACTCGGCACTTAAACACCAGCCACTAATAATGGCCTCACAACCGTCTATGCTGATTAACTTGCGATGATTTCGAATAATCCAACCTAATGGTTTGGTTATTACTGGCGGATTAAAAAAGCGAAACTCGCCACCGGACGCTTGTAGGCGTCGACGCCAAGCTCGACTGAGGCGACCAAAGCTGCCCAGCCAGTCCACTAAGACAAATACTTGAACACCGGCTTGTGCCTTATGGCATAAGGCCTCAAGCAGTACTTGCCCCCAATCGTCATCAACTAGGCGGTAATTTTCAATAAAAATATGGTGTTTGGCGCTAAGGATGATTTCGAGCGTTGCCGCTTCATGCTCGCTGCTGTCACGCAGCAGCTGTAAACGATGATGAGCCAGCGCCACAGAGCCAGTCACGCGACGAAATAAGTTATCGACGTTGACGATGGGTCTGGGCGTGGTCACAGTTTCGCTCGCTTAGCGCTCAGCTACAGGCGCTCGTTTAGTCGTCGGCAATACTGGGCGGTTGCTGGTGCGTGCCGGTTGAGCTAAGTCAACAGTGATTTCGGCAGCTTCACGCAGCAATGCCCGTTCTTCAGGGCGTTCAAAGTTCGGATCTTGCGTTGGATTTTCTTTTTCCGTTTGCTCGCTGAACTCTTCCCACGTTTTAATGGCAGGCAGGTTTTTAGCTGCACGACGCTTATTTTCGATCGCTAAGCGGCGCTGATCTAGAGCCTCTTTCTCAGCTTTGCGCTTGGCAATATTTAATGTTGTTGTTTTTTGCTCGCGCAAATCCGCCAGTAGCTTCTTCTGATCGAGTACATAAACAAAGTCGGGATCCTTGGTTTGGCGCGCCTGAGAGAGTGTTTTGATATCAGCAATGCGCCGACTTAAATCAGCGATACGACGGAAACCAGCAGGTTTAATGGTGTTCCAAGGTAGGGCACCAGTAAGGGCTGACTCACCAATTTCTTCTGGATTAAACAACTCTGGAAACTCGATGTCGGGCTCAACCCCGCGGTTTTGCGTGCTAGCACCAGAGATGCGATAAAACTTCGCTTCAGTTAGTTTGAGTTGGCCATGGCCCACATCACGCATGGACTGCACGGTACCCTTGCCAAAGGTTGTGCCACCCACAACTATGCCGCGGCCATAATCCTGAACTGCACCAGCAAAAATTTCGGCGGCTGAAGCAGATAAACGATTGGTTAAAACCACCAACGGACCAGCATAAGACATGTCAGGATTGCCATCGCCCAAGACTTCAACACGTCCACGTGCGTCACGAACCTGCACTGTTGGTCCGGTGGTAATGAATTCACCAACTAAATCATTAACCTCGGTCAATGAGCCGCCACCATTGTTGCGTAAGTCCAGCACCAAGCCCGTCATGCCATCGGCTTTTAATTCGTTGATTAGTCGGCGCACATCACGTGTGGTGCTGCGATAGTTTGGGTCACCGTTTTGCATGGCTTGGAAGTCGGCATAAAACGTGGGCAGTTTAATCACGCCAACACGATGGGTTTTTTCACCGCGCTTAATGTTGATGACGCGTTTGCTGGCTGCCTGGTCTTCAAGGTTTACGGTGTTACGTTCTAAGGTAATTTCTTTGGCAGCAGAAACTTCATTGCTGGTGCCGCTGAGAACTTGCAGGCGCAAGGTTGTACCTTTTGGGCCGCGAATTAAGCTAACCACTTCATCAATGCGCCAGCCGACAACATCAACAAACTCTTTTTTGCCTTCGGCTACTGCAATGATGCGGTCACCCGGCTTTAATTGGCGTGAACGGTCTGCAGGACCGCCAGTGACCAAGCGGACAATCTTGGTGTACTCATCTTCGGTTTGTAAAACTGCACCAATGCCTTCCAGTTGTAGGCTCATATTGATGTTGAAGTTTTCTGAGCTACGTGGCGAGTAGTACTCGGTATGTGGGTCAAAGGTCTCAGCAAATGAGTTAATAAAGGTTTGGAAAACATCATCAGCACGAATTTGATCTGCTGCTTTAAGCTGTGCTTTGTAGCGCTTCTCAAGCGTACTAAGGACTTCTTTGTCGCTCTTGCTAGCCAAGTGCAAACTCAATGCCGCTGCTTTTAAGCGTAAGCGCCATAACTGATCTTGCTCGGCTTTTGTGGTGGGCCACGCTTCTTCTTTGCGATCATTGATAATGCTGTCGTCTTTATCAAAGTCCAAAATAGCCTTGCCGTTAGCAATTTCAGTTAAGGCAAAACTTAGGCGTTCACGCAGGCGTTGCTGATAGCGATTATGAATTGTAAAAGCAGGGCCCATCAGACCAGCGCGCAGCTGGTCGTCAATCTGTGTTTTCCAACGATTAAATGCTTGGATGTCTTCTGCCAAAAAGTACAGGCGCTGGCCGTCTAAGTTATTCAGATAGCGCTTAAGGATCTCTTCGGATAACTCATCGTTTACCGGTGTGCGGTTGTAATGCAGCACTGCTAATTGACGCGTAATTAGGCGAGCAACTTTGCCCTGGACGTCAGTTGGCTGCAGCGTTGGCGCATCGGCGTAAGAGATTGGCGCAAGTGATAATGCAGCAGCTAAGGCCGGCAATACGACAGATTTGCGCAGCAAGCGACGAGCATAAGAGTCGACAACAGTAGAGCGATCAGCAGGCATTGGCATAGACAGACAGTTATCACACGGCACCAGCGTCTGGGCACCGAACTACTCTGATCATACCATTCTATGCGCGTGTTAACAGTACGGTCATATAAGCTTGTGCTTGACGAAAATACGACAGAGAAATACTGACGTTATTTGGCTGGACAAGGCAGAATAGTGACCTGAGATTTTTTACTGGAGTTGATTATGCCCGCGTCGAATAAACCATGTGATCTTGCTTTGGCCCGTGCGGGTCGTGGCCCATTAATGGTTGATGTGGGTGGCCTAACACTGACAGCTGAAGACAAAGAAGTGTTGGCGCACCCTTGGGTGGGTAGCGTGATTTTGTTTAGTCGCAATGTTGATACACCAGCACAGATCAAAGCCTTGACTGATGAAATGCGTGCCGTGAAGCCCGATTTGTGGATTGCGGTTGATCAAGAGGGCGGTCGAGTGCAGCGCTTTCGTGAAGGCTTTACACGTTTGCCGGCTATGCGCACATTTGGTGATCAATATGATCGCGACCCAGTTGCTGCGTTAGCAGCAGCACGCGCTTGTGGCCAGTTGATGGCGACTGAAGTGAAAGCCGTGGGTGTGGACTTTAGTTTTGCGCCAGTGCTGGATTTGGATGGTGGTATTAGCACCGTTATTGGTGATCGTGCATTTCACAGTGCCGTAAACCCGGCCATTGCCTTGCAACGTGCATTTATTGAGGGCATGAAAGCCGCTGGCATGATGACTATTGGCAAGCATTTTCCAGGCCATGGCTCAGTCGCTGCTGACTCGCATGTCGACCTGCCGGTAGACGATCGCAGCTGGAATGAAATCGAAGCCTACGACTTGCGCCCCTTTGCAGCTCTTGCCGCAGAGTTAGACGGTATTATGCCAGCACATGTGGTGTACCCTCAGATTGATCCGTTACCCGCAGGTTTTTCCGAGCATTGGTTGCAAACGGTATTACGTCAGCAGCTAGGCTTTAAGGGCCTTATTTTTTCTGATGATTTGTGCATGCAGGGAGCTGTCGATATTGGACCAATTACTGAGCGTGTTGATGTGGCCTTGGCGGCAGGTTGTGATGTGGTATTGATCTGTAATGACCGTGGGGCGGTGCTGGAGGTTTTGGGCTAATGATAAAAGTAGGTGTTACGCAAAAGGATGCTAGAACAGACTATCGAGACGTAGCCGTTTTATTGCCTGCTTATAACGAAGAGGCGGCGGTAAGCGAGACAGTTAAGGCCTTTTTGCGAGCACTGCCAGGCTGCACCGTGGTAGTTTGCAATAACTGCTCAACCGATCAAACCGCCTCAGCTGCTCGTGCAGCAGGTGCACAGGTTATTGACGAGAACATGCCGGGTAAAGGCAATGCGGTAAGACGACTTTTTGCTACGGTAGATGCCAACTTATACGTTATGGCGGATGCGGATACGACGTATGACGCTGATGCGGCACGTGGCATGATTGAAAAAATGCAGGATGAACATTTGGATATGGTGACTGGCGTGCGTGTGCACTCCGATAAAACGGCTTATCGCCGTGGCCATGTTTGGGGCAATCTGCTTTTTAATAAGCTCTTTAGTCGACTCTTTAAATCAACCACACAGGATGTTTTTTCAGGCTATCGCGTTTTAAGTGGTCGTTTTGCACGTTCATTGCCTGTGCAGTCAACAGGTTTTGAAATTGAAACCGAAATGACTGCTGTTGCAACCATTCTAAAGCTCTCAGTTGGTGAGGTTCCCGTTAATTATTATCCAAGACCGGCGGGCAGTTTTAGTAAGTTAAATACCTATAAAGACGGCTTCAAAATCCTCTTAACCTACATACGACTCATCAGGCATTTTTACCCCAAAAGATTCTATGGTCTTATTTCAGTTTTGTTGGCGGCCGTGAGTGTGTTCCTGGGGCTGCCTGTCGTTTTTGAATACTTGGAGACGGGCCTAGTGCCGAGGTTCCCAACCGCAATTTTGGCAAGCAGTGTTGGCATATTGTCGGTGTTTACACTCATGTCTGGTTTGCTTTTGGAATCAATTGCCAAGAGTCGAATTGAGCAAAGGCAGCTTGCACTACTTATTAAAGAAAAGTAGCTATTGCTTATGCCAAAACATAGCAAAGAAACGCGGTTTATTTTTGTTGGAACGGCAGCTTTTCTGATCCAATTTTTACTGACTTGGTTTTTTCTAAGTATTGGCCTGAGGGCAGCATTTTCTGTCGGTGGCGCCTTTACTGTCGCATTTATAGTGGCTTATCTGGCTCATAAATATTGGACTTTCTCTTCCAGTGTTCCACATCATCGTGCGCTGCCAAAGTATTTCGCTGTACAAATGTTGGCACTCTCTTTTGGCGCACTTATCGCTGAGCTCTTTGCAAATTTCCTGTTGTTTCCTAACGGCTTAACGGCCATTGCTGCAACAGTGGGGTCAGCGCTTATTTCGTTTTACTTAAGTTCACGTTGGGTTTTTACAAAATGACGTTTAACTGGACGTACAAGAGGGCGCTTGCAGCGGCCGTATTCATTATGTTGGTCATGCTGACCAAAAATGTGATTGATCAATACGATGATCTGTTAAGTGCCAACCTGCCTAACCCTGATAGTTATTACAAGTTGGTATTGATTAAAGACTATGAACCGGCTCATGGCTTTCAATATATCGCTAGAGACAATGCGCCAGAGGGCAGCTGGATTCATTGGTCGATACCGCATACCTGGACAGTGATGCAACTCCATAAAGGTCTCATGCTATTTGGTGTCGAGTCAGAAAAGGCCTTGTTGATGGCGGGTGGCGGGCTGACCATTTTTTGTATGCTTTTATTGGCAATTTTTGTTGCTGTGACGGTATTGAATATTGGTTCAAATCTCGCTGCGGTGTTGTCAGTATTGGCGCTGGCAACAAGCTTTCCGTTATTTGGTTATGGCCAGCTTTTACAAATCACACATCATATTTACATGCTGGTGCCAATAGCGGCTGCGTGCATGTTTTTCTTTCTTAAGGATATGCAGACTCGCAAGAGTTTTGATTTTTTAGGAGGTTTATTGCTTGGTTTAGCAATATGGATTTCCCCCGAAACTATGCCGCTGGTGCTGGCGATAGCAGCTGCTAGAGCTGCCCTGCAGTTGCAGCAGTCGTCCCCAACATTTCTGTGGCCTGCCGCTGTTGGTCTGATGCTGATGTTAACGGTAGGCTGGTTGATAGATCCGCCACCACCCACTTTTGAATCATGGGCCTTAGACCATATTAGTTTGGCTTGGCTGCTATTTGGTGTGTTGGTTAGTGCTTTGATGTTGATAGCAGATTTGTGTGTCTATCGAGGCGTTAGCTTTTTGCGCTCATTACTTGTGTTGTCTGGGTCGTTGATAGTTTGTTTTGGTGTTTGGTTATTAACGGTGCCAGGCGCATTGTCTGGTCCATCAGGGCTTGTTACTTTAGAGCTTAAAGAGTTGTGGTGGAGCCAAATAAATGAGCTGCAGTCAATTAGCAAGCCATCACAGTACATTGCTTACTTAACGATTCCTCTGCTAGCAGGTTGTTGGCTTCTTTATATTTCATGGCGTGAACAAAAACTGTGGTTGGCTGTTGTTTCACTAACAGTCATAACTTACGGTGTTCTTGGTGCTGTTTATATACGGATGGGCGCGGCATCTAGTTTGATATCAGCAATTGCGTTTGGTGTCTGTATCAGCAGATTAAGAGTTTTCTCAATAGACAGAGATTCGATCGCGCTTCCAATGCAAGACCAGCTTTTTGGTGCTTTTATAGTGCTACTGCTGCCTCTTCATGTGTTTGTTGTAACGGGGCTAGCAAGCCTTGAAACTGCTAAGCAGTCAGAAAATAATTGTCTACTAAATGATGTAGTTGATGGTTTTGTCGACCTGCCTCAAGGTGTGGTGATGTTGCCTGTCAACTATGGTCCCGAGTTGTTATATAAAACATATCATTCCATAGTAGCTGGAAACTACCATCATAACGCTTCAGGAATTCTTGATGTTATTAACTTTTTTCGTGCAAGCAATACTGATGAAGTAGTTGATACGCTTAATAAGAGAGAGGCTGTTTATATAGCATTTTGCAATGGAGAGTTTATCTCTAGCGATAGTTTTCTAATTGCTGGTGTCGATGGAGAGCTGCCTGACTGGCTGGTTAATTTGGAGCTGGATGGTAGTACGAATTGGACAGTTTATAATGCTAAAACTGAGAATTTAAGTCCTCGATAGTTTCTGCCGTATTGCTGAGTATGAAAGACGCTTGGTCTGCTAAATTCGCAGTGGCAAAAAATATAACTATAGCTATTAGTGCAACAATTAAGGCATATTCAATCATGCTGGCGCCCTTTTGGGGGCCTTTAGTTTTATCTTTGTAATGCATGGCGCGATTAAAAAAAAGGCAAGTAGAGAAGCTCTACCTGCCTTTTTTTATTAATAATGCGTGAGATTTTCACGCATTAGCCGCCTTCACCAACACTACCACCGGCACCTTCCATTTCTTCGCCAATAGTTTCCATTGTGTTTTTAACGGAATTGCCTACTAGGCCAAATGCGAAAATAGCAGCGACAGAAATCAAAGCAGCAATCAAAGCATACTCAATCACAGTAGCGCCTTTTTGTTTGTTACGCAGTTCTTGAACTTTTTTCATCATTCTCTCCAAGATATCCCGGCTAACTACCGGATGAGTCATAGTCTACGCCTTTGGTCGGCCATGACTATATCTGTAAGTTGCCAATTTGTTTGGCATTTGTAAAGAGCTGTAATCTCGAATCGACAAACTGTCATGTATCTGTAACTAGTTGTTTTGTTGTATTTTCTTTACAGCTCGTTCCACAAGTCAGCATAGCTTGATAGGATGATCCTAGTCAGAATTTTTTGATGACCTTGAATTAAGGAGAAACGGCATGAATAGCCGTGTCATGTTAGTGCTGGCTGTTTTACTTATCGTCGGTGCAGCTATTGCTGGTTACTTAGGGTACAAGACTACGCAAGATGCAAAGCAAGCGGCGGAGCAGGCGGCGCGTGAGGCTGAAGTTGTTAAAGCGCAAGCTATAGTCGTCCCGGGTAAAGTGCCCGTTGTAGTGGCTGTACGCGAAATTCCAGCCTACAAAACCATTGCTGCTGAAGATGTTGCACTGGACTACATCAAAGTTGAGCCTCCTTATACCTTCCGTGCGACTGAAGACTTAGTGGGCCAAGTTCTCCAAGTACCCATTAAGCCCGGCACATTAATATCTCAAGAACACTTGCAGCCCGGCAGCGAAATTGCTCGCTTGTTAAAGCCGGGTGAGCGCGCAGTCGCCATTGCCATTGATGAGGTTGTTGGTGGCGGCGGTTTTGTGCAGCCAGGCGATATTGTTGATGTCCTCTTATTTGCTCAAGGCGATAACCGCCCCAGTGCATCTGCACAAGTTGTTATGCGTGCATTACGTGTGGTGGGTTTTGGCATTCAATTAATTGGCCCGGAAGGTGGTCCGCAAACTGCGGAAGCAAAGGACGGTAAGCGGGCTGAGCGTCAACGTGCCCGCACCGCTGTATTGGCTGTTGAGGAAAAAGATGTCACGCGTTTGATGTTAGCTAGCAGCATAGGCACTTTGCGCTTAGCGATTCGCCCTGCCAGTGAAGCGATTGCTGATGCTGAGTTGGCTGAAGAAATGTCTGAGTTAACCGCTGCTCAGCAAGCTGCAGCAGCCAAGAAAAAAGAAGCAGAAGAGTCTCGTTTATTACGTGCCAGTGCCATTGTGCCTTCGACTATTGCCGAGCGTCAGCCAGCTGCAGGTGGCGGGGCTAGGGCGCCGGCTCGTCCAGCACAACCTCCCGTGACTATTTTCCGTGGATTGGAACGTGGCAACTAAGCCAATACAGCTAAGGATTTCTGACATGACAGTTCATCGTTTATTTTGGCAAAAAACTAAGGCGGCCATATTAGCGGCTTCAGTGCTCGGCATGATGCCATTACTTGCGCAGGCAGACTGCAAAGATCCTGAGCAGCAACTACCGCCGGACTTCACCATCAAGGCAGGTCTGCAGGAGCCATTTACCCTGCCTGCTGCCATGGTGCGTGTGGCGGTTGGTGAGCCGACCATTGCAGATGTTGCCGTTGTAGATGTGCGTACCTTATTGCTGCAGGGCCGTAAAGCGGGTGAAACCAGCTTGCTGGTGTGGACACAGTGTGATCCAAAAACACCCCAGCGAGTGTTGATTCGTGTGCTGTCTGATTTATCGGCTGCACAGCAGTTAGCACAAGCAGACACCCCGGAAACGCTCGCTGAGCTGCCTTCGCAGGTTCAAGCTGATATTCGTTTTGTGGAAGTAAGCCGCTCCAAGCTGATTGAAGTCGGCACACGTTTGCAGATGCGCAGTGGCAGTGGTCGTAGTAACTTTTTTGGGGCGCCTTCATCGGGTGGCACTGCATCTCCTGGTGCTGCGGTGCCCAGTACGGGTGGCAGCTTTCCGCTAGACCCCAATGCCTTTAACATTGTTTGGGGTGGTAATAGCAGTCGTTTTTTATCTGCCATTAATCTGTTGGAAAGTAACGGTTACGCCTACACCTTATCGCGCCCATCACTGGTGGCGTTAAGTGGTCAGACAGCAAACTTTTTGGCGGGTGGTGAAGTGCCTGTTCCTGTACCTCAAGGTCAGGGTGCTGTTGGTATTGAGTTCAAAGAGTTTGGTGTTCGTTTAACGATTTCACCCACTGTGCTTAGCTCAAAGCAAATTTTGCTGCGTGTTGCGCCAGAAGTGAGTGAGCTGGACTTTACTAATGCTGTCAGCATTAATGGCAGCATTGTGCCGGCGCTTCGAATTCGTCGAACTGACACCAGCATTTCTTTGGCAGATGGTGAAAGCTTTATTATTAGCGGTTTAGTTTCGCGCAACACACTCAGCAACGTCGATAAGCTGCCGGGCCTTGGCAATATTCCTGTGCTGGGCGCATTTTTCCGTTCAAATCGTTTTGAGTCTGAAGACCGCGAACTGCTGATGATTGTCACCCCGCGCCTTGTGCGGCCTATCGCTGCAGACGCACGTCTACCGGCAATGCCAGCAGAAGCCTGGCGTCGTTACCAGCCCGGTGCTGGCAGTCTTTTCTGGCAGGGTGTGACGCCGCCCTATACCGAACGCCCAATTGAAGCAGGACGCTGATTATGCCTACTAATGATCAATCAGTGGTAATTGTCTCTAAGCAGCGCGACTTGGCTGTTTGGTTAAGCAACTCATTGGAAGGCACTGCCGAAGTGGTGCCCTGTCAGCAGACTGACCTTAATGATGTGCTGCAGCTCATCAACATGGCGTCAGCGTCAATTGTTTTTATTCCAGTGGAAAAAGACACATGGCAAACCGATGTGCGCTTTATTGAAAGCTTGATGGTGGCGCGCCCAACATTGGCCTGCGTGGTGTTGGCTGAGTCATTGGACCAAGAGCGTTTGTTGGCCGTTATGCGTGCGGGAGCAAAAGACTTTTTAACGTTTGCCTCGCGGCCTAGTGATTTAGCGGGCTTAGTTCGTCGTTTAGCAGAGCGAACGCCAGCAGTTGTTAGTGCGCCTATGCAGCAAGGATTAATGATCACTTTAGCCAGCGAGCGCCCAGTCGTGCATTCGGCGTTTCATGCCATGCATTTATGTGCAGCCATTAAAGCTAAAGATCGTGATGCCAATGTACTGTTAGTGGATTTGGGGCAGCCCTTTGCTGAGGCTCAACAGGTCTTTGGCCTTGAAGGTCAATTCACCTTTATGGATGCCTTACGCAACTTACGTCGTTTAGATAAAACGCTGGTCGAAACCACGTTTCCTAAACACAAGGCGGGTATCCGTGTGTTGTCAGCACCAGCAGAAGGTATTCCGCTGCTCGACATTACTACCTCAGAAATGTACTTGCTGATTGGCACATTTCGCAGCCTATTTACTCATGTGGTATTCAACATCGCTGGTTTGCCAACGGTGGACTTTACGGAGTTGTTAATTGGCAACTCCAACAATGTTGTATTCCCTGTAGATCAGTCCATTACTAGCTGTCGTGCTGGCTTGGACTTGGTGGCACGTTTAAAAGAAATTGGTGTGCCGATTGCTAGCCCGATGCTGTTGATTGACCACTATCACGCCAAGGTATCGCCGGACGATAAAGCGATTGCGCGTTCATTTTCGATGGACGACTTTATTGACTTGCCTGAAGCATCTGAGCTGCGTTTGCGCGCGATGAACTTAGGCCAGCTAATGTTTGAGCTGGCACCCCAAGACTTGCTGAGTAAGCAGTATCGCCAGTGGGCTACGCTTGTTTGCAATACTGAGGACGCAAAGCGTGTTGCAGAAGTCCATAAAACTAAGCCTCAGGAAGCATCCAGTGGGTTTTTAGACAAATTCAAAAAATCGCTATCCAAGTGAGGGTGTAAGTCATGGGCATGGGTTACATTCCGGGTGGTCGCTTAGCAGCCAAGCGCGTTGACCAAGATATTTCCAAGGTCAAATTCATGTTCCACCGTTATCTTATCGATTCGGTGGACGACGACGGCTTTAATATTTTAGAGAATCAACGCCCCGTCATTCTGGAATATGTGCAGCGCAAGCTGAATACCTATATTTCCGAACACTCATTGCCAGTTTCGCGCTTTGAAGCTGATCGTTTATCGGAAGAATTAGTTGATGAGCTGGTGGGCTTTGGTCCTTTAGAGTCCATGCTGAAAGACACATCGATTTCCGAAATCATGGTCAACGGACCAAACAAAATATTCTTTGAGCGTGACGGTAAAATTCAGTTCAGCGAACTTCGTTTTGTTGACGACAATCATGTTGCGCGAGTGATTCAGCGCATTTTGGCACCGATTGGCCGTCGCTTAGATGAGTCTAGCCCCATGGTGGATGCGCGCATGCCAGATGGCAGTCGTGTTAACGCCATTATTCCACCTATTGCACTTGATGGACCAACCATCAGCATTCGTAAATTCCGTAAAGACTTGCTGCAAGCCAGTGACTTGGTGACTTACAAATCACTTAGTCCGGATATGCTGACATTTTTACAAAAAGCAGTTAGCCAACGTGCCAATATTTTGGTCAGTGGCGGTACTGGTACGGGTAAAACAACGTTTCTGAACGTGCTGTCGAGCATGATTAATCACGACGAACGTATTGTGACTGTAGAAGATACCGCCGAGCTGCAGTTATCAAACGATCACGTGGTGCGTTTAGAAACACGCCCGCCAAATGCCGAAGGTTTTGGTGAGGTGAGTGCACGCGACTTGATTCGTAACGCACTGCGTATGCGTCCTGACCGCATTATTGTTGGTGAGGTGCGTAGCTACGAAGTAATGGATATGTTGCAGGCCATGAACACTGGTCACGAAGGCTCGATGAGTACCTTGCACGCAAACAATGCTGCAGATGCTTTGCTGCGTTTGGAAACACTGGTTGGCTTGTCTGGTCAGAAAATTTCAGAATCTACACTGCGTGCCATTATTGTTTCGGCGCTGGACATTGTGGTGCAGTTGGCGCGTTTACCCAGTGGCCGTCGTTGTGTGTCGGAAATTGTTGAGGTCGTTGAATTGCGGGATGATCAGTACGTGACCAACACCTTGTTTAAGCTTGATCGCATTAGTGGTGAGCATGAGCGCGTTAGCATGAATCCTGCAAAACCAAGGGTGATTGAGCTGATGAAACAAGCTGAGGCTAAACGCTAATGGCAGTATTGGTTTATGTTTTCATAGCCCTGCTCATGGCGCTGGGTGCGTTGTATTTTATTTGGACTGGACAAGAGCAAGCACGCGAAGAGATGGTGGCAAAACGCTTATCGTCTGTGGGTGTTCAAGCGATTGAGTTTCCAGCAAAAGATCGTTTAACGGTTTATTTGGAACGCGCTGGCATTTATTTGGATGTGAATCACCGTCGCATGATTTTATGGGTGGTGTTTTTACTGATTGTGCTGTGTGCTTTTCAATTTGGCATTGCTTTAGCGCTGCTGCTGACGTTTGCGATTACGTTTTTTAGCTATACCGCACTGGGTGTTCTTTATACGCGTCGTCAAAGTTTAATTGTTACTCAGTTGCCTCGCTTGCTGGATCAAGTGGTGCGTTTAATGCGCTCGGGTAAAACCTTGGGTGATGGTTTTGCAATTGCAACTAAAGATGCAGATGACCCTTTGCGTGTAGTTATGCAAAAGCTGCAACGTAATATTGCACTAGGCATGACCATTACCGAAGCTTTTCAGGAACTGTCTGACACCTACAATCTTAAAGAGCTGCAAGTATTGGCTTTGGGTGTTTCGGTGAACTCGCGTTATGGCGGCAGTCTGATTGATCTGCTTAATAACGTCATCACCTTGATTCATCAACGCGAACATTTAACTCGTCAATTACGCGCGATGACTGGTGAGACACGCACTAGTGCTGTTGTGTTATCGGCGCTGCCATTGTTAGTTGGCACTTTCATGATTTTTTCTAACCCCGACTATATTTTCACCATGATTGATGACCCGACAGGTAAGTGGGTTTTATACAGTGCAGCTGCAATGCAAATTACCGGTATGGCCGTTATTTGGCGCATGTTGAGGAGTGTTTAACATGGGCTTTGGCATACTCTTTTTTGTCATAGTGGTGGCAGCCATCGCGTTGGGTATTTATGTATTAACTCGAATTGCTGCGGAAAAGCGGTTGGTTGAAAAGCGTCTGTCCGTTCGAGGCGATAGCCAAGCCGATGCGCGTGTTTTATCCATGCGTTTTGCAGACTTGTTTGACGACCAAGACCGTATCCGTAAACACATTAATAAAGACTCTGAACTGGCATTGGCCATGTGGCAGGCGGGATATCGAGCCCCTATTGAGCGTGCCACGCTTTATGGTGTGCAAGTGTTGGTGCCGATAGCTGCACTAGTGCTGACGGCACTTTGGGTATTGATTAACGGCTACTCTCAAAATGCCTTGTTGGGTGGTGTGATTGTGGTCATTTTATCAGTGCTGGCGCCTAAGCGTGTACTTAAAGCCCGGGCCATGGTGCGCATGAAAGCGATTGATGAAGAGCTTTCTTTGTTCGTGCAAATGTTACGTATATTGTTTGATTCGGGTCTTGCTGTTGAGCAGGCACTAAAAGTGCTTTCTACTGACGCAGAGAAAGTACTACCTGAACTGACCAAGGAAATTCGCCCCATTTTGCGGCGTGCAGAACAAGGTTTGGATTTAGGTGAAGAACTGCAAAAGTCCTCACAAGCCTTGCAACATACGGACTATACCGATGTTGTTGTGATTGTTCGGCAAATGCTGAAGCAAGGTGGCAGCGCTCGTGCATCGTTAACCAAAATGGTTGAGCTGATTGAAGGTCGTCGCCTGTCAGGCATGCAGGAAAAAGTCAGTAAGTTGTCCGCCAAAATGACCGTTGTCATGATTGTATTTTTCTTCCCCGCCTTAGTGATTTTGTTGGCTGGCCCCGGCTTTATTTCTATTGGCGACTCGATGGGTGATATGTGATGTTTGTACGTAGAGCCCTATGTCTTCTTAGTTTGGTAGCTGTCTTATCCTCTTGTACAACGATTTCAACGTCATCAAATCGCTCTATAAATACAGGTAATACAGTCGAAGTAGAGTCGCGCAATTTAGAGGGTGACGCTGTTAAAGCAAGCTTGCCATCTCGTATTGAATGCCGACGAGAGTTGACACAAGAGGAAGAGCTAAAGCGCTCTATGGCGCAAGAGTTGGCGGAACAAGGTAGTTATTACGCGGCTTTAGCGCAAACCGAAAGCCTGCCACAACATATGGCAAAAGTAGCGTTGTTAAAAGCGGACATCTTAAGGCGTTTAGATCCAAATCAGTCTGAGTTATGGTTTCGCGCTTTGTTAGGAACCTGTCAAGCAGGCTTTGCAGAGCATGGTTTAGGTTTATTAGAAGCGAGTCGTGGCCGTTATAGCGATGCGGTTACACGGCTAGCGGAAGCAGCACGTGTCTATCCAGCGGATGCCCGTATTCGTAATGATTATGGTGTTGCCTTATTACATTTAGGGCGTGATGAAACGGCTCGCTTTGAGTTACGGACATCACATGAACTAGCACCTGAAGATGCTCAGCCACAATTTAACTTAATGCTATTGAGTCTTTTGACGAACGATATTCCCGCATGGCAGCAAATGCGTTCACGTTGGCAGCCATCAGTGCCTGTGAGAGCAGAGCTTCGGACAGTCTGTCAGCGATTACAGCAAATTCGTCAGGCGACTGGTGTTGTGACACGTGGATGCCTAATTGATACGTCACTGTAATGTAGTGTCGTTTTGTTGTAGTGGATTTGTAGGAACACCTTTGTTGGTGTGTTTTTCAACGTATTCTTCATATGTCATGAGCGGAGATGTGCCATGAAAACCGTAATAGTTGCTGCAATTGTGTTGACGACAGCCTCTTGGGCGGCAGCAGAAGAAGTGATTGTTCAGCCAGAGTCTAAGCCATTCACATTAATGGGTTGGTTAAACGAGCGTCAGTTACAACATGACAATTTACCTGTTCCTGGTGATACCACAGAGAGTTGGCTAGCCATGCAGCGCGAAGGCAATATGGCTTCTGAGAACCCTCAAGCTGCTACGCGGGAGCTTCGTGAAAAAGCAGCTGAACGGTTTCTTAAAACCTATGACTTTCCAATTCCTGAAAATGTGTACGGTACTGAGTTCAAAGCAGGAAAATAAGCGATTTGGAGTAACGTGATGCGCCTTGCCGCGATCAGTCGCCCTTCGGCAAACAGTCAGCGTGGAGCCGTTGTCATTATGACGGTTGGCTTTATGCTGCTTGCCATTTTGTTTTTGGCACTGGTCGTTGATACGGGACGTTTGTATCTCGACAAGCGTAGTTTGCAGCGTGTCGCTGATATGGCGGCATTAGAAGCGATTACACAAAATGGTGTTTGTCGTATCCCGGAAGCTGGAGAGCTTGATGCGCAAACCGTAGCCGTAGTCAGTGCTCAGCGAAATAACTTTCTTGTAGGAGATGGTCGTACTGTATTGGCTGAGTGCGGCGAAGTGATGACGGTTACAGGTACGCGTAGATTTAATGTGAACCCTGATTCGCTAGATGCTGTCCGTGTCACGGTTACTAGGTCAGTGCCCGCAAGTATTATTGCAGGTGGTATTTTCGGCAATAACATTTTATTAAGAGCTGAGGCAACCGCTGCACGTGGTTCAAACAATCTGGCACAACTGACTATTCGAAGTGAAATTCTAAATATTGATGCAAGTCGAGGCGCATTACTCAACTCACTCGTTGGTGGCCTACTAGGTGGATCTTTAAATGTATCCGTAGGTGGGTGGCAAGGTCTTGTCGGGACGAACATCAGTTTGCTCGAATTTAGCGATCAGTTAGCGACCAACCTAGGTTTGAATTTGGGTGGTTACGATCAGGTATTGAGTACGAATGTATCGGTTGGTCAATTGATTGATGCTGCAGTTGATGTGTTGGAGCGTGATGGCAATACAGCATCTGCAACAATAACTGCACTGCAAGCAATTCGCCTTGCAGCAGCAGCGTCACCAGCAAATTTACAACTGGGCGATATTCTTAATCTGGCGACTGGGTCAGAGTCATCTGGCTTGGAGTCACAAGTTAATCTATTTGATCTGGTACAGGGCTTTGCTCAACTTGCAAACTCTTCAAGTGCTTTAGCGGCGGATGTGCCAATTAGTTTGCCAGGCTTATTGAACGTCAATATCAAGGTAAAAGTGACAGAACCTCCTTTGCTTTCAGCAATTGGTAATCCTGCTTTAGCAAAAGAAAACCCAGATGGCGAGAATCGTATTTTTGTTCGAACGGCTCAAGCTCGCGTTTTAATTTCATTAGAACTTGGCAATGTATTGTTAGGTAGCTTACAACCACTACTAAATGCGCTCAGTGCGGTTAATAACAATCAGTTGGTGAATGCAACAGCTGACTTATTAGGTGGTAATTTTATTGGATTTGTGGGTGGTCTAGTGGGGGGTGTTTTGGATTTATTATTGCCTCTAAATAGCGTCAAGGATGAGGTTGATATACAAATTGTTAATCCCTTACGAATTGATATTTATGTAGATGGTGGTGGTGCAGATGCCAAGGTAACGGACTTTAGTTGCTCTGGTGAAAAAGCGCTTGAGTCGGAGGCTAATACCTATACGGCCAAAGTACTGATTGGTAATTTGGGCGTGACATATCAAGATGCTGTTAATAATGCATTTTCTTCAGTAAACCCTATCGTGAATGCTGGGCCTGTGCCTATTTTGGACATTGGTAGTCTACGTGTTCGTCGTCGTTGCACCATTGGCCTTTGTCTTCTTGGGATTGGCGTAGTGACTGAATATAGTAGAGCTTCTAACGGTGCATTTACGCCGGCCGCTAACGTTACCCAGAATCGAAGCCTGGCATTTCGTACGCCGTTTAAAGGTGGTGGTATTGGAATTGATTTTATTAATCCGGGTGTATTAACGTCACCACCTCGAACATTGACCTTTGAAGATCCGCCTTCATTAAATGAAAATTTAGTCGACCCAGATGATTATATTTCGGTAAGTAGTGATACCACACAGTTGGTTAATAGCTTGTCGGGCACTTTGGCGAATGTTCAAGTCAAAGTATTTCAGCCAGGAGTTAGTAATCTACTTGGCAATGTGTTGGCTACGGCCGGGACGGTTATTAATTTAGTTAGTAATGCGGCAAGAGGGCTGATTTCTGGCGTGTTATCACCTTTGTTAGACCCTATCTTGAATTTAGTGATGCAGCAGCTGGGTGTTAACTTGGCCAATGCAGATGTTGCCGCCAAGTTAACGTGTGGTGATGAAAGTGGTGTTCGTCTTATTCAATAATATTTAAAGAAGTAATGATGCCCGTGCAACGAGATCATTTGGAACTCGAGGTACTGGGCCTAATCCCGGCAACGAAATAATTGGCACAATTGGGTTGCTTCTGTAATTTGGGTATCTAGCTTCGACAACGAGCAAGCAAGTAGGGCGAGCCATTGAACATTCTGGGCTTGTGTTAAAGCTAACGGATTGTGTAATTGGTGTTCGCCAGCCAGCAGGTAACCAAGCTAACTGTTGTGTCATTTCATTTGCCGCTGCGTTAGACGCAATTTCAATAAAGTTGCTTTGTAATGGACTTTCTTCAGCTGCGACACGAGCGCCTTCCGCTACTGCACGATTCATGCTTTGCAGCACAATTAATGGAAATGTGTAACTTACAATTCCCCAAAATACGAAAAACAACAATGAAAATACTAAAGCAAATTCAATGGTTGCTACTCCTTTTTGCTTTCTCATACTAGCAGCCCTCCATTAATTTTGTGATGGCAGGCGTAGGCGCGAAGAGGCCCTTAAGTCACCTGGTAAGTTGGGAATAGGCCCAAGACCCGGCAGGTTGAGCACAGGTATAATGGGTTGCGAACTGTAGTTGGGGTAGGTCAAAGTAACGATTAGGTAACGCTGTGTGCCCACATCTTGAACTTCGACAGTGGTGATTAGGTTGGTTCGAAATTTTGGTGGCAGTACGCTTAATTCATTCAGAATTTCTTGGTTGGCAAGTTCTTGTAGCACAGCTTCATAGGATGGTTCATCTGGGTCTGCTCTCACAGCGAAACGAGCGCCTTCTGCTACGGCATGATTCATGACCTGATTCAAGAAAAATGGAAGGGCATAACTAATGGTCGCCCAGAAAATACCAAACAACAAACTGAAGACAATCGCAAATTCGATCGCGGTAGCGCCCCTTTGCTTTTGTGTACCTAGCCTTAGCATCGTCATCTGTCCTAAACCTGTATTAGCCTCATAGTATCGCCTCATTTACCGTTGAAACTATTGTAGTTATGTAATAAACGCCGTTTTTGTAGTGTTTGCGTCATTACCTTGCAAATGCCTGTTTCAGTTTGGTTGTGACTGTGCAATATGGTGATTTTTTGATCATAAAAGTCGTTATTGTGTAAGGAGTATAGGTTCAAATTCGGGTCGTTTTACATGAAAAAGCGCATTAGCAGGCAGTCCCAACACGGTGCAGTATTTGTGCTGGTGGCGGGATTTATGCTTTTAGCTATTAGCTTTTTGGCTTTATCAGTTGATTCTGGACGCTTGTATCTTGATAAGCGTAGTTTGCAGAAAGTGGCTGATGCTGCCGCTCTTGAAGCAGCAGGGCGACTGGGTAATTGTGCTGATGCACTAACAGCTGCACAAGCCAGTGCTGCAAGAAACAACTTTGCTGACGATGGTAGCAGTCGCATCATTACTGTTCGTTGTGGCAATGTAGTGTCGAGTCAAGGGATACGCGACCTTCAGGACGATGCAGACCTTGCCACTGCAGTATTAGTCACTGCAAGGCGCACTTCGCCCGCCAGTCTAATTGCTGGTGGTTTGTTTGGTGATGATATTGAGCTACGTGCCGAGGCCATGGCATCCCGTAAAGGAAACCCATTGGCAGCTTTAACTATTCGTAGCACCTTGTTGGGTGTTTCAGTCACAAACAATAATCAAGCTAACCGTTTGAATGCGATGTTGGGCACCATGCTGGGTGGTTCGGTGAACCTATCTGTGGGTGCTTGGAACGGCCTGTTGCACACAGATATTAACTTGTTCGAATACATTGATCAGCTAGCCCTCAATCTTGGCTTGTCAGCAGGCCAGGTGGATCAGGTGTTATCGGCTAATGTGTCGGCGGGGACATTAATCCAGGCGGCGATCGACGTTATTGACAGCAAGATTGGTACACCTCAGGCGACTATCAACGCACTTGATGCAATTGTTGCCATGGATCACATCAATGTTATTGCGAGCATTTCACCGACCTCATTAAATGTTGGACAAATGTTGGGGGTAGACCCAAACGGTAAATATGATGGCGCGTTACTTCATTTGCAGTTATTTCAGTTGGTGCAGGGCATTGTGCAGTTGGCCAATAGTGAAAATGCTGCCGTTGCTGTAGTGCCATTAAGTATTGGTGGAGTTGGTACCGTTGAAGTGCGTACCAAGGTCATAGAACCACCCCGTTTTTCGGCTGTTGGCGATCCATTTAAGTCTTTAAGCGGTGAAAGAGACCCAATCTATGTGCGTACTGCGCAAGTACGTATTTTGTTATCAGTGACATTGAGTACGGCGTTGTCGACACTGATTAACAACTTACAAACGCATATCAACAATATTGTGAACCCACTCAGTGACTTGCTGAATAACCTGTTTTCATTAAATTTGGCTGGTTTGTTGAATAACTTATTGTGTGTTGGTTGCTGGCAGAACTTGTCTGATGTTCGAGCGCTACCTTCGCCATTGCGTTTTGATATCAATATCGATGTGGCTGCTGGTGAAGCTGAAGTGTCAGCCGTCAGTTGCGGTAGTGGAGACAGTCGTTCGTTAACGGTTCCCGTGAATACATCGGCGGTGACAATTCGTATTGGTAAAATGGGCACATCAGCCGCGGATGCTGCATCGCGGGTGTTTTCTTCAACGCTAGCACCTGATGTTGAGGCTGTGCCGTTAATTGATTTTGGTATGGAGCGCTGTCAGGTCACTTGTATATTAGGCATATGCAGTAAATCAAACTGTCAGCCTCGTGTTCCTTTTCATGGTGGTGGTATTGCTTTGAAAGAGGAGCGTGTGTTGCTCGGTCGTCAACAAACGCTATTGTATGAGTCGCCGGCTGTGACAAATTTGCCTGAGCTAAAGTCGCTACCTAGGTTTCAAACGATTAGCACGAACAGTGACATCGTTAGCAATCTATCCGAGTCTTTGTACAGCCCGAAAGTGCTGATGTATGCACCATCGGGAGGCGGCCCTTTATCTATGTTACTCAATGGTGTGGGTACGCTTTTGGACACGTTAATAGGTTTATTGCACAGCGCAATCAGAACAGTGCTGACGCCACTATTAGATCCCGTGCTTAACCTGTTGATTTTGACCGCCGGTATCGATTTGGCCAAAACAGAAGTAGGGGCTAACTTAACCTGTTCGTCAGAAACCGGCGTACAGCTTTTACGCTAAGCGCCGGCCAATACCGCTAATAAATCGTTAACTGCTTTTATGCGAGTTTCTGCCTTATTTAAGGTGTCGCTAAAACGTAGTTTGTCTCCACCTTCCAGCTTGTATTTGCGTGGTTCTTTTTGAATTAGTGTGATTAGGCGGCGTGGGTCAACGGTGGTATCACTGCCAAACTCAAATCGGCCACCGGTGGGGCCAACATCGATTTTGCGGATGCCCAGTGTGTTGGCCTGCAGCTTTAAGCGGCTGACTGCAAACAGGTTTTTGGCTGGCTCTGGCAGCAGGCCAAAACGGTCAATCATTTCCACTTGTAGCTCATCGAGAGCGTCATCGCTGTCAGCACTGCTGATGCGCTTATAAAGCGTTAAACGGTTGTGTACATCTGGCAGGTAGTCATCAGGAATTAACGCGGATAAGCGCAGGTTGATATCTGCCCCTAGGGTAAATGGTTGGTCCATATTAGGGGTTTTGCCGTTACGAATGGCTTTCACCGCACGGTCTAACATGTCCATGTACAGGCTAAAACCAATGCTATGAATATTGCCACTTTGTTCTTCACCTAATAGCTCACCGGCACCCCGAATTTCTAAGTCTTGTGATGCCAAGACAAAACCAGCACCTAAGTCATCTGCAGCCGCGATGGCTTCTAGACGCTTTTCGGCATCACCGGTCATGGCTTTTTTCGGTGGTGTTAACAAATAGGCATAGGCTTGGTGGTGTGAACGACCCACACGGCCGCGCAATTGGTGCATCTGCGCTAGGCCCAGTTTATCGGCACGATCCATGATGATGGTGTTGGCACTGGGCACATCAATGCCGGTTTCAATAATGGTGGAGCAGACCAAAATATTGTGTTGCTTGTGATAAAACTGCTGCATCACTTGCTCTAGTTCACGCTCGCGCATTTGCCCGTGGGCAATGCCAATGCGTGCCTCTGGCACCAGTGCAGTTAATTCCTGTGCGCATTTTTCAATACTGTCGACTTCGTTATGCAGGTAATACACCTGACCACCACGCAGTAGCTCACGCAGTATGGCTTCTTTAATGACCATGGGCTGTGATTCGCGCACAAAGGTTTTAACCGCTAAGCGTTTGGCAGGTGGCGTGGCAATAATCGATAGATCACGCATGCCAGACAGCGCCATATTCAGTGTGCGCGGAATCGGCGTAGCGGTCAGTGTCAGCATGTCGACTTCGGCGCGTCGTTGTTTCAGCGCTTCTTTGTGGCGCACCCCAAAACGGTGTTCTTCATCAACAATAATCAATCCTAGCTGTTTAAAGTCCATGTCGTCGCTAAGCAGTTTATGAGTGCCAATTAAGATATCAATACGGCCATCTTTGGCCGCTGTCATGGCGAGTTTTTGCTCTTTGGCCGACTTAAAGCGTGACAGCACTTCAATGCGTACTGGCCAGTCGGCAAAACGGTCACGGAAGTTTTCATAATGCTGCTGAGCCAGTAGGGTAGTGGGCACCAATACCGCCACTTGTTTGCCAGCTTGCACTGCCACAAAAGACGCGCGCATGGCGACTTCAGTCTTGCCGAAACCAACATCACCACACACCAAACGATCCATGGGTTTAGGTGAGCGCATGTCTGCCAGTGTGGCCAAAATCGCATTGGCTTGATCTGCCGTTTCTTCAAAGGGAAAGCCGGAAGCAAACAAGGCGTATTCGGCGTGATCAAAGGGGAAGCCATAACCTTGGCGGGCGGCACGGCGAGCATACAGGTTCAATAATTCGGCAGCCGTGTCGCGTACTTGTTCTGCCGCTTTGCGACGCGCTTTGCTCCATTGCTCGGTGCCTAAACGATGCAGTGGTGCGCTATTGTCATCGGCACCGGCATAACGCGAAATGGCCTCTAGATTGGCAACCGGCACATAAAGTTTGGCTTTGTCGGCATATTCCAGCAGCAAAAATTCTTGTACTTGGCCGTCCATATCTAATGTGACCAGACCTTGGTAACGTCCCACGCCATGGTCAACATGAACAACCGGCGCACCCGTTTGTAGCTCAGTTAATGAGCGTATGGCGAGCTCGGCCTGGCCATCACTGGAGGTAGCCTTGCGTCGGCGTCGTTGGGCGACTCGTTGGCCAAACAACTGCGATTCGGCAATGATGGCCATATCTGGCGCCATCACCCCTTCATCTAAGGCAGCGATAGTGATACCAAAACTGACGTCACTTTGACTAAAGGTCTGCCAGTCGGAGACAGCCTGTGGTGTTAGTTGCCAGCGGGCCAATAACTCCAGCAGGCTTTCGCGGCGACCGGCACTTTCGGCACATAACAAGACACGACGCTGACCACTTTGTTGGTCAAGAAATTCTTGCAAGGCGTGTAGTGGGGCTTCTGCTTTTGCTTCGACTGGCAGCGCAGGAGGTGTTATGAATGGCAGGTTGTAATTACCAGCTTTGCTGGGCAGCGCACTGGCGTGAAGCTCAATGCGGGGCCAGCGTTTTAGCCCGGCAAACCAATCGTTTTCGCGCAAAAACAAGTGTTCGGGTGATAACAAGGGGCGGGTGTTATCACCACCGTATTGTTCATAACGGTACAACACGTCTTGCCAAAACTGACCGAGTTTGTCTGGGGCGTGCGCATCCAGCATGAGCAAGGCATTGCTGGGTAAGTAGTCAAACAGTGTGCCGGTGTCTTCAAAAAACAGCGGTAAATAATATTCAATGCCGTTACCGGCTAAACCACTGACCACGTCTTGATACAAGCTGCTGCGCTTAGGGTCACCATTAAAGTGATTAGCCCACTGATCGCGGAAACGTCGAATGCCGGCCTTATCCAGCGGGAACTCGTGCGCTGGCATCAATACGAGTTGATCTATGGGGTTCACCGTGCGCTGAGTGTCGACATCAAACAGGCGCAGGGTTTCAATTTCATCGTCAAATAGCTCGACGCGCACGGGGTATTCAGCACCCATGGGAAATAAATCAATCAAGCTGCCACGAACAGCAAATTCACCATGCTCATAGACGGTGTTGACGGCACGATAACCCGCCGCTTCTAACTGGGTTCGGGTGTCATCTAGGGTGAGTTTTTGTCCACGCTTTAGCTCGATGGCTTGGCCTAATAACCAGTCACGCGGTGCAAGGCGATGGGCTGCTGTGGTGATGGGCACCACCAAAATGCCACGCTTGGCGGTGGGCAGTTGTGACAGCACCTGCAAACGTGTGGAAATAATGTCTTGGTGTGGTGAAAACTGGTCGTAAGGCAGGGTTTCCCAGTCGGGGAAATGCCACAGTGGAAAGTTCGCGTCTTCACCTAAAAAAAACGTTAACGCTTCTTCAAGTTGAGTCGCTGTGCGTGTGTCTTGAGTGATGACCACCACCAAGCCCGGATGTTGTTGTGTGACGGCAGCCAAACTTAAGGCACGCGCACAGCCATCTAACTGGCCCCAGCTGCGTTTGTCTTCAGCAAGGCGTGGCAATTCGGGTAAAAACGGTAGTGACATAACAACAGTTCCAGCAAGCAAACAATAGCCATTTTGCGGCTGCAGTGGCGGGGCAGAATCTAGCGTGGCATGAAGTGTAACGCAGACCTATGGGGGTGCGACAATATGTCGCAGGCCAATATAAGTTGGCTTGAGTAGAATGCACGGCATCAAAAACAAAAAAGGCGCAAGTTCATGCCAGCTTTTCGACCGTCTCCAATTGCCTATGCCATTTTTTTAAGTGTTTATGCACTGCCCGCTAGTGCGATGCACTCATTGCCAGACGTTCATGTGTCAGCTGAAGTTTACCAATCAGCTTTTTCAATGACGCCAACGGCCGCCAAAAAACAACTTGAAAAAACGGCTGGTGGTGTAGGTGTTGTTGATGCAAAAGACTATCTAACAGGTCGTGCTGGCAACATGGAAGATACTTTGCGTTTAGCCACAGGTGTGTTTATTGCATCACGTTTTGGGTCGGATGAAGCGCGCGTTTCGATTCGCGGCTCTGGCTTGCAACGTACCTTTCATGGCCGTGGCTTAATGCTCTTACAAGATGGTGTGCCAATTAATTTGGCTGATGGTGGTTTTGATATGCAAACCATTGAGCCGGGCGCTACACGTTATATTGAAGTGCAGCGTGGTGCCAACGCATTGCGTTACGGCAGTAGCACATTAGGTGGTGCAATTAATTACGTCAGCCATACTGGCCACTCAGCACCACCGATGATGCTGCGTGCAGAAGCAGGAAGTTTTGGCTATCAGCGTTATCAAGCTGCAGCAGCAGGAGTTAGTGGCGACTTTGATGGCTATGCATCGATTAGTCATTCTGAGCAAGATGGTTTCCGTGATCATGCTCGTCAGCGTAATGGACGTTTCTTTGGTAATGTTGGCTGGCAATTGTCTGATCGTATAGAAACTAGACTTTATGCCACTGTCGTAGATACAAATTCTGAGCTGCCGGGCAACCTGAGTTATAACGACCTTAAAAACAACCCACGTAAAGCGGATGCTGGCAGTGTTAATCGTGATGCCAAACGTGACTTCCCGCTGTATCGATTAGCAAGCCGAACCGCTATTCAACATGAGCATGGTGGTCAAACTGAGTTCACAGCATTTGCTGCACGCAAGCAGTTATTTCACCCGCTTGCTTTTGCACGCTTAGAACAAAGCAATCGCGACATTGGTTTAGGTGTGCGCCATGAGCACCCCTCTCATGTCTTAGGCGTCCGTCAAGACAATGTTATTGGTGTGCAATGGCAGCGAGGCTTAACTGAAGATGAACAGTGTAGTTATGCACTAGGAACAACCGGCCATGCATGTGCTGCGACTACTAAGCTCAACAAAACAACTGCAGAAAATCTGACGGTTTATGGTGAGTCGCGCTGGCACGTGCAGCCTAGTACTACGGTATCGATTGGTGGACAGTGGACAGATGCTAATCGTCGTGTCACGACTGATCAGTTGTTACCATCAACAGGCCCACTTTATGACGAGTCGTATCGACGTTTTTCACCAAAGGTTGGTGTCATTCAGCGGCTTTCTGAGCAAACGGAGGTTTATGCCAATGTCAGTGGTAGTTTTGAGCCACCCAGCTTTTCAGAAGGCCCTGTGGGTGGCCAACCACTAGATGCGCAAAAGGCAACCACGTATGAAATTGGTGCCCGTGGCGATTATCAAATTAAAGCTGCAAATATTGGTTATGACCTAAGTTACTATCGTGCATTAATAAAAAATGAACTGCTGGCGCTAACTCCTCCCGGTGGTTTGCCCGCCACACAAAATGCCGATAAAACACTGCACCAAGGTGTGGAGGCGGGAATGTCTATTCAATCTGACCGTGTTAAGTTGTTGGCCAGTTATTTGTTTAATGACTTCCGTTTTCAGCATTCAAATGACCCAGCGATTACTTCAGGAAATGATATTGCTGGTGTCCCTCGCCAAGTGCTTAATGCTGAGTTGGGATATCGAGTCATTAACACACTTTATGCAGGCCCAACGGTACGTGCGGCCTCACAAACCTTTGTTGATCATGCTAATACCACCACAGCCCCGGGTTATGCGGTTTATGGTTTTAAGCTGAATCAATCACTAAGCAACGGTATGAGCTGGTTTGTTGAGGCTCGTAACCTAACAAATAAATCTTACGCAGCAACCACGGGTGTTGTGCGTGATGCGAGTGTGCCTGCAAATATGTTAGTAGGCCGCGACCAAGCCCTATTTAGCCCCGGTGATGGCCGTTCACTCTACGCTGGCATCAGCAAGGCATTTTAAGCATGGTTCTTCGTCGTATTCGTCAGCGTTTGGCTCCTTGGCATCGCCGCTTAGCGTGGCTAGTGGTGTTGCCAGTATTGGCATGGTCTTTAAGTGGTTTGCTACACCCGGTGATGTCTCGCTGGCAACCTTCGGCGGCAGCCATGATGGTGCCGCCGATGTTTTTAGCGCCGCCAGCAGACACTGCCTGGTCGGATTTCCCGTCACCTAATCAAACGTTGCCTGCTGATTGGCAAATGCGTGAAGTACGAGCGGTGACTTGGCAAGATCAGCCTTACTGGCAGGTTCAGCTAAGTGATGGTTCGGTAAGCCAAGTTCATGCCAAAACAGGTGAGGTCGTTGACCTGACTCAAGACATCGTGACTCATCTTGCGCGGCATTACACCGGTGAACAACGTGCAGCGGTTAGCTTGAGTGTGGTCAATGAGTTCAGCAGTGAGTACAGCGTGATTAACCGTTACTTGCCGGTGTATCGGGTGGCATTTGACCGCCCGGATGGACTTATTGCATTTGTCGAGCCGCGCAGCCTGCAGCTGGCGGGTCTTACGGACGACTGGAAAACACAATTTGGTACATTTTTTCGCGCAATGCATAACTGGTCGTGGTGGCCACACGCGCCGTCAAGGGCGTGGGTGATGGCGGGTTTGCTGTCGTTAGCCCTGATTGTGGCTGTGTCAGGCATTGTTCGTGCTTGGCCAAGCTCGGTAAAACGTCGGAAGCCACATGTTTGGCATCGCCGCATTGGCTTAGTGGTAGCCCTAGCTGCATTCGCTTGGTTTAGCACAGGTGCTTTGCATGCATTGGTTATGAATAGCCGTGTAGGAGGCTTTCAGACCTATCCTTTGGTGACTTATTTCACTGCGGATCAGTTGGCTGCTAAGGCACCGAGCGATGTGCCAGAAGGTGCAAGACTGCAAATTGTGTCAGGCCCTAATGGACCACTTTGGTATTGGCATCAGCTGGTTCGCGCTGCGACTGATGATGCGCATGCACATCATGGGCACTCAGCGCCACGCACTTTAAATGCAGCTTATTTTGGGGCTACTAATGGCGAGCCAGTACAAGCTGAGCGCTATTGGGCTGCTTTGGCGCAACCCGTGGCAGGGCAGGCGCACTTGTTATCAGTAAAGCCAATTACTGGTTTTTTTCCTGAGTATGGCTTTGTGCAAAAGCGTCTGCCGGTGCAACAGTTAACATTTCATACTGCCGACAATCTAACAGTTTATGTTGATCCTGCCGATGCGGCGGTTGCTTCCGTGGTGCGTGACTTGGATCGTGTGGAAGGATTGAGTTTTGCTTATTTACATAAGGTGCAGTTTTTGGATCCTATTATTGGGAAGGATGCCCGCGACGCAGTAGCAGGTGTATTTGCGGCAATGATTTTCAGCTTGACTCTGATGGGTTTATGGATGTTAAGACGTCGCACATTGCGCAATGACTAAAGGGCAAAAACTAAAACCCATTTGTAATGCAGTAAATTAAGTTTTTGTTGCCATGTTTTTAGGGGACTGTTAGCGTTCTTTTTCAATGAGCACTAACGAGCCCATCATGTCAGACGACTTGATCCACGATGACGAATTTCAAGAAATGATGCGCGGTTTTGCTCAAAACTTCTGGGCTAGCCGTATTCCCGATTTTTTACAGTTGGCGCAGCTGCAGACAGCTAATACAGCAGGGCTTGAATTAAAGCGGGCAGTTCATGGTTTGGCCGGTACCGCTGAAATGATCAACGAAAAAGGTATTGGTGATTTAGCGCGTCAGGCAGAAACCTGTTGGGATGTCAGTGGTGCTCAGTCCGAAATCACTTTAGCCGCCATTGAGGCGCTAATTGAGTTCATCAAACAGCGCCAAGCACTTCAGAACTAACTATTTGCTGTCGTCACTGATCCAGCCGGTATTCCGCTTCATGTCACCCCATTTAGACTCAGAGCCTTTGAAGTGTTGGAAGGTGCCGTATAGGCGCCACCATGAATTTAGTTGGCGATAACCAAAGTTTTCAATAATGGCTAAGAAGAAGAGTTTTATGCTGGGGCGGTAGCCGGGATAAACGTGAAAGCTACGCTCTTCTAACAAGATGGCCGAGGTTGATAGCAATAAGCCTAAGCCCACCGAGGCAAACATAAAAACGAGTGCTGCAGCACCATTTAAATAGCCAAAAAAGTACATTAATAGCGTAAAAATTAAACCAAGAAACTCCATTATTGGACTAATGGCCTCAACGATAATCATGAAGGGATATGCTACCCAGCCCACTGTGCCCGAGCGTCTGGCAAACAGCAGCGACCGATGCTTTATCAGTACTTCAAGGAGACCGCGTTGCCAACGTATTCGCTGCTTTTTGAGCGTTGGTAAGTCTTCAGGCGCATCAGTCCAGCAAACCGGATCAGGCACGAAATTAATGTGATAGGAGATGTTGTTTTCAATGTGATGTTTGTGCATTTTCACCACCAAATCCATGTCTTCACCAAGACATTTAGCGGTGAAACCACCCACAGTAATGACTGTGTCGCGTTTAAAGACGCCGAATGCGCCACTGATAATCAGCAACGCTTTAAGCGTAGACCAACCCAGTCGTCCAAATAAAAATGCTCGTAGGTATTCCAAGACTTGAAAGCGAGCTAAATACGATGCTGGCAGATTGATGCTGACTAGATTGCCATCTTTAACTTTGCAGCCATTAATAATACGTACGGTGCCGCCGGCGGCAATAGTGCCCGGTTTATTCAAAAACAGGCGCACCACTCGCTGCAAAGCATCACGCTCTAAAATGGAGTCTGCATCCATGCTGCAAAACAGCTCTTTGCGCGCGATATTAATGCCTGCATTGTTGGCATCTGCTTTGCCGCCGCCGTTTTCTTTATCTACTAAAATCAAGTTGGGATATTTCTCAGACTTATAAACAGCTTTGATGCGAGCGCAAGGAACTTCATATCGAAATGCTGCGGGGTAGGGGTGCATTTCGAAAGAGTTAATCATGACGCCCATCGTATTGTCGGTGCCGCCATCATGAATAACGATCAACTCGAAATCAGGGTAGTTAAGTTGCAATAGTGATTTGACGGAGGCCGCAATGAGTTGCTCTTCGTTGTAGGCTGTTAACAATAGGCTAACACCGGGCAGTGAACGCTCATGTAGCTTGGGCATATAGAGCTCACGACCATCACGTGTGGCACGTCGAACGGCAAATAAAGCAATTAAGTTAAGCGTTAGATAGCTGCCTGTGACAATTATTGAATAAATTAAAAAGATAAAAAAAGTGATGACAATGGCAACACCAACGGCACCGCTGGCAAGGCCTTGGGTGGTTAACCACAGTTCATTCATACCGCCTCCGTGGCTTGCCAGCTATCTGGCAGTAGCCAACCTTTGTGGTACATGGCCTCTAATAAATGCGATCTCGCCATACCTTCTGGCAGGCTATTGAGCAGTGTTTGTGCCTTAGTGCTGGTCATGGTCGGTAGGCTCATTAGTGCGGTTGCGGCACACCGTTGAGTTAGCCAGTCGTTATCGTTTAGTGCTTGCTCTAATACCAGTTGCTCATCGTCTAGGCTTAGCTTTGCGATGGCAGTAATGCCTGCACGACGAACAAGGGTATTTTCATGACGACAGGCTGTGCGTGCTAGGGGCGTGAAATGAGGGCTGATGGTTAGGCTTAATACGGTGATAATAATATCAGCGTCGTCTGGGAAACGTGCCAAGGCATTTCTAGCGATTGCTCCGAATTCTCGCTCAGCCTGTGTGTGAACAATGTCTAGCAATAACGGGATATGTGACTGAGGCGCGGTGGCAATAGCTTGAGATAAGAAGTCCAGTAAAAGAATTTCGGATGGTACGGTATCGAATAATGAATTGATCTTATGCAAAGGCCAGTTTTGCTGAGTCAAACGAGAGAGAACCATTGGAATAGCTGTTTCAGGTGACCTTACCATTAGCATCTTTGCGGCCATGTGAGACAGCAGATCGTAAGAGTGATCAAAAAGTGCTTGAGCGTGTGGTAGTGCGCGTTCGTCTTTAAGTGCTGTCATTAGCATTAAAGCAATGAGCTTGTTGTCAGTGCTGCGCGATTGTAAAAGCTTTGGCAGTGCTTCTGGAATTGATAAAGCGGTTAACAAATCGAGAAGTGACTGTGCGCTGTCGCCGCGTACACGTTGATACAAGCTCAACCAAACAATACCGAAATTAGGAATGTCTCGTTGTTTAAGACGAGGTAAGTCTGTAGGGATTTCACCAGAAACCACGGCATAAATAACAGGGCGCCAAATGGCTTCCAGTCTTTTTTGTTTGCGTTCTTTACGGTAGCGAAAAAAGCGTAAAGTTAAGCTGGCAAATAAACATAAAAAGCTTGCGCCAAACAGGCCATAGGCTGTCCATAACGCAATTGCTATTCCCGCATTAGAAGTTTCGGCGTAACCCAAGACGAACTCCCGTTTGCGTAAAAAAATCACCTTGTTTGGTTTGGCTTAAGGTATAGGTAAGCAACCATGGACCAGAGATTGTGTGCATGCCAGTGACACCATAGGCTTTTACCGATGTGGTGCTGATGGCGCTAGGGTCGTTTTCAACCACTTCTTGGTCGTCACCAAAGGCATAAAAAACGCCGGTACGGTCTATGTCATTCCAAAAGTAGTCGGCACGTACTTGGTGGTTAAGTGCGTTTTCATTGCGCAGGCTTACATTGGCAATCTGATACACCAAGCGCCATGGACCGGTATATTTTTCCGTGACTAAGGCTGTACGTTCAACGCGTAAGTTACTAAACGAAGTCACTTGATAGGATGGTTCAAACGTCCAACCATGGCCGGCATCCCAGTAGTAGCCGGCATACAACACATGCCCCGGTGTTAGGTTGCGGCTAGGGCTTAGCTTGGTTTCCAAATGCAATTTGCCCGTTGGTGTGACTGGAATGTAACCACCTAAGGTAAATTGGCTGTCGACTTTTTCAAATCGATCACTGCGAGTGACGTCACCATATACGGTGAGGCCATTTTGTTCCCACGCACCGGCAATGTATTCAATGTTGGCGTTGGCACGACCATTGGTATAGTCCTGAAACTCAGCGCCAACTTCTAGCCATGTATTGGCCCAAGTATTTGAAGCCAAGGCAGATAGTCCTAATGCTAAGAAGTAGGATGGCTTCATGACTTAATTTCTCGCGAGAGTCGATTGATGCGAGCCAACAATTCTGCTGGCTGAAAGGGTTTGACCAAATAATCGTTAGCGCCCATGTCTAGTGCTTGCACAATATCTCGCTCACCCGTTTTGGCGGTCAGCATAAGAACGGGTAAATCTTTAGTGACGGCATTGTTGCGTATGTTTTTCAGCACGGTAAAGCCATCAACAAACGGCATGAGTACGTCTAATACCACCAGTTGAGGCTGCCATTCGCTGAGGAGCTTTTCACCTTCTGCACCGTCAATCGCGGTTTTTACCTCATGACCTTGTCGTTTCAGCAGAAACTCGATGAGCTCCGCCGTCATTTCATCGTCTTCCATGAGCAGGATTTTGTGAGCAGCCATGATGACCCTATGTAATCTGAAACATTTGTTGAGTTAATACTAACCTGTTAATGGAAAATGCTAGAAGAAGATTGTTGTGTGTGAAATGTATTTTTAAAAAAAGGGCTCATGATGAGCCCTTAAAAGTACTGCGTAAGGTTCAGCGTGGACCATTTGCAACACGCCAGTTTTTTACGGCCTGGCGAATACTCGGTAAGTCATGGAAGAACTCAACCGCTTCAACACGACGACGTGTGGAGCGCAGAGAGCTGCCACCTGCCCAAATTTCAATGTTTAGTGGTAGCTTAAAGCGTAGATCTTCCAAGAACTCAATGGCTTGAGTGGTCGGGTAGGCGGCACTAAATGACAGCGCAACAATGTTCATCTTATGTCGCTGGACAGCTTGAGCCACATCTCGTACCGACATTTGTGCACCATAACAAACGGCATCGGCATTATCTAAACGTAATAATGCTTCCACCATCAAAATACCCTGAGTATGAGTTTCGGTAGGTGGTGTGGTTAATAAAATCCGTGGTGGTCGATTTACTGCACGTAAATTGGCAATGGCTTGGCGCATTATTTTTTGCACCAGCTCCATAAATAAATGTTCCTCATGAACTTCAATAACGCCACGTGACCAACTATCACCAATTAAACCATTAGCGTGTTGTAAAAAGTCTAATACAAAACGCTCTAAACCCATGGTTACCATTTGGTGAGCCAAGTAGTCTTGAATCTCGTTCGAATTAGACGTTTTGATGACTTCTAATAGTTCGGTTTCAAACTCAGGCGACACTTCATGGCGTGCTTGTGTTTGCGACTTCAGCATATGCTCAAGGTCATCAGCACTTAGTGACATGAGTTTGCTGGGACGATATCCGGCATCAATTAGACGACGAACTAAGCGTAATTTAGCAACCTGATCAACAGGATAGACACGATCACCTTGGGCGTCGCGTTGTGGGGCAGGGAAGCTGTATCGACGCTCCCACATACGTAAAAGCTCTTTGGTGACACCGGTTTCGCGCTCTACCGCGTTAATCGGCAATAGAACGGGTAGCTCGGAATTTTGTTGCAGTGCTAGTTTTGCGTTCATGGTAAGCCTCTCTTGCGTAGGACGTGTTTGTCTAGGACAAAGATGAGGTCAACGCGCTAGAGTCCACACTGTACAGAGATGACACAAATGTGATTTTTGCAAGAGACTAATGAGTCATATAAAAAAGTGTTTCATTTTTGGGTAATGGCAATGCTGTCTTGGTTTTGTTAGAAATCTAAATACTTACTTAGAGCTAACCTAAATGAACTTTTTGACAAAGGTTTTAATTATGCTGAGCGCAATTTTTGTACTTGGCTGCACGAGCAAACCAATGATATCTAGCGCTGAGCATACCTACACACCATCATCTTGGCCGGAGCCTTTACAGGGTGATTTAATGCGACCAGATGGCGTCGTACGGCCACCGGTGGTGGTAGTCATTCATGGCGGCGGTTGGCGTTCAGGCTCTCGTCACAGCGGATATGTTCAGCGCATCAATCAGGAAGTGCTGAGTGCGGGTTATGCCGTATTTAATGTTAGCTATCGTTTTGCCCCGAATTATCGTTTTCCGGCACAACTAGAAGATATCACTCAAGCCATAACGTGGTTGCAGCAAGAAGGCGAAGCGCTTGGTGTTGATACTCAGCGGGTTGCATTGTGGGGGTATTCAGCCGGTGCTCACTTGGCAAGCCTTGCTGCAATGAAAGAGCAAGCCTTGCCGATTCGAGCTGTGATAGCGGGCGGAACACCAGCAGACTTGCAAGTATGGCCGCGCTCACCCATGGTGATGGCCTTAATTGGTCAGTCTAAAGATGAAGCGCCAATTATTTGGGCTAAGGCCTCTCCTGTGACACAAGTCAGCACAAAGACACCACCCCATTTTCTTTATCATGGACGTTGGGATACCTTGGTTGCATTTGAGCAGGCATTAAAGCTTGAAGCTGCGTTGCAAGCGAAAGGTGTGCCTGTTCAGTTGGTGGCAAGGCCGATGTACGGGCATTTGTTAACGGCGGCATTGCCTGGCAGTAGTTATCGGCAAGCTACTGCGTTTTTAGCGCAGTACCTGCGTTAAGCGAAAGCCGACTTTGGGAAAGTGACGGTGTAGCTTTCCTACGTCGACATCCTCACTAGATAACACCCAAGTGGATACACTGCTATCAACCAGTAGGCCCTTGGTAGGGATTTGGCCATAGTCGTTTGGCGACACCTCGACTAACTGTCCAAGCAGTGCTTCGTCATTACTTTGGGTGACTGTCCTTGGCGCATGATTTTTCGCAATTGATAGTGCGTCTTGTGCACTAATTTCACTGCGCTGTCCTTCGCCAAGGTTTTTCATTCTGGCCATCCATGCGGTCAGCTTTGGGTGTTGGTCAAACTGCTTTTCGGCCAGCTCATGTGCAAACCACAAGGGGTGGTAGGTGGCAAAGTCAGCGTGATTTGGCTTGTTGCCAAATAAAAAGAGATTAGTTTGTAGCAGGTTTTCAACGTGATCTAAGTGCTTGGCCATGACAGCTTTAGCGGTGGATGGCGACATTTTTACCGAAGAGTCCTTGCCTAGTTGAATGCGATCCCAAGCAAACTTGAGCATGTCTATCATGGAAAGGCTACTTTTAGCTTTAGCTAAAACTTTGCCGTTGGCACTGCTCATCAAGCAGGCAATAAGTACTTTTAGTTCAGCATGTTGCACGTACTTTTGAATGTCAGGACTGCAGTTTTCTAAGGCTAGGTCTGGCAGTCCACTCAGTCGTGCAATTTCACTGGCAATGCTATGTGAGTCACAAAAAATGTCAGCGCCAATTTGGCCAACTGGGATTTTACGATAACCGCCGGCCAGTATTTGTAGGTGCGGGCGCGGCAGCATTTCGCGGGTAGTGACCGACTGCCACGGCAGGTTGGCATAGCCCAGCATACTGCGCATTTTCTGCGAAAATGGCGACATGGGGTAGTGATGCAAAATCAATGAGGTCATGAAGCTTTGCTCGCTAGTTTTTCAATTCCTCGATATAAGAACACGCCTATGATCATCATCACAATGCCACTAAGTACGGCGCCATCAAAATGTTGTGGTATGTAAGGCGTAGCATCGAGTAGGCGTTGTTTGCCGCCTACCTCCTCGTAGATCCAATGTTGGTATGGCCACACTGCCAATAACGAACCGGTGAGCACCCCAATAACGGTGAGCATAGTGCGCTGACGATAATTTGCTAATAACCAGCTAATACTGCTAGCAAAGGCAATAGCGCCAGTGGCAACACCGGCTATTAAAGGCAGAATGAAAGTCATATTGAAGCTTGCCAGCGCCTCTAAAACCTCGGCGTACTTACCTAAAACCAGTAGTACAAATGAGCCTGAAACGCCAGGTAGCAACATAGCGGTGGCGGCGATGGCACCACACAAGAATATAAACCATGCGCTAGAAGGTGTTTGTGCAGGGACTAGCATAACCACAAATAGGCCGGCAGCTAGGCCGGCTACCCACCATAACCAAGACCGTAAGCGGGTGACGTTAAGTGACAGTAATAGCGATACAACCGATGCGGCAATCAAGCCAAAGAATAAACCAAAAGTGGCTTCTGGTACTTCGCGAATTAACCAGCCAACGGGTATGACGCGGCTAAAAAAGACAATAGCAATTAAAATGCCAATGCCAAGTGGTAAGACAAACAGGAAATCGATATGGCGGAGTGCCTCACTAAAGCGGGCTTTACTTACGAGCTTGACGAAGTCGCGATTCACTCCGGCAATGGCATTTAGTAGGCGTTGATAAATGCCCAAAATCAATGCCATGGTGCCGCCGGACACGCCGGGAATTAAGTCTGCAGTGCCCATGCACGCACCACGAATGATTTGTTGCCCCATGGGTTCGTTAGGCAAATCAGGGTTGCTAAAGCGTCGCTTGATCATGGCCTCGAAAGCAAAAATACCGCCGGCCATCCACTGTGAAGCTCGTTGAATCCAGCCATTTAATGGTGTTAGCTGCAAAATGCCGGCCGCTAGTAGCGCTGAAAAAACACCACCAATGAGGGTGTCTGTGGCTTGGTGAGCACCAGCAGCCATACGTGGTAAAGCAAAAAGAATGGTTAAGACAAGTGCTAATAAACCTATACGACGCCCACCTGCTTGCCACCAAAGCCACGTAATCAAACACATAAAAGTAGCGTGATCACTGGGGAAGGTAGAGCCTGCGGTTTCTTTTGCGCGGGACCAAGGCACAACGTCTTTAATGGAGTAAAAAGGTTCTAGATAAAGTGAGGGAGAAGGGCTTGCTACCACTAAAATTTCGCGCTGATAAGTGACGACTAAAAAGATCACAATCAGCATATAAAAGCCTAGTGCAACACCCTGTCGCCACTGGGTTTCTGTACCATTTAGCCAGCGCGCATAAAAAATACTGAGAATTAATACACCACAAAATAGATCGAAGCGGCGATCGCCCGTGGCTGCCCAAATTTCTGGCCAAGGTGAGCCCCACTGCACGGTGCCATTCATGGCAAAGTACACCGCGTCATCCAGAGCATCCCACCACTCATTGGTGATAGGAATGAACCATGAGCCCATTAACAATGCTGCAATCAGTAGGCAAATTAAACCATTACGTTTGTTGCTGACAGGCATTAAATGTTCGCGATTGTTCGGTTGGGTCATGATGAGCAGGTTTTGTGCTGAGGAGAGAACGACGATTCTAGAGGAATTGACTGGTAAATAAAAATGAGAAGGCCAAGAGCTTGAGTGTAAAAGCTCTTGGCCACTGTGCTACTGAAGTGTTGGTGTACTTAACTGTTCACTGAGTAGGCCTTGCTTGCCAAACAACGTTTCGCGCCATTGCTGCTCAAGTGCGGTAGTGTCGTCTTGGGATGGATGAAAGCCTTTCTTAAAAAAGTCAGGTATGCGACGAGGTACATGTTTTAGTAAGCCATGTTTGCCAAATAACATAGCAGCACCTTTCAGGTGCGACTTGATATGGCGTTTTTGCAGCTGATTATCATGTGCCAAGATGGCAACAAGGCTAGCCAAAATTCCTGGCAATATCGCGGCCACTACCAGTGGCCCTGCTTGTAGTTTCAGTCGCCAACTATTGCTGACCTGTGTATAGACATCGTATGCCACGGATTTATGTTCAAGTTCTTCTAATGCATGCCAAGTCCATAGTTTTAATGACTCAGGCTCGCAGGCATCACGGAATTGACGGTGCTGCAAAAAGGACTCGCCAAAAATCGCTGTAAAGTGTTCCATAAAAATAGTGCAGGCTAACTGCTGTTCTGGTGAAAAACGCGCCAGTATGGCCAGACCCATTCCTACGCCTTTTTCAGCAAAATCAACACGAATGCCCATATCACTGAAGATCGCATTTAAACGTTCGTGTTCACGGCCATGTAAGGCCTCTTGGCCGATAAAACCAGACACTTGAGCTTTAAGCACAGGGTCGGTGATTTGGTCACGAAAGTGACGCACAGACTCAACAAAAAAACGCTCACCTGGTGGGAAAATGCCGGAAAGGACGGCAATAAAGCTCGATGCAAAGGCATTGTCAGCAATGGGGTAGCGCCTTTTGCTGTAGTACTGATGTGCAAACTGGATGTTGCGTGGCGGAATGCCAACACTTGCACCGGCTAATGGGCGTTGCTTTACTGAGGCTGGAGATGTCATAACCTGCTCCTATGTGACATTTTGTAATGACACATTAACAATGTCATGACTTGGTGGTCACAATCAAGTGGGCATTGACATATTTTTTGTTAAAAGTGGGTAGCAAAAGATTAACGAATGGCCTGTGTTACCAAAGTCGCTGCTTGCTTAATACGCACACCCTTTAGCACAGCAAAAACGCCGGCTGCTAAAAAAGCACCTGAAATTAGCCAATGAAAAGGAAAGCCGTTGATGTGTGCACCATTTAGCGATAAGCCTAAATACACGGAGATTGCGACTAGAACAGGCCCAGCAACTAAGTGAGACCAAATGCCGTCATGGCTATGAGCCCCGTTGCTCAAGTTGTGGTGCGCAAGAGCATGTAGGCTGCCATGCTTAGTGGTGCCGGCCAAAATCAGCTGGTCACCATCATTAATAGCAATGGGGTGATGTGTACGAATGACCACGGCTTTGCCTTGCACTGTCAGCAAGCAGATATGAGTGCTGTGGACAGAGCGGTGTCGATTTAGACCATGTCCACTCATATGTACAGTGTGCCGTACTTGCTCTGCTCGGCCTTGCAATGTCTCCATGCGTGTCATCCTAATCGGGTAGGGGGCGTTGTCTTAGTACACATTCCAATGAGGTAGTTTAAATGAAAATGCGTTATATCTTGCCACTAAGCTTAATGTTAGCCACTACCACTGTGGTTGCTGACGACCACCGATCTTACGGCAAAGCCGATGGTGCTAAATACAGTGAACACAGAATTGAGCGTATGGATAAGCATGCTGAGCTTAATTTGACTGACGCGCAAAAAGCTCAGCTCAAAGCCATTATGGATGAAACCAAACAGCGTCACGGCGAAATCCGTAAGCAGTCAGATGAGAAGGTTAATGCTGTGCTGACTACTGAGCAACGAGCAAAATATGCCAAGCATCGTGAACAGATGATTGAAAAGATGAAAGCTAAAAAAGCTGAGCATAGCGCTAAACAAAACTAAGTGCTGGCTCGCTGAGTGCTAATGCTCGCGCCTGTTGCTAATGTTTTAGTGACAGGCGTTTTACTGGCAATGTCCAATAATCGTTGCCACTGCTCTTCGTTTAAATTGGCTGTGCAATGCAATACTCGCTCAATATGAGTATTACCTTCGTGATCTTTTAGCAGCGTAAGTGCAACACTGATGTGACCTAAATCCCACCCTTTTTTGTCGGCATACATACGCAGTGTCATGGTGGTGCACGCGCCTAAGCCACTTAAAACCAGCCCGTAAGGTGAGGGGCCAGCATCTTGCCCACCCGCACTAACTGGTTCATCGGCCGCGAGTTGGTGATTGCCGGTTTGAATTTTTTGTGCATACGGCACGCCGGTTGCTGTGACATGTGCCTTTGCTATTTCACGCATCATGCACCGCCTTTTAAATTTAAACCGTCCAGTGAGGGCGCTATCAGTCGTGGTGACGGGCTGCCTTTTACTTCATCAAAATAGCGTCCCTCGTTCCATTGCATGGTGGCTTGTTCGATTTCAGCTTGAGTGCGAGCAACAAAGTTCCACCAAACCAAAATCTCTTCTTTAAATGGCTCGCCACCGAGCAACAGAACCTGGCACTCTTCATTACATTCAATGTTTAGCTGATCAAGCTGTGTGCCCAAATACAGTAAGGTGCCCGGAGTTAACGCTTCACCAGCAATGGTGGCACTGCCGCGTAATACCAGTGCGCCATGTTCAAACTCAGGCTTTAAGGGGATTGTTGTCTTAGCTGCACCTGTAGTGCTGATGTCTAGTCCTAATAAAGGAGAATAGAGTTTAACAGGAGATCTTTTCCCCAAGCATTCGCCCGCTAACACAGTCACACACACATCATCTTGAGTAACTACTGGAAGTTCTGGGTAGTGATCAAAAGCGGGCTCACGGTGACGCTCGGCATCCGGCAGGGCAATCCAAAGCTGCGCAGCATGCAACGTGCCCGGCTGATTATCGACAGCATCCTCAGCATGCACAATGCCGCTGCCGGCAGTCATTAAATTAACCTGCTTAGGGCGAATGACTTGCTCGTATCCAAGGCTGTCACGGTGCATGATCTGGCCTTCAATCATCCACGTAAATGTTTGCAGACCAATATGCGGGTGTGGTCCGACTTGTAGACCTTCGCCCGGGCCATACTGCATGGGGCCGGCATGATCCAGAAAACACCATGCACCCACCATACGGCGTTCTTTGCTGGGTAGAGCGCGGCGAATAACGAGTCCTTCACCAATCACACCTTGTCGTGTGGCTATTTTTTCAATCACGATTGCACTCATCGTAGTACTCCTTCAACAGATTCAGCCATTCGTTTATTTGGATTGCTGCAAGATGGCCGCGGTTTCTTCATTCGCTGCCTTGGCTTGGTGTAGTGGTGCCGCTAACGGTGTTGGCTTGGGTGCGTTACCGACTAATAAATCTTGGCCCGAATTAACATCACCCGACATTTGGGCAGCGAGGCGCTCAAGATCGCGCTGTTCAACGTCGGCCATGGTGTCTAGTACTTGATCAAATGGAACGCCTAACTCTACCAACGCTTCTTGGCCTAACCGCAATGCGGACAATAGTGTTTCGCGCTGCTGGAACGTGGCACCCACTTGCTGAAGACGTATAGCGGTAAGGCGATTATTGGCTCTGACCAAAATCGGTGTATTAGGTAGCTCGTGACGTAACATCTCAGTAATTTGGATTTGCTCGTCATGATTATCTACACAGATGATAATTGCCGCAGCATGATGAGCACCTGCGGCATGTAGTACATCCGAGCGACAGCCGTCACCGTAATACACTCTAAAGCCGAACTTAGCGGCATCACGGATACTGTCTGGATTTTTGTCCACGATGGTGACATCAAACCCACGCAACAACAGGGGTTGGCTGACTAGTTGTCCTACGCGACCAAAACCAATGAGCAAGACCGATGCACTTAAGTTCTCAGCTTCAAGTAGGTCATCTGTTGTCTCTTTAGCGGGTTTAATCAGTCGATCGTGTGCCATTAAAATAAAGGGCGTCATAATCATCGACAAAATAACAGTGGTGGCAAAAATCGCACTTTCTTCTGCACCAATAAGGCCAAATGTTGCTGCGGTAGCAAAAATAACAAAGGCAAACTCACCACCTTGCATCATCACGGCGGAACGCTCAGTGACTTCCTTGTGGCTACTGCGCAATGTTCGACCAACCACATAAATGACTAGGCCTTTTAACACCATAAAAGCAATCAGTAGTGCCAATATGTGGTGCCAACTTTGTTGGATAACGGTGAGGTTGAGCGCCATACCAACGCCCATAAAAAACAGGCCAAGCAGCAAGCCACGAAAAGGCTCAATGTCAGCCTCTAACTGGTGTCTAAACTTACTTTCAGACAATAAAACGCCGGCTAAAAATGCACCCATGGCCATGGACAGTCCGCCTAGCTCCATTAAATACGCTGAGCCTAAAACCACGAGTAGGCTAGCACCTGTCATGAGCTCACGTAGTCCGACTCTGGCAATACGCTCAAAAACTGGGTTGAGCAAATAACGCCCAATTAAAATAAGCCCTAACACGGCGCCTGCCGCTACTAGGATGGAAACTAAGCGATTTTCGAGTGTGACTTCGCTGCTTCCGGCTGCCATGAAGCCAAGTAGAGCGAGAATAGGCACAATGGCAAGGTCTTCTAATAGCAGCACCGACACAATGCGTTGGCCTTTTGCCGAGGCCATTTGCCGTCGTTCATTGAGCATTTGGAAGACGATGGCAGTAGACGTCATGGTGAAACCAATGCCGAAAATAAAAGCTGGGATTGTGCCGTAGCCAAAGCTAATGCCAGCCAACGTCAGCGTGAGGCCAGCAAGTGCGACCTGCAAAACGCCTAGGCCAAAGATCTCTTTTCGTAGCCCCCACAGCCGTGAGGTTTGCATCTCTAAACCAATGATGAACAGAAACATCACAACGCCTAGTTCGGCAAAGTGAATGATGGCGTCGGGGTCAGTGAAAATACCAAAACCAAAAGGTCCAATGATTAAGCCAGCGGTTAAATAACCCAAGACAGCATCTAGCTTGAAGCGCTTAAAAATAGGTACCACAACAATAGCGGCTACTAACAGGGCAACAGCAGGCATTAATTGAACAGCAGAGGATGCATCAGCAGCCATGTCAGAACCCTAGGCAGAGAGGAGAGTTTTCAACAATAACAAAGCGGGGTTTGATTGGCACCAAACCCCGGTCGGAAAATTACTTTTCTGCAGTCAGTGTGAAATAGCTAGTCATCAAGTTACGGTAGTCAGGAATGTGGTTGGAGAACAATGTTCCCAAACCTTCGATGTCATTGCGCCAGTCGCGGTGTAACTCGCAAGCTGCGCCAAACCATGTCATTAATTGAGCGCCAGCAGCAGACATACGGTCTAAGGCAGCGTCACGTGTCATTTCATTGAATGTGCCGGAAGCATCGGTAATAACAAATACTTCATAACCTTCTTCTAAAGCAGACAGTGTTGGAAAGGCAACACAGACTTCAGTGACAACACCAGCAATGATCAGCTGTTTTTTACCTGTTGCTTTAACCGCTTTAACGAAGTCTTCATTGTCCCAAGCGTTAATTTGGCCTGGACGAGCAATATAAGGAGCATCTGGGAACTGTTCTTTCAGCTCTGGAACGAGTGGGCCATTAGGACCGGTTTCAAAGCTGGTGGTCAAGATAGTAGGTAAGTTGAAGTACTTTGCGAGATCACCTAGGGCTAATACATTGTTCTTGAATTTGTCTGGATCAATGTCACGAACTAAAGACAATAGACCTGCTTGGTGGTCGACCAAAAGCACAGCAGCGTTGTTTTTGTCTAAACGATTGTAGCGAAATGGTTGTGTCATTTTGTGCTCCAAATGAGTTGATGGCCTTGGGACTAACCACTCTAAAAGCTATACAAACATCAGACAATATCGGTTAAATTGACCTCAGTGTTCTATTTGGGGAACAGTTGTGCATGATTTAAACGATTTGTATTTTTTCGTTCAAGTAGTGGATCACGGTGGTTTTGCAGCAGCAGGTCGAGCACTTGGTCAGCCAAAATCTAAATTGAGTCGACGTATTTCACAATTAGAAGATCGCTTAGGTGTTCGCTTATTGCAGCGCTCAACACGGCATTTTTCTGTGACGGAAATGGGGCAGGCGTTTTATCAAGAGTGTGTGGCGATGCTGGTGCAAGCAGACTCAGCGTTTGAGCTGGTCGAGCGCCACCGCTCTGAACCGCAGGGCGTTATTCGCCTAAGCTGTCCAAATACCTTGCTCAACTATCGCGTTGGTCCATTGCTCAGCCGCTTTATGGTCAAGTATCCGCGTGTGCAGATTCACTTAGAAGCGACGAATCGGCGTGTTGATATGATTGCTGAAGGTTTTGATATTGCCTTGCGAGTTCGCTTTCCTCCACTAGAGGACAGCGATTTAGTGATGCGGGTTTTAGTTGAAAGTCCACAGCGTTTAGTCGCTAGCCCTGAATTGTTAGCATCCTATACAAGCGAATTAAATCCGGCGGATTTGAGTCGTTTGCCCAGCATGTCATGGGGTGTAGCAAATGACTATGCTTGGTGCATGGAAGGACCAGACGGTGCACAAGAGCAGGTGAGTTATAGGCCCCGTTTTGTCACAGAAGAAATGACGGCATTACGACAAGCGGCATTGGCGGGTGTGGGTGTGGTGCAATTACCACTAATGGTGGTTGATAAAGATTTGGCTGAAGGTCGACTGGTGAATATCTGCCCGGACTGGGTGCCTAGGTCTGGCATTGTACATGCCGTTTTCCCTTCGCGACGTGGTGTCTTACCAAGTGTCAGGGCGTTGATTGATTTCTTGGCAGAAAATATTTGGGAATAAAAAACTGCAGTACCCGTTATGCTGAACTGATCTTGATATGTAAAAAAGTGGGAAATATAAAAGAGAAGGTATTTGTTGATGAGTCCACTTTCTGTAATGACACTGGTTTTTGTCGCGTTACTTTTTTGCAGTGCTGTTGGTTTGGTGCTAAGGCGAGTGGGTGGTCCTACCACCGTTCTTGAGATCGCTGTCGGTTTTATCATTGGTAACTGGTTACTGTCAGATGCTGAAATCGCAAATTTTCGCGGTATCGCTGAGTTGGGTACGATTATTTTGTTTTTTTTTGTTGGATTAACTATTTGTCGCTCTACTTTACAAGGTGTTAGTCACCATTTAGTCCGAGTGGTCCCAATTGGCGCGATGATGCCAGTTATGGTTATGTTGATACTTTACCCTTGGCTGGGTTTAGAGCTGCCGGAGTTTGCTCTTGCCACAGCGGTAGTGATGACAAGCGGTGCAGGCATTGCTGCCCGTGTTCTAAAGGAAAGTGGTTACTTGGAGTCTCCATCCGGACGATTGCTTTTGACCACTTCTGTGATTGACGATATTCCATCTGTGCTCGCACTCTCTTTGGCCATGGCTTATGCCGTTGGGGGAGGCCTAATTCAGGCCGTCTTAGTGCCCTTAGTCGTATTGGTGTTTTTATTTTTTGCTCTTAGCCAAATTTCGCGTATCACCTTATTAGCTAGAGTATCCCCACTATTTCCATTAGGAGTAGCGGTAGTCGCTGCATGGATTACTGCTCAAGCCGGTTTGAGTGCACTTGCCGGTGCTTTTATGTCTGGTCTAATGCTCGGTGGCCTCTTTCGAGAGAAAGATACTGAATATATTCAGGCTCTATTGGACCTCTGTGTGCCTATCTTTTTCATTTTTGTGGGAACACTGATTCCGTTTGAGGTGCTGACAAATCGTGAGAGTTGGATGACTGCAGGTCTAATTAGTTTGGCCACCGTGCTTACACCGTGGCCAGTTGCATTAGTACTGGGAAAACGCGCAAAACAAGAGGGAATTGACCGATGGCTAGTTGCCAGCGGAATGTTGTCACGAGGGTTGCCTGGTTTGGCTTTCGCCACTATTGCATTTACTGCTGAACTAATACCAGTTTCACTATTTTCGGCTTTAGTCATTGCCGTTTCGCTAACAAATGTCGTCGGTCCGATATTTATGACTTTGCGAATGAATTGGCTTACTCGTAGAGATAAAAATAGTGCCACTAGACTGAGGTAACTTGATTGCCTCAGCATCTTTTAGAGATCAGATACTGAGGCAATCAATACATGTTGGATCATCAATTTAGTTTGGCGCATTAACAAAATAAGCCCACTTTTTAAGTAAGAGTCTTAAATTTATTTGTTCGGTTGTGGGGTTAAACGCAGATAGGGTTTAACCACTGTATGGCCCTTCGGAAAACGTTCTGCAATTTCTGCAGGGTCTTGCAGCGAAGGAACAATCACCACATCGTCACCGTCTTGCCAGTTACCGGGGGTGGCGACTTTGTGGTACTCGGTCAATTGCAGTGAATCAATGACACGTAAGATTTCATTAAAATTACGCCCTGTGCTGGCGGGGTAGGTAATGGTTAGACGAATCTTTTTATCCGGGTCGATCACAAACAGCGAGCGCACAGTAAGCGTGGCGTTCGCGTTTGGGTGGATCATGTCGTAGAGCGTGCTCACTTTGCGGTCGCTATCAGCCAAAATGGGGAAGTTGACGATAGTGTGCTGCGTTTCGTTGATGTCTTTAATCCACTCATGATGTGAATCAACGGGATCAACTGATAAAGCAATCGCCTTGACATTACGCTTGGCAAATTCGTCTTTTAGCTTGGCGGTTAAGCCCAGCTCGGTGGTGCACACAGGCGTGAAGTCGGCAGGGTGTGAAAACAACACACCCCAGCTATCTCCAAGCCATTCATGAAACTTAATGATTCCTTCACTGGAGTCTTGCTCAAAGTCGGGTGCTATATCACCTAGTCGTAAACTCATGGTCTGTTCCTCATTGAGTGTTTGCAAATAAATGGGCGCGGATAGGGCGTAGCCACAATTTATGTCCGCTAACTAAATCACTATCGCCCAATTCGTCGCGGCTAGAAAGCTCAATTTCCAGCAATTCGTTGCCATGAACTAAATCTAATTGCCAGCGTGGGCCAACGGCACGAATGTCTTTGACCGTGACACCAATGGCACCCTCGGTATCATGATGTGACAGACTCCAGTCGCTAGGCCGCACATAGGCCGTGGCTTTACCGTTAGCTAAGCCCTGTGACGGTAAGCGCCAGCCTAGAATATTGGCTTCGCCATTTTCAATGCGTGCTGACAACTTACTGGTTTGACCTAAAAATTCGACAACAAATGGCGTGGCGGGTTTGTGATAAACCTCGGCGGGTGTGCCTACCTGCTCGATTCTGCCTTTATTAAGCACCACCACACGGTCCGCCACTTCCAAGGCTTCTTCTTGGTCATGCGTCACAAACACCGAGGTAATGTGTAGCTCATCGTGCAAACGACGTAACCAGCGACGTAACTCTTTACGAACCTGCGCATCAAGTGCACCAAAGGGCTCATCCAATAACAGTACTCGTGGCTCAACCGCTAAAGCGCGAGCCAGCGCAATACGCTGACGTTGGCCACCCGATAACTGACTAGGATAACGATCAGCCAGCCAATCGAGCTGTACTAGTTGCAGTAACTCATGAACCTTTTGCCGAATGATGGCTTCACTTGGACGGTGTTTACGTGGACGAACGCGCAAGCCAAACGCTACGTTTTCAAACACCGTCAGATGACGAAAGAGGGCGTAATGTTGAAACACAAACCCTACTTGGCGCTCACGCACAGGCGTTTCGGTGGTGTCTTCGCCATGAAATGCCAAACGACCGCTGTCTGGTGTTTCTAAGCCAGCAATAATGCGCAGCAAGGTGGTTTTACCGCAGCCTGATGGACCGAGTAGCGCTACAAGCTCACCGCTGCCAATGTCTAAGGAGACATCGTTTAACGCGTGAAACTGGCCAAAGTGTTTATGAATGCTGTTGATATCAATACTCATGATGAAAATTCCTTAAAAATCGTATTAGGGTTGAGTGACTGGACCGGACTCTTGGAAGCCTTTACTAGCTGCTTCCAGTTCAGCGGCCATACGCCATTCCACATAAGACTTCACAGCCAGTGTCACCAAGGCCAGTAAGGCCAGCAGGGTCGACACAGCAAAAGCTGCCGTAAATAAATACTCGTTGTACAAAATTTCGATATGCAGCGGCATGGTGTTGGTTAAGCCACGGATATGACCTGAGACCACCGAAACCGCACCGAACTCGCCCATGGCGCGTGCATTACAGAGAATGACGCCATAAAGCAGACCCCATTTGATGTTAGGTAAGGTGACGCGCAGAAAGGTTTTAAAGCCGCTGGCACCGAGCGTAATAGCAGCTTCCTCTTCGTCTGAGCCCTGCGCCTGCATCAGCGGGATAAGCTCACGGGCAACAAACGGGAAGGTGACAAACAGCGTGGCTAAAATGATCGCGGGCACGGCAAATAATATTTTGATGTCGTTTTCGATCAGCCAAACACCCAGTGCGGTATGAGCACCAAAAATCAACACAAACACTAAGCCAGCAATGACCGGTGATACCGCAAATGGTAAGTCGATTAAGGTGGTTAATATTGATTTGCCACGAAACTCAAACTTAGCAATTGCCCACGCGGCGCAAATCCCAAACACCACGTTAATGGGTACGGAAATGGCCGCCGCTAACAGCGTTAGGCGAATGGCTGACCATGCATCCGGGTCATCAAATGCCGCTAAATAAGCCTGCCAACCATTACGTAATGCTTCGGTGAAAACGGCCACCAATGGCGCAAACAAAAATAACGATAAGAAGGTAAAAAATACGGTAAAAAGCAGCACTCTTACCCACAGTGGATCTTGTAAGGCCTGGCTGCGTTTAGCGCTTAATGTGACGACGGCCATGGTTATGCCTCCTTACCGGTGCGTAGGCGCACCCATGATTGCAAACTATTGATAATAAGTAATAAAACAAACGATACGACGAGCATGACGGCAGCAATGGCGGCGGCACCTTCGTAGTTGTATTGCTCTAATTGCGTCACGATTAGCAGTGGTGCAATTTCCGAGACATAAGGCATGTTGCCGGCAATAAAAATAACCGAGCCGTATTCGCCAATGGCGCGGGCAAATGCCAAGGCAAAGCCGGTAATCAAGGCGGGCAGAATCGCCGGGAAAATAACCGCTTTAAATGACTGCCAACGGCTAGCACCAAGGCTGGCTGCAGCCTCTTCAAGCTCGGCTTCAATGTCGGCTAAAACGGGCTGCACAGTGCGTACAACAAACGGCAAACTAATAAAGGTGAGTGCAACGACAATGCCGGTTGGGGTAAAGGCAACTTTGATGTCGTAATTGGCTAGAAAACTGCCAAATAAGCCATTTTGGGCATACAGCGCTGTTAGTGAAATACCGGCAACGGCAGTTGGTAGCGCAAATGGCAAGTCGACTAGGGCATCAACAATTTTGCGACCGGTAAAGTCATAACGTACCAGCACCCATGCGACTAAAAAACCAAACACTGCGTTGATGGCGGCTGCAATAAACGCTGCACCAAAGCTGACGCGGTAGGCTGATAACACCCGCTCTGACAAGATTAGGGTGTGAAATTCAGTCCACGTCATGCCGGTGGCTTTAACAAACAACAAGGCCAATGGGATTAAAATAAGCAGACTTAAGTAAGTAATACTGTAGCCCAGTGTCAGACCAAAGCCGGGGATGACCCGTTTAGGTTTGGCACTTTTGGTTGAGTTGCCAAGCTCGGCCGCATTAGCGGTCATAATTATGCTCCTTACAAAACCGGCCAGTGATGATGTTTTTATTAACGACGGCCAGCGCTGTAGATTTGGTCAAACAACCCGTTGTCACTAAAGTGTTTGTTCTGAGCTGCTTGCCAGCCACCAAAGTCTTTAATGTTTAACAGATCAACTCTCACAAACTGATTGGCATATTTAGCCGCAGCCTTAGGATCGGTTGGACGGTAGAAGTGCTTACCGGCAATGTCTTGGCCTTCAGGTGAGTACAAGTATTCCAAGTAAGCTTTGGCCACGGTTGTGGTGCCTTTACGTTTGGCAACGGCATCAACAACAGTGACAGGCGGTTCAGCCAAGATGCTGATTGATGGCACAACAATCTCTAACTTGTCGGCACCCAGTTCACGTAAGGCCAAAAATGCTTCGTTTTCCCAAGACAAGAACACATCACCAATGCCGCGTTCGGCAAATGTAGTTAATGCGCCACGAGCACCGGAATCCAACACAGGTACGTTGCGATATAAGCGAGTAACAAAATCTTTTGCTTTGGCCTCATTACCACCTGGCTGCTTCAGGGCATAACCCCAAGCGGCTAAGTAATTCCAACGAGCACCACCGGATGTTTTTGGATTAGGCGTAACCACAGATACGTTAGGTTTAACTAAATCATCCCAGTCTTTGATGTTTTTGGGGTTGCCTTTGCGCACTAGGAACACAATGGTCGATGTATAAGGTGAGCTAGCCTGCAGTAGGCGTGATTGCCAGTCTTTGGGGAGGAGTTTGCGGTCTGCAATGGCATCAATGTCATAGGCCAATGCCAAGGTCACTACATCAGCTTGTAGACCATCAATGACGGAACGTGCTTGGCGGCCAGAGCCACCGTGTGATTGACGAATGGTGACGTTTTGACCGGTTTTTTCTTTCCAGTGTTTGGCGAATGCTTGGTTGTAGTCTTGATACAGCTCGCGTGTCGGGTCGTAGGATACGTTTAATAGCGTGACATCTTTAGGTGCTGCATGAGCTGGGGTGCCCACGGCCAAAAGTGACGTAGCGAGTACTACGGCTACGCTAAAGTGTTTAATCAACATGGTAAGTCTCCAAGAGTGTGTGTTAGCTCAAGGGCGACTTTATGCGAAGTTAATTGGTTTAAATAATAATAAATATTCATATTGTTATTCTAAATGGATATATGAAACTCTGGTGCTAAATACCTCTTACTGGCAAACGGGGTCTTGTATCTCATATGCAAAAAACTGCTAAAGATATGAAATCAAATTATTTTACCGAATATAGAAATGACGGAATGATGCGCTGGTCAACCACTAGGAGTGATCCCATCATGTCGTTTAGTTACAGCCAATCCCCACGCGTTATTGCATTGGCCACTGCCATTGCTGCGGTGTCTACACCCGTCCAGGCCGACAGTACGCGTATCCAAGAGTTAGAACAGCGTCTACTCATTCTTGAACGTAATCTTGAGTTAAAAGAAGAAGCTCAGATTGCCAAGGAGAAAGCAGCACCAGTCGTGAACGCAGGTGCAGGCGGGTTTTCAATTAGCAATGCAAAAAAAGATTATGAATTGAAGTTTAGTGCGGTGGGTCAGTTTGATTCACGCGTGTTTTTGGATGGTGCACGTGCTAACGGTGCCAAATTAGATGACGGCTTTGTGACTCGTCGTTTGCGTCCAACCATTCAAGGTAAATTAGGCGATCTAGCTGAGTTTCGCTTCACACCAGAGTTTGGCGGTGGTGGTGTGGGTTCATCGGCTTCAATTGTAGATGCCTATGTTGATCTAAAATTTCATCAAGCAGCTTTGTTACGTGTTGGTAAGCAAAAAAGCGCGGTGAGTATTGACCGTTTGCGTTCAGGTGCAGCACTACCATTTGTTGAACGTGGTTTAGCCAATGAGTTAGCGCCTAACCGTGATTTGGGTGTGAGCTTAAATGGTCAGTTAGCTAAAAATACCGTGACATATACTGCTGGTATTTTTAACGGTGTTGCGGATGGACGTGATGTCACAGGCCGTGATGATTCAGGCAAAGAAGCACAAGCTCGTGTTTTCTTAGAGCCTTTTAAAAATGATGGCGACAGTGTGTTGCAAGGCCTAGGCTTTGGTGTTGCGGGTACTTATGGCACCAAAAAAACCTCAGCAGGTAATACTGCGCTAGCGGGTCTGCCTCAATATCGTTCGTCGGGCCAAGAAAATTTCTTTACTTATGCGGCTGGTGCGGTAGCAGACGGCAAGCATAAGCGTGTTTTGCCACAGTTAAGTTATTACATCGATAGTTTTGGTGTGGTGGCTGAATATGCAGTTTCTGACCAAGAAGTTACTCGTCTAGGGGTGACCGAGTCAGTTAAAAATAAAGCTTATGACGTCACTGCAACGTATGTATTGACCGGTGAAAAAGCAAGTTATCGTGGTGTTCAACCAAATCAGCCGTTCACATTAAATGGCGATGGTTGGGGCGCATTTGAGTTGGCTGCGCGTGTTGGTGAATTAAAGGTTGATGATGTTGCTTTTGCTAGCAACTTGGCAGATATCAATGCAGCCGCTAAAAAAGCTAACAACTATGGTGTGGGCCTGAATTGGTACTTAAATCGCAACGTTAAATTGTCCACTGATTACAATGAAACGAAGTTCCAAGGCGGGGCAGCAGGTGGTCAAGACCGTGAAACCGAACGCGCATTGTTTACACGCGTTCAGTTCACTTATTAGGGATTAAAAAGCTGTTATGTCCCCACAGCTGGTGACTGCATTAACTCCGTCGAATTAAATAATCAAACGCTGACAGTGACGCTTTTGCGCCTTCACCAGTGGCGATGATGATTTGTTTATACGGCACAGTAGTGCAGTCGCCAGCGGCAAACACACCTGGCATTGATGTGTGACCCTTGGCATCCACTTCTACCTCACCACGAGGACTAAGGTTAATACTTCCTTTTAACCAGTAGGTATTCGGTAACAAACCAATTTGCACAAATACACCATCCACATCGAGCTGATGCGATGTCGAGCTTGTTCGGTCTTGGTAAGTCAGTCCCGTCATACGTTTACCATCACCTAGAACTTCGGTGGTGAGTGCCGAGACAATCACGGTGACGTTGGCCAGGCTATGCAGTTTTTTCTGCAGTACCGCGTCGGCACGTAACTGGTTGTCGAACTCGATTAAGGTGACATGCTTCACAATGCCAGCTAAATCAATGGCGGCCTCTACACCGGAGTTGCCACCACCAATGACAGCAACATTTTTGCCTTTGAATAGCGGGCCATCACAATGCGGGCAGTAAGCCACGCCTTTGCCGCGATACTCTTGTTCACCCGGCACGCTCATTTCGCGCCAGCGTGCACCAGTGGCAATCACCACAGATTTGCTGGTTAAACGACCGCCATTAGCTAATTCAATTTCAATTAAATCGTTACCCAACAGGGTTTTTGCCTGTTGATTGGTAATGATGTCCACGTCATAGGACTTGACGTGTTGCTCCATGGCTGACACCAATTTGGGGCCTTGGGTTTCTTGCATGGAAATGAAGTTTTCAATGCCCATGGTGTCGGCGACTTGACCGCCAAATCGCTCGGCTAATAAACCGGTGCGAATGCCTTTGCGTGCCGCATAAATAGCAGCCGCAGCGCCGGCAGGGCCACCACCAATGACCAATAAATCATAACTTGCACGGGCGCTGAGCTTTTCAGCTTCACGTGCGGCGGCACCGGTATCCACTTTGGCCAGAATTTCTTCCAAGGTCATGCGGCCTTGGCCAAATTCAGCGCCGTTAAGACGAACACTGGGCACGGCCAATACTTGTTTGTCTTCAACCTCTTGCTGAAACAGGGCGCCATCAATCATGGTGTTGCTGATGCCCGGATTTAACACGGCCATCAGGTTTAGCGCTTGCACAACATCCGGGCAGTTGTGGCAGCTCAGTGAAATATAGGTTTCGAAACTCAGACCTGCAGGCAAGGCACGGATTTGCTCTTGCACTTCTTCACTGACTTTGGGCGCATAACCACTAACTTGCAGCAGCGCTAAGACCAGTGAGGTGAATTCGTGGCCGAGTGGAATGCCAGCAAAGTGCACACCACTGGGCTCAGCATTTAATGCGTTAATCGTGAATGACGGACGACGTTCGTTGTCGCCATCACGACGCAGGCTGATGCGATCAGAAAGCGTAGTGATCTCTGCTAGCAGTGCCATTAACTCAACAGACTTTGCCGAGTCATCAACACTGGCTACTAGCTCGATCGGATTAACCAAGCGCTCTAAATAGCCTTTCAGTTGCTGCTTAAGATTTGTATCTAACATGATGCATCAGCCTTATTTCAGAATTTTAGATTTTGCCAACCAAGTCTAATGACGGCGCCAATGTGGCTTCGCCTTCTTTCCACTTGGCAGGGCAGACTTCGCCTGGATGGGCAGCAACATACTGTGCGGCTTTCACTTTGCGCAGCAGTTCGCTGGCATCACGACCAATGCCACCGGCGTTGATTTCAATAATCTGGATTTTGCCTTCTGGGTCGATCACGAAAGTGCCACGATCAGCCAGACCAGCTTCTTCAATCAGCACACCAAAATTGCGTGAAATCACCTGTGTTGGGTCGCCAATCAGTGGGTACTGAATTTTGCGAATGGTGTCGGATGTGTCATGCCATGCTTTGTGGGTGAAATGCGTGTCGGTTGATACACCATAAATTTCAACGCCCATTTTTTGGAATTCAGCATAGTTGTCAGCCAAATCACCGAGTTCGGTAGGGCAGACAAATGTGAAGTCGGCAGGGTAGAAAAAGACAACAGACCATTTGCCTTTCAGGTCGGCTTCGGTGACATCAACAAACTTACCCTGATGGTAAGCAGTGGCTTTAAACGGTAGTACTTCAGAATTGATCAGGTTTCTCATGACACGTCTCCAGTAGTTGGTGAAGTGATCATAGAAAACTGATGGCGTTAGGTATAATTTAGTTTTTCTCTATTTACGATAGTTTTTATTTATTAGATGCTTCCGCCGGGTGAAATTGGTTGCGCCAAAATCCACAGGCCAAAGACGGTAAATGCCATCATCAGAAGTAGCATGGGGAGCTGGCTAAGCATGGCATGGCGTTGATTGCCAAATGTGCGCACCGCCTCTTCATGGGCAATGTACACACTGACAATATGGCCAACTAAAATGAGGCCAACTTGGGTGTGCCAGACCAAACCTATATCGGGAATCGTCGGTGATGGCATGCGTTGGCCCTGATTCAATAGATCCCAGCCCAAGCCCAAAGGGTCTGACAGCAAACGTAGCAACTGACTGCCTTGGGTCAGAATAAGCGTGTAGTAATGGCTGATGTGATAAACCAGCACGATGGGTAGCAAGGAGTTGGCAAAACGCAGTGCCAATGAGTGCAGACTTAGCTGACTGTGGGTGAGCTTTTTAGCTAGCCATAAACACAAAAGGTAAATCGCTAAATAGAGCAGGGGGGAAAGCAACAAGGCCAGTGTTTCCCAAATCAAATGAAGTATTTTGAGTGTGGGATAGGCGGTCACAATATTGCTGCCTAACCATGGCTGAAGTAGGGCAAAACCATCTTGCCAAAATAATGTGGTCCAGCCTTGGGTCATGTGCAGACCATCAAATGCAGTTGATGACAGCATAAACAGAACAAAAATGACTTCACTTATGTGCTTGCTCTGATCTTGCAGCAGCCCTGCGAATGGCCAACGAAAAATGATGCGATTGTGCTGCCATGTGATGGGTGCAATTTTGCCCAGCATACGCAGAAAGACACTGAAAAATTCGGCGTGTTTAAACCATGCATCACGCCCAAAAGCCCAAGCACCGATCCCGTTGATGATGGTGTAAACCAATAGCATCTGCGCCAGACTGCGTGGTGTGACGTGGCCAAGTAATTCAATCCAAATAAATACCATGTAAAAAAACAATGCAGGCCAGCAGCCCCATTGTTCGCGATAATGCCAGCGACCTTGCCATTGCGGCGGCGTTAGGCAGCGCCATGGGTTGAGATAAACATAAACGTTGCCAATAACGGCTGTGAGGTAGGCAAACGCCAGCACAAACCCTATCCAAAACAGCGTCATGTTGACGTTGAGATAGGGGTCACTAGGGCCAAAAAATCCTGCGGTTATGGTGAGTAATAGGGCAGCAACTGCACCTAGTTGCGCCAAGCGTATGACTACGTTTGCAGGTGAGTTAAGGTTAAGGGCTAGTTGTTGATTGGGCTTATTAGTTTGGCGTTTTGTGCTGACCCAGGCCGACACAATAAAGGAGAGTAAAAGTGCGACAATGGCCGCCCAGGCGTACAACCAGAATGGCACGGGCAGGTTGTAAACTTTGCCAAAGGAGTGTGCCTGAGCATTGGCACTGCTAAGCAGCAGTGCCGCTAAACATAACCAACGCATCAGCGACGGGTAGGTTTAGGTGCCGTTGGGCCGGCAGAGGCAGTGAACTCAAGAATCTGAAAACCTGAGCTATAACCGGCAATCCAAATGTGTCCAGTTTCGGGGCGATAACGAACGTAGGTGGGTACTGCATCCCAGCGTGAGCCGGAACTACCAAAAAACTCAGCCAGCGGCACAGTGGGTGTATTTGGGTTGGGTACCGGATGCCAATAAGCAATCTCAATGGGATTTGCAGGATCACGTATATCCCACACACGTAAGCCGCCGGTGTAGTGCGTGGTAAACAAGGTGGTGGCGTTGTTGACGTCGTCAAAACCAACATAGTGTGCTGAGTAATTTGCGACATCAACAATTGTATTGAGGCAGTTCTCTGGCTTATTTACCTCTAGACGAATTTCGGAGACCTGCACTGGATTGGTCTCATCGGTGATATCTAAAATGCGGCCATGCGCCCACGGACATACGCCGGCGGTTGGCCACTCATCACTAGAGTACAAATAGGTGCGGCCGCCGTTACGGAACCAGCGTGCGGTATGTGATCCGGCATTCGGTGCAGCACCGATTAAGGTGCTGGTCCAGCCTAAGAAACCTACTTGTGGTGGGGCGGGGGCAATCAACAAGGGGGCAACGGGTACTTCACGCTGATGGAATCCGCTGACGTCAAAAATCGCCATGCCGTTTTGGCCAACAGCTGGGCCATTCGGAAGCCCCATGCCAAATGATATAAAGCCAAAGGTGGCTAAATACAGTCGTGTGCCTTCCGGGTTTAGGCCGCAGTCATGACCTGCTGGCGCAAACAACTGGATGACTTGTGGTTTTTTGATGTCATCTAAATTAATGACGGCATTGGTACTGGCAGAGCTTGTGGCATATGCCGTACGGCCATCATCACTTATGCACAGGGCATGGCCAAAAAATGGCAGCCCGATATCAATTTTGCCGATACCGCCAATGAGTGCGGGCAGCTCTGGCAAGGTAATGCCAATACCAATGTTAATGCTGGCGGCTAACACGGGTTTACGGCAGTCACTGGCATCGTAGACATCAAATGCTGTGCCGCCACCACGGGTGGCAACAATAATTTTGCGCGCTTGGTTTGCTTGCAGTGACTCATGCGGTGCCAGCATGGCGGGGCTTTGTAAAATATCCAGCAACACAGGGTTGCGTGGGTCAGCGGCATCAATGACGGCCATGCCATTGAGTGGGCTGAATTTGGGATCAACATAGGGCGAAGAGGTCGGGCCAAAAATTTGTCCAGGCGAGGTGGTGGTGACATAGGCACAGTCATCAATCCACGCTAATGAAAAATTGGCGCCACGATCTAAAATTGTGTTTTGACCGACTAACCGCAATCCTTTGCGATAACCTTGTGCCGAATTGCCATTCAGTTGTTCAGCTAAGGGAATTTGACCCTGTAAACCAGGCTCTAGTCTATCCACGTCGGTCGCTTTGGGGCTATTAGAGTTGGCCGTGTTGTCATTTGATGAGCCGCTACCACACGCGGTGAGCAAACTTGCTAAGAGAAGTGCTGCGTAGGCAACGGCAGGTTTTGACATGGATAACCCCAAAACGGTGTAATTATTATTGTGCGCAAATTATGAGCACTATTTTACACAGATTTGGGTTGTAATAGTTTTTTAGCTGCCATGGCCATTAGGTTGATGAACGGTCAGTGGCGACGGCCCCAAAATAGCTTTTAACAGCAGTCGATAACTGTCTTTATCTAATACGGGTGGCATGGGGGCTTGCGCTAGAGCATTGAGTGCCTCTAAAGAGTGGGCAGTGCCCAACCAACACCAGTTATCCACTAAGTAGTAGGCACGCTCATTGGTTTTATGATTACGTTCCTCTAACGCCACCATGCCCTGAAATGGCCAAGCCTTGAGTGCGTGCTCTTCAAGTACATCAAGTAAACGCTGATTGTGTGAGTTTATGCTTTCATTGCCATCACACAGCCCTTGGCAACGCTTCAGCTGTCGTGATGGGCAAGGTCGTTTAGCCATACGCTCCAGCCCCATGGCGTAATCACACAAGCCATGTTCCAGTGCCAGTTGGCGTAATGGTTTGACGGTTGCTGCACGAGAGTTAAACAGCCCATACAGGCGTGTGCCGCTCCGTAACTCATGGCCACTAACAGCCTGTGGCATCAACAAACCTTCGTTATTGGCTTTTAGTGTGAGTGACACCAAGTTAGCTTGCCGACGCAGTTGACGGTTATGCAATGGTTGCAGGGTTTTGACATAACGCGCCTCTAGCAGCAATGCGCCCAATTCGCCCGCGGTGGCTTCCCATGTAATGCGCCGGACTTGTTGTGATAAACGTGCTTCCTTTGTGCTTTTTAAGTCAGCGGAGAAGTGGCTTAAGACTCGTGCACGAATATTTTTGGCTTTGCCAACATAGAGCAAATCGGCTTCGCCATGAAAAAAATACACACCGGGTCCTTCTGGCAGTTCGTCAGCCAAGGATTCATCAAGGTAGGCGGGGAGTGATGGCCGTTTACTCAATAGACTCACAGCTTGAGCAACGGCGTTGGCACCGTGGTGAATCTCTGCTTTAGATAAAAACTCATAGACCACACGGGCATCATCCAAAGCGCGATGGCGCTTGTCTGCATGGATGCGGTATTGGCTCATGACCGCATCTAAGTTATGGCGTTGTTGTGTCGGGTTAAGTGCACGTGACAGCCGGACAGAGCACAGACTGCGCACTTGAAAGCGTAGGCCAATGCGCTCAAATTCAGCCTTTAGAAAGCCATAGTCAAAGCGTGCATTGTGGGCAATAAATAAACGCCCCTTGAGCAAGTCATGCAGGGTGCCGGCAAGATCAGCGAACAGTGGCGCATCCGCCACGGTGTCATTACTGATGCCGGTAAGCTGGGTAATAAAAGGTGGAATTCGTAGCTGTGGATTGACCAATGATGACCATTCACGCACACCATGTTCATCCACCAAAATCACGCCAATTTCGGTGATGCGATCAACCAAGGCGCGCCCACCCGTGGTTTCCAGGTCGACAATGGCTAAGGGCTGGCTAAAGCCGCGCAGGGGATTTATCTGCTGTATCGGTGTTAAGGCATTCATCAATTAATGGTTTCGCTTTTTATGCGTTTTGCCAATTTGTCAAAACGATTCAGTTTTCAGTGTGTTGATTCATTGACTGTTAGCTAAGTCACAATATACTGACCATATGAACAGTATATTCGCTCAATTAGTAGAAGTCCCGTCCAAACAGCCCTTGCCATTGTTTGATGGTCATGTGCCGGCGGGTTTCCCATCACCAGCTGCTGACTATGTGCAAAAGCGCATCGACTTAAATGAGCGCTTGGTGATGCATCCGGCGGCGACTTTTTTTGTCCGTGCGTCTGGTGAGTCCATGCACGATGTTGGCATCTTAGATGGTGCCATTTTGATTGTGGATGCAGCGCTTAAACCCACGTCTGGCGATATTGTGGTGGCGTTGGTGGACGGCCAGTACACAGTGAAACGACTGATTAAAACAGCGCAAGGTTTTGAGTTGCATGCGGCGAATCGATACATGGCATATCCCATTATTGCACCCAGTTCAGAGCTGCAAATTTTTGGTGTGGTAACCGCACATATTGTTGAGCACAGGCGCTAACGTCATGCCAGTGTATGCACTTGTTGATGCCAATAATTTCTATGCCACCTGCGAAAAAATCTTTGCCCCGGAATTAATGGATAAACCCTTAGTGGTGTTATCTAACAATGACGGCTGCATCGTCGCACGCTCTGCAGAGGCAAAAGCGTTAGGTATTCCCATGGCCGCACCGATTCATCAGCATCGTCATTTTTGTCAGCAGCATGGTGTGGTCATTAAAAGCTCGAACTACACCTTATATGGCGATATGAGTGCGCGCATGTTGTCAATTTTGCAAGACATGTGTCCGCGCGTGGAAAGCTACAGCATTGATGAGTCATTTTTAGATATGGCGGGTTTTCCCGACATCACCAAATACGCCTATGAGATTCGGCGCCAGCTGCGTCGGCAAGTCAAACTCAGCTGTGGTATTGGTATTGGGCCAACTAAAACCTTGGCAAAGTTTGCTAATCACATTGCCAAAAACCAATTGTATTGGGGTGGCGTCTTTAATGCGCTTGATCATCCCAGCGATATGCTTGATGCCTTAATGGCGCAATATCCGGTGTCGGAAGTATGGGGAGTGGGGCGGCGTTTAACCGTGCGTTTAAATGCTGATGGCATCAATACCGTGTTGGATTTAAAGCACTGCGGCCCCATTGCTATTCGCAAACGCTACGGCATTGTGTTGGAAAAAACGGTGCGTGAGCTTAACGGTGAGTCCTGCTTAGCCATTGCCGAGGTGGGCGAGCCTAGACAACAGATTATGGCCTCACGCTCATTTGGCACAGTGACCCAAGATGTGGATGCCATTAAAACAGCTATTTGCCATCACGTGAGTCGTGCTGCGGAAAAACTGCGCCAGCAACACAGTGTGGCGCAGCATGTGTATGTGATGGTTCGCACCAACCCGTTTCGTGATCAGGATGTGCCTTATCGGCGTACTACGCTGGTGCCGTTGGCATATCCTTCAGCAGATACGGCTATTTTGATGTCGGCTGCTTTAGCGGGTTTGCAGCAGATTTTTAGGCCGGGTCTGAAATATCACAAATGCGGCGTCATGTTGGGTCAGATTGCGCCAGTGGGGAATGTGCAGCCGGATCTTTTTTCGCCATCAGATGACCCTAAACGCCTTCGCTTAATGGCGTTGATGGATAACATTAACCGTGTGCATGGTAGCAATATGTTGCGTTTTGCCAGCTTGGATCTGAGTAATAGCTGGCGCATGCGGGCAGGGGGGCGATCACCGTGTTACACCACCGACTGGCGTGCCTTGCCGGTGGTGTTTTGCCGTTGATGGTGCAGAAATAGCGTAGCTGTCATCGTGAGTCGATACCTACGTGCGATTGAGGCTCTGGGTTGGTTTGTAAGTAGGCTAAGATCATTTCAATTAGCCCATTTTCAATATCTTTTTCACGCCACATTGAGTTGTTTTGACTAATAAGGCGGACCATCGTGAAAATTGTGCTGTTGACGATGATGAAAATCCGCACCTCAAGATCGTCGATAGGGTACTCACGATAGTATTTTAAAAAGTAGATACGTGAGAGTTCTAAAAAGTGTTGTTGTAGGGCATTAGCGACATTATCAGCTGGCAGTCGATACCAGTTTCTGGCGAGTTCAAGATAAAGCCCATTTCGCGAATTCAGCATGGTAAAGCCGAAATGGATTGCACCTGTGACAAGGTTGCGAAGTGAGCTTAGCTCGTTAATTGGGAGCTTTTTCAAGCCCACCCCAATGTCATCGGCCATCTTGTTCATCAGTGCTTCAATAAGCTCTTCTTTACTGCTGAAATATTGATACAGCGAGCCCACACTGACGTTGGCAAGCTCTGCAATCCGCGAAGTTGTCGTGAAATCTAATCCTTTTTCGATGATACAGCGCTCTGTGGCATCGATTAGGGTGTCAATCATCTGCCGTGATCGTTCTTGCTTTGGTGACTTTCTCATTATTTAAGCCTTAAAAGCGAATTGAATGCGAATACATATTCGCATTATCGTCTGGAATGAACAACTATTTCAGTACGAGGAACAGTAATGTTAAAGGCTCAGGCAAGACCAATACCGCTACGTGCTCGCCCGTTTGAAAAAACGCACGTTACAACCCCTGTATGGTTAAAACTAATCATAGGCCGTGAGTTGGCGCCTAGCCGCGAAGAGTATAACCACGTGGTTGATGCGCTCTGGGATGGTGACTTTGCCATGGATAGATTGGTGGAGTGGATGTTCAAATATGGGCCAAAACAAGCTCGTGAACTTTTTCAGCAAGCGCTAGACGAGGGCTTGGAGTCAGTTGAAAACTGCCCTGAAGAATTGAGTGACTTTTTCAAAACATTAGATTCTCCGCCAGACTGGATTGATCAAAGCTTAATTCGAGAGGGAGCTCAATTTATTCACGGCACAGGCCTGACCTCGGCCTATGTTTTGCGTGACTTAGCGCTCATGGGTGGTTATCTGCTTTCAGGTTTTAATCAATCATTAGTGATGACAGGCGCACTTAATAATGGCACCTCACGTCGCGTAGCAGAAACCGGCAAATGGTGGATGGACTGTACCGAGCCTACTGGCCTGAGTCGCTTTGGCGATGGCTTCAAGTCGACACTGCATGTCCGCTTAATTCATGGTTTAGTGCGCCGAAACTTAACCTCTAAAACCGAATGGGATCACGAAAAATGGGGCCTTCCACTTAGTCAAATCGATATGGTTGCGACCTATTTAGGCTTTAGTGTGGTGATGTTAGGAGGCCTTCGTAAGCTGGGTATTCCAGTGGGTTCGCGTGAATCAAAGGCTGTGATGCACCTATGGGCTTATGCGTGCTGGCTTATGGGCGTAGAGCCTAAGTGGTTAGTCCAAACAGAGCGCGAAGGCGTGGTTTTACTGCAACACACGTTTATGACGCAGAGTCGCCCAGACTGGACTAGCCGAGAATTAGCACAAGCACTGGCTAATGAACCTAAAGAGCGCAGTTATAAGCATTTCGCCAGCGTAAAGCGGTGGCTTACCTACCATCAGCATCTCAGCATCAGCCAGTACTTCCTAGGTACTAAAAAGTTAGAGCAACTAGGTTTGCCCAATAACATTACCTCTTGGTATGCGGTGATTAGTACGCCACCGCGCTTTGTATTTTATGCCAGCTGCCGATTGATTCCTGGCTTGCATAAGCAGCAGCAAATTAAAGGACGCAAACAGCAACTAGCCACACTTGCTTCTATGTTTGGTGAGATGGAGCAGCGTGTGATCAAACCCGATGAGAAACACCCTGCACATATTTAAGTGGTGCGAAATTAATTGGATCTTTGAGGATTATTATGTTTCCACTCTATTTGTTTGAGTCACCCTCAGCACGGTATTTAAAAGATCATCTGCCAGGAGAAAGTGGCTTGCCGTTACTGGGTCACAGCATGGGTTTCTTATATCGCCCAATCGATATGGCACTTGAATTAGAAGCAAAACATGGATCTGCTTTTTGGGTATCAATTTTTGGCATGACGGCAGTCATGATGGTTGGGCCAGAAGCAAATCAACTGGTTTTACGCAATCAGGACGCTGCTTTTTCAAATCACCAAGGCTGGGAATTTTTTATTGGTAAGTTTTTTAAGCGTGGCATCATGTTGTTGGATTTCGATGAACATCGATTCCATCGAGGTATTATGCAAGCAGCGTTTAAAAAGCCCGTCATGATGCAATATTTGCTGCGAATGAATCCGGCAATAAGTCATGGCATTGATCGTTGGAAACCTAGCAAGACATTCTATGTTCACCCTCATATAAAACAGCTGACCTTGGATATTGCGACTGATGTGTTTATGGGGGAGCGTTTGGGGCGTGATGCCAACCGTATTAATAAAGCCTTTGTCGATTGCGTATTAGCTGGTACAGCACTTATACGGTTTTCAGTGCCGGGTGGGCGTTGGCGTCGTGGATTAGAAGCAAGACGTGTACTGGAAGAATTTTTTCGAACACGTATTGCTGACCGGCGTGCTAATCCCGGTGATGACTTGTTTAGCCGCCTATGCCTTGCAGAGGATGAGTCAGGCCAACGCTTTAGTGATGAAGATGTTGTGAATCACATGATATTTTTGATGATGGCAGCACACGACACAACAACTGTGACGCTATCTGCAATGTTTTATTTCTTGGCCAAAAACCCTGACTGGCAAGAAAAAGTACGCAAGCAATCTTTGGCATTAGATAAGTCATACCTAGACTACGAAGACTTGCCTGAACTTAGCCAACTGGGTCTTGTTATGAAAGAGTCACTACGCTTGATATCTCCTGTGCATGGTATTCCGCGTCGGACAGTAAAAGAGGTGGAGTTTGGCGGCTTAAAAATTCCTGCAGGCACATTCATCATGGTCAGTCCTTTTGTGACACATCACATGCAGAAATGGTGGCCCAAGCCTGAGCACTTTGATCCTGAGCGCTTTTCTGATGAGCGCCAAGAGAACAAAAATCATCCGTATCAATATGTGCCTTTTGGTGGTGGTGCACATATGTGTATTGGTCTTCATTTTGCCGAAATGCAAGTAAAAACCATAATGCATCAAGTGCTTAGAAAGTATCGATGGAGTGTTGCTGCAGACTATGAAATGCCAATTAACTTCACTACCTTACCTGGCCCTAAAGATAAATTACCGGTTCGACTAACGTGTTTGTAATAACAAAGGAATCGTAGTCCATGAATAAAAAAAACAACTCCCGTACCGTCTTCATTACCGGTTGTGATACGGGGATTGGTAACGCTACTGCATTGTATTTTCAGCAACATGGTTGGAATGTTTCGGCAACTATGTTGAATCCTGCAAATGAAACGACGCTCGTAACGTTGCCGCATGTGATATGCCCCAAATTAGATGTGACCGATAAGGCCAGTATTGACGCAGCTATTACTGAAACGTTGCAAGAATTTGGACATATTGATGTCGTAGTAAATAATGCGGGATATGGACTGATTGGTGCATTTGAGACACTGAGTGATGAGCAGGTCCGTCGTCAATTTGATACCAATGTTTTTGGCTTAATGGATGTTTGTCGTGCGGTATTGCCGTACTTTCGTCAACAAAATAGTGGAACGCTGATCAATGTATCGAGCATGGTTGGTCGCATTCCATTGCCTTTATATAGTCTCTATAACGCGAGTAAATTTGCTGTTGAAGGCTTTTCTGAAGGCCTAATTTATGAGCTTGAGCCATTCAATATTCGTATTAAGTTGATTGAGCCCGGATCCGTTAAAACCGCTTTTTTTCAAGGCTCAAGTGATCGAGAAAACAGCACTGGCGAAAATGCCTACATAGCATTCAGCCAAGCTCAGTTAGCGGTAATGGACGAAATTGGTGCGAATGGCATTTCGAAAGAAACGGCTGCCGAAACCATTTTTAAGTCGGCAATAGATAATAGCAGTAGAGTTCGATACTCCGTAGGTATGGATGCCAAAGTGCTGATGGCCGCGCGTCGGTTGTTGCCAGATCCGGCCTTCATCCGGTTGATCAAAATCGGTTTAAGTCCATCATTATTTGCCAGCGCTCGGCGTCGGCTTTATCAGTTCCAGCGATAATATTGAGCTTATTTCATGAATGATTTCACGTTAAATATAGATAGTCCTGTGGCAGCAGTGCGTCGTATTTCTTGGTCGCGCCCAGGCAAACACAATGCATTTACTTCAGAGATGTATGAGGCTATTTGTGAAGCTGTTTTGGCCGCCGGTACTGATAGTGCTGTGCGTGTGCTTTGGCTTACTGGCGAGGGTGGACATTTTAGTGCGGGCAATGATCTGGCTGAGTTTGCAAATGCGGAACTTAAATTTCCAGACGCGCCAGTCTTTCGACTATTGAAGGCAGTTTCGACTTTTACTAAGCCGTTAGTGATGACGCCATCAGGCTCTGCAATTGGTATTGGTACTACATTGTGTTTGCACGCTGACTTTATATACTGCCAGCGTGATATTCGTTTCCAAATGCCATTTGTTTCGTTGGGGTTATGTCCAGAGGGCGGGTCTAGTTTACTAATCCCTCGCTTGGTTGGGCAGGCTAGAGCAATGTCATGGTTACTTTTAGGCACACCTATCTTGGCTGATGAGGCCTTAGCGACAGGTTTGGTTAATGCGGTCAGTGAAACGGCAGAGCAATTAGAGCAAGAAACAATCGCTTTAGTGACTCGACTTGCTGAGTTACCAACAAATGCAGTGATTACCGCAAAGCGATTGATCAAAAGCCACATCAATGTACCGATGCAGGCGACGCTGCACACGGAAGGTATGCATTTCACCGAACTACTCACCGGGTCTGATGTGCAGGAAGCAATCGCTGCATTTCGAGAGAAACGTAAACCGCGTTTTAATCAGTAACTGTCGGCCATTTACACGATTAAAAAGTACCGATGTAGAAGTCGCGCTGAATTTGGTGAGCGTTCTCGGGCATATTGGCATAATGATCAAAGTCAGTTTCACCCAATGAACGCAGGACGTCCTCATCAAGCCAGTTGACGGTATCTGCAAAATGCTCACGCTGAGACAGCAGAGCAAAAGCAGCGTCGGCCATAATTAGCGGTTTGCGTGAAACTGCTAATGCACTTTCACCTGCAGCAACACCTATAGCGGCAGTAGCAATGAGTGTCGCTGGCCATAATGTACGAATAGCGATATTTTTCCCTTTGAGTTCCTGTGATGCGCCAAGGCTGAGTAATGTCATGCCATATTTGGTGGATGTGTATGGGGCAAATGCACCTAACCAACCGGGGTCAAGATTAATCGGCGGGCATAGATTAATGATTTGGCCTTGGCTCTTTTCAAGGTGCGGCAAACATTCTCGCATGGTAATCAGCGGTGCTCTGGTGTTTAAGGCATGCATCAAGTCATAGCTCTTCGTACTCGTTAACGCGAGTGGTGTAACGCCTAAATAACCTGCGTTATTAATGAGCACATCAATACTGCCAAAGTGGTTGTAGGTATCGCTAATGGCTTTGACTAACTGTGCTTCTTCTCGAGCATCAACAGCTAAGGGCAGGGCTTGACCACCGGCAGAAATGATTTCTTCAGCGACTGAGTGAATAGTGCCGGGCAGCTTAGCGTGTGGTTTGTCCGACTTTGCGGCAATAGCAATATTGGCACCTTCCTTTGCCAGTCGTAAGGCGATTTCTCGACCAATCCCACGACTACCTCCGGTCATAAAAACCGTCCGATTACGCCACTGATTATTGCTAGAAACGCTCATGTGTTTACTCCGAGACATCAGAAAATACGAACTACTGAAGAGTGGCCAGACTAATGTGAATGTTTATTCGTATTCAATTCGCATTAAGCAATTTTTTAGCTGTGGCACTGTACTTAAAGCACAATAAAATCTTGACGGATAATTAGCTCAGTGTTAAAGCTCGATTAGCAAAGTAATAATTTACTCCACTAAGAAGAGATATATTTTGCAAACTCAAAACAGCGCTGATCATAAAAAAAGTCTGTTCGAGCGACTATCGATAATTACCGATATGTTTGCTTATCCTCTCAAAACTTCCCATTACGTTGAACTAGTTAACCCGCTTTGGACCACCCATAAAATGCAGGCGCAGATTGTGTCTGTTTGGGATGAGACGAAGGATGCGCGAACGATTACGCTAAAGGCGGGTGCTAACTGGCGTATGCATCGAGCGGGCCAGCATGTGCGCGTCGGCATTCCGGTCGATGGCATGCATTATACGCGAACCTACACCATCTCTTCCCCGCCTGAGCGTGATGACGGTTGTTTCACCATCACTGTAAAAGTCATTCAAGGCGGCCGTATATCGCGCCATATTGTTCGCAATCTTAAGGTTGGCGATTTTATTCCTGTGGGTTTGCCGCAAGGGGAATTTTACCTGCCAGATGCATCGCCTATTCAGCCGCTCTTTATTACGGCGGGCAGTGGTATTACACCGGCGATGAGCATGATTCGTAGCCTCATTGCCCAGGAGCGTTTGCCAGATACGGTGCATATACATTATGCGCCTCACGAGTTTGATGTGATTTTTGGTAAAGAGCTGCTCAAAATGAATGCTGAGCAAAAGTATTACCACTTGCATGAAGTGCATACGCAGAAGTATGGCGAGGAGCAGCGAGAGCAGTGCCACTTTAGTGTGGAGCAGCTCGAGCGCTTTTGCCCAGACTGGAAGGAGCGGGACTGTTATGCCTGTGGTCCAGCACCGCTATTAGCAGCGCTTGAGGCTACGTGGGAAGCGGCGGGATTATCGAGACGTCTGCATATTGAGCGCTTTCGTGCTGAGCTGGCCGTTATTCCTACTGACGCTGTCGGTGGAAAGGTCACTTTTGCCTCTAGTGGTATTTCAGTAAATGCCGATAGCGGGACGAATTTGCTGCGTATTGCCGAGGATGCTGGATTAAACCCTCCGCATGGATGTCGTATGGGGATCTGTCACACCTGCAACACCACCTTGAAGTCTGGCTGTGTGCGAGACATGCGCAGTGGCAAGATTTTGAATGAAGTGGGTGCGACGGTGCAGACCTGTGTTTGTGCCGCAGCAGGTGACTGTGAGCTTGACCTTTAACAAACTGGAATAACCATTATGGCAACTGTTAAGCGCTTACCGGTCGACCTAACTGATGCTCAGATTGATGAGTTCGGGCGTGAAATTGACCTGATTTATGATGAGGCGATTGCTTCTCGCGGCGCCAAAGATCGTCAATACATCCTTAGGATAATTCGTACCCAGCGAAGTATGGCGTTGGGTGGCCGTATTCTGATGTACATCGGTTTGTTTTTCTTGCCAGCGTGGCCTCATGCCTTTGCAAGTTGGAGTGTGAGCCTAACGATCATCGGCTTAGGTGCTTTGTCTTTAGGCTTTGCCAAAATTCTAGAAAACATGGAAATTGCCCATAACGTGCTACATGCACAATGGGACTGGATGAAAGACCCAGAAATTCATTCAAGTACCTGGGAGTGGGATACCAGTAGTCGCTCAGACCGTTGGATGCATTCACATAATGTCGTCCATCACACATGGACCAATGTGATTGAAAAAGACTTAGATGTTGGTTACGGCATCATGCGGGTGACGCCAATGCAAAAATGGCATCCGTATTATTTATTGCAGCCGTTTGTATTCATTTTGCTGATGCTGAATTTTGGGCTTGGGATCTCTTTTCATGAGCAAGCAATTGATGACGCCATGAAAGGTAAAAAGAAGATTAGTGAACTAGGACCATTATTAAAAAGTATTGGCCAGAAGATTTGGGGCATGTTTCGCAAAGACTACATTATGTGGCCGGGCGCTGCTGCCTTGGTGGCCATTCCAATTTCTACCGTCATACCGGTTTCGCCATTAATGGTGTTTTTTCTGGTCGCCGGTGCGAATGCAATTGCCAATGTGATTCGTAATATTTGGGCATTTGTGATTATTTTCTGCGGACACTTTCCTGAAGGTGTCTACACCTTTACACCGGACCAGGTGGAAGGAGAATCAAAGGGGCAGTGGTATTTACGTCAGTTGTTAGGCTCAGCCAATATCAAAGGCGGTCGGCTATTTCATATTTTATCTGGCAACTTAAGCCATCAAATTGAGCATCATTTATTTCCAGATCTTTGTAGTAACCGCTACCCCGAGGTTGCGCCGCGAGTGCAAGCCGTGGCCTCTCGTTTTGGCCTGCCTTATAACAAAGCGTCAATCTGGCGTCAGTTTGGTAGTACTTGGCTGAAAAATATTCGGCTAGCGTTTCCCGGCGGCAAGATGCCGCCAGAGATTGCAAGAGCGTGAGCTCGTCGTCGTGGTTTTTATTACGGCAAGACTGGCTCACATGCCGTTTATAAACTCTGCTGAGTCAAAGCGTATCGTCGTTCGTAAGGGACGCATGGCTTGAGCATATTGTACTAACACCTCCAACGCCCAGTCGGCACGAGCGCGGATACGTGCATCGGGTTCGTCGACAGCGTTATCACCATTGAGTACCTCGCCCACATGGCGCACGATAAGTTGTTCAGGCAAGTAACACAGTCGGCAATTTTTGTAGCTGGAAGCACGCAGCTCACTTAGTGGATAGGCTCCACCAAGGCCCGCTGATACGCCCACCAATAGCGCTGGTTTGTGCCCTAGTTCACGACGCCCAGCATAGATAAAAAAGTTCTTTAACGCCGGGCTGGCCATGCCGTGCCATTCAGGGCTGATCAGCACGACACCATCGGCCTCACGCAGCAGAGCGGCATAGTTGGCCCAAGTGCCGCTAGCATCTTCTGCCGGCCACAAGGGTAATGGCGTGGCCCCAAGATCAATCAGGCTAAGGTTTTCTGCTGTGCAGTAGCCCAGCTCGAGCAGGCGTTGGCGCAAGTAAGCGGCGACCTTGGCCGATTGGCTGGACGGCTGGCTGGAACCAGCCACTAACACTAACTTCAGGCTCATTGCTTGGTTTTCTCAGTTTTCGTTGATTGACGGGTACGGACCAAAGGCCAAAACAACTCGTGTTGCCAACTGACAGGACTTAGGTTTTCCACGCCAAATGACGGGGGCCTTCGACGTGTGATTTTGGCAGTGCCATATAATATGTCCCAAAAGAATAGCAGATTACCAAAATTACCCTTGTAGTGAGTCACGCCATCATCAGCGTTTTGGCCGTGATGGGCAGCATGGGTTGATGGCGTCGAAATAGTGCGCTCCAACAGCCACATTAGGGGTTTCAGCGCATGAATTTGGTAGAGCTTGTCATCCCAAGCGACACTGCTATGCGCAGCAAAAATTACTGACATCTTAATGATTAGATAAACGTAATAAACCTCGGCTAAGCCTAGATAAATGAGTGTCCCAGACAACCAGATGCTGGGCATCAACAAGTAGTAGAAGCTGTTATTGCGGTAGACGATGCGGATGCTCATGTACGGCGCAGAATGGTGCGCACGGTGCAGGGAATATAACCATGGCACTCGGTGTGCCATGCGGTGCCACCAGTATTGCATCATGTCGTCGAACAGCAAAAACAGTGCGAAACCGACCAACCAAGGCAAGCTACTAAGGGTGTCGCGAGCATTTGGCACCCATATATTAAGTAGTGTGTCGGTTAGAAAGAGCACTAGCGGGAACGTCAGACCCAGCAGCAAGCTTGAGCCGAATACTTCAATGGCGATATCACGCCATTGGCCCTTGGGTTGGCGGAAGCAGCCGTAGATCAGCTCCAGCAGGACAAATCCAAGAAAGATTGCACCAACCACAAGTGCGGGGTTGTTAGTGAAGGTTGTTGAGTTCATGTTAGCCTCGACAAGGCCCAATAGAGGTACTGGGCGACAGTCTTATAAGAAGCTAAACCGGCCTGAGGCGACATGCGCGAACTGGACAAAAATCCCCGAGAACTGGCCAAACTTCCTGTGCAGCGTTTTCATCGTGGCCCGCTTGGCCGTGTCCTTGAACGCTTTTTACAAAGTCACGTCAGCATCTCGTCAGATTTTAGCCTAGTTGCTTTGGAGCAACTTTGGCTAGCGGCCGTCAAACACGATCCAGCAATCGGCTTGCATTTATTTACCCAATTTACCCCTCAGGATTGGCACGTTTTAGTCCATCTTGGCCAGTACTGTGCCAATGTCGCTGAAGCTAATCGTTGTTGGGCGCGTTATGCTAGCCTAGCTTCGGATACCGACCAAGTACGCATCATTGAAGAGTCAGGCTGTATGGGTGTTGAGCTTCAGATTGATGCGCCGCCGCAACTGGCTCGCTTTTTAGCTGAGCATTATACGGTGATGGCAGTGACCCAAATGCGCCTTGGCACTGGCCAGCCGCAGCTGCAAGTTGCTGCGCAGTTTCGTCATGCGCGACCGGATTACCATGAGCTTTATAAACCTTGGTTTGGCGTAGATATTAAATTCGGTGCTGATCGTAATCTGTTGCTGTTCGATTCAGCCACGCAAGCTTTGCCAATGCGTAACCGACATGCTGGTATGGTCGAGGTGATTTGTCAGGAGCTGGATCGTCGTTTGGCTCGGCAACATCAGCTTGGTGGCTGGGCTGATAAAGTCGCAACCAGTGCCCGTCAAGCGTTGCAGCAGGGGCTAGTGCCGAGTCTAGAGAGCGTGGCAGAAAGTCTGCACCAGAGCCCACGTACTTTGCGTAGGCGTTTAGAAGAACAAAATCTTAGTTTTCGCCAAGTGCTTGATATGTTGCGTGCTGAATTAGAGCAGCAATATGAGTTGCAAGGTTGTAGTCGAGCGCAGATCGGCGAGTTGCTAGGTTATAACGACACTGCTGCCTACCTGCATGCACGCAAACGCTGGTCATGATCTAACGCAAAGTCACTGCATCAATCTGCGCACTTCGCTCGCCATCACTTAACCAAAGCTGACCATCTTGCACGGTGCACTGCAGCTTCATGTTTTTCTGTACAAAAGCGGCGAGGGGGGTATCACCTTGCACGACCAGTCGTTGCACAATCAGATTGTTGGCGCGCTCTAGCTTTGCTGTGATGCCTTCCCACCAGATTGGTGTGGAGTTGCCGTAGCTGAGGACTACAACCTGTCGTGAGCGGCCACATGCTTTCATGACGCGCTTGTCATCGGGCTGGCCCATATCAATCCACAGATCAATCGTACCCGTCAGGTCTTTCTGCCAGAGGTCTGGTTCGTCAGGCTCACTTAGGCCTTTGGTGAAAGTGAGGTCTTCATGCGCATATAGAACAAACGCCAGCAGGCGCAGCATCAAGCGCTCATCGTTTTCAGAAGGGTGCTGTGCAAGCGTAAGGACATGGTCGGCGTAGTAACCGCGATCCATGTCAGCGATGTTGAGTTCGGCTTTGCAAACGGTGGCTTTCAGAGCCATTGGGTTTCTCTTTGGTTAGTTTATATTTTCCAAGCCAAAAAAAAGGCTTCCTTTCGGAAGCCTCGTTTTTGTCCGCTAAATCAGCGGTTTAAATGGTGGGTCGTCCGGGATTCGAACCCAGGACCAATTGGTTAAAAGCCAACTGCTCTACCAGCTGAGCTAACGACCCATGCTTGTGAACAAGCGGGGCGAATATTACGAATTCATGTCTGCTTTGGCAAGCAGAAATCCTAAAAAAGTGGCGTTTAGGCTCGCGTTGGTATGTTTAGCGATCAATTGTTTATTGATTGACCGCTGTTTCATGACTATTACCCAAAATGGCACGCACTTCGGCTTCATGCCAGTTATGTGCTTTGCGCTGTAATAGCTTGGCCACACATTTCTGCAAGGTCATGCTGATTTTAGACTGCACACGAATCTGGTCAATTCTTGGCCACGTAGCGCGTTCACCTTGTTGACGGAACCACACCACGGATTCTTTAGTGGGGTTTTGCAGCATATGGGCATAGTGCTTACGGGTATAACGAGTCGGTGCAATAGTGGCATCACCATAGTAACTTTGCGAAATCATGGTGTAGACATGGTTTAGTGACTGACGCAGCGCCTCGTTGCGGCTGTTATCGTGGATTACTTGTAGTGTGCCCATGCCTAAGAGTCGAGCCTGAGCTTTCAGAATGCGACGAGGCAGCGAGGTGATACGAGCGCGCTCAATACGGCGTGCTTCAGACTCCATCAGCGGCACAATGTGGGGATTTACTTGGCTGGCGATAAAGTAGTTCACGTTATACAACCGCATTAAGCGACGACGAGGCATGTCGCTGCGCATAGAGCCGTCTACCCAACGCTCAAGGGGCATATAGGGCTTAGCTGTGCCATCAGCTGATTTTGCTGACAGTGTGACGGGCGGGAACAATACTGGCACCGCACAAGAAGCAAGCACCGCACTCCATACCAGCAAGTAAGGCGATGTCAGCTCATTCATTAAGCGAGATTTTTGGTTGGCACCAACGGGTGAAATGCTGACGTTGATGTGACGACCTGTTTTTGCGAAGGCCTCTTCAAAGCTCAAGTCACCTATGTTTTGGCGAATAAATGTCTCTAATTGCTTTTGATTAGCAAAACCACGACCTGCAAAACCGTCACGTAACTTATTCCAGCTCCATGCATGCTTGTAGAGTGCATCGCCTTCATAAAAGTCAGTCATTTCTTCGCGGGTATGACAGCCAATCATTGAAGCGACCAGTGAGCCGGCGCTAGAGCCAGAGATAACACTAGGAAGCAAACCTTGATCGTCCAATGCCTTACACACGCCGACATGAAACATACCTAAGGTAGCGCCGCCAGAAAGCTGCAGGGCAGGTTGGCCAAAACTCTTCAAGATGTCTTCAAACAGCGCCAACTTAGCGTCGTTGCTTAAATGTTCGATATTGGCGTCACACAAATAATCTAAGCTATCGCTAACTTCATCAACAAAGTCTTCGATTAAGCGTTTGGTGCCGACATGTGCGCGGCCATAAAGCAATGGATTGCCCATATTGCCAAGGTCATGATGCAGACCTTCGCGTAAGGCACGAATCAGTTGCTTATGATCTTTAGACTGACGCCATTGGCGAAGTTGTAGTAATCGTTCGCGCAGCAGCTCATGGTGATAAGTGCTGGATGCTGTTTCAATTTTCCATAAGTCCAAACCGGTTAGCGCGTCTAGCTCTAGCGAAATTTCTCGCCATTCTTCGTAGGTTCGAGCGTTATCACGAGCGGCATAGAGTTGGCTAAGTTTCATATTGCGGGCCATGTGTTAAAGCATCCAGACGAAATAGGCCTAAACTTTACCATGACTTAAAGGGACTTTTGTCTTATTAACGTTCACAAAAGGTAAAAGCAAAACGCCCCGACACGAGGGTGAGCCGGGGCGTTTTACCGTTGTGATGACCCTTAGGTCATCAACCTACGAGGTTTAGCGGGTACCAGCGCGACGCAAGCCGTTAGGCGAGAAGTCAGCGGCGGTGCGTTTGATAGGCACATAAACGCTGCGCTCATCATTACGCAGACCCATGGCTAAGTAGCGGCCAGACTGAAGGTCGTGATGCACCTCCACGCTAGGCGCTTGCATAGGAATATCCGCATAGTTGATGTTGTGTTGCTCGGACACGCGCCACAGCTGGCCACGTGCATCGTACTTGTCTTGCACCACATTCATCCAAGAGTCTTCATCAATATAGAAAACACGCTTGGTGTAAATGTGGCTAGTACCCGGCTTCAATGTTGCTTCAACTACCCATACACGGTGCAGCTCGTAGCGGGTAGTGTCGGGGTTTACGTGACCGGCTTTCAGCACATCTTTCATGCTGACGGTGTTGCCGCTAATGGTGTAGGAGTTGTATGGAACATACAGCTCTTTCTTACCAACTAGTTTCCAGTCGTAACGGTCAGTAGCACCGTTAAACATCAAGAAGTCATCGTTAGTACGTAGACCATCTGATGCAGTGCCTGGATTGTCATAAGCTACGTTTGGTGCCAAACGTACACGACGCTGACCTGGGTTATAAGTCCAAGCGTTACGTGGTGTTTTCACTTGGTCGGTGAACTCATGTACCAACAGGATTTGACCTGCTAGACGAGCGGGAGCTGTAATCGACTGAAGGAAGTTAAACAGTTTTCCTTGTTCGATTTCGTTTGGTTTTTTCTCCAAACTGCCGTAGTGAAACTCGTACTCATATTCAAAACGAACCGGTGTGTAGTTGCCATCACGTGTAACAGCAGCTTGGCTCCAGTTTGTGGCATAAGCCTCACCACGATAACGTGTTAAGTGGTTCCAAATTACTTCCAAGCCATTTTGAGGAATGGCGAATGGAATGCCGCCGGTTGTGCCAACAATGCCGTTACCGCCTGTTGCCAAGGTGGCTTTTGTAGCGTTAGCGATGGTTTGGTCATAGTGGCCTTTAGGGAATGATGCAGTACGACGAGTTTCGTACACATTCATTTTCCACGTAGGGTACTTTTTCAGCAGTGCGATTTGGCCCGGGCTTAACTGATCTTTGTATTGATCAGCATTGGCGCCAGTAATGGTGAATTTCGGCTTGTCGCTGGCAAACGGGTTAGGGTAATGGCCGCCTGTTTTAAAGCCTGCTCCAGGACTGGTTAAACCACCATTCCAAGCAGGAATGGTGCCTGCCGCGTTACCGGCTTTTTCAGCGCCCATGGGCGTTAAGCTATTGCCCAATTTAGCGGCTTCTGAAGCGCCAACAGCGGCCATGGCGGGGGCACTGAGCACAGCCATGATGGCTGCGCTAAGAACGGTTTGGGTGAGATTTTTCATGTATTAAGTTCTCTCAAGTCCGTGGATTAAAATGCGTAGCTGACGGTAGCGGCAATGAAGTCGCGATCGGCCAAAGCTTGGTTTGTAGAGCGGAAACCTGTGGATGTCTCACCAATTGTTTCACCAGCAAAAAAGTTGGTGTAAGACAGATCTGCCGATATACGGTTTTGATAATCTGCAGAAATACCTATCGTTGCAGATTGAGTATTTTGCGTAAATGTTGGACTGGTACCTCTTAAATCATGCTGGAATGCAACACGCGGTGACAAGTTAATGGCGCCAATTGCGTTTGGGTAAGTTGCGCGTACTAGTGCTCGATAGCCGTAAGAGTTTTTAGTAAAGATCCCTAGGTCTGACGAAACAGCATTGGCGCCGTTGGTTGCCAGTGGCGTTGTAAAGTCAACACCCGTGCCGTTGAAGTCGATACCATTTGGTAAATCTAGGTATGTATAACCAGCCTCACCAACTGCAACAATTTGAGAGGCACCCAAGTAACGACCTAAAGTTTGTGTTGCAGTCATTTGCAATTGATGCATTTTGACGCGCTTAAAGCCTTGGATTTCGGTGTTGCGCGGAAGAACACCTATCCCAGTATTAAAAGGACTGCCATCCAGCCCTAACAAGGCATTAAGAACGTTGTTGGCAACCAAGTTTAACGGTTGATTTGGTCTATATGAGTATTCACCTTGTAATGCAATACCGAGTGGCCCAAGAGTATTGAAACTTAAGCCATATAATCGAACATCTTCAGCATACTCAGCAAAATAGCTTGAAGTTTGAGCGCGAACCACCGGAACCAAAGCAGGATTACCACCTGCGGCAGCTAAATCGGCAGCAAGGTCAGCGTTTGATGTTGTTCTACCTGCAATCAGCGGTGCTTGATTGTGATAATTCATTGCATAAAGTCCAAACTCAGTGTTGTTGAGTTCGGGCACTAGAAGGCGTGTTACAATTGCATATTGACCAGTATGCTTGGCAAACTTGTCTTGACCTCTAGTAATCCTTGCTGGGCTATTTTCAGGGGCCGCACCTGCTTGAATTAATACTTTTGAACCACCAGGTGATAAGAAGTCATTAGTACTGAAAAATGAACCATTCGGCTCGGGGCGTGACTCTCTAAATTGGAACTTATTAATAAGTTCGATGCTCATGTTATCGGTAACATCAAAGGTTACTTGTAGCATTTGAGTCGGCAAGAATGCTTCTTTCAGTTCGGCACCCGGTGTTCTTAGTTTTGCAACATCAACAGGATTTAGTGCATTTAAACCATTAGGAATAAATGTACTTTCACCTAAACTAATAACTTGCTTACCAAGACGAACACCTAAATTACGATCAAGTACTGTGAACTTGCCGCGCACAAACGCATCATAAATTTCGTAATCATGACCTAAACGATTTCTGAGGGTTCGTTGGTCTGCAAGGTTAGGATCAAAATCTTTGTTTTGAATGGCATGGTCATAAAAGGAGCTGACCCGAAAAAAAGCACCAAAATTTTTGTAATTTAGATCTAAGTCATTAGAAACGCGGAAAATTGATGACACCAAATCACCACGATCATAGTTGGCATTACCGTTGTCATAGTTAGCACTGTTACGGTCACCGCCTTTTTGTCTAGCGACTAGCCGTGGATCTTGTCCTGTGACTCGCCACAAAGCGCCGTATGAGACGGTGGTATCAAAACTACCCGTCACTTCGCCATCGGCAAATTCAAACTGAACGGCATGTGCTGGTGCCATGCCAAACGTAGCGGCAGCAACTGCCAAGCTAAGTAAAGATCGTTGCAAAGTAACGCGCGGCGTCACAGCAGCTGATTTTTTCATGTGTAACCCTCGTAATTGTTTTTGTTATCAGTTGGTGTGCACCAAAAGACTTCGTAGTTAAACCACGTTGGTGCACGAGTGAAAAGTCGACGTTTGTTGTATCCGACAGGCGGTCGGGTTAGCAGAGCGAATGGAACATTAGTTACAAAACGCGTACAAAGATGAAGCATGTGCTTTGGCTTTTACTGCTGGGGTAGCCATAATAAGCAACTGATTTATTTGACACAGTCTAGGAGCATGTTTTGCCCACACCTCATCACTCGGCCTTTGAATCCATACGTGAACTACATATTTCTGCACTAGACACCACGCTGTATGAATACCGTCACAAAGTAACTGGTGCACGTCATTTGCACTTGGCGGCGGAAAATAGCGAGAACGTATTTTTGGTGGCATTTAAGACCATGCCCGAAGACTCAACAGGGGTGGCGCATATTTTGGAGCACACTGTGCTCTGTGGTAGTGCGCGTTACCCTGTGCGTGATCCTTTCTTTTTAATGCTGCGTCGTTCGCTAAATACTTTCATGAATGCATTTACGGCCAGTGATTGGACGGCCTACCCATTTGCCAGTCAGAACAAACAAGACTTCGATAATTTGTTGGGCGTGTATCTTGATGCGGTGTTCTTTCCACATTTACATGAATTGGATTTTGCTCAAGAAGGTATTCGTATCGAAGCGGCGTCGAAAGAGCCTGATGCGGCATTGGTCTATAAAGGTGTGGTCTATAACGAAATGAAGGGAGCAATGAGCTCGCCGCACACCACCTTAAATGAGCGTGTAAATAGCTATTTATATCCAACCACCACATACCATAACAACTCAGGTGGTGACCCTGCGCATATTCCAGACCTAACGCATCAGGCACTCAAGGCTTTCCATCAGCGTCATTACCATCCGGGCAATGCCGTGTTTATGACTTACGGTGATGAGTCCGTCATCAGTCTACAAACTCGCTTTGAAGAGTTAGCGCTGCAGCACTTTGATGGCCCTGCGAATGCAGTATTAGGTCGTGATGAAAAACGTTATGTCGCGCCAGTTCGTGTCGAAGAAGCGTATGCGCCAGAGTCAAACGAAGGACCACAAACGCATCATGTGTTGGCCTGGTTATTAGGGCCAGCGGCTGATGTTAAAGCGCGTTTTGAGGCCCATTTATTAAGCGGTATTCTGTTAGAGAATTCCGCCTCACCATTGCGTGCAGCGTTAGAGCAAACAGAGCTTGGTCAGTCGCCTTCGGCATTAATGGGTTTAGATGATCAGAATCGTGAAATGGCCTTTATGTGTGGCTTGGAAGGCTCGGAGCCAGAACATGCCGCAGCCTTTGAAGCGCTAGTGATGGATGTGTTGCAGCAAGTGGTTGAGCATGGTGTGCCGCAAGATCAAGTCGAGGCTGTGCTGCATCAGTTTGAATTGTCGCAGCGTGAAATCGGTGGCGATAGTTATCCCTATGGTTTGCAGCTGGTGTTGAATGGTTTAAATGCCGTGCTGCAAGAAGCTGACCCAGTAGCACTCTGGGATATTGAGCCATCCTTACAAACGCTACGTTTAGCGATTCAAGATCCGGGTTATGTGCCGGCACTGGTGCGTCGTTTGTTGATCGATAATGCCCATCGTGTGCGTGTCACTTTACGTCCTGATGCTGAATTAAGTGCGCGTAGAGATGCACTAGAAGCCGCGCAGCTGGCAGCAATCAAAGCCAAACTGACAGCAGACGATCTGCAACAGTTAAGCCAGCGTGCAGAAGCCTTGGCTGAGCGCCAGGCGCAAGAAAATGATTTGAGTTGTTTGCCTAAGGTCACCCTGGCCGATGTGCCCGCCAAGCTGAGATCATTGGAACCCACAAACGTAAGCACTAGCGTGATGCCGGTGACCAGCTTTGCTCAGGGCACCAATGGTTTGTTTTATCAGCAACTGATTATTGATTTGCCTGCGTTGACGACACGGGAGGCTCAACTACTACCTGTGTATACGTCCCTATTTGCCGAGCTAGGTGCAGGTCAGCATGACTATTTAACTATGCAGCAGCGTCAGTCAGCGGTCAGTGGCGGTTTGCGCATGAGTATGTCAGCGCGTACCTCACTGTTAGACAGTAATTCTGCCCAAGCGCACTTGGTATTAAGTGGCAAGGCGCTGTCGCGTAATGAAGCAGATTTTCAAGCGCTGATGGCGGATAGTTTTGGTGGTTTACGCTTTGATGAAGATGCCCGCATTCGCGAACTGCTGGCGCAATTAAAAGCACGTTGGGAGTCCAGCGTGACTGGGCAGGGTCACCAACTGGCGGCATCTGCAGCAGCGCGTAACTACAGTGCTTTGGCATCATTTCAACAACAGCAAGGTGGCTTGTTTGGCATTCGTTTTATACGCCAGCTAAATCAGCAAGTCAGTGACGCTGCGCAGTTGCAGTCCTTGCAAGCAGAGTTAAGTGCATTGCATCAGCGCATTATGTCAGCGCCACGCCAGGCTTTATTAATTGCTGAGGCGGACACGTTGGCTCAGCACACACTAGATGCGCATTGGTCAGCACTGCCAGCAGTATCGGATCAATTCTCTGGCATGAATTGGCAAGCGGCTAGTCGTCAGGTGATTAATGAAGCATGGCTGACGCAAACGCAGGTGCAATTTTGTGCCAAAGCCTATCCTGCTGTGGCGTCTGATCATGCGGATGCCCCAGCACTGATGGCCTTGGGTGGTTTCCTGCGTAATGGCTTTTTACACCGTGCTATCCGTGAGCAAGGTGGCGCTTATGGTGGCGGGGCAGGTTATGACGCCAATGCCTGTGCTTTCCGCTTTTTCTCCTATCGCGATCCGCGCCTAGCCGAGACCCTGCAAGACTTTGATGCCAGCATCGATTGGTTGCTGTCGACCAAGCACAAGCCGGATCAGTTAGAAGAGGCGATGTTAGGTATTTTTGCTGACATGGATAAACCGCGTTCACCCGCGGGTGAGGCTCGTCAGGCATTTCACAATGCCTTGTATGGCCGCACACCCGCGCAGTGTCAGCAGCTACGCGAGCGTTTGTTGGCAGTCAGCATCAGTGATTTGCAACGTGTTGCTGAGCAGTATTTGCTGCCAGCCACTGCCAGCACCTCAGTGATTGCGCCTAGCCCCAAGGCAGAGGTGGTCTCTGCCTTGGGGCTGACTGTGCAGACACTATAGTCATAACGCAGGGCAGTCGCCTAACGGTGTGCTGCCCTGGCGTATCCAGATTGGTGCTGATGCCGCCACAATACGGTTGTCATCACGATTACGTATGCGTAAGAAGTACCATTCATTTTTGTCAGTGACAGTGACTTCAAAATCACCTTGACTGCTGTTGGCTGACAACAAAGGCGTGTACTTCTCACTGTTGTTGGCAGTTGACGACATTAATTCAACGGTAACGCCTTTGCTTAACGGATTGGTTTTTCCCGGACGTGTGCCAACGGCATAGCGCAAATTAACCTTGCTGTTAGCTGTGACGAGTCGTGAGCCCATGGGTGACTGCTGACCAGAGTGATCCGCAAAAAACTCTAGCCGAACATCATTAAAGTTCTGAGCCACGGCATACACGCGTCGTGCTAACAATGCTTCTTTAATATCGTCGGCAGAGCGTGTGCGAGCAATAGCCACTGTTTTGGGCAACCTGGCAGCGCCCCAATCTTTGTCGTGATGATCTTCAGATCCAAAAGGTGCTAAATACCAGCCTTTGTCCAAGGCATAACCCATCCATGAACCACGGACACCGTCGGTGTCGTACTCATCACCTTTGCCAAAAACTTCAACACCTACTACGCGATAATCAGCGCCGGGAATATAGCGGAAGTCATTAAAGGTATAGGCGGGGTCACCAAATCCTATGGACTCTAATGGACCATGAAGCATGTCTTCGCGACCAGGATGATTAAATACTAAGACGCCATCATTACCGCCGCCAAAGCGGGAAGGATACATAAACCACTGCCAAAATAGGTCCATGCTTATTAGGTAGCCGGGCCCTGTTTTGGCGTTGACCAAGTTGCGTGAGAACAACACATTGGCATGACCAAAGCGGTCAGAAGTCCATTCAAATCCACGCAATGCGGTAAAGCCTGGCGTTGTTTCTGCTTTGGTCTGCTCTAGTGTTGCGCTCCATTTACGGAAGTTGTCGGTAATTCGCTCAGGGTCTGATAGCAGACAGCCTAAGGGGTTGCCATTGGTGCAATTGCTTGTGTCGGGTAAGGTAATTGGTAGTCGAGCGTTGTCTGAGTGATCCGTTGTGGTAGCAAAGTCAAAGCCACGCTCTTTTACTTGACGATAGACATCGGCAGGACGAGTAAAAGCCGCACCATCTGAGTAGGCGGTGTGATTATGCCAAGAGCCCCAAAAATGTGAGTAATTCGCGCCATCTTTCGGAGTGCAGATGCCTGCCGAATCAACAGCGGGAAGAAGCGCCAGTTCACCTCTAGCCAGTTGTGCCAATAAGCAGGGTTCGGCTGTAGGATTAGAAAAGCAGGTGGTGTAAGTATCACCTGCCAATAAGCGATTGAGCGGACTAAGAATGCAGCCGCGGGCAAACGGGTTTCTAATACATTCACTCAGTCCCGGCTCACGTGAGTTGGCGGCTGGCTCCACACGAACTTTGACTACTCGTTTGTCAGCTTGTGCAGGCAGGGTGCCGGCATCACGCACTTGAATTATAAACCCGTATTCGCCAGCTTCAGTCAGCTGCACTTCGGCATTAGCGGTATTCGCAAATAAAATACCAGTTTGCGCACCGTCTTTTTGTGTCCAGCGATAGTCAATGGGGTGGCCTTCTGTATCTTCAGCTGTAGCCGATAGCAGAACACTTTCACCAGGTCGGGCAGGCTGAGGATTGGCTGATGCACTAATGATGCGTGGTGCTGTATTAGGACCTGCTTCCACTAATACTTGGACCTCGTCATGACTGCTGGCGCCTTGGTTGTCCGTGACAGTTAAGCGAAAGAAGTCGATGCGTGTGATGGGGGCCGGGTCGTAACTGATATCAAGCAGGCATTTATCATCTAGATCTTCTAAGACTTGTCCCTGCTCATCTAAGCGCTGCCATAAAAACGACGCGATGGAGCCGTCAGGGTCTAATGACTCGCAGCCATCAAGTTTGACGCTGCCGGGTGGGGTGATGCGTTGATTGTTACCAGCACGCGCTTGCGGTATTTGATTTGATAAGACATTTCTGACCAGTACATCAGTGGTAATTAAGCGACTTTCACCCGCGCTATCCGTTGCCGTGAAACGCATTTTAAGCACGGTATCTTGGTCAACTTGTGGTGCTGTAAATTCCACCGTATTTTCATCACTTTTGCCAATAATGCTTAAGCTAAGTGTGTCAGTGGCTATGGCCTGCCATTGCACGCGCTGAATGGACTTCTGGTTTTGTGCCTGAGCATCACCAATCAGTGTGTTACTTGTTCCTTCATTAATCGTGATGCTAGACGGTGTGACGGACACAATTGGCAGGTTGCCTTTGTTGGGATCCTTGTTAGTCACTTTGAGTGCTAGCGTTTGTCTTGCGCTAGCCCCACGCTCATCTTGCACGGTGACTTGTAAAACAATGTTTTCATCCTTGTCGACAAATGGCGCTACTGCCTCATAACGATTGTCGGTGATTTCTGCATTGAGTGGATGCACACTACCTAAGTCGTCTCGCCATGAAAAACCAACAGTCCCTGAGCTACCAGACTGCTGTGCTGTGACGACGAATTTGCTGCCCTCAGTAATGTCTTCTGGTGCTTGAAAGCTGATTTGAATATTGCTTTCACTGGGTGAGCCTTGAACCGGCGCGCTTTGTTTGGACTCATTACAGCCTGACAAGTAGAAACAACTAAGCAGAACTGATAGCGTCAGTCCGCGGAAAATGAAAAGCATATCGACCCACCTTTATTTTTAACTTCGTTATTGTTGGTGTCATTTGTTACAACTGTATTATTTTTAGCGGCAAACGTGAAGTTTTTTACAGGAACCCCTTTTTATGGCGACAAAAGCCCAAATTCATTTCAGTCATGCCAATGGCTTTCCCGGTGAGTGTTATCAACGCATGTTGGATCCACTGCGCCTGCATGCCAGTGTTTATGCGCCATCGCTTTTGGCGCATGACGCACGATTTCCAGTTAATGCGGGATGGACCAATATTGCTGATGAAATTGCCGACTCTGTTCGCACTCACTGTTTGCCGGGCACTATTGGTATTGGTCATTCCATGGGGGGGCTATGTTCATTAATTGCCGCACATCGACATCCGGGCTTGTTTTCTGCATTGATTTTATTAGATCCGCCGGCGCTGATTGGTTGGCCCGGTTTGATGATGGGTATGGCAAAAGCGACTGGCCAAATTGACAAAGTGACACCGGCGGGGCGTAGCAAACATCGTCGTGACCGCTGGCCAAGCCAGCAGGCAATGGCCGAGAACTTAAGCGGTAAAACGCTTTTTAAAGGTTTTCATCCTGATTGTTTTAAAGCGTATGTGGAACATGGCACTGAGCCATTTGAGGGCGGTGTGCGCCTACGTTTTAGTGTTGAAAATGAGGTGGCCATTTTTCGTAATGGGCCATGGCACTTGCGTAATTGTCGATCGTTCTTGGGTATTCCGGGCGCAATTATTACTGGTACTAGCAGCGAGTTTTTACACTTGGGCACCCATGCTAAGTTGGCAAAACAACAAGGCTTTGAGTATGCACAAGCAGAGGGGGGGCATATGTTTCCATTGGAAAACCCGGACGCAAGTGCTGAGCAAGTCATCACCTTACTGCAAAAGTGGCAGCTGCTGTGATGGTGGAAGTCATCACATTCACCTTGCCTCATGGGCGGGGTCAAATTGCGGCTAAACATTGGTTTAAAGATCAATCCGGCATGCCGATTTTGGCCGTGCATGGTTGGTTAGATAATGCCGCCACATTTGATCGATGTTTTCCCGATATTAAAGGTCACCCCATTTATGCCATGGACTTAGCTGGTCATGGTCTCAGCAGTCATCGTGCGGCCGGCATGCGTTATCACAATGCCGAGTTTTTAGATGACATCTTGGCGGTGATGGATGTGATCAGCCCAACGGAGCCCATTATTTTACTGGGCCATTCTTTGGGTGCTGGTCTACTCATGTTAATGGCCGCGCTGTTTCCACAACGCGTTAGCAAGTTGGTGTTAATTGAGGGTTTGGGTCCACTGAGCGCCAATCCTGCCGATATTGTGTCGCAGACTCGTGACGCCATGCTGCGCTATCAACAGTTATCAACGGATGTACGTCCGATTAAGTCTATTGAAGTGGCCACGCAAGCACGTATGCAAGGCATGACAGGGGCGTTGAGCCGTGATGCGGCGCAGTTGTTACTGCAGCGCGGCATACGCCAGCAAGATGACGGCAGTTATGTGTGGAGCACAGATAAGCGTTTGCGCCTACCTTCGTTGATGCGTTTTTCAGAAGAGCAGGTGGTGAGTTTTATCCAAGCCATTACCGCGCCCGCATTATTGATTATGGGGGATAAAGGCATGTTGGTTATGGCAGCATCATCACCACAGTATGCGGCGCGAATTGGTTTTTTTAAGAGCCTGCAGCAGGTGAACTTGTCCGGCGGGCATCATCTGCATTTAGATGAAAGCCCGCGGCAAGTGGCCCAAGCGATTAACGCGTTTCTAGGTTCGAAAGCTTAAGCAGTTAGGGCCATTTTCAGTGTCTTTAAATGGTCGCCTAGTGTAGCTTTTTGCGTCTTGCCGTTGGCGGCAACCAGTTTAAAGTCGGCTGGATTAAAGCGCGCTACACGAATGCGATACTCAAAGTTAAAGCCAGGGTAGAGCGTGTTGTTACGACCATTAGGGCTTAAGTACCAGCTATCACAGCCTGATTTCCACACGGTGTGTTCGCTGCGTTTATCCATCATGTCGACAAAGCGTGCTTCAGCTTCTGGCTTTACCTCAATGTATTTCAGCTTGTTTTGCTGGCGTAACAAAATGCCTTGGCAAACGTAGTCAATTTGCTTTTCAGCATAAGCAATGACCGATGTGTGGCCGGGGCCGGTAAAAGGGCCAACCAAGACATACATATTGGGGAAGCCGGTGGTGCTTAAGCCATTAAACGCTTCGGCGCCATCTTTCCACTTTTCGGCTAATTTTTGGCCATTGATGCCGGTGATATCAAACGGTGCACCTGTGCTACGCACGGTATAACCAGTCGCGTAGATAATTACATCCAACTCATGATGCACGCCGTCATTGGTCTCAACACCCGTTTCGGTGATGCGCTTAATGCCCTGATCTGCCAATGTGACGTCATCGCGTTGCATGGTGGGGAACCAGTCACTGGATACCAATACACGCTTGCAGCCAAACTTAAAGTTAGGGGTTAGGCGAGCGCGTAAGGCGTCGTCTTTGACCTTTTTACGCAGATAGCTACGAGCAATTTTCTCAGGCTGAGCCTTAAATGCGTCATAACGCAAAATCAAAAATGGCGCGGTCAGTTCGTTAAACCAGTATTGGCCTAAGCGAGGTGCCAACATGGCGGCGGGTACGCGGCTGTAAACGGACTTTTCGCGATCACTAATGGCACGGTCTGGGCGCGGCATAATCCAGTTTGCGGTGCGTTGGAACACGGTTAAATGGCTGACTTTATCGGCAATGGCTGGGCCAATTTGCACGGCAGTGGCGCCAGTGCCAATCAAGCCTACACGTTTGCCTGTCAGGTCTACGGAGTGGTCCCAGCGTGCGCTGTGAATGCTAATGCCTTTGAATTGGTCACGACCTTCAATAGCAGCGGTGTTGGGCTCGGCAAATGGGCCGGGTGCTGCAACGACATTATGTGCTTGTACTTCGCGGCCATCTGCAATCTGTAGTGTCCACAGTCCGGTATCTTGATCGAATTGAGCAGCGGTAACGGCGCTGTTAAAAACCAAGTGTTCGTACATGCCGTATTTTTCTGCGCAATGACGAATGTACTGGTGGATTTCGCCTTGTTTGGCATAAATGTGCGACCACTTGGCGTAAGGCTCAAAAGAATATGAGTACAGCGCGGACTTCACATCACAGCCGCAGCCTGGGTAGGTGTTGTCGCGCCAAGTGCCGCCAACATCGTTAGCCTTTTCAAAAATTTTGAAATTTTTGATGCCTTGTTTTTTAAGCTGAATGCCCATGCCTAAGCCGGAAAAACCACTACCGATGACGGCTACTTCAAGAACTTGCTGGTTCATAGTGTTGTACTCGTGGGGGTTTGAGGTGTTGCCAACAGAGGCAAAACACGGGTTAACACAGTCGGTGGCATGCTCAATATGAGTCCGCCGAGTGTGAATTTAGTGCACATTTTTGCCGCCTCATGCGGCGTCGGGGTGTTCTCTAACAACATGCGATGCGCTAACTGCAGCACCATGCCAAATGTCGCATCGGCAAAGTCTCTTGGATTTGTGATGGTGATAAGTCCAGCTTGATTGCCAAGCTCAAGGTCCTTACTCATTTCATTAGCGACTTGGTTGCATAGCTGCCAGAAGTGGTCATCCATGCTGCCGCTGCTGGAAAAGCCAGAGCGAAAAAGGCCTAGGCTGATTTCGCGATGCTGATAAAACGTGTCAAAAGCAATTTCATAAGTGCGCTGCACGCCCATAACCATGTCAAGCGGGGAGCGCATATTCATTTGGCGTCTGGCCTGCAGGATGTTGTCATGCATGGCACTAAAGATGCGCTCAAAAATAATAAGGAATAACTCTTCCTTATCTTTGAATTGTTTGTAAAAAGCGCTGATGCCAGTGCCGGCTGCTGCAGCAATTTCGGCAATCTGCGTGTTGGCTACGCCTTTTTCAGAGAACAGCTTAGTGGCCGAATCGATAAGATTTTGGCGGGTTTCAGCAAGTTGCTCTAGGGTTCGTCTGGCCATTTTGGCGCATCCATCTAAACAATTGGAATAATAATTCCAATTAATTGGTCTGCTGTCAAGTCATGGACGAAAAAAAGCGACCCGAAGGCCGCTAAAAGGGGAACACTAAAGTTATCGATGGAGGTTACTGCTTATCAATTTTATCCAACCAGCGTGACATTAAGCGGCCGGCAGCTTCGCGGCCACCTAGGCCAAACGATAGGGCAAAAGCGACTGCAATAGCACCTAAGGTCAAGCCAAACGCAAGGTTCACAATGGAGTCGGCAATGCCCATGGCACGTAAGCCCATGGCCAGCACTAAACCAATAATGAGCACACGTACAATATTGGCAAGCCAAGTGGCTTGGCCATCATTGCTGCGTGCTACCACGGTGGCCAGAAGATTGGCTAACCAGAAGCCTACCATCAGAATCACGGCACCTAAGAGTAGATCGCCACCAAACATAATGAAGGCGGAGACAATGTCTCTGACTTGCAGCATGTTTAACTGGTTGGCCGCCTCAACAGTGGCAAATAACATGGCGAAAAACAGCAGTAACTGACCCACTAAGTTCGACAGCTTAAGGTTGCCCAACAGTTGTTGCATGTTGATTTTTTCAGGTACGCCATCTAGGCCTGTGCCGGCCAAAAAGCTACTGACGATGCCAGCAATAAAGCGAGCCACAATGTAGGTGATAAGTAGGATCAGTGTGGCAGCAATGATGGCGGGCAGTGCCGAAATCATTTGGTGCAGCATGCTGATGGCGGGTTCTGAAACGGCGGCAATATTGAGTGCATCCAGTGCCGAAATAATGACCGGTACAAAGATGACCAGAAACACCACAGTACCAATCAGTTTAGGAACATTGGTGGCCTCATTTAAGCCAATACGTTGCAGACCTGATTGCAGTTGGGTGGCATCAAGCAGGTTGGTGACAATGCCGCGTACAATTTTGGCAATGATATAACCCACAATCGCGATGATGGCGGCGGCAAAAATATTAGGTACGAAGGTCAGCATGTCTTCTACCATAAATTGCAGCGGCCCCATCAGTCCCTCAAGACGCAGAGTGGACAGAATCATCGGTAAAAACATGAGTAAAATCAGCCAATAAGCGACTTGGCCAATGCTGTTGCCAATTGGCGGCATGTCGGCATCTGCACTAATACGCTCATCCAAGCTGGTCGTTGCAAGTATGCGGGTGAGGGCGGCACGAACGATGGAGGCTAGAACCCAGCCAACGATTAGGATGACTGCGGCAGCGACAATACGTGGTAGGAACACCATGACTTCATTGAGCATGTTGGCGAATGGTGCAGACACACTTAACAAGTTAAGCATATTGAAGCCGGCGACTACCGCCACTAACAAGATAAACCAGAACACAATGCGTTTAATGATCAGCTCGACATCGGTACTTGCGCCAGTGGTGCTATTGATTTGGTTATTTAGTTTAAGTGAGCTTAAAACTCGCCCGGTTAAAGCGGAAATCGACAAGGCCACAATCCAGCCAAGCAATAACAGTAGCACTGCCCCAATAATGGCTGGCAGCTCGCCGCTAAACGACGACTGCAAGGTATCCTGCAGGGAAAAGTTGTCCATGGTGACTCCTCGGGTAATCAGTAGTGCTCAATTACCCTAGAGACGAAAACATGGCGTGTAAACCCAAGGTGGGCTATGAATAGGCTGAGTGGTAGTGAAACTAAGACCCAGCGGCGGGCCTTAGTTTGTTTAGCTAACTATTTGATGAATGAGAGAAACTCATTACGTGTTTGCGGATTTTGACGGAAGTCACCCAGCATGACGGAGGTGACTGTAGTGGAGTGTTGCTTCTCCACGCCACGCATCATCATGCACATGTGTGCGGCGTCAATAACAACTGCCACACCACGTGCATTAGTCACTTCTTGAACTGCGTCAGCAATTTCTTTAGTGAGGTTTTCTTGAATCTGCAGGCGACGCGCATACATATCTACAATGCGCGCTACTTTAGACAAGCCTAAAACCTTGCCAGAAGGTAGGTAAGCCACATGAGCTTTGCCAATAATAGGCAATAAGTGATGCTCACATAGTGAGTACACTTCAATGTCTTTAACTACCACCATTTCGTCGTTGTCTGACGGGAAAACGGCATTATTAACAAGTGTGTGTAGGTCCTGCTCATAACCACGACACAGATACTGCATGGCTTTGGCGGCGCGTTTGGGGGTATCGAGCAGGCCAGGACGGCCCAGGTCTTCACCAACAGCGCGGATAATGTCCGCGTAGGCGTTTTCCATGATTTGTCTCGTACAAGTGAATGAACTGCGAACCCTAACGATTTCTGAGCTCGCGGTAAAGATGACAGATTAGCGAGTTGTTTCCTGACGATGGCGTTTCAAGAGAACTAATACGGCACCGGTGCCGCCATCACGGGGTGGCGCACTGCTAAACGCAATCACGTCTGGCAGCTGTTTTAACCAGCCATTCACGCTGGTTTTTAGCAGTGCCTGACCATTGATATGGCCTTTGCCGTGTACAATTTTAATGACTTGCAGACCTTCACGTTTAGCCTCATCAATCAATTGTAAAACAGCTTCACGAGCTTGCTCGATGGTGCAGCCGTGCAGGTCAACAGCACCACGCCAAGGCAGGGCGCCTGTGCGTAGTTTTTCAAACTGACGCAGCTGCACACCACTGCGTTGAAACGCGAGTGTTGCCTCGGCATCAACGGGCTGCATAAGGGCCACGGTGTCAGAAATAGCGATTTGCTCCCGCTCAATGCCACCCTCTGCGTTAGCTCGGCGTAGTGCAGTCAGTGCATCCACTTTGCGAGGCTTATTCGGGCGAGGCGGCGGAGGTGGTGCTTGGCTAGGCTTAACACCTTTTAAGGCTTTGGCTAACAGTTGCTCATCAGACAACTCTTCTTCAGCATGTTTAACTGCCACCACGTTTGCTGGCTTAGGTGGTTGGCTGGCCTGTGCTTTCAGTTGTCGCTTTAATGCATTTAAGGCTGGATCTTTCATGGCGGCTTCCGCGCAAAGACTGTGCTTCTAGTATAAAATCAAATGATTAAGCAGATGTTGCTTGTTCTTGCTTGTTTAATCCATTGTGGAGACTTTATTTCGTGCAGACGCAACCCTCAGCCGTTGAGCTAAGTGATCATCAGTTAACAGAGGCTGTGGCCGAACTACATACCATTCGTGACTGGGTTCGCTTTTGTGTTAGCTGTTTTCGTGGCTGTGATGTGCATTTAGGTCATGGTACCAGTGATCCATTTGCTGAAGCGACAGCATTGGTCATGCAAACGCTGAACTTAGAATGGTCTGCAGATGCGGAAATTTTAGATGCACGAGTTTTGCCAAGTGAACGCCAGCGTATGGCTGACTTGTTGCGCCGTCGTGTTAATGATCGTGTGCCCTTGGCGTATCTGCTTAATCTGGCCTACTTTGCTGGCCTGCCGTTTTATGTTGATGAGCGTGTGTTGGTGCCGCGTTCGCCAATTGCTGAGTTGATTCATAACGGCTTTGAGCCATGGTTAGGCCAAGAGCCACAACGTGTGCTGGATATGTGCACGGGATCAGGCTGTATTGCCATTGCCTGTGCAACGGCATTTGAAGATGCCTTGGTGGATGCGACTGATATTTCATTAGATGCCTTGTCAGTGGCGGCAATTAATATTGAACATCACGACCTACAAGAGCGTGTGCACTTGCTGGAATCGGATGTGTTTAGCAAGCTACCGGGTCAGCGTTATGATCTTATCGTCAGTAATCCACCGTATGTGGATGCTGAAGACATGGCCGATTTGCCGGAAGAATTTCTGCGTGAGCCTGAATTGGGTTTGGCAGCAGGGGCTGATGGCCTAGATATCTGTAAGCGTATTTTGGCTGAAGCGGCTGACTACCTGAGTGACGATGGTATTTTAGTGGTGGAAGTAGGCAATTCGCAGTGGGCCTTGGAGCAAACTTTCCCTGATGTGGCCTTTGAGTGGGTAGAGTTTGAAAACGGTGGTCAGGGCGTGTTTGTGCTAACTGCCGCCGCGTGTCGAGAGCATCAAGCATTATTTGAAAGCGCGATTTAACAGAATTAGATGAGAGTGCAGCATGGCGGGTAATACGATAGGTCAGGTTTTTACAGTCACCACCTGCGGTGAGTCCCATGGGCCTGCCTTGGCGGCTATTGTTGATGGTGTGCCGCCCGGCATTGCATTGACAGAAGCTGACATTCAAATTGATCTAGACCGTCGCAAGCCCGGCACGTCGGCATTTTCTACCCAACGCAAAGAAGAAGACGTGGTGCGTATTTTGTCCGGGGTGTTTGAGGGCAAAACGACTGGCACACCGATTGGTTTGTTAATTGAAAATACCGATCAGAAATCGAAAGACTACGGCAATATTGCCGAGACTTTCCGTCCTGCCCATGCCGATTACACCTATACCCATAAATTTGGTTTTCGTGACTACCGTGGCGGTGGTCGTTCCAGCGCCCGCGAAACAGCTATGCGTGTGGCTGCCGGTGCCATTGCCCGTAAGGTATTAGCAGAACAGTTTGGTGTCAGCATACGGGGTCGCGTCACTCAAATTGGTCATGTTAAAGCGCAGACCTGTGACTGGGACTATGTTGGCCAAAACCCGTTTTTCTGTGGTGATCGTGAAGCAGTAACGGCCATGGAGGCGCTAGTGTTGTCCATGCGCACTGAGCATTCCAGCATTGGCGCTTTGGTAGAAGTCTTTGCCAGTGGTATGCCCGTAGGTTGGGGTGAGCCGGTATTTGATCGTTTAGACGCCGATATTGCGCATGCCATGATGAGCATTAACGCGGTTAAAGGCGTGGAAATTGGTGATGGTTTTGCGGTGGTTGAGCAGCGCGGTGAAACACATCGTGATGAACTGACCCCTGAGGGCTTTTTAAGCAATCATTCTGGCGGTGTGTTGGGCGGTATTTCCAGTGGCCAAGATCTGATTGTACGTATTGCGCTGAAGCCAACATCCAGCATCACCACACCCGGCCGTAGCATTACCGCCGCGGGTGAAGCCACGGAAGTGGTAACAAAAGGGCGCCATGACCCCTGTGTTGGTGTGCGTGCCACGCCGATTGCAGAGGCCATGTTAGCCATTGTTTTGCTTGATCATGCGCTGCGCCACCGCGGCCAAAATCATGGCGTGCAATGTGCAACACCCGTTATTCCAGCTCAGGCGCCGAGTGTTAAATAACGGTCAGCGTCTGTGACCAGCCCCTTTTTGCGCTTAGGCGCATTTTATTTTTTCTATTTCGCTGTTATTGGCGGTTTTCAGCCCTACTGGGGGCTGTACCTGCAAGGGCAGGGTTTTAGCCCTGCCGCCATTGGCGAGCTGATGGCCATTGTCATGGCCACTCGTATTATTGCGCCTAATTTCTGGGGTTATATTGCCGATCACACTGGCAAGCGTTTGCAGCTTGTGCGTTTTGGCGCCTTTATGATGCTGCTGGTATGGCTAGGGGTGTTCTGGGCGCGTGAGTACTGGTCGTTGGCCTTGGTGCTGCTGGCGTACGGTTTTTTTCAGAACGCAATTTTGGCGCAGTTTGAAGCGGTCACCATGGCGCATTTAGGGGCGCGTCGAGAGCGTTATAGCCTGATCAGGTTGTGGGGCTCGTTGGGTTTTATTGTCACGGGTACCGGCCTAGGTATCTTATTCGATCATATTTCAGTCGACAGCCTGCCGATTTGGCTATTGGCTTGTGCCTTGGCGACGTGGCTTTCATCACTGCTGGTGCCTGACATCAAAACACCTAAGCGTCATGAAGCTAGTGACGGCCTGTGGACTATCTTAAAGCGCCAGCCGGTTTGGGCGTTTTTTCTAGCGCATTTCTTGCTGCAGTTTTCACATGCGCCTTATTACACTTTTTACAGCATTCATCTCGAAGAGCATGGTTATTCTCGCACTGAAATCGGCTGGTTGTGGGGTGTAGGGGTGTTGGCCGAGATCTTGTTGTTTTTAGTTATGCATCGTTTTATGCCGTGGCTTGGTGAAATGCGGCTGATGTTATGGAGTCTGTTGTTAGCGGGCATGCGCTGGTTAGTGATTGGTTTTATGGTGGATAGTCATGTGGCTATTTGGTTGGCGCAGCTGCTGCATGCCGCCAGTTTTGCCACCTTCCACGCTGCTGCGATGGTGTTAATTTATCGCCACTTTGGGGATGGTCACCAAGGCCAAGGTCAGGCGATTTACAGCATGTTATGGGGTATGGGTGTGGCCATTGGCTCGCTGTTAACGGGCATGGTGTGGGCCGCATCGACCAGTGCTTGGGTGTTTGCAGCGGCGGCACTAATGTGTTTGTTGGCGTGGATTGTGTTGATGGCTGCCAAGCAAACGCCGACTAGTCTTCTTCGGCCAAATCACTTAGCCTAACCAGTCCTTTTGAAAGTTGCGGAGTGTCTTTGTGAGTGCGTCAAATAGTCCTGAAATTACTGTGTCGAGCTTAGATTTAGTGCGTTTAGAGGCGCTACTTTCTCGTTCCGACGTGAGTGGCAGTGAGGCGGGGGATTTGCTGCAAACAGAGTTAGATCGGGCAGAAGTTTTGCCGCCAGAAAAAATGCCACCAGATGTCGTTACAATGAACTCAATAGTCGTGTTTCGTATTGAGCAAACAGGTGCCGAATTTGAGCGTACGCTTTGTTACTCATCACAAACTGCTGAAAACGCTATATCAGTCTTGGCACCCGTTGGCATGGCTTTATTGGGTTTGCGCATTGGTCAAACGATCGACTGGCCGGGCCCAGATGGTCGTATTTTGCAGGTAACAATCACAGGTATCCGTTATCAGCCCGAACGAGCAGGTGACTTGTCGCGTTAACTCAGATTAGTGTGCGTGCAAATCGGCTTGAATCACGCGCACTAAATTGGCCCCTCGAACACGACAAGCAGGCAGTGCATCCGCAAATTGACGTGGTGACCACAACTTGGCCTGATGAAAGCCGGCTTTTTTCAAGGCGATCTCCGCCATGGCTTCGCTGTCAAAATGTAAATGCACACGTCCTCGGACAAAACGAGACAGCATATTCACAAAGGTTTTGCTGGCCGGCAGATTGCCCAACGTGCCTAGGTGAATGTCGGATAGGTATAAAGCATAAGGAAACGGCTTGATGGCTTGGGCAAAACGAGCCCACATGCCGGTTACGGTTTCTGTATCAAAATAGTTAATCAAGCCTTCGGTGATAATGGCGATTCCGTGTTGTTTGTCTAGACTACTCACCAAGTGTTGCAGACTGTCTTCACCACTATCACTCAGGGCATTTATGGCCACTACTTGATGGTTGTCACGTAGCAATCCACCTTTTTCTAGTAGCTGCTGCTTATGTGCGGCCATGCCCGGTAAGTCAGCCTCGATATAGTTTATCTTGCTGCCATATTGTTTGCAGAATCGCCAGCCTCTTGGCGATATTCCCGCTGCAATCTCAATGATTTGTGTGACTTTCCCAGAATTAATAGCAGCATGAAGTTGTTTATCGATAATGCTATGACGGGCCAATAAAAAGGACTCCATAGTGGGTCCTTTCAGGGAGCGTGATAAGGCCATGGGCAGGCGCAGTGCATTATAAAAAACACGGCCTTGCCAAGTCTTAAAAGCCGGATGTGATAAGTGATGCTGTAACCAAACTGCACCGGTGTAATAAGCCGTTGGGCTGATTTGCTCGGGTTTGTCGTTATTGTTTTCCATTTACGCATCCTGTGATGAATACAAACATAAACCCTACATCCCGCTGTTTTAATTTAGCTACGATGGCTGTATTACACATGGAGTATAGACAGATGAATGGAATTGCCAACTATCCAATAGAGCCTATGAAGGAAGAGACTGCGCAGCTACGTGAGCGTATTGCCGAACTTGAGAATCAGTTATCAAGTCAGCAGCTAGAAACTGAAATTGCAGACTTGCAAATGCTGCGCGCTTATAACTTCTTGCTCAGTATTTATAACGTAGTGCCGGGTCTAATGTTATTGGTTGATGATCGCGGTGTGATTCGACGCGCTAATCAAGAAGCAAGTCGAATTTTGGGCTGCAGTGAACAGGCGCTTCCCGGCCATTTATTGACAGACTTTATGGCGGGTGCAAAGGCGGAAGTTCAGGCCTTGTTGCAAAATCCGGATCATCGCGCGATTCGGCGAGAGGTCGAATTTAATACCGCTGCAGGCGACTATTTTCCGGTGCTGTTAAGCATGCGAGCCACCCGCAGTGATGATGAAGACCGTGTGCATTTGGTGGTGATTGGGTTGGATTTGCGTGAGCGTAAACAACTCGAGTTGAGTTTACGTCATGCCCAAAAGCTGGAGTCAGTAGGGCAGTTAACTGCGGGTATTGCGCATGAAATCAACACCCCTATGCAATACATCGTTGACCATATGGGCTTTCTTGAAGAAGGGCTGACTCATCTAATTGAGCTAGTTCAATTCGCTAATAAAATTATCTTACCAACCCAAGAAAAAGCTTGGCAGTTAGAGAAGTCGGCGGCTGACTTTGAGTTTTTTGCTAGTCGAGTCCCGAAAGCTATTGACCGAATAAATGACGGCGTTAAACGAGTCGTTGATATTGTCAGTGGCATGCGTGCGTTTGCACACCCAGGTGTGCGTCATGAAATGTCTGATTTGAATGCCTTGATTGAAAGCAGCCTACTATTAGCCAGTAGTGTGCATCGCAATGTCGCAAAAATTGATCGTGTATTAATGCCTTTGCCTCAAGTTCCCTGTATTCCTGGCGATATAGGTCAGGTATTGGTGAATTTGGTGAGCAACGCCTGCCATGCCATTCGTGAGTTTTACGGCGATCAGGAGCAGGGCGTTATACGCCTGAAAACGGGCGTAAGCGATGATGGTGAGTCAGTGTTTCTGATTTGTGAAGATAACGCCGGTGGTGTTCCAGACTCAGTGCAGCATCGCATTTTTGATCCATTTTTTACCACTAAGCGTGTTGGTGATGGGTCAGGACAGGGTTTAAGTATTTGCCAAAACATTATATGCACACGCCATCAGGGCAATATTCGCTTCGAGCCAGTATTGCCTCATGGTGCGCGATTTATCATTACCTTGCCGCTGGGATAAACCATGAACAGTCCGCTGTCTTTGCAGTCACCACAAATTTTATGCATTGATGACGATCCGGACTTATTGGATGGCTTAGCGTTGTCTCTTCGGCGTTTGGGTGAAGTGCATACTGCGCCAGATGGTGATAACGCCTTGATATTAGCGGCCCAACTACCGCGTTTGGCCGTGGTGGTGTGTGATATGCGTATGCCGGGCCGCAATGGTGCGGAGGTGCTGAGTGCATTTAGTGAACAACACCCAGAAGTGACGCGTATTTTGTTAACGGGTTATGCAGACATTCCATCAGCGATTGCAGCCGTTAATCAAGGCAACTTGTTCCGATTCTTAAGCAAACCGGCTTCGAATGATGTGCTGCAAAAAGCGGTGTATGACGGCATTAAACAACATCAATTAGTGATTGCTGAGCGGCAATTATTAACACAAACCCTGCGTGGCAGTGTCGAGGCCTTATCAGAAGCCCTAGCGATGTCGAGCCCTGCAGTATTCGGTCAAGCTAAGCGGGTAGCAACTTTGGTGAAGGCCTGTGCTGAAGAACAATACGGCCAATCTGATTGGATGATGGAAAGTGCAGCCTTTTTGATCAACCTAGGTTTGGTGGGTCTACCCACCGAGGTGCAAGAAAAAGTCTTAGAGCGACAGCAGCTGGATTTGGCCGAAAAAGAACTGTTGGATCAGGCGCATTTACGCACCATGCACTTGTTAACCAATATTCCGCGCTTAGAGCTGTTGCGTGATTTACTTCGTTTTATTCAGCCCAAAACGGGTGGGCAACTTGAAACCCCGACGGATCAGCATGGTTTACTGCGGGAAAAGGCAGCTTTGATTCGTGCCATTATTGTGTATGTGTCTTATGAGTCCTCTGGTCAAACCATGCCTAGTGCGCTCAGTAAAATCATGCAAAAACATCAGTTGTCGGAACGTTTACTAGCGGTGATTCGTAAGCAGGTGGGTGAGAGCCTACTGGTCGACTGCCAAGTGAGTTTGCCCATTAACTTGCTGCGTCCCGGCATGATTTTGAACAAAGCACTGTATACCCCGTCCGGCATTATGGTGGCTCCCGCCGGATATCAAATCATGGAAGGCTTCAGCCTGCGCTTGATTGCGCTATTACCGAAAGCAAAAGAACAACTTTATTCTGTTCGGATTCCCTCACACATGGCAGAGTACGCATCATTATTGAAACATGAAGGCGTCTAGTTATTGTGATCGAATGTACAGCGGTTGCGTTGACTGCAGCAGATGGTTATGAATTGGCTGCAAAACGTTATGTAAACCCTCAAGTGACTCAGCGTGCCCGCCTGTTGATTGCGGGTGCCACTGGCGTGCCGCAAGGTTTTTATCGTCGTTTTGCTGAGTTTGCCGCTGAGCAAGGCTTTGATGTCTTGACCTTAGATTATCGTGGCATTGGTGATTCAGCGCCTGAGTCCCTTGTTGGCTTTAATATGGATTACCGTGATTGGGGTCGTTATGACCTGGCAGCAGCGGTGGCTGCTCATCACTCTGAGTCTATGCCTTTGGTCGTGGTGGGGCACTCGTATGGCGGTCATGCCATTGGCCTGCTGCCAAATCATCAGCTTATTAGTGCGGTATATACCTTTGCCACAGGTGCTGGCTGGCATGGTTGGATGCCTTTGTTGGAGCGCTGGAAGGCATGGTTTATGTGGAATGTGCTGGGGCCTGTGCTGACGCGAAAGTATCAATATCTTCCTGGACGTCGTTTAGGCCTAGGTGAAGACATGCCGTTGGCAGTATTTGTGCAATGGCGACGCTGGTGCAGTTACCCAAACTACTTCTTTGGTGATCGTGAGCTGCCTGACTTAGCCCAGCAGTTTGCGGAAGTGAAGTTGCCTTTTGTTGCGGCCAATGCCACTGATGATTGGTGGGCGTTGCCGCGTTCACGAAATGCTTTTATGACTTATTACCGCAATGCGCCGATGATTGGTTTGGATATTGAACCTAAGCAAATTGGCTTAAAGCAAATTGGTCATATGGGCTACTTTAGACCACAGGCTCAGTCACTTTGGCAGCCAGCGCTAGACTGGTTGCTGCAGCACGCCAAGTAGTAAATATAACTTGGCGTACTGTCGCTTTTCCCCGTTAGCTTTTAGAACTGATAAACCACATTAATAGCTGCAGTGCGTCCTGGTTGGCTAAACCGGCCGATGCCCGGATCTTCGCTGTCACGACCACGCACATCTCCCCATGACCAATGCTGCTTATCATTTAGGTTATATAGGCCGGCATTCACCGTCAGTTGTGGTGTTGCCTGCCACCAGCCTTGAACATCAGCAGTGACAAAGCCCGGGCTTTTAAACTGTCCATTGGCTAAGCGGAGTCGGCTGGCTTCGGTGGCATCAATGCGACGTTTGCCTTCGACTGCAGTCACAATGAACTCAGCCCCATGTTTTTCATCGTTGGCTTTATAACCCAGTCCAATAATGCCTTTTAGTGGGTCAACACTGTTCAACGGTTGCTTAAGTCCCTTATCTTGGCCTCGTGCATACGCCACGCTAGTACGGGCGTACATTCCTTGCGGCAGGCCTAGCTCATCTAAAAACACCTCTGCTTTAAGCTCAGCACCATGAATATCAACACGATCCAAATTTTGCTGTTGGAAGGTCAGTAGTTGTCCCGGACCGGTTGGCGCAATAGCGACTTGCTCAATAAAGTCGTTATAACGATTTGAGAAGAGTGCTGCAGCAAGACTTCCGAAGCGTGATTTATTACGAACACCCAACTCGAGACTATGACTGGTTTCGGCCTTTAGTTCATAGTTCGGAATGTTCTGGTAACCATGTGCTGGATTACTAAATTCACCAAAAATATCAATAGCCTGTGGCGCTCTAAAGCCAGCGGCATATTGACCGTATAGGTCGGTATTTGCTGTCAGGGCATAAACAATACCGAGCTTAGGCGACAATGCTGAATCACTGTACTGCGGTGGATTAGGCTCGGCACGATTTGCATTTAAATAGTGCTCAGTGACCTGTGGCTTTAGGCGGTAGTGGTCATAACGCAGTCCCGGCAGAAATGACCAACGTCCATAGTTAATTTGGTCTTGGATAAACGCGGCAACAGAAACGGTATTGGGGTCAGGGAAGTCACTGAGTGGAAAGGTTTCCGTGCCAGGGGCGGGTGGTACGGGTGCGCCGGTGGCATTAACGACTTCGCTGCCATTACGTAGATTTTTATTTTCCAGACGTTTTAAGTCGAGTCCATAAGTTAGTTGATGTTCGCTACGCCCCCACTCAAATGCTTTGTCGAAGTGCCCGGTGATGGTCCACAAATCCTCTTCGTATACTGAGTCGCGTTGTCGCAGACGCTCTTGTCCAGCGAATACTCGTTGCTGTGTTAACTGTTGATCGGTTTCACTGCGTTGATGGTTAATTTGCCAGCTGAGCTGATCAGCCCAGCCTACATTTAGTGGCAGTTGGTGTTGCAAGCTAATGCGTCGACGTTGTGTTTTGTCATCACTATCAGACGTGCGAATGGCGGCAGTGTCGCTATATTCATTCAATAAGCGGCTTTTCACTTTGTCATCAAAGGCATCAAGTGTGAGTTGAAGTCTTCCGCCATCGGCAGTATTCCAACCCAGTTTGGCCAGAATGTTTTGGCTTTCTGCATCGGCAGGATTTGCTTGTTCGCGTTGTGCGCCAATACCACCGCGACCACCATGGCTGCGTACTTCATCAGCTGTTCGCTGGCCAGCATGCAACATCATATCGAACTGGCCCTGTCGGGCCGCTACGGTGGCACTGCGTTGCCAGCCGTGATCGTGACTGTCATAACCCGTTTTTAAGCGCAGAGCGCTGTTTTGACCATCTTTGAGGTAGTCGGCGGCGTCTTTGGTAATAAAACTTACCGCACCACCAATGGCATCACTGCCATAGAGTGAACTGGCCGGGCCTCGAATAATTTCGACCTGTTTAAGGGTGTCAACATCAATGTAGTTACGTTGTGACGACTGAAATGGGCCAAAGCTAAAGGCATTTGCAACACTGACGCCATCCACTTGCGTTAGGACACGGTTGCCGCCAATGCCACGGATAGTAAAACCGGTCTGACCAAAACGACTGCCGGTACCACTGACTGAAACGCCTGGCTCATACCGCGTTAAATCGACAATCCGATTGATATTGCCGCGATCAATGTCTTGTTCAGTCTGCACACTGACGGTGGCCGGCACTTCATCGAGCGTTTGTGCTTGTTTGGTGGCCGTCACGGTAATGACATCAAACTGACTGGTTTGCCGCTCATTGGCATGAACAGTTGAGGCCATCAGCAGGCTAGCGGCGAGCAAAGTGAGTGGGTAGGGCGGGCGGTGTAGCATCGATTTTCTCCTGATCAGTGGGTGTGGGTAACGCTGCGGACAATAATCTGCTTGACTTGTAAATGCAAATCATTCTCAATTGCATTTGTCGAGTTAATGAGGCTGACCAATGCGTGTCTTGGTTTTTTGTTTGGGGTTGTCGCTGTGCTTGCATGGAGGTTGGCTGATGTTGTCGAAGGCATCAGCTTCTGTGCCTGCTGTGGCCGCGATAAGCCTGACCGACATGCCTAAGTTGCGTATTAGCGAGCACGTTAAAACAAAGCCACTTACTGCTGTGGCACCGGCAAAAAAATCGCAACGTGTGCATAACACGCCTGTGGTGGAGGCAGAAACGGTCGTAGCATCGGCGCTAATAACGGAGAGTGTTCCGGCAGGGCCGGTACAGTCGTCATCGTCAGAGAAAACAGCAGCAGACCTACGTATTGAGAGTCAGGCGCCGCGTTTTCGTGCACTACCAACACCCCCGCAATATCCGCAGTTTGCAAGGCGACAGCAGCAAACGGGTGTCGTCGTATTAGCGGTGTATTTGGACGCTAAAGGCCAGCAAGAGCGCCGACAGATTATGAAGTCTTCCGGCTATCAGTTGCTGGATCAGGCCGCAGAAAAAGCGGTATCACGCTGGCAATTTCTGCCAGAAATTCATGCCGGTTCGGCAGTGCCAAGTCGTATCGAAATACCCATTCAATTTGCATTAAGCAATCCATCTTAAGTAGCCAATCGTTGTTTAAAGGAGTCATTTTATGAAAGCAGAGCAAAAGCAATTCCAAAACACTGCACAAGACTTGTATTTGTCATGGCAAGCATTACGTGAAGAGCAGCCTAAGTTACGTGCGCGTGATGCCGCTGGTCGCTTGGGCGTGAGTGAGGCAGAGCTCGTCGCCAGTCGTATAGGTATTAATACGGTTCGACTGACTTCTGATTGGGCAAATTTGCTACCGGCATTGGGTGGTCTTGGCCGAGTCATGGTGTTAACGCGAAACGAGCACTGCGTTCATGAGCGCAAAGGTGTTTATCGTGAGGTAACGGTAACTCGTAGCGGAAAAATGGGCCTCGTTGTTTCTCCTGATATTGATCTACGCATGTTTTTGTCCGGTTGGGATAGTGTGTTTGCTATTACTGAAGAAACGGCCATGGGCACACAGCGCAGCATCCAAATATTTGATGCTGACGGAGTGGCAGCACATAAAGTATTTCTTACCTCGACTAGTGATTTAGCGATTTGGGAAAGTTTGATTTCCTATTTTCGTGCGTCAGAACAAAACTACCTAAAGCCAGATGTTCAGCCGGTTCATACGTTGGCAGAGCGGCCAGATCATTTGGTGGATGTGGCTGGTTTGCAACAAGCCTGGGCTGGCTTAAAAGACACCCATCATTTCTTTGCCATGTTGCAGGCGCAGGGCGTGAGCCGCCTACAAGCCTTACGCCTAGTGGGCAAGCAATGGGCTGAGCCGCTTGATGTATCAGCACTGCCGGCAATATTTGAAGGGGCTGCACAAGCTCAGGTGCCGATCATGGTTTTTGTCGGTAATCGTCACTGCATCCAAATTCATAGCGGCCCTGTGCACAACCTACGCTGGTTAGGGTCTTGGTTTAACGTATTAGACCCGGACTTTAATTTGCATTTGCAAACGGCGGGCATTCATCAGGTATGGCGTGTGCGTAAACCGGGCGATACCGGTTTAGTGACAAGCTGGGAAGTGTTTGATCAGCAAGGTGATGTGATTGTGCAGTTGTTTGGCGCTCGCAAACCCGGCATCCCTGAGCGTCGTGATTGGCGTGAACTGGCGGAAGCAGCTCCAGCTTTGGAGCCAGATGTATGATCAACTTGGCTGCATTTGGGCCGCTGTTATGGCCTTTAGCAATTTGCTCCTTAATTGCCCTCGCATTGGTGTTGGAGCGGCTGTGGGTGTTTATTGGCCTGCAGCCGGTCAGTGCTAAATCGGTGGCGGCTGCTTTGAGTCAGTGCCGTGACTGTGAGCAAAACGGCTGCCAGCAACGAACTGAGGTGGCGCATACCGGTGTTGCCTTGCTGCTTCAACATCGCTCGTTGTCTGTCACACAGCGTGAAGAGGTAATGGGTTGTTGGTTGCAGGCAGAGCAACATCGGCTAACACGTCATTTGCGTTTGTTGCAGTTAATTGGCGTGTTGGCACCCATGTTGGGTTTGTTGGGTACGGTGTTAGGGCTGGTTAATATGTTTGCTGATATTGCCGGCCAGGATCAGCCGGTGACCCCAGCATTATTGGCTAATGGTTTGTGGCAGGCCTTGTACACCACGGTATGGGGGCTGGCGATCAGCATTCCAGCCTTGGCAGCAGGGCAAGGGTTTGCACTGTGGGCTGAGTATTATTTGAATGCGGTCGAACGGGTATTAAATCGCTGCCAATTAGCCTTGGCCGGTCTTGATACGGAAGCCGTCACCAAGCCATCCATACGCTGGGTGACATCGTGATTCGTCGACGAACTTCTGCGCCGCAACAAACACCATGGTTGCCAGACTTGATGCCCTTACTGGACGTCATTTTTATTGTTTTGGTGTTTTTCCTGCTGACAGCACAAGCCCCGTTGCGGCAACTGCCCATTGCGTTGTCTCAGTCTTCTGCCGCTTTACCAGCATTAATGCCACCTACGCAGCGTATCGAGCTGACCTTGTTGGCTAATGGTGCATGGCAAGTTGACGGTGCCGAAGTTGGGTCTTGGGCTGCAGTAGAACATCAGCTGGCTGAGCAGGATATGAGTCAAATGGCCTTAACGGTGATGACCGATAGAGCCGCGCCTTTGGCGTCGTTTATGGCGTTTTTAGTGTGGTTAAAACAGCAACCTTTAAACGATGTCGATATTGTTTTGGAGTCAACTCATGAGTAAGTCAACGCAACGTTTGCCACTTCTAAAAGCATCGATTAGCGCAGCATGCTTAGTTTTTAGCGTTTATGTGTCAGCTGCTGATGCGCGCTGGATTAGCACGGGTGGGGCCATCAGTGAGTGGGTTGTAGCACTGGGCGGTGAGGCAAACTTGGTGGCTGTAGATACTACTAGCCGTCATCCCGAGAGCTTAACCAAATTGCCCAACGTGGGGTATCAGCGCCAGTTGTCGGCTGAGGGTGTGCTGGCATTAAGGCCTGATGTTTTGCTGGTGACAGACGAGGCGGGGCCACCGCCAATTTTGCGTCAGTTACGACAGGCCGGTGTGCGTATTGAGCAGTTTGATGCATCACCTAATTTGGAGCAGTTAGGGCAAACCGTGTTGCGTTTGGGGCAGTTGATGGGGCGTCAGCAAGAGGCGATCAATCAATGGCAGCGCTACCAAGCTGCTATGCAGGTTCAGCAGCAGCGTGTTGCCAGAATTCAGTCCAGCAGAAAACCTGCGCGGGTGTTGTTATTGCTTAGTCATGCCGGTGGCAATTCCATGGCAGCTGGCAAAAACACCTTGGCCAACTGGTTAATTGAGCAGGCTGGTGGGGTTAATGTGTCGGCTCATGAGGGGCATAAGGCGATTTCTCAGGAACTGCTAACAGCACTGGATCCGGATGTGATTATTGTTGCGGACCGGCAGCTACGTGACAACAAGGCCATCAGCTCCTTATTGGCTCAGCAACCTATTTTGGCCAATTTGCGTGCGGTCAAACAACAGCGTGTGATGTTGTTAGACACCAGCTTATTGGTGGGTGGCTTAGGCCCACGTTTACCGCAGACCTTGGCGCAGTTATCCAGTCAGTTTTATCCCACCGCCATGCAGTCAGCCAGTCGTGGGGCTAATCCATGACCTATCGTGTGTTTATGTTGTCCATGCTGGCGTTGGTGCTGCTGCTTTCCATGTTGGCAGCATTGATGTTGGGCGCGGTGAGTTTACCCATGATGGACATGCTGCACGGTTTGCAGCGGCTGTTTGGTTTTGCGGTTAACAGTGACGCGGCGCAACGTGCCGAGTTGATTTTGGGCCAAATACGCCTGCCTAGATTAATGATGGGGGTGCTGGTGGGGGCGGTATTGGCTGTTTGTGGTGTGGCCATGCAGGGCTTATTTCGCAACCCACTGGCTGACCCTGGATTGGTGGGAGTATCCAGTGGTGCTGCCTTGGGCGCGGCCATTGCCATTGTTGGTTTGGCCAATATGGGGCAGGTGGCTGAAGCCTTGTCACCCTATATTTTAGTGCTGTCTGCATTTCTAGGCGGTCTGCTGGTGACCATGGTGGTCTATCAGTTAGCTCGTCGCGATGGTGAAATTCGTTTAGCTACCATGTTGTTGGCTGGCATTGCATTAAATGCCTTAGCCGCCGCAATGATTGGTCTTTTGACGTATTTAGCTGATGACGCCACCTTGCGCAGCCTGACCTTTTGGAATTTGGGCAGCTTAAATGGTGCAACCTATCAACGGCTTTGGCCATTACTGTTTATCACCCTGTTTATTGTGTTCTGGATTCCACGGCGGGCTAAGGCACTGAATGCCTTGTTATTGGGTGACTCCGAGGCTAGACACTTGGGTGTCAGAGTGGAGCGATTAAAGTTAGAGCTGATTGCCTGCACTGCCTTAGGTGTTGGTGCGGCGGTATCGGCGGCGGGGCTTATTGGTTTTATTGGCCTAGTGGTGCCCCATCTGATGCGTTTGTTATTAGGGCCGGACCATCGTTATTTAATTCCAGCCTCGGCACTGGCCGGTGCTGCTCTGTTGTTGATTGCGGATGTGTTCGCGCGTCTGGTGTTGTTACCGGCTGAGCTGCCTATTGGCATTGTGACGGCCTTAATTGGCGCACCATTTTTTCTTTATTTATTACGGCGGGAGCGATTGTCATGATGTCGGTCGAGTCGTTGTTTTTGTCGCGCGGTGGTCGACCAGTATTAAGCCATTTGAATTTCTCCTTGGTATCCGGTGAGGTGTTGGCTGTACTGGGTCCCAACGGCGCCGGTAAAAGCTCTCTCTTGGCGGCATTAAGCGGAGAGATTAAACCGGACGCCGGTCATATCCGGTTGCTGGGTCACGCACTTGCGGCATGGTCTGATTTGGATAGAGCCAAACAATTAGCTGTGCTGCCACAAAGCCCAACCTTAGGTTTTGGCTTTAATGTGACGGAAGTGGTGTCGATGGGACGATTACCACATGCAACCGGTATTCGTGTTGATATGGAAATGATTAAGCAGGCCATGCAGGCAGCAGATGTGATGCATTTGGCGCAACGCAATTACCTGTCGTTATCCGGTGGTGAGCGCCAGCGTGTGCATTTGGCTCGGGTATTGGCGCAGTTAGGCGAGGGCGAGACAGGACAGGTCTTATTACTAGATGAACCAACGGCCATGTTGGACCCCACACATCAGCACGCGTGTTTGCAGGCAACTAGAGAGCTTGCACGGCGAGGTGTTGCCGTGTTGGTGATTTTGCATGACTTAAACTTGGCGGCACGATATGCCGATCGAATTATGTTGCTTAAACAGGGTCAGTGTCAGAGTTTGGGTTTTGTTGAGGAGGTATTAACAGAGGCGCAGTTGGCTGATGTTTTTGACTTGCCAGTGTTGATCACTAAACACCCTTTGCGTGGGCATCCGGTGGTGATGGCTAGATAAAGATCTTGTCAGACAATCCAAATGCCATTATCGTGACCACCAAGTCATTTTGGAGTCGCTTTAATGCCGTCAATTGTTAATCGTGTTAAGTCACTGCCGGGTTTAACTGGCCTTCGTTTGCTGGGCAAAGTTTTATCGCTGCCACGTCCTTTAGTGTTGTTAGGGCCAGACTCTGCCATACGTCTGTGTGGCACGATGGCTGATCAGGGCTTTCAACGCGTATTGATTGTCACCGATGAGGTCTTGCATAAACTAGGCGTTGTTGCCCCTTTGCAAGAGGCACTGACTGCGCGTGGTGTTAGTTGTTTTGTCTTTGCTGAAGTCACGCCAGACCCCACATTTGACGTAGTAGATGCGGGTTTGCGTCAACTCAAAGCGGTTAATGCCGATGCCTTATTAGTAGTGGGTGGTGGTTCGGCGATTGATGCTGCCAAGGTGATGTCACTGTCAGCGACGACGGGTAAAAATCCTCGTGACTTGGTCGGTGTGTTAAAGGGTCGTAAACCCGGTTTGCCCATGTTTGTTGTGCCATCAACTTCGGGCACAGGCTCGGAAGTCAGTGTGGCTGCGGTGATTTCTGACAGCCTGACCCATCAAAAATTCCTAGTAATTGATACTAATTTAGTGCCGGTAGCGGCAGCACTTGATCCAGTAATTAATGCGGGCATGCCTGCATCGGTGACAGCAGAAACCGGTGTGGATGCGCTGACTCATTGTTTGGAAGGTTGGTTAAGTGAGTTTTCGAATGCGGAAACAGATGGTTATAACCAAGCAGCGGTGCGGCTGATTCTGAACAATCTCGCCACGGCCTGTGTTGAACCAAAGAACTTGGCTGCGCGAGAAGCAATGGCCTTAGGCTCGCATTACGCAGGCTTGTGTTTGAGCACGACAGCCGTTGGCAATGTGCATGCCATTGCGCATCAATTAGGAGGTCATTACCGCATTCCGCATGGTCGTGCTAACGCCATGGTATTGCCACATGTATTGCGCTTTTATCTGCCGCACTGCAAAAAGCGTTTGGGTTTGTTGGCACGCAAGATCGGCTTGGCGGCATCAGACACTAATGATCTTCAGGCCGCACAAATACTTGTTGATACCGTTTGTGACTTAATTGAATCGTTACCGATGAAGTTAAGTGGCGAGTTTATTCAAACAGCGGACTTTCCAGAGATGGTTCAAGCCGCATTAACCGAAGTGCATGGTTTATATGCCGTGCCACTGTATTTGAGTGACAGCGAGGTGTATGCCTTGCTGCATCAAATCCAGCAGGTGCGCTAATCGTTTTTAGTAGCAGGTGGTGGCTGAATCGGCGGCAGAGGCTGTGCCAATGTCGCTGGTTTGGCCATGGCGCCAATATACGCACCTAGGCCTGCTAATAATGCTCCCACTGCGCTGCCAACAGTGAGTGATTCGCCCAATAATGGCACAGCCAGTAAAGTTGCCAGCACTGGTACGGATGACATGATCATCACGACTTTCACTGCACCTAAAAGTTCAGCAGCCTTGGCATAGGTCCACATGGCCACACAAACGACTAAGAAGCCTTGGAAAAAGGCTTGTAGTGCGACCTCGTTGAGTGGCGCCAGATGAATCTGTTTTGGTAAAAACAGTGCGTAAAACGGCAGATATAACAAGGCCGAGTAAGCCACGATGGCTAGCGTCACATCAAAGGGGCGCAACTGCCAACGTTTGAGCAACACGGTGAAAAGTGCCCAACAAATGCTGGCACCTAACAACATAATGTCGCCTGGCAGAGCCGCTAAGCCATGGCCAAAGCCCTGTAAATTGGCCACGAACAAGGTTGTTACGCCGGCAAAAATCAAACCAAGCCCTAGCAGTCGTAAACGGCTGGGTATTTCTTGCAGAATCAGTAGCGCCATTACCGTGGTAAATAAGGGCAGCATGCCTGAGAGTAAAATGCCGCCATGACTGGCAGGTGCAATGCTTAAGCCACCATAGGCCAATAATGGATAGGTAATGCCGACAACAATGGCTAAGCCGAACGCATGTTTGGTCACCACGCGGCGACGACTGGGTTGGAGGAGGCGAGGTAACCACCATGGTGAAAGTACAATAGCGGCGGTGCCAATACGCAAGGCAGCAAGGTCATATGGCGTCAGTAAACCTTGGCCGCCATGCCGTGAGGCGATGACAAAACCCGCCCAAATCATCAAGGTAAAACCAGCAAAAATATAGCCGGCATGCCGGTGTTGGCTGAGTGACATGAACTAGTCTCAAATCAGTATTTTTTAGTTAAACAAGCTTAAACCAGTTTAGGTGACGACTGGCAGTAGTGGTGCTAGCCTATTGTGATGAATAAGACTAATGATGCATTTAGAACACAATATCGAGCAGGAATTTCTCGTTTTTATAGCGCGAGCCTCCACGCAGGTTTTGTGTTCGCTTGGGGGCTGGCCGTTAGTGCTTGGTTAATTCTGCAGGTGCAAGCCATGACTGTGTGGGCTTGGTTGGCCATTCCTGCAGCTTTGTTGTTTTTTAACTTGGGCGAATACACAGTTCATAAGCATCTAGGCCATTTCAAAAAGCCGTGGGCGCGTCTGTTCTATCAGCGTCACACCGGTGATCACCACAGCTTTTTTGTGCCAGGGCGTCTGCATTACGAATTTAGTTATGACTGGCGGGTGATTTTATTTCCGCCGTGGTTGGTGGTGGTGTTTAGTCTATTTTTGGTGGCGCCGGCCTGGTGGGTATTGGGTTGGGTAGACACCAACGTGGCAGCGGTTTTTGCAGCAACATTAATGCTGAGCTATTTGTCCTATGAGTTTTTCCATGCCGTTGCGCACTTGCCTGATACACATTGGATAACTCGAGTGCCGGGCTTGGCCTATATGAAGGCTCACCATGCGCTTCATCACGAGCGTGATGTGATGACTAAAGCCAACTTCAGTATTGTCTTTCCGTTTGCCGACTGGCTGTTTTCAACGTGGCGTAAACAAAAAGCCCGCTGATTAGCGGGCTTTTTGTTTGGCCTAAGTTAGGCTTTTTTCAGTTTCTTCAACTGCTTTTTCAGCTTCTTTTCCAGTTTGGAAATTTTAGCTTTGATGGATTTTTTGACTGATTTTGCTTTTGACATGGTGTAACTCCTTATGGATTTAGAGCGAAATGCTCGGTTGACAGCCCATGGTCACTTAACTGACGCGTCGTGATCTGCCACAAACGTGCGTATAAATCGGCGGATTTCTCGTGCAGCGCTGGTATCGAGCTCTTCACAGAGGGCGATAAAACGGGCACGGTCCTCATCGTTGATGCGGATGATGAGCTGGCTGTCTTTCTTTTTCGTTGGCGTTTTAGACATGATTCATGGCCCTCGAAAATAAACAACAAGCTATCAGTAACCGAAAACGCTTAAACACCATAATGGCTATCTAATAGATAGTCAATGTATATACATGATGCGACTGGTATTTTGATACAAATGTAGCTTATTATGATTCGCATACATAGGTTTGTTGGGAGTGGGAGATGCTGTTGTTAAGTAAGGACACAAAAAAACAATGGTCAAATTGGTCAGGAATAAACAAAACGACTCCCGCCAGCTGGCTGACTCCGCAGACAGAAGAGCAATTAGTAAGCGCTCTATGTCACAGCCAAGGGCCGGTTCGAGTCGTAGGTTCTAGTCACTCTTTCACACCCTTATGTGCCACTGACGGCACATTAATTGACGTTGGCCATCTGCAAGGCCTTGTTAGTCATGATGCTGATTTGTGTCAGGCCACCATCTGGGCTGGCACCCAGCTGCGGCATGTTGGCCAACCCTTATGGCGATTGGGGCAGAGCCTGATCAATCAAGGTGATGTGGATGTGCAAACGTTGGCGGGAGCGTGTGGCACAAGTACACATGGCACAGGCCTAGGCTTAGGTTCATTTTCGTCCTTTGTACGAGGCCTACGTTTGGTAACCGTGTCGGGGGAGGTTATCGAGGCCAATGACAACGAAAACACGGATATTTTTAAAGCGGTCGCCACTTCTTTAGGTGCTTTGGGCGTGATTAGCCAAATTACTGTGCAAAATGTGCCGGCTTATCACTTGTCACAACATGAGTATGTTGCGCCACTGGATGACATCCTCGATGGCTTTGATCAACTTTGCCAGCAGCATCGTCACATCGAATTCTTTAGCTTCTTTAGAGCCAACGAAGTCATTGTTAAAACATTGGACCTTAGTGATGCCAAAATCACGCCAAGCCCATTAATTGAATTGCCAGTGAGTTCAATACTAAACGTGAGCTCATGGCTGGCCCACGGTGTGCCGGGCATGTCGGCCAAGATGCAAAAACTGCTGTTAACTTGCCAAGGTCAGACACATAAAGTCGGGCCAGCATATGAAGTTTTTCCTAGCCCACGTAGTGCTCGCTTTAATGAAATGGAGTACGAACTACCTTATGCCAATGGGGTGGATTGCTTGCGCGAAATTAGAGCTGTGGTACGCAAAAGTCGCTTACGTACCCTATACCCCGTAGAGTTCCGTCGAGTAGCGGCTGATGATGTGTGGTTGTCACCATTTCAAGGGCGAGATAGCGCCTCAATATCCATTCACCAGCATGTGTGCGCAGATCATCGTCCTTTATTTGATCTAATTGAGCCTGTTTTTTGGCGATATGGCGGTCGCCCACATTGGGGAAAATTGCATTCTTTGTCGGCCAAGGAACTGGCACCGCTGTATCCACATTGGCAGGACTTTGCCAATGTGCGCCAGCGCTTAGATCCCCATGGACGTATGCTTAACGAACACTTGCGTAAGGTCTTGCTGGCATGACGGCTCACAACGATTATTTCAACACTCTGCAAGCTGTGCTGCTGGCTGATGGTGTTTGTGCACCCACGCTGGTGATTGATCAGGACCGCTTATTACACAATCTGGATCTGGTGCGCGACTTTGCCAAGCGCAGTGGTCATGATTTGCGGGTGGTGGAGAAGTCTTTGCCGTGTCCGGACTTGTTGTCTTTGGTGATGCAGCGTTGGGGCAGTCAGCGCCTGATGTCGTTTCATTTGCCGTTTTTATTGGCTGATGTAAAACGCTTTCCTACGGCAGATATTTTGTTGGGCAAGCCAATGCCTGTGGCCGCGGTCGCTCAGTTTTACCGTGACTACCAGCCACCTTTTGATCCCGCAAAGCAGCTGCATTGGTTGATCGATACACCGCAGCGCTTACAGCAATACTTAAATTTTGCCCAACTGCAGAAGTTAACACTGCAAGTATGTATTGAATTAGATGTCGGTTTACATCGTGGTGGTGTTGCTGATGAAGCAAGCCTGATCGAGATGTTGAGCTGCATTCGACAACATCCTCAGCAGTTATCGTTTTCAGGCTTTATGGGTTATGACGCGCATGTGGTGAAGCTGCCTCGTATCTTGGGCTCAGCAAAACAGTTGTTGGCCAAATCCATGAGCATTTATCAGCAGCGTGTGCAGTTGGCTAAACAGCGCTTTGCCGATTTATGGCCGGTATCACCACTGTTGAACACAGCGGGTAGTCCCACTTACCGTTTGCACGAAAATAATGCCTTGTGCACAGAGCTGGCGGTGGGCAGTGCATTGCTTAAGCCCATAGACTTTGATGTGCCCACGCTGACAGCGCATCATCCCGCTCTATTTATCGCTACGCCAGTGTTAAAAACACCTGCTGCACTGCGTTTGCCGGGGCTGCCAGATGTAGCGGCTATACAGGGCCGACGTCCGGTATTTATTTATGGTGGACAGTGGTTGGCAGACTATGTCTCGCCGAGTGACTTAAAGCAGTGGCCGATTTACGGTCGCAGCAGTAATCAAGATGTGGCAACGGTTAACCGTGACAGCGTTTTAGCGGTTGATGATCTGGTATTTTTGCGCCCCACCCAAAGCGAAGCAGTCTTACTGCAGTTTGGTGCCATTCGCGTGGTGAGCGCAGGGCGGGTGGTAGCGCATTGGTCTGTTTATAACGATTAACGACCCATATTGCTGGGGCGCATGTACTGGCCAACGGCCTTGTCCATTTCCAACTGCATTTCTTTTAAATGCTCAGGTAATTTTTCAGCATCAAATTTCACGCTGTCAAAATGCACTTTGGCACGCTTCTCGATGGCCTCAACCGTGAAGTAAGGCTCTTTACGCAAGTTATAACGCTTGGCCATGACTGTTTCCATGTGGCGGGCAGCCATATCAAAACGTACACAGTCCAAACGCTCAGTGGCCGCTTGTTTGTGGCATTTGGTGGACTCTTTTACCAAGCCAGGCATGCCGGCTTCGTTATAGGAGCGCAGCATTTGGAAAACATAAGCATCCAGCTCGTAATTAACAGCGCTATGGGCTGGCAGGCTTAATGTGCCAAGAATAAGCATGGCGGGGACAAGCAGTAATTGCTGTGGTTTTTTCCAAGTGAACATAAACAAGGCTCCACGTTGAGTGTCTGAAAACGGCTAGATCATACGCTGATGAACAGCATAAGACGATGCTTCGTGCTGCAGAAGTTTAAGCATGGCCTGAGCTGCGCGAGACAGGCTGCGCCGCGGGTGATGCACCACGCCCAACTGACGTGTTAACTCACCATGGGATACGGCTGTTGCAATAACATCGTGATCACACATGGTGGCGGGTAAAACACTCCAGCCCAGTCCAATCGACACCATCATTTTGATGGTTTCTAGGTAGTTGGTCTCTAAATGCACTTGCAGGCGCAAACCTTCGCGTTGAAACATGGCCTCTGCAATTTGCCGTGTAAAGGTATTAGTCGATGGCAAAATAGCGGGGTGGTTGGCAAGGTCGCTGGCATCAATATGGCCCTGTTGCCGCGCTAGTTGCGCCAATGGATGGTTGGCGGCAACCACAAAGGCTAATGGGTCAGGCCAAATGACTTGGCTGATCAGGCGCTCATCCAGTTCTGGCGGCAAGGTGACAATACCCAGCTCAAGCTCACCGGATAACACCGCGTCGTAGGCTTGTTCAGAGTCAATAAAACGAATATCTAAGCGTACTTGCGGGTGCTGGTGACTGAAGGCACGCAGGGCATTTGGCAGGCGATGCAGGCCGATATGATGGCTGGTGCCCATGGTGAGTGTGCCGCTGAGTTCACCGGTAGCGGTTTGTGCATAGTCCTGAGCTAAACGACGAATATCATCGAGCTCATGCAGCCATTGTTGGGCGCGGGGTAACAGGGCGCGGCCAGCTTCTGTTAACACCACCCGCCGACCAACACGGTCGAATAATTTTACACCCAGTTGTTCTTCTAGCTGCTGTATGCGTTTGCTAACGGCGGGTTGGGTGACATGAAGTTGTTCAGCGGCTTGGGAAAACGAGTTTTGCTTTGCCACTGCCAAGAAGGCATTGAGTACGGCCGTATCCATATGTATTCCATGTAGGAATGAATAATATAAAAACTATAAATTGGATTTATTAATTGCGCTAGCTTAATCTGCAAGCATCAAAACAAATGTGTGAATCAGGAGGCTGTGATGGCCGGTAAGACTTTGTATGACAAGTTATGGGATGACCATGTTGTCACCCAGCGCGATGATGGTTCGTGCTTGATCTATATTGATCGTCAATTATTGCATGAAGTGACCTCGCCACAAGCATTTGAAGGCTTGAAGTTGGCCGGGCGCAAGCCTTGGCGCTTGGATGCCAATGTCGCCACGCCGGACCACAATGTGCCTACTGACAAGGCCGAGCGTGCTGGCGGTGTGGCAGCGATTGCCGATGAAACCTCACGAATTCAAGTGCAAACCTTAGATGACAACTGCCGTGATTTTGGCGTGGTGGAATTCACCATTAATGATGTGCGCCAAGGCATTGTGCATGTGGTAGGGCCGGAGCAGGGCTTAACCTTGCCGGGCATGACCGTTGTTTGTGGTGACTCGCACACAGCAACTCACGGTGCATTTGCCTGTCTTGCGCATGGTATTGGTACTTCTGAGGTTGAACATGTATTGGCAACTCAGTGCTTGATTCAGAAAAAATCAAAGAACATGTTGGTGCGTGTGGACGGTGAGTTAGGTCCGGGCGTGACGCCAAAAGACGTGGTGTTGGCCATTATTGGCAAAATTGGCACCGCCGGCGGTAATGGTCATGCCATCGAATTTGGCGGCCAAGTATTCCGTGACATGAGCATGGAAGGTCGCATGACTGTGTGCAATATGGCGATTGAGGCCGGTGCTCGGGTTGGCATGGTGGCCGCTGATGACAAAACCATTGAGTACTTCAAGGGCAAGCCTTATGCACCTAACGGTGAGCAATGGGAAGCAGCCGTTGCTTACTGGCAGACCTTGCATTCTGACGCGGATGCTGTGTTTGACACGGTTGTCGTCATGGATGGTGCTGAAATTGAGCCGCAAGTGAGCTGGGGCACCAGCCCGGAGATGGTGGTAGCCATTAATGACAACGTGCCTACGCCAGAAGACGCGGTTGATGCCGTGCAGCGAAATTCCTATGAGCGTGCTTATCAATATATGGGCCTGAAGCCGGGGCAAAAAATCACCGATATTTACTTAGATCGTGTGTTTATTGGCTCTTGCACCAATTCCCGTATTGAAGATTTACGCGCCGCTGCAGCGGTTGCCAAAGGCCGTAAAGTGGCCAGCAGCATCAAACAAGCCATGGTTGTGCCGGGCTCAGGCTTGGTGAAGCAGCAGGCAGAAGCCGAAGGTTTGGATAAAGTGTTTATCGACGCTGGATTTCAATGGCGTGAACCCGGCTGCTCCATGTGTTTGGCTATGAATGCAGACAAATTAGGCTCTGGTGAGCATTGTGCGTCGACCTCTAATCGCAACTTTGAAGGTCGCCAAGGCAATGGCGGACGCACCCATTTGGTGAGTCCAGCGATGGCAGCGGCAGCAGCGATTGCTGGCCATTTTGTCGACGTTCGCCACTTTTAAGAGGTTGATATGCAAAAGTTTACGGTAGTGAAGGGTTTGGTAGCGCCATTGGATAGAGCCAATGTGGATACCGACCAAATTATTCCTAAGCAGTTTTTGAAGTCGATTAAGCGCACGGGTTTTGGCGTGAACTTATTTGATGAATGGCGCTACTTAGATGAAGGTTATCCAGGCCAAGACAGCTCAAAGCGACCGATCAATCCGGACTTTGTGCTGAATCAACCACGTTACCAAGGTGCCAGCGTGTTATTGGCCCGACAGAACTTTGGTTGTGGTTCTTCGCGTGAACATGCGCCATGGGCCTTAAATGAATACGGCTTTCGCGTGGTGATTGCCTCGAGTTATGCCGACATCTTCTTTAATAACTGCTTTAAAAATGGCATGTTGCCGGTCATTTTGCCGGAAGAGCAGGTGGATCAGTTATTCCGCGAATGTTTAGCCAGTGAAGGTTATGAGATCACCGTTGACCTTGAAAAGCGTCAAGTGGTGACACCAAGCGGCGAAGCGTTTGCCTTTGAAGTAGATGACTTCCGTCGCCACTGCTTGCTTAACGGTTTGGATGATATTGGTTTGACCTTACAAGAAGGTGATGCCATTCGTGCCTTTGAAGCGAAAGCACAGCAGGCCAGACCTTGGGTATTTAATGCCTTGGATCGCACATAATTTACCTTAATTTAGATTTGTAAGAGACTGATTTTAATGAGTAAAAATATTGTAATTCTGGCCGGTGATGGCATCGGCCCAGAAATCATGAATGAAGCTGAAAAAGTGCTGTCTACGGTGAATCAGCAGTTTGGTTTGGATTTAATGTGGACACATGAGTTGCTGGGTGGTGCAGCAATTGATGCTCATGGCGTGCCGCTGCCTGAGCAAACACTCAATGCTGCCCGTCAGGCTGATGCGGTGTTATTAGGTGCTGTAGGTGGCCCTAAGTGGGACAACATCGAGCGCTCTATTCGCCCTGAGCGTGGTTTATTAAAAATCCGCTCCGAGCTGAATTTGTTTGCCAATTTACGCCCGGCAATCTTGTACCCGCAGTTGGCGGATGCCTCATCGCTTAAACCAGAAATTGTGGCGGGTTTAGATATTCTCATTGTGCGTGAGCTCACCGGTGGCATTTATTTTGGCCAGCCTCGTGGCATTCGCACCTTAGAAAATGGTGAGCGTCAGGGTTATAACACCGATGTTTATAGCGAGTCGGAAATTCGTCGTATTGCCCACGTGGCTTTCCAGCTGGCACAACAGCGCAATAAAAAGCTGTTGTCAGTTGATAAAGCCAATGTGCTGGAAGTGACTGAGCTGTGGAAGCAGGTAGTAACGGATATTGCTGCCGAATACCCAGATGTTGAGCTGTCACATATGTATGTGGATAACGCCGCCATGCAGTTGGTGCGTGCGCCTAAGCAGTTTGACGTGATTGTCACCGGTAACTTGTTTGGCGACATTTTGTCTGATGAAGCCGCCATGTTGACGGGTTCAATTGGCATGCTGCCTTCAGCCTCGCTTGATGCCAACAAAAAGGGCATGTACGAGCCATGTCATGGCTCAGCGCCAGATATTGCAGGCAAAGGCGTGGCCAACCCATTGGCCACTATTTTGTCGGTGGCCATGATGCTGCGTTACACCTTTAATGCGGAAGCAGCGGCCAAAGCCATTGAGACAGCGGTTGGTAAGGTACTGGATCAAGGCCTGCGCACACCAGACATCTGGAGTGAGGGCACCACCAAGGTGGGCACTGAATCCATGGGTAACGCCGTGGTCAACGCATTAATCAATTTAGGGGAATAAGTTATGAAAGTCGGATTAGTCGGTTGGCGCGGTATGGTGGGCTCTGTGTTAATGCAGCGCATGGTTGACGAGCAAGACTTTGCGCTGATTGACCCGGTGTATTTCACCACCTCCAGCCCAGGTGCTGCGGCGCCTAATTTTGGCGGCAAAGAAGCAGGCACTCTGCAAGACGCCAATGACATCGATGCGCTGAAAGCCATGGACACCATTATCAGCTGCCAAGGTGGTGACTACACTAAGGAAGTTTTTCCTAAGCTGCGTGCTGCTGGCTGGGAAGGTTACTGGATTGATGCGGCATCTAGCCTGCGCATGAAAGATGATGCTGTGATTGTGCTGGACCCCGTCAATGGCGACCTGATTGAGTCGTCACTGGCCAAGGGCGTCAAAAACTTTATTGGCGGTAATTGCACCAACTCAATTCTGCTGATGGGTGTGGGCGGTCTGTTTAAAGCCGGTTTGGTTGAGTGGGTCAGCTCAATGACTTACCAAGCAGCATCCGGCGGCGGTGCAAACCATATGCGTGAATTATTAAAAGGCATGGGCGTGATTAATGCGGCTGTGTCTGACGAATTAGCGACCCCGTCATCCGCTATTTTGGATATTGATCGTAAAGTGGCGCAAACCATTCGCGCTGACGTACCACGTGAGTTCTTTGGTGCGCCGCTGGCGGGTGGCCTGATTCCTTGGATTGATGTGCAGTTGGAAAACGGTCAGTCCAAAGAGGAATGGAAGGGTCAAGCTGAAGTTAACAAGATTTTAGGCACTGAAAGCACGATTCCAGTCGATGGCCTATGTGTGCGCATTGGCGCTATGCGTTGCCATAGCTTGGCGCTGACCATGAAGCTGAAAAAAGATGTGTCGCTTGAGCAAATCGAAGCGCTGATTAAAGAAGGCAATGACTGGGTGAAGTGGGTGCCTAATGACCGTGACATCACCGTTCATGAGTTGACTCCGGCCAGCATTACCGGCGGCCTGAAAATTGGTGTGGGTCGGGTGCGTAAACTGAACTTAGGCCCAGAATATATTTCGGCGTTTGTCATTGGTGACCAGTTGTTATGGGGTGCAGCGGAACCGCTGCGCCGTATGTTGCGCATTTTGTTGGCTCGGGGAGTCTAATGGCCGCTATTACGCAGTCTGTTGCATTATTTGGTGTTACCGGTGAGTTAGGCCGTGCATTTTTAGATGGTCTGGAAGAACAGGCGGCCTTTACCGGTCGCCTGCGCTTATTCGCCAGCGAAAAGTCCATTGAAGAAACCCGTCTTTTTCGCGACAAACCTTATCTAATCGAAAACCCAGATGGGGCTGACTTTAGTGATGTCAGTGAGGCCATTTTGGCCTTGCCAGCTGATATTGCCGATGATTTGGCGCCACGTTTATTGGCAGCTGGTGTTCGTGTTTGGGATGCCACTGGCCACCTGAAAAATTTACAGCAGGCGGTCAACATTAAGGCGCAGTCTGAACATGACCTGCTGCTGGTTTGTGACGATGCGATGGCGATTGCCTTATTGCCTTTGCTGCAAGCCATCACTGAGTTGACGAGCATTGTGGCAGCGGATGCCACGGTGTTATTGCCAGCATCCTTAAAAGGGCGCCAAGGTGTGCGTGAGTTGGCTTCACAAACTGGTGAGTTGTTAAACGGTCGTGGTATTAGTCCAACGGTGTGGCCGCAACAGTTGTCATTTAACGTATTGGCCGCTGACGGCAGTTTTGAACGTAATGGCCCCACGTTGAGTGAAAAGCGTTTACAGCAAGCATTACAAACATTGTTGCCAGCAATGCCCGTGCTGAGTCTGCGCAGTTATGTGGTACCAGTATTTTATGGTGCCACCATTGATTTACGTCTAAGTCTGGCTGATAAGGTGACTCGTTTAGCACTCACCACTGCCTTAAAAGATGTGGTGGGTTTGCAGCTGCATGATCGTGCTGATTTCCGGGGTTTACCTACGCCAGTGGGTGAGGGCATTAGTGATCAAGTTCATGTGTCTCGCCTGTTACTAGAAGGCAGTGATGTGCGCTTGAGTGTGCTGTGTGATCCGCTGCGTGCGGGCTTGGTGCGTTCCGTCTTGGATAGCTTGCTTAAGTGTAGTTAATTCGTCCACTATGTGGCGCAAGTGTGTTCGGGAGATGGGAATGGGTTCTCTGCTAAGGCGTATTATTCTGGTGTCACTAGGCGTTGGTGTTGGGCTGTTGTTCAGCGCCATCTTAAGCCAGCGTGCGCAGGCCTTTACCATCACCGAAATGCGTGCCTTATCAGCACAAGCTGAGCCACTTAAAATTCAGCTACTTATCGATGATCTTGATAGTCGTGTCGAGGGTCAGTTAAGTGTTCGTATTGCAGAGGCTGCAGATCATGAGCGTTATGGCTTGCAGCGTCCGGATTGGGCGGATCAGGCGCAGTTTTTAGTGCAGTCGCTTGGTGCTGAACGCACACGTATCATGATTGACGCACCGTATTCACCAAACACAAACCTGGCTACTTTATTATTGGAATTTTCGTGGCCTGGACGACTTCGTGTTCAGCAGGTGGGTGTACGTCTACCTGCCACACAAGCGCCAGCTGTGACTAGTCATATTATCAAAGCGACTCCACCAGTTGTAATGTCCGTTGTGCCGTCATCACCACAAGCACGTCCGTTTGTGGATGCTGCAGCCAGTGAGCCTGCAGCTAATGTAGTTATTCCTGTTCGTGGCGATCAAGTGCATGTACGCACTGGCGATACCTTGAGTCAAATTGCGAATGATTGGCAGGCGCAGGGGCTGACGTTGGCTCAAAAAGCTCAAGTTATTGCTGAGCAAAATCCTCGTGCATTCATCAATGGTAATCCTAATTTATTGCGCCGGGATGCACGATTGACCTTACCCAGTGTTGATACGCTTCCGATTTCTGATGCGCAGGCGGCACAAGATTGGTTAGTGCAGGCATCATCTGTGACTGACACAGCTAGTCAGGCAGTTGTTGTTGGTGATGAGTCAATTCCGCTTTCATCTGACACAAATACTACACCTCAAGAAATCACATTGACCTTAGTTGGTGAAGGAGCAAGTGCGGGTGGTAGCGCGGGGGAAGGAGAGGCAGCAGACGCTGATGCAGTTGTACGTCAAGGGCTTATTGAGCGCGGGCAAGAACTGACTGATCGTCGCGAAGAGCTGCGCCAGCGACTGGTCGACGTAAAAGCAGAAAGTACTGATTTAGAGCAGCGCTTGCAGGTTGTCGATGAGCGCTTAGCCGCTATGACGGGGCAGCTAACTGAGATTAACGAATTTGTTGAGGAAGCAGATGCTGAGCCTGTAGCCGCTTTGCTTGATGATGCCAAAGAGTCTGCCGCTAAGTCTTGGTTTGCAGCAATTCCAGGCCACACGCTTTTTGCCTGGTTCTTAGCCTTTTTAGTGATGGTATTTTTGCTGCTCATGTATTTGTATGATCGATTATTTAATCGCCAGCCAGCGCCGGTGATTGTTGTGTCTGATCGACAAGATCCGGTTGTGTCTGCAACTGCTGTTGCAGCTGAGACAGTTGAGGATTTAACACCGGTTGAGTCTGCTGCCTATGTGCCTTTAGCAGAAAGTATTGATCCTGATGACGACGAATACGACTTCATGACAGATGCGCAAGAGCAGGCTCAGCAAACTCGTTTGGATTTGGCGCAGGCTTATATCGAAATGAAGTTGGATGATAGTGCACGGCATTTGTTAACAGTGGTCGCCGAGCAGGGTAATGAGGCTCAGCGCGAAACTGCCAGAGAGCTTTTGGCAAAATTGGGTTGAGGTGATTTTGCAGCGTTATGCTTTTGCAGTTGAGTTTGATGGTCGTGCCTACAAAGGATGGCAAACGCAGCAGGCGGGTGTCATCAGTGTGCAAGAAACGCTAGAGCAAGCCTTTAGTCGAGTGGCTAATCACCGGGTGGCAGTGCATGGTGCCGGCCGAACGGATGCTGGTGTGCATGCTTCTGGCATGATTGCTCACTTTGATAGTGACGCCCCCAGAGCCATTCGAAATTGGTTGATGGGCGTGAACTCTTGTTTGCCAGAGTCCATCAGTGTGCGTTGGATTGTGCCCGTTGATGAAAACTTTCACGCGCGCTTTAAGGCGACGTCTCGTCGCTACAATTACATTATTTATAACCATCCTCATCGTTCCAGCTTACTTGCTGGTCGCGCCACTTGGCATTATCAGCCACTGAACGTTGATCTAATGGCTGCAGCGGCGGCGTCTTTGGTCGGTGTGCATGACTTTAATGCTTATCGTTCAGTGGCCTGTCAGTCGAATCGCCCTGTCCGTGACGTGCACTTTTTGCATGTTGAGCAACAGGGGCCATTGATTCGTCTAGATATTCAGGCTGATGGTTTCTTGCATCATATGGTGCGTAATATCGCGGGTGTGCTGCTGGCGATTGGTGAGGGGAAAGCACCTGTGTCATGGGCATCTGAGGTGTTAGCGGGGCGTGATCGCACATTGGGCGGAGTAACAGCACCGCCTGATGGCCTATATTTTGTTCATGCGGGTTATGATTTGCCCGGGCTTACTTTGCCTGCTGACACGTTAGGACCATCCTGGTTAGCGGCTTGGCCGTTGAATAAAGTTTCTTCATGACAAAGATGAATGGCATTGTATTACTTGGGACATTGCTTTGATAATCACCCTCAATAACAAAAATTAGGTTGGAGCCTGCTATGGGTCGTTTTTTGTCAGTACTACTGCTTTCTGCTTCTTTTGCGACTAGTCCTGCATTGGCCGTTAATATTGGTCAAGTTTCTGCATACTCTTCAGCGAATAAGCCTTTGCGCATGGACGTTGAGCTAATCGATCTGCAGGGTGCTCGGCTCAATGATGTCTTAATGCGCGTCGCTGATGAAACTGACCATGAGCGTTTTGGCTTGCAGCGCCCAGCATGGGCTGATGGTTCGTTTGCAAGAGTGCTTAATAAGGATAGTAGTAGTTTTGTTGCACGATTAAATTCCACACGTCCCGTATCAGCTAGCAACGTAGACTTTGTGGTTGAGCTGCGAGCTGGTAGCACGGTAACTTGGCATAAAGTTTCAGCTGCACTTGGCTCAGGTAGTCCAATGCTGGCATTGCCAGCTGAGTCAAAACCGATAGTAGAAAAAGTGGCACCTGTGCCTGTACCAATTGCAACACCGATTTCAGTTCCCGCCTCGGAGCAGGAGTTTGTTGCCGAAGAGCCTATAGTTACCAATGACGTGGCTGCATTTGATGCTACTTCTACAGATGGCTCTGCTTTGGACATTGAGCAAGACATCGTGGCGGAACCAGTTTTTGACGATACCAGTACAGTCGATGATGCATTGGATATGTCAGCTTCAGCTAGTGATGAAATGGTGTCCGAGTCAAAATTAAAACCACATGAGTACTTTACGCGCGTACTTATTTTATTCTTTATTCTTGGCTTTGCCATCGCTGGCCTGATTGCTAAACTGATTAAGAAAATTCGTAAGTCTTAATCACAGTTGAACAAACGCCAACAACGGCTGTAACTAGCTGTTGTTGGCGTTTTCTTTTGCTACACTTCAAACCTTCTTGTACTGGCGGAATATAGACCTTGTCCACTCGTGACCTTTCACGCACCCGTGTCAAAATCTGCGGCATTACTCGCCTTGTTGATGTGGATGCCGCGGTGAACGCTGGTGCCGATGCGTTAGGGTTTGTATTTTATGCGCCCAGCCCTCGTGCAGTAACAGTAGAGCAGGCTTCGCCCTTAGTCATGGCAACGGCTCCTTTTGTCAGCACAGTTGGTTTGTTTGTTGATGCTGACGCAGAATATGTGCGCACCGTGCTGACTGAACTACCGTTGTCGCTACTGCAGTTTCACGGCGAAGAAGACAATGCCTTTTGTGCAAGCTTTGGCAAGCCTTGGATTAAGGCGCTACGTGTTCGACCGGAAGATGATGTGGCTGCTCGAATGTTGGCATGGCCAGATGCGCATGGCTTTTTGTTAGACGCTTGGCACCCGTCAGCACCGGGTGGTACTGGACATCAATTTAATTGGCAGCAGGTGCCACAACAGTCGGCTAAACCATTGATTTTGGCAGGTGGATTAACGGCCGATAATGTTGGTTTAGCGATTCGCAGTACTAAGCCGTTTGCCGTGGATGTTAGCGGCGGCGTTGAATATTCTCATGGCATCAAAGATGCCAGTAAAATTAATGCATTTATGGCAGGAGTTCGCTCACTATGACACACGCTCGAACCCCGGCAGACGCAAGTGCGGTCGATTACGCCCAGTTTCCAGATGCCCGCGGTCGCTTTGGTCGCCATGGCGGCCGTTTTGTATCAGAAACCTTGATGGCAGCGTTGGATGACTTGGATCAACTTTATGCCAAGTTAAAAAATGATCCTGAGTTTTTGGCCGAATTTGACCATGACTTGGCGCAGTACGTTGGGCGTCCGTCACCGCTCTATTTGGCAGAGCGCTGGACTCGTGAGTTAGGCGGTGCGCAAATTTACCTAAAGCGTGAAGACTTAAATCACACCGGCGCACATAAAATTAATAACACCATAGGTCAGGCCTTGCTGGCCAAGCTCTCGGGTAAAACACGCATTATTGCGGAAACCGGTGCCGGTCAGCATGGCGTAGCGACGGCCACAATTGCCGCGCGCTTAGGTATGGAATGTGTAGTGTATATGGGTGCCGAAGACGTGCAGCGTCAGGCCGCTAATGTCTATCGCATGAAGTTACTCGGCGCGACAGTAGTGCCAGTGACTTCGGGCTCAAAAACGCTGAAAGATGCGCTTAATGAAGCCATGCGTGACTGGGTAACTAATGTTGATAACACCTTCTACATTATTGGTACTGTCGCAGGTCCTCATCCTTACCCTATGCTGGTTCGTGATTTTCAGTCAGTGATTGGCCGTGAAGCTCGTCGCCAGTGTTTAGATCAAGCCGGCAAGTTACCAGATGCGTTGGTGGCCTGTGTTGGTGGTGGCTCGAATGCTATCGGTTTGTTCCACCCATTCTTAGCCGACGAATCCGTCGAAATGTTTGGTGTTGAAGCCGCAGGGCACGGCATTGCAGCGGGCGCTGGCCAACATTCCGCACCGTTAAATGCAGGTCGTGCGGGTGTATTACATGGCAATCGTACGTATTTGATGAGTGATGATGACGGCCAAATCATTGAAACGCATTCGGTTTCAGCAGGTCTGGATTATCCAGGCGTAGGCCCTGAACACAGCTGGTTAAAAGACATAGGTCGGGTGCAGTATGTGCCAATTAACGATGAAGAGGCCTTAACTGCATTCCATCGTTTAACGCGCACAGAAGGTATTATCCCAGCGCTGGAATCCAGTCATGCCTTGGCTTATGTTGAAAAGCTTGCGCCTACCATGCGTCCTGATCAGATCATTATTTGTAACTTGTCTGGCCGTGGCGACAAAGACCTGATGACGGTCGCTAAAATCGAAAACATTGAGGTCTAAGCTGTGAGCCGTTTGTCTTCTTATTTTGCTGAACTCAAAGCCAGTGGCCGAAAGGCGCTAATTCCTTACATTACCGCAGGTGATCCCGAGCCTTCCGTAACAGTTGATGCGATGCATGCATTAGTTGCTGCTGGTGCCGATGTGATTGAGCTGGGCGTGCCATTTTCTGACCCAATGGCCGATGGCCCGGTAATTACACAAGGTCATGAGCGTGCCTTGGCGCATCATGTTAGCTTGACCCATGTGCTGGCGATGGTTGCTGAATTTCGCCAGCAAAATGACCGCACACCGGTGGTGTTGATGGGTTATTTAAACCCGGTTGAGATTATGGGTTATGCCAAATTTGCCACTGCCGCAGCAGCAGCTGGTGTTGATGGCGTGCTGATTGTTGACCTGCCACCAGAAGAGGCAGAAGACATTTCCGTTGAATATGAGCGTTGCGGTATAGACCCTATTTATTTGTTAGCACCGACCACGACAATGGCTCGCGCCAAACGTATTTTGGCGGCTGCTCGTGGTTATGTATATTACGTGTCATTAAACGGTGTTACCGGCTCGGCAAGTCTTGATGTTGAGGCCGTTAGTCGTCGTATAAACGAATTACGTAGTCTGACTGCATTGCCGATTGGCGTCGGTTTTGGTATCAAGGATGCAGTGTCAGCTGCCGCAGTTGCAAAGCATGCTGATGGTGTCGTTGTTGGCTCAGTATTAGTGCAGTGTTTAGGGGCTCATCAAGGGCGCACACAGGAAATTCCTGCCGCATTGACGGCAATTTTGGCGCCAATGCGAGCAGCCATCGATTCGATTTAAGGCGATGTCAGTTTTTTGAGCTGGGATCACTGGAGTTTTTATGAGTTCAAGTTGGCTTGAGCGAATTCTGCCGAATGTAGGGCAGCCCGCAACTGAGCGTCGTGCCTCTGTACCGGAAGGGGTTTGGCGTAAGTGTCCAAAATGCGAATCCGTTTTGTATGAAGCGGAAGTTGTACGCAATCAGCACGTATGCCCAAAGTGTAATCACCACTTGCGCATCAATGCTCGCAAACGGATTGATTTGACCTTAGACCCGGAAGGTCGTGAAGAGTTAGCTGGTGAATTAGAGCCGGTCGACATCTTGCACTTCAAAGATTCCAAGCGTTATGTTGATCGCTTAAAAGACGCACAAGCGCAAACCAATGAAAAAGATGCCCTGATTGTGATGAAGGGCAGTATTTGTGAACTGCCCGTGGTGGTGGTGGCATTTGAATTTGAGTTCATGGGTGGGTCCATGGGGTCAGTGGTTGGTAGTCGTTTTGTGGCGGCGGCAGAATACTGTTTGGCCAATCGCGTACCGTTGATTTGTTTTGCTGCGTCGGGCGGTGCTCGTATGCAGGAAGCGCTGTTTTCTTTGATGCAAATGGCCCGTACATCAGCTGCTTTAGAACGCTTAAAACAAGCCGGTATTCCGTATATTTCCGTGTTGACAGACCCGGTGTATGGCGGTGTGTCAGCCAGTCTTGCCATGTTAGGTGACATTAACGCCGCTGAGCCTTATGCCCTAATAGGCTTTGCTGGGCCACGTGTGATTGAGCAAACCGTTCGCCAAAAACTGCCTGAAGGCTTTCAGCGTTCGGAGTTTTTGTTAGAGCACGGCACCGTGGATATCATTATTCATCGACACGCCATGCGGGATACCTTGTTTCGCTTATTGGCTAAGTTGGTACATCACCCCGTCTAGTTGGGCTTCATGACTTTTCATTTAGTTTCGCAATGGCTGGATGCGCTAGAACAGCGCCATCCGGTCAGTATTGATTTAGGCCTTGATCGTGTGGGTCAAGTAGCTGATCGATTGTCACTACGCCAACATGCTTGTCCGGTCATCACCGTGGCGGGCACCAATGGTAAAGGCTCAACAGTGACCACCATTGCCGCTATTGCGCAAGCAGCAGGCCTGCGCGTTGCGACCTACACATCTCCACATCTAGTGCACTTCAATGAACGTATTCGCTGCAACGGTGTCTGCATTACAGATGCGGCCTTGGTGCAGTCATTAAATGCGGTGGATGGTGTCAGAGGCGAGGTGTCATTAACCTATTTTGAGCACACCACACTGGCAGCATTGCATTGGTTTAAGGCCGTTGACCCCGATTTGCTAGTGCTGGAAGTAGGCTTAGGCGGGCGCTTGGATGCGGTCAATCTCGTTGATCCATCCATAGCAGTGATTACCAACGTTGATTTAGACCATCAAGCTTGGCTGGGTGATACCCGAGCAGAAATTGCACGCGAAAAAGCAGGGATTATGCGTGCTGATCGCCCGGTGATCTTAGGTGAGCTCAGTCCAGATCAGGCGCTGTTTGACGCTGCTGCAGCATATCGTGCTGGACCGGTGTATCAGCGTGGCCGTGACTTTGATTGGGCTGAGATTGATTGCAGCTCATGGCAGGGGCTGGGGCAGTCTTTCAACAATTTACCGGCGTTTTCGGTATTGCCAGAAAACGCGGCAACGGCATTGGCAGCGATTTCAGCGCTAAATAAACATGTGGGTGTTGTAATTGACCTGACAGCGATTCAGGCAGGATTAGGCTCGGCCTTTATTGCGGGCAGGGCGCAACGTTTAGAAGGCTTGCCAGCGACATGGCTTGATGTAGGCCATAACCCGCATGGGGTGAAGCGACTATGGCAACAGCTAGGTAACTGGCCTCAAGGTAAAACACATGCGGTGTTTGCCATGTTGGCCGATAAAGATATAGATGAAGTCATTCGTTTATCGCTGCCGTTCGTTGATATATGGCATGTTGCTAACTTGCCGGGCCCACGCGCTTTTTCTGCAGATTCACTAGCGGAATTGTTGCAGTCTCAAGGGCAAAAATTATTGTCATCACTGTATGTCCATGACACAGTGGCAGGCGCAATGACTACAGCTAAAGAGCAGGCTCAGCCAGCCGATAGGATTGTGGTGTTTGGTTCATTTTTGACAGTTTCGGCGGTATTGCCGCTTGAGGATAAGTAATGGATTCGGCAGGAAAAAAACGACTGTTAGGTGCTGTGGTGGTATTTGCTGCGGCCATTTTGTTTTTGCCGCTACTGTTTTCTGGTGCTGGTGTGCGCACTTTAGAGCCACCGATGATTCCCGCTGCACCGGTGCTACCTGATTTAAATGACGTGGCTCCAGCGACTGCCAATGATGCCAAACGATTGGAAACCGATATTAGTGCCAGCCATGGTGAGCCAACGTTTTATCCTATCCAGCCGCCGCAAGTGACGGCTGATGAGCCGGTGAGCGAGGTACAAGAACAATTTCGCCTCGTGACACCTGTTAAGGCGCCTGAGCCTAAGCCAGTAACGACAGCGGCGCCAAAACCAGTCGCCGCACCAGCGCCAGCAGTTGCTCCCGCGCCTAAGCCAGCTGCAGCGCCTGCGCCTGTAGTTAAAACTGAGCCAGCACCTAAACCTGCGGCTGAGCCTAAAGCAGAATCAGTAGTCACCGCCGACGCTAAAAAAGCCGAAGAGGCTCGCAAAACTACAGCGGCAGCAACAACCTTGCCTTCAGCTTGGGTAGTACAAATTGCTAGTTTGAGCAATAAAGCCAACGCCGATGCAGCAGTGGAGAAACTACGTGCTAAAGGTTATCGCGCTAGTTTGTCGGCCGGTAACAATGTATGGCGAGTCATTATTGGCCCAGAATTAGACCGAGCGGTTGCCGAAAACACTCGTGATAAAGTGCTGGCTGATGATTCACTCAAAATGGATGCGATCATTATGCCGTACCGGCCATAAGCGCATGACTTTTAGTGCCTGTCATTGCTATGATTCGCACTTCATTTCCTGTCTCAAAAACGGATGGCTAACTTGATCGATTTGCATCCTGCCGATTGGATCATTCTGGGTATCCTAGTCGTGTCCTTAATTATCGGTTTTGGTCGTGGCTTGGTTCGCGAAGTTATTTCCTTAGCTGGCTGGGTGTTGGCAATTTTAGTCGCTCGCTGGTTTCATGAGCCGGTTGCTATATGGTTGGCCGACTGGGTTGCGACACCATCAGTACGCATGGTCATGGCCTATGGCAGCTTATTCTTAGGCACTTTACTCAGTTGTAGCCTAATTGCTCATGCCATGAGCCTGATGGTTCGTGCCGGTGGTTTAAGCTTATTCGATCGTTTCTTTGGCGGTATTTTTGGTGCCATGCGTGGTGCTGTGCTGGTTTTAGTGGCGTTAATCTTGATGGCTCCCTTTGTGAAAAGTGATCGTTGGTTTATTGACGCAACCTTGCCGAAAACCTTTTTGTCATATGAATCCATCGCGCGTGACCTACAGGGTCAGGTGCTCGACGTGGTCAAATCGGCCAAGCCAGTGGATGCCGCTGAGCGCATCGACTAATAACGAGGTCTTTATGTGTGGAATTGTCGCTATTGCGGGCAAGTCAGCCGTTAATCAAGCGCTATATGATGCTTTAACCGTATTGCAGCACCGTGGCCAAGATGCCGCTGGCATTGTGACCACCGAAGGCGGGCGGTTATTTTTGCGCAAAGAAAATGGCATGGTGCGTGATGTGTTTCATACCCGTCACATGCTTCGTTTGGCGGGTAATTTTGGTATTGGCCACGTGCGCTACCCAACAGCGGGCTCATCAAGCTCAGCCGAGGCTCAGCCTTTTTATGTGAATTCGCCCTATGGCATTACCTTGGCGCATAACGGCAATTTAACGAATGCTAGAGAGTTGGCTGAAGACATTTATCGTGCTGATTTGCGTCATGTAAATACCGATTCCGACTCAGAAGTATTATTGAATGTGTTTGCCCATGAGCTACAAGCTCGCGGCAAAATGTCACCTAGCATTGACGATATTTTTGCGGCGGTTGCCAGCGTACATCGTCGATGCAAAGGTGCTTATGCCGTTGTATCGATGATTACCGGCCATGGTATTGTAGGTTTTCGTGACCCACACGGTATTCGTCCAGCGATTTTTGGTGAGCGTGATACCCCGCTAGGCAAGGAATACATTATTGCTTCTGAGTCAGTAGCCATTACTTCCTTAGGCTTTAAGGTGGTTCGTGACTTGCTGCCGGGCGAGGCCGTATTTTTGTCGATGGATGGCAAAATTCACACCCGTCAGTGTGCTGAAAAACCAAGCTATACCCCGTGTATTTTTGAGTTGGTTTATTTCGCACGCCCTGACTCCATCATGGACAATATTTCGGTTTATAAAGCACGTCTGCGTATGGGCGAGCGTTTGGCGCAGACCATTCAGCGTGACTTTGCCGACTTGCATATCGATGTGGTGATTCCGATTCCTGACACCAGCCGTACTTCAGCGCTGGAATTAGCGAATCACTTGAATGTGAAGTATCGCGAAGGATTCATGAAGAATCGCTATATTGGCCGGACCTTTATTATGCCGGGCCAGGGTCAGCGTAAAAAATCAGTGCGTCAGAAACTCAATCCCATTGAACTTGAGTTCCAAGGCAAAAATGTGTTGTTAGTGGATGACTCGATTGTGCGTGGTACCACCTGCCGAGAGATTATCCAGATGGCACGTGATGCCGGCGCAAACAAAGTGTACTTTGCGTCTGCAGCACCTGCAGTGAAGTACCCGAACGTATATGGTATTGATATGCCAGCGAAAGACGAGCTGATTGCATACGGCCGTACTGAACAAGAAGTGTGTGAGTTAATTGGTGCCGATGCACTGATTTACCAAAAGCTTGATGACTTAATTGCTGCCGCACGCGAAGGTAACAGTGACATCACTGACTTTGATTGCTCGGTTTTCACCGGTGAATATGTTACCGGTGATATTAATGAAGCCTACTTAGATGATTTACAAGCATCACGTAACGACAGTGCCAAATCCGGCAATACACGTGTTGTTGATATCGTTGATTTATCTAACGGCTGATGCTCCAACAGAGGCGATATAAATGGATGACGAAAGCTTTGCACTGAGCGGGTTTGATACCTTGGCTGTGCGTGCGGGAAATTACCGCAGCGAGCAGGGGGAGCATTCTGAAGCCCTATTTTTAACCTCGTCATTTGTATTTGCCTCGGCTGCTGAAGCTGCCGCACGTTTTGGCGGCACTGAAAAAGGCAATATTTACTCGCGCTTTACCAACCCAACTGTGCGTGGTTTTGAAGAGCGTTTAGCGGCATTAGAAGGTGGTGAGCGGGCGGTAGCAACTAGCTCAGGTATGGCCGCCATTTTGGCCATGGTGTTGGGTTTGTTAAAAGCTGGCGACCATGTGTTGGCCTCACAAAGTCTGTTTGGCACCACCAATGTGCTGTTAGAAAAATACGCCGCTAAGTTTGGTATTAACACCACGTTTGTGCCGTTATCGGATGTCAGCGCATGGGCGCAAGCGATGACACCGGCTACCCGACTCTTGTTTGTAGAAACACCCAGCAACCCCTTGGGTGAAATTGCGGATATCTCCGCTTTGGCAGAAATTGCACATGCCCAAGGTGCCTTATTAGCGGTAGACAATTGCTTTTGCACACCAGCGCTGCAGCGTCCTTTAGCACTAGGTGCGGATTTAGTCATTCATTCGGCTACTAAGTATTTAGATGGACAAGGCCGCTGCTTAGGTGGTGCCGTGGTCGGTCCAACAGACCTATTAGAAGAAATCTATGGTGTGGTGCGTACTTGTGGGCCCAGCATGAGCCCATTTAATGCTTGGGTGTTTCTGAAGGGTTTGGAAACGTTGCGCCTGCGTATGGAGGCTCATTCACGCAGTGCCTTGCAGCTGGCTCAGTGGTTAAGTCAGCAGACTAGTATTGCCAAGGTACATTATTGTGGTTTGCCAACACACCCACAGCATGACTTGGTGAAACGCCAACAGCGTGGTTTTGGCGGGGTGTTATCGCTAGAGCTCGCTGGTGGACGAGATGCTGCCTGGGCGTTTATTGATGCCACCGAAGTCATGTCAATTACTGCCAATTTGGGCGATTGCAAAACGACGATTACACACCCAGCATCGACTACGCATGGTCGTTTGAGCCCTGAGGCCAAAGCGGCGGCAGGCATTTCCGAAGGCCTGATTCGTATTGCGGTTGGTTTGGAAGATATTGATGACTTAATCGCAGACTGCCAACGAGGCTTGGCGGCCTTGTGAGTCAAACCACGCAAGTCATTGTTGTCGGTGCCGGCATATCGGGTCTGTATGCTGCACGCTTGCTGCGCTCTTTTGGTTATCAGGTCACGGTATTAGAAGCCAATGATCGTGTCGGTGGCCGCATGGCCAATCACGTGTTTGCCAATGGTGACACGGTGGATGTCGGCGGGCAGTGGGTAGGTCCTGGCCAGCACCGCATGTATCAACTCATTGCGCAGCTAAATTTGCAAACCTATCCGCTGTGGAATCATGGCGATAATTTGTTGGTACGCCCATCACAGCAAAAACGTTACCGCGGCACCATCCCGGCAGTTAATCCACTGGTACTAAGTCAGTTGGGATGGGTGTTATGGCGCCTCGATCGCTTGGCTTCTAGCATTGATCCCGCAAAACCATGGTCACACCCAAAAGCCGCTGAATATGACCGGCAAACTTTGGCAGACTGGGCGCATAAACACTGTGGCTATGGTTATGCCTATGAACTATTTGCCACCAGTGTTGGTGCTGTATTTGCTGCTGAGCCCGAGCAAATCTCTTTGCTTCACGCGTTATTTTATGCTCGCTCCGGCACTAGCTTTAGTCATTTACTGGCTGTACAGGGTGGTGCACAGCAAGACCGAATCCATGGTGGCAGCGTTGGCATATGCCATCGTATGGCCCATGAGTTAGGTGCTCGCATTAAGTTGTCACATGGCGTGACTGATATCGAATGGGACGACAGTGGCGTGTGTGTCAACACACATAAAGGACGTTTTGAAGCACAACACTTAGTTTTGGCTATTCCGCCTAATCAATTAAAAGACATTAGCTTTAGCCCAACCGTAGGGGCAGAGCGTATGGCGCTTTGGCAAGCTATGCCAGCCGGTGCAAGCATTAAGTGTGTTGCGCAATATAAAAGCCCATTTTGGCGTGAACAGGGGTTGTCCGGCCAGACTGTGGCTACCCATCGTAGTGTACGTATTACCTTTGATAATACGGAAGATGGGAAATCCAGTGGCTTATTAATGGGCTTTATTGAGGCTGACCAAGCACGTCATTGGGGCGCACAATCAGCGTCTGATCGCCAAGCGGAAGTGCTATCGTGCTTTGCTGAGTATTTTGGAGAGCTCGCACTTGGACCTATTGAATATGTCGATAAGGATTGGCGTGCGCAGTCTTGGGTTCGCGGTTGTTATGCGGCGTTAATGGGCCCTGGTGTGTGGACGAAGCACGGTGCCGTACGCAACAAAAGGATTGGCCCGATTCACTTTGCTGGCACTGAAGCCGCCACACAATGGTATGGTTATATGGAGGGTGGTTTGCAGGCTGCTGAAAGTGCCGTGCAAGCTATTTTACAGGGCTATCGACAGGCTTAACGCAATGTCTAAATGCTTATTAATTGTGGCACATGCGCCATCTGAAAATACTCAGCGTTTGGTTGATGCTGCGCTCAAAGGTGCCAGCCATCCTGATATCGATGGGGTGTCCGTCAAGGTTATAGCGCCACTTCAAGCTCAGCCAGACGATGTGCTTAACGCCGATGCTATTTTGCTGGGTACAACCGAAAACTTAGGCTATATGAGCGGGGCGCTGAAAGACTTTTTTGATCGTTGTTATTACCCCGTATTGGAAAAAAAACAAGGCTTGCCATGTGCGCTTTATATTCGTGCTGGGCATGATGGCACCGGTACTGAGCGCGCAATAAAGACCATTGTTACCGGCTTGCGCTGGACTTGGGTGCAGCCACCGGTTGTGTTAAAAGGGCCGTGGCAAGAAGACTTTGTGAACCAAGTTGAAGACTTAAGTATGACGCTATCGGCTGGTTTAGAAGCAGGTATTTATTAAGGTTCCCCCGCGCGCCTTGGCATGCTTTAATCAGGCCAGTTTTCAGGAGCTTTTTGGATGCGTATTGTGAATAAGTCGGGATTTATGACCTTGTTAATTGCGGCAGTAGCTTTAACGGCTTGCCAGTCCCGATCGGTTGTTTCTACTCAAGAGCCTGCTGTGCAGGTTTATCGCAGTGCACAAGCTCTGCAATGTGAGTCCTCAAGCGGAGTTTCATTAGCTCAGGCCGAGGCTGAACTAGCTAACGCAGGTGTTGCCGCACGCTGTGGCCAAGTTGCTCATGATGGCGCAATGCGCATTCAAATGTGCGGTGCGGATAGCGGCCGGATTCATCTTTTTCGTATAACGGCAAATCAACTTGCTGCGGCCAAGGCCCTTGGTTATGAGACCGCCGAAACACTGGAATCTTTGCCACCTAGCTACTGTGATGAGGTGACTGAACCAGTTCCTACCGAAGGCATTAGCCTATGAGTAAAGCACCGGCTGCTTATAGTCCTGAAGAAGAAGTAGCCAATGCTGTTACCCATGGTTTAGCAGCTGCAGCGAGTATTGTTGCTATCACCCTGATGTTAGTGAAAGGCATGCCGACTTTGTCGGTAGGCGAACTGATTGGTGTTGCGATTTACGGTGCGAGTTTGGTGCTGTTGTTCTTGGCGTCAACGCTTTATCACAGCATCACGCACACACGTACCAAGGCCGTTTTGAAGCGACTTGATCATTGCGCGATCTATTTATTGATTGCCGGCACATACACCCCTTTACTGATGATCACGTTGGACTCCTTTGCCGCCACCATCATGTTGTGGTTGATCTGGGCTATTGCCATTAGTGGTGTGGTGTTTAAGTTGTACTTCATTCACCGCTTTCAGCGCTTATCCCTAGTGACCTACCTATTAATGGGTTGGTTATCGATGTTCCTCATTTATGACTTATGGCAGTCCTTAGACCGAACCGGCTTTTGGCTGCTATTGGCTGGTGGCCTGTGCTTTACCTTAGGCGCTGGCTTTTACGCGGCTAAACAATATCGATTTACCCACGCTATTTGGCATGTGTTTGTGGCTGCTGGCGCAGCGTGTCATGCCGTTCTCATTGGTGTTTTTGTCATCCCCGGCAGCTAAGAGGTTTAGTCATGATCACGCTCTATACCGCGCCTACGCCGAATGGTTGGAAAGTATCGGTGTTATTAGAGGAGCTGGGTCTGCCATATCAGGTGGAAAGCATTAACCTGATGGCGAATGAGCAAAAGCAGCCTGAATTTTTAGCGAAAAACCCAAACGGCCGAATTCCGGTGATTGTTGACCATGATGCAAATGACTTAGTGATATTTGAGTCAGGTGCCATCATGATTTATTTGGCCGAAAAAGCCGGGCGCTTATTGCCTACTGATACGGCAGGGCGTTTTGCGGCCTTGCAATGGTTAATGTTCCAAATGGGCGGTGTTGGCCCCATGATGGGACAGGCCAATGTCTTTCATCGCTATTTGCCGGAGCGCATTCCGGTGGCCATCGACCGTTACCAGAATGAATGCCGTCGTTTGTTTGAAGTTCTGGATGCACGTTTGGCGCAAAGCCAGTGGTTGGCTGGTGACGACTTCACTATTGCTGACATTGCTAACTGGTGTTGGGTACGTACCTACCGTTGGTCGGGTGTTAGCATCGATAACTTACCGAACTTACGTCGCTGGTTAGATGCCATGAAAGAACGTCCAGCCTGTCAAAAAGGCATAACGGTGCCATTTGCGGTGCCAGCGCTTGATGAAGTTGATGATGGTGCGGCGGCTAAAGCCTTTGCTGAGGCTGCACGAAACATGGTGCAGCGATAAAGCCCTATTTTTTACAAGGTCATGCTACTTGATACAAACCTTCTACACTTGCTTGCAAATTACCTGATCTAAACCCCCTCTGCGATACCAAAGCTCGACACACTTTTGAATTGAACTGTAGCAATCTCATTGCCATACAGAACAGGTTTACAAAAGGGTGCTTGCGATGAAAATTCTAATTGCTGATGACAGTAAAGCCATGCGTTTGGTGATTAACCACATGCTTAAACAGGCTGGCTTTCGTGGGCACGACATTATTGAAGCGGCTGATGGTAATGAAGCCTTTGATGCCATTCATCGGGATGATCCGGACTTAGTGATTTCAGATTGGAACATGCCGGGTCGTACTGGCATTGAAGTGCTGCAAGAAATTCGCGCAGCCGGCATTGATACCACCTTTGGTTTTGTCACCACCGAAATTAGCCCAGAAATGCGTGTATTAGCAGAAAGCGCTGGCTCCTCATTTCTGATTGGCAAGCCATTTACTCCGGATGATTTCCAGCGCGCCTTAGACGACATTATTCACTGAGGAGTTGCGACATGGCTAGCCTTCCAACCATTAGTGAAGTTGAACAACTGCTGAAGACATTTTTTCGCCGTGAAATTGATGTATCGACTACGGCTGCACCGGCAGTGCCTTTGTCATACGCCGGTGCTTATGTTTCTGGCGATGGCAGCATGGTCGCTGCTGTGCGTGCAGACATTGGATTTGCCGCCTCATCTTCGGCAGCGTTTGCACTTATTCCAGCGGGTGTTGCCAAAGAAAACATTCAAAGCGGCAAGCTGGATGAAACCTTCACTGAGTTGTATGCCGAGGTTTTGAACGTGTTGTCACGTCTTTTTGCTAACCGTGACAACGATCGCGTCACCTTAAGCCAAAAAGACATCGGTCAGGGCACTTTAGCTTCTGGCAATGAAAAGCAGGCCTTGCACATTGCGGTGGATGTGGATGGTTATGCGCCGGGCAAGTTGAGCTTTTATTTACTGTAAGTGGAAGCTTGGAGAGTGCGATGAGTAACGATATGGATATGAGTGAGTTTCACGCCATCTTCTTTGAAGAGGCGCAGGAACACCTCGATAGCATGGAGTCGTTACTGCTGGCCCTTGATGTGGGCAATCCGGAAGACGAGCAACTTAATGCCATTTTTCGGGCCGCACATTCCATTAAAGGTAGTGCTTCCACCTTTGGTTTTCCCGATATGGCAGCAGTTACCCATGAGTTGGAAACCTTGCTGGATCGTGTCCGTAAGAAAGAACTGGCACTGACTGAGGAAATTGTTGATGTCACCTTAGTGGCAAAAGACTTATTGCGTAATCAGCTGGCGTTTCACCAAGGTGGTGAAGCGGTAGATGAGGCTGATATCAAAAGCATTTGTAGCGCAATTCAGAAGTTAGCCAGTGGCGAAAACACAGCCATTGAGCAAAAGCCTAAAGTGATTGAAGCAGTCGAAGTGAGTGATGCGGTCACAGCCAAAGTGAGCACTTCATCTGCAGCAACAACATCGATTCGGGTTGGCGTGGAAAAAGTCGATCAGCTCATTAACTTGGTGGGTGAGTTGGTGATTACCCAGTCCATGTTGGCACAAACTGCACAAGTTGAATTCATTGAAAACGAGCGCTTATACGAACGTTTGCAGCAATTAGAGCGCAACACACGTGAGCTGCAAGAGTCGGTCATGAGCATACGCATGCTGCCGGTGAGCTCTGTATTTAGCCGCTTTCCACGCTTGGTGCGCGATTTGGCGGGCCAGTTGGGCAAACAAATTGAATTGCGCACCTTTGGTGAAGCCACCGAGCTAGACCGTGGTGTGATTGAAAAAATTACCGATCCACTGACACATTTAATTCGCAACAGCGTAGATCACGGCATTGAAATGCCGGACCAACGTCTTGAAAGTGGAAAATCCGCCAAGGGCATATTGACCTTGTCTGCCTTCCATCAAGGTGGCAGCGTCATTATTCAAATTAAAGATGATGGTGCAGGTCTTAATCGTGATCGTATTTTAAATAAAGCGCGTGAGCGCGGTTTGGCTGTGTCGGAAAACCCTGCGGATCAGGAAGTCTGGGGATTGATTTTTGCGCCAGGCTTTTCCACCGCTGATGTGGTGTCTGATGTGTCCGGTCGTGGTGTCGGCATGGACGTGGTACGCCGCAATATTGAAAGCCTAGGCGGGCGTGTTGATATCGCTTCAGAAACTGGACACGGCACCACCATTACCATTCGTTTGCCGCTGACCTTGGCCATTATGGATGGCATGTCCATCGGTGTTGGCGACCAACTCTATATCGTACCGATGACCGCGATTATTGAGTCTTTACGCCCCGCAGCGAGTGACATCAAGTTTATTGCTGGCCAAGGCCGACTGGTTTATGTGCGTGGCGAATACCTACCGATGATTGCGCTACATGAAGTGTTTGGCCTAGTCCCTGCACAGAAACACCCGGAAGACGGCATCTTGGTGATTGTTGATACCGAACTCGGTCGTGCGGCTTTATTTGTCGATGAGCTGTTGGGTCAGCGCCAAGTCGTGATCAAAAGTCTTGAATCAAATTACCGCAAGGTGCCGGGTATTTCGGCGGCCACCATCATGGGTGATGGCAGTGTTTCCATGATTTTGGATGTCTCAGAAACCGTTCGTTTAGGTCGTCGCTCAGCGCCGTTGGCTTTGGTGAGTTAGGAGGAAGTATGTCGGAGAAAAAAACCATGGTTGATGGCACTCAATCCGAAAATGGCAAGGAGTTACTGACCTTTGCCTTAGGTAGCGAAGAGTACGGCATCGATATTTTGAAAGTTCAAGAAATCCGTGGTTACGAAAAGGTCACGCATATTGTGAACTCGCCAGCTTTTATTAAAGGTGTGATTAATTTGCGCGGCACCATTGTGCCCATTATCGACCTGCGACTGAAGTTTGCATTGGGCTCTGCGGAGTACACAGCATTCACTGTGGTCATTATTTTGAATGTCTCCAACCGTGTGGTGGGAGTGGTGGTTGATTCTGTTTCGGACGTGATTTGTTTGGATCCCGAAGAAATTAAAGAAGCACCACCGATGAGTAGTGATTTGGATACTCGCTTTATACAAGGCCTTGCGACCTTAAATGAGCGCATGGTGATTTTGATGGATATAGAAGCATTAATGAGCAGTCCCGACATGGCCCTAAGTGCCGAGGCAGCTTGAATACCGTTGCGTTAAGACAAAGAGAACTGGAGAACAACTATGCGCACTAACTTACCTGTAACTGGGGTAGAGCGTCACTTAGCGGACGGTGAATTCATTCTGTCCAAGGCCGACCTTAAGGGTAATGTGACCTATATCAACCGCACATTTATTGAAATGAGTGGTTTTACCGAAGCTGAATTGATGGGTGAGCCGCACAATATTTTGCGTCACCCTGACATGCCAACAGAGGCTTTCCGTGACTTTTGGGCAACCTTGAAGTCAGGTAAGTCATGGAGTGGCATGGTGAAAAACCGTTGTAAAAACGGTGATCATTATTGGGTTCAGGCCAATGCTTCGCCTATTTGGCAAAACGGCACCATGACCGGTTATATGTCGGTGCGTACTCGTCCGGATCGCCGTTTGGTTGATGAGGCCGAAGAGCTGTATCGCAAAATGCGCAATGGTGAAACCAAAGTGACATTAAGCGAAGGTCGTATTGTTCAGCCCGGCCTGAAAGGCAAAATTCATGAGCTGACCAACATTTCGATCAAGCGTCGTATGATCGGGGTCAGTGTTTTGTCTTTGTTAGCACTGGCTGCCGTTGGCTTTTTGGGCATTAAAGGTTTTGGCAGCAGTGCAGGCAGTATGTCAGTGTTTGCCAGCCTAGGTATTGTCGCCTTTTTGATTGCGTTCTTCTCGCAAAAAACCTATGGCGTAGTCGCTAAGCCGCTGCAAAAAATTCGTCAGCAAATGGTTGAAATTACCAACGGTAATATGTCGCTGTTAATCAACAAAGATCGTAGCGATGAAATCGGCGATATGGCAGATGCCTTTAAATCAATGTTTATCAAATTGCGTTTTGATATGGCGGACACCAAGCGTACAGCTGATGCGGCCATGCGAATGAACTTTGCGCTGGATAATGTATCAACGCCAGTGACCGTATCGAATGAAGAAAACAACCTGATTTACATGAATCGTTCAGGTCGTACATTACTGGAAAGCATTTTCAAAAGCTCAAAAATAGTCGATAGCTTGTATGGCAAGCCGCTTGTTGAGTCATTAACTGATGAAGCATTAATTGCCATTACCACGGGCCGTCTTGAGCGGCCGCAGATGGCTCAGGGTATGGTGGGTGATCGAATTATCCGCCTATCAACAAGTCCTGTTATTGATCAATCGGGCACTTATTTAGGACGAGTATGCCAATGGGTTGACCGTACGGCCGAGATTGCTGCAGAACAAGATGTTGCAGCTATTGTAGAGGCTGCTGCTGCCGGCGATTTCAGTAAACGTATTGAAGTCAGCAATAAAGAAGGTTACTTCAAATCCCTAGCAGTGGATCTGAATAACTTTGTGGAAGCGGTGGATAACGCACTGTCAGACGTCGTTCGTGTGTTGAATTCGCTTGCAAAAGGTGATTTGACACAGACCATTGATCGCGACTACACCGGTACTTTCTTGCAAATGAAGACTGATGCTAATGCCACAGTAGCTCAATTAAAAAGCATTGTGACCACCATTAGTGAAGCAACCGACGCTATTAACGGTGCGGCTAAAGAAATTGCTTCGGGTAACGTCGACTTGTCTCGTCGTACCGAGTCACAAGCAGCCAGCCTAGAGCAAACGGCATCTAGTACTGAAGAGCTAACCAACACCGTTAAAAACAACGCCGATAACGCCAGTCAAGCAAGTCAGTTGGCGCGTACGTCGTCTGAAGTGGCAGACCGTGGCGGTAAAGTGGTCAGTGAAGTGGTTAGCACCATGGGCGCTATTGCCGAGTCTTCCAACAAGATTGCGGAGATTATCAGCGTGATTGACGGCATTGCCTTCCAAACCAACATTCTGGCACTTAACGCAGCGGTTGAAGCCGCCCGTGCAGGTGAACAAGGTCGTGGTTTTGCGGTGGTTGCCGGTGAAGTACGTAACTTGGCACAACGTTCGGCATCAGCCGCGAAAGAAATTAAAGAGCTGATTTCTGAGTCGGTCAGCAAGGTTAGCAATGGTTACAAGCTGGTGGAAACTGCCGGTCAAACCATGCAGGAAATTGTGTCTTCAACCCAACGCGTTGCTAGCATCATGAATGAAATTTCTTCAGCTTCTGAAGAGCAACGTAACGGCATTATGCAGTTAAGCCATGCCATTACCAGCATGGACGAATCCACACAGCAAAACGCGGCATTGGTGGAAGAAGCGGCGGCGTCGGCTCAGTCGCTTGAAGATCAGGCCAATAACTTAAGTCAAGCTGTTGGTGTGTTCCGTGTCGACAACAAATCGTCTTCACGCGGGAAGGGCTTTGGTCAAAATGTCGAACGTATGCCACTGCGTGCTGTGTCTGGTGAGCCAACCCCCATGCGTTCACGCCAAGCCAGCAGTAAAGCGGATGATGGCTGGGAAGAGTTTTAATTAAGTCACGATGATGCATAGAAAAAAGGGTGCGACAACGTGCCCTTTTTTATCGAATCCTGAGTGAGACATTATGGCTAGCGCAGATTTATTAGAGGGTAGTGATCGCGGTTTCACCTTTAATGAGGCGGACTTTAGGCAGGTGCAGCGACTGATTTATGAACACGCCGGCATCAAGTTGTCAGATGCCAAGCAAGACATGGTCTATAGCCGCATGATTCGTCGCCTACGCCACAATGGTTTAACCACGTTTAAGTCTTATTTGGATTTGATCCAGAAAGACAAACAAGAGTGGGAGGCCTTTGTTAATAGCCTCACCACCAACTTAACGTCGTATTTTCGTGAGCCTTATCACTTCCCCATCTTGCAGCAGTTTTTGCAAGAACGTGCAGGGCGCCGTATGCGCATTTGGTGTAGTGCGGCATCGACTGGTGAGGAGCCTTATTCCATTGCCATTACGGTGATTGAGGCCTTAGGTGTGCGCGCCACTGATGTAGACATTATTGCCACGGATATTGATACCAGTGTGCTGGCTAAGGCCGGTAGCGGTGTTTATACGGCCGACCGTATTGAGTCGTTAACAGATGCTCAAAAACAGTACTTTTTTCGTGGTACGGGAAAAAATGCGGGCATGGTTAAGGTCAAACCAGAAGTGCAGCGCTTAGTGAAATTTCAGCAACTCAATTTGTTAGATAAAGCCTGGCCAGTAAATGGCTGCTTCGACATTATGTTTTGCCGCAATGTGTTGATTTACTTTGATAAAGATACGCAACGCAACATCCTAAATCGTTTTCATCCGATGTTGGCTGATGATGGTTTGTTATTTGTTGGTCACTCTGAGTCATTGCTGCATATGAATGACAAATTCCGCCTGCGCGGAAAAACGGTTTACGACAAGCGTTAATTGCCATGAGACCTGCAATGTCAGAAAAACCCGTCAAACCCTTTAGTTATGAAGCCAGTAAGCGCTTTTATGACCATGTGTTAGGTATTGATGTGGTGAAAGTTTTGCCGGGTGAATTTTATGTCACCCAAGAAAAAATAGCCTTAGCGACGGTGTTGGGTTCGTGTGTGACGGCATGTATTTGGGATCCGCTGACCAAGATCGGTGGCATGAACCACTTTATGTTGGTAGATGCCGATGTAGGCAGTAACAAACAGGCGGATTCGATGCGCTACGGTGTGTTTTCGATGAATACGCTGATTGAAAAGCTGGTGTGTGCTGGCGCATTAAAGCACTGCCTTCAGGCCAAAGTATTTGGTGGTGCTAGGGTGTTAAGTGGTGAAAGTAACTTCCGCGTGGGTCATGAAAATAATCATTTTGTGATCAATTACCTGCAAGCTCAAAAAATACCGGTAGTGGGGCAAGACCTTGGCGGCACAACGGCTCGCAAGGTGATGTTTTTTCCTGAAAGTGGAAAAGTGATGTTGAAACGAATGCTGGTTAATACAGATCCAGAGGTGCTGGCCAGTGAACAGCATTTTCGCCACATGATTCGGGGTGACTAATTACCATGACTGCACTAACTGCATCTGCTGTGACAGCCGGTATAAAAGATTTTATTAAAGTGCTGATTGTTGATGATTCACCAACGATGCAATTGGTGTTAACACAAATGATTAATCAACAACCGGATATGCGTGTGATTGGTGCAGCGTCTGAACCTTCGCAGGCACGTGAATTGATTAAAGCATTAAATCCGGACGTGTTGACCTTAGATGTCGAAATGCCGGGCATGGATGGCATTAGTTTTCTTGAAAAAATTATGACGTTACGGCCGATGCCGGTGGTGATGATTTCGAGCGTATTTGAAGAGGGCTCAGCAAAGGCATTAAGAGCGAAAGAGTTAGGTGCTTGTGAGTTGGTACAAAAGCGCCACTTAAGCGGACGTGAGGCTTTGTACGCCATGGCCGAGGAAGTGACAACAAAGATTCGTAAGGCGCAAAAACACGCTTGGCGTATGCCGAATAAAACCGCTAAATCGACGCTGAGTAATAGTTTTGCCGACTTAGTATTTCCTGAAAACTGCTGGATTATGTTGGGTGCATCAACGGGTGGCACAGAAGCCATCAAAGCGTTTTTGGACCAAATGCCGGCACATGCACCTGCCATTTTAATGGCGCAACATATGCCAGAGGGCTTTACCACGCGTTTTGCTAGTCGCTTAAATGACAGCTGTGCCATGACGGTGATGGAGGCCAGTCATCATCAAGCGGTTCGGCCTGGGTGTGTGTATCTGGCGCCGGGTCATTCGCACTTATTAGTGCGTAGACGGTCCGGCGGTGAAGTGGTCACCGAATTATCTCAAGGTCCAGAAGTGAACCGTCACCGGCCAGCAGTGGATGTGTTGTTTAAATCTGCCGCTGAGCAGCTGGGACGAAAAGCGGCAGGGGTGTTGTTAACAGGCATGGGCAAAGATGGCGCTGAGGGTCTGCTGGCAATGCATCAAAAAGGCTCGTATACCGTGGCGCAAGATGAAGCCAGTAGTGTGGTTTATGGCATGCCTAAGGCGGCCGTGTTGGTGAATGCTGTCGATGAGCAGGGCTCACCTGCCGAGTTATGTGCCAAAGTTTTGACACGCCTAGCAACATTGTCTAACTGACTAATGACGATTGTTGTTTTTATTGTCTAAGTTACTGAAATAATGAAAGATTTATTAATGGCACGGTCTTTGCAATAGCTAGGTATCGCTAATCCAAAGACGGTGTTATGTATGAATAAGAAGGTCATTATTTTAGTGGCGGTGCTCTTTGTGGTTTTTATGGGAGCCGCTGTAGCTGGCACCTATTTTTTATTAAAAAGAACGCTGCAGCCAGCCGTTGCGATGGCTGAAAACACTGTGGCCACTGAGCCAGCAGTACCAAAAGCAGTCACTCCTATTTATAAATCACTCGACCCGGCTTTTGTTGTCAATATTGATGACGGCCGTACGGTGCGCTTCTTACAAGTCAAAGTAGATGTAATGGCTCGCAACCAAGCTGCACTTACGGATATCGACATCGTTGAGCCACGCATACGCCACGACATCATCATGCTTTTTAGCACCATGACACGCGAAATGATTCGTGATCAAGCACAGCGTGAACAGTTACAAGCTCAAGTACTCAGCATTATTAACACGGTGCTGCAGGAACAAGGCAAGCCCGGTGTTGAAGCGGTGTACTTCACTAGCTTTGTTGTGCAGTAAGGAGCCGCATCATGGGTGATATTTTAGAGCAGGATGAACTCGATGCCCTGATGAATAATATGGGCGAGATTGTCAAAGATGAACCAACAGCGGCGCAAGACGGCGAGGCATATGATTTTGCCCGCCAAGACTATGCGGTTCATCGTTTAATTCCAGCTTTGTCATTAATTCAAACGCATTTTGCTGATGCGGTAAAAGAGGCGCTGCGTCAATGGGTGCCAGCCGTCGATAGCATTAGAGCTGAACGCATTAGCGTGATGAAGTTTGGAGAACTAAAGCGAAGCTTGGCACCACCTTGTGACATCAGCTGCATTCAAGCCATTCCCTTAGGTGCCCCAAGTTATTTGCTGTTCGAGCCAGACCTGGTGTTTACCTTGGTTGATCGGTTTTTTGGCGGCAGCGGCAAAATCGTGAAAGCACGTAATGTGCCGGAGTTTTCACCCGCTGAATCACGCTTTATGGACATGGTAAGCAAGGCCTTAATGCCAGCTTATGCCGAAGCTTGGCGCTCCACACTGGAAGTGAACCCACAGATTCAGGGGCGCTTATCTGACCTGCGTTATATCGACGACCTGCAAGATGCTGACACCGTGTTGGCCACTCGTTTTGTGGTGCATTTCGAAAACCTAGAAGCCATGTTTTGGCTGTTACTGCCTTGGGCCGCTATTGACCCTGTGCGCGAAAGCCTAGGTTCAGGCCTGCGGGTAAATCGCCAAGAACAAGATGCCGAATGGAATCAGCGTTTGCACGCCGGTGTGATCGCTTCATCACTCGGTTTGGTAGCGACCTTGCCGGAAATTTCGACCAGCTTAAAACGTGTTTCTGCGTTCAAAGTTGGCGACATCCTACCGATTGAGACCCCAGATATTGTCAATGTTTCCATTGAGGGGCATGAGGTCATGACCGGCAGTTTTGGTATTCATGAAGGCCAAGTGGCCATTGCCGTTGAACGTATTTTTAAACCTACACAGAGCGCGAGGTAAGCCAGATGGCAAACGAATTAGATCAGAACGATGAGATTGGTTTTGAGACGGATGTGCAGCCGGCGACCTTGTCCAATTTAAGCCCTAAGGAAGCCACCGTGGCCACACCAGCAGAATCCAGTAAACACTTTAGTTTAGACATGATTATGGATGTCAGCGTCAGCTTATCCATTGAAGTTGGCCGCACTCGTATGAGCATTAATGAGCTGCTGAAACTTAGCCAGGGTTCAATTATTGAGCTGGATCGGATGGCGGGTGAACCACTGGATGTGTTGGTAAATGGCACTTTGGTAGCGCGTGGCGAGATTGTCGTGGTGAAAGAGAAGTTCGGCATTATGTTGACCGAAGTAGTCAGCCCCGAAGAGCGTGTGCGCCGTCTGCGCTAAGGAGCTGTCATGAAAGCAATCATCATAAGCCTGTTGCTACTTCCGACCTCAGCGTTTGCGGCTAACACCGCCAGTGCGGTTAAACCACTGTCTTTGGGCAATGTGTTTTCCATGTTGTTTGGCCTAGCCATTGTGCTGGGTGTGTTGTTTGGTGGTGCTTGGTTAATCAAGCGTTTGCAGAATGTGCGTGGCCAACTGCCAAACCAACAATTAATCAAAGTATTGTCGGTGCAGCAACTAGGCCTAAAAGACCGTGTGATGTTGCTACAGGTGGGTGAGGAGCGAGTTTTAGTCGGTTCTAGTAACCAAGGCTTGCGTACCTTACATAGCTGGAAACAGAGCGGTTCGTTTCAGTCAGCCATGCAACAAAGCGCGGGGCAGTAACTATGTGGCGCCTTTTTGGATTGCTCACTTTACTGGCTATGCCGCAGCTGTCATGGGCGGTAGAAGCTGGTTTGCCGATGCTGTCGACCAGTCGTAATGCCAGCGGTGGCGAAGACTACACTGTGTCATTGCAGCTGTTAGGCATTATGACCATCTTGACGCTAATCCCCGCGCTCGTACTGGGGATGACGGCGTTTACGCGCATTATTATCGTGCTCGCGATTTTGCGCCAAGCCTTAGGCACTGGCCAATCGCCATCCAATCAAGTGTTATTGACCATCAGCTTATTTCTGACCTTCTTTGTAATGTCACCCGTTTTAGATGTGGCTTATAAAGAAGCGGTGGTTCCATATCAAGCTGACGAAATGAACTTTACCGATGCGGTAAAAACTGGCTTTGAACCATTTCGTAACTTCATGCTGAGCCAGACCCGTGAAGATGACATTGCCATGTTTGCGGAAATCGCCAATGTGCCGACAATGGCAGGGCCAGAAGATGTTCCAGTCACTGTGTTAATGGCTGCATTTATTACCAGTGAACTGAAAACCGCATTTCAGATTGGTTTCTTAGTCTTTATTCCCTTTGTGATTATCGATTTAGTCGTGGCCAGTGTCCTGATGTCCATGGGCATGATGATGCTGTCGCCGATGATGATTTCCCTGCCTTTTAAAATCATGTTGTTTGTGCTGGTTGACGGTTGGTCGCTGATTATGGGCTCGCTGGCGGCAAGCTTTAGACTATCTGGAGGCTAGGCCATGACGCCCGACACCGTAATTGAGTTAGGTCGCCAAGCATTGATGGTCATTATTCTTCTATCGGCACCGTTGTTGCTGTCTGCATTGGCGGCGGGTTTGTTGATTGGTTTGTTCCAAGCCGCTACTCAAATTCAAGACATGACTTTGAGCTTTATTCCCAAGCTCATCATTTTGGTGGTGGCACTAGGCATCACCGGCCCTTGGATGTTGCGCATGCTGATTGATTACACGCGCAACCTATTCCAAATGATTCCCGACATTGTGGGCTAAGCCAAATGACGATTACGGAAGCTCAACTGCTGACTTGGATGAGCACGTTCTGGCTGCCATTTGTGCGTATTGCCGGTGCCATGATGGCCGCTCCCATCTTTGGTAATCGTCATATTCCGATGCGCGTCCGCATTCTACTGGGGCTTCTTGTCGCCATTTTGGTGACTCCGAACTTGCCTGAATCAGCCGCTGTTAACCCCTTATCAGTTAGTGCCATGTTGATGGCCGCCAATGAATTACTGATTGGCATCATGATGGGTTTTTTAATTCAGCTAATCTTTGAGGCGGTTATGTTTGCCGCGCAAATGATTGCGACCGGCATGGGTTTGGCTTTCTCGGTGATGACCGACCCGCAACAAGGCATTTCTATCCCGGTGTTAGGCCAGTTTTTGATGCTGATTACCACCTTGTTGTTCTTAGCCATGAACGGCCATCTTGAGTTTCTTAGCATGGTAGCTGGCAGTTTTCAGGCCTGGCCTGTTGGGCAAGCTTGGTTAGGTGCGGATGTGTCATTTCAGTTGGCAGGTGCCTTGAGTGATATGTTTCGTGGCGCCGTACGAGTGGCTTTGCCAGCTGTTATGGCTTTGTTGGTGGTGCAAATTGCCATGGGTGTGGTCAGTCGTGCAGCACCCACATTGAATCTGTTTGCGGTTGGTTTTCCGATTGCCATTTTCTTAGGTTTTGTGGTGGTTGAGCGCATTTTGCCCGGCCTGCTGCCAATTTTGGACTTTATGCTAACCACGGCGGTAGAAAAGGTCGGTTTACTTCTGCAAGGAGGTAGCCGTGTCGAGTGAAGAAACAGGTCAGGAACGTACCGAAGAGGCCACCCCGAAAAAGTTAGAAGACGCTAGAAAAAAAGGCCAAGTGGCTCGTTCAAAAGAGCTGTCGACCATGTTGGTCACCATCGCAGGGGCGGCCAGCTTACTGATTTTTGGCTCCTATATCGGCAACCGTATCACCGGCATCATGGTGCAAGGATTATCTCCTTCAGTGTTAGCGAACACGCCAACGCCTGAGTTACCGGCCGTATTTTATGGTTTTTTAGTGACGGGGTTAGTGGCCATTTGGCCGTTAATGGCCTTATGTTTTTTAGCCGCCATTGTTTCGTCGACGGTGTTGGGTGGTTTGACGTTTAGCCTATCGTTTAAGCCCGAACGCTTAGATCCTATCAAAGGTATTGGTAAGTTATTTAGCCAACAAAGCCTAGTTGAGCTGGCTAAATCCATTTTGAAAGTATTAGTCATTGGTTCTTCCGCCATTGTTGTGCTGATGATGGTCACGGACTCTTTATTAGGCTTGGGGCGTATGGTGCCGGAGCGCGCCATTGCCGACAGTATTGGTATGTTGGGCTGGTTTTTCTTAATGGTGAGTCTGCCTTTAGTAATCATTACCCTGGTCGATGTGCCTTGGCAGTTATACAGCCACCACAAACAGCTGCGCATGACCAAGCAAGAAGTCAAAGACGAGATGAAGCAGTCTGACGGCAGCCCTGAAATGAAAGCAAAGGTGCGTCAGATGCAGCAAGAAGCCTCCCGCCGACGCATGATGCAAGCTGTGCCAGAAGCAGATGTCATTATTACCAACCCAACTCACTTTGCCGTTGCCCTTAAATACGATGAGAGTCGTGGGGCAGCACCCATCGTCTTGGCTAAGGGCATGGATGAGGTCGCATTTCGTATTCGTGAACTCGCCAAATCTCATGATGTATTGATTGTTGAGTCACCACGACTTGCGCGTGCGATTTATGCCACCACTGATTTAGACGCTGAAATTCCAGCTGGCCTATATCTTGCAGTAGCTCAAATACTGACTTACGTCTATCAACTCCGACAGTGGCATTTGCAAGGTGGGGAGTACCCAGATGCTCCTACACCGGACGTAGATGATGAGTATTTGACAGGCGTGGCGGCAATACCACCGGAAGAAAAGGCTTAAACAATGGCGGAACGTACAGGACTTACACTACCAACATTTTCAACCATCGCGGGCAGCGGCATTGGTGTGTTGTTGTTATTGCTGGCGTTGCTAGCGTTGTTAGTAATCCCGGTACCTCCGATTCTTCTAGACTTGTTTTTCACATTCAATATTGCTTTATCTATCATAATCTTATTAGCCATTATTCATATTAAAAGGCCTATTGATTTCAGCGCGTTTCCTACTGTTTTATTAGGTGCAACCTTATTACGTTTGGCACTAAATGTTGCCTCAACTCGTGTTGTTTTATTAGAAGGACATGAAGGGCCAGGTGCGGCCGGCAAGGTTATTGAGTCCTTTGGCGAGTTTGTCATCGGCGGCAATTTTGCTGTCGGTTTAGTGGTATTTACTATTTTAGTCATCATCAACTTTGTCGTTGTAACCAAGGGTGCAGGTCGCGTATCGGAAGTTGCTGCTCGTTTTACTTTAGATGCCATGCCCGGCAAACAAATGGCGATTGACTCTGATTTAAGTGCCGGAATTTTGACACAAGATGAAGCCCGTACTCGTCGCGAAGAAATACGTACCGAAGCTGACTTTTATGGCTCTATGGATGGCGCGAATAAGTTTATTCGTGGTGATGCCATTGCCGGCATTTTGATTTTATTCATCAACATCATCGGTGGCTTAATCATCGGCATGATGCAGCATGACTTAAGCTTTGCTCAAGCCAGTCATAATTATGTGTTACTGACCATCGGCGATGGTTTGGTTGCGCAAATTCCGGCACTACTACTATCGATTGGTGTCGCCATTATTGTGACGCGAATTTCGCGTTCACAACAAATCAGCGAACAGATGACTGAGCAGTTATTTGATAATCCAAAGGTGCTGTATTTAACCGGTGCGGTGATTGGTCTGATTGGCCTGATTCCCGGCATGCCTAATATGGTGTTTTTGCTGTTTGCTACCCTGTGTGTGGGTATCGGTTGGTTAATTCAGCAACGTCAGGTGGCGGAGGATCAACTGATTTTGGCAACGGATACCGCCACCAGCAATGCCAATACTGCACAAGCCTTATCACCCAGCGAACTGACTTGGGATGAAGTGACCCCTTTAGATGTCATTGGTTTAGAAGTGGGTTATCGCTTGATTCCCTTAGTCGACAGAGCACAAGGCGGCGAGTTAATTGGCCGTATTACCGGTGTGCGCAAGAAGCTCTCAAAAGAATTAGGTTTTCTGCTGCAGTCAGTGCATATCCGCGACAACCTAGAACTTTTGCCTACGGCTTATCGCATCACGTTATTGGGTGACACCGTGGGTCAGGGCGAAGTGATGTCAGGCATGGAGCTGGCGATTAATCCAGGCCAAGTCCATGGCCATATTCACGGCACCGTCACCAAAGACCCGGCCTTTGGTATGGACGCGGTGTGGATTGAGCCGCGCCTGCGTGATGATGCCCAAGCCTTAGGTTACACCGTGGTAGATATTGGCACGGTCATCGCCACACACTTAAGTCAGGTGCTGAAAAATCATGCTCATGAACTATTGGGTCATGAGGAAGTGCAACAGCTGCTCGATCGTCTCGCCAAAACCGACGCCAAATTAGTCGAAAACTTAGTGCCTAAACAACTGCCTTTAAGTGTGGTGGTGCGGGTGCTGCAAAGTCTATTACGAGAAAACGTATCCATCCGCAGTATTCGTTTAATTGCCGAGTCTTTAGCAGAGCAAGCGCCACGTACCAAAAATCCGGATGAACTCATTGAGGGTGTGCGTATTGCCTTGGGCCGGATGATTGTGCAGGAAATTAATGGCCTCGGTGATGAGTTGCCCGTGGTGGCCTTAGACAGTGAGCTCGAGCAAATTTTGCACAATGTCATTCGTGGTGGTGCCGGTATTGCCGGGCTTGAGCCAGGGTTGGCAGAGAAATTGCATAATGGTTTATCAGAGTTTACCCAAACACAAGAAATGTCTGGGCAACCCGCGGTGTTACTGGTTTCGCCCGCCATTCGCGGTTGGTTATCTCGCTTTATTAGACGTGGTGTGCCGAGTTTGCATGTGCTGTCTTACAACGAGGTTCCTGACAGTAAACAGGTCAAATTAGTCACCACGATTGGACAAAGTGCTGGAGTTGGCCATCGCCAAGCTCAGTAAGTCATCACTTGGAGTGCTAAACAATGAAAATTAAGAAGTTTCGTGCCGCTGATAGCCAAACAGCGCTTCGCCAAATCCGCATTGAGTTAGGTGATGACGCCTCGATTGTTGGCTGCTACCAAGTGGGTGAGGGTGTTGAATATTTAGTGCTCGATGAGCGTAGTCAAGAAAATGACACATCAACAGCGGTCGCCAAAAAGCTGGCGGCGGCAGAGCCAGAAATGAATATGCGTGCGCTGCAACATGAAATGGGCTCAATGCGTCAGTTGTTAGAGCGTCATCTGCGCCGCCTAGGTAGCCGCGAAGTGGCCTTGGCCGATAACACCGTGGCCATTAACTTGCTGCGTCAGTTAGAACTCGACGAAGTTTTAGTGACCGAATTAGCAGGTCGTTTGCCCAAAGGCGAATCTGAACAACATCAAACCTTGTTGTTAGATAAGTTGCTTACCAATGAATTGCCCCAACGTGAATTTAGCGCCAGTGGTGCGGTGGCCATTGTGGGTACTGCCGGTAGTGGCAAAACCACCTTAGTGGCCAAACTTGCGGCACAAGCAGTTATGCAGGGCGAACGCGACAGCATTGGTTTGATCTCGTTGGATAATCAACGCATTGCCGGCGGCGACATGTTGCGTGCGGTTGGCCGCATTCTGCGAGTGCCGGTGTTGGTGGCCAATACCATCGACGAATTGCAGCAAGCGCTGTTGGCTTTTCGCAGCAAAACCCAAATTTTTATTGATACACCCAGTGTGAACTTACGCGAGCCTGAGCAACTGCTGCAGTTGCAGCAGCGCCTGCAAATTATTCCCGGCCTTGAGGTGTTATTGGCATTGCCAGCCGATCAAGACTGGCGTGGGTCACGGGCCTTGGTTAATGCCTTCACTACCATCGACATCAGTGGTGTGACACTGACCCGTAGTGATCTGGCCTTTAGCTTTGGCAGCCCCTTAAGCTTTTTGTTTAGCCACCGAATTCCATTGGCACTGATTGCTGAAGGCGCTGGTATTACTGATGGCTTGAACGCTGTTGATGCCACCAGTCTGATCGCCAAAGCCAGAGCATTAACGCAAACCGATTTTACCGACGCTGTTGAACAAATCGATATTCACGCTGCTTAAGCCTTAACGCATCGAGTATTTAATTATGAGTGCCATTAAAGTCATCGCAGTAGCCAGTGGTAAGGGTGGAGTCGGTAAGTCCAATGTGTCCTGCAACCTGTCTTATCAGCTTGCCTTAAAAAATCGGCGGGTGCTGTTGATGGATGCCGACTTAGGTTTGGCCAATATCGATGTGTTAATGGGCTTGCGTGCAACCAAAAACCTATCCGATGTGATTGCTGGACGCTGTGAGCTAAAGGATATTTTGCTCACCGGTCCCGGCGGCGTTAGCGTGATTCCGGCCGCTTCTGGCCTAAAACAAATGGCTGAAATGGGCGCTGCAGAACATGCCGCCATCATTCAAGGCATTAGCGGTTTAAATGATCAATACGATTATTTGGTGGTCGATACCGCTGCCGGTATTGCCGATAGTGTGGTGTCGTTTTGCCAGGCCAGCCAGCATGTGTTGATTGTGATTTCGGATGAGCCCACCTCCATGGCTGATGCCTATGGCTTGATCAAAGTATTAAACCGCGAAGCCAATGTGATTCGTTTTAAAGTGGTCTGCAATATGGTGAATAACGACGCCCAAGCGCGTGCCGTGTTTGCCCGTTTAAATGAAGTAGCTCAGCGCTTTTTAGATGTTAGCTTGGAGTATGCCGGTGCTATTCCACGTGATGAGTTCTTGCAAAAAGCCGTGGTCAGGCAGCAGTTAGTTAGCAAGTTATATCCCTCTAGCGAGTCCTCATTAGCCTTTAAGCGCTTAGCTAAAACGGTTGATTTATGGGAGCAGGTTAGCGGCCCCCGCGGTCACATCCAGTTCTTCTTTGAGCAACTGGTGTCGCCACATGAAAAGGTGAGCATGGCATGGTAAACGTCCGCGCAGCATATGGCGAAGTGCAGCATGGCTCGCGTGATGAGCTGGTGTTGCGTCACGCCACCTTGGTTAAGCGTATTGCGTTGCATTTACGTTCGCGCTTGCCATCGCATGTTGAATTAGATGACTTAATTCAAGCTGGCATGATTGGCTTGCTTGAAGCAGCCAGTCATTTCTTAGCCGATCAAGGCGCGAGTTTTGAAACATTTGCTGGCCTGCGTATTCGCGGTGCCATGTTGGACCAAATTCGTCGTGAAGGTTGGGTGCCACGTTCTGTTGCTAAGCAATGGCGTGACTTATCAACGGCTATTCGTGCTGTTGAACAACGCCTTGGCCGAGAGGCCACACCGGCTGAAGTCGCGGCTGAATTGAAACTCAGCATTAACGAATATCATGCATTACTTAACGAAACGGCGTCGATGCATGTGTTTAGCTTAGATCAGCTAACTGAGAGTGGATATGAGGCTGATCAGCCTTCGGAAACGATTACCAGCCAACCCTTAGAAAGTTTATTAGAACAAGGTTTTGAATCGGATTTAGCGACTCAAATTGAGACGCTACCTGAGCGGGAGCGCATGGTGTTGGCGCTGTATTACCAAGAAAACTTGAACATGAAAGAAATTGGCTTGGTGCTAGATGTAAGTGAATCACGTGTGTGCCAAATACATACCCAGGCTGTGGCGCGTTTACGTAGTCGACTAACGGATTGGGTTGGCGCTGCCTGACTGAGGAGATGAAGTTATGGATTTTATGACAGTTGGTGGCCTAGTCTTGGCGTTTGTCGCCTTAATTGTAGGCAGCATTTTAAAGGGTGCTGGCTTAAGCGGCCTAGTTGGTGGTGCAGCGTTAATGATTGTTTTTGTTGGCACATTTGCATCTGTCATGTCGCATACGCCGGGTGTTGTGCTTAAGCGCGGCTTAAAAATGGGTGGCTGGTTATTCAAGCCACCACATCAGGATCCTGGTGCCTTAGTTGGCAAAATGGTGGAGTGGAGTCGCATTGCGCGTAAAGATGGTTTGATGGGCTTAGAAGATCATTTAACCGAAGAAAAAGACCCATTTATTTTAAAAGGCATGCAAATGCTGGTTGATGGTGGTGAGCCTGAAAATATTCGTACTGTTTTAGAAATGGAAATTGAAACGGCAGAAGAGTTTGATACCGCAGGTGCAAAAATTTGGGAGTCCATGGGGATCTATGCGCCAACGCTGGGTATTGTTGGTGCGGTATTGGGCTTGATGGCGGTGATGAGCAACTTAGCTGACCCCAGTAAATTGGGCCCCGGCATTGCAGCTGCGTTTACGGCCACTATTTATGGTATTGCATCGGCCAATTTATTCTTCTTGCCTTATGGCAACAAGCTGAAATACATCGTCAAAGAACAGGCGAAAATTCGCACCATGTTTGTCGAAGGTTTGGTGGCAATTGCACAGGGTGAAAACCCTCGCAATATCGAAGCACGCTTACAAGGCTATTTCATCGCCAATTTGGCGAAAAAAGGCAAAGACGATGGCAAGAAAGCATAAGCACGAAGACCACGTTAATCACGAAGCTTGGGCCATTCCGTATGGCGACTTGGTGACCTTGTTGTTGGCGTTTTTTGTGGTCATGTATGCGGTGTCTTCAGTCAACGAAGGTAAATACCGTGCAGCATCGGCCTCTTTAACAGCTGCCTTTACGGGGCAGCCACGTACAATTTTGCCGGTGCAAATTGGTACTTTGCCCGTGGAGTCTAGTGGCGAAAGTTTACAGATGGACTTGGTAGCACCACCAGATAGAGATCGATCGCCTGAAGTGGCTGAATCATTAAACTCAGGTGGATTAGATGGCGCGGGTACAGACCTTCAATTAATGGCGGCCAATATTCAAGAAGCCTTATCGGAGTTGATTGAAGCCGAAGTTGTTATTGTTCGCTCTAACCCCTACTCCTTAGAAGTGGAAATTAAAACGGACTTGTTATTTGCCAGTGGTACGGCATCGTTATCACCTAGGGCTGCTGATATCATTCGACGTTTAGCTGAGCCGCTGCAGCACTTTCAAAACCAAATCAAAGTAGAAGGCCATACCGATAACATGCCAATCAACACGATGACCTTCCCATCAAACTGGGAATTGTCTGCCGCACGTGCTGCTACAGTTGTACACTTGTTGACGAAATCTGGGATTAATTCGGAACGATTAATGGTGGTTGGTTATGGTGAGCATCGGCCGATTGCTAGTAATGGCTCAGCTGAAGGGCGTAATCAAAATCGTCGCGTCTTAATGATAATTATGGGTAGTCCTTTGCAACGTGACGAAACTCAGTTGCTACCTGAACAAACACCCAATAGGTCTGGAGAGTAAGCATGAATGAGCAGCTGCAATATTGGGTGGATCAATGGGTTCAGGGTTTTGAATCGTTACAGGCCATGATTAGTTCAGAGGATGCCATTGTGTTTGGTGTTGCCTTGGCAATTTTTGTGGCCTTGTTGGTGTTTTTCCTTATCTGGCTGCGTCGCAGCCGCAAGTCGACAGTTAATATGGGTACAGAAACCATAGAGCCCGGCATGACCGCAATGGCTGATGGTGTAGCTGAGGTGCCAGCACGGCAAATCACCGCTGCCGAGTTTCTAGCGCAAATTCATGGTGAGACGCCAGCATTACCCAAAGTTAAAACAGAACCGCGTTTAGCACTTGATGAACAAACTGAGCCGGTGCCAGAAAACCAATCAGACTATCAGCCAGAGTTTGCACCCACAGCAGCTAAGTCTGAGCCAACTATTGAAGCCAGTGCAGCAGCCCCGACAGAATGGCAGCAAGACATTCAGGAGTTGCGATTAGCCTTAAGCGCTGTGCAAGACCAAGTGCGTATGCAGTCATCGGCGTTACTGCTGCAAAGTGAAGCCATTCGTGCCATGGAAGCATATATGGAGCTGCTGGATAACCGTCAGCACAGTACAACAGCAGCGGCAGATTCCGCACCCGTGAATGACTATGACACGGCGATTAACTTGGCAACTAAAGGTGTGGATGCTGAAACACTGATGGCAAGAACGGGTATTAGCGCAACCGAAGCTGAGCTCATTCAGCGTCTGCATGGACAAGCGCGTTAATTGGCTTATTGATTAATGGTCTGTCCCGATCGACTTGATTGTCGCTCGGGCGGTTGCATGCCACGTAACTTATAGGCAAAGGCAATAATCTCCGCCACTGCCACATACAATGCCATCGGTACTTCCGCGTCCAAGGCCATCTGACTCAAAGTGGCACTGAGTGCAGCATCTTTATGAATGGGGATGCCGTGTGCATGCGCCAGTGCCAGCATATCTGCAGCCACACTATCTTCTGCTTTAGCCGTGACTTTAGGCGCCGACTTGCCATCATATTTTAGTGCTACGGCTCGCATCAGGCAGTCTCCGACAGCACATCATTAAGTGTTTTAGGTAATGAATCAGGGTGGGGCATGCCTTGGCGAATGTGGATGCTGATGTGTTGATGGGTGAGTTCAGTCAGGGTTGTTTGCAAATGTTCGGCAAATTCGTTGATTAAGCCCACTGTAGCGGCACGTTCTGCATAAAACTGAATACTTAAACTCTCTGCCAAGGTTATTTTGGCGAGCATGGGGCCTGTTTGTTCGAAGTCGAAGCTGACAGAAAATGACCAGATAGCCTCATCCTCTTGGCCCTCGCGGCTGTCACGCTGAACATGCATGCGCAACAGGTCCGTGTGCTGTTCATGACGAACGGGCAGATCAATAAACCATTGCGTTTGCTGCGGGTCACGTTGCTGTAAGTGCATGAGCTGATGGCTTTCTAGTCGAGATATCACACCTTCGGCATCTTGCATTAGCAGCTGTAAAAGCTGACCTATCGTGCTGCTTTGATGACTAGATATTGACATGCGCTGTGGCAACAAGCTGCCGGGTAATGGGCTTTGAGCTGTTTGGTTTGACTGCGCTTTTAGCTGTTGTGACAACTCGGGTCGAATCCAAATGCCTTGGGAAAGCTGCTGAGGATTTAGCTGCTGACTTTGCGTATTTAAAATTGACCAAAGCTGAAGCAGCTGAGTTTTTAAGTCATTGATAGGTTGTCCTGCAAGTAATGCCGCCTCATGAAAAATACCCGATAACTGTACTGCTTGTTGTAGACCAGCGGCCTGGCTAATTTGCTGAACGTTAGGCATCTGCCGCAGAAATTGCTCACTAACTTTAACCAAATCAGTCGGCAATTGATGGGCGTTATTAGGCGCTAAAATCAGGCTTAGTCTCTGTAGTAAGGGTTGTAAGTCTTGTTGGCGGGGTAGTGCAGCACGTAAGTTTTCTTTAATGGCTTGCTGTTGAGCATTGATTATTCTTAGCTCAACGGCTGCTGCTGTTTGTGGTTTGTTATTGACTTGTAAGGTGAGTTTTTGGCCAACCTGTAGTGGCTGTTGGCTATGTGCCAAAAAGTGTTGGCGTTGTGCCAGCATTTCATAAAGTTGATCACCGCGGTGCTGCAAAACCGTGGCATTGACCACGGCACCACTGGCCATGAGTGAACTAACAGCAGCAGTTGGGGCCGGATGAATATTGTTAGCTACAGGTGTGCTGGCGGGTGGTGGAGTGGGCAAAATGCGCATAACACCCCCCATTAAATTAGGCTAAACCTAGTCGATGACCATGGCTTTCTTTGTGTGTTTTACCTTTAGGATCATAGAGCTGAGTGTTGTTGTTTAAGTCCAATAGAATGGCTAAGGCAGCCTCAGTTTGACGTGCTTGTAGTTTGACTTGCAGGCCGCTGTGCCAATTGAGTTGCTGACACTCTTGCAATGCTTCATAACAACGTTGCCACATAACAACCACTTGGTCTTTTAGGGGGTGCTGGGCAAATACTTGGGCTGGATCAAACAAGTCTTGTGGGTTTAAACCCAGTGAGGCGAGTATTGAAGTGCGTTGTTGATCCGTACTATTTAACGCCATGGTGAGCTGGGCGACAGTATCTGAGCTGTTACTTAACTCATGCGCTGAACCACCATTGAGCAGTGTTAGCTGCTGGTGTAGGGCGTCAGTAAGCTGACAGGCTAACTCCGTCAAATGATTGACAGTGTCGGCAAGGCGCTGCAAAAGCTGAGTCATATTGTTACCTAATTTAGTTGGCATCCATCGCCATTAAAGCACTGGCAATGGCACGCGCATCTACTTGGAATTCGCCACGGCTAATGGCTTGTTTAAGTGCATCAACACGACCTTGATCAACTTCCGGGGCTTGTTTTGCCAATGACAATCCGCGACTTAATAAGGACTCAGAGCTGGCACTGACAGCAGTTTTTGAATCTGCTGAAGGTGCTTTTTCTGAGGCCACGTTAGGGCTGCTGACTTTAGCGGAGTCAATGCGGCGCAGGTTGTTGGCGTTATAACTGTCAATTTTGCTAACCATGATGGCTTCTCGATTAAATGAGTCTTCAAGTCTTTATCGACTACTGAGCGCAAAACTTTAGCGCTATTTCTAATTAATTGATGGCCACAGTCTCAGCCGAGGTAACGATGCCCTCAATAATGCGCCCAGAGCTGTTATTTCTGACTTGGATACGGCTCCCAATAGCGCCTTCTTTGAGCGCTATACCGGTCATGCTGATATTGAAGTGACCGTGTGTATTCACTAGTCGTACCTGCTGACCACGGCTTATGGCGGCATCTGGCTCCAAGGTGCTGGGGCTAATCACGGCACCCATGGCCACTGCAAAACGTAGGCGTTGTGGTTTGGCATTATCAATATGGCTGAGATAACCATGCGGTAGAGCCGCAATATCGCGGCGTTCAGTGACGACGTGGTCAGCTTGAAGCACCTGACCGCGCGCGATGGCATGTTTTGCCACTAATACCGGTGCATACACTTGAGTATTGACCGGCACAAAAATCTGCCAATTGACCTGTCCTTGGCAACGCACGGCAACCGTTGTGTTGGCACGAATACGGCTGTGATGAGGCAAATAAGTGTCTAGTGGTTGATCACAGTCAGCGAGTCGTGTGCGTGGATCTAGCGCACGACTGCGAATTTCAACATCCATGCCTTGCCATGGGTGTTGCTGCCGAACTAGGTCTTCAGCCGCCGCCGAAATGCTAACCAAGCTTTGCGTGCCAGCCTGTGCTGTGGTGAAAGCCAGCAAGCTGCAGATAACGCTAACAACCGTCGTCTTAATGATGTGCATAAAGTGCTCTTAATCACTTTTTGGATTGACAGCAGTACGTATGCAGATTTTGTGCCAGCAATATCTGGTGTTAAGCGTCAATGATTTGGCGCTTGCCTGATCGCCGGTTTCTTTTTCGCCAAAAAATAAGATAAGTCATTGTTTTATTGGCTGAAATAAAACATGGCACACAAGTTGCTTTGTATGCGTTGAAGACAAGTCCGCTAAACCGTGTATCGACGGTGAAGTGAAAAACTTGAGGACAATGTGATGGCAATTAATTTCGACAAGGCATTAGGTATTCATGAGCAGGCATTGCAAGTGCGTGCTCAGCGTCATGAGGTGTTGGCCTCGAATATCGCTAACGCCGATACCCCCGACTACAAAGCGCGTGACATTGATTTTCGTGCTGCCCTGCAAAAGTCAGCACAAAGCAGTGGTGGTCAGTTGCGCCTGTTATCGACACAAGCCAATCACATGCCAGTTTCAGGTGTCGGTGGCAGCAATGGTCCAGCCGAATTGATGTATCGCATGCCATTACAGCCAAGCCTAGATGGCAACACCGTGGAATCACATGTTGAGCAAGCACAGTTTGCCGATAACACCATGCGTTATCAGGCCACATTGCAGTTTTTAAGCAGCAAATTCAGTGGCTTAAAGACTGTTATTCAAGGGGGTCGCTAAATCATGTCTAGCATTTTTGATATCGCCTCATCTGCCATGAATGCGCAGATGGTTCGGCTTAATACCACCGCCAGTAATTTGGCCAATGTCGACACGGTTAGCACGACTGAAGAGGGTGCCTATCGTGCCCGTAACCCCGTATTTAAAGCCGCCATGGTTGCTGCTGGCGCAACCCCGGGTCGCGTCCAACAAGATGCCCAACTACCCGGTGTATTAGTGCAAAAAATTGCGCAAAACGACGGGCCCGTGCCTATGCGTTATGAACCCACTAACCCGATGGCAAATGATGAGGGTTATGTCTTTGGGTCCAATGTGAATGCCGTAGAAGAGATGGCCAACATGATTTCGGCCTCTCGTGCTTACCAAAGCAATATGGAAGTTTTTAATACCACTAAAACGCTGATGCTGCGTACCTTACAGCTCGGCCAACAATAAGAGGGTTAAGTCATGGACTTTTCGAGTATTGAGGGCGTTCGAGGCGTGCCATCAGGCGGCACGGCTGGTAATAAAACTAAGGACATGAACCAGTTAAACCAAGCTGACTTTATGACCATGATGTTGGCTCAGCTAAAGGCACAAGACCCTTTCAAGCCGACGGACAATGGTGAGTTTTTAGCACAAATGGCGCAGTTGTCGACGGCGACGGGTGTGGCTGAAGTGAAAGACGCCATTACTTCACTCGGCGACAGTATGCGTTCAGCGCAAATTTTAAATGCTTCAAGTTTAGTGGGGCGTGAAGTGGTGGTGGCAAGTGACACCGTGACTTTGAATGAAGGTGAGGGCATTCGTGGTCAAGTGCCACTGCTGGGTTATGCACAAGACGTGAAAGTTGAGCTGCTGTCGTTAAATGGTGAGGTTTTAGCTCAGCAGTCGCTTGGTTCACATCCAGGTGGAAATGTTCCATTCGAGTGGTCTGGTGTTTTAGCTAACGGCGAACCATTACCCGCTGGCAGCTACAAAATTCAAGTTACCGCTAATAACGGAGCCTTTAGTGAAGCCATTACGCCAGAAATTAAAGCCCGAGTGACCAGTATCAGTGTGCCGGCTACCGGTGCAGAACCCCAATTACATTTGCAAGGTCTAGGCAGTTTGCTGCTGTCCGCCGTGCGTGCAATTAGCTAACCCGTTTTTTCTAGGAGACTCATTATGAGCTTTCGTATTTCTCTCAGTGGTATCAACGCAGCAACCGCCCATTTAGATGTGACGGCACACAACATTGCAAACGTAAACACCACTGGCTTTAAGCAGTCGCGTGCGGAGTTTGCTGACGTGTTTGCCACTGCATCGAATGACTTGAGTTCGGTTGCAACTGGCTCTGGTGTGAAAGTGTCAGCCATTACGCAGCAGTTTTCACAGGGCAATATTAACTTTACTAACAATAACTTGGACCTTGCCGTAAGTGGTGAGGGTTTTTTTGTTATGAGTGGTCGTGAAGGTCAAGTATTTACTCGTGCGGGTGCATTCTCAGTGGACCGCGAAGGTTTTGTGGTCAATAGCGATTTGCAAAGATTGCAAGTATTTCCTGTTGCTCAAGGTGGTGGCGGCTTTGCTACTGGTTCGTTGTCAGATTTACGTTTGATGACCACGGAAAGTCCGCCCAAAGCGTCAACTAAAGCAGAAGTTGGTATTAATTTACCCGCTAATGCACCGATCCCATCAGGTGCATTTGATCCGTTAAATCCTAATACCTATAACCACGCAACCTCGATGACGATTTATGACTCATTGGGTACAGCGCACACTGCAACAACGTATTTTATTCGTGAAGATGCTGCTAACCCTAATGCGTGGACACAACGCTTTTTTGTTGATGGTGGAGCAGTGGGCGGCCCGGTGAGTTTGGTGTTTAACCCAGACGGCTCACTCAATGATGCAGCATCAGACACCAATGGAGGGTTGCTGCCCGCGTACACCATTCCGGTTAACACCGGTGCCAGTGATATTCAGTTGGTTCTTGATTATGCCGGCGCCACTCAGTTTGGTCGTGAGTTTGGTGTCAACAGCTTGATTCAAGATGGCTTCACCACTGGCCGCATGGTGGGTGTAGAGGTTGATCCGCGTGGTGTGGTGTCCGCGCGATTCTCCAATGGACAGCTGCAAAATCTCGGCAAAATTGCTTTAGCCATTTTTTCTAACCCCAATGGCCTGCGTCAAAACGGTGACACTCAGTGGACAGAAACGTTCACCTCGGGTGCTGCACGTTTAGGCGAGGCAGGCTCATCAAACTTTGGTTTATTCCAAGCCGGTGCGTTGGAAACCTCTAACGTGGATTTGACCGAACAGTTAGTCGAAATGATTACGGCACAGCGTAACTTCCAAGCCAACGCGCAAATGATTCAAACCGCCGACCAGGTTACTCAGGTCGTGTTGAATCTGCGCTAAGGCCTAGCCGCTTAAGGGAGCAAGACCATGGATAAATTATTGTATGTAGGCATGACTGCCGCCAAAAACACACAACTGGCGCAGGCAACCACTGTCAATAACTTGGCGAATGCCAGTACACCTGGATTTCGCGGGGACTTCCATGTCTTGCTGTCAGCACAGGTTGAAGGACCGTATTTTGATAGCCGAGTAAATAGTGTCTCTCATGATCGTGCCAGCAACCTGCAACAAGGTCCGGTGCAATACACCGGTGGTGAATGGGATGTGGCTATTGATGGTGATGGCTGGTTAGCCGTGCAAGCAGAGGATGGCAGTGAAGCCTATAGCCGTCGCGGTGATTTACGGTTAACGGCAGAGGGCATGTTAGTCAACGGTGCCAATCAAATGGTGCTGGGTGAAAACGGCCCATTATCCATTCCTGAATATAGTCGTTTACTGATTGGTAATGACGGCACCATCTCAATAGTGCCTAAAGGTGAGGCCAGCAGCACCATGATCAGCTTAGATCGTCTGAAGTTGGTCAAGTTAGATCCAGAACAAGTCATTAAACGTGACGATGGCCTAATGGCTCAGCGTGATGGTATGAGTGGCCTGCCTGATGCATCGGTACGTGTGCGCTCAGGTTATATCGAAGGGTCCAACATCAGCGCGGTGGATTCGATGGTGAGCATGATCAATCACTCACGCATGTATGAAATGCAAGTGAAGTTAATGCGTACTGCCGAGACGATGGCAGAAAACTCATCGCGCCTGATGCGCATGGAATAACCCAAATAATTGCGAGGTAAACACGATGAATCCATCACTTTGGGTTGCTAAAACCGGTCTTGATGCACAGCAAACCCGTTTGCAAGTGGTCAGCCATAACTTGGCCAACGCCAACACCACGGGCTTCAAAAAAGGCCGTGCTGTGTTTGAAGATTTGCTTTATCAAAATGCCAAACAAGTGGGCGGGCAAACCAGTCAGCAAACGCGTTCTCCTACAGGCATTCATGTGGGTACGGGTGTGCGAGTGGTTGCTACCGATAAAAACTTTTCGCAAGGCACTTTGGCACAAACAGGTAATGCCTTGGATGTAGCGATTAATGGGCGTGGCTTTTTCCAAGTGCGTACGCCTGATGGCAACTTAAATTACACCCGTGATGGCAGCCTTCAAGTAAATGAACAGGGCCAGTTAGTTACTTCTAGCGGTTACCTCATTGAGCCTGCTATCTCCGTTCCTGAAGACTCACTGGGCATCACTATTGGTGCTGATGGTGTGGTCTCGGCTAAACAGCCAGGTCAAGCAACACCGGCTCAGATTGGTCAGTTGCAGTTAGCCGACTTTATTAATGCGCGTGGTTTGGAGCCGATTGGTGAAAATCTTTATGCCGAGTCGGCTGCCAGTGGCACACCTCAAACCGGCAATCCAGGCCTAGGTGGCTTGGGTTCATTAGCTCAAGGGGCATTAGAAAGTTCTAACGTGAATGTGGTTGAAGAGCTGGTCAATATGATCGAAACCCAGCGTGCTTACGAGATGAACTCAAAAGCGATCGCCGCAGCTGATCAGATGATGCAGTACTTAAACAACAATATTTAAGCGGAGCTAGTCGTCATGACAGTCATCAGTAAACAAAGCGCAGTGGTGGTCATGGCATTAGTTTTAAGTGCCTGCCAAGCACCGATGGCGCGCCATGCACAACAAGACTGGGCACCAACGCCGCCTCCCATGCCACAACCTGCGTTAGCTCAGCCCGGGGCTATTTTTCAGGCAGGTCATAGTCGCAATTGGTTTTTAGACCAACGTGCGCGTCAAGTGGGTGACACCGTGTCCGTGATTTTGATGGAGCGTACCGATGCCTCCAAACAAGCCGGTACCAATACCAGCAAAGGCAGTAGCGTCAGTGTTCCGATTGGCACCTTGTTGGGCAGTGAACTACCGATTGATACCAGCATTAGTGGCAGCACCAAATTTGACGGCAAAGGCTCAAGCAGTCAAAGCAACCGCTTAACCGGCAGCATTACGGTGACTGTGTCGGAAGTGTTAGCCAACGGCAACCTAAAAGTACGTGGCGAAAAATGGGTCACCATTAATCAGGGCGAAGAATTTATTCGCTTAGCTGGCACGATTCGTGCTGAAGACATTAATGGAGACAACTCAATTCCGTCCTTCAAAGTGGCGGATGCTCGAATAATTTACAGCGGCAAAGGGGCAGTAGCGGATTCCAACAAAATGGGTTGGTTAACTCGCTTCTTTAATTCTGGCTTCTGGCCGCTGTAGTGGAGATGACGCAATGTACACACGACTAATCACCGCTTTATTGCTGATGTTGCCATTGGCCTTGCCAGTGCAGGCAGCGCAACGTGTCAAAGATTTGGTCGATGTAGCTGGTGTGCGTGATAACCAATTAATTGGTTATGGCTTAGTGGTGGGTTTGAGTGGTACTGGTGACCAAACCACTCAAGCACCCTTCACCGTGCAAAGCATTCGTAATATGTTGTCGCGCTTTGGCATTCGTGTGCCAGATGACGTTAATCCGCAGTTAAAAAACGTTGCCGCTGTCACCATTCATGCCAACTTGCCACCATTCGCCAAGCCGGGTCAGCGTATTGATATCACCGTCTCATCCATTGGTAATGCCAGCAGCTTACGTGGTGGTAGCTTGATTATGGCGCCGTTATTAGGTGCTGATGGTCAGGTCTATGCCATGGCCCAAGGTTCAATGTTGGTAGGGGGCATGTCAGCCTCTGGCCAAGATGGATCACGAGTGACGGTTAATATTCCCAGTGCCGGCCGTATTCCCGGTGGTGCTACTGTTGAACGCGCCGCACCTAGCGAAATTGCCGGAAATGGCATGATTTTTCTTAATTTAAAGCAGTCAGACTTCACTACCGCAACGCGTTTAACCCAAGCGATTAATAGCCAGTTTGGTGAAGAGACCGCAGTGGCTGTTGATGGAAGCAGTGTGCGTGTACTGGCGCCGCAAGATCCCAATCAACGCGTGAGCTTTTTATCACTACTTGAAAATCTAACCGTGACGCCGGGTGAGCAAAGTGCGCGCGTAGTGGTTAATTCACGTACAGGCACTATCGTGATGGGTGGCAATGTCCGCACCTTGCCAGCAGCCGTCAGTCACGGCTCGTTGATGGTGACTATTAGCGAAAATCTACAAGTGAGTCAGCCAGCGCCTTTTGGGCGTGGCGAGACGGTGATTACACCACGTTCTGAAGTGGAAGTGACCGAGGGTGGTTCACGTATGTTTAAGCTTGATACCGGTATTACCTTAGATGAGTTAGTACGTGCCATTAATAGTGTGGGTGCGGCTCCGTCTGATCTGGTGGCGATTTTAGAGGCCTTAAGCCAAGCTGGTGCCTTACGCGCCGAGCTGATTGTGATCTAACCATGGATAGCATCAAAAGCAGTAATTACCACGACTTGGGCGCCTTATCGCAGCTGCGTAATCAGGCCCATATCAAACCTGATCAAGCCATTGAAAAGGTGGCTCAGCAATTTGAATCGGTGTTTGTTCAAATGATGCTGAAGGCCATGCGCGAGACGGTGCCAGAAGGCGGTCTGTTTGGTGATGAGGCCACCAAAACCTTTGAGCAAATGTTGGATAGTCAATTATCCGTCACGTTAAGTGAGGGGGGTGGTATCGGCTTGGCACCAGTTATTGCTCGTCAATTAAAGGGTAATGCCGGCTTGGAGCAATTCGCTAAACCAAATGGTGATGCTGGTGCCGATGCATTGCAGCTGCAATTACAACAGCAACGCTCAAGTTCTTTGCCCAATGGCCGATAAACAACACAATATTTGGGAGTAAGACATGTCCAGTATCTTAAATACTGCGTTGTCGGCCTTAAATGCCAATCAACGGGCACTTGCTACCGTTAGCAATAATATTGCCAACGTAAATACCGACGGTTATAGCCGGCAAACGGTGGATATGGCCACGCGCCAACCCAACCAGTTTGGTTTTGGTGCTATCGGCACAGGTGTTCAAATTACGGGCATTCGACGTAGTTATGATGAGTTCGTCACCACTCAGCTACGTAATAACACGGCAGGTTTTTTTGACCAAAACACGCGTTATGAGCTCGGTAGCCAGTTAGAACGTGTGTTGGTTGATGAGGGTAATGGTATCAACAGTGCCTTCTCACGATTTTTTAATAGTTTGCAGGATGTTGCCGCGAGCCCATCTTCTTTATCCGCTCGACAAGTGATGTTGTCACAGGCTCAAGCCTTAGCTAATCGTTTTGTTGATGCTAATGCTCAGTTTACTGAAGTGGGTAACGAGGTTGATGCACGTATCAATGTTGCTATAAACGACATGAATGCTTTGGTTCAGCGTATTGGTGATCTCAATGAGGTGATTAGCAAGTCAGCCGGCCAGCGCCAAGGTGCGCAACCCAATGACCTGCTAGATCAGCGCGATAGTGCAATTTTAGCGCTTTCTAAGTTGGTTAAAGTCACCACCACACAAGCCTCTGATGGCTCGATGAGTGTGTTTACTGGGTCAGGCCAGCCACTGGTATTAAGTGGGCAAATTAACACCTTAAGTTTAGACAATAACGGCCGAATTTTACTCGGTGGTGTATCAGATATTACCGCTTCGCTTAGTGGTGGTGCGGTGGGTGGCTTGTTAGCGTTTCGTGATGGCACGCTAGCAACGGCTAAACAAGAACTGACGGAAATCGCTAAAACCATTGCTGATCAATTTAATGCCTTGCAAGTAGGTGGTGTCGACTTAGCCGGCGCTAATGGAACGCCTTTATTTGGTTATAACGGTGATGCTGATAATTCATCCGAATTTATCTTGTCTGTGCGTATTAATGACCCCGTCAAAATTGCTGCAAGTCAAGGTGGTGGCATAGGTGACAACAGCAATATTTTAGCCATGGCAGCTTTAGAGCGAAGCGCGGTAAGCATTAATGGCAAAACCACTACCTTGGGAGATAGCTTGCGTGGATTAGTGGGCACGGTAGCTAATCAAGTGCGAGAAGCCCGCTTAGGCTCGGAAGCACAAAACTCTCTCATGCAGCAGTCCTTACTTCGCCGCGATGGTATATCGGGTGTGAATTTAGATGAAGAAGCTGCGGACTTAATGAAGTACCAGCAGGCCTATCAAGCCGCCGCACAAATGTCTGCAGTAGCCAACAGTATTTTCCAAACACTTATGGATGCCTTTAGGCGCTAACGACGAGTCGAGGTTTGCTATGCGCGTATCCACCAGTCAATTAAACCGCCTTGCTTTAAATAGTATTTTGGAGCAACAAGCTAAGGCGTCACGTTCGCAGCTGGAAATTAGTTCGGGGAAAAAGATATTGACCCCCTCTGATGATCCGGTTGGCACGGTTAAATCGCTTTCAATGCAGCGTAATCTTGAGCGTTTATCGCAATTTGAGCGCAATGGCTCACTTTTGCAGGGTCGCTTAGCGCAGCAAGAATCATTGATGACTAATGGCGTCAATATTCTTCAGCGTGTTCGAGAAATCGTGGTTCAAGGCGCGAATGGTACTCAAGGTGATGAGTCTCGTCAGTTATTGGCCATAGAGGTTCGTCAACAGTTGCAGTCGATGCTGCAAGTAGCCAACACCCAAGATAGTGAAGGGCGCTTTATTTTTTCTGGTATGGACGAATCCACACCTGCAGTACCGACAACACCACCGTTTAACTTTAACGGCAGCACCAATGTTCGTGATTTACAGATTGGTCCTTCCACATTTATTAAAGATACGGTTGATGGATTCAAAGCCTTTGGTTTTGATGGCGCTCAGAATGTGTTTGATTTGTTGTCGTCGATTGCCACTGAGCTTGAAACACCGAGCGCATCCAGCACCAATATTTCAGCCAAATTGAGTGACCTCGATAAAGCCCTTGGTGCCCTTTCGGTCGCACGAACTGAGATAGGTGTACGCCTCACCCAAATTGATGATCAAGTGGCTTTGAGCAGTGGTGTTGTGCTTCAGCTACAAACAGCATTATCAGAAACTAAAGATGTTGATTACGCGGAAGCTATTACGCGTTTTAACCAGCAGTTATTAGGACTGCAAGCTGCACAGCAGGCTTATAGCAAAGTGCAGGGACTCTCTTTATTTAATTATTTATAGCGTTACAACCTAACAACAAAGCATTGCATTTCATTACTTAAGTTTTTTCAACAAGGACCGATAAATAAAGTGTTAGCGAGATAAAGCCACTGGGGCCGATACCGCTACCAACCAAAAAATTATTCTCTCGGGAGATACACCATGGCTTTAACTATTAACACCAACGTTGCGTCATTAAACGTACAACGTAACCTAAGCAGCTCAAACAATAACCTGGCAACTTCATTACAACGTCTGTCGACAGGTCTTCGTGTCAACAGCGCTAAAGATGATGCTGCTGGCTTAGCAATCAGTGAGCGCTTCACTGCACAAATCCGCGGCTTAAACCAAGGTGCACGTAATGCTGCTGATGGTATTTCGTTAGCGCAAACCGGTGAAGCAGCACTGAAAGAAGTCACAAGCAATGTTCAGCGTATCCGTGAAATTGCAGTTCAGGCAGCTAACGGTACTAACAGTGAAAGTGATCGTGATGCACTTCAGTTAGAGATTGACGAGTTGGTGACCGAAACTCGTCGTGTCATTACCGACAGCAAGTTCAATGGTGTTGGTCTGTTTGATAGCGACGATGCGATTGAGTTCCAAGTAGGTGCTGAGTCTGCTGATGTAGCTGAAGTTAAACGTACCGATATGACCGCTGGCGATTTGGAGGCTTTTTTAGATGGAGCTGATGTGACGGGTGCAGATGGCTCTGCCGCTCAAGCCACATTAGATTTGTTTGAAGACGCTCTGACTGAAGTTAACTCTGCGCGTGCTCAGTTTGGTGCTGCTCAAAACCGTTTTGAGTCCATCATTACGAGTGCCCAAACAGCTTCAGAAAATTTGTCAGCCGCTCGTGGACGCATCATGGATGCTGATTTTGCCTCTGAAACAGCAACACTGACACGTAACCAAATCCTGCAGCAAGCTGGTGTCGCCATGCTGTCTCAGGCCAATGCGTTACCACAAGCAGCGCTGGGTTTACTGCGCTAATGGTTAAGCATGGTGCTTGAGTTGGCACCATGAATAGATGAGTCAGCAGGGCGACGATGGCAACATCGTGGCCCTGTCGGCGTTGACTAACGAGCAGGTGGCATTATGACAGTCTTACTAACGGGTATAAATCCAGAAGCCAGTCTTAGCAGTCGTCGCCTGGTCGTTGAGGCTGAAGCATCTAAGCAAGTAGTGAATTCGTCCCCGAGCAAACAGTTAGCAGCGTTATTGGACAATGCTGAAGTTAAGCAAGCGCTGATGGCGTCGACACGACAAATCAAGCAACAAACGGACAGTAATATTGAGTTCAGTATTGATGATGAGAGTCGGCGCTCGGTAGTTAAGGTAATTGATGGGGACAGTGGTGAGGTATTGCGTCAGTTTCCGACGGAGGAGGCTTTGCGCGTTGCTAGGCAGTTAGTCAATTCAGGCTCCGGCCTAGTGCAAGACAAAGCGTAATTAAGAGGACCAGACGATGGCAGGCATTTCAGCAGGTGGTATTGGATCAGGCTTAGATGTAACGGGACTTGTTCGTCAGCTAGTTGATGCTGAACGTGCTCCGGTACTGAGTCGATTACAAAAGCAAGAGTCAAAAGCAGACTCGAGAATTTCGGCGTTCGGTAACTTAACCAATGCACTTGATGCGTTTAAAACAAGCCTAGCTAAGCTTAAAACGGCTGCCAGTTTAAATGGTCGTTTGGCGGTGTCGGCTAATGAGGAGTTGCTTAAGGCAGCCGCCACTTCAAAGGCGACAGCGGGGCAGTATTCGGTTGAAGTAAAAGCATTGGCACAAACTCATAAATTGGCCAGTGCTGGTTTTGCTAGTCAGTCTGCGGTTGTTGGGTCAGGCGAGATCACCATGAGCAATGCCAAGGGTGATAACTTCTCGTTGATGATTGCAGCAGGTGTGAATGACAGCTTAGCCAGTATTCGAGATGCGATTAATAACGATCCCGACAATAACGTGGTGTCTGCATCCATTATTAAGTCTGATACAGGCTTTAATTTGGTATTAACAGCCAAGCAAAGTGGCCTAGATGGCGCACTCACGATTAGTACAACCACAGATGGTAGTGATTCTGGCGATTTATCACAGTTAAGCTTTGATCCGCAGTCTGGTTCAAATCCATTAATGATAAAAGCAGCCGCCCAAGATGCTTTAATTGAGATCGATGGTTTTGTCCGCTCAAGCAGCAGTAATAAAGTTACGGACATGATTGAAGGCGTTACCCTGGACCTAGTGAAAGCTCAGCCGGGTACAGTATTTAATTTAAGTGTTAGTGCAGACACGGATGCATCAAAAAAATCTATTAATGATTTTGTTGCCGCCTATAACGAGATAAATAAGCGTATTGAGTCGTTAACTCGATTTGATGCCACGACGGGTTTTGCTGGCACCTTGCAAGGTGATGCTACGGTTAATCGCTTAGCCAGCTCATTGCGCAATGAAATTAATCGTATGGTGGGCGGCAGTGGCGACTTACAAAGCCTTTTTGAGCTTGGTATCACGTCGGATAAGTCCGGCAATTTGGTGGTTAATGAAAGCAAACTTGATGCCGCTTTAAGTAGTGGTTTAGCGAAGGTAAGTGCCTTTTTTGAAGGTAGTACAGGTTTGGCGGCGAGATTAACGGAGACGCTGAGTCAGTTCACCGGTAGTCAAGGGCTTATCACATCACGAACTGAAAGCTTGCGTAATGAAAAGTCGAATATTGCTGATCAGCGTGACCGTTTAAGTTTGCGTGTTGAGGCAATTGAGAAGCGATATTTGGCACAATTTACGATGCTGGATACGCTGATCGCACAAATGAACAACACCAGTCAGTTTTTGTCGCGTCAGCTGGCGGGTCTCTAAAAGAGAGTGCTTTAAATATTGTTTGTTTATGTAAATTTGTCTTCAGATTTGGCCCATGTCGTCGATACATATCGTATCTAACAACATGAACATACGAGGCCTAACATGACGTACGGATTTGCTAAGGCGAACCAAGCCTACGCCAATGTAGCGTTGCAAAGCTGCATCGAGTCAGCCAGTCCACATCGGCTAATCCAGATGCTTTATGACGGTGCCTTACAGCGTATTGCTCAAGCTAAAGGCTACATGCAACGTGGTGATTACGCTTCCAAGGGCACAGCAATCAATAAGGCAATCGGTGTTGTTGGTGGTTTGCAGGGCAGTTTAGACCGTAGTGTTGAGCATGAGTTAACAGCCAACCTAGATGGTTTATATGACTATTTAATTCGTCAGCTGCAGCAAGCCAATGTTAGTAATGACGTCTTTATTTTGGATGAAGTGGCACATCTTTTGCGTGAGTTAAAGTCAGCTTGGGAAGCTATTCCAGCGGCAGTAGGAGCCTGAGCATGAATACAAATATTGTGATGTTTCCCATGAACAGGGTTTCTGCCATGAAACAGTCCCATGCAGCACGTCGTCGAATCCATGACTTTTTAGGCATGAGTGAAGAGATATTAGCGCTTGCCGAGGCCTGTGATTGGTCAAGTGCGCTTACACTGCAAGAAGTGCGTCGCCAAGAATTAGAAGCGTGGTTTGCTGATCGTCCAGCGATGGCAGACAATCAAGAGCTGATTGAAGTGATTAACCAGCTGTTGGCATTAGATGCGCGTATTACCGATAAGCTACATACACAGCGCCAACAACTATTGCTTGATGCCAATGCATCACGACAATCCCATCGTCAGGTCACTGCCTACTTACAGAGTTAAGTCATGATGAATGAAGATGAAGGTCTAGATCAGCGCTTTAATTTGCAAGGTCGTCTGCCTGCGGCATGGCGACCAGCACAATTCTTTAGTGCCAATGAGCTTGCCGCCTTCAACGACAATAATCTGACATTGTTTACAGCGCTTTCGTTAATGGATATGTCACACACGGTAGAGTCCGAAGACAACTCATCATTACATGCAGACTTTGTTCGCGTGGAAACAAAGTTAGGTATCATGATGTCGATGTTGTCACGGTTGATGGCACAACATCAGTTGGTGCCCGCACTAGCACAAGTCACTATTGCTGATCGATATGCGCTTTGGCATCAAGATGCACCTTGGCAGGTCGATGATATCGGTGTGTTGGAGTTATACATTGATGTCACCGTTGCTGTTCCCCTGCAATTGCCTGCCAAAATAAATGCCGATGGTGCCGCGGTCTATGAAGGCTTGAGCATAGCGTGCTTGAATGGCCTAGAAAAATTCCTGTTTCGGCAACACAGACGCTCCATTGCTGACGCACGTTCGATACGCAGTTAATCTTTCGTTGCATTTGTTTCACAAAACCTACACAGCTTTCATGTCTTTTCTGCAGTCAAAATAATGACTATTGAATGCGTCATTATTTTGTCCTGACAGACAGGACATGAGGAGCTGAAAATGGGTCTAGCACTAAACAAAAATGAACCTGTTCTTTCCTTAGTTAAACCGGTATTACCACTCGGCAGCTCTAGTGTCATGCAGGCCATTCACCGCCTGATTAAACAAGTCGCTAATCACAATACGGTAGTCTTAATCCAAGGTGAATCCGGCAGTGGTAAAGAGGTGGTGGCTCGCGCCATACACGAACACTCTGACCGTTCAGGCAAACCGTTTGTACCCGTTAATTGCGGTGCAATTCCTGCGGACCTTTTAGAAAGTGAATTATTCGGTCACGAAAAAGGTGCTTTCACTGGTGCCATTTCAACCCGTAAAGGTCGCTTTGAAATTGCTGAAGGCGGCACCTTGTTTTTAGACGAAATTGGCGACATGAGCATGCCAATGCAAGTCAAGTTATTACGAGTTTTGCAAGAGCGCTGCTTTGAACGTGTTGGAAGTAATCAAACCATTAAAAGTAATGTACGAATTATTGCCGCTACTCACCGTGACCTTGAGGGCATGATTGAAGAAAGCAAATTCCGTCAGGATTTATTCTTCCGCTTGAATGTATTTCCCATTGTCGTGCCGCCACTGCGTGATCGGTGTGATGACATTCCCGCCTTAATTGATCATTTTAATGCGCGCTTGCTTAACCAAGGTAAGCCATCAATAGATTTCAGCCAAAGTGCCTTAAATGAGCTTCTGCAATACCCTTGGCCTGGCAACATTCGTGAGCTAGAAAACTTAGTTGAACGTTTAGCCATTATGCAATCAGGCAATGTGGTTCGTGCCATGGATTTGCCCGCTAAGTACCGTAGTTTGATGACAGCCTCTGAAGATACAGAAGCTTTATCAGAACTTCTAAAACCAATGATCACGGTTGTTGACGATGAGCCTGTTGAAGCCACTAAAACAGCATTTTCTCAATTTGCACTGCCAACTGAAGGTATTGACCTTAAGCAATACCTGATTGATTTGGAGTGCAAATACATTGAAGAAGCACTGCGCTGTGTTGATGGTGTGGTGTCTCGTGCCGCCAAGCTATTGGGTCTGCAACGCACCACCTTGGTGGAGAAAATGAAGAAGCTCAACATTCAGGCTTTTGAGATGGGTCAATAATCTGACACTTTTATTGGCATGATCTTTGCTGAATAACACTTGAGCAGTTCTATTTAAGGTTTTCATCATGACGACGCCGGTTGGGGTAGACAGCATTCTTAGCCAAATCAAGCAGATGCGCTCGCAAAGTGCAATGCCGATGCCAACGCCAGTTGCACCGGTAGGTCAGGGCGTTGATGAGGTCAAGAAAACATCGTTTGGTGGCATGTTTCAGCAGTCTGTTGATGCGGTTAACCAGATGCAGCAAACCGGCGCGGCAAAGGCCTCGGCGTTTGAAGCGGGCGAAAATATCAGTCTGACTGAAGTGATGGTGTCGCTACAAAAAGCGGATGTGTCATTTAAAGCCATGGTGGAAGTCAGAAACAAAATGATTGATGCCTATCAAGAAATTATGCGGATGTCGGTGTAAGGAGAGTTAGGCCATGGCGGATGCACGAATCACGAACTTACTAAGTCAAGGCTCACAGCTGGCGGCAATGCCTTGGATGCGCCAATTACTGGTCATGGTCGCAATTGCTGCGAGTGTGGCGGTGGGTGTGGCTGCAGTAATGTGGTCGCAAGGTCCGGATTATCGTGTTTTATACGCAAGCCTAGAACCTGATCGTGCTGCTGCTGTTATCGAAGGCTTAGACGCCAATCGTATTCGTTACCGTCTGGATCAAAACACCGGTGCCATCATGGTGCCCGCCAATCAGTTACACGAAGCACGTCTTAAAATGGCCAGTGCCGGCGTGATTAAGCCCAATGGCACAGGCTTAGAGATGATTCAGGAAGAAAAAGGCTTTGGTGTTAGTGAATTCATGGAAACCAAAAAATACCAACATGCCTTGGAAACTGAACTGTCGCGCACTATTGAAAGCATGCATCAGGTGCGCCGTGCCCGTGTGCATTTGGCCATGCCTAGGCAGAGTGTTTTTGTGCGCGAGCGTCGCGCGCCAAGTGCATCCATCTTACTAGATGTCTCTCCCGGTGCCTCTTTAGATAAAAACAATGTCAAAGCCATTATTAACTTGGTGGCATCCAGTATTCCAGAGCTTAAGGCTGACCAAGTCACCGTAGTTGATCAACAGGGTAATTTGCTGTCACGCCTTGATGAAAATAACGAATTGGAAATGGGTACTCGCCAATTTGAGTATCGCCAAGCAATCGAGCGTGCTTATGAAATTCGGATTGCAGATTTACTAAGTGATATTACGGCGTCGGGCAAGGTGCGTGTGCAAGTGGCGGCTGATATTGATTTCTCTGCTGCGCAGGAAAGTCGTGAAAGCTTTAATCCGGACAAGCAAGTTATTCGTAGTGAGCAAATTCTGCGCGATAACCGTAGCGCGGGTGGCAATGCCAATGCACAAGGTGTGCCGGGCGCGTTGAGCAATCAGCCTCCAACAGCTGCAGATATGCAGGCCATGGATGAGTTGCCAGAAGAAACGGTAGCAACCTCCAACGAACCCACTTCAATTGTGCGTAATTATGAAATTGAGCGGGTGTTGAATTATGTCAACACACCAGCAGGCAGTGTGCGTCGTTTATCAGTAGCGGTAGTGGTAGATAATGCTCGTAAAGAAAAAGCAGACGGTACGGTGATCTCCGTACCAACACCTGCCGATGATATTGAACAACTGACGAAATTAGTACGTGACGCCATTGGTTTTGATGAGCAGCGCGGCGATCGTGTGACAGTAATGGCAGCTGATTTCAGGCCGTTAGAAGGCATGGCCGATGCTGATGGTATTAGTTTTTGGCAAGAAGCATGGTTTTCCACATTGCTAAAGCAGGTGTTGGTGGGCCTTGGTTTATTGGCACTTGTGTTAGGTGTGTTAAAGCCGGCAGTGAAGTCCTTGTTAGTACAAGGTCCTGCTAATGCCATGTTGTCGCCAGAAATGGCTGGGCAAGGTGGCACGATGGCTGGCCATCCGCAGGCAGCAGCCATGATTGGTTCTGATATGCCGCCCAATGTTCATCGGCTTCCTCCCGTTTTTGCCGGACAAGGGTTAGAGGCGCGTATGGGAGTGGTACATGAAGCCGTAGCATCTGACCCACGTATCGTGGCTCAGGTGGTCAAAAATTGGGTTAACGACAGTGCAGGCACCTAATATGATGGCAATGTCTGGCAGTGAAAAAGCAGCCATGTTGCTGCTGATGATGGGCGAAGACAAAGCAGCCGAAGTGTTGCGCCATGTCAGCTCTGATGAAGTTGAGCGTATTGGTATGGCCATGGCGGCCATTAAAGACGTGCACCTTGATCAGGCGGTATCAGTCATTGATACCTTTGAAGTTGAGCTGGCCGAACAACTGCCATTGGCCTTAGGCCTACCGAATTATGTGCGTAATGTGTTGGTTAATACCCTAGGTGATAGCAATGGCAAAACCCTTGCTGATAAAGTCTTGGGTGATGAGCAGACCTTAGAGATTAGTTCACTGCGGTGGTTAGATTTAGACACCGTGGTGCATATGTTAAAAGAAGAGCATCCGCAGATTATCGCCATTACCTTGGCCCATATGGATCAGTCACAAGCCGGTTATGTGCTCGATAAGCTAGAGCAAAACCTGCAAGAAGATGTGGTGATGCGTATTGCCACCATGGACAAAATTCCACAAGCGGCTATCGCAGAATTGCAGGAAATTTTAGACAAAAAACTGGCTATTTCCAGTTCATTCAAGTCGAAAACCATTGATGGCAGCAAACTCATCGCCGGCATTATCAAAGGTTTGAGCACAGAATCAGAAACCCGTGTGGTTGAGATGTTGGCGAAAACCGATCCAGTCATGGCCGAGCGCATTAAAGAGCTGATGTTTGTCTTTGATAATTTGCTGGATATTGATGACAAGGGCATGCAACGTTTGCTGCGTGATGTGCCGGGTGACACACTGACCGTTGCACTGAAAGGTGCCAACCCAATGATGCGTGAAAAAGTCTTTAAGAATATGTCCAAACGCGCTGGCGAAATGCTCAACGAGGACATGGAGTCTCGAGGACCTGTGAAACTTAGTGAAGTGGAAGTGGCACAGAAGGAAATGGTGGGTATTGCTCGTGCATTGGCCGAAGCCGGCGAGCTAAATCTTGGCGGAAAAGGGGAAGACCTTGTCGAGTAATGCACTCTGGGAGCGTTGGCAGGCACCACGTGTGGCTGAGGCCGCGTCCAGTGCTCAACGACCTCGTCCAAGCAATGACGTAAAAGCCAGCCCATCACATAACACGAGTGTGATGTCGCCGACGGAGCTGGCACAGATTCGCCAACAAGCGCGAGAAGAGGCCTGGCAACAAGGCCTAGAAGAAGGCCGTAAAGCAGGGCAGGCAGAATTAGAAAAGGCCGCTAACCGTTGGCATCTCATCATGGATGAGTTAACTCAGCCATTGGCACAAAGCAGTCAGCAAGTTAGTGATGAACTAACGCTGTTAGCACTCGCCATCGCCAAACAAGTCATCAAAACAGAAATTAACACCCAGCCCAAAAAAATTATTGAGTTAGTCAGTCAAGCCTTAAAGGCATTGCCGTCGGCAACCAAGTCGATACAGGTGGTGTTGCATCCAGATGATGCACGTGTGGTTAAGCAAGCCTTGCAAACAAATACCGAGTCTTCGTGGAATATTGAAGAGGACCGCCAAATAACGGTGGGCGGCTGTGTGGTGAAATCCGACAGTGCACGTATTGATGAACGTGTTGAAGCGCGTATTGAACGGGTGGTTGCCAGCTTGTTTGGAGTGGAATGATGACAGCACCACGCGGTGAGGCCGCTTGGCTTAATCACTTAAAAAACTTACAGCGGTTGTTAGATCAGCCGGCTAAAGCCGTGGTGGAAGGCCAGCTTAAGCGGGTAGTTGGAATTACCTTAGAGGCTGTCGGTTGCTCAGCCGCTATTGGTGCGCACTGTTTGGTTGAAACCGTGGACCAAGATTGGTTGGAAACTGAGGTGGTGGGCTTTTCCGGTGATCGTATTTTGCTGATGCCCACCGGTGATATGCGCGGTGTTATGCCCAATGCACGTGTGATCCCGATTGCACATGTTGATGGTGTGCCAGTGGGTGATGCCTTGCTGGGTCGTGTCATTGATGCCTCAGGCCGTCCCTTAGATGGCAAAGGCGCTATTGTGGCAGTAGAAAAGCGTCCCTTAATAGCACCACCCATTAATCCATTAGCACGTCAGCCGATTCGTGAGCCGCTGGATGTTGGCGTGAGGGCTATTAATGCCTTGCTGTCAGTAGGGCGTGGACAGCGACTGGGGCTTTTTGCCGGCAGTGGTGTGGGTAAAAGCGTGCTGCTGGGCATGATGACGCGATTTACCGAGGCCGACATTATTGTGGTGGCTTTAATCGGCGAGCGCGGCCGTGAAGTGAAAGAATTTGTTGACCATATTTTAGGCCCGGATGGCATGGTACGGGCCGTGGTGGTGGCAACCCCTGCCGACCATCCGCCACTAATGCGACTACGCGCAGCCTGGTTAGCAACTGCTATTGCAGAGTATTTCCGCGACGAAGGTAAGCAAGTGCTGTTGTTAATGGACTCTCTGACGCGATTTGCTCAGGCACAACGTGAAATTTCCTTGGCAGTGGGTGAGCCACCCGCCACCAAAGGGTATCCACCCACTGTGTTTGCCAAGCTGCCGCAGTTAGTTGAGCGTGCCGGCAATGGCGCCGCGGGCTCAGGCTCTATCACCGCGTTTTATACCGTGCTGGCCGAAGGTGATGATCAAAATGATCCGATTGTGGACTCAGCACGCGCTATTTTAGATGGTCATATTGTGTTGTCACGTCGCCTAGCAGAAGCCGGACATTTCCCCGCTATTGATGTTGAGTTCTCGGTCAGTCGTGCCATGAATGACATTGTGCAGCCTGCGCACTTGGCGTTAATTCGTCAGTTTAGGCAGTTGTTGGCGCTGTATCAGCAGAACAAAGACTTGATCAGTATTGGCGCTTATCAGCGCGGCTCAGATCCACGTATTGATGCGGCCATACGACTTAAGCCATTAATGGATCGATTCTTGCAACAAGATATTCACGATGCGGTGAGTTATGACCGTGCCATTGATGAGCTCATGTTGTTAATGAACGAGGAATAAGGCTGATGATTCGTTCCAAACGATTACAACCCGTACAGCGCCTTGCTAACCAAGCGGCAGAGCGACAAGCGATGGTGCTGCAAAAAGCGCAGCAAGTTGCTGCCATAGCGCAGGATAAGCTGGATCAATTAAGTGAGTATCGTTTGGATTATTTAGCCCGCCTGCGCCAACGTGAACAGGGGGCAATTGATTTGCGTCATTTGCAGGAAGGCCGAGTTTTTTTGACCAAACTCACGGAAGCAATTGCTATTCAAGCGCAGGAAGTCAGCCGTGCCAATCAACAGGTGTCAAACCAACGTCAGCAATTGATAAGCCTGCAACAAAAATGTCAATCCTTTGACGGCTTAGTCGATCGTTATCAAGTAATGGAACGACATGAGGCGGATCGTCAAGATCAACTGCGTGCTGATGACTTGGCATCTCAACAATTTGTTTGGCGCCAACGCCAACCGGTATGAGGGCATGATGTATGTCTAATGTATTTGCCACACTAACCCCTATGCCAGCCAGCCCTGTGCGCAGTGCGGTATTGCTGCCGGAGACTTCAGCTCAGCCGGAAGAGGCAGATTTAGCTGCCTTATTTGCAGGTGTTTTAGCGACTATGATGCCGGTTGAAGCCTTGCCTGATGAGCTGCCGGATGAGCTGTCACAACAAATGCCAACGTTGACATCAGAACCTGCTGAGCCAACGGATGACGCCGCACTTTTTGCCCAAATGCCAGAGCTTGCAACGCCACTAGTAAGTCCCATGTTGCTGACCAACAGTGCTGCACTAGCAGATGACGCTGTTGCTGTTGTCTTAAATCAGTTGCCTAAAAGCCCGCCAGTGCAGGTCACTGATTCGGCACCCGTGGCAGCGCTTAAGCAGCCAGCGACACTGGCTCCACCAACGGCGCTGGCAGACCATGAGGCAGCCACACTTATCGATGAAGTTGTATTGGCTCAATTACCTAAAAAGCCACTAATAGTGGCTATGAACGCCAGCCCAGTAACTAATCCAGTGGCCAGCGCAAAGACCCTACAACCGGCCGAGGTCATTACAACGACCCAAGCCATGCTACCCACACAAGCGGTCGCCAATGCCAGTGACGATAGCTTTGAGCCAAGCCGTGCAGTGCCTGCTAGTGCTGAGCAGAAACCAAGTGAGGCGGTATTTGCAGCGCTGACTAATAAACCGGTGTTGGCAACGTCAGTGCCTACCACCAGCACAACAGCAGCAGTGGTTTCGGTGCCCGTTTCCATTCACAACGAACGTGCATTTTCCGAAGCCTTTGGTTTGCAACTTGTTAAGTTAGCGTCTCAAGGTATTAGCCAAGCGACGGTCAGAATTAATCCGCAAGAGCTAGGCCCAATTGATGTACGCATTGTGATGAGTGGACAGCATGCGGCGCAGGTAGATTTCCAAGCACGGCAGTCTCAAACGGCTGACTTGTTAGAAGCCATGATGCCAAGATTAGTGTCTGCTATGGAGGCACAAGGTATTCGCTTAGACGATGCACGTGTAGCCACTATGAGTGCTGCTGATGCGCAGTCGTTTGCCCAGCAGTTTGGTCGACAGGGTCAAGAGGCGCAGGCCGATACTTCGGCCCGCGGTCAAGGCCGAACAGCACAGCCCGCCGTATCGCAAGGTGAAGAAGAAGTCGGGAAAAGCCCACAACCTATGCCGAATTCTGAACCGGGACGCATAGACTACTACGCCTAATATCCGGTATGTTCGGTGGGTTTTGATGACCTACCGGACCGCATTATGTCTTTTCCTGCATTAGTACTCAGCAAACAAGATCAAACTGTCAGTGCTGAGCTCACACAATTGACGACCAAGGACTTACCGGAAGGTGATGTGCTGGTTGCCGTGTCGCATTCAACCCTTAACTTTAAAGATGGATTGGCCATTACCAATCGCTCACCTGTGGTGCGTACTTGGCCCATGGTGGCGGGTATTGATGGCGCTGGTGTGGTGCTGGAGAGCAGCAATTCACGGTGGCAGGTGGGCGACCGAGTATTAGTCAACGGCTGGGGCCTAGGTGAAACTCGTTGGGGTTGTTTGGCCGGTCAGTTGCGCGTGCCCAGTGAGTATTTAGTTGCCATTCCCGAAACCATGACTGCGCATGACAGCATGGCCATTGGCACCGCAGGTTATACCGCCATGTTGTCGGTATTGGCGCTAGAGCAGCAGGGCATCACACCAGCATCAGGGCCAGTATTGGTCACCGGTGCAACCGGTGGTGTGGGTTCGGTAGCTGTCGCCATTTTGGCTAAGCTGGGTTATCAGGTTACAGCAGTGACGGGCAAAACTAGCGAGCATAATTACTTAACCCAGTTAGGTGCTGCCGCTATTTTGCCGCGAGAGGTATTTGCTGCTGCCGGCAAACCCCTGCAAAAAGAACAGTGGGCCGCCGTGGTGGACTGCGTTGGTTCACATACGCTGGTGAATGCCTGTGCGCAGACACGTTATGGCGGTGTGGTGACCAGCTGTGGTTTAGCCCAAGGCATGGATTTCCCAACAACTGTGATGCCGTTTATTCTGCGTGCCGTGCGCTTAATTGGTGTGGATAGTGTTATGGTACCAATCGCCCTGCGACAAGTCGCTTGGCAACGCTTAGCCAGTGATTTAAGTGCAGATGCCTTGAGCCTGATTACGGCAGCAACCATCAATTTAGGCCAAGTGCCTCAATACGCTGAACAACTAATGGCCGGGCAGATTCGTGGTCGAGTTGTTGTTGAGATCAAGTCATGAGAGCGTGGCTTTTAGCTGGTTGTTTGTTGCTGAGCGCCTGTGTCAGCCCACCCAAAGGCGTGGAGCCTGTTAGCCCCTTTGATCAAGCCAAATATTTAGGCACTTGGTATGAGATTGCCCGCCTAGATCATTCATTTGAGCGTGGATTAAGCCATGTCACGGCGCAGTACAGCCTAAATGACGATGGCAGCATTAACGTCATCAATCGTGGTTTTAATCAGCAGAAAAATGAATGGAAACAGGCACAAGGGCGTGCGTTGGCGGTGCAGGGCGCTGATGTTGGCCATCTAAAAGTGTCATTTTTTGGCCCGTTTTACGGGGCCTATGTGGTGGCGGGTATTGACCCCGACTATCAACATGTTTGGGTAACAGGCCCCAACCATAAGTACTTATGGATTATGTCGCGTCAGCCGCAAATGCCCGCTGAAGTTTATGACCGCTACGTTAAGCAAGCGGCAGCGGCAGGCTTTGCGGTCGATCAATTAATTGTTGTTAATCAGGAACCTATATGAACGTTTTGATTGTACATGCTCACCCTGAGCCCAAGTCATTTACCTCGGCCATGAAAGATTTGGCGGTTGAAGTACTGACCCAGCAAGGCCATGACGTTGTGGTATCAGACTTGTATGCCATGAATTGGAACCCGGTGGCCAGTGCGGCCGATTTTGGTCAGCGTGGTAATGCCGACTACATGAACTATGCCTTGGAGCAACGCGCCAACCTTGATTCGGGTGCTTTAGCGTCGGATATCCAGGGCGAGCTGGATAAGTTGATGGCTGCCGATTTGCTGATTTTAAGCTTTCCACTGTATTGGTTTTCGGTGCCAGCCATTATGAAAGGCTGGATTGATCGCGTGTTTGTCTCTGGCCGTGTCTACGGCGGGCGTCGGGTTTATAACAAAGGTGGTTTGGTGGGCAAGCGTGCCGTATTGGCACTGACCTGTGGTGGTCGTGACTATATGCTCTCTGAAGGCGGCATTCATGGCGACTTAACCGGCATTTTAAAGCCGGTCACACAGGGCAGCTTAGGTTATGCCGGTATGACGGTATTGCCACCATTTGTGGGTTATCACGTGCCGTATTTAAGCGATGAGCAGCGCCAAGCGATTTTGCAGAACTATCGTGACTATTTAATCGGTTTGGATACCTTAACTCCGTTAACCATGCCGGACTTAAGCCAGTTTGATGCGCAAATGAAACCACTGGCCTAACGTGTTGATGCCTGTTGGCGCCATGCCAATGGGCTGATACCTCGCCAGCTTTTAAATGCACGTGAAAAGGCACTTTGCTCAGAAAAGCCCAACATTTGCGTGATTTCGGTTAACGTCAGCCGGTGGTCGCGCAAATACTCCTCTGCAAGGTGTCCTAAGGTGTCTTCACGAATTTGTCGGTAACTCGTCCCCAACGCATCCAAGCGTCGATGTAAGGTGCGTTCGGTCATGGCCAGCTGCTTAGCAAGCTGGCTAACATGGCCTTCGGCACTAGCGCCTGCGTTAGCAATATGGCGCCTAACCACTTCAATTAACTGACTTTCTTTCGGCAGTTGAGCCATCAGTTGATCAACTTGATCGGCTAGCAGTTGCTGTAATACGGCATCAGACTGGCGCAGCGGCAGATCCAACCATTGTTTGGGAAAAATCACTCGACTACGTGCTTGGTTAAATAAAACCGGACAGCCAAAAAAGGTCTCATAGGGTGAGGTATCCACTGGGGTAGGGTTAATGAACTCAACACTTAAAGGGCTGGCAGGCATACCAATAATGTCGCGAGTCACTTTTATCAAGGTACTAATGGCACATTCATCCACTAGGGTGCCGGGGCGCCCATGTTCTGCTCCCCAAACCAGTGCTACCGTTTCTGATTTAGCATCAGATTCAAGCTGCATATGATTGATATCATTAATTAAACGCTCGTATTTCTGTAGCCGTAATATGGCCTCATCTAAACGTGTGCAAGACTGTAAAACATAACCCAGTGGGCCTAGTTGGCTGATTTTAAAGCGCTGTCCTAACACCAACCCTAGGGTTGGCAAATTGAGTTGTTCTGCACTAAAGCTCAGCACTTGTTGCCAGTAATTCACAGGCATGAGCAGTTGTGTTTTATAGGGGCTATGCCTTAAATCACCGTTCGGTTGCTGTAGGAGCTGCGGGGCAAACTCCTCAAGATAGTCTATTAAGACCTGTAAAAATGCTGAGCTTACGTTGCCAGACAACATAGGGTGTTTCCTCTAGATGTCCGAAATAGTCAAAAAAATGTCGATGACTGTCAAGTCCGTTCGCGCTAATCTGCGTATTGTGTGCTCATAAGTCAGCACAGGAGAGCATGATGCAAGAGTTATTCAATGAGGCGTTAACCCTATTGCATGGTATATTAGGCGAACATATTGATTGGAAGCAGGTCATTTTAATTGGTCTTGCACCTTTGTTCATTGGCACCTTCTTGGTCGAGTGGGCGGTGATGCGCTGGCGCGGCAGGGATGAGCAGTTTCGCATTAAAGATATTTTCACCAATTTAAATCTTGGTTTGGTTTATCAAGTCTTTGAGTTAGTGGTGCATGCGCTGATCTTTATGGCCGCAATGTACTGGGTTTACGACCAACGTTTCTTTGACGTGCCAGTCAATATCTACACCATTGTGCCCTTATTTATCCTGTTAGAGTTTTGTTATTACTGCTTCCATCGCACCAGTCATCGTGTGCGTTGGTTCTGGTGTGCGCATGTGGTGCATCACAGTGGCGAACACATGAATTTAACCACCGCCATGCGCCAAAGCATGTTGTATTCCTTAACCGGTTACTGGTTGTTTTTCACGCCTTTGATGCTGATTGGGGTTGCTCCTGAGATTGTGTTGGCGATGTATGCTGTTGATTTAGCTTATCAATATTTTGTTCATACCGAGTCTGTACGTAAGCTGCCACGCTGGTTTGAATATGTGTTTGTAACTCCGTCTCATCATCGTGTACACCATGCACGTAATCCGCAGTACATTGATAAAAACTACGGTGGCATGCTGATTTTATTTGATCGTTGGTTTGGTACGTTTGCGCCCGAAGAAGAGAAAGTGGAATATGGCATTGTGCGCCAAGTGCATAGCAATAATATTCTGACGCTGAACTTCCACGAGTTTATCGACATGATCAAAGATGTGGCTAAACCAGGTCCGGTGACGCAGCGACTGAAGCATATTTGGGCGCCACCCGAGTGGGAGCGTCCCAGCTCGTTAAAGGGCCAAGCCAATGGTCGCGCCGGTGATTTGTAGTAGAATGCGCCACCTTTAGTTATTAGTGACACGGTGCCCTGTTATGTCTTTGATGAAGCCCGTTGATGTTGCCGCCCAAGCCCTTGTGCAGCAACATCTTGATCGCATTAAGTTGGCACCTGACAACCATACGCAGGCTGAAAAGCTGCAGCTGCGTGAACAGATCAAAGCATTATTAAAACAGCAAGATGCGGTGTTAGTGGCACATTACTACACCGACCCTGAGCTGCAGTCCTTGGCTGAAGAGACCGGTGGTTGTGTTTCTGACTCTTTAGAGATGGCACGTTTTGGCCGCGATCATGAGGCATCAACGCTGGTTGTGGCCGGCGTTCGCTTTATGGGGGAAACGGCGAAAATTTTAAGCCCGGAAAAACGAGTATTAATGCCAACTTTAGAGGCAACCTGCTCTTTAGATTTAGGCTGTCCAGTCGATAGTTTCACCGCCTTTTGTGACGCTCACCCTGACCACACTGTTGTTGTGTATGCCAATACATCTGCCGCGGTAAAGGCGCGAGCGGATTGGGTGGTGACCTCCAGCATTGCGGTGGATGTGGTTGATCATTTAAGCGCGCAGGGCAAAAAAATCATTTGGGCGCCAGACCGTTATCTGGGCAGTTATGTACAGAAGGTTACTGGCGCCGACATGATTCTGTGGGACAGCGCCTGCATCGTGCATGAAGAGTTTAAAGCACGCGGTATTTTGGATTTGAAAAAGCAGTTTCCGGGTGCGGGCGTTTTAGTTCATCCTGAGTCACCGGAAGCAGTAATAGCTGTTGCTGATGCTGTGGGCTCAACTTCACAGCTTATTGCTGCCGCTCAAAATCTTCCGCACCAACAATTTATTGTGGCAACAGACCGTGGCATTTTCTACAAAATGCAGCAGGCAGCACCAGATAAGTTGCTGATGGAAGCGCCTACAGCTGGCACAGGTGCTACTTGCCGCTCATGTGCACATTGCCCTTGGATGGCGATGAATGCCTTGGATAATTTGGCGGCTGTGTTGCAACAAGGTGATCAGGTCATCACAGTTGATGAAACCATACGGCAGCGTGCGTTGATTCCCTTGCAGCGCATGTTGGACTTTTCTGCTGAGTTAAAGCGCGCACGAGGTGCTTAAAAGTTAACGCCTAAACTCGGCATCCAGACGGCGCATTTCACTCAGACGACGCTGCAGCTGAGCGGTGAGCGAGTAGTTGTTTGCCGCTAGTCGTAACGCATTATTGAGTTGGTCTTCAGCGGCAGCCAAACGGTTGCTTAAAAAGAACAGCTCAGCCCGCGCTCTAAACGCAGCCATGGTGTCTTTGTCGGCGGTGGCTGTGTCAGACATGATGCGCCACAACTGAATGTCGTTAGGGTGCTGACGCAGCGCATTCTCTAAAGTCATACGAAAGATTTCTGGTTTACCTAAAGCTAGTGCAGGGCGGCTAATACGTTCAATCAATGTACGCGACTCAGGATGTATGGCTAAACCCCGCTGGCCCAGCTTAACCGCAGCGTCAAAGTCGCGCTCGGCAAAAGCAATGTCCATGGCAGTTACTAAATAATCAATTCGATTAGGCTCTTCGGCTAGTAATGGCGCTAACGTCGCTTTGGCCTTGGCAGTTTCACCTTGACGTAAATACGCCAAGCTAAGCCCTAAGCGGGTGTAGTTGGGTGGGTTGCCACTGCGCATTGATTCTTCATAGGCGCTAATAACTTCATTGATCTGGCTGCTATAGGCGACCTGCAATCGCGCTTGAATCAGCCTGAAGTCTGGCGTATTTATGCGTTGCCGCTGAGGTTGCTCACCGACGCGCCGTTCAAGATCAGATAAACGCGTGGTACTTAAAGGGTGGGTAAGCAAAAACTCCGGTACATAACCGAGTTGACGGGTTGAACGCTCCAAACGCAAAAAGAAATTGGGCATGTCACGTGGGTCATAACCCGCCAGAGTCAGCGTTTGCATGCCAATGCGGTCGGCTTCTTGTTCAAAGGCACGACTGTAGGACAAACGATTTTGAATGGCCAGTGCTTGCGCCGACGCACCAACTGCAAAGCCTAAGTCACCACCACTACTGCCACCGGCAGAGGCGGCCGCAATACTGGCTAATAATCCGCCTAACGCCAACCACTGATTATAACGATTAGCCTCTTGTGATCGCGCAAAATGGCGCTGGCTTAAGTGACCAATTTCATGCGCCATAACACCGGCTACTTCACCTTCCGTTTCAGCAGACAGTATTAAACCGGTATTAATACCGAGCACACCACCTGGTACAGCAAAAGCGTTAATGGAGCGATCGTTAACCACTACAAACGTAAACTTAGGATCAGTCAACGGGCTATGTACGGCCAGTCGATAGGTCAATTTTTCTACATAGTCGCGCACTAATGGGTCGGGCCACATAGGTGTGGTCGCGCGCAGCTGGCGCAAAAACGCCTGACCTAGACGTTGCTCGGTGGCACTGTCAGAAATTAAGTCGGCACTCTGGCCAAGTTCTGGCAGCTCAATATTGCTAAATGAATGTGCTACATGAGCTGATGCTGGCATACCAGACAGCAGTGGGATCATCAGTAGTGCTAAGGCCGGGCGTGATAAACTTGTCACAGGCTTTTGCCGCCATAAATGTAGTCAGTACTGAGAGCTAACATGGAAATCCTTGATCTAACCGGCTTACGTTGTCCGATGCCGCTGCTAAAGCTGAAGCAACGACTGCATACCTTAGCAACGAATCAGTGCATCGAAGTGTTGACCACAGATTCTGGCGCCTTACGTGACTTTCCTCTGTTTTTGCATCAAGCCGGTCATCAGTTAGAGCAAGTGATCACAAATGATGATGGCGTCAGCCGCTTTACCATTCGTAAGGCTTAAGCAGCGCGCACAGCATCCAAAACAACCTGCGCATGACCATCGGCTTTTACTTTGCGCCATTCATGGCTGAGCACGCCGTTTTCATCAACTACAAACGTGCTGCGCTCGATGCCTTGTACGTGTTTGCCATACATGTTTTTCGTTTTGATGACATCAAATAAGCGGCAAAGCGCCTCATCACCATCGCTCAAGAGCGCAAAGGGCAGACACTGGTTGTCACGAAACTTATCGTGAGACTTTAAGCTGTCGCGTGACACACCATAGATATCGCATTTTGCTTCTTGGAATTGTTCATGCAAATCACGAAATTGCTGGCTTTCTAGTGTGCAGCCGGGTGTGGCGTCTTTGGGATAAAAGTACAACACATAACGTCGGCCTTTTTGTGCGGCTGGTGTCAGCATTTCACCCGTGGTTGAGGCTACCGAAAAATCAGGAACTGGCTGGCCAATAACAACAGACATAACGGACTCCTTAAGCTTTGTGCGGTTCGATGATGGCATCTAGGTTGCGGTCATCGCAGAAAATCATAAATGTCTCGCGTAATGAGGCGATGTGAATCTCGCCTGGAATATTGACTGTCATGGCCAGTGCAAACATGGGTGAACCGGTGTGCGGTGCACTGTAGGTGCTGGTTTCCATCGCTTCAATATTGATGGTTTGCGAGGCAAAGAAATTAGCAATCTCATGGACAATACCCGGATTATCCAACGCAATCACGTGTACAGAGTAGGGCATGGCCGGTTTTTGTAGCTGACGCTTCTCGGTGCGCTTACTTAACACCTGTAAATCAAGACGCTTGGCGAGTACCGGCAGTTGAGCTTCAAACTTAGCGATGCTATCCCAGCTGCCTGACACCATCATGGTCAATGCAAACTCAGAACCCATCACAATCATGCGTGAATCAGAAATATTGCAACGGGTCTCGGACGCTGCACGTGCAATCTCATCAACAATGCCGGGGCGGTCAGAGGTTAATGCAGTTAGGACTAAATGATGTTCGGACTCAGGTTTCATGCCGTGCTCTCAACTTGTTGATTTGTCAGTCTAACGACGCCAAGGGGAGACTGCCAGTGCTATATGAAGTAACGCGTCGGATCATCAACACCGGCTTGCTCAAAGCCTTTTTTGCGAAGACGACAGGCATCACATCGGCCACAGGCTTCACCTAGTTCATTGGCTTGATAACACGAAGTGGTTAATGCGTAGTCAACACCTAAGTGCATGCCGGTTTGGATGATGTCAGCTTTGCTCATGGCAATGAGTGGGGTACGAATTTCCATGCCGTTGCCTTCTACACCGGCACGAGTAGCTAAGTTAGCGACCACTTCAAAGGCTTGAATAAAGTCAGGGCGACAATCAGGGTAACCCGAATAGTCTATGGCATTAACACCGATGTAGATGGCATTGGCCTTGGTCACTTCAGCCAAGGCTAGGGCATAGGATAAAAATACGGTGTTACGTGCCGGTACATAGGTCACGGGAATGCCTGTGCTTTCTTCTTCGGGCACAGCAATGCTGCTGTCGGTCAGTGCCGAACCGCCGAGTTGACCAAGATCAATGCGAATAACACGATGGTCAGTGATGCCCATCTGTTGGCATATAAGGCGTGCAGCATGCAGTTCAGCATTATGGCGCTGGCCGTAATCAAAGCTCACCGCAGTGATGCTGTGACCACCGGCTTGCGCTATGGCTAAACAGGTCACTGAGTCTAATCCGCCTGAAAGTAAAACAACGGCGTGCGCCATAGCTTAGTGTCCGGGTTGGTTGTTCCAAAGGTATTTATGAAGCTGCAACTGCATACGCACATTCAGGCGATCAGCCAAAATCCATTCCGCTAAGGTTGTCGGTGAAAGCTGACCGTGTGCAGGCGAAAATAAGACGTCATCAACACGCTCATACAGGCAGAACTGGTCACATTGTAATTTTGCCCAGTCATAATCTTGGCGATCGGTGATCACAATTTTGACTTGGTCATGACGATTTAGGTAGGCAATATTGCTGTTGAGGTTGCGGTGTACTTCACCAGACCCCGGCGCTTTTAAGTCCATGACCTTACTTACACGCAGGTCTACTTGCGCAATATCTAATGCGCCACTGGTTTCTAGGGAGACCGAATAACCCTCATTAGCCAGTGTTGTTAGCAGTGTTAGGCATTCGGGCTGAGCCAATGGCTCGCCACCGGTGACGGTAATGTACTTGGCTTGATGGGGCTTTATTTCTTGCAGAATTTCATCAATAGACCAAAGGCTGCCCCCGTTAAAGGCATACTCGGTGTCGCACCATACACAGCGCAACGGACAGCCGGTCAGGCGTATAAAAACCGTGGGCCTGCCGACTGTGCGCGCTTCACCTTGCAGTGAAAAAAAGATCTCAGTAAGTCGCAGGCTCATGGTATTGGTTTTCGTCAACGTATTCGGGCGCGCAGTTTAGCGTGTAAGCGCTTAAGGTGCGACTGTTGGCGAGTTTTGATCAATAAACGGTTTTGCTAAACGCGCTTCATCACTGTCGGGGAAACGTTTAACTAAGTCGTTCATCCAGCGTAAGGCTTCGTCCATATTGCCGCGTAATTCAGCAACTGTGCCTAACTTGTAGTAAGCCGCCGGTACTTTGCTATCGCCATCAAAGTCACGAATAACTTTTAAAAAACTGGCTTCGGCAGACTGAAGGTTTGCTGGTTCTAAGGCAAGTTTGAACTCACCTAACCAATAATGTGCGCTAGCACTAAAAACAGTATTTGGGTGTTTCTTTAAAAAGCTTTGCATGGCTGTGATTGCAGCCGGCGCTCCCTTACTACGAAACTCCTGATAGGCTGCTAAGTAGGCCTCTTTTTGAGTCTCGATTTGTTCAGGGCTTGAGCTGTAATCAACGGTATTTTTAAACTCGCCAGTTTGCGAGGTTGCAGTCGCTTTAACATTAGGAGCGGCCACGCTAGATCCTGAGCGGCTACTTAATGCTTCAATACGTTGATCTAAATCTTCGTAACGCACACGCAAATCGGATTGCAAGCGCTCAATCAACATTTGCTGTTCTTCAAGCTGCCCTTGCAGGCGTGCAACTTGACTTTGTAAGCCTTCAATTTGCTGAAACATATCCCATGCTGGGTTGATTGCAGAAGTGGGGCTGGCACTAACCGCCGGATTGATCACCGGTGCTGGGGCAGGTATGGAGCGTTGCGGAGTGGTTAATGGGCGCTGTTGGACTTCAACAGCCAGAGCGCTGGGCGCAAATGATTGCAATGAGAAGGCGGCAGCTAAAGCACATAATTTGACAGCATGACGCATGAAAAACTCCTAAGCAGTCGACAGTTAAAACAAGAAACGGGCCGAAGCCCGCTCTTGCTGACATGCTAAAAAGATAAATTTTAGCGTGGTGAATTGCTTACGTAATCTAATTCAACACGGCGGTTTTGTGCCCATGCACTTTCATCACTGCCATCTGCTGCAGGTTTTTCTTTACCATAACTAACAACAGACAACTGGCCAGCATTTACACCCATGCTGACTAAGTAGCGCGCAACAGCATTGGCACGACGCTCACCCAGCGCTAAGTTATATTCACGTGTACCACGCTCATCGGTATGACCTGATAACTGAAGACGTGCGTTTGAATTTTGTGTCAGATAGCGAGCATGAGCGTTAAGGCCACCATAAGACTGTGCGGTAATGTCACTTAGGTTAGTGCCGAAATAGAACACACGAATACGCAATAGTTCAGTCATATCAGCACTTGATAACGCACCCATACTAGAAGGGTCAGTCGCCATAACGTTACCTTCTATGCCTAGGCCTAAGTTGGCTGCGCCAGTTGTAGGGCCTAAGTCTTCAGAAACTGAAACTACCGCTGGAGCAGGTGGTAAGTTTTCAAATTGACTATCGTCATTAGGATCAATAGGACGAGGACCGCGAAAGACCGAACAGGCCGTCATGGTCAGCACGAGGGTGCAAACGGTTGCAATTTTGGCAGACTGATTCAGATTCACGAGTAAACTCCTTGGTATATTTTTTTATAGTACTGCATTTGTGGAAAGTTAACTGACTTCGAGTTCAGCGTAAATAGGGAGACCATACTGGTTCGCGAACTTCACCGTCAACGGCAGGCAAACGCATTTTGAAACGACCGTCGATAGACATAATGCCCAAGACTCCTTGACGACCTTTACGAGTAGCATAAACCACCATTTGGCTATTTGGAGAGAAACTTGGTGATTCATCCAATGGTGTGTCGGTCAAGATTGAGAAAACATTGGTGCGCAGGTCTTGTAAGGCAATCGCGTAACTATTAGCACCTGTTTGGTGAACCATAGACAAATAGCGACCATCAGCACTGATGTCGGCACGTGCGTTAAAGCGACCGGTAAAGCTTAGGCGCTTAACATCTTTAGTCGCTAAGTCGAGTCGATAAATCTGTGCACTTCCGCTGCGATCAGAGGTAAAGACTAGCGATTTGCCATCGGCACTCCAACGTGGCTCTGTGTCAATGGCTGGATGGTTGGTGAGTCGAGTCAGCGCATTATTATCCAAGTTCATCAAATAGATTTCTGGGTTGCCATCGCGGGAAAGCGTTAAGGCCATACGCTTGCCATCGGGAGACCACGCTGGCGCACCATTGAGACCAGGAAAGTCGACTAACTTTGTGCGCTGACGTGTTGCCAGATTTTGCACATAAATTGTTGGTTTGCGATTTTCAAAAGAAACATAAGCCACTTGGCGTGCAGAAGGGGACCATGTCGGCGATAAAATAGGCTCTGCAGAGTCCAAAAGGGTGATTTGGCGGGCGCCATCAATGTCGGATAACTCGAGGCGATAACGTGGGCGACCATCACGGCGATATTGGTTCACATATAAAATTTTTGTGGAAAAAATGCCATCTTCACCCGTAATTTCTTTATAGATTCGATCACTAATGAAGTGTGCCGCATCACGCCAGCGAGTTTTTTCGACGACAAAGGTTTCGCCCAAAACGCGCGTTAAGCCCCCTTTTTTGAGTAACTCATAACGAAAGCTGTAACGGCCGTCAGCTAGTTGAGTAACATTACCAACTACTACTAAATCAGCACTGACATTTTGCCAGCTCGCCGGAAGCATTTCTGCGCTACTAGTAGGTCGGCCGGGCAAAACGCGAGGATCAAGTGAGCTAAATTTGCCACTTCGGTCTAAATCGGAACGAATAATATCTGCAGTGGAATCCTCACCGCTTAAATTGAAGCCACCAAAAGGCACAACAGCAATCGGCGTAGCATCTTGGAGTCGCTGAGTGATTTCGATGGTGAGAGTGGCATGTGCTAAACCGACCCAGCCCGTGAGTAAAATCAAGATGACGCGGGAAAACCAAAAACGCATAAGATTTATTCCTCGGGTTTAAACTTTAATACAATGACGCGGAAAAATTCGTTAAACAGCGCTGCATCAGCAGGGACAGGTAAGGGACTAGCCCGCCTGACGGCTTCTTCAGCACTAGCGTCAAAGGCAGCATTTCCACTGCTTTGACGAATGAGCACGTTGCGAACTTCGCCACCGGGTAACACGGTAATAGTCATGACGGTTTCGAGCTTACCATCAACATTAATTGGGCGTTTCCATTCATTTTTGATTTTTTGATTAATGGCGAGTGTAAATTGATTAATTTGCGACGCTAACTGACGCGCTCTAGCATCTGCGGCGGCTTGCTGTGCCATCGCATCAGCTTCACTACGTAAGGCTTGTGCAATTGCTTGTTGGCGCTCTTGAGCGGCTCGCTCTAAACGCTCTTTTTCCTTAATAAGTGCTGGATCTGGTTCTGCTGGCTTAGGATCAGGCTTGGGCGTTGGTTTTGGCTCAGGCGTAGGCTTAGGAGTGGGGCTGGGTTTAGGGTCCGGCTGCGGCTGCGGCTTGGGCTCTGGTTTTGGCTCAGGCTTTGGTGCTGGTGGTTCAGGAGCTGGCTCAGGCTCAGGAACTGGCTCAGCAGGCGTTGGCTCAGGTTGGACTGGTGCAGCCGGTGCTGGCATAGGCGCAGTGGGCAGCGTCATCAACGTCGCCTCAATGCTTCTTGGAAGCTCAGGTAAGCGTGCAGGCGAGGCAAATAGCGCCAGTCCAAGAACTAAAGCTAGGTGCAGTCCAATTGATACGGCAAACGCTTGGCGGCTAGGAGTCATACTGGTTTAATTTCTACTAGCCGGCGGTTCGGTCAACAAACCTACCTGTTTGACACCAGCGGCTTGTAATGCGGCCATCAACTCAATGACTTTGCCGTAACCGACAGCCAAATCACCGTTGACTAAGACTGGTAAATCACTGTGTTCATCACCACGTCGTGCACGAATCTCATCCGGTAGTGACCTTAGTGTGACGGTTAACTGCCGGTCACCATCTTGTAGTGAATAACTGCCATTGGCGGTGACGGTTACTACCAATGGTGTTTGATCACGAACAGATAATGTATCGGAACTGGCTTCGGGCAAGTTAACTTCAATGCCTTGTGTCAACATAGGTGCGGTGATCATAAAAATGACCAGCAGCACCAACATGACGTCAATGTAGGGCACCACATTCATTTCCGACATGGGCGCTTTGCGCTTACGGCGAAACGAGGTTTGCAAGCTCATGGCTTAGTTTCCTGCATGCGCTTCACGGTGGAAAATGCTGCTTAACTCTTCGGCAAACACTTCGTATTTCGACAGGATATGCTCGCTATGGCTGGCGTAGCGGTTATAGGCAATAACGGCTGGGATAGCGGCAAAAAGACCAATAGCGGTCGCAATCAGCGCTTCTGCAATGCCCGGAGCAACCACAGCAAGTGTAGCTTGTTGCACTTGAGCCAGACCTAAGAAGGCGGTCATGATGCCCCACACCGTACCGAACAGACCAATATAGGGGCTAACCGAGCCAACGGTAGCCAAGAAGGGCAGTTGCGCTTCTAATTTGTTCTGCTCAACACTAAGTGCAATGCGCAATGAACGAGACACGGCTTGCATGATGTCTTCGGAGTCGCGGCGCTTTTCACGCATGCGCTGGAACTCATGATAAGCCGCGCGAAACAATCCTTCACAACCTGATTCGTTATTGGGCGTGTGGTTCACTTGCTCGTAGAGCTGACGCATATCAATGCCGGACCAAAAGCGATCTTCAAACTGTTGGCGTAGGTGTTCAGCACGACGATAAATGCCTGCTCGTTGAACGATAATCGCCCATGAGGTCAGCGAAGCAAGCACCAGGATCAGCATAACCAGCTGAACGACGGGGCTAGCATGCATAATTAATGAGGTAACGGTCATCTCGGGGGCAGAAGGCATCACTACTTTTCCTGTGGTGTGTTCAGTAAAAGGCACAACTTAGACGGGAGTGCACGAGGTTTCAAGCTTTCCTTATCAACACAAGCGACTTCGATCAGTCCGTCAGCAAGCATGACGTCCTGACGAGTGATTCGTTGACGAAATACTAAGGATGCGCGGCCAATTTTGGTGATCTCTGCGCTGACCTGCAGCAAGTCATCCAAGCGAGCGGGTTGACGGTAGTCTACTTCAGCACGACGTACGACAAAAAAAACCGCATCAGGGCCGCTCAAATAATGTTCTATGCCAAGGTTGCGTAGCCATTCGGTACGTGCACGTTCCATAAATTTTAAGTAATTCACGTAATACACAATGCCGCCGGCATCGGTATCTTCGATATAAACACGAACGTTTATGCTCATGATGTCCCCACATCATTGGGTAAGGGTGGCGTTAAGCCAAATAAAAGCCACGCTTGTTGTGTCGCCACACGGCCACGGCCAGTGCGCATAATCAGCCCTTGCTGAATTAAATAAGGCTCAATGACGTCTTCTAGAGTGCCAGCATCTTCTGATAGGGCAGCAGCTAAAGACTCAACCCCCACGGGACCGCCCGAAAACGTTTCAACTAACATGCTTAAAAAACGTCGATCCAATCGGTCCAAGCCACGTGGGTCAACTTCTAGCATGGTGAGTGCGGCCTTTGCGGTTGCTTCCGTAATTACACCGTTGGACTTCACTTCGGCATAGTCGCGCACTCGACGTAATAAACGGTTGGCAATACGTGGTGTGCCGCGTGAGCGTCTAGCAATTTCGGCGGCACCCTGTGGCTCGATACTTAAATTCAGCAAGCCTGCAGCGCGTGAAACGATGTGGGTTAAGTCAGGTACAGAATAAAATTCCAAACGCTGCACAATGCCAAAGCGGTCGCGTAGTGGTGAGGTTAATAAACCAGCTCGGGTGGTGGCTCCGACCAAAGTAAAGGGTGGAAGTTCAAGTTTAATCGAGCGGGCAGCAGGCCCTTCACCAATGACGATATCGAGCTGATAGTCTTCCATGGCCGGGTATAAGATTTCTTCCACGACCGGTGATAAGCGGTGAATTTCGTCAATAAATAAAACGTCACCGGCTTCAAGGTTGGTCAGCAGGGCGGCAAGGTCGCCTGCACGCTCTAATACTGGGCCAGAGGTTGAGCGCAGTTCGCTGCCCATTTCACGGGCAATGATATTGGCCAGTGTGGTTTTGCCTAAGCCGGGCGGGCCAAAAATCAGGGTATGGTCTAAAGGTTCACCACGGCTAATTGCGGCGCGGATAAAAATATCCATTTGTTCGCGTACAGCCGGCTGACCAATATAGTCATTGAGGCGGGTGGGGCGAATAGCCCTATCCACATGCTCTTCTTGTGGCTTGGGTGTGGCAGTAATTAAGCGATCCGACTCAATGCTCATAGCCTTAATTCCTTAACAAGCCTTTTAGGGCGGCACGCACTAACTCAGCCGTTTCGAGATCTTTATTGGCCACTGCTTTAATGGCACGTTGTGCCTCCAAAGGTTTGTAGCCTAGGGCAACCAAGGCTTGCTCGGCTTCTTCACTGGCATTAAGCGTCGGTATTAAGGTCATATTGCCTGATGCTTGGCCTAAACTTTTTAGTGCGGGTTTGCCGAGCTTGTCACGCAACTCAATAATGAGTCGTTCGGCTGTTTTTTTGCCGACGCCTGGAATGCGAGTCAGGGTAGTGATGTCTTCGTGGGCCAAACACTGGCGTAAAGCTTCGGTATCCATGCCAGACAAAATGGCTAATGCCAACCGTGGACCAACACCACTGACTTTGATCAGGGTGCGAAAGGTTTGTAGCATGTTGCGGTCGCTAAAACCAAATAATTGATGTGCATCTTCACGCACACTTAAATGTGTCCACAACACAACGCTCTCGCCTAGTGCGGGGAGCTGATAAAACGTGTTGAGTGGTAAGTCGACCTCATAACCCACGCCATGCACATCAATCACGGCAGTGGGCGCAATTTTTTCAATCAATAAGCCATTTAGGCGGGTCAACATAGTGTGCGAATCCTTATTTTTCGTGTTATCGCCCACGGCCTCGTCGTAGGCCATCGATGGCCATTTTACGCATGTTTTCGCCAGCGTGGGCATGACACAGTGCCGCGGCTAAGGCATCAGCAGCATCAGCCTGAGGTGCAGCACTTAAGCCAAGCAGTTGCACCACCATATGCTGAACTTGGGTTTTGTCAGCAGAGCCAGTGCCCACCACGGCTTGTTTAATTTGCCGGGCAGTGTATTCCGACACCGTTAAACCTTGTGTCACGGCGGCTGCAATCGCTGCACCGCGGGCTTGGCCAAGTTTTAGTGCAGAGTCTGCATTTTTTGCCAGAAACACCTGCTCAACGACGGCATGAGTAGGTTGCCAGCGTTCAATTAAGGTGGTTAGGCCCTGAAAAATAGTCAGCACACGTTCTGGCAGGGCATCTGCACTGTTCATGCGTATACAGCCGCTATCAACATAAACCCACTGACGACCTTGTTGGGCAATGATACCGTACCCTGTGATGCGGGATCCGGGGTCAATGCCCAATAAGATCTTGCTGGTCACTTGCTCAATGCTGCCAACACGTCATCACTAAAGCTGACGTTGGTATAGACGTTTTGCACGTCATCTAAGTCTTCTAACATGTCGATCATTTTGATGATCTTTTCGGCTTGGGCAAGTTCAGTAATTTCAGCATCAGTAGAGGCGCGCATGGTGACTTCGGCGTTTTCTGGCTTAAATCCTGCGGCTTCCAAGGCATCAACGACGGCACCAAAGGCTACGGGAGTAGTGACCACAACAATGCCGTCTTCGTCGGCTTCAAGGTCATCAGCACCTGCTTCCAGCGCAACTTCTAAAATGCGATCTTCATCTGCGTCAGCTGGGAAGGTGATTTCACCACGCTGAGTAAACATAAAGGCCACCGAACCCGGTGTGCCCATATTGCCGCCATTTTTGCTGAAGGCATGACGTACTTCGCCCACCGTACGATTGACGTTGTCTGACATGGTTTCCACGATAACGGCAACACCACCCACGCCATAACCTTCATAGGTCAGCTCGTCGAGACGTTTATCATCATCACCGCCAGCACCACGCTGGATGGCACGGTTAATGACATCACGACTCATATTCGCGCTGAGTGCTTTGGCAACAATAGCGCGTAGACGTGGGTTGTCTTCTTCCTTCGGCCCGCCTAAACGGGCAGCCACGGTGATCTCACGAATAAACTTAGTGAATACCTTTCCGCGCGAGGCATCAACCCGCGCTTTTTTGTGCTTGATGTTGGCCCACTTGGAATGACCCGCCATCTTAAGACTCCTTTTTCACTTCTTCACGCAGACGAATACCCAGTTCACGCAGTTGTTTGTTTTCAACGGGCGCTGGGGCATGCGTCATTAAACACTCAGCGGTTTTGGTTTTCGGGAAAGCAATCACATCACGAATTGAGCTGGCGCCCGTCATTAACATGATTAAGCGATCCAAACCAAAAGCTAGGCCACCGTGGGGTGGTGCACCGTATTTCAGTGCATCGAGCAAGAAGGCAAACTTTTCTTGTGCTTCTTCGGCGCCAATACCAAGCGCTTCAAATACGGCGGTTTGCATTTCCAGCGTATAAATACGCAATGAACCACCGCCTAATTCGGTGCCGTTTAACACCATGTCATAGGCGACGGACAATGCCTTGCCCGGATCAGTTTTCAGCGTGGCAACATCACATTTGGGCATGGTGAAAGGGTGGTGAACGGAGGTCCACTGACCATCAGCCACCTCTTCAAACATGGGGAAATCAACAACCCACAATGGCGCCCACTGGCTGGTTAACAAATTCAGGTCATGACCTAACTTCACGCGTAGTGCACCTAACGCATCATTCACTACTTTGGCCTTGTCAGCACCAAAGAAAATCAAGTCGCCATCAACCGCACCAGTGCGCTCGATAATGGCTTTCAGGGTGGCATCCGGTAAGAACTTCACAATCGGTGACTGCAGACCGCTGTTTTCACCGTTATGAATATTGCTGACGTCATTAACCTTGATATAGGCCAAACCTTTGGCGCCGTAGATGCTGACAAACTTGGTGTAGTCATCAATTTGTTTGCGTGGCATGGCATTGCCGCCAGGAACCTTCAGCGCAGCAATACGACCTTTCGGGTCTTTGGCAGGTCCTGCAAACACCTTGAACTCAACATCCTGCATTAAGTCGGCAACATCAATGAGTTCTAGCGGAATACGCAAGTCTGGTTTGTCAGAGGCATAACGACGCATAGCTTCTTCATACGTCATGCGTGGGAAGTTGCCCAAATCAACCTGCATCAGTTCGCGGAAGACTTTGGCAATCATGGCCTCGGTAATGGACATGATTTCTTCATCGCTTAAAAACGATGTTTCGATGTCAATTTGAGTGAACTCAGGCTGACGGTCGGCGCGCAGATCTTCGTCACGGAAGCATTTGGCGATTTGGTAATAACGATCAAAGCCGGACACCATTAACAGTTGCTTAAACAGCTGAGGTGACTGAGGCAGTGCAAAGAATGAGCCGGGCTGGGTACGTGAGGGCACCAAGTAGTCGCGCGCACCTTCGGGTGTGGCACGTGTCAGGATGGGTGTTTCCACATCCAAAAAGCCGTTGTCGTCTAAAAAGTTGCGAATCAAGCTAGTCACACGTGAACGGAAACGCATACGTTCCAGCATTTCTGGGCGGCGCATATCCAAAAAGCGATACTTCAGACGGACTTCTTCGCCGACATTGCTAAAATCATCGTTTAACGGGAAGGGTGGGGTTTCGGATTGCGCAAGGATTTCAATCGACTTACCCAGTACTTCAATTTGTCCGGTACTGATGTTGGCATTTTCAGTGCCGGCATAACGGCGACGAACACGGCCGGTAATACGCAAAACATATTCTGAGCGTGCACGATCAGCAGTAGCAAATGCTTCAGGGGTGTCAGGATCAATCACGACTTGGACCAAGCCATCACGATCACGCATATCCAAGAAAATAACCCCGCCATGGTCACGGCGACGATGAACCCAGCCACACAAGGTGACGGTTTGCTCTAGGAGGCTTTCATTGAGGGCGCCACAATAGTGACTGCGTGAGAAAGGACTTTGTTCAGTGTGCTGCATGTGCATGTTTCCCGTGCCAGACCCGTCTGTATTAACAGGCGCAAATATTAAGCGTGAAAGTATAGCCTTGTTAGGCTTTTGTTGAGAACGACAAGAAGCATGCGATTTTGCTTTACAGCGAAAAAAACTTGGCGTAAATAGCGCCTTGAGCGTCACATATTACGGTTTCACGCTCAAGCTTATCTGTTTCTACCTTGATGTTGACGGAGAATTACATCGTGGAAGACGAATTCTTAGACGAAGATGCCCTGCCGGATAACGATGATGAGCCTGCGGCTCCTGTGATTCCGTTAGATATGCGCCGTGTGTTAGATGACGTGCTTGAAGAGCGACGTCTGCGCAAGCAATTAAAAGACTATGACTTTGATTTAGACGGTTGAACCGTTGTAGGGCTTGAGTTGGCTTGCACTTAGCTACGAGGTCAGCATAATGGGACACCTTTTTATTTCTTACTTTGACTAAAGGATACTGACATGGCGATTGAACTTCCCGCGCTGCCGTATGAAAGCACTGCACTCGAGCCCTACATCACTGCACATACTCTGAGCTTTCACCATGGCAAGCACCACAATGCCTATGTGGTTAACCTGAACAACTTGATTAAAGGTACTGATCTTGAAGGTCAGAGCCTGGAAGCGATTGTTAAAGCTTCTGCTGGTGATGCTGCTAAAGCCGGTATTTTTAACAACAGTGCGCAAGTTTGGAACCACACCTTTTACTGGAACAGCATGAAGCAAAGCGGTGGCGGTCTGCCATCGGGCGCTATTGCTGCCAAAATTGATGCTGATTTTGGTTCTTACGACAAGTTTGTTGAGCAATTCAAAGCGGCGGCAACGACTCAGTTCGGTTCAGGCTGGGCTTGGTTGGTAGTCGATGCTGACGGCAAATTGGCCGTTACCAAAACTGGCAATGCTGACACCCCAATCGTGCATGGCCAAAAGCCTTTGCTGACGATTGATGTGTGGGAACATGCTTACTACTTGGATTTCCAAAATCGCCGTCCTGACTACATTTCTACCTTCTTAGATAAGTTGGTGAACTGGGACTTTGCTAATGCCAATTTGGCGGCATAAGGCGACTGCGTAAATGCAGGTCTTGAAAGGCACCTCCGGGTGCCTTTTCTATATGCGACGTAACCTGATCGAGCTCTGTGCGCTACGCTTTGTCATGTTAGCGATTTTTGTGCTGGCGCTAAGCTTAGGCTGGTTAGGCTCCGGCATTTTGCTGCATGAGCTGCCGATTATTTTGCCTGTTGTGCTAAGCCTGTTTGTCTTGGTGAATGTGTTAACGGCAATGCGCCTAAAGCGCCAAGATGAAGTCCATCCAGATGAGCTATTTTTGCAGTTGCTCATCGACATCATGCTATTAACCGGTCTGTTTTATGCCACCGGTGGCAGCAGTAACCCCTTTGTTACTTACTATTTAGTTCCACTGGCCATAGCAACTTCTGCCTTATCGCGTCAGCAAGCCATGGCATTGGCAGTGCTGATGTTGGTGGCCTATTCCATGTTGGTATGGTTTCCCGATGCACAGTCCAGCCACTTGGCGTGGCCATGGCAGAGTTATCAAGGCCATTTGCTGGGTATGTGGGTCAACTTTGTGATTAGTGTGCTGGTTATCGCCATTTTCCTTAGTCGTATGCAAGCCAGGCTGCGTGAGCAAGAGCGCTCTATGGCGATCGCCCAGCGACACCTATTGCAACGTCAGCAAGCAGCAGCCATGGGTGCTTTGGCAGCAGATGCTGTGCACGATTTGGCAACACCATTAGCCAGTATGACCTTATTGGCCGATGAGTTGGTTGCAGAAAATGACTCAGCCTTATTGCAGTCTTTGCAAAGTCAGCTGCGGCGTTGTCGTCATATTTTGAGTAATTTGCGTGATCAAGCACGTGCACCTGAGCAGTCGCCACAAAAAACCTTGGCAGCGCATATTGATAGCTGTGTGCACGACTTAAAAAATCAATTCCACCAGAAAAATCTTCATATTGACTTAGGCAATCAGGGCGAGCAGCTGTTGATGCTGCCGTGGCTGTTAAGGCAGGTGATCAGCAATGGTTTAAAAAATGCGTTTGAGGCAGCCTCAAGTAATGTCTGGTTAAGTGTTGAAAGTCATCACCAGCAACTCGAGTTTAGAATTGAAGATGATGGTGAGGGCTATAGTGTTGATCTTTTACAGGCCATGACAGAGCCATCTGCCTTTGCCACCAGTACTAAACCTGATGGTTTAGGTTTGGGTCTTTATCTGGCTCATGTCACGTTAACCGATATGGGCGGGCAATTAATGTTGGCAAATCGTCAGCCGCCATTTGCTGGGGCATGCTTAACCATGCGGTTGCCGGTGGCCGTATTGCAGGTAATGAAATAATGAACTTGTCGTTCTTAGTTATTGATGATGATGAAGTTTTTCGTCAAACCTTAAGCCGTGGCCTACAACGCCATGGCTGTCAAGTTGCTATGGCTGCTGATGAGGCGGGGGCTTTGGCGCTACTATCAGAGAGTCGCTTTGATGCCTGTGTTTTAGATCTACGTTTAGATGATGAGTCTGGCCTGATGGTGTTGCCGCGCTTATTGGCACTGCAATCAGACTTACGCATTTTAATGTTGACCGGCTACAGCTCGATTGCCACAGCAGTGGAAGCGATTAAGCGCGGTGCCAGTCATTATTTGGCAAAACCTGCCACCATTGCCGATATTTTGCGTGTGTTCAGTGATGAAGAAATGCCGGCTTGTGAACCAGTGTCTGAATCAACTTCGGTTGATCGATTAGCTTGGGAGCACATTCAGCGTGTGTTATTGGAAGAGAACGGCAATATTTCAGCCAGTGCACGCCGTTTGGGCATGCACCGGCGTACCCTGCAACGGCGTTTAGCGAAACGGCCTGTTGCACAGTAACTTATTCGGCCCAGCTGGCTTGGATTGCGGCTAGGAATTCATCTGCTGTTGGTTCGCCTAATAAGCGCTCCGCACTGCGGCCGTTTTTATCCCAGAACAAAAGGGCTGGCGGGCCAAACAGCTTTTCACGGTTAAGCCAATCCAGCTGTGCCTTATTGGCACGCGTGATATCAAAACGGATTAATAAGCCCTGTGCTAAAGCGGCTTGGATATGCGCTTGATGCAGGACTTCGCGTTCAAACTTGATGCAGCTAATACACCAGTCCGCATAGACATCGACAAAAACAGGGCGCTGCGCTTGTTTTGCTTGCTGGATCAATTCATCGAGCAACGCCGGGTCGGTGACATCCACAAAACCTTCCGTTAATCCTGCATTGATGAAGGGAGACTGATAATCAGCTTGCAGTGCTGGCCAAGGGTTAATCGGATCATAGTGGCCACGTGCCGTCGCCCACGTGAGTACCGCGGCATAGGCTAAAAGCAGAGCCATTAAGGCTACGCGCACGCTAACCGGAATACTCATTTGTAGGCCTAGCCAGATGGCTATCACCAGCGCAAGCCCTATCCACAGCGCCATTTCGATGGGGGCTGAAACCAAACGTGCGATCAGGCTGATGGCAAGTGCCAGTAGTAGCCAAGCAAAAAACTGTTTAATGACATTTAGCCAAGGACCGGAGCGGGGCAGAAAGTGAGCGCCGCCGGCACCGATCAGCAATAAAGGTACACCCATGCCAAGGCTTAGGCTAAATAGGCTCATGCCACCCAGTGCGACATCACCCGTCATGCTGATGTAGACCAAAATGCCGGCTAGTGGAGCAGACACACAGGGTGACACCACTAGGCTGCTAATGGCGCCCATGACAAAAACGGAGCCATAAGCACCGCCTTGTTGCGACTGTTGTATACGCGTTAAACGTTCGCGGACAAAGGCGGGCAGTGCCAAGGTGCGGTCACTGGCCAGTATCCAAGCAAAACCAGCGAACAGTAGGGCAAAAGTGATCAAAACTGCGGGTTTTTGCACCAATACAGCTAAGTTGGCGCGAGCGCCTAACCAAGCAATCAGCATACCGATCAATGTGAATACAAACGCCATGCCTAAGACATAACTTAATGCCAACAAAAAGCCACGACGGGCACTGCGCGATTTTTGCCCGGTAATGATGGCGGACAAAATCGGCAGCATTGGCAATACACAAGGGGTGAAGCTAAGTCCAAGCCCGACTACAAAGAAAATGGCTAAGGCCTTAATCAGTGTGGCCTGACTCAGCCAGTTAGCCAGTTGATTGGCGTCATTAGCATTTAGGGCCATGGTGTCACGGCTGATGGTGCGTGTTTCTGGTGGGTAACATAGACCAGCATCAGCGCAGCCTTGCCAGCGTACATCTACTTGGCTGACTTGTTCAGGCAAAGTAATGCGAATGGCGACATCACTGCGATAAACCTGCACTTGACCAAACGTTGGGTCATCTTCAGCCTGTGCGCCATCTGGTAGTGTCAGTGTGATGGCTTGACCGGTTTTGCTATCGGTGACGGCGAATTGTTTTTGATACAGATAGTGAGCCGGAGTGACACGCCAGAATAAATCCAGTGTTTGATCCTGCCACTCGTAACTAAAACCAAAGGCCTCATCAACGGGCAAAAAAGTGGTTTGCTTGCCGGAATTGAGCAGCGCGACTTGGCTATTAGCCCAGCTGGTTTGCGGGCTAAGCACTAAAATCAGCAGCAAAAATAATGATGACACTGTGGCGGTAATATGGCGCATGGGCAGCTAATGGCCTTTGAGTTGAGGCAAGTTGATGAATTTGTTTAGTCCAACAGCATAAGAAAAAATGCCTGCATGGGCTACAATACAGCGCGATCTTATAGGATACCTTGGCGTGCTGGAACTTGTTCAACTCAACGCATGGCGTGATGACCGCTGTTTGTATACCGATCTGAGCATTAATGTTCAGGCTGGTGATGTGTTGCATGTGCAGGGTGCCAATGGTGCAGGGAAAACCACGCTATTGCAGCAATTGGCTGGTTTGCGTGCCTCACCTAAAGCAGGTGTTCTATGGCAGCAACAACCTGCATTCTCGCTTGAGTCTGAATATATTAAATCATTGATTTATTTAGGACATTTGTCTGGTTTGAAGGCGGCATTGACGGTTGCTGAAAATCTTAAAATCATGGCCTCATTACGGCAGCAAGTTTTGTCTGAGCAACAAATTGAGCAGGCGTTGCTGCAAGTGGGCCTGTACGGTTATGAAGAAAGCCCTGTGCAGCAGCTATCGGCTGGGCAAAAACGTCGTGTGGCCTTGGCTAGGCTGTATTTAGAGCCGGCTAAACTGTGGTTATTAGATGAGCCGTTCTCATCCTTGGATAAACAGGGTGTGGCTGACTTGGAGCAGTGCATTATTCGATTTGCTGTGCAGGGCGGTATGGTGCTGTTGACCACCCATCACCCATTGTCAGCAGCCTGTGCTGCAAAGGCTTTGAACCTATCGACCTATGCGCAAATTGAGGGTGATGACTGATGAACTCACCTTTTTTTGCTTTATTAAGACGCGACATCAAACTTGGCTTGCGCCAATCCGGTGAGTGGGTAAATCCTTTAGCGTTTTTTGTCATGGTCATTACCTTGGTGCCCCTGGCCATTACTCCAACCCCTTCGTTGCTCGCTCAAGTGGGTCCCGGCATATTATGGATTGCGGCCTTGTTGTCGGTGCTGTTGGCCATGGACAGTTTGTTTCGGCAAGACTTTGATGACGGCAGCCTAGAGCAGCTGCTGCTGATTCCCACACCGTTGCCCTTGTTAGTGTTAGCCAAAGTATTGGCGCATTGGTTATTAACTGGGCTTAGCTTGACCTTGTTATCGCCATTAATGGCGGTTTTGCTTAATTTGCCGCTCTCTGTTGTGCCGGTGTTAATGCTGACCTTGTTAATTGGTACGTTAACCTTGAGTCTAATCAGCGCAATCGCGGCGGCATTAACGGTGGGTCTGCGTCGCGGCGGTGTATTAGTCACCTTAATTAGTTTGCCTTTGCATATTCCGGTGCTTATTTTTGCGACCGCGGTAGTGCAGGCGAAGTTGGATGGTTTGCCGGTTGTTGGTTTTCTGGCCTTGCTGGCCGCTTTTTTATTGGTTGCATTGGTATTGGCGCCTTTTGCTGCAGCGGCATCGCTGCGGCTCGCCATTGCCGGTGGTGAATGAGGTATGAGAATGCACATCATTGCTCGTTGGTGGGATGCTTTTCAGCGTACGGTGGGCCCGCGGCATTTTTATTTTATGACTCAGTCTTGGTTGACGTGGTTTGCCGTTATCGCAGTGGTCATGACCAGCATCGGTCTGACTTGGGGTTTGTTGTTTGCGCCGCCGGATTATCAGCAAGGTAATAGCTTTCGCATCATTTATATTCATGTGCCATCAGCCAGCATTGCCATGTCGGGTTATTTGATGTTGGCAGTGTGCGCCATTATTAGTTTGGTTTGGCGCGTCAAAACAGCCGAAATGGCGGCACAGGCTGCTGCGCCGGTGGGCGCTTTGTTTTGTTTGATGGCGTTAGTAACCGGTGGCATTTGGGGCAAACCGACTTGGGGTACTTATTGGGTATGGGATGCTAGGCTAACTTCTATGTTGATTTTGTTGTTCCTGTACATTGGCGTTATTGCGTTGCAGCATGCCTTTGATGAGGCGGCACAAGCGGCTAAGGCATCAGCTATTTTGGCCTTAGTGGGTGTGATCAACTTGCCCATCATTAAGTATTCGGTGGACTGGTGGAATACTTTGCACCAAGGCGCCACCTTTAAACTCACCGAAAAGCCAGCCATGCCAGTTGAAATGTGGATGCCACTGTTAATCAGCATCATTGGTTTGTATGCGTTTTTTTCATGGGCCGTAATCTGGCGTACTCGACACATTATTTTGCAGCGTGAGCGTCGCAGTCGTTGGGTCAAAGACTTGTTAGGAAAATCACTATGAAGTTTGATTCGTTGGCTGAGTTGATTGCCATGGAGGGGCATGGTGTTTATGTGTGGTCGGCCTATGGCTTATTTTTTCTGGCGTTTACGCTCTTGGTTGTACTGAGTGCTAGCCAGCATAAACGTTGGCTTAGTCAGCAGCGTCGCTTATTAAAGCGTCAGTCGCAGCCTCAAACATCAGCCCACACCTCTGAGGAGTAACTATGCATCCGCAACGCCGTAAACGCTTAACTTGGATTGTGTTGCTATTGCTGGTGTTAGGTGCAGCTGTTGCATTGGCGACCTATGCACTGCGTCAGAATATTAATTTGTTTTATACGCCCACTCAGTTGGCGGCAAAAGAAGCGGCAGAGGGTCAACGAATTCAAGTTGGCGGCTTGGTGTTGCAAGGTTCAGTAAAACGTTCTTCGGAGAGTCTGCAAGTGCGCTTTACCCTGACAGATTTAGGCGATACGGTGGATGTAACCTATCAGGGCATCTTGCCGGACTTATTTCGTGAAGGCCAAGGTATCGTTGCTAATGGCATTTGGAATGGTCAGGAAGTAGAGGCCTATGAAGTGTTAGCAAAGCACGATGAAGTTTATATGCCGCCGCATGTAAAGGCAGCCATTGAAGCTGCGGGGCATCCAGCTTCCGCGGGTCAAGAAAAGTCCTACGGGGACTATTGATCGAGACAGCTATGTCATTACTGCGTTGTTTGCTGCTGGTGTTGTTGAGCTTGCCATTGCTGGCTCACGGCAAGTGGCGCGTTCAAGCAGAGCCTGAGCATATCTCTGAGGACCTAGAACGAGTCCTTAACTCATTTCAAGAGGTGCCTGAATTAGATGCAGTAGGGGCACAAAGTGAATTCGTCCAAGCAGTAATTAGTCAAGTCAAAGAAACACTGAGTGCTTTGGGCTATTACGCGCCTGAGGTGCGAGTTGACCTGAGCAAAACCACCCCTGAGCTTAGCGTATTGGCAGGCGCAGCAGTTGTGTTGCAGGAAGCAAATATTCAGCTCATTGGCGATGCGAGTTTAGATAGAGGTTTTCGCTTAGCTGACTTCCCAATAAGTGCGGGACAACGATTTGTTCATGCCGATTATGAGAGCTTTAAGCAATCCGTGGCCGATAGAGCGCTAGAAAGAGGTTATTTCGACAGTCGTTGGTTGGTTCATCGTGTTGAAATGAACTTGCAGACCAATCAAGCCAATGTGTATTTGGCATTTCAGAGTGGGCCGCGTTATCGCTATGGTGAAATAAGTTTCCAAGAATTGAAGGGTGGGGATTTAACGGCGTTAGATCAAAAGCAACTTGATCGACTAATGACCTTTAAGTCCGGCGACTACATTAGTAGTCGCGAACTGTTTAACTTGCAGAATGACTTAATACAAACAGGCTACTTTCGTGATGTTCAAGTGTCATTTCACAGAGATAAAGTGGAAGACTTGCAGATTCCTGTAGAGGTTATTGTCGATAGCCGTTTACCCAGTCGAATATCTTTAGGTGCAGGTTTTACCACTGATGTTGGGCCACGAGTATTGGCTGAGTGGCAGCGTCATTTGTTTAATGAAAAAGGTCATGGCATTGAGGCCAAGACTGAGTTTTCTATGGTGCGGCAAAGTGGTGAAGTGCGTTATCGCGTGCCTTGGAAACATCCACTACATGATCGTATAGAGTTTGCCGTTGGTGCCCAGCAAGACATCATTGATGGCACTGAAACACTACAGACTATTGTGTCTATGCAGCGAGTGATTGCGCCTAAGACGGGTTGGCAGCAAACCTATGGCATACGTGTGCTTGATGAGCGATTTGAACGTGAGGGCGGTGAAAAAGGGGCAGAAACACTGGTTGCCCCCTACCTTGCCTATAGTCGTTTGCGTAGTCGTGGTGGTGTAGATCCTACCCATGGTTCGCGCCTTTTATTCCAAGCAGAAACAGCCAACCGGGCCTTTTTATCCACGGTTGATTATGTCTCTGTACGTACAGGATTTCGTTGGTTAAACACCTTCCAAGATCGTCATATGTTGCTGTTAAGAGCAGATGCTGGCGGTATTTTTAGCCCTGAGTTTGATCGTGTGCCACCGAGTTTACGTTTTTATGCCGGTGGTGATAACAGTGTGCGCGGTTTTGACTTCCGTAGTATCTCACCGCGTAATGATGACGGCGACACTATCGGTGGTCAGTATTTAATAACGGGTTCAGTAGAATATAACTGGCGATGGCGGCCAACATGGCGTCCTGCAGTTTTTGTAGATGCAGGTAGTGCGTTTACTGACACTAATGATGTCTCTCCAGCTATTGGTGTTGGCGTGGGTATTCGTTGGATTTCGCCTGTTGGTCCAGTGCGTTTTGATATCGCCAATGGCATCTCTGAGCCCAACAAACCATTTCGCATTCACTTGACGCTGGGTGCGGCGTTATGAAGTCAGTGTTAGCAGTGGCTGGCTTTATTGCGCATTGGACGCTACGCACACTGTGGATTGCGCTGGCACAAATAGTACTAGTGCTAATGTTGTTACTAGTATGGCTAACCATTAGCGAAAGTGCACCACGCTGGGTGTGGCAGCAAGTGGATGATCATATTCCAGAGCTCACCATTGAAGGTATAGAGGGGCGTCTGTTAACTGGACTCACTTTGGCTGAGCTGCGTTGGCAGAACGATGACATTATTGTTGAGCTGAGTGATACCACGTTGAAGTGGCTGCCGGCTAATGTGTTGCAAGGCAACATCGACATTGAGCGTTTATGGATTTCGCGCCTGCAGCTTACACAGTTGACCAAATCTGAGGAGCCGCCAACTGATCTGGTATTACCTGCAATCAGTCTGCCATTTCCATGGTTTATACGTGATGCCCGTATTGATGAGCTGAGTTGGCTTGGTTTAGATGCCGAGCCAGTTCACATCAAGCAGCTGCGTTTACAAGCCTCAGGTTCTGGCCATGAAGTCTCTATTGCCGATTTTGGCCTGAATGTCATGGACGCTGACATTCATTTGTTAGGTGACATTCAACTCAAGCAATTTTATCCGCTTAACGTAAAGCTAACGCTGGATTCAGCACAGTTTCCTTGGCAGCAGCATATTGATTTGGCAGGCGACCTAAGCGCTTTAATGGTTAATTTAATGGGGCCAGAGCAGTGGCCGATTACCATGGCCGCCACCCTGAATGTGGTGCCTGTTATTCCACAATTTGACGTTCGTTTGTCATGGCCTGCCTGGCAAATGGCAAGCCAACCTGATTGGCGTATTTTGCCCGGAGAGTTGACGGCAAAGGGTGATACTCAACAAGGCGAAGGCGCCCTAAATTTTGCGCTTAATTTGGCGCCTGACGCAGAGCTGGCTTGGCCTGAAGGCTGGCCACGATCAGCTAACTTGGCAGGCCCAATTAAATGGCAGCTAAGGCCTGAAGGTGTTGAGGCAACTGTTGATTGGGATGGTCGTTTTGGTGCAATGCCTTGGGTGGTTACTGCGTTTTTTAATCAAGCCGAGTTAACTAAAACACGGCTTGATATGCGCTTAGCCGATAGCCAATTGCGACTTCGTGGTGCTCCCGAAACCGGCATTAACTTCCAGTTGCAAGTACCGCGTTTGGAGCGCTTTCAAGCGGAATACACAGGCGGTGTCAACATTGATGGGCGTTGGCAGGGTTTGTTGGACGGGCAGGGTCGTATTAATGCGCAGCTTAATAACTTCCGTGACCAACAACAGGTGCTGTTGCGAAAATTAAACCTTAATTTTGAGGGTAGCGTGGCAAGGCATAGTCTTGATGTAAATCTGCTGCGTGATGAAGTGCGCCTAAATAGCCAGTTCCAAGGCGGCTTAGATTTACGTGATGAGCCGATCTGGCAAGGCTTTTTACGACAAGCAACCGTGGTGGCAGATGCTGCTGGTGAGTGGCGTTTAGAAAAACCAGCTGAGTTAATACTGTCAGCAGAACAGCAACGTATCTCTCGTCATTGCTGGCTGCAGACGCCGTGGCAACTTTGTCTTGATGCGAATTTAAGCCCTCAGCAGTGGTTGGCTAATATTGATGCGCAAGGCAAAGATTTAGGTGCGGCCTCTTTGCAGCTTCGGCGTGATCCAACATTGGCTGACCCTCCGTTAGATGTCAGCGTTAATCTGAAGTCTTTGGATCTGGCCAAGCTGCCGGTCACACCGCCGCTTGGTATGCGTTATAGCGGCATACTGACGGGGCAGGTTGAGGTCACTGGCAGCTTAGAGGCCCCGCTGGCTAATGGCCAAGTGAACCTTTCCGAAGGCAGCCTAAATTATCCAGAATATGCACTTGATTGGCGGCCGATCACGCTAGTTATTGACTTTTTGGGTGACAAAATAGAATTGCTGGGGAATATCGCGGACCAACAAAAGGGCAATGTTGATATTACCGGGCAAGCTTCACTAAAAGCGGATTGGCAAGCTAGCATCAACATTAAAGGACAAGACTTAGGCTTTGGCTTTAAGCGCGTGGCGCGTGTGCGTTTAAGTCCAGATATTGCCATTGAGGCCAGTGCAAGTGCGGTGCGTGTGCGCGGTCAGATAGCTGTTCCTTACGGGCGCATCACATTGGCGGACTTTGAGGCCGCCGCAGCACAGCCCTCGTCGGATGTGGTGATTGTGGTAGACCAGCACGGCAATAACTTACGGATGGAGACTGATCCATTAGATGCCGTGTCACTTGATATGTTTGTCACCGTGGTATTGGGCAATGATGTGCGCATCACCGGCATGGGGCTAAACACGGACTTGCAGGGCCGACTCGAAATTAGTCAGCGACCGGATACATTTTTAGCGGCAAACGGTGAGTTACGTTTTGGCGACAATGCAATTTTTGAGGCCTATGGCCAACGTTTGCAAATTCGTACAGGTCGATTTTTGTTTGCTGGCCCTATGGCTAGACCCAATATAAGTATTGAAGCTGTACGAGTGGTAGATGATATTACCGTTGGTTTGCGTGTATCTGGCATGCCACCGACACCGTCTGCCGAGCTGTTTTCGGATCAGGCCATGTCGCAAGAAGAAATGCTTTCATATTTAGTGCTGGGGCGATCATTGAGTAACGCTGGCGCTCCTACGGCAGCTGAACAGCAGGCCATGGCGCTTGGCGCCGCGCTGAAGCTTAGCGGACAAACAGGCGTGCTAGAGCGTTTTGGTTCGCGCCTCGGTATCAGTGATTTCACGTTGGCTACTGAGGGCGATAGTGATCAAACTCAAGTTGCGGTATCAGGTTATATACGGCCAAATCTGCAGTTAAGTTTTGGTGTGGGCTTATTTGATCAGTCGCAGTTAGTGCGTATGCGTTATCGCATTAGTCCTAAGCTCTCGCTTGAGGCCATTAGCTCGCTTGAGTCGGCAATCACATTGTTTTATACCTTTAGACGTTAATGCTTTTGCACTGAGTCTTTTGCGCTTCTGCAGGCCTTTCGCTACACTCACGCGCCTTAACATTACGCCTGCCCTTTTTTGGAGTAGTTATGCCGGTTATTACCTTGCCAGATGGCTCACAACGTTCGTTTGATCATGCCGTTTCCGTCATGGACGTTGCCACGAGCATCGGCCCTGGTTTGGCCAAAGTTACGGTGGCTGGCAAGGTCAGCAGTAATGGTTCGGACTGGTCATTAATTGATGCCTGCGACCTGATCCAACATGATGTGCATTTGCAAATTATCACCCCTAAAAATGATGAGGGTGTGGAGATTATTCGTCACTCCTGCGCCCACTTAGTCGGTCATGCGGTGAAGCAGTTATATCCCACCGCTAAAATGGTGATTGGCCCGGTGATCGCCGAAGGTTTTTACTACGATATCGCTTATGAGCGTCCCTTCACGCCGGATGACCTTGCCGCTATTGAAGTGCGCATGAATGAGCTGATTGCCAAAGACTACGATGTCATCAAAAAAGTCACTCCGCGTGATGAGGTGATTGCTGTTTTTAAATCACGTGATGAAGACTATAAGTTGCGCTTAGTTGAAGACATGCCTGATGAGCAGGCCATGGGCCTGTATTACCACGAAGAATACGTGGATATGTGCCGTGGCCCGCATGTGCCCAATACCCGTTTTCTGAAAGCCTTTAAGCTGACTAAATTGTCTGGTGCTTACTGGCGTGGCGACGCGAAAAATGAGCAGCTACAACGTGTTTACGGCACGGCTTGGGCAGATAAAAAACAATTAGCTGCTTACATTCAGCGCATGGAAGAAGCTGAAAAACGTGATCACCGCAAAATTGGTAAGGCCTTGGATTTATTCCATTTACAGGAAGAAGCACCGGGCATGGTGTTTTGGCACCCCAATGGCTGGACGATATACCAAGAGCTTGAGCAGTATATGCGCCGTGTTCAGCGCGAAAACGGTTATCAGGAAGTAAAAACGCCACAAGTGGTTGACCGTGTTTTATGGGAAAAATCCGGGCACTGGGAAAACTACGCGGAAAATATGTTCACCACGTCTTCTGAAAGTCGTGACTACGCGGTTAAGCCCATGAACTGCCCATGCCATGTGCAGATTTTTAATCAGGGCTTAAAGTCTTACCGTGATTTGCCACTGCGTTTAGCGGAGTTTGGTGCCTGTCACCGCAATGAACCTTCCGGTGCATTACACGGCATTATGCGTGTGCGTGGTTTCACTCAAGATGACGCACATATTTTCTGTACCGAAGCGCAAATTGGCCAAGAGGCAGCGGACTTTATCAAGCTCACTTTGGCGGTGTATGCCGACTTTGGATTTACCGACATCAGCCTAAAACTATCCACACGCCCTGAAAAACGTGTGGGTGAAGATGAGTTGTGGGATAGAGCTGAAGCTGCCATGGCGAAAGCCTTGGATGATGCCGGCCTGGAGTGGCAATTACAGCCGGGTGAAGGCGCTTTTTATGGCCCTAAAATTGAATTTACCTTGCATGACTGCATTGGCCGCGCTTGGCAGTGCGGTACCTTGCAGTTGGACTTCAATTTGCCTCAGCGCTTAGATGCCAGTTATGTTGCGGAAGATAATAGTCGCCAGTTCCCGGTGATGTTGCACCGCGCTATCTTGGGATCATTCGAGCGTTTTATCGGTATGTTGCTGGAAAACTACGCCGGAATCCTGCCGTCTTGGCTGTCGCCAGTGCAAGTTTGTGTCATCAACATTACCGATAAACAGGCCGATTCAGTCAAAGAAGTGGAAAAGAGCCTGAAATTGAAGGGATTTAGAGCCATTACTGACTTGAGAAACGAGAAGGTAGGTTATAAAATCCGCGAACGAACGCTTCAACGCATTCCTTACCTATTGGTGGTCGGGGATCGCGAAGCAGAAAATGGAACCGTCGCGGTAAGATCCCGTAAAGGCGAAGATTTAGGTGTCATGACACCTGAAGCTTTTATGGATTTATTAGCGGCGGATATTGCCCGTAAGGGTCGAGTTGTGGAGAAAGAACATTAAGCCGGACAAACAGCAGGGCCGTGACAAGCGCGCGACCATCAACGCCGATATTCCGCACCGTGAAGTGCGATTGATTGATCAAAATGGTGAGCAAGTCGGGATTGTGCCGATTCGTGAAGCCTTGGCAGCGGCGGAAGCCGTTGAGTTAGATCTCGTTGAGATTGTTGCCGATGCCGAGCCACCCGTATGTCGCATTATGGACTACGGCAAGTTTGTCTTCGAAAAGAAGCAGCAGGCCAAAGAAGCTAAGAAAAAGCAGCACCAAATGCAGATTAAAGAGATTAAGCTGCGTCCTGGTACTGAAGAGGCCGACTACCAAGTCAAGCTGCGTAATATCATCCGCTTCTTAGAAGACGGTGATAAGTGTAAAGTGACATTGCGTTTTCGCGGACGCGAAATGGCGCACCAGGAGCTGGGTTTAAAACAGCTTCAACGAATCGAGGCCGATTTGGTCGAGATCGGGGTGGTGGAACAATCCCCGAAAATTGAGGGACGTATGATGGGCATGCTCATCGGTCCCAAGAAAAAGCGGTAAATTGGCAGGACGCTAATTTGCAACTTACCCCCAAGTCACTTTGGTCATGCCTGCGGGCACCCAGAACAAGGCTGAAAGGGTCACTAACGAGGTATTAAAATGTCTGCAAAGATTAAGACCAAACGCGGCGCTGCAAAGCGTTTCGTAAAAACAGCGAATGGCTTCAAGCGTAAACAAGCTTACAAGCGCCACATTCTTACCAAAAAATCAGCCAAGCGTATTCGCCAGCTGCGCCCCATGACTCAGGTTGCTGCCTGTGACGTGCCAAGCGTACTGCGTATGCTGCCTAACTGCTGATCGGACGGAGGATAAAAAATGGCTCGTGTTAAGCGTGGCGTTGTCGCCCATCGTCGTCATAAAAAAGTTCTGGAACGTGCAAAGGGTTACTACGGTGCCCGTTCGCGTGTGTACCGTGTAGCATTTCAGGCAGTTATTAAAGCTGGCCAGTATGCATACCGTGACCGTCGCCAGAAAAAGCGTCAGTTCCGTGCCCTGTGGATTGCTCGTATCAACGCGGCTTCGCGTCTGAACGGTCTGTCCTATAGCCGTTTGATCAACGGTCTGAAAAAGGCATCGATCGAAATTGACCGTCGTGTACTGGCTGATATTGCCGTGCATGATGCTGCGGGTTTTGCTGCTATTGCCGAAAAGGCCAAAGCTAGCCTCGCTGCATAAGTCGGTTAGTGTCAGGCCGTGATTTGTCTGGCATGCCAAAAGGGGAAGGGCTGTCTAAGTTCTTCCCCTTTTGTGTTTTAAGCACACACGATAAGCGGCAATCAGTTAAGACTGAATTTGGAAAGGCATCATGAGTGAATTGCAAGAGTTGGTTTTGCAAGTGCAAACCGAAGTGGCAGCGGCAACAGACATTAGCACAGTTGACGCATTACGCGTTTTGTACCTTGGTAAAAAGAGCCGCTTAAGCGAGCTGTCGAAGCGTATGGGTCAGCTCGATGAGGCAGAGCGCAAGCGTTATGGTGCCGAGCTAAATGTCGCCCGTGAAGCGATTACACAGGCGCTGACTGAGCGTAAGCAGGGCATTGAAGCCGATTTATTAGCGGCGCAATTAATCGCTGAGCGCGTAGATGTGACCTTGCCCGGTCGCCATGCAGCTGCTGGTGGCCTGCATCCGGTAACCCGCGTTTTGCAACGCATGGAAAACTTCTTTATTCGTGCCGGCTTTACTGTGGCCGATGGTCCTGAAGTCGAAGATGACTTCCATAATTTTGAAGCCCTAAATATTCCAGCGCATCATCCGGCGCGTGCCATGCACGACACCTTTTATTTTGATGCCCATCGTTTGTTACGTACCCATACCTCACCGGTGCAGGTGCGTGTGATGGAGTCGCAGCAACCGCCTATTCGTATTGTTTGTCCTGGTCGTGTTTATCGTTGCGACTCGGACTTAACCCACTCGCCGATGTTTCATCAAATTGAAGGTTTGTTAATTGATGAAAACGTCACGTTTGCGGACTTAAAAGGCATTATTGAAGACTTTCTACGGGTGTTCTTTGAGCGTGAACTGCAAGTACGTTTCCGCCCATCTTACTTTCCATTCACCGAGCCATCGGCAGAAGTCGATATTCAGTGTGTGATGTGTGGTGGTGATGGTTGCCGTGTTTGTAAGCACACCGGCTGGTTAGAGGTTTTAGGCTGTGGCATGGTGCACCCTAAGGTGCTGGAAAACTGTGGCATTGATCCTGAGCGTTACCAAGGTTTTGCCTTTGGTATGGGCGTGGAGCGTTTTGCCATGCTGCGTTATGGCGTAAATGACCTGCGTTTATTCTTTGAAAATGATGTGCGCTTTTTGCGTCAATTCAATTAAACGCGTTAACTTATCTATATAACGTACTGTAATAAAAGACTTATCGCCACGAAGAGCATCGTGCGTAATCGAGAAATACAACATGCTATTTAGTGAAAAGCACTTACGTCAGCAAGTAAATCCTTCTGTTGATACTGCCACTTTGGCGCATCGTCTGACCATGGCTGGTTTGGAAGTCGATGCCATTAACGCCATGGCGCCGCCATTTACCGGCGTGTTGGTTGGCGAGGTTGTCCAGTGTGAACAACATCCGGACGCCGACAAACTGCGTGTGACCCAAGTTAACGTAGGGCAGCCCCAGCTTTTACAAATTGTTTGTGGCGCAGCCAATGTACGCGTTGGTTTAAAAGTGCCAGTCGCAACCGTTGGTGCGGTGTTGCCGGGCGACTTCCGTATCAAGCCCGCTAAGTTACGTGGCGTGGCCTCTGAAGGCATGTTGTGTGCTGAGCAAGAGCTTGGACTGGCCGAGTTATCTGATGGTTTGTGGGAGCTGCCTGCGGATGCACCCATTGGCCAGTGCTTGCGTGAGTATCTCAATTTAGATGATCAGATCATTGAGTTAGGCATTACCCCCAACCGTGGTGATTGCTTAAGCCTGCGTGGCCTAGCGCGCGAAACAGCCGCTATTTTTGAGCTGGATCATCAATCCATTGAGCCGAAGGCCGTTAACGCCGGGATCGATGACAGTCTGCCGATTATGTTAGCGGCGCCAACAGCTTGCCCGCGTTATGTCGGACGTGTGATTCGTGGCATTCAAGCAAATGTCGCATCACCTGCATGGTTGGTTGATGCGCTCAAGCGTCACGGTGTGCGCAGTCTGCATCCGGTTGTTGATGTCACTAACTGGGTCATGTTAAGTCTAGGTCAGCCTATGCATGCCTTTGATTTATCAAAGGTATCCTCTGGTATCTCGGTTCGTTTAGCGCATGCTGATGAGTCATTGGTGCTATTAGATGAGCAAGAAATCAACTTGCTGCCGGAAACCTTGGTGATTGCTGATGATAAACAGGCATTAGCGTTGGCCGGCATCATGGGCGGTAAGTCATCGGCAGTGGAAGCTGAAACCGTAGACTTATTTTTAGAGGCCGCATTTTTTGCGCCACTGAGCCTAGCTGGAAAAGCACGTCGTTATGGTTTGCATACTGACTCTTCACATCGATTTGAGCGTGGGGTAGACCCAGCGCTGCCACAACGTGCCATTGAGTTAGCAACCCAGCTGATTTTGGACATCGTTGGTGGCCAACCCGGGCCCTGTACGGTAGCTGAGCAGGTCGATTTGCTGCCTAAGCCAGCAGTCATTTCTTTACGCCGTCAGCGCATAGCTCAGGTCTTAGGATTTGCCCTGACCGATACAGAAGTGGCGGCGTATTTGACTCGTCTAGGCATGCAGGTCAGCTCAACAACGGATGGTTGGCAGGTGGTTGTGCCTAGCCATCGCTTTGATATTTCAATTGAAATTGATTTGATTGAAGAGTTGGCGCGTTTGTATGGTTATAACCGTTTGCCGGTGACTGCACCCACAGCAGCCATTCATCTACAAGCAAGCAGTGAAAGCACGGCGCCTCTGCGTCGTCTGAAGCAGGTTTTAGTCGATCTGGATTATCAAGAAGCGATCACCTTTAGTTTTGTTGAGCCCAGTGCACAAAAACGCTTTGATCCTGCGCTGACACCGTTGGCCTTAGCTAATCCCATTTCGGCAGATTTGTCGGTAATGCGCACTAGTTTATGGCCGGGTTTGGTGCAAGCGGTTAAGCATAATCAAGCGCGTCAACAAGCGCGCGTCAGACTTTTTGAGTCTGGTTTGCGTTTTGTGCCAGGTGCTGACGGCTTACAGCAGGAACCGATGTTGGCAGGCATCGCTGCTGGTACAAATCGTAGTCTTGGCTGGACGAATGACAAAAAACCGCTTGATTTTTATGATGTTAAAGGGAATATTGAAACCTTGCTTGAAGTAGCAGGTGTGATGAATCAAGTGCGCTTTGTGGCCACTGAGCATCCTGCGCTGCATCCGGGGCAAAGTGCCAATGTGTTTATTGGCGACACATGCTGTGGCTTGATTGGTGCATTGCACCCGAGCCTGATCAATGAGCTTGATCTGGAAGGCCCAGTTTATGTGTTTGAATTAAGCTTAAACGCGTTGCAAGATAAAGCAGCGCTGCCAAAGTTTAAGCCGCTGTCACGTTTTCCGGATATGCGCCGTGACTTTGCCTTGGTTGTTGCCGACAACGTAGCGGCAGAACAAGTAATTGCTGTGATCAAGACGTCAGCCGGTGAGTGGTTTCAGTCGTTACAGGTATTCGACCTTTATCGGGGTCGTGGAGTGAATGAAGGCCGTTACAGTTTGGCAGTGACCTTGGTGTGGCAACATCCAGAGCGGACGTTGCAAGATGCTGAAGTGCAGGCGGCTTCTGAAGGTGTCATTACGGCATTATCAACTCAGTTGGGTGTGGTTTTGCGAGGTTAATCATGAGTGCACTAACAAAAGCGGATTTAGTCGAGCGCTTGTTTGATGAGCTGGGACTAAATAAACGCGAAGCCAAAGAGCTGGTGGACCAGTTTTTTGAAGAGGTTTGCCAAGCGTTAGAAGACGGTACTGAAGTCAAGGTATCCGGCTTTGGTAACTTTGAGCTGCGTGATAAGCGCCAACGCCCTGGCCGCAACCCAAAAACTGGTGAAGCCGTACCGATTTCAGCCCGGCGGGTAGTGACGTTCCGTCCAGGTCAAAAATTAAAGCAACGGGTTGAGGGTTATGACCTCGGCTAATACGTTGCAAGAGCTGCAAGAAATTCCCACCAAGCGCTACTTCACCATTGGTGAAGTCAGTGATTTATGCGATGTCAAAACGCATGTGCTGCGTTATTGGGAACAGGAGTTTACGCAGCTAAAACCGGTTAAGCGGCGCGGTAATCGTCGTTATTATCAGCGCCAAGATGTGCTGTTAATCCGTGCTATTCGCGACTTGCTATATGGCCAAGGTTTTACCATTCAAGGCGCCAAACAGCAGTTACAAACATTTAAGGTATCTGAATTGCCCAGTACAGCTGCAGCGCGTGTATCCGCACCATCATCAGTACCTGCATATAGTGTGGATAACGAGCAGTTAATCCAAGATACCTTATCCGAGATGATTGACGACCTTGAAGCGATCGCTCAGATGTTGAGCCATTAGTGGTTTAAGCTGCTAGACAATTGTCGTTAATTCCGTATGATGCTGCAGTCGTGATGAAGTCGGGGCATAGCGCAGCCTGGTAGCGCACTAGTCTGGGGGACTAGGGGTCGTAGGTTCAAATCCTGCTGTCCCGACCACGAAAAATTAAACCGCCTTTTGGGCGGTTTTTTATTGGCAAAATTTTGTCGGCTTGACTATCTCTTGGAGTGACTCAGCAACATAGCTGGGCGCTTTTTGACAGGAGTCGACCAATGAAAGCCATTTTAGCTTCGAGTTTATTAGCACTTAGCCTAGTTGCTAGTCCAAGCTTCGCCAATCCCACCATACAACCCACTAAAACAGTAACTACAGCAGCAAAGCCTGCGGCAAAACCTCAGCCAGCGGCCACGGCTAGTAAATCCACACGTTTAAATATCAATACCGCCAATGCCGAGCAAATTGCCCAAGGCCTTAGTGGAGTAGGCCTAAAAAAAGCACAAGCTATCGTGGCGCACCGTAAAACCAATGGGCCATTTAAAACCGTGGCGGAATTAGTCGAGGTAAAAGGCATAGGCCCAGCCATTGTCGAGCGTAACCTCGACAAAATGGCGGTGCGCTAACGTCATTAGAGCTTGCTTAAGCGCACAGGCAGGCCATCGAAGGGGACGGGCAATGAGCGATAGTCTACAGGCATGGTATAGCCATCAGCGAGCTGCCAGCGGTAGTGCTGCAGCATTTGATGGACTATCGCTTTAACCTGCATTTCGGCGAAATGTAGGCCGATGCACATATGTGCGCCGCCACCAAAAGGAATGTATTGATAGGGGTGGTTTTTGTGTTCTTGTCTTGGTGCTGCAAAACGCTCGGGGTCAAAATGCTCAGGACGTGTCCAGCACTCTGGCATATGGTGGGTGAAGTCGTTAAAGACATTCACTAGGCTGCCCTTTGGTATTAAATAGCCTTTAAATTCACAGTCTTTGACTGTTTTTCTGGGCATGCCCGGCACGGGCGCAATCATGCGCAGGGCTTCTTTCATACAAAGCCCTAAGGTGCTTAGCTGCTCTAAATCATCTACGCCAACAGACTCATGGCCAAGCGCTAGTGACTCTTGGCGTGCTTTATTTTGCCACTCTGGGTGTTTAGCCAGTTGATAGAGCAGGGAGCATAGGGTGATGGTGGTGGTGTCGTGAGCCGCCATTAGCAGGAAGATCATGTGATTAACGATGTCGTCATCACTAAATGATTCACCGTCATCCGTTTTGGCTAGGCAGAGCTGGCTAAATAAGTCATTGCCCGGTTGTTGGCGCTTTTGCTGAATGCGATCACGAAAGAAGCGCTCTAAACGGGCTCGGCTTTTTAAGCCTTTGTGCCATAACAACCCAGGCACCGGGTGGCGGATTAGTGCCGTGCCTGCGCGGACTGTCACCACAAATGCTTGGTTAATTTCATTGGCTTCTTTGCCAAGCTTTTCACCCATAAACACTTCGGTGGCAATGTCGAGTGTCATTTTTTTAATATGGGGCAGTACTTTAAAGTTGTTACTTGGGCTCCAATGTGACATGCCGCGGGTAATAGCAGGGTTCATGTCGCTTAAATATGAGGCTAAGGCTTTTTTGGTAAATGCAGCCTGCATAATTTGCCGGTGCCAACGATGTTCATCAAAGTCCAATAACATGATGCCACGGGTGAAGAAGCGGCCGATAAAAAACTCCCAGCCGCCAGCATTGGAGAAAATACTGCCTTTGTTTTGAAGCACAAATTGATTGGCGTCAGGGCCAATCAGCTGAATGAAGTCAGCACCGTAAAGGCTGGAGCGGAACACCTCGCCATCGCGGTTATAGCGTCGACGAATATACCCAATGGGGTCGCGCATCATGGACAGTGTTTGACCAATTAGGGGTAGGGTCTTTTCACTCGGAATGACTTTGTGCGCGATGCTATTTTGCATTACTGAATGTTCCAGTCCTGACATGCTTTTTACCTTGTTTTCGTGAACAATCGGTCACGTTGCTCACGCTATGAGATGTTTCATAGCATAGCCATTGCTAAGGCTTACAAAAATATCACTTTGCATGACATAGGGCTGAATATTTTTATTAGATTGTTAGACAGTTTATTGGGTGTTCCTAGAGTTATCCTCTGATTAGCTCGTGCACTAGAAAGTGGCATTGTTTAGCATATGTTCTGCTAACGAAAATACTGAATATTTCAGGGTTGACAAAATTAAGTCATTGAAAAATAATGAAATTATCTAATTGATTAAAATTTGATCAGTTTGTGCTTAGGCTTGTTGTTTACGTATATTTACGTCGATAAAAGTACATTATCAACAGAGTTATCCACAGATGCTGTGGAAAACTCATGAAAGCCTTGTCATACTGCACTTTTGGAGCTTTTACTTAGGTGTAGGCGACAAGCTTTGCTCTTGCTGGGTCAGAAATCATGAGCGGCATATTTTTAGCGACGAACGGTAAAAGCTTAGTTGGGGTGACTTTTTGCTGAACATTTTATGGTTAACTTTCTTTGCCATCACGGTACTGATCTGCGCTTGGCAAGCGTTTGTACTCGGCGACCTCAACAGTTTTAACACGGTTGTACAAGCTTGGTTTAACGCGGCAAGAGTCAGTGTCGACATCAGTATCGGCCTTGTTGGCATTATGACCTTATGGTTAGGCCTGTTTCGTGTAGCGGATAAGTCAGGATTAGTGACTGTGGTAGGGCGTGGTTTACAACCGCTGTTTTTGCGACTCATGCCTGAGGTGCCTAAAGGGCATCCGGCTTTTGGCGCAGTTACCATGAACCTCTCGGCTAATGTGTTAGGGCTTGATAACGCTGCCACACCGTTAGGCCTCCAGGCTATGCGCGAGCTGCAAAAGCTAAATCCTGAGCCCGAACGCGCCACCAAGGCACAGGCCTTATTCTTAGTATTAAACGCATCCTCAGTCACGTTAGTACCAGTGTCAGTGTTCTTGTATCGGGCACAACAAGGAGCCGCAGATCCCGCCAATGTTTTTCTGCCGATCTTATTAGCAACCTCGGCATCGACCATTGTTGGCCTTACAGCCATTTGTCTTCTGCACAGAATTAAGCTGCTTGATAAGGTTATTTTGGCTTATGGCGCAGCGTTTGCCTTTGTCATTGCCAGTGTGATTTGGTTGTTAACGCAGCTGCCGGCCGATCAACTAAACCCCATCTCGAGTGCAATCGGTAATGGTGTGCTGGTGTTTGTGATTGCCTTCTTTTTGCTGTCAGGTGTGGCCAAAAAAATACCGGTTTATGCTGAGTTTATTGAGGGCGCCAAAGAAGGCTTTCAAACCGCAATAGGATTGATTCCGTATTTGTTGGCCATGCTGGTCGCAATTGCAGGGTTGCGTGCTAGTGGGGCAATGGACTTAGCCTTAAATGCCATTAGTGATTTTTTGGCGCTAATGGGCTGGGCCAATGAGTTTGTGCCGGCATTGACCACGGCCTTGATGAAGCCGTTATCAGGTAGTGGTGCCCGTGCCATGATGATTGAAACGATGCAAACCTATGGGGTTGATAGTTTCCCAGCACTGGTTGCTGCTGTTATTCAAGGTTCGTCAGAAACCACACTCTATGTAGTTGCTGTTTATTATGGAGTGGTTGGCATTAAGCGGGATCGTGGTGCCTTAGCCTGTGGTTTGCTGGCTGATTTAGCGGGTGTCAGTGTGGCTATTATGGCTGCGTATTGGTTTTTTCCATTTGCCCTGTAAAGCATGGCAAAGTGATGGCTTAATTTTGGGAGAGTAGGGCATGCGTCGTGTTGTGTTTAATCAGAAAGGTGGCGTTGGCAAGTCCAGTATTACCGTGAACTTAGCTGCCATTAGTGCGCAACAGGGGCGACGTACTTTAGTGTTGGATTTAGATCCGCAGTGTAATGCCAGCCAATACCTACTGGGCGAAGAAGCATTTTTTGGCCGTGATAAGCCCGAATTGGCACCTAATATTGGTCAATTTTTTGCGCAGTCATTAGCGTTTAAATTAAAAGAGCGCCCGCTCTCTGAGTTTGTGCACAACACACCATTTGATAATTTGCATGTCATTCCATCCAATCCGGAATTGCGTGAAATTGAGCACTTGTTAGAAAGCAAACATAAAATCTATAAATTGGCGTCGGCGTTAAAAGAGTTAAGTCATAGTTATGACGAGATTTTTATTGATACTCCTCCTGCGTTTAACTTCTACACGCTTTCAGCCTTGATTGCGGCTGAGCGATGCTTAATTCCGTTTGACTGTGATGCATTCTCTCGCCGAGCCCTTTACACCTTGCTTGAAAATGTCGAAGAAACGAGCAAAGACCATAATAGTGAGCTACGAGTTGATGGCATTGTTATCAATCAATTCCAACCTCGTGCCACTTTGCCAACGCAGCTTGTCGCTGAACTCAAAGCAGAGGGTTTGCCAGTGCTAGACCCAGCATTGTCAGCCTCAGTGATCATGCGTGAGTCACACCAAAAGGCCACACCACTGATTTACTTGTCACCAAAACACAAACTCACTCAAGAGTTTGTTGGTCTGTTTAAAGCGTTGAGTGATGCTGCTTAAGGCGCACCTAAAGCAGGCTAAGCGCCTTAAAGCTGGCTAAAGTATGTTGTCGTGCCTCATTGTGATCAACGATGGGGCGCGGGTAGCGAAGACCCACTGCAGCATTGCCCTTGGCGTAGGGCTCATGAATTTGTTTGTTATCTAATGCACTAAGCTCGGGTAAGAACTGGCGAATAAAACGACCATCAGGATCGCATTTCTGGCTTTGCAGTACTGGGTTGAAAATTCGGAAGTAGGGCGCGGCATCATTGCCCGTTGAGGCGCTCCATTGCCAGCCACCATTGTTGGCAGACAAGTCACCATCAATTAAGTGACGCATAAAAAATTGCTCACCTAAGCGCCAATCAATAAATAAGTCCTTGGTTAAAAACATGGCAGTGATCATGCGCAAGCGGTTATGCATCCAGCCGGTTTGCTGCAGTTGTTTCATGGCTGCATCAACAATGGGGAAGCCGGTACGGCCTTCACACCAAGCGGAAAATAGCGCATCGTCATGGCGCCACTGCAGTTGATCAGTTTCTCGCTTAAAGGCCTGATGCCGACAAACATGAGGGAAACCAACCAAAATATGTTTATAAAAGTCTCGCCAACATAATTCGCTAATCCAAGTATCAAAACCAATGCTGTTTTGTGGATTAGCATGAAGTCGACGAAGGCGAGCTTGTTGTAAACCTTGTCGGGCTGAAATAACGCCAGCGGCTAAATACGGCGATAGTGTGCTGGTTCCATTCTCAGCGGCTAGGTCACGCTGATCTTTGTAATGAGCGCCATCGTCATCCAGAAATTGCAGCAGGCGTTGTTGAGCGGCTTCTTCACCCACGGGCCACAGGTGCTGACTTACCGACTCGGGCACATGGCTAGCTGGATAAGTCCAGGGCGACCACAGCATGGCATTTATGCGGTTTTTACGTGGCACGGGTGCCGGCATGACATGAATGCCGTGTTGCTCAATGATGCTTAGCCAGTTGCGTTTAAACGGGGTAAAGACGGTGTAGTAGTCGCCGTCGGCTTTAACCACATGGCCAGGTGGGATGATGCATAAATCATCAAACCAATGACTTGCCACACCAATATTCGCTAGCGCTGAGCTAACGTGTTGGTCACGTGCTTGTTCATTTAGCTCATATTGTTTATTTGCAAATAATGCGCTGACGCCATGTTGTTGCAGCCAGCGGCAAAGCAAGGCTGGTATGGCGGCGTAGTTATCACACTGTAAAACGACTAACTGAATGCCAAGTGTTGCAAACGATAAGTGTAGCGTTTGCAAGTGACGGTGCTCAAAATCAATGCGCACACCTGCGACATCATGTGTCAGCCATTGCTTTGGTGTCGCAATATAGAGAGCAGAGACAATCGCTTCTGGATTTTCACAAGCTGCAACTAATGCAGTGTTATCAATACTGCGTAAGTCTTGTCGTAACCAAACTACATGATGAGGTGTTTTCATTGTATTAATAAATGCCGTGGGCTCGGCGCCAAATTGCAGCCGCTTGCCGAATACTGGGTAAGTCTTGAATAAACTGAACGGCCTCTACGGAGCGACGAGTTGATCGCAGCGCAGCGCCACCGCCCCATATTTCTACCGTTAGTGGCAGTTTAAAGCGTAATTCTTCTAAATACTCAATGGCCTTACTGGTTGGGTAAGATGCACTAAACGACATAGCCACAATGTCGATCTTATTCTTTGCGGTTGCGGCTGTTATATCTCGTACGGGCATTTGTGCACCATAAGAAATTGCTTCAATGCCGTCTAATCGCAGCAATGCCTCGACCATAAGAATGCCTAAAGTATGCGTTTCTTCTGGTGGTGTGGCTAATAACACACGTGGTGGGTGAACGGGTGGGCGTAAATTAGTAATCGCTTGGCGCACCAATGTCTGTACTTGCTCGCTAAACAGGTGTTCTTCATGAACTTCAATGACACCACGCATCCACGCGTCACCGACAATAAAGTTTGCGTGTTGTAGGAATTCAGTAATAAAGCTTTCTAGCCCCATTTTGATCAGCTGATGCGACAAGTAGTCACGAATCTGATTGACGTCACGATCCTTCAACAGTTCAAGCAGCTCTTGTTCAAGTTCAGGTGCAATATTGAGTTGTGACTGCCCCTGTGAACGGATCAAGCGCTCTAGTTCAGCGGGCGGCAGCTTAATGATTTTGCCAGGACGAAAACCGTGATCGATTAGCCGGCGCAGTAGTCTTAATTTACCAATTTGCTCCATGTCATAGATACGATCACCTTGTTCATCCCGGTCAGGACTTGGAAATCCGTAGCGCCGCTCCCACATACGCAGCAGCTCTTTAGATACTCCGGTTTCACGCTCAACAGCGTTAATCGGTAGCATGACTGGATTTTCAGCCAGATCGGTTGAGCTGTCATCGTTACTAACTTTGGCGTTCATATTGCCCCCTTAGTCCGTGGTTTCTTTACGCATCATGACCTGATAAACATCAGTTCTTCCGGCATCAAAGCCTGCTTCGCAATAGGTGTAATAAAAGCGCCAGATCCGTAAAAATGCGTCATCAAAACCTTGCTGGCTGATGCTGCTGATCTTTTGTTCAAACGATGCCTGCCAGCGACGCAAGGTCTCTGCATAATCAGGGCCAAAGGCATATCGATCCGTGATGGTTAGTTTGGCCTTCTCAGCTTGCTGGCTGATCTTTTCGGGTGACAACAACATGCCACCGGGAAAAATAAACTGCTGAATAAAATCGGTACTGCGACTGTAGTTATGAAATAAGTCATCGCGAATGGTGATGGCTTGAATGCCGGCCATGCCGCCCGGCTTGAGCACGTCATTAATTTTGTTGAAGTAAGATGGCCAGAAGGGTTGGCCAACAGCTTCAATCATCTCAATGGATACCACGGCGTCAAATTGCCCTGTAACATCTCGGTAGTCCTGAAAGCGGAACTCACAGAGTGACTCAATAGCTGTACCTTTAACGCGCTCTGTTGCCCATTTCAGTTGTTGTTTGGAAAGTGATATGCCGGTAACTCGTACACCACGACTACGTGCGGCATATTCGGCAAAGCCACCCCAACCACAACCAATTTCTAAAATATGGTCGCCAGCACTCACATTTAACTGCGCCAAAATACGCTCATATTTTGCTGTCTGCGCTTGTTCTAAGCTGACATCGGGGTTGGCAAAAATCGCTGCAGAATAAGTCATTCCCGGATCAAGCCAGAGCCGATAGAAGTCATTACCTAAGTCATAGTGAGCGTGGATATTTCGTTTGCTGCCTTTGCGAGTATTGCGATTCAGTAAAAAGTGACGAAAAAGATAAGTGGCCTTACCAATCAAACTACCTTCAAAAGCTTGTTTGATAGCATCTTCATTTGCCATGGCTAACAGTAATAACGAAGGAATATCGGCAATTTCAACTTCATGGTCGCGATAGGCTTCAGCCAGACCAATATCACCGGAGCGCAAAATGCGCTGACAAGCTTGCCAAGATTTGATTTCTAAAAAGGCAGTTGGCCCTGGCTGTTGTCCGCCGTAACAATGATGGCCACCGCCAGGCAGTGTCACGGTGAGCGTGCCAATCTGAATACGTTGCAGCATATTCAGCAAAAGTTTGGCAGCCGCAGGCGCGCGCGCCATATCAATGGCAGTATTTTCGGCAACACTCATTTGGTGATCTCCAGAGCGGGCGGTGTAGGTTTACGATGAAATTGGGCGCCTTTGCGCCAAAGCTTAAGGGCTTGCCAATGGATACGAGCAACCACCATGACAGTGGCCCAGCCAAAGCTCAGCACACATTGAAGAATGTGACTGTCGTTAAGTGTTTCAGGCTTGCCAGCGACGTAGGTCTTTAGCGATAAGCGACCTTCACGCCAGTAATCGATACTGACTTTGTGATAATTAGGACTGAGTTCAAAACGGAAACGATACTCGCCATCAACAGGAAAAAAGGGCGAGACATGAAAGACTTTTTGGCTGCACAGTTCACTGTCTGCAGTGATTTCGCTGCCATCAGCATTGCTTAGTAAATAACTGTGCTTTTCATGAAAAGTATTATTTACTTCACACAAGATAGCTTTTAGTTGGCTGTTGCTGTCATGACAAAACCAAAAGCTCACCGGGTTAAATACATAACCAAACAGGCGTGGCATGGTGTGTAAATACACCTCGCCATCAACATCGCTTAGGCCGTGCTGCTCTAAAACGTTACTGATCCATAACTTTGGATCGTGACCGTCGCCGTGATCTGCGTCATAAAAGCTAAAAATATTCCAACGATTGAGTGAAAATAAACGCGAGCGCATTTCAAGTCGTCGTGACAATGGAAAGCACAGATAGAAACCTTGATAACCAAAGCTGTGTGACAGCTCACCAAGGCGAGCATGTCCGACTCTGCCGCGGTAAAGCCAAGGGTTCCTCATGCCGCTTGCTCCTTAGCGGTGTCGGCTGTTAGCCAAGGAATGCTGGCACCCAACTTTTGCGCCACAGCCATGCCAGCCTTAAGCCCATCTTCATGAAAACCATATCCAGCCCAAGCACCGCAAAACGAAATGCGGTCTAAACCTTGAATGGCATCCAAGCGAAGCTGTGCGGCATAAGCCTGGTTGTCCAATAAGGGGTGAGCATATTCAATCACCTTGATAATTTTGCTGGCTTTTGGTGGTGTGGGCGGGTTGAGCGTGACAAAAACACCGCATTGAAAAGGTAAGACCTGTAAGCGATTTAACCAATAGGTAACAGCAACTGGCCGGCGACCATCCTGCAGGTCGCCGGTGTAGTAATTCCAAGCAGACCATGCCTTGCGACGTGACGGCATTAAATCCGCATCGGTATGTAAGTAGGCCATATTAGGTTGGTAACGAATGGCAGATAAAACGGACTTTTCTTCTGGCAAGGCATCTTTCAGGATGCGTAGTGCCTGATCGGTGTGAGTGGCTAAAATGACATGGTCATATAGTTCACTACCGGCACCAGTTCTTAGTTTTACGCCCTCAGTTGTACGTTCGACCGAAAGCACTGGGGCGTTCAAACGGACATCACCAATGTCTGCACATAGGCGTTTGACGTACTCACGTGAGCCCCCACGAATACTTTTCCACTGTGGTCTATTGTTAACTTGTAGCAGGCCATGATTGATACAGAACTGAATAAAGGTCTCAGCAGGGAAGTCCGCCATTTCATCCATCGGACTAGACCAAATGGCAGCACCCATCGGCAATAAATACCAATCCCTAAAAGCTTGGCCATAACCTTCTGCAATTAATAACTCGCCCAGTGTTTGATTGCTGCCGCGTGATTTGGCTAAAAGCTCGTGTGAGCGTTTATTGAAATTCAAAATGTCGCGAATCATGCCCCAGAATTGTGGGCGCAGCAGATTGCGCTTTTGTGCAAATAAGGTGGTCAGGTCAGCGCCAGCCCACTCTAAGTTTTCATGCGGCAATTTCACGCTAAACGACATTTCACTGGTCGTGGTGTCGATATTTAGCAACTTAAACAGTGCAATCAGGTTAGGATATGTGCGGTCGTTATGAACTAAAAAACCGGTATCCACAGGGTAGTGTAGGTTGCCTAAACTGACATCAACGGTGTTGCTATGGCCTCCGGCATAATCAGCGGCCTCAAACACAGTGACTTGGTGCTGGCTGCGTGTTAACAACCAAGCGGCGCTGAGTCCTGCAATGCCTGAACCTACAACAGCAATTTTCATGACAAACCCACTCCAAACTCTGTGTTGACCTAGCGATTTCGCTGTTTTCTACATGCTAGACTCAGGTCAGCGTTGATCTGTTACACATGTCGTGTAAAAAAAGTGAAAAATTTACAAGGAACCTGTCTATGACAGCTGCATTGCAACTTTCGGGTGTTTCCAAAACATATAAATCAGGGGTTCGCGCCTTAGACAATCTCGACTTGACTGTTGAGCCGGGTGACTTTTTTGCCTTGTTAGGCCCAAACGGTGCGGGTAAATCAACCACGATTGGTATTGTCAGTTCGTTGGTTAAGAAGTCGCATGGTAGCGTCAGCATTTTTGAGTTTGACTTAGACAAAGATTTGACAGAGGCGAAACGACAGCTGGGCGTGGTGCCTCAAGAGTTTAATTTTGGCCAATTTGAAAAGGTCATTGATATTTTGGCCACACAAGGTGGTTACTACGGTTTGCCACGAAAGCGTGCCTATGATCAGGCTGAGAAATATTTGCACCAGTTGGGGCTGTGGGAAAAGCGTAATGAACAAGCGCGTTTGTTATCAGGCGGGATGAAAAGACGCTTGATGGTGGCCAGAGCCTTGGTGCACGAGCCTCGTTTATTAATTCTTGATGAGCCAACGGCAGGCGTGGACATTGAGTTAAGGCGCTCCATGTGGGACTACCTGACTAAATTAAATCAGCAGGGCACTACGATTATTTTGACCACGCATTATTTGGAAGAGGCAGAAAGTCTTTGTCGAAATATCGCCATTATCGATCACGGCCGTGTGGTGGAAAACACCAGCATGCGGTCGCTGCTGAGTAAGTTGCAGCAAGAAACTTTTGTGCTGGACTTGGATAAATCCATCAGTGACACACCTCAGCTTGAGTCATACGCGTTTAAGTTAGCGAGCAGTCAGTCGCTTGAGGTGGAAATTAAGCGTGGACAACATTTAAATGAAGTCTTTGCCATGTTAAGTCAGCAAGGTATTCACGTTTTAAGCATGCGCAATAAAACCAATCGTTTAGAGGAGCTTTTTGTGCGCTTGGTGGAAAAAAACCTAAATGAAGGAGCTACAGCATGAGTCAGTATGAGTCTGTTTTTGCTGCTTCAAACCGTGTGGCATTAACCACTATTGTGGTGAAAGAGATTCGACGTTTCACCCGTATTTGGGTGCAAACCTTGCTGCCGCCAGCCATCACCATGACCTTGTATTTTGTTATTTTTGGCAACTTGGTAGGGCGCAGCATTACTGATATGGGTGGTTTTACCTATATGCAGTTTATTGTGCCGGGCTTGATCATGATGGCGGTCATTACCAATAGCTACGCCAATGTGGTTAGTAGTTTTTTTGGTGCGAAATTCCAACGTAGCATTGAAGAAATGCTGGTGGCGCCTGTGCCACATGCCACCATCTTGGCGGGTTTTGTACTGGGTGGTGTGGCGCGAGGTTTGTTGGTGGCAGTCATCGTGACGTTGGTGTCGTTGTTCTTTACTCAGCTCAGCCTGCATAACGTTTTTGTCATGGTCTATAGCGTTTTAATCACCGCCATCTTGTTCTCGTTGGGCGGTTTTATTAATGCAGTATTTGCTAAGACATTTGATGATGTATCGTTAGTGCCTACGTTTATTTTGACACCACTGACGTATTTGGGTGGGGTGTTTTACTCCATGGATGTGCTGTCGCCATTTTGGCAGAACCTGTCATTACTAAACCCCATTGTGTATATGGTGAATGCGTTTCGTTATGGCGTGTTAGGTCACTCTGACGTTAATGTGTTTGTGTCTTTGGTTGTGATGACGGTGTTTACCGTTGCTGCCTATGCCGTGGCTTACACACTGCTTAAGCGCGGTACTGGCATGCGGGAGTAGGTGGCTTTGGGTTTATCGCACGAGACCTTATTAGGTCAGACGACTGTTTATGCTGAAGAATATAACCCGGCGGTGCTACAGCCTATTCCTCGTCAACTAGGTCGTGATGCCGTTGGCTTTGATGGCACACAAACACTGCCTTTTCATGGTGTGGACTTATGGACACATTATGAAGTGTCATGGCTGTCCACCTCCGGTAAACCCTGTGTGGCCATTGCCGAGCTATTAGTGCCAGCGGACTCACCAGCCATTATCGAGTCTAAGTCGTTAAAGCTTTATTTTAATGGCCTGAACTTTAAGGTATTTAATAATGAGCTGGCATTAATAGCGCAAGTTGAGCAGGACCTATCAGTTGTTGCGGGTGCTCCTGTTCGTATGGCGCTGTTGCCTATTGATCAGCCTTGGCAGGCCATGCCTTTGCCTGGGCGCCTGCTTGATCATTTAAATATCAGCACAGATATTTACGATATTGATGCATCACTGCTGCAAACCAATGAGCAGGTGGTTGCGCAATACACATGGTATTCACACTTATTACGCAGTAACTGCCCAGTTACTAATCAGCCCGATTGGGGCAGTGTCATGATCCGTTATAGCGGTCGGGAAATTGTGCCGGAGTCATTGCTGGCGTATCTGATTTCTTATCGTCGACATAACGATTTTCATGAGCAGTGTGTAGAACGAATTTTCATGGATTTAATACGCCATTGTGGCTGCCAACAGTTGACGGTATATGCCCGTTATACCCGTCGCGGCGGTTTGGACATCAATCCATTTCGATCTAATTTTGAACAATTTGACCAGGTCTGGCGCACATTGCGCCAGTAGCATCTTGTCAAATAAGTGTTGGCGAGCCAAGATGAGCGCCAGCTAACAACAATAACGATGAGTTTAAGGAATACTTCTATGTCTTACGTTTTTGCATTTCCTCTTGCGGCCGACCTGCAAACTAAAATCGACAATATGCTTAGCGGCCATGCCAAAGGTGAATATGTAGACGCTAAAGTCAGCACTGACTTGGCTATTGGCACTACCGATGGTGTCACCAAAGCACTGGCTTTAGATGTGATTGAAATTCTCAAATCCAATGGCGAAGGCGCAGGCCTTTTAGGTGTTTTAGCTAATTTGCTGAAAAGCACCATGCACGTGTTGATTCGTCAAATCATGGGCAAAGTTGATCACTCTGAACAAGATAAATTAGCTAATTACCTAAAAAATCGTCGCATTGAAGTTGATGGTGCGCCGCGCTTTGGTTTTGTGATGCCAGAGGCATTAGGTGGTCGTTTTGATGAACTGTTAACACGTATTGCTGATGGCAATATGAATAATGCACGCCCAGACATTACGAAGGCTATGCAAGACTTTGTGATGGTTGCGGTGGCATCGTTTTATGACGAATTTACCAGCTGTATCGATCTAGGCTTTGTGAAGCGTAAAATGGTTGATGTGGGGCGTGGCACCATCATTAAGGGTAGTCAAAGCACGGTAAATAAACTGTTTGCCACCATGTCAGACGATGATCTGAAAAAAGTGACTGCACATTACACCACCATGTTTGTTAAGCAATAACGTTTATGACAACCACATTATTTGCCTTTCCGGCATCTGCAGAGCTGCAGCTGGACTTTCAAGAGTTAACAGCTGCATACGCTAACGGAGCTATTCCTAAAGAACCTATGGCGCCTCGGTTTATTGCTTTTGCGCAGCGTTACGCCGATGAAATTCTAGATGCTTTGGTGTTGAACTTAGTCAGTGGGGCTGATCCAGACAGCCATGCGCCTAAGACTTTAGAGAATGTGGTTGGCTTAATCAAAAGCACCAGTCACGCCCTGATTCGGCAGGTATTAAATAAGCGCAGCAACAAAGACTTAGCGACAGTTGCTGAGTTTATGGCTAACCGTAGAGTCATCATGGAGATCGATGGCGTTAAGCGGGATTTTATTAGTTTTCCGCTGGCTGCTAGTGATTATCAGCTGCTGCATGATGCATGGCAAAAAGCTGCATCAGGAGAGGCGGATGTGGAGGCCATGAAGCAGGCCACACTTCGTTTTGCTGAGTTGAGTACGCAGGCGTTTTATGTCGAAACAGGTGATGCCATTGAGCTAGGATTCATTGCCCAGAAAATGTTTAACATGGGGCATATGGCAATTGATAAAGCATTAAAAATGGCAATTAATCGTTTGATTCCAGCGCTCAAGCCGCGTGAATTGAAGGATTTCAGTAGTTACTTCCTAGGTATGTTACACAGTACAGACTGATAACTTACGAAGAGCAACTAATTGACAGGCACTGTCCCCACGCAGGTGGGGGCTCTGCCAAGTCAGCGTATTCTGATTGCTCAGTAAACGGTGATTGTAATGCGCTTAAAAGCCTTTCAAGTGGCTCATATTGGCCTTGTTCTGCCGCCTGTATAACCTGCTCAGCCAAGTAGTTCCTCAGCACATATATTGGGTTTTGCGACTGCATGCGTTGCAAACGTTCAGCCTCACTCAGGCCTTCAGCAAGACAACGTTGCTGATACTGCGCAAGCCAACTAATTGCGGTGTCAGCCTGCTCACCCCAGCGGCGGGTATCTGCCAACAATACATCAAAGGTATTGGTGCTTAGCCACCTAAAGCTCAGCGTGAAGTCAGCTTTAGCGACTTGTAATAGCGATAACCAGCCTTGCACCAAAGCCCGGTCGATTTCTTGAGTTTGTGCTAACCCTAAGCGTGCATTCATGCCCTGATCATAATGGGCAGTTAATGTAGGTTCGTATTCAGCCAGACTTTGTTTCAGCGCCGGCACGGGAATGATAGGCGCCAGTGCATGTGCCAAGGCATTCAAGTTCCAGAAGCCTACAGACGGTTGTAGGTACCAGGCATAACGACCATTGTGGTCAGAGTGATTGCATATTAAATACGGGTCGTAGCGGTCTAGAAAACCATAAGGCCCAAAGTCCAGCGTGGCGCCAGTAATGGAGAAGTTATCGGTATTCATCACGCCGTGTGCAAAACCCACACGTTGCCAGTCCGCCATCAGTGTTGCCGTTCGTTTAACGACAGCGGTAAAGAACGCCACGTAGGGCTCTTTTTCAGTGGCACAGTCGGGGTAGTGGCGCTGGATAACGTAATCGGCCAATTGTTTGAGTTCGTTGATGTGCCCACTATGGCTTAACCACTCAAAGTGACCAAAACGGATATGACTGTCGGCAATACGTAGCAAAGTTGCACCGGTTTCCATACGTTCACGACGTACTGGCTCACGGGAGCCAACCAAAGCTAATGCACGAGTTGTTGGAACGCCTAGGTGATGTAGCGCCTCACCGGCTAAGTATTCACGAATGCTGGAACGTAATACCGCTCGACCATCGCCCATACGAGAGAAGGGAGTAGGGCCGCTGCCTTTTAAATGCAAATCCCAGCGTTGTTTGGCGTTATCAATGATTTCGCCTAATAACAAACCGCGCCCATCACCAAGATCTGGATTCCAGCCACCGAATTGATGGCCACCGTATTTCATCGCAACAGGGTCACTGCCGCTGAGGGTTTGATGTCCGGCTAAAACGTCCAGTGCTTCTTGTGATGCCCACCACGAAGCCGTTAGCCCAAGCGTTTTTATGAGCTTATGGTTAAGGCTAATGAGATGAGGTTGGCGAAGCGGAGTGGGTGCCTGCCGACGCCAGAGAGCGTGCGGCAGGGTGTTCACATAGGAGTTATCAAAATGCAGCATGCCCTAGGCAGTGACCTGCTGGGTCAACAAACGCAGGCGTTTGCTTTGCATTTTCATGCGAAATTCAAGCTCTTGGAAGCGAGTTTTAAAGCTAGTTTCTTCCCATTTCTGCAGCATGCTTTGTTTCTTTTCAGCATACCAAGCTTCTTTTAGCGCAGCCCACTCGGCCATTACTTGCGTGTAATGCTCATATTCTTTTGATAACTTGGCGCGCCATGCGTCTAGTTTGGCTTGGCCAATATCATGCAAAGACAAAGAGTGTTCAGCACGCTTAAATTGCATAGTCAACTTGGCTTTTTGAATGGCAAAGTCAGGGCAGCGCTTTAAGTTTTTGGTTAGACCAAACACCGACAATGTTGCAATCAGCCACTTGGTTGGGTCGAAGTGGTACCAACGAATGCCATTACGGTAATCGTATTGGAAAATATGGTGATAGTTGTGGTAGCCCTCACCATAAGTAACAAAGGCCAGCACAGGATTGTCGCGAGCACTGTTTTCATCGGTATACGGGCGAGTTCCCCACATATGCGCCAATGAATTAATGAAGAAGGTTGTATGGTGGCTCCAGATTAGGCGTAGCAGACCACCTAATAACAACACACCCCACATATCACCCAGCATGTAGCCTAAGGCCATAGGGAAGGCAATGTTCATAATCAGCACTAACTTAATGTAGTGACGGTGTTGGAACATCACAATCGGGTCGTTTAATAGGTCAGGCGAGTTACGGAAATCATCTTTGCCTGATTCGTATTGACGCAACATCCAGCCAATATGAGCAAACCAGAAGCCGCGGCGAATGGAGTAGGGGTCGTGATCAACATCATCGATATGACGGTGATGTGTGCGATGGCCTGAAGCCCAAATCAAAATGCTGTTTTGAATGGCCATGGTGCCAAACAGCATAAAGAATATTTTGACTGACCAGTGTGCCTCGTAGGCACGGTGGGCCCATAGGCGGTGATAGCCAGCTGTAATGGAAATGCCGTTGAGGATGGCAAGAACAACAAAGCTAATCCAAGCCACAGCCGTGAAGCCATAACTTAATGCAAACCACGGCAGCAAAATCATAGCGAGTAGCGGTGTACCCACCAAGACGAAAGCGCCGGGCCAGTTAATCGGTGGTTTTATTTGCTCATGTGTCATAAGGCATTTATTCTCATTTCAGTGAATGACTGTTCACATAAAATCATTATAGCGATATTTTGTGTCATTTGTCATCCGTCACTGTGGTTGCTTTAAGTAAAAGGATATTGCTGTTAATAGTTTGACCAGCGCTGGAATATGCGGCCCAACAATGGGTTTGCCTGAGGTTAGGATGCTGACTGAAATGTCGCGTGCCGGATCAGCCCAGCAAAACACATTACTAAACCCTATATGTCCAAACGCTTTCCCCGTCATGGGACCATACAGACCAACTGGGTTAGCACCTAACATTAGGCCGTGGCTGTAGCGAATAGGGGCTAATAAACTGCGGTCAAACTGGGTTTTGCCTGCTTCAATAATGGCGCGCTCAATAGTCACAGGCTTAAATACTTGCACGCCATCTAGGCTGCCGCCGCGTAATAAACACTCAAAAAAGCGGCAACTATCATTTGCAGTGGCATAAATATTGGCTGCTGGCGAAATAACGTCTAAAAAGCGTGGATCATTGGTGACTTCAATAAGCTCATCTAGGCTGCCACCTAATAAATGCTTGATGAAGTGGTCCACTCCAAGGGCCGGTTTAAAGCCGGTAGCGTAGTGGCGAGCTTCAGTGCCGCGATGTCCAGGTGCTAAGCCATAGTTAAAGATATTCAAGCCCAGTGGTGTTGATACGGTGTCTTGCAAGTATTCACGCGGAGTTTTGCCCGTCACTTTGGTGATTAGCTCACCTAATATATAACCACCAGTGATGGCGTGATAAGCCACATGATGGCCACTGCGATGCGACGGTTTAGCCTGATTTAATAACGCCACGACTTTGGGCGTATCAAAAAACACGTCTAAGTCTTGATTGGCTGGAATTGACGGAAAACCACTACGATGGCTCAGAACATGAGCGATGGTGGTGTATTGTTTGCCCTGATTACCAAACTCTGGCAAGTAGTGTGCCACAGGGGCCAACAAATCGAGCTGATGGGTCTCGGCTAGTTTATGAATCAACATGGCGGTGATTGCTTTCGATGCCGAGAACAGACAGAACGGTGTATCTGGCGTAGCAAGCACTTTGTCGGCACTGGCGTGGTCGTCAGGACCATTGCCGACCGTATGACCAATGGCACGATCAAATAAGACATGGCCGTTGCGACGAATACAGATAGAAACTGCGGGTGATACGCCGGTTTTATAATAGCCTTCCACACAGGCCCATAGTTTGCGTTTGTCACTTTCACTGACACCCGTGGCATCTGCGTCAGCTTCAACGTTGGGGTAAAACGTGGTGACGCTGGCTATATCTTTAACAATGCGACTGGTATTGGCCGACAGCAGTTTCATGTACTACCTCAATTCTTTTTGGTGGGGTCATCATCACGTGATGCCTGATAAGCCTTAATAAAAGGCATTAATCGCGAAATCCAATTGGGTCCGCTAAACAAGTTGTCGAGTTTGTCGACCGTTGGTTTGATACTCGCCAGCGTTTGTACGTCTTGTGACATGCGGAATACAACCAATAAAAATTCAGTCGTAGCACGACAGGCAGAGGCCCAAACTAAAACAGCAACCGGTGACGCCAGCAAAAACATAAGCCCACGATGTGTATTGATTGCAAATGCATCCCAAACTTGTTGCGCTATAACGCCAAGCCCACCAATGACTAACACCACATAAAGTAAGGGCAGAAGCTGTACAGTCAAATAACGGGAAAATTTCAGATCAAACAAAATACTGAAATAGTCTTTAATTAGATACAACAAGCCACGATTACTCGGCATGCCGCCATTGTTTGGTTTGCGGCGGATTTGTGGAACCCGCTTAGGCTGCGTCAATGTTGTGCTCCATGTGCTACTAATGCATCAACAAAACCTTGGCTTTGTGCATGTTCGCCAACTAATGTGAGCATGGTTTTGCCATGCGAATTTTTGCCATTAATGTTGCGACCCTGCTGAGCAAAAGCTTGCAGAAAGCGCTGAAAGTCATCAAGACGCATGTGTTTGTAGGCGGTGTAAAGCACATTGAAGTCAGCATCATCACCAGCGGGTGGTAAGCGGTCTAAATAACCAGCGATACGCTCATCGCTCCAGTCTTCGCCAAATCGTGCAGGTTGTGAAACAGACATAATTACTCCAAGGTTAAAAGTCGTGACATAGTTTGGTCTTTGTCCTGCCAAATGGCATTGACCCAAGACTGAAACTCTTGCCGATAATCGGCGTCACTTTCGTAGTTGCGCTGACAAAAATGCTCAGGAATAGGGCGCAGTTTAATATCAATACAAATGTCTTGAACACGTCCACAGCAAAAATCCCAAAAACTTGGGATGCCTTGTGGGTAAGCAATGGTCATATCTAGCACACAATCCATTCGATCTCCTAAGGCGGAGATGACAAACGCAGCACCTGCAGACTTAGGCTTGAGCAAATGCTGGTAAGGTGATTGTGAGTGCTGATGTTTGGTTGGAGTAATACGCGTGCCTTCCAAAAAATTAATGACGGTAACTGGGTAGTATTGGTATTTAGCACAGGCTTTGCGTGTGGTTGCTAAGTCTTTGCCGCGTAAATCTGGTCGTTTAGTCAGAGCCTCTTTGCTGTAGCGCTTCATAAACGGAAAGTCTAAGGCGTAAACAGCCAAACCGATTAACGGAACGTATAACAACTCATTTTTGATAAAAAACTTTCCAACGGGCACGCGAAAATTGAGCACGTGATATATGGCAAGGATATCAACCCAGCTTTGGTGATTAGCAACCACAAAATACCATTTGTGACGCTTTAACTCAGCCATGCCCTCCACATGCCACTTAAGTTTTGGCAAACAAAGTTTAAAAAAGTAGCCATTGATGAGTGTCCACAACTCTTGTATGCCATTCATTACAGCGCGCAGGGGTGGAGTAAAAGATGGAATAGGTAGGCTCAAAAGTTTAAGCGGACTTAAAACAATCAGAATAATGGCTAAAAATAGTGTGTAGCCAATGATCAGTGTGGCCAGCAAAGCGCCGCGAGCTGCTATTAAAAAGCGTGTAAACATCAAGCAAACACTCGTAAGTAAAACAGAAGTATGGCGAGCTTAGCCTTACTCTTGCAATACAGAGATGACTTTTCTCGTCAGCCAGTCTGTCGCTTCTGGTCATTGGCGAAATCAACGCGCTGGTCTAGTGTTGACTCATTAGTCACTAGTTTAGGAGTTAGTCCATGTCAGGTCCATTAAGCGGCTTAAAAGTGCTCGATTTTTCAACATTATTGCCTGGTCCATTTGCCACCATGATGTTTGCAGACATGGGCGCTGATGTATTACGAGTCGAGTCACCCAGTCGTCCAGACATGGTGCGTGTTATGCCGCCTTATGCCGATGATGGTAATTCCGCCGCACATGGCTTTTTGAACCGCTCCAAGCGCTCAATTGCGATTGATTTGAAGCGCCCTGAAGGTGTTGAAATTGTTAAACAGCTCATTGCCGAATACGACATTGTCATTGAGCAATTTAGACCCGGCGTAATGGATCGTTTAGGGGTGGGTTATGAGGCCTTAAAAGCGATTAACCCTAAGTTGATTTATTGCTCGATTACCGGTTATGGCCAGACGGGTCCGTATCGTGATCGTGCCGGTCACGACATGAACTACTTAGCGATTGCTGGTGTATTAGGTTACAACGGTCGCAAAGCATCAGGCCCTGCGCCCATGGCGGTACAGGTGGCCGATGTGGCTGGTGGTTCATGCCATGCGGTCATTGGTGTATTAGCCGCGGTAATCCATCGTGCCAGCACGGGCCAAGGGCAATACATTGATATTTCCATGACCGATGCGGCCTTTAGTCTGCATGCGTTGACTGCACCAAGTGCGCTCATGGGGCACGATCAGCCAGCCCTAGAGGCAACGCAGCTTAATGGCGGCACATTTTATGACTGTTATGAAACTGCAGACGGCCGTCATTTCTCTGTTGGTGGCCTAGAGCCTCAGTTCTTTATGCAGTTCTGTGCCGCGATTGGTCGTCCTGAGTTGGCGCCACAAGGTTTAAATATGATGCCCGATGTGGTGGCAGCGCTGAAAACCGAGATACGTCAGGAAATGAAGAAAAAGACCTATGCCGAGTGGCAGGATATTTTCTTGGCGATTGATTCCTGCACTGAGCCGGTATTACGTTTTGATGAGGCGATTAATCATCCGCATATTGTTGCGCGTGAACTATTGGTTGATGTGCCGCAAAGCAATGGTGGTCAACAACGTCAATTAGCATCTCCGATTAAGTTCTCGGCAACACCTGCTCAATATGCACATACTGGTGCTTCATTAGGTGAACATACCGAACAGGTTTTGACAGCATTAGGTTATGACGAGGAAAAAATCAAAGCCTGTCGCAGTGCGGGTGTGATTGCTTGACGTTAAACTATAACCACTAACGAGTGATCGGAGTGGTTATGGAAAGTGGGGTTGTGTTTTATATGCTGGGCACCTTGGCAATTGCTGTGGTGCTCGGCTTGGCGTCTTATGCAATACATTTGCATATCAAATTACGTGAGCGCGAACAGGCCAAGCCTGTGGTGGTGACTGATGCCGGCGGCATAAGCTGTGAACAGCGACATGCCATGCGTCGTGCCAATTTAATTGAGCAGTTAGAGCGTTTAGCGATGGCCGCGCTCAATGATGACGTCAATATTTCTGAAATTACCATTCGTAGTCGTTACTTACTGGATCATTTAGACCCAGAACAGCATATGCGCGAACGTTTTGAAGGGATTTATTTGCACTATGAAGCGGTAAAAGACTTTGCCGTTAAAGAGGCACGAGATGAATTAACACCGGCAGAGCGTCGTCAAGAAGATATCGAGCGTCTACGGGCAGAGCGGGAAAACGGTGAACAAGTGAAGTTGGCACTACAAGAGCTACTGAAACTACGTGATATCAGTGCATTAAATTAATGCACTGATAAAAATGGTGCCCGGGACCGGAATCGAACCGGTACGACCTTACGGTCGAGAGATTTTAAGTCTCTTGTGTCTACCAATTTCACCACCCGGGCATCAGGGGTGCCATGTTAAAACATGGAGGCTGGAGTCGGAATCGAACCGGCGTAGGCGGAGTTGCAGTCCGCAGCATGACCACTCTGCCATCCAGCCAAGATGGAGCGCCTCAGTGAGGAGGCGGCATCATAGCGATGCCTAAAGCCTCCGTCAACATCGGATGCATTCATTAATAAATATGATACACAGAATATCTTTAGCACCTTGCTTGCTTACAGTAGACTCATTACAAATCAACAGATCTAAGGCATTACTGATGATAACCGCTCAAGCAATAGAGCCTGACAACACAACACCAGCCCCCGCTAACATTACGCGTCTCCCGTACAGCTTTGCTAAGCGTCATGGTTTAGTGCTGCAGCTTGATGCAGAGGATGGCTGTTGTTTGTTAGCGCGTCCAGATTGGAAACTAAGTGCCTTAGCGGAAGCGCGCCGACTATTGGGCCGTCCTGTGTATTGCCGCCCAGTTACTGAAGCGATGTTTAATGAAGCACTATCACAAAGCTACCAAGGTGATGCTGGCGACTCCATGCAAGCCGCCGAAGGCATTAGTGATCAGATTGATCTTGAACGCTTAGCAGACATGGTGCCTGAAACTGAAGATCTGATGGATCAAGAGGACGATGCACCAATTATCCGCTTAATTAATGCGATTCTGCAGGAAGCGGTGCGCGAGAATGCGTCCGATATTCATATTGAGACATTTGAAAAACGTCTTTCTGTGCGTTTACGTGTGGATGGCGTGTTACGTGAGGTACTACATCCACGTCGTGAACTGGCGCCATTGTTAGTGTCGCGTATTAAGGTAATGGCGCGTTTAGACATTGCTGAGAAACGCGTGCCGCAAGACGGCCGTATTTCTGTGAAGTTAGCCGGTCGCGAAGTCGATGTACGGGTGTCGACTATGCCGTCGAGTGCTGGTGAGCGTGTAGTAATGCGTTTGCTGGATAAACAAGCAGGGCGCTTGAACTTGTCGAGCCTTGGACTATCAATGCGCGACCATAAAATTTTGCAGGAGCTGATTGCAAAGCCACATGGCATTGTTTTGGTCACTGGCCCAACGGGTTCGGGTAAAACCACTTCGCTGTATGCAGCCTTGTCAGAATTAAACGACCACACGCGTAATATTTTGACGGTAGAAGACCCCATTGAGTATCAGCTTGATGGCATTGGTCAGACCCAAGTCAATACGAAAGTGGACATGACCTTTGCTCGTGGCTTGCGAGCCATTTTGCGCCAAGACCCGGATGTGGTCATGGTCGGTGAGATTCGTGACCGTGAAACGGCGGAGATTGCCGTGCAAGCTTCGTTGACCGGTCATATGGTGTTATCAACGTTGCACACAAACTCGGCTGTTGGTGCGGTTACGCGTCTGGTGGATATGGGGGTTGAGCCGTTTCTGTTATCTTCCTCGCTGGTTGGTGTAATTGCTCAACGTTTGGTCCGCGTGCTTTGCCCAGAGTGTCGTGAAGAGCATGTCGCTGATCGTGCAGAATGTGAGCTAATGGGTGTGGATGCCTCGCAAGCACCAACAATTTATCGTGCGCGCGGTTGCAGTGCATGTAATCATCGAGGCTATAAAGGTCGTACCGGCATCTATGAAGTCGTTGCGGTTGATGAAGAGCTGCGACGCTTAGTTCACGAGCGCTCACTGGAGCAGTCACTGGAAGCAGCGGCACGTGTTAATGGCCCCAGTATTCGCCAAGATGGTATGCAAAAAGTTTTAGCTGGCGTGACAACCCTAGATGAGGTGCTGCGCGTCACAAGAGAGGATTGATGGCGGCGTATGACTTTGTAGGCGTAGATGCGGCGGGTAAGCGTCATAAAGGCGCGCTTGAGGCTGACAGCCCGCGCCATGCGCGACAGCTGATTCGTGACAAGGGCTGGGTGCCAATGAGTATCGCACCAGCACAAGAGAAGCAAGCTGTCGCAACTACGGCTTCCGGCGCTATTTCTCAGCTGCTTCAACCTAAAATGAGCGCACAAGAGTTGGCACTTATTACTCGTCAGTTAGCGACCTTAGTTCAGGCGGGCCTGACCTTAGATGATGCTCTGCGTGCAGTTGCTCAACAAAGTGAAAATAAACAAACTCAGCGAGTGTTAACCGGTGTGCGCGCACGCGTAGTCGAAGGTTATAGCTTGGCGCATAGCTTGGGCGATTTTCCGTTAGCGTTTCCGTCGCTGTATCGTTCTACGGTTGCTGCTGGTGAGCGTGCAGGCCATTTAGATTTGGTTTTACAGCGTTTGGCGGATTACACCGAGTCACGTTACGAAACGCGCCGCAAAGTCCAAGGCGCGTTAATTTACCCAATTATTCTGACCGTTTTGTCGTTGCTCATTGTTATTGGCTTGCTGACATATGTTGTACCTGACATTGTCAAAGTGTTTGATAGCCAAAGCCAAGAGCTGCCATTGATCACACGTGCTTTAATCGCTGTAAGTGATGGATTGCGAGCATCAATAGGCTGGCTGCTGATAGCGGGCGTTATTGCCGGATTTTTTATTTTTAAGGCATTACAAAAACCATCAGTACGCTATAAATGGCATGCATTTTTGCTTAAAGCGCCAGTGGCAGGGCGTATGATTCGTGACTCACAATCATCTCGTTTTGTCAGCACCTTAAGTATTTTGACGCGTAGCAGCGTTCCTTTGGTGGATGCTTTACGTATATCGGCTGAAGTTATTGATAACCTACCTATGCGTGCTGCTGTTGAACATGCTGCAGAGCGTGTGACTGAGGGTGGACGTTTGGCACCTGCGTTAGAGCAGTCAAAACTGTTTCCCGCTATGATGATCAATATGATTGCCAGTGGTGAGGCTAGTGGTGAGCTTGATGATATGTTGTCACGTACGGGACAAATGCAAGAGCGAGCATTAACGGGCAGCATTTCGACCATGGTCAGCTTATTTGAGCCGATGATGCTGCTAATGATGGCGGGGGTGGTGCTAGTCATTGTGCTGGCAATCATGTTGCCAATCGTACAAATGAATAATTTAATTTGAGGTAAGTGGTATGCGTAAATTCTCTAAGCACCTGCAATCGGGCTTCACTTTGATTGAAGTCATGGTGGTAGTAGCCATTATCGGTATTTTGGCACTAGTCATTGTGCCTAATGTGGTGGGCAAGGATGATCAAGCGCGTGTAACTACCACCAAAGCGAGCTTAAGTTCTGTTGCTAATGCTTTAGAGTTATACAAGCTCGACAACTATCGTTATCCCAGCACTGAAGAAGGCTTGGAAGCGCTTGTGCGTCGTCCAGCCTCTGCACGTATATTTCCAGACGGCGGCTATCTACGTCGTTTACCGACAGACTCTTGGGATAACCCCATGCAATACGCTTCTCCCGGCAGTGCTGGACGTCCATACGACTTATATTCTTTAGGCGCTGACAATGCTGAAGGTGGCGCTGGTTTTGCGGCAGATATCTACTTCGAATGATATCAACAAGGCCACGACTAGCGGAGCAGGGCTTCACGCTTATCGAAGTGCTATTGGTTGTTGTTATTGTTGGCATCTTAATGGGTGTGACAGTGATCAGCCTGAATATTCAAGACCCGTCGCGTCGCTTGCTACTAGAAAGTGAGCGGCTGACCTCTAATATTCGCTTTGCCCGTATGTTGGCTGAAAATGACCAGCGCGAAATAGGCCTTGAGCTAATGCCCGAGGCTTATCGTTTTTTGGCCTTTGATAATGCTCAGCGTTTATGGCTACCGTTAGTTAACGAGCCTGCATTAAAGCCTGTCTCTATCCCCAATATCGCTATTCGCTGGATTGAGCGCCCCGAAGATGCAGACAATCCATTTGCGAGTGATGAGTCGCAAGAACGCACTCGTTTTGAGCCTGATCTGATTTTATTGTCTAGTGGTGAAGCGACGCCTGGGCAGTTGCAACTGCGTGTAATTGGTGATGATCGTGTGCCAGCCCGAACATTAACCGTTTCTGATATTGGTGAAGTAAACGATATGGAGTTCGTTCGTGCACCTTAAACAGGGCGGCTTTACGCTGCTGGAAGTATTAGTCGCCATGGCTGTGTTTGCCGTGGTGTCTCTGACTTTGTTAAAAAGTTCATCACAGCAGGTTAGTCACTCTGCCGCCATGGAAGATCGTTTGATTGCACATTGGGTGGCTGCCAACACGCTGACCGATTTACAAACTAATGGTAGTTATCCTGATGTCGGAGAAATTGAAACGTCGACAGTAATGGCACGCCGCGACTGGTTTATCACCATCAAAGTTGCACCCACACCAAGCGGTGATGTGCGCCATGTCACTGTGTCAGTAGCGCCTTATGACCCAGATGTGGCTGATATTCCTAGTCCAGTGGTCAGTAATATTGGCTTTGTACGTCAGCAGCAAAGGGGGCGGCGATGAGGCCTAAATCGCAACAGGGCTTTACCCTCATTGAGCTACTACTTGCCATTAGCATTTTAGGCTTGATGAGCTTAGGTGCTTATCAGTTTTTAGCAAATACCAGTCAAAGCGCTCTGCGTTTAAATGAACGACAACAAGAGTTGCTAGCGGTTGAGCGTTTGCAGTCGGTCATCGCTGCTGATTTAGATCAATGGGTTAATCGTCCTATTCGAGATGAACTAGGTGATCCACTGCCTGCATTTGTTTTAGAACCATCAGGTGCTCTAGAGTTTACTCGTCGAGGCTTAAGCAATCCTTTAGATAAACCCAGAAGCGATATGCTTCGAGTACGTTATGAGGTTCGTGATGGTCGTTTATGGCGGCTTACGTGGACCACTTTAGATCGCCTACAAGGAATGCGCCCTTTGGAGTCACCAGTAGGCCCTAAAGAACTTCAGTTGCAGTGGCGCGTACAGGCAAGTCCAGGTGCATCGGTTGAGCAATTCTGGCCGCCGGCAGAAGCGGGTGGATCCGCGCGGGCACGTAGTCAAACGCGGGGTGCGCCAGAAATTGTGAATCTAGACCTTGATGTGGAGCCGTGGGGACGGATTCGCCGCATATATTGGATGCCTAGCAATGACATCAATTAAGCGCTCACAACAAGGTATTGCGCTTTTATCAATGCTACTGATTGCAGCGTTAGCAACGACTTTGGTTGTGGCGATGATTGAGCGACAATCGCGTTTGTTGCGTGAGTTTGCCGGCCAGTTGCAGCAGGATCAGATTGTTGAGTATGCACGTGGCGCGTCCGCTCTCGCGATGGCAGCATTACAGGCTGATGCAGATGATAATAATAAGGCCGATCATCCTAATGAGGCGTGGGCGCAACCGTTCCCACCATTTCCAGTGCCCGGAGGCTTGATTTTGCCGGTGCTGCGTGACGCACAATCGCGTTTTAACTTAAATAGCCTAGTTGCTGATGGTGCCGTCAACGCACCTGCTTTAGCATTTTATCGGCGTTTATTGGCGCAATTAGCCTTCTCGCCTGAGCTGGCCGATAGTTTGGTAGATTGGTTAGATGCAGACAGCATTCCTATGTCTACTGGTGGGGCAGAAGACGATTATTATTTGCGCTTAAACCCTCCTTATCGCGCGGCTAATCGAAGTTTAAGTACGTACTCTGAGTTACGCCTAGTACGTGGTTACAATATGGAAATTATGCGTCAATTAGCAGCCTATGTAACCGTGTTGCCTTCTTCTGCAAAGACAATCAACGTTAATTTTATGCCTCCTGGCCTGTTAGAAGCGATGATCCCAGGCTTGTCGCCAGCAGCAGCGCTAGAGGTGTTGGCCAATCGTCCAGTAGATGGCTGGACTAGTCGTGCCGAGTTTTTGGATAACCCAGTATTTTTTGGCTTAGACGCCGACACATCTGCTCAACTAGACAGCTTGTTAGATGTGCAATCACGCTATTTCGAGCTGTATACTCGAATTCGTTTTGGTGAGCGTGAGCGTTTACAGTGGGCACTCATAGCACGCACTGGTCGACGTTCGCATCATGTCATTGCTCAAGAGCGCAACCCATTGTGGTTGCCTGAGTTTGAAACCGAAGATGCTGATGATAACGCCGATGAAGACTTGGCAGAATAAGAAAAGGACAAGTTGATGGATTGTTTATTTTTACGCCTCCCAGCGCCGGGAGAAGCCTTGTTGCAGGCAATTCAATGTCGACAAGGACAGTGGTCAACGCCTGCTTTTGGGCTGTCTCTTGATGACTTTACTCAGCAATTTGCTGAGAGCCGCGATTTAACGGTATGTGTGTTGACGCCAGTTGGGCATGATATTGCATTGGTGCTAGAAGCAACAGCCAAGCAGCGACGTGAAGCAGGGCTAGGTCTAGTATCAATGGTTGAAGACCAGCTGAGTGAGGACTATGAAAATCTTCATTGGACACTTTCGCCAATTGATGAGCACCATACATTAGCTCGGGGCATCAATAAACAATGGTTGCGGCACTGGTTAGAGTCTTTGACACAAGCAGGTTTTAGCCCCGAGATAGCCCTGCCTGAGGCATCACTATTAGCGAGTGATGCAGAAAACTGGGTGTTATATCCCGTTGGTGAAGAAGTCTTTTTGCAGGCAGATCCGGGCCAAAGTGCCCTAGTGCTAGCCCATGACCTGCCAATGTTACTAGATAGCTTATTGTCGTCACGAAAAACGTCGACACCTGTCCGCTTACGTTACCCACAGTCCATGAACGTTCCGGCTGTTTGGCCTGAGGCTATTCAGGCAGCGCCAGCAGCCTGGCAAAGTTGGCCCGACCTGCTACGTTCACGCGATAAGGTAAGTCTACAAAAACATAGTCAGAATTGGCTGTTTGGTGAGTTTGCCGTGATTAAAAAGAGTGACTGGAGTCCGCGTTGGCGCGTGGCTGCGGTGGCTTTATTTGCCGTCATTTTGTTGCAGGGCTCTTTAAACTATGTTGAAGCCAGTCGTTTAGCAAAACAGGCAGCCGAAGCGGAATTACAAACCAGCAGCTTATTTAGGCAGCTGTTTCCCACTGAACAGCGCATTGTTAATTTAGAGCGCCAAGTAAATGCTCGACTCGCAATGGGAAGCCAACAAAGTGCATCGACAGTATTGCAACTGATTGCAGAGACGGCGCCATCCGAAAAGTGGCAAGTACAGCACTTTGAATTGCGTCAGAATGGTTTGGTACATGTGGATATTACTGGTGATGATTTGGCGGGTACTCAGCAGTGGTTGACGCGGTTAGGCGCAAGAGGCATGGCTGCTACTATCGAAAACGCTAAATTTGAAGGCGGCGTGGCTACTGCGCGCTTGGTGTTACAAAAAGGATCACGCTCATGAATGACAAAATAAATGAGCTATGGCTTAAGGCATATCAGCCCGTAGAGGCTGCATGGGCTGGGCTATCAGCTAAAGATCAACGTGCACTTTTAGTGTTGGCGATTGTGGTACTGCCGTTGTTATTTATTAGTCTTTTTTGGTGGCCTTCGTTTTCTGCCAAAAAAGAGGCGAGTGCCCAGTACAGCCAAAACGCAGCGTTATTATCTAGGCTGCAAGTTGCAGCGCCACAATTAAGGCAAAATACAGGTGTTGGCAGTAAACCTAGCCTTGCTGAGCTGCCTTCACGTGTACAGCAACTTGCACAAGCACAAAGCCTAACAGTCACTAAAGTTGAGCCTGATAATACGGGCATTACCGTCAATATGACTGGTGTGGTGATGGTTAGTCTGGTTCGCTTTTTAGAGCAGTGTAAGCAGCAGGGCATGCAAGTTGACGAATTAATCATCAGCAAGGATGGCGAAAGCTTTCAGGCAAAATTTAGAATTCTTGTCTAACTATATGATATAAATAAAAAAGGCGACTAGAAGTCGCCTTTTTTATTGCTGCATTACATATTGGGGTAGTTAGGGCCGCCGCCGCCTTCAGGCACCACCCAGTTGATATTCTGGGTTGGGTCTTTGATGTCGCAGGTTTTGCAATGTACGCAGTTTTGCGCATTGATCTGCAGACGTGGTTTGCCTGCATCTTCAACGATCTCATACACACCGGCAGGGCAGTAACGCTGCGCTGGCTCAGCATACAATTTTAAGTTGACCTTTACCGGCACACTGGCGTCTTTCAGCGTCAGGTGAACTGGCTGGTCTTCTTCATGGTTAGTGTTAGAAATAAACACAGACGACAGTTTATCAAAGCTAATTTTGCCATCGGGTTTTGGGTACTCGATAGGCTGACAAAAGCTAATAGTGTCTAATGTTTTATGATCAGGTGTTGTGTCATGGATGGTCATCGGCAGGCGGCCATTGAACAAGTTTTGCTCAATGAAGTTAAAGCCGGCACCCATAAACGTACCCATGCGGTGCATTGCAGCACCAAAGTTACGTGCCTTGTAGAGCTCTTCATACAACCAAGAAGCTTCAAACTTATCGGCGTATTCAGTGACTTCATCACCACCTTCTCGGCCAGCTTTAATCGCTTCAAACACGCCTTCAGCGGCCAACATGCCGGACTTCATGGCGGTATGGCTGCCTTTGATCTTGGAGAAGTTCAAGAAACCAGCATCATCACCCACTAACAAACCACCGGGAAAGGTCAGCTTGGGAAGTGAATTTAAGCCACCTTTTACAACGGCACGTGCGCCATAAGAAATGCGCTTACCACCTTCTAAGTACTGCTTGAGTACGGGGTGGTGCTTCAGGCGCTGCATTTCATCAAATGGCGAAACGTATGGGTTGTGGTAGGACAGGTCGGTAATCAAACCTAAAGACACTTGGTTGTCTTCGGCGTGATACAACCACCAGCCGCCGGTAGAACCGGACTCAGACAATGGCCAGCCAGCACCGTGCAGGACCAGACCCGGCTTGTGCTTAGCAGGATCGATTTCCCACAGCTCTTTAATGCCCAGACCGTAGTGTTGCGGGTCAGCATCTTTATCGAGTTCATAACGATTAATGAGCTGCTTGCCTAAATGGCCACGGCAGCCTTCAGCAAACAAGGTGTATTTAGCGGTGAGTTCATAACCAGGTGTGAAGCTAGCCTTTTGTTGGCCTTCTTTACCCACACCCATATCACCGGTCGCGATACCGCGAACGCTGCCATCTTCGTTAAACAAAATTTCTGATGCGGCAAAGCCTGGAAAGAGCATAACTTCCAGCTCTTCAGCTTTTGTTGCTAACCAGCGCACAACATTACCGAGGCTAACAATATAGTTGCCAATGTTGTGCATGGGTTTAGGCACGACAAAGTCAGGGGTTTTAATGCCCTTGGTGGCGCTGGTTAAGAAATAAACTTCGTCTCCAGTGACCGGAACATTTAATGGAGCACCATCTTCTTTCCAGTTCGGGAAAAGTTCGTCCAGTGCACGAGGCTCTAATACCGCACCCGATAGAATGTGCGCACCAAACTCGGAGCCTTTTTCGACCACACACACGGAAAGCTCGTGACCACTTTCGATACTTAATTGACGAAGGCGAATAGCAGCAGAAAGACCGGCTGGGCCGCCACCCACAATAACAACATCAAATTCCATCGCTTCTCTTTCCACGAGGCACTCCTTAAAAACACCCATCAGCTGGGAAAATGAACATCGAACAGTCTGCAGACTCGTTTTATTACTGCGCGTAGTATAAAAGGGTGATGTACCTCAGGCCAATGATTTACCTCACAGATTGTCTGGTTTTGTCTAATTTTTGACGTTTGTTTTGCAATATGGCTCAGGAGCACTCCATGAACACCGTAACCGGAGCAAATAAGAACGAGCTCAGCAGCTTAGATCGACTGGTAGAGCAAATTGAAAAAGAAGAGGGCGGTGATGCCAAGCTGCCCCCGGTGCACCGATGGGATCCACCATTTTGTGGTGAGATCGATATGGAAATTCGACGAAATGGTGACTGGTATTATTTGGGTGGACAAATTAAGCGCCCAGCGCTGGTCAAACTATTCAGCACGGTACTCAAACGTGACAATGATCGTTATGTTTTAGTCACCCCAGTCGAAAAAGTCGGTATCCGTGTCGAAGACGCGCCTTTTCATGTGGCATCAGTCGAGCGCTTGCAGCGTGAAGGGCAGCAGTTTATTCGAATGCTGACCACGACCGGCGATCGTGTAGTGCTGAGTGCAACACATCCACTAACACTTGAGTATCGTGGCGAGGAGCCAGCACCTTATATTCGAGTGCGCGAAGGTTTGCCCGGCTTAATTGGGCGTAATGCCTACTACCAGCTCATTGATTGGGGACAGGAGCGAATGGGTAGTGATGGACGAACTGAACTGGTCATTGAAAGTGCTGGCCAGCAGTTCGTCATCGGTCATTACTAGGGTTATGCGGCAATAATCAAGCGCAGCGCGGTCAGTTTTAGGCTTAACTGGCTTAGCGCCTCCTCACCCGCGGCTAGGCGCATTGCCTGTGCCTGAACCTCACTGCTACGGATACTGGGGTTTACGGCCTGTAATGCTTGTAAGCGAGTTAGTTCTGGGCCTTCAAGGTTTTGCCAAGCAGCTAATGCAGCTGCTTGAATAGCTGCCTGTTGTGACGCGGCGGCTTTTTCCGTAGCAGAAATAAGCTGCTCAATGTCATCACGATGGGTTTTAATCACCTGACGTGAAAGCTTTAAGTCCAGCACTTCTAACTGTCGTGCTAGGCCATCAGAGGCCACTTTGTCAGCCAAATTTTGACCGCGTGCATCAAGTAAGAAACGTATAGGTTCATTTGGCAAGGTGCGTGCCACGGCTAGGCTTTTCGGAGCTTGTGCTGCCGGCTCAAACCACGCCTCTAGCAATAGAGTGCCTGCTTTGACGGCGGTTTTTTTCAATACAGCAACTTGCACACAACCACTGCTAGAAGCAGCCAGCCACTCAAGCAGTCCAGTCACCATGGGGTGTTCCCAAGTTAAAAAGTCCCAGTCTTCGTGTGCTAAGGCTAATTGACGATCGGCGCAGACCGTCATGCTTTCCGGGTCTAGGCCGGGGAAATGATCAATGAGCTGGTGTTCACCCGGCTGCAAAATCCATGTTCTGTTGGCGCCATGATCTTCAACATGAACGCCAAAAGCCTCCCAAGCTGCCAGCATAAAATTGTCGAGGCGGGTGTCAGCGTCTTCTGCTGCCAAAAGGCCTACCAATTGATCGGCGACTTCACGGCGACAAGACTGCAGCTCTAGCAGGCGATCACGACCACCGGCTAAGTCTTCCTCAAATGCTTGTCGTAACATTTGCGCAGAGTCGATCAGGGCAGTGAGGTTGTCTTCACCAGCACTAGGCTTAAGCAAGGGCTTGAGGTCAGCCAGATAGTGCTCATGTACAGCAGATGCTGCTGGTGAGCAGCGCGAAAACACATCAAGGGCTTCGTCATACCAACGGAAGAGGCGAGCTTGAGCGCTGCCTTCTATAATGGGCACATGAATTTGAATGGTTTGGGTTTGACCAATTCGATCTAAGCGGCCAATACGTTGTTCTAATTGATCCGGATTGTCAGGCAAGTCCAACAAAATTAAATGATGGGCAAACTGAAAGTTACGACCTTCAGAGCCAATTTCTGAGCACAATAAAATCTGCGCGCCAGACTCCATGTCAGCAAAATAGGCCGCTGCACGGTCACGCTCCAGTAATGACATACCTTCGTTAAACACGGCTGTACGTATGCCTTCACGCATACGTAGGTGATTTTCTAAAACTTCAGTGATTGGTCCCGTGCGAGTGATTAATAGCACCTTTTCACGACGGTGCTTCTTCAACCAGCTGACTAACCATGGAATGCGTGGGTCGGAGGCTAACCAAGTGGTTTCATCAACACGTGTTTCGGGCCAAATGGCGCCCTTGGCAATAAGTGCGTCATAGGCTTCAGGTGCTGGCAGTAACTCAGGCTGGCAATGTCTTTGTGGGAAGCCACCAACAGCGGCGCGGGTATTGCGAAACAGCACACGACCCAAGCCATGGCGATCAAGCAGCTCCTGCAAAACACTTTCGCGTTCTTGTTCGGTATTAATAACAAGCTCTTGCTTTTGAAGAACTTCTTTTAGCTCATTAATTTGAGTTGCTGATAAGTTGTTATCTAATAAGCAGTCAGCCAGCTCACGAATTAAATCCCATTGGTCGTGTTCAGCAACAAAAGCTTCTAATGAAGGGTAACGTGCTGGGTCTAATAGGCGAAGACGGGCAAAGTGACTTTCTAGGCCTAGCTGCTCAGGTGTCGCGGTCAGCAAAAGTAGGCCGGGAATGTTTTCCGCTAATAGCGCCACCGTTTCATAATCTGCGCTAGCGCCTTCTTCGGGAGACCAAGCCAAATGATGAGCCTCATCAACAACCAAGATGTCCCATGGGTTTTCCATGGCGGCAGTTAACAGGTCAGGGTGGTCAACCATTAATGAGAGGGGGGCTAATACCAATTGTTCGCTGGTAAATGGGTTCTCACCAGCGGCATTAAAGGCTGCGCAACGCGCTAAATCAAACAGGCTAAACGCCAGATTAAAGCGTCGACGCATCTCGACTAGCCACTGATGAATCAAGCTGTCTGGTACTAAAATCAAAATGCGCTGAGCGTGACCTTGCAGGTATTGCGCATGCAAAATCAGGCCTGCCTCAATGGTTTTACCCAAACCCACCTCATCAGCAAGCAAAACGCGAGGCTGTAAACGGCTAGACACACTGGCTGCAACGGACAATTGATGAGGAATCAGGCTGATTCTGGCGCCTAACAGGCCACGAACTGGGCTGCGCTCTAACCGTAGGCGATGTCGACTAGCAGCTAGGCGCAGGCGAAACCAAATCGAAGGCTCAATTTGCGCGGCTAACATGCGCTCTTTCGGGCGTGATAACTGCAGCAGGGGAGATATACGTGTTTCCATGATGTCTTTTTCAGACAAATCAGGGCTTACATCACTAAGCAGGCTTAAGCTACGTGCGCGGTATTTTAATAAACCTCGCTCTTCACTAACGGCTAATACCAACCAACGTTCGCCATCAATATCCTCAATTTCATCGCCCACGCTAAACTGAATGCGCGTCAGTGGTGCGTTTGCTTTGGCATATACACGAGACTCATCCGATACTGGAAATAAGACCGTCATTGACCTAGTGTCAGTTTCAACAACAACACCAAGGCCAAGTTCAGGTTCGGCATCTGACAGCCAGCGTTGACCAATAGATAATACGTTATTTATCATTAATTTAAGGCGCTTAATTAAGGTTGATTGAAGTTTTCTGGATGACTAAAAGTAAGTCGCTCATTGCTACTTGGGTGATTGAAACTTAAGCAATAGGCGTGCAAACAAAGCCGCGGGCTCATATTTTTTGCATCGTCATGAGCATATAAAGAGTCACCTAAAATCGGGTGGTTTATGCTGCTCATATGTAGCCTGAGTTGATGCGTTCTGCCGGTAATTGGTATTAATTCTAGTAAAGACCAGTTGTTGTGACGACTAATAACGGACCAATGCGTTAGTGATGGTTTTCCACTAATAGAATCAATGGCTTGCCGTGGCTTATTGTCCGGGTCATAACGCATCTTTAGCTCAATTTGGCCGTTGTCGTGCAGCGGCTCACCGTAAACACGAGCACGGTAGGACTTTTCTACGCTACGCGCTTGAAACTGTTTGCCGAGGTTGCTAATAGCTGCTGGGTGACGACCAAAGACCATAACGCCAGACGTGTCGCGATCAAGTCTGTGTACAGCATAGATATTGTCATCCCAAGCACGTAGTCGAGATAACAAGCTATCGGCTTTATCTGGGCCAATACCGGGTACGGAATGCAAACCTGATGGCTTAATCATGACAATGCAGTCATTATCAACGTGCAGGCAAAGCTCTGCGAGTGCTGCGGGAAGAGATGAGGCATTAACGTCGGCGTTCATGGCGCGGATTGTACTGAAACTCAGGGCATCTGGCATGCTTTATTTGGGTTCGTATAATTTATATTATGTTAAATAGGATATCTGAAAGATGATGCGATGTGTTGTAACAGCACTACTGCTATGGAGCTCTGCTAGTTTTGCAGATCTTGCGATCGTAGTTGATCCTAAGCAATACGCCTTTCCATTAACCAATCCTTTTGAAGCAACTATTGCCACAACTCCAAAACAGTTACAGCCGCAAAACTTGCCAGAAGATCGATATATTGATCAAGACGATTACGTTCTGACACTTCGCCCCGAGCGTGAATTTAATCTGCCACCAAACTTTTGGGCGGTTAAAAAGCTTAAGTATCGTTTTGCCAAACAAGCACACAGTGCGCCGCTGGTGTTCATTATTGCCGGCACAGGCTCGCATTACGCTTCATCTTCAATGAATTTTCTGAAGCGAGTGTTGTACCAAGCTGGTTTTCATGTGGTGCAATTATCCTCCCCTACAAGTTATGACTTTATGGCGGCTGCTTCGCGTTATGCCACACCCGGTTATTCGCCAGAGGATGCCAACGATCTGTATAACGTCATGAAGGCTATTAAGGAGCAAAATCCTAGTGTTGAAGTGAGTGATTATCATTTGTTGGGTTATAGCTTGGGTGGTCTACAGGCCGCTTTTGTAAGTCATTTAGATAGTAAGCAGAAGGCGCTTAACTTTAAAAAAGTATTAATGATTAACCCGCCGGTGAATGTTTATAACGCCATTAGCAACCTTGATAGTTTGGTGAATGCTCGTGTTAAAGGACTAGAAAACAGCGATAGTTTTTTTGATGCTGTGTTAGCTCGTATGGCGGAATACTTTAAGGCCAAGGGAAATGTTCAAGTAAGTGAGGCCATGCTGTTTGAGTTTCAGCAGTCTGATCAGAAACTTAGTGATGAGGAGTTAGCCGTTCTCATTGGTACTGTATTTCGTTTTGCCTCAGCAGACATTGTGTTTACCTCAGATCTTGTTAATCGCCGTGGTCAAGTTGTGCCTATTAATATCACTATTTATGAAGGCACTAGTTTGACGCCTTTTTTACGTCAGGCCTTGTTTTGTAACTTTGAGTGCTATATTCGCGAACAACTACTGCCCTACTGGCGTCGGCGCTTCAACGGCGTGAACTTAGATCAGTTGATTCATGATGTGAGTCTGTATGCCATAGAGGACTATTTACGTAATTCACCACAAATTGCAGCTTTTACTAATGCAGATGACTTGATTTTATCGCCTGGTGATCTTCGCTTTTTACGAGACACAATGGGTAGTCGTTTAGTTGTTTTTCCCTTTGGCGGCCACTTAGGCAATATGAATTACCACGTCAATACTGATGCCATGGTGGAGTTTTTCCTTGAATAATCTGAAGCTTATCTTGTTAATGTTACTAACTATGTTGGCGTTCCCTAGTGTTGCTGACGACGATGAAGGGTTTAAAGACCCGCTATCCTTGATAGTTATTGATGATCGTGATGACTTAGCGCTTTTTGAACAGTCTTCATTAGCGGCTCTTGATATTTTCGATCCATTTGAGTTTTGGAATCGTCGTGTGTATCACTTTAATCAGCGCTTTGATGAGTCAGTATTTCAACCTGTGTTAAAAGGCTATCGATTTGCTCTGCCAACACCAGTACGTCGCAGTGTGAGTCATTTTTTTGGTAATTTAGGTGATGTTAATAGTCTGGCGAACAGTCTTTTACAGTTCAAATTAAAACGCTCTGCTCACATCACTGGGCGTGTAGTCATCAACACTACCCTTGGTTTGGCTGGTTTATTTGACCCAGCGACTCGTATGGGGTTAGGCAAGCAAACGGAAGACTTCGGTCAGACCTTAGGTTTTTATCGCGTACCAACTGGTCCTTATCTGATTTTGCCGGTATTGGGCCCTTCAAACTTTCGTGATGCCGGTGGTCGCGTAGTCGACTTTGTGGGTGAGGAATACATTAACTACCTCAATGTGGCGGATACCACACGGCGTTACCCTTACATTTTGGGTGGAAGAATTGTAAATGAGCGCTACATCACCGACTTTGAATACGGGCAAATGAATTCACCCTTTGAGTATGAAAAACTGCGTTATGTTTATTCAAGAGCAAGGCAGCTGCAAATTAACGATTAGCTCTCGCCAAACCAACTCAACTTATTACGCAGGCTCACCACCTCACCGATGATGATTAAGGTTGGTGCTGGCAGTGTGTGTCCTGCTAGGACATCCATGATATTACCTAAGGTGCCCGTTAAGACCTGCTGATCTTGCGTAGTACCTTTGGAAATCATGGCCACTGGCGTTTGCTCTGACAAGCCATGCGCGAGTAGTTGTGCACGAATTGGCCCGATGCTCACTAAGCCCATGTAGAGCACCAATGTTTGTTGTGGGTGTACTAACTCCTGCCATGGCAGATCGGGTGTGCCATCTTTTAAGTGGCCAGTAACAAAACGAACGGACTGAGCATAGTCTCTGTGTGTTAAGGGAATGCCGGCATAGGCGGCACAACCACTGGCGGCAGTAATGCCAGGCACCACCTGAAATGGCACCCCTGCTTCCGCTAATTCTTCAATTTCTTCACCGCCACGGCCGAAAATAAATGGGTCGCCACCCTTAAGACGGCATACCCTTTTACCCTCAAGCGCTAAGCGCACCAGTAAGGCATTAATGTTTTCTTGCGGCAGGGTGTGCTCTGCCCTCGCCTTACCGACATAAATACGTTCAGCATCACGACGACACATATCTAGAATCGGCGCAGACACTAAACGGTCATAGACCACAACATCAGCCTGTTGCATCAGGCGCAGTGCTTTAAAGGTTAATAAATCAGGGTCGCCGGGGCCTGCACCCACCAAATACACTTCACCTTTAGCCGACACGTGAAAATCTTTCAGCATAGCGGTTAGTGCCACTTTGGCCTGCTCTGCTTTGTCATCGTAAATCATCTGCGGAATATTGCTGGCTAATACGGCTTCCCAGAACAGGCGGCGGGTTCTGGTGTCAGCCAATTGTTGTTTAGCCAATGGCCTGCCTTCACGCATAAAGGCCGCTAAACGACCGTAACCTTCAGGAATCAGCGTTTCTAGGCGTGCTCTGAGCTGGCGAGCTAACACCGGTGCCGCACCATTGCTAGAAACACTCACAATCAACGGTGATCTATCGACAATTGCAGGGAAAATCACCGAGCACAGATCAGGCGCATCGACCACATTGACAGGTGTATGCTGACTAAAACAAGCCGCTGAAATGGCTGCATTTAGCGGCTCATCATCAGTGGCCGCAATGACTAAGTCATGATCTAGAATATCGTCTGCCTGCCACGGCCGCTGCTTTAGCTGACCTCTTGCCTCAGTGACCATTTTGGCAACATCAGTGTCGATTTCTGGGGCAATCACCGTGACGATGGCACCTGCACGAATCACAAGGTCAGCTTTACGGCGTGCGATCTCACCACCGCCAACAATCAAGCAAGAGCGATCACGAAGTCGAAAGCCAAGCGGCAGCGTTTCCATGATTTAAGCGCTAGGTAGCAGGCGGTCTTGTCCACCCATATAGGGTTGCAAGGCCTGAGGGATAAGCACAGAACCATCAGCCTGCTGATAGTTTTCTAACACCGCCACTAAGGTGCGCCCTACGGCCAATGCTGAGCCATTTAAGGTGTGTAGTAATTCAGTTTTACCTGTTTCTGGGTTGCGCAAACGAGCTTGCATACGACGGGCTTGGAAGCTGCCGCAGTTTGAGCAAGACGAAATTTCGCGATATTTAGCTTGGCCTGGCAGCCAAACTTCAATGTCATAGGTTTTAACAGCAGAAAAACCCATGTCGCCACCACATAACAACATGACACGGTATGGCAGACCTAAGCGCTGCAACACGGTTTCAGCATGCTGTGTTAAGGACTCCAGCGCTGCATCAGACTCTTCTGGACGCACGAGCTGCACTAGTTCGACCTTATCGAACTGATGCTGGCGAATCATGCCGCGGGTATCACGTCCATAGGCGCCGGCTTCACTACGGAAACATGGTGTATGAGCGACATAACGCTTAGGCAAAACATCGGCCGATAAAATCTCATCACGATGTAAGTTGGTCACCGGCACTTCAGCAGTTGGAATCAAATACAGCTCACGATCACCACGTACTTTAAATAAGTCTTCTTCAAATTTTGGCAACTGACCAGTGCCCTGCAAGCTTTCAGGGCCAACCAGATAAGGCACATAGACCTCTTCATAACCATGCTCTTGGCCATGCAGGTCCAACATAAACTGTGTCAGTGCACGATGCAGCTTGGCCATTTGGCCACTGAGCACGGTGAAACGAGCACCACTGATGCGGCTGGCGCGATCAAAACTCATGCCCAAGGTTTCACCTAAGGCAACATGATCTTTAGCCTCAAAACTAAGTGCTTTAACCTCACCGACACGACGCACTTCGACATTGTCGTCTTCGCCCTTACCTGCTGGCACACTGTCATCGGGTAAGTTAGGCACACTCATTGCCAAACTTTGCCACTCTTGTTGGATGGCATTAGAGGCGCGCTCAACATCCACTAAACGTTTATTGATCTCGCTCATGGCTGCCATCAAGTCGTCAGTGTTTTCACCGTTTTTACGGGCAATACCAATTTGCTTAGAACCCGTGTTGCGCTCGGACTGCAGCTGCTCAGTTTCAATTTGCAGCTCGCGACGGCGCTGCTCAAGTGCTGACCACAATTCCGCATCTAAATGCACATTGCGTTTGGCTAAAGCGGCCTGAACGGTTGAAAATTCGTTACGTAACAACTTGGGATCAAGCATAAAAATGTCTCTTTACCTAAAAATTTTGAACTTGCTTATTCTTCGGGGTCATCTGCACTGCGTTGCCAAGTACTTAAACGATTTAGCTCGTTTAAGCGCGCCAGTTTTTGCGCTATGCGCTGTTCTAAACCGCGGTCAGTCGGTTGATAGAACTGCATTGTAGCTAAGCCTTCAGGCAAATAACGCTCACCCGCAACATAAGCTTCCGGATAGTCATGGGCATAATGATAGTCGAGACCATGCCCTTGTTGCTTCATTAATGTTGTTGGGGCGTTACGTAAATGTTTGGGAACTGGCAATGAGCCGGTTTCTTGCACGGTTTTCTTAGCTGCTTTCCACGCGTTATAGACCGCATTGCTTTTGGCAGCCACGGCCATAAAAGCTACCGCCTGTGCCAATGCCAACTCACCTTCTGGCTGGCCAAGTCGCTCGACCGTCTGCCAAGCTTCTAAGGCCAATGTGTGTGCCCTAGGATCAGCCAAGCCAATATCTTCAGAGGCCATGCGCAGTACGCGTCTAGCAATATACAGCGGGTCACAACCACCATCGATCATGCGGGCTAACCAATATAAGGCCGCGTCAGGATCGGAGCCGCGCACACTTTTATGCAAGGCCGAAATCTGGTCGTAGAAGTCATCACCCTGTTTGTCAAAGCGACGCACCGAACCTTGCAGAATGTCATTGAGTGCGGACTCATTTAGTTCGCCGTTGTCATCGGCCAAATCAGCCGCTAACTCCAATAAATTAAGGGCGCGTCGACCATCACCATCAGCCGCATGAGCTAGGGCATTTAACATCGTGTCGTTAAGACTTAAAGGCTGCTGCTCATTGAGTGAGCTTAGGCCTTGCTTTAATAGCGTGAGTAACTCGTCATGCTGTAGGCTCTTTAGTACATAAACCCGAGCCCGTGAGAGCAAGGCTTTATTTAATTCAAACGAGGGGTTTTCGGTGGTGGCACCAATAAAAATCAGCGTGCCATCTTCAACATAGGGTAAAAACGCGTCTTGCTGCGATTTATTAAAGCGATGGACTTCATCAACGAATAATACGGTGCGCTGACCTTGCTGTCGGTAGAACTGTGCCTCTTCAATGGCTGCGCGAATTTCTTTGACGCCGGACAATACTGCAGATACTGATAAAAAGCGCGCATCGCAAGTGCTGGCCATCAACCGCGCAAGTGATGTTTTACCAACACCAGGTGGCCCCCATAAAATCATTGAATGCAACTGACCGGTTTCAAGCGCCTCTCGTAGCGGTTTGCCACGCGCCAAGATCTGCGACTGGCCTATATAGTCTGCTAAGGCGCGAGGTCGCAGCTTGGCTGCTAACGGTTGATAGCTGTTGTCGCTACTCTTCAATGATGTCGGTGCCTTTGGGTGGTGTCAGCATGAATAAACTGGCAGGTAATTTTGGATTCATTTTGACATTAAAGAAAGTGATCTCTGTGGTCTGCCCCACTCCATCAGATAACACCATGCCAATTGGCTCTTTACCCTTGAAACTCAGGGTGAGCGAATCAAACATCGCTTCATTGGACTTAGGCGTCAGCACAAAACGCACATTTTGTGACTGCTGGATGCGTTTGACTTCAAACTGTTCAGCAATCGCTTTGTGGTCACCGGTAAACAATAAGGCCGGTGTTTGACCCACATCGTTGCCAATAGCGCGAACCGTCATCTGCATTAAATCAGGATCATAAATACGCAAATCGGTACCATCAGAGGCAATGATCTGCTCATAGGGCTGCTTTACTTCCCAACGAAATTGGCCCGGACGTTGTGCTGACAACACACCGGTAACACCGACATCGGGGCGTTTACCTGCTTGCGCGGTAATTTGCGTAAAGCTGGCTTGAAAAGACTGCATGGCCTGTAGGCGCTGACTAAGGTCTTGCAGCGCCGTTGAGGCATGAGCCGGCATAACAGTGAGCGACAATAACAACGCAAAAACTGCATAAAATGAGCGAAATACCGGCATGAAAAACTCCTTAATCGTGTCTAGGAACGATGATTTCACGCTGGCCATTACTGCTCATGGACGACACCACACCCGCGTTTTCCATGGCTTCAATGAGTCGTGCTGCACGGTTATAACCAATCTTGAACTTACGTTGTACGAACGAGATTGACGGACGCCGCGTTTCCAGCACAAATGCCACCGCTTCATCGTAGAGAGCATCCTGCTCTGGGTCGCCACCGACATCCTCAAATCCGCCAAAACCACCTTTTCCGCCTTCATTGGCGTCTAAGCTGCCTTCTAAGATTTCATCAATGTAAATTGGCTCACCACGTGCTCTCCAGTCATCACAAACGCGGTGGACCTCTTCGTCGCTGACAAAGGCGCCATGAACTCGCTCAGAAAGGCTGGTACCTGGTGGTAAAAACAGCATATCGCCATTGCCCAACAGCATTTCCGCACCACCCTGATCCAAAATGGTTCGCGAATCGATTTTGCTAGACACTTGAAAAGCCATACGGGTAGGAATATTGGCTTTGATCAAGCCGGTAATAACGTCCACAGACGGGCGTTGAGTCGCCAAAATAAGGTGAATACCAGCCGCACGTGCTTTTTGTGCAATTCGCGCAATCAACTCTTCCACTTTTTTACCCACAATCATCATCATGTCGGCAAATTCATCAATGATGACGACTACGTAGGGAAGCTTAGTGAGCTCTGGTGCGGTTTCATCAAGTACGTTTTCGCCCGGTTTCCACAAGGGATCAGTCAGCGGTGTGCCAGCGGCAATAGCGTCCATGATTTTTTTATTGCAGCCATCTAAGTTACGTACGCCTAACTTAGACATCATTTTGTAGCGACGCTCCATTTCTGCCACACACCAACGCAGTGCATTGGCGGCGTCTTTCATGTCGGTCACCACAGGTGTTAGCAAATGTGGAATTTTGTCGTAAACCGACAATTCCAACATTTTCGGGTCAATCATGATCAGGCGTAAGTCAGCTGGTCCTGCTTTAAACAGCATGGACAAGATCATTGCGTTAACACCCACGGACTTACCAGAGCCTGTTGTACCGGCCACCAATAAATGCGGCATTTTGGCTAAGTCTGCCACCACCGGATGGCCAGCAATGTCTTTACCTAAAGCCAGCGACAATGGACTGCTTTTGCCTTGGAAGGCTTGTGAAGTCAGGATTTCTGACAGGCGCACCATTTCACGGTCTTGGTTGGGCACCTCAATACCCACCACAGACTTGCCTGGAATAACTTCAACAACACGGACTGAAATCATTGCCATGGCACGCGCTAAGTCTTTAGCAATATTTGAAATTCTGGCCACTTTCACACCGGGTGCCGGCTGAATTTCAAAACGCGTAATGACTGGCCCCGGCTGCACGGCCACAACCTCGGCATCAACATTAAATTCTTTCAGCTTAATTTCGAGTAAACGAGACATAGCTTCCAGTGTTTCTGGGCTATACCCTTTATTACCACGCGGCGTTGGTGGATCAAGCAAGCTCACCGCTGGCAACAAACCCTCACCCATGGTGGTGCCAAATAGTTGGCCTTGGCTGTCTGGTTTTTTCGCCGGCTTTACTTCAGCAACTTGGGCAATACTAATTTCATGACGTGGTTTGGCCGGTGGCACATAAGTCGCTTGAGCCTCCGGTGCTTTGGGGGTTAATACCGGCGCCTGTCTTGGTTTATTAACAGTCTGTTGTGGCTGTCTAACCATGTCGTTGTTGCTGCGACTGCTGCGTTGTTTGATCAACGTATCAATACGCTGCCAAACCATGCTTAAAAATTCGCCAACACGCTCAAACACCACATTCCAGTTCAGGCCTGATGCAAGGGTAAAGCCGAGAATAAAAATAGCCAATAAAATCAATGTACTGCCGGCAGTGCCTAAGAAATGCCACATAGCTGAGCTAAATGTGGCACCGAGTAAACCTGCAGACTCATTAGGCAGCACGTTACCAGGCTGGTCGACATGTAGACTGACCAAAGCAGCGAGTGCACACACTGAGGTCACTGTTGCCAAGGCCTGAATTGGGCCTTTGACCCAACCACGATTGCGCCAATAAAGACGTACTCGCCAAAGCATTAGGAGTGGCACTAGCCATTTAAGGCTACCCAGTAATAAGGTGAGCACAGCCGCTAAGTGACTACCAACAACACCAGCGGCATTATGCTGCACACCGGCTCCAGCCTGAATCCAAGAGCTGTCTTCAGGGTGAGCGGTGTAAAGTGCAATCAGGGTAAAGATTGCCAATACCAACCAGACGATAGCGTATACATAGCGCTTTTTATTTTGTTCAGGCGATGACACAAGCAGATTCCAGCACAATGAATGTGTAGACATTGTAGCGGGGTACGCAGCAGAAGACATGCACCCTGATATACTGATTGTCTGTCTTTACATCAATTACTAGGAGTTGTTATGGCTACTGTGCATCACCGCCTGATTATTTTAGGTTCTGGCCCCGCTGGTTATAGTGCTGCGGTCTATGCTGCCCGCGCCAATTTGAGCCCTGTGGTCATTACCGGCATGCAGTCCGGCGGACAGTTAACGACAACAACCGAAGTCGATAACTGGCCTGGCGACGTTGAAGGTTTGACCGGCCCTGCCCTGATGGATCGTATGCAACGTCATGCTGAACGCTTTGGTACGCAAGTAGTTTTTGATCACATCAATAAGGTTGATCTACAACAACGTCCTTTTGTATTGACTGGTGACTCAGCTGTGTACACCTGTGATGCGTTAATTATTGCTACCGGCGCCTCCGCTCAATACTTAGGGCTGCCGACAGAAACAGCTTTCATGGGACGTGGCATTAGTGCTTGCGCTACTTGTGATGGTTTCTTCTATCGTGGTCAGCGGGTCATGGTGGTGGGTGGTGGCAATACTGCCGTTGAAGAAGCTCTGTATTTGTCTAATATTGCTGATCACGTCACCTTGGTGCACCGTCGTGACAAGCTCAAGTCTGAAAAAATCTTGCAAGATCATTTATTTGAAAAAGAAAAAGCCGGCAAAATCAGTATTATCTGGAATCATCAGTTAAAAGAAGTTTTAGGTGGTGATGCTGGTGTTGACGGCGCTTTGTTAGCCTCTACCCAAGATGGCGTTGAGCAAAAAGTGGATGTGGCCGGTATTTTTATTGCGATTGGTCACAAGCCAAACACCGACATTTTTGCCGGTCAGCTCAATATGAAAGATGGTTATCTGACCATTAAGAGCGGCACCGAAGGCAATGCAACGGCCACCAATATTCCGGGCGTATTTGCCGCAGGTGATGTTGCCGATCATGTTTACCGTCAGGCTATTACCTCTGCAGGCGCTGGCTGTATGGCGGCTTTGGATGCTGAAAAGTACTTGGATGCGTTAAGCAAATAGGTTGCTGAAAGACCATGTCACTCACATGGCTTAGTCAGCACTCCCCTTTTCCAGCGCCCGACCAGGCGCTGGAAGAGCCACCGGGCTTGTTAGCAGCTGGTGGTGATCTATCGCCCCAACGTCTTATTAACGCTTACCGCCAAGGCATTTTTCCTTGGTATATGGATGACTCGCCTCTGCTGTGGTGGAGCCCAGACCCTCGTTGCGTTTTAAGCCCCGCTCACTACCAACCTGCACGTAGCTTGCGTAAAGCGAATCGCCAAGCACATTGGCAAATCAGTGTTAATCGCTGTTTTAAAGCAACCATTGAAGGTTGCGCTGCACCCAGGTCGTACGCCGATAGCACGTGGATTACCGCTGATATGCAAGCAGCCTATTTACGCCTGCATCGTTTAGGCTGGGCTCATAGCATTGAAATATGGCGAAATGATGAGCTTGTTGGTGGTTTGTATGGTGTCTCGGTAGGTCGTGTATTTTGCGCGGAGTCTATGTATTCCCGCTACAGCAATGCCTCCAAAATAGCCGTTTGGGTGTTAATGACCTTGGCCAAGCAGTGGTCTTGGGACGTTGTTGATGCACAAATGGAAACCCCTCATTTGTTGCAATTAGGTGCTGAACTGTTGCCGCGCGCTGACTATCTCGCTAGTCTGAAGACTGCGGTTACGCATGCGCTACCAGACTGGCGACTCGCTGAATCTGTGCTGGCGCAACAGGGCTTTCGTATTCGTTAGATAACGGAGTAAGGCATGACCAGTGGTGCTCACATTCGGTTTTTTACCACCGCCGCTCACCCCTGTAGCTATCTGCCGAAATCAGATGCCATCACCTTATTTGCCGACCCTGAAGCAGATATGTCTCCGAGTGTATTTAGTCAGCTCTCAGTATTAGGTTTTCGTCGTAGTGGCAATTATGTCTATCGTCCACATTGCTTGAATTGCCAAGCCTGTATTTCAGTGCGTGTGCCCATTGACCTATTCAAACCCAATCGTAGTCAACGGCGATGCCTGCGCATCAACCATGACATCACAACTCGTATCGTTGATGCTGAGTGGGCTGAAGCACACTATGCGCTCTACGCTCGTTATATCGAGGCCAAACATCAAAGCGGCGATATGTACCCACCCTCACCTAGGCAATATCGTGAGTTTTTAACCAGCGATTGGTCCGATAGTTTTTTTATTGAGTTTTATGACCAAAACAAGTTAGTGGCCGTGTCTGTAACTGATGAGCTTGAAGACGGATTGTCTGCTGTATATACCTTTTATGATCCGGATCTTGATCGGCGTAGTCTGGGCACACTGGCCATCTTGAGCCAAATCAAACTCTGCCAGCTGCGAGGCCTAAAACATTTGTACTTAGGTTACTGGGTTAAACAGTCGCCACGCATGAGTTATAAGGCACGTTTTCGGCCTTTAGAGTTGTTAATCAATGGCGAGTGGTTATTTGCACGTTGATTTTTGCCAGAATGTGAATTTTCAGGCACAATGCGGCGGTTTTCGGGTATGCTCCCGTCCCACTGAACTCGCCCCTGAGGCTTATGCTGAATGTCGAAAGAAGAACAGATTGAATTTGATGGTGTTGTTGTTGAAACGCTCCCCAACACCATGTTCCGCGTGAAGTTGGAAAACGGTCACATTGTGACTGCCCACATTTCAGGCAAAATGCGCAAGCACTACATCCGTATCCTAACGGGTGATAACGTGAAAGTAGAAATGACTCCTTACGACTTAAGCAAAGGTCGTATCACCTACCGCGTTCGCTAAGCCATTCACGCACGAACTCACCTGCTGGGTCGTGCGTTTGCGCTTGTTTATCAATATTAAATCGTCTGCTGCCCCGTGGATCGTTGCCTACGCCAGCCAGGTATGCCCAATTCCCCCAGTTGCTAGCTACGTCATAGTCAACTAGTTGTGACTCAAACCACAAAGCCCCTAAGCGCCAATCTAGCCCTAGTTCATGGATTAAATAACTAGCAACATTCTGTCGTCCTCGGTTTGACATCCATCCGGTTTGGCTCAGCATGCGCATATTGGCATTAATGAAGTCATTCGCTGTTGTGCCCTGCTGCCAATGATTTAGGTATTTTTGCTGTGTGCTGCCCAGAGCAGTCATTGCAAAAGCACGAGGCCCTTGAATGCCATTGCGGCTAAACCATGCGTTGCCATGGTATTGGTGCTGCCAGTGGAAAAACTCGCGCCACAACAACTCAAACTTAACCCAATATGTGGAGTCATTTGCTTGAAACTGTAACTCATGCTCAGTGACGGCCTGCCATATATAACGTGCCGACAATGCCCCACTTGCTAACCACGGTGAAAATTGCGTCGAAAAAAGGCGGCCGGACAGACCATTTCGGGTGTTTTTATAATCCCTAATCGCCTGGGTTTGCCAAATATACTCATCAACACGATTTAAGCCGGCGGACTCACCACCTAGCTGCCAGAAACTACTGCTTTGTTCATAACATCGGGCATTTAGCCAGCTAACCGCATCATCAAGCGTTAAGGCAATCTCTGCTTGTGGCCAATTGGCGGGCGTTAGATCTGGCTTATGTGTTGTTTTAACCGCTAAATCCGCTTTTTCGATATGGCGCCGAAAGCTAGAGAAAATGTTGGGTATATCCGGAAATAGCGACTTAATTTGCTCAGCCTCAAACAAAGTGTCGCAGTTATAACTAATAACAGGGCTGCTTGTTATGTTGCCCAGGTGCTGAAGCGCTTGTTGTTCACGCCATCCAAGCGGTGAGGCACACAATATTTTCTCTGCACCAATGGTCAACGCAACTTGATGAACCTGCTCTGCCCATGCACCAATTGCAAAATTCAACACATAACCTAAGGCTTTTAACTGATTGGCAAACTCGTTAAGACCTTGAATCAGGAAATGTGTGCGTGCTTGTGACCACCGATCAACTTGCTCATATAGCAGCTGAGGGTCTAGAACATAGAGAAATACAGGCGAAGATCCAGCTTGCTGCAGCAGAGGATTGTCGTGAAAGCGAATTGCGTGATTACATACAATAAGATTAGCCATAACACTCAGTGTGGCAGAGTGTTATGGCTATCGTCAGCTAGACAAGTCTTATTCCCAAATTACCCGTTCACGGCGTGCACACCATGTGTCGGCATTGGTTAGGTACTTATCTTCAATGATGTTGCGTTTGATTTTCATGGTTGGTGTCAGGAAACCATTTTCAATAGTCCACTGATCCTTAACCACCACGATGTAATCAAGGCGTTCATGATCTTCAAGCGATTCATTGACAGAGCTCAATAAGTCTTTGAATTCTTGAGTCAATTGCTCTTTGGTAAGTGAACCTTTTTCTAGCTCTGCAACTGCATCCAAGGACAGCATGAACAAGGCAAAAGGTTGTGGCTGGCTTGGGCCCGTGACACAGATTACTTCAACCTTTGGATGAACATTGAGCTTTTGCTCAACAGGCACTGGTGCAACGTATTTGCCTTTAGAGGTTTTAAATAACTCTTTTACTCGGCCAGTAATACGTAGGCGGCCCTGCTCGTCTAGTTCACCACGGTCACCCGTTTTCAGGTAGCCGTCGTCAGTCATGTCTTCAGCGGTTTTAGCAGGATCTTTGAAGTAACCCAGCATCTGACCTGGGCTTTTCACCTGCACTTCGCCATTTTCGGCAATACGGTGATGTACACCGGGGTTGGCATGACCAACATAACCAATACGTGCTTCGCCAATACGTGTGCCATGTGAGTAACCAAAGTTTTCTGACATGCCATAAACTTCGAGCAGCTCAAGGCCAAGACCGCGGTACCACTGCAGAATATTTGGTGGCAATGGCGCAGCAGCAGTAATCGCCATACGCGTTTTGTCTAAGCCTAATTGAGTCAGAATTTTGCGCTTAATAATTCCAGATAAGATTGGGATATTAAACAGAATTTTCTGCTTTTTCGGTGGCAGCTTGTCATTAATGGCCAAGTAGAACTTAGTCCACAAGCGCGGTACCGAGAAGAAAATGGTAGGTTGTGCACGCTGCAAATCTCGTTGGAACGTTTCGAGTTTGTCAGCAAAGTAGATGCTAAAGCCGAAGTACAGTGATGCTGTTTCGACTACTGCACGCTCAGCGACGTGAGCTAACGGCAAGTACGACAACATACGTTCGTCACGTGTCACGTTATAGGTATCACGCAGGCCAGCAGCGACGGAACACATGGTGCCAAAGCTGTGCATAACGCCTTTCGGGCGACCAGTAGAGCCTGAGGTGTAAACAATTGTCGCTAACGCGCCAGTTGCAGGAAGCTGAATATCATCTTCTGCAATAGGTTCAGTTTTAGCGATGATGTCATTCCAGTGTGGCGTGTCTTTGCGTGGTGACAACGGCAAACTAATAATGGGCATGTCCGCTGGTAGTGCTGGCTCAATGTCTTTCCAACCATCCGCTGTGCCATCCATTTTGCCCAACATCAACAGTTTGGACTCTGAGTGCTCAAGAATATAGGCAGCAGTTTCGCCATTCAGTGTGGGGTACAAAGGAACGGTAACGTGACCAGCGAACCAAATGGCTAAGTCAGCTAAAATCCAATGCGCACTATTGCGACCTAACAAACCAATAGAAGTACCCGCCGGAAGACCTAAGGACTTCAGGTGGTTGGCCATGCGCAGGACTTCATCACGTGCTTGACCCCAAGTCACTTCGAGTAACTGGTCACCTTGCAATGGTTGAGTCATGTAGATGGCGTTAGGGCTGGTCTCAGCCCAATGTAGCAGGCAGTGTGGCAGCGTCGATCGCGAGGCGTATTTGCTCATGGTCAGCGTTCCTTGATTGTTTTTGTTGGAGAAAAGGTGTTTCTTTTATACCAGAAAACACAGTAAATGCCCTCAAAAACACACCCTATAAGGATATTTCCGTATCATTTTTCCTGATTTTTTCGCGATACTGTCCTGGTGAACAGCCGTGAATACGTTTGAACGCTTGGCCAAACGCATTTTCAGAACTGTAGCCTACTTGTTCAGCGATATGACGAATCGGTTGCGCACTATGTGTTAGCTCTCTTACTGCAATTCGCATTCTATGTTCTGTCACATAGGTTAAAGGCGGCATACCCATGCAACGAATGAATCGCTCAGCAAACGCAGAGCGTGATAAATGAGCGACCTCAGCTAATGCATTCACAGTCCATGGCTGCTGAGGATATTGATGAATACTGCTTAGCACGCTGCCCAATAACGGATCTTTAAGTGCTCTTAACCAAGTTTCGTTGCCTTCTGGTAGGTCTGTAATGTAGGTACGCAAGCATTCCAAAAACCAGATATCACCTAAGCGATTCAAAATAGCCTGATGACCAGGCTTTAAGTCCGACATCTCATCTAATAAAAACTCAATGCCAATTCGTAGCCAGTTAGGTGGATGTTTTGTCATGCCGCGAATAGGCATTGCAATTGGCAATGCTGAAATTAATGGGGCGCCCATAACTTCATCAAATAAGCAGCTCGCGCTTAAAATAAGTGAGTCAAACGCGCCCTCGCCTAACTGCATGGGTGACAGCTGAAGTCGCTTAAAGTCGCGGCTAATGTCGACAGGTTCAACATGATTAGGCGCTTGCGGCATGCGAATTTCATGCGCTTTAGCACCGGGAATAATCAGAATATCGCCAGCGCTTAAATCAAACTGCTCATCACCAATGACGCACTCGACTTGACCTTGTAATACCGCATGAAAAACCGCCCGGTTAGGCAAGCTGATATGGGCTGACCACGGTTTGGCTGTGGTTAAAAAAAGGTACTCAGCATCACGCAAATGCAAATCATCAAACACAATGCTGAGAAAGTCTGTCATATGTTGAGCACTTATTCCTCGTGCTGTGAGCATTCCATATTGGTAGGCTCATGACGACAGCGAACACGTTTTAATATATTCATGGTTGCTGCTGAGTATATGCCTTCCATCGTTAACGTTAAGCGTGCTTGGCGTAACATGCTTTGATATTTAATATTGTCTTCCGGCTTTAAATCCATCCAATATTTAGCTGGAACTTCTGCCTCTTGACGTTTGATCATTTCGATATACGGATCGATAAACTGCAAAGCATAACGCTGCAGGCTTAGTAAACGTGCGTCTAGATCAGGTACTTGCGGCAAGAGTTTGTCGCGACGAATTAAGATAGAGCCATGTGCAATCAGCAATGGAAAACGAAAAATTGCACCCTTGTCGCCCAAGCCTTTGTATAGCTCTAATGGCTTAAATGCGAGCGCAGGTGCGGCGATAATATCAACCTGGCCATTGTTGAATTTGCCACCAAAATTAGTGATGTCTGAGGGAACTGGCTGAGCACCAAGTCCTGAAATCATCTTAGCTTGCGAGCGATCCCACTCCAGCACGGCCACTCGCTTGCCCGCTGCTTTCTCAATGGAGTCAATTTGACGGTCGTTCACCATGACAAATATTGAACCAATTGGTGCAATGGCAACCACTTGATATGGACCATGAATGGCCATCTTAGAAAACTGAGGGTTCGCTAAGGTTCTTAATAAGGTTTTTGCTGCTTCGTAGTTTGGCAAATTGCCAGGCGCATCAATACTACCAACTACAAAGTTGAACTGCTTGGCACGCAGTAATGACAGGGTCACCATGTCACACTGCCCTGCTTTATAGTCTTCAGCCGCAACTCGCTCGTCAGTATATAAACGAAGCTCAGCATGCACATTCCACTTTTTGGCTTCTAAGGCGAGATCTTTAGCAAGATTCCAGATTTGACCCTGCGCTCCAGCAATATCGAAAATACAAGCTCGTACATTGAGCGGATTTGGAAGTGGATCTGGTGTTGGAAACGTGAAAGCTGGCATGGCTACATTGGCACTAGCAGGTACTGCCAAGCTCAGCATAAATGCCAAAGCGATACTTATTTTTTTTATCATGATCTGCTCTAGGGTAGAAATATGCACAAATACTAGGTGTTTGTCAGCGGTATGTCGAATATCGCTAGTTTAGGCCTAAGCACGATAAACTAACTTGGCCATGCAACACGGGCGGACACCAAAAATAGCTGCTCGCGATTGGTTTTGAGATGCTGAATAGGCTATCAATTTGACCATCCTCTGCACCGGACATGCGCGTCAACATACGCTCAAAAGCATCTAGTGAATGCCCAAATGCGACAAACACTAGCCCTGCTTTAGCGCCCGCTGTCCATGGCATGGAACGTCGAAGCACAAAAGCTTCAGGTGCAAACCCTTCTTGCTCGGTGCGCTTAACGTGCGCGGTAATTGGCGCGTCATCAATTTCTTCGTTATCACTCAGGCGACGGCCAATGGTGTGGTCTTTGCTGAGTTGGTCCATCGCATCAAAGGCTTTGAAGTCATGCAGCCACTGTTGCACAGCAACAAAACTGCCGCTGGTATAAGCGCTGGCAGATAACGATGTTTGCTTACTTAATGTATCTGCTTGTTCAGGACTGACTAAGGCCGTATGAACAGCCTCATCACCCTCTGGATTTTCTGTACCGTCTTCATAACCGGTTAGATCACGCCCTTCTTTATAAACAAAAGCATCAATGCTGCTGACTACGTCAAAGCATTTATCCAACACGCTTGTAAGACAATGCTCTAGACGAAGTAAGTCACCACGATCATTGCCCCGCAGCCAACACCATAAAGCAGCTTCTTTAAGCGCAAGCGGGACTAGGGATTTCGGAATGACGGGACCTGTTGTTAGGCCCGGCAATTGCTGACCTAAAACGGCAAAAATTGGCAGGCCAAAGCCAACAACGAGTTCGTCGCCATTGGCCATGGTTTGCAATTGAGTTAAAACTTGCTTTAAAGCTTCAGTATCTACTGAAGCTTTAAGTTGCAGCAGAAGGTAGCGCGCCTGAGGCGGCAACGCGGCCAAAATGCCAGATTGTGCCTCAGACATGCATAACGCTCCTTAAGCAGACAGCTTTGTTTTTAACTCACGACGACGACGGTGCAACACAGGCTCTGTGTAACCGCTTGGTTGCGCACAACCTTCAAACACTAACTCCGCTGCCGCTTGGTAAGCCACGCTATCGGCAAAGTTAGGCGCCATCGGTGTGTACAGTGGGTCATTGGCGTTTTGCACATCAACCACCACAGCCATACGTTGCAAAGCTTCGGTTACTTGCTCTTTGCTACAGACGCCATGACGTAACCAGTTAGCCACGTGTTGGCTAGAAATACGCAAAGTGGCACGGTCTTCCATCAAGCCAATATTGTTGATGTCTGGCACTTTTGAACAACCAACACCTTGGTCAATCCAGCGCACTACATAACCCAAAATACCTTGGCAGTTGTTATCAAGCTCATGCTTAATTTCGTCTGCCGTCCAATTCGGGTTGGTGGCTACCGGATAGGTCAAAATATCATCAATTGACGCGGGTATGCGGCTCTTGATTTGCTCTTGTACGTCCTGCACCAGCACTTGGTGGTAGTGGGTAGCATGCAGTGTGGCACCAGTGGGTGACGGCACCCAAGCAGTGTTTGCACCAGACTTAGGATGCGCAATTTTCTGTTCCAACATGGCTTTCATCAGGTCTGGCATAGCCCACATGCCTTTACCGATTTGTGCCTTGCCTTTTAAGCCACAGGCCAGGCCTACATCGACGTTCCAGTTTTCGTAAGCTGAAATCCACTTAGCTGCTTTCATGTCCGCTTTGCGAATCATTGGGCCAGCTTCCATGGAGGTGTGCATTTCATCACCGGTACGATCAAGGAAGCCCGTGTTAATGAAAATTACACGCTCTTTCGCAGCGCGGATACACTCTTTCAAGTTCACCGTGGTGCGGCGCTCTTCATCCATAATGCCCATTTTCAATGTGTTACGAGCCAAACCTAAAGCTTCTTCAACACGTGCGAAAATCTCATTAGCGAAGGCTACTTCTTCAGGGCCGTGCATTTTTGGCTTCACAATATAGACAGAGCCAGCACGTGAGTTGCTTAAACGATTAATTTTCAGCAGGTCATGTTTGGCAGCCAATACCGTCACCATGGCATCCATAATACCTTCCGGCACTTCTTCGCCCTTGTACAAAACGGCAGGATTGGTCATTAAGTGACCTACGTTGCGTACTAACAACAAGGCGCGGCCGTGTAAGGTGAACTCGCCACCCTTGGCGGAATTAAACACGCGATCGCTATTAAGCGTACGTGTCATGGTTTTGCCGCCTTTATCAAACGACTCAGACAACGTGCCTTTCATTAGGCCTAACCAGTTGCTATAGACCTCTACTTTATCTTCGGCATCAACCGCTGCGACGGAGTCTTCACAGTCTTGAATGGCGGTAATGGCAGACTCTAAATTGACATCTTTAATGCCAGCGGCATCTGTTTTGCCAATTGGATGCTCACGGTCAAATTGAATTTCCGCATGCAGGTTATTGTTTTTCAATAAGATGCTGCTTGGGTTTTCAATATTTCCCGTAAAGCCGACAAATTTCTCTGGCTGCGCCAATGCCACAACATCACCATTGCTTAGTGTCACTTCCAGTGTGCCGTTGTTAATACGGTAGGCTGTGCTATCGGCATGCGAACCGGCGCTTAATGGGGCTGCTTGATCCAAGAATTGACGTGCAAAGGCAATGACCTTATTGCCACGTACAGGGTTGTAACCCTTACCCTTCTCTGCGCCACCTTCTTCAGAAATAGCATCAGTGCCATATAGCGCGTCATATAAAGAGCCCCAACGTGCATTTGCTGCGTTCAAGGCATAACGGGCATTTTTAACCGGCACAACCAGCTGTGGGCCGGCAATCTGGGCGATCTCATCATCAACATTTTCAGGGCTAACGGCAAAATCAGCACCTTCTGGTACTAAGTAACCAATTTCAGTCAAAAATGCTTTGTAGGCAGCGAACTCAGCTTTCGGATTGGCACGGTGCCATTCATCAATTTGCGCTTGTAACCCATCACGCTTGGCCAGCAGCGCCTTATTTTTAGGAATGAGGTCGGCCATGATCTGCTCAAACTGAGCCCAAAAGTGTTCTGGCGAAACGCCGGTACCCGGAGCCACTTCATTATTTACCAAGTCATAAAGTGACTTAGCAATTTCAAGTTCACCGAGTTTAATGCGTTGATCAGTCATGTATTAAAGCCTCATTGCGATGTTTTCAAAAAAGTGGGCGTAGTCTAGCGAAAAGTTTTGACTCGGTCATTCTCGATCGCGTAATCGTGTGCGTCGACGGGATAAACGTTCAGCCTCTGCGGTGGCTTCTTGCTCTGTAATTTGCCTAGCAACATAACTAATGAGCTGTCGTAGCCAGCGATGGGCTGGGCTGTGATGCAGTAACGGCCCCCAAGCCATTTTTAACTCGAACTCAGGAATAAAAAATGGTGGCTCTTTAATAACCAGCTGTGGGTGATCAGCTTGTAAGCGTGCAATTCGGCTGGGCAAGGTAGCAATCAAATCTGCTTTATGAGCCACCAACGCTGGCATTTGGTAGTGTCGTGTATAAATAGTGATGCGACGCTTCTGGCCAATTCGACCAAGAGCAGCATCAATCTGCCCTAACCCCCCACGATCTGGCGAAATGCCAAAACCGATGCCCATGCCGGTTTTAGACACCCAGATATGCTGCGACTCTAAATACGTCTTTAAATTAAAACGCATGGCCGCTGGGTTATGACGATTTAGTAGGCAAGAAAAGCTATCGGTCCACAGGGTGACTTGGTGAAAAGACTGTGGGATTTCATTAAAGCGGTTGATGGCCAAGTCAACCTTACCTTGCTCAATGTCCTGCACACTGACATCAGATGGCGTTAGAAAATCGAGAACAACGTCTGGTGCCTCTGAGCGCAATGCCTTTACTAGTGCCGGCACCAGTGTTGCTTCGGCATAGTCCGATGACATAATTCGAAATACCCGCTTAGAGGCCAGTGGCCTAAACTCCTGCCTAGGTTCTAAAATGTCGGTCACCTGCGATAGCGCCTGACGAATACGTGGGGCCAACTCGATAGCGCGCTCAGTTGGTGTCATACCATGGCTAGCACGAATTAATAGTGGGTCATTAAAAAGCTCACGTAGCCGCTTTAATCCATTCGACATCGCTGGCTGTGTAATGCCTAATTGCTCGGCTGCACGAGTCACACTCTGTTCACGCAGCAACACATCCAGATAAACCAATAGGTTCAAATCAATACGCTCAAGATTCATGGCGTGAATACCCGCAATAACAAACATAGATTTGGAAAATTATGCCACAAACCTTACACTGCGATGGCTTAAAAACTAAGACCTAGTCTTTAGTACTATTAATCAAACCCTGTGAAAGGAACTGCCATGACCACATATACATCAGCAATTGATGCTGTTCGTGCTCTGAAAGCCAAATTTGGCGACACTTGGAGCGCAATCAGCCCAGAAGATGCAGCTCGCATGCAAATGCAAAACCGCTTCAAAACCGGTCTCGACATCGCTAAGTACACTGCGGCCATCATGCGTAAAGACATGGCTGAGTACGATGCTGACACCAGCAAGTACACTCAATCACTGGGTTGCTGGCACGGTTTTGTTGGCCAACAGAAAATGATCGCCAACAAAAAATACTTCGGCACCACCAGCAAAAAATACCTGTACCTGTCCGGTTGGATGGTTGCAGCGCTGCGTTCAGAGTTTGGTCCTCTGCCTGACCAATCCATGCACGAAAAAACATCGGTTCCAGCACTGATCGAAGAACTGTACACCTTCTTACGTCAAGCTGACGCCAAAGAACTGAACGACTTGTTCCGTAACTTGAAAAAAGCTCAAGACGCTGGCGACACAGCTAAAGCCAAAGCAATCGAAGATCAAATCAACAACTTCGAAACGCACATTGTGCCAATCATTGCTGACATCGACGCTGGTTTCGGTAACGAAGAAGCCACTTACCTGTTGACCAAGAAAATGATTGAAGCCGGCGCTTGCTGTATTCAAATCGAAAACCAAGTGTCTGACGCTAAACAGTGCGGTCACCAAGCCGGTAAAGTTACCGTTCCACACGAAGACTTCTTGGCTAAGATCAATGCTGTTCGTTATGCATTCCTGGAACTCGGCGTTGAAGAAGGCGTTATTGTTGCCCGTACCGACTCTGAAGGTGCTGACCTGACGCAAAAAATCCCTGTTTCTAACGAACCAGGTGACTTGGCTTCTCAGTACATTAGCTACTTAGACACTCAAGAAATTGACATCTCTGAAGCTAAAGATGACGAAATCCTGATCAAGCGTGATGGCAAGCTGCACCGTCCTAAGCGTTTGGCTTCTGGCTTGTTCCAGTTCCGTGAAGGCACACAGATCGATCGCGTTGTGCTCGACTGCGTTACTTCTTTGCAAAACGGTGCTGACCTGCTCTGGATTGAAACACCAACACCAAACGTGGCAGAAATTGCTCACATGGTTAACCGTGTTAAAGAAATCGTTCCAAATGCTAAGCTGGTGTACAACAACAGCCCATCATTCAACTGGACACTGAACTTCCGTCAACAAGCTTATGACCGCTTTGTTGCTGAAGGCAAAGACGTGTCTGCTTATGACCGCGCTAAGCTGATGAGCAAAGAGTACGACGACACTGAATTGGCTAAAGACGCTGATGAAAAAATCCGTACTTTCCAAGCTGACGCTGCTCGTGAAGCCGGTGTATTCCACCACCTGATCACACTGCCTACTTACCACACTACAGCGCTGCACATGCACGAACTGTCGAAGGGCTACTTCGGCGACCAAGGCATGTTGGCTTATGTTGCTGGTGTTCAGCGTAAAGAAATCCGTGAAGGCGTTGCTTGCGTTAAGCACCAAGCCATGGCGGGTTCAGACATTGGCGACGATCACAAAGAGATCTTTGCTGGTGAGCAAGCGCTGAAAGCTGGTGATGACAGCAAAAACACAATGAACCAGTTCCAAGGTTAATTTGGCACTGTCATTGTAAAAAAGGCCCGCATCTTGCGGGCCTTTTTTATTAGAGCTGATTTATATTTCTCAGGTACTGTTCCGCTTGTTTTATCACCACCTGCTTATCTTCTGGTTTTCGCTGCTGCCAGTTTTTCAACACAATCGCCATGCGATGGTTAGGTCTTAATAGATCAAAATGCCGGTCGATGAAGTGCCAATAAAAGCTGTTTAGTGGGCATGAGTTATTGCCCGACTTTGCTTTCACATCATAGTGACAGTGCCGGCAATGATCACCTTGACGGTGAATATAGGCACCGGATGCGACATAAGGCTTAGTCGCAATCCGCCCGCCTTCGGCGTACTGACTCATGCCATGGGTATTTGGCCATTGCACCCACTCAAAGGCATCCACATAAATGCCTAAGTACCATTCATTCACTGCTGATGGCGACACGCCAGCCAGCAAGGCAAAGTTACCAGTGACCATTAAACGCTGAATATGATGAGCATACCCCGTCGCTAATGACTGCTTAATCGCTTGGGATAAACATCGCATCTGTGTATCACCCGTCCAAAACCAGCTTGGCAAAGCATTATGGTGAGCAAAGTGATTGGATTCAGACATGCCCGGGTACAAATGCCAGTACAGGCAGCGCATATATTCACGCCAACCTAAAATCTGGCGAATAAAGCCCTCACACGCCGCGATATCGACCTGCCCCTGCAACCACGCATGCTCTGCCGCCTGTATCACCTCGCGAGGCGACAGCAGCTTTAGGTTGAGTGCAAATGAAAGCCTTGAATGAAACAACGTGCCCTGCCCATCCACCAATGCATCTTGATAACGGCCAAAGTGAACCAGCTGATGACTAATGAAGTCGTTAAGCAGTTGTAAAGCCTGTGTTCGATTAATGGGCCAATCAAGTGTGCCTGAGACTTCACCTATCGTTTTAACGTGGCAACGTTGCAGCATGTCGACAATGTGCTGGCATTTATTGGCAAAGCTCAAAGGCTCTGGAATAGGTACGGCACCATCGTAAGCTGCTCGATTGGCGGCATCATGATTCCACTTACCACTGACTGGCTTACCATTCGCCGCCATCAAAACATGCTCACGCTTACGCATATGGCGATAAAACGTTTCCATTAAAAAATGTTGGGTACCCGGCTTAAACAATTTCGCTACGACACTCTGGTCGGCCAGAAAATGCTCAGTCGATACACAGTAACTTGGTGTAATCTCGTTATTGGCAAAACCTTGCAGTGCTTGCGCTAATCTATATTCGTCAGGTTGTTGCCAGGACCATGTGTGGTAGGTTTTATTGGCTAAAAGCTTGGCTAAATTGGCGCAAATACTTTGTTGATTACCCGGGTCATCCAGTGAAATATAGATGACGTTGTGGCCTGCATCACTAAGCACTTGAGCAAAGTCACGCATGGCCAAGAAAATACCCACCACTTTCTGAATATGATGCTGGCAGTAATCGGTCTCGCTACGCACTTCCATCAAGACATAATCGATGTGCGGCTCATGCTGCTGAAACCAAGAATGCTGGCTATTCAGTTGGTCCCCTAAAATTAATCTCAGCTCTTTCATGCGGATTTATTCCGTTGTCGCCGACAAGCCTCAGAGCAATAACGCACCTCCTCCCAGACAGCGGCCCACTTCTTACGCCAACTGAACGGCCGATGACAAACCACACACACTTTGCTGGGCAAGTTTTGTTTTTTAACACCACGCATGATTTCGCCTCACAACCTATTTACCCGCTAAAATTAAGCTGACTGAGGCGTCATTTCGATTAGACAACAATGCCTTTTTACTTGTATCTTGGCTGCCCCTTGGGTGTGTCGACTGAATATGAACGCTGCCGATCTCAGCAAAACGCTTCCTTCTGCTTATGTCTTGCTCTTGCTAGATGTCACTAAACGTTTTGGTGTTAGTGAAGAAGTGATTTTGTCGCCCTTTGGCTTAACCAGAGCCGCGTTATTAGAAACTCATGAACACCTACCATTAACCTTGGTTAATGACGTCTTGATTCATGCGTTGGCAGTTACTAATGAGCCTGCCCTGCCGTTTCATGTTGGCATGCAGATGAAAATCTCAACTCATGGTTTTATCGGCTTTGCTGCTATGACGGCAGATACGGTTCGCCAAGCCTTGGAGTTAGTCGAGCGTTTTAGTGAGTTACGCCTGCTGGGCGCCACCATTCGTTTAGAGGTTAATCAGGATCAGGCCAGACTTCATGTTGATACTGATTTAACCTTGCAACCTTTGCGTGACGCAGTACTGGCCGCCTTAATGGTTGGCTTTGGGCAGATGGCGCAAGTTGTGACGGGGGAGACACTTTATGGTGTGGCCTATATTGAGATCGATGAGTTGCCACGTTACCGCGACATTATGTATCGACTGCCAGCACAAATTCACTTCAATCAGCCACGTAACATCATTTGCTTTAATGCCAGTTATTTAGACCTGGCCTTATTAATGTCGGACACGGCATCAATGCAGCTGGCTGTTAAACAGTGCGAGCAAGAGCTGGCAGCCATTGGACACTTCAGTCCTTTTATTCGTGAAGTACGTGCTCTAGTTCATGACACAAATATTGGCTTTCGTTCGCTTGAGTCTGTTGCGGAAATGCTCAATCAATCTGAGCGAACACTGAAGCGACAGTTAGCTCAAGAAGGCACCACGTTTAGCGACATTCTTGAGGATATGCGTCGTCAAGAAGCCATACGCTTACTTATCAATAGTAGCGAGAGCCTAGAACGCATTGCAGATGCATTGGGCTACTCAGATGTCGCCAACTTTAACCGTGCATTTAAGCGTTGGACAGGCACTACTCCCGGCCAATACCGTCGCGAGCAGAACTTAACCGATAAATAACAAACAAATGTAGATAATCGGCTTGATTATTTTTGCGTGTTTGTGGAACTATGTGGTCACAATAAAAATACATCCTTGAGGGTGACCCATGTCAGCAAACGCTTTTGCTTTACGAGCGCTTCCGCTTGCTTTTCTTATGCTGTCGACCACTATTCATGCAGGTGGTTTAGACCTTCCAACGATTGCAGCATCACATCAAGGCACTTCAAACGCAAACTCAGCAGAAGCTGCTGATGCTTCGGTTATTTATTACAACCCAGCGGGTATGGCCCAGTTGCGAGGCATTAATGTCACCAACAGCCTGTCGGTGTTTACGTTGCGCGGCAAAGTTAATGTCGATATGGACGGCACCACCCGCACACCTCCTCCTGGCGCTAATACTCCCGGCGCTGAAGGTGAGTCGATTCGTAACGACCCACAAGCGCAAGGTGAAGCCGGCACATTCTGGCCAAAAGTATTAGGCGCTGGTGCTTTTTTTGCGACGGTTCCACTGCATCGAATAAATCTTGATGCGCTTAAAGCAATCCCCAATTATGAAGACATCACACTTGGTATTGGTATTTTCGCGCCAGGTGGTGGCAATCTTAATTATAAATCAGACTGGGGCGGACGCTATCACGCAGACAATGTGGCTATTGAGTTAATCAATGTCAATCCATCTATGGCGATTCGTTTTGACGATAAACACAGCATTGGTTTTGGTGCTTCAGTTATTGGTGGTCATTTACGTCAAGGCGTTTTAATTGACACAAAAGTTGCACCGTACTTATTCCAATCTTATGTTCAGAACCTATCCTTAGATCAACTAACCAACTTAACTGGCGTCATCAGTCCTGAGCTATCAAGTTTACTGGGCACTTTGAACTTGGGAGCGACCTGTGGCGCACTATTAGGCAATGTTTGTAAACCTCTCGGTTTGCTGCCAAATGATACGCAAACACAAGTAGCAGAAATTTTAGCCGGCCCACTTCTAGATCCAAACTCTTCAGGTAAAGGTAACGTAGAGATGTATGGTTATGGCTTTGGCTATAATCTCGGCTATATGTTCAATTTCGATGAAACTGCGCGTTTGAGTTTAGCGTATCGTTCTGAAAGTAAACTAAAAATGCGTGGTGACCTTAAGTGGGACATCAACAATATTCGGGCAAATGAATTAGGACCACTTGGGGATGACTTTTTGCCCGACTGTGATGCTGGCAGCTCAGTAGGTACTTCTTCCGTACCTGACTTTTTAAGAAACTGCTTGCGTCCTGACACAACCGCAAAAGGTGATTTGATTATTCCTTCGCGGCTGTCTGTAGGCTTCTTTAAAAAGTTAAACGAAAAGCTAGACTTACTGTTTGACTACACTTTTATTGGCACTAGTGCCGTCAAAGAAATTAAAGTTGATTTCCTTGACCAGAAAACAGCAGGTGGAGAGCCAGTCAAACAAGGTCCAGGTGGAATTCAGACACGCTGGAGAGATTCTTTCAAAACATCGATTGGTGCTAATTATCACTACAATGAGAAGTTAACACTAAAAACAGGTTTTCAGTTTGACCTAACCCCAGTGCCATCAGCGCGATTCCGCCACCCCGGCGCACCTGATAGCGATCGTTACATGCTCTCCTTAGGTGCCAACTACAAACATGCTAAAAACCTAACGTTTGATGTTGGTTATAGCTTAATTATGTTGGCTGACTCTCGATCAGAATATCGCGACCCATGTCGTGGCACGTTTAGTGAACAAGAAGATGGAACAATTGACTTTGATACAGCGCGTTCTGATGACTGTACAGGTAATGGTGGCACATTCCGAGGAAACTTCTCTGATACCTATATCAATTTCTTAAGCTTCCAATTCAACCAAAAATTCTAATCATGAGCATAAAAAAACCGGCTGAAAATGCCGGTTTTTTTATCGTTAATTAAGCAGTATATTCACCATCTTCAAAGGGTCAGGCACTGCATTAGCCACCGCGGTGCTTCGCTTCAACTCCAAACCCTCAAAATCAAATAGCTCTCGGTCAGCCAACTGTGAAGGCGCAACATTCTGCAAAGCAGTAAAAATGCTATCCAACCGTTGTGGATGCTTTAAGTCCCAATCCCTTAACATTTGGTTAATCGTGCCGCGCTGTAAGTTGTCCTGAGAGCCACACAAATTGCAGGGAATAATGGGAAACCCTTTCAGCTTGGCAAACTCAGCAATATCTTTTTCTTTGCAATAAGCCAATGGGCGAATCAGCACATTTTTGCCATCATCCGATAGAAGCTTCGGAGGCATAGCCTTGTTACGACCAGCATGAAATAGATTCAGGAAAAACGTTGCCATGATGTCATCACGATGATGGCCTAAGGCTACTTTGGTAGCGCCAATTTCTTGGGCAAAGCCATATAAGCTGCCACGGCGCAGACGACTACAAACAGCACAGAAAGTCTGCCCTTCTGGGGTCAGTTCTTTAACAATGCTATAGGTGTCTTTTTCTAAAATGTAAAATGGCACACCGCGTTCAGTTAAATACTTAGGCAGTACCTCTTCCGGAAAGTCTGGTTGCTTTTGGTCTAAGTTGACGGCCACTAACTCAAACTTGACCGGCGCACTGAGTTGCAAGCTAAGCAACATTTCCAGCATGGTGTAGCTGTCTTTACCACCCGACAAACACACCATGATTTTGTCGCCATCCTGAATCATGTTGTAGTCAGTGATGGCTTGCGCCGTTAGGCGGCGCAAGCGTTTTTGTAATTTATTGAACTCAGTTCTTGAGCCTTTGTCTTCAATGGTATTGGTCATGGCATATCAGAAGGTATGGTTAATTTGCGCACCGACTGAGTGAATATAAGTGTCGGTGAAACGACCGCGAAATGTACCACCATTTCCTGTGCATTGCGAAAAGTCACGACGGCCTGGCTCATTAGAAGTCTGACCATTTGGTGAGTTATATCCAGCTGGATGACAGAAGTCAGTGTAGTTCGAACGAGCATCAGCCAACATGATAAAGCTATAGGCAAAATCTAGCGTAAATTTGTCATTAATACGGTAGTTAACACCAGTTGCTAGGCTATAACGATCAGAGTCCGGCACAGCAGCGTGGCGACTTTCTGCATTGCGAACTGGTGTCATGTCATAACCTAAGCCACCACGTAACAACCATTGCTCATTTACCCGATAGTTCGCACCAACACCAACACGGAAGGTATCGCGAAAGTTAGTACGAATAAGTGCATCACCCTGATTTGGGTCATCAATTTGCACGCGTAATTCGTTCATTAAACTTGTGCGCTGAAACATGACCGAAGCCATCAACGCTAAACGCTCATTAAACTGGTGAAAAACACCGGCGATCAGGCTGTCCGGGGTTGTTACTTTTAGACGTGCTTTGCTGTCAGGTCTAACTTCATTTTCAACAAATTCTTTAGCATTAACTTGCTGCGTAATATTGTTAGGGTTAGGAATGGTCGCTGTCGGGTTGATACCATCAAAACGCCAATCAACATCCCCTCGTAACGTTTGGCGAATGCGTGAACGATAGGCCAAACTAAAACGTGTATTGTCGTTTAAGCTAAACATATAACCAAGGTTGTAGCCGATACCAAAACCGTACCCTTCGAAGTCAAATGAGTTCATTCCAAACTCCTCTTCCGGCGGCAATATCGCATTCACTAAGGGTCTACACAATTCAATCGATAAACCACCTAATAAATCACAAAGCGCGCCACCAGTACCGCCACCAAGTCCTTTAACAGCATCTAAGCCCTGCTCTTGCACGGCCAAAGCCACGTCAGCCCCAAGCTTGGTTTTAGCATGTGACACCTGACCGCTAAAGCCGATAGCTATCGAGTGTTTCTCGTCAAATCGAATTGCCATCACAGGGTTAATATTTAATGTTTCAATGGCTGCTCGATCAGCAAAAAAACGACCGGCATAATCAGACTTATAGTTAATGTTCGCACCATAAGGTACAAACAACCCTAAACCAAAGGTGATTTCGCCGTTGTAAGGCATCACGATGTAAGACTGTGCTCCACCGATAACTTGTGGGTGATAAGAGCCTGCAGGGCCACCCCCCGCTGCTTCACCATTAGCTCGAGTTGTACCCTCATCAGTGAACTTGCCGCGAATGCTTAAGAGCTGAACACTGTCAGATTTGACGGTGCTACGCATACGAGTCATGCCTGCTGGGTTGAAGTAAACAGTCGACGCATCAGCAGCCTCAGCAGCATTGGCGTGAGCTGTACCCATAGCACTGGTCGACATCCAAGGATAATCAATACCAGCAGCAAAGCTGCTGCTAATCGGAAAAATAAACCCCAAGGTTAAACAAAGCGGTAATGGAAATCGCATGACAATAATGCCCAGCACTGAAAGGGGCACCATAGTAACGATGACTAAACATTTGTTCAGTCCAGATTGTCAGACAATCCTGTTATTTCAGGCTTCGATTGATTGAATTTAACGCAGTCAACGGGTTAACAGACTGTGTAATTGGGCGACCAATCACCAAATAATCAACGCCCGCTGCAATTGCCTGTGGCGGCGTCATAATTCGACGCTGGTCATCAGCCTGCGCATCAGCAGGACGAATACCTGGGGTAACCAGCAAAAACTCTTTAGGTAGTTGCTGTCGCAACATAACGGCTTCTTGAGCTGAACACACGACGCCATGCAAATGGCATTCTGCTGCTAGCTTTGCTAAACGGCTCACCTGAAGTATTGGTTCAACATCAATGCCGACTTCAGCTAAATCGGCTGCTTCCATGCTAGTCAGTACCGTGACAGCGGTTAGCAAGGTTGCTGATTGCTTTTGTGCTATACGCTCACGTGCAGCCATCATCATGCGTCGGCCACCACTGGCATGCACGTTGACCATCCACACGCCCAAGTCAGCAGCGATGGCAACAGCAGCCGCTACCGTATTGGGAATATCATGAAATTTTAAATCAAGAAAAACCTCAAAGCCGGCATGCTGCAAGCGCTCGACTAACGCCGGTCCGGCTTGAGTAAATAACTCTTTACCAACCTTTAAGCGACACTGTCTGGGGTCTAGCTGTTGTACAAAATCCAAGGCTGCATCAGGACGAGCAAAATCCAACGCCACAATAACGGGCGAATTACATACTGTTTTAGACATTAGGATCTGCTTTTGCCTTTTCCACACGACGCTGACGTAATGCCAACCAACTCACGCCGTAAATGAATCCGAAAAAAATACCAATAACAAAGGTAAAGAAAATCGTTAATCCCGCATGAAGCTCAATAAACGAGACAAACAATAAGTCGAGATCTATACGCTGGCTGTTAGCCAAAGACATCCATAACACGACAAACAAAACGAATAGCAAAAACACAATCATCAGTGTCTTACGCAGGTAATTCATTTCTCGCTATCCTGCTTGATCGGTGTCGTGGCTGCGCTGTCATTTACACGATCACGTAATGCTTTACCCGGCTTAAAATGCGGCGTCGACTTATTTGGTAATTCGACGGCTTCGCCTGTTTTTGGGTTACGACCAATACGTGCTTCGCGATGATGCAGAGAAAAACTGCCAAAGCCGCGAATTTCAATACGCTCACCGGAGGCGAGTGTTTCCGACATATGCTCAACAACAGACTTAACGGCCAACTCGACGTCTTTTGCCGTTAAAAGGGTTTGTCTAGCAGCAAGACGATCAATCAACTCTGAGCGTGTTAGCGACATGCGTGGCCACCTCTACAAAATAAGAAAACAACACGCTGATTCTAAACAAAAAAAAGCGGAAGTAGACAACTACTCCCGCTTTTTTATCACAAAATGAACTTAAGAGTTCATTTGTGCCTTGATCAGGTCACCGATGGTCTTAGGACCAGCAGCATCTGTACCCTGCTCTTTCAAAGAAGCAATGGCTTCGCGATCTTCGGTTTCGTCCTTGGCTTTAACAGACAAGTTGATAACACGAGTTTTGCGATCGATGCTGATGATTTTAGCTTCAACGGTATCGCCTACGGCCAAGATCTTAGTGGCATCTTCCACACGATCACGGCTCAGCTCTGATGAACGCAGGCTAGCTTCTACACCATCCATCACTTCAATGGTTGCACCGCGAGCGTCTACTGACTTAACAGTACCTTTCACGATAGCGCCTTTGTCATTAGCATTGCAGAAATCGCCGAAAGGATCGCGCTCTAACTGCTTGATACCTAAGGAGATACGCTCACGCTCTGGATCAACAGAGAGGATAACGGCTTCAACTGGGTCACCTTTCTTGAAGTTACGTACGGCTTCTTCGCCGGTTTCGTTCCAAGAAATATCGGACAAGTGAACCAGACCATCAATACCGCCATCGAGACCAATGAAGATACCGAAGTCAGTGATGGACTTGATGTTGCCAGATACTTTTTCGCCTTTCTCATGTTGACGCGCAAAGGCATCCCATGGATTTTCGCGGCACTGCTTGATGCCCAAGGAAATACGACGACGTTCTTCGTCGATGTCCAGAACCATAACGTCCACTTCATCACCGATTTGAACAATCTTGGATGGGTGAATGTTTTTGTTGGTCCAATCCATTTCAGAAACGTGAACCAAACCTTCCACGCCTTCTTCGATTTCAGCGAAGCAACCGTAATCAGTCAGATTGGTTACTTTGGCTTTGACGCGTGTACCTTCAGGGTAACGGCCCATCAATGCCAACCATGGATCTTCACCCAATTGCTTCAGACCCAACGATACGCGGTTGCGTTCGCGGTCAAATTTCAACACTTTAACGGTCAGTTCAGTACCCACTTCAACGATTTCGTTTGGATGCTTAATGCGCTTCCAAGCCATATCGGTAATGTGCAACAGACCATCAATGCCGCCCAAGTCAACGAATGCACCGTAATCGGTGAGATTTTTAACGATACCTTTAACCACTTGGCCTTCTTGCAGATTAGCCAGCAGTTGTTCGCGTTCTTGTGAAGACTCAGCTTCCATAACGGCGCGGCGAGAAACCACCACGTTGTTACGCTTAGCATCGAGCTTGATCAGTTTGAATTCGAGTTCACGACCTTCTAAGTGCGCTGTGTCACGGATGGGACGAATGTCAACCAAAGAACCAGGCAAGAAGGCACGGATAGAGCCAACATCGACAGTAAAACCGCCTTTGACTTTGCCCGAAATAATACCGCGAACAATTTCGCTGGCTTCGAAAATCTTTTCCAAACGGATCCAAGTTTCTGCACGCTTGGCTTTTTCGCGCGACAACACGGTGTAGCCCATGCCGTTATCTAACGCGTCAACCACAACGTCTACTGCATCACCAACGGCTACTTCTAGCTCGCGGCGATCGTTTAAAAACTCTTCACGGGCAATCACACCCTCAGATTTCAAACCTGTGTCTACGGTGACCCAGTCGTTATCAATGGCAACAACAGTACCTTTGATGAGCGCGCCACGCTCAACGTCTAGGGAGATCAGGCTTTCTTCAAACAGGGCGGCAAATGAATCAGTCATGTAATCCTTCCAGTGCCGGAATGGCACTTATATTTCCATCTAACCAGCTTAGATGGCGTAGTGGTTAATAGGTCTAGAGTCAGCCCTGCTGGTTGTCGCTGAGCCCTAAACCACCCCAGTGGTGAGACAGCGAGTCTGTCTACACCGATGAGTTCTTTTTTAATAGACGCTTTTCGAAGCGCCTATTTAATTTAAAATCTTTGCAAAAACAGGTACTTGCTTGGCTGCTTCAAAGACATTTTGCAGTACAGCTTCAATGCCCAAGTCGGTGCTGTCGAGTACTAATGCGTCTTGTGCAGGCCTTAATGGCGCCACACTACGGTTCATATCTCGGTCGTCACGCGCCTGTATGTCATTTACAAGGTCGCGAAGATTAGCATCAAAGCCCTTCTCCAGCAATTGCCGGTAACGTCGCTCGGCGCGCGCTTGCGCAGAAGCGGTTAAAAAGACCTTTAGTTCTGCATGAGGAAATACCACAGTGCCCATGTCTCGACCATCAGCTACCAAGCCTGGCAACTCACAAAATGCCTGCTGACGCGCTAATAATGCCGTGCGCACTTTGGGTAGTGCCGCTACTTGTGATGCCAACCGCCCCGCTTCTTCAGTACGAATCAGGTTAGTCACATCTTCACCTTCCAATAGTATTTTGCCATCACCATTGTCATTGGTCAAAAATTGTACATCTAAGTGTGCAGCAAGCACTTCCAGTGCCGCTTCGTTATCCAAAGCAACACCATGACGCTCTGCCGCAGCACCCAATAAACGGTACAAGGAACCTGAATCTAGGACATGGTAACCAAGACGAGCAGCGACTCGGTGGGCAATAGTGCCTTTGCCAGAACCACTTGGGCCATCAATAGTAATAATCGGCACTTTTACTGCCACGGGACGCTTTTCAATTTCAGCGCTCATACGGAGTCTCCCGCAGATTGTTCATACGCGGAGATATTCAAACCGCAACGTTTAGCAAGACCAATAAAGTCAGGGAAGCTAGTGGCCACATTGGCGCAATCACGAATCACAATCGCTGCATTGGCACGTAAACCCGCAATAGCAAATGACATGGCAATACGATGATCGCCATGACTAATCACCTCACCGCCTTGTAACTGACCACCAACTATCACCGCACCATCTTCGGTCGGCTTAATATCAATGCCCAGTGTCAGCAAGCCGTCAGCCATCACTTGAATTCGATCTGACTCTTTTACTCTCAGCTCTTCAGCACCAGTTAATACGGTAGTGCCTTCAGCACAGGCGGCCGCAATAAACAGTGACGGGAACTCATCAATGGCTAACGGCACCAAGTGCTCTGGAATATTGATGCCGGTTAACTTGGCACTACGTACACGCAAGTCAGCTACTGGCTCACCACCCGATTCACGTGGATTTATCACCTCAATATTGGCACCCATCAGGCGCAGGATATCAATAACACCGGTACGTGTTGGGTTCATACCAACGTGCTCTAGGGTTAAATCTGAACCTTCGGCAATACTTGCCGCAACCAAGAAAAATGCGGCAGAGGAAATATCAGATGGCACATCAATACGGGTAGCGGTTAATTTGCCTCCGCCTTGAATAGACACGGTATTACCCTGCACATCCACGGCATAACCAAAGCCGCGCAACATGCGCTCGGAATGATCTCGTGTAGGCGCTGGCTCAGTCACGGAGGTTGTGCCTTGTGCCCATAAACCGGCCAACAACACACCTGACTTTACTTGCGCACTGGCAATCGGCATATCGTAATGAATACCAGTCAGTGTTTGGCCACCTTGGATGCTTACCGGCGGCGTACCGCGCTCACCCGTGGTCTGGATAGACGCACCCATGCTACGTAATGGCTTAGCAATACGCTCCATAGGACGTTTGTTTAGGGAGGCGTCACCGGTCATCACGGTATCAAATGCTTGCGCCGACAAGATGCCAGACAACAAACGCATAGATGTGCCGGAGTTGCCGACATATAACGGTCCTGGCGGGGCTTTTAAGCCATGCAAACCCACACCGTGAATGCGTACAAAACCGCGCTCTGGACCTTCAATAACCACACCCATGTCACGGAAGGCTTGCAGAGTAGCCAGTGCATCTTCGCCTTCTAAAAAGCCAGAAACCTCGGTGACACCTTCCGCCAATGAACCCAGCATAATCGAGCGATGTGAAATGGATTTATCGCCAGGCACACGAACACGGCCAACAAAGCGGCCACCGGGAGTTACGTTATAAATTAGTTCTTTTGAGGCTGTCATTGATTTGGCATAGGCCGTTCCGGCCAACATATGAGTGAAATGTTCTCGTGCAGCACGTGCACGCGTAAAAATACCTAACAAGGCCGCACTATCACCGGCATTGATCGCTTGTTTAAGTGTGGCTGTGCCTGTTTCAAAAGCCGTAAGGGCTTGCAGCACAGCCTCGCGATTAGCAAGAAAAATGTCATGCCACATACGCGGATCCGAAGCAGCAATCCGAGTAAAGTCGCGAAAACCGCCGGCAGCATACCGAAACACGTCCAAGTTGTCGCTCTCAGAGGCCAATGTATCCACTAACGAGAACGCCAAAAGGTGTGGCAGATGGCTGGTTCGTGCCAACACTTGGTCATGTTTGGCCACTGTCATCTCTAAAACGTCAGCACCGGCTCGCTGCCAAAGCTCACGCACTAACTCAACTGCAGATGAGTCCGTCTCGGCCAATGGCGTTAAGATGACTTTATGACCGACAAATAAGTCCACCTTGCCAGCCTGCACACCACTTTGCTCAGAGCCAGCAATTGGGTGGCCCGGCACCAAGAACTTCGGCGTGGTTGACCATACGCGTAGCGCTGCTTCAACGACACTGCCCTTAGTGCTGCCAACATCGGTAATCACGGTGTTACTAGCAATGACCGACTTGATTTCACGTAGTACGGTCTCAGTTGCGTTAACGGGCATAGCCAAAACGACCAAATCCGCACCACGCACCGCATCAACCGCATTTAAATAACCAATATCAATCAAGCCTAACTGCTTGGCCTGCGCCAACGTTTCTCGGCTGCGACTACACGCCGTGATTTTTTCTGCTAGACCTTGCTCACGTAATACGCGTGCAAGACTGGAGCCAATGAGCCCAAGGCCAACAAAGGCCACGTGACGCAAAGGCCAACGGCTCAACGGGACTCTCCGCTAGCAGCCAATACACGCTTGATGGCGTCTGCAGCAAAGGCATTTTCTTCTGGCAGGCCAATGGAAATACGCAAATGATGCGGGAGCTCATAATTTGCCACCGGACGCACAATCACCCCTTCACGCAGCAAGGCAGCAAAAATTGGCGCGGTTGGTTTACCGAAATCCACACAAATAAAGTTCCCACGTGACGGCAAAGCACTCAGACCTAAGTCAGCCAAATAGGCTTGCCATTGTTGCTGACCTTGATCATTAAGCTCACGGCTACGCTGTACAAAATCATCATCATTTAACGCAGCGGCCGCGGCCACCAATGCCAAAGAATTAACATTAAATGGCTGACGTACTCTATTTAAAATATTGATAATTATTTTTGAGGCTGCAGCATAACCAACACGCAAAGATGCCAAGCCATAGGCTTTAGCAAAGGTGCGGCTAACCACTAAATTAGGGTATTTAGACAACACAGACAGACCGTCTAAGGCATCCGGGTCGCTAACGAACTCACCGTATGCCTCGTCTAGCAACACGATAATATGCCCTGACACCTTCTGCATGAAGTCAGCGAAATCTTGTGCCTCAAACCATGTGCCCGTCGGGTTATTCGGGTTGGCCAAGAAAATCACTTTAGTGCGTTCGGTAATTGCCGCAGCCATGGCGACCAAGTCATGACCATAGTCTTTAGCCGGCACACACACGCCAGTTGCACCGCTGGCTTGCGTTGCCAATGGATACACCGCAAACGCGTGCTGAGCATAAATAGCTTCATCACCGGTCGTTAAAAAGGCTCGTGCGACCAGCTCCAGCACATCGTTTGAGCCGTTACCCAAGACAATTTGCTCGGTATCAAGCTGGAAACGCTGGGCAATAGCTGTTTTTAAAACAAAACCATTACCATCCGGATAACGCGCCAACTCCAGTGGATCAGCCAACATGTCTGTAATGGCTTGCATAGCCAAAGGCGAAGGACCCAGTGGATTTTCGTTACTGGCCAGTTTAACAACACGTGTTAAGCCTAATTCGCGCTGTAACTCGTCAATAGGTTTACCCGGCTGATACGGCGCCAATGTGCGCACGCCAAGATTGGCTTGTTGCAGAAAATCAGTCACTTACAGTACTGCCTTGGGGTAAGACCCCAACCATTTAATGGCGCGCATATGTGGCTCAAGCTCGGTTATCACCTCTTGCACCACGGCATCATCTTGATGCCCTTCAAAGTCGATAAAAAACACATAAGTCCAAATATCATTACGGCTTGGACGACTCTCAATACGCGTTAAATTAATGCCACGACGGTGAAAAGGCTCTAACAAACCGTATAAAGCCCCAGCGGTATTTTTCACCGAAATCATGATGGAAGTTTTGTCATCACCACTGGGAGGAATAGGCTCAGGGCCAATAATCAAAAAGCGTGTGGTGTTGTTAGGGTTATCTTCAATGCGTTGATGACGCTTAGTTAAGCCATAAAGCTCAGCCGCGGTTTCACCGGCAATAGCTGCAGAATGCCACTCACCTTTAATTCGGCGCGCAGCTTCGGCATTGCTTGAAACAGCAACACGTTCAGCTTTGGGGAAATTAGCATCTAACCATTTACGACACTGCGCCAAAGACTGCTGATGGGAATAAATACGTGAAATAGAGTCTTCACGTGTGCCTTCAGCAACCAACAAATGGTGATGAATTCTTAACTCAACTTCGCCAATAATGCGGAGATTGGAGTCTAAAAAGCTATCTAAGGTGTGGTTAACCATGCCTTCAGATGAGTTCTCAACGGGCACAACACCGTAATTAACACTGCCCGCCTCTACCTCACGAAAAACATCATCGATATTGGCTAATGGCACAGCAACCACAGAGTGACCAAAATGCTTCAGCGCTGCGGTTTGTGTGAACGTACCCAACGGGCCTAAAAAGGCGATACGCAAAGGCTGCTCAAGCGCCAAACACGCCGACATGATTTCACGGAACAGGCGCGCCATTTCTTCATTGGCTAAAGGGCCTGGATTACGTGACATCACCCGAGTTAAGACTTGTGCTTCACGTTCGGGACGATAAAACACTGTCGTTTCTGGGTTTTCGCGATGCTTTACTTCGGCCACAGCCTGCGCACAACGAGCACGTTCACTGATTAAATTCATCAGCTCGGTGTCTATGCGATCAATTTCGCAGCGGATGTCATCCAAGGTGGGCGTTTTATTATCGCTCATCACTTTAGTCCTTAAGGTTACCCGTGACGACGCTCAAAGTCGGCCATAAAGTCGGTTAAAGCGCGTACTGCCTCTTCACTGACTGCGTTGTAAAGACTAGCGCGCATACCACCAACGGAACGGTGACCCGCTAAATTAAGCAAGCGTGCTGCTTCTGCTTCCGCCAAAAAGGTTTTTTCCAAGCTAGCGTCCACCAAGGTAAACGGCACGTTCATGCGTGAACGATAACGCTTATCCACGGGATTGCCATAAAAGTCAGAACCATCAATGGCGGCATATAACGCATCGGCTTTGCGGCGATTAACAGCGGCCATTGCCGTCAAACCACCATTGGCTTTTAACCACTTAAAAACTAAACCGGCTAAGTACCAAGCAAAGGTGGGCGGTGTGTTGTACATCGAACCATTTTTGGCGGCGACCGAATAATCCAGCATGGTGGCCGTGCCAGGAATGACTTGTCCGATCAGGTCTTCACGCACAATCACGACCACAATACCGGCTGGCCCAATGTTCTTTTGAGCGCCGGCATAAATTAGACCAAACTTAGAAATATCAATAGGTTCAGACAGAATGCTCGACGAGAAATCCGCAACTAATGGCAGCCCAACATCCGGCACAAAATCAAACTCAACCCCATGAATGGTTTCATTGGGTGTGTAGTGCAAATAGGCTGAGTCCGGATTGATTTTCCACTGACTGACATCGGGCACGGTGCGGAAGTTGTTAGCTTCATCACTCGCCACCACGTTCACCTGCGTATAACGCTTGGCTTCACTGATGGCTTTGTCAGACCACATACCCGTGTTGACATAGTCAGCGCTGTGTTTATCTCGCAGCAGATTCATGGGGATCTGGGCAAACTGTTGTGACGCCCCGCCCTGCAAAAACAACACTTTGTAATTGCTGGGAATATTCAGCAAGTCACGCAAGTCTTGTTCGGCCGTTTCTGCCACTGCCGTGAAGTCAGCACTGCGGTGGCTCATCTCCATAATGGAGCAGCCACGACCATGCCAATCAACCAGTTCATCTGCCGCTTGTTGCAGCACTACATCAGGCAGCGCCGCAGGGCCTGCGCAAAAGTTATACGCTCTCGTCATCTTGCACCGACGTGTTAGGTTCAGGGGTAACTGCACTGGCTTCAACCACGACATCGGCATCGACTGCTTCGTCGAGATCGTCTAAATCTTCATCAAGACTGACTACACCCACTAAATGCTCATTCGTATCTAAGCGAATCAGCGTGACACCTTGTGTATTACGTGACAACACAGAAATCTCACTGACGCGAGTACGAACTAACGTGCCCTGATCTGAGATCAGCATCAGCTCTTTACCGTCATGGACCTGCACCGCACCAACTAACTCGCCATTACGATCACTAGTTTGCATGGCGATAACACCTTGGCCACCACGGTTATGTACAGGGAAGTCTTCCAGCTCGGTACGCTTACCAAAGCCGTTGCTGCTGGCAGTCAGAATATGCGCGCCATCATCTGGCACAATCAATGACACAACTCGCGCACCTTTAGGCAGGCGGATACCACGCACACCCATGGCTGTTCGGCCCATGCCACGCACATCGTTTTCGTGGAAACGTACAGCCTTACCTTCATTGCTAACCAGCATAATGTGGCGATCGCCATTGGTGACTGCAGCACCAACCAAGACATCATCACCGACCAAGTCGATGGCAATTAAGCCTGATGTGCGCTGACGAGCAAATGCACGCGCTTCCACTTTTTTCACCGTGCCGTCACCGGTCGCCATAAAGACATAATGGCCTTCCGGATATTCACGTAACGGCAGAATGGTGGTGATGTGCTCAGACTCTGCCAATGGCAAAATATTCACAATCGGCTTGCCTTTAGAGCCACGGCCAGCCTGTGGCAACTCATACACTTTTAACCAATACACTTTACCAGCGGAGGTAAAGCACATGACCGTGTCATGGGTGCTCGCCACCAACAAGTGTTCGATGTAATCCTCGTCTTTCATGCTGGTTGCAGACTTGCCACGACCACCACGGCGCTGCGCACGATAGTCACCAACTGGCTGGGTTTTGGCATAACCGGCACGAGAAATGGTCAACACCACGTCTTCTTCGGTAATCAAATCTTCCAGTGTGAGGTCTAAGCGCGAGGCTAAAATTTCGGTACGACGGCCATCACCATAAATTGACAACATATCGCGCAATTCTTCACGAATGACGTTCAACAGACGCTCAGGCTCAGCCAAAATCAATGCCAGTTCGCGGATTTTTTCCAGCAATTCACGATATTCCGCTACCAGCTTGTCTTGCTCAAGACCAGTCAAACGGTTCAAACGCAGTTCGAGAATGGCTTGCGCCTGTTCTGGCGACAACTTGTAGCGTCCATTAACTAAGCCAAAACCATCAGGCAACGCATCAGGACGGCAAGCATTTAAGTCGCCAGCAGCTTCTAACATGCCCACTACTTCACCCGGCAGCCAATCTGCCGAAATCAGGCGCTCACGCGCTTCGGCTGGGCTAGGTGACAGCTTAATCAGCTCAATAACAGGATCAATATTAGCCAGCGCAACGGCTAAGCCTTCTAAAATATGCCCACGTTCACGCGCTTTACGCAGTTCGAAAACGGTACGGCGGGTCACCACTTCGCGACGGTGACGCACAAATGCTTCCAGAATATCCTTAAGATTCATAATCTTAGGCTGACCATCTGAAAGCGCTACCATGTTAATACCAAACACACTTTGCAGCTGTGTTTGCGCAAACAGGTTATTGACGACTACTTCAGCAACTTCACCGCGCTTAAGCTCAATGACAATGCGCATGCCGTCTTTATCAGACTCATCACGCAGCTCAGAGATACCTTCGAGCTTTTTCTCTTTGACCAGCTCAGCAATCTTTTCAATCAAACGTGCTTTGTTTAATTGATAAGGAATTTCTGTAAATACAATAGTTTGGCGAGAAGTTTTAGCATCCGTTTCGATATGGTGGCGAGCACGCATATAAATACGGCCACGACCGGTACGGTAGGCCTCAACAATGCCGGCACGACCATTAATAATGGCGGCTGTTGGGAAGTCCGGGCCGGTGATGTGCTCCATCAAACCGTCAACATCAATGTCTGGATTATCAATAATAGCCAGCGTGGCATTAATCACTTCGGTGATGTTATGCGGCGGGATATTGGTCGCCATACCTACCGCAATACCACTTGAACCATTAATTAACAGGTTCGGGATTTTGGTCGGCATGACCTCAGGAATCATTTCAGTGCCGTCGTAGTTTGGCACCCAATTAACCGTTTCTTTTTCCAAGTCGGCTAATAAATCATGGGCAATACGCGACATACGCACTTCGGTATAACGCATGGCTGCAGCAGAGTCGCCATCAACCGAACCGAAGTTGCCCTGCCCATCAACCAGCATATAACGCAACGAAAATGGCTGAGCCATACGTACGATGGTGTCATAAACAGCGGAGTCACCATGAGGGTGATACTTACCGATGACATCACCGACCACACGGGCGGACTTTTTATATGCTTTGTTCCAGTCATTACCCAACTCGTGCATAGCAAATAGCACGCGGCGATGAACAGGTTTGAGGCCATCACGGACGTCCGGCAAGGCGCGCCCCACAATCACGCTCATGGCGTAATCTAAGTAGGACTGCTTGAGTTCGTCTTCAATGTTGACCGGAAGAATTTCCATACCAACGTCGGTCATACGCTTTTCTCTTTTTTAAGCCGTCGTTAAACCACGAATGTTAGCACAGTCATGGCCTTGACGTACCACGCGGCAGCATCTTTGCCGCTATACTATTGGTCACAAATCGACGTAATAACCGAAGATGATCAGGAATTAACCATGACCCAGCCTGCGAACAATGTAGACCCCGCCGAAATCGCAAAATTTGAAGCGTTAGCGTCTCGTTGGTGGGATAAAACATCGGAATTTAAGCCTCTGCATGACATCAACCCGCTGCGACTGAACTGGATTGATGAACGTGTCGGCTTGGCGGGCAAAAAGGTATTAGACGTGGGCTGCGGCGGTGGCATTCTGGCCGAGAGTATGGCCAAACGTGGCGCTGATGTATTAGGCATTGATATGGGTGAGGCGCCACTCGCGGTAGCCACCCTGCATGCGCAGGAACAAAAAGTCGACAACGTTAAATACCGTCAAGTCACCGTTGAACAGCTTGCCGACGAGCAACCGGCCAGTTTTGATGTCGTGACCTGTTTAGAAATGCTGGAGCATGTGCCGGACCCAGCAGCCATTGTGGCGGCCTGCTACCGCTTGGTAAAACCAGGTGGGCAGGTGTTTTTCTCCACCATTAATCGCAACCCGAAATCGTGGTTGTTTGCCATTGTGGGTGCGGAATATGTACTGCGCCTTCTACCTCGTGGCACACACGACTATCAGAAGTTTATTCGTCCTGCCGAACTGGGCCGCTGGATTCGCCAAGCGGGCTTGCAGCTCAATGACATGACTGGTCTGCACTTTAATCCGCTGACCAACCGTTATTGGTTAGCGCCAAATGTTGATGTGAACTACATGATGGCGACGATGCGCAAATGAGTCTGCCAGCTGCCGTTTTTTTTGATCTTGATGGCACCTTGGTCGATACCGCTCCTGACTTTCATGCCATTGTGAATCGTCTACGGGCGGAGCTTGAGTTACCGCCGATAAACTATGCAGCAGTTCGCGCCTGTGTTTCTGATGGCGCCAGCGCCGTAATTAAGGCCGCCTTTCCTGGCTTTAGTCACAACGAGGCCAAATTAATTGAACTGCGCGATGCCTTTTTAGCCGACTACCAAGAAAACCTAGCGCAACACTCCTGCCTGTTTGAAGGCTTGCCCGCCTTTTTGACACAGCTGGAGTCATTAAATATTCACTGGGGTGTGGTGACCAATAAACCCAGCCGCTTTACCACTCCACTCATGCTTGGCCTAAACCTTGCCCAGCGCTCCGCTGCTACCGTTTGCGCTGACGAAGTAAGCCAAACCAAGCCACATCCAGAACCCATGTTTAAAGCGGCCAACATTGCTGGTGTCAACGCAGCACACTGTATTTATGTTGGAGATCATATACGCGACATCGAAGCAGGACGTCGTGCCGGCATGTTCACCATTGCTGCCGGCTGGGGTTATATCCATCAAGAAGATGACATTAAAAGCTGGGGTGCCGACTTGATTTGCGGCAGCGTTTCAGACCTTAGCCATTGGCTGACTACATTGACCAAGCAAGATTGATTAAGTAATAGGATTTGTAATGAACAACTATCAGGCCAGCAAGGACTTATTAACGGATCGCGTTATTTTGGTAACGGGCGCCAGTGCCGGCATTGGTCGTGCTGCTGCCTTAGCGTATGCCGCACATGGCGCTACAGTAGTTTTGATGGGCCGACGCCTGCCAGAGCTTGAGCAGGTCTATGATGACATTGTGGCTCTTGGTCACCCCACGCCAGCCATTATGACCTTGGATTTGAGTATGGCTAATAGCCATGAATGCCAGCAAGTAGCTGAAGCCATTGAAGCCAGTTTAGGGCGACTTGATGGTGTGCTGCATAACGCCGCAGTACTGGGAGACATTACCCCGCTCGAAATGTATGACCCAGACACATGGGACTTTGTTATGAAGATCAATCTTCGTGCACCGTTTGTGCTAACTCAGGCACTGTTACCGCTTCTGAAGCAATCAAATGACGCCAGCATCATCATGACTACCAGCAGTGTTGGTCGCCGCGCACGAGCATTTTGGGGAGCTTATGCCATCTCTAAGTGTGGTATCGAAGGCATGGTGCAAATGTTGGCTGACGAACTCGCTAACACCAGTCAGATTCGTGTTAATGCGATTAACCCCGGTGCTACACGAACCAATATGCGCGCCAGCGCTTATCCCGGCGAAGACCCGATGACGGTAAAGACACCGGAACAAACGTTGCCACTATATTTGTACTTAATGGGGGCTGACAGCATAGGCATAACTGGCCAATCGTTTGATGCGATTGCGAGCAAAATGGCCTAATCGCTTAGCGTCATTTATTTACAGATGACGCCAGCCTTTGGCATCTTCCGGGCGCAGCTCTTCGATATCAGCCAAATGCATTTCCAAGGCACGACAGGAAATCAGAATTTCCCGCAACGACATCGCCATGGCAACAAACATCAGCAGCAAGCTGATGATGAAGCTGACGATCGCTGCAGTTTGCATACCCAACAAAACAAAACCAATGCAGACAATGCAAACTGTGAGGCTGCACACCCCACAAGCCTGCATATCACGAATCAACAATAGACGATTACGCAGGTTGCCTAACTGCGACAGAATCAGCGGATCCGGCTGATCTTTATAACGATCATGAAGGCTGCGAATTAGCGACGCCAACCCCAAAAAGCGATTGGTAAACGCCAGCAACAGCAATGAAATCGCCGGAAACAAAATCGATGGGGTGCCTAAATCAATCGTCATAACATGACATCACTCTGGTTTTGTACGGCCATCACGGCGCTGCTGACGCAAAAAGCCACCTTTACGATTGGCCTCAACCTTACGAGCGGGCAATGGATTCTCTTTCAGCTTTTCTGAACGACGCTTAGCCATACCAAACAGGCCTGTGCCTTCACGACGTGGGCGCAGTTCTACTTCTGACAACAACTTATCAATATCAGGTTTGTCTAATTCTACCCAGCGACCTGTACGCAAGTGACGGGGCAATACTTGGCTGCCATAACGTGTTCTTAACAAACGACTCACTTTCAGCCCTTGGGTTTCAAACAAGCGACGAACTTCACGGTTACGGCCTTCTTTCACTACCACTTGCCACCAACGGTTAAAGCCTTCACCGCCTAATTCACTAACGGACTCAAACTTGGCAAAACCATCTTCTAAATCAACACCCGCACATAATTGTGACTGCATCTCTGGGGTTAACTCACCCATGACACGCACGGCGTATTCACGCTCAATACCACTCGATGGGTGCATTAAACGGTTCGCGAATTCACCGTCATTGGTAAACAACAACAAACCACTACTGTTGATATCTAAGCGTCCCACCATGACCCAGCGCTCATCGGTCAGCTTGGGCAAGTGATCAAATACGGTGGGACGACTTTCCGGATCATGACGTGAACAAATCTCACCTTCCGGCTTGTAATAGGCAATGACGCGACGGCGTAATTCGGAGGCCAAGGAGAAATGCACCAAACGACCGTCTAGGCGTAACTCATCACCCATGACGATACGATCACCGATGCTGGCAATGGTGCCGTTAACACTGACACGGCCATCGATAATGGCTTGTTCCATGTGGCGGCGTGAGCCTAAGCCCGTGCGGGCTAGGACTTTCTGTAATTTTTCACTCATGACTTGCGGTTTCCAGCTCTGCGGCAATCTCGGAGAGATCACGAATATCGGCAAGCGCTGGCAGTTCTGCCAGGCTCTTTAAATTAAAATCGTCTAAAAATTGTCGTGTGGTCGCAAAAAGCGCTGGTCTGCCCGGCACTTCTTTATGGCCAGCCACACGAATCCATTCACGCTCTAATAGTGTTTTGACAATTTGTGTGCTCACGGTCACACCACGAATGTCTTCAATTTCAGAACGAGTAATGGGCTGCTTGTAGGCAATAAGCGACAAGGTTTCTAACAAAGCACGTGAATAACGCTGAGGACGTTCATCCCATAAACGACTGACCCAAGGTGCGACATCTGCACGCACTTGAAAACGCCAGCCACTGGCCACCTGCTGTAGTTGCACTGCACGGTCTTCATGCTCAATTGCAATCGTTGATAACACAGCGCGCAAACTACCGGCATCCGGACGTACCGGCTCCTCAAACAGGGCTTGTAGCTGCTCAATTGTCAGTGCTCGACCCGCTGCAAAAAGCGCCCCTTCAACAATCGATTTTAAGGTTTCAGGCGTCATCAAATGCACCCTCCTGCTCAATGTCATCTTCACCCAAGTCCTGACCTAGGTCCAACGCCTGGCCTTGGGCCTCGCCGACACGAGCACGCACATGAATATCAGCGCGCTCATGAGTTTGTACTAAATCAATCAAGCCTTCCTTCACCAGCTCTAACACCGCCATGAAAGAAACAACAACGCCTAAGCGCCCTTCTTCGACATTAAATAAAGTCACAAACGGGACAAACCCGCCGGGACGTATGCGCTCCAGAATATTCGACATACGCTCACGCATGGATAGAGTTTCGCGTGAAATATGGTGGGACTCATACAGGTCAGCACGGCGTAATACGTCTTGCAAGGCCAGTAATAACTCACTGAGCTCAACATGTGGCGGCGGTGTAACACGGCTAAAGTCGGGCTGCTGAGCAACTGCGACAAAAAAGTCGCGGCCTTCACAGGGCATGCCTTCAAGGTGTTCCGCTGCGCGTTTAAAACGCTCGTATTCTTGTAATCGACGAATAAGCTCAGCTCGTGGATCACCTTCGTCTTCACCCTCGGCATTGATCTGTCGCGGCAATAAATAACGCGACTTAATCTCGCCCAACCAAGCGGCCATGAGCAAATACTCAGCGGCCAAATCAAAGTTTAGGCGCTGCATGAGGTCAATATATTCGAGGTACTGATGGGTAATTCGTGCAACAGGGATATCCAAGATATCTAAGTTTTGCGCACGAATTAAGTAAAGCAAAAAGTCCAACGGGCCTTCAAAGGTTTCCAAGAAAACCTGTAGCGCATCGGGAGGAATATAAAGGTCATGCGGGATTTGAGTGACAGCCTCGCCTTTGACGCGAGCAACAGCGTGCAGCGTCGCTAGCGGCGTGCTTTCTGGTATTACCTCAGGCGTTTCTTGCGTTTGCACTTCTTCTGTCATGATTTTTGCTCTCTGCTTGCCGCTTCCCAGCGGTAATAGCATTACATCCCGCTTATCGACGGTATGCAAGCCCTAATGCTTGTCGCACGTCGGCCAATGTGTCTGCGGCAACATCACGAGCACGCTCAGCACCTTCTGACAAAATGCTGCGTAATAGATCTGGTGACTCTTCAAACGCCATTCCACGCTCACGCATTGGAATCAATTCGGCATTTATAGCCTCGATAACAGGGCGTTTGCACTCTAAACAGCCAATGCCTGCACTACGGCAACCTTGTTGCACCCACTGCTTAACGCTGTCATCCGAATAGACTTCATGTAACTGCCATACCGGGCAAACATCCGGGTTACCTGGATCCGTGCGACGAATACGCGCAGGGTCAGTCGGCATTTTGCGGATTTTGGCATCCACATCTTCTGGTGCTTCGCGCAATGAGATGGTGTTGCCATATGACTTAGACATTTTTTGGCCATCTAAGCCGGGCATTTTAGCCGCTGGCGTCAGCAAAGCCTGAGGCTCGGGCAGAATGATTTTGCCTGAACCTTCTAATGAGCCCAGCAAACGCTCTTTATCACCAAGGGTGATATTTTGCTGGTCGCGCACCAGAGCCTGAGCTACCTCTAAGGCATCTTCGGCACCGGTTTCTTGGTAACGCTTACGCAAATCAAGATAGACCTTGGCCGCTTTTTTGCCCATTTTGGTAATAGCAGCATTAACCGCTTCTTCAAAGCCAGGCTCACGACCATACAAATGATTAAAACGACGAGCTACTTCACGGGTTAATTCAACATGTGACACTTGGTCAGCACCTACCGGCACCAAACCTGCGCGATAGAGCAAAATGTCCGCACTTTGCAGCAAGGGGTAGCCTAAGAAACCATAGGTTGCTAGGTCTTTTTCTTTCAGCTTTTCTTGCTGGTCTTTAAAAGTAGGTACACGTTCTAACCAGCCTAAAGGCGTCATCATCGACAGCAGCAAATGCAGCTCAGCATGCTCTGGCATGGTGGACTGTACAAACAGTGTCGCAGACTTAGGATTGACACCAGCCGCCAGCCAATCAACCACCATGTCTAATGTGGCTGACTCAATCGCCGCTGGGTTGTCGTAATGTGTGGTGAGTGCGTGCCAATCGGCCACAAAAAAGAAGCACTCATATTCATGCTGTAGCCGTACCCAGTTCTTCAACACTCCGTGGTAATGGCCCAAATGCAGACGCCCAGTGGGGCGCATACCTGACAACACACGTTGTTGCGAAGCGACAGAACTCAACGGCTAACTCCTACAGAAAAGCAAAAACGGATTATAGCCTGAGCTTAGGCAAAATCAGTGCTATCGCCTGCACCTTGACGAAGTATTTCTGGTGCATCACCGGTTAAATCAATCACCGTGGTCGACATTAAGGTGCCAAACCCTGCGTTTAACACCAATTCAACCTGACGCTGCAGCAGGTCATTAATCATTTCCGGGTCGTCCATAGGCTCAGTGTCGCCGGGCATAATCAAGCTACAGGTCAATAATGGTTCCTGCAAAATCTCCATTAAACCCAATGGAACTGGGTGCGCGGGCACACGAATGCCTATGGACTGACGCTTGGGGTGCATAAGCCGTTTGGGCACTTCACGCGTTGCATTCAAAATGAAGGTATAGGTGCCAGGCGTATGCGCTTTGAGCAAACGAAAGGTCGGGTTATCCACTTTGGCATAAGTGCCAATCTCGGATAAGTCACGACACATCAAGGTCATATGATGTTGATCGTCGAGCTTACGCAGTCGACGCATGCGCTCTAGCGCATCACGATCACCGATTTGGCAGGCCAAGACATAACTGGCATCGGTAGGCAGCACAATTAACCCACCTGCCTGCAAACGCTCCGCCGCTTGTTTTAACAAGCGTGGTTGCGGATTGTCCGGGTGTATATGCCAATGCTGGGTCATTGCAACGTTTCTCCTAACCAACGTGTCCATACGGGTTCACAGCCACTGGGCAAATTGGCAAATCGACCCAGGGCAATCCACGGTGCGGGCTTGCCGTGATAGTCACTGCCTTGCGAAGCTAACAAGCCAAACTGACGCGATAACTGCGCTAAATACTTAATCATTTCTGGCTTTTCAGTTGCGGTAGCCACTTCCATCGCCTCACCACCTGCGGCAACAAAATCAGCCAACAAAGCACGCAACTTAGTGCGTGTTAAGGGATAACGCCCAGGATGAGCAATAACCGCTACCCCACCCGCCTGTTTAATCCAGTTAATCACCTCAGACAAACTGGCCCAAGGCATGGGTACAGACGCTGGTTTGCGTGGACCTAAATACTTATCAAATGCCTGCTGCACATGCGTGACATGGCCCTTTTCCAACAGCCACTGACCGTAATGTGTACGGCTGATAGCATCTGGGCTATTGGCTAAAGCTAACGCGCCTTCATACGCACCAGGCATGCCTAGTTCACTGAGTCGATCGCCGATAGCTTTAGCACGATCGGCTCTGGCTTGTGCTTGTTGCGCCAAACCACGCTGAAGACTGGGCTCAGTTGGGTTTATACCCAGACCAACAATATGAATACTTTGGCCATTCCAAATGGTTGATAGTTCAACACCTGGCACCAGCTGAATGCCATGCTCATCAGCCGCGGCTTGTGCCTCTACCAGCCCATCAACACTGTCGTGATCGGTTAATGCCAGCATGGTAATACCGGCGCGCGCCGCCAAAGCAACCAAATCCGCCGGCGCTAAACTGCCGTCGGAGTAGTGACTATGGCTATGTAAATCCACCAGTGGCATGCGTGTTTCCTTGGCGTGGCTTTGCTGCTGCATTAAGATGCCTGACTTTATAACAGAACTGGACTAGGTGAATGAAAGCTTTGCTCGATTTCCTGCCGATTGTGGCGTTTTTTATTGCGTATAAAACCAGTGGTGTATTGGTAGCCGCTATTACCTTAATGATTGCCGTGGGTATTATTTATGGCGCCATCTGGTTAAAGACCCGCAAGCTCGAAACTGGCCAGTGGATTACGGTAGGCGCCACCTTCATTTTAGGCGGACTTACCGTTGCCTTAAACAATGAAGCTTTTTTACAGTGGAAAGCGCCCGGCGTGTATGTCTTATTGGCATTGATCTTCTTGGGCAGCCAGTACATTGGCCACAAACCATTAGCTGAACACATGATGGGTGCCGCATTAAACCTAAACGATGCCCAATGGCAAAAGCTGAACCTAAGCTGGGTTGCTTTTTTCTTAATCTCGGCCGTAGCAAACGCTTATATCGTGGTTTATCACCCAGAGTTTTGGGTGGACTTTAAGCTGTTTGGCAGTTTGGCCATGACCTTTATTTTTATTATTTTGCAAGGCATTTGGTTGGTGCGTATTGGCGCTATCAAAGAGACCAAGCAGCCCAACGAATAAGTAGGACAGACTATGTGGTATGCCATTATTGCTGAAGACAAAGCAGGCTCCCTAAGCCAGCGCTTAGCAGCCAGGCCAGCGCATATTGAGCGCTTAAAACAGCTACAAGCTGAAGGTAGATTATTAGTAGCTGGGCCTCATCCAGCCATTGATAGTGAAGACCCAGGTCCCGCAGGTTTTACTGGCAGCTTGATCATTGCAGAATTTGACAGCTTAAGTGCGGCACAGGCATTTGCTGATGCCGACCCTTATGTCGCTGCTGGTGTTTATGCTCAAGTCACGGTAAAGCCGTTTAAACGTGTCCTGCCCTAAACCTGATGTATTGGTTATAGGTGCCGGCATTGCTGGCGCCAGTGCGGCGTGGACGTTGGCAGAGCGCGGCTTAAATGTCACCGTTTTAGAAGCCAATAAGCCGGGTCATGGCGGCTCAGGCAACCCCGCTGCTTTGCTCTACCCCAAACTGGTGAAGGCCGCAGACTTAAGCAGCAACTTACACAGCTTTGCCTATTTACACACATTGTCTGTTTTACAAGATCCCCGTTTGGCCACGCATTTTCAGCAGACGGGAGTTCTGTGGCTACGCCCTCACGATGAAGACCAGCACATTATTGATGATCAGCATCCTTGGAATCAGCACTATGTCTGGCCACTGAGTGCTGAACAGGCATCAATACAAGCAGGCATTAACATTACGCATAATGCCTACTGGCTTCCTCAAGCAGGTGTCATTAACCCACAGGGAATGCTCAGTGCCTTGTTATCGCATCCATTAATTAATCTGGTGAGCGAAACTGAAGTCTTATCCGTCCATGATGACGGCCAACAATGGCATGCAGCATGTGAACATCATCGTTTTACCGCACCCTACTTAGTCATTGCTAACGCAGGTGAGGCGCAAAGGTTAAAACCGACCGCAAGCTTGCCAATCAAACCCGTGCGTGGCCAGATTTCATCCTTTACCTATGAAAGTGGGCCTAAGGTGGCCATTGCTTATGGTGGTTACCTTGCACCGACGGCGGCCAACGAGTTCTGCCTAGGCGCGACTTTTCAACGCGGTCGAACAGATTGCAGCCCGAGTACTGAAGATCAGCTTAGTAATCGAGATGCCTTGGCACAATGGCTGCCGCAGTTGATGGATAAACTACCCAATGTGTCGTTATGGCGAGCCCGAGCGAGTTTACGCTGGCAAACGCCAGACTATCTGCCATTGGTGGGTGCCTTGCCCGACATGCAGGTGCTGAAAGACAAATTAACGACTGAGTCTTGGGCGCGAAACCCGCAATGGCCCACCAACATGCCGCAACGCCTGCAGGTAAGCTTAGGCCATGGTTCAAAAGGCTTTAGTCAGGCTTGGGTAGCAGCCGAGCTTATTGCCAATAACTTAACTGGCACAGCTCCGGGCAAATTTGAACCGTTTTACCTTGCTTTGCGACCTGACCGATTTTTGCTAAGGCAATGGCGCCGGGGCCAGCTTAACGAAGTGGGCAGCGAGTAAGCTGTTGCTGATAGTTGTTGCTGGTTTGCTCAACACGACGCGCATAATTCATTAACCACGGTTTGCGTTCAAAGGTACGGCGCGCATAACCGGCATTACCTTCGTGATAAGCCAAATATAAATTATATGCATCATTTGGAGTGATGCCATTTCGACGCACACTATTGTTGTGATACCAGCCGACAAAATCGATGGCATCGGCAAAGTTATCGCGTGAGGCAAACCAACGATTGTTACGATCAACGTAGTCGCCCCATGTACCATCTATAGCTTGTGCATAACCATAAGCTGAGCTGCGTCTTGGTCCTGGAATGAAACCGAGAAAGTAACGTCTTGACGGCCTAGCTTTTGCGCGATAACTGGACTCATGAAAAATGGTTGCCATCATCACCGGCACAGGTATTTCCCACTTAAGCTCGGCCTGTAGTGCGGGTCGTGTCCATGCTTTTTTTTGCGTAAACACCGAGCATAAATTGGTCGAGTTTGTCGGCGGCATGGTGCTGCAACCGGACAATATCAGCAGCAGTAATAACGCTAAAACACGAATCACAGACCCTGCTCCGCAAAAAATGCTGTGAGAGCGCTCTCATCCCACACTGTCACTCCGAGTGATAATGCTTTATCCAGTTTTGAGCCAGCCGCATCACCAGAGACTACGACTGCCGTTTTAGCAGACACACTGCCACTGACCTTGGCACCTAATGAGCGCAGTTTGTCAGTGGCTTCATCTCGGGTCATACCAGACAGAGTCCCAGTTAACACCCAAGTCTGACCCGCCAACGGCTGAGCGATATCTTGACGTGCCGTTTGGTCTTGCCAGCGCACACCGGCATCACACAGCGCTTGAATAACCTGCTGATTATGGGGCTCAGACAAAAAGTCTAAGATCGCTTTTGCTACCACTGGTCCGACATCGGGAGTAGCCAACAGCGCGGCTTCATCAGCCGCCAATAAAGCCTTTAGGCTGCCAAATTGACCTGCTAATTGTAAGGCCGTGGTTTCCCCGACATCGGGAATACCAAGTGAATATAAAAACCGTGGCAATGTAGTTTCACGACTTCGGCTGATGGCGGCGATCAAGTTATCAGCAGACTTTTCACCCATCCGTGGCAAGCTAAGCAGCTGCTCCTTACTGAGTTGATAAATATCAGCACTGGAATGCAATAGGCCGGCTTCAACCAGCAAATCCACCCATTTTTCACCCAAGCCTTCAATATCCATGGCGCGACGTGAAGCAAAATGGCGTAAACGCTCTTTGCGTTGCGCCGGACAAAACAGCCCAGCGGTACAACGTGCCACCACTTCGCCTTCGATACGTGATACGGCAGAGTCACAGACGGGGCAATGACTCGGTAGCGTCACGATTGCCCTCTGCTGATGTGCTTCATCATCAACACGGCCAGTGACCTTGGGGATCACATCACCGGCACGACGAACAATCACCGTATCACCCGGCCTTAGGTCGAGGCGGTTAATTTCATCCATATTATGCAAGGTGGCATTGCTAACCATGACACCACCTAGATTAACAGGCGCTAGGCGTGCTACCGGCGTAATCGCACCAGTACGCCCTACCTGAAAGTCCACCGCTAACAAGGTGGTGGTTTTTTCTTCCGCAGGAAACTTATAAGCCACTGCCCAACGCGGTGCCCGCGAAACAAATCCAAGGCTTAGTTGCAGGCTGCGATCATCCACTTTGATCACCATGCCATCAATGTCAAAGTCCAGCTGATTGCGCTGCGCTAATAACTGCTGCCAACAACGTTGAACAAAATCAACACCATTACCAGACTGAGCCAAGTCGGAAATACGAAAGCCGAATTGTTTTAATGTGCGTAATGACAAGCTGTGAGTTGCAGGCCAAGGCATGCCGTCGATTGCTGCAATCGCATAAGCATAAAAATCTAAGGGACGCTTAGCGGTAATACTGGCATCGAGCTGACGCAGTGCACCCGCGGCGGCATTACGTGGGTTGGCAAACGGCTTTTCATTTTGTGCCAACTGGCGTTGATTTAATTGCTCAAAGCCAGAGCGAGGCATTACTACCTCTCCGCGAACCTCTAACAAGGCAGGCGGGTTACTACCTTGCAAGCGCAAAGGCACCGAGCTGATGGTACGCACATTAGCTGTAATGTCTTCACCCACTTGACCGTCACCACGAGTGGCAGCCTGCACTAATACACCTTGCTCGTAGCGTAAGCTCACGGCTAAGCCATCAAACTTAGGCTCACAGGCATATGGCACACCTACCGCTAACTGCCAGTCAATACGGTCGCGCACACGACGATCAAAAGCCTGCCAGTCTTCGGCATTAAACACATTGTCCAAAGACAACATGGGCACTTGATGTGTCACTGGCGTAAAGGCGGAGTCAGAACTGGCCCCCACACGTTGCGAGGGTGAGTCGGCAGTGATCAGCTCGGGAAACTTAGCTTCAATCGCTAATAGCTCTTGAAATAAAGCGTCGTAATCAGCGTCCGGCAAAGCGGGCTCAGCTAGAACGTAATAACGATACGCATGATCTTGCAGTTGGTGACGTAATGTTTGCAGTCGGCTAATGGCTAGATCTTTAGACATGACGCTCAAGTTTTACCACTTCTTGGCGCCATAATTCCAATTGCTCAACACTAATGACTTGAGTACTGGAATCTAATAACTCACCGTCTAATTCATTGGCCAAACGGCGAGCTGTATCCACTAGCAGGTCAAAGGCAATAAGACTTTTATAACCCGGCAGGCTCATAAAAAAGGTTACACCCGCAATTAAACTGCGATCCATCTCATCAATATCAAATGTGCCCGGCTCCACCGCTTGCGCCATGCTAAATAATATCTCACCACGTCCTGATGGACTTTCATGACGATGAAAAATATCCATCTCACCAAAACGTAGGCCATATTGCAGCATACAACGCAGCAACTCTGAGCCGGTAAAACCTGAGTGATTAGACATGACATGGATGTAGTAAACTTTTTCGACAGCCTCTGGAAGCGGTTCGTCAGGAAACATATCCACTTGCTCGAGCGGTTTAGCAGGCTCGCTTTTGACTTCCTCAATTACAGGTTCAACATACGGCTCAATAACAGGATCAATTACTGGTGCCGATTGTTCGTCAACATTTGAATCTAGACGCGGCTCTTGTCGTGGCTTTACACGAACTGAGCCAATAATTTCAGTGGGCTCAGGCGTATCATCTAAACGCTTGCTAGGGATGCGCTCAATTTTTAATCGCAGACGTTGTGCTCGCGGTCGCCATACAAAAAAATATAACGCGACGGCAATAACAGTAATGACAAGGATGACGATTACAGGTTGGCTCATGTCACTGCTCGCTTTAAAGCTAATTTTTTCATTATTGCGATGCCAATGCAGCGGCCTCGTCCAAATTAACGGTAACCAAGCGTGAAACACCCGGCTCTTGCATAGTCACGCCCATTAACTGTTTTGCCATTTCCATCGCAATTTTATTATGAGTAATGTAGATAAACTGAACTTGTTCAGACATTTGTTCAACCAATCTCGCGAAGCGTCCAACGTTAGCATCATCTAGCGGTGCGTCAACCTCATCAAGCATACAAAATGGCGCTGGATTAAGCTGAAAAATAGAAAAAACCAACGACAATGCAGTTAGCGCCTTTTCACCACCCGACAACAGATGAATTGTGGAGTTTCGTTTGCCAGGTGGTCTGGCCATAATTGTTACGCCCGCCTCCAGCAAATCATCACCTGTTAATTCAAGATATGCCGAGCCGCCACCAAACACTTTGGGGAATAGGGCTTGAAGACCTGTATTCACTTTATCAAATGTTTCTTTAAACAGCGCCCTAGTCTCACGATCAATTTTACGAATTGCATTTTCCAGTGTTTCTAATGCTTCTCGCAAATCGGCATCTTGTTGATCCAAGTAAATTTTACGTTCAGATTGAGTTTGGTATTCATCAATCGCAGCCAAGTTGATTGCACCCAAACGGGCTATTCTTACACCGATACGCTCCAAGTCTAACTGACAGCTATTCTCAGTGATGACCTCCGGCAGACTGGCCAAGACATCCTCTAGGATTGCTCCAGCTTCATCTAATTGCTCTTGTTGTGCCTCGCGACGAGTTAGCGCCTCTTGCCAGCTCATACGCAGGCTTTGTAATTGTTCACGAATACTTTGCACTTGCTGCTCAGCACGCGCCTTGCCTGCTTCAGCTTCACGTAGGCTCGCCTGTATGGCTTCGACCTGATCACGCACTTCTGCCAATTGTTTTTCCGCTTCAACATGCCGTGCCAATAGCGTATCAAGATCATCCATGCCAGCGTCTTCGGGCATGTTCAACGTCATCATTTGTTCGGCCAATGCTTCACGACGCTCTTGCAGGCTCTCAAATTGCTCATCAATCCGCTGCAGGCCATTACGTAAACCGGCGGCGCGCGCCTGCAGGTTCTGTGACTGCAATGCGGTTTGGTGCTGAGCGTCACGGCGTTCACGTTGTTGCTGACGTGCTTGATCAAAACTTAAACGCAAATGATCTCGCGTTTGCATCAATTGCTCACGTTCGCGTGTGTCATTCGTCATTTCATCGAGTGCAGTCTGCAAAAGCAAACGTGCTTCAGCCAAGCTTTCTTGATCAGCCTCAACCTGCATACGCACATCAACAAGGTCTTGGCTTAAGCGTTCACGACGAGCAATAAATTGCTCAAGTCTTACTTGGCGAGCACCAATTTGTGCTTGTACTTCCCCACAGGCCCGCTGCCGAGTCGTTAGCTCACGCTGAATCTGCTCACGTAATTGTTCTGCATTTTTTAAGGCGTCACGATGAGCTTGCTGCAAAGACTGTGCTTGCTGTAGTGAAACATCAATTTGCTCGCGCTCTGCCTGCAATGACTCAAGCTCACGACGACGCGCTAACTCACCAAGCGCTGGATCTTCTTGGCCAGCACGATAACGCAACCAATAACGCCCCAACCAATAACCTTCTGGCGTAATCAACGACTGCTCTTCCGTTAGCTCCGAACGCTTTGCCAGTGCTTCAACTAAATTTTTTGCTGTACCAATACTGGTCAATTGCGCCAATAACCAAGACGGACCCTGTTCAATATGCTGCGCTAATGATCCAGCCTTAGCAGTAAAACTTTGAGCACTATAACGACTATCCGTCAGGCTGATTTGACCTGTTTTGAGTGATGACAAATGATTGGCAACATCGGCAATATCACTGACTTCCACACTGTGTAGAACCGGCCCTAAAACCGTTTCAACCGCGGCTTCCCAGCCAGCAGCGACCCGCAAGCTAGCCGTAATAGGTTTAGCGTTAATTTGGCGCTCAGTGAGCCATTCATTTAAACCCTGACGTCCTTTAGCCGCCGCTTCTTGCAACGCTTCTAACGCGGACTCACGGCCGCGCAGCGCCTGCAAAGACTGCCTTAAATTATCAACTTCAGTAGCGCTATCGAGCATAGCCTGTCGGCTATGTTGAACTTGCTCCACAACATCCTCAAGACGTAACTCATCTTGACTAAGTAACTCACGATCATTCTCTAACTGCTCATGAAGAGCAGCTAATTCTGACTCAAGTGGTCCTGCATTTAGGCTGGTTTGCTCTTGATCTAGTCGACTTTGACGCTCATTGTGACGACGCAAGGATTGCTCTAAATGCACAATGCGCGATTGCTCAACTTCAGCACGTTGGCGTGGCCCTTGCGACTGCTGATTAAAGTGATCCCAACGCTGCTGCCACTCATTCAATGCAGCTTCCGCTTCATGGAGCTGCGTAGTTGCCGCCTCTAGCTCGGCCGCTAATAAAGCTAGCGCGGGCTCAAGGCTCAATTGTTCAGACTGAACTGTTTCTAATGCAAGTTGATCTTGTTCGCGCAAGCTTCGCGCCTGATCTAACTGGCGCTCTAGTGCTGCCTCTGACGCTTTAAGCTCTGATAAACGTTCCTCTCGGAAACGCTGAGCCTGTTGTAAGCGCGCAATATCACCGCCAATTTGGTAATACGCACTTTGCACACGATTAAACTCATCACTTAAACCAAACTGAGTTTCACGATCATTGACTAACTTGGTTTCATATTCACGCTGCGATGCAATAGCCGCCTCTAAAGCCACTTCAAGCTCAGCGATTTTGGCCTCTTGTAAGCCAACTTGGTCGCGCAGGCCACGCCAGCGCAGAGCCAATAATTGGCTTTTTAGTAAACGCTCTTCCTCTTTTAATTCTTTGTACTTTTCAGCGTCTTTGGCCTGTTTTTCCAAATGCTGCAGCTGACGCCCCATTTCTTCGCGAACATCATTTAGACGATCTAAGTTGTCACGAGTATGGCGCATGCGATTTTCAGTTTCGCGACGGCGCTCTTTGTACTTAGAAATACCAGCCGCCTCTTCGATATACACACGCAGCTCTTCCGGCTTGGACTCAATCAAGCGCGAAATCATACCCTGCTCAATAATGGCGTATGAGCGTGGCCCTAAGCCGGTGCCTAAGAAGATATCGGTAATGTCTTTGCGACGGCAGCGGGTGTTATTTAAGAAGTAATCCGAACGAGCATCACGCGTCACAATACGTTTAATTGAGATCTCAGCGTATTGCGCGTACTCACCACCCAAGGAGCTATCCGCGTTATCAAAAATCAACTCGATTGACGCCTGGCCAACGGGCTTACGCCCCATAGAGCCGTTAAAAATGACGTCCGTCATATTTTCGCCGCGCAGGTTTTTGGCTGAGCTTTCGCCCATCACCCAACGCACAGCATCAATGACGTTTGATTTACCACAACCATTTGGCCCTACCACCGCCGACAAATTAGTCGGAAAGTGTGCGCTTGTAGGATCAACAAATGATTTAAAGCCCGCTAATTTAATTGTTTTTAAACGCATGATGTTCCTTTAGCGGCGCTGCCGTCTGGCCCAAGCCATTTCGATTTGTTTAGCTCGCAACAAGGACTCCAAAACCAAGTTTCGTTGATGTAAACAAAACTCTTCAACCAATTCCGCCGCCCGCTCACCCTGTCGCAACATGACTGCGTCTAAAACGCCCTTTAAGAAAGCGTATGACTCATCTAATTCACGCCGATTAACTTGCAGCGCCAAATAGAACGAACGCTGCATCGATGGCTGCAAGTCATCTAGCATGTCATCTAAAAATGGGTTGTTAGTGAAGTGTTGCGCACGGCGGAGGATATCAAAGCTTCCGTTATAAAAACTTTCGATATCTCGGCTTTGAACAGCTGTTTGCAGATCATTAACACCATTCATAAATGGCGCCAAGTCTTCTTGCCGCCATACTTCGGCAGTTTTGCGCACAATTAAACTGAAGATGAGCACGATGATTTCGTACAAACCTTTAATCATATGGGGTGACAACTCTGCCACCACCGCACCACGACGAGGGAAAATTTCAACTAAGTGACGACGCTGTAAAATAAGCAGTGCTTCACGCACTGAGCCACGGCTCACTTGCAGTTCGGCAGCAATGCGCATTTCTTGAATGCGCTCGCCCTCGACCAAATCACCCGAGACGATTTGCTCACCCACATGCTGTGCAATTTGCAATGCCAAACTTTCTGTTGCGCGAAAACTCATGCCCAGCAATCTCGTGTCATCAGGAGGTTAAAAACTCGAGCTATGCTAGCACAGCCAATGTCAGCCACCAGTCTAATGCATGATTGTTGGACAAACGGTAATCAATTAATTTGATTATCAGTTTTGATGATAAAGAGACTCAGTAAATTCCATTTTCACTGGTTTACAGCGACTGCTATGATGGCGGCCTATTTTGTATCCGCTGGGTAATAGCTCTATGTATCGTTACGATGCCTTTGATCAACGAGTAGTCGATGATCGCGTGAATCAATTTCGCGACCAAACCGCTCGCTATTTAGCAGGCGATTTGAGTGAAGATCAATTTCGCCCTCTCCGCCTACAAAACGGCCTATACATTCAACGCTTTGCGCCCATGCTGCGTATTGCTGTGCCGTACGGCATGATGTCTAGCACCCAGCTGCGTCGTATTGCTGACATCGCTCGTCGTTATGACCGTGGTTATGCGCATGTTAGTACACGCCAAAACATTCAGCTGAACTGGCCAAAGTTGGAAGATGTACCAGAAATTTTAGCGGAGCTAGCACAAGTTGAAATGCATGCCATTCAAACCAGTGGCAACTGTATTCGCAACACCACTACCGACCAATTTGCCGGTGTTGTGGCTGGCGAACTTGCCGACCCACGCCCAACCTGTGAGTTAATTCGCCAGTGGTCAACTTTCCACCCCGAATTTGCCTTCCTACCGCGTAAATTTAAAATCGCTGTGAATGCTCATCCGGATGTAGATCGTGCAGCCACTCAGGTGCACGACATTGGTGTTTATCTGGTTAAAAATGCAGCCGGTGAGTTGGGTTATCGCATTTTGGTCGGTGGCGGCTTGGGTCGTACACCGATTGTTGGCGTCGTCATCAAAGACTTCCTGCCTCAGCAAGACCTTATTGCTTATTTAGATGCGGTACTGCGGGTTTATAACCTGCATGGCCGTCGTGACAATAAGTACAAAGCACGCATTAAAATTTTGGTTAAAGCGTTAACGCCAGAAGTATTTGCCGAGCAAGTAGAAGCTGAGTTTGCTCACTTAAAAAATGGCCCGTTAACCGTACCAGCGGAAGAGTTTGATCGTCTGGCTAGCTTTTTTACCGAACCTGAATATGAAACATTGTCAGCCGAATCAGCCGCATTAAACCAAGCACGTCAAGCCGACCCTGCGTTTGATAACTGGTTGTCACGCAATACACATGCGCATAAAAAGCCAGGCTACCGCATTGTTACCCTGTCGCTAAAACGTACTGGCATTGCGCCAGGCGATATGACCAGCGAACAAATGGATGCCATTGCTGACTTGGCTGATCGTTTTAGCTTTGGTGAGCTGCGTACCACACATGAACAAAACGTGGTGTTGTCTGATGTTCGCCAAGACGATCTGGCTGAGCTGTATCAGGCACTAAAAGGCTTGGGCTTTGACACGGCTAATATTGGCTTTTTGACGAATATTATTTGTTGCCCCGGCGGCGACTATTGCTCACTAGCAAATGCCAAATCCATTCCTATTGCTGATCAAATTCAACGTCGTTATGACGACTTGGAAGAAGTTTATGATCTTGGCCCAATTGACCTAAATATCTCGGGTTGCATGAATGCTTGTGGCCACCACCACGTTGGTCACATCGGCATTTTAGGTGTGGACAAAAAAGGCGCTGAGTTCTACCAAGTTAGTCTTGGTGGCAGCGCCGATCATGATGCCAGCATCGGTAATATTTTAGGCCCATCGTTTGAAGCTGACGACATGGCCAGCGTCATTGAAGAAATTTTGAACACCTATTTAGATCTTCGCCAAGACGGTGAAACATTCTTGCAGACCTACCGCCGAGTCGGTATTGAACCGTTTAAGGAGCGCGTTTATGCCAACGCTGATTAAGGGCAGTGAAATTGCGCAAAACACCTATGTACAAATTGATGCCGTCGACGGCCACCTGTCATTGCCCATGCAGGATGTGTTAGTTGGTTTAAGCACTTGGCAGCAACATCGCGAGCAACTATTAGCGCACCCACTGCGTAAGGGTGTGTTTTTGGAGTCTGACCAATTTGCCGAAAGTTTGGCGCAAGACTGCCAAAAGCTTGACCTCATTGCTGTCAACTTCCCTGCCTTTGCTGATGGTCGCGGCTACTCCACTGCGTACTTACTACGTACACGTTATGGTTATACCGGTGAGTTACGCGCCATGGGTGATGTCTTCAAAGACACGCTGTTTTATCAGCGCCGTGTTGGTTTTGACGCCCATGTGGTACCCGATGATAAAGACGCTTTAGTGGCGATTAAGGGTCTAGAAGACTTTGCTGAAACCTATCAGCATTCAGCAGATAACAAGGCATCTGTTTACGCCAGACGCCGTAACGCTTAAAGCTTTATTTTGCAGGCACAGGGTCGGTGACAAAGCCAATTTTCGCCAACCCTGCGCCAGCCGCTGCAGCCAATACCTGTGCTACCACGTCATATGACGTAGTTTTATCAGCACGAAAATGCACTTCATCTTCTGCTGAAAACTGACTCAACACTCTCTCTAAATCTGCCAAGCTTACAGCCTGCTGATTAACAGATACTGCACCACTTGCCTCAATAACCAATTCGATCGGCTTACCAGCCGGAGCCACTTGCTGACTGCTGGCCTGCGGTAAATCTACTTTCACGGCCTGAGTCATCAGTGGCGCAGTAATCATAAAAATAATCAGCAACACCAACATCACATCAATAAAAGGCACCATATTGATTTCAGCATTTGCTTCAATCTCTTCGCCTTTTTCAAATGAGCCAAAAGCCATGATTAGTTGACTCCCTGCTCGGGCAGTTGTGCACTTCGAGCACGAGAAATTACACGATCACTGGTGTTATGAAAGTCACTCAGCAAACTGCCAGTCGCTAGGCCAGTTGATAAGAAGGCAAAGACATCATGCGCAAAGCCATTAAGGCTGACCAAGGTATTACGGTTCAAACGCACGAATACGTTATATGCAACGGCTGCCGGAATGGCGACTGCCAAACCAAGGCCAGTCATAATCAACGCTTCACCAATTGGACCGGCAACTTGATCCAAACCACCCTGGCCGCTAGCACCAATGGCTAACAGTGCATGGTAAATACCCCACACAGTACCAAAAAGACCAACAAAAGGTGCACTCGAGGCCACCGTGGCCAAAAACGTTAATCCACTTTCCAATCTAGCCTTATCTTGATCGATAGCACGCTTCAGTGAGCGCGTTAAAAAGTCCTCTGCGGAACCTGCCTCAATCAAGCTATTTTGATTACGAGCTTGGTGCTGCTCAACAGCGGTAAAGCCGTGGTGCACCAAATGAGAAAATGGATCGGTAATGCCTGTACTACGCAATTTACGAGCAACCGCTTCTAGACTGGGAGACGCCCAAAAATCCTTCACAAAATCACGTGAGCGGTCACGCGTTTTAAAGTACTGCCAAGACTTGGTCATGATGTAGTACCAAGTACCAATCGACATAACGACCAATACCGTCAGCACAAACCAAGCAACACCATCCGCTTGCGCTAAAAAACTTTGAAACCCCATTGAGTTGTTCATCTCATCACCGTGTCAAATTAAACGTAATGGGCACAATCACCCACTCAGAAATTGCAATATCACCACGCCTTGCAGGCACAAAGCGCCAACGTTTGACTGCGTCTAACGCTGCCTGATCTAAACGAGAATAGCCACTGGATTGATGTAGTTGTACTTGTAAAGCATTGCCCGTCTCACTCACTTGTACTCGTAGTAACACCCTTCCCGCCTCATTTAAACGGCGTGACTGCATTGGATAGGCAGGGGAAGGATTATTCAAATAAGCCGCGTCAAAACGGGGGGCTACGACAGACGAATTCAATGCAGCAGCACTTTCATTTGCGGCTGCTGCAGAAGCTTGAACCACTTCATTTACTGGCTCTGGTTTAGGCTCTGCCGGTTTGGGCTCGGCCTTAACAGGTGCTGGCGCATCTGTCTTAACGCGTTTTACTTCGGCTTTTTTAGGCTCTGGTACGACTGGTTTTGGTATAGGCGGCTTAGGCACTGGTTGCGGCTGAATCACTTCCGCGGCAGCGGGCAGCATACGCACTGAAAGACTAGCAACTTGAGGAGGGACCACCTGAGTACTTTGCCAATAAATGCCTGCAAAAACTGTCGCATGCAACAAAACGGCAACCGCTAAGCCGATGGCATTAGCAGGTTTGGTCAGTTCAGTTGAGTGGTTCGCCATAACAGTCATGGCCGGCATGATAATTTAAATGAGAATGATTACCAAGAAGATAAAGCAATTTAATGGCTTAATTTGTACTACTGCTTACGTCGCCTGCGCCATAAGGTGGTTCGGCTAATGCCCAAAACCTTGGCAGCTGCCGTTAAATCTCCTTGGCAATCAGAAACCACCTGCTCGATAGACAAACTCTCGGTGCCTTCAAGCTTGGAGACTGCATGCGCAGCAGAGCGGCCAAACTCAGGCAGCATGGCAAATAATAATGGTGAGTTGAGCGTAGGCTCCATGGCATAACAAACCACCACTCGCTCACATAAGTTTTCTAATTCGCGCACATTACCGGGCCAGTCATAATCTTCGCTGTGTTGCAAAATCCAATCTAGCAAGGGCGCCAAAGGCGCCGACATACCATGCCGCGTTAATTCACGACGCAGCAGCTGCTCGGCCAGCAACGCCATATCACTGCCACGCTCACGCAGAGCCGGCAGCTGTAAGCGCAAAATATTAAGCCGGTAATACAAATCAGCACGAAACTGACCTTGGACTACCGCCTGATCAAGGTCGACATGGGTAGCAGCAATCACGCGGATATTGATCGGCGTTGGCTCTGTTGAGCCCAAGCGAATCACTTCGCGCTCCTGCAATACACGTAATAGTCTGGTTTGCAGGCTGATTGGCATGTCGCCAATCTCATCCAAAAACAAGGTGCCTTTATCCGCCAGCTCAATCAGGCCTGGCTTACCACCACGACGACTGCCAGTAAAAGCACCTTCCTCATAACCAAATAGCTCACTCTCTAACAGGTTTTCTGGCAAGGCCGCACAATTCAGCGCCACAAATGGAAAGGCCTTACGGGCACTAGCACGATGAATACCTTGTGCAAATAACTCTTTACCCGTACCGGACTCACCCTGAATTAACACCCCAGAATCTGACTCAGCAAAACGTTGCGCCAGACTTTTAACCCACTTCATTACGTCGGACTCACCAACAATGTCATCAATCAACCAGCGCGCTTGGAATTGTTTATTCACATTGGCGCGGCGTAGACGGCGCCCCGCCTCATCAATACGGCTGGCTTCTTGAAACGTTAATAAGGCCCCGGTGGTTTTATCACCCTCCAACAAGGGCAAACGATTAATCACCAAGTTGCGACCTTTATAAGCAACTACTTCATCACGACGGACAACACCGTCTGCTAATACATGGGCCAGCGATAAACTGGCGGCTAACGATGACAAGGCTCTGCCTTTTGCCCAGTCAGCCACCACACCAATGAGCTGCTCAGCCGCTGGGTTCATCGCCAGCACCTGCTCTTGGGCATCAACTGCAATCACCCCTTCGTTCAGGCTGGCCAAAACCTGCGTGAGCTGATCACGCTTGGCTGCCTCCACGCGGGTTATTTCTAAACGTTCCATGGCATCATCAATGGCTTGTCGGATGGCCGTCTCGGAATAAATCAGTACCCCCGGCAGCCCATAATGATTAGCCAAATGCACAATCTGACTGGAGCCGACAATAACAACACCCGGTTGCACACTCAGCTCTTTCAGAATCAGCTCGGCATCTTGGTGATTATGATATGGACGCTGCTCTAGGCTTAAATTGAGCACTGGGCGCATGGCGGAGAACTCATCACCTAAACCCACCCGTGTGACAATCACAATGCGCTGACCAAAACGGCGGGCCTGAATCAGCGCCTGCATGATGTCAAAACCACCGACCCTGATTTGCACCACCGGCTGACTAATCGCTGTGCGTAATGTCTTTGCGCTAGCGCCAGCGGCAACCACAGCAAACGGTCTACTAGCGCTGGCTAATGTTTGTAAGGTTTCAATCGCCTCATCAAGTGCTGCATCAACAATTCGGAAATCTGCAACTGCTGAATAGGCCGGCACAATGGCGCGAATTTGCTCCGCTAAATAACGGGTGGCAACGACTACCAATAATGGCTTCATGTTTCACTCTTGAGACATACGTTTCATAAATTGAAACATGAGCGAAACACTGAAACAATAAATTCCTTGCAAAATCTACGTCATAATAAATAACTACATTAAATACAATAACTTGGCGTTCATCGCTAAAACTGGCACAACATCTGCTATGCATTGAACTAGTAAAAACTACGTGTAAATTAGCGTAGACTCGATGACTCGAAAAAACCACATCCTCTGACAGGAGATTCACCATGTCTGACGCACAAGTCGTGCTACCAAAAGCCAAGAAATCCGTTGCCTTATCAGGCGTTGCAGCCGGCAATACCGCGTTATGTACGGTAGGACGCACTGGTAATGACCTGCACTACCGTGGATATGACATTCTTGAGTTGGCTGCACAGTGCGAATTCGAAGAAGTGGCTTACCTTTTAGTACATGGCAAATTACCGAATAAGGCTGAACTGGCTGGTTATAAGAAAAAACTGAAGAGCCTGCGTGGTTTACCCGCTTCCGTTAAAGCAGTTTTAGAAGCCCTGCCAGCCGCCGCCCACCCTATGGATGTCATGCGTAGTGGTGTTTCTGCACTGGGTTGCACACTGCCGGAAAAAGATGACCACAACATTGCTGGTGCCCGCGATATTGCTGACCGCTTAATGGCCTCTTTGGGCTCCATGCTGTTGTACTGGTACCACTTCTCTACCAATGGCAAACGCATTGAAGTTGAAACTGATGACGATTCTATTGGTGGTCACTTCTTGCATTTGTTACACGGTGAAAAACCATCGGATGAGTGGGTTCGTGCGATGCACACCTCGCTGAATCTTTATGCCGAACATGAATTTAACGCCTCGACTTTTACCAGCCGTGTTATCGCCGGTACTGGTTCAGACATGTACTCCGCCATTACGGGTGCCATTGGTGCATTACGTGGTCCTAAGCACGGTGGAGCTAACGAAGTCGCGTTTGAAATTCAAAAGCGTTACGAGAACCCAGATCAAGCAGAAGCTGACATTAAAGAACGTGTCGGCCGTAAAGAAGTCGTGATTGGCTTTGGTCACCCGGTCTACACCATTTCCGACCCACGCAACAAAGTCATTAAAGAAGTAGCACATCAGTTGTCGTTAGCTGAAGGCGACACCAAGATGTATGACATCGCCGAACGTCTTGAAAGTGTGATGTGGGACATCAAAAAAATGTTCCCGAACTTGGATTGGTTCAGTGCCGTTAGTTACCACGTAATGGGTGTACCCACTGCCATGTTCACACCATTGTTCGTGATTGCGCGCACCTCCGGCTGGAGCGCTCACGTCATCGAACAGCGTATTGACGGCAAAATCATTCGCCCATCGGCCAATTACAATGGCCCAGAAGACTTGGCCTTTGTGCCAATTGATCAGCGCTAATTCATTAGCCAAAAAGGGAGACGTCACAGTCTCCCTTTCCCATTATTGATCAACAAATTTGAGAAGCCGCCATGAATAGTCAATTTCGTAAGCCCTTAAACGGCACTAATTTAGAGTACTTCGACGCACGTGCTGCCGTTGAAGCCATCAAGCCCGGCTCATGGGATGGTCTGCCCTACACTGCCCGTATTCATGCTGAAAATATTGTCCGTAAAGCCGACCCAGCCATTATTAATGATTGTTTGGTACAGCTAATTGAACGCAAGCGCGACCGCGACTTCCCGTGGTTTCCGGCACGTGTGGTTTGCCATGACATTCTTGGCCAAACCGCACTGGTTGACTTAGCCGGCCTGCGTGATGCCATTGCTGACCAAGGTGGCGACCCAGCCAAAGTAAATCCTGTAGTGCCAGTACAACTGATTGTTGACCACTCGCTGGCAGTTGAGTGTGGTGGTTATATTCCGGATGCTTTCCAGAAAAACCGCGATATTGAAGACCGTCGCAACGAAGACCGTTTTCACTTTATCGAATGGACCAAAACAGCCTTTGATAACGTCGACGTGATTCCTGCTGGTAACGGCATCATGCACCAAATCAACCTGGAAAAAATGTCGCCGGTTATTCACAACCAAAACGGCCTTGCCTTTCCTGACACCTGCGTAGGTACTGACTCACACACACCCCACGTAGACGCCTTGGGTGTTATTGCTGTTGGTGTTGGTGGTTTGGAAGCCGAAAACGTCATGTTAGGTCGCGCCTCATGGATGCGTCTGCCCGATATCGTGGGTGTTGAACTGACCGGCAAACGCCAACCTGGCATTACCGCTACTGACATCGTGTTGGCCTTAACTGAATTCCTGCGCCAACAAAAAGTGGTTGGTGCTTACCTCGAATTCTATGGTGAAGGTGTACCGGGTTTAACCATTGGTGACCGCGCCACTATCTCCAATATGGCGCCTGAATACGGTGCTACAGCAGCCATGTTCTCGATTGATGAGCAAACACTGACTTATCTGCGCCTAACTGGTCGTACTGATGAACAAGTCGCGCTGGTTGAGACTTATGCCAAAGAAGCCGGGCTCTGGTCCGATAGCTTAAAAACAGCTGAATACGAGCGTGTATTAACCTTTGATCTGTCCAGCGTCGTCCGCAACATGGCTGGCCCAAGCAACCCGCACAAGCGTCTGCCAGTGTCCGACCTGGCCGCACGTGGCATTTCAGGCAACTTAGACTCAGCAAAAGCTGAAGAAGCTCAGGGCTTAATGCCAGATGGTGCCGTCATCATCGCCGCCATTACCTCCTGTACGAACACCTCTAACCCACGCAACGTGATTGCTGCGGGTCTTATTGCACGTAATGCCCGTCAACTCGGCCTGGTTCGTAAGCCATGGGTTAAATCATCTCTAGCACCCGGCTCTAAAGTAGTTGAGTTGTACCTAAAAGAAGCCGGTTTGTTAGAAGACTTAGAAGCGCTGGGCTTTGGCATTGTGGCGTTTGCCTGCACCACCTGTAACGGCATGTCCGGTGCACTGGAACCTGAAATCCAAAAAGAAATCATTGAACGTGATCTTTATGCCACCGCCGTGCTTTCTGGCAACCGTAACTTCGATGGCCGCATCCATCCCTATGCCAAACAAGCTTTCCTGGCGTCACCGCCACTGGTAGTTGCTTATGCCATTGCCGGTACCATCCGTTTCGACATTGAGCAAGATGTTCTGGCAGTAGTCGATGGCAAAGAAATTCGCCTAAAAGACATTTGGCCATCTGATGAAGAGATTGATGCCATTGTTGCTAAGTCGGTTAAGCCGTCACAGTTCAACCAAATCTATATCCCGATGTTCGAGAAAAAAGATTCGGAAAAAGCGGTGTCACCATTGTATGACTGGCGCGAAATGAGCACTTATATTCGTCGCCCACCCTACTGGGAAGGCGCCTTGGCCGGTGAGCGTACACTCACTGGCATGCGTCCATTGGCTGTTCTGCCGGACAACATTACCACCGACCATTTATCACCTTCCAACGCCATCATGATGGACTCAGCAGCGGGTGAATACCTGCATAAAATGGGTCTACCAGAAGAAGACTTCAACTCTTATGCTACTCACCGTGGTGATCACTTGACCACACAGCGGGCAACTTTTGCCAACCCCAAACTGTTCAACGAAATGGTGCGCAACCCCGATGGCAGCGTCAAACAGGGCTCATTGGCTCGCATTGAACCGGAAGGCAAAGTCACCCGCATGTGGGAAGCGATTGAGACCTATATGGAGCGTAAACAGCCGCTGATTATTATTGCTGGCGCCGATTACGGCCAAGGCTCATCACGTGACTGGGCTGCTAAAGGTGTACGTTTGGCCGGTGTTGAAGCCATTGTTGCCGAAGGTTTTGAACGTATTCACCGCACCAACCTGATTGGCATGGGTGTATTACCACTGGAGTTCAAGCCGGGCACCACACGCCTGACCTTGGGCCTAGACGGTACTGAGACCTATGACGTTGTTGGTGAACGCACACCACGCGCTACGCTAACGCTGATCATTCATCGTCGTGATGGCAAGACCGAGCAAGTGCCGGTGACCTGCCGTTTAGATTCTGACGAAGAGCTATCGGTGTATGAAGCCGGTGGTGTGTTGCAGCGCTTTGCCAAGGACTTCTTGGAGGCAACCACGGCATGAGTCAGCAACTAAAAGTGCCTGCCACCTATATGCGTGGCGGCACCAGCAAGGGTGTGTTTTTCCGCTTACAGGACTTGCCAGCAAGCTGCCAACAACCCGGCCCAGCACGCGACAAGCTGTTTATGCGCGTGATTGGTAGTCCTGACCCCTACTCAGCGCATATCGACGGTATGGGCGGCGCTACATCATCCACATCCAAGTGTGTGATTTTGGCTAAAAGCAGCGTGCCCGAGCACGACGTAGATTATCTCTACGGCCAAGTTTCCATCGACAAAGCCTTTGTCGACTGGAGCGGCAACTGCGGTAACTTGTCCACGGCAGCCGGTGCCTTTGCCATCCATGCAGGATTGGTTGATCCATCACGTATTCCGGAAAACGGTGTCTGTATGGTTCGCATTTGGCAGGCCAATATTCATAAAACCATTATTGCTCATGTACCGGTCAGCAATGGCCAAGTGCAAGAAACAGGTGACTTCGAACTCGATGGCGTGACCTTTCCGGCAGCTGAAATTGTGCTGGAGTTCATGGACCCATCCGATGATGGCGAAGATGGCGGCTCGATGTTCCCTACCGGCAATCTGGTGGATGAATTAGACGTTGCTGATGAAGTCGTCAAAGGCGGCAAGCTCAAAGCCACTTTGATTACTGCCGGCATCCCTACTGTGTTTGTGAATGCACAAGACATTGGTTACACCGGCACAGAATTGCGTGAAGCCATTAACACAGACCCGGCAGCACTGGCTCGTTTTGAAGCCATTCGCATTGCCGGTGCTTTGCGTATGGGTCTGATTAAAACGCCAGAAGAAGCGGCCACACGTCAGCACACGCCCAAGGTTGCCTTTGTAGCACCAGCAACAAACTATGTGTCATCCAGCGGCAAAACCGTGAACGCCGATGACATCGACTTAGTGGTTCGTGCGCTGTCCATGGGCAAGCTACATCACGCCATGATGGGCACTGCTGCGGTGGCGATTGGTACTGCTGCTGCCATTCCCGGCACGCTGGTTAATCTGGCTGCTGGTGGTGAGGCGCGTGAAGCCGTTCGTTTTGGTCACCCATCCGGCACCTTGCGTGTCGGTGCAGCGGCTGGCCAAGTTGATGGCCAATGGCGTGTCACCAAGGCCATCATGAGCCGAAGTGCGCGGATATTAATGGAAGGTTTTGTACGTGTCCCTGCCGACACGTTCTAACGAAAATTACAGGAAAAAATCATGTCTACTAAAAAGACTTTAAAAGCGCTAGCTGAAGCTCGTCGTGGCTTAATTGTGCCCGGCGCATTTAACGCGCTGTCCGCCAAAGTCATTGAAGACTTAGGCTTTGAAGCCATTTATGTTACCGGCGCTGGTGTGACCAATATGTGGTATGGCATGCCCGATCAAGGTTTTATGGGCCTAGCAGAAATTGCCGATCACACCGCCCGTATTCGTGATGCCGTCAACCTGCCATTGATTGTCGACTGCGACACCGGCTTTGGTAATGCCATGAATGTGTATCACAGCGTACGCACGTTAGAGCGCGCTGGTGCTGACTGCATTCAGTTAGAAGACCAAGTGGCACCTAAGCGTTGTGGTCACTTTAATGGCAAAGAAGTCATCAGCACTGCTGAAGCCGTCAGCAAAATCAAAGCAGCTGTTGATGCTCGTCGTGACAGTGACTTGATGATTATGGCGCGTACTGACGCCTGTGCCATGCTGGGTTTTGAAGCGGCCGTTGAACGCGCACAGTTATTTGCCGAAGCCGGTGCCGACATTTTATTTGTTGAAGCCGTCACCACCGCTGAAGAAATTCGCTCCCTGCCTACGCTCATCAATAAACCCCAGCTGATGAACATGGTCATTGGTGGCAAAACGCCAATTTTTAACGCTGAAGAACTGGGCGACTTAGGTTATGGCATTGTGCTTTATGCCAACGCCGGACTTCAGGGTGCACTGGCAGGCATGCAAAAAGTGCTCACGGTATTACGTGACGAGAAACAAGTCTTAGAAGACCCGAACTTGGTGGCACCATTTGCCGAGCGTCAGCGCTTGGTAGACAAACCATTCTGGGACTCATTAGAGAAGCGTTACACCTAATGAAACCAGTATCTACACTGAGTCGTCGTGTACGTGACAGACTGCCGATGCGTGCTATACGCAATTTAAGTGACCGTCTGTTGCGTGCCGATGAGCTAAGTCTGGCCGAACAAACGCCCTTTCAGGTCATCGCTGAAGAAGACATCGTCAAGCTGCGTTATTACCCACCGGCAGCAGGCCAACAGCCTGATAAACAGCCGGTGGTTATTGTGCCGCCATTGGCGGTGAACATGCTGATCTATGACCTGTTCCCAGAGCGTAGTTTGGTGGCTTATCTGCGCGACCAAGGACACCCTCTGTACCTGATCGACTGGGGTCGCCCCGGTCGTGGACAGGCCCATTTTCGTTTCAGCACCTATCTGACACGCTTTATGCCTGCCCTGCTTGCAAAGGTGCGTAGCCATAGTGGTCAACAAGTATTGTCACTGCATGGCTGGAGCTTGGGTGCAGTACTAAGCTACTGCTATACCGCATTGGGAGATCCGCACATCGACAAGTTGGTGTTGCTAGGTCCCCCCTGCGACTATCACGCTGGCACCGGCGGCGCACAGAATCGTTTGTTAGCAAGGCAAGTGCGTCGAATTGAAAAGTTCACCGGTCGACAAGTGCATAACAGCCGTCGTGAGTTATGGCATGTGCCGGGCTGGGCCAATGCGCTGGGCTTTAAACTCATGAGCCCTGGCGGCACTATTCGCGGTTATCAAGAGCTGCTGCAAAATCTGAATGATCGTGACTATGTGGCTGCACACGCCACCAATGCCGCATTTCTAGATGATATGGTGGCCTACCCCGGTGGTTTTGTGCAGGACATTGTGCGTTTTTTGATCACGGATAATGTGTTGGCGCAAGGTCGTCTGCCGATTCGTGGCTGTGATGCCAAACTCGAGTCCATTAGCGCTAACGTACTGATTGTGGTGGGTGATAAAGACCCCATCATCACACCGGTTGCTAGCAAACGCTTGGTGGAACTTATGCCAAAAGCAAATTGCCAACTAATAGAGGTGCCGGGCGGACATATGAGCATCGTCAGCGGTAGCGCAGCACCAACCGCCATTTGGCCTGTGGTGGCTCAGTTTTTGTCGCTTTAAATTTGCAACGCTAAAGCGACAACCACCAAATAGCGACCCAATTTAGCCACCGTGACAACCAAGGTAAAACGCCACAGTGGTTCGCGTAACACCCCCGCTATGACCGTTAGCGGGTCGCCAATCACTGGCATCCAACTCAGCAGCAATGACCAACGCCCATAACGCTGATAGTGTCGCTCTGCTTTTGCCAACTGAGCGGCATTGGCGGGAAACCATGCTCGATCTTTAAACCGTGACACATAGCCGCCCATCCACCAGTTCACTACCGAACCCAGAACATTGCCGACAGTAGCTACCAGCACCAAGGTCCAGAGTAAATATCGGTCACTCATGACCAAGCCTGCCAGTACGGCCTCCGAGCCCATGGGCAACAAGGTGGCCGCTACAAACGCCACAGCAAAAAGACCTAAATAAGCGCTCATTAAGCTGTCACCGCATTAACCAATATGCACATCCCCATCCGGGTGTCGTACCCGCAACACACTGGGCTTGGCTAACAAAAAGACTAAGGTCAGCGGGCCGATACGGCCAATAAACATGCACACCATCAATATCCATCGGCCAGGTTCCGAAATATATTCGGTAATACCCATGGACAAACCAACGGCACCAAGTGCCGATACAACCTCAAAGAAAAGCTGTAAAAAGCCAAGATGGCTATCCGTAACACTAATTAAAAAGAGAGCAGTCAACACGAACATCATGGCAATAAAAGCCAACGCTAATGAACGAAGAATCACACTTGGTGGAATGCGACGACCAAAAGCTACAGGGGCATCACGGCCACGCAAAAATGCGCGAGTAGACAATACCAATACCATAAACGTAGTGACCTTAATGCCACTAGCTGCTGAGTTAGTACCACCACCGATAAACATTAAAACAATGACTAATATAGAAACAGTTAATGTCACACCACCCATGTTAATCATGCTTAAACCAGCTGATCGTGGGGTAATGGCATGGAATACTGCAACCCAAAACTTTTCTTGTGTATTAAAGACTCCTAAAGTTTCTGGATTGTGCCACTCAAATAGAACCACAATCAAAAATGTGAAAAGTAGCAAACCAGCAGAACCTGTGAGCATTAGTTTAGAGTGCAGACTCAATCGAGCCCATGACTTAAAGGAGCGCAATTCAGCTAAAACAGTAAAGCCTAGTCCGCCAATAATAATTAAACCGCCCATAATGACGGTGATTGGCCACTCTCCTGCCCATCTAGCAAGCGAATCACCATAAAGTGAGAGTCCTCCACCATTAAAACTAGAAATGGTAAAAAAAATGCTCTGGTAAAACCCTTGAGCCAACCCCAATTCAGGCACGAAATACAAAAATAGAAGTAATGCACCAATCCCTTCAATAATAAAAACCAGCGCAACAATGCGTTTAACCAACCAACCCAAGTCGCTAACTCGTGTGTAATTCATCGCCTCGCGTACCAAGCGCTGCTCACCAATCCCTAGTTGCTGGCCAAGCATCATCAGCACCAGTGCAGCAAAGGTCATAATGCCAATCCCACCTGCCTGCATTTGCAACATCAAAATAATTTGACCAAACAAGGTCATGCGTGAACCAATATCAACTACACCTAAACCAGTCACCGTAGCGGCACTGGTGGACATAAAAAAGGCATCAGACCAAGTAATAGGGGATGTCGTTGCCCACGGCGTTTTCAACAACAGAGCACCAACCACAATGAGCGCCAAAAAGCTCAACGTAATCAGCGAAGAAGGGTTAAGCCCCCGCTTTTTTTGCTCCGACAAACGAAAAGACTTCACAATATTTTCTTCGCGAACTTCAGCAAGTTATCCAACATTCCACAAAGTACAATTTGATCGTCTGGCTGAAGTAACAGGCCGTGATATGGAGGAGGCAGCAGTCTGCTACCACGCTTAACAGCCATCAGCGTAACTTCTGCTAAGTCTAATTCCGTGTCGTAATTTGTTTTGCATGCAATGGCTTCATTAACTTTAATTTCCACTACAAACCAGCCATGGCCTAGGGCAATGTAGTCCAGCATTTGCGGGTGCGTTAGATTCTGTGCCACACGCACACCAATTTCGTTTTCCGGATGGATAATGCGATCGGCTTGCATACGCTGCAAAATGAGATGGTGAGCATCACTTAAGGCTTTTACCCAAACTTGCTTACAACCTGCACTCTTAAGCGCCAGCGTGGTCAGAATACTGGCTTCAATATTTTCACCAATCGCCACCACCACACCGTTATACGAGGCAAGACCTAGCTCTTCAATAACACGCTCATCGGTGCCGTCTGCCACTAAAGCCTGCGTTAACTTATCGGCAAATTTATCGACATAACGCGGATCGACATCAATACCTAACACTTCATGCTGCAAGCGCACCAATTCGACGGCAACGGTGCCGCCAAAATTACCCAAGCCAATGACGGCAAATTTCTGCTTCACGGCCTATCTCCCGCCCTGTGTATTTTTATGTTGTGTTGACCAGCGTTCGGCTGCCGCAATACCACGTAACTCATTAACGGGCATAACCAATACCATAGCGGCAACAAACAGTATTAGGCAAAACAAAATCGCGTTTTCTAGGCCAAAAACGTTTTGCAAAATACCAATGCCCATAATACCAAACACCGCTGCAAGCTTGGCCGAGGTTCCCCATAGGCCAAAAAATTCTGCCGACTTATCCGGTGGTGTTAACACACCCACCAAGGCCCGCCCTGCTGATTGTGCTGAACCAAGGCTCAGGCCAGCCATGCAACCAGCAATCAAAAAGACATGCTGAGCTTGCCATTCACTGTCCATCAGTGAGTTCACAAACGCAGTGACATCCGGCGTTAACCAAATGGCTAAAATGGCAAACACCCACAGGCCTTGTGATAACTGATAGGTTAATTTGGCACCAATACGGCTCTGTATAACCCCAAAACCAATCGCGCCGATCGCTGCGGTAATTTGCACAATAATAAACATATACGTGCGCACACTATCGTCCCACTGGATGACCTGTGCACCGTAAATAAAGGCAAAACTAACAATGACGGCAATGCCTGCCATGGAAAAAAATACTGAGATTAGCAACTGACGCAGATCACGGAACTGCTGCACATCTACCCACGTGTCACGCATACGCTGCCAACCCATTTGCAGCGCACTCGTGCCCACCGGCAAGGTACTGGCAACGCCACGTTCTTTTAACCAGATAAACGTAGGTATACAGGCAATAACAATAAACGCCGCTGAAAAAGGTCCGACCCAGCGTATGGTGTCGTAATTCTCGGCACTGGTTTCGCCTAAAAACACCAAGGTAAAGGCCGTTGCCACTAAACCACCGATATAACCTAAGCCCCAGCCAAAGCCAGAAATCCAACCCATGGCACTACGTGGTCCTAAGCCGGGTAAAAAGCTGGCGATAATGCCTTCCCCTAAGGCATAGGCAAAGTTACTCACGATGATTAATAACATTGCCAAAACAATCCAGCCCGGCTCAACAAAATACAAAAGGCCAGTACCCACCACCATCAGTGCGGTGGTCATTAATAAGTAACGTTTGCGTTGGGCCGCATGATCCATAATGGCGCCACATAAGGGATTAACCAGCGCCACAGCTAAGGCACTAACTCCCAGCGCCATACTCCACAATAAGTTGCCCAATCGATAGTCAGGCGCATCACCGACAATGACACGCGTAAACAAATCACCAAAGACGACCGTTATGATGAGCAATGTGTATGCCTGATTGGCAAAGTCGAACATAGCCCAGCCGAAGATTTCACGCTTCGGCGCTAAAACTGCATCAGACATTCAACCCCCTAGGGTTTAAGATAACAATCACACTGATTAAACCACGCAAGGATAGATATGAAGCAGGGATCCTCGGTACTTTTTTTCTCACTCATGCTAACCACTATTAGCGGTTGCACAACGGCAACGTCGGTTGCGGCCACCAACCCTATCTCCCAGACTGACCCACGTGATGCCGAGTTGCAGCAATGTTTGGCCGGTCTGCGCGGTGATGCCATGCAGGGCAAGATCAGCAGTGACACCTGGCAGCGATACACCCGCTCTATTGCCGGTGACTATAGCGTATTGGAGCGTCTAAACCATCAGCCCGAGTTTAAAACACCATTATGGGACTATATGGCTGGTCTGGTGGATGACGAACGTGTTGATATGGCCAAGCAGCAGTTAGCTGAGAACTTAGAGCTGCTGACGCGTATCGAACAAGCCTACGGCGTACCAAAAGAAATTGTGGTCTCGGTTTGGGGCGTGGAAAGTAACTTTGGCCGCAATATGGGCCGAACTGAAATTGTGCCTTCATTAGCAACTCTGAGCTGCTTCGGTCGCCGCCAACCTTTTTTCCGTGGTGAACTGTTTGCCACCTTACGCATTCTGCAGTCCGGTGATATTCCACTGGAAAGACTGCGAGGCTCATGGGCCGGCGCATTTGGCCAAACCCAATTTATGCCCAGCACATTTGAGCGCCTAGCCGTTGATTTTGATGGTGATGGTCGTCGCGACTTAATTGATTCAACCGCCGATGCCCTAGCCTCTACAGCAAACTTCTTAAAGCGTGGCGGCTGGCGCACTGGTCAGCCTTGGGGTGTTGAGGCTCGCATTCCAGCAGCACTCGACATCAGTGGTGAAGGCCGTCGTAACAAACGCAGCCTTGCCGACTGGCATAACCGCGGTGTACGCAGTGTTGATGGGCGTGCATTAACCGAGGCTTTAGGCCTGCCAGCCGACACACAAGCAGGTTTAATTAGTCCAACCGGCAAAGAAGGCCCGGTGTTTATTACGCTGCGTAACTTTGATGCGCTTTATGGCTATAACGCGGCGGAGAGTTATGCCCTCGCCTTAGCGCATTTGGCTGATCGCATGCAGGGTGCTGGCGGTTTCACCACTCCTTGGCCAACCGATGATCCACCGCTATCGCGTCAACAACGTCGTGACCTGCAAACGCTGTTACTAGCACGCGGTCACGCCATTGGCGAAGTGGATGGCATTTTAGGAACATTGAGTCGCGCTGCCATTCGTCAAGAACAAGAGCGCTTAGGACATGAGACTACAGGGCGTGGCGGCATGAAGCTGCTAAACGCCCTGCAAGCAGACAGCAGCCGTTAAGGCTGCTGGTCTTCATAACGGATGCGAATGCCACCAACGCGCGGGGCCATCACGTTGTAGAGCTTGCACAAAACAAAACTCAGCACATAAATAACGGCGAAATACATAAATGGCGCCATCACGAGTTGTAATGTCGGAGGACTTACTCCAAAGCCAGCACCACGCAATCCAATGGCTGTAATGGCCAGCTGAATCAAGGTAAGAATAAACACCAGCACAAATATCACCAAGGCTGAAATTAATGCTGTTTTATGTGCGGCAATCGACTTAATTTCACGTTCCATACATGCACTCTCTCATCACTGGGTAAATCGTAAAACATCAAGTAACGAAAACGGCCAGTTTAGCTCAGCACCGTCATCGCGTAACAATACCGGAATCCTCTCGCCATAACGCTCAACTAACGCATCGTCTAAGGCAATATCTTTTAACTGCCATGACAACGCTCTGGCTGAGTTGGCCTGTACCAACAACGCCTGCGCCTGCTCACATAAATGGCAGGCGCTAGTGCCTAATAACACCAAACTCATGCACTTACCTGAGCTTTATGACGTAACTGCCAGCAACGATGAATTTTCGGATTGCGGGCAAAGTCAAAACCAATGGTGTCAGCACTAATATCCACCACCTCGTAATCAGCAGATAAGGACTCATCGAACTGAAACTTGCGGAAGTTATTCGAGAAGTACAGCGTGCCTTCTGGATGCAGACGCGCCATGGATAAATGCAGCAGCGCAACATGATCACGCTGCACATCAAAAATATCATCCATACGTTTTGAGTTAGAAAACGTTGGCGGATCAACAAAGATCAGGTCGTAGTCATCTTGCTCTTGACGCAACCAAGCCATCACATCCGCCTGCACCAGTCGATGATGCTCATCAGGCAGACCATTTAAGGCCAAGTTACGACCAGCCCATGCCAAATACGTTGGTGACAAATCCACGGTGGTGGTGCTCCATGCACCGCCTAACGCCGCATGTACAGATGCCGTGCCGGTATAAGCAAACAGGTTCAAAAAGTGGCCGTCTTTGGCTTCTTCCGCCAATCGCAACCGCAATGGGCGATGGTCTAAAAACAGTCCAGTATCAAGATAGTCAGTCAGGTTCACCAACAAACGTGCACGCCCTTCTCTGACTTCAAAGAATTTACCGGCCTTGCCCTGTTTGCTGTATTGCTGATTACCGCTTTGGCGCTCACGCACCTTCAAAAATACTTTGTCGCGATGTAGGCCCATCACCTTACGAATCGCAATCAGTGCCAACTTAAAACGAGCCACTGCTTTTTCTGGATCCACAGTTTTTGGTGGCGCATATTCCTGCACATGCAAACGACCATCATAGACATCAATCGCCAAATTAAACTCAGGCAAATCGGCATCATACAAACGGAAGCAACGTACATTTTCACTGGCTGCCTGCTTTAAAAAGGCTTTCAGGTTTTTTTGCAGGCGATTGGCAAAGTCCATGGCCTCTGCCGGCAGGTCATCCATGCTGCCATCAAAGCTCAACGGCAGTTCTTGCTCTGTCGGCAGCACCTCGCCATAACGCGCAAAAATGGGCAAAGCACCGTTGTATAAACGCAAGGTAGCGCGATGATCTAAACCTAATGCATCGGCGTGAATAATGTCGGCCGCCAACACTACGGCATGCCAGCCCGGCACATGCTGGCGTAACTGGCGGCCAATGGCGCGGTACAAATCACGAATCGCGCTGTCTTCGCTTAGACGTTCGCCATAGGGTGGGTTGGTGGCCACCAAACCAGGCTGCTCCGCCCACTCCGGCGACATATCCCACTCTGCCACACTGAGTTGCGCCAATTCCAACCAAGCGGCAATACCGGCTGATTGTGCATTACGCTGCGTAGCGTCTAGTGCTTCGGCGTCAATATCAAAACCTAATAATTCAGGCGCTGGTTTTTCTAAACCGGCTAAACGTCTGGCCACGGCTTCATCACGCAGGCTGCGCCAAACATCGGGCTGATGCCCTGCCCAGCCATCAAAACCAAAACGAATCCTAGCCAAGCCAGGAGCAGCATCAGCCCACATCAGGCCGGCCTCAATCAATACCGTGCCTGAACCACAAAGAGGGTCAAACAAACGACCATTACCGCGTTCTGGCCAGCCCGCCAACATCAGCATGGCCGCCGCTAAGTTTTCTTTTAATGGCGCACCCGTTTGCGCCACGCGATAACCGCGCTTATGCAGACTATCGCCGGAAAAATCTAAGCTAACCGAAATGCGCTCGGCTTCAATAAACACATGCAAAGTCACATCGGGTGATTCAGTATCAACCGATGGACGAGCACCTGTGCGATCACGAAAGCGATCAACAATGCCGTCTTTAAGCCGTAATGAGGCAAAACGTGTATGGGTACTCACCCCTTTGGCGACAGCAGCGCGCACAATAAACGTCGCGTCTTCTTTCAGCACGTCTTCCCACGGGTGTTTCATGGCAGCGTGATAAAGCTTGTCAGGGTCACCGGAGTTAATGCTAAACAATGGCATCAATACCCGTGACGCCAAGCGTGACCATAGGCAAATACGGTAAGCCGTGGCTAAGTCGCCCTCGACTGCAATTGCGCCCTTTAGACGACGATGGCCTGTGGCGCCTAATTTGCTGAGTTCATCGGCCAGCAAATCATCTAGACCATCGGCACCGGTAATGACCCACTCACGTTTTTTATTCAAGACATCACTCATTTCGCACGCTCAGCATAGGCTTGCGCAACACCACGTGCAGCAGCGCCAATCACTGGCGGGCCCTCAAAAATAAAACCGGTGTAGAGCTGCACAAGGCTGGCTCCCGCATGAATTTTTTCCGCTGCCGAGGCGGCATCGGAAATGCCACCCACACCAATGATTGGCATGGTGCCATCTAAGGCTTCACTTAAGGCTTTGATAACTTTGGTTGAAGCCTCACGTACAGGACGACCGCTAAGACCACCCACCTCGTCACCATTAGGCATACCCACCACTGCATCACGAGCAATTGTCGTATTGGTGGCAATCACACCATCAATGGCTAAGGCTTTAAATACTTTCGCCATGCCATCAACTTCTTCCAACGTTAAGTCCGGCGCAATTTTGACCAAAAACGGCACATAACGACCATGCTGTGTCGCCAGCTGTGCTTGCCGTTCTTTTAATGCCGCCAGCAGACGTGTTAACGCCTCTTCACCCTGCAGACTACGCAAGCCTTGGGTGTTAGGTGATGAAATATTTACCGTGATGTAGTCGGCATGGTCGTAGACACGGTCTAGGCAATAGACATAGTCATCCGCTGCATGTTCAACCGGAGTGTCAAAGTTTTTACCGATATTAATGCCCAAAACGCCGTCATAACGCGCGCGTTCAACATTGCGCACCAAGTGATCAACACCTTCGTTATTAAATCCCAAACGGTTAATCACTGCGCCCGCTTGTGGAATACGGAAAATACGTGGCTTGGGGTTGCCCGGCTGTGGCCTTGGTGTGGTGGTACCAATTTCAATAAAGCCAAAACCTAAGGCGGCTAAGGCATCAATATAGTCGCCATTTTTATCCAACCCGGCAGACAAACCGACCGGATTGCGAAACTTTAGCCCCAGCATCTCGATGGGTTGTTCCGGCACTTTTGGCCAGAGGCGTAATAAGCCTAAACGCTCAGCCCAAGCCAAACTGTCTAAGGTCAGATGATGCGCACGCTCGGGATCAATACGAAACAGTGCCGAACGAACTAAGGGGTACCACATAAACAATCTCTCAGATCAAACAATGGGGCATTATACGCGGACTAACCACGCAAACGGGTCAGCGTTTCACGGCTATCAGCCGATAAACTCGCGCTTAATAAATCATCTAAGGCCATCTGCACATGCTGCTGACGCTGAGCATCTAACTTGCGCCAAATGCCAAATGCGCCCGCCAAACGTGAGGCCAACTGCGGATTATGCGCATCAATTTTGAGCACCTGTTTAGCCAACCAGCGATAACCTTCCCCATCTTCACGATGGAACGCTAACGGATTATTCATCGCGATTTGAGCAACCACTGCCCGCACTCGATTAGGCACGGTCCAGTCAAAATCCGGATGCTCTAACAACGCATCCGCCTCAAACAAGGTATTGGCATGCGGACTTTGCACTTGTGTAGCAAACCACTGATCTAGCACCAAGGCCTCGTGACACCAGCGCTGATGAAACAGTGCCAGGGCTTGTTCTGCTTGCGGTAGTTGATGGTGCACTAAACACGACAAACCGGCCTGCTCTGCCGTCATATGCGCTGCATTTTGCACCCAGTCCAAGGCGATCACCGCGGCCTTTTCCGGCTGCAATCTGGCTAGGCCATCTAAGGCCATTTTTGCTAATGCACGTTGGGCAATCGCTGCGGCATCATAACGATAGTCTTGTTGCATGGCAGACTGCGCGACAATATCGCCCAACTGCTGAGTAAATGGCTGCAACAAGGTCTGCAGCAAACGCTCACGTAACGCATATAAACGTACAGGGTCATGTGGGCCTAGGGCTTCAGCGATATAACTTAATGCCGGCAGCTCAAACAATTTGGCGGCTAAGGCAGGATCGGTTTGCAGCAAGGCCGGCCATGCACGTGCCAAGGCTTGTTGTAACACCTGCTCTGTTGCCTCAGCTTCAGCTAAATCACGATAACGCGCCAACAGGCAGCGAGTGACTAACTCCTGCATCGCTGCCCAGCGATTAAAGCCATTGTTATCAACCGCCAACACCGTCGCTAAATCACTATCGGGACAGGCATAGTCCAACTTCACCGGCGCGCTAAAGTCGCGCAAAATCGATAACACCGGTTGCTCGCTGACGTGCTCAAACACCCACGTCTGCTGCGCGCTATCGAGCATTAATAAAAACTCATCAGCGGCTTGGCCTGCCAACACCGGCTGCATAAGCCCACTGGCATTGAGCAGCGACAGCTTGACCGGAATCGGCAGTGGGCGCACTTCAATGCCCAATGGATTGGCCTGATCCTGCGCCAAGGTTAAGCTGAACTGCTGCGTTGAGGCATTAAATTCTGTTTGTACTGAAAGCTTAGGTGTACCCGGCTGCTGATACCAACGCAGCCATAAATCCATAAACTGACTAACATCCAAATCATTGGCTGCAGCCATGGCGCTTAAAAAATCTTCCACTGTTGCAGCACGACCATCATTGTCGGCAAAATAACGATCACTGCCACGACGGAAGCCTTCTGCCCCCAGCACCGTATGCAGCATACGGGCAATTTCAGCGCCTTTTTCGTAGACCGTTAAGGTGTAGAAGTTATTAATTTCAACAAATGAATCCGGGCGAACCGCATGCGCTAATGGACTGGCGTCTTCGGCAAACTGATGGGCCCGTAAATAAGCCACATCTTCTAAGCGCTGCACTGAAGCCGATAACTGGTCAGCCGAGAACTGCTGATCGCGTAATACCGTAAAGCCTTCCTTCAGGCATAACTGAAACCAGTCACGGCAGGTGACACGGTTGCCACTCCAGTTATGAAAATACTCATGCGCCACCACTGACTCAACCCGTTGAAAGCCGGCATCGGTAGTGGTTTTGGCATGCGCCAACACACAGCTGGTATTAAAGATGTTTAAACCTTTGTTCTCCATGGCGCCCATATTGAAATGAGACACCGCCACAATCATGTAAATATCAAGATCATATTCACAGCCATAGACCTGCTCATCCCAGCGCATAGACGCTTTTAGTGAAGCCATGGCGTGATGGCATTTGTCTTGATCTTCAGCCGCCGTATAAATTTTCAGCGCTACTTTTCGGCCGGAACGAGTGGTGAACTCGTCATCTAAACAAGCTAAATCCCCTGCTACCAAGGCAAATAAATAACTGGGCTTGGGGTGTGGATCCACCCAGGTTGCCCAATGACGACCATCGTCATAGTCACCACTGGCCACACAGTTGCCATTCGACAACAGCACCGGGCATTCGGTTTTGTCAGCAATAATGGTGGTGGTAAAAGCGGCTAATACATCGGGGCGATCCGGATAGAGAGTGATTTTACGAAACCCTTCTGCTTCACATTGAGTGCAATACAGGCCATGCGACTGATAAAGCCCTTCCAGTGCCAAATTTTTAGCTGGCTGAATACGCACCTTGGTTTGCAACACACCACTGTTATCACTGGTGGGAAACACCCAAAGCTCATCTTGCCAAAACCACTCGTTGGACCCTAACGGTCTGTCGTTCCAACTAACTGACAACAATTCTAGGTTCACACCATAAAGTTCTAACGGTGCATCAGCTGATGCCTGTGGGTGGCGTGTTAACTGCAAACGTGCAGTAACCTCGGCCACGCCTTGAATCAGCTCAACGGTTAACTCCACGGTGGAAACATTAAAATTCGGTACGCGGTAATCGCGCAGATAAATGGTTTTTGGCGGTTGTTGCACTCTCATAAGGTCGTCACTTCCCATTCATAACCGGTAAATTTGCGTACATTCAGCACACCGGTATCAAACAATAAATATTGGCCTTTAATGCCGGTAAGCACGCCGCTGGCGGGTGCTTTGTCTGGATTAAAGGATTTGGCCTTCGTTGCAAACGCTTGTACGGGATAATCCAAGGTTGTCTCGGTTGCCTGTAAAAGCTCAATCTGACCCGGAAATTTAGCCTGCAAGATCGCCAGCTCATCAGCACATAAAGCCAGCAAACGATCGCGCTCAGCCGACAAATTTATCGGCTCGACATCACCTTTCACCAAGGCCTGCCAGCGTGTTTTGTCCGCCACATGCACACCTAAAGTCGTTTCAATCAAACCCGATAAACGACGACTGCTGACACGAAATACCGGCAGCGCGGCCACCGCACCTTGATCAATCCAACGAGTTGGAATCTGCGTTTCACGGGTAATGCCCACTTTGACACCGGTTGAGTTGGCCAGATACACCACATGCGGAATCATGCAATGCGTTTGCCCCCACTCCGGTTCACGGCAGGTGCCCAAATGATAGTGACAGGTTTCTGGCTTCATGATGCACATGTCGCACGCCGCCAGCTTGGTAAAGCAGGGGTAACAATAACCTTGGTTAAATGATTTACTACTGGCGCGGCCACAGGCTAGGCAAGCAATACCGCTACTGGCTTTGATCTCAATCGCCTTGCCCAAGTATTGATTCATGGGCAGCAATATCTCACCCAGTGGTAAATAATAGTCCAGTGTGGATGTAGACTGATTTCGTTCAGCCCGCATTTTGCTTACAGTACCGCGCATTGAATTTTCCAAAAGGCATGAATGTGATGATGATAGCGCAGCCCGCCCGACTTCTGGCAGAAGAAGCACTGACCTCGTTACCAAATAACGACAATCTCAGCGCGTTATGGGTTGCGAGTGCTGCCTATCAAACCAATTTTGAACGCTCACCCTGGCATTGGCAGTCCAGTCAGCAGCTTTTGCAGCAACCTTGGCAGCAGCGCCACGATTTAGCTGTAGCTTGGATAGACGGCGACTTAAGCTCGACACAGGCGCTTAATTTGTTATCAGCCCTACGCGACCTGCATGCACGTAAGTTATTGGCCTTTGTTGCCATGGATCAACTGCAGTGGAAAGAGGACACGCTGCTGGCCTTAGGCCTGCAACGACAAGCCCGTTTTGAGCACAACCATGTGCTGTTTGAGGCTTGGAGCTTCGACATTAAAACCTATAAAGCAGTACCCGACTGGCTGAATCCACGGTTTTGGGCAAACCCTGAAAACTGGAATAAGTTTCGCTGGTAAGCAGTTGTTAATGAATGAATTTTACGTTATTTGGCTGCTCTTCCGGATTATCACAAACCTCGCCTTCTTTGCTTTCTTTAGGAATAAATCCGCTGCGCTCATGTTCAGGCAGGTTTTTCATTTCCCATGCAATGATGGCCTGCATACAGGTCTCCGTTTGCTCACGCGTTAACCGCTTACCGTCCGGCCATTTGCCCAGCTCAATGGCAGAGCGAAACTTATCAATCATGTCCGGTGTTAACACGGCTAACATACGCTGCATCACAGCATCACTCATAACAACCTCAATCTGGTATTAAATGACTATGCCAGCCCAACTTGGTTCGGCAGGCCTCATAAAAATCATGTCCTGGTGGGTGCAGCAAACGCAATTTAAATGGGTGTTTGCGCACATATAACCAGTCGCCTTTGGCCAATGACTGGCCTGACTGGCCATCAGCACTCACTACCGGTGGTATATCGGACAACAGCAGTATTTTAATCTCACTGCTGCCATCAACCACAATGGGACGACTGCTTAACGTATGCGGGTGCATAGGCACCAAACCAATAGCGTCTAAACGCGGATGTAAAATAGGACCACCGCCCGATAAAGCATAAGCAGTTGAGCCTGTTGGTGTGGTGACAATTAAACCGTCTGAGCGCAGGCGATAGACAAACTGCCCTTCGACATAAAGCTCAAACTCAATCATGTGAACGGTTTTGCCGGTGTGCAAAATAATGTCATTTAAGGCTAACAGCTCTGTGCCACGCTCATTACCACGACGCACTTGCGCCGCTAACAAGAAACGAGTGTCCTCAGCGTAATCACCATTTAATACAGCACCGAGCTTTTCATCGAGTTGATCTGGCGCCACATCGGTCAAGAAGCCTAGTCGCCCACGGTTGATACCAAGCACCGGCGTGCCAAAACGCACCAGCTCGCGTGCTGCATGCAACATTGAGCCATCACCACCCACCACAATCACTAAATCGCAGGCCTCACCCATGGCAGCACGTGAGCAGCACTGCACCGCGGTATTACCCAACAAAGCCGCCGTGTCTTCGTCAAAAATAACGTGCAGACCACGCTGGGTTAAAAATTGATGCACATGGCTCAAGGTATCAGCCACCGCCAAATTTCCCGGACGCCCAATCAATCCAATATTGCGAAAATGATCCATGAAATCCACTTCTTAATCAGATGCTGGCAGTCTACTCACTGGCCTGACGTTTGACTACGCAAGCCAACTACTAGACGTATGGAATAACAACAGATAGAGTCAAAACTAACTCCAATATACAAAATATGAATTCATTATGTCATCTAAAGTGCCTGCCTCTAAAGTACCGATGCGCATTGGTGACGCTAGCCTGCAAATGCTCAGCATGATGATGCGTGCCAGTGAGTTACCGACGTCTCAATGGGATGATGTCATTAAGCGTTATGTCCGCGCCCCGCTACCACCATTAGACACTCCCGGTGCGATCTGTGACCTGACTGACATCATGCGTTTGGGTGAAGCACTGACACGTATTAGTCCAGTGGGTGATCGCTTAGGCCTAGTCATGGGACAAATGTGCCAAGACACCGATCTTGGCCTTGCTGGGCAAATTGCTCGCACTGCCCCTAACTTACAAGAAGCATTAAAACAGTTTGTGCACTATCACCCGCTAAGTGCACGCTGCTATCGCGGCAACCCTAGCCTTTATTTAGGTCATGCACCGGCATTACGCTTTTACTCAATCGCGCCCTACAGCCGCTATAACCGCTTTGTTGTCGACTCCACCTTATGTTCATGGCAGCAGTTGATAAACCAATTATGTGTATGTGGCCGTACTGACGCTATCCTCGCGGTAGATATTGAATATGACGTGTGTGACTACGCTACTGATGTGCGCAATACGTTCGCCTTACCCACGCAGTTTGGCCAACGTCACAATCAATTACTGATCAACCCACAGGCTCTGTTATGGCCCGTACTCACAGCACAGGCCGAACTTCATCATCAATTAAAACAACTGGGTGATCAGTTATTGCATCAATTAGCGGCCAACGCCACCTTAACTGGGCGGGTAAAACACTGGCTGGGGCCAAGACTACAAGGCCAATCACCAACACTCGAAGCGGCTGCCGAAGCCATGGGCATGGCGGCATGGACATTGCGCCGTCGGCTACAGGATGAAAACAGTAGTTATCAGCATTTGCTGGATGATTTACGGCGGGACTTGGCGGTTGCCCACATACGCGAGACCACCTTAAGTTTTGGTGAGGTGGCGTTTATGTTGGGATTTTCTAGCCCTGGGGCGTTTCAGCGGGCTTTTAAGCGTTGGACTAGCGATACACCGGGGGATTTTCGCAAACGTTACAACCAAACTCGCGTAACTTAGAGTTCGGTTGCATCGTCGTTTAGCAGGTCATCATTTAGAAAGTCGTCAGACTCCCAATAATCTTCTCGTTCCATATCCATTATCGTTCTCTCTGTTGTTGTTTGCTTAACCATAACAACAGAGCCAGATGACCATATGATGACAGTATTGGCTGATTAGGGCTATTTGACCTGCAAAGTCACCTCAGGATTTTGTCGACGCTGCCCCGCCAAAATTTGCTGCCACAACGTCGGCTCAGGCCATTCCGCACACACTTGATCAGAAAACACGATACGCTCTAGCGGTAACTCGCCCATGCGTGGGTTTGTTATATCTTCTCGGAAACACTGGGCATACCCAGTGGCCGTCTCATGCACAATGACTGAGTGCAGCGTGACATCTTGCTCACCATTAACCATGTCTGTTAGCGCTAAAACACGATCAACCATGGCAAAAATAACGCGGGAAAACTGCTCGGCCGAAGGTGAGATCGGCAATGACACCCAGCGCGCACTAAATTGCTTACACGCAGCAATGTATTTAGGGTCGTCTTTATCCCAAAACGCCACGGCATGATCAAAGCTATCAATCAGGTTGCGTATATCACCCTTCATCAAACCAAAGTCGTAGACCATCTGGCCATGATCTAAAGCCTGAGCAGAGAGCAAAACCTCTACTTGATAACTGTGGCCATGAATCGAGCGACGGCAGCGGTCGCTGCTGCAGTTGCGCACGATATGGGCGTTTTCAAAGCGAAACAACTTACGAATCAGCATGCCTAAGCTCTGGCGGTTAATGTTTGACTAGTCTACCAAAGCCAGCGGTCTGTCAGTGGGCTTTTTCGGTCGCATCTTGTTTTCCGGAAGTGTAGAATCCAACACGTTAAATTTGTCGCCCACCTAGGAGTTTTTTATGAAGCAGCCCGTTCGTGTTGCCGTTACCGGTGCCGCTGGTCAAATCGGCTATAGCCTGTTATTCCGTATTGCCTCTGGCGAAATGCTAGGCAAAGACCAACCGGTTATTTTGCAAATGTTAGAAGTGCCATTCGAAAAAGCCCAAGCCGCTCTGAAAGGCGTGATGATGGAGCTGGAAGATTGCGCATTCCCATTGCTGGCAGGCATGGTGGGTACTGATGACCCGAAAGTTGCATTCAAAGATGCTGACTATGCATTGTTAGTTGGCTCACGTCCGCGCGGCCCTGGCATGGAGCGTTCGGAATTGCTGTCAGTCAACGGTGAAATCTTCATCGGCCAAGGCAAAGCATTAAACGAAGTTGCTTCACGCAATGTAAAAGTACTGGTTGTTGGCAACCCAGCTAACACCAACGCCTACATCGCCATGAAGTCTGCACCTGATCTGCCAGCGAAAAACTTCACTGCCATGTTGCGTTTAGACCACAACCGCGCGCTGTCACAACTGGCTGCCAAAACTGGCAAAGCCGTTGCTGACATCGAAAAAATGGTTGTTTGGGGTAATCACAGCCCAACCATGTACGCTGACTACCGTTTTGCCACCATCAAGGGCGAAAGCGTAAAAACCATGATTAACGATGCCGAATGGAACCGCGACGTGTTCCTGCCAACAGTCGGCAAACGTGGCGCCGCCATTATCGCCGCTCGTGGCCTGTCTTCAGCAGCTTCTGCTGCTAACGCGGCCATCGACCACATGCGCGACTGGGCCCTAGGCACCAATGGCAAGTGGGTCACCATGGGTGTTCCTTCTGATGGCTCTTACGGCATCCCAGAAGGCATCATGTACGGCGTGCCAGTCACCTGTGAAGGTGGTGAGTACAAGCGTGTTGAAGGTCTAGAAATTGATGCTTTCAGCCGCGAACGTATGGATATCACACTGAACGAACTGCTGGAAGAGCGTGACGGCGTAAGCCACCTGCTCGGCTAATTTCAGCTGATGTAAAAAAAGCCCGCATTTATGCGGGCTTTTTTATTGCTTTACCATCTACCGTTAAAGCAGCGCCTTAGTCGATACAATCACGCCATTGTTATCGGCATAAACGTAATCACCGGGCATAAACGTCACACCTGCAAAGGTCACCGGCACATCGGTTTCACCAATGCCCTTGCGCACACTTTTAAGCGGAATCGATGCTAAGGCTTGAATGCCCAGATTGAGTTCAGCAAGTGCATCCACATCACGCACACAACCATAAATAATCACACCGGACCAACCGTGCTTCACCGCACTCTCGCCAATCAAGTCGCCCATTAAGGCGCAACGCATAGAACCACCGCCATCAACCACCAGCACTCGACCATTGCCGGGCATTGCCAACAATTCTTTAACGCGGGAGTTATCTTCGTGACATTTGACTGTGACAATTTCACCACCAAAGGCATTCACACCGCCAAAATTCATAAACATGGGTTCACAGACGCGCACATCCAGCGGGTTTTCATCACATAAATCACAGGTCACAAAACTCATAAATTTCTCCTTATATTGAACGATTAGCTAAAGCTTCCATCTGCTCACTAGTGAAACGGTGTACACCATTGGCCGAATCACGTGCAGCAGACACCATGGCCTTGGCCACTGTTGAAGCGGAAATAGCACGATATTTACGCAATGGTCCAAGCATCAACAGTGATAACGGTTTGAGCACAACCTCGCCAAGGGTTTCACCTAGGCGAAACTCTTCACGGCTACCGGTCAACAACGATGGTTGTAACAACACCAGTCGGTCAAAGCTCATGGTTTCAAGTGCAACTTCGACTTCACCTTTCACCCGGCTATAAAACATAGACGCTTTGGGATGCGCACCAATTGCTGAAATACTTAAAAACTGAGTAGCGCCGGCGCGCTTAGCCAGCTGGGCAGTCGCAAATACGGCATGCTGATCCACAGCCCTGAATGCCGCTGTGTTACCGGCTTTTTTGATGGTGGTGCCTAGGCAGTTAAAGGCAGTATCAACTTCACTATTTAGGCTAAAGCCACCTAAGTTGGTCACGTCAACTTCATGCACCTGCATTTTTGAGTGGGTAAAAGGCAGTGGTCGGCGAGATAACACATGCACTTGTGCAACGTCGTCGCAGGCTAATAACTCAGCCAATACGATTTGCCCAACTAAACCGGTGGCACCTGCTATCACTACATTACGCATGACGCTAACACTCCAAGAAAAGACAACTTTACCGCGGACTTAGCGTTTGTCACAATCGCCAAATATCTAGGTAAATGAACATGTATTTTTTACACCGACCCTCTTTGTCAGCACTCGTACTAATTTGCTGTGTTTCGACGACGGCGAACGCTCAATACTTATATCAGTTTGAGTCAAAAAGTGGTGAGCGCTTATTAACCAATCAGGTTGATCAAGGCAAACGCCCCGTTGGTGCCGGCAATCAGCATTTCACACGGCAAGTCAAAGTCACTTGGTATCCAGACACCAACGTTCATCGTTATGGCAACTGGGGCGACAATGAGGCCGCTGTTCGCCCCAGCATGAGCAAAAACCGTAACGCCTTTGATGAGCTAATTCGCCAAGCCGCTAATAAGTACCAGCTTGATTTTGGCCTCATCAAAGCCATCATTCATACCGAGTCAGGCTTTAACCCGAATGCCAAGTCTGGTCCGGGCGCACAAGGCTTAATGCAACTGATGCCGGCAACCGCCGCACGATATAACGTGGCCAACGTCTGGGACCCTGCTCAAAATATTGAGGCTGGCAGCCGACACTTTCGCCACTTACTTAATCGGTATGATGATTTGACCTTAGCACTAGCGGCTTATAACGCGGGCGAAGGCAATGTCCGAAAATACAACGGGGTGCCACCGTTTGCGGAAACACGCGATTACATTCAACGTGTTACCGGACGTTATCAGCGCTTATATGGTGGTGGTACACGCTTAGGCGCCGTCACACCGTAATGGTTTCGCTATCCACACCAATACGGTTGCCATCAAAAACTAAGGGGTAATGTACTAAACAAGGCCCGGGCCCTGGCAGCCGACATTGGCCACTGAGCACATCAAACGACCAGCCATGCTGCGGACAGCGCAACACCGTACCGTTTAAGTCACCATCTGCTAAGGCATGGCCACGATGCGGGCATTGATTACGTATCAGCTTGGGCTGACCCTCAACTTGCAGCAATAACAACGGCACACCATTAATGACAAACTCGCGACGGTAACCGTCTTCCAGAAACATCAATTTTTCTAAGGCCACGAAGGTCATTTTTCCACCGCTCTGATATTGCCAATAAAAAACATCACCAGAAAAAACGGCCCTGTGAATTCACACAGAGCCGTTTTTATTCACACGTTTTGCTTACTTACCATGCGACTGCGCAAGGAAGAACCACGTATCCAACACTGAGTCTGGGTTCAACGACACTGAATCAATGCCCTGCTCCATTAACCACTGTGCCAAATCTGGGTGATCCGATGGGCCTTGGCCACAGATACCGATGTACTTATCGGCAGCGCGACAGGCTTGAATTGCACGTGACAGCAAGAACTTCACGGCTGGATCACGCTCATCAAACAGGTGCGACACAATGCCGGAGTCACGGTCCAGACCCAATGTGAGCTGAGTCAAATCGTTTGAACCAATCGAGAAACCGTCAAAATGTTGCAGGAACTCTTCAGCCATGATGGCGTTGGTTGGCAGCTCACACATCATGATGATGCGCAGACCATTTTCACCACGCTTCAAGCCCTTGGCAGCCAGCAGCTCGATAACTTTAGCTGCACCTGATGGTGTACGAACAAACGGAATCATGATTTCGACGTTAGTCAAACCCATGGTGTCGCGTACTTTTTTCAAGGCGCGCACTTCCAGTTCAAAACAGTCACGGAAGTTATCCGAGATATAACGGCTGGCGCCACGGAAACCCAACATCGGGTTTTCTTCGTGTGGCTCATAAAGTTTGCCGCCAATCAGGTTGGCATATTCGTTGGACTTAAAGTCCGACATACGCACAATCACTTTTTTCGGGTAGAACGCCGCGGCCAATGTCGCGATGCCTTCAGTCAGTTTTTCAACATAGAAATCGACTGGTGAAGCATAACCTGCAGCACGCTGATCAACTGCCTGCTTAATGTCACGTGGCAAGCTGTCATAGTTAATCAAGGCTTTCGGGTGAACACCGATCATGCGGTTAATAATAAACTCTAAACGCGCCAAGCCAACGCCTTCGTTTGGCAGTGTCGCAAAGTCAAAGGCACGGTCAGGGTTACCCACGTTCATCATAATTTTGAACGGCAGCTTAGGCATGGACTCAATCGAGTTCTTCTGCACTTCAAACGCCAACAGACCTTCATAAATAAAGCCAGTGTCGCCTTCAGCACAAGACGCCGTCACTTCCATACCATCAGTTAAAACATCGGTCGCATTACCACAACCGACAATAGCGGGCACACCCAGTTCACGCGCAATAATGGCAGCGTGGCAAGTACGACCACCACGGTTAGTGATAATCGCGCTGGCGCGCTTCATGACCGGTTCCCAATCAGGATCGGTCATGTCAGAGACCAACACATCGCCGTCTTGGACTTTGTCCATTTCTTTGATGGAGCGCACCACACGTACCACACCAGAGCCAATGCGCTGACCAATTGAACGGCCTTCGCACAATACTTTGCCTTCTTGCTTGAGCAAGTAGCGCTCCATGGTGCCGACATGCTGACGGCTTTTTACAGTCTCTGGACGAGCTTGAACGATGTAGACCTTGCCATCATCGCCATCTTTAGCCCACTCGATATCCATCGGTGCGCCGTAATGCTTTTCGATAATCAGTGCCTGACGTGACAGTTCTTCCACTTCCGCATCGGTAATGGCAAAACGTGCACGATCCGCTTTATCAACATCAACAATCTTAGTAGAACGACCAGCAGCACCGCTGTCGGCATAAATCATTTGCTGCGCTTTGGTGCCTAAGTTACGACGCAACACCGCTGGACGACCGGCTTCCAAAGTTGCTTTGTGCACGTAGAATTCGTCTGGGTTTACTGCACCCTGCACCACCATTTCGCCCAAACCAAATGAGGCAGTGATAAACACCACATCACGGAAACCAGATTCAGTGTCTAAGGTAAACATCACACCAGCAGAACCCGTTTCTGAACGCACCATGCGTTGGATACCGGCAGACAAAGCCACCAGTTTGTGTTCAAAACCTTGGTGTACACGGTAAGAAATTGCGCGGTCATTAAACAAGGAAGCAAACACTTCTTTAATGGCAATCAAAACATTGTCAAAACCACGAATGTTCAAGAAGGTTTCTTGCTGGCCAGCAAAAGAAGCATCTGGCAAATCTTCGGCAGTAGCAGATGAGCGAATAGCCAACGGCATATTCGGGTTGCCACCGGTTAGTTCGTCAAACTCAGTACGAACAGCGGCTTCTAATTCAGGCAATAACGGGGTATCAACCACCCATTGACGAATTTTTTTACCTGCTTCAGCCAGTGCCAAGACGTCATCAACATTTAAGTTGTCGAGTACATCGTTAATACGCTGGTTAAGCCCGCTTTGTTCCAAAAAGTCACGATAGGCTTGTGCAGTAGTGGCAAAGCCACCTGGTACGGATACGCCAGCATTGCTTAAGTTGCTGATCATTTCACCCAGTGAAGCGTTTTTACCGCCGACGACTTCAACGTCATGCTTGCCTAGGTTTTGAAACTTAATAACGAGCTTATTCAAGGTGGTACTCCCTTTGTCGTAAAAACGGTCGCCGTGGATCACACGGTCGCGACCAGTGCCTGAAAGATTCTACCTGATGGTTCGTGCAAATGCGCTGACCTGTCGCCTATCCCCGACGAAGGTTGTAATGCCTATAAACAGCCATGGCAAAGGCTTCCAAATCAGCGATAAACTATTGTTTTATATCAAATGATACGACACACTCAGGACACAGATTTGGCAGCAAAACCACACTTCTTATCATTCACAAAAAATATAAGACACATTTTTACAGTGAATAATGCTAGTTAAACTCACTTGGAGCCATCATGACCGACAATCTTAAGCGCACTGTTTTCTTTGTTTCAGATGGCACCGGCATCACTGCAGAAACCCTTGGCCGCAGTTTATTGGCACAATTTGAAAGCATGACCTTTGAAGAAGTCACCGTACCTTTTGTCGACACTCTGGAAAAAGCCGCGCATTTAGTGCGAGAAATCAACAAGGTCGCTGAAATTGAAGGCTCCCGCCCCATCATTATTGACACCATTGTCGACAAATCCATTCGCAGTGAAATTGCTCAAGCCAATGGTTACATGATGGATGTGTTTGAAACATTCGTGGATAGACTACAAGACGAGCTCTGCAGCAAACCCGTTAATGCAGTGGGCAAGTCACACTCCATTATTAATAACGCAACCTATAATGTGCGCATTGATGCCGTGCACTTTGCGCTGGACAACGACGATGGTGCTAAAACACGCTATTACGATAAAGCTGACTTAATTTTGGTCGGCGTATCACGCTCTGGCAAAACCCCAACATCCCTTTATATGGCCCTGCAATTTGGTATTTTTGTTGCCAACTATCCGCTCACCGAAGATGACTTTGACGACCTGCGCTTACCGGCCAGTCTGCGCGAACATAAACGTAAGATTTTTGGCTTAACCATTGACCCACAACGACTATCAGCCATTCGTAACGAGCGCCGCGCCAATTCCACTTATGCGTCATTAAACCAATGCCAAATGGAAACACGCGCCGTTGAAGCAATGTTTAACCGCGAAGGCGTGCCATATATTCAAACTACGCATTTGTCGATCGAGGAAATTTCAACGCGCATCATGGCGCAAGTTGGCATTAAGCGCCGCGCCGTTTAAACCAACAGCGCAGCGCTTAAAGGATTGATCAGACCGCCGGATTGGCGGTCTCTTTTTCTGTCATGGCAACCGCTTCAATGACCAGCTTGTCATCCGACACCGAAATGTGGACACGACCACCCTTCGCCGCCAATTTGCCAAACAAAATCATTTCCGCCAACGGTTTCTTCAACTGCTCTTGAATTACTCGTGCCATCGGCCTTGCGCCCATCAGCGGATCATAACCACGGTCTGCCAACCAAGCTCTAGCCTCAGCATCCACTTCAATTTGCACATGTTTGTCATCTAACTGAGCCTGCAGCTCAACCAAGAACTTATCGACCACATTAATCACCACCGATGGATCTAGCGGTGCAAACTGAATAATGCTGTCTAAACGATTACGGAACTCTGGTGAGAAGGCTTTTTTCAGCGACTCCATGGCATCCGTACGGTGATCTTGCAGCGTGAAACCGATGCTGGCACGACTGGCCACTTCGGCGCCCACGTTGGTTGTCATTACCAAAATCACATGACGGAAGTCGGCCTTACGACCATTGTTATCGGTCAACGTGCCGTGATCCATCACCTGCAATAACAGGTTAAAGACATCCGGATGTGCTTTTTCCACCTCGTCGAGTAGCAACACACAGTGTGGATGCTTGACTATAGCATCAGTAAGCAAACCGCCTTGGTCATAACCCACATAGCCGGGAGGCGCACCAATCAAGCGTGACACGGTATGGCGCTCCATGTACTCGGACATGTCAAAACGCACCAGCTCAATGCCTAGGGTGCGCGCCAACTGACGTGTCACTTCGGTTTTACCCACACCGGTGGGGCCTGAGAACATAAAGCTGCCAATGGGCTTCTCTGGCGCCTTCAGACCTGCACGTGACAACTTAATGGCCGATGCCAAGCTTTCAATCGCTGGGTCTTGGCCAAACACGGTCATCTTCAGATCACGTTCCAGGTTACGCAGCGACTCTTTATCGTTCGAGGACACCGCTTTTGCTGGAATCCGCGCGACTTTAGCAACCATCTCTTCGATCTCGGCCACACCAATCGTTTTCTTACGACGGCTGGGTGGTTGCAGACGCTGATAAGCGCCCGCCTCATCAATCAAATCAATGGCTTTATCAGGCAGATAACGTTCATGGATGTAACGGTCAGACAACGTAGCCGCCATCAGCAACGCTTTGTCGGCATAACGCACATGATGGTGATCTTCAAAACGCGACTTCAAACCGCGCAAAATGCGATAAGTTTCATCCACGGTTGGTTCAGACACATCAATCTTGTGGAAACGACGTGACAGCGCGCCATCTTTCTCGAATAAGTTTCGATACTCTTGGTAAGTGGTTGATCCCATACACTTTAATGTACCATTTGCCAGCGCAGGCTTGAGCAAATTGGACACATCCAAAACACCACCGCCAGCCGAACCGGCACCAATAATGGTGTGAATTTCATCAATAAATAAAATCGCACCTGGCGCTTCAGCCAACTCATTTACCAGCGCTTTAAAACGTTTTTCAAAATCGCCACGGTACTTTGTACCCGCCAACAAGGCGCCGATATCTAAGGAATAGACAACGGCATCAGCAATGGCTTCTGGCACACGATCCTCAACAATCAACCATGCCAAGCCTTCAGCAATCGCTGTTTTACCCACGCCTGGCTCACCTACTAACACAGGGTTATTTTTACGACGGCGGCACAGCACCTGGATCGCCCGCTCAATTTCCTGTTCACGACCAACCAACGGGTCAATACGCCCTTTTTTGGCTAACTCGTTTAAGTTCACGGTGTAATTAGACAATGCAGAGTCAGGCTTGGTGTCATTAATCGTGGCTGGCTCAATGTCGTCATTATCGGACTGAGATTCATCTTCTTGCGGCACACCATGCGACAAGTAGTTCACTACGTCTAAGCGACTAACACCCTGCTGACGCAGCAAGTACACAGCATGCGACTCTTGCTCAGAGAAAATCGCGACCAACACATTGGCGCCCACGACTTCACGCTTGCCCGATGATTGGACATGAAAAACAGCACGTTGCAATACACGCTGGAAACCCAAAGTTGGCTGTGTTTCACGACCACCATCAGGTACCGGCAATAAAGGAGTGGCTTCATCAACATACGTCTGCAGCTCAAGGCGCAGCGCGATCTCGTCTGCACCGCAAGCTTTAAGCGCCTGTAGTGCCGACTCGTTATCCATTAGCGATAACAGTAAATGCTCGACGGTGATGAATTCATGGCGCTTTCCGCGAGCATCACGAAATGCCAAATTCAGGGTCAGCTCTAATTCACGGCTCAACATGCCTGCCTCTCCTTGCCCACGTTAAATAATGGGCTCTGCTTGACACAACAGCGGATGTTCATGCTGTCGTGCATATTCGACCACCATGGCCGCTTTTGTTTCCGCCACATCACGAGAAAAGTTACCAATTCCCGCTTTACCCATATGATGCACTTGTAGCATCACTTGCGTTGCCAGCTCCACATTCAGCCCAAAGAAGCGCTCTAAGACCTCAATCACAAACTCCATCGGCGTATAGTCATCATTCAAGATAATGACCTGATAACGTCTTGGTCGCTTTAATTGTGGCAAGCGATCTGCCAACAACATAGCCCCTTGACGCTGCTCATCCGACGAATTGTTACTGTCGTCTTGATCTGAGCTGAACATAGGCCCACCGGGCAGTGCTATAGCAACTTTGTTAAGCATGTAACGTGTCGTATCAATCATGTGCATGACAAGACTTTAACAGAGACTGACCTAAACCAAGCTCTGCTTCCAGTAAGTGAATGAAAACCCCGACGTTTCGCCAGACCAACGGCCTTGACCGAAACCTCTGAGGGCGCAAAATACGTAACAAAATATAGTAAATCATCACCTATCACGACATAACAAGAGGTGCTCAAGCACCCTCGGAGCATTTATGCCCACGGGAACGGTGAAGTGGTTCAATGCCAGCAAAGGTTTTGGCTTTATTTGCCCCGATGAAGGCGGCCTAGACCTATTCGCCCATTTTAGCCAAATACAGATGGATGGGTTTCGTAGCCTACGCGCCGGGCAAATCGTCAGCTTTGAAGTATGCAGTACGAATGCAGGCCTGCATGCAAACAACATCAAAATAATTCAGCAACCCAGTGGTAAGTTACAGCAAATCAAAGAGCCAAACGGCAACATTCCAGCCTAGCGCTTAAAATAAAAAAGGCCCACGAAGGGCCTTTTTTATTCAGCACATGTAATTACATATGGCTGATGATCGCATCGCCAAACTCTGAACAACGCAACAATTTGGCATCTGGCATCAGACGCTCAAAGTCATAGGTTACTGTTTTAGCCGTAATCGACTTCTCAACACCTTTAATAATGAGGTCAGCCGCTTCATTCCAGCCCATATGACGCAGCATCATTTCTGCTGACAGAATAATGGAGCCCGGGTTGACCTTGTCTTGACCAGCATACTTAGGTGCCGTGCCGTGGGTTGCTTCAAACATCGCTACTGAACCACCCAAGTTTGCACCTGGTGCAATACCAATACCGCCCACTTCAGCCGCCAAGGCATCTGAAATGTAGTCGCCATTAAGGTTCAATGTGGCAATGACCGAATAATCCGATGGACGCATCAAAATTTGCTGCAAGAACGCGTCAGCAATCACATCTTTAATGATGATGTCGTTGCCTGTTTTTGGATTCTTTAACTTCATCCAAGGGCCACCGTCTAACAGCTCGGCACCAAAACGTTCTTGTGCCAGCTCATAACCCCATTCTTTGAAGGCACCTTCGGTATACTTCATGATGTTGCCTTTGTGCACTAGGGTCACTGAAGGCTTGTCATTGTCGATAGCGAACTGAATGGCTTTACGTACCAAACGCTGACTACCTTCACGCGATACGGGCTTGATGCCAATGCCACAACCTTCGGTAAAGCGAATTTTGGTAACGCCCATTTCTTCGCGCAGGAACTTGATGACTTTTTTTGCGTCTTCGCTGTCTGCTTTCCACTCGATACCGGCATAAATATCTTCGGAGTTTTCACGGAAGATGGTCATGTCAGTTAATTCTGGGTGCGATACCGGGCTAGGGACACCGGGGAACCAACGCACAGGACGAACACAAACGTATAAGTCTAATTCTTGGCGCAGTGCTACGTTTAAGGAGCGAATACCACCACCAACTGGCGTGGTTAATGGGCCTTTAATTGAAACAACGTATTCACGCAGGGCTTCAAAGGTTTCTGGTGGCAGCCAAACATCAGGGCCGTATACTTTGGTGGCTTTTTCGCCACAGAAGATTTCCATCCACGAAATGGCGCGTTTACCGCCATAAGCTTTGGTTACTGCAGCATCAACAACTTTTAACATGACCGGGGAAATGTCTGCCCCGATACCATCACCTTCGATATAAGGAATGATGGGGAAATTTGGCACATTTAAGGAAAGGTCCGAGTTGACAGTGATTTTGTCGCCATCGGCTGGAACCGTGATCTTCTGGTAACCCATTCTGCAGGTACTCCATCTAAGGTAGGAAGCGTGCGGATAACACGCGGTGCTCTGTTTACGTGATGCTTTCGCCGAAGAGTATACTCACAGACCTGAACTATCCCAAGGGACTCCATGTACAAAAATACACCCAATCGGGTCATGAATAGACCAAAGGCTAATACCAGCACACTAGCGACATCGCCGCGGCTAGTTTTATTGCACAAGCCTTATCAGGTTATTTGTCAATTCAGCCCTGATGGCAAACACACCACATTGGCCGACATCTTTGCACAATCGCGTGACCGTATGGTGACTAACACCACTGGCTTATACCCAGCCGGCCGTCTAGATCACGACTCGGAAGGGCTACTGCTGCTAACCAATCATGGGCCATGGCAGGCGCGTATTAGTCACCCTCGCCACAAACTAAACAAAACCTATTTGGTTCAGGTTGAAGGCGAAGTCAGCGACGATGCAATCACTCGGCTACTGTCGGGCGTCATTCTAAAGGATGGTCTTAGCTATGCCTTATCCGCCCGACGAATAACCGATTTGTCAGATATAGCTGAACGCAACCCGCCCGTTCGCTTTCGCGCCAATATTCCCACCAGCTGGTTAGAGCTCACCATTAATGAAGGCCGTAACCGACAAGTACGACGCATGACCGCTGCCGTTGGCTTTCCTACTTTACGTTTAATTCGCACCGCTGTCGGGCCATGGCAGTTGTCGCCACTAGCGCCGGGAGAAAGCATGGAAATTGCGCGCAAAGCCGTTGTTGATGTGTTGGGCTAGGCCGGTTGCCTGTTAGACTATGCGCACTATGAAAAAGCCCCTTATTACCCCTACTCGCCCTGAAAAAGTCATTGTTGGCATGTCCGGTGGTGTCGACTCGTCTGTGTCGGCCTGGCTGCTGATGCAACAGGGTTATATTGTCGAAGGCCTGTTCATGAAGAACTGGGAAGAAGACGATGGCAGCGAGTATTGCACCGCTAAAGAAGACTTAGCTGATGCCCAGTCAGTTTGTGATCATTTAGGCATCCACCTGCACAAAGCAAACTTTGCAGCCGAATATTGGGATCGTGTGTTTGAGCACTTTTTGGAAGAGTATCGCGCTGGCCGTACGCCAAACCCCGACATCTTATGCAATAAAGAAATTAAGTTCCGCGCCTTTTTGGACTATGCCTTAAGCCTAGGTGCTGAGTTTATTGCCACTGGCCATTACACCCAGCGTAGTGATAGCAATCCAGCGCAATTGCTGCGCGGCATCGACCAAAATAAAGACCAGAGTTACTTTTTACATGCGGTTTCTGGCAGTGATCTGGCACGCACCCTATTTCCGGTGGGCGACATCGAAAAGCCGGAAGTTCGTCGCCTAGCCACTGAACTTGGTCTAAGCAATCATGCCAAGCGCGACTCCACCGGCATTTGTTTTATTGGTGAACGTCGTTTTAAAGACTTTTTACAGCAATATTTGCCAGCCCAGCCCGGCCCAATTGAAACCGACAGCGGTGAGATCATTGGCCAGCATGAAGGGTTAATGTATTACACCCTAGGCCAGCGCCAAGGCATTGGCATTGGTGGTCAGCGCAATGCGACTGACGCACCGTGGTATGTCATCGCTAAAGATTTAAGTCGTAACACCTTGATTATTGGCCAAGGCCACGAACATCCCTTACTGTTAAGCCATGGCTTGTATGTCGAAAACGTAGACTGGGTTGCCGGCGCCGAACCCGAGTTACCACTAACATGCACCGCCAAGACGCGTTACCGCCAGCCCGATCAAGCCTGCGTGATTGAATCGGCTGGCACACGCAAGGGATATAAAGTCACTTTTGAGCAACCTCAGCGAGCTGTCACACCAGGTCAATCCGTTGTGTTTTATGCACAGGACGTGTGTTTGGGTGGCGGCGTGATTGTCGAGACATTTACCTTATGAGCAATTTGCACCGAGATAAAACACTGGCTTTAGCCGCCGTCTTTCAAGCAGCAGGTCTGGTGAATTCATTAGCACGCAAAGGTCGCTGTGATGAGACCGCCGAACAGTTTTTAATTCGCACCAGTCTGGTGTTAGATAGCGATGACGTCAGCACCATTTATCAAGGCCCCGAGCCTTTAAAACCTGGCATTAACTGGTTACAAGCCTGCCTTACCGATAACGCGCAAGGTGTTGAAAGTCCAAGTGATATTGTTCGTTTGGTATTAGCCATTTTGCAGGCCGAAAAACACTTCCGCCAACACGGCGAGGCACAGCATATTTTACGCGGTCATTTAGATCGTATGGCAGCCAACCCACCAGAAGACAGTGAGCTGACTGAACAACTGGCTAAGGCCTATGTGGAAAGCTTAGGCATTCTGCGCTTTCGTGTGCAAATTCATGGTGATGCACGACATTTGCAATCTGCTGGCACACCCGAACGCATTCGCGCCATTTTGCTATCAGGGATTCGTGCTGCATGGCTGTGGCAACGATTAGGTGGCCGACGCTGGCATTTGTTAATTACTCGCGGTCAAATCCTTGAGGAAATCAGCGCAATCAATAAATCCGTGTAAAATTCGCGCCCGACAATTTAACCGCTCAACTTATTTACGCTCTACTTATAAAGGATACGTCATGTCATCGACCACATTTACTTTGACCGCGCTCTCACCTGTTGATGGTCGTTATGCCAGCAAGGTCGATGCCCTGCGCCCTGTATTTAGTGAGTTTGGTCTTATTAGAGCTCGTGTTGAAGTTGAAGTGCGCTGGCTGCAACGCTTAGGCCAACTACCAGCCATTGCGGAAGTGCCTGCTTTCTCACCAGAAGCCGACCAATTTCTTAATGATATTGTGACCAACTTCTCGTTAGACGATGCGCAGTGGATTAAAGACCGCGAGCGCATCACTAACCATGACGTGAAAGCAGTTGAGTACTTTTTAAAAGACAAAGCCAGTCAGCTGCCAGAACTTGCCGCTGTCAGTGAGTTCATTCACTTTGCCTGCACATCTGAAGACATTAACAACCTGTCGCATGCGCTGATGCTAAAAACCGGCCGCGACATTGTGCAGCAGCAAATGCAGGATGTTTGTGAAGCGATTCGTTTATTAGCGCATCAATATGCTGATGTGCCCATGCTGTCACGCACCCATGGTCAAACCGCATCACCGACTACCTTGGGCAAGGAAATGGCCAATGTCGCCTACCGTTTGCAGCGACAAATTAATCAGTTAGCCGCGGTGCCTCTGCTGGGTAAAATCAATGGCGCCGTTGGCAACTATAACGCGCACTTGGTGACCTACCCCGAAGTGGACTGGCAGGCCAATGCTGAGGTGTTTGTGACCTCCTTAGGTCTTGCCTGGAACCCCTACACCACGCAAATCGAGCCGCATGACTATATTGCTGAGTACTTTGACGCGGTAAAACGCTTTAACACTATCCTTATCGACTTTAATCGTGACGTCTGGGGTTACATCTCGTTGGGTTACTTCAAGCAGCGTTTAAAAGAAGGCGAAGTTGGCTCATCCACCATGCCGCATAAAGTAAACCCCATCGACTTTGAAAACTCCGAAGGCAACTTAGGTATTGCTAACGCCCTGCTCACCCATCTGGCTGAAAAACTGCCGATTTCCCGCTGGCAGCGCGACTTAACGGATTCCACCGTGTTGCGTAACTTAGGTGTTGGCCTTGCCCATAGTGCTATTGCCTACGACGCCGCCTTAAAAGGCATCGGCAAGCTGGAAATTAATGCGCAGCGCTTGGCTGATGACTTAGATGCATCATGGGAAGTATTGGGTGAAGCCATCCAAACGGTTATGCGTCGTTATGGCATTGAAAAACCCTACGAGAAGTTAAAAGAACTGACTCGTGGCAAAGGTATTGACCGAAACAGCCTGCAAACATTTATCGACACATTGGCCATGCCAGAAGCAGCTAAAGCGGAACTGAAAGCACTGACACCCGGCAGTTATATTGGCAACGCCATCGACCAAGCAAACAAGGTATAAACCATATGACCACGCTCTCTGTCAGTCAGCGCTGCTTATCCGATCAGCCACTACCTTGGCTGGGTGGCCTGACCGCGGCAGAATTTTTGCGCGATTACTGGCAAAAAAAACCACTGTTGGTGCGTGGTGCTTTTCCTGGACTGGCCGACTTATTAGCACCAGAAGAGCTGCTGGAGCTTGCCGAAACTGATGACGTGGAAAGCCGTCTAATCATTGAGAATAGCGATCCGGCATGGGAAGTGCGCGAAGGCCCTTTTCATGCCACCACCTGGCGCAAACTGCCGGACACTGGCTGGACTGCCTTGGTTCAGGCAGTTGATCACTACCTGCCGCCGCTGGCCGACCTGCTTGATCACTTCGCCTTTGTACCTGAATGGCGTATTGATGATGTCATGGTGTCTTATGCCGTACCCGGTGGTTCGGTAGGTGCGCATTTTGATCAATACGATGTGTTCTTAATTCAAGGACCGGGGCAACGTCGTTGGCAGTTAGGTGAACACTGTGATGCCAATACACCACGCCTTGCCCATGATCAATTACGCCTGCTGGCTGATATGCCGGTTCATTTTGATGAAGTGTTAAATCCCGGTGACCTGTTGTATGTGCCACCGGGGCTTGGCCATCATGGCGTAGCAGAAAACACCTGCTTAACCTATTCCGTTGGTTTTCGTGCACCCGCGTTAGCGCAAATGATGGACTGTGTGGTTGATCGACTTCTGGAAACCCAAGGCAGTGAAGCCCTACTCACTGACGCTGGCCGCGCCTTGCCAGATCACCCCAGCAGCCTTGCCAATGCGGACATTCAGCGCATGCAACAGGCTGTATTAAGCAGTCTTAATACACCTGAGTTGTTTGAGCACGCCATAGCACCCGCCTTAAGCGAAGCGAAATACGCTGACTACACACCTGAAGGTGACCCCTGCAGTGTGGATGACTTAACAGCCGCCATCAGCGACGGTATTGAGCTATTACGCGACCCGGCATCACGTTGGTTATGGCTACCGACTCAACAAGTCTTGTGGCGCAATGGAGAGCCGGTAGAGATTCCAGCCGATGTACTGAGCTTTATTCCACAGCTGCTAGATGGACGGCGCTTGAGCTCTGACACACTGAAAAAGCTGCCGGAGTCTGTTTTGTCTTGGCTAGCCAATGAAATCAGCGCTGGTTTTTGGCTGCCGGTTGACCCGCTAACGTCGCTGTTATCAGATGCTTCTGGTGAGGCTTAATGTATTGGCAATCACTGCCTTGGACTGACGATACCGTCACTTTATTTACTGGTCTTGCCCAGCAAAAAAACGCCTTGCTGTTAGACAGTCAAGGCGCTGGCCGCTGGGATATTTTGCTGAATCGACCGGTTGCAGAATCCACCCTCACGGCCAAAGGCTGGCACCACCAACACTGGCAAGCCAGTGCTGAAAACCTAGACGCCTGCGCTGTGTTAGCGGAAATGGCTAACTGGGGGCAAACGCACTACCCCATTCAACGACCAGACATAACTAACGACTGGCCCTTTGTTGCCGGCGTTGTAGGTTATTTAGCCTATGCCTGCCCCAGCGAAAAAGGCCTGCCAAGTGTGCGTGCTGATGAGTGGCCACTAGCCACCTTGGCTTACTACACACAAGGTTGTCTACTGGATCATCAGGAAAAGCGTTGCTGGGCCTGGTGTGCCGGTGATGACAACGCATGGCAACAACTACTGCAGGACTTAGGCGCAACGACAACTCAGCCTAATGAGTTATCGCTACAGCAGAGTTTTCAAGCCCTCACCACTAAGTCGCGTTATGCCAACGATATCGGCCGCATACACGAATATATTCGTGCCGGTGACTGTTATCAGGTGAACTACACACAATGTTGGCAAAGCCCCTATAGCGGCGACTTGTGGGCGGCCTATCCTCGCCTGCGCAACCTAACAAAGGCACCCTATGCTGCGTTCTGGAACTTAGCGTTTGGACAAATGTTATGTCTTTCACCCGAGCAGTTTCTAACCGTCATCAACGACAGAGTCATTACCAAGCCCATCAAAGGCACTAAAGCGCGCTCCGCCAATGAAGATGCCGATGATATTGCCGCCCAATCATTGATCAGCAGCCAAAAAGATCTGGCTGAAAACATCATGATCACCGACTTGTTGCGTAATGACTTAAGCAAACACGCCGTGTTGGGTTCGGTTAGCGTGCCTAAATTGTGCGAATTGGAAAGTTTTGGCCAAGTGCATCACTTGGTCACCACCATTGAGGCCACTCTGCATGATCAGGCCTCGGTGCCGGACTTACTTCGTGATGCCTTTCCCGGCGGCTCAATTACCGGCGCGCCTAAACGTCGTGTTATGGAAATTATTAATGAGCTCGAAGTCAGCCCACGTGGTGTCTACTGCGGCAGCTTATTTTACTGGGATCAACAGGGGCGCTTTGACAGCAACATCACCATCCGCACGTTAGTAGGCGCTAATGGCCAGCTCAAAACATGGGCTGGTGGTGGCATCACCTTAGACTCAACGTGGCAGGAAGAATATCAAGAATGCCAAACCAAAATGGGTGCCATTATGCACGCCCTAGAAGCGTGGTTTCTGGCACCCAAATAAGGTCTTCTTAGGGAGTTTGACGTAGCGAGGCTTTACGAATTTCCGCCTTTAACTCTTCGTAATTATGCGTTACTGGGAATTGTGGAAACTCACGAATCACACTCTCAGGCGCATCAAACAAAATACCTTGATCGGCTTCATTCAGCATGCCGGTATCGTTGTACGAATCACCAGCGGCAATGCAGCGATAGTTCAGGGAATGGAACGCCTTAATTGCCATGGTTTTTTGATCAGGCTGACGCAGCTTGTAGTCAGTGATCATGCCGTCTTCGCCCACTTCTAACTTGTGGCAAAACAGTGTTGGCAAATCTAACTGCTGCATCAATGGTTTGGCAAATTCATAAAAAGTATCAGACAAAATAATCAGCTGGAAGTTGTCACGCACCCAAGCCAAAAACTCACGTGCGCCTGGCAATGGACCCATATCCGCAATCACCGCTTGAATGTCGGGCAGACCTAGATTGTGCTCACGCAAAATACGCAGACGCTGTTGCATCAATACATCGTAATCAGGTATGTCGCGGGTGGTGGCTTCAAGGGCTTGGATACCGGTGCGTTTAGCAAAGTTAATCCAAATTTCGGGGACCAAAACGCCTTCTAGGTCTAAACAAACCAGTTCCATATCTATCCTCAAAGTTTAAGCTAATTCAATTGCGGCTTTTCTTAAGGTGGTAAGGGTACTACAAATGCTATGATTGCCGCATGCATAAGACAGGAAAATGACCCATGACGATTCAGGATCAAGTCACTCAGTGGCAACTCGAACTGGCGGACAAAAGCCCGCAAAGCATTATTAAATTTGCACTCACTCAATACCCCAATGCTGCCATTTCATTTAGTGGTGCAGAAGACGTGGTGTTGATTGATATGGCAGTTAAATCCAAACTGCCTTTTAAAGTCTTTAGCCTTGATACCGGTCGCCTGCACGCAGAAACCTATCGCTTTATTGAGACTGTTCGCACGCACTACGGCATCGACATTGAAATTTGCTTTCCAGAAGCACAAGCCGTGAGTGAAATGGTCAACAAAAAAGGCTTGTTTAGCTTTTACCAAGATGATCACAAAGAATGCTGTGGCATTCGCAAAGTAGCTCCCCTACGCAAGCGCTTAAGTCAGGCTAATGCGTGGATGACAGGTCAGCGCAAAGACCAAAGCCCGAGCACACGCAACAGCGTGCCAGTGGTGCAAGTGGATACTGCTTTTACCGGTGCAGACGGCGAGCTGGTGAAGTTTAACCCTCTAGCCAACTGGAGTTCTGAGGAAGTATGGATGTACATTCGCGCCTTAGAAGTACCTTATAACCCATTGCATGAAAAGGGGTTTATTAGCATTGGTTGTGAGCCGTGCACACGCCCCGTGTTACCCAATCAGCATGAGCGTGAAGGCCGTTGGTGGTGGGAAGAAGCCACCCAAAAAGAGTGTGGCTTGCACAGCGGCAACTTAGAAGCGCGGTAAGTCTTGGCCTTTAAATAGGTGATCAACTTCGGCACGGGCATCGCCGCGGTTGATCACTGACTCCACCACCGAACGTGTCAAGTGCGGCGCAAAATGCTTGATAAAGTCGAACATAAACCCCCGCATAAACGTGCCACGGCGAAAGCCAATATGGGTCACGCTAGGCTCAAACAAATGACTGGCATCCAGGCAAACCAAATCCGTACTATCTCGATCTGGCTCAAAGGCCATTTGCGCAATAATGCCTACGCCCAACCCTAGGCGCACATAGGTTTTAATCACATCAGCATCCGTTGCGGTAAAAACCACATTCACCCCTAGGCCTTGCTGACTAAACGCCTCATCAAGCTTAGAGCGACCAGTAAAGCCAAACACATAAGTGACAATCGGGTAAGCGGAAATATCTTCCAACGTTAGTGTCGGCAACTGCGTTAATGGATGTCCTTTTGGCACCACAATGCAGCGATTCCATTGATACGCAGGCAACATCACCAAATCCGAGAAATGCTCTAGCGCTTCAGTGGCAATGGCAAAATCCACGGTGCCATCAGCGGCCATTTCCGCAATTTGCTGCGGTGTGCCTTGGTGCATATGCAAACCAACATCGGGAAAACGTTTGCGAAATGTCGAAATAATAGGTGGCAGACGATAACGTGCTTGGGTATGGGTAGTGGCAACCGACAAGCTGCCTTTGGCCTCATCCGAGAACTCCAAGGCCACTTGGCGAATTGACTCAGTTTGTCTAAGCACTTCACCCGCCAGCTTAATAATGGCCTGCCCCGCAGGTGTTACCCGCGACAGGTGTTTACCATTGCGAGCAAAAATCTCTACACCTAACTCATCTTCCAACAGTCGAATTTGCTTACTAATGCCGGGCTGTGAAGTAAACAACGCGTTCGCTGTTTGCGACACATTGAGCTCATGATGAGCGACTTCCCAGATGTAGCGTAACTGCTGCAGTTTCATGAACACTTCCGACAATTAGTTGATGACTTGAATGTACCTGAACTCACCCCAGATTACGCAACCTTCTGTCTGGGTATTTTAGCAATGACAGAGATGTTGAGGAAATGTGCCAGAACGGTTCATTTTGCAGTCATGAATGGGTATTATCCTGCGCTTGACGGAGAAAAAGATGCCTATTTCAAACAGCAAAGTTGATGACCTGAATATTCGTTCTATCGATGTTCTGATTACCCCTGACGAATTAAAAACTCACCTGCCGCTTAGCGAGCAGGCTTACAACAACGTCATTGAGGGCCGTCAGGTCATTCGTAATATTTTAGATGGCAAAGACCACCGCCTGTTTATCGTGGTTGGCCCCTGCTCCATTCACAATATTGAAGCCGCCATGGAATACGCTGGTCGCTTGAAAAAGCTGGCCGCTGAAGTTTCTGACACACTGTATTTAGTGATGCGTGTCTATTTTGAAAAGCCGCGCACCACCATTGGCTGGAAAGGCTTGATCAACGACCCTTTCATGGATGACTCATTCCGCATTCAAGACGGCCTGCACATTGGCCGTAAATTGCTGCTGAACTTAAATGAGTTAGGTCTGCCTTGCGCCACTGAAGCGCTGGACCCGATGTCACCACAGTACTACCACGACCTCATTTCGTGGACAGCGATTGGGGCTCGTACCACTGAATCACAAACTCACCGTGAAATGTCGTCTGGTTTGTCATCGCCAGTTGGCTTTAAAAACGGTACCGATGGTGGCCTGAAAGTGGCTACCAATGCCCTGCTGTCTGTGCAAAACCCACACAGCTTTTTAGGCATTAACTCGGAAGGCAAAGTAGCGGTGATTAACACCACGGGTAATCAGTATGGGCATGTGGTGCTACGTGGTGGTGATGGCAAACCAAACTACGACTCCGTGTCCGTTGCTATTGCTGAGCGTGAGTTAGAAAAGGCTAAGGCGCCCATGAACATCATGATTGATGCCTCACATGCCAACTCCAACAAAGATCCAGGCCTACAGCCCTTGGTCATGGACAACGTTGCCAATCAAATCGTTGAAGGCAACCAATCCATTATTGGCATGATGGTGGAGTCACACCTGAAGTTTGGCCGCCAAGACATTCCAAAAGACTTAAATGACTTGGAATACGGCAAATCCGTTACTGATGGCTGTATTGACTGGGATATGACAGAAACCGCTATCCGCTCCATGCGCGACAAGCTAAAAAACGTGTTGCCGGAGCGCAAGCGCTAAGTCTTAAGAAATAAAGCTCCATAAAAAAAGACCGCATTAAGCGGTCTTTTTTTATGCTCGAATACTTATTTAAAGTAAGCATTCTCGCGTTTGCTGTGATCTGTGGTGTCTACCACACGCGCCAGTTCAGGAATATTAGCTTTCAACGTGGTTTCCACGCCTTGCTTTAAGGTCATGTCCACGGCCGAACAACCTTGGCAACCGCCACCAAACTTCAGTACCGCTGTTAAACCAAACTCTTCGTCTTCATAACATTCTTCCAACGACACACTGCCGTTGTGAGCAGCTAGGCCTGGATTGATTTCAGACTGCAACACATAAGCAATACGCTCCTCTAATGAGCTGTTACTGGAAATATTGGGCACTTTTGAGCGCGGGGCTTTAAAGGTGAGCTGGCCACCCATACGATCTTTATTAAAATCGATAACCGCGTCCACCAAATAGGTAACGGAGGCAAAGTCGACATAGGCTGGAAAACCATCATAGTCTTGACGCACATCTTCCGGCTTTTCTTCACCCTTGGTGCAATAGGCCATACAGCACTCAGCACGTGGTGTGCCTGGATTTTCAACAAAAATACGCACGCCAATGCCTTCGCTGTTTTGCTTAGCCAACAATTCGCGTAAGTAAGCTTGTGCGGACTCGGTAATCACCATATTGCTAACCGCTTGTACGGGTGTATCACTCATAAAAAACCTCAGTACAGATGAACTACAATGCCTGCAGTATAGCACCCACCATGGCTGGTGAATCTGCTATCATATCCATTCATTTTTTTTGATATATGGTTTGTCTTAATGTCGTCAAGCACTCGCGCCCAACGTATTCAACAATTTAAGCAAGCTTTAAATGAGCGCATCCTAATCATTGATGGCGCCATGGGCACTATGATTCAGCGCCATAAGCTCGAAGAAGCTGACTATCGCGGTGAGCGTTTTGCCGACTGGCCACGTGACCTGAAAGGCAATAACGACCTATTGGTACTGACCCAGCCTAGCATTATTCGTGACATTCACGATGCCTACTGTGCAGCTGGTGCCGATATTATTGAAACCAACTCATTTAATGGCACCAAAGTGTCCATGTCCGACTATGGCATGGAATCTTTAGTGACCGAACTCAATCGATCAGCCGCCGCCCTAGCCCGCGAAGTGGCAGATGAATGGACTGCGCGCGAGCCCCATAAGCCGCGCTATGTTGCCGGTGTTGTAGGCCCCACCTCACGTACTTGTTCTATTTCACCGGACGTGAACAACCCCTCTTTCCGTAACATCACCTTTGATGAGCTGGTTAGCGATTACCGCGAAGCTACCTTTGCCTTGATTGATGGTGGCGCCGACCTAATTTTGATTGAAACGGTGTTTGACACGCTTAACGCCAAAGCCGCCATTTTTGCCGTACAGGGTGTGTTTGAAGCGTTAGGTTTTGAACTGCCGATTATGATTTCCGGCACCATTACTGATGCCTCGGGTCGCACTCTTTCCGGCCAAACCTCGGAGGCATTTTGGCACTCCGTGCGTCATGCCAAACCTATTTCCGTAGGTTTTAACTGCGCCTTAGGTGGCAAAGAACTACGCCCCTATGTGCAAGAGCTGGCAAACAAAGCCGACACCTATGTCAGTGCTCACCCCAATGCCGGCCTACCTAATGCGTTTGGTGAATATGATGAAACTGCTGATGAAACTGCAGCCATTATTGATGAGTTTGCCGCCAGTGGTTTCTTAAATATTGTCGGTGGTTGCTGTGGCACCACACCTGAACATATTCGTGCTATCGCACAGGCTGTGGCAAAACACCCACGTCGTGAAGTGCCAAGCTTTGTTCCCGCTTGCAAACTGTCTGGCCTAGAGCCTTTTATCATTAATGAAGACAGCTTGTTTGTGAACGTGGGGGAACGCACCAACGTCACCGGCTCGAAGAAATTTGCCCGCCTAATTCGTGAAGAAAACTATGCCGAAGCGCTTGATGTAGCTCGTGAGCAAGTCGAGGCTGGCGCGCAAATCATCGACATCAATATGGATGAAGGCATGCTCGACTCTGAGCGCGCCATGGTGGTGTTTCTTAATCTGATTGCCACCGAGCCAGACATTTGCCGTGTGCCCATCATGATTGACTCCTCAAAATGGGAAATCATTGAAGCTGGCCTGAAGTGTGTGCAAGGCAAGCCCATTGTTAACTCTATTTCGATGAAAGAAGGCGTTGAAGAATTTAAGCAACGCGCCAAATTGTGCATGCGTTATGGCGCAGCAGTGATTGTGATGGCATTTGACGAACAAGGTCAGGCCGACACCGAAGCGCGCAAAAACGAAATCTGCAAACGCTCTTATGACATTTTGGTCAATGAAGTGGGCTTCCCACCGGAAGACATTATTTTTGACCCGAACGTGTTTGCAGTCGCCACCGGCATTGAAGAGCACAACAATTACGCCGTCGATTTTATTAACTCCTGTGCTTTTATCAAACGTGAATTGCCGTGGGCCAAAATCTCGGGCGGCATCTCCAACGTGTCGTTCTCCTTCCGCGGCAACGAACCAGTGCGTGAAGCCATTCACTCGGTGTTTTTGTATCACGCCATTCGCAATGGCTTAACCATGGGCATTGTTAACGCCGGTCAGTTAGCGATTTATGATGACTTGCCCGAGCTGCTGAAAGAGCGCGTTGAAGACGTCGTTCAAAACCGTCGTGAAGACGGTACCGAGCGCTTACTGGAAATTGCTGAGCAGTTCCGCGGTGATGGCAGCAAAGCCGTGGTGGAAGACGAAGCCTGGCGCTCACTGCCCGTTGGCAAGCGCTTAGAACACGCGCTGGTTAAGGGCATCACCACCTTTATTGTCGAAGACACAGAAGAAGCCCGCTTGGGTGTGGAACGCCCTATTCATGTTATTGAAGGTCCGTTAATGGACGGCATGAATGTGGTTGGTGACCTATTTGGCGCCGGCAAAATGTTCCTGCCACAGGTGGTGAAGTCGGCACGGGTCATGAAACAAGCCGTAAACCACTTAATCCCCTTCATCGAAGAGGAAAAAGCCGGCGTGGTCGAAGCCAAAGGCAAAGTGCTGATGGCAACGGTCAAAGGCGACGTGCATGACATTGGCAAAAACATTGTTGGCGTGGTGTTGGGCTGTAATGGTTACGACATTGTCGACATGGGTGTCATGGTGTCGTGTGAACGAATTCTGCAAGCCGCTATTGATGAAAAAGTCGACATTATTGGCTTGTCCGGCCTGATCACACCATCACTGGATGAGATGGTGCATGTGGCGCGCGAAATGCAGCGCCAAGGCTTTACCATCCCCTTGTTGATTGGTGGTGCGACAACGTCAAAAGCACACACTGCGGTCAAGATTGATCCGCAATACAAAAACGATGCTGTGGTGTATGTCGCCGACGCCTCGCGTGCAGTGGGTGTGGTAACGACCTTGCTTAGCAAAGACATGAAACCCGCGTTTATCAAAGAACGTCGTGAAGAATATGCCGTGGTGCGCGATCGTATTAATAATCGCCAGCCCTTGTCAGCACGCCTGCCCTATAACCAGGCTGTGACTCAAGGTCTGCAAACCGACTGGTCTAAAGCCACACCGGTTAAACCCAACAAGCTGGGGGTGACTACGCTGGATAACTATCCGCTGACCGAGTTAATTCCCTATATTGATTGGACACCGTTTTTCATCTCTTGGGATCTGCATGGAAAATACCCCGCCATCCTAGAAGATGCCGTTGTCGGTGAGGCGGCACGCAATTTGTTTAGTGATGCCCAAAACATGCTCACGCAGCTGGTTGAACAAAATAGTTTGCGAGTGCGTGGGGTCATCGGCTTGTGGGCAGCTAATCGTGTCGGTGCGGATGACATTCGTGTCTGGCAAGACGATCAGCGCCAGCAACCATTGGGAGAGATTCACTGCCTGCGTCAGCAAAGCGAAAAAGTCAGTGGCAAGGCCAACTACTCACTCGCTGATTTTGTCGCACCACTAGACTCAGGTGTGACTGACTATGTTGGTGGTTTTGCCGTGTCTGTGCATGGCGCTGACGAACTGGCCCAGCACTATGAAGCGGCCAGCGATATGTATAACAGTATTTTGGTGAAGTCTTTGGCTGACCGTTTTGCCGAAGCCATGGCCGAGCACATGCATTTGCGCGTACGCAAAGAGTATTGGGCTTATGCACCGGATGAGACCTTGGATAACGCAGCACTGATTGCCGAAAAATATGTCGGCATTCGCCCTGCTCCTGGTTACCCAGCCTGCCCTGAGCACAGTGAAAAAGTCACTCTGTTTAACTGGTTGGACGCACCGGGTCGTGCCGGTATGCAGCTCACCGAACATTTTGCCATGTTGCCAGCAGCAGCTGTGTCTGGCTGGTACTTTGCCCATCCAGACGCCACCTATTTTAATGTTGGTAAAATTGGCAAAGATCAGGTGCAAGACTATGCCAATCGCAAGGGCTGGGATTTGGCCACTGCCGAGCGTTGGCTTGCGCCAAATTTAGGGTATGATCCGGCATAACAAATAAGATGACCATGAGGTCACCGGCGCTATGTCAAATCAACATTATCGTAATGCGCCGCCACCCGGCGGCAATAAGCGATCAAAAGCACGTGCGGTGTTAAGCCGCATGCTGCGCAGCGGATTCAATATTGCCGGAACTCGTCAGACCGACTTAGACGAAAATGCCGAACAAGCTGAGATTTTCGTCTTGTCCGGCATTGTCATCACCATCGTATCCATCGGCGCTATCTGGTTAGGCCTATGGCTACTGATTATTTACTTTTAAGCCCTAGTATTTAGGCGTTTGGGTACTGCGCTGCCACCAACGTAATAACAGCTGATCCATCGAATGCGTAGCCGCCATACCTAGACGTTGGCCCAGCGTGGTTTTGGTACGCCAGTGCAAAGCAAACAGATCCGCTGTTTTGGCTTGTTCACGCAAATAGTCATCACTGGTTTTAATCTCATCAATCAAACCAAGATCAATGGCACGTGTGCCATACCAATGCTCACCAGTGCCCACACGATTAATGTCCAAGTTAGTGCGCCATTGCTGCACAAACTCTTTAAACAAGGCATGAGTATCATCTAAGTCTTCTTGAAATTTCTGGCGTCCGGCATCGGTGTTTTCACCCAATACGGTCAGCGTGCGTTTGTATTCACCCGCTGTCATTAACTCGACATCAACATCATGACGTTTTAATAAACGATGCACATTAGGAATCTGTGCAACCACACCAATTGAGCCCACCACGGCAAACGGTGCGGCCAACAAACGATTAGCGATTGCTGCCATTAAGTAACCGCCACTGGCCGCCACCTTATCAACACAGACTGTCAGCTTAAGGCCGGCCTCACGAATACGTACCAGTTGTGATGCCGCCAAACCATAACCATGCACCATGCCACCTGGGCTTTCTAACAACAGCAACACTTCGTCTTGATCTTTATTCGCCACCGCCAATAACGCTGACACTTCATGACGTAAATGTGCAACAGCAGAGGCCGCAATATCACCCTTAAACTGCAACACAAATAACTTGGGCTTAGCAGGTACTGGGTCTTTGCTTTTGGCGCGCTTTTTGTCGTCTTTCTGGCGTTGCTTACGAGCCTTTTTTTCCAATTTCCATTGTGCGTCATCCCACACCAAGCTGCGCAATGCATCGGCTTCGGCTTCGTAACGCTCATTTAAGGCTTCGACTTCTAAATGTCCCGATTGCAATCCGGGCAAGTCTTCGCGGCGCAAACGAGCAGCCAAGCCAATGACCAATGCAATCACCACTAAGACAGTCACACTTTTAATTAAAAATAAGCCGTAATCGGCAAAAAATTCCCACATGGTTAACGGTTCTCAGTCAGACAAAATTCAATTAAGGCACGGGCAATACTGCCGTGCGGCGGAATAAGCGGTAAGTTGTCGGCATGGAAAAAGCCGGCCTCGGCAATCTCGTCATCCTGTAAAACGAGTTCACCACCAGCATAGTCAGCAACAAAACCCAGCATTAAATTGCTCGGGAATGGCCAAGCCTGACTGCTGAAATAGCGTAGATTGTTAATCTCTACACCAACCTCTTCGCGCACCTCACGAATAAAGGTTTCTTCAGCGCTTTCACCCACCTCAACAAAACCTGCAAGCGCACTAAACATGCCATTTTTAAAACGATGGGCGCGTGCTAACAAGATTTCATGGCCACGTTTTACCACACCAATCACACAGGGATTGATACGTGGATAAGCGCTGAAGCCACACTGTGTGCATACACGAGCACGCTCATTTTGTGGATGAGCACCCATGACACCACCACAACGACCACAGAAGCGATGGTTACGTGACCAGTCATGGATCTGCAACGCTCGCGCAGCGATAGAAAAAAAAGCATGGTCAATTTGTGGCAATAACTGGCGTAACTCAATCCAGTCATACGGTTCCAATGGATCCGTGGCTTGTGGCATTTCCACGGTAAATACTGGCCGACCATCCCAATAACCCAAAAAAAGCAGCTCCTGTTTGGCCTCAATCTGCCACATCAGTTCGCCGTACTCAGGCAAGGTTCGCAGGTCAGCTTTTAGCAATAATGCGGTACTGCTCAACGCAACAAGGAGCGCGTCGCGAGGGATTTTGCCGTCGAAATGCGCGGCTGAAATAAAATGCTGAGTCATCCGCGCGGATCTAAACGGCGGAACAAGCAGTCTGCGCCTGACGTTTTATCAATAACCAATAAACGCTGCTCGTGAGCAGCCAATTCATCGGCATTGGGCAAAATAATGGGTAACGGCTGTCGATCAGCGCTTAAACGGCGAATGGTTTCCTGTGCTTGACCGCCATTGCCGGCACTGGCGGCATCACCGTCATGCAAAGACAAACCTACTTGTCCGCCGGTCATGGCCAAATACACATCAGCCAAAATTTCAGCGTCTAACAAGGCGCCGTGATAACTACGGTCACGTTGGTTAGCGCCATAACGCCGCGCCAGCGCGTCTAAGTTATTTTTCTGACCCGGGTGTTTATTGCGAGCCATCACCAACGTGTCGAGCACTTGGCACAAAGACGATAATGTTGGGCGCTGCAACATGGACAATTCATTGTCCAAAAAGCCCAAATCGAACGGTGCGTTATGAATGACCAGTTCGGCACCGTCGATAAAACTTAAAAACCGATCCGCTACTTCATTAAAACGCGGCATGCCCTGCAAGAACTCATTGGTAATGCCATGCACTGCCACTGCTTCTTCATCAATTTCACGATCAGGCTGCAAATATTGATGAAAATGCTGGCCTGTCAAACGGCGATTAACCAGTTCTACGCAGCCAATCTCAATCAGGCGATGCCCTTGTAGTGGGTACAAACCCGTGGTTTCAGTATCCAGAATTATTTGCCGCATGAGGTACTCGCTGTTGCATGATCAATGGCTAAGTTTGCAAGGCGATCCACTGCTTCGTTGCCAGGGTCGCCGGCATGGCCTTTCACCCAGCGCCAATCAATCACATGCAGTGCTGAGACTTGGTCTAAGGCCTGCCACAAGTCGGCATTTTTGACCGGTTGTTTAGCGGCTGTTTTCCAGCCACGCTGTTTCCAACTCGCCAGCCATTCGGTCATGCCCTTACGCAAATACTCAGAGTCGGTCCACAACGTGACACGGCTGGGATTTTTTAAGGCACGTAATGCTTCTAATGCGGCCATTAGCTCCATGCGGTTGTTGGTGGTCATGGTCTCATAACCCGACAACTCACGTTGGTGCTGGCCCGACATTAATAAGGCGCCCCAGCCACCAGGACCTGGATTGCCGCGACAGGCACCATCGGTATAAATAATGACATCCACGCTTAATTGATCTCCTTAATACTGCGCGATGTTGGCACTAAGCCCGGCTGCCAAGCAGCTTTAGTGGGACGCTCAACAAGTGGTGGGCGCGGCCTACAATGGGTTTGTTTTTGCCAATGCTGAACACTCCACTGCGACATAAACGGTAGCCACAATTGCCAATGATCATTCCAGTGTTTAGCAATGCGATGATTCAGCAAACTAAGTTTGCGATTATCACCCCAAAATGCAGACTTCAACACCATGCCTTGGCTGCGACAAAATGGCATGCCAATTTGACACCACAACGCCATGGATGATTGCTGCGTAATCACAAACAGCTGGCCATCTTCGCTTAAGCAACCAACAATTTGATTTAAAAGCCTCGACAACTCTGGATGAAGCTCTTCATCCATTAACAGCACAACCACATCTAAACTACAGCGCTTAAACGGAAAATGACTCAAGCTGCATTGCACAAAAGCTAGATCACGCGGTGACGGTGCTTGTCCTGCTTGAAACAAATGTTTTAAGCCAGGAGCATGCAGGGGCAGTTTTTTCGACCCCAAACCCACCACGACACCGACATCCCCCACACACTGGCCAAGGATGTGCTGCACTTGCTCCGTTAAACGCAAAATGCATCGTTGTTCAGGCAACATGGCCATTTCAAATGAAGGTTGCAGCAAGTTCATAATCATGTTCCGCTGTCATTTTGGCAATCATCGCACAGGCTTCGACAAACCAAGCTATTATTCATCAGACCGTCATTGCCAGATAAGCACAAAATCATGACTATTTTTCCAATTGCTTGTTTTCTCGACAACTACATTTGGTGTATTCAAGTTGAAAACAGTCTTTGGGTTGTCGACCCAGGTGATGCCAGCCCCGTGCTTGAGTATCTTCATCAGCATTCGCTCAGTTTAGGCGGCATTCTACTTACCCACCATCATGCCGATCATACGGGCGGGGTCAATGCCCTACTCGCCCATAAAAATGTAGCTGTCTATGGACCTGAAGAGACTAATCAGTGGGCCACAACATTGGTAGCTGGTGGCAGCACTCTGGATTTACCCATTGGTCAGGCACAGATACTGTTTGTTGGTGCACATACTCGCGGTCACATTGCCTACTACATCGCCAGTGCTAAGGCCTTATTTTGTGGTGACACTCTCTTTAGTGCAGGTTGTGGCCGTCTTTTCGAAGGTACACCTGAGGATTTAGAGTTGGCGCTGTCATGCATCAATTCATTGCCAGCTGACACTAAGCTCTACCCCACGCACGAATACACCTTAAGCAATTTAGCCTTTGCTAAGCGCGTTGAGCCCGACAATAACGCAATCGTGGAGTACACCCAGTGGGTGCATGCACAGCGTGACCAAGAAAAACCCAGCTTACCCACTACATTAGCTTTAGAGCGCCAAGTTAACCCATTTTTACGCGCCACATCAGCAACCATAGTTCAGCAAGTCAGTGAACATGCAAAACGTCCTATTAGCGCAGGTTTGGATACATTAGCCAGTTTACGCGCGTGGAAAGACAACTTTCGTGGTTAACGCCTTGCTTAGTTGTCATTTTTTCGCTTGAGCGCTTATGATTGCCGGCATGAAAATAACAGTCGCACAAGCCATTTCTGCATTCGTTAGCTGCTGTTGCGTCAGCTTCGCTGCGCAGGCGTCAGTGCCAGTTTACTCTCTGCCTCTTACGGCTGAAGCAGCACAAGTTCAAACTGAACTCACTCCGGTTAACACCAGCGCTATTAACGAGTCTAAACAGACGCTAGATTTGCTATCTCGTTTGCGCGCTGGTTACAGTATGCGTGCCACTGACAACTATCGTGTACAACGCCAAATGCAAGGCTTTCGTGGCAAACAAGCGTATGCCGATTTAATCATTGAGCGCGCCCGTCCGTTTTTGTTTTTAGCCATTAATGAAGCTGAACGTCGACGACTACCGAGCGAGTTAGCTTTATTGCCGGTTATTGAAAGTGCTTATGACCCAACCGCAACTTCTCGCTCTCAAGCAGCAGGTTTATGGCAGTTTATTCCCACCACCGGCACGCTATTTGGGTTAAAACAAAACCAGTGGTTTGACGGTCGTCGTGACCCATTACAGTCCACCTTGGCGGCATATGACTATTTAGATCAGTTACATGCCATGTTTAATGACTGGGAATTGGTTTTAGCAGCCTACAACGCCGGTCCCGGCACAGTTTCTCGCGCTATTCAGCAAAATCTAAATGCTGGCCTGCCAACAGATTATTGGTCTCTACGCCTGCCAGAAGAAGCCATGGATTATGTGCCGCGCTTCTTAGCCGTCGCACAGCTATTTAATCAGCCAGAAAGACATGGTGTGAATTTCAGCCCACTACCGAACGAACCTTATTTCCATACGGTTGAAACTCACGGCCCAATCAATTTGCATGATATTGCACGTAATAGCGGCATTTCCTTTGACATTCTTAAGCGCCTAAACGCTGCCTTGAAAAATGATAGGCATGACCCTGCTGGCCCCTATTTATTACACCTGCCCACAACTACTCCGGCGACTGCCAGCCAAGTTAGCCAAATGAGTCAGCCAGTGCCTGTTTTTTATAATGGCACGCCAGTCGACCACCATTTGTTAGCTCGTACGCCAGCAACCACTCTGCCCGTGGCAAGACGCCAAACAACACCGGGCCAACATTTAGTTGAAGCTGGCGACACCTTATATTCTATTGCTCGCGCTTATTTAACCTCGGTGAGCGACTTGCAGCGATTAAATTACGGCTTACAAGCCAGCAGCATAGAAGTTGGCCAAAATATTCGCGTGCCGGAATTAGGACAAACTAGTAACACCGCTGAAAATGTCATCGCAGTGTTGCCGGCCCAAAACGAGCAACGTGTAGAACTACGCCGCCGCATTCAAAATGGCGAAACTTTAGATAGTATTCGTCAGCAATACGATTTAAGTTTGGCTGAAATTCGTGCGCTCAATGGCAACATCAATACGGTTAGACCGGGGCAAACCTTGGTATTACGCGTAGCAGCCGATAAGATTTCTGGACAATAAGGAAACCATGGCGCTTAACTTTCGCACCCTGCTTGCTGTTTGCTTGATTGGTTTCACCCTGTCTGCACCTACACATGCCAACAGCACTCGCAGTGCACATGCACTTAGTCTGCACGGACAACCTGCGCTTCCCGCTAATTTCTCACATTTTCCCTATGCCAACCCCAATGCACCCAAAGGCGGCCGTATGCGCCTTAACGCCATTGGCACATTTGATAGCTTAAATCCGTTTATTAACCGTGGCGTTGCCGCTGCCGGCATTAGCAACATTTATGACACGCTAACCACAGCTTCAAAAAATGAGCCGTTTAGTCGTTATGGCCTGTTAGCCAAGCGCATGGAATACGACCCCAATGACGCCTCATGGATTATTTATCATCTGCGTCCTGAAGCACGCTTTCATGATGGCCAGCCAGTGCGTGCAGCCGACGTAGTATTCACCTTCGATTTAATCAAAAGCAAAGGCTCACCCGGTTATAAGGCCTATTTTGCCGAAGTCGAAAAAGTTGAAGCATTAACACCGCTGGCTGTGAAATTTAGTTTTCGCAGCAAAACCAACCGTGAACTGCCCTTGATTGTGGGTGAGATGAGTATCTTGCCTAAACACTTTTGGCAGTCGCGTGAGTTCGATCAGACCAGCCTTAACACGCCACTGGGTAGCGGCCCTTATATGATTAGTCATGTCGATCCGGGCAAACGCATCAGTTATAAGCGCAACCCAGACTACTGGGGTCGTGACTTGCCGGTAAACCGCGGCCACCACAATGTCGATGACATGACATATATCTATTACCGTGATGGCACCGTAGCGTTTGAAGGCTTTAAAGCAGGAAAGTATGACGTGCGCTTTGAAAACAAAGCCAAAACCTGGGCCACCGAATACAACTTCCCTGCTGTACGCAACGGCCAAGTACAGTTAATTGAGCAACGCCATAGCAACCCATCGGGCATGCAGGGTTTTGTCTACAATATGCGGCGTGCACATTTGCAAGACCGTATAGTGCGCCAAGCCATTGCCTTAGCTTTTGACTTTGAATGGTCAAACCGCGCCTTGTTTTATTCAGCATATGAACGCACCAACAGCTATTTTGAAAACTCCGAACTGGCCGCCACAGACACACCTAATCGTCAGGAATTAAAACTACTAAAACCTTGGCAGAAAACACTTCCAGCAGAAGTCTTTAGCCCTGCTGTCATGGCTCCTGTCAGCCAAGGTGATGGTTATAACCGTGCAGCCTTAATACAAGCTCAGCGACTATTAAGAGAAGCCGGCTGGACTTATCAAAATGGTGCTTTGCGTAATGCGGCAGGTGAGCCCATGCGTTTTGAAATGATGCTGGTACAGCCAGAGTTTGAGCGCATTGTGAATCCATTTCGCCGCAACTTGGCACGCCTAGGCATACGCTTGGATATTCGTATTTTGGACGCTGCACAGTACATTCAGCGTCTGCGCCAGTTTGACTTTGACATGACCGTGACTGGCTTCCCGGCATCAAACTCACCCGGTAATGAGTTATGGAATTTCTGGAGCAGCCAAGCTGCCGACACACCCGGCAGTGGCAACTTAAGCGGACTCAAATCACCCGCTGTAGACCAACTTATTGCTGGCATTACCCAAGCTCGTACGCGTACCGACTTGATTACTCATGTGCGCGCTTTGGATCGTATTTTACGTGCCGAATGGTTGGTAGTGCCTCACTACCACACCCCGGTTTATCGCATCGCCAGCTGGCAGCGTTTTGGGCGCCCTGCGCAAAAGCCGCTTTATGACGATGGTATTGAAACGTGGTGGGCGCTTTCTGCCGCTAAAACAGCTACCACCGGCGCTTCGGAGTAATCATGGCCAGTTATATTATTCGCCGCCTATTACTGATGATTCCGACCTTACTCGGTATTTTGGTGATTAACTTCTTGGTCATTCAAGCCGCGCCCGGCGGGCCCGTTGAGCGCACACTGGCACAGCTGCAAGGCCATGGTGGCAGCACTATGTTGGCGGGCACCGGCGGCGACATGGCAGTTAGCACCAGCACATCTGGCCCTGGTTACCGTGGCAGCCAAGGTCTGCCAGCCGAACTAATTGCTGAAATTGAAAAACAATATGGCTTTGACCAACCGGCCAGCACACGCTTTTGGATGATGTTAAAAAACTTTGCCAAGTTTGATTTGGGCAACAGCTTTTATCGAGACATCAGTGTCATTGATTTAATCATCGAAAAAATGCCGGTGTCATTGTCCCTTGGGCTTTGGAGCACCTTGCTGATTTATCTGATCGCGGTGCCGCTAGGCATACGCAAAGCCCTGCACCCCGGCAGCCGCTTCGATACCTGGAGTAGTGGCGTCATCGTCGTGGCCTATGCCATTCCCGGCTTTTTGTTTGCCATCTTGTTAATTATTTTGTTTGCCGGCGGCAGCTACTGGCAGTGGTTTCCCATGCAAGGCTTAAGCTCCGAAGGCGCTGAAACGCTGGGTTTATGGGCGCGCTTTTTAGACTATGCTCACCATCTGGTGCTGCCTACTATCTGTCTAACTTTGGGTGGTTTGGCCACACTCACCTTGTTCACCCGCAATAGCTTTTTAGAAGAAATGCAAAAACAATATGTGATGACGGCTCGTGCCAAAGGTGCGGATAACCGCCGCATTTTGTTAGGCCATGTTTTCCGAAACGCCATGCTGATTTTAATTGCCGGCCTGCCGGCCACTTTGTTCGGCATTTTGTTCACTGGCGCCTTTCTGATCGAGATTATTTTCAACCTCGACGGCCTAGGTCTGCTCGGTTATGAGTCCGTCATTAACCGTGATTACCCCGTCATTTTTGGCAGCTTATTCTTGTTCACCTTAATGGGCATGATTCTGCGTTTATTAGGCGACCTGTGTTATCGCTTGGTGGACCCACGCATTGATTTTGCGAGGGCCAGTTCATGAGGATCACTCCACTCACCCGTCGTCGTTGGCAACAGTTCCAGCAAAACCGTCGTGCTTGGTGGTCGCTTTGGTTATTAGCACTGATTTTTGCCATTACCTTAGGTGCCGAACTCATCGCCAATGACAAACCCATACTGGTCAGTTACCAAGGCCAAATTTTTTCACCGCTACTAAAAGATGTACCGGAAACCGCACTGGGCGGTGAATTTGAAACCCCCGCGGTGTTTCGTGACCCCGCCGTGCAGGAAATGGTCGAAGCGGATGGTTGGATGCTGTGGCCTATGATTCGGTTTAATGCACAAACTATTCATTTTGAGCGCGCCGAACCCACACCCTCAGCACCATCGCGCGACAACTGGTTAGGCACCGATGACCAAGGCCGTGATGTCATGGCTCGACTGATTTATGGCGTACGCACTTCTCTGGCTTTTGCCAGCTTAATGACCTTAGCCACCGTGGTATTAGGTATTGCTGCAGGTGCTGCCCAAGGTTATTGGGGTGGTTGGGTGGACTTGATCGGCCAACGATTTACCGAAATCTGGTCCGGTCTGCCGGTGCTGTTTATGCTGATTATTTTGTCCAGTTTAGTCACCCCCAATTTCTGGTGGTTACTGGGGCTGTTAGCACTGTTTAGCTGGACCGATTTAAGCGGACTAGTGCGCGCTGAATTTCTGCGCACACGCCAGTTGGACTATGTCCGTGCGGCACGAGCCATGGGCGTTAGCCCGACGCTATTAGTCTGGCGTCATGTGTTACCCAATGCCTTAATCACTACCCTCACCCTGCTGCCATTTATTTTTACCGGCGCCATTGGCTTGCTGACCTCATTAGACTTTTTAGGTTTTGGTTTGCCACCAGGATCGGCCTCTTTAGGTGAACTCATTGCACAGGGCAAAAACAACCTGCACGCACCATGGCTAGGTCTAACCGCCTTTTTTAGCTTGTCTATTTTGCTGACCCTTTTGGTCTTTATTGGAGAGGGCCTGCGTGATGCCTTCGACCCCCGCCATGTCGCAGCATGAGCCTATGTTAAGCCTCAACAATCTCAGCATTCGCAAACGCGATGGTGAGGTCTTGGTCGACGGTATCAACTTGCATGTCGATAGCGGTGAATGGCTGGCCGTGGTTGGTGAGTCAGGCTCTGGTAAGTCGCTTTCTGCATTGGCCAGTTTGCGCTTGCTGCCGGCCGGCCTTAGCGCCAGTGGGCAGTTACTGTTTAATGGTGAAGACATCACTAAGTTCAGTGAAAAGCGTCTGCAGCAGCTGCGCGGTGGTGATGTCGGCATGATTTTCCAAGAGCCACTGACCGCACTTAACCCACTGCACCGTATTGGTAAGCAGCTCATTGAAATGCTTCAGCTGCATCAAAAAATCAATCCCGCGGCGGCCAAATTGCGTGCCATCAGCCTGCTTAATGAAGTTGGCATTGATCATGCCGAACGACGCCTGCGTGCTTGGCCACATGAGCTCTCCGGTGGCCAACGTCAGCGTGTAATGATTGCCATGGCGCTGGCCAATAATCCGAAGTTATTAATTGCTGACGAACCCACCACCGCGCTTGATGCCCTGCTGCAAATCCAAATATTAGACTTGCTGAAAAACCTGCAGAAAAAGCGTGGTTTGAGTGTGTTGTTTATTAGTCACGACCTGCCGCAAGTGCGTCGTTATGCTGACCGTGTGGCCGTCATGAAAGCAGGCAAAGTAGTCGAAAGCGCCGACTGCGCCAGCTTATTTGAACGCCCCCAACATGAATACACGCGCATGTTGCTTAGGCCTTTTGGTCAGGTAGAACTCAGTCTAGTCGACGAAGGCAGCAAGGCGGTGTTAACTGCTGCACAGGTAAATGTGCACTACCCCTTACGTAGTAACTGGATGGGCCGTGTCACCGACTGGCACCATGCTGTTCAGAATGTTGGCCTAACACTACGCCAAAGTGAGGCGCTGGGCATTGTCGGCGAGTCCGGCTCAGGTAAATCCTCATTAGCCGCTGCCTTATTGCGCCTGACACCCGCTAAAGGTCGCATAACGGTGTTAGGCCAAAATTGGTTAGACTTAAACCCGACGGAGCTGCGAGCTCAGCGCTCGCATATGCAAATGGTGTTTCAAGACCCCTATGGCAGCCTAAGTCCTCGCCTAATGGTCAGTGATATCATTGCTGAAGGCTTACGCGCACATCGCCAGCTCGATGAAAAAGCGTTAGACAAGGCCGTCATTGAAGCCATGCAAGCGGTTAATTTAGACCCTGCCAGTAGACATCGTTATCCGCATGAGTTCTCCGGCGGACAGCGCCAGCGTATTGCCTTGGCCCGAGCACTGATTTTACGCCCAGACATTATTGTTATGGACGAGCCCACTTCGGCATTAGATCGTCATACACAGCGTGATATCGTCGAACTCTTGAGGAAAATCCAACAGGATATGGGCATAAGTTATGTGTTTATTAGCCATGATTTGCGTGTAGTTCAAGCTTTATGTCATCGCCTTTTGGTCATGCACCAAGGTCGTGTAGTTGAGCAAGGTAAATGCCAAGATATTTTTAACAGGCCTGAGCACGCTTATACCAAGGCCTTATTAGCGAGCATGCTCGCACATTAACAAAATGACTTTATACTTCCACCACACACTCGGTTGAGCAGGAGAAAGATTCATGGGAATGATGAGCGGAAAGCGCGTCCTAATTGTAGGTGTTGCTAGCAAGTTATCCATCGCATTTGGTATTGCACACGCCATGCATCGTGAAGGTGCCGAGCTGGCTTTCACCTATCAAAACGACAAATTGCGCAAACGTGTTGAAGACTTTGCTGCAAGCTTCGGTTCCACGCTTACGTTTCCCTGCGATGTCGCCAATGATGCTGACATCACCGCCGTGTTTGACTCTTTAAAAGCCCACTGGGATGGATTGGATGTCTTGGTTCACTCGGTAGGTTATGCCCCAGGCCATGAACTTGAGGGCAATTATGTCGACATCACCACGCGTGAAGGTTTCCGCATAGCCCATGACATTAGTTCTTATAGTTTTAGTGCCTTGGCACAAGCCGCTAAACCCATGATGTTGGGCCGTAATGGCAGCCTGCTCACGCTAACCTACCAAGGTTCTGAACGTGTGGTACCAAACTACAACGTCATGGGTCTGGCCAAAGCCTCTTTAGAGGCCAATGTGCGCTACTTAGGCGCCAGCCTTGGCCCAGATGGCATTCGCGTGAATGGCATCTCTGCTGGCCCGATACGCACGCTGGCAGCTAGTGGCATTAAAGACTTCCGCAAAATGTTGTCGTATAACGAAGCGGCCACGCCCATTCGTCGCAACGTCACCATCGAAGAAGTCGGTAATGCCGCTGCCTTCTTATGCTCGGACATGGCCTCTGGTATCAGTGGCGAAATCCTGTATGTGGATGGTGGTTTTAACACGGTTGCCATGCCGGCGATGGATGCTCTAGAAAACCTGTAGTTTGCTAGGCAATAAAAAAGCCCGCTTTATGCGGGCTTTTTTATGATGTCGACTAACCAAAACTATTCAGCTTTATCTTCAAAAACTTTCACTTTGGCGTTGGCACGCATCAATTTCAACACGTCTTGTAGCTCTTGCTGGCCGCTGTTTTCAGCCAACATACTGCGCATCATGGACTGCTCATCCAAGCTTGGCGTATCAGCCGAAGACACCGCACTAACTTCAGCAACCACGACAGAGTCTGGTAACACGGCCAGCACGGGCTTACGCTGACCATCTACAGGCTTAGGCGCACGGAACAGCACTTGCAGCAACTCTGGATCAACCTGCTGAGATTGACGAGTTAAAGCCATGCGTTGCTGAGCAGGACGCATAGCAGGTGCAGCAGCACTTAAGCCTTGATCTTGCGCTTTGGTTAATACGGCTTCTGCATCTGCTTTTGCCAACGCCAAAGCCTGCTCATTTGCAAGTTTGGCACGTATCACATCACGCACTTGTGCCAATGGACGTTTCTGCGCAGGAGTATGTTGGGTCACGCGTAACCACACACTACTACCATCAGGCATGGACACGACAGACGAGTTCTTTTTATCGCGAACTAAGTCTTCGCTAAAGGCCACTTCAACAACACGCGGATTCGCTGCAATGCCTTCACCACCCTGACGACTAAACGCCATAATCGATTGCACCGGCACGTTTACCTCACGTGATGCTTCGCTTAAGTCTGAAGATTCATAGACAATCGCATCCAAACGCTCAATCGCATCAATATAAAGTTCTTCTGCAAGATGAGCACGCGCTTCAACTGCCAGTTCATCACGAATACTGGCTAACGACGGAGCATCCGCCTGAGTGACTTCTAACAACTTAATAATGTGATAACCAAACGGGGTTTTAACCACAGGTGACAACTGACCTGGCTCGCTAAGGGCAAACAATGCTGCTTCAAAGTCAGGTTCGAACATGCCGCGAGCAGCAAAGCCCAAATCACCACCATTGGCAGCAGAACCCGGATCTTGTGAGTTCGCCTTAGCAAGCTCCTCAAAAGATGCACCTGCTGAGATTTCTTTCAACAAGCTTTCTGCTTTTGCTTTGTTGGCAGCATCATTGCCATCGGCAATTAGAATATGAGCCGCACGACGCTGCTCATTTGCTGACATTGCCTGCACACGCAGTGCATAACGCTCTTCAATATCCTTTTCAGTCACACTGACTTCATTGGCAAAACTTGCACTAGACAAACGAATGAACTCAATGGCTACTTGCTCTGGTTGTTGGAACAAACGCGATTCGTTGTCATAGGCTGCCTTGATATCAGCGTCACTAACATTAACCTTTGCCAAATACTCATTAGCGCTAAACAGCACATAACTAACATCACGTGCTTGGCGATCTAACGCCAATAAACGCAATAGCTCGGATTGCGTCACAAAGCTACTTTGTAACCAGCCTGCCATACGCTGTGCCACGATAACTTCCTGACGTGCGCGTTCTGGAAATGATGCTGGCGACTCGCCAATTTGGCTTAACACTGACGCATAACGCTGAGGCGAGAAACGACCGGCCTCTTGAAATGCTGGCGTTTCACGAATTAACTTATGGACTTGCTCATCGGTAACACGATAGCCAGCTTTTTGCCCTGACTGAAGCAAAAGCTGACGTTGAATAAGGTTATTCAACACTTGTTTACGAAGTTGCTTTTGGTCATCTTCGCTCAGGCGCGCATTGTCTCCCAAGCGTGCCTGAATTTGCTGTGCTTGGCTTTGCACCGCGCGCTCAAGTGCAGGCTGAGCAATTTCATCACCATTCACTTCTGCCGCCACTAAATTACGGCCACCACCACTGAAGTATGACTCCATACCGACCAGCACCAAGGGCACAGTCAGCAAGGCCAACATTGTGATGCCTAACCAACCCTTGACCATCTGACGAAACGATTCCATGACCAACCTTTGAGTTTTAAGCAGATGCCACATCAACCATGGCAGAAAAAAAGTACGCGCCAATTGGCGCGTACTTAGACTACTACAAGAACGCTAAAAAGATTAGACGTTCACAGCATCCTTCAAGCCTTTACCCGCTTTGAATGATGGTGTTTTAGAAGCAGCAATTTTAATTTCTTTACCGGTTTGTGGGTTACGACCAGTGCGGGCAGCACGCTCTTTAACAGCAAACGTACCAAAGCCTACCAGAGTTACCGCATCGCCACCTTTCAGGGCAGCAGTAATGGCAGCTACTGTCGCGTCCAGTGCACGACCTGAGTCAGCCTTGGTTAAGTTAGTCGCTTCAGCAATTGCATCAATGAGTTCAGATTTATTCACATTCATCCCCTTAGGATTTGTTACGTTGTTTTGATTTTCTTATTGCTTGCGAGATGTACGCAGTGCAGTGGAGTCAATTTATAAAACGGTGCCTTACCTAGGGTCAAGCAAAACACCGTTAAAAAATGAAGTTTTCCTAAAATAACGTGAAATAATTAGTGTCTGCTGGCTGAGCTAGTGATTTTATTCTCCACTTTGGCTAAACCTTCAGCATATGCCTCTTCACTTAATGGCGCCGGCACACTGGTCAATGCAATGGCCAAAACCTCATCAATCCACTTCACTGTTCGGATATCCAGCGCCGATTTTACGTTGTCAGGAATCTCTTTTAAGTCACGTGCGTTTTCATCCGGGATGATCACCGTTCGAATACCACCACGATGCGCCGCCAATAACTTTTCCTTTAAACCACCAATCGGCAACACTTGCCCACGCAACGTAATTTCACCAGTCATAGCCACATCCGCTTTCACCGGAATACCCGTCAACACCGAAGCCAAGGCAGTGCACATGCCAATACCGGCACTTGGACCATCTTTTGGCGTAGCACCTTCCGGCATGTGAATATGCAAGTCTTTACGTTCAAAGGTATCCGGCAACAGGCCCAAAATACGTGAGCGCGAACGCACAACGGTCAAAGCGGCACGAATTGACTCTTGCATGACATCACCCAGCGAGCCTGTCATTAAATGACCGCCCTTGCCCGGCACAGCCGCTGCTTCAATGGTCAACAACTCGCCACCAACCGATGTCCAAGCCAAACCGGTCACTTGACCAATCTGATCTTCTGCTTCAGCTTTGCCGTAGTTGAACTTACGCACACCGAGATACTCTTCCATCACCGAAGAATCGATAGTGATAGCGCCCTTGTGTTCACCGGTAACCAGCAACTTGACCACCTTGCGGCAGACACGGCCAATGGCGCGGTCTAAATTTCGCACACCAGCTTCACGGGTGAAGTAACGCACCATGTCACGACAAGCGTCCTCAGTAATGCTCAGCTCACTGTCTTTTAGGCCCGCAGCTGCAAGTTGTTTTGGAATTAAGTACTGGCGTGCAATAGCTACTTTTTCATCTTCGGTATAACCGGGCAGACGAATCACTTCCATACGGTCCAGCAATGGTGCCGGAATATCCATGGAATTAGCTGTACACAGGAACATAACCTCAGACAGGTCATAGTCCACTTCCAAATAGTGATCGTTAAACGACTTGTTTTGTTCTGGGTCTAACACTTCCAACAAAGCAGAGGCCGGATCACCACGCATATCGGAAGCCATTTTGTCGATTTCATCTAGCAAAAACAGTGGGTTGCGCACACCAACTTTAGACAATTTCTGAATCAGTTTACCCGGCATAGAACCAATGTAGGTGCGACGGTGGCCACGAATTTCGGCTTCATCACGCACACCACCCAAGGCCATGCGCACAAACTCACGGTTAGTGGCTTTGGCAATGGACTGACCCAAAGAAGTCTTACCTACACCGGGTGGGCCCACCAAACACAGAATGGCACCATTGAGCTTTTTCACACGCGACTGCACCGCGAGGTATTCCAAAATACGCTCTTTAACTTCTTCTAAGCCAAAGTGATCCGCATCCAAAATCTCACGAGCTTTTTTCAAGTCGATACGGACACGGCTGCGCTTTTTCCACGGCACACCTAGCATCCAGTCCAAATAACCACGCACCACGGTGGCTTCAGCAGAAGACGGCGACATTTGACGTAGTTTACGCAGCTCAGCATCCACTTTTTTACGTGCTTCCGCAGGCATGCCAGCAGTGTCAATACGACGCTCAAGTTCGCTGAGCTCGTCTTCGCCCTCGCCAAGGTCGCCCAGCTCTCGCTGGATGGCTTTAATCTGTTCGTTTAAGTAGTACTCGCGCTGGCTTTTTTCCATCTGGGTTTTAACCCGGCCGCGAATGCGCTTTTCCACTTTCAGGATGTCAATTTCTGACTCCATCAACGCCATCAAGTGCTCTACACGCTCCTGCAACGGCACGATGTCCAAGATGGCCTGCTTTTCTTCCATACGCAGCGACAAATGCGCGGCAATGGTATCGGCCAAACGACTGGGGTCATGAATGTCAGCCACGGAAGTCAGCACTTCATTGGCTACTTTTTTGGAGAGTTTGACGTACTGCTCAAATTGCGACATTAAGCTGCGCGCCAACACCTCAGCATCACTTCGTGATAACTCAGGCGATACACTCGGCATTAATACGGCCTGCAGGCCTTCGGTAAGTGTCTCTTCAATGCTGACCAGTTCTGCGCGACTTAAGCCTTCAACCAGCACTTTAACGGTGCCGTCTGGCAATTTTAATAGCTGCAAAATATTGGCCACCGTACCAATTTGGTACAGGCCCTTCTGACGTGGATCGTCTTCGGCGGCATCACGTTGAGAAACCAAGAAGATATGACGCTCTTCGCTGGCCATAGCAGCCTCTAAGGCCTCAATGGAGCGTTCGCGACCGACAAACAAGGGAATTACCATGTGTGGATAAATCACCACATCACGCAGAGGTAATAAAGGCAAACGCAGTACGTCGGTCATAGGTAGTCTCCACAGTGAGCAGGCATCAAATAACCTGTTTGAATATAGTTACTTTGTGGGGCAAGCCGTCGCGTTTTACAAGGTGTCAGTCATTAATCTGGTCGAAAAGCCAACAAAAAAGGGACATAAAGTCCCTTTTTTGACGCGTCTGTCTATAAATTACTCAGGCAAAACACGCGCGGCTTCGGTGTTTTCATACACCAGTAATGGTTCTGACTCACCATTGACCACTTTTTCGTCAATTAGCACTTTGCTGACACCTTCCAAGGAAGGCAGTTCATACATGGTGCTTAGCAAAATGCCTTCCATAATGGAGCGCAAACCACGAGCACCGGTTTTGCGTTCCAAAGCCTTAGCAGCAATGGCTTTCAGCGCTTCTGGACGGAACTCAAGTTGCACACCTTCCATTTCAAACAGCTTGGCGTATTGCTTGGTCACGGCATTTTTCGGCGCAGTTAATATCTGCACCAATGCTTCCGCATCTAAATCGGTCAACGTGGCAATCACCGGCAAACGACCCACAAATTCGGGAATCAAACCAAATTTGACCAAGTCATCTGGCTGCACGCTGGTAAACAACTCGCCAATGCTCTTAGGTGCGCCACCGCCTTTCACTAAGGCGTTAAAACCAATGCCACCAGGCTCTGCACGGCTAGCAATCAGCTTGTCTAGGCCAGAAAACGCACCGCCAACAATAAACAGGATGTTAGAAGTGTCTACCTGCAAAAACTCTTGCTGAGGATGCTTACGACCACCTTGTGGCGGAACGCTGGCAACCGTGCCTTCAATCAGCTTCAGCAAGGCTTGTTGCACGCCCTCACCGCTGACATCACGGGTAATGGACGGGTTGTCGCTTTTACGTGAAATCTTGTCGATCTCATCAATATAGACGATGCCGTTTTGCGCTTTTTCAACGTCGTAGTCACACTTCTGCAACAACTTTTGAATAATGTTCTCAACGTCTTCACCAACATAACCGGCTTCAGTCAATGTGGTGGCATCGGCCATGGTAAATGGCACGTTCAACACACGGGCTAAGGTTTCGGCCAGCAAGGTTTTGCCTGAACCGGTTGGGCCAATCAGCAAAATATTGCTTTTTGACAGCTCAACTTCGGTACCGGCACGGGCACCAATGGCACGCTTCATGCCAGCACGCAGACGTTTGTAGTGGTTATAAACCGCCACCGCCAACACACGCTTGGCTTGTTCTTGACCAATGACGTAGTCGTCCAGTGTGGCTTTCAGCTCACGTGGTGTGGGCAGATGATCACTGTTTTGTTCTTCGGTTTTTTCCTGCACTTCTTCGCGGATAATGTCATTACACAGATCCACGCACTCGTCGCAAATATAAACCGATGGGCCAGCAATTAACTTGCGCACTTCATGCTGGCTTTTGCCACAGAATGAGCAAAACAGCAGTTTGCCGTCACCCTTTTTCTCTTCAGACATAATATTCCTCGACTCAGAGACGCGATGTCAGCACTTGGTCAATCAGACCATAGGTCTTGGCGTCTTCCGCCGTCATAAAGTTATCTCTATCGGTGTCACGTTCTAAACGATCCAACGGTTGACCGGTGTGCTCAGCCAACAATTCATTCAGCAGGCCTTTAATTTTCAAAATTTCTTGAGCATGAATAGCGATATCAGAAGCCTGACCTTGGAAACCACCCAATGGCTGGTGAATCATCACGCGTGAATGTGGCAAACCATAACGCTTACCCTTGGCACCAGCCGACAACAAGAAAGCACCCATGGATGCAGCCTGACCAATACAGATGGTGGATACATCAGGCTTAATAAAACGCATGGTGTCGTAAATCGCCATGCCAGCGGTCACTGAACCACCGGGTGAATTGATATAGAGGTGAATGTCTTTGTCCGGATTTTCCGACTCAAGGAACAACAGCTGCGCCACAATCAGGTTGGCCATATTGTCTTCAACTGGCCCCACCAAAAAAATCACTCGTTCTTTTAATAATCGTGAATAGATGTCAAAAGCGCGTTCGCCACGGGCGGACTGCTCTACCACCATGGGCACTAAGCCAAGATTACTAATGGAGGGTGCCATGGAATTCTCAATTTTCATGTAGTAGATACTCTGGTGTTAGCCCAATAAAAAACACTCCCGGATGCCGGGGCATACCGAGAGTGTCTGAGCATTAGCGACCAAGGTCAAGGCCGCTAATGTGAACAAGTGCTTAGCGAGCGTTACGAACCACAACATCGGCATAACGAGCACTTACATCGTTCACTTGTGCTTCAGCCAAAATGGTATCAACCACTTGGTCTTCCAACACCAGCGCTTCAACTTGCGCCAACTGGTCTTTGTTACCGTAGTAGTAGTTCACTACTTCTTCTGGAGACTCATAAGACTGAGCCACTTCGTTCACCAGCTCACGTACACGCTCAGCGTCTACGGCAATGGCTTTATCTTTAATGATTTGGCTGATTAACAAGCCCAAAGTCACTGAACGCTTGGCTTGTTCGGCGAACAGGTCGTCTGGCAGCATTTTCGGGTCTAATTTCGCACCACCGCCAAATTGCTTGAACATGGCTTCGCGTTGACGAGCGATTTCGTTAGCAACCAGTGCTTTTGGCACTTCAATGGCGTTAGCAGCCAGCAAGCCGTCCATTACCTGAGTTTTCACTTTGGTTTTAACGGCTTGCTTCAATTCACGCGCCATGTTCTTGCTAACATCTTCGCGGAACTTCTCAACACCACCATCAGTTACACCAAAGGCTTTCAGGAATTCGTCGTCCACTTCTGGCAATACGGACTTCTTCACGTTGTGGGCAGTGATTTTGAATACGGCTGCTTTACCTTTCAGGTTTTCAGCTTGGTAGTCTTCTGGGAAAGTCACGTTAATGTCGCGAACTTCACCGGCCTTGATGCCAACAATGGCGTCTTCGAAGCCAGGAATCATGCGCTTGGAGCCCAGTTCCAGTTCAAAGCCTTGTGATGCGCCGCCTTCAAACAGCTCGCCATCAACAGTGCCTTCAAAGTCCAACGTAACTTTGTCGCCTTCCGCTGCCGCTTCAGTGCTGTCAGCAAACGTAGCGCGTTGCTTGCGCAGGTTTTCAATCATTTCGTCGATATCGGCTTCACCGATTTCAACCGCTGGACGCTCTACTTTGATGTCGGCAAAACCAGCCAACTCTGGCTCTGGGTATACTTCGATCAACGCTGTGAAGCTTAAGTCTTCACCGGCTTTGTCTGACACTTCTTCAATGCTTGGGTAACCAGCAGCATTGATATTTTCTTGTGTCACAGCTTCGTAAAAACTATCACGGATAATCTCGCCTAAAGCTTCTTGGCGAATGGATTCACCGAAACGCTTTTGCACCACAGACATAGGCACTTTACCGGGACGGAAACCATCCATACGAATGGTTTTAGCAGCCTTGGCGATGCGAGCACTGACGTCCTGCGCAACTTTGTCAGCAGGAACTACGACTTTAACGCGACGCTCTAGGCTGGATACGTTTTCTACGGTAACTTGCATGGCGACCTCAACAGGAATCGATAAGTGTTTGGTTGACTCAGAAAATGATCTATCGCTGAGTGACAAGGGCGAAGATTATAGAGAAAGCTGAGAATATTGAAAGGCCACCAACCCACCCATTGCTATATAAAGCGCAGCAGATCATGACAACACCCGCTACAAACACACAAAACGTCAGTCTTCGACAAGCCTTAGGCTTTTGGTTGAAGCTAGGCTTTATTAGTTTTGGCGGGCCTGCTGGGCAAATTGCCATCATGCATCAAGAGTTGGTGGTCAAACGCCAGTGGATTTCAGAGCGCCGATTTTTACATGCGCTGAACTACTGCATGATGCTGCCGGGACCTGAAGCACAGCAGTTGGCCACCTATTTAGGTTGGTTAATGCATCGCACTTGGGGTGGCATTGTTGCCGGCGCTCTGTTTGTACTGCCTTCGCTACTCATTCTCATCACGCTGTCTTGGGTGTACTTGGCCTATGGTGATGTGGCGTTAGTAGCCGGACTGTTTTACGGCATTAAACCCGCCGTCGCCGCCATTGTTTTGCATGCCGTGCATCGTATTGGCTCCAAAGCACTTAAAAATAGCCTGCACTGGGCCTTAGCCGCCGCTGCCTTTGTGGCCATTTTTGCCCTGCACGTGCCCTTCCCCGCCATTGTCGCTGGTGCGGCGTTGGCCGGCTTTTTGGGTGGTCGTTATGCGCCGGATGCATTTAACGCCAACACCCAAAATAACGCCGATGAGCTGCCCGATGACGGCCCACGCCCTGCCCACACTTTTTTTACCTGGGGCAAACTCATCCGTATCATCGTGATTGGTGCGCTGCTGTGGCTATTGCCGATGTTGGCGTTAGTGGCTTTTTACGGCTGGGAACACACCTATAGCCAAATGGCGTGGTTCTTTACCAAAGCAGCCTTGCTGACCTTTGGTGGTGCTTATGCGGTGCTGCCCTATGTTTACGAAGGCGCGGTGAATTACTACAGCTGGTTAACGCCAGTGCAAATGATTGATGGCTTAGCGCTTGGTGAAGCCACACCCGGCCCACTGATTATGGTGGTGGCCTTTGTGGCCTTTATTGGTGGTTATATCAATGAAGTGTTTGGCCCTGAGCAACTGCTTTTAGCGGGCGCTGTGGCCGCCATTATTGTCACCTGGTTTACTTTTTTGCCGTCGTTTTTGTTCATCTTGGGCGGTGGCCCCTTGGTGGAATCCACTCACGGCAACCTGAAGTTCACCGCACCACTCACCGGCATCACGGCCGCGGTGGTGGGCGTGATCTTAAACCTAGGTTTGTACTTTATTTACCACGTCATTTGGCCTGCTGGTTTTGCCGCAGCCATCGACTGGGTCGCCTTAAGCATCACCGTTGCCGCGGTGGCGGCCTTGTTTGTGTTTAACCGTGGCGTCATCACCGTATTGATTAGCTGCGGCCTGCTGGGACTAGCCAGCCAATGGCTGCTCGGCGCCTAAGCGCCGAGTGCCTTACCAAGCAGGTGTTACCACTGGTGGTGCATCACTAGGCGCACTTTTGGGCGCGCCTGCCTGCAACACCGCTACTACAGCAATAGTGGCCAACAACACCGAAATGATCAGCGCTTTGGGGCCACCACCTTCAGTGGCAGGCGCCACACTGTCTTTTTTCACACCGGTAATCATCGGCAACACTAACGACTGCTGACAAAACAGGCGGTAATAAATGATGGCGGAGATATGCAGCAGCACCAGCAAGAACACAACGTTGGCGGACAAGCGGTGCCAGTCGGTGATTTGTTCAGCCTGACTCAGGCTAATTAAAGAAGATAACGGCCCCATAAAACCGGTGTCGTCACGGGCAAAAAGCCCCAACGACACTTGCAGCAGCAAGATAAAAATAAGCGCAAACACCGACAGCGCACCTAAGGGGCTATGCCCCTCACCGCGCCATTGCCCACGAAAATACGTCATTAACTTAGCGGGCGTGGGCGCAAATTGTGAAAAACGCGCATAGGTGGGACCACAAAAACCCCACGACAGGCGAAACACCAACAACCACAAAATGCTCAACCCCGCCAAACGATGCCAATACAACCACTCCCCTGCGGCATCACCCGTAAACAAAGCCACCACGACTAATAGTGCTAACGCCCAGTGAAACAAGCGCAGCGGTAAGTCCCACACGCGCACACCAACACTGGTCATGACTATTCTCCTTAACAGCTCTTATTATCGATTGGGCCCGCGATAATTATCGTGGCAACCCTTACAACTATTACCCAACTTACCAAACTGAGCTCGCACCGCTGCTGGGCTAGCCGTTGGTGCAATCTTGGCCATTTCATTGGCCTCTTTAATAAACGCCAGCGCCACTTTGGTCACACCGTCAGTGTCGCTAAACAGCTCTGGCTTCACGCGTGTGGCCTTCCAACCACTGCCGGTTTCACTGCCCGGCACAAACAACGAACCCATACCAGAGTTAGCAATTGCCGCAATGGCATTGGCCGAACGCACCACTTCATCGCGATTAAACTCACCTTCTACATTGCTGCGAATGCGCGACATATTCCACGACATAAAGGTATATCCCGATTGACGGTACTTTATGGCTTCTTCAGTAGTCATATTGGCGCTGGCCGCGGCCGGAAATAACAAGGCAGCCACTAATGGAATCAAGCTTAGTTTTGTCATAAATATTATCTCTCTTATTGTCTAGTCTGCGCGCCGCACCGGCACCGTACGCCCCATGACCTGCATAAAACACTGGTTATCAATCGAATAAATAACCACATGTGGCATATAGGCGTTTTGATGGTGCTCAGCGCCGTCGGTCTGTTGCCAAACTTGGTCGTTGGTGAGCTGATATGAAGTTTCACCATCCCAGCCATGAAATTCATCCTTAATGCGGCTGTACAGCACATCCGTGACCTGCACCACCGCCACACGAAAGTCTTGATCTGGCAATTGCAGATACGACCCAGTGTCATCCTGAATTAACACTACCGACTGATTGTCGGAATGGAAACGCCACAAAAGCTTTTCGGTCTGCAACCAAACGCTGCCGTCGCTTAACTGAAACAGGCTATCGGCTAAAAAGCCGTGGAAGTGGCCACGGATGGTGAGGGTTTTGCTGGTTAGGGCTGAGGGCATTGAGCTCTCCTAATCCATTTTTAATGACAGTGAACTTGACCCGTCTTAGTTTCCATATGACAACATTGACCCGGAGGCGAGTTCTTACGGCAGCCACCGCCATGAGCAAAGGCAGTGCTACTAAAAACAACTAAAACCAATGCAGTCAATATTGTTTTCATGGCCATCTACTCTAGGTTTTATAATTAGTTACACAATAAACATTACTCTTAAAGCGCAAACAAGAGTACCCAGTTTTTGCATTTCTTTAGCGGCTCCGTCAACACCGCAACATATCCCCCACTGCCATTTTATGAGAACATCGCGGCCTCGCTTACCCCCTGCATGCTCCCGGTACTCTGCTCATGGAAATCAAGGTCAATTATCTCGACAACCTTCGTGTTGAGGCTAAATTCGACGACTTTAGCGTCATCGCTGACCAGCCCATTCGTTACAAAGGCGATGGCTCGGCACCGGGACCATTTGACTATTTCCTAGCCTCATCGGCTTTGTGCGCGGCCTATTTCGTCAAGGTGTACTGCAACGCTCGCAACATCAGCACCGACCATATTCGCCTGTCGCAAAACAATATTGTCGACCCCGAAGATCGCTACAAACAAATCTTCCGCATTCAGGTTGAGCTACCCGAAGACATCAGTGAAAAAGATCGCCAAGGCATCCTGCGATCGATTGACCGTTGCACCGTGAAAAAAGTGGTACAGGCCGGCCCAGACTTTCAGATTGAAGCCGTCGACAATCTGGATGCAGACACTCAGGCGCTGCTGACCATTAAACCAGACACAAACAGCCAGACCTTTATTGAAGGCAAAGACCTGCCGTTGGAACAAACCATTGCCAATATGAGCGCCATTTTGGCGAACTTAGGCATGAAGATCGAAATCGCCTCATGGCGCAATATTGTGCCGCATGTGTGGTCGCTGCATATTCGTGACGCCGCTTCACCCATGTGTTTTACCAATGGTAAAGGCGCCACCAAAGAAGCGGCACTGTGTTCGGCACTGGGCGAATTTATTGAACGTTTAAGCTGCAACTTTTTCTACAACGACCAGTATCTGGGCCAAGACATTGCCAACAGTGACTTTGTGCACTACCCCAATGAAAAATGGTTCAAACCCGGCCCGCGTGGCCGCATGCCAGAAGGCCTGCTGGATGACTACTGCTTAAGCATTTATGACCCGGACGAAGAGCTGCTGGGCACGCATTTATTCGACACCAATTCCGGAACACCCGAGCGTGGCATTTGTGCCCTGCCCTATGTGCGCCAGTCAGACGGTGCAGTGATCTACTTTCCCACCAACCTGATTGAAAACCTGTACCTAAGCAACGGCATGAGCGCGGGCAATACCCTAGCCGAAGCACAAGTGCAGTGCCTGTCCGAGATTTTTGAACGCGCGGTTAAAAAAGAAATTATCGAAGAAGAAATCGCGCTGCCAGATGTGCCCGAATCAGTGCTGGCGCGTTTCCCGCATATCCAAGAAGGCATTAAAGCCTTGGAAGCCCAAGGCTTTCCGGTGCTGGTGAAAGATGCCTCTCTTGGTGGTCAGTTCCCGGTGATGTGTGTGACCTTGATGAACCCCAAAACCGGCGGTGTGTTTGCGTCTTTTGGTGCCCACCCAAGTTTTCAAGTGGCGCTGGAGCGCAGCCTGACCGAACTGCTGCAAGGCCGCAGCTTTGAAGGCCTAAACGACCTGCCCGCGCCCACCTTTAACAGCATGGCCGTGAGTGAGCCCAACAACTATGTTGAACACTTTATCGACTCCACCGGTGTGGTGTCTTGGCGTTTTTTTAGTGCCAAATCCAACTATGAATTCTGTGACTGGGACTTTTCCGGCAGCACCGAACAGGAAGCGGCCACCCTGTTTGGCATCCTGAAAGCAAAAGAGCTGGAAAGTTATATGGCGGTGTTTGACGACTTGGGCGCACCGGTTTGCCGCATTCTGGTGCCCGGTTACTCCGAAGTCTATCCAGTAGAAGACTTGGAGTGGGACAACACCAACATTGCACTCGAGTTCCGTGAAGACATACTGGAGCTGCACAGCCTAAACGACAAAGCCTTGGCGAAACTGCTGAAGCGTTTAGATGAATGCGAGCGCGACGTTTACCTAAAAATCATCACCTTAATTGGCATTGAATTTGACGAAAACACGGTCTGGGGTCAGCTCACCATTCTGGAACTCAAGCTGCTAATTAACTTGGCCTTGGGTCGCTTAGAAGACGCCATGGAACTGGTCGAACACTTTCTGCAATTTAACGACAACACGGTAGAACGCGTGCGCTTTTACCAAGCCATGAAAGCCGTGCTAGACGTTATGCTGGACGACGAAATGGAGCTGGAAGACTACCTGTTTAACTTCCGCCGCATGTTTGGCGAAGACAACTTAAACGCGGTGATTGGATCCGTGAATGGCACGGTGCGCTTCCACGGCCTAACCCCAACCAGCATGGCGCTTGAAGGCTTAGACAAACACCAGCGGCTGATTGAGAGTTATAAGAAGCTGCATGCGGCAAGAGCAAAAACCTCCTAAAGCACTTACTCCAATTTAAAAAGACATTGCAAAGAATGCCTTGCAGATCTAAATAGAAATAATTATTATTTAGATTATTCTTAAGATAACGATGTAACAGACAAATAATCACCCCATAACCCTCGATAAACCACTAAGGAACCTAGGATGAACGCCCCCTACTCCATCAAACGGCCACGCAGTCTGCGCGACACTACAATACCCAATATGCGTAAAACAGGTCTCGCCATGTCAATTTCGACAGCGATGTTGATTCCACTGAGCGTATTCGCCGCCGAGGAGCAGGACGTTGAACTGCAAACCATCGAGGTTCAAGCCACTGCCATCGATCCTAACCCCAACGCCGAGTTGGGTGTTCCCTACAAAGCCAAGTACTCCGGTGACAAACGTCGCACCAAGCCACTGGCCGAAACACCAGCCACTGTACAAGTCATCACCGCAGAGGCTATCAAAGACTCTGGATACACTGATCTGCGCGACATTTTAGACAGCCAACCCGGCATCACACTAGGCACTGGCGAAAACGGCAATGCGTTTGGCGACCGTTATATTATTCGTGGTCAAGAAGCACGTTCGGATGTTTTCGTTGACGGCCTGCGCGATCCGGGCATGACTGTCCGCGAAAGCTTTGCTACCGAACAAGTCGAAATTTCAAAAGGCCCTAACTCCAGCTTTGCAGGTCGCGGCACCGCGGGCGGCGCGGTTAACTCAATCACCAAGCAGGCCTCTCTAGACCACAACTTCGTCAAATTCTCCACCGGCTTTGGCAGCGACAATCACACACGACTTACCGTCGATACCAATCAGGCGCTCACCGATACTATCGCTATTCGTGCCAACGCCCTTTATGCCAATGAAGAAGTGCCTGGCCGCGACCCTGCCGATCGAGAGCGCAAAGGTGTGGCCCTATCCACACTGTTTTCGCCGACAGACAAACTCGATTTCACCCTTGATTACTATGGCCTACGAGCAAGTGGTATGTGGGACATGGGCGGTTATTTGACCGGCACAATTCCAAACCGTAAACCTGTTAAAAACCCACCGGTGTACGTACAGCAGCAAGACTTCTTAGGCTCTGATGTCGACACCATTACGTTGCGCACCAAGTATGACTTTAACGACAAGGTTAGCCTTAACAATCTGACGCGTTACGGCAAGACCAGCAATGGTTATGTGGTCACCAGTGCAGGGGTAGCAACCACCGGCGCCAACAATCCAGGCGGCAGCTATGCCACCGCCACACTCAGCAAACACACCGGTTGGCAGGAAGTAGATTACCTTGCCAATCAGACCAATCTTTTATTCAACACCACGTTAGCTGGCATGAAGCACTCCTTCATCTTAGGCATGGAGTACTCTGATCAACAGGTTCTAGGTGGCAACTATCAAGTCACCCGTTCTGGACAAAACTGCATCACCGGCAACGGCAACGTCTTAAATGCCTTCTGTATCATTGATGCAAACGGCAACACCATTCAGAGCGTGAACTCATTAGAGCAAAACCAAATCACCAAAAATCAGTGGAATAAAGACTGGCAGGTCAAAACCATCTCGACTTACATCATGGACACTGTTGATCTGACTGACCGCTGGACAGTTTTTGCAGGCTTACGCCATGACCGCCTTAACTATTCGCTGGAAACTCGTGACAACAATCAAGTCACTACTGGTGATTTCGATTACTCGGAAACATTGATTGATGGCCATCTTGGCGTCACTTATAAGATCAATGATCAGGGTATGGTTTACCTAAGTTATGCCAGCGCCAGTGATGTCAACGGTGGTGAATCTGATGTTGGTACCAATGCAGGATACGGCGGTTATATTCCTGTTGGTGCTGATCCAGAAAAGTCTGAACTCTGGGAACTGGGGACCAAATGGAACATGCTTGACCAGCGTTTGCTACTCACCGCGGCGGTGTTCAATATTAAGAAAAGTGACGTCATGGAAGGACAAGGTTATACCGCCACCGGTACTGCCAACTCTGGAGCGAACCGCGTACGTGGTGTTGAACTTGGTCTAGTGGGTCAGATTACCGACAGGCTAACGGCTCAAGCAGGCTTAGCCGTTATGGACGCCGAAGTCACCAAAGGTGTGCCACGTGGCACCGCGCCCAATCAATACCCCATCACTGGCAAAACACTGAGTAATTTCGCCGAAAAGTCAGCTGTCGTTCAGCTCAAATACGCCCTTACCAACGACCTGTCTATTGGTAGTGCGGCCAAGTATGAAAGTGAACGTTATGCCGGTCAGCCAGACACTGCACCTAGCATGAACGTAGATCGCGAATACACTCAGCCGATTCCATCGTATGTGGTGTATGACTTATTCGCTAACTACCGCCTAAACAAGAACCTAGACTTCCGCTTGAACGTTGGTAACATCTCGAACAAGGATTATTACTTGGCGGGTTACCAGTCTGGGCGCATGCTTTATAAAGGTGATGCCCGTAACTATCGTTTAACCGTTAACTACGAGTTCTAAGCGAAGCAGCTTGAAGCTTTTTGCCGGGCATATGCCCGGCTTTTTTTATCGATGAAAGATTGATTCATGACTGACTCAACTAAAATCTCCTCGTCTTCGCTCAATCGGATTCCCGCCGAAATTCTATGCGCTCAAGACTATGAAACCCTTGCCCAACGTTTTATTGATCCCACCCATTACGCCTATATTTCGGGTGGCAGCGGCAAAGACCTAACACTGGATGCCAACCGCATTGCGTTTGCACGCCGGTCAATCTGTCCACGGCTATTACGCGATGTAAGCAAAGGCAGCACTGCCCTCACCTTAGCGGGACAGCCTTTGCCTCATCCTATTCTGCTTGCACCGGTGGCCTATCAAACACTGGCACACCCGCTGGGCGAATTAGAAACTGCACGTGCCGCCGCTGCGCTGCAAAGCGTTATGATTAGCAGCACCTTAGCTTCCAATACTCTGGAAGACATTGCACAGCAGGCAGGCCCACAGCGCTGGTTTCAGCTCTACCTGCAACCACAACGCAAGATAACACTAGACCTTCTGCGCCGCGCCGAAGCGGCTGGCTACACAGCAATTGTCCTAACCCTAGACGCCAGCATTCAAATACCCAGCCAACGTGCTTTGCGCGCACAGTTTTGCATGCCTCAACACTGCGTGGCTGCCAATTTAACCGGCTACGAGCCTGCACCAACGGACACGCTAAGCCATAACGAAAGCCGAATTTTTCAAGGTGTTATGCGCCATGCGCCTACTCAAAACGATATCGAATGGCTACTGACACAAACGCATCTGCCGGTGTGGTTTAAGGGCGTGCTGCATCCCGAAGATGCATGCCTGCTTCAGTCACTTGGTGCTCAAGGCTTGGTAGTGTCCAACCACGGCGGTCGAACACTAGATGGTGCACCGGCTAGCTTGACGATGTTGCCTGCCATTCGACAAGCCGTTGGCTGTGACTACCCACTTTTATTTGATGGTGGTATTCGCAGTGGTGCGGACATCTTCAAAGCCATTGCGCTAGGTGCCGATGCCATACTGATTGGACGGCTACAGCTATACGCGCTGAGTGTGGCGGGCGCATTGGGTGTTGCCCATATGATCCGCACGCTACACGAAGAGCTGGAAGCCACCATGGCATTAGCAGGTTGCGCCACCCTTCACGATATTCGCGCCACTAAATTGCTGCGCGCCGACGACATTAGCTAAGGAGCCAACACAATGCTGATCACCATTGAACAGGTGCTAAGTCCAGAGGAAGTACAACAATTTCGCACTCGGCTTGAAACCACTCACTGGCAAGACGGCCAGCAGACCGCAGGGTCGCTTGCACGTAACGTCAAGCAGAACCTACAAATAGATGACAACAGCTCACTGGCGATTGAACTCGGCAACCACATACTGCGTCGCTTGGCAGGCAACACACGCTTCATTAGTGCTGCGCTACCTTCAAAAATCTATCCGCCAAAGTTCAACTGTTACCGAGACGGAGGGCAGTACGGCGCTCACGTCGACAGCGCATTAATGCAAGTCCCAGGCACCAGTATTACCGTCCGTAGTGACCTGTCCGCGACATTATTTTTGAGTGCAGCCGATGAATATGATGGTGGCGAGCTAGAAATTGAAGGCCCTTTCGGCGTACAAACTGTCAAGCTCGAAGCGGGTGATATGGTGCTCTACCCTTCCAGCAGCCTTCACCGTGTCACTCCAGTGACCCGTGGCAAACGCATCGCCTCTTTCTTCTGGATTGAAAGCCATATTCGCGATGAAGGCGAACGCACGCTTTTGTTCGACTTGGACCAGTCCATTCAAGCACTCACCACACAACTTAAAGTCAATGATCCGCAATTACTCGCGTTGACTGGGGTTTATCACAACCTGTTGCGACGTTGGGCGATCAGTTAAATCACTCCCAGTTAAAGCAAGTTACGGTTACTCGTAATGACTCCAGAGCCTTAGCACTTTCACTACTCGCTCCGCTTCAAGCACTTGGTAAACCAAGCGATGCAGGATGTTGATACGACTAGAATAAGCCCCTGCCAGATCACCGATTAAAGCCTCAAACGGTGGCGGTCTTCTAAAAGGGTCATCAGCGATAAGTTGTAATCACTCTTGGGCTTTTGGCTTCAAGCCACTTAAGGCGAATTCTTTAGCATTTTCTTGAGCTTGCTTGCTATAAACCAACGTCCATGTCACCAGTCCAACTCCTTGGCGCACACACTGACCTGCTCTTCCATTCTTTCGCGAACAGACTCACGCATACCCGGCACAGAAAGCAGGTATAACGTTTCCTGAATAGCGGCCCAGTCTTCTTCAGACACTAAAACAGCTTTGTTGCGCTTGCCCACGATAACAATTGGCTGGTGCGACTCAGCCACATCATCAATTAACCGATACAAATTACTGCGCGCCTTACTAACCGAAATGCTAGTCATGTCACCTCCATCACACTGCCTCTGCCAACAAGTCTGGCTGCACAACGTGGTGCTCAAAGGGCACAAGATATGGCTGCATAATGCGAGCCACTTCTTGGAATGCCAGCATAACCACGGAGTTGCCAAACTGCTGATACGCACGGGTATCTGACACAGGAATACGGAAGTCATCGGGGTAGCCCATCAGACGAGCACATTCACGTGGTGTTAGTCGACGCGGATTAAGCTCCCAGCCCCTATCCACTAAAATTTCCGAACCGTCTTTGTGATAACGCGCAGACAAGGTGCGCGACACCGAGTTTTCATTCACCAAACCAAAACCGAAACCATTACCTTTGGCGCGGTGCTTTTCGGCATACCCTTGTAAATAGGCCCACAGCTTGTCACTTAGGATGTACTTCTCATTCACGTTGCCAACCTGATGGTCAAAAAAGCGGTTGCCATCCCACTCCAGAAAAGGCTCTGTGCCATCGGTGCGATGCAAAATATCCTTCATGCGCTTGCCACCTTTGGCAGGCAACTGCAGAGCATCCCATGTAAACGCAGTTGGTTCACGAAAGCCCACCATGACAATGCGCTCACGATGCTGGGGCACAAAATGCTGGCCATCCACCACACGAACATGCAAGTGATAACCCAGCTCTTCGGTCAACACCTTACGGATCACATCAAAGGTACGGCCCTTGTCATGCGACTGCAGGTTTTTCACATTTTCTAGCACAAAAGCCTTCGGTTGCTTTGCTCTAATAATCCGAGCCACGTCAAAAAATAATGTGCCTTGGGTCTCATCAGAAAACCCATGCGCCCGCCCCAAAGAGTTCTTTTTCGACACGCCAGCAATAGAGAATGGCTGACAGGGAAAACCCGCTAATAACACATCATGGTCTGGGATGTCGTCCTCGGCAATTTGGGTAATATCACCGGCTAAGGAATGTGTGCTGCAGGGAAAGTTTTGGCGATAGGTTTGTTGAGCGTAGCTGTCCCATTCACTGGTGAATACACACTCACCCCCAATAGACTCAAAGGCCATGCGCAGGCCACCAATGCCGGCAAACAAATCAATAAAACGAAAATCACCCGATGTGCGCTGATTACCCCAAGGAAGTAATAACTGCTTTAGGCTTTCTGCAAGGTATGGCCGTGGTTCAGTTTCTTTTAGCTCCCAACGACGCACCGTGCCAACATTAACGCCAAGGGCTTCGGCCAGCTCTTTGTGCTTGTAATAACTCAGCGCTTCTGTCAAATAGTGATGCACCAAATCATTGCTCATGCCGCGCTCCAGTCGCTGGGAATTATTTCTGCATATTGCACGAATAATTATCCATAAACAACCAAAAACTGGCCGCATGAACAGTATTTTTAAGCGTAAATGGAGTCAACAGGATGTTGCAAACGCTAGACGACCTATTGCTAAAACTGAGCCTGCTGGGTGTACAGCAGGTGCTGTGTAAGCCACTGGCTGAAAACGACAACAGCAAACAACAGATTTACCTTGGTGGCAGCTTTGATGTGCTGCAAATGCTGCCTTTTGAACAGGTAAAGCCTTACAACACCGGCAAAGTGCCTAACTTTAAAGCGTCATTACACTTTTATTGGCTGGATGGTGATGGCAAATCCCACCTAGCACCGCATACCCAACTTATTTTGTACCCCAAATACCCTGAAGTACGGCTGTCTGGCTTTTTACGCGGCTGCACAGCAGCACCAAATGAGCTCATGCGCCCTATTTTGTAGGAATATCGACAATTTAATAACGGCCCCGATGGCCGAATGTTGCTGATGGGCGTTAGCCGCGACCGTTCGATTTATGCGTTTTTAGCACCTGCTGCCAGCGCCATGTCGCAGCAACTACAAAAACTGATCAGTATCGGTACACACCCCAAAAAAGGCGTCTTCACCGTCATTCCGGCAACCACCACAGACACCCGTCAGCAGCTGATAAACAAACTAAAAGAAATTCACTTACTCGGCTGGCACCAATCCATGCGCCTTAACTCTGCTGGAATGGTGCAGCCCTATATTGCCAAAAATGGCGGCGGTTACACCTTAGAAGCCCTATTGGGTGTGATACCCAATGGGCGCTCGGAACCTGATTACTTAGGCTGGGAAATTAAAGGCTATAGCAGCGACCGCATAACCCTAATGACACCCGAGCCAGATGCCGGTTTTTATGGCGAGGCTGGTGTTAAGGCTTTTGTGCAGCAATATGGCCACCCCACTGCAAACGACACTTTGTACTTTACTGGCCTGCACCGGGTTGGTAATCGAAACGACAGCACAGGCCTAACCCTGATACTGGATGGTTACGACCCCGTTCAACAAAAAATTACCGACGTAAATGGCGCATTACAGCTGATGACCGACAACGGTCAGCCCGCCGCCTCATGGACATTTGCCAAGCTGATGGACAAGTGGAGTAAAAAACATGCCCAAGCCGCCTTTGTGCGCTATTCATCCAACAAAGCCAGCCTGCCCAGCTTTCACTATGAAAGCCCCGTCCATTTAGGCCTAGGCACTAACTTCAGCCACTTTTTACACGCCCTGCAGCAAGGCCACGTGGTCTACGACCCCGGCTCAAAAATTTCAGGAGCTAGCAGTAATGCCGCAAAGGTAAAAGCGCGTAGCCAATTTAGGATTCCGTTTAAGCAGTTACCGGCGCTGTATGAGGGGTTTGAGGCGGAGAAATTGTCACAGTAATGTGTTAACACTGCGCTCAGATAGACAATGAGCTAGCGATCGAGCTACACCCCCCATCAGACCGTGGTAATACTGCTACTAATTTTCAACTTTTCACCTATCACTTCATATACTTTTTGGGCTTTGACTTATCAAATAATGAATAAAAATACTCAATACTAATATCTCCCACCACGCCAATTTTCACACAAGAACTATTCTTGTAGAAAAAATCAAAATGATAGCGAGGGTGTACATCTCCATCCTCATTATCAAAATCATCATCAAATCTAAAGTACCCATGGTCATCAGCTAAAAGTGAAAAAAAAGCGTTACTATAATTAATAGACTCATGGACTCCTAATCCAAATGTCTCACTTATTGATAAAACAATATCATCATTAGTAATAAATTTATTTTTTGAAACTGAAATAGCGTTACGCATTACAGACAGATATAATCCATCAACTTTTCCACCAATATAATCGCAATTAAAATAAATCCCCTCGCCACTATTAATTACTTGAAATGGTATTGACATCGTAAAGAAACCTTTACTTTTACGAACCACTACCCTATTACATATACCAGTAAATATTACTAAATCGAAATCATCGGAGCGCTCTAAAGAAATAGAGCTTTGACTAGCGTTTACAATTTCAATAACCCTCAAGACATTTGATAAATTGTCAAATGAATCTCTTACCGATAAAAAACCGAGCCTCGTATAGGCTGGTAAATTTCTTATGTAATAAACGCTCATAATTTCTTATGTCTCTCGTACTCTAACTCCAAAAGGTTAGCCAAATAGTCTTCATCAAAATCACCATCGCCAATTATTGATGTAATCCTACTAACAAGCTTTGCAACCAATCTTGGCGAAGCTTCTTTTTCATTGCAGAAACTTCTGATATAACTTTCAATACTCTCTGCTTCTTCTAATACAAAGAGATCCTGTTGATTCTCGATTTCTTCTTTGGTAGGGACTCTAACACTCATGTAGTTGTGCTTCTGCATGAACGATAAACCATTACTTATTCTATTAACCAACTCTAAATCAACTTTGCTTCCAAGAATTAAATGACTTTCAAGAAAGGATCGTGCCATCATTGTGTAAAGAGCATTTCTAAAAGTTGGTGCTTTTGAAAGCCTTCTGGAGAAGCATATTACAAAAGGGAACTCCAACCCTTTTGCATTATTAATATTCGATATAAAAAAACGATCCGGATCACTAATCTTAGTCTCAAATGAAACATTAACATCCCAGTCAAATAATCTATTAATCTCAGCTTTTAATTTAGGTATCAAGTCATATATATAACTTTCTTTATCGAGAAATATAACCGCAATATCACCTTGCTTAACTGTGCTATGCCTTATAGTAATTCCTCTAACTACGTCGATAATAGATTTACAAACATCTTCATCATTTTCTAATACTTTAATAATTGTACTTATAAAATCATCAGGCATATCTTCAAATCTACGAAGAGGATCTCTGGATATATTTGCGAGCTGATTTTTTTCTTCATAAATATATCCGCAAGCATCCCATTCTGAAGGCTTTAGCCATCTTAAAACAGGCTCTTCATATAAACCCATACCTAATGCATGAGAAAACATAAGGTTCTTGGGGTCTGTTCTATAGCACTTTTTTAATACCAAATCTGAACGATTAACTCTATCATCTATTGGCCTGAAAATATTTTGAAAAACATCGCCTGCAACAAATAATTTCTTTGCAGTAACTAATTCACATAACTCAATAAAGCTCTCAGAAAAATCCTGACTTTCATCTATGAAAACATAATCAAATATTGGCTTTTCATAACCCTTAACAATATTTATCTCTGCAATTGCTTTTTTACACAAAACATCAAAGCTTCCGGACTGCAAAGTGCCAAATGGAATGCCATAACAATGGCAAATATACCTATACATACCTGAAATAGGATCTCGCGTGTTACCCCAAGCATGAAAACAAAATAGTTTATTATCCCAGTCAATCTGTCTTTCAACCCTCATAAAATCAAAAAATCCAGGAATCCTACTTTTCATTGAGGTTGCCAATATTCTGTTAAAGCAAGTGAATGCTATTCGTGCCTCTAAATCATGAGAATAGAGCTCTTTCAGCTTATGTAACAAAAGTTCAGTTTTCCCAGATCCTGCCAATCCTTGAACAACATATCTTTTCCCAGGACTGGGTTTAAATACAAAGCTTGTTTGATCGGTGTCAAAGAGAACAATCTTTGACTTTACTAAGTCTAAAAGATCTCTCGCCTCAAGGTTTATTCTAGAAATATCATTTATACTACCAACAACAAGAGAGGTAAGCAGGTCAATAATTCGAATATCCGATGGCTTTGACAATAAAGATTGATCTAAATTAATCTGACCTAATCTGCAAATATCAAATAAAGCTTCCCAATGTTTCTTCCTGCCTATTTTTTCTCGATACTTATACTTTTCTGAAAGAAATGAAATATCATCTAAAAAATCCTCAGCAAATTCTTTTATATCATCATCACTATCACCAAGATCTACAAAACACGGCCTATTACCTGAAATGAAAATCACTATTGCTTTTTCATAATCATAAGCAGAGTCATCTTTTGTTAATGGCTTACACAAGACATATGTCTGCTTTTTGTGAATATCAGAATACTGATCAATTATTTGCTTAATTTTAGTATTTTCTACTAACTCAAGTGCGTCAGGCGAATAAAAACTATAGCCACTCATAAATTATTTTCTCCACGATGGTTAATAATATAAAAAGAAAAATTTAATAAAAGATAATAAAAGATAATAAATATTTATATTATAGAAAATAGAACGTCTAACAACTTAGCACTTCATCTACTTCAGACCACAAGTGATCAGATTTGTTAAGTCTTATTCTTTCATACTATCTATGAAGGCAACTAAATTCGGAAAATCAGGGCCCTTCAATATATCCAGCTCATTTGAAGTAGCCATTAATATGCTCTTTCTTGCCTTATTTAATCGCTTAAGCTGAGGAACAATCTGTGAATCCACTTTTAAGGCAAAATCATACATATCCTTGAACTCTCTAGGTATTTTATACCCTTTATTGGAACTGGCAATAATAACATCTGCATCTCTTAGCTTTGCAATTACACTCGACCTAAGTATTTGCTCTGAAATCTTCCCATAACCACTTTCGCGCAAATGACTCATAATGGCGTGTGTTGGCACGTAGTCTTTCGCATTATTCCAACGACTTTGGAAAATAAGAAAGTCAAGTGTGCATAATTGCATTTTTATCTCGTCGTTGCGATTGTTTCTATTTTTATTTTGAAACCGCAATGCCTGATTAAATGCATATTCCATGATTATTCTATCAAATTTATCTAGATGCGTATCAGCGTTCATTTTAGGCGAGAACTTAATAGGCCACTCATCAACACCAACTGACTTTAACTTAATTAGTTCAAGGTACTTTTCTCGTAATGCAACACCAGATTTGCCTTCATATATTTGAGCCAAGGTACCTGCTATAAAATCTGCTATTTGAATACCAACATAATCACTACTTGAAACCAATTCAAACGTTGAATCAAAAAACAAATCTGAGACATGATTGTTTTCGACATATGCTTTCATTGATTTAGAAAATTTTTTATCGCCAGTCTCATCAGCCATAACTCGTATATCAGCGTAATGCTGAAACAGCGAACCATATACTTTTCCATTTAGGTTTTTTACAAATGACTTTTTGTATTGATACCCGCTATCTTTATTGATCTCGCGTTTGTCTACAGCTAATGCGTAAAACTTAAAGTCTAAAGACAATATGTCATCTAGGATTTTTATCCTTCTCTTATGACCATCTTTTGCTCTTACCTTAGAGGACTTCATTTCACTATTTTGAAAATGCTTACATCTAACCTCTTCTGCTTTGACAACAAAGCTTTCATCTACTTTTTTATCAATAATAATTGCACACACGATAAAGTACGAAGACGCTCCTGCCTTCGCAGTATCCAAGTCGTGGTTTCCTGACTCATCTATGTATGCAATTTTTGAAATCATCTCTCAATCCTGATTTGAGACTTAAAGTCTGACTCAACGGCATTCGTCTTATATCACTCTGTCGTTAAATTCAAAGCATGACCTCCTATCAGCCCCAAAACTACTGTGTTATCAAAACGTTGGCAAACATCAAGTGATCTAGCAGCAGTAAAAGTGACAGGCGCCCGTTGAAGCCAAGAGATCAAGAAAATAAAGACGTGCAAAAACAATAGCTTGATGAAAGCCAGAAAAAGCGATGTGGATATAAAGAGAAGAACACTTAAAGAGAGGTGGGGTGGCCGATGGGACTCGAACCCACGACAGCCGGAATCACAATCCGGGACTCTACCAACTGAGCTACGGCCACCACAAAGAACACTGCTAAATACGCATGGTGCGCCCGGCAGGGCTCGAACCTGCGACCCTCGGCTTAGAAGGCCGATGCTCTATCCAGCTGAGCTACGAGCGCGGGTACTTGCCATGACCACTCAAGTGGTCGGGGTAGAGGGATTCGAACCCCCGACATCCTGCTCCCAAAGCAGGCGCGCTACCGGACTGCGCTATACCCCGTCTTGAACAATCACTGCCTAAGCAGCTCGCTTGTTAGCGAGGTGCGCATAATAGTAGGCGCATGTGAGTGCGTCAACAACATAGTGCATATTGCCGCAATCAAACGCTTAAAGTTTCAACGTATGACGCAGATTCACTGACATAAGCTGGCCTTCATGCGAAAATGCGCCCTGCAAATTAGCTCAAATCTTGGAGTTCGCATGTCCGCTCTGCTGCTAGATGGTAAGGCCCTGTCACAACATATTGAATCTGACTTAAGCCAACGTGTGGCGGCCATCAAGTCGGCTAGTGGCAGAACACCTATTTTGGCAACCATTTTAGTTGGCGACGACCCCGCCTCGGCCACTTACGTGACCATGAAGGGCAAAGCCTGCCAACGTGTGGGTATGGACTCCATCCGCTTAGAACTGCCATCCAGTACCACTACCGAGCAACTGCTGGCTGAAATCAACACGCTGAATCAAAACCCGGACGTGCACGGCATTTTGCTGCAGCACCCAGTGCCCGAACAAATTGATGAACGCGCCTGCTTTGACGCCATTGCCTTAAATAAAGACGTAGACGGTGTGACCTGCTTAGGCTTTGGTCGCATGGCCATGGGTGAAGCCGCCTACGGCTCTGCCACCCCTGCTGGTATCATGACCCTGCTGCGCCACTATGGCATCCCACTCGCCGGCAAACACGCCGTGGTGGTGGGCCGCAGCGCCATATTGGGCAAGCCCATGGCCATGATGCTGTTAAATGCTGACTGCACTGTCACCATCTGCCATTCACGCACCCAAAACCTGCCCGACTTTATTAAACAAGCCGACATCGTTGTTGGCGCCGTGGGCCGTCCAGAATTTATTAAAGCGGATTGGGTTAAAGACGGTGCCGTGGTGGTTGATGCCGGCTACCACCCCGGCGGTGTCGGTGATATCGAGCTGAAACCGCTGGCGAGCCGCGTGTCAGCATGGACACCCGTACCCGGTGGCGTAGGCCCCATGACCATCGCCACCCTGATGGCGCAGACCGTAGCTGCGGCTGAAGCTCAACTCATCTGATGGGGTGCAGCGACGAACGCCTGAGGCTGGGTGGGTGGGCTGGTGGTAAAACCGTCGGTCGCCATGGATGGCGACCGCGAGCCTACAAGGATGTATTCACGGCGAGTTTTACCACCAGCCCACCCACCCAGCCCGAAACTGTTGTCAGTCAGCTTTACGCCAACGAATCCCTTCTCGAGAGAACTCTACAGCAACACCCATCTCTGAAAGCTTAGCCCGCAGCTCATCCGAACGCTGATAATCCTTAGCCGCCCTAGCCTGCGTAATGTCAGCGACAATCGCTTCAACCTGCACAACAAAGTCCGCATCACCCGCACCGGCCTGACGGAAGCTATTGGCATCATGCTGCAGCAACCCTAACAACCCGCCCAAACGCTTCAGCAAATTCGCGTATTGATGAGCACCTTTAGAATCACCGGCTTTGTCACAACGGTTCGCTTCACGCACCAGCTCATACAACACCGCCAACGCTTCCGGCGTGTTGAAGTCATCATTCATGGCAGCGGCAAAACGAGTCTCGTAACTCGCGGCATCAGCTGGTTCACCATCAGCAGCATTTACCAAGGCGCCCAGCGTGGCATAAAAGCGTTCTAGGGCCTGACGTGATTGGTCCAGCGCCGCATCGGAATAATTCAGCGGGCTACGGTAATGACTGGCGGCAATAAAGAAACGCAGCACTTCCGGATGGTAGGTTTTTAATACTTCGCGAATAGTGAAGAAGTTATTTAAAGACTTCGACATCTTTTCTTCATTCACCTGCACAAAACCCACGTGCATCCAGGTGTTTACATAGGTTTCACCAGTGGCCGCTTCGCTTTGAGCAATCTCGTTTTCATGATGCGGAAACTGCAAGTCGCCACCACCACCATGAATGTCAAAACCATTGCCCAAACAGCAGGTCGACATGGCCGAGCACTCAATATGCCATCCGGGACGACCTGCACCCCAAGGTGACTTCCAAAATGGCTCGCCTAGCTTGGCGCTTTTCCACAACACAAAGTCCATGGGGTCGGACTTGAGTTCGTCCACTTCCACCCGAGCACCGGCCTGCATGTCTTCTAAATTACGGTTCGACAAGCGGCCATAACGTGGAAAGCTGGACACATCAAAATACACATCACCATTTTTGGCGGGATAGGCATGGCCTTTATCCACCAAGGTGTTGACCATATTCACAATGTCATCCACATGGTCGGTGGCTTTTGGTTCCAGGTCTGGCGACATCACGCCAAGCGCAGCGGCGTCTTCATTCATGGCCGCGATATAACGCTCAGTTAAGGCATTAATCGGCTCATTATTTTCATTGGCACGACGAATAATTTTGTCGTCGATGTCGGTGATGTTGCGCACGTACTTCACGTCATAACCGATATGGCGCAACCAACGCACGATGACGTCAAACGACACCATGACGCGGGCGTGGCCAATGTGGCAGTAGTCATAAACCGTCATGCCACACACATACAAACCGACTTTGCCTGCCACACGCGGCACAAACACCGATTTCGCACGGGTCTCCGAGTTATAAACGACTAACTCGCTCATGCCCCGGCTCCTGATTTTGCCCACGAGTCACGTAAGGTCACCGTGCGGTTAAACACTAACTGACCAAGTTTGCTGTCGATGGGGTCGGCAAAGAAATAACCTTCACGTTCGAACTGATAACGGCCGCTCGCAGTGGCCAGTGATGGCTCAACACGGGCGTCCTTAATCACGGTCAGTGACTCGGGATTAATAAAGGTAGTGAAGTCGGCGTCATTACGGTCTGGCGCAGCATCATTAAACAAACGGTCGTACAGACGAATTTCGGCTGGCAGTGAGTGGCTGGCAGATACCCAATGCACCACCCCTTTCACTTTACGGCCTTCCGGATTAACCCCTAAGGTGGCCAAATCCACATGGCAATGCAGCTCGACCACTTCACCGTCGGCATTTTTAATAACGTCGTCACAACGAATGACGTAGGCATTACGCAGGCGCACTTCACCACCGGGAATCAAGCGCTTAAAGCCCTTCGGTGGCACTTCTTCAAAGTCACTGCGATCAATATAGATTTCACGGGTAAACGGCAGTTCACGTTGGCCCATATCAACATTGGGGTGAGCCGCCGCCACTAGGCGTTCGTCATGACCTTCGGCGATGTTGGTCAACACCACTTTTAACGGACGCAGCACGGCCATGGCACGCGGTGCGGTGTGTTCTAAGTGTTCGCGAATACAGAATTCCAGCAGCGACATGTCAACAATGCCTTCGGCTTTAGAAATGCCAATGCGATCGCAGAAATCACGAATGGATTCTGGTGTGTAACCACGACGGCGCAGACCGGCAATGGTCGGCATGCGCGGGTCATCCCAACCACTGACCAAACCTTGATCCACTAACGCTTTTAACTTGCGTTTGCTGGTGACGGTGTAGTTTAAGTTCAGGCGTGAAAACTCGATTTGCTGCGGATGCGGCAAGCTTGGCAAGTTATCCAATAGCCAGTCATACAGTGGGCGATGCGCTTCAAATTCCAGCGTACACAGCGAATGGGTAATGCCTTCGAGTGCGTCGGAAATGGGGTGTGTGTAGTCATACATGGGGTAAATGCACCAGGTATCACCAGTTTGGTGATGTGATACATGACGCACACGATACAAAATGGGGTCGCGCAGGTTGATGTTGCCGGAAGCCATATCAATTTTGGCACGCAGCACATGTTCGCCATCGGCAAACTCACCGGCCCGCATGCGTTTGAACAAGTCCAGATTTTCTTCTACCGAACGATGACGAAACGGCGAATCGATGCCTGCTTGCGTCAGCGAGCCACGATTGGCACGAATGTCATCGGATGACTGTGAGTCAACATAGGCTTTGCCGGCTTGAATTAGCTCAACAGCAAAGTCATGCAGCTGCTCAAAGTAGCTGGAGGCATAACGAATATCGCCCTGCCATTGAAAACCTAACCAGTTCACATCACGGGTAATGGCGTCGATGTATTCCTGCGATTCTTTTTCCGGATTGGTGTCGTCAAAACGCAAATTACACAGGCCGTCGGCCTCTTGCGCTACGCCAAAATTTAGGCAAATGGATTTGGCATGGCCAATGTGCAAATAACCATTTGGCTCTGGCGGGAAACGGGTGACCAGCTGGCTGCATTTGCCGCTGTCTAAATCGGCCACTACACGGGTACGAATAAAGTCTTTAGGTTCGATCATAGTCAGTTCGATTTGCGCAGGATTGAGGCATGACAAGGGACGAATCGCGCCCTATCATGTGCAAGGTTAAAAACGAGCAGTGTACCTTGCCCATCAGGACAGGCTCAACCGCAAGACAACGACAAATATAGGAAGACACGCATGAAAGTTGCTCTGAACACCAATCAAGGCCGTATCGAAATCGAATTAAACGCAGAAAAAGCGCCAAAGAGCGTGGCTAACTTTGTCGACTACGTTCGCAGCGGTCATTACGACGGCACGATTTTCCATCGCGTGATTGATGGCTTCATGATTCAAGGCGGTGGTTTTGATATCGAAATGAATCAAAAATCCGTTAAAGCGCCAATTCAAAACGAAGCAGACAACGGCTTGAAAAACGAGATTGGCACCATTGCCATGGCACGTACTAACGACCCACATTCTGCTACTGCGCAGTTCTTCATTAACATTAGCAACAACGCGTTTTTGAACCACAGCGCCAAAACACCACAAGGCTGGGGTTATGCCGTGTTCGGTAAAGTCACTGCCGGTGATGACGTCATTGCCGCTATCAAAGCCGTGCCAACTGGCAGCCGCGGTTTTCACCAAGACGTACCGCGCACCAATATTGTGATTGAAAGCGCCGAAGTGATTTCGGAGTAAGACGCTTGAGCACCACGCTGCTGTTATCGGACGTCCATTTAAGTCCAGACCTGCCCCGCTGCACTGCCGGCTTGTTGTCGCTGCTGCAAACTTTGCCTGAAAACTGTCAGGCCGTTTATGTGCTGGGCGATTTATTCGAAGTTTGGATTGGTGACGACCAGCAATCGGACTATTTAGATAGTTTGTATGCCGCCTTTCAGGCAGTGACGCAGCGTGGTGTGAGTTTGGCATTTTGCCATGGCAACCGCGACTTTTTACTGGGTCAAGATTTTGCCAAACGTTGTGGCGGTCGTTTAATGGCCGAACAAGAGTTGGTAAATTTGCATGGCCACGCCGTGTTGTTGATGCACGGTGATCAGTTATGCACACAAGACGCGCCGTTTATGGCGTTTCGCGAGCAGTCACGGAGTGCCGCCTGGCAAAATGGCATGTTGTCGCAGCCGCTGGAACAACGGCAGATGATTGCCAATATGTGGCGTATGCAAAGCAAACAAGCCAATAGCAACAAGCCAGAAAACATTATGGATGTGACCCCGGACGAGGTGGTACGTGTGCTGCAAGAAGCCGACTGCAACACCCTGCTGCATGGCCACACCCATCGCCCCGGACGTTACCCGGTGGCACTTAATGGCTCATCTGGCGAGCGCATTGTCTTGGGTGACTGGCGTGAAGACGAAGGTATTGCGGTCATTGCTTGGGCTGATGCCGATGGCATTCGCCTGCAGGACTACTCTTTTTAAGAGCCGCTTTTTAAAAGCCGCGTTTTAGCGCTTTCTATACACCGACAACACAAACGAGGCCTTGGTGTTCAGTGCAGTTTGCTGAGCTAAGGCTTCTCGTTTGGCGGGTTGTGCTTTCCAAGCATACGGTGTCATGTCCATCAGCTGTATTAACGCCGTTGAATCCAGTGTTAAATCCTGACTAATACGTTGCTGCTGCACTAACTCAAATTGCTCATCCAGCGTTTGCAGTTTGGCCATGGGCTCATGGGCTTTGACTTCGCCAAACAACGCTTCGCGAAACGACCACAAATGATCTTCAGCCGGAATGGCCAAAACCAAGTGACCATTCGACGCCAACACGCGGTTAATTTCATCCATGGGGATGGGGCTAAACAGGCTGCTAACCAAGTTCACACTGGCATCTTCCAGTGGCAAGGCAATAGCACTGCCCACTAACCACACCACGTTTTTAATGCTGGATGCCGCCGTGAACACCGCCGGCTTGGCAATATCAATGCCAGCCACTGAAGCACAAATGGGCGACAACACTTGCGTGTAATAACCCTCACCACAACCAATATCCAAAGCCCGCAGCGGCTTTAAAGCGGCCACAGCTTCAGCAAAGGCATCACGCAGCACCTGATAGTGGCCAGCCGACAAAAACGCACGTCGTGCAGCCACACTCAAGGCGGTGTCGCCCGGGGTTAGGCTCTTTTTTTGCTGCACTAATAACAGGTTTAAATACCCTTGGCGGGCCACATCAAAACTATGATTATTGCTGCATGCCCACACCCGATTACGCCAAAACGGCAGCTCGGTGCTATCTTCTTGTGCACTTAAGGGCTCAGAACATACCGGGCAACGCAGCACATCCAACAAATGCGTCATAACGCCACCGCTACGGCTTGTCGCGGCGGGCCGCTGTGAAAACGCAGCTCGTCATCTGGCGACAAAATCAGTTCACGTTCTTGTTCACGGAAAAAGGCAATTCGTGCGTCGATGTTTTCACCCGCATACAAACGTGCCAGCTCTAAATACATTTCAAAATGGCGGGATTCCGAACGCAGCAGGTATTCGTAATAGCGCTTTAACTCGTCGTCTAAAAACGGCGCTATGGCGGCAAATCGTTCGCAGGAACGCGCCTCCACAAAAGCACCAATAATCATCAAATCGACTAAATGGCCGGGTTCACTGGTGCGCACATGCTGGCGCATGCCTTGGGCATAACGCGAAGCAGTGACTGCCTCCCACGTAATGCCTCGACGCGTTAATAGTTCGCGTACCTGTTCATAATGCAGCAACTCTTCACGCGCCAACTGTGCCAAATACACTTGCAGCTCGTCATGAAAACCATAACGAAACAGCATATTCATCGCTGTGCCCGCGGCTTTTTTCTCGCAATTGGCATGGTCACGCAGTAATAGCGGAATATCTTTTAAGGCCTCATCTATCCACGCTTTCGGCGTGGCACAGGGCAAAAAGTCATGAACAGCTTGCAGGTCTTGCATCATTTCAAACGTCATATAGCCGATAAATCAGACCGAATTGTACCGCATGACTTGGTCATACAGAGGTCATCGACTATCCTTCCGCGCAGATAAAGATAAGAGTTGAACATGGATAATCAGAAACTAAACGCTAAAGACAAGTTATCACTTGGCCTGCTTCGATTTTTTAGCCGCTGGTCTTTGCCCGCCCTGCAACGTTTTGCCGGATTTTTAGGCGCCCTTATTGCTCGCTTTAAAAATGGTAGCCAATACCAAACCGTGATGAAAAACCTGACGCTGTGTTTTCCTGAACAGACCGATCAATGGCGTCATGAAAAAACCCAAGCAACCTTGGTGGCCACCGCTAAAACTGCCTTTGAATTTGCCAAAACCTGGGGCATGCCCACCGACTACAGCGTTGGCATGATTCGCCAAGTGCATGGTGAAGACATTTTTCATGCTGCCTTGGCCGAAGGCAAAGGCGTGATTGGCATTGTGCCGCATTGGGGCACATGGGAATTCATGAACGCATGGGTTAACCAGTTCACCGCCCCTATCATCATGTACAAGCCGGGCAAACAGCCGGGCGTGGACATGTTTGTAGCGGAAGCACGTGGCCGCTTAAATGCCAGTGTTGTCCCTACCGATGACGGTGGTGTGCGCACACTGTTTAAAGGACTGCGCAAGGGTGCTTTCACCGCCATCCTGCCCGACCATATTCCGAATGAACAAGGCGGTATTTTTGCGCCGTTTTTTGGCATTAATACCTGGACTGGTGTGATGGTGCCTAAGCTGGTGCATCGCACAGGCTGTCGTGTGATTGTGATGGGTTGTTTGCGACGCGAAGATGGTGACGGTTTTGATATTTACTTCTTACCGGGTGACCCAGACATCGGCCATGAAGACCTGTTAACCGCCACCACAGCGATGAATCGTTCCATGGAAATGCTCATTCGCATGGCGCCTGAGCACTACCAGTGGAACTACAAACGCTTTAAGAAAAATGCAGAGCTGGCAAATCCGTATTAAATGATAGGCCTTGCTCTACCGAGCGAGGCTTAATGTAGTGCAGCGTGGTGACCAGAAGAAACACTAGCAACATAGAAAAGCCGAGCTGAAATAATCGCTTAGCACGCACTTTGTCAAAGAAGAAAGTCACTGCAGCAAGCACAAAAAACAACACACAGGCCACCGCGGCAAACACCACTAACATCATCAACATACGCGCAAATCCTTTTTTCTTAGTTTATTTTGCTCGCTATCTTAAACTACTTTTTCAACTTTGCTTCAACCGATGGCCACACCGCTTTTAATAATAAAGGCTGTGCTTGAGCCGACGGGTGAATGCCGTCTGCTAAGAAAAACTTGGGGTTGGTGGCAATGTCGTTTAAGAAAAACGGCACCAAAGTGACTGACTTGGCCTTGGCGACTTCAGTAAAAGTGCGCTGAAAACTGTCTGCATATCGTGCGCCGTAATTGAGTGGAATACGCATTTCTAACAACAACACTTGAGCGCCAGAGGCCTTGGACTGGTCAATCATGGCGTTTAAGTTGTCGCGCATACTATTTATTGGCAAAGCACGCAGGCCATCATTGCCACCTAACTCAATTACCACTAACGCTGGCTTATGCTCAGCTAGTAATTTGCCTAAGCGCGAACGTCCACCCGCTGTCGTCTCGCCAGAAACGCTTCCATTGATTACCGTGTGCTTATACCCTCGGCGTAGCAATTGATCTTGCAGCAGCGCAACCCATCCCTGCTGAATGGGCATGCCGTAGGCGGCGGATAATGAATCGCCCATGACCAAAATACGTGGGGTTGTAGCCCATGCGGGGCTGCTCCAACTCACCACCAGTAATAACAGGATAGACAAAAATCTCATGACGTATGCGGTCCAAGCCAACAATGTGAGCAAGTACATTAACAGCGGCGAGCAGTCTTTGCCCATATTGCAAAACATCAACTTACAGATATCGCAAGGCGCCACCGCTGCCATTGTCGGGCCATCGGGTGTGGGCAAAACCACCCTGCTGTCGTTATTAGCAGGCCTAGACACCGCCAGTGAAGGTCAAATCATGCTCGCTGGTACCGACATTAGCGCCTGTGATGAAGAAACCCGCACCACACTTCGCGCCGGCCGCATTGGTTTTGTTTTTCAGTCATTTCAGTTATTGCCCAGCTACAGCGCATTAGAAAATGTGGTGTTAGCCGCCGAACTAGCCAATATCCCCTCGCCCCGTGACGCCGCTATTCGTGCCTTGGAAAGTGTAGGTCTTGGTCATCGCCTAAAACATGTGCCCAGTCGCCTGTCGGGTGGGGAACAACAGCGTGTGGCATTGGCACGCGCATTTGTGGGCAAGCCCGAAATATTGTTTGCTGATGAACCCACCGGCAACTTAGACGCCAAAACCGGCGCCGGCATTATTGAGCAGTTGTTTGCCTTAAATGCCGACGCTGGCACCACATTGATTTTGGTCACCCACGACCCGGCCTTAGCCAGTCAATGCCAGCAAGTGTGGCAACTGAGTGATCAGGGGCTGACACTGTCATGAATTGGGTTTTAACGAATGCATGGCGTCGCTGCCGACAAGCCTGGCAGCACGGTGAACTGTATGTGCTGGTATTAGCCTTAAGTCTTTCCGTTGCTGCCGCCAGTGCGGTTGGTATTTTTAATGACCGTCTGTGGCGTGCTTTAGTAGCCCAAGGTGGCGACACCTTAGGCGCTGATTATATTGTCACCAGTCGCCAGCCGTTGCCCGATGAATTAGTGCAGCAGTTAACCACTGTCGCCAATGCAAAATCTGCAACGGTGGTGATGAACTCCGTGGTTTGGCATGGTGACGAGTCGGTACTGACTGGCATTAAAGCCGTTGAGGCCAACTATCCCTTACGTGGTGAGCTACGAGTCAGTGATGAGCCCTACGGTGAAGAGCGTCGTGCCAGTGCACCCGCGATCGGTACTGCCTGGGCTGATGCCAGACTGTGGGCAGCACTAGAACTGAGCACTAACGCCATTATCGAAGTTGGTGCAAGCACACTGAAAGTGACCCAACTGCTAAGCCATGAACCAGACCGTGGTGCCGGATTTGCTGACCTAGCCCCGCGTTTAATTATTAATGCTGATGATTTAGAAACCACCGGGCTACTACAGCCGGGCAGCCGCGCTACTTATGGCTTGTTACTGGCAGCCGAAGGCAGTGCCTTAGATCAGTTAAAACAAATTGAATTACCGGATGGCATTAATGCACGTAGCACGGACAACGCTCGTCCAGAAGTAAGCCGTTCATTAAACCGTGCTAACGACTTTTTAAACTTAGCCGCCATGGCCGCCATGCTGTTAGCCGCAGCGGCGATTGGCCTGAGTGCTTGGCAATACAGCCAGCGTCTGCAGCCAGAAGTGGCCTTATTGCGCTGCTTAGGCGCCAGACGCAAAAGCATCTTAGCCAGTCTGTTGTTAAGCATTTTTATCATCACCCTGATTGCCGGTTTGGTTGGCATCATGGTGGGTTATGGCGCGCAAATGTTGTTAGCGGAAATGAGTGTCAGTCTGCTGCAACAAACCCTGCCCGCCGCCAGCCTGTGGCCTGCATTAAAGACCATGGTATTAGCCTTATTGTTAGTGGCAGGTTTTGTGTTGCCATCTCTGTGGCAGGCCAGCGCTACCCCACCGGTGCGTGTGCTACAGCAACAAAGCACATTGCAACACCGCACCTGGGTGTTAGTGGCCTTAGGCCTAACCAGCTTGTGCGCTGCGTTTGTGGTGCAAACCGGCCAGCTGCGTTTGGCACTACTAACCCTATTGGGCACACTCATCACGGCTGCTGTCTTAGCCGCCCTTGGTTTTGTGTTACTGCAACTGTTGCAGCCTTTGCGCCAGCGCAGTCAGTCTGGCTTACGTCTGGCCTTAGCGAACTTAGCCCGTCGACGCAGTGCCACGGTAGCGCAAGTGGTCGCCTTCGGCTTAGGGCTATTAGCCCTGCTGCTGTTATCAGTCGTGCGCCAAGACTTGTTGTCCAGCTGGCAAGATCGCCTGCCTCTAGACACACCCAATCAATTTTTAATCGATATACAGCCGCATCAAGTGGATGAGTTAAGTACATTTTTGTCTGAACGTGAGTTAAGTAACGCGCGCTTGTGGCCCATGGCCAGAGGCCGCCTAACCGCACTGAATGGGGTTGAGGTCACTGCCGATAGTTTTGGTGATGTGGAAACACAACGTTGGATTAATCGCGACTTTAATATGTCGTGGACCACGGAATTAAGTGAAGACAACACGCTCACAGAGGGTGACTGGTGGGGTGAAGCCGGTGTTGGCCAACCTCTGCTGTCCGCGGATAGTTATGCCAAAGAGCGCTTAAACCTAAAACTTGGTGACACCCTCACCATAAGTTTTGCCGGTGCTGAAACCACCTTAACCGTGGCTAATTTTCGCGAGATTGATTGGTCATCGTTTCAACCTAACTTCTTTTTATTAGCGACTCCCGGCGCCCTACCTGATACACCCACCACCTGGCTGACCAGCTTTTATTTGCCCGAATCACAACGCAGTGCCTTGCGTGAGCTTAATCGTGAATTTCCAAATGTGACGGCGTTAGACTTAACGGCATTAATGGCACAAGTTCGCGAAATCATTGATCGCATTGTACAGGCCATGGAATTTGTATTTTTATTTACGCTGGCGGCAGGCCTTACCGTGATGTTGGCCGCCATGGAAGCCAGTCGAGATGAACGCCGTCGTGAAATTGCCCTGCTGCGTGCATTAGGGGCAACACGCCAACGCATACGACGAGCGTTGCTGACTGAGCTGGCCATCCTTGGTGCGTTAGCGGGTGCGGTCGCAGCAGTGGCTGCTCACCTGATTGGTAGTTTGATCGCGCAGCAGGTTTTTTCACTGCCCTATGCGCTAAATCCGTGGTTATGGATATATGGTTGTGGAGGTGGTGCAGTATTGGTGGCCACCTTGGGCTGGTTTAGTCTGCGCAGCACGGTGAATGTATCACCACACACAGTGCTACAAAGCGCGCGGTAATAAACCGCGTAAAAGCAACGCCTAGAAACAACGCTTAAAAGCGATTAGGAACCAGAAATGAGCGCGACGATATCTTCTCACCGACAGCCAAGGACTCCGGCTTTAGATAATCCCAACGCTAATGCGTTGCGAGTTGAGCTTCGTCAGTATTTTATTGAGACCTTCAGCACTTACGAACGTTTGTTTGAAGTGCTGAGCTGTGATGAGGCTTATTACAAAAAGCCAATTGCTCTACGTCATCCACTGATTTTTTATTTTGGTCATACCGCCACATTTTTTATTAATAAGCTGCTGCTGGCACGTCTTGTTGAACAACGCATTAACCCACGTTTTGAGTCTTTGTTTGCGGTTGGTGTGGATGAAATGAGTTGGGATGATCTAAACGATCAGCACTATGACTGGCCCACCGTGGCAGAAGTGGCTCATTATCGTCAGCAAGTACGCCAAACCGTTTTAGATGTCATCGACAACAGCCCACTGACTAGCCCCATTACGTGGGACCACCCTTGGTGGGCCATCATCATGGGCATTGAACATGAACGTATTCACCTAGAGACCTCATCGGTACTCATTCGCCAGCATGATTTGAACATGGTGCACTCACACCCCGCTTGGGCACCCTGCCGTCAACAGGGTGTTGCGCCAACGAATCGTTTAATCCCGGTAGCGGCCGGTGACACCACCCTAGGCAAACCACGTCATGACAGCTATTACGGCTGGGACAATGAGTATGGTCAACGCCAGATCAACGTGCCTGAATTTGCCGCCAGTGAGTTTTTAGTCAGCAATCAAGAATACTTGGCCTTTGTAGAGGCTGGTGCCTACCAACAGCCACAATGGTGGGACGAGGAAGGCCAAGCTTGGCAAGAATATAGCCAAGCCACCATGCCCACCTTTTGGCGTCGTCAAGAAAACGGACAGTACCGTCTGCGCTTAATGACCGAAGAAGTGAGCATGCCGTGGAATTGGCCGGTTGAGGTGAACTGTTTGGAGGCGCGCGCTTATTGCTTATGGTTGTCGGCTCAGCGTAATGAGCCTATACGCCTGCCCAGCGAAGATGAGTGGTATCGACTCTATGATGTGGCCCATGCAGATAGCGAACTGAAAGCGAATATTCATTTAGACCATTTCGCCTCTTCCTGTCCGGTGAACACCTTTAAGCAAGGTGATTTTTATGATGTTACTGGCAATGTCTGGCAATGGACTAACACACCGATTTACCCCATTGCCGGCTTTGACGTACACCCTATTTATGATGACTTCACCACACCGACTTTTGATGATCGACATAACCTAATCAAAGGTGGCTCGTGGATTTCTACCGGTAATGAATCGCTACGCAGTGCACGTTATGCTTTTCGCCGACACTTTTTTCAACATGCGGGTTTCCGTTATGTTAGTAGCCGCCATCCGGAGCCCACAGTGACCAACACCTATTACGAAACCGATCGGCAGTTATCGGAATATGCTGAATTTCATTTTGGTGATAACTACTTTGACGTGCCCAACTTTCCCAAGGCCTTGGCTGAACACGGCATAAAAGCCTGCGCCAATAAACCACACGCACGCGCACTGGACTTAGGCTGTGCCACCGGCCGTGCCAGCTTTGAATTAGCCAAACACTTTGACCATGTCACCGGGATTGATTTTTCTGCACGCTTTATCAACCTAGCGGTGCAGCTGGCCAGTACAGGTCAGTGCCGTTACACCTTGGTGGATGAAGGTGAATTGGTGAGCTATAAAACGCGTGATCTGAATGACTTAGGTCTTGCTGAAGTTGCCAGTAAGGTCGAGTTTTTCCAAGGTGATGCCTGCAACTTAAAACCACAATTTAGTGATTACGACTTTATTTTGGCCGCCAACTTAATTGACCGTTTATACGACCCTGCCCTGTTCTTGGCGCATATACACGAACGTTTGCAGGTCGGTGGTGTATTGATGCTGACCTCACCCTATACCTGGTTGGAAGATCACACCCCACGTGCTGACTGGTTAGGTGGCTTTAAAAAAGATGGAGAAAGCTGGACTACCTTAGATGCGTTAAAAGCACATCTGGCACCTCACTTCCGCTTTATGAAAGAACCCGCTGATATTCCTTTTGTGATTCGCGAAACACGTCGTAAATATCAACACTCCCTGGCCGAGGCCACGCTGTGGGAGCGTATTAAATGAGTCAAACGTTCGACTTTGATCGTGTTATTGACCGTCACAACACCGACTGTGAAAAGTACGATGGCCGCGAACGCTTATTTGGTCACCCAGACTTAACACCGTTGTGGGTGGCCGACATGGATTTTGCCGCACCACCACCGGTGTTGGCCGCGTTACAACAACGTTTAGATCATGGTGTGTTGGGTTATAGCCAAGCTTCAGACAACTTGTTTCAGACCATCACCAACTGGTGCCAGCAACGCCTTAACTGGTCTTTGGCTGGCCAACATCTGCTGTTATGCCCGGGGGTTGTGCCCTCGTTATATGCCTGTGTTCAGGCCTTTAGCCAACCCGGTGATGGCATCATTGTGCAGCCACCGGTATATCCCCTGTTATTTACTGCGGCCACCACCAACGACCGTAAGCTGCTGCTTAACCCGCTGCTTGAGCACGACGGGCACTATCAAATGGATTTTGATGGCCTAGAACAATTGGCACCACACGCCAAGATGCTGTTGTTATGTTCACCACACAATCCGGTAGGACGAGTCTGGACTGCGGCAGAATTACAACGCCTGCTGGCTATTGCTGAGCGTCACGACTTACTTATCGTTAGCGACGAGATCCATGCTGACTTGGTATTTGCCCCACATCAGCACACCGTCATGGCCAGCCTACCTGATGCTGGCCAACGCGTGATCACCGCCATGGCGCCCAGCAAGACATTTAATATTCCCGGCTTAGGGCTGTCATGGTTAGCCCTGCCTAGCGCATCTCAACGTGACGCCGTGAACGCTGCCTTTGCCAAACTGCATATCAGTATGAGCAACCCGATCAGCTTGGTGGCGACGGAGGCCGCTTATGGACATGGCCACGACTGGTTAACACAGTTGATGGCCTATCTTGCCCAAACCCGTGATGAGGTCTTGGCCCTGCTAGCACCCACCCCAATCCGGGTGTCTGAACTACAAGCCACCTATTTGCTGTGGTTAGATTTTCGTGCCTTTGGTTTATCTGAAGCCGACATGATGCAGCGCTTAATTCATCAGGCCAACGTTGGCTTAAGTGCTGGTAGCTGGTTTGGCGAGGCGGGCCATGGTTTTTTAAGACTCAATATGGCCGCGCCACGTGCACTGGTTTTAGCGGCTGTTGAGCGTATTATTTCTACCACCGCAACACTTAATATAAGGACTGCACCATGATTGCTTATGTAACCGTTGGCACCAATGATATTGAAAAAGCCAAAGCCTTTTATCTAGATCTGTTCAGTGATTTTAAGGCCAGAATTCTGGTCGACATTGGTCGTCTGGCCTTAATTGGCCCATCAATGGGTAAACCCATGATTTCCGTTTGTGTTCCGCACAACCAAGAACCAGCCAATCCAGGCAACGGCAATATGATCGCGATTCCTGCTGGCTCACGCGAAAACGTTGATGCGCTGTATAACAAAGCCATCAGCTTAGGCGCTACTTGTGAAGGCAAACCAGGCGAGCGTATGCCCACCTTTTACGGTGGTTATATTCGCGACTTAGACGGCAATAAGTTAGCTTTTATTCATATGGGCTAAAACCCAGTTGAATCAGTGGGCGCACTTGAGTATCATGCGCGCCTACCCGAGATAGGCGCATAGCTCAGTTGGTTAGAGCACCACCTTGACATGGTGGGGGTCAGCAGTTCGAGTCTGCTTGTGCCTACCAAATTTCAGAACCCGCAAAGCTACTGGCTTCGCGGGTTTTGTCGTTTTAGAGGTTATATTTTTACAGCTCATAAAGACGCAAAACTTTTCTTGGTGACCATCTGGTGACCAATTTGTGCCCAAACTTGCACTATAAAAGTGGGGGTCATTTTTAAGATCAGCCATTTTGTTCAAAAAACAACCAAAAATGACCAGAACCATACTTTGTCACGATTGTGCGTGACCAAAATTAATCCAGCCTACTGTTTTTATTAAGAATTATTGTCTTCTTTGATGTGCTCCATTAAATCGGAGACTTCACAATCAAAATAGGTACATAACTTATCAATTACGTCAGTCGTACAGTTATAGCCAGGAACACTAGAAACCTTTCTCAATGTGCTGCGATTTAGACCAGTCTCTTCAGCAACCTCGACTAACGTAATGTGCCTTTTTTCTTTAAAGGCTTTGTCGGCCATCGCCTCTTTTACTCTAAATCTGATCATAAAAAGCACCTTTAGGTCATTAAAAGCATCATTTGCTATTGACAACACCCATGACTAGGGCGAAACTAGTTCCAGATGGTGCTTATAAACACCATTCGGGCATAAGAGAAATCATGTGGTGCAAATGATACCACGATGAAAAATCCAATTGCTCTTCTATACGTCTGAATAGTTGGAGAACATCCATGGGTAAATATGAACTAATAACAGCTGAAGAACTTGGTGAGCGTCTTCGCTACAACCCCCGCTACATACTTCGTCAACTGCTTGATAACAAATTGTTTGAAGGCGTGCATTACGTAAGGCCCTTTGGCGGAAAGAAAATTTTGTTTATATGGGAGAGAGTTTTTCAGGACCTAAATATTGTTGATGACAACGTTCCACTAGCTGCTGGAGGAACAATCAATGGCTAATGTTCGAGCAAAGCCCAGCGGTAAGCTTTATTTTGATTTTAGGTACATGAATCAGCGTTGTCGTGAAACAACTGAGCTCTCAGATACGGTTGCAAATCGTAAGCGACTTGAAAGCATCATGAAGAAGATCAGCGCAGAAATTATGCTTGGAACCTTTGATTACGAAGCTTACTTCCCAAATAGCAACATGGTTTCTAAAGTTAAAAAGCAAGCCTCCCCAAAGCCAACAGGCCTGCCTACTATTAATGAGTGCGCAACTACATGGTTAATTGAACATGAAATCGAGTGGAGAATTAACTATCGAAACGTCATTGTTGGCATTATCGAAAAGCATATTCGCCCACAACTAGGGGAGCTAACACTGTGTGATCTGTCTCGTGACGATATCGTTAGATTTAGAAACCATCTCGCCAGACATAGAAGCTCAACTGGTGCCGCTTTAAAGCCTGCAACAATTAATCGAGTCATAACGGTATTAAAGGCAATCGTTGAGCAAGCATGCTTCGTGCACAAACTCCCTACTCCTTTTGAGCGGATTAAAAAACTCAAAGAGGAAAAGCGCTCGGTTGAGCCCTTCTCAATTGATGAAATGAACCGAATGTTAGCTGATGTACGAGCTGACTTTAGGGACTACCTCATCGTTAAATTTTTCACTGGTCTTCGAACCGCCGAAATTAATGGCTTACGCTGGAAATACGTCGACCTGGAACGCGGTGAAATCTTAATTCGTGAAACCTTCTGTAAGGGACGATTTGATTACACGAAAAACGATTACTCACAACGAGAAATCCGAATCACTACCATTGTGCGTGAGGCTTTGGAGCGTCAACTAAAAGTAACAGGTCACTTTGGGAAAGACGGCATCGTCTTTTGCACTAGAAATGGCAATCCACTAGACGATCATAACTTCTGCAATCGTATCTGGAAGCCGATGTTAGAGGATCTGAACATCCCCTACCGACGGCCCTACAACACTCGACATACCGCCGCCACGATCATGCTCGCCTCAGGTGAAAGCCCTGAATGGGTTGCTCGCCAGTTAGGTCATGCCAATACGCAGATGTTGTTCACGGTTTATAGCCGCTTTGTTCCAAATTTAACGCGTAATGATGGCAGCGCACTTGATCGCTTGCTAGCTAATACCATTCAGACTGCATAGGAGCGGACTTAATGAAAGTTATTCACTTAGATTTAGAACGTAAACGTCGCCAGCTTTCTTGTTCTCAGCAGCTTGTAGCGCGTATGGCCAAGTCTCTCTTGCAAACCTATGCAGTTAGCAAGGATTTAGATCTATCGGTTCATTTTGGTTACGGCAAGCAGATGACTAATGAGCAGGCCATTACGATCTGGATTCTTGATGTCCTTCAGACCATGGACCAAGAGCTTGCTGACAAGATTTTTCCAATATTGTGCGACCGCTTTCAAACGAAGCTGAGCAGACTGCCAACACATATGCATGGTGGGGATATGTGATGTTGGTATCTGTTGCTGACTTGGGAAATTACTTGAACAAGGATGTTCAGTTTTACGCGAAACTCGTTGGGCGTCGTATGTGTCGTAGTGATACGGGACATAACTTTTATCGCCTACAGTTTATTGAAAACGGACAAGCTGTTGACGGCATTCTTTGGTGGAGCAGTCCCATCTATGCCCTAGTGGGGCAACTTGATCTGTCAGTGCCTCCACGTGTAGAGGTACTAGGTCATGTCGACGGCGATAAAAGCTCATTACGCATCCGCGTTAGCAACCTGTGTATCGCTTATCAGAGCTTAAAAATAGGTAATAGCGCTTGGATGATACCCATCCAAGCGCTAGACGCTTACTTCACGCTCTATGGCTATCTGCAAAAGATGTCAAAAGGTGGCTTGGCAACCTTTATGTCGGCAGTGTTTTTAGATGAAGACATTACACCCGCTTATTTACGCTGCCGAGGGAGCGTGAATCATCACCATAAATTTATGGGCGGTCTATTAGTGCATAGTGTTCAGGTAGCTAATTTAGTTCAGGTTCAATCAATTTGCTTAGGGTTATCGCTAGAAGAAACCGAGCTCGGTATTGCTGGAGCACTTCTGCATGACTTAGGAAAAATTGAAGTAGTTGGCGAAGCCAATCCACGACCTAAAGACCCTGGCTTATTCTCGCATGAGGTCACGACAATTAAGCTTTTGGCGCCGCACTTAAAACTATTAAAGGCTATCGATTCAAGGACTGCATGGACGATGGAGCACATCCTTCATCAGATGATCCCTGCTCAAAAATCAAAGATCGCTTCACTGGTCATTTGCGACCTGATACGAATGGCTGATCAGCTTTCTGCAGCGTCCAATAATAAAAAAGGTATTGATGACTTTTTAAGTATTGGAAAGCACTCGCAGCTACATCCTATAAAAATGGAAGCAATTCAAAAAAGACAATTAGCTCTATTTAATGAAGCGGTTTAAGTCCAGCTGAAGGCATGAAGTTCTTGGGTATTCTCTAAGCTGCCTGTACGGCAGTGAACGAACTACACGCCAAAGCATTACTGAGCTTTACTTTCTAAGCTGCTTGTACGGCAGTGAACGAAGAAGTGCTGGCCGAGTTTGACCGTTGCGATTTCTAAGCTGCCTGTACGGCAGTGAACCTAATTGGCTACGATCCGCACGAACTACACAATTTCTAAGCTGCCTGTACGGCAGTGAACGTCATCTCTACGCCCCGTCATGACTTCGTGATTTTCTAAGCTGCCTGTACGGCAGTGAACATGCAAAGCGCCTAACTAAGCGATGGCCGCAATTTCTAAGCTGCCTGTACGGCAGTGAACTAGGTGACTACAACTTAACCGAGTTTCTAACATTTCTAAGCTGCCTGTACGGCAGTGAACTATGTAGCGCAGCGACGTGGCTTGTGGGGATTTTTCTAAGCTGCCTGTACGGCAGTGAACGATGAGAGCCGTGGGTTCTAATCCCACACTTATTTCTAAGCTGCCTGTACGGCAGTGAACCGCTCAAAACAGGCCGCTTGGGTGGCGCGTATTTTCTAAGCTGCCTGTACGGCAGTGAACTTCGGTATTCGACTATCATGCTCAATGCCTCGTTTCTAAGCTGCCTGTACGGCAGTGAACAAGAACGTCTCCGCGTGTGCCGGTAGGGTTAGTTTCTAAGCTGCCTGTACGGCAGTGAACTTGCTGAGTTGCAGCGACAACTTGCGGAACTGTTTCTAAGCTGCCTGTACGGCAGTGAACCAGTTGATCCTTATTAAATAACTCCATGAGTCTTTCTAAGCTGCCTGTACGGCAGTGAACCTAGGGCTTCTTGTGCAGTAGCAGCGATGGTATTTCTAAGCTGCCTGTACGGCAGTGAACTTCTAGTGGTGTCACTTTGTTGGCTCCTTTTGTTTCTAAGCTGCCTGTACGGCAGTGAACATGATTACCAAATGCAAATGCCCGCAGTGTGATTTCTAAGCTGCCTGTACGGCAGTGAACGAAACAGTCACCAGCGCCGTTAGAAGTGGCAATTTCTAAGCTGCCTGTACGGCAGTGAACATTGATAAATATCTTGGCGCGACATGGCGTCGTTTCTAAGCTGCCTGTACGGCAGTGAACGCGCTGTCATCAGCACTGGCTTGTTGTGGTACTTTCTAAGCTGCCTGTACGGCAGTGAACGAGTTCAATATGCCTTTGATCTATTTCAGAACTTTCTAAGCTGCCTGTACGGCAGTGAACATGGTAACTGGACAGGCGGACGCAAGGACGTTTTTCTAAGCTGCCTGTACGGCAGTGAACTTTCCACATGGGCGATGCCACCATCAAAGCTATTTCTAAGCTGCCTGTACGGCAGTGAACGTAATAGCCGCCACCTGCGCGGCTATTTATTTTTTCTAAGCTGCCTGTACGGCAGTGAACCTAGAGCGAGAAGGCCAGCAACGCAGCGAGAATTTCTAAGCTGCCTGTACGGCAGTGAACAATCATCTGCATCATGGTTTCAGCGGCTTCTTTTTCTAAGCTGCCTGTACGGCAGTGAACGAAGCAAAGCGTAGGAAGTAGGCGCAGCACTTTTTCTAAGCTGCCTGTACGGCAGTGAACCCTTAGCGGTCGCTATGCTGATGCTGCTGTCATTTCTAAGCTGCCTGTACGGCAGTGAACTAGAGATATGATCTTATAAACTAATGATAATTATATAAAATCCGTAAGTTTCATACAAATACCATTTTATAGAAAAACAAAAAAAAAGCCCTCTATTACAAGGGCTGCAGCACGCGATAAAAAAAAGGGTCAGAACCAAGGCACCGTTACTTTTTCACTTAGGCGACTCAAACCATACGAATTTAATTCCCCAAACGTGGGACTATCCATCAACGGTCCCTGCTCAACAAAAACCTTCATCACCTGTTTATTGCTCTGACTGGTCAACTGCAAAAATGGCAGCTTAAGAACGCGGGGCTTTTCCTCAAGTGACTTCATTAACGCCTCTTCATCTGTAATCCAACCTTTAATGGCAGATCTTCGATATTTATTATGAGCGCTTTTTAGTTGTCTTCGAGCAAAGTAACGATGCTTGACAGCATTCGGGACAGGCAAGATCTCACTGCACTGACAGTAGTCTCTAAGCCCTTTAAGCCAATTTTCAGACATTAACTTCTGAAGGATCACAGCAGTACCATGAAGCCGGATCTGAGTGCCAAGGCTCTTCCCATCATCGGCATACTTGGGAAAGCTGACGCCAACCTTGCCCATAGCTATCTGCCCCAAAACCACATGTAGTTTGGAGCACAAGTTGTTCATCAAGAAGTTGGCATCAGCCTCTAGGTCAGGCAAGACCGTTATTTCAAGATAACTATCCATAATACCCTGACTCCTTAACCAGCTTCACCAAATACGCCACCACGAATAAACATGGCCATTATGTAATGCTGTTGCTCCAATGAAGGCGTTATACCTTTTAAGACCCAACCATCAAGCAATTTATAAAAGTCCATATTCTCTCTTGGCTGGCGATAGGCCTTACCACGATTGGTGACGGAGCCGTAGGGTTCAACAGCAATAGGCCCTACTTCTGTCGCTTGAGGATGCCAGGTGTCAATCGTGCGCAACGCATTGCCAATTTTTTGCGAGTGCATCGCAGCCACGCCATCTAACTGATAGAGAAACTTGCTTTTATCGCCTTTAGCGCCGCCCATTACCAACTCTTGCGATGGATAAACCGCTTGCCCTGCCCCCAGCTTGACATAAGCATTAACACTCAAGAGCGCAAAACTTTCTCCCGTCAGACCCTGCTTAATAACTTGCGCTAATTTTGCTAAATCACCCGTTGGCTCCACAAAATTACGCAGGTCAAATTGTTGGCCATTAAAAACCCAAATATCATTAGCGTGGCTAACATGGATTTCAACTGCCTCTGCACCCACCCGGTTACGCCACAAAAAACGACCATTAGCTATATTCACGGCATAACGACTGGCCAACTCGGTGAACTGGGTTTGTTGAGCATAGCCATTAATAATGTCAGCCAATGCCTTCTGATACTCAGGATCATTACAAGTAGAAGGCGTCGCCAAGTCACCAATAACTCTTAATGTAAAACTAACTTTAAGTGTGTCTTGCTCAAACGGCAGAGCTGCGTTATCGACAGTTTGTAAATTGGCCTTTTGAACTTCGGCATCAACCTTTGCAGGGTCACTTGCCAAAGCTGACTTTAGCCGATTTGAAATAGTGCCTCTTACCGCTTTTTCTTTAATCGATATTGGTGAAAAGCTTTTTGCATTACCGCGATCATTCCAATTGCCACTGGCCATGATGGCGTCTGAATTTGCAAGCTTGGATTCAAAAGCCAGTACCGATGCAGTCTTAAGAGTGGTTGTCATAAGTAAGTTCCTTTTTTAGAAGTAAGTCAGTTCAGTTTCTGTGAGTTCAACTAAAGCAGCTTCCTGCTCCGGGTGTAGCTTTGGTGTGTTTTGTGTTGTGTTGGTTGCGCATAAATACCAAGGGCCTTGTTGCCGATAGCGCCAAATAACGTCGCGCAGCTCAGGAACTCGGTGTGGACTTAACCACTGACCCACGCCATAAGCAGCCTCAACGAAACGAAATGGATATTGCGGATCACGGGCATTGGCAACAGCACCAGAAGAATGCAGCGCTGAAATTGCCTTATAACCAGTAGTAATAGGCACCAAGTAACCTTTGGCTGGCTTAGGCATCAACTCCCACTCCGCAGCGTGCTCCGCTGTCGGCAAGTCAACACCCTCTGGCGCACTAGCGCGATACCTTAAAGCGGCAAAGTCCAACCAAGCATCAAGCATAGTGGCATTAGGCTGTGTCGTAATTAACTGCTCATAATGTTGCTTTAATAGCTCTGAGCGATCTGTGAGCAACCAACCCGGAAGCACTTTTCGCAGCAACTCACGACTTATCGCTTGATCGTCGTCATTGCTATATAAACTCACGCCTTTGAGATGAATCACCTGACCACCTGCAAGCTTTTGTGTTTGCGAAAGAGAAATCAGTGCCTCAGTCAATTGATGCTGCTGGCTAGCGGTAAAAGGTTTGTTGGACTCCAAAATCAGGGAAACGGTAAGGTGCATTCTCCCTTCTTCAACAATGGGAGCTGTATTACCCTCTTTAGTTAACGGGCTTCTAGTTAACGCAAAAACATAATCTCCCCAGCCACTCGGTTGATATGCTTGCACCTGATGGTCGTGACAAACGACGGCGCAACCCGTTAGTTCAATGCCAAACCTTTCTTGAATCTTGCGAGACAGTGCATGGGTGTACCCCAAGAAATGGGTAATGCCTGGAAAGCCGTAAGTTAGACCAGCAATACAGTTAGCATTTTGGACTTTGATGCGCTCAAGTAAAATATAACTACTCATAAAGCCTCCCTACTTTGTGCTCGATTGGTAGAAAACACATTTGTCCCTAGCTCGTAATCTCGCAACCTAGGAGCGAAAAGCTTTGCCCAATGCCGGTGCTGTACTGTGCCAAACACTAGGCCGTCATTTTTGAGGGCATAATTCAATTTATGGTTTAGCCAATCAGCAAAAGCCATGCAAATATCTTGCTGCCAGTTGTTGTTAGCTCTTTTTTGTTGAAACTGGAGGTCCTCGCACCAGGTATCGAGCCATAGCTGCTCAGCTGGTTTTAGTTTGTTATTCTGCAGGCTCCAACCAGCGTGCTCGATTAAGCCTTGAACTTCAGCCGCATAGTTCAGCAAAACATCAATAAGATCGTTTACATATGCGGCGATGTTTTGGCGGATCTCTAATGTGCTATCACGACCCTTTATGGCGAGCAAATACCGCTGTAACTCCTGAAAATCCCGCCATACTCGACGGTTAAATTCACGACCATAAAATATCGATTGTTCATTTTGAGGCGGTCTTAGCGTTGACTTCCAAGATGGCGGTGCACAGTTAAGCAGGTTCGTTTTACCGCCCCTCTGACTATTCAATTGAGAAATATTTTGTGGTTTAGAACCACCAAAGGTTTGAATTGCAGTATCCAAAAAACGAACGTCAGGCTTGTCATGGTATTTGCCAGCCTTACGCGCATCTCGAATAGCTTTAGACTCATCACCATAGCGCACGGCAGATATTTTGCCGTTAAATTGATGCGCTAGAGACGACGCAAACACGGGACCTAGCAAATGGTACTGACCATCAGCTACCGGAAAATACAGCTGCTTAGCCAAGGTATGAGATGACAAGGCTTTATCTGCCAAAGCCAACTTCAAGCCTTCAACCCACTCAGCGAGTTGAGAATGGTCTTCGGTGAATACAGCAAGTGCACTGAAATCGTTATCTGTTAATGACTGTGCAAGAGTGAGCCCGTTAAGCTCTAACAGAAGGAGCTTAGCAACATCTAATGCTGCTGCGCTCCCAACAGCATCAATCGCTAAGGTGGGTAAACTGGCTGTAACGAGATAATCCGCACCATCCATACTTTCAAGTGATAAGACACTGCTGCCTTTGGCATCGCCGTGAGTGAACTTCAACGCATGAGTAACAAGACTAATTTGTTTTGCACGTTTTGCCGCATCATCTAACCAATTCCTAACATCAAACTGTTGGTTAATTTGCAGGATCTGAGGAGAAAATTCCGTATTGATTTGTGCTTTTTTAACATCGTCGTCAACACCTTTCAGCGCATTCTCTAGCTCTTTCTCTATTGGTTCCAGCTTCTGCAGCCTACGTTTGTCTATGTAATCAGCTATTAATGCTGCTAATCCTTCATATTGCATAACACCTCCTTGAAGTTATAACTCTTGATAAACGCCCAAAGTTGGGTGGTAATGCCATTTTTCGGCATCATGTTTTACTCTCAAGCGGATCTCGCCAAATTGCTTGCTGACCTCAGCAAGTGTGAGTCCCATTTGTTCTGCTCGCTGTTGATAAACAGACAACGCATCAAGCGCAAACCAAGCATGGTTGCCTTGAGTTGGCTCCCATATATCGGTTACAAAGTTTTCTGCTTCGATATATTCCAGCGGCCAGGAAGCATCATTAATTCGCATGAATGCCGCCTCGTCTTCTTCCGATAACATCAGACAGTAAGGCTCATCAGGGGACGACTTACGAAATGGCGTGCGTCTCTGCAACTCAGCACTCCAGCTGGCGTCATGCTCCCACCACCTCGCAGCATAGTCGGATGGCCACACAACGTTATTGGGAAATGGCATATCGGGTCGGGGCAACAAATTCTGTAATAGTGAAAAGTGCTCAAACAACACTAAGCTGCTTAATATCTTAGATGGGAGCAATGATGGCTGAGTTATTCGCGGTAACGCATTAATAGCCAAATAGGCCTCTTCAGGCAGAATATCCCTCAGATCATGACTATCGAGCCGTAAATCATTGCGTTCAAAGCCGGGCTGACAGTAGGCAGGCTTGAGTTTTCCAAAACGATCAGTGGATCCTTTTAGTGCTCTGAAATTTTGTGAAAAAATTAAGAGATTATCGCTATTAACTGCTTGCTGGCGGTGTCGCTGAATCCGCCCAGCTAACTGAATCAGTGAGCGCATAGAGCTAGGCTCAGCAATGGCCCAGTCATAATCATGATCCCGGCCGACCTCAGCAACAGAAGTTGCCAACACCACGAACACATGATTGTCTTGAGGATGCTGCGCTAATGCGCGGCTGATTTCGGCTTGCTGCCAAAGCGCTGAGGGATTATAGCGAGTCAATGCTGCATCTAATTTTTGCTCAATAGCCGAGCGCACCGCCAATGGATACTGGCTGTGATAAACACAATAATGAATATGAAAATTTTCAGGCACAGGCATTTTTAGTAGCTGCTTAGCCACCGCCACCATAGGATTAATGTTAGCCATACGCACTAGGCCGATTGACACTTTCTGAGCAGTAGGGGCTACCTGGTGGTGCTGATTGTGTAGCTGACAAATACTCTGCTGAATCATGACTGCCAGCTGGTTAATAATCAGTTCTGGATTTTTACTTGTGGGGGTTACACCCAGCAGGCTCGCTTTACGCAGCACAGGCTGAGTTGCCAGCGACTTAACCCGCTTTTCAACAAATGACATGTGCTGCAGCATCAACTGATTTTTATTAGCACACTCCGCTTTTACAGCGGTGAATTCATCAAACCAAGCGCAGATAACAGGTGACTGTGACCGACCACCAGCATTCACAGCATTGAAGTGTTCTCTACCATTGCGGTAAGCCTCAAACAATGCGCACACCATTACCGGAGGCAATGTTGCAGATGAGAACAGCACTTTGGCACCTAGCATTCCGGCCCAGTTCACCAGTCGGCATAGCGCTGGCAAATCTGCCGTATCAAAATCATCAGGCTCATCCAAAACCAAGTCAGCCGTCAGCAAGCGAAGCATAGGGGCAATTTGTTTACCACCACGGACACCCTCCGTGGCTGGCATTAGGTGATCAATAGTGCTTACCAATACGGGTGCGCTCACCAGCTGATTTAGCTTTGGACTACTGTTTAACCAGCCCTTTAATCGGCCATCGTACAAACTTCCCTGATAGCTAACGTATAGGTGTTCCGCGATGGGGTCAGCCAACGACTCACTACCTGTAGCGCTACTACTGACAGCTAACTCTGCTTGTAAGGCCTGCTTACTAATGTCATGCAATTGCTGAACAGCTGCTGAACCAATTAATACCGCTAGGTCATCATCTGCTAGGTGTAGTCGCTCTTTTAGTGCGTCGCCTGTTTGCAATGTTAAGGTTCTTAGGCCCAGTGCCACACTAAAACGGCATCCCAATTTTTCATCCGCTAAGCCATACATAATTCGAGCATTGGCAAAGGTTTTACCTTTCCCGGTACTGGCCATGTTGATACCAAAAAAACCTTGATTGACGCTGCTTTCCTTTACCGAACAAGCCAAGTCATAGGCTTTATCCTGCCAGCGAAACTTATCGAGCGTTGCACGTTGCTTGAAGCCTTTATGCCGTGTGATGGATGGCAATGTATTTTTTAGGGTCGGCAAACTTTTTGCTAATAAGAAGGAGTGGTGGCTAACACCGACATTATGCTCATCAAGTTTTTGATTCAGGGCTTTGCTTTTGCGATCAGAATTCGCATATGACTGATAGGAAGGATCTTGCCACTTTGCTTCAGGCTTTTGAGCCGAGTAATAGTGGTCAGCCAGCATGAGTGCTAGGCGTGCGATATGACTGGTAAAGCGTTGCTCGAACCAATCGTGTTCAAACAGTCTGTGGCAATTTAGAGCTCTTGTTGCGATTTCACTGGCTTTTTTTCGCCAAGATGAACTAAGAAATGGCGTGCCATTAACGAAAAACCAATTTTGATTACGTCGGTGCTGATCCGCGGGATCCAAACTGTTTACGGAATTCCATAACACATTAAAGTCATCCGATAGCCAACCCGTTATAGAGATTAATGAGGGAGATACATTTGAGCTTTTAGGAGAGAAAACAGGAAGACGATGATGGGATACGATGAGCCAAGCGACCAATCTTGAAACCGGAGTCAAACCATCAAAAGGCGCTAGATTAGTCTGCTCAGGGGCGTCCTTATGAAGCTGGGCTAAAACGCTGTGTTCAATATTTTCGGTAGTGTTTGTTAAATCAGTAAGCCATTCTTTATCCGTTTTGCCAGCAGCAAATGCCTGAAACAATCGTAGAGATACCCATTCATGCCGATAAGGCTCATAACCCGGCGTTTTTACTTTTGGGTCTATTTTTTCCTGAAATAGTTGATTGGCTTTGCCAAAATCATGAAACAAACCAGCCAAACCAGACAATAAAGCAATAACCTCGTTGTTGTGCCAACTGTTTTCATCATTACTACGCAGAATGTTTCGCAACGTCATATTGGTTGGTGTGGCACCATCAATGTTGAATTTACGCTGATTACCCACTACCCATAACAACTCGGTATGATTTTTACTGCGGATCCAATGACAGGCCACAGCAGTATTGCGCCGTGCCGACTTTTTCAACAGTTTGCGTAATACATCAAGCCCTTGCAATGTTATTGGCGTTTGCCAGGTTCGGTCTCCTCGACGCTCAGCAAACTGGTCTATGATCCGTCTTGTTTCAATAAGGGCATTTTTCGAGCACTGCGATACCAGCATAATGTTCATAGTTCGCCACCATGCACTATGGCGATATCTTTCAGGCTGTCGATGATGAAATCTAATGCTTCGGCTTGTTGAAAGTTAGTAATACAACTTTGCCGAAACTCCTGATCATCTTGGCCAGACATTGCACTGATGAAAGCTTGAGGCAACACCAAAGCGTCTTTGATAAGGTCTGCGGCATCAAACACAAGGCCACCGCGGCGAGTTTTACCATGTAACACTGAAAAGCCATGAGGCAAACCTAAAACCCAAGTTGCTGTAGCTCCCAAGCCATAGGCTAAATAGTTACCGTGATCTAGAAAGCGATTAGCTGGATCAATACCGCTTCCACCTTTGGCGCGCGTAAAGCTGTCGTCATGCGCTAAGGTATTACAGGCAATTTTATACAGTAACTTGGTCAAGCGAGCTTCTGCCAACATAAGTGGCTGGGTACCATCTACGCCATCAACATCTTGTTTAAAGCGTAATAATGCTGAATCTAATTGACTTACACTGACCACAAAACCGTTATCAATAAATGACTTATTTTTAAGCCAGTGCTTCAACGTGAAATCAATCCTAAGCTGCTGAATAGTCTTAGCTGCCTGCAGCCTTTTACTATCCACAGGCCAAAACCTCAACCATTGCTGCAAATATTCACATGGACGGTACTCACTCTGCGGAGTAAACCAAGCCACCTCAGCTTCAACATCGTTTACGCTGAATAATGGAGTACCACCACCACCGCAGAACCCCACTAAAACACCGGCTCGCGCCAACTCCCGCATTGCAGCCTGGGTAACAGACGTACCAGTTCCTAACAACATGCACGTTGTATTGGCGATAGGAATATTCCAATAAAGTGATTGCTTACCCTCATCAGTTACGTACTCAACTCGGCCTCCATTAACAAGCACGCGACAGTGCTGCAAGTAATAGACATTAGCTCGCTTTGAGTGAAGGATACTTTTAAGGTCAGATGGTGAAATATCACTCATAAAACAGTCCATGTTTTTTATGTTGATGCTCTAATTTTCTTATTGGTACTGAGTACCCTCTACAATAATACTTGTCAATCTATGGACTTAACCTTTGAGTGCCGATACTTTAATTGACTACTCGACCGCCTTGTTTAGGTGGTTATCAAAAAGCATTAGTCTGACATTGCCAGACCTTAAGCATTTGCATAGCTACTTATTACATGCCAGCCATCTTCTCCAGGTACAGCCTAACTTTGACTATGCCAACAAGGCGGTACTCCAGCATGACTTGGAGTGGCGACAGCTTGTTGAATGCGACGTTAGGAAATTTGATCCATTGATAAACGATGTCACGGTCGTGTGGCAAAAGTAGTCGTAGATTTTTGTGAATTGAAAACAGATGCCCTACCCGATCTAAGGTATCGATGTTGTTTGGGATTGGCGTGCCTCTTCGAAGATTTGCTAATCGTTTCCGTGAGCCTTCGTTAAAACCCAACAAACTTAGTTGCTCGGCATCTGAAAGCGCCCAATGATCAAATAGCTTCATAACCGCTTTTGAAATCTGTGCACGAGCAACTGGGTCAGCAAAGTTGGCCGGAGACAAGGCTGTGCTCTTTTCACTAGACAATCTGTTTTCTGTCAGCGCCATTACTCATACCGAAGTTTTCATCAATGAATCGACATTACCACTCGCCCAATAGAATTAAAAACACATATTGCGTTGGCCGATTGGCATCACTGACAGCCATGAACTGTTGCATCTCAATAGCATCTAAAGTGCCAAATACCACCCTAGTGACAAGTGCTCTTTAACTGACCCGATGTAGTTCATTGGTTCTAAGAGGATATCGAGTGTGTTTATTGGGAGGTCATAGAAAACATCCTTGATTTCATAAACCTCCCCTTGTGAATGAAGGCGTATGCATGCGCCCTCCTGCAATACAAAAGGCAGTTCTGTGTCATATGCCATCATGACAGGCTGATCGTTATCAGTAAGCATGATGCGAGCAATGGTTTTGATCATGTCTTTATCCTTCTTGTTTAAGTTTTTTGATTGTTTTACCAAACTAGGGATAGGACATCGCAAATGTAATTGCCAATTTTTATGTGTAGTTCTTCGGTTTTTTGTTTTTCATTTGATGACTTAAGTCCTGTTTGCTTGACAAGATCATGAGTGCAATTTGATACTGTACATATGAACAGCATCTATCGCATAAAGCTCCCCATGATCGCTTGCCCAGTACCGTATTTTGATACGTCAGTACCGGCTGGCTTCCCCTCGCCTGCTGCTGATCATGTACAAAAGTCGTTAGACCTCAATGAGTTCTTAGTCGAAGACCCTGTTGCCACGTTCTTTGTCAAAGTCAGTGGCGACTCCATGCAGGACACGGGCATTTTGGATGGCACCATCTTGGTGGTTGATAGTGGACGGCAAGCGGTGCATGGCGACATTGTGGTTGCCCTAGTGGATAGCCAGTACACCGTGAAGCGTTTAATAAAAACCCGGGATGGTTTTGAGCTTCATGCCGAGAACCTAGCCAAAGCCTATCCGGTCATAAAAGCCCGTATGGAGCTACAAATCTTTGGTGTGGTCGTGGCAGCAATTAATCGATTCTCACAACCAGCGAAGGGACCTCAGAAGGAAGGACGTCGATCAAGCAGTCTTGCGCGTAAACGTGAGGCCGGAGAGTAAACGTCCATGGATGAGCACAAACGTCTATATGCTTTGGTAGATGCCAATAATTTCTATGCCACCTGTGAATCGATCTTTGATCCTCGATTACAAGGTAAATCATTGGTGGTGCTATCGAATAACGATGGCTGCATTGTGGCGCGCTCGGCAGAAGCAAAAGCTCATGGCATTCCCATGGGTGCCCCACTTCATGAGTGGCGAGACTTCTGTGATTTTACCGGTACTGAAATTAAGAGCTCGAACTATGCGCTTTACGGCGACATGTCGCGTCGGATGCTATCTGTGCTGCAAGACAATTGCGAACGAGTTGAAAGCTACTCCATTGATGAAAGCTTTTTAGACCTCACAGGTCAGTCTGATCCCACCCAGATGGGCTACTTTTTACGATCAGAAGTCAGGCGTCGTACTAAGATCACCTGTGGTGTGGGCATTGGTCCAACGAAGACACTCGCTAAGTTTGCCAACATGATTGCTAAAAAGCAGCCTTGGTATGGTGGTGTATTTAACATCGCCGACCAGCCCCATGACTTCATTACCAACTTGTTTGAGGCCTATCCCGTTAATGAAGTCTGGGGGGTAGGCAATCGACTCAAAAAATCACTGGAAGCGCATGGAATCAAAACAGTTCTGGATCTAGCCACGGCAGATCCAAAGCTGATTCGTACGCACTTTAATGTAGTGCTTGAAAAGACGGTACGTGAACTCTGGGGCGAGCCATGCTTGAGTTTGGAAGAAGTCGCACCCGATAAACAACAAATCATGGCCTCTCGTTCGTTTGGTCAGACCACGACGAACCCAAAAGACTTAGCTGCTGCTATCGCTAATCATGTCAGTCGCGCCGCAGAAAAGCTTAGGGCTCAAAACTCACAGTGTCAGTATGTCTATGTGATGCTTCGCACCAATCCCTTTCGGGAAAAAGACCCACAATATCGTCGATCAACGATAGTACCTTTGGCTGTTCCGAGCAGTGATACACGGGTGCTATTAAAAGCCGCCATGGTGGGCTTAAAAGAGATTTTTAAATCAGGCTATCGCTACCATAAAGCGGGCATCATGCTCAGTGGCATTAGTCAGGTTGGCGTTCAGCAAGCAGATTTATTTACCGAAATTCGTGATGAGAAGTCTGATCGATTAATGTCGACAATTGATCAGATCAACCAACGCTTTGGTCGTGGGACACTGCATGTGGCTAGTACAGACTTAACCTCTCAGTGGAAAATGCGCCAAGATCTTCGTTCACCGAGCTACACCACTAACTGGAAAGAGCTACCCGTTGTGATAGCGAACTAAAGCGATGGCTACTCAATTACCTCCACTGTATTACCTGACCCACTTTGCTTCGGTCATTGACTGGATAACAGCGCGCTATAACGACTTATTACGGCCAGATGATCACCACTTCATCACGCTGTTCAAACAGCTCTCAGCAGACACCCAAGCCCTACTCGTACGCTTCGTGATTAGACGGCAAGAGCCCCTGCGCTGGAGTTCGTTTACCTATGCGGAAATAACGCATACTGCTCTCGCGCTAAAACAGTTGGTGGCCTTAGACCTTGTTGATAACAACCCAATGCTGACAGCAGATCAACTCATTCGATTGGCTAAAAAAGAAGAGTTATTAGCCGCACCTTGGGCCCATGCGTTTAGTAAATCGACAGCGAAGTCGGTTATTGCTGATTGGCTTATGTCTGAACCGTCACAAACTCAATCATGGAGCGATTGGTTACCTAATGCTGATGATCAGATCGTCATGTTTAAAGATCATGCGCGCATGGATCGCTTTCGATTACTGTTCTTTGGCAATCTGTATCAGGACTGGTCGGAGTTTGTGGTTACTGATCTTGGTCATCAGCGCTATGAGTATGTGCCCTTTGATATGAGCTCTCGTCCCTTTCAGCATGAGCGAGATGTCACGCTGGCACATTGGCTATATGACATCAGCATTCGCACACAGCAAGGCGAAGATCCTGCTTTACTATTTGATGAGCTTACCCATGACATTGGCGATATCCCTGAGTTTATGGTGGCTCGCCGTCAAAAGCGACTGTTTCAATTAGGGGCCGCAGCAGAGCGAATCCAGAACTGGCCATTAGCCTTATCGATTTATGAGACCACAAACTACCCCGGCAAAACTTATCGAGCCGTTCGTGTTTGCGAAAAGCTTACCTACTTTGAGCAAGCCTATCGATTAGCGAATGATGCCTTATCTGGTGTGCTTCGTGATGATGAGCGCCAACAACTTAAGCGCGCCCTCCGTCGTCTGGCTAAAAAAGTTGGTCAAACCGTACCCGCTAAACCATCACCGTTGATCATCAATGAGGTAATACTTGAGCTCTCAGCAGCACCATCGCGATGTGTTGAGCTCAGCGCCTGTGAAGCACTCACGACTGAAGCGCGATCAGTGCACTATGTTGAAAACACGTTGCTGTGTGGCCTTTTTGGGCTTCTGTTTTGGGAGGTCATTTTTGCGCCAATACCAGGCGCGTTTTTTAATCCCTATCAACGAGGGCCTGCAGACTTATTTCATCCCGATTTTGTGATCCGTCGACGGTCGCAGATTAATAAGCGCTTAGAGCAGCTCGATAGCAATGATTATTCAGATCAGATCCTAAATACGTGGCATCAAAAACACGGCTTACAAAATCCCTTTGTGATTTGGCCTGCCTTGAATGAAGAACTACTCCAGAAAGCATTAAGCGTTATTCCTGCACAGCATCTAAAGTTGATCTTTCAGCGAATGCTTGATGACTTACGACATCACACCAGTGGACTACCTGATCTGATCGCATTTGACACCTCGTCAGAAGAAGCGCGTTATCAGATGATTGAAGTGAAAGGTCCTAATGACCGACTGCAGGATAATCAAGTGCGATGGTTTGAGTTTTTTGCGCATTACGGCATCCCCGCACAAGTCCTTCATGTGCAGTGGCCAAGCCCCTAATGGACTATCACGTCACGGTTAGAACCTTAGCGGAGTTCACGGCTAAACGTGGAGACTTAGATCTGCGTTTTACGCCCTCGCCCACCAGTCTTGAAGGTATTCAGGGGCACCAACTCGTTCGGCATCGGCGTAAAGCGTCGTATCAAGCAGAAGTTCAACTGGAAGGTTATTACCCCGGCTTACGAGTGACCGGTCGCGCTGATGGTTATGATCCCGAACGCCATCGTATTGAGGAAATCAAAACCCATCGAGGTGATGTCGAACGCATTCCAGCCAACCAGCAGGCGCTTCATTGGGCGCAGGCCAAGTTCTATGCATGGCTGTTATGTCGCCAAGAAAAGCTCAAACAAGTCGAAGTCTGCGTCATCTACTTTAATGTATTAACCAAAGAAGAAACGGGCGAGCCCATACTCATGACCGCACGTGAGTTGCAAAGCTTCTTTAATAGACACTGCGAAGCTTTCTTAGCCTGGTCTGAACAAGAGACGGCTCATCGGCTCATTCGAAACGAGACACTCAGCAAACTGCCCTTTCCCTATAAACGTTACCGAGATGGTCAGCGCGACCTGCTTGAAAAGGTGTATTACGCAGCACGAGATGGCGTGTGTTTGTTAGCGCAAGCAACAACAGGTATTGGTAAAACACTGGGCACGATCTTTCCTCAGCTACGTGCACTTGCTCAGTTTGATCATGACAGGCTGTTTTTCTTAACCGCCAAAACACCAGGCCGGCAATTGGCACTTGATGCCCTGCATACACTTCAACAATCTCATGAGCCATTACGAATTCGTGTTTTAGAAATAGTGTCTCTAGAACGGGCTTGTTTGCATAAAGATAAAGCCTGTCATGGCGAGTCCTGCCCATTGGCCGTTGGTTTTTTTGACAAGCTACCTGCCGCTCGCCAAGCGGCAGTTAATCAACGCTGGCTCTCTCATGAGGCCATTCAACGCATTGCAGCAACACATGACCTGTGTCCGTATTTTTTAGCGCAAGAAATGGCGAAGTGGTCTGATGTGGTGGTGTGTGACTACAACTACTACTTTGATATGAGCGCATTGCTTTATGCATTAACAATTATCAACGAGTGGCGTGTTTTAGTACTGGTTGATGAGGCACATAACCTGATTGATCGTGCGCGATCGATGTACACCGTCAACTTGAACTTTAATGCACTGCAACTCGCTCAGCAGGTCTCACCCGCTAAATTACGCGCTAAGTTTGATGACGTGGCTAGTCAGTGGATACGACACTTTCGAGATCAACCAGAGAGCTATCAGCTGTACTCAGCAATACCTGAAGATCTGCTGATTTCACTCAATCGGCTCAATACCGCAATAACGGATTACTTAAGTGCAAAGCCTGCCAATCAACCCGCGGATTTGATGCGGTTTTACTTTGATGTCATGACGTTCTTACGGTTATCCGAAAGCTTTAATGATCACTCGGTGATCGACTGTGTCGTTCCCGATGATCAAGGTCTCGCGTTTGAAAGTGAACTGACCATACGAAACTTACTACCAGGTCCATTTTTAAATCCACGACTCAAGCGCACCATGAGTACCACGTTATTTAGCGCAACACTGTCACCCTTTCACTATTACCGTGACTTACTGGGGTTACCCGAGAACACACGATGGGAAAATGTGCGCTCACCGTTTAAAGCAAACCAACTGCAAGTTCGCATCACGCCGCATATTTCGACACGGCAAAAAGATCGGCATAAAAGTCTGGATGATGTGTGTGAGCTCATGCGTTATCAGTTTGAACGACATCCTGGTAACTACATGGCTTTCTTTAGTTCTTATGATTACCTCAGCCAGGTACTTGAGCGCTTTCAGGAACTCGCTCCAAGTGTCCCCGTCAATGTGCAATCGCGCACCATGTCGCAAACAGATCGGCAGCAACTCATTGACGACTTCACTGAGAGCAGTCAGCAGATTGGATTTTGTGTTTTGGGTGGGGCATTTGGGGAAGGCATTGACCTCCCCGGCAAACGACTCATTGGTGTATTCATTACGACACTAGGCCAACCAGCGCCCAGCGTACTCAACAAAACCTTAGAAAGCCGAATAGATTCAATCTATGGCAAAGGCTATGAGTACACCTATCTCTACCCTGGTCTGCAAAAAGTCATTCAAGCTGCCGGTCGCGTCATACGAACAGAAACCGACACAGGCTTTATCTGGCTCATGGATGATCGGTATAACCAACCGCGTGTGATGGTAACGCTGCCCGAATGGTGGGGCATGTCAGGCACTAATGCCCTAAGTGTCTAAAGAAGCGGGTTAAGTCCATGATGCTGCAAAGAAGTAAATGTATGCAATCATGAGGCTATACGCACGCGTATACGGAATTTGGCACATACCTCGAGAGGATTAGTTGTTATGGGGCAGAATCAATCAGAACATCCACACCACGTGGATCCGTCGTACACAGATGCACCGCTCTCAGATCCCGTGTGCGGCATGCGAGTTACAGAGAGTTCCTCCCATCACATGGAGCATGAGGGTAAGTCTTTCTATTTTTGCAGCACCAAGTGTTTGGGTAGATTCCGTGATGACCCGGAAAAGTACCTCGATCCCACCAAGTCGGAGGAACATACAACGCCGCATGAGCCCGGCACGACGTACACTTGCCCTATGCATCCGGAGATCCTGCAAGATCACCCGGGAACCTGTCCAAAGTGTGGCATGGCTCTTGAGCCATTGATGCCCAGTCTGGATGATGATAACAATCCAGAGTTGAAAGATTTTTCACGCAGGTTCTGGTGGACGCTGCCGTTTACTGTCATCGTGACAATACTTGCTATGTTCGGCCCGCAGCTTGGCTGGTTCAGCATGAGCGTGCAAACATGGATCGAACTCGTTCTTTCAATACCGGTAGTGTTGTGGGCAGGGCAGCCATTTTTTGTACGGGGCTGGCAATCAGTAGTGAACCGCAGCCCGAACATGTGGACGCTGATAGGCCTTGGTACTGGAGCGGCGTTTATCTATAGCACTATCGCGACGATAGCACCGGGCATATTCCCTGAAACTTTCATGTCGATGGGCCGCGTTTCAGTCTATTTTGAAGCAGCAGTTGTCATTATTTCGCTGACATTGTTGGGTCAGATGCTTGAGTTGAGGGCACGCTCGAAAACATCAGCTGCCATCAAGTCCTTGCTCGGTCTGGCGCCTAAGACAGCACGGCGGATCAACAAGGATGGCACTGAGGAAGATGTGCCTTTGAATCACGTACATGAAGGTGATCGCTTGCGCGTTCGCCCTGGTGAAAAAGTCCCGGTTGACGGCACGGTAGAGGAAGGTAATAGCTCATTGGATGAGTCGATGTTGACCGGAGAGCCACTCCCCGTAAGCAAGCGGCCCGGAGACAAGGTGATTGGCGCGACGATGAATACTTCAGGCGCTCTTGTGATTCGGGCAGAGAAAGTGGGTTCTGCCACAGTGCTCTCTCAGATTGTGCAGCTCGTAGCGCAGGCGCAGCGTTCGCGCGCTCCCATGCAGCGCATGGCTGACTTGGTTGCCGGTTACTTCGTTATGGCTGTAGTGGTCATCGCCATAACAACTCTGTTCGTTTGGGGATTCTTCGGTCCGCAACCGAGCTGGGTGTACGGTTTGATAAATGCTGTTGCGGTGCTGATTATCGCTTGCCCGTGTGCGTTGGGGCTGGCCACACCCATGTCCATCATGGTGGCAACCGGCAAAGCCGCTACGCAAGGCGTGCTGTTTCGCGATGCCGCCGCGATTGAGAACTTTCGCAAAGTCGATACTCTGATTGTTGATAAAACCGGCACATTGACTGAAGGACGTCCGGCTTTTGAACAAGCAATTCCGGCAGGTGACATAACTGCCGATGAAGTACTACGTCTTGCAGCGAGCCTCGATCAAGGTAGTGAACATCCACTTGCCGACGCTATTGTGAACGCGGCGCGCGAGCGCGGCCTCACACTCAGTGCAGTCGACGATTTTGAATCGGGTAGCGGCATCGGCGTTCGTGGCCAAGTCGATAGTAAGTCGCTGGTCCTGGGTAATACTGCATTGATGCAGCAAGACAGGATTGATGTTACCCACCTGACAAACATCGCCGACTCATTGCGCGAAAAAGGTGCGAGTGTCATGTATCTCGCCTCGGATGGCCAACTTGCAGGTCTGTTGGCTGTCTCCGACCCGATCAAACAGAGCACGCTGGAAGCAGTGCGAGATCTCCAGCAAGCAGGGATTCGTATCATCATGGCAACCGGCGATGGTATTGCAACGGCTAACGCTGTTGCCAAGGAATTGGGAATCGATGAAGTGCACGGCGAAGTCAAACCTGCTGACAAGCTTGACCTCGTCACACAGCTTCAAGCTGAAGGTTGTATTGTAGCTATGGCTGGGGACGGGATTAACGATGCCCCGGCTCTCGCAAAGGCTAACGTAGGTATCGCCATGGGGACGGGTACAGACGTTGCCATGAACAGCGCTCAGGTAACACTGGTCAAAGGCGACTTGCGTGGAATCTCCACCGCACGGCACCTTTCCGATAGTACCGTCGCTAATATGAAGCAAAATCTGGGTTTCGCGTTTATCTACAATGCGCTTGGCGTCCCGATCGCAGCCGGTGTGTTGTATCCCCTCACGGGTATTCTGCTCTCACCCATGTTCGCCGCACTCGCAATGAGTCTCAGCTCGGCATCGGTGGTTTTCAACGCTCTCCGGCTTCGTGGCTCAAGCGATTGGATGGGGCGATAACCCACGGAATGATGCTCTGATAACACAAGCTGCTGAAGAACAGATGTTTCAGCAGCTTGTGCCCCCTCATCCACCATCCGTTGATTAACGGGGCCTCAATCCATGCTGTTTCACCAGCGTATAGAATACCGGGATGACAATGAGTGTGAGGATAGTGGAAGAAATCATCCCCCCCCCACCATCGGAGCTGCAATACACCTCATTACCTCCGATCCAGCATCCGTACTCCACATGATCGGCAGTAACCCAGCCATGATGGCTACAACTGTCATCGTTTTTGGCCGTACCCGCTCCACCGAGCCAATCATAACTACTTGATATGTATGTTATTTCCTGTCAACTTCTCGCTGGCTGTTCCTCGCTCGGGGTTCACAGCCCAGACCGGGAAGGTCGTGATCGGCGTACGCATCGAGAAGCACCGGACCAGTGATAAGGACCGACTCCACTAGACATCTCTTTGCCTCACAGTGGATTCAACCGATTGGCTATTACAGAGTGCTCATCACATGTATTTAAGGCAATACTGTGATGAGCGAACAAGCTTCCAACCTCAAAAAAAGCGTCTTTAGACAGCTACAGACTGATTTTATCGGTCAGATTACCTCCTCTACAATAAAGGGTCTAAATACCTGCTTTAGCGTTATCACAAGATCACCAAAATGCCCACTAACTGACACACTAATGGGCTCATCAAGATCAAAGTGGCCTGTTGATTTAGAAGCTCGTAGCAATTCATTTTTCTCTGAGGGCGAATGCGCAAGCATTTTAACCAAAGTTTTGTTATTAAAATCAATGGAAAGAGCATAAACATGCCCTTCCCAAGGAAGGTTGGCAACTGCCGTATAGCTATTCTTTCCCAGTACATAAATCCTATGTAGCGGAAAGTCATGAAAGCTTAGCCTAGACTCCTTACCAAGGCCGGACTCCATCAACTTCATACCCATGTCTGGTTTAAATGACATAAATTTCTCCATGAAAAAAATTGTATTGATGAGTTACGTTTGTGGCAAAAGCCAACAAACACGCTTAATTGACTCACTCGCCAAACAACTTCTCAATGGAAAACTCTTTAAGTTAAGAGAGTTTTTATGTCATGTGTAAGCCCACGTTTGGACTAAACATTTACGGATCCAAACCAGCGGTAATCGAAGACAGCTTTGATTGTCGATTCATCGCAAACACGCGATCAACCCAATTGGATTCAAACTGCCCGCTTTCCCATGGCTCATCAATGGTATCGACTAGTCTATTAGGCAGTTCATAATCGATTGTCGACAAATAATGATAGATACCACTACTAGCTCGACTGGCTGGCATACCAAAGTGCAACGCAGGATCATAGGCGTTACCACAGCCGGTTAAACAATCGTAATAAGCCTCTAACACACCATCTGTTAAATCGCCTATGCGAGTTTTACTGGTAACAGTGTTAGTTTTATTGATGAGCCATAACGATACACTGCAGCCGGGGCGCAAATTGACAGATACCTCTGAGGCATGATCTTGCTCAAACTTCACATACACTTGGCAACCCTGAGTGTTGTATTCCGACGTTTGCTCGAAGCTAGATCTGGCAACACCTAGTGCCTGATCGACGTATGGGCGATTAGCACCCAACAGGTCATGTATGTCTAGGCCAGCGCTCGCTGGCTGCAAGGAAGATACTTCACGTTGTGTATCCTCTACTTGGCGCTCTATTTCATTGAGAGACCGTTGTGCTGATGCACGAAACTCATCTACAGACGACTCAAACGCACCCGCTACAAAACCGCCAATGAGTGCTAACGCCAACAAAATAAGCCCAGCAATCGACCAGTTCCGTTGAACACGATTGAAGTGCTCGACACTGTCCCACTGCTTATTTTTCCAGGCCCATTCGCGGCCTTTTAAGCCCAGCACGATCGACACTACAAAGCCGACAATGGGAATAACGCCCAATAAGCCAATCCAAGTGCGGTTAAAGATTGCCCAAATCCAGCCAAAGATAAACGCGCCCCACGACCAGCCTTTTATGCCTTCAGTGACTTCACTCTCACCAGAGAACACCTGAGACTGATAAGGACTTGGCGCTCCGCAATTGAGGCATTTTTCATCTGCCGGGACTACCCAACCACCGCATTTTGAACATCGCTTCATAAAAAGTTCCTTTTCAATAGTCTCAAGATTATCCAAAACATAGTCGTATTAGGGCTCATAGGATGAGCTTAACTAAACGCACGCATGATTCAAAATAATGTCTGGTGCGCCAAACGTAATAGCTCGCTTCTGAGAAGCCGTACTGACGGCAAAGATCTTTAACAGCAACACCAGCCTCAATATCACGCAAGAAGCCAATAATTTGTGCTTCAGTAAAACGCTTTTTCATATCCAATCTCCAGATAGTGGGATTGGACTCTAAAACTACGTGCTACTCAAATACGGGGGGACGTCGCACCTTCAAGCTCATTCGCAAGGAACTCCAGCATCGCCTGAGCGATGACATGCAAAGCTCCATCGCTGCGGCGTTCGAGCATTTCACCGCCATCATTTCCTCGGTGCTGCTGGAGCACGCGGAACTTTTCGACGAAACACATCCTGAATTACGTGCCATGTTGTACTGGCACTTCGTCGAGGAAACCGAGCACAAGAGTGTCAGTTTCGATGTGTTCGTCGACGCAAGCGGCGGCGGTCTGGAGGGTAGTCAGCCTGGCGAGTGGCGAGAAATTGCGCGGCCGACATCTGATCTCCGCCTGCGGCGGGCTGGTCTCACCCAAGCTGCCTGACATCGAAGGTCTTGACGCCTTCGAGGGAGAAGTTATCCACACTGCCCGCTGGCCTGAAGACATGGACCTGCCGGGCAAGCGTGTTGCCGTCATTGGCACCGGCGCCACCGCCGTGCAACTGGTTCCGGAGATCGCCCGTCAAGCGAAACAACTTGATGTCTATCAGCGCACCCCGATCTGGGTTCTGAAAAAACCGGACCGGATATTGCCTGGCTGGCTGAAAAGCCTGTTTCGTGCCTTACCCTCCCTGCAAGGTGGCGTTCGCGGCATAACCGACGTGGCCAGCGAAACCCTGATGGGGCTATCGGCGATCTACTACCGTCAGGCCCCCTAGATCGTGCGCGCCTGCGAGAAGGCCGCACTCGACAATATGCGAGAACAACTCCCTGGCAGACAGGATCTCTGGGAAAAACTCAGCCGGCCTATGGCTTTGGTTGCAAACGGCCCACCTTTTCCAACGAGTACTTCACAACGTTCGCCCGCGACAGTGTCGAGCTGGTCACCACTCCCATCCGTCGCATCACCCGACAGGGCATCACCACCAGTGTCGGCAAGTCGCGACGCATTGATGTACTGGTGCTTGCCACCGGCTACAAGACCTTCGAAAAGGGCAATATCCCCTCATTCGAGCTGATCGGCAGCAATGGCGTTGATCGTTGATCTCGGCCAGTTCTGGCACGATAATCGCTATCAGGCCTACGAAGGCTTGACCATTTCGGGGTACCCGAACTTCTACATCATGCTCGGCCCCTATGCACTGATTGGTATCTCCTACTTCAAGATGGCAGAGGGAAATGCCATTCATCTTTCACGCTGCATCCGCGAGGCCCGCTGGCGCAAGGCAACCCGGGTGGAAGTCCGGCAGCCCGTGCATGATCGCTACTTTCAGCACATTCAGCAACGTCAGCAGAACACCGTGTTTCTCAACCACAACTTCGCACTCTCCAACAGCTATTATTTCGACCACCATGGCGAACGCGTCCATGCTTCGCCCCTCGACCTCGGTGGAGATGCTGTGGCGGGCAAAGCACCTGTCAATGGACAATTACCTTTTCCTGAAGAGTACGGATACGGGCGCGGTTGCCGAGAATCCTACGCCAGCATATATAAATTTGGCAAAATAACCAATTTGGGTTGATATGATCTAGGCGTATTGTGTCCCGACCGCCCTCCAAGAGTATGAATAGCGCGTAGCCAAGCTACTTACTATTCACTATCGGAGTTGTCATCCATGGAAGACGCCGCACACCCAGTAATCACTGCGGAGTTTACCGACTCGGTCTTGTTGGCGACAGTTACTCCCCGGCGTTGCGCCGGGAGCATATTTCAGACCAGAGACTTCAAATCGGTACCCGAATCACTCAATGCTTCAGCGCTGACGCTCTTACGGTGCTGGACCAGCTGTTTGCCGACCATGAAAGCAATGGGCAGATTGACCGCGTCAACAGCAATGACACAGCCCTCGCGGAGATAGAACACCGCAAATTCCTTATCCTCGGGGCTGCCGCGCATCACCCGCTGATCATGATTTTGCGACAACCCCACCATCTGCAGGCGAACGTCGTACTGGTTCGACCAGAACCATGGGACGCTATCGTAAGGTTTCTCCTCTCCCATCAGGGTCGTCGCCGCAATACGAGCTTGATCGACAGCGTTGGCGACAGACTCAAGCCGTTGCATCTTCTCGAAGAAAAGATTCCGGTGGCGGGTACAGTCGCCAATCGCCAGGATGGCGGGATCGCCGGTGCGGGTAAACTCGTCGACAACAATACCGTCATCACAGGGCAGGCTGGCGACCTCAGCCAAAGTGGTTTCCGGTATGACGCCGATCGAGACGAGCACGATATCGGCCGGCAAAGTGCCTCCATTCGCCAACGTCACGCCAGCCACACGACCCTGATCATCCGCTTCAAAGCCGGTTACCGCTGTGTTCAGGCGTACATCCACGCCAGCGCCACTGTGTTTGGCGTAAAAGAACGCCGACATCTCCGGGCCCGTAACGCGCTGCATAAGACGCTCGGCGGCTTCCAGCACCGTGACATTAACGCCTTTTTTGATAGCGCTGGCTGCCACCTCAAGGCCGATAAAACCGCCACCCACGATGACCAGACTCTTCCCCGGGACTAATTGTTCACGCAGTGCATCTGTGTCAGCTATGTCATGCAGATAATGAATGCCTTTCAAGTCAGCCCCGGGCGCTTTCAGACGTCGGACGTGTGAGCCCGTGGCCAGAACCAGTCGATCGTATTTTAACGTGCTCTTGTCCGACAAGCTGATGGTCTTGTTGTCTCGATCAATTTGTTCGACGCGCACACCGAGCCGCAACTGATGGCCTGCCTTCTCGTACACCGAGCGCGGCTTCAGGTACAGCGACTCCTGATCAACATCTCCTGCCAGGTAATTCTTGGACAAAGGCGGTCGCTGATATGGTGGATGGGGTTCTTCGCCCACCAGAACCACCTCATGTTGATATTTTTTTTGCAGCAAGGTTGTCAGGAGCGCACCTGCTGCGTGCCCGCCGCCAACGATGACTGTGGTCTCTTTTCGTTTGTTTACCATAGCCTCTCTCTTTAGCTGTGCCTTGGGATCGGGTTGTTCAGGAGTCGCCATCCGAGATGAGCACAAGGTCGGCTGACACGGTGATGTCAATCGCGCCCCGCGACACCCCGCACGCGGCTCTCAGCCGCCGGAGGTCTCGGCATCCTCAAGCATCATCGCGGCGCCCTTCTCGCCGATCATGGTCGCCGGCTGATTGGTGTTACCGCCGACCAGCGTCGGCATGATGGAGGCATCAATCACCCGCAGACATTGCAGTCCATGCACGCGCAGACGCGAATCGACCACCGCCATCGGATCCACACCCATCTTGCAGGTGCCGACAGGGTGATATGCCGACTCACCGCTGCGCCGCACCCATTCGGCGAGGTCGTCGTCATTCTGCAGCGCCGGCCCAGGCGACATCTCGACCTCGTGGTGCGGGGCGAAGGCCGACTGCGCCAGAATCCTGCGCAACAGGTGAACCCCGCGAACGAGTTGCTCAACGTCGGCGGACTCGGCCATGTAGTTGGGGTCTATCAGCGGCGCCGCGAACGGGTCGGCACTGTGCAGACCGACGCGGCCACGCGACAATGGCCTGAGCCCGTAGATCATGACTATGTAGCCATAACCACTCATTGCGGTCCTCAAGTCCCGCCCGTGATCGGCGTACAACATTGGCCCAAAGTGCAGTTGCAGGTCGGGTATCGGCTCCTCCGGCCGGGAACGGATGAACCCGCCGGCCTCGGCGCCGTTGCTCGACAGCACTCCGCGTCTATTACTCAGGTATTGCAGCAGGGCCCGCAGGCCCTTGAGCCAGTAGCTCGGATGCATCGAGATGCTCTGGCGACTGCGCGCTCTGACGCGCACGAACACGTCGATATGGTCTTGGAGATTCTGCCCAACACCCTCCAGCGCATGATGCAGTTTGATGCCGTGCCGGGACAGCTCCTCCCGCGGACCGATCCCGGATAGCATCAGCAGTTGCGGCGAGTTGAACGCGCCGCCGCAGAGCACAACCTCGCGCTCGGCACGGACCTGCACCAGCCCGGTCGCGCTGCGGTACTCGACACCGGTGGCGCGGGTGCCTTCGAGCAGCACACGGGTAACATGCGCACCGCTGCGGACTGTCAGGTTGGAACGCCCTGCGGCAGGTTCGAGATAGGCGCGCGCATTGCTGCAGCGCGCGCCGTCCTTTTGGTAGGCATAGTAGAAACCCACGCCCTCCTGCTCACTGCCGTTGAAATCCGTATTGCGCCGGTACCCCGCCTGTGTCGCCGCCTCGACGAATGCCGCGCTCAGCGGATTGGTATAGCGGCGCTCGGCAACATTGAGCGGACCACCCTGGCCGTGAAACGCTGCCTCGACCGGCGTCAGTTTCGGCTCGAAATGTTCGGACCTGCGGAAGTACGGCAGTACCTCTGCGTACGACCACCCGTCGCAACCCAGCCGCGCCCACTCGTCGTAGTCCCAAGCATGCCCGCGGATATAGACCTGCGCATTCATGCCGCTGGAACCGCCGAGCATCTTGCCCCGCGGCTGGAACAGCGCGCGGTCGTACATGTTACGCTGTGGTTCGGTATTGAACTGCCAGTTGTAGCGGCGGCTGAACATCAGTTGCAGGAAGCCCAGCGGCATGTTTACGAAAGGATTGCGGCGGCTCTCCGGACCGGCTTCGAGCAGCAGTACCGAATAGTGACCGCTCTCGGACAGGCGGTTGGCCACCGCACACCCCGCCGAGCCCGCGCCGACCACCACATAATCGAAGTGTTCGGACTCCACTCCGCTCGGACGACTCATTGACTTTTTGCCGTCAGCTTGACCATCAGCCTGGAATAGCCCCGCACGAAGTTGGACTGCACACGTTCCGGCTCACCAACAACTTCGATGTTATCAAAACGCTTGAGCAGTTCTTCCCAGAGAATGCGCAGTTGCAATTCGGCCAGACGGTTGCCCATGCAACGGTGAACGCCGTAACCAAAAGAAATATGGTTACGGGCTTCCTTG
>JAUXVU010000021.1 GCA_030680295.1 Moraxellaceae bacterium
GCCAGGCGCATGGTGTCCGACCAGAAGGCCAGCTTCACGCTGGGCTGGTGCAGTGCACGCTGCAGGCGAGACACTCTGGCGCTCAGGGCAGAGGCCAGCCCGACTCGGGCTGAGTCCCCACAAGAGCGCCCTGCACGCCGCACTGGCCCAAGGCGCAGCAACTCGCCAGTCCAGCGATCTGCTCCACGCGAAGGCCCCAGCCCTGGGTACCTGACTGCCACTTCCCTGGCCACGAGGGCCAGACTGCCCACGAAGGCCGCATTCGCAGACTGTGCAATGGGCGACACGCCCAACCCTCCCAATCGCAGCGGCATGTCGCGTGCGAAGGTGAGGGCGGCGTCTCGCGCCCTGTCTGTGCCCCACTCGTGTCCTACCAGCCACAGGTCCTCTGCACAGAGAGGACCTGGTTCCGGAAGGTCACGCCACCCACTCACACCTGTGCACGCCGCCAGGCCCTCTCCTAGAGCCTCGTCGTGTAGGCGTACTGCCTCTGCCATCGTGGCCAGGGGCAGTGTGCGGGTGAGGTGGCGCACCTGGGCAGAGACGGACAGTCGCAGCAGCTGGTACTGCGACTGCGCCGTGAGCCCGCGCGCCTTGTGCACGAGCTCCCTGCTCTGCCTCGCCACCTGCGTTGCATGTTCCGCACAGAATGCGGGCGTGCCCACGGGCGTTCCTGCCACCACAATGCCGTCGTGCACGATGTGTGGCAGCCCTGCCCGTGTCTCCTCGTCCGGGGGCGCCCCTCCCGCCCCCGCCTGCTCTCCGCGGAGCCACCCTGTCTCCGCGTCCCCGTCTGCCAGCACTGATGCGCCAGGTGCCAGCACCACCGACTTGTCCCTGCGTGCCTCGAGGTTCACGGCTGCGTACTCGGCCTCCAGAGCCCGGTACGACCACAGCAACGCGTCCCAGTCCCCGCTCACGGTGACATCGTCCGCGTAGGCCATGATTGCCCGTTGCTCCTTGCGGCCATCGGCCCGGCCTGCTGTTGCAGCGGCCCAGGCCTGCAGCCATCCCCTCTCGGCACCAGCCGCGCGCACACACACTGCCCACCATGCAGCAGCGTCCATCGCCCAGTCTGGTCTGTCTTGCAGCACCAGGGCGTTGCACGTCGCCACGAGTGTGGGCAGGTGCGTCTCTGGTCGAGTGGCCCGCTCCATCCACTCTGCCAGGCGCTCGTCGGTCCCGTCCTCTCCCCGCACAGCACCTGCGCGCTCCAGCAGTGTGCGCACGGCCTCGGGCTGCAGCGTCTCTGCCAGCCCCTGGTCCGCACGCATCACCCTGTTGCCGAGCGCGCGCACCGCCTTCTCGAGGTAGCCCTCCCATCTGGCCTCGGGCCACTGCTCCCTCGATCGTTCGTGCATGCTGTGCAGGGCGCCTGCGATCTTGTTGGCCTCCAGCACGATGGTGTTGATGAAGTCCTCGTCACCGTCCACCCCCACATCCTCAGGTCGCGCTGGCCTGCAGTCCTCTCGCACGTGGGTGTTGCCCCCTGGCCTCGGAAGTGCAGGCACGTTCTCGAGGACCTGCGCTACGGTGAGCAGGACTGGCATCTCCGCCAGCGCGAAGAGCGCCGGAGAGAGGGGCCAGCCCTGAGGCACACCCGTGGCCGAGGCCATGACCCACGTGGCTCCCTTCTTGGAGTCCCGCAGCCAGGGCCCAGCACGAGAGCGGCAGCAGTGCAGGCACGTGCTGCGCACACTCGCGCAAGAT
>JAUXVU010000027.1 GCA_030680295.1 Moraxellaceae bacterium
AAAGAAAATATAGTAGGTGCGTTGTCGGCCCAATTTATCAGATGAAGTTGCCCATGCAAAACGACCGAAAATATTAAATAATGAAATTAAGCCAACAAAACCTGCACCTACAGCAGCTGCAGTGGCAGTCATTATTTCATCTTTCTTAATCTCGGCAAACCCGACATCTGGCTGACCAATCAACGCACCACCAAAAGTTTCTTGCAGCATGGGTGAAGCCGAACCAATAATGCCGATACCAGCTGACACATTCATACATAACACCAGCCACAACAACCAAAACTGCGGTGTCTTATGCGCACTTTTAAGATGCACATGTTTAGTAGAAATCATGGCATTGTTCTGCGTGGCAGGTGGTGTCCAGTTGGCAGGCTTCCAGCCCGTAGGTGGCACACGATAGCTTAAAGAACCCCACAACATAAACACAAAATAGATTGCAGCAAGTGCAACAAAAGTCTGCCAAACACCGACGCTTGTAGGTGTTGCAAAATAAGACATCATTTTAGCCGCTATTGGAGAACCTATCATTGCCCCGCCACCAAAACCCATGATGGCCATACCCGTTGCCATGCCGCGACGGTCTGGAAACCATTTAATGAGTGTAGAAACAGGTGAAATATAGCCTAAACCCAGCCCAATGCCTCCTATTACGCCGCTACCAAGCCACAACATCCATAATTGGTGGCTATAAACGCCATAAGCTGAAATCAACAAACCGCCGCACCAGCACAACATTGAAACAAAGCCTGCTTTACGTGGCCCTTCACGCTCCAACCAGCCGCCCCAAAGCGCAGCTGAGCACCCTAGCAACACAAAAAATAGCGTATACATCCAGCCTAAATCAAACTGCGTCCAGTTACAATCTGTAGCAAATAAAGCTTTGGCTGTGCCACTAAGCTTATCGGAAAAAGTGGTTGCCCCTGCAGCACAAGCTGCCAGCGGCTGACCATTTTCATCCACCAGCGCGTTACCTAACGGCTTCCAAAATACACTGAATCCATACGCCATACCAATTGACAAATGAACAGCC
>JAUXVU010000029.1 GCA_030680295.1 Moraxellaceae bacterium
AGTTCTTGTTCGCAGAGTTTGGCTAAAAAATCCTTATAACTCCAAGTATTCTTGATCGCCTGCTGCTGACAATCACTCAAGTGCTGGTTGAAGGCGGTTAAACGCAGTTCCTTTAGCATCATCTCTAACGGCATGTGTTTGTCTCCTGCGCTTGTTGGGCTTTAATCTTGTGACTCGGCAGGAATTGTTCATAATCACTAATATCATGTTGTTTTGTTGCTGATTTTGGCTGGCTTCTGGTGTTCAGATAGCGTGCCTGCAATGTTTTAATATCAGGCAATGTATCAGCGTTTGCTTGTTGCAACAAAGTCATGCCGAATGTCTTCGCACAAGGATGCGTTGCTGCGATACGCAACACCACCACCATCCATTTGCAGGCGTCTCTAGATGACAGTTGCTGATCGACCCGTTGCCACAGTTGACGGTAGTTGTCGTCTGGAAATAATTCATCGCGAAACTTACAAAAGCGAAATGCCTGGGGCTTGGCTGCCAATGAATGAATCACATGACGATAATCAATACACCGCGCTCGACTGGATGGTTTTTGTGCATAAACCCGTGTGAGTAGAAGTGCTTGAGTCTGGCCGACAAAGCCGATGAGTTTGTCGTGATAAAGATGAAGTCGCAACGTCTCACCAATCAACCGGGATGGCACGGTATAAAGACCTTGCTTAACGGAAATCGTGCTGCTGGTGGTGACTTTGACGCAAAGCTCGGAATAGTCCATGAAACGATAAGCTGGCAGGGATCGCAATTGCGCTTGCTCTACCAGAAAACGCGTTTTGGTTAACTGATTCAATCGCGCAATACTGCGATCGATAAATGCCTGGTAATCTGCAATGCTGACAAAATCAGTATTGCCACGTAATTTAAACGCTTGATCCAAACGATGCTTCAAGGAAGCATGTGCTGTTTCAATGGCGCCATTCTCATGGCTTATGCTTGGATTATTGGTCGTGCCGGTCATGCCATAATGCTCACACAATCCTTCATAGGAGAGGGTCAACTGCTTTTGTTCATGCTGGTTAACATACGCAGCACTTAAACTATCCGTGCGATGTTCGACGGGCACGCCACCCATTTTATGCAGAGCATTCTGCAGTCCTTCTGCCAAAGCAGAATAACTCTCACCGCCTTGCACAATATGCGCATAACGCCAGCCACTGAAAGCTAATCGGAACTGATAAATTAAATGCTTAAAAGGTTGGCCTGCAATCGTAATCGCAATATTGGGATGCGTAAAATCAGACAGCCCTTGATGCCCCGGCGGCACTGATTGTCGAAACATAACGGGTTTGTCTGGACCACGCGTTGCTCGCCAGTGTTTTACTCGACGTTGCAGTGTGCGCAATTGACTTTGAGAATAGCGGGGTAATCGAGCCAAGGCCGAAAATCGCCCGAATGTCACTCCAAATATGTTTATATAAAACAATCGGTTAGATGGAGTTACTTAAGAGCGTTACGCCGAGCAACTGATGCAGGCTGCTCAAGAAGCATCTCAACTCGTTCCAAGTCAGGAATGACACATGAGTAATCCAGTGCTGGCAAAGAATCGTAATTCGTAATTCAAATTGATAAATCCCCACTTTCTATGGTGTCCACAATGAACAAAAAACTTCTCAGCATTCACCGCAGCGCAGGCTCTCATTGGGTCGGTGACGGGTTTCCCGTGCAGACACTGTTTTCTTATACAACACTGGGCGCGGCGTTCAGTCCGTTTTTATTGCTTGATTACGCCGGACCGGCGGAATTTCCGCAGACCAATCAACGTCTGGGGGTGAGCGAGCATCCGCATCGTGGTTTTGAAACGGTGACCGTAGTGTATGCGGGCGAGGTTGAGCATCGCGATTCCTCGGGCGGCGGTGGCAGTATCGGCCCGGGCGATGTGCAGTGGATGACTGCTGCATCTGGTGTGGTGCATGAAGAATTCCATGGCCATAATTTCGCGCGGCAGGGCGGTTTTCTGGAGATGGTTCAGCTCTGGGTCAATCTGCCCGCCAGCGATAAGATGTCTGCGCCGCATTATCAGAGTATTTTGAACAGCCAGATTCCGGTCGTACATCTGCCGGATGGCTGCGGCAGCGTGCGCGTCATTGCGGGTGAATTTGCCGGAGTGAAGGGGCCAGCCCAAACGTTCACACCGGTTCATGTGTGGGATTTACGTCTGACGAACAATCAGCCGTTTGAACTGAATGTGCCTGAAAATTACACCACGGTACTGGTGGTGCTCAAAGGGGTGGTGCACATGCATAATGCCGAATCGGTAATCAACACCGCTGAAGTCGGTCTGTTCGAGCGGACGGGGAGCGTGCTGTGCTTCGACCGTGCCGAGAACGTCAGCGCATTGCTGCTTTGTGGCGAACCGATCGAGGAATCCATTGTCGGCAGTGGGCCTTTCGTAATGAACACGGCGGAAGAAATACGCCAGGCCATGGTGGATTATCAGAGCGGTAGAATGGGGCATTTGCCGTAACAGATAGTTTCTCAACGGACTGCTAAACGTTAGCTGATACACAATATCTTGTCGCGCAAATTATGCAACCTGCCGTGAAAAAGTGTCGAGGAGTCTGTCGAACTTAAGTGATCGTAGCGAGTAAAGTGGGAAAGCGAAAACAGATTGGCCGGATTCTGAGGCGCATAGTCATTCTATACAACGTTAAATCAGGGTAATATGAGCCGCTTATCCCATTTGCACAGTAGATCAACCTTAAGTATTAGGCGACAATTATCCTGTCCGGTATGACGACAATTAACTTGGCCGGTTGAGTGAAATTAGAAGCATGTAAAGTTACCTCTTAAAAAGGAGGTGAATTTGTCAGGCAAACACATCACTCAACAACAAAGGAATTTG
>JAUXVU010000039.1 GCA_030680295.1 Moraxellaceae bacterium
TCAGTGACACTGCCACTACCACCGAACCTCATGTCAAACATACCGCCGACAGCCGAAGCCACCACACTAGCCCAGCTGAACCCCTTCTGCACACCAACCGCATGCGCAATGCCCTGTCCAACTAAATTCTGTGCGATACTATAAGCTGCTACTTGACCATAGCTGGCTCCACTTTTCAGCGCCTCGTTCAAACTACTATTAATACCCAGTCCGTTCAGCAATCCGCCTGTAAGCGCACCAGTCAGCGCCGATTTACCCAACGCACTCCAAGAAAACTCGCTCTGCAGGCCCGTAGCCATTGCCGTTAGCTGACCCGCAACACTTCCTGCAACTGCACCTGCCGCCGCGACAGCTGCCCCCCCAAGGAAAGTTGACGCAGCGCCACCTAAAGCAACAGCAGCAGCTCCCCCAGTAACTACAGTTGCTACTACCGCAACTACCAGCACAATCGCCTGTAACACTCCACCACACTTCTTCTTCGGGGGTGGTGGTGCTTTCGGGTTTGGCGTGGTATTGCCGATGATGTCGGAAGGATCGTAGGGCTTAAACGTGGTGGCATTGTTTTTAGTGCTGCCTGCCACGGCTGGAATGCGCAGTGTATCGCCGCCTTCCAGTGGGTCATTCGCGCCAACGGCTAAGCCATTGGCATCGGCAATCAGATACCACATGCGGCTGTCGCCCCAAATTAGCTGTGCAATGCCAGCCAAGGTATCACCGGCACTCACCGGATAACTTGTTGGACGGCTGGCAACGTAATCGCTGCGCCAAGTCATGGCATAAGCGTTCGCTAATTCAGGTGCATTGGCATTACCAAAGCTCGCGACTTCCGCACCTTGGAAATAGACGTAATTTTGGACTTTGCCAGAGTTCTCACGGCGGGACGTAATCAGGCCTTCGCGATTATTAGCCAATTGACGCGTGAATGCTGTACCACCGGTAGCTCTGATTTGTTTTAACTCTCCACGCTCAGTATAGCTGTGCGTGGTCACGCCCGGGTTCATGCCCGGACGGGTTACCGTGGTAGTCAGCTCTTTGTAGCCGTCAAAGGCTGCATAAGTTTTGGTATAGGTATTAGTGAAGGTTGTGCTACCACTTTTGTACTCCATCCGGTACTTAAGCTGGTTACCTTGACTATCAATATCACCCACATCATTGAAGAAAATCTTCTGTGTAGTGAGCACGCTACCTTTTTGTTCACTGGATGACTGATACACCGCCTTACCATCACCACG
>JAUXVU010000041.1 GCA_030680295.1 Moraxellaceae bacterium
AAAATGTGCAATGGCAGAACGCCACTTGAAACTTTGCTGGATGGGAAACAGGTTTGGGCAGAAAAGAATCTGACTCAAATCTAATCTGACAGGCACCTGCAAAAAAACTGGTAACTGTCAGATCAGGTCTGAGCTAGTACAGTTTAAAGTACCTTTAAGTAACACAGGCTGTTTTAAACGTTTGGCGATATACTTTGCGGCTGCAAAGTGATGTGAGCCGCCACTGTTAATCAGAAACAGCTTCCCATCCCAAAGTGAGCGACAAAAATAATCACTTCCTGGTGAGTGTATTATGCGAATTTCTTTATGAGCTAAGTTGCTTGTAAGTTTTTCGTGTGTAATTTCGCTAATCATCTCCGGAGAGTTTGTTTCAACCATATCATCAGTGGTCTTAAATTTAGTTAACTCAGACTTAGAAGAAGCAAAGCCGTCCACCTCAGAAATATCGCATGCCCAATGGTTGGCTTTTTCATGCTGTACAATTTGGGTGTACTCTTGCCGAAATAGCTCAAACCTTCGATAGCTTCCGTTCTCTTGTCGCCAACCAAGAAGTGTCCCATGTTGACGCCTAGGCCAAATGGTAAAAGCTGGTTTAGCTAGGGCACCCCACTCAACGACGTCAAGGGCATAAATACTGCTTTGGGGAGGCTCTAATGGACCAAATGCCTCTGGACAACGTTTGAAAAGCCGATCCAATTTTACGGGGTAGCCTAGGTATTCACGAATAAAAGTGGTGAACATAATGTATCTTCCTTGATGTTTGCTCTTTAAGAAGGGCGCGTGACCGTTGCCTGACAACCGATGTTCGGGGTACTCGAGCGCCACTTAACTTCGTTTAACAATGCCTTCGATTAATCGATGTATGGCTCCACCTAGTGCTTCATCCTGCATCAACGAATCCACAATCTGCGCCACAACCGCCTCAAATTGTTTGGTTTGCACAATATCGTCACCAAACTCCCAGCAGAGAATCTCTTGTATAGCAACCCGCGGTGCATGCGTGTTGAAGTCGTCGTCACTCGCTTTTAATAAGCTCAAACGCTCATTGAGCCGGGCTTTTAGTTCGGCTGAGTTTCGTTCGCTTTTGCTGCTTTTGGATCTTTTTTGTGTCGAGGTGCTAGATGATGCGCGAGTGGTTGCTGCTGACTTAGGTTTAGTCAGAGAGTTCAGTAAACGAGTCAGCCGGGTAGGGTCGATCTGAGTCATGAGTTCTTATCAAACGTGTCGCGATAGGCGCCTAGGTACATTGCTGAGTGATCAGAGGCTTCTTCAGTAACAGGGCTTTCGGCCAAGCTGGCGAGTACACGTTGCATGTCGGCTTTAAGCGGCTCACTTTCACAGCTGGCGATGCCTGCTTCAAGGAGCTCAGTAGCAGACTCTACATTCTCGTTAATTAATGCCAAGTAGGCTTTGCTGAATGACTTGAGCGATGGGTCACTTGTCTTTTCAGTCAGTGTGGCAAACTGATGTTGCGCTAATTCGGTTTGTTGAAGTTGCAGATGCAGCAAGCCTAGCTGGAAGCGGGCAACATCGAGTGTTTCATCAATCGCCAGTGCTTGAGTGATGCCTTTGCTTGCGCGCTCAAACAATCCAAGCTCGGCATGTTCGGCTGCTTGGAAGTATATGAGCGACGCATTGTTTGGGTCTTGTGTTAAGGCCTGATTAAGATAGTTCAGCGCAGCATGATGATCGCCAGATTCACTGGCATGAATGGCAAGGTGAAGGTATTCCGAAGAGTCCAGCATAGTCATGTCCTTATTTAGTGCTGATGGGTAGGCGGTTTATGTGTCGTGCGACCTTGGTGCTGTGCTAGCCATCGCTCAACTAATACGCGTCCAGTTGTGTTTGGGTCAGCCTGTGGCTGATCCAGTGTTTGTTGCACAATCGCATTGGCTTCGTCGTGTTTGCCTGACTGCTGGAGCATCAGGATTTCGGCGTATCGGGCGCTCATGCTTTGTGGGTTAAGTTTCAATGCTCGTCGTATGCCTAGTCGTGCATTGTCTGATTTCCCATCCATTGCATCAACGACGGCCAAACCGCCATGCGTTTCACCAAAGTTGCGATCGAGTGCATAAGACTGATCAAGTGCTTCGCGTGCCTTAACGCTATCGCCGCGCATAATGTAAATCCATGCTAGTAAATGCCAAGTACCGATATGGTCCGGCATAAAGCTAATGGCGGTCTTTAAATGCTCTTCTGCGTGATCAAATTCAAGCTCGTGAAATTCAATTTGTGCTAAACCAGACCATGCTCGGCCGCAATCGGGATGTGCGTTAACGGTATGTTGCCATGTGGTACGAGCAGCTTCTATTCTGTTTTGTTCTGTATGCGTGCCTGCACAGGCTAGCAAGGCATCCAGTTGGTTTGGTTGTCTAGACAGCACCTCATGAGCGATCTGCAAGCTTTCTTCAAAGGCATCACGTTCATATAAAAGCAGTGCTAATAATCCCATGGCTTCAGTATTTTCAGGCTCGATGCTTAGTGCACGCTGAACAAGTGCTTCGGCCTCGTCGGCTTCAAGGTGATGTAGTGCACGTGCATGTAATATGAGAGAAGAAACCGGTGCATCGGGTTGCTGAGTTATACGCTGTAAGGTAGTCGCACAGCTTGCATAGTCTGCAGCATAGAAGTGACCAAAGCCTGTGTTAAATAATACGGCGGGGTGGTCAATGCCTTCAGCAATTGCTTTTTCACCGTGCATAGCGGCTGCAGGATATTGTTGTGCCATCAGCAGTAAATGGGCGAGGTGCGCATGTAGGCTCGCATCATTTATATGATGCGCTGTGACGTGCTCGCTGAGCTTGGTGGCTACAGATATTGCCTGCACTGAAATGGCGAGTAATAGCGCATCAGTTAACAGCGACAGATTGGTGGGGTCTTGCTCTAAAAAGCTAAGTAACCGGTCTAATCGAGCCTGATCATCCAAGCTATTGGTAGTAGTCATTTGCAAATGCCGTGTTTATTTGAGTTTTGTCTGACCGAAATATCACCATAGTTGCATGGTGTTGTCATGCGTTTTGGCGGCATTGAAAGAAATAACTAATTTTTTAAGTTTTACTCTTAACTTTTTTGCATTTCTTGGAATGAGATGAGTATGAGGTCGTGCGCTTGCTTGCATTACCCACACTTACTTTGAGGGATGCAGCATGGTTGCGATCGTTGCCGGTAATGGCCTTGGGTTATTTAACACGTCATTAAATTCACTCGGTGGTGCCGGTGTTTTTGGGCAAGGTACCTTAGGTCAAGCCGGTGGGCAGGGCTATGTTAACGCCAGCAACGGCAACCTCATTCTTCAATTTAATGATGAGCAGCTATCCGGTCGTAGCCAGAACTTGGTGCATCTGCGCACCTACAACGCACAAGGTGCACTCAATGATGCGGACGGCGATGGCTGGCGCTGGGAGGGTGAGAAGCGCCTGAGCTTTTCAGGTCTTCCGGGCTTAATCGGTAGTAGTGTGACGCGCACCACCGGTGATGGTGCGCAATCCACGTTTACGTGGAGCCTATCAGGTTACACCTCAACCGATGGTCCCGGTGCGCATGACAGCATGGAGCTCAAAACCACGCTGCTTTTATTGCCATCGGAGTGGGTCTGGACCGATGGTGATACTCGGGCGGTGGAGCGTTACGACACCAACGGTCGTTTAAAGTCACACACCAACGCCAATGGCGAAACCACGACGTATACCTATGACGGCGCTGGTCGCCTGACGTCGGTTAAAGACAGCTCAGGTCAAGAGCTGGTGATGGTGTATAACGCGGCGGGTAAACTGGAGCGTTTGGATACGCGCACCACCTCGGGCGGCCCACTCACACGACAAGTCTATTACGCATACGACACATCGGGTCGATTAACCTCGGTCACTACCGACTTGACGCCTGCGGATAACAGCATTACTGACGGTCAGGTCTACACCACCAGTTATACCTATGATGGCAGCAGCTTCCGCATTGCCAGTATCAGCCAGAGTGATGGCACATCGGCGGCGTATACCTACCAGCTAGTCGCTGGTGATTATCGCGTTGCCTCTGTCACTGACGCCTCAGGCACCACAACCTTTAGCTATGACACCGCCAATCGACGTACCGACGTCACCAATGGTTTAGGCCAGGTCTGGAGTTATCACTACGACACCGCGGGTCAGTTAACCCAAGTCCAAACCCCATCGGTCACCGGCAGTGGCCGGCTCAGTACGAGCTATGCGTATGACAGCCAAGGCAATGTCACCAGCATTACCGATGGTTTGGGTAATACGGTCACTTATGAGTACGATGCACAAAGTAACCGCACACTGGAGCGTGATGCGGCGGGTAACACGGTGCGTTACGTTTACAGCAGCACCAATCAGCTACTCAATAAAATTACTTACACACAGCCCGCCACGCACAGCAATGGTAGTTGGACCAATCCACCTGATAGCGGAGCACAGGTTACTCGGTTTGCCTATGACAGTGGCTTGAATGTGCGCTTTGCCGTCGATGGCACGGGAACGGTCACTGAGTATCGCTACAGCAGTACGGGTTTACGACTGGCAGAGATACGTTATGGCGATGCCGTATACGCAGTGAGCGGTATGTCGCCGACCGCGACACTGACGGAGTCGCAGCTAAATACGTGGGCAGCCACTCGCGACAAAATGAAGCAGCAGCTGACTGAATTTACTTATGACTATCGTGGCAACGTCACCAAGTCGACGACGTATGCCACCGTCAACAGCAGCGGTGTGGGTATCTTGGATGCCCAAGCGCAGGTCATGGAGTATGTCTATAGCGAACATGGCCAACTGCTGCAAACCATTGCGGTGCGGGGTGCCAATCGCACTACTAAAACTACACTGAGCTCGATGGTGTATGACGGCATGGGTCGTCTGTTGAGCCAAGTGGATGCTAACGGTACACAGACCGTGACCTATAATGGTGGCGCTCGCCAGATGGCCGTCACCAACAGTGCAGGGCTGACCACCACACAGGCTTTTGATGTCCAAGGCCGCTTGGTCAGTATCAGTCAGGCCGCTACCGGTGAAACCACGCGCACCACGCAGTATGTCTATGACGCAGCTGGTCGACTGACCCTCACTCAGGATCCGACCGGTGTACGCAACTACACGTTTTACGATCAGGCGGGGCGCGTTAGCGCGCGGGTTGATGGTACAGGTGCGGTCATTGAATACGTTTATAACGCCGCAGGTCAGTTGACCCAGCAAAAACACTATGCGAACCAAGTCACTGAGGCGACACGTGCAGCGTGGTTTAATGGCTCGACCGTAACCCCGACCTTGGCCAGTGAGATCAGACCGGCAACCCACACGGATGATCGCACCATTAGCTATGCCTACGACAATGCAGGGCGCCGCACTTCCACCACTAATGGAGCTGGTGGGGTCACCAATTATAGCTATGATGGTAGTCATCAGTTAGTTCGTGTTCAAACAGGCATTCGTACCACACGGACATTCTACGATGCGGCGGGTCGACAGTCGGGTCAGCTCGATGCTGAGGGCTATCTGCGTGAGAATATCTACAACGCGGCCGGTCAGTTAACTCAAGTGATTCGTTATGCCGCACTGACCCCTTCAGCCCAGCGTGCCAGTGGTTCATTGGATGACTTGCGACCTGATGCGACAGGTGCACTGAGCACTTGGTATTTTTATGACAATGCCGGTCGTCAAATTGGCAGTGTGGATGAGCAAGGGTTT
>JAUXVU010000043.1 GCA_030680295.1 Moraxellaceae bacterium
GAACACCGAGCCAACGACCTGAATGCTGCATTAGTTGCCGCCCAGGATGCTGCCAAGAACACTGCCGCCGAGTTGGAAGCAGAGCGGAAACGTCACCAGGTAGCAATCACCAAGGCCGATCAGGAAGCCAGCGATCTGCGCGGACAGCTTGCCGCTGCCGTGTCTGAGCTTGCGACCGCTAAAGCAAAAGCCGAAGCTGCCGAACAGTCTTACCAGGAACAACGAAAATTAGCTGCGCAGGAAGCGCACCGTGTCGCCGAGCGTACTGCTCTCCTCGAAGCCGATCAGGATGTTGCAAGAAAAGAAGCCGGTGCTGCCCGTGAAGAGGCTGCAAAGCTTCGCGGCCACGTTGAGGCCATGCAGGTACAAAACGCCGATCTCATGCGCGCACTTGCTGATAAAAAGGCTAAATAACTATTTTTTGTGACAGTAACGTAAAGGAGCTAAGCAACATGAAAAACTTACATTATCTGGAAAAGCCGATTAAATTGTTATCACTACTGGCCTTTTCTTGCACTCTATGGCAAGCGGTGAAACTTAGTTATTACTCGGTGTTAACTCAACCAGTAGAGGGGAGCCTATTTAAAATCTTGGATTTATTGGTCCCTCAATTTTTTGGTATTGCCGGGTGGATTATTGCCGGTTATTTGATACTTCTTACCGGTCAAGTCGCGGCAATAATAGTTTCTGTGGGTTGGCGGCAATTTATTGAAGAAAAGACCTCGCGCAAAAATTGCGGAAACTAAAACATGCAAACCTTATATCAGGCACAGAATTATCCAGACGAATTGCGCAACCTGGTTGTGCAGTCTCGTATCGGTATCGAGCTGGCGAATCGCTGGATGCTTGGCTGGCCGGACAGGGTGAAAGTGTTGATCGAGGCGCAGGAGTACCACGCGGCGTTCGAGATCCAGTTGGAACAGGAGATTGAGGCGGAAGCGAATGCAGCGCAATACGGCCACCTGTCCAGCTGGGAAAAACGCGAAGTGCTAGGCATGAGGGAATCGCCGTGAACGTATTCTTCGACACTGAATTTAGCGACTTGATTGGCATTAAACATGATCCTGCTTTAATTAGCGTGGGCTGTGTCGCATCTGATGGCCGAGAATATTACGCTGAATTATCCAATACATGGACAAAGGAAATTTGCAGCGATTTCGTTATAGGGGTCGTTATTCCATTGCTTCAGGGTGATCAGTGCCGCATGACTGAAGCGCAGTTGGCGGTGAGCCTCAAGGACTGGATCGAGGGGTTGACCGAGCAAGAGGTTATTTTTCGTAGCGATTCGCCAAGCTTCGATTGGGGGTGGATTGTGCAGCTCTTTCAGGATTACGGCTGGCCTAAAAACCTACGTAAAAAATGTGGCACGATTTATTTCAATCATGACTATCAGATTCGACGCTATGAACAAGGGCTTGCTGAATATTGGAAAGCCAACGGAAGACAAAGGCATCATGCTTTAGTGGACGCTCGAAGCCTACAATTTGCTTGGAAATTCGCGATAAAAAGGGGTATGTGACAGTTACTATACAAAATAACTGCTTGTATAGTAACTGTAGTGTATTAGTCATCCGGAAACAAAATCAGAAGAATAGCCATGCCAAAAGACCGCAGACAAATCACACAAGAAATCCAACTCGCTGTAGGTAAGCTGATCCTAAGCCAATTGCCAGGCCGTCGAGAACTTGCCAGAACAATCTTCAACGCTTTGCTGCCTAAGGTGAGCATGATGCAATACTACAATGTATCGCTGAAATGTTTGACAGAGCTAACGCTTGGAGCCGCAGGCGGTGAAGATGCAAATCTCGAATGCCGACCAAGTGAACGTCCACGGTTGAAAACCGTAGCTGGCAAAAAACCTATCTCACTGGCCGAGGCGTTGGATGATTTGCCGGAGAAATTATGATCCTATGCCTTGATTTTGATGGCGTGCTGCATCCTCACCTGCGACATGAGCCGGACTTTTGCCGCCTGCCGCTGTTGTGGCAAATCATGCGCGCCTGTCCGGAGGTGAACCTGGTATTTTCGACTTCATGGCGTGAAATGCACACGGTTCAGGAACTGATCGACTTCTGTACGCAGGGCGGTGGTGAGGATCTGGCACATCGTTTTATTGGCACCACGCCCTATGTTTTGCATGAGCCTGGCGCGTTCCGTGTATATCCATACTATCGACGTGAAAGCGAATGCCGTTTGTGGTTGTCCGGCAATGGGTATCGGCATTCATGGCTTGCGATTGATGACTATGCGCGTTATTTTTCGCCTGCCTGCACGTCGCTGTTTTTAGTTGACACAAAAACCGGAATTACAGAAGAAGCCGTGGACGCGATCATTCAGAGAATTCAATCAAGCCTAGGATCTTACCGTGACTAGGTGGACGGACGATCTTGAACACGCACCGGCAACCGGCCATGTAATCGAAATCAAGTCCGCACTTCACAAAGCCTGTCAGTCATAATCAACATCGCGATATGTGATTTTTAGCTTCTCAATATTTCTCAGGCCAAAAAGGTGATGCGATTGCTCAGAGACCAAACCGGCCTTTATTTTCGCAAGGCCGTCCGCTTGGTAGTCACGCTTCACCTCGCGCAAATACACGTCAGTATTTTTGTCGTTTGGTTTGGATGGTTTCATGTTCGCCAGCATATCCCGATACCCACAAAACCTCAATGACGTACAACGGGCGTTATGACAAACAAGTTCGACATTTTGCAAATACACAGTTGCATTTTTAACAGATAAAAAACATAATACTAACAGTTAAATTTTAATCACCAGCGTGAGGATTTTATGAGTAACACGATAGACACGGCTTTAGCTCGACAAATGGTAGAGGCTTGTGCCATTCGAGGCGCGTCCATCATTGGCCAACCTGGCGGATGGTCAATCATGCTCAAAATGGGGTTAACTGAAAAGCCGCTAGGCACGCAAAGAACAGACAAGCCGCGCAAGTGGCGCAGCTTGGATGCTTGTATGGGTTATGTCACCAATGAGCTGAGGATTTTCAGGCTCGATAGTCTGGATGCCAGCAACTTCAGCAGGGATGATGTTATGCGCCCAGCACGCCCCGACTCTGCAGAACGGTTGAAGCACGCTCACGAGGCGGCTGCTTACGATACGTGGTTTCGGTCGCAGATCGAGGAAGGCATCAAAGAAGCCGATGATCCCAACACGAAATGGGTTTCCAATGAGGAAGCTCAACAACATTTTGCAGCCAAGCGTCGGGCGTTGGAAAAACGCCTTGAGGCCGCAGCATGATCATTGCATGGCTACCCAAGGCAATAGCAAACAGGGATGAGCTGATTGATTACATCGCGGAAGAAAACCCGAGAGCAGCCATTGAGCATGATGACCGCATCGAGGCGCAAGTTAACCACCTTGCCGCGCATCCAGAGATCGGCCACGCTGGGCGGAAAAAAGGCACTCGCGAGCTGGTGATTGCCAGGACAAATTTTGTAGTGATCTACCGTGTTCGCCCCACGGCCAAACGAGTGGAGATAATTCGCGTATTACACACATCGCAGGCATGGCCTGCTTGAAAGCGGCATGTAGGGGTGTTGTAGCACCCATACACGCCTCACCACAACGACCTAAGTAGGAGATCATCATGGCTGAAGAAAAGAGTACCACAACAGCGTTAATATCCTCTCGCACTTCCGATCTTATTTCCAAAGCATTAGAAATAGAGGCGGCAGACGTGAAAGCGTCCGGACAGCTTGGATTTATGGCGCGCGCACTTGCTCAAACGACCTTGCCGCATTCAAAAATTAAGGCAAATGAGTTTGAGCGCAGCAATGGTATATACACTCTGTCAATTCACGCACCACGAAAAGTTGGCTTACCTTATGGCGCAATTCCAAGAATTTTGACGGCATGGATTTCCACCGAAGCGGTTATAACAAAAAGTCCAGATTTAGTAATGGGAAATTCGCTTCGCGAATTCATGAACAAGCTTGGACTGAGCAACAGCGGTGGAGAACGAGGGGATATTACCCGCTTGAAATCGCAAGCTAAAAGTCTATTTTCATCGGTCGTTTCAATAATGGAGGAAGACGAAAAAGCACATAACGCCTTTGGTGTTGAGAATATTATGATGGTGAGGGGGGCGCAGCTGCTTTGGAATCCACGAAAACCTGAAGAAGCTGGACTTTTCGATTCGCATCTAAGTCTTACCGAAGACTTTTACAAAATGATTACTGATCGCCCCGTTCCAATTGACATGCGCGTGCTGCATTCTCTACGCCATAGCCCTTTGGCAATGGATATATATGTTTGGTCTGTATACAGACTATTCATCACTAGAAAAGACGTTCTTATCCCTTGGATTAATTTGAAAGGGCAGTTTGGTGCCAATTATGCAGCGACACCAAGAGGTGTGCTGGACTTCAAAAAAGAGTTCAAAAAACGATTGAATGAAGTCATTCTTTTTTATCCGCAGGCAAATATTGAGCCAAGAAAAGATGGGCTGCTTCTTTCCCCTAGCGCTCCACATATTCCCCCAAAGCTTGTGAAATAGCTTGTGAATAAGCCTGTTAGCTAAAAGAGTTACCCACGCTGAAACACTCTCATTTCTTGAAAGTGGCCTCAAGCCATACAAACAAAGGACTTGATGCTGATGGCAAAAAACGATGCGCGCTGAAACACTCTCATGACTACGCTGAAACGCTCTCATGACTACGCTGAAACACCCTCATAATTTTTTGCAAAAAAACCGCTGTAGCCCTTATGATTTCTGACGTACAGCGGTTTTATACAAAAGCACCATATATATACAAGTATTCCTTACAGGTATTTGTTTTCAAGTATTCATACTACAAGTAATAACCCCGTAGTTTTGTGGATAACAAAAAAACCGGCGGAAACACGGGGCAACCCCCTTCGGGTGTTTCCCCCACCTTCGGCGGCTCCCCCTTCCCCAAAACCAATAATGGCGGCTACGCCGATCCTTTCTGCGCGCTAGTCGCTTGCAGAGCAGCGGCCTACACACAACCACAGCACTTTTGAGCGGACAGTCAAAACCAGTTTTGCAAAATAGCATCAAGAGCCACGGCCAGCGCAATTTCCTGAACGGCTATGTGTAAATCAGCAGACAGCCCATGCGGGCTAGTGCCAAAAACCTCACGCCTGCGGCTACGCGCTGCGCTTGTGGGTTTCAGAGGGGAAAATAACATGAGCAGTAAAATCGCCGTTCAATCCATCTGAATTACAACCCCCACCAGACTTGCGGAGCAGTCATAGAATCAATTTGCAGCGAACGTGCCTGGCATGGGTATAGGTGGTCGCGTAGAAGCCGCTTAAACCGCGTTTAAATACACGTTCTTTTGCTTCTCTCAAACAAAAAGCCGCCCGAAGGCGGCTTTGATAAGCTTTGCAATCTGATTAGCTATCATGTACGTGAGATACACTCCCGCCGCTCACCATTCCCTCTGGCGGAACAAAGTCTCGCATATGTGCCAATTTGTCTAGTAATCTTGAGTGTTCTGGTTGGGTCTGACTTTGATATGATGGTTGATTCCCACCACCAATAGAAGCACCTGTTGCATTTCCTGGTGTGTTTTTTGAAGGGGTGTCTGTATTTTGTGTTTTTGATGGTGAAGATTCTGGAGTTGAAGCGCTATTTCCGGTAGGTGTGTTTGTACTTTCCTGCCCCCCCGCAGCTGAAGCGTTACTACCCTCGCTAATCTTGGATGCTACCTGTCCACCAACAGAATTATTTATGGCCTCACCTGCTTGAGCAAGCATTCCTTTCCCTCCTTCAGTTAGACTTTTCCCAGTCTCAGCCATTTTGACACCGGCCATATTAGCCGCACTCTTGATTCCTGGCACCGGCGCTCTTGCAGCGGACTCAGCAAATCCCATTCCTGCATTTCTATTCTGGTCAAATCCTGCCTTGAGAGCCTTGGCCACTCCACCCGCTTCCGCGCCTGCACCACCTAAAGCCTGCGCGGCTTTGCTAGCCCCGCTGGCTCCGGCCGCAGCAACTCCAAGTGCAGCTGCCCCAACTCCCGTTGCCATGCCGCCTATGTTGCCTCCAGCTTGGATTGCATCACCAGCAGACATTGCGGATCCACCAGCCAATGCTGCTGAGGCTAATTTTGGTGCCATCAAGGCCAGAACTCCCACGCCCAAAGCAGACATAGCGACATCCCAGAGCGGAGTCCAATTATCAATTTTCCATGTTGAAAGTTGAGTACCCCATGCAGGTATTGCTTGAATAGCAACGTTAGCGATAATAGCTATTACAGCAATTTTGACTCCAACTGCGATCATGCTTTGCCAAGGCTTCATGGCGTTGTCGCGTGTCCACTTTGATCCACCCATTGCAAAAAGAAGTGGAGCTACTGCAATTAGCAAATACATTTCGGTATATGCCAAAAATAAATTGAATGCGATCAATCCAAAGGCTAAGAGAAGAATTAAAACGACACAGACAATCATGAGGGACGGAAAAAAGTTTGAAAGCGCACCGATGATTGTATCTCCACCAGATTGCTGATTGAAATTGAGAATCATCTGGTCTTGAAGATCAATTCCCATCGCCATAATTGCTGCCGGGTTAAGCGATGCAGTCGGAACACCTGCTCCAGTGGAAGCCATTATTTTTACACTATCTACAATGGCCTGCATCCAAACAGACCCATATTTTATGAACATTGAATAGGTCAACACAGCGATCATTGCCCTTACTGTGTTAACCACCACTTCCTGAAATTCAGAACGCTTCAGAACCATGTTGATGGTTTCCCAAACAAAGGCAACACCAAACAGGCCAAATAACAAATTCATGGCCATACCTTGAATGTTGTCGTAAAACTTTAGAGAGGCTAGTTGTACTTGTCCTCCAACATCGGCCATTGAACCAGCAGGTGGAGCAGCTTCTACTGGAAAGGCAAGAAGTGTCCCAAAAATTGCCAGTAAGAAAAAAATTGATTTCTTATTCATTTCATTCTCACTTATAGGCTTTTTGCAATTCTTCGTAGGATCGAGTGCGGTGTTCATCGTTCCTGATTATTTTTTTCTTTTCTTCATCAGTCATTGATTTAAAATCTGGTTCTTGAGTTTGCTGTACAGCTGATACGGCCTGACTTTCAACTGCGACTGATGCAGGTGTTTCATTTTTAGTGCATCCCGCCAGAGCTATGGAAAACAGAACAAAGAGAGTTGTTGATTTAACGATTTTCATGATTTTTCCTTATTGGTAATTTTTCAAAACTTCGTTGTAGGTTTTGCTTTGAGGTTGTCTGCTGGTCATCTTTCTCAGCACATCGTCCTGAGCGGTTTTCTGATCAGCTGCTTGCTGCTGGCCTTGCATGTAGGTCAGCATCGCGCCGTTCTGAGCCACTTGGATCTGTCTCAATTTTTGCATTTCATCGTATTGCCCCATTGCGATCTGGTTGGTTGCATTCACCGCCGCAATTTGGCTTTGCGAGCCATTTGCATCGGCACTTAACTGTTCCAGACTGGCCCTTGTTGCTTGGTCGTTTTGGTAGTTCTGTACCTGTTGGCCATTGACAGTCAGCGCGGTTTTAATAGCATTGTTGGACTCTTTGCTCCAGCCAGCATACTGCTGAATGTAGTTAGTGCCAGATCTGCTGTTGAAGTCTGGGTACAATTGGCTCCACCGGCTTGCCATCACTGCGGAGTCGTATCCAACCGCTTGCGCCTGGCGAATTGTTCCGGCTGTGTTTGCGATTACCTGTTTTGCTTGCCCCCAGTCCAAAATTCGACCAGATGCGACTTGCTGTTGTAAAGTTGAAAGTTGGCGGATCTGCGTTTGCAGTTGCGACATACTTTGATTGGTCTGGTTGTACAACTCGGTGTAATTTAGATACTGAGTCGTTTCCATCGCGCCATTTACACCGCCTACTGAGCCAGCTTGCACGGGCAAAGCGACTAGGAGCGAAAGGAGAAGAAAAGTTTTTTTCATTTTCATTTTTCTCCCCCGTTTTTTTTGTTGAGATTTTCAGCCCTAAACTTGAGGTAAATCACAGGCACAAAGATGAGCAACATCAAAATTTCACCAAGCAAGTTTTCTTTTTTTGTGGTCAACATGACCGCACTGAGCAAAAATAAGCCCATAAAAACAAACAATGCTATCTGCCATTTCCTACTCATCGCTGAAACCAGTTTTTCAATTTTCATTTCAATTCCCCTTTAAATAAAAAACAAAGATTACTGTAGCACATTTTTCCTATGTAGGAATAAAGCTAACATATTGATTACTTGCTACAAACTAGCAAATGTGCAACCTTTAATTATTGGAAAATATGACGCAGATTTTGAGGAATGTGAACTGGTCTGTAATGAAAAAACCGCTGATTCTCTTCGGATTCTGCCATGCGAATGGCCTGCTTATGCAGCTTGGCGCCCAGCCGGAGTAAAACTGAATTTTTTGTAAGTGAAGAAAGCGGAGTTGCTGCGCCGCTGAATTGATAGCCGCTGTGGACTGTTGTAGTAGAATTGACCTTAGCCATGATGATCTCCAATCAGATTGTTGTGGTTAGGCGGTTTTTTGTGTTGGTAGCACTTCAAACCGCCGCTTCTTAAAAATTACTTTGGTGTTTCTTCACGCTGTTTTGCGAACAGGTTTTTGAGGTGATACGGTTTAACCTCAATTCCCTTTTCAACAAGCATGTCTGCAATTTCTTGCCTGGTATGCCCTCTTTCAATTGCAATTTCAATCGCTGGCTTCAGTTCTTCAAGGGCTTCAATCAGCGGTTTAGTGGTTGGTTCTTTTGATGGGACTTTTTCCAAAAACTTCTTCACTTTTTCAATCGTTGCAATATCTACTTCTTTTTTTGAAGCCATCTATACCCCCTAAAGTTGATTAACACATTCTGCCTGCTGTGTTTAATTTTACTCCTTTTTCGCTTGTTGTAAACACTTTATTTTTATTTTATTTGCTTTTTTATTTCTTTATTGTTTTTTAATAAAATGAATTTCCTATATAAGAATTCCGACTGTTTTACTTTTTTGTTAAATCATTTTTACCCCTCTAAATACGCAAGTGCGCAGCACGCGCAGCGAAGCATAGTGTCTTTCCATTCCCCCATAAAAAAACGCCCACATAAGAGGCGTTATTTTTTCTTTATACTAGTCAATATTTCCTAATTACTCTTCATCTGGCAGTGGCCTCCTGGGAATATCTTTTGGGTCAAAATGGGTGTTAAGTAACTTTTCAAGTTCTTCCTCTGATACATGATTTATAGTCACAGGTCTTTCCGGTACTGGAATTACCCCATCCACTTTAACGGCTGATTTTTTTTCAATTGGCTCAACATGTTTTTTTTCAGTCTGATTTTTCTTGGTTTTCTGCCAACCATTTCTTAAGCAATATTCTTTATAGAAATCTTCACCAAATTCTTTTACAACATAGTTTCTCAAGGTTTGAAGCGTTATCTTGATTGCTTTTTTTTCATGAAGCCAAGACTTAATCATTGGGAGTGGAATATCCAGATCCAACATATTTTTAATGCGAGGTGAGTAAGGCTCAATCCACTTGCGTTTGAGCAGATTAGGATTCTCTTTGAGTTGTTGCTTTCTCTTTAACAGTAGTTCCTCAACGTCGTTATGCATGATTGGCCTGTTTTAATAGCGTGCGTAATTCTACTATGACTTTATATGATTTGAATATGCTTTATATAGTTATACCTGTTGACACACATCTTTATATAGTTATACTCATGTTGTAAAAACAAGGGCAGGACGGATGACGGTTGCACCGCCATAAAACACACTCAACGGCTTCGCCTTATTCGTGATGTTTTGCCCTGCGCCTGGCGGCGAGCTGGTTCTGCCTATCGGCTGAATTGAACATGAAAATGAGGAACAGAAATGGCTGCTCGCTCTGAATCAAGAGTTAAAACTTTGACCATTGGTGTGCGTGCTTCACCAGAAGAAAAGGAGAAATTGCAGGTGCGTGCCGCCGCTTTTGGAATCTCTATGGGCGAGCTTTGCCGCCAAACAATTTTCAAATCAACACCAAACTCTAAGACTGACCAGGACGCAATTGTTGAACTTGCAGTTACTCGCGCCGATCTTGGTCGCCTTGGTGGTTTGCTTAAAGGTTGGCTCTCAGGTTCTTTTCCGCAAGGTTCACCGAACCTACAAACTCATGCGGATGTTGTAAAACTCCTGCGCGAAATTGAAGATGCACAAAAGAAGGTTGTGCAGGCCGTTAAAAATTTAACGGGAAAGTCATGATCTCAAAACGCATAGCAGGACGGAAAGATGGCAAGTCATCGGCAATGGCCGCACTCAAATATGGTGAAGGTTTAAAGCCTGATCTTGAGACTGGTGAGCTGCTAGACAAATCACATCGCACACGCCTTGGAAATTTTGGCCTAATTGATGATGGTGTGTTCGTGGGGCAGGACATGGCGGAGCTGATCGAGCTGGCCGCAATTGAAATGCAAGCGTATTGTGATTTGAACACGCGTGTCGGAGCTGATAAAAAACTGGCTCACTTCGTTGTGTCGTTTAACCAGGACAAGCCTAGCGAAGCGGTTTTACGAGACACCGAGGACTCGATGTTGGCAAAGATGGAATTGGATAAAAACCACTTCGCCACATTCCTGCACAACGACAACGGTTATTGGCATCTTCATATCTTTGCCAGCCGAATCGAAAAAGAGAAACCACATCGAGGCAATCCGCTTTGGCATGACAAAATCAATCGCGACAAAGTTTGCCGTGAAATTGAAACGAGACACAATTTGCCGCGTGACAACGGCTTGCACAAAGTAGATGAGCAAGGGCAGATTGTTGAAATTCCACGCGAGGAACGTATAGCCAGTCGTGAAGCAAAATCCTCTTCAATTACCGATCAGGCAAGAAAAAAAGAAATCTATTCCGGTGAGAAATCATTTCAGTCGTGGGCGACAGAAATTCGCATTGGTGACCGGCTCAAGCATTCAAAAAGTTGGCAGGATCTTCACGCGGCAGCGGCAGCATACGGCTGTGAAATTAAGGAAAAAGGCGCAGGGTTTGTTGTTTGTCCAACCGGTGAAAAGGGTGGTATTCAACTTTCTAAAGTTGGGTTGAAAAACTTGCCAGCAAAATTCGGCGCATTCGAGGCCGCAGCTCACAGGAAATCACAGCAGTCACCAGTGGACAATTACAAACCTTCACCCGCTGACAAAAATGCAGAAAGCCAATACAGCCGATGGATGAAAGCCAAAGAAGCGTTCAAGCCGGTCAAGACAGAGCAACTAAACGAGTTAAGGGAAGTACACAAAGAAACGCGCAAAAAGCTTCGTGAGTTGCACAAAGCTGAGTTGGCTAAAATACGATTAGCCAATAAAGGGCATGAAAAATTAGCAGCCGTGTCAGTTGCAAAAATGAAGCAATCAATCGAGATGGCTGTTTTGTCGGAACAAATATCGGCAGAGCGTCGTGACACGTACAAACAACTTAAAGAGATTGGGCCAGGAAGCACTTTCCGTGATTACTTAGTGAAAGAAGCTGTTAATGGCGATGACAGTGCGTTGGCTCATGCGCAAAAATATGGACAGGATGAATCAACAGAAGTGTCCATGAAACGCGAATCTGACAAGCTTGGAATAGTGGCCACGCTGAGCGGCCATGAATCAAAATATACAACGCGTTTGCCTTTCACTCATCGTATCGAGCGAACCGGCACCGTTGTATTCAATTTTGGGCAGGGGCGTGTCATCACCGACAGCGCTATATCCAAGCAGGTTCAACTTAATAAAATTGCAGCATCCAGTCCGGAGGCGATTGCGACCGCTCTGCAATTCGCTACCGCCAAGTTTGGCAGCACGTTGACACTCAATGGTTCGCAAGCGTTTCAGCGACTTGCTGTTGAAACGTCTGTGCTGAAAGGACTGGGCATCAAATTTGCAGATCCGGCTTTAGAAGCTTACCGAGAAAAAATTGTAGCTGAACAGAAACTTAAATTTACCCAGGAGAAACAAAATGCATCCAATAATAGAAAGCAGCAAACTGGAAGAACGCCTCCTCCCCACCGCCGTGATCGCTTGCACGACTTGTCCGATAGCGACCTGGTTCTCGACACCTCAGGAGATGTCATGTTACTGCGGGAAGATGTTCCTCATCGTGTGGAGCAGCTCAAAGAAAGGCCGGATCACGGAATGCAGCGCCCAGCAAGCGGCCTTGCTGGAAGCGGAACAGGAATAAGCCAGTCGGAAGTGGCAAGCGTCCCTGCTGAACCTGTAGACGTGGCGAAGATTTTAGAGGACTGGCAGGCAGTTCCAGTTTCTGAGGCTCGCTTCAGGATAGATACACGAGGTTTGGTGAAGGCTGTAGATGGGCGCTATCTCATTCAAGATATTGGGCAAAAAACGCATGTCATGCACCAACTGGCGGAGGGCTGCAAAGCCCCTGCCGTTGGATCAATGGTGTCCATCAAAAATGGTGTTGTAACTGAACTTGCTCGGGAACGTGCGGATCGTGAATTTGGACGAAAATAAAAAAGCCTGCTTGACGGCGGGCTTTCCTAATTACAACTAGCTCCAAAACCAGTTGAGCAGCGAGTGGAAGGCTGCCGATGGAAACAAAAATAGCTGCATTACTATCGACATAGCCATAGCGCCTAACCCGGCAATGACAGCGTTTTTTAGCCTGCTCTTTATCGGTTTCATACGCCTTTACACATTTCCGTATTTCTGTAAAAGTAACTCGCGCACTTCATCTGCAATCTTGGTGCCGCGCTTTGCACAGTCTGATTTAATTTTTCGGTGAAGGCTCTCCGTTATATCAATTGTGAGCCGCTTCATTGGCTCAACGTCTGCGCGGTTTTCTACCCAGTTGTCCGCAGCTGGTTTTGGCTGGCCGGTTGGTTTTAACCCTATCGTTACCTTTTTGCTCATTTGCTGTACTCCTTTAGTTCGGCGGCTACGGCCTCGATCTCTGCCGCTGCTGGGCCAGTGGGGTCAATTTCAAATACGGCCAGTCCCTGGGCGGCTGACTCGGCAAAGATAACGCGCTGCGTTACCGTGGCTTTCAATACCTGAATTGGGTAGTTGGCTAATACGTCGGCCACGTCTCGCCCTATTGCTGTATTTGTGATTTTACGATTAACCACAAATGCGGATTTAATGTTTTCCTTAAATACGCGAGCCTCTTCAATGAGTTTCACGACTTCCTCAGCAGCCCATATATCGTATGGACTTGGCTGCACAGGTATAACTACGCAATCAGCGGCCATGATTGCCGACCTGGCGAGGTCGGTAACTCGCGGTGGCCCATCTATAACGATATGGTCATATCCTTGGCCTATGTGTGCAATTTCTTTGTGAATTGTTGGGCGGGGAAATCCAACCACAGAAAATAACGGATCTCGTTGACGGGCAGCTGCCCAGTCTAGGGCGCTACCTTGTGGATCTGCGTCTATGAGTAAGACGCGCGCACCAGTTCGCGCTAGGCAGGCCGCTAACGCAAGGCTGAGGGTGGTTTTGCCAACACCACCTTTTTGATTCATCACTGCGTAAATCATTTTCTTTCCTTTTGTGGTTTTGTAATTTTTAAGTTTTACACAATTACGATTTTACGGAAAATAACAAATACGTCAATAAGTATTTTATCTATTTTAGGTGGAGGTCATCCCCGCAAGCGGGAAGCGCGCCCGTCATGCTGCGCATCGAGCCTACGCGTTGCTTGTCTCGCCCCTTCGGGTTAGGTCACTTGCCCATTCCGCTGCGCTCCATCGCTCCGCTCGGCCTCTCGCTTCGCTTCCGCGCCTGCGGCTTGGTGTTCAAGAGGTGAAGAGATCCGCACAAACCATGCCAAAATGACGGCCATTCACCAGCCGACGAACGGTAGTAAATATATTAGATATTGTTTGCATAATAATAATAATAAGAATATAATTCTTATTATGTTATTTCAACCCGTTATCAAGGAGTTAGTCATGAATCAAACAGCCGCTCAAATCCAAACTGATGTGCGTGAACGTGTCATTGATGCCGCCGAAAAGCTTTATCAGCAGGCAGGCCGTGAACGATTTCCGACTGTCGATGCCGTGCGCCGTCTTTCAGGTGCGGATATGAATCGCGTTACTATTTTGATGCGTGAGTGGAGGCAGTCGCAGACAACGCAGGCCGCACCGGTAGCCGTGATGATTCCTGATGCTGTTCAACAGGCCAATGCTGCTGCTGTGGCCGCGATGTGGACTCAAGCTACAGAGCTTGCCAATCAGTCTTTGCGCACGGCTCAGGCTGCATGGGAAGCAGAACGTCAAGACCTGGACGACATGCGTTCAGAGCTGGCCACTGGATACGAAGTGCAAGCCGCCGAGCTGGATGCTGCGAAGAGTCAGCTTGCCGATAATACTGCTGCGCTCGATGTCGCAAATGGACGACTTGCCGATAATGCTGCGAAGCTTGCCGCTGCCGTGGCGCGCGCCAATACCGCAGAGGCTCGCGCTGTTGAAATTGAACACCGAGCCAACGACCTGAATGCTGCATTAGTTGCCGCCCAGGATGCTGCCAAGAACACTGCCGCCGAGTTGGAAGCAGAGCGGAAACGTCACCAGGTAGCAATCACCAAGGCCGATCAGGAAGCCAGCGATCTGCGC
>JAUXVU010000044.1 GCA_030680295.1 Moraxellaceae bacterium
AGGTTTTGGAGATTTTCTAAGTTTAGATCGAAGACAGCTTGGTCATAGCCTTTTTGATACGCCTCTTTCGTTAGTTTTCCGACATCTGGAGAATTTGACGGAGCGCAGGCGGTTAATAGCATCGAAATAATGAAAAAAAAGATTATTTTCATTAGGACAAATCCCCCAACAACAAGTCACTTTGAATAAATGCGACCCGCGCTTTTACATGATCTGGTATTTGCCAAAACTGACCTGTTGGCTCCCACCGCGATCCCTTTTTTTCCCATTCCGCTAATTTGCCGCGCTGCCAAACTCGTTCATAGGCTTGGCGAAAATGATCGGAGCCGAATACATAAACCAGCTGGTCAAATCTCTTTGAATTTACACCCTGAGCAACCGCTTGAAGGGCGCGCTCTAGCGCGCCTGTTTGAAGGCTTTTTGGTGTCAGCTCGATTTCGATAGCGACCCGTGTGGTGTTTTTGATGGCCACTACGTCGGGTTGTTTTATGCCGTCTTTACTTGCTGCTCTTGCGCTTGGTTCAGGCAAGTAATCCGTATAGCCGCGAGAGTGGAGAAGTAGCGCCATGAAGCGTTGCGTAATGAGATTGTGGCGTATGGATTGAACGCCTGAAACTTGCCTTTCCCACGGCGCGCCGAGCGTGTTGTCACATGCCACGGCAGTGGTTTTTCCGACTTCTGTCAGCATGACGACATACGGGCCTTGTCGTTCGCGCCGACCCGTTTCGGCGTTGATGCCGTACCGCCAATATCCCCATTGTCCACCGGCGGCGACTTCACGAACGAGATCGCGTTGGACGAGCTGTGCAACTAATCGAGGGCCAGCGGTACGGTCGAGATCGAGGGCTTCGGCGAGCGTTTGGGGTGTGGCATAACCCCAACGATTGAGCCAAATCATCGCCGCCTTGCGCTTGTCTAAACCCCTACCGCGAGGGTTTTTGACACCAGTCGATTCTATTGCCATATCGCACCTCAATAAGCTCAGTTCCACGCACAGTTTCAGCAATATGACTATTGCTGTCAACTGGGTGGAATCATGTGCTTAATGTGTGCGACCAACTACGACCCCTTTGGGGTCTGCGCCCGACACAAAATGACCCCCTTGGCGGCTTCGCCGTACTGGCTGAACGCCAGTATTCCCAAGGGTTTTCGGCTGGACGCCTCAATCATTTCGTTCTGGTTGCCTTCACGCCCTGCGGGCTTCAGCGCACTTCGTGCTTGAGGGCGCGCCGTCGAGGACGGCCACCTTAATAGGTGCTGCGGGCAGAAACAAATGGCGACTTCGCGCCCTTTGCTTCATGGCCCTTGGTCACGCTTGCGCATGACTCATCGCTGGACGCTCGACACCGATCAAGGTGGCCGTCTTCGACAGCGCGCGGGGTTACACCCCCCACCAATGCACCGCCCCTTTGGAGGGGCTGCCTGTCGGCTGCAATGGTGGCTCCCCCCGTCCAACGGCGACCCACTGGGGTGGGTGCGCCTTATGGAGCTGCGGCCTTTCGGCCTTGCCCACCCTTTGCTTCGGCTCGCCCCCTTCGGGGCGTGCCTGGCTGCTGGGCGGCTCCCAAAAGCAAAGGCCAAAGCAAAGGCGTGTCGGTGGCCATGATCGAAAAACGCAGGGTGAAATTCCTGCTCACTCGATTGCAGCCACGCCAAATTTAGGCAATATAGCGGGTAGTGATTTGAGGTTATGGAGCGACCAAAAATGCTGGCTAAATTGGATTCGTGGTACTTCTCAGAAGATACAAAGCGGGTTAGCAGGCGGCACTATTTGCTATTCATGGGCCTATGCTTTTTCTTTGTGCTCGTTTCGTTTTCGCCACTCTTTGTTGGACATGGCTATGGGGCTGCACTCTTTGGCGGGGCATTCGCTATGGATCTTTATTTGCAGTTCAAGTTGCCGATTCACTGCAAATTTCCCCTGTCGTTTATGGTTGCCGCAGCGACTCTTTTTATTATTGCTGGATGGCTTATTTTTTCGACTGGGGCATAAGAATGTTAGTTTTTAATATTGTACTTTTAGTGCTTGTGTTCTTTTTAGTAAAGAACATAAATGAACTCCTGCGCAGCAAAAGACGCGATGCTACGAAAAGTAAATGGAAGGCAGATTCTTCGTGGATGGATCATGATAAAACCGGCTTGCATTGTAATTCGCGATGGTATGAAGAGAGCGATGATTCTTTTAAGGATTAAATGTGAAAAAGCCCAGCATAAGCTGGGCTTTTTTTGTCTGCTGGTGTCGAATGCCAATTAACGCGGGTATTGCTGCCTTGCGTGCAGCACTGCGACAACCTCGATGCAATCAATGCCGACTTCGTACACCAGCAGATAGTTCGGATGAGCAATCACTTCGCGGGTTCCTGCCACACGCCCAGATCTGAATAGGTAGGGATGTTCGGCGGCGGGCAGGATGGCGGCTTTGATTTTTTCATACAGCTTCGTAGCGGCGTCAGGGCTCACTTCAGCTATGAAGCTGATGATTTCGGCCAGCTCGTCTAACGCTGTTTCTTTCCAAATGATGGTTAGCATGGGTAGTCCTCGTTGCTCAGGACTATTTTAGTTCGCCCCGATTGATCAGCCGTTCGGAGCTTTCCGATTCGCTGTACTACCCTATTTAGGTATCACGACTTACTTTGTGACAGCCTGCCGTACTTTGGCTGTTTCGATAATGGCACTGATGCGAGCCATTGCTTCGTCGTGTGGAATGCCAGGGCGTTTGTCAGCCATGCCGGCCGCAACTTTTTCGCGAAACCAGCGGTCATAGCTCGCTTCTGCTTCTTCTGTCTCGAACTCGGAGACGATTGGGGATAGTTTGGCGTTCATGCCGATGCCCTCTGATGATGGCTAGATATTAACCGATTTTCGACAAGGTGACGATGAAGCCAGACAGCACTTGGCCTAGGCTTTTTCTTTAACGGGTAGGGTGGGTAAGGCCGCGATCTGGTACCTCATACTCACCCTTGCTGTTTAGTACGGTTGAATTGGGCAGGGTTGAAATGAAGTCACTCAGCACTTGCCGTACAGTTTTACCTTGCATCAAGGCGTGAAGTTTGAGGCGCTTGTGTTCATCGCTATCAATGTCGAAGTTCACTCGAACCGTTTTTTTACTGTCGGCCATATCGGCCAAAGTCGCTTGTTTACTGGTTTTACTAGGGCGTCCGGCTGATAAGCTCATTTGTTCATTGCCTCATATAATCATTTACTCAATTGAGTAATGCTATCACTTCATCAGCCAGTGCGCGAATCTCAGCGGCGGCATCACTGGTCGGGTCGGCGTCCATAACGGTTGTGCCTTTGGCTGCTGTTCCTGGGAACGCGACACGTTGGCCAACTTTGGTGGCCAGCACTGGCAAGCCGTAGCCTTCCAATGCTTCGGTGATCTCTGCGCCTAGCTTTGTGCCTGCAATATGGCGAGAAACAACGAACACGGCGCGTAGCGCCCCGTCTGTGACCTCGATGCGCTGCTTTACCAAATCCACCAGATCCGATGCCGCCCAAATGTCGTATGGGCTTGGCTGTACGGGGATGATGACCAGATGCGCAGCCTTGATTGCGCTGATGGCCAAATCGGCGGCTTGAGGTGCGCCGTCGATGACGACGAAATCATGCGGGGCGATGCTCTTTAAGTCGCGCTCGATGGTTGGGCGATCAATGCCGACGACAGGGAGCGGTTGAGCTTCTGGATTCACTGCCGCCCAATCGCGGGCGCTGCCCTGCGGGTCAGAGTCGATGAGCAAGACCTTATGGCCAGCCAGTTGAAGCGCACGCGCTAGGTGGGTGGCGATGGTGGTTTTACCTGCACCGCCTTTTTGGTTCAGGACTGCAATTACTCGCATACTCAGTTACTCTTTTAAGTATTTACTCATTTAAGTAAGGCTACTCTAATTCCAAATCTTTTTGATCAGGTGGAGGTAAGTCTTCATTGCCGATGACTGGGCGCTCGTCTGATCGCCACATAGGTGGTCGAAGTAGTTCTTTCTTCGCTAACTCAGCATCATCTTGCTCATCACGCGAAGCAATAACAGTGGCGTGGAACTGACTGAATTGTTTGCCGTGAGCGGAAGAAGTCCAAAATACGGCACTGTTTATTACCCAAGCTGTGGCTGAACCAAGGCGTATAGCTTGAACCCAGCTATCATCTTTAAGCACCTTTAGCGCTCTTGCTACTGTTGGTCGTGACTTGCCAGTGATGGACATTAGCGTGTCATAGGAGCAGACAAGTGCATTGTCTCGTCCCATTTTTTCAGCCATCCAGATCAACATTTCGGAGGCGAGAGGGTTCTTAGAAGTAAGCCCACGAAAAGCTGCCATAGATCGGCGATCCCATTGAACAAAGTTCACGTTACGAGGTTGTGTGCCGGGCAGTAAAACTTCGCCTGTTTGCTTGTCGATTATGTCCTTCACGGTGATACCCCCTAGTATCAAATGGCATAGATTTACCAATCATCTGTGTTCACAATATTAACATGAGCTTTCATTTTATGAAAGCTTGCGTTCATAAAATGAAAGCGGAGTATCACAGCTGGTGATACTCCGGAGTATCACAGCTGGTGAGACTCTGTTTTTTGTATGCAATTGATTTTATTAAATATTTTATCTTGCCCTTATGTATGATCTAGCAGTGGTTCTAAATCAATCTTGAAAAAGCAAAAAGCAGATCAAAAGCGCCTACCCTTCGCGGGCTTTGCCCACTCGCCCCGACGCGATGCGTCGGCCTTACGCTAGCCGTTGGCTAGCTTGAAAGCGTGGGCGCGAGCGCCTGTATTTTCAAAAGCAAAAACAACAGTGGTAAGGCCGAAGGCCAGTTGCTGTCTGTGAGGGTTGTGGATGAGCGGAGATAACTCTGGAAACAAGCTGTGGGCGCCTATGGCGTCCATAGCAGGCCGTAGGCCGATTGTTCTAGAGTTATTCCGCGCCCTCGGCTTGCCGAGGCATCCATAAACCGAATAGGCGGTGCTGGTGCGGAGAACTGTAAGTCGAAAGCCAATGATGGCCGCGTCGGCTCATCGACAGTGCTGAGCACATGCCCGTGAAACCGCTTCGCGGAGGTTTTTAGGGCTATGGACGACGGCCAAGGCTTGATAGCAGCTCAGCCAGGTCCTCTGTTGATTCAGTCGCTTTGGCCAGTTCTACTTTTTTCTTGAGGGCTTCAACTTCAGCTTCCAAGTGATCAGACCAGTCTTCGGCTTCATCAGCACGCTGGATGGCTGCTGTGTATCTTGCCTCAGCGCTTTTAATTGCTGTTTCAAGCTCCTCAGAGCGTCTTCTGAGTGGTTCTAGGGTGTTTTCCCTTATCTGGGTAGCCTGAGCCTCTATTTCGGTCATTTTGCGCGTTCTGAGGCCGCTGTAACGGTCTTGGAGAGCGGCGTTCCACTGCGCTGAGATTCGCCCCAGTGGTGGAATAAGAAGGACTAAAATTAAGCCGCAAACTAGGAGTACAGCCAGCGTCATGAAAATCGGCTTGAAGGGCACATTCGCAGTGACATTTTTAATGTCAGGGAACTGGTCAAAGTCGATTGAGCAGTCAAGGCCGATGAGTTTTTGAAAAACGACAGGAAATACCGCTGCTGCTTGGCATGCCAGCATATGGCCTTTCAGGTTTTGGAGATTTTCTAAGTTTAGATCGAAGACAGCTTGGTCATAGCCTTTTTGATACGCCTCTTTCGTTAGTTTTCCGACATCTGGAGAATTTGACGGAGCGCAGGCGGTTAATAGCATCGAAATAATGAAAAAAAAG
>JAUXVU010000011.1 GCA_030680295.1 Moraxellaceae bacterium
ATGGCGTACCCAGCTCCCCCACAAAGCCGCCCAGTTCCCCATCCGAGTCGTCAATGTATTCAATGCCCCGGCTGGACTCTTCCAGCAGAACAAGCAGAATCTCGACCGCGGTCTCGGCATCCCCGGCATCCAGGAATTTCATGGCGGATTCCCCGACCTCGCGCAATTGATTCGCCAACCCGCCCACATGCCAGTACGCCTCCGACATCCTCATGCCATCCAGGCTGTGGACAATACCGAGAATATGACGGCGGTGGATTTCAATGTCCACTTTTTTCTTGCGCTTCTTTTTGGATTTCGAGGGAACCGAGGTCATGGCTTTGATCCGATCATATAGATCGGGCTGTTCCTGAATCAATTTGGTCAGGATCGCGACGAGATCGCCATGATCCAGATCTGCCAGGAGTTCTGTCGGCGCTTTACGAATGGTGAATGATTTCGGATGGCGCAAATAGGCAAGCAACAGGGCGACAATATGTTTGCAATAACCACCATATTCGTAGGGACAGGTGCAGGACGCATCTGCAACTCCCGTCTCATCCAATTCCACTTGCACCCGGTAATAGGGCGCATAGGTGCCGGCACATTCACCGCTCAACAGCATGCCTTGAATGGCGGTATTCGAAAGCGCGCCCTCTCGATGGTATTCCTCGCCGCGCCGAAAACTTTCCGGGCTCGTTCCTGCACGGATCATGCTTTCAGTGATTTTGGGTAGTACCATCTTTGCTCCCATTTACTATTCATAAATGAGATCGGCAGCCCGCCGTCCATTGTCTGCGCGAGGAGCGCGTCAAATAACCCATCCACCCCCGCATGGTCTCGCTCACCTAGGAACGCAAACACTCACAGTGCGCCACGATAGCCGCAGGGTGTTATTGCTCGATCCGTGAAAGTGCATTGCACCACACAGACGATTGAATGTAATGGAAGAGTTGGTTTCTACGATTGAGCTGAAGCCAGATGTTGCGCCAGATTTTCCACTGCTTCGCCGCATTCTTTTTCAATTTCTTCAAGTGCTTTGCTGAAATTATCCATTTCAACAGCGTTCGTTGAATGTTCCAACTTGAACCTTAGATCTTCAGCTCGTTTTTGCAACCTTTCAATCCTGGTATTTTCTCCAATACAATGTGAACAGGTATTTTCATCGTGCATGATGGTCTCCTTTTTTAATTGTGACTTGGAACAGGACCGTCCGCGGGATTCTTTGTCGAATACATCGATTTTCCAGAATCCTGTGCGACGGATTAACGCCTCAGTAACGCCTCCGCCAACAGACTCTCAAACAACCCCTCCACACTTTGACAGGCTCAGTGACCACCCGCGCCACCACGCCCGCAAACTCTTCTTGCAGGCTCAGCGGTGGGACGGGCGTAGTCAAGCGTTTGATTATTTCCATGCTTTATTTGCTACGTGTACTGCGTCATTTTTAAAGCAGTATAATATCTTCAGTCAATGCCTTTACCGGCAAGGAGATCGAAATGTTACAACAGATTACCATTCAAACGCCAAACGCCAAACGGCTTAAACCACTGATCCGCTCGGTCATTGAAAACGCAGTATATGACGTGGAACAGGGCGTGAAGAAAACGCGCGCCAAACTGGAAGCCTTCGAGAAACAATACGGCATGAGCACCGCCGAGTTTGAGCGCCGTTTCAAACCTGGCGACCTGGAAGAAACCCTCGACTTCATCGAATGGGAGGGCGAGATCAAGACTCTGCATCTGCTCGAAGAAAAACTCAATGCCTTCAAAGAAGCCAAAGTCAAATGATCGAAGAATATTTTGAAGCAATCAAGGCGTTGTTGCAAAGCCTTTCCCTTTCCCAACCGCCCGAAGTCGAATACGACTACCGCGATAGAGAGACGGGTTTCCTCAAGGGGGATTTGGTTTTTAAGGATGGTTCGCGTTTACACTTCCGTGAATTTGTGCAGGTAAAGCAGAGTCAGCCCGTTCATCGCTACATGTACGCTTTCCAATACATGGATACAGACGGCGCATTGATCTTTCGCTACGACGATACAAAGCACTTCCCGCACCTATCAACTGCGCCGCATCACAAACATGTTGGGGAAAATGAAGTTGTTGCGGCAAATGCGCCAGATTTAGAATCTGTGTTGAAAGAAATCGAAGCGTTGATTAAGCCTTAAACTCAAAACTCTCCGCCAGCAGACTCTCAAACAACCCCTCCCCGAGCAGGGAGGGAGCAGACTCCCCTTCCCATTTGGAAGGGGCTGGGGGTTAGGTCGAACTGCCCCGCGCCACCACGCCCGCAAAGGCAGAGAGTTGAATATTCGAGAGTAGAAAGTGGTTTATTTTCCATCGTAAAAATTACATGGGATAGGCTTCCATCCCAGCTTTCAGCGCGCCTTCCACCGTGCCATTTACATAGCCTGCGCCTGTAAACATCCATTCGTTGGGATCGTAGAAATTGCGGGAGTGCCGATGATGGCAAAACCCCAGTTATCCATTTTGCCGTTCCATGTGAGGCGGCAAATTTCGGATGGACGCCCGCGATCTGTGCGATCAAGATAAAGGAACTTGCCTTTAAATCTCGCCGCAAATCCGCGTTTGGTCTTGCCGAATAGGGCTTTCAAAATAGGGTTGTGTTCTCCCGTGAAAGTTTTTCGATTGAACTCCTCGACAATTTTCAGCACTTCTTCCTGAATTTCGGTTGGAATGGTTTGTTTTCTTGGCATAATTATTCTCCATTCGCTGAAATGGTTTTGACTTTTCTCAATTTTCGGCCAGCCGAGTGTAAACGGCGGCGGACAGACCAAGCAGTTCCAGGATGCGGGTCTGCAAGGGGGACAAGGGCGTGATGTGGCGAATGGTTTGGTCTGGCAAATGCACGATGGTTAGCGTGACGTTGTCAAACATTTTCAACAGCCGCTCCGTAGTAGGGTTGTCGATGCCCTTTTTGGGATTGTTTTCAATCAGCCCGGTCAATTTCTCCTGGTTCTGTTTGAGTTTGCGGCGAACGACAAACTCAATCAGGGTCAGAAAGCGTACGGCCATACTCAGCAAGTGGATCAAGCCAACCACCTGGTCGTCGCGTTTGACGAACAAGGGATCCAGCGACAGGGGCGCACCCTTCAAACGATGAAAGCCATGTTCGATCAACCATTCATCTCGATAGGTCAAAACCGCCTGTTCCAGCGTCAGTTGTTCTGCGGGAGCATTGGTGACATACGCGCGCCAGCCGAACGTTTTCTGGAGAGCCGTAATGGCTTCCTCTTGTCGGACGACAGCCGTGATTTGGCAGCGCACGGTCACAACCTCGTGTGTGGGACGCTCGGCATTGCCGCGTCCCCGTCCGAGGTACTTGGTTTGGCGTTTTTCCTGGCGTTCAAAGGTGTAGGTCAGCAATCCTTCAACCGCGTGCGCCTTCAAAATGGCATCCGCCGCCTTCGTCAACTCACCTTCCTCCTGAATTTGACGCTTGCCGCGACCCGGTGGTGGCGTCAGCGTCCGCAATTTATCTGTGGCGCGTTGCAGGCGTCCGTCCAATCCCTTCTGCAGCGCCTGTCGATAGCGTTCCGAACGCACAATAAAGACCTGCTCCGTCCATGCTTGCGTTTCCGTCCGGTCATCCGCACTGATTTCGGCCCTGACCGTGCGTTCAAGCCCATATCCTTCCGCCAATTGCTTGCCTTTTCCCTGTTCGTCCTCCACATAGACGGGTTGCAGGGCAAAATCGCCACGATTCGCCGCTTCAATCCACTGGCGCATCTCTTCGGCAGTCTTTCCCGTCAGCGCCAGCGGACACAGATAGCCCTGGTTCAGACGCTGAATATGGGCGCGGGTGTCCAGGGCGCTCATTTTGCTGTCTCCCACAAACAACAACCCCACGCCAGCTATGATTTGAAGCACCCGATCCACAGCCGGTATATACAACGGGTCGTCAGCGGTACTTCCCGCTACCACCTGGCTAACCAGCGGCAATCCCAGCGGATCCAAAGCCGCCACCATCACCTTCACCTGGCGCAAGGTCGGGTCGTCTTTGCTATGCCCAAACTCAAACAAGCTGTCTTCACCCCCCGCATGGTAGCCAGAAACCGTCGTCGGGTCCAGACGCACTTGTTTGGGTTTCAATTCATACACGCGCAGGATGTTTCGTCCCAGTTCCGTCTCAATGGCTTGCCAGATGACCGGTTGGCTCAAGCGTCGCAACAGGAGCGTCAATCGGTCGTCCGTGAAGTCCAGTTCGCCAACTTTCATTCCGGTGATCCTTTCAATCGTTTCGCCAGCCTGACGGACCCAAGCCCGCACCGGCAACTTGCGATGATCGCTCTCGGTCAGGATGTGCGCCAGCCAAATAGCGGCAATCCAGCCCCAACTCAGACCCTGATGCAACCCGTGACGCTTCAGGTGTTGGTCAATCAGACCTGGGAGACCCAGCCCTATCATAACTTCGAGCAAAAGCGGAAAGTCGTCAATCCGTTCTGTGGTGATAGCGAT